>NZ_JACSQJ010000010.1 GCF_014836665.1 Luteimonas colneyensis
CAGAGCCGGCCATGGATGGCCGGCGGCCGGAAGTGGGAGCAGGACAGCGCAGATTCCGGCTGGGCATCCCCCCTGCGCCCGCACCGGGCCGCCGCAGCCCAAAAAACACCAACGCGAACATCCCCCCGATTGGGAGAAGAACCAAAAAAAGGGGCGCCCGCGAACGGACGCCCCTGTCCCCACCCCGGGGCGAGCGCGGTCAGAACTCGGTCGAGATGCTGAACGAGTACGAGACGCCCGGGTCGTAGCGCAGCACGTGGATCTTCTGGCCGCCGCCGCCCTCGATGTACTCGTCGACCTCGGTATCGAGGAGGTTGCGGGCCGCGAGGCCCAGCGTCACCGGGGTTTCGCCGAAGCGAATGGTCTTGCGCAGCACGAAGTCCAGGGTCAGGCCCGGCTCTTCCATCAGGTCCTGGCGCAGGTTGTTGCCGCGGGCCGAGATGCGCTCGCTGACGTAGTTGGCGACCAGCGTCGCCTGCAGGTCCTTGTCGGTGTTCTCGACGCCGAACTGCAGGTTGGCGATGTGCTCCGACTGGCCCTGCAGCGAGCTGCCGTCCAGGATCAGGCTGCGCGCCGGCTGGGTGATGCCGATGCCGCTGTCGAGCGCCACGGTGTCGCCCTCGTCTGCGTTCACCTCGGACTGCGTCCAGGTGTAGTTCGTGGCCAGGTAGAGGCGGTTGCCGTCCCACCAGTCGGCCGCGAACGCCGGGTCGAAGTACTTCTTGAACTCCAGCTCCGCGCCGTACACCGTGGCCTCGGGCGCGTTGACGAAGGTCTGCCACAGGGCGTCGCCGCCGCCGGTGAACATGATCGCCTCGATCGGCTTGTCGATCTGCTTGTAGAACAGGCCGGCGGTGAAGTACTCGCCCGAGCCGAAGAACCACTCGTAGCGCGCGTCGAGGTTGGTCAGCTCGCTGTCGACCAGGTAGGGGTTGCCGTAGAGCTGGCGGTCCTTGTCGGGGTCGGTGTAGAGCTGAGGCGAGAGCTCGCGGAACTGCGGGCGCGCGATGGTCTGCGAGGCGCCGAAGCGGAGCTGGCGGTTGTCGGCCAGGTTCCAGGTCAGGGTCAGCGCGGGTAGGATGTAGTCGTTCTCCAGCGGCGCGATCGCGCCCGCGCGGGCACCGGTGTAGATGTCGTACGGATGCACCGCCTGGGTGGCGTCCTCGTAGCGCAGGCCGAAGGTGCCGCGCAGGTTCGGCGTGATCTCGCCCTCCACCTGTACATAGGTGCCCAGCACCTTGAGCGTGGCGTCGTAGGCGGCCTGGCCGCCGAGGCCGGTGGTCTCCTCCAGGCGAAGCCAGCCCTGGCTCAGGTTGTAGTCGGAGAACAGGTAATCGGGGCGCTGGTACGGGAAGTAGAAGGGCAGCTCGGCGCCGTTGCCGGGGCCGTCGCCGGCGAAGAAGCGGAACTCGCGCGACCAGGCGTTGCGGTCGTTGTCCATGTAGGACGCGCCGGCGAGCAGGGTGAGGTCGCGTTCGATCGGCAGGCGCCAGCTCAGGTCGACGCCGCCGCTGGCGACCTCGTCCTCGACGCCGCTGAAGCGGGTGTAGTTCTCCTGGTTGCGCACCGAGTAGGCCCAGTAGCCGTCGCCCTCGTCGCGGAAGCCGATCTGCTTCTCGTAGGGCACGTCGCGGGTCGCGCGCGCCCAGGCGGCGCGCCATTCGACCTTGACGTCGCCGTACTCGCCGAACTCGTGCTTGCCGCTGACCTGGTGGTTGACCATCTCGCGCTCGAACCAGCGGGTGTCGTCCTCGCGATAGCCGTAGCCGGAGACGTAGTCCATGCCGGCGCGGCTGCGCGCTTCCTTGATGGTGTCGTGCACGTACAGGGTGGTCAGGTCGATGCGGTGGGTGCCCCACTCGTAGCCGACGCCGAACAGGCCGTTGACGCGCGCGTTGTTGCGCGTGGTCAGGAACTCGTAGTCCTTGGCGTAGGACAGCGTTTCGCTGTTGTCGCCGAGGAACACGCCCTGTTCCTGGTCGCCGAAGATCGTCCGCCACTCATTGTCGAAGCCAGCCACGGCGATGAAGCCGATGCGGGCGTCGTCGCCCATGTCGCCGGACCAGCCGGCGCTGACGCCGAAGTTGACGTCGGGGTCGATGCTGTCGTTTTCCTGCAGCAGGTTGAGGTTGGCGTTCTCGAAGCTGCGGCCGATGCGCGCGAGCTCCTCGTTGCTGAAGTTGGTGCGGTCGATGCGCTTGCCGGTGGCCATCGCGTCCTGGAGCGCGCGCGGCATCTTGCGGGTGCCGTCGTCATAGCCCCAGAAGTCGTCGTCGCCGCCGTAGTAGGTCAGGCCCTTCTCGCCGGTGGTGGCGCTGTTGAAGCCGCCGCCCACGCTGAGCTTGAGGAACGGCTCGGCGGGGATGTTGAGCGTCTGCAGGTCCACCACGCCGCCGCCGAACTCGCCCGGGTAGCGCGCCGAGTAGGTCTTCTGCACGGTCATGCCCTCGAGGGCCTCGGCCGGGAACAGGTCCAGCGGCACGACGCGCTGCATCGGCTCGGGGCTGGGCAGGGGCGAGCCGTTGAGCAGCGCCGAGGAATAGCGCTCGCCGAGGCCGCGGACATACACGAACTTGTCGCCGACGATGCTCACGCCGGACACCCGCTGCAGGGCGTCGGCGGCATCGGAGTCGCCGGTGCGCACGAAGTCCTCGCGGGTCACGAACGAGGCGACCTCGGCGGTCTGCAGCATCGGCTCGGGGATGTACTCGCCACGCACCTCGACGGCGTCGAGCTGGACGGCCTGGTCGCCCTCCGCGGCCGGCTGGGCGGCGCTGGCGGCCGACTGCGCGATCGTGGCGTGCACGATCGTGGCCTGGGACGGCACCGTGGCCTGGCCGCCGGGCACGTCGTGCTGCTGGGCCCAGGCGCCCTGGCAGGCGAGGAGGGTGGTGATCGCGACGGACAGGCCGCTGCGTGTCGGGGTGCGCTTCATAGTGGGACCTTGGGCTGTGCGGGAACGGGGCCGTGCATATAGGGAGGGGCGGCCCGGTGGGCCGCCCCTTGCTGGAGCGTCAGGCCCGGTCAGCAGGGCGTGTCGGCGGTCAGGCCGCAGGTCCAGCCCTGCCACCAGGTGTCGTTCGCATCCTTCACGCCGCCGATGTAGTCCACCTGCTGCAGGAAGGGATGCTTGCCGGGCAGGTTGGCGGCCGCCGGTACGGCGGTTTCGTTGGCGCCGTTGACGAACACGCTGGTCAGGGTCGAGTTGCCGGCCACGGTGTTGACGCCCGCGGTGAAGGCGGCCTCGGCGGCGTCGTTGTTGAAGTTGTTCGGGCAGGCGAAGAACACCGACTCGAGGGTGGCGGTGCTGCCGCGCTCGGGGGTCTCGACGCTGAGGCAGGTCAGGCCCTTGCCGGTGCCGCCCGGCTTGCGGGTCACCACGGTGTTGTAGATTTCCGCGCGCGAACCGAGGTTCACGGTGAAGCCCGAGCCGTTGCCGCTGCTGCCGCCGGCGCGGCCGACGTAGGTGAAGTTGGCGACGTGCGGGTTCGAGTACTGCCCGGCGGTGAGCGGGATCGTGTTGCTGCTGTTGGTGCCCGACCACTCGTTCATGTTGTCGCCGGTGCTGTCGCGCTGGACCACGATGCCGAACTGCACCGCACCGCTCCACATGGAGTCGATGTCGAGGCTGTCGTCGCTGGCGCCGGTGACCACGATGCGACGGCCGTTGACCGTGCCGCCGAAGATCTCGATGCCGTCGTCGGAGCTGTTGTGGACCTGCACGTACTCGATGGTGGTGCCGCTGCCGACGCCGCCCATGGTCAGGCCCTGGAGCTCGTTGCCGCCGGAGAAGGCGAAGCCCGAGTAGCGGATCTGCATGTACTGCACGGTGCCGGAGTTGTCGGTGGCCGAGTTGCCGCCGTACATGCCCAGGTCGCCGCCCTCGATGCGGGTCTCGCACTGCGCGGTGCCAGGCTGGAAGTCGCCGATGCAGGTGTTGACGGGCGCGCGGCCGGCCAGCACCAGGCCGCCCCAGCGGCCTTCGGTCTCGGCGGTGGCGCCGCCTTCGACGTCGATCTTCGCGGTCATGATGATCGGCTCCTCGGCGGTGCCGAGCGCGTAGATCTTCGAACCGCGGTTGACGACCAGCGCGTCGGGACCGGCCGAGGCGTACAGGGTCACGCCGGCCTCGATGTTGAGGATGCCTTCACGGGCACCGGCGCGCGGCGCGGCGGCGTCGCCACCCATGTCCTCGCCGACGTGCACCGCGCCATTGATGGCGTAGACGGTGCCGGCGGCCTTGGGCACGGTGAGCTCGCCGATGATGCGCTCGGGCAGTTCGCAGGCGCGGAAGTCTGCGATGGTGCCGATGTTGCGGAAGCCTTCCGGGCAGGACGCGGCGGGGCCCGACGGCGGCGGTTCGCTCGGCGGCGGCGCGGCCGGGGGCGGGTTCGACGGCGGCGGCGCGGCCGGGGGCGGCGGCGGGAACGCGCCTTCGCCCGGCGAGGCGACGCGGTCGGCGCCGTTGCCGCCGCAGGCGCTCAGCGCGAGCACCGCGCCGAAAGTCATGAGAAGGGCCTTGGAACTGTGGCGCGTGGACATCGTTGGTCTCCGGGAGGAAAGGTGCGCGGACGCAGCGATGGAACCGCGGCCCGGCGCGCCCTGTGTCGGGCGGCGTCCGCTGCGTTCCGGATGAATCGGCGATGAAGGCTAGTGGCCTTGCGTGACAGCTTTCTTGCACGCGGATGGCACCGACGTGCGGCTGTCACATGCGACGGATTCGCGACGGCTGGATGTCGGTTGTCATCCGCGCGTCATGCGCGACAGGCCTGCTGGCAGTCCCTTTGCGAACCCTGCGGATCGAATGGATGGACAGCCCCGGGATCGATGCCGGACTCATGCAGTGGCTGCTTGAGCGCGTGCGCTCGGGGGCGTCACCCGAGGCGGTGCTCGCGGCCATGGTCGAGCGCGGCTGGGATGGCGACGCCGCCGCCGCGGCCCTGGAGTCGGCGATGCGCGGGCACCTGTCGGATCACGCGCGCGAGCACGGACTGCCGGCGCCCGAGCGCGTCCCCTGTCCGGTGGAGATGAACGGCGCATCGGTCATCGACGCCGGCGACCGCCGGGTCACCGTGCTGGCCAACATGCTGCATCCGCGCGTGGTGGTGTTCGGTGGCGTGCTGGCCGACGACGAATGCGATGCGCTGGTGGCGATGGGGCGCGAGCGCCTGCGGCCGTCGCCGGTGTTGGACATGGAGACCGGCGTCGACGCGGTGCACGCGAGCCGCACCAGCGACGGCATGTTCTTCCGCCGCGGCGAGAACGCGCTGTGCGAGCGCATCGAGCGCCGGCTCGCCGCGCTGGTCGAGTGGCCGCTGGAGAACGGCGAGGGCCTGCAGCTGCTGCGCTACGGCCCGGGCGCCGAGTACCGGCCGCATTACGACTACTTCGATCCGTCGCGCCCCGGCGCCGCGAAGACCCTCGCCCGCGGCGGGCAGCGCGTGGCCTCGATCGTGATGTACCTCAACACCCCGGAGCGGGGCGGTGCGACCACCTTCCCGGACGCGCGCTTCGAGGTCGCCGCGGTCAAGGGCAATGCCGTGTTCTTCGCCTACGACCGGCCACATCCCATGACCGGCAGCCTGCACGCCGGTGCCCCCGTGGTGGCCGGGGAAAAATGGGTGGCGACGAAGTGGCTGCGCGTGGGTCGCTACGACTGATCGACCGTTCGTCTGGCTGTAGATACCGACCGTCATGCGTGGCGGTGTTTGTCATGGTGCTGTAACCCACCAGCGGTCCGCGCGTAGTGAGATCAGGTCATCAACGACTTGGCGCCTGGCGCGGGAGCACCATCATGCAGCGGATCGCAGCTTCACTTCTTCTCGGCTTCGCACTGCCGTATGCGGCGCTCGCCTCGGACGCGGGCGCGGTCCACGCGACGCAACAGGTCTACACCTATGCGATCGAGCTCGGGGCCGACGGCCGCGTCACGGACGTGTCCGCGCACGGCCCCGTGCCCGGGACCGCGGGCGATGCGCTCGCCCGCGAGGCGCGTGGCTGGGTGTTCAGTCCGGCGCCATCGGGCGATGCGGCCGGCACCCGCACCTACCTGCGCGTGGTGGTCGACGAGTCGGCCGACGGCAGCTGGCGCGTGGTTTCGGCCACCACCGGGCCGGCGCTTGCCGCCATGACCCCGCCGGCGTACCCGATGCGCGACCAGCTCGCCGGCCACGAGGGCATGGTGGTGCTGCGGCTGCAGGTGGGCGCCGACGGCCGCGTGCAGGACACCGACGTGCACGCGGCCACGGGCTCGGTCTCGCGGGCGATGGCGCAATCGGCCGAGGAGGCTGCGCGCGCCTGGCGCTTCTCGCCCGAGCAGGTGGCCGGCCGGGCCGTGCCGTCGACCCTGCTGTGGCCGGTCTGCTACCTCGGCCCGGCGTCGTCGGTCTCGGCCTGCAGCTGGACCGGCCCCGACGCGCAGCGCTTCTCGAGCAAGACCGTGCTGCCGCTGGATCCGAGCGTGACCGTCAACTGGACCGCCGCGCGCTGATCCACGGCGCGCGCGAGGTCACCCCGGCATCGCGCCGGGCGTCTTGTCCGGATACGTGCAGAGATCGCGGATCACGCAGGCCGGGCACTCCGGCCTGCGTGCCTTGCAGACATAGCGGCCGTGCAGGATCAGCCAGTGGTGCGCGTCGTGCAGGTAGCCGGCGGGCACCCGCCTGAGCAGCCGGTCCTCGACCGCGCGCACGTCCTTGCCGTGGGCCAGGCCGGTGCGGTTGGACACGCGGAAGATGTGCGTGTCCACCGCCATCGTCGGCTGGCCGAAGGCGGTGTTGAGCACCACGTTGGCGGTCTTGCGGCCCACGCCGGGCAGGGCCTCGAGCTCCTCGCGCGTGCGCGGCACTTCGCCGCCGTGGCGTTCGATGAGCAGCTTCGCCATCGCCACCACGTTAGCGGCCTTGGCGTTGTAGAGGCCGATGGTGTTGATGTACGGCTTCAGCCCGTCCTCGCCCAGCGCGGCGATGGCCGCCGGCGTGTTGGCCACCGGGAACAGCCGCCGCGTCGCCTTGTTGACGCCGACGTCGGTGGCCTGCGCCGACAGCGTCACCGCGACCAGGAGTTCGTAGGGCGAGCCGTATTCCAGCTCGGTCACCGGCTTCGGGTTGAGCTCCGACAGCCGCGCGAACATCTCCTCCACGTGTGCGTTGGGCATCACCCGGCCGCGCCGCTCGCGCGCGGCACTCATGCGCTGCTTCCGCCTGCGCGGGCCCTGGCGCGTGCAAGCGCAGCGGCGGCCACCGCGGGCAGGGCGGGGCGCTGGCCACTGCCTGCATCCGCCGTCGCGGAGCCCGTGCCGGCTGCAGGTGCGGCCGGCGGCTGCCGGGCCGCGCGCGCACTCGCGCGCTCGCGTTCGATCCGCTGGAGCCGTGTGGCGCGCGCGCGATGGCGTTCGCGCGCGGCCCAGGCGGCGAGCAAGCGGTCGCGCGCCTCCACCAGCGCCGCGTTCTGCGCAGGCGCGAGCGCGTCGAGCGGCCGGAACCCCGCCAGTCCGGCCGTGATCGCGGCATCGACGTCGTCCCCGTGCAGCAGCGCGAGGATCCGCCGCGCCTGCGCCGCATCCGGTGCGGCGACCGGGCGTGGATCGGCCATCGGCCGGCTCAACGGTTCCGGAACGCCGGCTTGCGGCGCTCGAGGAAGGCGGTCATGCCCTCGCGCGCGTCCTCGGTGGCGAAGGCCAGCCCGAACTGCGCGCTCTCGTATTCCAGGCCGTCGTCGATCGCGCATTCGCCGCCGACGTGGATGGCGTCGAGGATGCCGCGCATCGCCAGCGGCGCTTGGCCGGCCAGCGTCGCCGCGAATGCCATGGTGTGCGACTCGAGTTCCGCGGCGGGCACGACGCGGTTGACCAGGCCCAGTGCCAGCGCACGCGCGGCGTCGACCGGTGCACCGGTCAGCGTCATCTCCAGCGCCGCGGCGCGGCCGACCAGGCGCAGCAGGCGCTGGCTGCCGCCGAAGCCGGGCAGCAGGCCCAGCGTCACCTCGGGCAGGCCGAGCTTCGCGCTGTCGGACGCGATGCGCAGGTGGCAGCACATGGCCAGTTCCAGGCCGCCCCCCAGCGCGAAGCCGTTGACCATCGCGACCACCGGCTTGGGCATGCGCTCCATGCGCCGCATCAGGCGCTGGCCGACCAGCGAGAAGTCGCGGGCCTGGACCGCGCTCAGGCCCGACATCTCGGCGATGTCGGCGCCGGCGACGAAGGCCTTCGCACCCGAGCCGGTCAGCACCACCGCGCGCACGTCGTCGTCGGTCGCGGCGGCGTCGAAGGCGGTCTGCAGGGCTTCGAGGGTGGCCCGGTTCAGCGCATTCAGCTTGTCGGGGCGATGGACGGTGACGACGCGGACGGCGCCGTGGTCGGCAATGAGGACGGGGTCTGGCATGGAATCGCTCGTGTTCGGGGCCGATGCGGGAACTTCCGCGTGCGGATGGGGTCGGAGGCTGCGGTGTCAGTGGCGGTTAAGCCGTGGCCCCAGTATCCTAACGTGTCCACACCGGGCGGCCAGTCCGTCCGCACGCATCCCGGACACACCCAACTGCAATCCCGGAGAGTCCCACGAATGAAGTTGCGCCTGCTCGCTGCCGCCCTTGCGGCCACCACCCTGGTCGCCGGCACGGCCTCCGCCCAGGACACCACTTCCGAGAAGGGGAAGCTCAGCTACGCGATCGGTTACAACACCGGCGCCGAGCTCGCCGAGCTGACCGAGCGCGGTGAGGCCGTCGACGTCAACACCGTCATCAAGGCGCTGCAGGACGCGTACGGCAAGAAGGAGCCGACCGTCCCGGTCGACCAGCTGCGCACCGCGGTCGAGAACATGCAGAAGCGCCAGCAGGCCAAGATGGAGGCCGAGTTCCGCCAGCTCGCCGCCGCCAACAAGACCGCCAGCGACAGCTTCCTGGCCCAGAACAAGGCCAAGGCCGGCGTGCAGACGCTGCCCAGCGGCGTGCAGTACCGCGTGATCGAGACCGGCAACGGCGCCAAGCCGACCCAGGCCAGCGACGTGCAGCTGACCTACAAGGGCTCGCTGCCCGACGGCACCGTGCTGGTGGACACCAACCAGGTGCCGCAGGGCCAGACCCCGGGCCCGGTGTCGCTGAAGGTCAGCCAGGTCCCGCTCGAGGGCCTGCGCGAGGCGCTGCTGCAGATGCCGGCCGGCTCGCGCTGGGAAGTCGTGATGCCCGGCGACAAGGCCTACGGGTCCGACATCCGCGCCGGCCGCATGGCCAACCAGGCCGTCGTGTTCGACGTCAAGCTGGTCAGCGTCAAGTGACCACGGGGCGCCGCCGGCGCCCCAGCACTCCTGCGCGGTCCACGCCGCGCAACGCTCCACGGACGCGCCGGCCTCGTGCCGGCGCGTTCGCGTCTGCAACCCGGAACGACCCGGAGGCGGGATGAACACCGGAGTCCGCGCCGTGCAGAGCCCCTGCATCGGCGTCTGCACCCTCGATCCGGACGGCCTGTGCGACGGCTGCCTGCGCACCGGCGCCGAGATCGCCGGCTGGCTGGCGATGGACGACGCACAGCGCGAGGACCTGATGGAACGCGTGCTGCCCGCGCGCGAGGCGCAGCGCGGCCGCTGATGGCGCCGGACCTGGCCGACGTCGCGCTGCAGGCCGCGCTGGAGCCACCGGACGCGGTGCCGGCGGGCCCGGCCTGGAACCTCGACGAACTGCGCGACATGCTGCCCGCGCGCGCGGCGCTGGCCGACGCGGCGGTGCTGGTGCCGCTGATGGACGACGGCGGCACCCGCGTGATCCTGACCCGCCGCCACGACGGCCTGCGCCACCACGGTGGCCAGGTGAGCTTCCCCGGCGGGCGCGTGGACCCGGGCGATGCCGGCCCGCTGGCCGCCGCGCTGCGCGAGGCCGAGGAGGAGATCGGCCTGCCGCGCCGCGCCGCCCGCGTGCTCGGCTATCTCGATCCGCTGGCCACGATTTCCGGCTTCCGCGTGCTGCCGGTGGTGGCGCGCGTGCCGGCGGGCTTCGTGCCGCGGCCGCAGCCGGGCGAAGTGGCGGAGGTCTTCAGCCTGCCGCTGTCGTGGCTGATGGCGCCCGAGAACCTGGATCGCATCGCGATCACCTTCGGCGGCCGCGAGCGCCACGTCTTCGAGTACCAGCGCCACCAGGCCGCCCCCGACCAGCGGGTCTGGGGCGCGACCGCCTCGATCCTGTACAACCTGCGCCAGCGCCTGCTGGCCGCCGGAGGCCTGCCATGACCCGATCGACCGGATGGACCACCCTAGTCGCGCCCAGTGCGCTCGCGGCGGCGCTGGGCGATCCGCTGCTGGTGGTGCTGGACGCGCGCTTCTCGCTGGCCGATCCGTCTGCCGGCGAGGCCGCCTGGCGCGAAGCGCGCATCCCGGGCGCGCGTCATGTGCACCTGGATCGCGACCTGTCCGGTGCGCACGTGCCGGGCGCCGGCCGCCATCCGTGGCCGGACGCGACGGGCTTCGGGCGCATGCTCGCGGCCCGCGGCATCACGCCCGCGCACCAGGTCGTCGTCTACGACGCCGCCGACGGCGCGTTCGCGGCGCGCGCATGGTGCCTGCTGCGGCTGGCTGGACATGCGGATGTCGCGGTGCTCGACGGCGGCTTCGAGGGCTGGCGTTCGCTCGGGCTGCCGCTGGACGATGCCGCGCCGGTGCCGGAGGCCGCCGCTGTCGCACCGTATCCCGCGGACTGCGAGCGCGCGCGCCTGTTCGATGCCGCGCGCGTGCGTGGGCACCTCGCGCAAGGCGGCCTGCTGCTCGACGCCCGCGCCGGGGAACGCTTCCGCGGTGACGTGGAGCCGATCGACGCCCGCGCCGGCCACGTGCCCGGCGCGGTGTCGCGGCCGTATGCCTGCAACCTCGCCGACGGCCGCTTCAAGCCGGCCGACGTGCTGGCCGGAGAGTTCGGGCCGCTGTTGGGCGAGGCGGGCGCGCCGGGCGCGGTGGTGATGTGTGGCTCCGGCGTGACCGCCTGCCACCACCTGCTGGCGATGGCCCACGCCGGGCTGGAGGGGGCCGGCCTGTACACCGGCTCGTGGAGCGGCTGGATCGAGGATCCTGCCCGCCCGGTGGTCACCGGGCCGGACTGAGTACCGCCGCGCAGCCCGCTGCCGGCTGCTGGCAGCGCGCCTACTTGCCCAGGCGCGCCACCAGCGCGCGCAGACCGGCCTGGGTATCGGGATCGTTCCAGGCGTCGACGAAGGTGTCGATGTCGATGTTCGCGGGGTCCAGCGCGGCGCGCAGGTCGGCGCGTGCGATGGCGCGCGTGCGCAGCACCGGTGCGGAGGGCAGGGCGAGCAGGGCGTCCAGCCACGCGATCGCGCGCGCGACGACGTCATCGGGCGCGGCGAGTTCGTCGACCAGGCCGATGTCGAGCGCGCGCGCGCTGTCGACCAGTTCGCCCGTCACCAGCAGCAGCCCGGCGCGATGGCCGCCCACCGCGCGCCGCATCAGGTGCTGGATGCCGTCGGGCGCGACCAGGCCCACCTGGGTTTCGTTGAGGCCGATGCGGAACGGCCCGTCGGCCATCACCCGGTAGTCGCAGCACAGCGCGAGCACGCAGCCGCCGGCCGGCGAGTGGCCGGTGATCGCCGCGACCACGGGCACCGGCGAGGCCGCGATCGCGCGCGCGGCATCGAGGAATGCGGTCCAGGCCGCGCCCACCGCCTCGCGCGACTCCAGCGTCAGCAGGTGCGGCACGTCGAGGCCGGCCGAGAACACCTTTCCGCCGGACAGCACGATGCCCCTGGCACCCGACGCCACCGCCGCCTCCACCGCCTCCGCGATGCCCGCGCACAGCGCAGGGTCGAGGGCGTTGACCGGCGGACGCGCGAGTCGCAGCTCGCGGATGGCGCCGTGTTCGATCGTCTCGATGGATGCGGTCATGCGTTTGCCGGGGGCCGTGGTGTGGGTGGCTATCATAGGCGCATGCACGAGACCGCCCGCTTCCTGCCCGCCGCCTTCCTGACGCTGCTGCTCCTGGCCCCCGTATCGCAGGCAGCTGCGTCCGGTCCCGCGGGCGCCGACGCCGACGCCGGCTGCGTGCCCCACATCGCCGAAGGCTGGCTGCGCGCGCCGCCGATGCCGATGCCGATGATGGCCGGCTTCGCGCGGGTGGTGAATCCGTGCGCGGGCGAGGTCGTGGTGACCGGCGCGCGCAGCGATGCGTTCGCCGCGGTGGAGCTGCACGAGACCCGTGTGGTCGACGGCGTCAGCCGCATGCGCGCGGTGGCCACGCTGCCCGTGGCCGCGGGCGGTGAAGCCGTGCTGCGCCCTGGCGGCCTGCATCTCATGCTGATGCGCCCGGTCTCGCCGCTGGCGGAGGGCGACGTGGTGCGCGTCGAACTGGTGCTGGCCGACGGCCGCGGCATCGCAGCCGATTTCCCGGTGCGCGCACCGGCGGCGCGCTGACCGCTGCCCGGCACCGCGCTGGCGACGGGCGGCGCACTGTTTCATCGATGAAACATCCGCCGGCGACTGTGCCGGCATGCGGTTCCGCGCGCCGGAGCGCGGCTCGCGTGCCTGCTGGCGGGCATTCCGGCGCGTGGCTGGATGCTTCGTCGCGCAGGCCTGTTTCAGCACTGCGACGTTTTCCCGCCCGCATCGCCGCGCGGACGGTCGACATCCCGATGCCCGCCCGGGCCGCCGCTTGAAAACATCGGTGGATCAATGGCTTGCACGCGTCCCGGCGGGCTGGCACCAAACCTGCGTAATCGTCCTGGCTACGGCCTGCAGCCCCCCTTCCCCCCGCAGGCCGGCGCGACTATCCCCCAGGAGAACGACGATGCGCATCCGCAAGAGCATGTTGGCCGCCGCCGTGGTACTTGGCATGGGCCTGTCCGCCCAGGCATGGGCCCAGGACAATACCCAGAACGAGCGCGGCGCAGGCGACAACAACGCGAGCAATACCGAAGACAACAGCAGCGGCGACGCCCGCGACAACGCCGGCCTCGCCGACGCGTCCGGTGCCTCGGCCGCGTCCGCCAACAACGGCAGCGCCGCCAGCACGAGCATCGCCAGCTCGTTCAACACCAGCACCGCCGTGGCGACCACCAGCCTCAGCGCCTCGGTCTCCGGCAACGGCGTGCAGGTGATGGGCAACATCGCCACCAACAACGGCAGCGCCGACGGCGGCGCGGGCGGCGCGGCCCTGGGTGGCCTGGCGCTCGGCGCCGGCGGTTCGGGCGGCGATGGTGGCGACGGTGGCGACGCCGGCGCGGCCAGCCAGCGCGATGGCGACGCCGCGGCGTCCGGATGGGCCGGGACGCAGGGGGCCTCGTCGGCCGGTTCCTCGGCCAGGGCAGCTGCCGATGGCGACGTCGGCGATGGCGACCTGGGCTGGGCGGATTCCGACGCCACGGCCACTGCGGGCGACGCCACGGCGTCGGCCGACGGAACGACCAGCGGTGGCGACACCGCGGCGGACAACTCCGGCGGCAGCGGCGACGCCACGGCCACGGCCGGTCGCGGTGGTTATGGTGGCCGCGGCGGCGACGGCGCCGCGTCGGGCGGTGCGGCGACGGGTGGTGCGGGCGGGGCCGGCGGATCCAGCTGGGCCCACGGCGGCGCCTTCGACATGTCGAACTCGATGGACGGCTCGGCCAACGCGGCCGCCGGCATCATGGTGCTGGCGCAGAACAGCGGTGCGACCTCGCTCATCCAGCAGGGCGTGACCGTGCAGGCCAACCTCAACGTCGGTCCCTGAGGGGTCCGGGAACAGGCGCGCGCCGCGGCTCCGCCCGCGGCGCATCGCCAGGGAGGGAGCGCCATGCCTGTCATCGTGATCCCGGTCATCGCCGGCGTGCTCGCGCTGGCATCGCCACCGGGCGAACCCGCGCCGGTCGAGGGCTTCGGCCAGGCACTCGCCGGGCCGGCGCTCGAAGCCATGCGCGGGGGCGAGTCGGTGGACACGGTCATCGTGGACGTCGACAACACCGGCAACGTCGACGGCAACAGCGCCGTCGGCACGGTCGGTGGACCCAATACCGTCACCGGGGGTGCCTTCGGCAACGCCGCGGGCATCAATACCGTGATCCAGAACAGCGGTGCCAACGTCCTGATCCAGAACGGCACCGCGGTGAACGTGCGGTTCGGCGGGGGCGGTCCGTGACCCAGCGCCGCGCCGCGGCATGGACGTCGCTGCTGGCCGCCTGCCTGGCATGGCGGGCGGCCGCGCCGGACGCGGCGCATGCCTCCACGGCCGAGGTGCGCGTACCGCACGGCGGCAGCTATGCGGTGCCGGTGACCAGCCTGAAGGCCGCGCGCTACCGCACCACCGTGCCGCAGCAGCACGACTTCAGCTGCGGCTCGGCCGCGGTGGCGACGCTGCTGACCTTCCAGTACGGGCATCCGGTCGGAGAGGCCGAGGTGTTCCGCCACATGTACGCGCGCGGCGACCAGGCGCGGATCCGGCGCGAGGGCTTCTCGCTGCTGGACATGCGCGCCTACCTCGAGGCGCAGGGCTATTCCGCGGACGGCTTCGAGGTGCCGCTCGACCGCCTGCTCGAGGAAGGCCTCCCGGCGATCGTGTTGCTCAACGACCGCGGCTACCGCCACTTCGTGGTGGTCAAGGGCATGCGCGCCGGGCGTGTGCTGGTCGGGGATCCGGCGCGCGGCACGCGCCTGCTGCCCCGGCGCCAGTTCGACCGCCTGTGGGACAACCGCGTGCTGTTCGTGGTCCACAACCGCCGCGAGCTCGCGGCCTTCAATGATCCGCGCGACTGGCGGCTGGCGCCGCTGGCGCCGCTGGCCGATGCCATCCAGCGGCAGGGGCTGCAGGACGTGGTCCTGGGCCGGCGCGGACCCGGGGACATCTGACGTGAAGACTCCCGAGGCAAGGCGCATGGGATGGCAGCTGCTGGTGACGCTGCTGCTGGCGATGGCGGCCGTGGGCTGGTCGTCGCCATCGGGCGCGGCCGAACCGGCGCTGCCCGCGGGCTGGACGGCGATCGCGCCGGAGCGGCTGGACGCGATGCGAGGCGGATACGCGTTGCCGTCGGGCCTGGTGGTGTCGTTCGGCTTCGAACGCCAGGCCTGGGTGAACGGCGAGCTGGTGTCCGCGGTCCG
This sequence comes from Luteimonas colneyensis, assembly GCF_014836665.1. Taxonomy (GTDB): domain Bacteria; phylum Pseudomonadota; class Gammaproteobacteria; order Xanthomonadales; family Xanthomonadaceae; genus Luteimonas; species Luteimonas colneyensis. Next base: position 15,054 of record NZ_JACSQJ010000010.1, read on the forward strand.
CGTCGACATCCCCGACGTCGAGCGCATGAGCGAGGCGCAGGCCCGCGAGCTCGCGCTGTTGCAGCAGGGGCAGCTGGTGCAGGTCGGCCCCGGCAATGTGCATGCGGCGACGGGTGGCGCCGGGCTGGTGATCCAGAACAGCCTGGATGGTGCGAGGATCAACGTCCAGACCACGGTCGATGCCGGCAGCAGCGCACTGGGGCTGCTGCAGGCGATGAATTTCAGCGACGCCCTCGGCCGCGCCGGCCTTGGTCCGGCGGGTTCGCCGTGACGGCGGCGGCTGGCGCCTGGCCGGGACGGACGCTGCTGGTCGCGGCGCTCGCGCTCCCGCTGCCGGCATGGACCCAGGACGCTGGACCGGGAGTGGCCGCGCACGAGGCGCGGATCCAGGCCCTCGAGGCGAAGCTCGACGCGCAGGCGCGCCAGATCCAGGACCTGCGCGACTACGTGCAGGGCCAGCGGCTCGGCTGGGACGAGGCCGCGGACATCGACGCCACGCGGCTGGGCGAGCTGCGCGCGCGCGGCGCGGCCGGCGCGGCGCTGCCCGCGGGGCCTTCGATGGCGGCCGCGGCCGTCGCCGCGCAGTCCGCGGACGACCGTCCCGTGCCCGTGGGCCAGGCGCCGGTGGAATCGACGCGTCCGCCGGAAATCGCGCAGATCTTCGACCAGCCGGGCGTGCTGACCCCGCGCGGAACCCTGGTGCTCGAACCGTCGCTGCAGACCGGCTACTACTCCAACGACCGCGTCGCGCTGATCGGCTACACCGTGATCCCGGCCATCCTCATCGGCCTGATCGACGTGCGCCAGGTGAAGACCACCAGCCTGTCGGTCGGCCTGGCCGCGCGCTACGGCCTCGCCAACCGCTTCGAGCTCGAGCTGAAGGTGCCGTACATGTACATCCGCGGCGACACCGTCAGCCGAGAGATCTTCACCGGTTCGGCCCAGGACAGCGTGTTCAGCGCCGACGGCAACGGGCTCGGCGACATCGAGATGACCGCGCGCTACCAGCTTCCGAACAAGGGCGCGGACCGCCCGTTCTACGTGCTCTGGCTGCGCTACAAGTCGCGCACCGGCGAGGACCTGTTCGAGGTCACCACCGACTGCGTCACCCGCTGCGTGGCCAACGCCACCGGCACCGGCCTGCCGCTGGAACTGCCGACCGGCAGCGGCTTCGCCTCGGTGCAGCCGGGCGTGACCTGGCTGTACGCCTCGGACCCCGTGGTGTTCTTCGGCAGCCTGAGCTACCTGCACAACTTCGCCCGCAAGGACGTCTCGCGCACCACGCTCACCGGCGCGCCGGAAGGCTTCCCGCAGACCACGACCGAGTACCTGGGCGAGGTCGACGCCGGCGACATCATCGGCTTCAACGTCGGCGTCGGGCTCGCGCTCAACGAGCGCGCCGCGATCAGCATCGGCTACGACCACAACATCGTGCAGCGCTCGCAGCAGAACGGCAGCGACCTGCCGGGCTCCGTCCGCGTGGTGCTGGGCACGCTGATGCTCGGCGGCACCTACCGCATCAGCGAACGCACCAGCCTGAACATCGCGCTGGGCGCCGGCATGACCCGCGACACGCCCGACGTCACCTTGGTCGCGCGCCTGCCGATCCGGTTCTGAATCCGCCCCGCGCGGCATCAATCGGCCGGCACGCGCACAGCTGTCCGCTTGGCGGATGCGGGCGCGTTGGCGGTAGTGGGCAAGGAGACGGGAGGCCATCCGAGGGGGGCGGGTGCGGCGCAAAGGCATGCCGGGACGCACTGGAGTGCGCGGATTCATCCATTGGGTGGTGCCCGGGGGCGGCGTGGTCGAAGCCTTGCCCGCGGGGCTGGCCAGGCGCGGCTGGCAGCCGCGACTGGTGTCGTCGGCCGATGCGATCGTGGCGCTGCTGGCCGGCGGTGCGGACGCGTACTGCGCCGGACTGCTGGACCTTCGTGGCAGCGACGAGCCTTCGGCGCATGCGCTCGAACGCATCCGCGAGGTGCTCGCCCGCGGTGGGCCGGGCTGGGTGGCGGGTGTCGCCCCGGGCCAGGTGAAGCTGGAGCCGGTGCGGCGGCTGGTGCGCGACCACTGTCACGACTACGTGGTGCTGCCCTGCGAGGACGGCCTGCTCGCCACCGTGCTCGGCCACGCCCACGGCATGGCGCGGCTGGAGGACGGCAGCATGGCCACGCCGCATCCGGTGCCGTCGATGGACGGCATGGTGGGCGAGAGTCCGGTGATGCACGCGCTCTACCGGCGGCTGCAGCGCGCTGCGCTGACCGACGCGCCGGTGTGCATCGGCGGTGGCACCGGAACCGGCAAGGAGCTGGCGGCGGCCGCGATCCATCGCCATTCGAAGCGGCACGGGGCACCGCTGGTGGTCATCAACTGCGGCGCGATTCCGGAAAGCCTGGTGCAGTCCGAGCTGTTCGGCTTCGAGCGCGGCGCCTTCACCGGGGCCAACCAGCGCAAGCGCGGCCGCTTCGAGCATGCCGACGGCGGCACCCTGTTCCTGGACGAGATCGGCGATCTTCCGCTGGAATCGCAGGCGTCGCTGCTGCGCTTCCTCGAGCAGGGCACGATCCAGCGCCTGGGCGGGCACGAGGAGATCGCGGTCGACGCGCGGATCATCTGCGCCACCCACGTCGACCTGGAGGCGGCCGTCGAACGCGGGCGCTTCCGCGAGGACCTGTACCACCGCCTGCGGGTGATCGAGCTGCACATGCCGGCGCTGCGCGAGCGCGGTGGCGACATCGCGCTGCTGGCGGCCTGGGCGCTGGCCAGGCACTCGGGCGAGGCCGGCAGCCGCGTCCGTGGCTTCACCCGCGACGCGCTGCGCGCGCTGCACGACCACAGCTGGCCCGGCAACGTGCGCGAATTGCTCAACCGCGTGCGGCAGGCGGTGGTGATGGCCGAGGGCACCCGGATCACCGCGCGTGACCTGCGGCTGCAGGAGGTCGGCGTGGCGCTGCAGACGCTGGGCGAGGCAAGGCTGGAGGGCGAGCGCGCGGCGATCGAGCGTGCGCTGCTGCGCAATGGCGGGCGCCTTCAGGCGGCCGCGCGCGAACTCGGGATCTCGCGCGTCACCCTGTACCGGCTGATGAACCGCCACGGTCTGCGCGGCGGCGAGGACGCCACCGGCACCGGCTGAGGCGGGGGCGATGGGGCGCTGCCGGCGCGGGTCGGCCCCTCAGCCTCCGGCGACGCGCCTGACCGCCTCGGGCAGCGGCGTCGGGCGCCCGCTGCGGCGGTCGATCCACACCATCACCACATGGCCGTCGGCGTGCAGCACGCGGCCGTCGGCGCTGGTGATGCGGTGGCCCAGGGTCACGCTGCTGGTGCCGACGCGGTCGGCGGTGAGCTCGACCACGATCGAACCGGGGTAGGGGATGGGCTGGCGGTAGTTCATCTGCACCGCGGCCAGCAGCGGCGCGGTCTCGTCGGTCACCCAGTCCTCGCCCAGCGACTCGAACCAGCGGATCCGCGCCTCCTCCAGGTAGGTCATGAAGTTGGAGTTGTTGACGTGGTTGAAGGCGTCGAGGTCGCGCCAGCGCAGCTCGATGGGCATGCGGTGCAGGAGGGCGCCATGCTCGGCGGGAGCATGTCCGGCGTTTGAGTGGCTCATGAGATGTCCCTGGCCTTGCGGCGGCGCGTGGGGATGCCGGTCTTGCCGCGGGCACGCGGCTTCGGGGTGTCGTCGATGCGCGGCTTGTCCGCGTGCCCGGCGTTTTCCGCCAGCAGCTTCGCCAGGAAGCGGCCGGTGTGCGACTGCGGCATCGCCGCGACTTCTTCCGGCGTGCCCTGGGCGATGATCTCGCCGCCGCGGTGGCCGCCGTCGGGGCCGAGGTCGATGACGTGGTCGGCGGTCTTGATCACGTCCAGGTTGTGCTCGATCACCACCACCGTGTTGCCGTCGTCGCGCAGCTTGTGCAGCACGCCCAGCAGGTGGTCGATGTCGTGGAAGTGGAGGCCCGTGGTCGGCTCGTCGAGGATGTAGAGCGTGCGTCCGGTGTCGCGGCGCGAGAGCTCCTTCGACAGCTTCACCCGCTGCGCCTCGCCGCCCGAGAGCGTGGTCGCCGACTGGCCGAGGCGGATATAGCCCAGGCCGACGTCGGCCAGGGTCTCCAGCTTGCGCGCCAGCGCCGGCACGGCGTGGAACAGGTCCAGCGCGTCCTCGACCGTCAGCTCCAGCACCTCGTGGATGTTCAGGCCCTTGTAGCGGATCTCCAGGGTCTCGCGGTTGTAGCGCTTGCCGCCGCAGACGTCGCAGGGCACGTAGATGTCCGGCAGGAAGTGCATCTCGACCTTGAGCAGGCCGTCGCCCTGGCAGGCCTCGCAGCGGCCGCCGCGCACGTTGAAGCTGAAGCGGCCCGGGCCGTAGCCGCGCGCACGTGACTCCGGCACCTGCGCGAACAGCTCGCGCAGCGGCGTGAACAGGCCGGTATAGGTCGCCGGGTTCGAGCGCGGCGTGCGTCCGATCGGCGACTGGTCGATGTCGACCACCTTGTCGAACAGGTCCAGTCCCTCGACCGAGCGGAACGGCGCCGGCTTGTGCGAGGCGCCGTTGATCTCGTTGGCGGCCAGCGCGTACAGGGTGTCGTTGATCAGCGTCGACTTGCCCGAGCCGGAGACGCCGGTGACCACGGTGAACAGGCCGTTGGGGATCTCGAGGTCGACGTCCTTGAGGTTGTTGCCGCTGGCGCCGAGCAGGCGCAGCGCCAGCTTCGGATTGGGCGCGTGGCGCTGCTCCGGCACCTCGATGCGGCGCGCGCCGGAGAGGTACTGGCCGGTCAGCGAGCGCGGCGCGGCGAGGATGTCCTCGTAGCTGCCCTGCGCCACCACCTCGCCGCCGTGCACGCCGGCGCCGGGACCGATGTCGACGATGTGGTCGGCCAGGCGGATCGCGTCCTCGTCGTGCTCGACCACGATCACGGTGTTGCCGAGGTCGCGCAGGCGGGTCAGCGTCGCCAGCAGGCGCTCGTTGTCGCGCTGGTGCAGGCCGATCGAGGGCTCGTCGAGCACGTACATCACGCCCACCAGGCCGGCGCCGATCTGGCTGGCCAGGCGGATGCGCTGGGCCTCGCCGCCAGACAGCGAGTCGGCCTTGCGCTCCAGCGTCAGGTAGTCGAGGCCGACGTCGACCAGGAAACCCAGGCGCTCGCGGATCTCCTTGACGATGCGCGCGGCCACCTCGCCGCGCCAGCCGGGAAGCTCCAGGCTGCTGAAGAACTCCAGCGCCTCGCCGATCGGCAGCACCACGATCGAGGGCATCGCGCGCTCGGCGACGAAGACGTTGCGCGCGGAACGGTTCAGGCGCGCGCCGCCGCAGTCGGGGCAGGGCTGCTCGCTGATGTACTTGGCCAGCTCCTCGCGCACGGCGGCGGATTCGGTCTCGCGGTAGCGGCGCTCGAGGTTGGGCACGATGCCCTCGAAGCGGTGGCTGCGCTTGCTGCGCACGCCGCTCTCGGTGACATAGGTGAAGGCGATGCGCTCCTCGCCGCTGCCGAACAGCACGGCCTGGCGCACGTCCTCCGGCAGGTCCTGCCAGTGCGTGTCGACGCTGAACCCGTAGTGCTTCGCCAGCGAGGCGATCAGCTGGAAGTAGTAGTGGTTGCGGCGGTCCCAGCCGCGCACGGCGCCCGCGGCCAGCGACTGCTCGGGATGCACCACCACCCGGCCGGGATCGAAGAACTGGCTCACGCCGAGGCCGTCGCAGGTCGGGCAGGCCCCCGCGGGGGCGTTGAACGAGAACAGCCGCGGCTCCAGCTCGGGCAGGGCGTAGTCGCAGACCGGGCAGCTGTAGCGCGAGGAGAACAGCAGCGGCTCGGCCGCCTCGTCGTCGAGCGCGCGCACCTCGGCCATGCCGTCGCCGAGCTTGAGCGCGGTCTCGAAGGACTCGGCCAGGCGCTGCTGCATGTCCTCGCGCACCCGGAAGCGGTCGATCACCGCCTCGATGGTGTGCTTCTGGCGCAGCGCCAGCGGCGGCACCGCGTCGATCTCGTGCACGGCGCCGTCCACGCGCACGCGCACGTAGCCCTGCGCGCGCAGCTGCTCGAAGACCTGGGCATGTTCGCCCTTGCGCTCGCGTACCACCGGCGCCAGCAGCATCCAGCGGCGCTCGGCATTGGCGGGATCCTTCGCCAGCGCCATCACCTGGTCGACCATCTGGCTGACCGTCTGCGCCTCCAGAGGATAGTGGTGCTCGGGGCAGCGCGGCTGGCCGACGCGGGCGTACAGCAGGCGCAGGTAGTCGTAGATCTCGGTGATCGTGCCGACGGTCGAGCGCGGGTTGTGCGAGGTCGACTTCTGCTCGATCGCGATCGCCGGCGACAGGCCTTCGATGTGGTCGATGTCGGGCTTGTCCATCACGCTCAGGAACTGGCGCGCGTAGGCCGACAGCGACTCGACGTACCGGCGCTGGCCCTCGGCGTAGATGGTGTCGAAGGCCAGCGAGGACTTGCCGGAGCCGGACAGGCCGGTGACCACGATCAGGCGGTCGCGGGGCAGGTCGAGGCTGATGTCCTTCAGGTTGTGCGTGCGGGCTCCGCGGATGCGGATGAGGTCCAGCGCCATTCGGGTGGGGTCCGGGTCGGAGGGGGAGGTGGCGGGCGATCGACCAGCCTACCGAGCCCCTGTCATGGGGGCAAACGAGCGGATTTCCAGCCGCGCTCCGGACCGGTGACGCAAAAGAAAGGGGCCCGGCGAACCGGGCCCCTCGCTTTACGCCTGGCGTCCGGGATCAGCGACGCGCGGTGTAGTTCACCGTGATCTCGGCGGAGCACTCATCGGTACCGGCGTTGCAGACCTGGTAGGTCGCGCTGCCGGGGCCGATGGCGGCCGCGTTGAAGGTGTGGGTGAGCTTGCCGGTGTTGGCGACCGTGGCGGCCACCTCGCCATTGAAGCGCACGTCCACCTGCTCGCCCTGGCCGCCCGTCCAGGTCAGCGGCACGCGGATGCGCTGGCCCCTGAGGGCGAACGCATAGCGGGCCAGCAGGTTCTGCGGAGCGTTCTCGGGCGGCTGCTCGTCACCCACGTAGCTTGCGACCAGCGAAAGCCCGGACGCCGCCTCGTAGCCGTTGATCAGGACGTACCACTGTCCCGCGGCCGGGGTCGGGAACTCGCAGAGCTCGTTGCTGCCGAGTTCCCACGAGCGGCAGTCGTAGACCGAGCCGGTCGGGGCGTCGCCACGACGGACGTACAGGTCGGCATCGCCTTCGCCGTCGCCCGACAGCTGCACCGACAGGTCGGTGGCGTCGACCGGGACGTCGATGAAGTACAGCAGCTGCTCGTCGGTGTCGACGCTGATGCCGGTGACCGCCACGCCGTTATCGAGTTCGATCGCGTCGGGGCCCGGCGGAGGGGTCGTGCCTTCATCGTCGTAGGTGCCGGTGAGGTTCCAGCCGTCCGACGTGCTGTACGCGGAGATGCGCACGTGCCACGTGCCGGCCTGCGGGTTGGTGAACGAGCAGGTCTCGGCCACGGCACCGCCGGTGTACGGACGGCAGTCGTACGTGCTCGAGGTCGGAGCGGACCCATAACGGACGTAGAGGTCCGAGTCGCCCGTGCCGGGAGCGAAGTTGAACACCAGGCTGGCCTGGTTGGCCGGCACCTCGAGGGTGAAGAACCGTTCCTCGTTGCTCGACATCGGGCCGAGGGCCGAGGCCACGCCGTTCTCGAGCACGACCGGCGGCGGCGGCGGCGGCGGGCCGGGAGGCGCCGGCGGCAGCAGTTCGCTGCCATCGGCCACGGCGACCGCGCGACCGGCGTCGATCATGCTGGCGCACCACAGCGAGGCGGTGTTGCAGCCGGTGACGAGGCCATTGGCGGCGTAGCCGGTGTTCTGCAGCATCACTTCGAGCTCGTCCGGCGGCAGGTGCTCGCCGGCGGCTTCCATCATGAGCGCGGCGGTGCCGGCGACGTGCGGAGCCGCCATCGAGGTGCCGGCGTACCAGGCGTAGCTGTCGTCTTCCGGGCCTTCCAGGCCGGTGTTCAGCGTCGACAGCACCTGGTTTTCGGCGGGAGTCACGCCGCTGCCTGCCGGCGCCGCGACGCTGATGCCCGTGCCGAAGTTGGTGCTGGCGTACTTGGTGTTGTTCGGGCCGGTGCCCGCCACCGCGATCACGCCCTCGCAGCCCGCGGGGCTGAAGCCGGAGACGTTGGCGCTGGAGTTGCCCGCCGCCGCGATCACCGCCGTCCCGTTCTCGATGGCGATGTTGATCGCCTCCTGCATCGCGACGGGGCACGCGGTGGCGCCGCCGAGGCTGAGGTTGATGATGTGCGCCGGAGTGGGGTTTGCGGGCACGCCGGGGACGGTGCCGCCGGACGCCCAGACGATGGCATCGTTGATGTCGGCGAACGAACCGCCCTGGTTGCCGAGCACGCGCACGTGCTGGACCTTGGCGCCGTGCGCCACGCCCGCCACGCCGATGCCGTTGTTGGTCAGGGCCGCGACCGTGCCGGCCACGTGGGTGCCGTGCCAGCTGCTGTCGTACTTGTCGTCCCAGTCGCCGGTGTCGGACGGATCGGCGTCGCGGCCATCACCGTCGCGGGCGTTGGCCGGATCGGAGATGAAGTCGTAGCCGGCGACGAACTGCCCGGTGAGGTCCTCGTGCTGCAGCTCGCCGGTGTCGAGCACGGCGACGATGTAGCCGGAGCCGTCGACGGTGTCCCAGGCCTCGGTGGCATTGATGCCCATGCCGTCGCCCTTGTAATGCCACTGCTGGACGAACAGCGGGTCATTGGGCTCCATCGCACGATACATGCGGCCGTTCGGCTCGACTGCGCGGATCGAGGGGTGCTTCATCAGCTCGACTTCGAGCTTGCGGCGCGCGACCACGTCGATCTCGCGGTCCAGGCGGATCAGCTGGGCGCCGGTGCCGGTGGTGCGCTCGACGGTGATGCGGGCACCCAGGGCCTTGCCGATGGCATCCAGCTGGCGCTGCATGTCCGCGGCGGGCTTGGCGCCCTTCTTGAAGCTCACCAGGAAGCTGTCATAGCTGTCGTCGGCGGGCGCCTTCAGGTTGGTGCCGTAGGCCTGGGCCGGCTTGGAAAAAACGGGCTGCTTGGCGACAGCCTTCTGTACCTGCGCGGGCTTGGCGGCCGCCGGCGTACGCATGGCCGCGTAGGACGGCGCCGCGAACAGGGCGGCGGTGATCGCCACCGCCAGCGCGGTAGTGGTGTTGCTCCGAGTCGTGCTTGTCATTTCGGTCCTCTCTCCTTTCGTCGATCCGGGCGCGCATTGGCGTCCGGCCCCATCCACGCAGTGGCGGTTGCTACTCCAGTGGAACCAGTACGCACGTCGCCGGCGCTGCCCGGAGGGGCTGCGGCCTGGAGGCGTGCAGAAGGAAGTCGTCGCGCGCGGCGCGACGGGTGGCGGCGGGTCACGAGGGACGCGCCGGCGTAAAATGATGTGCGGGGCGTGCGGCTGCGCCGGCCCGGAGGGCGCGACGATGGTGCGGGGTGGTGGTCCCCGGCGGATCGAGGCCGTTGCACTGACAGAGACTCTCCGGAAGGCGATGACTCCCCTTGCGGCGCATTACCACGGCGCCGGCACGGGGTGCCTGACTACTGGTCCTGCAGCGGATGGGCCCCTGTACCCGTCCGACCCCCCGAACCTACCGGAAGCATGGCCGCGTGCGCAACCGTATAGCCGCCATTCAGCGTGGTTTGACCCGAAATTCCGGATTCGTCTACAATTCCGCTCCTGTCCGCCCTCGATGGCCGGCAGGCGACCACAATAACTACAGAGGAAGACTGGTCATGTACGCAGTCCTGGTAACGGGCGGCAAGCAGTACCGCGTCATGCAGGGCGAGACCCTGCGCGTGGAACTGCTCGACGTCGAGGCGGGCAAGGAGATCACGTTCGACAACGTGCTCATGCTCGGCGATTCCGATGGCATCAAGGTGGGCGACGCGCTGAAGGGCGCCTCCGTCACCGCCACCGTCAAGGCCCACGGCCGCGCCGACAAGGTGCGCATCGTGAAGTTCCGCCGCCGCAAGCACCATCGCAAGCAGATGGGCCACCGGCAGCACTACACCGAAATCGAGATCACCGGCATCGCCGGTGGCGACAAGAAGTAAGGAGACGCAGCCATGGCACACAAAAAGGGCGTAGGTTCCTCGCGCAACGGCCGCGACTCCAACCCGAAGTACCTCGGCGTGAAGATGTACGGTGGCCAGGCGATCGATGCCGGCAACATCATCGTCCGCCAGCGCGGCACCCAGTTCCACCCGGGTTCGGGCGTCGGCCTCGGCCGCGACCACACCCTGTTCGCGCTGATCGACGGCACGGTCGAATTCACGACCAAGGGCCCGAAGAAGCGCCGCACCGTGAACGTGATCGCCGAGGCCTGAGCCCCGCGCCACGTTCCGTGAAGGGCCCCGCTCCGGCGGGGCTTTTCGTTTCCGGGCATCCTTGACGGACCCGGCCCACCACACACCACCTGGCAGTCGATCCCATGAAGCTCGTAGACGAAGCCGAAATCACCGTCATCGCCGGCAACGGCGGCAACGGCTGCGTCGGTTTCCGGCGCGAGAAGTTCATTCCCCTCGGCGGCCCGGACGGCGGCGACGGCGGCAAGGGCGGCGACGTGTGGCTCGAGGCCACCCGCAACCTCAACACGCTGGTCGATTTCCGCCACCAGAAGCTGTTCCGCGCCCAGCGCGGCCAGGATGGCATGGGCCAGCAGCGCTACGGCAAGGGCGGGGACGACGTCGTGATCATGGTCCCGGTCGGGACGCAGGTGGTAAACGTCGACACCGACGAGCTCATCGGCGACCTGGTCGGTGACGGCGACCGCCTGCTGGTGGCGCGCGGCGGCGGCGGCGGCCTGGGCAACATGCATTTCAAGAGCTCGGTGAACCGCTCGCCGCGCAAGGCCACGCCCGGTGCCGAGGGCGAGCAGCGCGAGCTGCGCCTGGAGCTGAAGCTGCTGGCCGACGTCGGCCTGCTGGGCTTCCCCAACGCCGGCAAGTCCACCCTGATCCGCGCCGTCTCCGCGGCGACGCCGAAGGTGGCGGACTATCCCTTCACCACGCTCTACCCGAACCTGGGCGTGGTCAGCGTCGAGCCCGCGCGCAGCTTCGTGATCGCCGACATCCCCGGCCTGATCGAGGGCGCGGCGGACGGCGCCGGCCTCGGTGCGCTGTTCCTGCGCCACATCCAGCGCACGCACCTGCTGCTGCATCTGGTGGAGGTCGAGCCGCTGGACGGCTCGGATGCCGCCGACCAGGTGCGCGCGATCGAGCACGAACTGGCGAAGTTCGACGCCGGCCTGATGGACAAGCCACGCTGGCTGCTGTTCAACAAGGCCGACCTGCTGCCGGCGGAAGACGCGCGCGCCCACGCCGAACGGGTCGTGGCCGAGCTGGGCTGGACCGGCCCCTGGTTCATCGTCTCCGGCCTCGCCCGCGAAGGCACCCGCGACGTCATGCTGAAGGTCCAGGCCTTCCTCGACGAGCAGGGCCGCGACGCCGCGGAGACCGCGGGCTCCGGAGAGGGCTGAAGAGCTTTTTTTGCCACGGATGAACGCGGATCACGCGGATCACGCGGATTTACGCGGATCAAGCGTGAATCCGCCTGATGGCTTTTGCTCTATCCGTGTAAATCCGCGTGATCCGCGTCATCCGTGGTAAAGCCGTTGCCCTGGCGCGGCAACCCCGCCACAAACGCCCACGCAAACGAAAAGCCCGGCTTGGGCCGGGCTTTCGGGTGTCGCGTTGCGCTGCCTCAGGCGGCGCTGGCGATCGCCTTGATGCGGGCGGCCAGGCGGCTCTTGTGGCGGGCGGCCTTGTTCTTGTGGATCAGGCCGCGGGCGCTGAACCGGTCGAGCAGCGGCTGCGCGGCGTTGAACGCCTCCTGCGCGCCGGCGGCGTCATTGGCGTCGAGCGCCTTCAGCACCTTCTTGACGGCGGTGCGCATCTGCGAGCGCTGGCTGTTGTTGCGCAGGTTGCGCACGACGGCCTGCTTGGCGCGCTTCTTGGAGGACTTGATGTTGGCCACGGCGGGATCCTGGAAACGGGTGTAAAGATGGAATTCGGGTCGATCGAGCAGGAAAGTATGGCCGAATCATGGATTTGCGTCAACAATCGCCCGGTCACGGGATGGATCGCATGAGCGGAACGATACAGGACGGGCCAAAGGGGGAGGGCGTGGGCGACGCGGCCGGGGCCGCGGGGCTGGATCCGGCGGCCTCGATGCCGGCGACGAAGGCCGCGGCCCACGGCGGCGGTGCGCCACCGGCGCCGGGCGAGGGACCGAAGCCGCGCCGGGGCGGCGGCCTGCTGCGCTCCACCGCGGTGTTCAGCGCCATGACCCTGCTGTCGCGGATCGCGGGCTTCCTGCGCGATGCGCTGCAGTCGCGCGTGTTCGGCGTTTCGGTGGCGATGGACGCCTTCGTCATCGCCTACCGGATCCCGAACTACCTGCGCCGGATCTTCGCCGAGGGCTCGGTGCAGATGGCCTTCGTGCCGGTGTTCAACGAGCTGCGCGAGCGCGGCGACCCGAAGGCGCTGAAGGAATTCCTCGACGCCATGGCCGGCGCGCTGCTGGCCGTGGTGCTGGTGTTCGCGGCCGTCGGCATGCTGGCCGCGCCGCTGCTGGCGCGCATGTTCGCGCCCGGCGCCATCGACGATCCGGACAAGCTGGCGCTGATCGCCGGCATGCTCCGGATCACCTTCCCGTACCTCGTGTGCATCTCGCTGATGGCGCTGGTGGCCTCGGTGCTCAACAGCTTCGGGCGCTTCGCGCTGCCGGCGGTGACGCCGGTGCTGCACAACCTGGTGATGATCGCCGCCATCGTCTGGGCCTCGCGCTGGTTCGCCGAACCGGTGAAGGCGCTGGCCTGGGGCGTGCTGGTGGCGGGCGTGCTGCAGCTGGCCCTGCTCTGGCCGGCGCTGGGGCGGCTGGGGATGCGGCCGAGCTTCAAACCGGGCTTCCACCATCCGGACGTGCGCCGGGTCGCCAGGCTGATGGTGCCGACGCTGTTCTCGTCGTCCGTGGCCCAGCTCAACCTGCTCGTGGGCACCATCTTCGCGTCGCTGCTGGTGACCGGCAGCCAGACCTGGCTGTACCTGTCCGACCGCCTGGTGGAATTCCCGCTGGGCCTGTTCGGCGTGGCCATCGGCACCGTGATCCTGCCGCACCTCTCGCGCCGGCACGCGGCCGAGGACAGCGAAGGCTACGGCGCCACGCTGGACTGGGCGCTGCGCATGGCGCTGCTGGCCGGCGTGCCGGCGGCCGTGGGCCTGCTGCTGCTGGCCGAGCCGCTGACCGCGGTGGTCTACCAGGGCGGGCGCTTCACCCCGCACGACACCCGCATGGCGGCGCTCAGCCTGGCGGCGATGAGCATCGGCATCCCGGCGTTCATGCTCACCAAGGTGCTGGCTCCGGCCTTCTACGCCCGCCAGGACACGAAGACGCCGATGCGCGCGGCGATCATCACCGTCATCGCCAACGTCGTCATGACCATCGCCTTCACCACGCCGCTGTGGCTGTGGAACGTGCCCGGCGCCCACGGCGGCATCGCGCTGGCGACCGGGCTGGCGGGCATCGTCAACGCCTGGCTGCTGTGGCGCTACCTGAAGCGCGCCGGCCTGGCGCGGCTGCAGCCCGGCTGGGGCGTGTTCTGGCTGCGGATGACCGCGGCCTGCGTCGCGATGGCGGCGACCGTGCTGGCGCTGGATGCGTGGATCGGGGACTGGACGGCGATCGGAAGCCTGCTGCTGCGCGCGGGCCTGCTGCTGGCGGTGGTGGCCGCCGGGGCCCTGGCCTATGGCGTGGCGATGGTGGCGCTGGGCCTACGGCCGCGGCACCTGCAGCACTGAGCGCCGCTGCACCGCGGCGGGTCCCGCGCGGCCGCTATACTTGCGGGCCGACCCGGCTCGGGCGCGCTGCCTCGGGCGGACGCGCCACTCCACACATGGATCCCATGAAGCAGCTGTTCCGCGACGTCGACGGCGGGCCCCTGTGCCCCGAAGGCAGCGTGGCCTGCATCGGCGCCTTCGACGGCCTGCACCTGGGCCACCGCGCGCTGGTGCGCCACGCCGCCGGACGCGCGCGCGCGCTCGGGCTGCCGCTGGCGGCGCTGAGCTTCGAGCCGCTGCCGCGCGAGTTCTTCACTCCCGACGCGCCGCCGCCGCGGCTGATGCTGCCGCGGGCGCGCGTCGAAGGGCTGTGCGACCTGGGCGTCGACCTGGTCGGCCTGCTGCGCTTCAACCGCGCGTTCACCGCCATGACGCCCGACGGATTCGCCGCGCGCGTGCTCGCCGGGCGCCTGCGCGCGCGGGAGGTCTGGGTCGGCCCCGGCTTCCGCTACGGCCACCGCCGCGCCGGCGACATCGGCAGCCTGCAGGCCGCCGGCCAGCTCATGGACTTCAGCGCCGGCGAGATCGAGCCGGTACTGCTCGACGGCGAACGGGTGTCCAGCACGCGCATCCGCGCCGCGCTGGTGGCCGGCGACTTCGCCGCCGCGGCGCGCCTGCTCGGACGGCCCTATGCCATCGGCGGGCGCGTCGTGCGCGGTCGCCAGCTTGGCCGCACGCTCGGCTTCCCCACCGCCAACCTGCGCTTCGGCGGCAAGGTGCCGGCGCTGCAGGGCATCTATGCCACGCGCGTGCACGGCGTCGGCGACGCGCCCTGGCCGTCGGTGTCGAGCTTCGGCACCCGGCCCACGGTCGACGGCGTCGAGCCGCTGCTGGAAGCCCACCTGTTCGATTTCGACGGCGACCTGTACGGTCGGCGCATCGAAGTGGAGTTCGTCGCGCGCCTGCGCGACGAGGAGAAGTACCCCGACCTGCCGACCCTGGTCGCGCAGATGGACCGCGATGCCGCCAGCGCGCGCGCGATCCTGATGCAGGCCCCCCAGCGAGCAACCGCGTGACCGACGACAGCCAACGCTACAAGCCGACCATCCTCCTGCCCGAGACCGCGTTCCCGATGCGCGGGGACCTGCCGAAGCGGGAGCCGGGCACCCTTGCGCGCTGGGAGGCCGAGGGCCTGTACCGGCAGCTGCGCGAGCATGCCGCGGGTCGCCCGCGCTTCGTGCTGCACGACGGCCCGCCCTACGCCAACGGCGCGATCCACCTGGGGCACGCGGTCAACAAGATCCTCAAGGACATCATCGTCCGCTCGAAGACGGTCGCCGGTTTCGATGCGCCCTACGTCCCGGGCTGGGACTGCCACGGCCTGCCGATCGAGATCGCGATCGAGAAGAAGCACGGCCGCGTCGGCGCGAAGCTCGACGCCCGCGCCTTCCGCCAGGCCTGCCGCGAATACGCGCTGTCGCAGGTCGAGCTGCAGAAGCAGGATTTCAAGCGCCTGGGCGTGCTCGGCGACTGGGACGATCCCTATCTCTCGCTGGACCCGAAGTTCGAGGCCGACGAGATGCGTGCCCTGGCCAGGGTGATCGACAACGGCCACCTGCTGCGGGGCGCGAAGCCGGTGTACTGGTGCTTCGACTGCGGTTCGGCGCTGGCCGAGGCCGAGATCGAGTACCAGGACAAGGTCTCGCCGGCGGTGGACGTGGCCTATCCGGCGCGCGGGTCCGACGCGGTGGCGCGCGTGTTCGGCGCGGTGCTGCCGGCGGGCGTCGAAGTCGCCGTGCCGATCTGGACCACCACGCCGTGGACGCTGCCGGCGTCGCTGGCGGTGTCGCTGGGTCCGGAGATCGAATACGCGCTGGTCGAAGGCCCGCCGCACGGCGGGCAGGCGCGCTGGCTGGTGGTGGCCGCGTCGCTGGCCCCGAAGGTGCTGGCGCGCTACGGCGTCGACGGCGAGCCGGTGGTCCTCGGCCATGCCAAGGGCGCCGCGCTCGAAGGCCTGCTGTTCGCGCATCCCTTCTATGCCGATCGCGACATCCCGGTGATCCTCGGCGACCACGTCACCGACGACGACGGCACCGGCGCCGTGCACACCGCGCCGGGCCACGGCCAGGAGGATTTCGCGGCCGCACGCGCCTACGGCATCGTCGACCGCTACACCGCGGCGCAGATGAATCCGGTGGACGGCCGCGGCGTGTACCTGCCGTCGACGCCGGATGCGGACGGCACGGTGCTGGCCGGCACCCACATCTGGAAGGCCAACGACGCCATCGTCGAGGTGCTGCGTGCGCGCGGTGCCCTGCTGGCGTCCTCGAAGCTCGAGCACAGCTATCCGCACTGCTGGCGCCACCGTACCCCGGTCGCCTTCCGTGCCACGCCGCAGTGGTTCATCTCGATGGACCAGGCCGGCCTGCGCCGTGATGCGCTGGCCGCGATCGAAGGCGTGGAATGGTTCCCGGGGTGGGGCCAGGCGCGCATCGCCGGCATGGTCGAAGGCCGCCCGGACTGGACGATCTCGCGCCAGCGCACCTGGGGCGTGCCGATCGCGCTGTTCGTGCACCGCGAGACCGGCGAGCCGCACCCGCGCTCCAGCGAACTGATGCGCGCCGCGGCCGACCGGGTCGAGCAGGGCGGCATCGACGCCTGGTTCGACCTCGACGCCACCGAGCTGCTGGGCGACGAGGCGGCGGACTACGACAAGGTCACCGACATCCTCGACGTCTGGTTCGATTCCGGCGTCACCCACGAGTGCGTGCTCGCCGCGCGCGGCCTGGGCAAGCCGGCCGACCTCTATCTCGAAGGCTCCGACCAGCACCGCGGCTGGTTCCAGTCCTCGCTGCTGACCGGCGTCGCGATCGACGGGGCCGCGCCGTACCGGCAGTGCCTCACCCACGGCTTCACCGTGGACGAGCACGGCCGCAAGATGTCGAAGTCGCTGGGCAACGGCATCGAGCCGCAGGAGATCATGAAGACGCTGGGCGCGGACATCCTGCGCCTGTGGATCGCTTCGGCCGACTACTCCAACGAGATGTCGCTGTCGAAGGAGATCCTCAAGCGCAACGCCGACGCCTACCGCCGCATCCGCAACACCGCGCGTTTCCTGCTCGGCAACCTCCACGGCTTCGATCCCGCCGCGCACCTGCTGCCGCCCGACGACATGGTCGCGCTCGACCGCTGGATCGTGCACCGCGCCCGCGAGCTGCAGGAGCGGCTGGCGGACGCCTATGCGCGCTACGACTTCGCCGAGGTGGTGCAGCTCTTGATGAACTTCTGCAGCGTCGACCTCGGCTCGCTGTACCTCGACGTCACGAAGGACCGCCTGTACACGATGCGCGAGGACTCGCGCGGGCGCCGCAGCGCGCAGTCGGCCATGTACCGCATCGCCGAGGCCTTCGTGCGCTGGATCGCGCCGGTGCTGGCGTTCACCGCCGACGAGATGTGGGCCCACCTGCCGGGCGAGCGCGAAGGCAACGTGCTGTTCGCGACCTGGTACGAGGGCCTGGCGCCGCTGCCGGACGGGGCGCGGCTGTCGGCGCGTGCCTTCGACGACCTGCTGCGCCTGCGCGAGCAGGTCGCCAAGGTGCTCGAGCCGATGCGCGCCAGCGGCGCGATCGGCGCCGCGCTGGAGGCCGAGATCACGATCGCCTGCGGCGTCGCCGACCAGAACTGGCTGTCGGGCCTGCTCGACGAGCTGCGCTTCTTCTTCATCAGCGGCGACGTGGCCATGGTGGCCGACGAGGACGCGGAATCGATCCGCGTGTCGGCGACGCCCACGGAGAAGCCCAAGTGCGTGCGCTGCTGGCAGCACCGTGGCGACGTCGGCGTGGCCGAGGCGCACCCGCAGCTGTGCGGCCGCTGCGTGTCCAACGTCGAGGGTGAGGGGGAGGACCGCCAGTGGTTCTGAAGCCTCGCCCGAATGCGCTGTCCTGGCTGCTGCTCTCGCTGCTGGTGCTGGCCCTGGACCAGCTGAGCAAGCAGTGGGTGCTGACCAGCCTTCCGGAGTACACCGCGATCCCGGTGATCGAGGGATTCTGGAACTGGTACCGCACCTACAACACCGGCGCCGCGTTCAGCTTCCTGTCCGACGCCGGCGGCTGGCAGAAGTGGTTCTTCACCGTCCTGGCCTTCGGCATCAGCGGCCTGCTGGCGGTGTGGCTGTCGCGCACGCCGCGCGGCGACTGGCGCACCGCGCTGCCGTTCGCGCTGGTGATCGGCGGCGCCATCGGCAACGTCGTCGACCGGCTGCTGCACGGGCACGTCATCGACTTCATCCAGTGGCACTGGCGCGACCATTACTGGCCGGCGTTCAACATCGCGGACATGGCGATCGTGGGCGGCGCGATCGGGATCGCGCTGTTCGGCCTGCTGGCCCCGAAGAAGCCGGTTTGAGGCAGGAGTAGAATGGCGGCCATGGATATCCTGCTCGCCAACCCCCGCGGGTTCTGCGCCGGCGTCGACCGCGCGATCGAGATCGTCAAGCGCGCGATCGAGACCCTCGGTGCGCCGATCTACGTCCGCCACGAGGTGGTGCACAACCGCTACGTGGTCGACGACCTGAAGCAGCGCGGCGCGATCTTCGTCGAGGAGCTCGACGAGGTGCCCGACGGCAACACCGTGATCTTCAGCGCCCACGGCGTGTCCCAGGCGGTGCGCAGCGAGGCCGAGCGGCGCGGGCTGAAGATCTTCGACGCCACCTGCCCGCTGGTGACCAAGGTGCACTTCGAGGTCGCCCGCCACTGCCGGGCCGGCCGCGACGTGGTCCTGATCGGCCATGCCGGGCACCCCGAGGTCGAGGGCACGATGGGGCAGTGGAACCGCGAGCGCGGCCGCGGCAGCATCTACCTGGTCGAGGACGTGGCCGACGTCGAGGCGCTCGAGGTGGGGCAGCCGGAAAACTTCGCCTACACCACCCAGACGACGCTGTCGGTCGATGACACCCGCAGCGTGATCGAGGCCCTCCGCCGCCGCTTCCCGGCGATCCAGGGCCCGAAGAACGACGACATCTGCTACGCCACCCAGAACCGCCAGGACGCCGTGCGCGAGCTCGCCGCCGAGTGCGACCTGGTGCTGGTGGTCGGCTCGCCCAACAGCTCCAACTCGAACCGCCTGCGCGAGCTGGCCGAGCGCGAGGGCGTCGAGGCCTACCTGATCGACGGCGCCGACGAGATCGACCCGCGCTGGATCGAGGGCCGCCGCCACGTCGGCGTGACCGCGGGCGCCTCGGCACCGGACGTGCTGGTCGAAGGCGTGCTGGCGAGGCTGCGCGAGCTGGGCGCGGACGGCGTGCGCGAACTCTCGGGGGAACCCGAGAGCATGGTGTTCGCGCTGCCCAAGGAACTGCGGCTGCAGCTGGTGGACTGAACGCGCGGCCCACGCGGCGCAGGCAAGGAAAAGGCCGCCCGGAGGCGGCCTTTTCAGTGGTGCTGGTGCCGGAAATAGGAATCGAACCTACGACCTACGCATTACGAATGCGCCGCTCTACCAACTGAGCTATTCCGGCGGGGCCGCACATTGTAGGCGGCGCCCGCCGTTCCGGTCAAAGGCTCAGAGGCCGACGATTTCCAGGCCGGTGCGCAGCCGGTCGGCCAGGCGCATCGCCAGCGCGACGATGGTGAAGGTCGGGAAGGCCCAGCCGCCGGTCGGGAAGACCGAGCTTCCGGCGACGTGGAGGTTGTCGATGCCGTGGACGCGGCAGTCGGGATCGACCACGCCGTCCTCGGGGCGCAGCGACATGCGCGTGGTGCCGATATGGTGCGCGGTGCCGACCACGTCCGGCTGGACCATCGGGTCGCGGACCCAGGGCGCGGGTTCGAAGCGGCCGCCGCAGCAGCGCGCGGTCTCTTCGCCGAGCAGGCTGGCGCTGGTGCGGTAGGAGGCATAGTCGAGGTCGGTCAGGCGCCAGTCCACGCGGACCTTGCGCATGCCCAGCGCGTCGCGGGAATCGGACAGCGTGATCCTGCTGTCGCGGTTGGGCGACTGCTCGAAGTAGGTCATCAGGTCCACGCGCTGGCAGCCGTGCAGCGGCCTGCGCCTCAGGCGGCGGGCGAGTGCGCCGGCGACGTGCCCGGCATTCATGCCCACGCTCAGCATCAGGCGCGCGCGCCGGCGGCCTGAGGCCAGCACCGGCGGGGATGGCTCGGGCAGGCCCACCGCGAGCGCGCGCTGGACCTTGTACTCGACGTCGATGCTGGTCCCCGGGCCCGCGGGGCTGGGCCGGAACGTCGCGCGCAGTTCGCGCAGGGCCTGCAGCCCGGTCGGAACGGCACCGGCGACCGGATAGGGCCGGGCACGGGCGTTGAGGAGGCGGCGCTCACGCTGCACGCGCTCGGACAGCGACAGTTCGCGGTAGAGCGGCAGCCTGCGCCGCTGGTCGTCGCTGTTGTAGGGCCGCAGCAGCGTCCACAGGTCGCCATCGACCACCTGCCCGGCGAGGCAGCGGGGATGGTCCATGAAGTGGCGGCCGACCTGGTCGTGCCGGTTGCCGAGGCCCTGCGGGGCCACGCTGTCGGAGGCCAGCAGCAGCCGCGCGTTCTCGATCCCGCCGGTGGCCAGCACGTAGTGCCGAGCACGCACGCTGCCGCGCCGTCCGTCCAGGTTGCGGATGGTGGCCGCCTGCACGTGGCCAGCACCGGGAGCGGCCGCCAGTTCGGTGGCCGTGGCATGGAACAGCAGGGTGATGTTGGCGGATTTCTCCAGCAGCTTCCGGTACTGCGACTCGAACATGACCGGGCTGATGAAGCAGACGCGGTCCGCGGTCAGGTCGTCGCGCAGGGGAAGCGCGTGGTCGAAATGCGCGTTGCCGAAGCTGCCGTCGCCGATCCCGTGGCGTGCGTCGATCCCGAGCAGCTCCCTGGCGCCCGTCCACCACGTCGCGAGCTCATCGAAATCGATCGGCCAGCCGCTGCAGGGCACCCAGTCCCGCGCGGCCATGTCCATGCGCGCGAGGGGCACGCAGCCTCCGCCCCACAGCCGGGAGCTGCCGCCGAGCGCGCGCAGTCGACAGAGCGCGGGGTCGAAGGCCACGGGGCCGACCGAGTCGCCCTCGTTGAGCGCCTGGATGTCGCGCTCGCTGTCCTGCCCGCCGCTTTCGAGCACGCAGACGCTGAAGCGGCTGCCGGCGAACATGCTCGCGATCACCAGGCCCGCGGGCCCGGCGCCGATGATGCAGATGTCGCACAGATGATCGCCTGGCGTGGACGGATCGAGGAAGTCGAGGATCAAGGAGTCGGTTCCAGGCAATGGTGGCGCCGTCCAGTGGAAACGTCGATCCATCGGGGCAGCGGCCACGCTCATCCCCTGCGACGGGCGGCCGGTATCCTGCGCTTCCTTCCCCCGTGGGTACAGATGATGGCCAAGGCGAGGACCGCCTACGTCTGCAACGAATGCGGCGCCGATTTCAGCAAGTGGCAGGGGCAGTGCGGGGCCTGCGGGGCCTGGGACACGCTGTCGGAGATCGTGCTGGAGACCGCCGCCTCGGCGAAGGCCGCCGCGCCGGCGCGCCGCGGCGGCTGGGCCGGCAAGGCCGAGGCGCCCAAGGTCACCCCGCTGGCCGGGGTTCGCCAGGCCGACGAGGTGCGGGTGACCACCGGCATCGGCGAGTTCGACCGCGTGCTCGGCGGCGGCCTGGTCGAGGGCGCCGTGGTGCTGGTCGGCGGCGACCCGGGCATCGGCAAGTCGACCCTGCTGCTGCAGGCGGTGGCCAGCATGTCGGCGGCGCTGCCGGGGCTGTACGTCACCGGCGAGGAATCGCTGGCGCAGGTCGCCGGCCGCGGGCATCGCCTGGGGCTGCCGCTGGACGGCGTCAACGCGCTGGCCGAGACCTGCGTCGAGCACATCCTCGGCCATGCCGTGAAGCTCCGGCCGCGCCTGATCGTGGCCGACTCGGTGCAGACGCTTTGGACCGAAACCCTCACCGCGGCGCCCGGCTCGGTCAGCCAGGTGCGCGAGTCGGCGGCGCGGCTGGTGCGCTACGCCAAGGAAACCGGCACCGCGGTGTTCCTTGTCGGCCACGTCACCAAGGAGGGCGGCATCGCAGGCCCGCGCGTGCTCGAGCACATGGTCGACGCGGTGCTCTATTTCGAGGGCGACTCGGGGAGCCGCTTCCGGGTGCTGCGCGCGTTCAAGAACCGCTTCGGCGCGGTCAACGAGCTCGGCGTGTTCGCGATGGGCGACAAGGGGCTGAAGGAAGTGCCGAACCCGTCGGCGATCTTCCTCTCCGGCGGCTCGCGCCAGCCCGGCAGCTGCGTGATGGTGACCCGCGAGGGCACGCGGCCGCTGCTGGTCGAGGTACAGGCCCTGGTCGATTCCTCGCCGCTGTCCAACCCGCGCCGCGTGGCGGTGGGCATGGAGCAGAACCGGCTGGCGATGCTGCTGGCGGTGCTGCACCGGCATGGTGGCATCGCCACCGGGGACCAGGACGTGTTCGTCAACGTCGTCGGTGGCATCCGTGTGCAGGAGACCGCGGCCGACCTGCCGGTGCTGCTGTCGGTGTTGTCCTCGCTGCAGGACCGGCCGCTGGCGGACAAGACCATCGCCTTCGGCGAGGTCGGCCTGTCGGGCGAGATCCGTCCCGTGCCAAACGGCGAGGAGCGGCTGAAGGAGGCCGCGACCCACGGCTTCGCCCGCGCGATCGTTCCGAAGGCCAATGCGCCGAAGTCCGGCGCCTACAAGGGCCTGGAGGTGGTCGCGGTCGAACGCCTGGCCGACGCCATCGACGCCGCCGGATAACCGCCAACCCGCGAGGACTGCCCCTGTAGGAGCAGCTACAGCTGCGACCGCCTTGTCGCCAACCCCGGTCGCAGCTGTAGCTGCTACTGCAGGGTGGTCGGGGGTGTCGTCAGGCGCGCTGCAGGACCAGCTCCAGCACGAACTTGCTGCCGAAGAAGGCCAGGACCAGCAGGACCATCGCCGCCAGGGTCCAGCGCACCGCCGTGCGGCCGCGCCAGCCCTGGCGCCAGCGGCCCAGCAGCAGCACGCCGAACACCAGCCACGACAGCAGGCTGAGCACGGTCTTGTGCACGAGGTGCTGGGCCAGCAGGTTCTCGACGAACAGGATGCCGGTCAGGAGCGTCGCGCTCAGCAGCACGAAGCCCACGCCGATGGTGCGGAACAGCAGCGTTTCGAGCTCCACCAGCGGCGGCAGCGCGCGCAGCCAGCCGTGGATCTCGCGGCGGCTGAGCGCGCGTTCCTGCAGCCAGAGACCCACCGCCAGCAGCGCCGCCACCGCCAGCGTGGCGTAGGCCAGCAGGGCCAGCCATGCGTGCAGCTGCAGGCGCCAGTCCATCGGTTCCGGAGCCCGGTGGCCGTGCAGGTGGGTTCCGAGCAGGGCCGCCGCCGCCAGCGGGAAAACCACCATGCCCAGCGAGGCCATGCGCCCGCGCGCGCCCACGGCGGTGGTCAGCGCCGCCATGCCCAGGGTCACCAGCGACAGCGCGGCGAAGAAATGCATGTCCGCGCCGCCGATCCGGCGCCAGGCGAGCACGTGCTCGAGCGCATGCAGCAGCATCGCCGCGATGACCACGGGCAGCCAGGCGCGGCCGGCAGTCCCGCGGATCCCGCCGACCAGCAGGCCGGTCGCCAGGAGGTAGAGCGCGACTGAAACGAGGACGGGAATCATCCGCGCAGTTTCGCACATGGCGTGTTCCACCTGAACGCGCACGGCAGGTTGCACGTGGAGCGGCTATGCTGGACGGCAAGCGGGGCTCCGGCCCCGCGACTCCAAGCCCGGCCGCCTGTGTCCATCCGGATATGGCGACCGGGCCGTGGCCTCCGGGCCACCGGGTCGGACTGGAAACGGGCCGGCCTCCCCGTATCGGAATGGAGCACATCGATGGTGGCCCTGGTCGACCGGTTCGGACGGTCGTTCCCCTATCTGCGCCTCTCGCTGACGGAGGCCTGCAACTACCGCTGCAGCTACTGCCTGCCGGACGGCTATCGCGCCGAGGGCCGGGCGCGCTTCCTCGAGCTCGACGAGATCCGGCGCCTGGTCCGCGGCTTCGCCGCGCTCGGCATGACCAAGCTGCGCCTGACCGGCGGCGAGCCGACGCTGCGCAAGGACCTGCTGCCGATCATCTCGGCCGTGGCCTCGGTGCCGGGCATCCGCCGCGTCGCCATCACCACCAATGGCACCCACCTGCCGCGCCACGTCGGCGCCTGGCGCGAGGCCGGCCTGACCGCGCTCAACGTCAGCCTCGATACGCTCGATGCGGAGCGCTTCCATGCGATCACCGGGCACGACCGCTTCGCCGAGGTCACCGAAGGCGTGGAGATGGCGCTGGGCCTGGGCTTCGACTCGGTCAAGCTCAACGCCGTGCTGCTGCGCGGCCGCAACGACGACGAACTGCCGGCCTGGTTCGACTACCTGCGCGAACGCGACGTCGCGATCCGCTTCATCGAGCTGATGCGCACCGGCGACAACCGCGAATTCTTCGAGCGCCACCACGTGCGCGCGGAGGTGATCGAGGACCAGCTGCTTGCCGCCGGCTGGTCGCTGCGGCCGCGCCCCCCCGATGCAGGGCCGGCGCGCGAGTACGCACACCCCGGCTACCGCGGCCGCATCGGCATCATCGCCCCGTACTCGAAGGACTTCTGCGCCGGCTGCAACCGGCTGCGGGTGACCGCGCGCGGCGACCTGCGGCTGTGCCTGTTCGGCGACTTCGGCATCGGCCTGCGCGAACTGCTGCAGTCCGACGACGACTTCGACGCGCTGGTGGCGCGCATTTCCACCCAGCTCGGCCTCAAGGCCGCCGGTCACGGCCTCCACCAGGGCGAGACCGGCCTCACTCCCCACCTGGCTTCCATCGGAGGATGAGCCACCGCATGGGCAACGACAGTCCGGCCGCGTTCCACATGGCCGACATCCGCAACAAGCGACCCACCCGCCGCCGCGCGGTGGCCGTGGGCGAGCTGGCCGCCGGCCCCGACGCCTTCCCGCTGATCGTCGAGCGCCGCCTGCCCAAGGGCGATGCGCTGGTGATGGCCGAGATCGCCGGCCTGCAGGGCGCGAAGATGGCCTCCGCGCTGATGCCGCTATGCCATCCGCTGCCGCTGGAACTGGTGCAGGTGCGCTGCGTGCCGGTGCCGGAGCGCCACGCCATCCGCGTGTACTGCGAATGCGCCACCGAAGCGCGCACCGGCGTCGAGATGGAAGCGCTGGCGGGCGCGAACGCCGCGCTGCTGACGCTGTATGACCTGACCAAGCCGGTGGAGCCCGCGCTGGGCATCGGTGGCATCCGCCTGCTGTTCAAGGAAGGCGGCAAGAGCGGGCTGTGGCTGCACCCCGAGGGCATGGACGACGACGAGCGCGCGCATTACGGTCCACGCGACCTCGCGCGGCTCGACGACGTGCCCTGCGCGGTGCTGACCCTCAGCGACCGCGCCAGCCGCGGCGAGTACGCCGACCGGTCTGGCCCGGTGCTGGTGGACGGCCTGCGACGCCTGGGCGCGCGCGTGTCCGATGCCGAAATCCTGCCCGACGGTATCGAGCCGCTGGCCGGGCGCCTGCGCGCGCTGGCCGGTGAGGGCGTGCGCATCGCGCTGTGCACCGGCGGCACCGGACTCGGGCCGAAGGACGCGACGCCGGAAGCGCTGCGCGCGGCCGCCGACCGCAGCGTCGACGGCCTGGCCGAGATGTTCCGCAGCGAGAGCGCGAAGCACACGCCGCTGGCCTGGCTGAGCCGCGCCGAAGTGGTGCAGGTCGGCGGCATGCTGGTGTTCGCCCTGCCGGGCAGCCAGCGCGCCGCGAAGCAGGGCATGGACATCCTCGCGCCGCTGCTGGCGCATGCGTTGGCGATGGTCGACGGCGAGGGCCATCCGTGAGCGCGGTGCTTTCCTACGAAGATGCGCTGGCCGTCGTGCTGCGCGAGGCACGGGCGCTGCCGGTCGAGCGCCGCGCACCGGAGGACGCGCAGGGCCTGGTGCTGGCCGAACCGGTCGACAGCGGCGTCGACCTCCCGCCCTTCGACAACTCCGCGATGGACGGCTTCGCGCTGCGTGCCGCGGGTGCGGTGCTGGCCGCGGGGCGCGAATTCGAGGTGCGCGGTTCGCAGGTGGCCGGTGACGCCGCCGCGATCGCGGGCGAGGGCGCCTGGGAGATCATGACCGGCGCGCGCATGCCCGCGGGGCTGGACAGCGTGGTGCCGATCGAGCGCGTGGAGATCCTCGAGCGCGATGGCGAGGGGCGCCCGCGCCTGATCCGGCTGGCCGCCGACGTGGCCCCCGGCGACAACGTGCGCCTGCGCGCCGAGGACATCGCCCGCGGCGCCCCGGCGGTGCCTGCGGGCCGCCGCATCGGCGCGAACGAGCGGATGGTGCTGGCGTCGCTGGGCGCGACTACGGTCGCCGTGCGGCGCCGCGTGCGGGTTGCGATCATCAACACCGGCCGCGAGCTGGTCGACGATCCGGCGCGCCCGCTCGCCTCGGGCGAGATCCGCAACAGCAACGGGCCCTACCTGGCGGCGCGGGTCGAGGCCGCGGGTGGCGAAGTGGTCCTGCGCGAGACGGTCACCGACGAGCCCGCGGTCTTCCTCGACGTGCTCGGGCGCGCACTCGATGCCGGTGCCGACGTGGTGCTGAGCACCGGCGCGGTGTCGATGGGCCGCCACGACTTCGTCCCCGATGCGCTGCGCGCCGCCGGCGCCGACATCCTGTTCCACAAGGTGCAGATCCGCCCCGGCCGGCCGCTGCTGTTCGCGCGCCTGGCCGGCGGCGCGCTGTACTTCGGCCTGCCGGGCAACCCGGCGTCTGGCGCGGTC
This sequence comes from Luteimonas colneyensis, assembly GCF_014836665.1. Classification (GTDB taxonomy): domain Bacteria; phylum Pseudomonadota; class Gammaproteobacteria; order Xanthomonadales; family Xanthomonadaceae; genus Luteimonas; species Luteimonas colneyensis. The sequence continues at coordinate 41,603 of NZ_JACSQJ010000010.1, forward strand.
GGCTTCCGCTTCTTCGCCGAGGCCGCGCTGCGCGCGATGTCGGGCATGGCGCCCGAGCAGCCGCTGCGGATGCCGCTGGCCGCGCCCTGGAGCAAGCGCGCCGCGCTGCGTTTCCACCTCAAGGGCCTGGTCGAGCTTGATGGCGGCCGCCTGTCCGCGCGGGTGCTGAAGGGGCAGGAGTCGTTCAAGGTGCTGCCGCTGCTGCTGGCGAACGCCTGGATCGTGGTGCCGGTGGATGCGATGGCGCTGGAGGCGGGCGAGATGGTCGACGTGTACGGGCCGGGGCACCTGGAGGCCCCGATGATCGGAGAGGGGCTGGAGTGAAGGTCGAAGTGAAGCTGTTTGGCGCCTTCCGGGCGTACGATGCCGGCGGGACGCTGGAGCTGGAGCTGCCCGTGGATGCCCGCGTGGCCGACCTGCGCGAGGCCCTCGACCGCCACGCGCGCGAGCACTGGCCGGCCTACCGGCCGGAGCTGCTGAAGGCCTCGGCCTTCGCCAGCGAGACCACGGTGCTGCGCGATGCGGAACCGGTGCCCGAAGGCGTGGCGATGGCGGTGCTGCCGCCGGTGAGCGGAGGCTGAGCATGGAGCGCTTCCACTGCGCGGTGACCGACATCGCGGAGGGTCCACTGGATCCGGCCGCGGCGATCGCATTCGTGTCCGACCCGGGCTTCGGCGGCATGACCATGTTCGCCGGCCGCGTGCGCGACCTGAACCACGGCCGCGTGGTCACCGGCGTCAGCTACGACATGTTCGAGCCGCTGGCGCTGAACGGCTTCCGCGGAATCTGCGAGGACATGGACACGCGCTTCGGGCCGAAGGTGAAGCTGTACGTGGCGCACGCGAAGGGCCGGCTCGGCGTAGGCGACCTGGCAGTGGTGATCGCCGCCGGCACCCCACACCGCGACGAGGCCTTCCGCGCCTGCCGCGAGCTGATCGAGCGCGTGAAGCACACCAGCCCGATCTGGAAGCAGGAACACTACGAGGACGGCGACAGCGTGTGGAGCGAGGGCTGTTCGCTGTGCGGCGCGGACGAGGGTGCGGCGGACGGCGGCCATGGCCACGCGCACGGTGCCGATGCGGGCGGTGCGCCGCCTGGCGGAGCGCCGGCGCGATGAAGGTCCAGCTCCAGGGACAGTCGCTGCGCCTGCGCATCGGCGAGGACGAGCTCGCGAGCCTGCTGGCCGGGGAACGGGTCGACAACGTGACCGGTGCAGGCGCCGGCGCGGTGCTGCGCCAGGGGCTGGCCATGGTCCAGGGCGATGCGCCGACCTTCGCTGCCGACGGCGACGGCTGGCGCTTCGGCCTGCCCGAGGCCGCGGTGCGGGACTACGTGGCGCGGCTGCCCTGCCGCGACGCGCTGGAATTCACCTTCGAGGGGGGCGATGCCCCGCTGGCGCTGTCCTTCGAAGTCGACGTCCGCGACAGCGTCCGCCGCCGCGGCGCGCCGGCGCGCCGCCGGCCCCCCGATCCCACCCGCGGCCCAGCGCCCCTGTAGGAGCAGCTACAGCTGCGACCGGCGGGCCGCAGCCGCGCGCGGGTCGCAGCTGTAGCTGCTCCTACAGGGACACGGGGCCGCCGGGCGAAAGGCCGCCTACCCGAAAGCTATACTGCCCGGCCCGCAGTCCCCACGCCCCAGGTCCCCGCATGTTCGAATCCCTCACCCAGCGCCTCTCCGGCACCATCGAGCGCCTGCGCGGCCGCGGCCGGCTGACCGAGGAGAACATCCGCGAGGCCACCCGCGAAGTCCGCATCGCCCTGCTCGAGGCCGACGTGGCGCTGCCCGTGGTCCAGGCCCTGATCGAGCGCATCAAGGTGCGCGCGGTCGGACAGGAAGTGCTGAAGTCGCTGACGCCCGGCCAGGCCCTGATCAAGGTCGTGCGCGACGAGCTGACCGCGGTCATGGGCGCGCAGGCCAGCGACCTCAACCTCAACGTGCCGGCGCCCGCGGTCGTGCTGATGGCCGGCCTGCAGGGCGCGGGCAAGACCACCACCGTCGGCAAGCTCGCCAAGCTCCTGAAGGAGAAGCGGAAGAAGAAGGTCATGGTGGTCAGCGCCGACGTCTACCGTCCGGCCGCCATCGCACAGCTGGAAACGCTGGCGCAGCAGGTCGACGTGCGCTTCTTCCCGTCCGACGCCGCGCAGAAGCCGGTCGACATCGTCCGCGCCGCGATCGAGGACGCGAGGAAGTCCTTCATCGACGTGCTGCTGGTCGACACCGCCGGCCGCCTCGCCATCGACGAGGCGATGATGGCCGAGATCAAGGCGCTGCACGCCGCGGTCAATCCGGTCGAAACCCTGTTCGTGGTCGACGCCATGACCGGCCAGGACGCGGCCAACACCGCCAAGGCCTTCAGCGAGGCGCTGCCGCTGACCGGCGTGGTGCTGACCAAGACCGACGGCGACGCCCGCGGCGGCGCGGCGCTCTCCGTGCGCTACATCACCGGGCGTCCGATCAAGTTCATCGGCACCGGCGAGAAGGTCGACGGCCTCGACGTCTTCCACCCCGACCGCATCGCCAGCCGAATCCTCGACATGGGCGACGTGCTGTCGCTGGTCGAGCAGGTGGAAAGCCAGGTCGACAAGGACAAGGCGCAGAAGCTCGCCGAGAAGGTCGCCAAGGGCAAGAAGTTCGACCTCAACGACATGCGCGACCAGCTCGAGCAGATGCAGGGCATGGGCGGCATCCACGGCCTGATGGACAAGCTGCCGGGCATGGGCCAGATCCCCGACGCGGTGAAGAATCAGGTCACCGGCAAGGAAGTGCCGCGCATGGTCGCGATCATCAACTCGATGACGAAGAAGGAACGCCGCAACCCGGCGCTGCTCAACGGCTCGCGCCGCAAGCGCATCGCCGCCGGGTCCGGCGTCACGCCGGCCGACGTCAACAAGCTGATGAAGCAGTACCAGCAGATGGAAAAGATGATGGGCAAGCTGGGCCGCGGCGGCATGAAGGGCATGATGCGCGGCCTGCAGGGAATGATGGGCGGGCGCGGCGCGATGCCGTTCCGCTGAGGTCCGCGGCGGCCCCATGACCGGAACGCCCGACCGGGACGCCATCGCCCCCGGCGATCCGGCCAGCGCCGGGCACTTCACCACGATGCAACTGCGGGGTGGCCGGGTACAGGGCCGCGACCTGCACATCGCGCGCCTGGTCGGGGCATCCCGCGAACTCTACGGCGCCGCGCCCGACGCGGGCGCGCTGCGTGCGGAAGCCCGCAGGGCGCTGGCCAGGGCGGGCATGGAGGCGGGCGACTGCACGCTCCGCATCCGCATCCGCGCCGACACCCGTGGAAGCGATGATGGCGGCGATGGCCGCCCGTGGATGCCGATCGCGGCCATGGCCGGGCCCGCTGGGAGCGGGGCGGGACGGCTCGAGTCAGGCATTGACATCGAGGCGCCACGCCACGCCGCTGCGCATCCGCTGCGCCTGCGCACGCACGCAGGCATCCGCGCCTGCCCCGACATCAAGCACCTGGCGCTGGAGCCACAGCTGGACGCGCGCCGTGCCGCACGCGACGCCGGGTTCGACGATGCGCTGCTGGTCGCCGCGGACGGCCGTGTCGCGGAAGGCACGTTCTGGAACATCGTCTTCCTGGACGCAGGCGGGCTGGTCTGGCCCGAAGGACCCGCGCTGCACGGGGTGACGCAGCAGCTGCTGCAGGGAGCCCCTGGCGGCCCGGGAGGCCTGCCGGAACGCCGGGAGCCCGTCCACGTCGCGGCGATGCAGCGCTTCATCGCGGCCTGGGCGCTCAACTCCACCGGCATCCAGGACATCGCCTCGATCGACGGCCACCGGTTCGGTGGCGACGCGGGAGCCGGGGAGGCGCTGCGCGGACGGCTCGCCGCCTCCCCGCGCGAGCCGTTCTGAGGCCGCGGACAGGCGCCGGGCAGGGTGTCGCGCGCCGTCGCGGCTTCCGCTACAATGCCCGGCTTACCTCGCCATCCTGGCGACTGGGCAACACGGAAACCACCATGGTCAAGATCCGCCTCACCCGCGGCGGCGCCAAGAAGCGCCCCTTCTACCACATCATCGTCACCGACTCGCGCAGCGCGCGGGACGGCCGCAACATCGAGCGCGTGGGCTACTACAACCCCGTCGCCCAGGGCGCCGAGCAGCGCGTGGTGCTCGACACCGCCCGCGTCGACCACTGGGTCAAGCAGGGCGCGCAGCTGACCGACAAGGTCCGCGACCTGTACAAGGAAGCGGCCAAGGCCGCGGCGGCCACCGCCGCCTGATGCGCCGGCCGCGCCTTCCGCGCGCGGCCGCATCCTGCACATGGATACCCAAGGGCGCCGCATCCTGCTGGGCAGGGTCCACGGCGCCTTTGGCGTGCGTGGCGAACTGAAGCTGGAATCGTTCACCGATCCGGAGCGGGCGATCTTCCGCTACCAGCCCTGGATCCTGCGCGACGCGCAGGGGCGTGAGCGCGAGCTCGAAGGCGTACGCGGCCGCGAAGGCGGCAAGGGCCTGGTGGCCACGATCCCCGGCATCGAGGACCGGGACGCGGCCGAGGCCATGCGCGGCACCGAGGTCTGGGTGCCGCGTTCGGCGCTGCCGCCGCCGGCCCCGGGCGAGTACTACTGGGTCGATCTCGAGGGGCTGCGCGTGGCCAACGTCGAGGGCGTGGACTTCGGCACCGTCTCGCACCTGTTCTCCACCGGCGCCAACGACGTGCTGGTCGCGCGCGGCGACCGTGAGCGCATGATCCCCTTCGTGACCCCGGACTACGTGGTCTCGGTGGATTCCGAGGCCGGCCTGGTCACGGTCGACTGGGATCCGGAGTTCTAGGCGTGGTCGGCGCAGGCGTCGACGTGCCCGTGTCCGGAGGCGGGGACGCCGCCGGCACCGCCCTGCGCATCGACATCGTCAGCCTCTTCCCCGACTTCGTCGCCCAGGTCGCCGGGCACGGCGTGGTCGGCCGCGCGGGCGAGCGCGGGCTGCTGGCGCTGCAGGGCTGGAATCCGCGCGACCACGCCGAGGGCAACTACCGCCGCGTCGACGACCGGCCCTTCGGCGGAGGGCCCGGCATGGTGATGCTGGTCGACCCGCTGCGCACGACCCTGGCCGCGGTCCGCGCCGCCGATCCCCGGCCGGCGCACGTGGTCTACATGAGCCCGCAGGGCCGCCCGTTCGACCAGGCGAAGGCGCGCGAGCTGGCGGCGCTGCCGCGGCTGGTGCTGCTCTGCGGCCGTTACGAGGGTGTGGACGAGCGCCTGCTCGCGGCCGAGGTCGACGAAGAGCTCTCGATCGGCGACTACGTGCTGTCGGGCGGCGAACTGGCCGCCGCGGTGGTGGTGGACGCCGTGGCCCGGCTGCTGCCGGGGGCGCTGAACGATGCCGAATCCGCCGCCCAGGACAGCTTCGAGCCGTCCGTCGACGGTGGCGACGGCCCGCTGCTGCTGGACTGCCCGCACTACACCCGCCCGGTGGAGCACGCGCTGGGAACGGTGCCGCCGGTGCTGCTGTCGGGCAACCACGCCCTGATCGCGCGCTGGCGCCGGCAGCAGTCGCTGCTGCGCACCTGGCAGCGGCGGCCGGACCTCATCGACCCCGCGACCCTCGCGAAGGCCGACCGCCGCCTGCTCGAGGAGGCACTGGCCGAGGCCGGCCTGCCGCCCCTGGGCGGAAGCTAAGCCCCTAGCGCCAAAGGGAGACTCCGGGTTACAATGCGCGGCTAGCTGTCACCACGCCAAGACGCGGGTCCACGTGCACTCGCGCTACAACAGCCCACAGGGCACTACCAACAGGCATCCCACACCATGAACAAGCCCTCGCTCAACACCCTGCTGCAGACCTTCGAGACCGAGCAGGCCACCCGCCAGCTCCCCGTCTTCGGCCCCGGCGACACCGTGATCGTCAACGTCAAGGTGAAGGAAGGCAACCGCGAGCGCGTCCAGGCCTACGAGGGCGTGGTCATCGCGAAGAAGAACGCCGGCCTGAACTCCTCGTTCACCGTGCGCAAGATTTCCCACGGCTTCGGCGTCGAGCGCGTGTTCCAGAGCCACAGCGCCGCGATCGACTCGGTCGAAGTGAAGCGCCGCGGTGCCGTCCGCGCCGGCAAGCTGTACTACCTGCGCGAGCTCGAGGGCCGCAAGGCGCGCATCAAGGAAGACCTGGCGGGCAACGCCAAGGCGCGTGCCAAGGCCGCTGCCGAGGCCGCCGCGGCTGCCGAAGCCGCCGCCGAGTAAGCCACGGCACGGGGCACGCCCCGCCAGCAGGACCGTACGGCCGCCGCAGGGCGGCCGTTCGCGTTCCCGGGCCCGCTCAGCTCCCGGCCGCGGCGTCCGCGGCGCGCGTGCGCGGGCAAGGGTCGGCCACCGGCGCGGGCGGCTGCGCGGGCACCTCGGCGGGGATCGCCATGGCGTCGGTGTCCCTGTCCCCGGCCAGCATCCGCGCCTCGCGCCACTGGCCCCAGCGGTAGTAGGCCAGCGACAGCAACATCGCGCACAGCGCGCTCACCGGGAAGCTCAGCCAGATCGCATCCGCGCCCAGCGCCGGCTGCAACAGGTTGGCGAAGGGGACGCGGATGCCCCACAGCGCGAACACCAGGATCAGCAGCGGCGGTACCACCGCGCCGGTCGAGCGCACCACGCCCGAGACCACGAAGTTCACGCCGAAGAACAGGAACGACCAGATCGCGACCAGGTTGATGTGCTGGCCGGCGGCGATCGACGGGCTGCCCGGCGGCAGGAACAGCGACAGGATCGACTCGCCGAACAGCAGCAGCGGTGCGATCAGCAGTCCGGTCAGCAGGAAGTTGAAGGCCACGCCCACGCGCATGGTGCCGTCGACCCGGTCCCAGCGCCCTGCGCCCACGTTCTGGGCCGCCATCGAAGTGCAGGCCGCGCCCATCGCCATCGCCGGCATCTGCACGTAGGTCCAGAGCTGCAGCGTGGCGCCGTAGGCCGATGCGGTGTCGACGCCGTAGGCATTGACCATGCTGATCATCACCAGCATCGCCAGCGACACCAGGATCATCTGCAGCCCCATCGGCACGCCCTTGACCACCAGCGCACGCACGATGGCGAAGTCCGGCACGTAGGCGCGCAGCTCGCCGCGCGGGATCCACAGCGGATGCCGGCGCCAGCGCAGCCAGGCGACAAGGGCCGCGAGACTGCAGGCATTGGCCACGAGCGTGGCTCCCGCCGAACCGGCGATCCCCATCTCCGGGAACGGGCCGAGCCCGAAGATCAGCACCGGGTTGACGATGATGTCGATCACCACCACCAGCGCCAGGAACACGAAGGGCGTGCGGGTGTCGCCGGCGCCTCGCAGGACGGCGCTGATGAAGGCGAACATGTAGAGGAAGGGCACGGCGAGGAAGATCACCTGCAGGTAGGCCTCGGCCAGCGGCAGCGAGGCTTCCGGCGTGCCCATCCAGGCCAGGATATGGCGCGCCAGCGGCAGCCCCGCCGCGGCCACCAGCAGCGATATCGCGCCGAAGAAACTGGCGCTGCTGCCGATCACCCGTCGCGCCTGCACCGGATCCCGGGCGCCGATCGCCTGGGCGACGAGGATGGTCGCGGCCATGCCGATGCCGAACACCGAGCCCAGCAGGAAGAACATGATGTTGTTGGCGTTGGCGGTCGCCACCAGCGCTTCCTCGCCGAGGAAGCGACCGACCCAGACCGCGTTCACCGAGCCGTTGAGCGACTGCAGCACGTTGCCGGCGAGGATCGGCAGGGCGAAGACCAGCAGGGTCGGGGCGATGGCGCCGTGGGTGAGGTCGCGCGTGGACGTTCGTGGCATCGGCGAATCCTGCCAGAGCCGGCGTGACAGGGGCGGCGCTAGAATCAGCGCATGACGCAGCAGGCGACTGGACCGGGACCCGAAGACGGCATCCGCATCGACGTGTGGCTCTGGGCCGCGCGCTTCTTCCGCACGCGGACGCTGGCCAGGCAGGCGGTGGACACCGGCAAGGTCGAAGTCGGCGGACAGCGGCCCAAGGCCTCGCGCATGGTGCGGGTGGGCGATGTGCTGCGCGTGGTGCGCGGCGAGGACGTCTTCGAGATCGAGGTGCTGGGGATTTCGGACGATCGTGGCCCGGCGCCGGTCGCGCAGCGGCTCTACCGCGAGTCGGATGCCTCGGTGCAGGCGCGCGAGGAGATGCGGCTGGCCCGGCGAGCGGCGCGTGACGGCTACCGGCCGCCGGAGCATCGCCCGGACAAGCGGGCGCGGCGCCTGATCCGGGCGCTGGGCGATATCGACCTGAGCTGAGCGGCGGCAAGAAAAAGCTTCTTCTCCCAGGTGAGGGGAAGATGCTCGCGGTCGAGCTGGCTGTGGTGATGTTGGATCGGCGTCTGCTAAGGCCAGAGATGCTTGCGGGGTTGGGTCGTGATGCAAGTCGGCTCCGTGGTGGTGTACGCGGCCCGTCGCGCACACAGGGGGTGTGCTCCCCCGGCATC
>NZ_JACSQJ010000011.1 GCF_014836665.1 Luteimonas colneyensis
GGAAGTGGGAGCAGGACAGCGCAGATTCCGGCTGGGCATCCCCCCTGCGTCCGCGCCGGGCCGCCGCAGCCCGAAAAACACCAACGCGAACATTCCCCCGGTTGGGCGAAGAACCAAAAAAAGAGGCCGGCTCCTGAGAGCCGGCCCCCTGGTCAGCAGGCGCTGGCCGCTCAGGCCGCCGCCTTCACCTTCGGCCCTTCGAGCAGGGCGCGCCTGACCATCGACACCACCAGGTCCAGCTCGTCCTCGCCCATCTGGAAGCGCGGGGTGAAGCGCAGCGAGTTCTCGCCGCCGTGGATGACGCCCAGGCCCTGTTCGCGCAGCCACTCCTCGGTGGATCCGGCGCCATAGCCCTTGAACTCCGGCGACAGCTCGCAGGAGAACAGCAGGCCGGTGCCCTGGACCTTGGTGATCAGCCCGCCCAGCTCGGCCTTCAGCGCTTCGAGCTTCTCGATCGCCTGCGCGCCGCGGGTGCGGATGTTGGCGCGGACCTCCGGGGTGACCATGCCCAGCACCGCCACGCCGACGTCGGCCGCGCGCGGGTTGCCGGTCATGGTGTTGCCGTAGGTGCCGCGCTTGTAGATGCCGGCGGCGCGCTTGTCGACCGCCAGCACCGACAGCGGGAACTGGCCGGCGTTGAGCGCCTTGGAGTAGGTCTCCATGTCCGGCGCCTCCTGCCCCTCGAAACCGGGGTAGTCGACGATCGACAGCGTGCCGGTGGCGCGCAGGCCGGCCTGGATCGAGTCGACCAGCAGCAGCGAACCATGCGCCTTCGTCAGTTCGCGCGCGGCGGCGTAGAAGTCCACCGGCACGCTGCGGCCGGGGTCGCCTTCGCCCATCACCGGCTCCAGGAACATCGCCTCGATGAACCAGCCCTTCGCATCGGCGTCGGCGAAGGCCTGCTTCAGCGCATCGATGTCGTAGGGCGCCACCACCAGCACGCTGTCCTCGTGGCGGTAGCTCGCCAGCGCGCCCTCGTAGGCCTTGCGCGTGGAATTGGAGTACAGCGCCGGGGCCTCGGTGCGGCCGTGGAAGGCGCCCTTGACCACCAGGCGCTTGACCGTGCGGCCGGCGTGGCGCGCGCCCGGGTCGGTCAGGGTCTTGGCATTGGTGTCGGCGATGCGCGCGGCCAGCGATACCGACTCGGAGCCGGAATTGAGGCACATGAAGGCCGCATACGGGCAGCCGCCGCGGCTGTGGCCGATCTCGGCGCGCAGCGCGCGGTCCAGGCGCAGCTGCGACAGGCTCGGGGTCATGATGTTGGCCAGCGCCTGCGGCTTGGCCATGGCGGCCAGCACCTGCTCCGGCGCGTGGCCGAAGCCGAGCATGCCGTAGCCGCCGGTGTCGTACAGCACCGCGCCCTTGAGGGTCACGATCCAGGGGCCGCGGGCGGCGAGGGCGACGTAGGGGTTCACGCCGTCCTGCGGATAGAAGTTGACGTAGCCGGCCTGGATGGCGGCGATCTGGGTGTCCTCGTCGAGGTCGAGGAGGTCGCCGAAGTCCGCCTGGACGTGCGCGAACTCGGCCGCGGCGGCGTCGATGGCGGCGCGCAGCTCGGGATGGCCGGCGGCCAGGCGCTCCAGGGTGGCGTCGTCGAGACCCGGGGTGCGGCGCTGGCCCTTGCGGGCGCGGAGCGGGGCGAGGGCGGCGGTCACGGTGGCGGTCATGGCGGTCTCTCCTGTACGGCTGCGGGCCGGGTGGCCGCGCGATTCCCCTATCGTATCGGCAGGCGTTCGTCGCTTGGTAGGTGCGATCTGCTCGAAAACCCTGCTGTTTTCGGCGGATCGACGATAGAATCCGCGCATGAAGCTCAGTCCTGCCGACGAAGCCCTACTGTCGCTGCTGCGCGAGGACGCGCGCATGCCCACCGCCGCGATCGCGCGCCGGCTGCAGCTGTCGCGGACCACGGTTCAGAGCCGGATCGAGCGCCTGGAGCGCAGCGGCGTGATCGCCGGCTACACCGTGCGGGTGGACGACCAGCACGAGCGCGAACGCATCCGCGCGCTGATCATGATCACCGTGTTCCCGAAGCAGGCGCCGGCCGTGGTCGAGGCGCTGCGCCAGCTTCCTGGCGTGCGCGCGCTGCACTCGGTCAACGGCGCCTGGGACCTGGTGGCGATGGCGGTGGTGGCGACCATCGGCGAAATGGACGAGCTCACCGACCGCATCGGCGCCCTGGATGGCGTCGAGCGCACCACCTCGACGCTGCTGCTGTCGACCAAGTTCGAACGCTGAGGCCCGCGTGAAGAAGTCCGATTTTTCCTTCGATCTGCCGCAGGCGCTGATCGCGCAGGCGCCGCTGGCCGAGCGCTCGGCCAGCCGCATGCTGGTGGTGCCGCCCGGCGATGCCGGGTACGACGACCGCCAGGTGCGCGAGCTGCCGGAGTTCCTCCGCACCGGCGACCTGCTGGTGTTCAACGACACCCGGGTGATCCCGGCGCGGCTGTTCGGCCGCAAGCAGGGCAGCGGCGGGCGCGTGGAGATCCTGATCGAGCGCCTGCTGCCGGGCAACGAGGCCCGTGCCCAGGTCGGCGCCAGCAAGACCCCGAAGCCCGGCAACCTGATCGAACTCGACGCCGGCGGCGTGGCCGAGGTGGTGGGCCGCGACGGCGGTTTCCACCACCTGCGCTTCCACGTCGACGGCGCGCTGCAGGCCTGGCTGGAGAAGGCGGGGCGCATGCCGCTGCCGCCCTACATCCAGCGCGAGCCGGGCGCCGACGATGCCGAGCGCTACCAGACCGTGTTCGCGCGCGAGGCCGGCGCGGTGGCGGCGCCGACCGCGGGCCTGCACTTCGACGAGGCGCTGCTCGAGGCGCTGCGCGATCGCGGCGTCGAAACCGGCCATGTCACGCTGCACGTCGGCGCCGGCACCTTCCAGCCCATGCGCGTGGACGACGTGCGCGATCACCGTATGCACAGCGAGTGGATCAACGTCGGCGCGGCCCTGGTCGAACAGGTGCGGCGCACGCGCGCGGCCGGCGGCCGGGTGGTGGCGGTCGGCACCACGGTGATGCGGGCGATGGAGTCGGCCACCGTGGACGGCGAGCTGCACCCGTTCGCCGGCGAGACCGCGATCTTCATCGTGCCCGGCTACCGCATCACCTCGGCCGACATCCTGCTGACCAACTTCCACCTGCCGGAGTCGACGCTGCTGATGCTGGTGTCGGCGTTCGCGGGGCGTGAGCGGGTGCTTTCGGCCTATGCGCACGCGGTGCGCCAGCGCTACCGCTTCTTCTCCTACGGGGACGCGATGTTGCTTCATCGCAACGACTGAGCGCGCGCTGGTCGAGTATCATTCTCATTTGAGCGGCCCGCCGCACGTCTTGCACGCACCCAGGAGATGCCCGTGAAGCCTTCGTTCCGTCTTCCCCGCGCCGCGCTCGCCAGCGCCTGCGCCGTCATCCTGCTCGCCGCCTGCGGTGGCGGCCAGCCCGCCGCCGATGCCGACGCCGATGCGGCCGCCGCCGCCCCGTCCGCGGACGGGGCGGCGGTCGCAGCCGCGGGGGGCGAGGTCAATCTCTACACCACGCGCGAGCCGGGCCTGATCCAGCCGCTGTTGGACGCGTTCACCGTCAGCTCGGGCATCCAGGTCAACACCGTCCTGCTCAAGGACGGCCTGCTCGAGCGCCTCGGCGCCGAAGGCGAGCGCTCGGTGGCCGACGTGCTGATGGTGGTCGACACCGGCAACATGCTCGACCTGGTCGAGGCCGGCCACACCCAGGCGCTGCAGTCCGAGGTCCTGGAAGCGGCGATCCCCGCGCACCTGCGCGGCGCCGACGACCAGTGGTTCGCGATGAGCCTGCGCGACCGCGTGCTGTACGCGCACAAGGACCTCGATCTCGAAACCTTCCACTACGAAGACCTGGCCGACCCGAAGTGGAAGGGCAAGGTCTGCATCCGCTCCGGCCAGCATCCCTACAACACCAGCCTGTTCGCGGCGATGATCGCCCACCACGGCGCCGCCGAGACCGAAACCTGGCTGGGCGGCGTCAAGGCCAACCTGGCGCGCAAGGCCGCCGGCGGCGACCGCGACGTGGCCCGCGACATCCTCGCGGGCATCTGCGACATCGGCATCGCCAACGCCTACTACGTCGGCCGGATGAAGAACGCCGAGCCCGGTTCCGAGCAGCACCAGTGGGGCGAGGCGATCAAGGTGATCCGTCCGACCTTCAACGTCGACGGCGGCGGCACCCACGTCAACATCAGCGGCGCCGCGCTGGCCGCGCATGCGCCCAACCGCGACAACGCGGTGAAGCTGATGGAGTACCTGGTGTCCGACGAGGCGCAGAGCCTGTACGCACGCGCCAACTACGAATACCCGGTCAAGGCCGGCGTCGAGCTCGACCCGGTGGTCGCCAGCTTCGGCACGCTGACGGTCGATCCGCTGCCGCTGACCGAGGTGGTGGCCAACCGCCGCGAGGCCAGCGCGCTGGTCGACAAGGTCGGCTTCGACAACTGACGTCCTGATCCGACGGTACGGCGGAGTGGCGGCGACCGGAGTCTCCGCGGGTGCGCTGCACCCGGTGGTCCGCGGCCCGTCCGGCCGCGGCCTGCGCCGCCTGCTGCCCGAAGGTCCGTGGCAGTGGGCGGCGGTCGCGATCGCCGCGCTGGTCCTGCTGCCGCTGGTCTCGCTCGCCTGGACGGCGCTGCAGGGCGGGCAGGAGGGGCTCTGGACCCACGTCGCCCGCTACGTGCTTCCGGGTGCGGCGCGCAACACGCTGGCGCTGCTGGTCGGCGTCGGCGTGCTGGTGGTGGCGATCGGCACCGGGGCGGCCTGGCTGGTGACGGCCTTCGACTTCCCGGGGCGGCGCACCGTGGCCTGGGCGCTGCTGCTGCCGCTGGCGGTGCCGACCTACATCGTCGCCTTCGCCTACCTGGACCTGCTGCATCCGCTGGGGCCGGTGCAGGGGCTGGTGCGGGACCTGCTCGGTTACGACAGTCCCCGCGACTTCCGCCTGCCCGACATCCGCGGCCTGGCGGGCTGCATCGTGCTGCTGGGCTTCGTGCTCTATCCCTACGTCTACCTGACCACGCGCGCCATGTTCATGACCCAGGCCGCGGGGCTGCTGGACGCGGCGCGTACGCTCGGCGCCACGCCGGCGCAGGTGTTCCGGCGCGTGGCGCTGCCGCTGGCGCGGCCGGCGATCGCGGTCGGCACGGCGCTGGCGCTGATGGAGGTGCTCAACGACATCGGCGCCTCCGAGTTCCTCGGCGTGCAGACCATGACGGTCGCGGTCTACACCACCTGGGTGACGCGCTCGGACCTGCCGGGCGCGGCGCAGATCGCGCTGGCGATGCTGGCGATCGTGGTCGCGCTGCTGGCGCTGGAGCGTTACGCACGGCGGCGCCAGCGCTATGCGGCGGGCGAGCGCCCGCGCCCGATGCGTCCGCAGCGGCTGCGCGGTGGCGCGGCGGCGCTGGCGCTGGCGCTCGGCCTGTTCCCGGTGCTGGTGGGCTTCCTGCTTCCCGCCGGCTATCTGGCGTGGGAGGCGTTCGAGCGCGTCGGCCAGCACGGCGTGTCGCCGCGCCTGCTGGCGAGCGTCGGCAACACCGTGGGCGTGGCCGCCGCGGCCACCGTGGTGACCCTGGCCGCGGGCCTGGTGCTGGGCTGGTCGATGCGCCTGGCGCAGGGACGCCGGCGCGCGGCCGGGGCGCTGCTTGCGCTGCGCTCCGGCAGCCTGGGCTACGCGGTGCCGGGCACGGTGCTGGCGATCGGCCTGCTGCTGCCGCTGGCCTGGTTCGACGACGGCGCCAACGCCGTGCTGGCCGCGACCGGCATGAGCCCGAGGATGCTGCTGATGGGTTCGGCGGCGGCGCTGGTGCTCGCCTATGCCGTGCGCTTCATGGCGGTCGCCGCCGGCGGCGTCGAGGCCGGGCTTGCGCGCATCCCGCCCAGCCTCGACCAGGCCGCGGCCAGCCTCGGCCATGCTCCGGGTTCGACCCTGGGCCGGATCCACCTGCCGCTGCTGCGACCGGCGCTGGCCGCGGCGGCGCTGCTGGTGTTCGTGGACGCGATGAAGGAGCTGCCGGCCACGCTGCTGCTGCGACCGCTGAACTTCGAGACCCTTGCGACCTGGCTGTATGCCGAGGCCTCGCGGGGCACCTATGAGGAAGGCGCGGTGGCGGCGCTGCTGATCGTCGCCGTCGGCCTGCTGCCGGTGGTGCTGCTCGCGCGCACCGGCGTGCGCTACGGACGGGAGAAGATGTCGTGACCGACCCGCTGCTGGACATCGCGGGCATCCGCGTCGGCTACCCGGCCCCGGGAGGCGGCACCAGGGTGGTGGTGGATGGGCTCTCGCTGTCGCTGGGGGCGGGCGGGATCGGCTGCCTGCTGGGCGCGTCGGGCTGCGGCAAGACCACGGTGCTGCGCGCGGTGGCGGGCTTCGAGCCGGTGCTGGAGGGCAGCATCGACGTGCAGGGCCGTCGCGTGGCCGCGTCCGGGCTGTCGCTGCCGCCGGAACAGCGCAGCGTCGGGATGATGTTCCAGGACTACGCGCTGTTCCCGCACATGGACGCCGCGGCCAACATCGCCTTCGGCCTGCGCGGCCGCACGCGCGCGGAGCAGCGGGCGAGGGTGGCGGAGATGCTGGCTCTGGTCGGCCTCGGCGAGCGCGGCGGGGCGTATCCGCATGAGCTGTCCGGCGGCCAGCAGCAGCGCGTCGCGCTGGCCCGCGCGCTGGCGCCGGGGCCGGCGCTGCTGCTGCTCGACGAGCCCTTCTCCAACCTCGACACCGACACCCGCCAGACCCTGGCGGCTGAGCTGCGGCAGCTGCTGAAGGCCTCCGGCGCGACCGTGCTGATGGTGACCCACGACCAGTCGGAGGCCTTCGCCATGGCCGACCGCATCGGCGTGATGGACCGCGGCCGGATCCTGCAGTGGGACTGCGCCGAGGCCCTGTACCGGCGACCTGCGGACCGCTTCGTGGCCGGCTTCATCGGCCGCGGCAGCCTGGTGCCGGCGTCGGCGCTCGGCCTGGCGCGCAGCGGCGACGTGCTGCTGCGCCCGCACGCACTGCGCCCGGATGCGCAGGGGCCGGTCGCGGCGGAGCTGGTCGCGCTGGCGTTCCGTGGCCCGGGCCACGTGCTCGGCCTGCGCCTGGACGGCGGTGCCCTCGTCGAAGTCGACCTCGACGACGCCGACGCTGCATCCCTGGCCGGCCTGGCACCCGGCACGACGCTGCGGCTGCGGCTGGTGGACGGCACGCCGGTCGGCTTCGACTGAGGGGGCGTATTGAAGAGCAAAAGCTTTGCCACGGATTACGCGGATAGCGCGGATTTACACGGATAGAGCGAAAGCTTTCTGTCGGGGGGGGGCTATGGCCGCGAAGGGGATTGGTCAGATGCGAGGCACTTGTCCGGAGTCCGCGTTCCAGAGGGGCCACCAGGGGTTCCCGGGGGCGTAGCCGTAGCTGCTGCTGCAAACGCGACTGCTTTTGCTCTATCCGTGTAAATCCGCGCTATCCGCGTAATCCGTGGCAAAGGCTTTTCCGATACCCCCACCGAAGCAAACACCCCGCGGTTCCGCGACAATACCCGGCCCACCGGATCCCAGGCCCCCGATGTCCCGCATGCACTTCGACCTGCTCGCCAGCGACGGCGCCGCGCGCCGCGGCCGGCTGACGTTCCCGCGCGGCACGGTGGAGACGCCGACCTTCATGCCGGTCGGCACCTACGGGACGGTCAAGGGCATGCTGCCGGGACAGGTGCGCGAGCTCGGCGCGGAGATCATCCTGGGCAACACCTTCCACCTGTACCTGCGCCCGGGGCTGGAGGTGATCGGGGCGCATGGCGGCCTGCATGGCTTCGCGCGCTGGGATGGGCCGATCCTGACCGACTCCGGCGGCTTCCAGGTGTTCTCGCTGGCGCACCGGCGGAAGATCACCGAGGCCGGCGTGACCTTCGCCGCGCCCACCGACGGCTCGAGGGTCTTCATCGGCCCCGAGGAATCGATGCACATCCAGAAGGTGCTGGGCTCGGACATCGTGATGATCTTCGACGAGTGCCCGCCGGTGCAGAAGGACGGCCAGCCGGTCGACAAGCGCGTGATCGAGCGCTCGATGGAGCTGTCGCTGCGCTGGGCGGAGCGCTCGAAGCGCGCGCACGAGGGCAACGACGCGGCACTGTTCGGGATCGTGCAGGGCGGGGTGCACCACGACCTGCGCACGCGCTCGGCGGCGGGCCTGAAGGACATCGGCTTCGACGGCTACGCCATCGGCGGCCTGGCCGTGGGCGAGACCGAGGCCGAGCGCAACGCCATGCTCGAGCACACCTGCCCGCAGCTGCCGGTGGACCGCCCGCGGTATCTGATGGGCGTGGGCCGGCCGGAGGACCTGGTCGACGGCGTCGCCCGAGGCGTGGACATGTTCGACTGCGTGATGCCGACCCGGAACGCGCGCAACGGCCACTACTTCACCTCCTTCGGCACCGTGCGCATCCGCAATTCGAAGTACGAGCACGACCTGCGGCCGATCGAGGAGGGCTGCGGCTGCGCGGCCTGCGCCGGCGGCTACACGCGTGCCTACCTGCGCCATCTGGACCGCTGCAACGAGATGCTGGGCCCGATCCTGGGCACCCTGCACAACCTCTGGTACTACCAGAAGCTCATGGCCGACATGCGTGCCGCGATCGCCTCGGGAACCTTCGAGGCCTTCCGGCGGTCTTTCCACGCGGCACGCGCCTGGCCGGCGGCGCCCCCGGAACGCCTTCCGACGTCGCCGTGGCATACTAACCAGCTGATTTCCGCACCGGACCGCCCCGAATGAACCTGCTCGACTTCCTCATCGCCCCCGCCTACGCCCAGGCCGCGCCCGCGGCGCAGAGCCCGCTGAGCATGTTCGCCTTCCCGGTGATCCTGCTGCTGATCATGTACTTCCTGATGATCCGCCCGCAGATGAAGCGCGCGAAGGAACACCGGAACATGGTCGAGAAGCTGGCGGTCGGCGACGAGGTGATCACCAGCGGCGGCATCGCCGGCGTGGTGCGCCGCGTGGGCGACAGCTTCGTCACCGTCGAGATCGCCGACAACGTCGAGATCCGCGTGCAGAAGAACGCCGTCGGCAACGTGCTGCCCAAGGGTTCGCTCAAGGCCGCCTGACACCCGCCGGAGGCCATGGGTCCCGGCCTGGGTGCCGGTCCCGGGCCGACGCCCGCTCCAGAACCCGTCACTCCCGCCCGCGGGACGACCTCGCGCAAGACCCGACCATGCTCGAATTTCCCCGCTGGAAGTACGTCGTCATCCTCCTCGTGGTGCTGCTGGCGACGCTGTACGCGCTGCCCAACATCTATCCGCAGGATCCCTCGGTCCAGATCACGTCCAACCGCGGCGCCGCCACCGGCGTCGAGCTGGACGCGAAGATCGACGAGGCGCTGTCCGCCGCCGGCGTCACGCCGAAGTCGGTCGACACCGAAGGCGAGGGCGAGCGCATGGTCCGCCTGTTCGACCTGGACGACCAGACGAAGGCCGCCGACGCGCTGCGCCCGGTGCTGGGTGACCAGTACGTGGTGGCGCTCAACCTCGCGTCGACCGTGCCCGACTGGCTGTCCTGGTTCGGCGCCAAGCCCATGCTGCTCGGCCTCGACCTGCAGGGCGGCGTGCACTTCGTGCTCCAGGTAGACCAGAAGGCGGCGCTGGACAAGCGCCTGGACGCCTACGCCGACGAGGTCCGCGCGATCCTGCGCGACAACCGCATCCGCTACGAGTCGGTCGAGCGCAATGCGACCGGCACCACCGTGGCGCAGCTCAGCGATGCCGCCGACGCCGATCGCGCGATGACGCTGCTGGCGACCGCGCAGCCGACCCTGCTGCGCGAGGCCGTGGGCAGCCGCATCACCATCCGCGTGCCCGAGACCGAGCTCAACCAGATCTCGGCCGACGCCATCGAGCAGAACATCACCACGCTGCGCAACCGCGTCGACGAAGTCGGCGTGGGCGAGCCGGTGATCACCCGCCAAGGCAGCGACCGCGTGGTCGTGCAGCTGCCCGGCGTGCAGGACACGGCCGAGGCCAAGCGCATGATCGGCGCGACCGCCACGCTGGAATACCGCGCGGTGATCGACGGCGATCCCTACGACGCGGCCGCCACCGGCAACGTGCCCCCCGAGGCGCGCGTGTACTACGAGCGCCGCACGGGGCTGGACGGCAAGCCGATCCCGGTGCTGCTGTCCAAGCGCGTGATCGCGTCCGGCGAGCAGATGGTCGCCGCGCAGTCCACGCTGGACGAGAACGGCATGCCCGCGGTGAGCGTCACGCTCAACAACGTCGGCGGCCAGCGCATGTTCGACTTCACCTCGGTCAGCGTCGGCAAGCCGATGGCGGTGGTGTACATCGAGCGCGTGCCGCAGGTGACCACCAACGCCGCGGGCGAGGAAGTGCGCAGCTTCCGCGTCAGCGAGGAGGTGATCTCGGTCGCCAACATCAACGGCGTGTTCGGCAAGCAGTTCCAGACCACGGGCCTGGAGAAGGCCGAGGCCGACAGCCTGGCGCGCCTGCTGCGCTCCGGCTCGCTGGCCGCGCCGATGGACTTCATCGAAGAGCGCATCGTCGGCCCCAGCCTCGGCAAGGAGAACGTCGCGCGCGGGACCACGGCGGTGCTGTACGCCTTCGTGTTCACGCTGCTGTTCTTCGGCATCTACTACCGCATGTTCGGCCTGTTCACCTGTGTCGCGCTGCTGCTCAACCTGCTGATGGTGGTCGCGATCATGAGCGTGTTCGGCGCCACCATGTCGCTGCCTGGCTTCGCCGGCCTGGCGCTGTCGATCGGCATGTCGGTCGACGCGAACGTGCTGATCAACGAGCGCATCCGCGAGGAGCTGCGCGCGGGCATGCCGCCGCGGGCGGCGATCGCCAACGGCTACGACAAGGCCTCGGGCACGATCTTCGACTCCAACATGACCGCGCTGCTGGCCGGCGTGGCGCTGTTCGCCTTCGGCACCGGCCCGCTCAAGGGCTTCGCGGTGACGATGGTGATCGGCATCCTGACCTCGGTGTTCACCGCGGTGACCGTTTCGCGCGGCATCGCCACCCTGGTCTACGGCGGCAAGCGCAAGCTCAAGACCCTGGCCATCTGACGCGGGCACACGACACATGAACATCTTTCCCCTGCGCCTCATCCCGGCCACCCCGAACCTCGACTTCATGCGCCTGCGCTGGGTGGCGGTGGCGGCCTTCATGCTGCTGGCCATCGCCGCCATCGGCGCCATCGCCGGCAAGGGCTTCAACTACGCGCTCGACTTCACCGGCGGCACCGTGGTCGAGCTGCGCTTCCAGCAGCCCGCCAACGTCGACGGCGTGCGCGAGCGCCTGGCCGACGCCGGCTATCCCGGCGCCCAGGTGCAGACCTTCGGCAGCGGCAGCGACCTGCTGGTCAGGCTGCAGCCGCGCGACGGCGAGACCAGCGCCGATGCCACCAGCCGCACTGCCGACGAGGTGAGGGAGGCCGCGTCGCTGCCCGACAACCCGGCCACCATCCAGAGCAGTGCGTTCGTCGGCCCGCAGGTCGGCCGCGACCTGGCGGAGAACGCGGTCTATGCGCTGCTGTTCGTGGTCGTGGGCTTCCTGATCTACATCGGCTTCCGCTTCGAGTGGAAGTTCGCGGTCGCGGCCATCGTCACCACGCTCAACGACGTGCTGATCGTCGCCGGCTGGTTCGCGCTCAGCGGACACGAGTTCGACCTCACGGTGCTGGCTGGCCTGCTCTCGGTGATGGGCTTCTCGATCAACGACACGATCGTGGTCTTCGACCGCGTGCGCGAGAACTTCCGCAGCATGCGCGCGCCGCCGATGGAGGTGCTGAACGCCTCGATCAACCAGACCCTGTCGCGCACGATCATCACCTCGGTGGTGGCGTTCCTGACGGTGCTGGCGCTGTTCCTCTACGGCGGCGGCTCGCTGGAAGGCATGTCGCTGGCGATGATGTTCGGCATCGTGATCGGCACGCTGTCGTCGATCCTGGTGGCCTGCCCGCTGCTGACCATGGGCTTCCTCAAGGTCACCAAGCAGGACCTGCTGCCCAAGGCCCGGGACGACGCGGAGCTCGCCCGCAGGCCCTGAGTCGCGCGGCGCTCCGATCGAAAAAGCCCCGCCTGGTGGCGGGGTTTTTCTTTGGGCTCTTGTCGCGCCGGGTGCCGGGTAAGAGCGCGGGTGGGGGCGCTGCGTGGCTTCGCGACGCAAGGCCTGCTGCCGCTCATGTCCCCCGATGCCGGCCCGCCGGACCGGCATCTCCTCCTTGACTTCCCGTCAGCAGGCCACGCGCCGAAGCGTGCAACATCCCGGCGGGCCGCTGGAAAAAGGCGCGGCACTTGCCATGGATCCCTGCGTGGCAGCAGGCATCGCATCGCAGCTCGACCAGGCGTCCTGCCGGCCTTCGTCCGGAACGGGCTCCGACCATCATCGGCGTCGGCACGGAGATCAAAAGCGACATGGCGGGAAGCCACCCGATTGCCGGGTAGGCCATGTTCGCCGCTGGCTGGCTCTTCAGGCCACAGGATCGCGAAAGAAGTCGGACCCGTCATGGAGGCAGGGGGGATGGCCAGAGCCGGCCATGGATGGCCGGCGGCCGGAAGTGGGAGCAGGACAGCGCAGATTCCGGCTGGTCATCCCCCCTGCATCCGCGGCGGGCACCGCACAGCCTCAGTAAGCGGCGGCGTATCCCGACGCGACGATGTTCTTCTGCAGCGCCTCGGACACCCGCAGGTTGCCGGCCACGATCTGGCGGCTCTGCATCGCCACGTGCACCGGACCCATCACCGCGCCCTTGTAGTCGGTGACCTTGCCGCCGGCTTCGCGCACCATCAGCATGCCCGCGGCGATGTCCCAGGCCTGCACGCCGGCCTCGAAATAACCGTCGAGGCGGCCCGCCGCCACGTAGGCGAGGTCGAGCGCGGCCGATCCCGTGCGGCGCACGTCCTCGGCCACCGACAGGACCTGGCGCAGGCAGTCGAACTGCGCCGCGGTGCGCTGGCGCTCGCGCGGATGGAAGCCGGTGGCAATGGTGGCGCCGTTGAGGTCCTTGCGCTCGGCCACGCGCACGCGCTTCTCGTTGAGCTGGGTGCCGCCGCCGCGCGTGGCCGTGAACAGCTCGTTGCGCAGGGGGTCGAAGATCACGCCGTGCAGCGGCTCGGGGCCCTCGCACAGCGCGATCGAGACGCACCAGTGGGGGAAGCCGCGCAGGTAGTTGCTGGTGCCGTCGAGCGGATCGATCACCCAGGTGTAGCGGCTGGCGCCGCGGCTGCCCTTCTGCTCGCCGTACTCCTCGCCCAGCACCGCGTATTCGGGATAGGCCCGGCGCAGTTCCTTGACCACCGCCGCTTCGGCCAGGCGGTCGACCTCGCTGGCGTAGTCCATGCGGTCCTTCTCGACGACGTTGATCGCGTCGAGCTTGTGCATGTGGCGCAGCAGGACGTTGCCGCCGGCGCGGGCCGCCTTGACCATGATGTTGACGGCAGGTTGTTGCATCGGGGACGGGCTCCGGCGTGGGGTAGGCGGCAGGGGAAAAGAGCAGGGCGGCTCGAGGCCGCCGCACAGTTTACCATTCGCGCCCATGAACACCGTCCCCCAGCCAGCCGGCGACGTCCGCATCGTCCTCGTCGGCACCTCGCATCCCGGCAACATCGGCTCGGCCGCCCGCGCCATCAGGACGATGGGCCTGGAGCGGTTGGTGCTGGTGGCGCCCGAGCGCTTCCCGCATCCCGACGCGGTGGCGATGGCCGCCGGTGCCGACGACGTGCTGGCGGCCGCGACGATCGTCGGCAGCCTTGCCGAGGCCGTGGCCGACTGCGCCCTGGTGCTCGGCTGCACCGCGCGCAGCCGGCGGATCCAGCTGGAGGAGCTGTCGCCGCGCGCGGGCGCCGCGCGCCTGCTCGATGCCGCGCTGTCCGGCGCGCCCGTGGCCCTGGTCTTCGGCCGCGAGCGCACGGGGCTGGAGAACGACGAGCTGCAGCTCTGCCATGCCGCCGTGCACATCCCCGCCAACCCGGACTACAGCTCGCTCAACCTGGCCGCAGCCGTCCAGGTGCTCGCCTACGAGCTGCGGATCGCCACTCTGGAGCGCGCGGGACTGCCGACCGGCGGTGGCGACGGGCACCGCGAGGCGCCCGCCAGCCATGCCCAGCTCGAGGGCTTCTTCCACCAGCTCGGCGACACGCTCGACGCCATCGATTTCCACAAGGGCCGCGCGCCGGAGTCGGCCCTGCGCAAGCTGCGGCGCATTTTCCTGCGCTGCGGACTGGACGAGCGCGAGGTCCGGCTGCTGCGTGGCGTACTGGCCGATGCCCAGCGGATGGCGCAGCTGGCCGGGGAACGCGACGGCGGATCGCGCTGAGATGTGCTGGCGGTCATGTTTTCGGCTAACCTGCGGCATTCCCCGCCTGCAGGGTGCGAGCACCATCCACATGCCCCGTCGCCTCCGCCAGCTCCTGGCCGCGATGGCCGCGTCGCTCGCACTCTGCGTCCCCGCCGCCGCCGCGGAACCCGGCGTGCTGGTGCTCGGGCGCATCAGCGACGACCCCGCCGCCCATTACGACCAGCTCAAGCAGCTGCTCGACTACGTGGTGCCGCGCATGGCCGACGTCGGCATCCGCGAGGGCCGCGTGCTGATGGCGCGCGACAGCCGGCAGATGGAGAGCTACCTCCGCCGGGGGCGCGTGGACTGGGTCACCGAGACCTCGGGCAGCGCGATGGCGCTGCAGACGCGCGCCGGTGCGCGCCCGCTGCTGCTGACCGAGCGCAACGGCGTGGGCAGCTACCACACGGTGTTCATCGCGCGCCGCGACAGCGGCATCACCGGCCTGGAGGACCTGCGCGGGCGCAGCCTCGCCTTCCAGAACCCGACCTCGACCAGCGCCTACTTCGTGCCCGCGATGAGCCTGATCGACCGCGGCCTGGACATGGAGATCCTGCTGTCGCCCACCGACCGTCCGGCGGAAGGCTCGGTCGGCTACCTGTTCGCACGCTCCGAACTCAACATCTCGACCTGGGTGCACAAGGGCCTGGTCGATGCCGGCGCCTTCAGCAACCTCGACTGGGAGAGCGTGCAGGGCATGCCCGAGAGCTATCGGCGCGACCTGGTGGTGTTCCATGCCACCGGCACCTTCCCCCGTGGTCTTGAAATGGTGCGCGGCGACCTGGATCCCGCGGTCGCCGGGCGGCTGCGCGAGGTGCTGGCCGCCGCGGGCAACGATCCGGCGGCCAGCGAAGCGCTGCAGCGCTTCTTCGGCACCACCCGCTTCCTGCCCATCGACGACGACACCGCGCGCGCCCTGGAGCTGCTGCGCGCCGGCGTATCCAACGTCGGCAGGGTGATCGAATGAGGGGCGGCGGGCTCTACGCGCGGTTCCTCGTCTCGCTGGTGCTGGCGGTGCTGGCGGTGCTCGCGGTCGTGGCGGTGGTGTTGCACCGGCAGGAAGTGATGCGCCGCGAGGTGCTCGACCTGGGGCGCGAGTCCATGCACGCGCTCGCGTTCGACCGCCTGGCCGAGCGCTCCGAGGCCGCGGCCGTGGAGCTGGCCGGCAGCCTGGTCAACCCGCTGTACTACTTCGACCTCGATACGATCGGCAGCCTGCTGCGCGCCGGGCTCAAGCAGCCCGACGTCGCCTACGCGCTGGTCTACGACAACACCGGCGCGGTGATCCACGACGGCTCGCGCGACATCCGCACCTATGGCCAGGTGATGGACGATCCGATGGCCTTCGAGGTGGTGACCGCGCGCGCGCCGCACATCCAGGCCAGCAACGATGTGCTGGACGTGGCGGTGCCGCTGTACATCGGCGACGAGCGCCTGGGCGGGCTGCGGGTGGGCTATTCGCTGGCCTCGGTGGTGGCCGACGAGCAGCGCGCCTCCGACGGCATGGGCCAGCGCCTGGTGGCGATCGGCCAGCGCCATGCCGGCTGGATCGCGACCCTGATGGCGGGCCTGGTGCTGCTGGCCGTGGGGCTGGGCATGCTGGTCCAGCGCACGCTGGTGCGCCCGGTGCGCGAGCTGGCCGACGCCGCCCGCCAGATCGAAGGCGGCAACTTCGTCGCCGAGATGCCGGACAGCCGCCGCAGCGACGAGGTCGGCGACCTGGTGCGCGCCTTCGGGCGGATGCGCGACAGCATCGCGCGCCATGACCGCGACATGCGCCGCATGGCCTACACCGACGCGCTGACAGGCCTCGGCAACCGGCTGGCGTTCCGCGAGTCGCTCGACCGCAGGCTGATGGAGCTGCACGGCGCGAGCCGGCAGCTGGCGCTGCTGTTCGCCGACATCGACGACTTCAAGCGCGTCAACGACACCCTCGGACACGACGCGGGCGACGAGGTGCTGGTGCAGTTCGCCAACCGGATCTCGGAGACGGTGGACCGCCTGGGCGGGGACGGCGCGGTGCTGGCCCGCTTCGGCGGCGACGAGTTCGTGATCCTGGTGGAGTCGGACGCGGACGCCGCCGACGGCATCCGCGAGGTCGCCGGCCACTTGGCGGAAACCCTGGTGGCCGAGCTCAGCCGCCCGATCGTGGTCGCCGGGCGCCAGGTCTTCCTCGGCACCTCGATCGGCGTCACCGTGTTCCCGGACGATGCCGTCGGCGCCACCATGCTGATGAAGAACGGCGACATCGCGATGTACCAGGCGAAGGTCGCCGGCAAGAACTGCCACCGCTTCTACAGCCGTGCGATGGACCAGGCGGTGGAGCGCCGGGTGCGCATGGAGCAGGACCTGCGCGGCGCCTGGGAGCGCGGCGAACTCAGCCTGGCCTACCAGCCGGTGTACCGGCTCCAGGACCGCCGCCTGGTCGGTGCGGAGGCGCTGCTGCGCTGGCAGCATCCCGAGCACGGGGCGGTGGCGCCGTCGGTGTTCATCGACGTCGCCGAGCAGAGTGGCCTGATCGAGACCATCGGCCCGCAGGTGCTGCGCGCGGCCTGCGCCGACGCCATGCAGTGGCGGCGCGACTTCCCCGGCTGCGACGTGTTCGTCTCGGTCAACGTCTCGCCGCGGCAGCTGCGCAACGGCGACCTCGCCGCGCTGGTCGACCATGTGCTCTCCACGACCGGGCTGCCGGCCGCCGGCCTGCACATCGAGCTGACCGAGACCGCGGTGATCGGCGACGAGGTGCGCGTGAGCAGCCTGCTCGCGCGCCTGCGCGATGCCGGCGTCAAGGTGTGGCTGGACGATTTCGGCACCGGCTTCTCGGGCCTGAGCCACCTGCGTCGGGTGCCGGTGGACGGGGTCAAGATCGATCGCAGCTTCATCGCCGACGTCCTGCGCGACCCCGACGACCTGGCGCTGACCACGGCGATCATCGCCATGGCGCATTCGCTGGGCATCACCGTGGTGGCCGAGGGCGTGGAGAAGGAAGGGCAGTACGACGTGCTGCGCGAGCGCGGCTGCGACCTGGCCCAGGGCTACTGGCTGGGCCACCCGATGACCGGGCAGGACTTCCGCGGCCTGCTGGGCTGAGGTCGCGCCGCCGCGCCGCCCTCAGCGGCCCGGCATGATCCAGTCGATGGCCAGCACTCCCAGCGTGCCGCCGGCCGCCCCGAACACCGCGATCGCCGCCAGCCCCGCGCACCAGGCCACGAGCATGAGCGCGCCGTCGCGCTCGAGCAGGGCGAAGGCGTAGCCCAGCAGCAGGACGCCGAACACGTAGTTGGTGAACGGGATCGGCAGCGCCAGCAGCACGCCCAGCAGGACCAGCAGCAGCCCGGTGACGAAGGTCGCGGCCGGGTGGTCGATCATGCCCGGCAGCCGCGGCCGCACCAGGCGCTCGAGCCGCGCCAGCCAAGGCGAGATGCGCTGTTCGAAGCGCGCGAGCGTGCCGCGCCGGGGGCCGCGGCTGGCGACCATCCGCGGCAGCCAGGGCCGACGCATCAGCACCAGCAGCTGCAGTCCGACCAGGCTCACCAGCGGCCCGCTGAGCGCGCCGGCCACGCCCGGGATCGGCAGGAAGGCGGGCAGGGTGGCGATGAACAGCAGCATGCCGAACAGGCTGCCGCCCAGCCCTTCCATCATCGAGCGCAGGGTGACCACGTCGTCGGCCGGTCCTGCGGCCAGCGCGGCGAGCACCGCCCGCGCGCTGGCGCGCGGCGGGTCGCGACGCGCGTCAGCCATCGCCCACCGGCGTGGCCGCGATCCGCTGCAGCAGGAGCTTGTCGATGCGGGGACCGTCGAGGTCGACTACCTCGATCCGCCAGCCGGCCCAGTCGAAGTGCTCGCCGACGTTGGGGATGCGCCCGAAATGCGCGATCGTCATGCCGGCGGCGGTGTTGTAGTCGCGGTCGTCGCCATCGGGCAGCGGCTTGCCGTCCATCAGCTCGCGCAGCGAGTCCGCGGCCAGGCCGCCGTCGACCAGCAGCGAGCCGTCCTCGCGCTCGACCACCAGCGGATGCGCATCGGCGCCCTCGCCGGTGGAAGTGCGCCCGATCACCGCCTCGAGCACGTCGTTGACGCTGACGATGCCGGTGACGTCGCCGTACTCGTCGACCACCAGGGCCAGCGACTGCTGCGCCTCGCGAAGGATCTCGAGGAGCTTCAGCGCAGGCGTCGATTCGGAGACGAACAGCGGTTCGCGCAGGTGTTCGAACAGGTCGAATTCACCGGCGCGCAGACGGTCGACCAGCGACTTCACCTCGAGGATGCCGACCACCTCGGCGTCGCTGCCGCGGTACACCGGATAGCGCGAGAACGGCGTCTCGCGCATGGTGGCGAGGTTCTCCTCCAGGCTTTCGCCGGCGTCGAGCCAGGCGATGCGCGTGCGTGGCGTCATCAGGCTTTCGGTGTCGCGGTCGCCGAGCGAGATGACGCGGTTCATCATGTTGCGCTCGTCGGCGTCGATCACGCCCTGCTCGTGGCTTTCGCTCACCAGCAGCCGGATTTCCTCTTCGGTGACATGCGCGGCCTCGCTGTCGCCCAGGCGCATCAGGCGCAACAGGCCGCGCACCGAGGCGCTGAGCAGCCAGACCGCCGGCGTGGCGATCCGCGACAGCCAGTGCATCGGCACCGCCACCAGGCTGGCCAGGCGCTCGGGCGCCAGCAGGGCCAGGCGCTTGGGCAACAGCTCGCCCAGGACGATGGTGACGTAGGTGATCAGGCCGACCGCGACCACCTTGCCGATGGTGCCGGCATAGGTGCCGGCCACCGGCAGGTGGGAGCCGATCCAGGCGGCGATCTCCCCGCCCAGGGCGTCGCCGACCAGCATGCCCGAGAGGATGCCGACCAGGGTGATGCCCACCTGGACCGTGGACAGGAAGCGCTCGGGATGTTCGGCCAGCTCCAGCGCCTTCTGCGCGCTCCGCTGGTCGGCGGCCATCTGCTTCAGGCGTGGCTTGCGCGAGGTGACGACCGACATCTCCGACAGCGCGAAGAAGGCGTTGCAGGCCACCAGGAGCAGGATGATGAGCAGTAGTTCGATCATCTCCGGGCTTCCCGTGCAGGGCGGACATACCGCGGGGGAAGGGCGGAGGGGGCGGTCCCGCTGGTGCGGGAGGGCGGTCTTGGGTCGTCGTCCATGGGGGTCCGGGGCACAGGTGCGCTGGGCACCGCGGGATCATAGCAGGCCGGGGCGGCTGGCCCCTGTCCGGGAAATGCTGGGCGGATCGTCATGATGCCGTCATAATTCCGCGGGCCCGCGTGCACGGGCAGCTCCGTCCCGAGACCGCGAGAGGCGAATTCCCCATGTTTTCCCTGCAGACCATGTTCGGCCAAGGCAAGCAGTTCTACACGCTGCTGGAGGAGGCCGCCCAGGCCGCGCAGGACGCCGCCGTCGCGCTCCACCAGATGCTGCGCGAGGCCGACCGGCAGCCGGCGCTGGACGCGTTCAAGCTGGCCCGCCTGCGCGAGCGCGAGGCCTCGAACAAGATCAGCCAGGCGCTGGTGGACAGCTTCATCACCCCGATCGAGCGCGAGGACATCGAGGCCCTGGGCTCGGCGCTGTACAAGATCCCCAAGCAGATCGAGAAGTTCGCGGACCGCTATTCGCTGGCGACCCGCCACCTCGAGCACATCGACTTCGCCCCGCGCGCGGCGATGCTCGAGCAGGCCGCGGGCGTGGTGGTGAAGATGGTGAGGCAGCTGCGCCACCTCAAGCTCGAGCCGATGAAGGCCCTCAACGACGAGCTGCGCTCGATCGAGAACGAGGCCGACCGGCTGATGCTCGAGCTCTATCGCGACATCTACTCCGGCAAGCTCGACGCCCAGCAGATGTTCCTGCTCAAGGAGTTCTTCGAGATCCTCGAGAAGGCCATCGACCGCTGCCGCGAGGCCGGCGTGGTGGCCTACGAAATCGTGCTCAAGAACAGCTGAGGCCGGCACCATGCTGACACTGGTGCTGGTGGTCATCCTGGTCGCGCTGGCGTTCGAGTACATCAACGGCTTCCACGACACGGCCAACTCGATCGCGACCGTGGTCGCGACCAAGGTGCTGTCGCCGATGCAGGCGGTCGGCCTGGCGGCGGGCATGAACCTGATCGGCGCGCTGGCCGGCACCGCGGTGGCCAAGACCATCGCCTCGGGCCTGATCGACGCCGGCGTGGTCGAGGTCGGCTCGCAGCTGATCCTGTGCGCGCTGCTGGGCGGCATCACCTGGAACCTGATCACCTGGTGGTTCGGCCTGCCGTCCTCGTCCTCGCATGCGCTGATCGGCGGCCTGATCGGCGCCGCGCTGGCGGCGACGTCGAACAACTGGGACTCCATCATCTGGTCCGAGCCCGCCGAGCCGGTCTATCGCAGCGCCGGCGTGCTGTGGAAGGTGATCGTGCCGATGGTGAGTTCGCCGCTGCTGGGCTTCGCGGCGGGCTTCCTGATGATGGGCGTGCTGTTCTTCATCATCTCGATGATGGCGCGCAGCGGCGGCGTGCTTGCGCGCATCGCCCGTCCGCGCTGGGTCAACGGCTTCTTCGGCAAGGCGCAGATCGTCAGCGCCGCCGGCATGGGCTTCGCGCACGGCATGAACGACGCGCAGAAGACCATGGGCATCATCGCGCTGGCGCTGGTGAGCGCGCAGTCGGCGGGCACGCTGGACGCGCTGCCGGGCTGGCTGGCCTTCCTGCATCCGTCGGAGGGCGCGCTGGCGGAAGGCGACATCGACACCTGGATCAAGATCAGCTGCGCGCTGGTGATGGCCGCGGGTACCGCCGCAGGCGGCTGGCGCATCATCAAGACGCTGGGCCACAAACTGGTGAAGCTGCATCCGATCCACGGCTTCGCGGCCGAGACCAGCGCGGCCTCGGTGATCCTGGCGGCTTCGTCGCTGGGCATTCCGGTGTCGACCACCCACAACATCTCGTCGGCGATCATGGGCGTGGGAACGGCCAAGCGCCTCAACGCCATCAAGTGGACGGTGGTGGAGAAGATGATCGGCGCCTGGATCCTGACCATCCCGATGTCGGGCGCGATCGCCTGGGGGCTGTACCGCCTGCTTGGCTGGATGGGGTTGCTGTAGGGGCGCACTGTGCGGCGGCTCTGTGCTGCCGCTATGTAGGAGCAGCTATAGCTGCGACCTGATGATCGTCGCAGCTATAGCTGCTCCTACAGATGCCCCGGTCAGAGCAGGTCACCGTCGGCGCTGAGCATGCGCTCCAGGCGGTCGCCCATGCCGCCGATCTCCAGCACCAGGCGGCCGACCTCGGCCGCGTCCAGGCCGTCGTACGGCCGGTTCTCGCACAGCTGCAGGTAGGGCACGTCGTCCAGCTGGCCGATTGCGAGGTAGCCGACGCGGCTGCCCCAGTTGTAGGCCAGGGCGCGGCGCGCGTCGACGCCGGTGATCGGCGCCACGGCGGTGCTGACCCGAAGGTAGCAGCGGCCATCGTCGTCCTGGAGTTCGGACAGGAAGATGGACTGGTGGCGGCGGCCGCCGTCGAGGCTGAGCTCGACGCCGACCACGAAGGCTTCGTTGACCGTGGTCCGGAAGCCGTTGCTGCCGAGATGGCGGCGGACCTGCTCGAAGTTCTGCATGGGGTGCACCCGCGCGGCGGACGTGTCGCTATCCTAGCGCAATGGCCCCTGCCGCCGACCCCGCCGAACGCATCCTGGCCGCCGTGCGTGCGATCCCGCGCGGCGAGGTCGCGGGCTATGGCGAGGTCGCGCGCCGCGCCGGGCTGCCCGGGCGGGCACGCTGGGTGGCCCGCCTGCTGGCGGCAAGCGACGATCCCGAGCTGCCGTGGCATCGCGTGCTGCGCAGCGACGGCCGCATCGCCTTCGCCGCGGACTCGGATCCCTGGCGGGAACAGGCCGGGCGGCTCCGCGCCGAGGGCGTGCAGGTCGTCGCGGGCCGCGTGCGCCCCGCTCCGCGCGGACGCTCGCTCGACGCCGAGGTCTGGGGCCCCGCCTGAGCGGAAGGGGAAGGGAAGCGTCGGGCCAACCGGTATCATGGGCGTCCCCCGCGAGGCCCCCGAATGCTGACCAACCTTCCCCCCGTGACCAAGGCGCTGCTGATCGCCAACGTCGGCGTGTTCCTGCTGCAGAAGCTGCTTGGAAGCGCGCTGTTCGCGCCGCTGATGCTGTGGCCCATGGGGATGGAGGCCTACGCGCCGGCCGCCGGAGTGTCCGGCTTCCTGCCCTGGCAGCTGCTGAGCTACGGCTTCCTGCATGGCGACCTGGCGCACCTGCTGTTCAACATGCTGGCGCTGGTGATGTTCGGCGCGCAGCTGGAGTACGTCTGGGGACAGAAGCGCTTCCTGACCTACTTCCTGGTCTGCGTGGCCGGAGCGGGGCTGTGCCAGCTCGGCGTGGCCAGCTGGTCCGTGCTCGAGGGCGGGCTGCCGTACCCCACGGTCGGCGCGTCGGGCGGGGTGTTCGGCCTGCTGCTGGCGACCGGCATGCTGTTCCCGCACCAGCGGGTGATGCTGCTGATCCCGCCGATCCCGATGAAGGCGCGCACGCTGGTGATCGTGTTCGGCGTGATCACGCTGTTCATGGGGATCACCGGCACGCAGGCCGGGGTGGCCCATTTCGCGCACCTGGGCGGGATGCTGTTCGGCTGGCTGCTGATCCGCTACTGGCGCGGGCAGCCGCCGTTCCGTCGCGGGCCCCCGCGGGCCCGCCACTTCTGAGGCCGGGGCGCCGCCGCGCGGGCCCCGGTCGGCATCAGCGCCAGAGGCCGATGCGGTCCGCTTCGGCGCGGAACATCGCGTTGCCGGCCTTGCAGCCGTGGACCTCGCTGAAGGCGGGCAGGTTGGACAGGGGGCCGTTGCTGCGCCACTGGCCGGGCGCCTGCAGTGCGGTGCTGGCGCGCTGCTCGGCGACCGCCGGCGAGACCTGCTCGCGCCACAGCCCCGCCCAGGCCCCGAAGAAGGCCTGCCGGGCCTCCTTCGCGGCTTCGGGCTGGGCCTGGCTGAAAGCGTTCCAGGCGATCTCGACCGCGGCCAGGTCGGCGGCGTTCTCGTCGCTGGTCAGGCTGGCGTTGAGCTTGCGCCCGGTGAGGCCGGGGTAGTCGTAGTTGCCGTACTGGGCGGCCAGCGCGTTCAGGCGGTCGGTCCAGGCGGCGGCGGTGCCGGGCGTCCACCAGTCGCGGATCGCGCCGGTGGCGTCGACGTGGCGGCCCTTGCCGTCCACGGCGTGGCTGAGCTCGTGGGCGACCAGGGCGCCGAAGCTGCCGTAGTGCGCGGCGCCATCGAGCGACATGTCGAGCACCGGCGGCTGCAGCACCGCGGCCGAGACCAGCAGGCGATTGTGCGCGGCGTCGTAGGCCAGCGCCGGCTCCTGCGGCTGCAGCGGCCAGCGACGCTGGGCGTTGCCGCGTCCGATGCGCTTCATCTCCTCGCGGTGGTGCCAGGTGGAGGCAATGAGCATGTTGCCGCCGAAGCTGCCGCGGCCCATGGGCTGCACGGTGTAGTCGATGTCGCGCACCGGGGCGCCGATCTCGATCTTCAGCGCGTCGAGCTTGGCGATGGCGCCGGCGCGGGTGGCGTCGTCCATCCACGCGGCGCCTTCGACGGAACGCTTGAGCGCATCGCGCACCTGCACGGCGATGGCCTCGGCGCGGCTGCGGTTGGCCTCGGGCAGGTGGCGGCCGACGTACTCGCGCGCGACCATCTGGCCGGCGGCGTGGTTGATCGCCTCCAGCACCAGCTGCTCGCGCGGGGGCTGCGCCGCTTCGCCACGCAGCACGCGGCCGCGGAAGTCGAAGGCCGCGTCGCGGAAGCCCTTCGACAGATAGGGCGCCATCGCGTCACCGACGTGGAAGCGCAGGTAGGTCTTCCACTGCGCGGGCTTGAGGCTGCCGACGAGGCCGTCGAGCGCCGTGAACAGCCCGGGGTTGGCGATCGACACGCTGTCGTCGGCGACCGCCTGGGCGGCGAGGAATTCGCCCAGCTGCAGGCGCTTGTACGCCTTGCCCAGGTCCGCCGTCGGGACCAGGGCGTAGTTGCTCCGCGGGTCGCGCAGGTCGGCGATCGGGCGCGACGCGCGCGCGATGCGGGTCTCGAGGTCGATCACCAGCTGCGCTTCAGTGGCGAGGTCGGCCTCGGCGGTGCCGGTCAGCGCCAGGATGCGCTGCACGTAGGCGTTGTACAGGCCGAGGATCTCGCGCGACGCGGCGTCCTCGCGGGTGTAGAAGGCCGGGTCGGGCAGGCCGGTGCCGCCCTGGGCGAAGTAGCCGATGTGGCGGTCGAGGTCGGCCAGGTCGAGGTCGGCGCTGAAGTTGAACACCACCGGGATGCCGACCTGGTGCAGGGCGGCGATGGACGGCGGGATGTCCTTGGCGCGGCGGATGCCGTTGATCCGGTCGAGCAGGGGGGCGATCGGGTTGGCGCCGTCGGCTTCCACCGCGGCCTCGTCGAGGCCGCTGGCCCAGAAGTCGCCCAGCAGCTTCTGCACGTTGCCCTGGGGTGCGTTCATCGCCGTGGACAGCAGCTCGCGCTGCTGCTCGAGCACGCGCGCCTGCAGCTCGCCCAGGGCCGACATCGCGCCGGTGGCCGGGGCCGGATTGGCGGCCAGCCAGTCCTTGTTGGCGAAGGCGTAGAAGTCGCCGCAGGCAGTGGGGCCGGCCGGCGCGCGCGCCGCGCCGCGGCGCTGGGCGTCTGCATCGGGGGCCACAAGGGCGAGGGCGAGGCTGGCGGCGAGCGCGGCGGCGAGGGGGGCGTGCTTGGGCATGGGGGGATCCGGCGAAATGACCGCGGGAGTCTAGCAAGCCGGCCGCATCGGGAATGAATCCTCGCGCGGGCGTCCGCCGGCCTGCCTGCCGAGGCGACCAGAAAAAGGTTCTTCGCCCAGGTGAGGGGAAGAGGCTTGCGTTCGAGCTGGCTGATGTTGGATCGGCGTCTGCTGCGGCCAGAGATGCTTGCGGGGGTGGGGCGTGATGCAAGTCGGCTCCGTGGTGGTCTGCGCGGCCCGTCGCGCACACAGGGGGTGTGCTCCCCCGGCATCTCCGCGTCCTGCTCCCACTGCCGGCCGCCGGCCAT
>NZ_JACSQJ010000012.1 GCF_014836665.1 Luteimonas colneyensis
GGACAGCCGGCCATGGATGGCCGGCGGCCGGCAGTGGGAGCAGGACGCGGAGATGCCGGGGGAGCACACCCCCTGTGCGCGCGACGGGCCGCGTACTCCACCACGGAGCCGACTTGCACAGAGCCGACTTGCATCACGACCCAACGCCGCAAGCATCCCTGGCCGTAGCAGACGCCGATCCAGCATCACCACAGCCAGCTCGACCGCGAGCCTCTTCCCCTCACTTGGGAGAAGAATCAAAAAAAAAGCCCCGCGGAGGCGGGGCGTTTAGTGTACCGGGGGAAGACCGGCCGGGATCAGCGCTTGTCGGTCGCCACGTAGTCGCGCGACTCCGCACCGGTGTAGATCTGGCGCGGACGGCCGATCTTGAACTCCGGGTCCTCCTGCTGCTCCAGCCAGTGCGAGACCCAGCCGGCGGTGCGCGCGATCGCGAACATCACCGTGAACATCTCGGTCGGGATCTTCAGCGCCTTGTAGATGATGCCGCTGTAGAAGTCGACGTTCGGGTACAGCTTGCGCTGCACGAAGTAGTCGTCCTTCAGCGCGGCCTCTTCCAGGCGCATCGCGATCTCGAGCATCGGATCGTCGATGCCCAGCTCGCCCAGCACCTTGTGGGTCATCTCGCGGATGATCTTCGCGCGCGGGTCGAAGTTCTTGTAGACGCGGTGGCCGAAGCCCATCAGGCGGAAGCCCGACTCCTTGTCCTTGGCGCGGTCGACGGCCGATTGCACGTTCTTCACGTCGCCGATCTCGGCCAGCATCTTCAGCACGGCCTCGTTGGCGCCGCCGTGCGCCGGGCCCCACAGCGCGGCGACGCCGGCGGCGATGCACGCGTACGGGTTGGCGCCGGTGGAACCGACCAGGCGGACGGTGGAGGTGGAGGCGTTCTGCTCGTGGTCGGCGTGCAGGATGAAGAGCAGGTCCATCGCCTTGGCGGCGACCGGCGACAGCTCCAGCGGGCCGCTGGGCAGCTCGAACATCATGTGCAGGAAGCGCTCGACGTAGCCGAGGTCGTTGCGCGGGTAGTTCGCCGGCCAGCCCATCGAATAGCGGTAGCAGGCCGCGGCGATGGTCGGCAGCTTGGCGATCAGGCGGACGCCCGCCAGGCGGCGCTGCTCCGGATCGTCGTAGTCGAGGTCGTTGTGGTAGAAGCTCGCCATCGAGCCGAGCATGCCGACCAGCATCGCCATCGGATGCGCGTCGTGGCGGAAGCCGCCGATGAAGCTCTTGAACGCCTCGTGCATCATCGTGTGGTGCGTGACGTCGTGCTCGAACGACGCGAACTGCTTCGCGTCCGGCAGCTCGCCGTTCATCAGCAGGTAGGCGACCTCGAGGAAGTTCGAGTGCTGCGCAAGCTGTTCGATCGGATAGCCGCGGTACAGCAGCACGCCCTCGTCGCCGTCGATGTAGGTGATGGCGGACTTGCAGCTGGCGGTGGCGGTGAACCCGGAGTCATAGGTGAAGCGGCCGGTGGCCTTCGGCAGCTTCGAGATGTCGATGCACTCGTTGCCGAGGGTGGGCTTCAGGACGGGCAGTTCAACCGACTTGCCGTCGACCTGCAGGGTGGCGGTCGGCGCGTCGCCGGCCTTGTTCTCGTTGGCGGACACTGTCGCACTCCTTCTTGGCGTCGCGCCCCGGCGCGAAGGCGCGGGCGGACGGGGGATCAGGCGGATCGCGTCTGACGCGATGCGGCAATTATCGCATAGCGACGTGCGGCACCGTATCCACGCGGCCGGCTCGAACGGTGGGACGTAGCGTCCGTGGCGAGACGGCGCGCCGCGGGTCCGGAAACGTCGCTGGCCGCCGGGGGGCGGCCGTCGACGCGAACGCTGCGCGCGGGATTACTTGGCGTAGCGCTTGCGGAACTTGTCCACGCGGCCGCTGGTGTCCATCAGCTTGTTCTGGCCGGTGTAGAACGGGTGCGAGGCCGAGCTGACTTCGATCTTGATCAGCGGGTACTCGTTGCCGTCTTCCCACTTCACGGTCTCCTTGCTGGAGAGCGTGGAACGGGTGAGGATCTTGAAATCCGAGGTGACGTCCTGGAAGACGACGTCGCGGTACTCGGGATGGATGTCGGCCTTCATGGCGGCACCAGAATCAGCGGGGAAAGAGCGGCATTATAGCGGCCGATTCCGTCCCCCGCAAGCACCGCTCAGGCGAGCGCCTCGCGGACCTGGGCCTCCAGCGCCGCCTGGTCGTAGCGCAGCAGGATCCGGGCCCGGTCCGGGCGGCCGAGCTGGCGCTGCCAGTCGACCAGGGTGGCACCGCGGGCCGCGGACCGTCCCAGCACGACGTCGACCGGGCGCTCCGCCGCCTCGAGCACGGCGCCGGGCCGAAGCGCCATGGCCATGGCCAGCGCATCGGCGCAGAACCAGCGGTCGCCGCGCGCGTCCTCGGACCAGCGGCGGGCATGCCGCGACACCGCCTCGTAGAAGGCCGCCACCGGCCCCGGCGCGGCGAGCCAGCGATCGACGTCTTCATGCAGGAAGCCGTGCGCCACGGTCGCCTCCCAGTCGGCGAGGTCGAAGCGGTCGAATGCGCCGAACACGATGTGCGCCGCCTCCGGATCGAAGAACACGTTGAACTCGGCCGAAGGCGTGATGTTGCCGTGGCCGGTCACCGCACCGCCCATCACCACCAGCCTCGCGATGCGCGACGGCAGCGTCGGATCCAGGCGCAGCGCCAGCGCGATGTTGGTCAGCGGCCCGAGCGCGACCAGCAGCAGGCGTCCGGCGTGCCGGTGTGACAGCTCGATGATGGCCTCGGCGGCATGGCGCGCCTCGGCCGCCCGCGTGGCCGGGGGCAAGCCGGCGTCCCCGAGGCCATCGACGCCATGCACGTTGGCGGCGTCGGGCGAGGGGTGCAGCAGCGGCCGGTCGCAGCCGGGAAAGACCGGCACGTCGTCGCGCCCCGCCACCTGGCAGATGCGGAGCGCGTTGGCGACCGTGTGCTCGAGGCCGACGTTGCCGGCGGCGATGGTCAGGCCGACGACCTGGTGGCGGGCATCGGCGAGCGCCATGAGCAGGGCCAGCGCGTCGTCGACGCCCGGGTCGGTATCGATCAGCAGCGGGATGCGTTCGTCCATCGCCGGATTATCCCCGATCAGGCCGAGGCGTACCGGACGGCGCCGCCGACCCAGCGTTGCACCAGGCGCTCGGCCACCGCCGGCTGCTCGTGCAGCAGGCGTTCGCCGATGTCGTGCACCAGCGGCAGCATGCCCGCATCACGCCCGAGATCGGCGACGCGGAAGGCCGCCAGCCCGGTCTGCCGCGTGCCGAGCAGCTCGCCCGGGCCGCGCAGCTCCAGGTCCTTTTCGGCGATGACGAAGCCGTCGCCGGTCTCGCGCATCGTTTCCAGGCGCTCGCGCGCCATCCGCGACAGCGGCGGCTGGTAGAGCAGCACGCAGCTCGACGCCGCGCTGCCCCGCCCCACCCGGCCGCGCAGCTGGTGCAGCTGCGCCAGGCCCAGGCGCTCGGCGTTCTCGATCACCATCAGCGAAGCGTTCGGCACGTCCACGCCCACCTCGATCACCGTGGTGGCGACCAGCAGCCCGGTCTCGCCGGCCTTGAACGCGCGCATCGCGGCCTGCTTCTCCGCCGCCTTCATGCGCCCGTGCACCAGGCCGACGCGCACGCCCGGAAGCGCGGCCGAGAGGCCTTCGAAGGTCGCCTGCGCCGCCTGCGCGACCACCTCGTCGGACTCGTCGATGATCGTGCACACCCAGTAGGCCTGTCGGCCTTCGGCGCAGGCGGCGCGGATGCGCTCGACCAGCCCGGGCCGCCGGCCTTCGGCCATGACCACGGTCTGCACCGGCGTGCGGCCGGGCGGCAGCTCGTCGATGGCGGACACGTCGAGGTCGGCGTAGGCGGCCATCGCCAGCGTGCGCGGAATCGGGGTCGCGGTCATCACCAGCTGGTGCGGCACGCGACCGCCCTCGCCGCCCTTGTCGCGCAGGGCCAGGCGCTGGTGCACGCCGAAGCGGTGCTGCTCGTCGACGATCGCCAGCGCAAGGTCGTGGAAGGCGACGCCCTGCTGCATCAGCGCATGGGTGCCGACCACCACCTGCGCGCGGCCGCCGGCCACGTCGTCCAGCGCGCGGATGCGGGCGCGGCCGGTGACCTTGCCCGCGAGCCATGCGACCTCGATGCCGAGCGGGGCCAGCCAGCCGCGCAGGTTCGCCAAGTGCTGTTCGGCGAGCAGTTCGGTGGGCGCCATCAGCGCGGCCTGGCGGCCGTCGGCGACCGCCATCAGCGCGGCCATCGCCGCGACCACGGTCTTGCCGGAGCCGACGTCGCCCTGCACCAGGCGCAGCATCGGCACCGGCTGCGCGAGGTCGGCGCGGATTTCGCCGAAGACCCGCTCCTGCGCCGCGGTCAGCGCGAAGGGCAGCTGCGCGCGCAGCTGCAGGGCCAGCATGTCGCGCACCAGCGGCGCGGCCGCATGCGCCTGCCGCGCGATCCGCTGCCTGCGCATGCTGAGGTGGTGCGCCAGCAGTTCCTCCACCGCCAGCCTGCGCTGCGCGGGATGGGTGCCGGCCAGCAGCGCCTCGACATCGGCATCGCGCGGCGGCCGGTGCACGGTGAGCAGGGCTTCGCGCAGCCCCGGCAGCCCCTGTCCATCCAGCCACCCGCCCGGCAGCAGCTCGAGCACGTCGTCGCCGGGAAGGCGATCGAGCGCGTGCGCGATCAGCCGCTTCAGCGTCGCGGGGCCGACGCCCTCCACCGCCGGATACACGGGATCGAGGCGGTCGCCGAGCACGTCGCCATCGTCGTCGCCGAGCACCGTGTAGCTGGGATGCACGATCTCCAGCCCGCGCTGGCCCGGACGCGGGGTGCCATAGGCGCGGACGCGCACGCCGGGCTGGAACTGCGCCGCCTGCGGGCCGCGGAAATGGAAGAAGCGCAGCACCAGGGTCGCGCGCGAGTCGTCGCCCAGCGCGACGCGCAGCATCGGCCGGTAGCGGAAGCCGCGTTCCACCGCTTCCACCCGGCCCTCGACCTGGGCGGGCACGCCCGGCTGCAGCAGCCGGATCGGCGTCAGCGTGGTGCGGTCCTCGTAGCCGCGGGGCAGCTGCAGCCAGAGGTCCTGCAGCGTTTCCAGGCCGCGCGCGGCCAGCTTCTCCGCGATCCGCGGCCCCACGCCGGGCAGCGTGGAGATCGCGGCGGCGCCGCCCGGCGCGAGTCCGGGCGCGGGCGTGGCCGCACTGCGCCGCGCCGCCGCCACCGCGTCAGTCGAGGACCATCACCGCGTCGACCTCGAACCGCGCGCCCTTGGGCAGCGCCGACACCTCGATAGTCGAACGCGCGGGATACGGTTCGCTGAAGTACTCGGCCATCACCGCGTTCACCGCCGCGAACTGCGACAGGTCGGTGAGGTAGAGGCCGACGCGGGCGACGTCGTCGAGCGAGCCGCCCGCGGCCTGGCAGATGGCGCGCAGGTTGTCGAAGGCGCGGCGGGCCTGGACGGCGATGTCGCCCTCGACGAGCTCGCCGGTGGCCGCATCCATCGGCAGCTGCCCGGACAGGTAGACCGTGTTGCCACAGCGCGTGGCCTGCGAATAGGGGCCGATCGCGGCGGGGGCGTCGGCGGTGCGGACAGGTTGCCTGGGCATGCGTGGATCCTCGTGGTGCGTGGCCGGCGATTATGACCGCCGGCCACGCAGCGGGCCATCGCATCCGGTCGTGGCGACGCGCGTCAGAGCCGCTGCACCCCGTGCACCACGCCCAGCCGGCGCACCCGGCGGATCACGTCGGCGAGGTGGTTGCGGTCGCGCACTTCGATCGCGAACTGGATCACCGCGACGTTGGTGTCGCGCTCGAGGTACTCGACCGCGTCGATGTTGGACTCGGCCTTGGCCACCGCCGCCGCCACCTGCGCGAGCACGCCGGGGCGGTTCTCGACCTCGAAGCGCAGCGCGACGTTGTAGTCGCCGGTGACCTCGCGGTCCCAGCCGATGTCCACCCAGCGCTCGGGCGACTTGCGGTATTCGGCGACGTTCGGGCATTCGATCCGGTGCACCACCACGCCGCGGCCGGCGGTGTGGTAGCCCATGATGTCGTCGCCCGGGATCGGCATGCAGCAGTTGGCGAATGTGACCACGCCGCGCTCGGCGCCGGTGATCAGGATGCGGTCGTCGCGATGGCTGCGCGGCGCGCCCGGCGGCGGCGCCTTGTGGGTCAGCGCCTGCGCCACGTGGGCCGGCATGCGGTTGCCCAGGGCGACGTCGGAGAGCAGCGCTTCCAGCCGCGGGTAGCGGTATTCGGCCAGGAACGCGTCGAGCTGCGCGGCCGGCAGGCGCTCGAGCGAGCTGTCGAGGTCCTCCAGCGCGCTGTCGAGCATGCGGTGGCCGAGCTGCACGGCGTCCTCGTGCTCGAGCTGCTTGAGCTGCTGGCGGATCGCGGTGCGCGCCTTCCCGGTGACCACGAACTCCAGCC
Organism: Luteimonas colneyensis; assembly: GCF_014836665.1. GTDB lineage: Bacteria > Pseudomonadota > Gammaproteobacteria > Xanthomonadales > Xanthomonadaceae > Luteimonas > Luteimonas colneyensis. Next base: position 6,435 of record NZ_JACSQJ010000012.1, read on the forward strand.
ACTGCGGGCGCGGCTGCGAGGACTTGGCGGTCACGATCTCCACCGACTGCCCGCTGGCCAGGCGCGTGCGCAGCGGCACCAGGCGGCGGTCCACGCGCGCGGCCACCGCGCGGTTGCCGATGTCGGTGTGCACGGCATAGGCGAAGTCGACGGCGGTGGCGTTGCGCGGCAGCGACATGATCTCGCCCTTGGGCGTGAACAGGTAGACCTCGTCCGGGAACAGGTCGACCTTGACGTTCTCCAGGAACTCCAGCGACGAGCCGGTGTCGCTCTGCGATTCGAGCAGCCCCGAGATCCAGTTGTGCGCGCGCTGCTGGGCGCTATTGGGTCCGCCGCCGCCGTGCTTGTAGGCCCAGTGCGCGGCGATGCCGCGCTCGGCGATCAGGTCCATCTCCGCGGTGCGGATCTGCACTTCGATCGGCGAGCCGTAGGGCCCGAACAGCACCGTGTGCAGCGACTGGTAGCCGTTGGCCTTGGGGATGGCGATGAAGTCGCGGAAGCGGCCGTCGACCGGCTTGTACACCGAATGCGCCACGCCCAGCGCGTGGTAGCAGTTGGCCACCGAGCCGACGATGATGCGGAAGCCGAACACGTCGATGACCTGGGCGAAGGTCTTGGCCTCCGCGCGCATCTTGTTGTAGATGCTCCACGGCGACTTGACGCGGCTCACCAGGCGGTAATCCAGCCCCTCCTTGGTCAGCCGCTGGGCCAGCTGGGCCTCGATCCTCGCCATGGCCTCGCGGCGCAGCATCGGCTGCGCGCGGATGTGCTTGTCGAGGATGCGGTGGCGCATCGGATACAGCGCGCGGAAGCCGAGGTCCTGCAGCTCGGCCTTGATCAGGTTCATGCCCAGGCGCTGCGCGATCGGGGCATAGACCTCGAGCGTCTCGCGGGCGATGCGTTCGCGCGCCTCCACCGACTGCGCGCCCAGGGTGCGCATGTTGTGCAGGCGGTCGGCGAGCTTGATCAGGATCACGCGCAGGTCGCGCGCCATCGCCAGCATCATCTTGCGGAAGCTTTCGGCGTCGGCCTCGCGGCGGCTGGCGAACTGCAGCTTGTCGAGCTTGGTGACGCCTTCGACCAGCTCCGCCACCGGCTCGCCGAACTCCGCCGCCAGCGCCTCGCGGGTCAGCGGCGTGTCCTCGATGGTGTCGTGCAGCACCGCCGCCACCAGGGTCTCGATGTCGACCTTCTGCTCGGCCAGCACGCCGGCCACCGCCACCGGATGGGTGATGTAGGGCTCGCCGGACCTGCGCAGCTGGCCTTCGTGCGCCGCGGCCCCGACCGCCCAGGCGCGGCGCAGCAGGCGCAGCTGGTCCGCGGGCAGGTACGCGGCCGAGGCTTCGAGCGCGCGCACGTAGTCGGGCACGTCCCCGTCGCCGGGAACCGGCACGCTCACCAGCGCGAGTTCGGCTGCATTCATGCGCTGAGCCTACGCGTGCGCCAGCGGGCGGGCAACGCGCCGGCGCGCGCCCGTCCGCCGCAACGAAAACGGCCCCGCCGGGGCGGGGCCGTCGCAGCGGCGCACGGGACGCCGCCGGTCGTCAGAGGTCGTCGCCCTTGGACAGGTCGTCGTCGGCCACCACCTCGGCCGCGGCCCACTCCAGCGCCTCGCGCTCGCGGCGCTCGCGCTCGGCCTTCTCGACGGCGTCGACGTAGTCGGCGTCGATGCGGCGGGCGGCGATCTCGCGCAGCGCCAGCACGGTCGGCTTGTCGTCGTTCTCGCTGTTGTCCAGCTGGGCCTCGACGCCGTTGGCGAGCTGGCGCGCGCGCCGTGCGGCCATCATGACGAGCTCGAAGCGGTTGTCGATGACCTGGAGGCAATCCTCAACGGTGATGCGGGCCATAAATCTCCTGGCGGCCGGCCGGCCGTCGATGCGGTAAGAGGGACCGGAAATGATAGGGGAAGCCCGGGGGAATCGCAAGCAAACACCAGCGAATCAACCACTTGCGCCAGGCAGCCCGGCTATTCCCCGGCCAGCAGCGCCTCGAGCAGGGCGGCATGCCGCCGGGCCTGGGCCTCGCGGCGCAACCGGCTGGCGGTGAACACCGCGCACATCTCGTCCACGGCGGTGTCGAAGTCCTCGTTGACGATGACGTAGTCGAACTCGTCGTAGTGGGACATCTCTTCGCGCGCGGCGGCCAGGCGGCGGGCCATGACCTCCTCGCTGTCCTGGCCACGCTTGCGCATGCGCTGGTCGAGCGCGGCACGCGAGGGCGGCAGGATGAACACGCCAACGGCATCGGGCACGGCCGCGCGCACCTGGCGCGCTCCCTGCCAGTCGATCTCCAGCAGCACGTCGCAGCCGGCGGCCAGCTGCGGCTCCACCGACTGCCGCGCGGTGCCCTTCCAGTCGCCGTGGACGCTGGCGTATTCGAAGAAGTCCCCGGCATCGATCATGCCGCGGAAGGTGGCGTCGTCGACGAAGTGGTAGTGCTCGGCGTGGCGCTCGCCAGGCCGCGGCGGGCGCGAGGTGAAGGAGACCGACAGGCTGATGTTGCGGTCGCGCGCCAGGCAGGCGTTGACGATGCTGGACTTCCCGGCGCCCGAGGGCGCCGCGACGATGAACAGGGTTCCGCGCATCGGGCCGTCGCCGCTACTCAATGTTCTGCACCTGCTCGCGGATCTGGTCGATCAGCACCTTCAGCTCCACCGCGGCCTGGGTGGTGCGGCGGTCGACCGACTTCGAGCCCAGGGTGTTGGCCTCGCGGTTGAACTCCTGCAGCAGGAAGTCGAGCCGGCGGCCCACCGGCTCCTGCTGCCCGAAGACGTGGCGGATCTCGTCGACGTGGCTGCCGAGGCGGTCGAGCTCCTCGTCGACGTCGAGCTTCTGCAGCGACAGCACCAGCTCCTGTTCGACGCGACCGGGATCGGCGGCCTGCGCCAGCTCCGACAGGCGCGCCTCGAGCTTCGCGCGCTGGCCCTCGCGGATGGCGGGCACCAGGCCGCGGACCTCGGCGGCCACGCGCTCGACCCCGTCCACGCGCTCCAGCATGGCGGCCACCAGCTTGGCGCCCTCGCGCTCGCGCGCCGCGATGAATGCGGCCAGGACCTCGTCCAGCAGCACCAGCACTTCGGCCTGCAGGGCGGACGGCTCGGGCGCGGCCGAGCGCAGCACGCCGGGGAACTGCAGCAGGTCGACGAACTGCGTGTGCAGGCCGGGGAAGCGCGCGGCGGCGTCCACGGCCAGCTCCGACAGCTGCGACAGCAGCGCCTGGTCCACGTGCAGCGTCGCCACGCCCTCGGCCGGGCGCAGGCGCAGCGACACGTCGACCTTGCCTCGGGACACCCGCGCCGAGATCCGCTCGCGCAGCTGCGGCTCCAGCGCGCGCAGCTCGTCCGGCGCGCGGACCCCGATCTCGAGGAAGCGGTGGTTGACCGCGCGCAGCTCGCAGGCGAGCGTGCCCCACGGGGTGGCGCGCTCGCCGGACGCGTAGGCGGTCATGCTGCGGATCATGCGGACGTCCGGTGGTTCGGGGTGCCGATGGTAAACTCGCGCGCCATTCCAGCGGTAATCGACATGTCCCAGACCCCCCGCCCCAGCGGCCGCGCGCCCGACCAGATGCGCGAGGTGCGCATCGAGCGTGGCTTCACGCGCCACGCCGAGGGCTCGGTGCTGGTGGCGTTCGGCGACACCCGGGTGCTGTGCACCGCGAGCGTCGAGAACCGCGTCCCGGGGTTCCTGCGCGGCAAGGGCTCGGGCTGGGTCACCGCCGAGTACGGAATGCTGCCGCGCGCCACCAACAGCCGCACCGATCGCGAGGCGGCCCGCGGCAAGCAGGGTGGGCGCACCCTGGAGATCCAGCGCCTGATCGGCCGTTCGCTGCGCGCCTGCGTCGACCGCGACGCGCTGGGCGAACGCACCATCACGCTCGACTGCGACGTGCTGCAGGCCGACGGCGGCACCCGCACCGCCGCCATCACCGGCGCCTACGTGGCCCTGGTCGACGCGGTGCGCTGGCTGCAGAAGCGCGGCGACGTGAAGCGCGACCCGGTGCACGGCGCCATCGCCGCGGTCTCGGTCGGCGTCCACGCCGGCGTGCCGGTGCTCGACCTCGACTACGCCGAGGACAGCGCCTGCGACACCGACATGAACGTGGTGATGAACGACGGCGGCGGCTTCATCGAATTGCAGGGCACGGCCGAGGGCCACGCCTTCCGCCGCGACGAACTCGACGCCATGCTGGCCCTGGCCGACAAGGGCTGCCGCGAGCTGTTCGCGGCCCAGCAGGCCGCGCTGGCGGGCTGAGCCATGGACCTGGTGCTGGCCAGCGGCAACGCCGGCAAGCTGGCCGAGCTGCGCGAACTGCTGGCCGGCGAGGGCTTCGGGCTGCGCGCGCAGTCCGGGTTCGGCGTCGACGACGTCGAGGAAACCGGCCTGACCTTCGTCGAGAACGCCCTGCTCAAGGCCCGCCACGCCGCGGCCGCCACCGGCCTGCCGGCGCTGGCCGACGACTCGGGCCTGTGCGTGGACGCCCTCGGCGGCGCCCCGGGTCTCTACTCCGCGCGCTACGCCGGTCCCGGCGCCGATTCCGGCCGCAACATCGAACGCCTGCTGCGCGAGCTCGAGGGCGTGGACGACGATGCCCGCGGGGCCGCTTTCCACTGCTGCATCGTGCTGCTGCGGCACGCCGACGACCCGAAGCCGATCGTGGTCGAGGGCGACTGGCGCGGCCGCATCCTGCGCGCGCCACGCGGCGACGGCGGCTTCGGCTACGACCCGGTCTTCCTCGATCCGGACAGCGGCCTGACCGCGGCCGAGCTTCCCGCCGCGCGCAAGAACGCCATCAGCCACCGCGGCCGTGCCCTGGCCGCGCTGCGCGCACGCCTGCACGAACTCGCCTAGGCCATGCTGGTGCCGCCGCCGCTGTCGCTGTACGTGCACCTGCCCTGGTGCGTGCGCAAATGCCCGTACTGCGACTTCAACTCGCACGAACAGCGCGGCGCCCTCCCCTTCGCCGGCTACGTGCAGGCGCTCGTCGCCGACCTCGAGCACGACCTGCCGCTGGCCTGGGGCCGCACCGTGCACAGCGTGTTCTTCGGCGGCGGCACGCCCTCGCTGTTCCCGGCCGATGCGATCGACGACTTCCTGCAGCAGGCCAGCGCACGGCTGCGCTTCGCGCCGGGCTGCGAGATCACGCTCGAAACCAACCCCGGCACCGCCGAGCACGGCCGCTTCGAGGGCTACCTCGCCGCCGGCGTGAACCGGCTCAGCTTCGGCATCCAGAGTTTCGACGACGGCTGCCTCCAGCAGCTGGGGCGCATCCACGACAGCCGCGAGGCCGACGCCGCGGTGAAGCTGGCGCAGGACGCGGGCTACGACAACATCAACATCGACCTGATGTATGCGCTGCCGGGCCAGGACCTGGCCGGCGCCGCGCGCGACCTCGAGCGCGCCTTCGCGCTGCAGCCCGCGCACGTCTCGCACTACCAGCTCACGCTGGAGCCCAACACCCTGTTCGCCGCTCGCCCGCCCGACGCGATCCCGGACGAGGACGCGGCCTGGGACATGCAGGAGCACTGCCAGGCGATGCTGGCCGACGCCGGCTTCGACCACTACGAGGTCAGCGCCTACGCCCGGCCGGGCCGGCAGTGCGCGCACAACCTCAACTACTGGCGCTTCGGCGACTACCTCGGCATCGGCGCCGGCGCGCACGGCAAGATCAGCCTGGGGGCGACGCAGGCCGTGCGCCGGCGCTGGAAGCTCAAGCACCCCACGGCGTGGATGGGCGTCGCCGGCACCGCCGACGCCCTGGGCGGCGACGAGGACGTGCCGGCCTCGCGCCTGCCCTTCGAATACATGCTCAACGCGCTGCGCCTGCACGAGGGCTTCGCGCTGGCCGACTTCGAGTCGCGCACCGGCCTGCCGCGCTCGGCGATCCGGCGGGAACTGGACGAGGCCGTGGCCCGCGGCTGGCTGGCCCGCGACGGCGACGGCGACGCCGAGCGGATGGTGCCGACGGCGCTCGGGCGGCGCCTGGGCAACGACGTGGTGTCCCTGTTCCTCCCATGAGACCGCGCGGGTGCCGATGTGGCCGCTCGTGGCCGCTCCCCGCCGCGAACCGCGTGCTGGCCGTCACACCGAGCGCATGATATGAATCGCCCAGGGGAACCGGCAGCACGACCATGTCATTGACGACACATCCAGACCACGGCCACGCCAGACGCAACCTGGCGGCGGCCGACCTGCCGCGTCGCGTCCGCCAGGCGTTGGACGCGGCCCTCCGGCTGGTTTCCGCCGAGCTCGACCCGTACCTGGCCTTGCTGCTGGACGAGTACGAGCAGGAGCTGTTCCGCCTCGCCGAGCGTGCCCGCCACCCGGGGAGTGAATCCGCCTACGTCCATGCGCTGCGCGCCTTCCGTGCCGGCCGCTCGGACCTGGTACCGCAGTTCATGCTTGAACTCGAGGCGGGCCTTGCGGGGATCCGCGCCGCGCCGGCGCCCGCGCCGGCGCGCGCCCCCGCGGCGCCGGTCGCCGGCCGCGTGCTGAGCCTGGTCGACGATTCGATGATCGACGAGGACACCCTGCTGCGCGAGATCGCCACCCGCCAGGAAGGGCGCGCGAGCCTGCCCATGCATCTGCTCGGCCAGCGCTTCGGGGTGCTGGCCGGCACGCCTGCGATGGACGCCGAGCGCCTGCCCCTGGGTCCGCAGGCCGTGTGCCGCGCGCTGCGCCAGGCCTGCCGCTCGCTGCACCTGGGCCCGGAGTCACGCGAACTGCTGTACCGCCTGTTCGACCGCCTGGTCATCGCGCACTACGCGCCGGTGCTGGAGAAGCTCGACGCGACGCTCGATCAGGCCGGCGTGCTCAAGGGGCTGACCTACGTGCCGCTCCGCCTGCGCGCCTCGTCGCGCCAGGAGGCCCTGGAGGCGGCCGAAGGCTCCGCTCCCGGCCAGACCTCGGCCCGCCCGAGGACGGCACCCGGAAGCCGCGCCGGCGAGGCGGGCGCGGACGGATCCCGTCCCTCCTCCGGCGGCCGCCACGGCGGCTCCGCGCCGCCTGCGCACGGCGGACGTCCCCACGGCACCGGCCGGGGCGACGGGAGCGCCAGCGCCGGCCACGATGCCGGTGCCTCGACGCCGCCGGGCACCGGAGCGGCCACGCGGCCGCACACGGCCTGGATGGCGGAGACCACCACCGCCTTCGCCGGCGGCGACGAAGAGGCCTCCTACGTCGCGCTCCAGCAGCTGCTGGCGGGGCGCAGGGCACTGATCGGCAAGCTGCGCTCCGCGCGCCCCCCGGCCGCGATGGCCACGCTGGGGACCGGCGAACTGATGAGCGCCCTGGGTACCCTGCAGCGCCAGTCGCACGGCCCCGGCGGCACGCAGCCCAGCCTGATGGACGTGCGCCAGATGCTGCTCGCGCAGGCGCGCCAGCGTCACGGCAAGGGCGCCGCGCTGTCGCAGCGCGACAACGACACCTTCGAGCTGCTGCACCTGCTGTACGGCCAGCTCGAGGGCGAGATCAGCGCCGATGCGCCGGCCGCGGCCCTGATCCGGCGCCTGCAGCTGCCGCTGCTGCGGGTGGCGCTGCAGGACCAGGCCTTCTTCGTCCAGGCCACCCACCCGGCACGCGAGCTCCTCAACACCGTCGCCGAGACCGCCGCGAGCTGGCTCGACAAGGAGGACGTCGACCCGCAGTTGCTGCTGCCGCTGCAGCAGGCCGTGAGCCACGTCGTCGAACGCTACGACGGCGACACCGCCGTCTTCGAGGCCAGCAACGCGCAGCTGCAGGGCCACCTGCAGGCGCAGGTGCGCAAGGCGGAAATGCTCGAGCGCCGGCACGTCGAAGCGGCGCGGGGCAAGGAAAAGCTCGAGGTCGCCAAGCTGCGCTCGGCGGCCGCGCTCGAGCAGTTGCTCGGCGACCAGCGCATCCCGAAGTTCTCGCGCGCGCTGCTGGGCCAGGCCTGGGCCGACGTGCTCACCCTGACCCTGCTGCGCCAGGGCGAGGCGTCGCCGGAGTGGCAGGCGCAGCTCGACGCCACCCGGCGCATCATCGCCGCCTGCGCGAAGGGCGAGGACGCCGCCGACCCGGCGCTGGCCACGCACGTGGAAACCGCGCTGTCGCAGGTCGGCTACCACGCCGAGGAAGCGGCCATCATCGCCGCCCGCCTCACCAGCAGCCGCAGCGACGAGGACGATCCGGCCTCGCGTACCGAGCTGGCGATGAAGCTCAAGGCGCGGACCCGCCTGGGCGAGGATGCCGAGCGCGCGCGCCGACCCGATCTCCCGCCGCGCACGCCCGAGGAACAGGTGCGCTACGAACAGCTGCGGGTGATGCCGTTCGGCACCTGGATCGAGTTCACCACCAACCAGCAGGGCGACGTCGTGCGCCGCCGCATGTCCTGGTTCAGTCCCGTCACCGACAACGCGCTGTTCGTGAACCAGCGCGGCCAGCGCATCGGCGAGCATTCGCTGGATTCGCTGGCCAGGATGATCGCGGCCGGACAGGCGCGCATCGTCACCGCCGAGCGCGGCCGCCTGGTCGATCGCGCCTGGCAGGCCGCGCTGCGTACCCTGCGCAGCTTCGCCGGACGCGGCGACGCCCCTCCCATCGCCGGGGACCAGCACGCATGATCAACGAGTTCCGACGCGCCCGACGCCGCAAGGCCGCCGACACCATCCTGGTCGTGGACGCCATGACCGAGCGCGTCGTGGGCCGCATCGGCAACCTGTCCGAGACCGGCATGCTGCTGATGGCCGGCGCCCCGCTGGCCGACGACGCGCTGTACCAGTTCCGCTTCAGCCTGCCGTCGGACGACGGCAGCGAGTCCACCGTCGAGGTCGGCGCCCACCTGCTGTGGGTGGACCAGGCCAGCGCGCCCGGGCAGGCCTGGGCGGGATTCCGCTTCATCGGCCTCACCGAGCACCAGGCCGGCCCGCTGCGCGCCTGGATCGACGCCCCCGGCAGCCGCTACGAATAGGCCGCGGCCGGCGCGCGGGCGATGCGGCAGAATGGCCGCCTCCCCCGCCTGACGGACCGCCATGACCACCGAATCGCCCGCCACCCTCTACGCCGCCCACCTCGAGACGCTGTCCGCACGCGCGGCGACGGCGCTGGAGCGCGGCGGCTTCGACCACCTGGTGGTGCCCAGCGGCACCCTGCACTACCAGGTCTTCGATGACCGCGACTATCCCTATGCGGTCAATCCGCAGTTCAAGCACTGGGTGCCGCTGGTGCGCAATCCCGGCAGCTGGCTGGTGGTCACGCCCGGGCAGCGCCCGAAGCTGGTGTACCTGCAGCCTCGCGACTACTGGCACGTGGTGCCGGAGGCGCCGTCCGGCGACTGGGTGGAGCATTTCGACATCGAGGTGATCCGCACGCCGGACGAGGCGCTGCAGCACCTGCCGCGCAACGCCACCCGCTGCGCCATCCTCGGCGAGCCGCAGAGCGCGCTCGGGCGCTACGGCGCGTTCGCGCCGAACAACCCACAGCCGGTCATCGACTATCTCGAGTACCACCGGGCGTACAAGACCCCCTATGAAATCGCGATGATGCGCGAAGCCCAGCGCCGCGCCGTGCGCGGACATCGCGCCGCCGAGCGCGCCTTCCGCGCCGGCGCCAGCGAGTTCGGCATCCACCTGGCGTACTGCCAGGCCGTGGGCCAGGACGCGAACGAGCTGCCTTACGGCAACATCGTCGCGCTCAACGCGCACGGCGCGGTGCTGCACTACACCGAACTCGACCGACTGCCGCCGAAGCCGGTGCGCAGCTTCCTGCTCGACGCCGGCGCCAGCCACGCCGGCTATGCGGCCGACATCACCCGCACCCACGCGATGGACCGCGGCGGCGAGTTCCAGGCCTTCATCGACGCCATCGACGCCGCGGAGCTTGCGATGTGTGACCAGGTCCGCGCCGGCGTCGACTACCGCCAGCTGCACCTCGACGCCCATCTCGCGCTGTCCGGCGTGCTGAAGGACTTCGGCATCGTGACCTGCGGCGCGGAGCAGGCCGTGGCCAGCGGCCTCAGCGCGAGCTTCTTCCCGCACGGCATCGGCCACGGCATCGGCCTGCAGGTGCACGACGTCGCCGGCTTCGCCGCCTCAGACGCCGGCGGCAGCATCGAGAAGCCCGACGGCCACCCCTATCTGCGCCTGACCCGCGAGCTGGCGCCCGGCATGGTGGTCACCATCGAGCCCGGCCTGTACTTCGCCGACATGCTGCTGGAAGACCTGCAGGCTGGCGACAACGCACGCCTGGTCGACTGGGACCGCGTCGAGGCCTTCCGTCCGTTCGGCGGCGTGCGCATCGAGGACAACGTGGTGTGCACCGGGGGCGAGCCGGTCAATCTCACCCGCGAGGCGTTCGCGGCGCAGGCCTGAGCGCCGCCGCCGGCCATCGGCGTCACCCCGCGGAAGTGCGCCGCGGGGCGACGGCTCAAGCGGCCATGAAGGCCTCGATTTCGTCTGCGCTGCGCGCGAGCCCCGCGGTCAGGACCTCGTGGCCGTCGCGGGTGATGGCGACGTCGTCCTCGGTGCGGATGCCGATGCCGCGCCACTTCGCGGCGACGCTGGTGTCGCCCGGCGGGATGTAGATGCCCGGCTCGATGGTGTAGACCATGCCGGGCTCGAGCAGCCGCGACTCGCCGTCGATGCGGTAGTCGCCGACGTCATGCACGTCCAGGCCGATCCAGTGTCCGGTCTTGTGCGGATAGAAGCGGCGGTAGGTGCCATCGGCGACCACCTTCTCGAGCCTGCCCTTGAGCAGGCCGAGCGAGAGCATGCCCTCGGCCAGCACGTCCACCGCGGCCTTGTGCCCGGCTTCCCAGGGCACGCCCGGCCTCGCCTGCGCCAGGGCCGCCGCATGGGCGGCACCCACCAGGTCGTGCAGGGCGCGCTGCTCGCGGCTGAAGCGCCCACCGACCGGGAAGGTGCGAGTGATGTCGGCGGCGTAGCCGCGGTACTCGGCGCCGGCGTCGACCAGGACCAGGTCGCCGCGACGCGCGACCGCATCGTTGGCGCGGTAGTGCAGCACGCAGGCGTTGGCGCCGGCACCGACGATGCTGCCGTAGGCGGGCTCGGCACCGGAGGCGCGGAACACGCGCTCCAGCTCGGCCTGCAGCTCGTATTCGCGCATGCCCGGCCGCGCCGCGCGCATCAGCGCCTCGTGGGCCTGCACGCTGATCTTCGCCGCCCGGCGCATCAGCTTCAGCTCGTCGGCACTCTTGATCAGGCGCATCTCGTCGAGCAGATGCCCGAGCTCGAGGAATTCATGCGGCGGCTGCGCACCGTGGCGCACCTGGGCACGCACGCGGTTGAGCCAGCCGATCAGCTTCAGGTCGAAATCGGTGTCGCGGCCGAAGTGGTAGTAGACGCGGCTGCGGCCTTCCAGCAGGCCGGGCAGGATCTCGTCGATGTCGTCGATCGCGTAGGCGTCGTCGACGCCCAGCGCGTCCGGTGCGCCCTCCGGCCCCGCACGCGGGCCGTCCCAGGCTTCGCGCTCGGGGTCGCGCTCGCGGCAGAACAGCAGGCTCTCGCCGTGGCTGCGGCCCGGCACCAGCACCAGCACCGCCTCGGGCTCCTCGAAGCCGCTGAGGTAGAGCACGTCCGAGTCCTGCCGGTACGGGTAATAGGTGTCGCGGCTGCGCACGCGCTCGGGCGCGGCGGGCAGGATGAGGATGGCGTCCTCACCCGCCATCCGCATCAGCTGGCGACGGCGACGGCGGTAGGCCGCGAGCGCGGTGGCGGGCGTGGTACGTCCGTTCATGCGTGCGCTGCGGGCGCCCTCAATTGAGGCGGTTGCGGTGACGCGCGGCGAGCGCGCAGTCGCCGTGCAGGAGCAGGGCCGCGACGCGCACGAACTCCTCGATCTCGACGAGCGCGGCCTCGTCCTCCTCGTCGCCGTCGTCCTGTGCAGTGGCGCGGGCCAGGCGGGCGAGGTCGGCCAATGCCTCCGTGCCCTCCCCCGAGAGCCGCGGTTCGCTGCCCGCGGCGAGCCCGAACGCGCCGACGAAGCCCCGGCACCAGTCGAACAGCGCGCCGCTGCGCTCGGCCAGCGATGCACTCTCGTCCGGGACCAGCAGTTCCAGGCCGAAGTCGCGGTCCTCGAACTGGGCCGAGGTCGCCGCCTGCAGCCGCGCGAGCACGGATCCGGCCGCGGGCGCCGGCAGGCTGTCGTCGACCATGACGCGGGCGAGCCAGTTGCCGCCCGCGTCGCCGCCACCGGCAAGCCAGCCGCAAAGTCCGCCGTGGAGTTCGGACGCGGGCGTGGCCAGCCCTGCGTCGTGGCAGGCCTGTTCGACTTCGGATACGTGGGGCAAGGATTCTGGCATGGCGGGATCGGCTGGAAACGGCGCTTGGAGTGTACCGTGCGGGCCGCTTGTTGCCGGTGCGCGGGCCCGCCTACACTGCGGTGCCCGCCTGGGGAGGCGGAAGGGGAGCAGTCTCTTGTCCGTCGCAGGACCCGGCTTGGCCATCGCCGTCGCGGCCGTCGTGCTGCTCGCGACCTCATGCATCGTCCTGTTCCTGCGGATGCGCGCCTCGCGCCGTGAGGCCGACCGGCTCCGCGAGCGCGAGCGCGGGTTCCGCATGGCGCTGTGGGCGAGCAACCAGCGCTTCTGGGATTTCCACGTGCCGACCGGACGCCTGCGCTACCTCGTGGCGCAGCACGACCAGCGCGGCATCGACCACGGCCTCGGCTCCGAAGAGGCCGACCCGGCCGCGGTCATCCATCCCGACGACCTTCCCGCCGCGGTCGACCGGATGCGCCGCTACGTGGCCGGGGAAACCGCCGAGTTCTCCTCCGAGCACCGCGTCCGCGCCGACAGTCCGTCCGGGTCCCGGGGCGACTGGGTCTGGATCCGCGCCCGCGGACGGACAGTGGAGCACCAGGCCGACGGCGCGGTCCTGCGCGTGGCCGGGACCTCGCTGGACATCGACCGCAACCGCGAGGTCGAGCGCGAGAACCGCATCGCCAGCGAAGTGCTGCGCAGCATGAGCGAAGCGGTGGCGGTGCTCGACGAGCGCTTCCGCTTCCTGTCGGTCAATCCGGCCTTCACCCGGATCACCGGCTACGCCGCCGCGGAGGTCATCGGCCACGGCGCCGAGATGCTCGACAGCCTGCAGCACGAGCCCGCCCGCGGGCGCGGGATGCGCACCGGCCTCGAGCGGGAGGGCCGCTGGTCCGGCGAGCTCTGGCAGCGCCACGGCAACGGCGAGGAGTTCCTCTGCGCGATCGAGGCCGCGACCGTGGCCGCCGGCTCCGCGCCGCACGGCGAGCGCATGTACGTCGTGATGCTGAGCGACATCACGCTGCAGAAGCGCGCCGAGGAGGAGCTGCGCTATCTCGCCAACTTCGACTCCCTCACCAACCTGCCCAATCGCTCATTGCTGGCCGAGCGGCTGTCGCGCGCGATCGTGCGCGCGCGCCGCGAGGGTTCGCGCGTGGCGGTGCTGTTCCTCGATCTCGACCGCTTCAAGGACATCAACGACTCGCTCGGCCACGCGACCGGCGACCGCATCCTGCGCGCCGTCGCCGAGCGCCTGCAGCAGGCGGTCGGCCACGACCAGACCGTGGCGCGCCTGGCCGGGGACGAGTTCACCGTCATCCTCGCCGACCTCGCCGCGCCGGAGGACGCCGAGCGCGTGGCGCGCGAGATCATCATGGCGTTCGAGGCCCCGCTGCTGTCGCAGGAAGGCCAGGAGGTCTCGGTGTCGCCTTCGATCGGCATCAGCGTCTACCCCGACCACGCCCAGGTGCCCACCGAACTCCTCAAGCGCGCCGACGCCGCCATGTACCAGGCCAAGGCCGCCGGCCGCCGCACCTACATGCGTTACGACGACAGCATGGAGGCGACGATCCGTCGACGCGCGACGCTGGCCGGCGCGCTGCACAAGGCCCTGGACCGCGGCGAGCTGCACGTGGTCTACCAGCCAAGGCAGTCGCTCGCGACCTCCCGCATCACCGGCGCCGAGGCCCTGCTGCGCTGGTCGAGTCCGGAGCACGGCGAGATCGTGCCGGCCGAGTTCATCCCGCTGGCCGAAGAGAACGGCATGATCCTGGAGATCGGCGAGTGGGTGCTGCGGGAGGCCTGCCTGGCGCTGCAGCGCTGGCGGCAGCACGGGCTCGACGGCCTGACCATATCGGTGAACATGTCGGTGCTGCAGCTCCTGCGCGGCGACTTCGCCGGGGTGGTGCGTCGCGTGCTCGACGACACCGGCGTCCCACCGCAGGCGCTGGAGCTGGAACTGACCGAAAGCGTGCTCATGGCCAACGCCGCGCAGACCGCGGTGAAGCTGCATGCCTTCCGCGAACTCGGGGTGTCGCTGGCGATCGACGACTTCGGCACCGGCTACTCGTCGCTCGCCTACCTGAAGCGCCTGCCGATCACCACGATCAAGATCGACCAGACCTTCATCGCCGACCTCGGCCACGAGCCCGAGGGCGCCGCGATCACCACCACCGTGGTCGCGATGGCGCACGGACTGGGGCTGAACGTCGTCGCCGAGGGCGTCGAGAACCAGGTCCAGGCCGACTTCCTCGCCCTCCACCACTGCGACGAGATCCAGGGCTACTGGGTCTCGCGGCCGCTCGACGCGGTGGCGTGCATGGCCTTCATCCGCAACCGCCAGCCCCCGGCCCGCAGCGCGGCGTCGCAGCCGGCCAGCTCGCCTTGACCGCCCATCCGCGCCTGCCTATCGTGCCCGGATGGACACCGATGACGTACTCGCCCAGCTGCAGAGGCTCTCCGAACGCTTCGACGAGCTGGCGGCGCGTACGCGCAGGCTGGCCGAAGAGAACCGGAGCCTGCGCCTGCAGCACGACCAGGTCTCGGGCGAGCGCTCGCAGCTGCTGGCCAGGAATGAACAGGCCCGCAGCCGGGTCGAGGCGATGATCGCGCGGCTGAAGTCGCTGGAGCAGCACACGTGAGCGAACCCAGGGCCGTCAGCATCCGGGTGCTGGACCGCGAGTACACCGTCGGCGTCGGCAGCGGCGAGGTCGACGGCCTCATGGCGGCCGCGCGCCTGCTGGACACGCGCATGCGCGAAGTGCGCGGCGCCAACCGCATGGCCGCCATCGATCGCGTGGCGGTGCTGGCCGCGCTCAACCTTGCGCACGAGCTCGAGCAGCTCAAGCGCACCAATGAACAGCGCGACCGCGAGATCACCCGCACGCTGCAGGCCATGCAGGCGCGGCTCGACGCCATGCTCGATGCCTGAAGCGGCGCGCGAAGCCCGCACGGCGGTGTGCAAGGTGAACGTCCGCCGACAAGTGGCCGCGTCGGCATCCGGGCACGCGCTATACTTCATCCGCGTCCTCTGCCGTGATCGACGGCGTGCACAAACATTCGCCTTGTCCCTTAATGACGACCACGGGGATGCGACGGAAGCCTGGCGCGCATGTCCGCCCACGAGCGGGAAGCCCGAAGGCAGCCAAGCGTTCCCACTTGAACCCCGGGTTCAAGGTCGTTTGGCACGCATCGACATGGCGGAGGACGTATCCCTTCTTGAGCGCCCGGCCAGGCCCATCGCGATGGTGATGGCATGAGCGCCGGACGCGCCGCCCTCCGCCGCATGCTGCGGGAACGCAGGCGCGAGGTGCCCCCCGCCGCCCGCATCGGCGCCGCGGCCGGGATCGCGGCCCGACTCCTCGAACATCCGCTTCCCGCCGGCGCGCGCGTCGCCGGCTACTGGGCCGCCGACGGCGAGATCCCGCTGCATGCCTGGCAGCTGCGGCTGCCGCGCGACGTGACCTACTGCCTGCCGGTCGTGCACGAAGACGGTCGCCTGCGCTTCGCGCCGTGGAAGGCCGGAGAGGCCGTGGCGGCGAACCGGTACGGCATCCCCGAGCCCGTGGTGCCGTCGGATGCGCTGCTGCAGCCCGACGCGCTGGACCTCGTCGTCGTGCCACTGGTGGGCTTCGACCATCGCTGCCACCGGCTGGGCATGGGCGGCGGCTGGTACGATCGCAGCTTCGCATTCCGCCATCGCATGCCGGCACCGCCCCTGCTGGTCGGTGCCGCGTTCGCCTTCCAGCAGGTCGACGGCGAGCTGCCCAGCGAAGACTGGGACGTGCAGCTCGACGCGGTCTGCACCGATCTTTCCACCGTTTCCCGAGCGACATGAGCACTGGCAAGCGCAAGCGTTACTGGCTGATGAAGTCCGAGCCGGAAGATTTCTCGATCGACGACCTCGAGCGCGTGGGCACCGAGCCCTGGACCGGCGTCCGCAACTACCAGGCGCGCAATTTCATGCGCGACGGCATGCAGGTGGGCGACGGCGTGCTGTTCTACCACTCGAACTGCGACGTGCCCGGGATCTACGGCATCGCCGAAGTGGCCAGCGCCGCATATCCGGATCCGACGCAGTTCGAGCGAAAGTCGAAATACTTCGACGCGAAGGCGACCCGCGAGGAGCCGCGCTGGATGCTGGTCGACGTCGGCTTTGTGCGCAGGTTCCAGGCGCCGGTGACGCTCGCGGCGATCCGCGATCGCGCGGATGCGCTGGGCGAGGAGTTCGCGCTGATCCGCAAGGGCACCCGCCTGTCCGTGCTGCCGGTCACCGCCGCGCAGTGGAAGATCCTCCTGGCCATGGAGCCGAAATGAGCGACGCAAAGCGCCTGGCCGGCGAAAAGGCCATCGAATATGTCGAAGACGGCATGGTGGTCGGCGTCGGCACCGGGTCCACGGTGGCCTTCTTCATCGATGCGCTGGCGGGGCTCCGCGACCGGATCACCGGCGCGGTCTCGAGCTCCGAGCAGAGCACCGAACGCCTGCGCGGCCACGGTATCGAAGTGCTCGACCTGAACGCCTGCGGCCCGATCCCGCTTTACGTCGACGGCGCCGACGAGTGCGACCCCGGGAAGCGGCTGATCAAGGGCGGCGGCGCGGCCCTGACCCGCGAGAAGATCATTGCCGAAGCCGCGGCGAAGTTCGTCTGCATCATCGACCCGTCCAAGGAGGTCCCGGTACTGGGACGCTTTCCGCTGCCGGTCGAGGTGATTCCGATGGCGCGCAGCCTGGTGGCCCGCGAAATCCTGGCCATGACCGGCGGGCAGCCCGTCTGGCGCCAGGCCACCGTCACCGACAACGGCAACTGGGTGCTCGACATCCACGGCATGTCGATCACCGATCCGGTGGCGCTGGAACAGGCGATCAACCAGATCCCCGGCGTAGTGAGCGTGGGCCTGTTCGCACGCCGGCCGGCCGACGTGGTGATCGTCGGCGGTCCGTCGCCCCGGGTCCTCTGAGCGACAGGGCGACGTTACCGGACGCTCCTCGCGCCTGCTGCCGACAGCATCGACCCAGGCCCCGCGCAAGCGGGGCTTTCTTTTTTTTGCGGCGACGGGAATCGCCGGGCTGAGGCCGCCGCGCGCCCAAAGAAAAACCCCGCAGCCGTGGCTGCGGGGTTTTGGGGTAAAGACCCTGGCGA
>NZ_JACSQJ010000013.1 GCF_014836665.1 Luteimonas colneyensis
CGGGCTGAGGCCGCCGCGCGCCCAAAGAAAAACCCCGCAGCCGTGGCTGCGGGGTTTTGGGGTAAAGACCCTGGCGATGACCTACTCTCGCATGCTGGATGCACACTACCATCGGCGCGTTTGCGTTTCACTTCCGAGTTCGGAATGGGATCGGGTGGTTCCACAAAGCTATTGTCACCAGGGAGAGGGTGGAGGGTCGCGGGCCGGTGGTGCTGGCTTGACGCGCACACGCTCTCGTTGGGTTGCCTCGGAACGGAGCCATGGATCAGCTCCGCCGTTGGCGAATAAGTAGGGACGTAGCGAAGCTTGTGCCGGATATCGACGCGTCGTCGAGTCCAAGGCCACTT
The DNA here is from genome assembly GCF_014836665.1 of Luteimonas colneyensis. Lineage (GTDB taxonomy): Bacteria > Pseudomonadota > Gammaproteobacteria > Xanthomonadales > Xanthomonadaceae > Luteimonas > Luteimonas colneyensis. The sequence goes on from NZ_JACSQJ010000013.1 coordinate 348, forward strand.
GAGGTTATATGGTCAAGCCACACGGATCATTAGTACTGGTTAGCTCAATACATTGCTGTACTTACACACCCAGCCTATCAACCACCTGGTCTTGATGGTTCCTTCAGGGGGCTTGTGCCCCGGGAGATCTCATCTTGAGGCGCGCTTCCCGCTTAGATGCTTTCAGCGGTTATCGCTTCCGAACGTAGCTACCCGGCAATGCCACTGGCGTGACAACCGGAACACCAGAGGTTCGTCCACTCCGGTCCTCTCGTACTAGGAGCAGCCCCTCTCAAATCTCCAACGCCCATGGCAGATAGGGACCGAACTGTCTCACGACGTTCTGAACCCAGCTCGCGTACCACTTTAAATGGCGAACAGCCATACCCTTGGGACCGACTACAGCCCCAGGATGTGATGAGCCGACATCGAGGTGCCAAACACCGCCGTCGATATGAACTCTTGGGCGGTATCAGCCTGTTATCCCCGGAGTACCTTTTATCCGTTGAGCGATGGCCCTTCCATACAGAACCACCGGATCACTAAGTCCTACTTTCGTACCTGCTTGATCCGTCGATCTTGCAGTCAAGCACGCTTATGCCTTTGCACACAGTGCGCGATGTCCGACCGCGCTGAGCGTACCTTCGAGCTCCTCCGTTACTCTTTGGGAGGAGACCGCCCCAGTCAAACTACCCACCATACACGGTCCCCGATCCGGATCACGGACCTAGGTTAGAACGTCAAGCACGACAGGGTGGTATTTCAAGGTTGGCTCCACTGCAGCTAGCGCCACAGTTTCACAGCCTCCCACCTATCCTACACAGACGAACTCAACGTTCAGTGTAAAGCTATAGTAAAGGTTCACGGGGTCTTTCCGTCTTGCCACGGGAACGCTGCATCTTCACAGCGATTTCAATTTCACTGAGTCTCGGGTGGAGACAGTGCCGCCATCGTTACGCCATTCGTGCAGGTCGGAACTTACCCGACAAGGAATTTCGCTACCTTAGGACCGTTATAGTTACGGCCGCCGTTTACCGGGGCTTCGATCAAGAGCTTCGCCTTGCGGCTGACCCCATCAATTAACCTTCCGGCACCGGGCAGGCGTCAGACCCTATACGTCCACTTTCGTGTTTGCAGAGTCCTGTGTTTTTGATAAACAGTCGCAGCGGCCTGGTATCTGCGGCCCCCCTCAGCCCAGCCACGCATGTGGCCACCAAAGGGGGCGTACCTTCTCCCGAAGTTACGGTACCATTTTGCCTAGTTCCTTCACCCGAGTTCTCTCAAGCGCCTGAGAATTCTCATCCTACCCACCTGTGTCGGTTTACGGTACGGTCTGCACAAGCTGAAGCTTAGGAGCTTTTCCTGGAAGCGTGGTATCAGTCACTTCGCTCTAATGAGCTCGTCTCGGTGCTCGGTCTTGAAGGGTCCCGGATTTGCCAAAGACCCAAACCTACCGCCTTTCCCCAGGACAACCAACGCCTGGTAGACCTAACCTTCTCCGTCCCTCCATCGCACTTGTGCGAGGTGCTGGAATATTAACCAGCTTCCCATCGACTACGCATTTCTGCCTCGCCTTAGGGGCCGACTCACCCTGCGTCGATTAACGTTGCGCAAGGAAACCTTGGGCTTTCGGCGTGCGGGCTTTTCACCCGCATTATCGTTACTCATGTCAGCATTCGCACTTCCGATACCTCCAGCAGACCTCTCGATCCACCTTCACCGGCTTACGGAACGCTCCTCTACCGCGCATACAAAGTATGCACCCCAAGCTTCGGTTCCATGCTTAGCCCCGTTAAATCTTCCCCGCAGACCGACTCGACCAGTGAGCTATTACGCTTTCTTTAAAGGATGGCTGCTTCTAAGCCAACCTCCTGGCTGTCTGTGCCTTTCCACATGGTTTTCCACTCAGCATGGAATTTGGGACCTTAGCTGTGGGTCTGGGTTGTTTCCCTTTTCACGACGAACGTTAGCACCCGCCGTGTGTCTCCCGCATAGTCTGTCCTGGTATTCGGAGTTTGCAATGGTTTGGTAAGTCGCAATGACCCCCTAGCCATAACAGTGCTCTACCCCCAGGAAGATTCGTGCGAGGCGCTACCTAAATAGCTTTCGAGGAGAACCAGCTATCTCCGGGTTCGATTAGCTTTTCACTCCTAATCACACCTCATCCCCTACCTTTGCAACGGGAGTGGGTTCGGGCCTCCAGTACCTGTTACGGTACCTTCACCCTGGGCATGACTAGATCACCCGGTTTCGGGTCTACTGCCCGCGACTATGCGCCCTTATCAGACTCGGTTTCCCTTCGCCTCCCCTATACGGTTAAGCTCGCCACGAACAGTAAGTCGCTGACCCATTATACAAAAGGTACGCAGTCACCCCGAAGGGCTCCTACTGCTTGTACGCACACGGTTTCAGGATCTATTTCACTCCCCTCTCCGGGGTTCTTTTCGCCTTTCCCTCACGGTACTGGTTCACTATCGGTCGGTCAGGAGTATTTAGCCTTGGAGGATGGTCCCCCCATGTTCAGACAGGGTTTCTCGTGCCCCGCCCTACTCACTTTTCATCATTCCGGCCCTTTCGCATACAGGGCTGTCACCTTCTATGGCCAGTCTTTCCAGACTGTTTTGCTAGAACCGGAACAACTTTTGGGCTGCTCCCCGTTCGCTCGTCGCTACTGGGGGAATCTCGGTTGATTTCTTTTCCTCTGGTTACTTAGATATTTCAGTTCACCAGGTTCGCCTTGCATGGCTATGTATTCACCATGCAATACTCCTTGCGGAGTGGGTTTCCCCATTCGGACATTGCCGGATCAAAGCTTGTTGCCAGCTCCCCGACACTTTTCGCAGGCTGCCACGTCCTTCATCGCCTCTGACCGCCAAGGCATCCACCGTGTGCGCTTATTCGCTTGACCATATAACCCCAAGTCGCCTCGGAGCCATACGTCGTGCCACCAGGGGTACAAAGCCCGGCAGCGCGAAACATACACTCAATCTCTAGGGCCTCAAGGGCCCCGCCTTAGCCTCTACGACACGTCTGGATATTCGTCCCAAACGCTCGCTACGTCCCTGGTTTTCAAAGAACACGGGCCGGCCACAATGCCGCCCCGATTCAAATCTTCATGTGTGTGCGCAGATCATCCAGGAATGGTGGGTCTGGGAGGACTCGAACCACCGGCCTCACCCTTATCAGGGGTGCGCTCTAACCACCTGAGCTACAGACCCAATGTCTTCCCCAGCGTGGTGGAGCCTGTCGGGATCGAACCGACGACCCCCTGCTTGCAAAGCAGGTGCTCTCCCAGCTGAGCTAAGGCCCCATAAAGGGGTCGGTCCCCCGGCTACTCGCCGTGGAACTCCTGGATGCAGGTCACTTGTGCGGACGCCTGACAGGCAATCATGCTGTCTTTTGTCTCTAAAGGAGGTGATCCAGCCGCACCTTCCGATACGGCTACCTTGTTACGACTTCACCCCAGTCATCGGCCACACCGTGGCAAGCGCCCTCCCGAAGGTTAAGCTACCTGCTTCTGGTGCAACAGACTCCCATGGTGTGACGGGCGGTGTGTACAAGGCCCGGGAACGTATTCACCGCAGCAATGCTGATCTGCGATTACTAGCGATTCCGACTTCATGGAGTCGAGTTGCAGACTCCAATCCGGACTGAGAAAAGGTTTCTGGGATTGGCTTGCCCTCGCGGGTTCGCAGCCCTCTGTCCTTTCCATTGTAGTACGTGTGTAGCCCTGGCCGTAAGGGCCATGATGACTTGACGTCATCCCCACCTTCCTCCGGTTTGTCACCGGCGGTCTCCTTAGAGTTCCCACCATTACGTGCTGGCAACTAAGGACAAGGGTTGCGCTCGTTGCGGGACTTAACCCAACATCTCACGACACGAGCTGACGACAGCCATGCAGCACCTGTGTTCGCGTTCCCGAAGGCACCAATCCATCTCTGGAAAGTTCGCGACATGTCAAGGCCAGGTAAGGTTCTTCGCGTTGCATCGAATTAAACCACATACTCCACCGCTTGTGCGGGCCCCCGTCAATTCCTTTGAGTTTCAGTCTTGCGACCGTACTCCCCAGGCGGCGAACTTAACGCGTTAGCTTCGATACTGAGTGCCTAGTTGCACCCAACATCCAGTTCGCATCGTTTAGGGCGTGGACTACCAGGGTATCTAATCCTGTTTGCTCCCCACGCTTTCGTGCCTCAGTGTCAGTACTGGTCCAGGTGGCCGCCTTCGCCACGGATGTTCCTCCTGATATCTACGCATTTCACTGCTACACCAGGAATTCCGCCACCCTCTACCGTACTCTAGCCCGCCAGTATCCAATGCAATTCCCAGGTTGAGCCCAGGGCTTTCACATCAGACTTAACGAACCACCTACGCACGCTTTACGCCCAGTAATTCCGAGTAACGCTTGCACCCTTCGTATTACCGCGGCTGCTGGCACGAAGTTAGCCGGTGCTTATTCTTTGGGTACCGTCAGAACAACCGGGTATTAACCGGCTGCTTTTCTTTCCCAACAAAAGAGCTTTACAACCCGAGGGCCTTCTTCACTCACGCGGCATGGCTGGATCAGGCTTGCGCCCATTGTCCAATATTCCCCACTGCTGCCTCCCGTAGGAGTCTGGGCCGTGTCTCAGTCCCAGTGTGGCTGATCATCCTCTCAGACCAGCTACGGATCGTCGCCTTGGTGGGCCTTTACCCCTCCAACTAGCTAATCCGACATCGGCTCATCTATCTGCGCCAGGCCCGAAGGTCCCCGGCTTTCACCCGTAGGTCGTATGCGGTATTAGTCCCGGTTTCCCGAGGTTATCCCCCACAAATAGGCAGATTCCGATGTGTTCCTCACCCGTCCGCCACTCGCCACCCAGGGAGCAAGCTCCCCTGTGCTGCCGTTCGACTTGCATGTGTTAGGCCTGCCGCCAGCGTTCACTCTGAGCCAGGATCAAACTCTTCACTTGAAGTTTTCGGGCAAATGCCCAATCTCTTGAGTGCAGTCGTTCAAACCCCGAGCTCCAATTACCCGCTTGCATTTGCATGCATTTGAATCTTTGTTGCTCTTGGTACGAACGTCTGCAAGATGGACAACCATCCACCGGCCAGACGCCCGCACAAGTCACCTGCGCACACTGTCAAAGATCGTCGGAAGTGGCCTCAGCGCCTCCTTCCTTCTCCCCGTCGTTTCCGCCGGGGTGAGCCGCACATTGTAGCGCGACTTTCGCGTCCGTCAACACCCTGCCGGGTGGAAACTTCCGCCTCCCTTCGCCTTCCCGACCATCCGGCCGTTCCCGCTGGGGAGCCGCACATATTAGCGCGGTTTCGAAGAACGTCAACACCCTGTGAAGGATCTT
>NZ_JACSQJ010000001.1:0-436376 GCF_014836665.1 Luteimonas colneyensis
CAACGTCTTTCCAGACCGCGGGAAAGGTGGTGCCCGGTGCGGGCGCAGGGGGGATGCCCAGAGCCGGCCATGGATGGCCGGCGGCCGGAAGTGGGAGCAGGACAGCGCAGATTCCGGCTGGGCATCCCCCCTGCGTCCGCGCCGGGCCGCCGCAGCTTCCCGAATCCCCCCTGCGCCCGCGCCGGGCCGCCGCAGCCCGAAAACACCAACGCGAGCATTCACCCGATGGGGCGAAGAACCAGAAAAAAGGCCCGGCGGTTGCCGGGCCTTTTCGTGACGCCAATGACGCGGGATTACCAGATGACGACCTTCGCGTCGCCTTCGCGCACCATCGCGTCGCCGGCCTTGCACTGGAACGCCGCCGCGAACGCCGGCAGGTTCGAGGGCGCGCCGATCGCGCGGAAGTTCGCCGGCGCGTGCGGATCGGTGGCGATGCGCACCTTCAGCTCCTCGTCGGTGAAGTTGCGGCGCCACACCGTGGCCCAGTTGGCGAAGAAACGCTGGTCACGCGAAAGTCCCTCGATCATCGGGTCCTCGCTGCCCTCGGTGGCCTTCTTCATCGCGTCGTAGGCCGTGGCCAGGCCGCCGAGGTCGGCGATGTTCTCGCCCAGGGTCAGCTTGCCGTTGACGTGCAGGCCGGGCGCGGCCTCGTAGGCGTTGAACTGGTTGACCAGCTTGTCGGTGCGGCCGGCGAAGCCCTTGGCGTCCGCGTCCGACCACCAGTTCCGGAACTTGCCGGTGGCGTCGAAGCGGCTGCCCTGGTCGTCGTAGCCGTGGGTCATCTCATGGCCGATCACCGCGCCGATGCCGCCGTAGTTGAGCGGGTCGTCGGCGTTGGCGTCGAAGAACGGCGGCTGCAGGATCGCGGCGGGGAACACGATCTCGTTGGCCAGCGGGTTGTAGTAGGCATTGACCATCTGCGGCGGCATTGCCCATTCGGTCTTGTCCACCGGCTTGCCGATCTTGCCCAGCGACCACTTGTAGTTGAACTCGTTGGCGGCCAGCAGGTTGCCGATGTAGCTGTCGCGCGAGGTGGCCAGGCCCGACCAGTCGCGCCACTTGTCCGGGTAGCCGATCTTGGGCGTGAAGCTGGCCCACTTCTCCAAGGCCTTGGCCTTGGTCTCGCCGGACATCCACTCCAGGTTCTCGATGCGCGTCTTCAGCGCCTGGCCGAGGTTGGCGACCAGGGTCTCCATGCGCTCCTTGGCCTCGGGCGAGAAGGCGACATCGACGTACATCTGGCCCAGGGCTTCGCCGGTCTGGCCGGTGATGGTGTCGAGCACGCGCTTGCCGCGCTCCTTCATCTCCTTCTGGCCACGCAGGGTGCGCGAGTAGAAGTTGAAGTTCTCCTCGGCGAAGGCGTCGGCAAGGTAGGGCGAGGCGCTGTCGACGGTGTGGAAGCGCAGGTAGGACTGCCAGGTCGCGGGCGCGACGTCGCCGAGCATGCTGCTGACCTCGGCGTGGAATTCCGGGATCGCGAGCGAGAACTTCTCGGGCGCGGCCAGGCCCTGCGACTCGAAGAACTTCGTCCAGGTGAAGTTGGGGGCCAGCGTGTCGGCATCGGCCAGGCTGACCGGGTTGTAGAACAGGCCGACGTCGCGCGACATCTCCTCGCTCGACTTCGATACACGGGCCAGGCGGGTCTCGAACGCGACCACGTCGGTGGCCTGGGTGGCGGCGTCGGCGGCCGGCACGCCCGACAGTTCGAGCACCTTGGCGACGTGCGCCTGGTAGGCCTCGAGCTTGTCCTTCTTGTCGGCGTCGAAGTAATAGGTCTTGTCGGGCAGGCCCAGGCCGGCCGGGAAGGCGTAGGCGATGTTCATGGACGAGTCCATGAAGTCGGCCTCCGGGCCGAAGCCGAACAGCGTGAACTGGCCCTTGGCGGCGCTGGCGCGCAGGTAGTCGGCGATCTTCTCCGGCGCGTCCAGGCCGGCGATGGTGGCCAGCTCCGGCTCGAGCGGCGCGATGCCCTGGGCGTTGATGGCCTCGGCGTCGGTGCCGGTGGCCCACAGGTCGCCGACGATCTTCTCGACGCCGGTGGCGCCTTCGATCGCCGCGGCGTGCTCGGCCAGCTGGCGCTGGATCGCCTGCGAACGCTCGTCGAGCATCTCGAACGCGCCCCAGGAGGTGCGGTCGCCCGGCACCGGGTTCGCGGCCAGCCAGGTGCCGTTGACGTAGGCGCCGAAGTCGGTGCAGGCGTTGCCGTTGGCGTCGAAGTCGGCGGCCTTGAAGCTGTTCACGCCCGGGAGCGTCGACTCGTCGAGGGTGAAGCCGGGGACTTCCGGCGCGGCGCCCTCGGCCACGGTGGTGGCGGGCGTGGCGTCGCGCTGGCAGCCGGCGACGACGCCGGCGATCGCCAGGGACAGCAGCAGGAACTTCGGTGCGGACTTGGAAGCGTGGCTCATGCGGACTCCGCCCTTGCGGGCATGGCAATAGGGAACGGCCGTCCCCGAGGGGGCGGCCGGGGGTCGAATGTACGCCCGTGCCGCGGGGCGCGCAGGGTGCAGAAGGTCATGCGCCGGGTGCGGGCGGGCCGGCGGGGTCGTCGCCCGGCTCGCCGTCGGGGCCTAGGACGCGCGCCTGGCGCCGGGGCGTGGTCAGCGGGGTGGGCTTCGGCCCGGTATTGGTGCGCATCATCCCGGCGCCGGCGCCGAACCCCGCCATGCGTTCGAGCTCGAAGCGCTCGACCTCGAGCTTGCGCACCTCGGCGGTGACCCGTGCGGCCTCGCCGGGATCGACGTCGAGTTCGCGCAGCGCCGCCTCGCCGAACTGCAGGGCGGCGGCGAAGGTCTCGCGGATGGCGACGTCGACGCCGGCCGCGACCAGCTTCAGCTTGTGCGCGCGATCGTATGCGCGTACCAGCAGCCGGGCCTGCGGGAACGCGCCCTTCGCCAGCTCGACGATGCGGTCGGCCGCGCCGGCGTCGTCGACGCAGACCGCGATCGCGCGCGCGCTGCCGGCGCCGGACGCATGCAGCACGTCCAGCCGGGTGCCGTCGCCGTAGTACACCTTGAAGCCGAACGAGGCCGCGCTGCGGATCATGTCGACGTCGCTGTCGATGATGGTGACGTCGACGTCGCGCGCCAGCAGCGACTGGCTCATGACCTGGCCGAAGCGGCCGAAACCGATGATCAGCACGCTGCCGGACTGTCCGGAGGCCGGCTCGACCCCGTCCATCGACGCCGCGCGCCGGCGCCTTGCGCCGCGGGTCACGAGGATCGCCAGCGGCGTCAGCGCCATCGACAGCACCACCACCGCGGTCATCGCGTTGTTGACTTCGCCGGGGATCACGCCCGCCGACTGCGCCGCGGAGTACAGCACGAACGCGAACTCGCCGCCCTGGGCCATCAGCACCGCGCGGTCCATCGCGTCGGCATGGCCGGCGCGCAGCGCCCTCGCCACCGCGTAGATGCAGGCGGCCTTCGCGCACATCATCAGCGGCACCGCGAGCAGCACGAAGCGCCAGTCGGCCGCGACCACGGCGAGGTCCAGCGACATGCCCACGGCGAGGAAGAACAGCCCCAGCAGCAGGCCGCGGAACGGCTCGATGTCGGCCTCGATCTGGTGGCGGAAGGTCGACTCCGACAGCAGCACGCCGGCGATGAAGGCGCCCATCGCCATCGACAGCCCGCCCATCTCCATCAGCAGCGCCGCGCCCAGCACCACCAGCAGGGCAGCGGCGGTCATCACTTCGCGCGCCCGCGCGGTGGCCAGCAGCCGGAACAGCGGATTGAGCAGGAACAGGCCGGCGGCGACCAGCGCCGCCAGCGACGCGGCGGCGATCGCGATCGACAGCAGGCGCGAGCCGCCGTCCCCGGCGACCTGGGCCGGGGCCATGAAGGCGACCAGCGCCAGCAGCGGCACGATCAGCAGGTCCTCGAACAGCAGGATCGAGACCATCTTCTGGCCGCGCGGCGTGGCGATGTCGCCGCGCTCGGCCAGCATCTGCATCACGATCGCGGTCGAGGTGAGCACGAAGCCCGACGCGGCGATGAAGGCCACCGCGGGGCGCAGCCCCAGCAGCAGGCCGCAGCCGCTCAGCACCAGCGCGCAGGCGCCGATCTGCAGCGGGCCGAGGCCGAAGATCTGCCGGCGCAGCGCCCACAGGTGCGAGGGCCGCATTTCCATGCCGACCACGAACAGGAAGAGGACCACGCCCAGCTCGGCCACGTGCAGGATGGCCTCGGGACGCGCGAACAGGGCGAAGCCGAAGGGCCCCACCGCCACGCCCGCGGCCAGGTAGCCCAGCACCGAGCCCAGCCCCAGTCGCCTGAACAGCGGCACGGCGACCACCGCCGCCGCGAGCAGGACGACCACGTGGAACAGCTGGGACGTATCGGCGGCGGCCATGTTCACGTATGATGCACCGGTTGGCGCACGGCAGTCCGTTATCCGGTCATTGCCCAGCCGCGGCCCCGCACGGCGCCCCGGCCCTTTAACTCCCGCACGTCTCTCGTCGCGCAGACACGGCCCGGACCTCTCCGGCAGCCGTCAAATCCATTGCCCGCCGCGCGGATCACGGAAAGCGCCGGGCAAGCCGCGAACCAGGAGTTGTATCCATGTCCGAATCCCGGACCTTCGAGGCCCTCGGGCTCTCGTCCGCGCTGCTGCGCACGCTCGAAACGAGCGGTTACACCGTTCCCACCCCGATTCAGGCCCAGGCGATCCCGCTGGTGCTGGCCGGCCACGACGTGCTGGGCGCCGCCCAGACCGGCACCGGCAAGACCGCCGCCTTCGGCCTGCCGATGCTGCAGCGCCTGTCGAAGGAGACGCCGCCCAAGGGCCCGCGCAAGCCGCGCGCCCTGGTGCTGGTGCCGACCCGCGAGCTGGCGGTGCAGGTCGCCGACAGCCTCAAGGAGTACGGCCGCCACCTGCGCATGAACGTCACCACCATCTTCGGCGGCGCCGGCATGCAGCCGCAGATCGACAACCTGCGCCGCGGCGTCGACATCCTGGTGGCCTGCCCGGGGCGCCTGCTCGACCACATGGACGCGGGCCACGCCAAGCTCGACGCCGTCGAGGTCCTGGTGCTGGACGAGGCCGACCGCATGCTCGACATGGGCTTCCTGCCGCAGATGAAGCGGATCATGGGCCGGGTGCCGAAGCAGCGGCAGACGCTGCTGTTCTCGGCCACGTTCGAGGCGCGCATCAAGGCGCTGGCGCTGGAGTACATGCAGTCGCCCAAGCAGGTCGAGGTCGCGGCGCAGAACACCATCGCCGAGACCATCGTCCACCGCGCGCACCCGGTCGATTCGGCCAGCAAGCGCGACCTGCTGGTCGACATCCTGTCCGCGCGCCACACCGACCAGGTGCTGGTGTTCGGCAAGACCAAGCACGGCTGCAACCGCCTGGCCGAACAGCTGGAGAAGTCCGGCCTGCCGGCGGTCGCCATCCACGGCAACAAGAGCCAGGCGCAGCGGCAGAAGGCGCTGGACGCGTTCAAGGCCGGGCGCGCCCGGATCCTGGTCGCGACCGACGTCGCCGCGCGCGGCCTGGACATCCCCAACCTGCCGCTGGTGATCAACCACGACCTGCCGATGGTGGCCGAGGACTACGTGCACCGCATCGGCCGCACCGGCCGCGCGGGCGCGACGGGCGAGGCGCTGTCGCTGGTGTCGCCGGAAGAGGGCGCGCTGCTCAACCAGATCCAGAAGATGCTGAAGGCCGAAATCCGCATGGACGTGGTGGCCGGCTACGAGCCGAGCCGCCCGATCCGCCTGGATGCGCCGATGCCGCCGCAGGGTGGTCGCGGCCAGAGGCCTGCGGGCCAGCGTGCCGGCGGCCAGCGTCGTGGCCCGCCGCAGGCCGCTGGCGACCAGCGCGCCGGCGAACAGCGTCCGAGCCGTGCGGGCAAGCCGGCGCATCGCCAGGGCGGGCACGGCAAGGCCCAGCCGCCGGCGGCGCAGGCGCACGCCGGGCCGAAGGCGCCGGGTGCGCGTGGCCGTGGTAGCCGCGGGCGTGGCGGCCGGGGACGTTCGACGGGGAGCTGAGCGCGCTCAGCCGCCGCCGAGGTCGCGGACCAGCCGGAAGCCGACGTCGTCGAAGCCACGGTCGGCTTCGCGGCCGTCGGTCGTGGCGGATTCGTCGCGCCAGCTGGCCCCGCTGGCCACGCGCTGCTCGCAGCTGCCGCTGCAGTCGACGTTCCATTCGGCGATCCGGCGCGACCCGCCGGCCGCCGGCAGGCGCGACCACTCGGTGGACGTGGCCAGGCGATACGCGATTCCGTCCCGCTGGCCCAGCCACTGGGCGTAGGCGCGCGCGTCATCCCATGACACGCAGACCGCGGGGTCGCCGCCCTTCTGTTCGAAGCCGGGGCTGCGCCAGTTGCGCGGCGCCACCACCCGCAGCAGGGAAGCCCGCTCGCGGCAGCGCGCGGGTGCGCGGCCGGTCGCGTCGGCGAAGGCCGCGAACTCGTCGCGGCTGACCGGCCGGCGCATCGTGCCCAGGCGGATCCCGCCCTGCTGCACCAGCACCATGTCCACGCCCTTGCCGCCGAGGCGTTCGCCGGGCAGGGGAATGGCGCGTGCGCGCTGCTCGAGCTTCGCCAGTGCCGGTGCGTCCAGCCCCATCCGGCGCGCCGCCCCGATGGCGTCGAGCGCGTCGGCGCGGTCGTAGTCCGCGGCCGCCCGCTCCACGCGCGCGGAGACCACCTTCTCCACGCCCGCCATCAGTGCGCGCAGCGCGTCGCCATCGGCGCGCGAGGTACGCGAGGCCAGCTGGCTGGCCTGCATGACGGCGGTACGCGCGTCATCGGTGTCGCCGCGGGCGAAGGCGCGCTCGGCCCTGGCGCCGAGCGCGGCGATCAGGGTGTCGATCGCGGGGCCGAGCCTGAGGTGGCCGGCGTCGGCCTGCCAGGCGTTGAGCAGGCTGGTATAGGCATTGTCGCCGGCAGGCGCCGACAGGCGGCCCGCGCGCATCTGGCGCTCGGCCGTCACCAGCCAGCGCTCGGCGTCCGAGGCGGGCGCCGCGCGCAGCATGGCGTCGTCGGGGCTGCCGGCCACCGCGGCCGGCAGCGGCGCCAGCGACGGTCCGGCGGAGCCGTCCGGGCCGCCCGTTCCCGGCTGGCCGGCGTCGTCGGCGGCACGGTAGAAGGCCTGCGTCCCGTCGCGGCCGTGCAGCCAGGTGCCCGCGGCGATGGCGACGACCGCGACGAGGCCGACGCCGGCCCAGGCCGGGGCCGGCAGCCCGCGCAGGCGTTCGCCCAGGCCGGTGACGGCGCCGCGCAGTCCGCCGTGGCCGCGCGCCGGGATGTGCTCCAGCGCCTCGAGCATCTGCGTGGCGTCGGCAAAGCGGCGGCCGGGCGCCTTGGCCAGCGCCCGGTCGATGAAGGGCTGCCAGTGGCGCAGCGCCGGGGGCAGGCGCGGGATCGGGTCCTGCACGTGCATCACCGCCATCGACAGCGCGTCGGCGGCGTTGTACGGCAGGCTGCCGACCAGCATCTCCCAGGCCAGCACGCCGACGCTGTAGAGGTCGGCGCGCGCGTCCACGCCTTCGCCGCGGGCCTGCTCGGGCGGCATGTAGGCGGTGCTGCCCACGGCCAGGCCGGCGGTGGTCACGCGCGAGCCGTAGCCGCGGCGCAGCGCGATGCCGAAGTCGGCCAGCAGCGGCCGGCCGCTCTCGTCGAACAGCACGTTCTCGGCCTTGACGTCGCGATGCACGACGCCGCGCGCGTGCGCGTACTGCAGCGCCGACAGCAGGCTGCGCAGGATCCCGCGCACCGCGTCCTCGTTGCCGCGCAGGTCGCGCTGGCCGAGGTGGCCGCGCGGCAGGTAGGGCATGGCGTAGTAGGGCAGGCCCTCGGTGGTCCGGCCGACGTCGTGGATGCCGACGATGTTGGGATGGTCGAGGCGGGCGATGGTGCGCGCCTCGTTCTCGAAGCGCCGGCGGCCGACCTCGTCGGACAGCGCTTCGGGCAGCATCACCTTGATCGCGACCTCGCGTCCCAGCGACAGCTGCTCGCCCAGGTAGATCGTCGACATGCCACCGGCGCCGACGACGCGCGCGAGCCGGTAGCCGCGGATCTCCGGCATCGGTTCGTCGATACTGCCTGCATTGTCCTGCGTCATCCGGGCCCCCCTGAGGCGACGTCGAGGATAGCGGCCCCGGCCCCGGATGTGATGAATGCCATTGCGACGACGGTCACGCGCCGGGGCTTCCATTCCTCCGGTCCGGCTTGCGGCGCACGTAGACCTGCTTGCGCACCGTGGCCACCACGTCGCCCTCGCCGTCGACGATGTCGTTCTCGAACCAGTGCAGGTACTTCCCGCCGTCCGCGGTCGCCTCGCGCATGGTGCCGAGCACGTCGTCGCCGAGGTCGAAGCGCGCGTGCACCGTGCCGCGTCCGGGCTTGAGGAAGCGGATGTCCGCGGCCTGGTCCCAGACGTAGTAGTCGCGGCCGAGCGCATGCATGGTCAGCAGCATCCAGAACGGATCGGTCATGGCGAACAGGCTGCCGCCGAAGTGCGTGCCGACGTAGTTGCGGTTGTACCAGCGTCGGCGCAGCTCCACGCGGGCGTGGCGGTAGTCATCCGCCAGCGCGGTGATGTGGATCCCCGAGAACAGGAACGGCGGCCACGCGTTCATGCCGTGGCGCAGGATCGCCGCGCGCACCGGTCAGGAGAGCAGCAGCGCGGACATCTGCCGGCGGTAGCGGGAGACCAGGCCGGCGTCCTCGACGACGCGGAAGGCCTCGATCAGGGCCTTGCGCGGCAATCCGTCGTCGAAGCCGCGGTCGCGCCGCAGCATCTCCATGAACTGCTCCAGCGCCGCCTCGTGGCGGCCCTCGACCATGTGCCGGGCGCCGAGCAGGTGGCGGGCACGGAGGTCGGACGGGTCGGCAGCAAGCGCCGACTCGAGGCTGGCCGCCGGCGGTGCGTCGCGCAGCAGCGCCGCGAAGCCGAGTGCGGCGCGAGCACGCAGGGCGCGGTCGTCGGTGGCGAGGTTGGCGGGCAGGGCGTCGAGCAGGCGGCCGGCCTCGTCGGTGGCGCCGGTGGCGAGCAGGGCGAGGGCGAGGTCGAGCCTCAGTGCGTCGTCGTCCGGCGCGGCGGCGGATTCGGCGCGCAGGCGCTCGACTTCCGCGTGCGGATCCGCCGGCGCGGCTTCGGCGACGTCCGCGTCGTCGGCAGGCGCATCGGCGGGCACGATGCCGTGGCCGGCCAGGAACTCGCGCAGCTGGCCTTCGGGCATCGCGCCGGGGAAGCCGTCCACCGGCTGGCCGTCCCTGACCAGGATGATGGTCGGGATCGAGCGGATCTGGAACGCGCCCGCCAGCTGCTGCTCGCGGTCGACGTCGACCTTCGCGAGCACGAACGCGCCGTTGTATTCCGCCGCGAGCTTCTCGAGGATCGGGCCGACGGTCTTGCAGGGCCCGCACCATTCGGCCCAGAAATCGAGCAGGACCGGGACCTGGAGCGAACGGTCGAGGACGTCGGCCTCGAAGTTGTCGGCGGTGGCGTCGAAGGCGTGCGTGGCGGCGTGTGCGTGGGACATGGTCCGATCCGGAATGCGATATGCACGAGATTGTGCCAGTGCTTGCCGATTGCAAGCCGCCAGGGCGAGGATGCGCCCTTCCTGCACGGGCATCGCGACGCATGGCGGCAGCATTTCCGGACTTGAAGGATCGTGCGGCGCGCATCGCCGGCGCCGCCGCCGCGGCCTGCTTCGCGCTGGCGCTGGCGGGGTTCGGTGCGGCGCTGGACGGCTATGGCCACGCGGACTGGCCGGTGGCCGTGCTGGGCGCGGCCGGGGTTCCGCGCGCGGCCGGATTCAACCTGCTGGGCTACCTGGTGCCTGGCCTGCTCGCCGGGTTCGTGGCCCTGCACGGGCGCGCGGCGCTGCCGCGCGGGAGCGGCCTGGCAGCGCGCCTGGGCTGGTCGCTGGCACTGCTGGCGGCGCTGGCCTTCGCGGCCCAGGGGCTGCTGCCGCTGGATGCCTCGGCGCCGGACGCCGGACGCGGCCGACTGCATGGCGTCGCGTGGTCGCTGTGGGGCCTCGCGTTCGTCGCGGCCTCGGCGTTGCTGGCGGTGGCCGCGGCGCGTGGCCGCCGGCTGCCGGCGGCGCTCGGGCACCTGTGCGCTGGCGGGCTGGTGTTCGCGCTGGGCTGGCTCCCGGCCGACGCCATGCCGGCACCGCTGGCCCAGCGCCTGGCCTTCGCCGCCTGGCTCGCGTGGGTGGCCTGCGTGCCCAGGGGCCGGCCGGCGCGTTGAGGCGCGCGTGGTCGCCCTCAGGCGATGCCGGCTGCGGCGTGCAGGACCCGGTTGCGGCCTTCGGCCTTGGCCTGGTACAGCGCCGCGTCGGCGACCTCGAACAGCAGCTCCGGCGTCACGCCGTCGTGCGGGAGCGCCGCCACCCCGATCGAGACCGTGACCGGCCCCAGCGTGCGGCCGTTGTGCGAGATCGTCTGCTGTGACACGGCGCGGCGGATCGCTTCGGCGCGCGCGACCGCGCTGGCGGCGTCGGTCTCCGGCATCACGATGGTGAATTCCTCGCCGCCGTAGCGGCAGGCCATGTCTTCGGCGCGTACCAGCGAGGCGACGCAGCGGCCCACGTGGGCCAGCACCGCATCGCCCGCGCTGTGGCCCTGGCTGTCGTTGAAGCTCTTGAAGTGGTCGATGTCCAGCACCAGCAGCGCCAGCGGCAGGCGCCGGCGCTCGCAGCGCAGCATTTCGCGGCGCAGGCTCTCCTCGAAGTAGCGCCGGTTGAAGAGGCCGGTCAGCGGGTCGCGCAGCGACTGCTGGCGCAGGGTCTCGCGCAGCCGCAGGTTGGCGATCGCCAACGCCAGCTGTTCGCCCATCAGCTCGATGATGGTGGCGTCGTTGTCGTCCTCGCCGCCGTCGACGGGACCGCTGGCGTGGAGCATGCCCAGGGTCTCGCCCTGCGCGGAGAGGGGGATGCACAGCGTCGAGATCGCGCCCAGCGACGCGCCGTGCTCGAGGTGCGCGCAGCGGACGCTGCCGCCGGCGCGGTTGTGGTGCGGCTGGCCGCGGCGCAGTGCCCAGCAGTCGTCGGGCGGGAAGGCATCGCTGCTGGCGATGGCCGGCGTGCCGAAGCTGGCGCGGCTTTCGAGGAAGTCCCGGGATGCGCGCGCGAGGTAGCACTGCCCGCCGAGGTGCGGCAGCAGGCGCTCGAAGGTGCTGGAGGTGAGCTCCATGGCCTCGTCAAGGTTCTGCGCGCTCTGCAGCAGGCCGGTGTATTCGCTGATCGCCCAACGCTGCGCGGACAGGCGCTCGGTCATGGTCTGGGCCCGCTGCAACTCCGCCAGCGCCCCGCGGGCTTCGCGCTCCAGCCCGCGGTTGCGGCTGTTCTCGCGCGACAGGCTCACCAGCAGGGCCCAGAACGTCGCCAGGGACACCGCCAGGCTCAGCAGCACGAATCCGAGGAGCAGGTTGGCATTGCGGACGTTGGTCGCCTGGCGCTTGGCCAGCAGGTCGAGCTCGTCGGTGCGCATCGCCTGGCTGGCCGCGTTGACGCCGTGCATGCGCGCGACCAGTTCGTCCGCGCGCATGGCCGCGATCGCCGCCTCCTTGCCATCCCGGTCCTGGATATCGGCCAGTTCCTGCATGCGCTCGATCTGCTGGGTCGACTGTCGGAGCAGGGCCTGGGCGCGCGCGTTCTGCTTCGGGTTGTCGCTGGTGATCCGGACCAGTTCGCCGGCCGCCTCCAGCGCCTGCGGGGCCGAGCGGTCGAACTCGCTGCGCAGCGATGGGTGACCGGTGAGGCGGTAGCCCCGGCCCGCGGCCTGGGTGGCGGCCAGCCGCGACTGGCTGACTTCGAGCTTCTCGATGACCTGGTGGCTGTGTTCGACCCACCGGTTGCTCTCGGCCAGCAGCCGCACCCAGAACACGGTCGCCGCGGCCACCGCCACCAGCAACAGCAGGGCCGCGACGGAGGCGGCGAAGCGGTACGGCCGGAGTCGGGACGTCGGCGTCATGGCGCCATGATAGGGCGCACCGTCGCGTGGCGGGGGCGGTGGCCACTGGGGTAGGCTTGGCGGCCCCACTTTCCGCGGCAACCACGACGTGCCAGACCCCAGCGCAGCGCCCGAACCGACCTCCTACCGACCCGCCGACGTCGAGCGCGCGGCCCAGGGCTACTGGGCCCGGACCCGCGCCTGGGAGGTTGCCGAGGACGATCCGCGGCCGAAGTACTTCTGCCTGTCGATGCTGCCGTACCCGTCCGGCGCGCTGCACATGGGGCACGTGCGCAACTACACCATCGGCGACGTCATCAGCCGCCACAAGCGCATGACCGGGCACAACGTGCTGCAGCCGATGGGCTGGGACGCCTTCGGCCTGCCGGCGGAGAACGCCGCGATCAGGAACCGCACGGCGCCTGCGAAGTGGACGTATTCGAACATCGAGCACATGCGCGGCCAGCTGCAGATGCTCGGTTACGCGATCGACTGGTCGCGCGAGTTCGCCACCTGTTCCCCGGACTACTACGTCCACGAACAGCGCATGTTCACCCGGCTGATGAAGAAGGGCCTGGCCTACCGCCGCAACGCGGTGGTGAACTGGGACCCGGTCGACCAGACCGTGCTCGCCAACGAGCAGGTGATCGACGGCCGCGGCTGGCGCTCCGGCGCGCTGGTGGAGAAGCGTGAGATCCCGCAGTGGTTCCTGCGCATCACCGACTACGCCCAGGAGCTGCTCGACGGCCTCGACGCGCTGCCGGGCTGGCCGGATCCGGTCAAGACCATGCAGCGCAACTGGATCGGCCGCAGCGAGGGCCTGGAAATCCGGTTCCGCGTCGATGGTGAAGATGAGCCGCTGAGCGTCTTCACCACGCGCCCGGACACGCTGATGGGCGTGACCTTCATCTCCATCGCCGCCGAGCATCCGCTGGCGCTGAAGGCCGCGCAGGAGAACCTGAAGCTGGCCGCCTTCATCGACGAGCTGCGCCAGGGCGGTGTCTCCGAGGCCGAGCTGGAAACGCAGGAAAAGCGCGGCATGGCCACCGGCCTGTGGGCGATCCACCCGGTCACCGGCGAGGACGTCCCGGTCTACGTCGCCAACTTCGTGCTGATGGGCTACGGCACGGGCGCGGTGATGGCGGTGCCGGCGCACGACCAGCGCGACTGGGAGTTCGCCAAGACGCACGGCCTGCCGGTGCGCCCGGTGATCGTGCCGCCGGCCGTGCGCGACGCGCTGGCCGAGGTGATCGGCGACGTCGCGCACGATGCCGATCCGTTCCAGGCCGCGCTCGCGGGCGGCAGCGTGGATGCCTACGACACCGCGGCCGCGGTGGCGGTGGTGCGCGACTACCTCGACGGCATCGAGCAGCGCGAGGCGCATACCGAGCGCGGCTTCCTGATCAATTCCGGCGAGTACAACGGCCTCGACTTCGACGCCGCCTTCGACGCCCTGGCCGCGCGCCTGGAAGGCGAAGGGGCCGGCCGGCGCAAGGTCAACTTCCGCCTGCGCGACTGGGGCGTGAGCCGCCAGCGCTACTGGGGCTGCCCGATCCCGGTGATCTACTGCGCCGACTGCGGCGCGCTGCCGGTGCCCGAGGACCAGCTGCCGGTGGTCCTGCCCGAGGACGTGGCCGACGCCTTCGCCTCGGGCGTGGTGCAGTCGCCGATCAAGGCCGACCCCGAGTGGCGCCGGACCACCTGCCCGCAGTGCGGCGGCGCGGCCGAGCGCGAGACCGACACCTTCGACACCTTCATGGAGTCGAGCTGGTACTACGCGCGCTACACCTCGCCGGGCGCGGCGGACATGGTCGACGGCCGCGCGAAGTACTGGACGCCGGTCGACCAGTACATCGGCGGCATCGAGCACGCGATCCTGCACCTGCTGTACTTCCGCTTCTACCACAAGCTCCTGCGCGACCAGGGGCTGGTGGACAGCGACGAGCCGGCGGTGAACCTGCTCACCCAGGGCATGGTCATCGCCGACACCTACTACCGCGAGGACGCGAACGGCGCGAAGGAATGGTTCAACCCCGCCGACGTCGAGATCGAGCGCGACGAGCGCGGCCGCGTCACCGGCGCGCGCCTGGCGTCGGACGGCCAGCCGGTGCGCGTCGGCGGCACCGAGAAGATGTCGAAGTCCAAGAACAACGGCGTCGACCCGCAGGCCATGGTCGACCGCTACGGCGCCGACACCGTGCGCCTGTTCTCGATGTTCGCCTCGCCGCCGACGCTGTCGCTGGAGTGGAACGAGGCCGGCGTGGAAGGCATGGCGCGCTTCCTGCGCCGGGTCTGGCGCCTGGTGCACGACCACGCCGCTTCGCTGCAGGCCGGCGGCCGTCCGGCCATCGACGCCGCGGCCCTGACGGCGCCGCAGAAGACGCTGCGTCGCCACCTGCACGAAACGATCCAGAAGGTCGGCGACGACTACGGCCGCCGCCACAGCTTCAACACCGCCATCGCCGCGCTGATGGAGCTGCTGAACCACGTGGTGAAGGCCGGTGATGCCAGCGAAGGCGATCGCGCCGTGCGCCACGAGGCCCTGGAGGCCATGGTGCTGATGCTCAACCCGGTGACCCCGCACACCTGCCACGCGCTGTGGCAGGTGTTGGGCCACGCCGAGCAGGTCGTGGACGAGGTGCCGTTCCCGTCGGTCGACCCGGCGGCGCTGGTGCGCGACGCGGTGACCCTGGCGGTGCAGGTGAACGGCAAGCTGCGCGGCACCATCGAGGTCGCCGCGGACGCCGCGCGCGAGGCCATCGAGGCGGCGGCGCTGGCCGAGCCGGGCGTGGCGCGGGTCCTGGAAGGCCTTGCGGTGCGCAAGGTCATCGTGGTCCCCGGCAAGATCGTGAACGTGGTGGCCGGCTGAGCTCAGCCGGCGTCGCACGGCCCCTGCGTCAGCGTGCGCCTGGCCAGCGGGCGCCCCGACTTCGACACCAGGGTCACGGTCAGCCCGTCACCGGCCCAGGGGCCCGTGGGTGCCTCGCCCTCGCGGACCGAGGCCTGGCGCCAGTCCTTCATCGGGCGTCCGGGACCGTTGATCCGCAGCAGCGCGGGGATGGGTTCGTCCTCCGGGATGCTCCAGCGGACCGTCACCACCTTCGGGATCGTGCAGGAAGAGGTGTCGGCGACGATCTCCAGGTCCGCCCCGCGCGGTGAACAGGCCGACGCGGACAGCACAACGAGACCGGCGGCGAGCGCGCGGACGTGACGGCCGGTCATCGGACCCGCGCCTCGAAGCCGCCGGCGAGCTGGGCACGTGCGGCCGCCGTCATGGCTTTCGCCCCCGGCGAATCGGGCTTCTTCTCGTAGTCCCGGCCCATCATGGCTCCCATCTTCCTGCTGAAGTCGAAATAGGCGCTGTCGATGCCGGCCTCGTGGGCGACTTCGGCCGGCAGCTGCCAGGGGAAGGAGATCCTCCGCGCGGCCGGCCAGGTGTCGGCCCCCTTTCCGCGTACCAGCACCCACGGCGGTTGCTGGCTGCGGGCGGGCGCGCCGTCGACGAAGCCGAGCTCGGGATAGGTGGCGTGCAGCCCGGGCAGGTGGTCGCCGAAGAACAGCAGCAGGTAGGGGCGGTTGCGACGCTGCATGACGTCGAGCAGGCGCGCGAACTGCGCGTCGGCGCTGCCCAGGTGGTAGAGGAGGTTGCGCAGCTCCATGCCGGCCGCCTCGCCAAGTCCGTCGGGAAGGCGGATCCGCTGCCACGCGTCGGCATGGCGGGCCCTGTTCGCGTCATAGGGACCGTGGTTCTGCATGCTGATCGCGAAGGCGAACAGCGGGGTTTCATCCGACTCGAGCTCGGCGACCAGCAGGTCGGTCATGGACTCGTCGGAGTACCAGAGGCCATCCCTGACCCCGGCCTTGCCGAACTCCCTTGCGGTGATGAACTTCTGGAACCCCATCGGCCCATACACCGCCGAGCGGTTGTAGAACGATCCATGGTTGCCATGGATCGCCACGGTGCGGTAGCCGGCCTCGCGCCGGAGCAGCCGGGGCAGGGTGGGCGTGGCGCGCATGTCCAGCGCCAGGTAGGGGAAGCCGACGTCGGGGAAGGCCCGGTACGGCAGTCCGGTCAGGATCTCGAACTCGGTCCTGATCGTGCCGCCGCCGTAGGCCGGCACCGACATCGTGCCGCCATGCCCAGCTTCGATCCACTGCCGGACGTTGGGAATGTAGTCCTCGACGTCCTCCAGCCCGCGCATGATCCGCGGGTCGAAGAAGGACTCACTCAGCACCACGACGATGTCCGGTCGCATGCCGGCCAGGGGGCGCGGTCCGGCCTCCCCGGCGGGGGACGCCGCCAGCCGGCGTGCCGCGTCGCGCAGTGCCGTTTCGTCGACGTCGAAGCTGCGCGTCTTCCGCTCCAGGTGCTTGTCCACCAGGTCGGCCATCAGCCCGGAATGGAGGATGGCGGGCATGGTGGTGAACCGGGTGGGTCCGGCGGCCTCGTCCTGGTAGAGGCGCGGCCACGGCCATCGTGCCTGGGCAAGCGACGCGGCCGCGGCGACGGTCAGCGCCAGGAGCGCCAGCCGGCCCGGGCCGAGGTGGCGGAACCAGGGCTTCTCGCGCCACGCCACCAGGGCCAGCAGCCCCAGCCCCACGCACAGCATGGCCAGCAGCCGCCCGGGCTCCTCGACATACGCCCAGAAGAGCCTGATGCCCGCGAGGTCGATGCCCGTCAGGAAGTACACGTCCTCGAGTGCCACCGGCGTTTCGATCGTCCGCAGCTTGATGCGGGATGCTTCGTAGACCAGCGCCTGCAGCGAGAACCCCACCAGGAACGAGAGCAGCAGCCGCCGCGTCGCCACGAACAGGGCCAGGCAGACGAGCAACCCGGGCACGGCGTTGGCGGCGACGGTGGCCGGCACGCGGTAGGCATCCGTGGCCACGCCGATGGAGATCCTGTCGAGGTTCCAGGTCGCGAAGGCGAACAACAGCGGGAGCAGGACGGTCAGGGACCACCTGAGGCCGGCCCTCCATGGCATCCGGGGAGCGATCTGCGATCTCCTTGACTCCACGACATCTTCCACGCGACTGGCTGGTCCGACCGGCCCGCGGCCGTGTCATCATTTTGTCATGGAGGGCGGTCGGAGCGGCCGGCGGCGTGCACAGCCCGCCCGTCCCGGTTGCCGGCGCGCCGCCGCCTCGTCACACTGCGCGCCATGAGCCGACTCCTGCCGCTGCTGCTTGCCGCCATCATCCTGTCGCTGCCGGCGTGCGGCTTCCATCTCCGTGATCCACTGGAGCTGCCGCCCGACCTGGCCGGCGTGCAGGTCGTCGCGCGCAATCCCTACAGCCCGCTCGCGCAGTCGCTGACGCGCTCGCTGGAACGCGCTGGCTTCGAGGTCCCCGAGCGCGCGGGTGAAGGCATGGCGGTGCTGCGCATCCTGTCGGAGCGCTGGGACTCGCAGGCGATCAGCGTCGACCAGTTCGGCCGCGGCCAGGAATACAGCCTGCGCTACGCGGCGGTGTTCATGCTGCAGGATCCGGAAGGACGGGAGCTGGTGCCGGAGCAGGTGATCGAACTCTCGCGCGACTACGTGTCCCTGCCCAACAACTCGACGGGTTCGGAGAGCGAGCGCGAGATGCTGGCCCGCGAGCTCGAGCGCGACATGGCGGCGGCGGTGCTGCGCCGGATCGCGGCCGCGAATCGCGCCGAAGCCGCCCTGGCGCCGGATGCCGGGGCGACCGGAACCGACGCCGACGGAACCGATGACGTACCCGTTCCCGCGTCCGATGACGGGGACGACGACGGGACGCCGGAGGGCGAAGCGGCCGGCGATGGCGCGTGAGCTGAGCCCGGAGCAGCTGGCCGGCAGCGTCGCCCGCGGGGTCCTGGCGCCGGTCTATCTGGTGGCCGGCGCCGAGACGCTGAGGGTGCTGGAATGCGCCGACGCCATCCGCGCCGCGGCCCGCGAACAGGGCTATGCGGAACGCGAGGTGTTCGAGGTGGAGGGCCGCGACGTCGACTGGGACGGTCTCGAGGCCAGCCTGCGCGCGCCCAGCCTGTTCGCGGCGCGGCGGCTGATCGAGGTCCGGCTGCCGACCTCCAAGCCGGGCAAGCAGGGCGCGGAGGTGATCGCGGGCTTCTGCGCCGATCCGCCGCCGGACATCTGCCTGCTGGTCACAGGCGGCGAGTGGAGCCGGAAGCACGGCGGCAAGTGGAGCGAGGCGATCGCCGCGGTGGGCGCCATCGCGGTCGCCTGGCCGGTGAAGCCGCATGAGCTGCAGGGCTGGGTCGAGGGGCGCCTGCGCCGCCGCGGCGTGCGCGCCGACGCCGGGGCCGTGCAGCTGCTGGTGGAGCGGGTGGAGGGCAACCTGCTCGCCGCCGCGCAGGAGATCGACAAGCTGGCGCTGCTCGCCACCGACGGGACCCTCGATGCGGCGCGGATGCAGGCGCTGGTGGCCGACGCCGCGCGCTACGACGTCTTCCACCTGGTCGACGCCGCGCTGAACGGCCAGGGCGCCCAGGCGGTGCGCATGCTCGCCGGGCTGCGCGCCGAGGGCGAGGCCGTGCCCGCGCTCATGGGCATGGTGGTGATGGAGCTGCAGCGCACCGCCGCGCTGGCGCGGGTCAAGGCGCGCGGCGGCAACCTCGGCGCCGAGTTCAAGGCGCAGCGGATCTGGGACGCGAAGGAGGCGGCCTACCGGCGCGCGCTGGAGCGCCATCCCGTGGCGCGCTGGGAGCGCTTCGTGGCCGCGGCCGGTGAGGTCGACCGCGTGGCCAAGGGGCGCGGGGCCGGCGACGAATGGCTGCTGCTGGAGCGCCTGCTGCTGGCGGTGGCCGACGCCCGCGCGGTGCCGCTGCTGGCCGCGTGAGCCTGCTGGCCTGCTACGGCGGCAGCTTCGACCCGGTCCACCTGGGGCACATGGCGGTGGCGCTGGCGGTGCGCGACGCGCTCGACGCCGAGGTCGCGCTGCTGCCGGCGGCGGATCCGCCGCACAAGGATGCGACCCACGCCGGCGCGATCGCGCGCACCCGCATGCTGGAGCTGGCCATCGCCGGCGAGCCGGGCCTGCGCGTGGATCCGCTGGAGCTCGAGCGCGCGGGTCCGTCGTACAGCATCGACAGCCTGCGCCTGGTGCGGGCGAAGCAGGGGCCGTACCGTCCGATCGCCTGGGTGGTCGGCGGCGACTCGCTGCTGCGGCTCGACACTTGGTACCGCTGGCGCGAGCTGTTCGCGCATGGCCACGTGCTGGCGGTGGCGCGGCCGGGCTCGCCGGTCGCTCCGGACGACATCGCCGCGCGCGCCCCGGCCGTGGAGCGCGAGCTCGGCGCCCGGCGCAGGCCGCCGGACGCGCTGGCGGAGGCGCCGGCCGGCGGCTTCGCGGTCCTGGAGCTCCCCAGGCTGCGCGCGGAATCCTCCACCGAAGTGCGTCGCCGGATCGCCGCCGACGACGGCTGGGAATCGATGCTGCCGCCGGCGGTGGCCGGATTCATCCGCGAACGCCGGCTGTACGGATACGGGCCCGCGACAGGCCCTTCGCTATAATCCGCCGCCCCGCCAACGAGCCACAGCCCTTGACCAGCCAAGCCCAAGTCATCAAGACCAGCCTGCCCACCCCGCCGCCGTCGGTCGACGTGCTGCTTTCGACCGTGCTGGAGGCCGTCGCCGAGATCAAGGCGGTGGACGTGGTCGACATCGACGTCCGCGGCAAGACCAGCGTCTGCGACTTCATGGTGATCGCGTCGGGCACGTCCACCCGCCACGTGAAGTCGATCGCGGACGAGGTGGTGAAGTTCGCCAAGCGCCTGGACTGCCAGCCGCTGGGCGTCGAGGGCGAGCGCGAAGCCGAATGGGTGCTGGTCGACCTGGGCGACGTCGTGGTCCACGTCATGTTGCCGCGCGTGCGCGAGTTCTATGCGCTGGAGCGGCTGTGGACGGTGGGCGACCAGCCGCCGGATGCCCGCGACGCCAGCCGCTCGTTCGGACACGACGAGGGCGTCGACGGCGACGACATGCGCCACGCCGACTGAGCGCTGCGGTGAAGGCACGCCTGGTCGCCGTGGGCGAGCGCCCGCCGGGCTGGGTTGCCGAGGGCTTCGGCGAGTACCGCAAGCGGCTGTCGCACTGGCTGCCGCTGGAACTGGTCGAAATCACGCCCGGCCTGCGCGGCAAGGGCCGCGACGCCGCGCGCGCGACTTTCGATGAAGGCCAGCGCGTGCTGGCGGCGCTGCCGCGCGACCTGCACGTGGTCGCGCTGGACGGACGCGGCCGGGCCTGGGATTCGGAAGCGCTGTCGAAGCGGCTGGAGCACTGGCGCGGCCAGGGCCGCGACCTGGCCTTCCTCGTCGGCGGGCCCGCGGCCCCCCCCGACGAGGTGCTGGCCCGCGCCGATGAAACCTGGTCGCTGGGCCCGCTCACCCTGCCGCACATGCTGGTGCGGCTGGTGCTGGCCGAGCAGCTCTACCGCGCCGCGGCGCTGCTCGCCAACCATCCCTACCACCGCGCCTGAGCGCGGTTCATCCGCGGTCGAGGCTGAACTCGATCGGCACCAGGCCGATGGCCTGCACCGGACGGCCGTCGCGCATGGCCGGCTGGAAGCGCCAGCGACGCAGCACGTGCCGCCGGGCTGCTTCGTCGAGCTCGCGGTAGCCGCTGCCGGTCTCGATCACCACTTCCAGCGGACGCCCGTCGACGCCGACCAGCACCTGCAGCACCACCGTGCCCTGGTGGCCCGAACGCAGCGCGTCGCGCGGGTAGGGCGGCGAGCTGGCCTCGGCATAGGCCAGCTGCATGCCGGTGGCGGGGCCCGGCGCCGGGGCGACATCGACATCGCCCGTGCCCGCTTCGAGCGGAGGCAGGGGATCCGCGGGGAGCGTGCCTCCTTCGACCAGGGGTGGCGTCGCCGGTTCGGGCCGCGGGACCACCGCCCGTCGCGGCTCCGCCGTCGGCGCCGCCGGGGTCGGGACGCGCTGCACGGGAACGATGGGCGGCGGCGGCGGGGGCGGCAGCGGCCTGGGCTCGAACCACTCGCCCTCCAGGCCCTTTTGCGGCGCGGGCGCGGTCCCGGGGCTCCCCAGCGGGGCGAGCATCAGCATCAGCGCGGCGCCGTTGAGCAGCAGGGCACCGGCGATGCCGGCGATGCGGACGGGGTCGGGCCGCCGCGGGTCGTCGCCGGCGTGGCGGGCGGGCAGGGCGGGGAGCGGACTGCGGACAGCGTGCTGCAGGACCATGGACCACCTCCTCGTTGGCCGGCGTGGTGCCGGATGCGTGGATGCCAACGCGCGACCGGCGGCCGCGGGGTCAGCGTCCCAGTTCGAACACGATCTCCAGGTTGGCCGCCAGCGTGTTCTCGCCCGGCGCCACCGGGGTCGACTCGGACGCGTCCATGGCCATCGCGCGCATGGCGTACATCGGCTGCGGCGGCGACAGCCGGCCGCCCTCGCTGATGCTGACGATGCGGCGCACGCGCAGGCCCAGCGCCTCGGCATACATGTCCGCGCGCGCGCGGCCCTGCTCCAGCGCCTTGCGGCGCGCCTCGTCGTACACGGCCTCCGGCTGGTCGATGCCGAAGCTCGGGCCGCTGACATTGTTGGCGCCGCTGGCGACCAGCGCGTCGAGCACCTCGCCGAGCTTCGCGATGTCGCGCACCTTGAGGCTCACCGAATTGTTCGCGCTGTAGCCGGAGATGCGCGGCTCCTCGTTCTCGACGTGGCGGTAGGTGGGGTGGATGTTGATGCCCGTGGTCTGGATGTCGCGCTCGGCGACGCCGGCCGCGCGGATGGCCGCGATCACCCTGGTCATCTGCGCGGCGTTGGCGCGCATCGCGGCATTGGCGTCGGCGGCCTGGGTGACCACCCCGGCCGATGCGGTGGCGACGTCGGGCGCGCGGCTCGCCTCGCCGCTGGCCGAGACGGAGAGCAGCGTGCCATCGCTGGAGGCAAGGGCGGGGGTCTGCGCGGCTGCGGTCATGGCGGGCGTCCCGAAGGCGAGGAGGAGGGTGAGTGCGGCGGCGGACGCCGTACGCTGGAGGATCAGGGTCATCGTGGTCTCCGGGAAGGGGCAAGGGAAGGGTTGTGCCGATGGAGTGAACGGGTCGTGAGCCGGAACGGGGTTGAGGCCGTGGCGCACGGCCGGCCCGGCGCGGGCACGGTATCCTTCCACGATGCTGCACCTTGCCTCGAAATCCCCGCGCCGGCGCGAGCTGCTGGCGCGCCTCGGCCTCGACTTCGGCGTCCTCGACATCGAGGTGGTCGAGGAGCGCGCGCCCGGTGAATCCCCCGATGCCTACGTCGCGCGCGTCGCCCGCGAAAAGGCCGGCGCCGGCCTGCTGCGCGTGGTCGCGGTGCCGGGCGCGGTGGTGCTGGGCTCGGACACCGAGGTGGTGCTCGGCGACGAGGTCTTCGGCAAGCCCGCCGACGCCGCCGACGCCGGGGCCATGCTGCGCCGACTGTCCGGTCGAACCCACCGGGTGCTGACCGCGGTGTCGCTGGTATCCGCAGGCCGCGAGGCCTCGGTGCTGGTCGAGAGCGAGGTGTCCTTCGCCGGGCTGTCGGACGCCGACATCGCCGAGTACGTCGCCAGCGGCGAACCGATGGGCCGCGCCGGCGCCTACGCCATCCAGGGCGGTGCCGAGCGCTTCATCCGCCGCCTGGCGGGCAGCTACTCCGGCGTGATGGGCCTGCCGCTGCACGAAACCGCGGGCCTGCTGCGCGGCTTCGGCATCCAGGCCAGCACGCCGCGGCCGGGCGGGAAGGCATGAGCGAGGAGATCCTGGTCAACGTCACCCCGCGCGAGACGCGCGTGGCAGTGGTCGAGAACGGCATGCTCCAGGAGCTGCACATCGAGCGCGGCTGGAGCCGCGGGGTGGTCGGCAACATCTACAAGGGCAAGGTGCAGCGGGTCATGCCCGGCATGCAGGCGGCCTTCGTCGAGGTCGGCCTCGAGCGTGCCGCGTTCCTGCATGCCAACGACGTGCTGCGCCCGGGCCGGGTGGAGGACCTGGCGGTCGAGGAGCCCGGCGCGCCGGCCGTGTCGGCGCGGCCCGTCCCGCCGGCGCCGACGCAGGCCACTCCGCCGATCGGCGAGCTGCTGCGCGACGGACAGGACATCGTGGTCCAGGTGGTCAAGGACCCGATCGGGACCAAGGGCGCGCGCCTGACCACGCAGATCAGCATCCCGTCGCGCTACCTGGTGCTGCTGCCGCAGTCGAAGGTGATCGGGGTGTCGGCGCGCATCGAGGACGAGGCCGAGCGCGCGCGACTCAAGGCGCTGGTCGGCGAGCTGGCCGCGGCCAGCGGCCACGGCTACATCGTGCGCACCAACGCCGAGGGCCAGCCGGCCGAAGCGCTGGCCGAGGACGTCGCCTACCTGGCGCGGGTGTGGGCGCTGGTGGAGCGCAATGCCGCCACGGCCCGCGTGGGCAGCTGCATCTACGAGGACCTGACCCTGCCGATGCGCGCGGTGCGCGACCTGATGCGCCGCGACGTCGAGAAGGTCAAGGTCGATTCACGCGAGACCTGCGAACGGCTGAAGACCTTCGCCGCGCAGTACATGCCCGGGCTGGACGAGAAGATCGAGCATTACACCGGGGTCCGCCCGGTGTTCGACCTGTACGGCGTCGAGGACGAGATCGGCCGTGCGCTGGAGAAGGAGGTGCCGCTGAAATCGGGCGGCTACCTCGTGATCGACCAGACCGAGGCCATGACCACGGTCGACGTCAACACCGGCTCCTTCCTCGGCCAGCGCAACCTCGAGGAGACGGTGTACCGCACCAACCTCGAGGCCGCGCAGGCGGTGGCGCGCCAGCTGCGGCTGCGCAACCTGGGCGGCATCATCATCATCGACTTCATCGACATGACCGATCCCGAACACCGCCGCCAGGTACTGCGGACGCTGGAGAAGTCGCTGCTGCGCGACCATGCCAAGACCACGGTCTACGACTTCTCGCCGCTGGGGCTGGTGGAGATGACGCGCAAGCGCACGGTCGAAAGCCTCGAGCGCCAGCTCAGCGAGACCTGCCACGAGTGCGGCGGCCGCGGCATGCTCAAGACCGCCGAGACGGTGACCTACGAGGTGTTCCGCGAAGTCGTGCGCGCGGTGCGCCAGTTCGACGCCGAGCGCCTGCTGGTGATCGCCTCGCCCAAGGTCGTGGCGCGGATCACCGAGGAGGAGTCGGCGGCGGTGGCGGAGCTGGAGGAGTTCCTCGGCAAGACCATCCGCTTCCAGGCCGACGCGCAGTACCTGCAGGAACAGTTCGATGTCGTCCTGCTCTGAGCCCCGCGCCCGGCGCGCGGGCCGGTGATGGCCGGCCCGCTGCGCCGCGCCCTGCGCCGTGCGCGGCGCGGCGCCTGGTACGTGCTCGCGATCGGCCTGGTGCTGATGGCGCTGGGCGCGGGCATCACCAGCCAGCTGCTGCCGCTGGCCGAGCGCCATCCCGACCGCGTCGCCGAGTGGCTGGGCCAGCGCGCCGGGCGCCCGGTGTCGTTCGACCATCTTGAAACCGCCTGGACCCGGCGCGGCCCGCTGCTGCGGCTGGACGGCCTGCGCATTGGCGAAGGCGACCAGGCCATCCCGATCGGTGCGGCCGAAGTGCTGGTGGCGCAGTACGCCGGCCTGCTGCCGGGCCGGTCGTTCACCGAGCTGCGCCTGCGCGGGCTGGAGCTCGCGCTTGAGCGCGGCGACGACGGCCGCTGGCAGATCCGCGGCCTGCCCGGCGAGGCGCAGTCGGATGGCGATCCCTTCGAGGCGCTCGAAGGCCTGGGCGAGCTGCAGGTGATCGACGGGGTGCTGGTCGTGGATGCGCCCGGACTCGGGATCGCAGCGCGTCTCGGCGAGGTCGACCTGCGCCTGCGCGTGGACGGCGCGCGCGTGCGCGCGGCCGCGCGGGCGTGGATGGTGCCGGGCGTTTCGCCGTTGGACATCACCGCCGAACTGCACCGCGACAGCGGCGATGCCCGGGCCTGGCTCGCGCTGCGGAACGCCGACCTGTCGGCCTGGACCGCGCTGCGCGCGGGCGGCATCGGGCCGATGGCCGGCACCGGCCGCGTCGAGGCCTGGGTCGAGCTGGATGGCGACCGGGTGTCGGCGGTGGCCATCCGCGGCGATGTCGAAGGGCTGCGGCTGCAGGGCGGCGGGGAAAGCGGCGCGGCGCGCGAGGTCGATCTCGGCGACGTCGGCGTCGACGGGCGCTGGACGGCGGTGGCGGGTGGCTGGCGGTTCGATGCCCGGCGCCTGGGCATCGGCGCGGGCGAAGACGCGCAGCGTCTGGACGGACTGCTGGTGGCGGGCGGCGCGCGCCGCGCGCTGGTGGCCGAACGCATCGACGCCGGCGCGCTGCTGGCACTGGCGCCGCTGGCGCCGGGCCTGCCGGACGGACTCGCGGCCTGGCTGCGCGACGCGCGTCCCGGCGGCGTGCTGCGCGACGTCGAAGTGGCGGGTGATGCCGGCGGCGCGCTGCGCGCCAGCGCGCGGGTGGACGACCTCGGGTTCGCCGTGCAGGGCGATGCGCCCGGCGTGTCCGGCCTCTCCGGGCGCCTGCTCGGCGACGCCGCGGGCCTGGTGTTCACGCCTGATCCGGCGGCCACGGTGGTCGTCGACTGGCCGGCGGGCTTCGGTCCGCCCGCGCACGAGGTCAAGCTGGGCGGCGACGTGGTGCTCTGGCGCGACGACGCCGGCTGGCAGGCGCGCACGCCGGCCCTGCGCGTCGACGGGCAGGGTTACGGCGCCGATGTCCGTGGCGGACTGGTGTTCACCGGCGACGGCGCGCGACCGGGCATCGACCTGGTGGCCGAGGTCGACGCGGCGCAGGTGCCGGTCGCCAGGCGCTTCTGGATCCGCCACCTGATGCCGGAGGCGGCGGTGCACTGGCTGGACACGGCGCTGGTCGGTGGCCGCGTGCTCGACGGGCGCGCGGTGGTGTCGGGCGATCTCGACGACTGGCCGTTCACGGCCGGCGCGGACGGTGCCGGAAAGGGCCTGTTCCACGCCTCGGCGAGGCTCGAGGACGCCGAGGTCCGCTTCGACCCTGGCTGGCCCGCGGCGACGGCGCTCGATGGCCAGGTCGATTTCGTCGCGGCCGGCTTCAGCCTCGAGGGCCGCGCCCGGCTAGGCGAGGTGCCGGTCGAGTCCCTGCGCGCCGGCATCGCGGACTTCGGCGACCAGCCGCTCCGGGTCGAGGCCACCTTGGCCGCCGATGCTGCGCCGGTGCTCGAGGTGCTGCGCGCCAGCCCGCTGCGCGAAGGCCGCGAGGACATCCTCGACGCGCTGTCGGCGTCGGGGCCGCTGCGTTCGACCTTCGGCCTGGTGCTGCCGCTGGGCGGCCACGCCGGCGATACGGGTGCGCGGATCAGGGGTCGCGTCGCGCTCAGCGGCGCGCACCTGGCGGAAAAACGCTGGGACCTGGCCTTCGACGCGGTGCATGGCGAGGCGCGCTACGACCAGGCGGGGTTCACGGCCGAAGGCCTGCGGGTGCGGCGGGACGGCGTGCCCGGCCGGCTGTCGCTGCGCGCGGGCGAGGGCCACGTGCAGTCGCGCGGCATGGGGTTCGAGGCCGAGCTCGAGGCCAGCCTGGCGTCGGCGGAGCTGGCGGCGCGCGCGCCGCAGCTGGCCTGGCTGGGCGAGCGTCTCGACGGCCGCTCGGACTGGACCATGGCGCTGGGCCTGCCGCAGGACGCGGGTGCCGACGGCGCGGGCGGGCAGCTGCAGCTGCGGTCGGACCTGGTGGGCACGCGGCTGTCGCTGCCCGCGCCGCTGGGCAAGCCGCCGGGCGAGGCGCTGGCGGCCCGCATCGACCTCCGGCTGCCCATGGGCGAGGACGACATCGACGTGGTGCTGGGCAACCGGGTGGCGCTGCGCGCGCGCAGCCGCGGCGGACGCACCGGCGTGCTGGCCGTGCTCGGCCGCGACCGCGTCGACGCCGCGCCCCCCGCGTCCGGCATCCGCATCACCGGGCGCACGCCGGTGCTGGATGCGATCGAATGGGCGGGACTGTTCGGCGGCGACCGCGCGGCAGGTGGCGACGGCCTCGAGCTGCGCGGGATCGATCTCCTCGCCGACCGGCTGCAGCTGCTCGGCGGCGTGTTCCCGGCGACGCGGGTGGTGGCCCGTCCGGAGCGCCCGGGTACGAACATCCGCTTCGACGGCGCGGCGCTGGCGGGAAGCCTGGACATCCCGCGGGGCGAAGGCGCTACCGTCGCGGCGCACGTCGATCGCCTGCACTGGCGCAGCGCCGGTGCCGGTGCCGCCACCGACGCCACTGGCAGCGACGTTGATGCGGGCGCCGCCGCGCGCGCCGACACCGGCATCGATCCCGCCGCGATCCCGCCGCTGGCGATCGTGGTCGAAGACCTGCGCGTGGCCGACGCGGCCCTCGGCCGGCTCGACCTGCGCACCCGGCCCGTGGACGGCGGCCTGCGCGTGGAGCGCCTGCAGCTGCGCGCGCCGCGCCAGTCCATCGACGTGCAGGGCGCATGGACCGGACGCGGCGACGGCGCGCGCACGCGCATGCAGGTCGAGGTGGACAGCCACGATTTCGGCACGTTGCTGGGCGGGCTCGGCCTCGGCGAACGCCTCAAGGGTGGCCACGGCACGGCGCGCTTCGACGCCGGCTGGCCGGGTTCGCCCGCGGGCTTCCGGCTGGCCGGGCTCGAGGGCAGCCTGGCGCTGGCGGTGAAGGACGGCCAGCTGGTCGAGGTCGAGCCCGGGGCCGGCCGCTTCCTCGGGCTGCTCAGCGTGGCCGAGCTGCCGCGGCGGCTGATGCTCGACTTCCGCGACCTGTTCTCGCGCGGCTTTGCCTTCAACCGCATCGACGGCACGCTCCGCTTCGGCGATGGCCTGGCGCACAGCGACTCGCTGGTGATCGACGGCGCCGCGGCGGAGATCCACATCGGCGGCAGCGCCGACCTGCGCGCGCAGACCTACGACCAGGTGATCGAGGTGCAACCGCGCACCGGTGGCCTGCTGACCGCGGTCGGGGCGATCACCGCGGGGCCCGTGGGCGCAGCCGTGGGCGCGGTGGCGAACGCGGTGTTCGAGAAGCCGCTGGGACGCATGGGCGCGCGCACCTACCACGTCACCGGGCCCTGGAAGGATCCGAAGGTGGTGGTCGAAGGCCGGGATGCGTCGCCGCCATCCCCGGACGCCAGGCCGTCCGTCCCCGCGCCCGGAAACGGGACGCCGCCTTGATCCGGGCGCCCCGCGCCCGCACGTATCCACGCATGACCCCACGCCGGACCCCGACATGACCCAAGCCCTCGAGATCGCCCAGTCACGCCTGCTGCTGCCCGCGGGGCTGGACGGTGCCGGGCTGGAGCGCGCGTTCGGCACCCTGCTGGGGCCCGGCGTCGACTTCGGCGACCTCTATTTCCAGCACGCGCGGCGCGAGAGCTGGACGGTGGAGGACGGGATCGTGCGTGACGGCGCGCATTCGATCGAGCAGGGCGTGGGCGTGCGCGCGATCAGCGGCGAGAAGACCGGCTTCGCCTATGCCGACGACATCAACGCCGAGGCGCTGTTGTCGGCCGCGGGTTCGGCGCGGGCCATCGCGCGCAGTGGCGCCGAGCAGCGGGTCCGGTCGCTGGTGCCGGCGGGTGCGCGGTCGCTGTATCCGGCCGAGGATCCCGTGGACGGCATGGACAACGACGCCAAGGTCGAGGCGCTGCGCCGCGTCGACCGCCTGCTGCGCGCCGCCGATCCGCGCGTGAAGCAGGTGATGGTGAGCCTCTCGGGCGGCGTCGACACGATCTTCGTCGCGCGTTCCGACGGCGTGGTCGCCGGCGACGTGCGCCCGCTGGTGCGCCTCAACGTGCAGGTGATCGTCGAGCAGGGCGGCCGCCGCGAGAGCGGATACGCGGGCTATGGCGGGCGCTATTCCTACGCCGAACTGCTGGGCGACGGGCAGCCGGAGAAGTTCGCGCGCGAGGCGCTGCGGCAGGCGCTGGTGAACCTCGAGGCGGTGGATGCGCCGGCCGGGGTGATGCCGGTGGTGCTCGGCGCCGGCTGGCCCGGCGTGCTGCTGCACGAGGCGGTCGGCCACGGCCTGGAGGGCGACTTCAACCGCAAGGGCACCAGCACCTACGCCGGCCGCATCGGCCAGCGCGTGGCCGCGCCGGGCGTGACCATCGTCGACGACGGCACGCTCGATGGCCGCCGCGGCTCGCTCAACGTCGACGACGAGGGCACGCCCACCCGGTGCACCACCCTGATCGAGGACGGCGTGCTCACCGGCTACATGCAGGACACGCTCAACGCGCGGCTGATGGGCGTGGCCCCGACCGGCAACGGTCGCCGCGAATCCTTCGCGCACCTGGTGATGCCGCGCATGACCAACACCTACATGCTGGCCGGCAAGGACGATCCCGCGGACATGATCCGTTCGGTGAAGAAAGGCCTGTACGCGGTCAACTTCGGCGGCGGCCAGGTCGACATCACCAGCGGCAAGTACGTGTTCTCGGCCACCGAGGCCTATCTGATCGAGGACGGCAGGGTGACCGCGCCGTTGAAGGGCGCGACCCTGATCGGCAGCGGTCCGGAAACGATGCAGAAGGTGCGCATGGTCGGCCACGACATGGCGCTCGACGACGGCGTCGGCACCTGCGGCAAGGACGGCCAGAGCGTGCCGGTGGGCGTGGGCCAGCCGTCGCTGCTGGTCGAGGCGATCACCGTCGGTGGCACGCGGGCGTGACGCCGCTTCCTGCAGGGAGGGGCTGCCGCGGCGATTCCTGTGGGAGCGGCTATAGCCGCGATTGCCAGGCCCCCACGGCGCAGTCGGGGCTGCAGCCGCTCCTACACGGTGCCGTCGTCGGCGGGCGTGTCGGCGTCCAGCAGCGCGCGCACTTCGCGGTACAGCTCGCGGAAGGCGCGCGGCGGCTTGCCGGCCTTGCGCTCGGCCAGCGCGTTGCGCACCAGCTGGCGGATGCGCTGGCTGTCGGCGCCGGGGAACTCGTGCATCAGCGCCGAGAGCGCGGCTGCGCCGTCCTCGCCCAGCAGGCGCTCGCGCCATTCCTCGGCGCGGTGCAGGCGCGCGGTGTCCAGGCGCGCGGCTTCGCCGTCGGTGTCCAGGGCGTCGCGCAGCGCGTCCAGCGCCTCCTCGTCCTCGCGGCGCAGCTGTTTGGCCAGGAAGGCGATCTCGCGCTTGCGCGCGATGTTGGAGGTGATGCGGCGCGCCTGGGCGATGAAGGGCAGCAGGTGTTCCCCCAGCGGCAGCTTCGCCAGCCGGCCCGGGTCCAGGTCCACGAGCTGCTTCGCCAGCTCCAGCACGTCCAGCGCCTCGCGACGCTGCGCGCTGCGGCTGGGGCCGAGGAATTCTCCGGTGTCGTCGTCCTTGCCGCGCATGTCGTTCCAGCCCGCCGTCCAGCCATTCAAGAACCACGAAGGATAAGGCATTGACCACCGCCATCACCGACGCCACGCCCGCCGTGGACGACAGCCGCCAGCGCCTGGCGCGCCTCGAGGGCATCGCCGCCCAGCTGCTCGACCGCTGCCGCGCCGCCGGCGCCACCCAGGCCGAGGTCTCCTGCAGCGAGGACCGCGGGCTCGAAGTCAACGTGCGCATGGGCGAGGTGGAGTCGATCGAGTCCACGCGCGACCGCGGCATCGGCGTCACCGTCTACTTCGGCCAGCGCAAGGGCAGTGCCAGCACCGCCGACCTGCGCGAGGAGAGCCTGGCCGCGACCGTGGCGCAGGCCTGCGCGATCGCCCGCCACACCGAGGACGATCCCGCCTCCGGACTCGCCGACCCGGCGCTGATGGCGCGCGACCTGCGTGAATTCGACGCTTGGCACCCCTGGGACCTGGACGCGCAGCAGGCGGTGGAGCTTGCGCTGGCGGCCGAGCAGGCCGGTCGCGACGCCGACCCGCGCATCAGCAACTCGGACGGCGCGGGCGTCGGCAGCGGCACCACGCTGTCGGTGTATGCCAACTCCCACGGTTTCGTCGGCGCCGAGCGCGGCAGCCACCACAGCCTGTCCTGCGCCCTGATCGCGGGCCAGGGCGACGCCATGCAGCGCGACGGCTGGTACAGCCACGCGCTGGCGCCGGGCGATCTCGAACCCGCCGCCGCCGTCGGCCGCAGCGCCGCGCGGCGCACCGTCGAGCGCCTGGATCCGCGCCCGCTGGCCACCGGCCGCTACCCGGTGTTGTTCTCGGCCGAGATCGCGCGTTCGCTGGTCGGGCACCTGCTGGGCGCGGTGTCCGGCGGTGCGCTCTACCGCGGGGCCAGCTTCCTGGTCGACAGCGCCGGCACGCGGCTGTTCCCCGACTGGTTCTCGATCCACGAGCGGCCCTTCCTGCAGCGCGGCCTGCGCTCGGCGTCCTTCGATGCCGAAGGCGTGGCCACGCGCGAGTCGCCGCTGGTCGAGGCCGGCGTGCTCCGGCGCTACGTGCTCGGCAGCTATTCCGCGCGGCGGCTGGGGCTGGAGAGCACGGCCAACGCCGGCGGCGTGCACAACCTGGACGTCGCCGCCAACGCCGGCAGTCTCGAGGACCTGGTGCGCGGCATGGGCGATGGCCTGCTGGTCACCAGCCTGATGGGACAGGGCGTCAACACCGTCACCGGCGACTACTCGCGCGGTGCCTCGGGCTTCCGCGTCGAGAACGGCGCGATCGCGCATCCCGTCGACGGCATCACCATCGCCGGGAACCTGCGCGACATGTTCCTCGCGATCGAGGCCGTCGGCCACGACGTCGACCCGCGCTCGCACATCCGCACCGGCTCGATCCTGGTCGGCGGGATGACGGTGGCCGGCGCGGCCTGACGGCCCGCCGGTGCAGCGCGCGGGCCGGGCCCGCCCTGCCATCGGTTGGGTTGCGCGTGGTCCATGGCGTCCCCAACTATGGATGCACGGCATTTCCGGCGAGGACACCTGCGATGAACGAGACCCGCGACGTGATTGGCACCACTACGCCCAGCGAGCGCCAGTGGGCCGCGTGCGCCCACCTCGCCGCGCTGGTGCTGGCGCTGTGCACCAGCTGGATGGCCGGGATCGCCGGCGTGCTCGGCGCCGGCGCGGTCTACATGTTCAAGCGCGAAGATTCCGCCTTCGTGGCCGCGCACGCGCGCGAGGCGCTGAACTTCAACCTCAGCATGTTCATCTACGCCGCGGTGGCCTGCGCGATCGCCGTCGTGCTGGTCGGCGCGACCGTGCTCACGCTCGGCATCGGCGCGATCGTGACCCTGCCCGCGGGCCTGCTGCTGCTCGCGGTCTTCGTCGTGATCGCGCTGATGTGGTTGGTCTGCAGCGTGATCGCGGTGCTCCGCGCCTGGAACGGCGAGGCCTACCGCTATCCGCTGACCCTCCGCCTGTTCTGAGGCCCGCCGGGGTCAGTACGAGCGGCTGATCGCCAGCCGTCCTAGCGCGGCCAGCGCGTCGCCGCGCGGGCCCAGCGGCCCGAGCATCGCGTCCATCGTCCGTGCCAGGCCGTCGAGCCGGGCGCGCGAGGCCTCGATGCCGATCAGCGCGGGGAAGGTGGCCTTGTCCTGCTCGGCGTCCTTGCCCGCGGTCTTGCCGAGCGTGGCGCTTTCGCCCTCGACGTCGAGCAGGTCGTCGCGGATCTGGAAGGCGAGGCCGAGTGCGTCGGCGAACGCGTCGAGGCGGGCGCGGTCGGCCTCGCCCGCATCGGCGGCGATCGCGCCCATGCGCACCGCGGCGCGGATCAGGGCGCCGGTCTTGAGCGCGTGCAGGTATTCCAGTGCGTCGATGCCGGCTTCGGCGCCGCGCCCGGTGGCGGCGAGGTCCAGCGCCTGCCCGCCGCACATGCCCGCGGCGCCGGAGGCGACGGCGAGCTCGCGCAGCATCCCGACGCGCGCGGAGTCGCTGCAGCGCGCCTCGGCTAGGACCGCGAAGGCCAGCGACTGCAGCGCGTCGCCGGCCAGGATCGCGGTGGCTTCGTCGAAGGCCACATGTACCGTCGGCTGGCCGCGGCGCAGCGCGTCGTCGTCCATCGCGGGCAGGTCGTCGTGGACGAGGGAATAGGCGTGCACCAGTTCGATCGCGGCGGCGGCGGCGTCCAGCGCTGGCTCGTCGGCGCCGAACGCGGTGCCGGTGGCATAGGCCAGCAGCGGGCGCATGCGCTTGCCCCCGAGCAGCACGGCGTGGCGCATGGCTTCGCCGAGGCGGGCTTCGGCGGCCGGATGTTGCGCGAGGGCGTCTTCGAGCACGCCGTCGATGCGGCGGCGCCAGGCGTCCAGGCGCGCGGCAACCTCGCCGCCGCCGGGCGCGTCAGGCATCGTCGCCGAGGCCCGGGAACGGCGTGCCGGCGTCGGGCTGCTGCGGATCGGTGAGCAGGCGCACGCGCAGCTCGGCGGCTTCCAGTGCCTGCTGGCAGCGTCGGTAGAGGGCCACGCCGCGCTCGTAGGCGGCGAGCGAATCCTCGAGTCCCATGTCCCCGTGTTCCATCCTGCCGACCAGCTGCTCGAGCGCGTCGAGGGAGGCTTCGAAGTCGGCGACCGGGGAGGTGGCGTTGGCGGCGTCGGGCTTGGCGGACATGGCCTCGAGTTTACGCCAAGTCATGCCAGCGCAGGCGCGCACCGCGGGCGCGCAGCCAGTCGTCCAGCGTTGCGGAGACGAGCAGGTCGCCGGCGGCAAGCAGTCGACCTTCAGCGTCGGACAGCAGCGGCATGCGCGCGCGCTGCCAGGGCGGGCAGCCGCTGTCCTGGAGCAGATGCTTGAGCGCGTGCGAATGGCGGCGACCGGGCAGCCGCATGCGCTCTCCGCCGCGCCGCGGGTGCGCGAGCAGCGGTGTGTCGAAAGCCTCCGCGCCCTCCAGCACGAGCCGGCCACCGCCGGACAGGGCCAGCGGCGCGCGGCCGTCCCAGAGCTGCGACCACGCCGCGGGCAACGGCGGGGCGTCGGGCACCGCATGGAGATGGCCGCGCCACGCGCGGATCTGGGCGCCGGCCCAGCGGAATGCGGCGGCGCCATCGGCGCGCGCGCCGAGCATCGCATCAAGGCCGGCGACGCCCGCCGCGGGCAGCGGCGGCAGTCCGAGGCGTGCCGTCCACGCGCGCAGCAGGCGCGCGCGTCGCGCTGCGGGAAGCGCGGCGAGCGCGGCGATCGGCAGCCGGTCCCCCGCATCCGGCACCCCGTCCTCGAGCAGCGCGTCCAGCGCCGCGGCGTCGGCGTCGGCCAGCAGGTCCGCGGCCTCCGCGCACAGCGCGGCGCTGCGCGCGAGGGCGGCGGAGGCCTCGGGCCAGCGCTGCCGCAGCAGCGGCAGGACCTGATGGCGCAGCAGGCTGCGCGCGTGGGTGGGATCGGCGTTCGCCGGGTCCTCGATCCAGTCCAGTCCGTTCGCGCGCGCCCAGGCTTCGAGCGCCGCGCGCGGCTGCGCCAGCAGCGGCCGCCACATCCAGCCGGACGCGAAGCGCCGCCACGGCCGCATCGCCGCGAGGCCGTCCGGCCCGGACGCACGCAGCGCGCGCATCAGGAAGGTTTCCGCCTGGTCGTCGAGGTGGTGCGCGAGCGCCAGCACCTCGCCGGCGCCGAGCGCGCCGGCGAACGCCTGGTGCCGCGCCGTCCGCGCCGCCGCTTCCAGCCCGAGGCCGCTGTCGCGTGCCACGTCGACCCGTAGCACCTGCAGCGGCACGCCCAGCGCCGCGCAGGCGGCCTCGCAGCGGCGGGCCCAGGCATCGGCGTGGTCGTGCAGGCCGTGGTGCACGTGCAGGGCGCGCAGGCCACGCTCGCGAATCCCGGGCAGGGCCGCGAGCCGGTGCAGCAATACGGTGGAGTCGAGGCCGCCGCTGAACGCCACCGCCACCCCGGCCGCGTCCGCGTCCCCGGGAAGGGCGAACACGGGATCGGGAAGCGTCAGGTCCATGGCGCCGGTAGCGCGCCCGGGCGGCTGCGCGACGACGAGGCGGCTCAGGCCGCCTCGTAGGCTCCGTAGCCGCGCAGGCGCCGGTAGCGCTTGTCCACCAGCACGTCGGCGGGCAGCGCCTCGAGTTCGTCGAGCTGGTTCAGCAGCACCGCCTTCAGGCGCAGCGCGGTCTGGCGCGGGTTGCGGTGCGCGCCGCCGATCGGCTCGCGCACCAGCTTGTCGACCAGGCCCAGGCCCAGCAGCCGCTTGGCGGTGAGGCCCAGCTGCTCGGCGGCGTCCTTGGCCTTGCCCGCGTCCTTCCACAGGATCGAGGCGCAGCCTTCGGGCGAGATCACCGAATAGGTGCTGTATTCCAGCATCACCGTGCGGTCGCCGACGCCGATCGCCAGCGCGCCGCCCGAGCCGCCTTCGCCGATCACCGTGCACACGATCGGGATCTTCAGCTCGGCCATTTCCATCAGGTTGCGGGCGATGGCCTCGGACTGGCCGCGCTCCTCGGCGCCGATGCCGGGATAGGCGCCGGGCGTGTCGATGAAGGTCAGCAGCGGCAGCTTGAAGCGCTCGGCCATCTTCATCAGGCGCAGCGCCTTGCGATAGCCCTCGGGGCGCGGCATGCCGAAGTTGCGGCGCACCTTGGCCTTGGTGTCGCGGCCCTTCTGGTGGCCGATGATCATCACGCTGCGGCCGTTGATGCGGCCGATGCCGCCGACGATCGCGGCGTCGTCGGCATAGGCGCGGTCGCCGGCGAGCTCCTGGAACTCGTCGCAGATATGGCGGATGTAATCGTTGGTGTAGGGACGCGCCGGGTGGCGGGCGAGCTGTGACACCTGCCACGGCGTCAGGTCGCGGAAGATCTGCGCGGTGCGCAGGCGCAGCTTGTCCTGCAGCGTCCGCAGTTCGGCGTCGATGTTGACGGCGGGGCCGGAGCTGGCCTGGCGCAGGTCCTGGATCCTGGCTTCCAGGTCGGCGATGGGCTGCTCGAAGTCGAGGTAGTTCGGATTCATCGACGGCTTCGGTCGGAAAAGGGGTGAGTCTAGCGGGTTCGGCCGCGGGGGGCCGTACGTCGGGGTGTGGCGGAGGCTCAGCCGGCGGCCCAGGGACGGCTGCCCATGGCGACATGGACGACGCGCACGCCGTCCTCGCCGCGCAGGCGGTCGACCAGGTCGGGGTCCACGCGCACGGCATGGGCGCCGTCGAGGTCGAGCGAGCCGGCGCTGCCCGCGGGCAGCAGCAGGTCCAGTCGCAGCGGCGTCTGGCCCGGGCGGTGCGTTGCCAGCAGGGCGTCCACGCGCTCCAGGGTGCCCGCCACCGACAGGTCCAGGCGCAGCGACAGCCGCCGCGCGGACTGCTGGCAGACTTCGTGGAAGTCCCAGGCGCGTCGCGCGCGC
The DNA here is from genome assembly GCF_014836665.1 of Luteimonas colneyensis. Lineage (GTDB taxonomy): Bacteria > Pseudomonadota > Gammaproteobacteria > Xanthomonadales > Xanthomonadaceae > Luteimonas > Luteimonas colneyensis. The sequence continues at coordinate 36,054 of NZ_JACSQJ010000001.1, forward strand.
AGCGAGAAGCCGCCGCTGAACTCGTCTTCGCGCAGGCCGCCCTCGACGATCACGATGCGGCCCGTGGTCAGCAGCGGCGCATGCTCCATCCAGGCCTCGGAGAAGAAGGCGCACTCGAGGCGTCCGCGGCCGTCCTCCAGCACCACGAAGGCCTGGCTCTCGCCGCGCTTGCGGATGCCGGTGACCTGTCCGGCGACGATCGCGGGAACGTCCGGGCGCCAGCCGCCGCGTCCGCCTTCACCGTTGCCGTTGCCGCCCTTGCGCGCGCTGCTGCCCGACTCCCACAGGGCGTCGAGCTGCCCGAGGTCGGTCCCCACCAGGGCCGTGAGCTCGCTGCGGTAGGGGTCCAGCGGGTGGCCGCTGAGGTAGTGGCCGAGCGTGTCCCGCTCGCCGGCGAGCTTCTGCGCCAGCGGCCACTCCGGCACCTCCGGCAGGGTGATCTGCGCCGCGGCGGCCGCGGGCTCCGCGAAACCGCCGAACAGCGAGGCCTGGCCGGCCTCGCGCTCGCGCGCCAGCTGTTCGGTGGCCTTGAGCACCTCCGGGAGCTGCAGCATGAGCGAGGCGCGGTTGCAGCCCAGCGCGTCGAGCGCGCCGGCATTGACCAGCGCCTCGAGCGTGCGGCGGTTGAGGCGCGCCGATTCGTTGCGGCGGCAGAAGTCGAGCAGGTCGACGTAGGCGCCACCGCGCGTGCGCTCGTCGGCGATCGCCTCGCAGGCGCCCTGGCCCACGCCCTTCACCGCGCCCAGGCCGTAGCGCAGCGTGCGCGGGTCGATCGCCTCGAACATGTAGGACGAATGGTTCACGTCCGGCGGCAGCACCTCCAGCCCCAGCGCACGCGCCTCGGCGAGGAAGCCCACGACCTTGTCGGTGCTGTCCATGTCGCTCGACAGCACCGCGGCCATGAACTCGGCCGGATGGTGGGCCTTGAGCCAGGCGGTCTGGTAGGACACCAGCGCGTAGGCGGCGGCGTGCGACTTGTTGAAGCCGTAGCCGGCGAACTTCTCCAGCAGGTCGAAGATCGGGCCCGAGACTTTCGGCTCGATGCCGTGCGTCTCCTGCGCGCCGGCCTCGAACTTGGCGCGTTCGCGCGCCATTTCCTCGACCTTCTTCTTGCCCATCGCGCGGCGCAGCAGGTCGGCGCCGCCCAGCGAGTAGCCGCCCAGGATCTGCGCGGTCTGCATCACCTGCTCCTGGTACACCACCACGCCGTAGGTCGGCGCCAGCACGGGCTCCAGCAGGGGATGCGGGTAGACCACCTCGGCGCGGCCGTGCTTGCGCTCGATGAAGTCCGGGATCAGGTCCATCGGGCCCGGGCGGTACAGCGACACCAGCGCGATCAGGTCCTCGAAGCGGTCGGGCTTCGCGCGCTTGAGCAGCTCGCGCATGCCGCGCGATTCGAACTGGAACACCGCCACGGTATCGCCGCGCGCGAACAGCTCGTAGGTCTTCGCGTCGGTCAGCGGCAGCGCCGCGATGTCGAGCGGGGGCGCGTCGCCGCCGGCGTGGCGCCGGTTGATCGCCTTCACCGCCCAGTCGATGATCGTCAGCGTGCGCAGGCCGAGGAAGTCGAACTTCACCAGGCCGATGGCCTCGACGTCGTCCTTGTCGAACTGGGTCACCGGGTTGCGGCCGGCGCCCTCGCCGTCGTGTTCGGCGAACAGCGGGCAGAAGTCGGACAGCGGCGAGGGCGCGATCACCACGCCGCCGGCGTGCTTGCCGGCGTTGCGGGTCAGGTCCTCGAGCTGCAGGGCGAGGTCGATCAGCTCGCGGACGTCGTCCTCGTCGTGGTAGCGCGCGATCAGCTCGTCCGAGCGCCAGGCGTCGTCCTTCTTTCCCTTTTCGGTGCGGCCGAGCGCGTCGGGCAGCGACACGCCCAGCGTCATCGGCACCAGCTTGGCGATGCCGTCGACCAGGCCGAAGGGATAGCCCAGCGCGCGCCCGGCATCGCGCACCACCGCCTTCGCGGCCATGGTGCCGTAGGTGATGATCTGGCTGACCCGGTCGCGGCCGTACTTGCGCGCGACGTAGTCGATGACCTCGTCGCGGCGGTCCATGCAGAAGTCGATGTCGAAGTCGGGCATCGACACGCGTTCGGGATTCAGGAAGCGCTCGAACAGCAGGTCGTAGGGCAGGGGATCGAGGTCGGTGATCTCCAGCGCCCAGGCCACCAGCGAACCCGCGCCCGAACCGCGGCCCGGGCCCACCGGGATGCCCTGTTCCTTGCCCCAGCGGATGAAGTCCGAAACGATCAGGAAGTAGCCCGGGAAGCCCATCCGGATGATCACGTCCAGCTCGGTCTCGAGCCGCGCTTCGTAGCTGGCGCGATCGTGGCCGGCCGCCAGCGGCGCGTGCTCCAGCCGCCGTGCCAGGCCGTCGCGGGCCTCGCTGCGGATCCATGAGTCGAGGGTGTGGTCTTCCGGGACCGGGAAGGCGGGCAGGTAGTAGGTGCCCAGGCGCAACTCGAGGTTGCAGCGCTGCGCCAGCGAAACGGCGTTGTCGATCGCGTCGGGCGCGTCGGCGAACAGCTCCGCCATCTCGTCGCCGGACTTCAGGAACTGCTCGGCGGTGTAGTCGCGCGGGCGGCGCGGGTCGTCGAGCACGCGGCCCGAGGCGATGCAGACCCGCGCCTCGTGGGCCTCGAATCCCTCGCGGTCGATGAAGCGCACCTCGTTGCCGGCGACCACCGGCAGCGCGCACAGCGAGGAGGCCTGCAGGGCGAAATCGTTGAAGGCGGCCTCGTCGGCGAAGCCGCAGCGCGCCAGCGCCAGGTGCAGGCCGTCGCCGAACACGCCGCCCCAGTCGCGCAGCCAGGCCTCGGCCTGGTCGTGTCGGCCGGCCGAGACCAGGCGTCCGGCCGGGGAGTGCCGGCCGGCGAGCGCGAACAGGCCGGCGTGGTCGTCGCGCAGCCAGTCCGGCCGCACCACCACGCCGTCGTGCCGCTGCCCTTCCATCCACGCCCGGGTCAGCAGGCGCGACAGCGACAGGTAGCCGTCGTGGTCGCGACAGAGCAGGGTGAGCGTGGCGGGCGCCTCGTCGCCTTCGGCCAGGCTGATGTCGGCGCCGGCGATCGGCTTGATGCCGGCGCCTTCGGCGGCGCGGAAGAATTTGACCAGCGAAAACAGGTTGTTGCGGTCGGTCACCGCCACCGAAGGCTGGCCCAGGGCCACGCAGCGCTTGACGAGTTCCGGGATCCGGATCGTCGAGTCGGCGAGCGAGTACTCGCTGTGGAGGGCAAGGTGGACGAAGCGTCGGGACATCGCGGGACCGCAGGTGCAGCACGCAGGGTAGGGTCCCGCCCCCGCGCGGACAAGGCTTGACAGCCGCGTCCGCGCGGGCGGCCCTCAGTGCACGCGGAACAGCGGGGCGGCACCCGGATGGACATAGGTTTCGGCGCCGCGCATGGCGACGTGCGCGCGCAGCGCGATCTCGGCGCACCGGGCCTCCAGCCACTCGTCGCGGCCGAACGGGAAGCTGCGTGGCCGCTCGCCGCGCAGCAGCGCCTCTTCGGTGCGCAGCCGCCGGAAGTCGAAGTAGGCCTCGACGTCGGCGGCCAGCGCGGGCCATGCGATGTCGAACAGCACGGCGGTGTCCAGCCCGCCGACCACCGGAACGGCGTCGGGCACCAGGCGCTCGTGGCCGCGGGCGTAGTCCGTGAGCAGTGCGATGCGCTCCACCTGCGCGGGCGCCAGGCGCCATCCAGGCTCGCGGGCCAGCATGCGCACCGCCCGCAGGCAGCGGCTGCGCTGGCGGATGCAGGGGGCCAGCGGATGGCCGGCGTAGGCCCTGGCGAGGCTGCGCGATGCGCTGGCGATGCCGTCGAGGGTGGGGATCTCGTCGGAGCTGGCCAGCGCACGCGCGACCGACCGGAAGCGCGCGAGGCTCCGCTCGCCCGGTTCGAAGCCGGCGATGCGATGGCGCCGGGCCCTCGCGGGCTGGCTGGCGGGCAGGGGCAGGATGTCGAGGATGGCGTGCATGGCGGTCTCCGCGTAGGCACCGGATCGGCGCGGATGCAGGTTCGCGCGGCGCGCGCCGCGAAGCTTGATGGAAACCCGGGGAAGCGGTGATGGAATCGCGATGGAAGCCGGTTTTCCGCGATCCCCGCGTTCTTACCCGATCACCCTGCCATTCGCGTCCGCCAGGGGCACGCAGTGCATGACGAGGAGCGCATCTACCGCTTCGGCGACATCGAAGTGGATCCCGGGGCCCATCGCGTCACGCGCATGGGCCGCGAGGTGGCGCTCGAACCCAAGGCCTATGCGGTGCTGCTGGCGCTGCTGGCCCGGCCGGGGCACGCCATCGAGCGCGACGACCTGCTGGACCAGGTGTGGGGCCACCGCCACGTCACGCCGGGCGTGCTGAACCGCGTGGTCGCGCAGCTGCGCAAGGCGCTGGGCGACGAAGCCGAGCATCCGCGCTACATCCAGACGCTGCACGCGGTCGGATACCGCTTCATGGCGGTGCCCGAGGTGATCGTGCCCGACGACGTCACCCCGGAAATTTCCGCTGCGCCCGCCGCTGAAATTTTCCCGTTCCCCGGCAGGTCCGCGACGGGCCGGACGCCCGTGGTCGCGCTGCGCGACTGGCTTCCGCACGCGGTGGTGGTCGTGGCCATCGTGCTGGCGCTGGCCTGGTGGCAGCGGCTGGACGGCCTGCCGGCCGGCGGCGGCGCGGCGATTGCGCTTCGGCCGTTCACGACCCTGGGCGGAGGCACCGAGGACGACGCCTGGTTCGCCGAGGGCCTCGCGGTGGAAATGCACGATGCCCTCGCGTCGGTGCCGGGACTGCGGGTGGCGGCGCTGATGGCGGAAACCGATCCGCGCCGCGATGGCGACGTGCGCGAACTGGGGCGCGCGCTGGGCGTCGATGCGGTGCTGGACGCCAGCATCCGCCGCGACGGCGACCGGGTGCGGATCAGCGCGCGCCTGAGCGACACCGCCACCGGCTACGTCCTGTGGAGCCGCTCCTACGAACACTCGATGTCCGAGCTGTTCGCCACCCAGGGCGCGATCGCCGGCGAGGTCGTGGAGTCCATGTTGGGCGCCATGCCGGCCGCGCGCGAGTCGCTGCGGACGCGACTGGCGCCCACGCGCAGCGTGGCGGCGTTCGATGCCTACCTGCGCGGGCGCCACCTGCAGCGTGCGGCGCCGGACCGCGCCCGCCAGCAGGAGGCGGCCGAGGCCTTCCGCGCGGCGCTGGCCGAGGATTCGGGCTTCGTCCTCGCGCAATCGGCACTGTGCGCTACCGAGGTGCGACGCTTCGAGTACTGGAACGACACCGGGGCCCATGCGCGCGCGCCTGGCCTGCGCGCGCGTGCAGGACGCGGATCCCCTGCCGGCCGAGGCCGCGCTGGCCCTGGGCAACCTCGACCGCGTCGATGGCCGGTTCGCCGAGGCGCTGCGCAGGTTCCGCCTGGCCGCCGCCGACCCCGCCAGCGCGGCACTGGCCGAGGTCGGCATGGGCAAGGTCGAGGCCGCGCGCGGCCAGCCCGACCGCGCCCGGTCGCACTTCCAGGCCGCGCTGGACGTCGCGCCGGATGACGCCCAGGTCCGGGCCGAGGTCGGGTTCCAGGCGTACCGCGACGGTCGCCTCGAGGACGCGACCGCCAGTTACAGGCGGGCGCTCGAGCTTGCGCCGGACAATGCCGGCTACTGGAACACCTACGGGTTCCTGTGGCTGCTGCAGGGCAACGCCGCGGAGGCGGCGCGTGCCTTCGAACGCTCGATCGCGATCGAGCCCAGCGCCGACGTGCTGGCGAACTTCGCCACCCTGCGCAGCCAGGCCGGCGAGCACGACGCGGCGCTGGCGCTGTACCGCCGGGCGCTCGAGCTCGACCCGGAGGACTATCTCAACTGGGGCAACCTGGCCGACGGCCTGGCGGCCAGCGGGGCGCCGGCCAGCGAGGTGGCGGCGGCCTATGCCGAGGCGGAGCGGCGCGTGCGCCGCTACCTGGCGCTGGACGCCGGCAGCGGCTATGCGATGGCAGCGCTGGGCTGGTACAGCGCCAATCTGGGACGGCGCGAGGAAGCCCTGTCGATGGTGGCGCGTGCGCGCGTCGCCGAACATGGCGACCCTGCCGAGATCGCGCTGTACAACGCCGAGACGCTGTCGCTGCTCGGCGACGCCGCGGCCTCGGAACGCGAGCTGGCGCGCGCGAGGACATCCGGCATGGCGGAGGCGCGGATCCGTGCCAGCCCGGTGCTGGGGCAGTGAGGCCGTGCGGTCGCCGTGGCCGCGCGGAGGCATCCCCGAAAGGGCCGGCGGGGCGCGTTGACCGGCCCGTAGCACTCGACCACCAGGAGGCATCGCCATGGTCAGCAGGAAACATCCGGACCTTCCGGGCAAGGCGCAGGTGCCGGCAACCGGCAGGGATTCCCCGAAGAAGGTGGAAGCGCCCCTTCCGGGCGCCGCCGACGACCGCCAGGCCAAGGCGGGCACCTTGCGCCGGCGGCCCAAGAGCGGGGGGCCGGTGACCCGCTAGCACCTGCCGGCCGGCTCAGCCGGCGGCGAACAGGTCGCGCGCACCGGCCTCGCGCACGGGCGCGAAGCTCCTGCGATGCTGCGGGCAGGGGCCGTGCGCGCGCAGCGCGGCCAGGTGCGCGGGCGTGCCGTAGCCCTTGTGGCCGTCGAAGCCGTAGGCCGGGAACTCGCCGTGCAGGGCCAGCATGGCGCGATCGCGCGTCACCTTGGCCAGGATGGACGCGGCGGCGATGCTGCGGTCGCGGGCATCGCCGCCGACCCAGGCCTCGGCGGCGCAGGGCAGTCCGGGCGGGATCGCGTTGCCGTCGATCCGGGCCAGCCCGGCCACGTGCGCCACCGCCTCCATGGCGCGGCGCATGCCGAGCATGGTGGCCTGGTAGATGTTGATGCGGTCGATCTCGGCGGCGTCGATCGCCACCACGTGCCAGGCCAGGGCGCGGTCGACGATGCGCGCGTACAGCTCTTCGCGGCGCGCGTGCGCGAGCTGCTTGGAGTCGTCGAGGCCGTTGATCCGGGGACGGACCGGGTCGAACACCACGGCCGCGACGACCACCGGCCCGGCGAGCGGTCCACGGCCGGCCTCGTCGATGCCCGCGACCAGCGCGGACACCGCCGCCGCACCGGCCGGCGCGGGGCGCGCGCGGACGCCGGCCAGCGGTGCGCGCTGCCTCACGACGCCGCGTCCGCCGGCGCGGACACGTGGCGTGGATCGAGCAGTTCGGCCACCGCGGTCGCGGCCTCGCGCGAGGCGTCGCGACGCAGCTGCAGGTGCAGGTCGCGGTAGCGCGGTTCGAGCGCCTCGATCGCCTCCGGCTGCGAGAACCAGGCCAGCACCGCGTCGGCCAGCGCGACCGGCGTGCAGTCGTCCTGCATCAGCTCGGGCGCGATGGTCTCGCCCGCGAGCACGTTGGGCAGGGCGTAGCGGTCGACCTTCAGCAGACCGAGGCCCTTCACGATGGCGTGCGTCGTCGGCGAGATCCGGTAGCCGACCACCATCGGGCGCTTGGCCAGCATCGCCTCCAGCGTGGCCGTGCCCGAGGCCAGCAGCACCACGTCGGAGGCCACCATCGCCGCGCGCGCGGAGCCGTCGAGCAGCCGGACCCGCGGCGCCGTGGCGCCGGGCACCGGCAGCAGCTTCTCCAGCGCTGCGCGGCAGGCGGCGTTGGCGGCCGGCACCAGCACCTGCAGCCCCGGGACGCGTTCGGCGACCAGCGCGGCCGCCTGCAGGAAGGTCGGCGCCAGACGCTCGATCTCGCCCAGGCGCGAACCCGGCAACACCGCCAGCGCGGGAACGTCCTGGTCCACGCCCAGCGTCGCGCGCGCGCCGCGCCGGTCCGGGTTGAGCGGCATCGCATCGGCCATGGGGTGGCCCACGAAGCGCGCGTCGACGCCGTGGCGGGCATAGATCGCCGGCTCCATCGGGAACAGGCAGAGCACGCGGTCGGCGCTGCGGCCGATCTTCGCCGCGCGGCCCTGGCGCCAGGCCCAGACCGAAGGGCTGACGTAGTGCACGGTGCACACGCCGCGGGCCTTGAGCTGGCGCTCGAGGCCAAGGTTGAAGTCGGGCGCGTCGATGCCGATGAAGGCGTCGGGCCTCCAGTCCAGGATGCGCCGCCGCAGGCCGCGGCGCAGCCGCAGCAGTCGCGGCAGGTGCGCCAGCACTTCGGACAGCCCCATCACGGCGAGCTCGCCGGCGTCGTGCCAGGTCTCCATGCCGGCCGCGCGCATGGCGTCGCCGCCGATCCCGGCGAACTCCGCGTCGGGGAAGCGTTCGCGCAGCCCGTCGACCAGGCCGGCGCCAAGCAGGTCGCCGGAGGCTTCGCCGGCGACCAGCGCGAAGCGCGGCCCGCCGCCGGTCACCGCAGCAGCGGCCTGTCGCCGCCCTCGATGAAGTCCAGCATCAGGCGCACGTCGTCGCTGCCTGCGGCGAGCTCGGCGAGCTTCGCGCGCGCCTCGTCCAGCGCCTCGCCGGACATGTAGACGGCACGGTAGGCACGCCTGATCGCGGCGATGCGGTCGGCGTCGAAGCCGCGGCGCTTCAGGCCTTCGGCGTTGATCCCGCGCGGCCGGCCGTAGCCGTCCTGCGCGACCATCAGGAAGGGCGCCACGTCGCCGTTGACGAAGGCGCCCATGCCGATGAAGGCGTGGTCGCCGATGCGGCAGAACTGGTGCACGCCGGCGAAGCCGCTGAGGATCACGTGGTCGCCCACCACGACGTGGCCGGCGAGCGTGGCGTTGTTGGAGAAGATGCAGTGGTCGCCGACGACGCAGTCATGGGCGACGTGCGTGTACGCCAGCAGCCAGTTGTCGCTGCCGATGCGGGTCACGCCGCCGCCGTCGCCGGTGCCGCGGTTGATCGTGGCGAACTCGCGGATGACGTTGCGGTCGCCGATCTCCAGGCGCACGGTCTCGCCGCGGAACTTCTTGTCCTGCGGTTCGCCGCCGATCGCGGCGTGGCCGTGGACGTGGTTGTCGCGGCCGATGCGCGTCGGACCCAGGACGCTGCAGTGCGGCCCGATGCGCGTGCCGGCGCCGATCTCGACCCCGGCGCCGATGATCGTGAAGGCGCCGATGCTGGCGCCCTCGCCGATCACGGCCGAGGGATCGACGATCGCGCTGGCGTGGATGGCCGCGGCGGCCATCTCAGGCATCGACCTCGGCGCACAGGATGTCGGCGCTGGCGACCTGCTTGCCATCCACGCTGGCGACGCCGCAGTAGAGCGTCATGTTGCGGATCTCGCGCTTGACCGTGACCTCGATGTCGAGCCGGTCGCCGGGCACCACCATGTTGGCGAAGCGGGCGTTGTCCACCTTGACCAGGTAGGACAGCCGGCCGACGTGGCTGGCGCCGCCGCGCGCGAGTTGGGTCAGCAGGCCGCCGCCCTGGGCCATGGCCTCGATCACCAGCACGCCGGGCATCACCGGGCGGTCGGGGAAGTGGCCCTGGAAATAGGCCTCGTTGGAGGTGACGTTCTTGTAGGCGAGCACGCGCTTCGCTTCGGCGTCGAACTCCACCACGCGGTCGATCAGCAGGAACGGGTAGCGGTGGGGCAGCATGGTGCGGATGCCTTCCACGCCGATCGGGAACGTGAACTTGCCGGCGGTCATGTCTTCTCCTTGCCGAGCGCCTGCACCTGGCGGGCGAGCGCGTCGAGTTGCCTGAAACGGGCCGCGCTCCTGCGCCAGCTCCGGTTGTCCATGAGCGGCGTGCCGGACGAGTATTCGCCGGGCGCGTCGATCGATGCGGTGACCAGGGCCATCGCGGTGATGGTGACCCGGTCGCAGATGCTGATGTGGCCGACGATGCCGGCGGCGCCGCCGATCAGGCAGTAGCGGCCGATCGTGGTGCTGCCCGCCACCGCGACGCAGCCGGCCATTGCCGTGTGCGCGCCGATGCGGACGTTGTGGGCGATCTGGATCTGGTTGTCGAGGCGCACGTCCTCGCCGAGCACCGTGTCCTCGATGGCGCCGCGGTCGATGGTGGTGTTGGCGCCGATCTCGCAGTCGTCGCCGACCACCACGCCGCCCTGCTGCGGGACCTTGATCCAGCGCCCGGCGTCCATGGCCAGGCCGAAGCCATCGGCGCCCAGGACGGCGCCGGGATGGACCAGCACGCGCTCGCCCAGGCGCACGCGGCGCACCAGGGTCACGCGTGCGACCAGGCGGCTGCCGGCGCCGATCGTGCAGTCCTCGCCGATGACGCAGCCCGGGCCGACGATCGCGCCGGGCCCGATCCGCGATCGCGCGCCCACGCAGGCCAGCGGGCCGATCTCGGCGCCGGGATCGACCACGGCGGATCCGTCGACCACGGCCGAGGGATGCACGCCGGGGTTCGCCGCCGGCACCGGGTCGAACAGCGCCGCGATCTTCGCGAAGGCGACGTAGGGGTCGCGTGCGACCAGCAGGGTGCGCTCCAGGCCCCCGGCATCCTCCCCGCGCACCACCACGACGCCGGCGGTGGAATCGGCCAGCTGGCTGCGGTAGCGGGGATTGGACAGGAAGGACAGCTGCCGCGGCCCGGCGCCGGCCAGGGTGGCCACGGACTCGACCACGGCGTCGCCATCGCCGCGCAGCGACAGGCCGAAGCGTTCGGCCAGGGCCGCCGCCGTGTACGTCGTGGACTGCATCCCGCGAGCCCCCGGCGGCTAGAACGCGCCGCCGAAGGTGAACTGCAGGCGCTCCAGCTCGTCGCCGTCCTCCTTGCGGAGCGGCATCGCGTAGCTGATCGAGATCGGACCCACCGGCGCGCGCCACATCAGGGCCACGCCGGCCGAGGCGCGCAGCTCGCCGGCGTCGAACGCGTCGGCGTCCTTGAACACGTTGCCGAAGTCGACGAAGGCCGAGACGCGCGCGGCCGGAGAGTCGAGCAGGGTCGGGAAGAACATCTCCAGCGAGCCGATCGTCTTCACCGCGCCGCCGATGACCTGCTGGTAGCTGCTGTTCCAGGCGGCCTCGCGCGGACCCAGCGTGTTGTCGCGGAAGCCGCGCACCGAGCGTGCGCCACCGGCGTAGAAGTTCTCGAAGAACGGCAGGCCGTCGGCCACCGCCTCGCGCGGGATGGGATCGCCGGTGGGCGGCGCGTCCTCGTCGGCGGGGATGTAGGGGTCGTAGACGATGCCGTAGCGGGCGTCGCCGTAGCTGTCGCCGTAGCCGAGCTCGAGGCGCGTGTTGAGCACCATCGCCCGCGAGATCGGCCAGTACTTGGAGAACTCGTAGTTGAGCTTGAAGTACTCGGCCGTGGAGCCGGGCAGGGTCACTTCCGCCGAGACGCGCTGCAGGGTGCCGCGGGTGGGCTGCAGGAAGTCGTTGCGGGTGTCGCGCGCCCAGCTCACCTCGCCGCGCCAGGCGTGGAAGGTGCGCTGGCCGATGACGTCGATGTAGTCGACGATCGACTGCGGCGAGCTGCCGCGCCACGCGAAGATCTGGTTGCTGTCGATGCCGAACATCGCCGAGACGGTGTCGTGCTCGGTGATCGGCACGCCCAGCACCATCTGGGCGGCGCGGCTGGTCGACGAATATTGCGCGGTGTTGAACTCGGAGTTGTCGAACTCGCGCCACCACAGGTTGTAGCCCAGCGACAGGCCGCTGTCGTTGAAGTACGGGTTCATGTACGAGAACGAGTAGCGCTGCAGGTAGACGTTGCGCTGCGCCTCGATCGAGATCCGGTTGCCGCTGCCGAGGAAGTTGTTCTGCGACAGCTGCACCGAGGTGGTCATGCCGCTGAGCTGGGAGTAGCCCAGGCCGAACATGAAGCTGCCGGACGTGGTCTCGGCGACGCTGAACTCCACGTCCACCTGGTCGTTGCTGCCGGGGACCGGCTTCGTCTCGACGTTGACGCTGCCGGACTCGAAGAAGCCCAGGCGCTGCAGGCGCACCTTCGAGCGGTCGATGGCGGCCTGCGAATACCACGCGCCCTCGAACTGGCGCATCTCGCGGCGCATCACCTCGTCGGCGGTGCGGCTGTTGCCCTTGAACACGATGCGTCGGACGCTCACGCGCGGGCCCGGCACGACCTGCAGGTTGATGTCGACCAGACGGTTCTCGCGGTCGATCTCGGGCACCACGTTCACCTGGGCGAAGGTGTAGCCGATGTTGCTGAGGGTCGCGGAGATCTGCTCGGAGCTGAACTCGAGCAGGGCGCGCGAGAAGGTCATCTCGGGCTTCAGCAGCACCAGGCGCTCGATGTCCTCCTTCGGCAGGATCGTGTCGCCGGTGACCTCCACCGAGTCGACCGTGTACACCTCGCCCTCGGTGAGGCCGGCGGTGATGTACATGTCGCGCTTGTCGGGGCTGATGGAGACCTGGATGTTGTCCTCGCTGAAGTCGACGTAGCCGCGGTCGAGGTAGAAGTTGCGCAGCTTCTCGCGGTCGCCCTCGAGCTTCTCGCGCGAGTACTGGTCGTCGCGGCGGTACCAGCTCAGCCAGTTGCTGGTGCCGGATTCCCAGGTGTCGGTGAGCGTCTCGTCGTCGAAGACCTCGTTGCCGACGAGGTTGATGTGGCGGATCTTCGCCGCCTTGCCTTCGTCGACCTTGATGCCGATGTCGACGCGGTTGCGGTCCAGCGGCGACACCGTGGGCGTGACCACCACGTTGTACTTGCCGCGGTTGTTGTACTGGCGGGTGAGTTCCTGGGTGACGCGGTCCAGCGCCAGCCGGTCGAAGGTCTCGCCCTCGGCCAGGCCGATGTCGGTCAGGCCCTTGGTCAGGTCCTCGGTCTTGATGTCCTTGTTGCCGGTCAGCGTCAGCTTGTTGATCGCCGGGCGCTCCTTCACCTGGATCACCAGGATGTCGCCCTGGCGGCCGGCGCTGATGTCCTCGAAGAAGCCGGTCGCGTACAGCGCGCGGATGGCGTCGCCGATGCGGCTGCCGTCGACCGTGTCGCCGCGCTCGATCGGCAGGTAGGTGAAGACGGTGCCGGCGCCGATGCGCTGCAGGCCGTCGACGCGGATGTCGGACACCGTGAACGCGCCAGGCACGGGGGCCGTGGCCGGCTGGGGTGCGACGCCGAAGGCGGCCTGGGGGTCGACCGGCTGCTGGGCCCAGGCCGGCGCTGCGAGCGTCGAGGCGAGGGCGATGGCGAGCAGGCGGCGGTTCGGGAATCGCGTCATCAATGGCGTCCGGGTCTGGCGTTGCGTGGGGGTGGGGCGGTGGGTCCGGCGGTCATGCATGCGGCGTCATCGCACCAGTTGCAGGATGTCGTTGTAGAACGCCAGGCCCATGAGGCCCGCGAGCATCGCGAGGCCGATGTACTGCCCGGCGATCATGGCGCGCTCGCTCAAGGGGCTGCCCTTGACCAACTCGATAAGGTAATACAACAGGTGACCGCCGTCCAAGATCGGGATCGGCAGCAGGTTGATGATCGCCAGGCTCAGCGAAAGCAGGGCGAGGAAGTTCAGGAACCAGGCCGCACCGCGGTTCGCCGAGGCGTTGGCGTAGCGGGCGATGGTGATCGGCCCGGAGACGTTCTCGACCGAGGCCCGGCCGCTGGCCATGCGCCAGACCATGCCGACGGTGTCGCGGGCCAGTCGCCAGGTCTCGCCGAACGCGGCGGGAATGGCCGCGAGCGGCCCGTGGCGCAGGGTGGCGTCGTGCAGGGCGCCGGTGCCGGCGTCCGGTTCGATGCCCAGCGCCCAGAACGGGGCCTCGCCGCCCGCCGGCGTCGCCAGCGTGGGGGTGATCTCGAGCGCCATGCGCTCGCCGTCGCGTTCGACCTCGACCATGCCGCCGCCGCCCTGGCCGCCCAGCGCCTGGACCAGGGGCCGGATGTCGGCGAAGGCGTGCACCGGCGCGCCATCGATGGCGGTGATGCGGTCGCCCTCGGCGAGCACGCCCCAGGCGGCGCTGCCCTCGACCACGCGGCCGACCTCGGCCGGCAGGACGAAGGCCTGCGGGAGCAGGCCGATGGCCTGCATCGCGCGGCGCTGGTCCAGGTCCGCCGGGAGCGTGGAGAGGCGCAGGGTGCGCGAGGCGTCCTGGCCGGCGGCGGTGCGCAGCCGGATCTCGACGTCGCGACGGTCGATGGCCGCGGTCACCAGGGCCATCGAGGCCTCGCTCCAGGTGGGCGTGGCGCGGTCGCCGACGGCGAGCAGGGTGTCGCCCGGCGACAGGCCGGACTCCGCGGCGACGCCCTGCACCTGGCCCAGCAGCGGCTGGTAGTCGGGCCGCCCGATCACGAACATCGCCCACAGCAGGGCCACGCACAGCAGCAGGTTGGCGACGGGGCCGGCGGCCACGATCGCGATGCGCTGCCAGACCGACTTGCGGTTGAACGCCGCGTCGCGTTCGTGCTCGGCGACGTCGCCCTCGCGCTCGTCGAGCATCCGCACGTAGCCCCCCAGCGGCAGCGCGGCGACCACGTATTCGGTGCCGTCCCGGCCCAGGCGCTTCCACAGCGGGCGGCCGAAGCCGACCGAGAACCGCAGCACCTTGACGCCGTTGCGGCGGGCGACCCAGAAGTGCCCGAACTCGTGGAATGTCACCAGCACGCCGAGGCTGACGATCATCCACCACACCGAACCGAGGAACGTAGTCATGGCGTGCTCGTCAGGGGGCGTGGCGGGCGAGGGCGGCCCGGGTCGATGCGCGGGCGAGGGCGTCGGCTTCGCGCAGCGCCCCGAGGGACGCGGCGGGCCGGGCCGGCAGCGCGGCCAGCGCGTCTTCGACCAGGGCGGGAATCGCAAGGAAACCGATCCGGCCCTGAAGGAAGGCTGAAACCGCCTCCTCGTTGGCGGCGTTGAGCACCGCCGGTGCCGTTCCGCCCGCGCGCAGGGCGTCGAATGCCAAGCGCAGGCACGGGAAGGCGTCGGTATCGGGGGCCTCGAAGTCCAGCCGGCCCTGGGCCAGCAGGTCGAGTCCGCCGACCCCGGAGGCGATGCGCCGCGGCCAGCCGAGTCCGACCGCGAGCGCCGTGCGCATGTCCGGCAGGCCGAGCTGGGCGAGGGTGGAGCCGTCGATGAACTCCACCAGCGAATGCACCAGGCTCTGCGGGTGCACCAGCACGTCGATGCGGTCGGCGGGCAGGCCGAACAGGTGGTGGGCCTCGATCACCTCCAGGCCCTTGTTCATCAGGGTGGCGGAGTCGACCGAGATCTTCGGGCCCATCGACCACTTCGGATGCGCCACCGCCTGCGCAGGCGTCACCTCCGCCAGCGACGCGCGGTCGCGGCCGCGGAACGGGCCGCCCGAGGCGGTGAGCACCAGCCGGCGCACGTCGGCGCAGTCGCCGTCCGCCGGCAGGCACTGGAAGATGGCGTTGTGCTCGCTGTCGATCGGGATGATGCGCGCGCCGCGGTCGCGGGCGGCCGCCATCACCAGCTCGCCGGCGAGCACCAGCGATTCCTTGTTCGCCAGCAGCAGGCGCTTTCCGGCATTGGCCGCCGACAGCGTCGAATCCAGTCCCGCGGCGCCGACGATCGCGGCGACCACGGTGTCGCTGCCGCCGTCACCGGCCAGCGCGGCGATGGCCTCCATGCCCGCGTGGGCGCGGGTCGGGAGGCCGGCTTCGCGCAGGCCCTCGCGCAGGCGCGGCAGCGCCGCCTCGTCGGCGATGGCGGCGTCGTCGGGGCGATGGCGGCGGCAGGCCTCGAGCAGCGCCTCGACCTGGCGGCCGGCCGCCAGCACGGAGGCGCGCATCGTCTCCGGATGCCGGGCGATGACGTCGAGCGCCGAGGTTCCGATCGAGCCCGTGGCGCCAAGGACGGCGACGCGCTGCATCAGAAGCCCAGCCAGATCTTGCCCAGCGCGAACACGGGCAGCGCGGCCAGCACGCTGTCGATGCGGTCCATGACGCCGCCGTGGCCGGGGATCAGGTTGCCCGAGTCCTTCACGCCGACGTGGCGCTTGAGCAGGCTTTCGAGCAGGTCGCCGACGACCGAGAACAGCACCGTCAGCAGGGCCACCAGGGCGACCAGCGGCAGCTGCGCCAGACCGGTGCCGAGCATCCAGGCACCGGCCATCGCCACCACCACGCCCAGCAGCGCGCCGCCGACCAGGCCGGCGACGGTCTTGTTGGGGCTGATCCGCGGGGCCAGCTTGCGCTTGCCGAAGGCGCGCCCGGCGAAGTACGCGCCGGTGTCCGTGGCCCAGACGATCATCAGTGCCAGCAGCAGCCAGCCCGGGCCGTCGTTGTGCAGCAGGGCGAGGCCGCACCAGGCCGGCACCACCGCGAGGGTCGCCGCCGCGAGCTTGAACACGCGGGCATGGGTGTCGTGGTCGGACGCGAAGTCGTAGTGGACCAGCCAGAGCATCGCCAGCAGCCACCAGACCACGCCCAGCACCACCGCGAGCTTGAACAGCACCAGGGTCGCCGCCGTGCCTCCGGTGCCCCAGACCAGGGCCACCATCAGCATCAGGTTCAGCACCAGCAGCGCGCCGCGGGCGAGCGAGTCGTCGATCTCGGCCAGGCCGAACCACTCCCACAGCGCGGCCAGGAACACGATCGCGGCCGCCAGCATCATCCAGGGCGTGGGCAGGAGCAGCACGGAGGCGATGGCCACCGGGGCCATGACGAGCGCGGCGAGGATGCGGGTACGGGTCATGGCGTCTCCGTGGGCGTGGCCGCGGCCACCTGGTCGCCGGTCAGGCCGAAGCGGCGCTCGCGGCTGGCGTAGTCGTCCAGCGCCTGCTGGAGGGTCGCCCTGTCGAGGTCCGGCCACAGGACCTCGGTGAACCAGAGTTCGGTATAGGCCAGCTGCCAGAGCAGGAAGTTGCTGATCCGCACGTCGCCGCCGGTGCGGATGAACAGGTCGGGCGGCGGCAGGTCCGACAGGGAGACGTGGCGACCGATCGCCGCCTCGTCGATGTCATCGGGGCGCAGGCGCCCTTCGGCCACTTCGACCGCCAGCGCGCGCGCGGCGGCCGCGATGTCCTGGCGTCCGCCGTAGCTGGCGGCGATGGCGAGCGTGAGCCTCCGGTTGCCGGCGGTGAGTGCCTCGGCGGCATCCATGCGCGCGACGATGCCGGCGTCGAAGCGGCTGCGCTCACCGATGAAGCGCACGCGCACGCCCCGGCGGTGCAGCTCGGCGACCTCGCGGTCGAGCGCGTTGAGGAACAGCTTCATCAGCGCACCGACCTCGTCGGCCGGGCGGCCCCAGTTCTCGCTGGAGAACGCGAACAGGGTCAGCGCCGCGACGCCGCGCTCGAGGCAGAAGTCGATGCACAGGTTCACCGCGCGCGCGCCGGCGCGGTGGCCGATCATGCGCGGGCGGCGGCGGCGCGCGGCCCAGCGCCCGTTGCCATCCATGATGATGGCGACGTGTCGCGGGATGCCTGCGATGGTGGCGGGCGGGGCGCTCATCGAGTCGCCCTCAGACCGCCATCAGCTCCTGCTCCTTGGCCTTCACCACCTCGTCGACGTCCTTGATGGCGTCGTCGGTGAGCTTCTGCACTTCGGTCTCGAAGCGGCGCTCGTCGTCCTCGCTGATCGCCTTCTCCTTCAGGAGGTCCTTCGCCTGCTGGTTGGCGTCGCGGCGGATGTTGCGGATGGCGACCTTGGTCGACTCTCCCTCGGAGTGCACCAGTTTGCTCAGCTCGCGGCGACGCTCCTCGGTGAGCGCGGGCAGGTTGATGCGGATCGTGGTGCCGGCGGTGTTCGGGGTCAGGCCCAGGTCGGAGGCGAGGATCGCCTTCTCGACCGCGGCGACCATGGGCTTCTCCCACGGCGTGATGGTGAGCGAACGGGCGTCGCTGACGGTCACCGAGGCCACCTGGGTCAGGGGCATGTCGGAACCGTAGTAGTTCACCTTCAGGTGGTCGACCAGCGCGGTGGACGCGCGGCCGGTGCGGACCTTGGTCAGGTCGTGGCGCAGCGCATCCACGCTCTTGGCCATGCGCGTCTGCGCGTCTTTCTTGATCTCGTTGAGCATCGGCTGCCCGCTCCTGTTCGCAATCGCGGGATTATAGGCGAAGCGGGTGCCGGCGGGCGCTCCGGGCGTCAGCCCCGGCCCTGGACCAGGGTGCCGATCGGCTCGCCCTTGAGGATGCGCAGCAGCTGGCCCGGCTGCTCCATGTCGAAGATGCGCAGCGGCAGGTCGCTGTCGCGGGCGAGGGCGAACGCCGCGGTGTCCATGACCTGCAGGTCGCGGCCCAGGACCTCGTCGTAGGACAGGCGGTCGAAGCGCGTGGCGCCCGGGTTCTTCTTCGGGTCCGAATCGTAGACGCCGTCGACCTTGGTGGCCTTGAGCAGCAGGTCGGCGCCGATCTCGATCGCGCGCAGCGCCGCGCCGGAGTCGGTGGTGAAGAAGGGGTTGCCGGTGCCGGCGGCGAAGATGGTGATCCGGCCCTTCTCGAGATGGCGGATCGCGCGCCGGCGGATGTAGTCCTCGCAGACGTCGTTGATCTTGATCGCGCTCATCACGCGCACCTTGGCGCCGAGCTTCTCGAGCGCGTCCTGCATCGCCAGCGCGTTGATCACCGTGGCCAGCATGCCCATCTGGTCGCCGGTGACCCGGTCCATGCCGCCCGCCGCCAGGCCCGCGCCGCGGAAGATGTTGCCGCCGCCGATCACCAGCGCGACTTCCGCGCCCGCGGCCTGCGCCTCGATGACCTCGGCCGCCAGGCGCTGGATGACCTTGGGGTCGATGCCGTAGTCCTCGTCGCCCATCAGCGCCTCGCCGGAGAGTTTGAGCAGGACGCGGCGGTAGGCGAGCTGGGACATGTGCGGATTCCGATGACTAAACCGGGGGAATGTTAGCAGACGTGGCATGCCCCGGCTGTGCGCCGCGCTCGCCGGGCAACCTCGGCCCGGAAATTTTGATATGTGACTGCAGTCACACTTCGGGCGGCGCGTTTATGAAAAGTTTATGAACTCCGGCGACGGGCGGGTGGAAAGCATGACCTGAGGCAGGGGACGTCGCGGAAATTTCCATACCTAGAAAGGTTCATTCGGGGAGGGTCGAACGTGCAGGAAGAAATTTCGCGTGTCAGGAACGGCTTGGCCGGCATCCGCCGGACCGCGCTCTGCGTTGCACTGGGAGTCTGCTTCGCCGGGACGGTCCAGGCCCAGAGCACCACCGGCAGTGTCTACGGCACGGTGCCGGCGGGCGAGGGGGTCAGCGTGGTGGCCAGCAACAACAGCGGCTTCAGCCGGACGGTCGAGGTGGACGCCGCGGGCAGGTACAACTTCAGCACCCTGCCGGTGGGCGAGTACACGCTGACCGTGCAGCGCGGCGCCGACGTGCTGGGCAGCCGCCCGGTGGTGGTACGCGCCGGCTCGGGCGTCGATGTCTCCTTCGTGGGGTCGGGCGGCGCCACGACGATGGAAGCGGTCACGGTGACCGGCTCCTTCGTGCCCCCCATCGACATCTCCGCCACCGATACCCGCAGCGTGATCACCGCGGAGCAGATCGAGCGGCTGCCGTTGCGCCGGTCCGCCGAAGCCATCGCGCTGCTCGCGCCGGGCGCCATCTCCGGCGCCGGTGGCTATTTCGGCAATCTCGTCTCGTTCGGCGGTTCGGGCGTCTCTGAAAACGCGTACTACATCAACGGCTATTTCAGCGGCGAGCCGCTGTCGAACCTTGGCGGTTTCAGCCTGCCCTTCGGCACCATCGACCAGCAGGAAACCTA
The DNA here is from genome assembly GCF_014836665.1 of Luteimonas colneyensis. GTDB lineage: Bacteria > Pseudomonadota > Gammaproteobacteria > Xanthomonadales > Xanthomonadaceae > Luteimonas > Luteimonas colneyensis. The sequence continues at coordinate 55,593 of NZ_JACSQJ010000001.1, forward strand.
TATCGGCGGCTACAGCGCCAAGTACGGACGCTCCGCGGGCGGCGTCATCAGCCAGATCGGCAAGCGGGGCACCAACGAGTGGACGTTCGGCGGACAGGTGGTGTTCTCGCCGAAGTCGCTGCGCGAGGACAACGACGACCTGTACTTCCCTTCGATCGACCTGGGCGGCCCCAATGCGAACCCGAACCTGCCCAGCACCTGCGGTCCGGATCCGGACGGCCCGGACGGACCGGCCGTGCCGAGCGACCTCTGCCAGTGGGCCTACGAGGATCCGAGCCTGCCCGGGACGCTCTACTCCAGGGGGCGCGACGCCGGCTCGGAGAACCTGGTGTACAGCGCCTACGTGGGTGGCCCGATCATCCGCGACCGCCTGTTCTTCTTCGTGGGCGCCGAGTACGCCAGCACCGAGAGCACCTATTCGCCGACTGCGATCGGAAGCCCGCGCAGGGAATCCCGTGAGCAGGACAGCCCCAAGCTCTACAGCAAGCTCGACTGGAACGTGACCGACGACCACCTGCTGGAACTCACCTACCTGCGGGAGAAGATCGACCGCGAAGGTGCGTTCCACGCTTACGACTTCGACACGGGGGCCGTCGGCGAGCGCCTGGCGATCTCGCCCACGCCCGTCGAGCAGGAGAACGAGTACAAGATCCTGAAGTACACCGGCTTCCTCAACGATGCCCTGACCCTCAGCGCGGTCTACGGCGAAAGCGAGTTCGCCAACCGGCAGATCAACGGCGGCATCCTGCCTGGCGTGCCCTATATCGTGGGCGCCACCAACCAGGATCCGGCGATCGTGGGGACCAGTCCGATCCAGAACCGCCAGCCGGCCTACCAGGGCCGCGACGGCATGAGCGAGACGAGGGCGCTGCGGGCCGATCTCGAATGGGTGGTGGGCGACCATGCGCTGACCTTCGGCATCGACAACATCAAGTTCGAAGCCACGAACGAGGGGACGTCGCAGGAAGCGGAATACTGGCAGTACGCGCGCGTGGCCGATCCGAACAGCAACCTGGCCCCCGCGCTGGGCGTCGGCGCCCCGGGCAGCAACTACTACGTCCGCGAGCTGCGTTACTTCACCAACACCAGCATGTCGCTCGACCAGAAGGCCTGGTACATCGAGGATCGCTGGAGCGTGACCGACAACCTGCTGCTGTCGATCGGCGTGCGCAACGACCAGTTCACCAACAAGAACAACTTCGGTGAAACGTACATGGACGCCAAGGACCAGTGGGCACCGCGCCTGGGCCTGTCGTGGGACGTCTTCGGCGACGCCTCGGCCAAGCTGTTCGCGAATGCCGGCAGGTACTTCCTCGCGATGCCCAACAACGTCGCGATCCGCGGCGCCTCGGCATCGACCTATACGTTCGAGTACTTCACCTACAGCGGCATCGATGCCGACGGCCGCCCGACCGGCCTGGTGCCGGTGCCCGGCGTCGATGGCGCACCCGCACCGGGTCCGGTGTCGTCCAACGGCGAGACCGGCGCGCCGGTCGACGTGCTGGCCTTCGCACCGTCCGACCTGAAGAACATGTACCAGGACGAGTACATCATCGGTTTCGAGAAGATGCTCGGCGAGAGGTGGATGGCCGGCGCGAAGCTGACCTACCGCGACCTCAAGTCCTCGATCGACGACGTCTGCGATCCGTATTCGCTGATGGATGCGGCGGGCCTGGAGATCTACGGTGAGCAGGATGGCAAGTACCTCGCCAGCAGTCCCGAGCTGGGCCAGGTGGAAGTCGCGTACTGCTACATGTTCAACCCCGGGGGCACCAACACCTTCAGCCTCGCGAACGTCGACGATGCCGGCAACCACACCGGAAGCCGCGTCGACGTCACCATGGGGCCGCAGGACTGGCGCTTCGAGGAGGGCATGAAGCGCACGTACAAGGCGCTGGACCTCTATTTCGAGCGCCCCTTCGACGGCAAGTGGGAGGCGCGGGTGGACTACACCCTGAGCTTCAGCGAGGGCAACAACGAAGGCCAGGTCAAGTCCGAGTTCGGCCAGAGCAACATCTCCAAGACCCAGGACTGGGACGTCGCGGAGCTGATGCGCTATGCCTCCGGCTACCTGGCCAACGACCGGCGGCACCAGCTCAAGGTCCGGGGCAGCTACGCGATCACGCCCGAGTGGCTGCTCTCGGGCAACCTGCGGGTCGAATCGGGGATGCCGATCAGCTGCCTGGGTCTCTACAACCCGGACGGCAGCATCGACGAGAACACGTCCGAGGCCGATCCGGTGGGCTATGGCGCGAGCTACCACACCTGTTTCGGCGAGGTGGCCAAGCCGGGTGACGAGCGCACGTCCTGGGTGAAGACCCTCGACCTCGGCCTGACCTGGAGCCCCGAGGCCTTCGATCAGCGGCTCACCCTCGGCATGCAGGTGCTGAACGTGTTCAACCAGAACGAGACGCTGCAGGTGGATGTCACCTCCGGCACGGATGCTCCCTACACCGTGTCGAACACCTACCTGTTGCCGATCTCACGGCAGACGCCGCGCTACGTGATGTTCTCGGCGGCCTACCGCTTCTGAGTCCAGTCGCGGGCACAAAAAAACCGGCCCCGCGAGGGGCCGGTTCCATTTGCGGCGGTCGCCGGGCTTACGCCAGGCCGGCCTGCTTCATCACTTCGGCGGCGTAGTCCTCCACCACCTTCTCGATGCCCTCGCCGACGGCCAGGCGCTGGAAGCGCACGACCTCGGCGCCGGCCGCCTTCAGCACCTGCTCCACCGACTGGTTGGTGTCGAGCACGTAGGGCTGGCCGTACAGGGTGACCTCGTTGACGATCTTGGCGATCTTGCCGCCGATGATCTTCTCCAGGATGTCGGCCGGCTTGGCCTTGTCCTTTTCGCTCATCTTCGCCAGCTCGATCTCCTTCTCCTTGGCGACGAAGTCGGCCGGGACGTCGGCGGCCTTGTTGTAGGGCGGGTTCATCGCCGCCACGTGCATGGCCAGGCCGCGCGCCAGGTCGGCGTCGCCACCCTTGAGTTCGACCAGCACGCCGATGCGGCCGCCATGGACGTAGCCGGCGACGTTGTCCTCGCTCTGCACCGAGATCATGCGGCGCACCTGCACGTTCTCGCCGACCTTGGCGATCAGGGCGGCGCGGGCTTCCTCGACGGTCTGGCCGCCGACGGTCGCGGCCTTGAGCGCTTCGACGTCGTCGACGCCGACGGCGGCCTGGGCCACGGTCTCGCAGAAGTTCACGAAGTTCTCGTCCTTGGCGACGAAGTCGGTCTCGGAGTTGACTTCGACGATGGCGGCGCGGTTGCCGGCCTGCGCGAAGGCGACGCGGCCCTCGGCGGTGACGCGGTCGGCCTTCTTGTCGGCCTTGGCCAGGCCGGACTTGCGCAGCGCCTCGGCGGCGGCGTCGATGTTGCCGCCGGCCTCGGTGAGCGCCTTCTTGCACTCCATCATGCCGGCGCCGGTGCGCTCGCGCAGTTCCTTGACCAGGGAAGCGGTGATTTCCATTGGGGACCTCGGGATCTGTGGATGTTTCAAAGTGCGCGGCCGCGCATGGTGGCGCGGCCGCGTGTCAGGCGTGCGGGGCCGGGCGCCTTACTCGGCGGCCGGGGCCTCGTCCTTCGCCGCCTCGGCTTCAGCCTTCTTGCGCGGCGCGCGGCGCGACTTCTCGCCTTCGCCGCCTTCGCTGAATTCCTCTTCGCGCACGGTCGCGGCGCTCGGCGCGGCGGCCTTGCCCTCGAGCACGGCGTCAGCCGCGGCGCGGGCGTACAGCTGCACGGCGCGGATGGCGTCGTCGTTGCCGGGGATGGCGTAGTCGACCAGCGACGGGTCGTAGTTGGTGTCGACCACCGCGATCACCGGGATGCCGAGCTTCTTGGCTTCCTTGATCGCGATGTCCTCGTGGCCGATGTCGATCACGAACAGGGCGTCGGGCAGGCGGTTCATGTCCTTGATGCCGCCGAGCGAGGCCTCGAGCTTCTCGCGCTCGCGGCGCAGGCCCAGCACTTCGTGCTTGACCAGCTTCTCGAAGGTGCCGTCGGTTTCGCCGGTTTCCAGCGTCTTCAGGCGCGAGACCGAGCCCTTGACGGTGCGGAAGTTGGTCAGGGTGCCGCCCAGCCAGCGCTGGGTCATGTACGGCATGCCGCAGCGCTCGGCCTCTTCCTTGATCGCCTCGCGCGCGCTGCGCTTGGTGCCGACGAACAGGATCATGCCGCGCTTCTGGGCGATGCCCGAGATGAAGTTCATCGCGTCCGAGAACAGCGGGACGGTCTTCTCGAGGTTGATGATGTGGATCTTGCCGCGGGCACCGAAGATGTACGGCGACATCTTGGGGTTCCAGTAGCGGGTCTGGTGGCCGAAGTGGACGCCGGCTTCCAGCATCTGGCGCATGGTGATCTGGGGCATTGCAGAAACTCCTGGCATGGAACCCGGCCGCCGGAAAGGGTAGGGGCGGCGTGCAGGCGCGGGGCCTGCGATGGGTTCCGGGGTTGGGCCTCCCTGGCGCTTCCGCCTCCGAATCCGGCGTCGCGGGGCCTGGCCGGCCCTGCTGCGCTGGACACCCCGGGGGCGGGCTGTGGCGTCAGGTGTGTATTCGACGGTGTCGCCCGTCGTGGGCGGCTCCGGGCCGGGATCCGGCTGCGGAACCCGCGAATTCTAGCCGCGACGGGCCTTCCGGGCAAGACCGGAGCCCGGAGGCCGGTGGATGAGCGATAATGTCCCGATGGCCATTACCACCAAGACCCCCGAAGAGATCGAGAAGATGCGCGTCGCCGGCCGCCTGGCCGCCGAGGTGCTGCAGATGATCGCCCCGCACGTGAAGCCCGGCGTCAGCACCGAGGAGCTCGACCGCCTCTGCCACGAGCACATCGTCAACGTGCAGCAGGCCACGCCGGCCAATGTCGGCTACAAGGGCTACCCCAAGGCGACCTGCATTTCGGTCAACAACGTCATCTGCCACGGCATCCCGAACGAGGCCAAGGTCCTCAAGGACGGCGACATCGTCAATATCGACGTCACCGTGATCAAGGACGGCTGGCACGGCGACACCAGCCGCATGTACTTCGCCGGCACGCCTTCGGTGATGGCGAAGCGCCTGGTGGAGGTGACCCGCGAGGCCATGTTCCGCGGCATCCGCGCGGTGAAGCCGGGCGCGACGCTGGGCGACGTCGGCCACGCCATCCAGCAGTACGCCGAGGCCGAGCGCTTCAGCGTGGTACGCGAGTACTGCGGCCACGGCATCGGCCGCGTGTACCACGAGGAGCCGCAGGTGCTGCACTACGGCCGTCCCGGCGAGGGCGTGGTGCTGGAGGAGGGCATGACCTTCACCATCGAGCCGATGATCAACGAGGGCACGCGCCACACCCGCCTGCTGCCGGACGGCTGGACCGTGGTCACCAAGGACCGCAAGCTCTCGGCGCAGTGGGAGCACATGATCGCGGTCACCGCCGACGGCGCCGATGTCCTGACGCGCGTGCCTGGCGACGACAACGACAGCTATCTCTGACGTGGACGCGGCCGCGCCCTCCGACGCGCAGGGCCGCAGCCACGCCTCCGCCGACGCCGGCTGGGCACAGGCCCGCCGCGAGGCGCTGGCCGCAGGCGCGGCCGCACTGGCGGCCCGCTTCGATGCCGGCACCGACGCCACGCGCCTGGCCGCCGAGCGCGCGCGCGCGGTGGACGCGGTGGTGGCCGAGGCCTGGCAGCGCTGCGTGCCGCAGGAGTCCGCTCTGTCGCTGTTCGCGGTCGGGGGCTACGGCCGCGGCGGCCTGTTCCCGCATTCCGACATCGACCTGCTGGTGCTGGCAGCACGCGAGCCCGACGGCGCGGCGGAGGCGGTGCTGGCGCGCTTCTTCGCGCTGCTCTGGGACGCGGGCCTGCCCGCGAGCCACGCCGTGCGCACGCCCGCGCAGTGCACCGCGGCCGCAGCCGACATCAGCGTGATGACCGCCCTGATCGAGGCGCGGCCGCTCGTTGCCGACGCCGCCGCGCGCGCGGCGCTGGCGCGTGCGATCGCGCCGGACCGGGCCTGGCCGGCGCGCGACTTCTTCGTCGCCAAGGTGCAGGAGCAGGCGCGGCGCCATGCACGCTTCGGCGACACCTCCGACAACCTCGAGCCCAACCTCAAGGAAGGCCCCGGCGGGCTGCGCGACCTGCAGACGCTGGGCTGGATCGCGCGCCGCGCCTTCGGCACCCACGAGCTGGAGCCGCTGGTGGCGCTGGGCCACGTCGGTGCCGACGAGTCCGCCGCCCTCGAACGCGAAGGCCAGGCGCTGGCGCGGCTGCGCTACGGGCTGCACCTGGTGGCCGGGCGCGCCGAGGAGCGGCTTCGCTTCGACCACCAGAAGGCGCTGGCCGAGCGCCTGGGCTTCGCCGACGATGCGCGCAACCTCGGCGTCGAGCAGATGATGCAGGGCTTCTATCGCAGCGCGGCGGTGGTGCGCCGCATCGGTGACCGCCTGCACCAGCGCTTCGAGGAGCACTTCGACGGCGCCGCCGAACCCGAGGCGGTGGACGCGCGCTTCGAGCTGCGCCGTGGCTACCTCGCCGCCCGCGACCACGGCTGGCCGCACGGCGACATCGGCGAGGTGTTCGAACTGTTCGCAAGCTGGGCGCGACTGGGCGAACTGCGCGGGCTGCACACCCACACCGCACGCGCGCTGGCCGAAGCGCTGGACGGGCTGGCGCCGTACACCGCGGCCACCGCCGCGCAGCGCGACGCCTTCCTCGGCCTGCTGCGCGGGCCGACGCCGGTGCGCAGCCTCGAACGCGTGGCGCGGCTGGGCGTGCTCGGGCGCTGGATCCCGGCGTTCGCCCAGGTCTCGGGGCGCATGCAGTTCGACCTGTTCCACGTCTATACCGTCGACCAGCACACGCTGGCGGTGCTGCGCAACCTGGCCGGCTTCGCCAGCGGGGAGGCCGACGAGCGCTTTTCGCGCGCCCACGAGGTCTGGCCGGGACTGCGCAAGCCCGAACTGCTGCTGCTGGCCGGCCTGTTCCACGACATCGCCAAGGGCCGCGGCGGCGACCATTCCGAACTCGGCGCGGTCGACGCGCGCGCGTTCTGCACGGCCCACGGCCTCGGCGAGGCCGACACGGCGCTGGTGGAATGGCTGGTGCTGCGCCACCTGCTGATGTCGGTCACCGCGCAGAAGCAGGACATCGCCGACCCGGCGGTGATCCACCGCTTCGCCACCGAGGTCGCCGACCGCGAGCGCCTGGACTACCTGTATCTCCTGACCTGCGCCGACATCGCCGGCACCTCGCCCAAGCTCTGGAACGCCTGGAAGGACCGCCTGCTCGCCGACCTGCGCGATGCCACCCGGCTCGCGCTCCGGCGCGGCCTGGAGCATCCGGTGGCCGCGGCGGAGCGCATCGCCGAGACCCGCGCAGCGGCAGCGACGCTGCTGGAGGAGTCCGGCATCGGCGCCGCCGATGCGGCGGCGCTGCTCGATCGCTTCCCCGCCTCCGGTTTCCTGCGCGCGCGCGCGGAGCAGATCGCCTGGCAGGCGCAAGCGCTGCACGAGGCCGCCGGAGAAGATCCGGAGCGCGCGGTGGTCAAGGTGCGGCTGGTCGCGCCCGCAAGCCCGGCGATGGAAGTGTTCGTGCACGGCGCCGACCGCGACGGCCTGTTCGCGGCGATCGTGGTCACGCTCGACCGGCTGGGGCTGGCGATCCAGCAGGCGCGTGCGCTCGACGGCCCGGGCGGCACGGTGTTCGACAGTTTCCAGGTGCTGCCCGGGGACGCACGCGCTGACGCCGACCCGCAGGTGGTGGCGCGCAAGCTGGGCGCGGTGCTCGCCGGTCCGCTGGACCGGGTGCGCCCGGCGCAGCGCACACAGCCGCGACACCTGAGGCATTTCCGCATCGCGTCGCAGGTGGAGTTCGCCACCAGCGCCGACGGCACCGCCACGGTGCTGAGCCTGGTGTGCACCGATCGCCCGGGCCTGCTGGCCGACGTGGCGCACGTGCTGCGCAGCCAGGGACTGCGCGTGCACGACGCGCGCATCGCGACCTTCGGCGCCCGCGCCGAGGACGTGTTCCGGGTGACCGGTGAAGACAAGCAACCGCTGGGCGGGGAGGCGTGCGCGCGTCTGCGCGAGGCCCTGCTGGCGAGGATCGACGGAGAGGAACTGAAATGAGCAGTGCGAAGAAGTCCACGGCGAAGAAGGCGTCCGGGGCGGCGAAGAAGGCCGCCGCGACGGCCGCCGCCGCGGATGCGAAGACGGCCGGCGCGAAGCGGTCCGCGGTGAAAAAGCCCGTCGCGAAGAAGGCGCCGGTGAAGAAGGCGCCGGCGAAGAAGCCCCCGGCCAAGAAGGTCGCGGCCGGGAAAGCGGCGGCTCCCCGCAAGGCGGCTTCGAGGGCGGCCGCTCCGGTGGCCCGCGCGAAGGCGAAGCCCGCGGCTGCGGCCCGGGACGCCGCCATCGCGGCGCCGGCGCGCGTCCCCGCCGCTCCCCGCGTGGGCGATGCCGACCGCGAGCTCGCCTTCATGATCGACAGCGCCTGGGCGCGCCGCTCGATGTTGACGCCGGAGGAGATCGAGGGCTCGACGCGCCTGCTCGTCGACCGCGCGATCGAGGGCCTCGAAGCCGGCCGCCTGCGCGTGGCCGAACCAGACGGCAATGGCGGCTGGCACGTCAACGAATGGCTGAAGAAGGCGGTGCTGCTCTACTTCCGCGTGCAGGAGATGGAGCTGGGCGAGCAGTACCCGGCGCCGTACTGGGACAAGATCCCGATGCGCTTCGAGGATTTCGACGAGGCCGCCTTCCGCAAGGTCGGCGCGCGCGTGCTGCCGGGTGCGATCGCGCGCCGCGGCGCCCACGTCGGCCGCGACGTGGTGCTGATGCCCTCGTTCGTCAACATCGGCGCTTGGATCGGCGAGGGCACGATGGTCGACACCTGGGCCACCGTCGGTTCCTGCGCGCAGGTCGGCAGGCACTGCCACATCTCCGGCGGCGCCGGCATCGGCGGCGTGCTGGAGCCGCTGCAGGCCTCGCCGACGATCATCGAGGACCACGTCTTCATCGGCGCGCGCTCGGAGGTGGTCGAAGGCGTCATCGTCGGCCACCACAGCGTGATCGGCATGGGCGTCTTCCTGGGCCAGTCCACCCGCATCTACAACCGCATGACCGGCGAAGTGGGCTACGGCACGGTGCCGCCGGGCAGCGTGGTAGTGGCGGGCTCGCTGCCGGCCGCCGACGGCTCGCACTCGCTGTACTGCGCGGTGATCGTGAAGCAGGTCGACGCGAAGACCCGCGCCAAGACCTCTGTCAACGACCTGCTGCGCGGGCACGCGCTGTGAGCGGCGCAGAAGCGACGCCGGCCACGCTGTACGGACTGAAGAACTGCGACACCTGCCGCAAGGCGCGGAAGTGGCTGGACCGCTTCGGCGTCGCGCACGCCTTCGTGGACTACCGCGACGAGAAGCCGTCGCCGGACACGCTGGTGGAATGGGCCGGGACGCTCGGCGGCTTCGAGGCGATGGTCAACAAGTCCTCCACGACCTGGCGCGAGCTGCCCGCCCACCGCAAGGCGCCGGGCTCGGAGGCGGAATGGAAGCTGCTGCTGCGCGAGTATCCGCAGCTGGTCCGGCGCCCGGTGGTGGTGACCGCCGATGGCCGCGTCACCCAGGGCTTCAGCGACAACGGCTTCAAGCAGCGCTTCGGGATCGCAGGATGAGCGAGGTGCTGGCGCTGGCCTGCGAGCTGATCGCGCGGCCGTCGGTCACCCCCGACGACGCCGGCTGCCAGGCGCTGGTCGCCGGGCGGCTGCAGCGCGCCGGCTTCGCCTGCGAGTCGATGCGCCACGGCGCGGTCGACAACCTCTGGGCGACGCACGGCAACGGTGGCCCGGTGCTGGTGCTGCTCGGCCACACCGACGTGGTGCCGCCCGGGCCGCGCGAGGCCTGGGGCAGCGATCCCTTCGTGCCGGAGATCCGCGACGGCATGCTGTACGGCCGGGGCGCCGCCGACATGAAGGGCAGCGTGGCCGCATTCGTGGTCGCGCTGGAGCGTTTCGTAGCTGCACACCCTGCGCATCCAGGCACGGTGGCCCTACTGCTGACCTCGGACGAGGAGGGCGATGCGATCGACGGCGTGCGCCGCGTCGCCGAAACCTTCCGGGAGCGTGGCCAGCGCATCGACTGGTGCATCACCGGCGAGCCGTCCTCGACCGCGCGCCTGGGTGACCTGCTGCGCGTGGGCCGGCGTGGATCGCTCAGCGGCGCACTCAGAGTGCGCGGCGTGCAGGGGCATGTCGCCTATCCCGAGCAGGCGCGCAATCCCGTGCACGAAGCGCTTGCCGCGCTCGCCGAGCTGACCGGCCGCCGCTGGGACGAGGGCTACGAGAGCTTCCCGCCGACCAGCCTGCAGGTGAGCAACGTCGCCGCCGGCACCGGCGCTACGAACGTCATTCCCGGCGCGCTCCGCGTGGACTTCAACCTCCGCTACAACCCGCACTGGGATGCGCCGCGGCTGGAGTCGGAGATCGAGGCGATGCTGGCCCGGCATGGCCTGGACTTCGAACTGCGCTGGCACCGCAGCGGCGAGCCGTTCTTCACGCCGGAAGGCCCGCTGCGCGCGGCGGCGCGCGAGGTGCTGTCGGAGGTGGCAGGGGCGGCGCCCGAGGAAAGCACCGGTGGCGGCACCTCCGACGCACGCTTCATCGCGCCGCTGGGCGCGCAGTGCATCGAAGTCGGCCCGGTGAACGCCAGCATCCACAAGGTCGACGAGCACGTGTCGGTGGCGGATCTTGAAGCGCTGCCGGGCCTCTATCTGGCACTGGTGGAGAAGCTTCTGGAGGGGTGAGGGCGGCGGAATTGGGGAAGTTGCCCGAAGGGCGGACGCGGGCAATCCCGCGGAAAGCGTTCTTCTTGCGCGCCACCGGATCCCCCTGCTACGTTCGCCCCATGCACCGCCCCGCCACCCCCGCCATTGCCCGCAACGACCGCGCCAACAACCGCGGCTCGAACAATCGTGCGCGCCCGGCGTGGGCGGGAGGCTAGGCGGCGGCAACCGCGATACCCCCCGAAACCCGCGCCCGGCGCGGGTTTCGCTTTTTCCGCGCAGGGAGCATCCATCGCCGGCCGTCCGGCACAAGGAGCCCCACCATGTGTTCGATCCTCGGGATCTTCGACCTCCGCCCCGGCGCCGATGTCTCGGTGCTGCGTCCCCTCGCGCTGTCGCTGTCCGCGCTGCAGCGCCACCGCGGCCCCGACTGGAGCGGCGTGCACGCCGACGCCAACGCGCTGCTGGTGCACGAGCGCCTGGCCATCGTCGATCCGCTGGGCGGTGCGCAGCCGCTGCGCTCGGCCGATGGCCAGCTGGTGCTGGCGGTCAACGGCGAGATCTACAACCACCGCGAGCTGGAGGACGCGACCGGCGACGGCTATGACTTCCAGAGCGGCTCCGACTGCGAGGTGATCAATGCGCTCTACGCCGCAACGATGGACGGCGTGGAGGGCCGTCGACGGGCTGCCTGCGAGGACATGGGCGCATGGCTGTCGCGCCTCAACGGCATCTTCGCCTTCGCCCTGTGGGATCGCGACCGCGGCCGAGCGATCATCGCCCGCGACCCGATCGGCGTCTGCCCGCTGTACTGGGGTCATGACGGCGATGGCCGGCTGTGGGTGGCTTCCGAGATGAAGGCGCTGGCCCGCAGCTGCGCCGACGTCGAGGTCTTCCCGCCGGGGCACTGGTACGACACCGCCACCGGCGAACTTCGCCGCTACTACGAGCGTCCCTGGCGCGAGCGCGGAGCCACGCTGGGCCGCCGCGTCGAACCGGCGGCGCTGCGCGAGGCCTTCGAAGCCGCCGTGCACCGGCAGATGATGGCCGACGTGCCCTACGGTGTCCTGCTTTCCGGCGGTCTCGATTCCTCGCTGGTCGCGGCCTGCGCCGCGCGTTTCGCACGTCGCCGCATCGAGGACGACGATGCCTCCGAAGCCTGGTGGCCGCGCCTGCATTCCTTCGCCATCGGCCTGGAAGGTTCACCCGACCTTGCCGCGGCCGAGATCGCGGCGAAAGCGCTGGGCACGGTGCACCACGGCTTCACCTACACGGTGGAGGAGGGCATCGACGCCCTGCCGGAGGTGATCCGCCACATCGAAAGCTTCGACGTCACCACCGTGCGCGCGTCGACGCCGATGTACCTGCTGGCGCGCCGGATCAAGGCCATGGGCGTGAAGATGGTGCTGTCCGGCGAGGGCAGCGACGAGGTCTTCGGCGGCTACCTCTACTTCCACCGCGCGCCCGACGCCGACGCTTTCCACGAGGAAACCGTGCGCAAGCTCGACGCCCTGCACCAGTACGACTGCCTGCGCGCCAACAAGTCGATGATGGCCTGGGGCGTGGAGGCGCGCGTTCCGTTCCTGGACCTGGAGTTCCTGGAGCTGGCGATGGGCATGGACGCGGAGGCGAAGATGGTCGCGCCGCGCCCTAACGGCCGCCCGCCGATCGAGAAGGCGGTGTTGCGCGAGGCCTTCGAAGGCGTGCTGCCGGCGTCGATCCTGTGGCGGCAGAAGGAACAGTTCAGCGACGGCGTCGGCTATGGCTGGATCGATGCGCTGAAGGTGCGGGCCGCGGAGGTCGTGGGCGATGCCGCCTTCGCCGATGCCGCGAAGCGTTTCCCGCACGACCCGCCGGTCACGCGCGAGGCCTACTGGTACCGCAGCCTGTTCGAAGCCGCGTTCCCGAGCGAAGCCTGCGCGCGGACGGTGCCGGGCGGGCCGTCGATCGCCTGCTCGTCGCCCGCGGCGATCGCCTGGGACGCGGCCTTCGCCGCTGCGGCCGATCCTTCGGGGCGGGCGGTGGCCGGGGTGCACGCGGCCGCGCGATAGCGCCTTGCTTCGCGATGTTGCCGCGGTCGCTGCGCGGAATGCACCAGCAGGCTGCCGCCCTCGGGCTCCGCCACGATGCGGTCGCCCTTGACGCTGGTGACCGGCGCGGGGCCCGGAACGCAGACGGCCACCGCGGGCGGTGGCCGTCGTCGGATCGGCGATGGTGACTCAGTCCTTGCCGTGGCCCTTGCCGTTATTGCCGTTGCCGTTGTTGCCGCGACCCTTGTTGCCGTTGCCACTGTTCCCGCGGCCATTGTTGCCGCTGTTGCCACGGTTGTTGCCGCCGTTGCCGTTGCCCTTGTGGCCATGGCCGCGATCGGGACCCGGGCGCGACCAGTCGACCCGCACCGGGCGATCGATCACCACGGTCTGGCCCCAGCGGCCATAGGTGTCGACCTGGCCGCGCTTCAGCGCGTGGAAGGCCGCGGACCCGGGCTTGATGCCCATGCGCTGCGCCACCGCGCCCCAGCCCTGGCCCGGATGGCGATCGTATTCGTGCACGACGTCCAGGCAGGGCACCCCGAGTGCATGCGCGATGGCGCAGGCGTAGTAGACATCGCCAGGCGCCCAGCCACGACGGTCGAGCAGGTCGACCAGCAAGGGGCGCGGGGCACCGTAGTAGCCGTGCATTTCGTCGATGAACGGATCGCGGTAGCGTCGGCCATAGTCGTTGATCTCGCCCAGGCGCGCGTCGACCCAGACGTCGCCGGTGCGGACGTTGTAGCCGATGGTCTGCGCCGCGGCGGTCGTCGCCGTGCTGGCAAGGCCGACGCCGAGCGCAAGCGCCAGGATGTCGAGTCTGCGGATCGCCATGGTGGGCTCCTTCGAGTGGTCGAGACGATGCGGAAACACTTTGCGCACGGGCGATGAATCCGCGGTGATCGTCCCCGGCGGGCGCCCTCAGCGCCCCTCCAGCACGAGGGAATGGCGTGCCGGGCCGGGCAGGAACGGCGACGGCCGTCCCGACACCCAGTCCTGGTGCCCGGCGCCCCAGAACGGCGACAGCGGGTGTCCGCTCTGGCCCCCGGGCTGGTGGATGATGCCCTCGGCTTCACGGCCCGGTGCGACCACCATGCGCTGCGAGGCGCCCATCGCCGGTGCCTGCACGCGCGGCATGTGGCTGTCGCCGGGCAGCGGGTCGGCCGGCATGCACAGCGTCTGGCGCAATGGTCCCGGCAGGGCCTGGGCCAGCGGATGGCAGATGCGTGCGGTGTTGGCCTCGCCCCAGCTGCGCTCCGCCAGCGGACCGGCCGGCGCGAGCTCGTCGCGCACCGCGGCTGCAGATTCCTCGAACAGCGCGTCCCAGTCCGCGTACTGCGACGGCAGCAGGTGCGGCGGACGCTGCGTCACCAGCGGCCAGGCCACGCCCTCCAGCTGGGGCAGCGCCGGCATCTCGAACGCATCGCCAAGCGCGGCGCGCGCGGGCGCCAGCAGTCCGAGCGAAACGCGTTCGTTGACCGCGTTGCGCCACGCCCGCACCAGCCGGTAGCCGGTCGAGTCGACCGAGGCGCGTCCATCCCAGTCGGCGCTGGCATCGGCCAGTGCCCGGAGGGCGGGGGCGTCCTGCACGCGCGCGCGCTCCAGCAGCAGCGCGTGCCAGCGCTCGAGGAACAGGGCGCGGTCATCGAGCTGGATGGTCAGCAGGTCGCGTTCGTCGAAGCGATCGCGCGCCCGCAGGGCGTCGCGGATCTGCGCGCCGCGCGCGCCCAGCGCGTAGCCGCCGTCGCCGATGGTGGCCAGCGCGGTACCGTCCACCACGCGCGCGTTCGCGGTCCAGATGCGGTCGGCGGTCGGCGAGGCCACGGCCGGACCGTGCCGGGTGCTCATCGGCCACGGCGTGCAGCCGGTGGTGGCCGGGTCGACGGGGGCCGTCGGCTCGCAGCCCGCGCCGCGCCGGGGCACTGGGCCGAGCAGGCGCCATGCGATGCGGCCGGCGCGGTCGCCGACCACGAGGTTCTGGTTGGGCAGCGCGATGTCGCGTGCCAGCACCAGCGCGCGTTCGACGTCCGGCACGCGCGCCATGCCGGCCAGCCCGAGATTGATCGCGCCCGGCAGGTGCGCGGTCCAGCGCAGCGTCAGCACGCGGCCGTCACCGGTGCGGTGCAGGACCGGACCCCACGCCGACTCTTCGACCTCCAGCACCTCGGGCTCGCCGCCCGCCACTTCGATCGGCTCGCGGTGGACGACGAGTGGCGTGCAGTCGCCGGCCGCCGCACCGCCATCGTCGGCAACGGCGGTGACGGACTCTGCGCACGGCGCTTCCAGCGCCCAGTCCAGGTAGTCGCCGTAGCTGTTGGTGAATCCCCAGGCCACGTGCCCGTTGCTGCCCACGATCACCGCCGGCAGCCCGGGCAGGGTGAAGCCGGACACGTCGACCTGGCCACCGGGCGCGCGCGCATCCGGATAGCGCAGGCGCGCGCGGAACCAGATGCCCGGGGCGCGCAGGCCCAGGTGCATGTCGTCGGCCACCAGCGCCGCGCCGTGCAGCGTCAGCGTGCCGGCGACGGCGAAGTTGTTGCTGCCCACCGCGGCCGGATCGTCGCCGGGCATTCCCAGCGCCACGCCGTCGGAGGGCGCGGGCAGCCGGCGCAGGTCCACCGCCTCCGGCCCGGGCAGCACCGCGTCGCCGATGGCACGGCCCAGCAGCGGCGAATCCCAGTCCGAGCCGGCGTGCGCGACCAGGGCATGCAGCGCCTCCGGCAGGTGCGGGCGGATACGCCACAGCGCCAGCTCGCGCGCGTTGCCGGCATCCTGCAGGTCGAAGTACATCGCGTGCCCCACCAGCACCGAGTCCTCCGGCCGCCATGGCGCCGGTCGGGCGCGCAGCAGCAGGTAGGCCCAGGGCCGCACGCGCATGTCGCCGAGTCCGGCGTTGATGCCCTCCGCGTAGGCGGTGAGCAGTTCGCGCTCGGGCGCCGGCGCGGCGTCCACCGCTTCGCGCGCGCGGCTGCGCATGCGGTGCACGCGATGTCGGCGGTCGGTGTCCAGCGCCGCCGCGCCGAACAGCGCCGACAGCTCGCCCGCGGGCGAGCGCCGCATCAGGTCCATTTCGAAGAAACGTTCCTGCGCGTGCACGTAGCCCAGCGCCCGCATGGCGTCGGCTTCGCCGGAGGCCGCCACCGTCACCACGCCCAGCGCATCGCGGGAGATGGCGACGGGAGCGGACAGCCCGGGCAGCGCCGTTTCGCCATCGAGCCGGGGCAGGCTGCCGCGCAGCAGCCACCAGGTGGCCAGGAACAGCAGCAGGGCGAGCGCAGCCAGCGCCAGCGCGATCCGCAAGGTCCAGCGAAGCAGCATGGTGGTGTCCCCCCCGAAGCCCCGCGACATTGTAGTGCCGGCGCTGGCGCGCAAAGGTTTCAGCGGAGGTCGGGTGCCGCGGTCAGCGCGCTGGCTGCCGCTCCAGCCGCCAGGCGGCCGACGCCAGCGCGTCGACGCCGGCTTCGATGAAGCGCGGTTCCGTGGCCAGGATGTCGCTGCGCTCGAGCAGGACAGGCGCCCAGTCTTCGCCGAACAGCGCCAGCATCTCCTCGGCCGCGACGGCGAACGGCGGTCCCGCCTTCTGCGCCTGCGGATACTCCAGCGTCACCACCAGTCCCCGGCATCCCTGCGGCAGCGGGGCCCAGGTGCAGTGGGCGTAGCGGCGACGCAGGTCCGGTGGCAGTGCGACCAGCGCGGCCCGGTCGAACACGCCCGCGCAGGCGGCCAGCGCCGCGCGGTCGAGGCCGAAGGCATCGCCGACGATGATCTCGAAGGGGCCGGCCTCGTGGTGCAGGCCGTACGCCGTCTCGCGCAGCGTCGGCTCCAGGCCCTGTTCGCTGAAGAACTCGCGGACCGCGATCGCCGACAGTTCGATGCCCAGCACCCGGTGGCCACGTGCCGCCAGCCAGCGCATGTCCAGGCTCTTGCCGCACAGCGGCACGAACACGGTGCTGCCCGTGGCCAGCCCGAGCGCGTCCCAGTGGCGCTCCAGCTGCGGCGTGACCGACGGCTGGTGGAAGCCGATGCGGCCCTCGCGCCAGCGCTCGTGCCAGAAGCCGGGTTCCATCATTCCACCGAGAGCGCCTCGACCTTCTGCCAGCCGCGCGGCAGCAGGCCGCCGCGGCTGCCGCGCGCACCCAGGTAACCCTCGAGATCGCGCCAGGACAGGGTCATCGTGCGCGCGCCCGAGTGCACCAGCAGGCTGCCACCCTCGGGCACCGCCGCCACCGCGACCACGCGCTCGGTGCCGCGCTTGGCCTTGGGGATCTCGATGATCTTGTTGCCCTTGCCGCGGTCGAGCTCGGGCAGTTCGGCGATGGGAAAGGCGAGCAGGTGGCCGGCGCTGGTCACCGCGACGATGCGGTCCGACTGCAGGCTGCCCACCGGCGACGGCGACAGGACCTGCGCGCCTTCGGGCAGGCTCAGCATGGCCTTGCCGGCCTTCTGGCGGCTGGTCAGGTTCTCGAAGCGGGTGACGAAGCCGTAGCCGGCCGAGGACGCAAGGGTGTAGCGCGTGTCCGCGTCGCCGCTGGCCATGACCACGAAGCTGGCGCCGGCCGCGGGCGAGAAGCGGCCGGTCAGCGGCTCGCCGTTGCCGCGCGCCGAAGGCAGGCCGTGCGCGAGCGTGGAATAGGCGCGGCCCGTCGAATCGAGGAAGGCGACCTGCTGCGTGCTGCGTCCGCGCACTGCGCCGAGCAGGCCATCGCCCTCGCGGTAGGACAGCGTCGAGGCATCGACGTCGTGCCCCTTGGCCGCGCGCACCCAGCCCTTCTGGCTGAGCACGATGGTGACCGGTTCGCTGGCGACCAGGTCGGTCTCCGCCAGCGCCTGCGCGGCACCGCGCGCGACCAGCGGCGAGCGGCGCGCGTCGCCGAACTTCTTCGCGTCGGCCAGCAGCTCGTCCTTGACCAGCTTGCGCAGCTTCGCCTTGCTGCCGAGGACGGCGGCCAGTTGCTCGCGTTCGCGCGCGAGTTCGTCCTGCTCGCCGCGGATCTTCATCTCCTCCAGCCGCGCCAGCTGGCGCAAGCGGGTCTCGAGGATGTAGTCGACCTGGTCGTCGCTGAGGCCGAAGCGGGCCTGCAGCACCGGCCGCGGTTCGTCCTCGGTGCGGATGATGCGGATCACCTCGTCGAGGTTGAGGAAGGCCACCAGCAGGCCTTCCAGCAGGTGCAGGCGGCGCTCGACCTTGTCGAGGCGGTGCTGCAGGCGGCGGGTGACCGTGTCGGAGCGGAACGACAGCCACTCCAGCAGCAGGCTGCGCAGGTCCTTGACCTGGGGGCGGCCATCGAGGCCGATGATGTTGAGGTTGACCCGGTAGCTGCGCTCGAGGTCGGTGGTCGCGAACAGATGGCCCATCAGCTGCTCGGCGTCGACGCGGTTCGAGCGCGGCACCAGCACCACGCGCACCGGGTTGGCATGGTCGGACTCGTCGCGGATGTCCTCCAGCCACGGCAGCTTCTTCGCGCGCATCTGCGCCGCGATCTGCTCGATCACCTTGCCCGGGCTGACCTGGTAGGGCAGCGCGGTGACCACGATGTTCGTGCCTTCCTTCTCGAAGGTGGCACGCGCGCGCACGCTGCCGTGGCCGGTCTCGTAGATCGCGCGCAGGTCGGCGGCCGGGGTGATGATCTCGGCCGTGGTCGGATAGTCCGGGCCGCGCACGTGCTCGCACAGGTCGGCGACGGTGGCATCGGGATCGTCGAGCAGGCGCACGCAGGCGCTGACGATCTCGTTGAGGTTGTGTGGCGGCACGTCGGTGGCCATGCCCACGGCGATGCCGGTGGTGCCGTTGAGCAGCAGGTGCGGCAGGCGCGCCGGCAGCCAGGTGGGCTCTTCCAGGGTGCCGTCGAAGTTGGGCGCCCAGTCCACCGTGCCATGTGCGAGCTCGCCCAGCAGGACTTCGGCGATCGGCGTCAGCTTCGATTCGGTGTAGCGCATGGCCGCGAAGGACTTCGGGTCGTCGGGCGAGCCGAAGTTGCCCTGGCCCTCGATCAGCGGATAGCGGTAGCTGAAGGGCTGCGCCATCAGCACCAGGGCTTCGTAGCAGGCGCTGTCGCCGTGGGGGTGGAACTTGCCGATGACGTCGCCGACCGTGCGCGCGGACTTCTTCGGCTTCGAGGTGGCGCCGAGCCCCAGCTCGCTCATCGCGTAGATGATCCGGCGCTGCACCGGCTTCAGCCCGTCGCCGATGAAGGGCAGGGCGCGGTCGAGCACGACGTACATGGAGTAGTCGAGATAGGCGCGCTCGGCGTACTCGCGCAGGGGGATCTGCTCGAAGCCGTGGAAGACGGTGCGGACGGGATCGTTCATCGGGACTGCGGTGGCGTGGGAACCCGGCATTCTACCGGGCCGCCAGCGGCGCCGGCTCGCGCCGCGGAAGCTGCCTGGGCGTGGGTCAGCGCGCCGGGCGGGCGCACCAGGCCAGGGCGCGGTCGACCGCGACCACGGCGGCGGCATTGGAACCGGACAGCACCTTGAACGCCGCGGCCCGCAGCTCCGGCTTTCCGGCGACGGCCTCGCGCGCCACCGCGACCTCGAACTCGCGCGCGTTGCCGTCGATCGCGGTGGCCAGGATGCAGCCTTCCAGGGCCATGCCCGTCAGTAGCAGCCGGCGGACGCCCAGCTTGGCCAGCAGCACCGGCAGGGCGGTGAGGAGGAACGCCGAATGCTTCGGCTTCAGCACGAAGTGGTCATCCGGCGTCGGCTCCAGCCACCCCGCGATCCTGCTGGCCGCACCCGGCGTCGCCGAGGCCATCGCGACCAGCTCGCGGAAGTCCGATTGCCAGTGCGTGAAGTTGTCGTTGGCGTACACCACCGGCCAGCCGCGCCGGTGGAAGCGGTCGCGCAGGGTCCGCACGCCGCGGGCGGCGCGCACGGCCGACGGTGCCAGCCGGTCGGCACCCGGGAAGTCGAACAACCCGATCATGTCGATCACCAGCAGCGCGGGCAGGGCGCCGGTCGCCACCTTCAGTCGGGCGTCTTCGCGGGGACGAAGGGAGAGACCGGATCGCTGGCCGGGAAGGTTTCCTCCAGCGCCTCGTCCTGGTTCTCGCTCTCCTTCTGCTTGCGCACCACGCGCTCGCCCGGGGTCTCGTCCCGGTGCGGTGCAGCGTGGTCTTCTGGAAGGTCTTTCCGGTCCCGGCTCATGGCGCGCCTCGCGGTCTGCGGTGTGGATGCGACATGCTTCTTAGCGCCGGCGGCGTTGCCTCCGCGTGACCGCGGCGCGCGCACGGGCATGGGCGCGTGAAAGGAACCGGCGCGCGGCGGATTCCCACTGGCGCGGACCGCGCGCCTTGGCGGCCGCGCGCGACAGGCTGCCGTCCTGCCAGCCTTCGAAGACGCAGGGGTCGACGTACGACTTGCGGCAGACCGCCACGGTGTTGCCCAGCAGCCCCGACACCTCGCCCAGCACCGACTGCTGGATCGCGGCGAGTGCGCGGTCGCTGGCATCCTCCGGCGGCGGCGACGCGGCCAGCAGCCGGAAGGCCTCGAGGGTGGCGCCCCAGGTGCGGAAATCCTTGGCGGTGAATCCGTCGCCCATCCGGTCGCGCAGATATTCGTTGACCATGCTCGAGTCGATCGGGTGGAGCTCGCCGTCCTCGCCGGTGTACTGGAACAGGCGCTGCCCGGGCAGCTGGTGCATCGCACGCAGCATCCGGACCAGGCGGCGGTCGCCGAGCTCGACGTCGTGCCGCTTGCCGCCCTTGCCGGTGAACTGCAGCCGCAGGCCGCCGGCCGGGAAGCGCGCATGGCGGCTGCGCAGGGTGGTGAGACCATAGGACCGGTTCTCGCGGGCATAGCTGTCGTTGCCCACGCGCAGCAGGGTGTCCGCCATCGTGGCCACGACCAGGGCCAGCACTTTCTCGCGGGGGAAACCGGGCAGGGCGAGGTCCGTGCGCAGCTTCCTGCGCAGCCGCGGCAGCGCGTCGGCGAATGCCGGCAGGCGTTCGAACTTGCCGACGTCGCGGCAGTTGCGCCAGCGGGCGTGGTAGCGGTACTGCTTGCGCCCGCGGGCATCGCGCCCGGTGGCCTGCAGATGGCCGCGCGGCGACGTGCAGATCCACACGTCGCGGTAGGCGGGCGGAACCGCAAGCGCGCGGATCCGCTCCAGGGTCGCCGGGTCGCGGACCGCCTTGCCGGCGGGATCCACGTAGCGGAAGCCGCGGCCGCTGCGCAGCCGGCGGATGCCGGGGTCCTGGTCGCACACATAGAGAAGGCCGGCCTCGGCCGCCTCGAGCGAGCCGGGTGGGGCGTCGTCGGGGGGCGGGTTGGAGGAGGTCGGGGCCATGGCCGAACGCTACGGGCCGGCGGTGATCGCGCGATGAATCCAGCGACCCCATGGATCCGCCGGCCGGGATTCACGCCGCCTTGCGGGATCGGATCGCAGTGTCGGCCGTTGCCGCGCGCGCCGCGCGAACCGTGGAGACCCGCCATGCCCCGCGACCAACGCCCTGCCTCCGACGCCCCCGGCACCGATGCGCCCGACCGCGAGCCGCGCGAATACCCGCATGGAAGCGGCGACCGCAACGCGTTCCAGCCCACGCGCGACGATCCGATGCCGCGCCACGACGGCGGAACGCAGCGCAAGGCGCCGCCTGCCGCGCCCGACGACGCCGGATGATCGACTGCATCATCGTCGGCGGCGGGCCCGCGGGCCTGACCGCGGCCTGCTACCTGCGCCGCTTCCACCGCGACTGCCTGGTGCTGGATGCGGGCGACAGCCGCGCGCGCTGGATCCCGGAAAGCAACAACTGTCCGGGCTTTCCCCATGGAGTCTCCGGAGACGGACTGCTGCGCCGCATGCGGGAGCAGGCCGCGGCGGTGGAAGTGCCGGTCGAGCAGGCGCGGGTGGACGCCATTGCCGTGCGGGCAGAGGGCTTCGAGGTGCGCGCGGGCGAGCGCCACTGGCTGGCACGCACGGTGATCCTCGCCACCGGCGTCAGCGATCGCCTGCCGGACGAGCCCTGGGTGGAAGCCGCGATCGCCTGCCACGCGCTGCGCCTCTGCTCGATCTGCGATGCCTACGAGGCCAGCGACCTGTCGATCGGCGTGCTCGGGCCGAGCGCGGACATCGGGGGCCACGCGCTGTTCCTGCGCGGGTATTCGTCGACGGTGCATGCCCTGCCGCTGGACGATGGCGACGGCGGCGAAGCGGGTCGCGAGTCGCGGACGGCCGGCGTGCAATGGCTGCCCGGAGCCGGTCGCCTGGGCTTCGACGGCCGGCGCTGCACCTACGCGCCGCCGGGAGCGGAGCCGGTCGCCTTCGACACCGTCTATGCCTATCTCGGCTTCGAGACCTGCGCCGGCATGGCCGCCGCGGCCGGCGCCCGGCTCGACGGGCGCGGCGAGATCATCGTCGACCGCGACCAGCAGACGCGCCTGCCCGGCCTCTACGCCATCGGCGACGTGGTCAGTGGCCTCAACCAGATCTCGGTCGCGGTGGGGCACGCCGCGATCGCGGCCACGCATGTGCACAACGCGCTGCCTTTCGTGCGCCGCGCCGGCCGCTGACGGGCCGCGGCCTGCCGGAAAACAGAAAACCCGCGCCGGGGCGCGGGTTTTCTGCTGTAACTGGTGCCCAGGAGAGGACTCGAACCTCCACGGTTTTACCCGCTAGTACCTGAAACTAGTGCGTCTACCAATTCCGCCACCTGGGCAGGTGGGCGCGTATGGTGCAGCGCGGCGGCGAGTCTGTCAACGGGTTTTACGCACGGGATCGACACGACGCGTGCGTACAATCGTCGGATGACGAAAAAGACGGGCAAGCGCGGCACCGGCCGCGACACGGAACCTGCGAAGCCAGGTGCGACGAAAGCTGCTGCGGGCAAGGGCCGCAAGGCGTCGACGCCGGCCACGCCGCAGGCTGCAAGGAAGGCGCCGGCGGCGGGGGGGCGAAAGGCGGCTGCGGGCGGCGCACAGCCGGCCTGGATGCCCGATCCCGGACTGTTGCGCGCGATGAAGCCGCGCGGCGCGGAGCCCGCGCTCGGCGGCGAGGCACGCACGACCGGCAAGACCGCGACCGGCAAGGCCGCGACCGGGACGCAGTCCGCCGCTCCGCGAGCCGCAGCCCGGCGCGCCGGCGGCGGCGTCGTCGATCCGCAGGCCGCGCGCGAGGCCGGCCGCTACGAGAATCCGATTCCCAGTCGCGAGGCGATCCTGCAGGTGCTGTCCGACGCCGACGGCCCGCTGGACGCCGAACGCCTGCAGGACGTGCTGGGGCTCCATGACATCGATCGCTCCATCGCCCTGGAGAAGCGCCTGGCGGCGATGCTGCGCGACGGCCAGGTACTGAAGAACCGCCGCGGCGGCTTCGTGCCGGCCGCGCGCGCCGACCTCATCCCCGGCACGATCATCGCCAACCCGGAGGGCTTCGGTTTCCTGCGCCCGGAAAGCGGCGTGGGCGACGACCTGTTCCTGCCGCCGTTCGAGATGCGCAAGGCCATGCACGGCGATCGCGTGCTCGGCAGCGTCACCGGCGTCGATCGCCGCGGACGCCGCGAGGGCGTGATCGTCGAGGTGCTGGAGCGCCGGGTGACGCGCCTGATCGGCCGCTTCGCGCTGGAGCACGGCATCAGCTACGTGGTCCCGGACGACCGCCGCATCCAGCGCAACGTGCAGATCCCGGCCGACGAGCGCCAGGACGCGCGCGACGGCCAGCTGGTGGTCTGCGAGATCGTGACCCCGCCCGACAACCACCGGCCGCCGATCGGCCGCGTGCTGGCGGTGCTGGGCGACCGCCTGACCGCCTCGATCGCGGTCGAGGCGGCGATCCATGGGCATGACATCCCGCACGAGTTCCCGCCCGAGGTGCTCGACGCCGCGGCCGAAGTGCCGGTGGACGTCGACTTCGCCACCGCCAACCGCCGCCTCGACCTGCGCAAGCTGCCGCTGGTGACCATCGACGGCGAGGACGCCAAGGACTTCGACGACGCGGTGTACTGCGAGCCCAACCGCGACGGCTTCCGCCTGATCGTGGCGATCGCGGACGTCTCGCACTACGTGCGCCCGGGCGAGCCGCTCGATGTCGAAGCGCAGAAGCGCGCGACCTCGGTCTATTTCCCCGGCTACGTCGTGCCGATGCTGCCGGAGACGCTGTCCAACGGCATCTGCTCGCTGAAGCCCAGGGTCGACCGGCTGTGCTTCGCCTGCGACATGCAGGTCGACCGCCGTGGCCAGGTGGTGTCCTACGAATTCCACGAGGCGGTGATGCATTCCCACGCGCGCCTGACCTACACCCAGGTCTGGAACGCCGTGGGCGACGGCGTGCCCGATGCCGACCGCGACGCGGCGCAGGCCTTCATCGGGCCGCAGATGGGGCAGGTCCGCCAGCTGCACCAGCTCTACAAGGTGATGGAGAAGGCGCGCAAGGCGCGCGGCGCGATCGACTTCGAGACCAGCGAGGTGCGCTTCGTGCTCGGCCCGCAGGGCGAGGTCACGCAGGCGGGCATGATCCAGCGCAACGATGCCCACAAGCTGATCGAGGAATGCATGATCGCGGCCAACGTGGCCGCCGCGCACGCGCTGCTGGAAGTGGGCGTCCCCGCGCCGTTCCGCGACCACGACCGTCCACCGGAGGGCAAGTACGCGGATCTTCTGGAATTCCTGAAGGAGTTCCAGCTGCGCCTGCCGCCCTGGGCGAAGGTGAAGCCGAAGGATTTCCGCAGGCTGCTGGAGACGGTGCGCGATCGCCCCGACGCGGCCCTGCTGGAGTCGGTGCTGCTGCGCAGCCAGTCGCTGGCGGTCTATGCGCCGGACAACATCGGCCACTTCGGCCTCGCGCTTGAGGCCTACGCGCACTTCACGTCGCCGATCCGCCGCTACGCGGACCTGCTGGTGCACCGCGCGATCAAGCATGCGCTTGGCGGCGGCCGCGCCGCGGACTACCGGTATTCGGCGCACGAGATGGGGGCGCTGTCGCTGCAGTGCTCCGAGCGCTCGCGCCGCGCCGACGAGGCCCAGCGCGAGGTCGACGAACGCTACCGCGCGGCCTGGATGGAGGAGCACGTCGGCCGCGAGTTCGAGGGCGTGGTCAGCGGCGTGACCAGCTTCGGCCTGTTCGTCGAACTCGACGAATCCAAGGTCAACGGACTGGTGCACGTGACCCAGCTGCCCAACGACTTCTATCATTTCGACCCCATCCGCAAGACACTGACCGGCCAGCGCACCGAGCGCGAGTTCCGGCTGGGCGACCGGGTGCGGATCGTGGTGCTCAAGGCCAGCGTGGAAGAACTGAAGATCGACTTCCGCCTGGTCGAGGAAGGCCAGCGCGGGAAGGGCGAACCAACACCGCCGCCGCGCGGAAAACCCGCGAAGCGCACCAAGCAGCAGTACTGACCAAGAGGGCCCGATGGGCAACAAGCAGAACCAGTGGATCGTCGGCATCAACGCCGTCGCCTCGGCCGTGGACCACGACGCCGACAACGTGCGCGAAGTGCTGCTGGAGGCGGGCGCGAAGAATCCGCGCATCGCGGCGATCGAGGAGGACGCGCGCCGGCGCGGGATCGAGGTGCGTCGCGTGGCGCAGCAGGCGCTGGACGGCGTCGCCGGAGGCCTGCGCCACCAGGGCGCCGTCGCGCGCTATGCGGCGGCAAGGACGCACGACGAGGACGACCTGCCGGGCCTGGTCGAGGCCGCTGGAGGGCGCGCGCTGCTGCTGGTGCTCGACGGCGTGCAGGACCCGCACAATCTCGGCGCCTGCCTGCGCAGCGCCGCGGCCGCGGGCGTGACCGCGGTGGTGATCCCCAAGGACAAGGCCGTGCAGGTCAACGCCACCGTGCGCAAGACGTCCGCCGGCGCCGCGGACGCGATCCCGGTGGTGCGCGTCACCAACCTCTCGCGCAGCCTGCGCGACCTGCAGAAGCAGGGCGTGTGGATCTACGGACTGGCCGGCGAATCGGAAGCGTCGCTGTACGGCATCGATCTGCGCGGCAACGTCGCCCTGGTGCTGGGCGGCGAGGGCGAGGGCCTGCGCCGCCTGACCCGCGAGCACTGCGACCAGCTGGTCGCCCTTCCGATGCCGGGCGCCGCCGATGCCGGCGTCGAAAGCCTGAACGTCTCCGTGGCTGCCGGGGTCTGCCTCTTCGAAGCCGTCCGGCAGCGGCTCTAGGTGGTTTGCCGGGAAAGCTTTTTTTGCCACGGATTACGCGGATAACGCGGATTTACACGGATAGAGCGGAAAGGCAGAAAAAGCGGAAAAGGCGGAAAGCTTTCTTCAGCCACGGATTTGCGCGGATTACGCGGATCTGGCTGAGGCCGGTGCCTGCGCCACGCACTGCACCTGTTCTTCATTCAGAAGGGCTTTCTGGCGTCAATCTTGCCTCGGCCAGATCCGCGTAATCCGCGCAAATCCGTGGCAAAAAAGCTTTTTCTCCTGCCTTTGCTTTATCCGTGTAAATCCGCGTTATCCGCGTAATCCGTGGCAAAAAGCTTTTCCCGCACCCCAACCCGGAGCCGGAACAACCCTCAGGTTGCGGGCGTCGCGAAGCGGCCCATGGCGTTGGCGATGGTGCAGAAGAGCTGGGCGGTGCGTTCGGTGTCGTAGACGGCCGAGTGCGCGTCTTCGCTGTTCCAGTCCAGGCCGGCCGCCTGCACGGCGCGCGCGAGCACCGTTTGCCCGTAGGCCAG
The DNA here is from genome assembly GCF_014836665.1 of Luteimonas colneyensis. GTDB lineage: Bacteria > Pseudomonadota > Gammaproteobacteria > Xanthomonadales > Xanthomonadaceae > Luteimonas > Luteimonas colneyensis. The sequence goes on from NZ_JACSQJ010000001.1 coordinate 81,990, forward strand.
GCCGGCCATGGTTACGGTGTCGAACACGCTGAAGGGATGGAAGGGGTTGCGCTTGTGGCCGCTGCGGGCGACCGCGGCGTTGAGGAAGTTGAGGTCGAAGTGGGCGTTGTGCCCGACCAGGATCGCGCGCTGGCAACCGTGCTTCTTCACCGCGGCCCGCACGGCGGTAAACACGTGCTCCAGCGCGTCCTTCTCCGGCTTGGCGAAGCGGAAGGGATGGTCGAGGTCGATGCCGGTGACCTGCAGCGACTTCGGGTCGATCTCGGTGCCCGGCGCGGGCACCAGGTGCGCGCTGGCGCCTTCGCCAGGGACGTAGCGGCCGTTTGCGTCGAGGTCGATGGGCAGCACCGCGATCTCCAGCAGCGCGTGACGGTTCCAGTCGAAGCCACCGGTCTCCACGTCCACCACCACCGGCAGGTAGCCGCGGAAGCGGGCGGACATGGGCGCGAAGGCGGGCGTGGCCTCGGGGGCCTGGGGCGGGAGCGGGCTGGTCACCGGCGCTAGTCTAGCCGAGCACGGCGCCGGCCCCGCCATCGTCGCTGTCGCACCGGACGCCGGCCACGATGCCTTCGTGGTGCCAGCGCAGCAGCATGGCGGTCCCCTCCCGGAGGAAGCCCGCATCGGCGGCTGCGCCGGCTTCGGCGGCGAGCGCCTCCAGCTGCGCACGGCCGCCGAGGGTCGGCGCTTCGTCCAGGCGTTGCAGCAGTCGCCAGGCCAGGGGGCTGGGCGAATGGAAGCGCACCCGGCCGCCAGCGTCGCGGTGCAGCAGGAGCAGGGTCGGCGCCGGAGGCGGCGCAGCCGGCAGGAATCCCGGGCCGATCCGGTGCACGGGCCAGGCGTAGGCCAGCGGCCAGGCCAGCGGCGACAGCAGCGGCCGGCCGTCCAGCAGCGCGGCGGCGGCGTCGATGCCGGGGGCGTCGAGCCGGTCGTGCGCGATGTCGTCCACCGTCGCTTCGCTGATCTGCAGCGCCAGTTCGATCCATTCGTAGTGCGCCAGCTCGGGCAGCCAGGGCTCATGGCCGTCGCTGTCCTCCACCCAGCGCAGGAACTCGCGCGGGAGCTCGGGAAACAGCGGCGTGCGGCAGCCGTGGTCGCGGTAGAAGGCGCGCACCATCGCCGGCCAGGCGTCGCCGCGGATGCGGCGGATCACCGGGAAGTTGCCGGCGAGCAGGCGCGAGACGTTGTTGAAGAAGAGGTCGCGGTAGACCTGCATGCGCCGCGGGTCGATGCCGGGCGGCGGCGGATGCCGGTCGGGGTCGCGGATGTGCGCGCTGAACGCGTCCTGCTGCGCGCGCAGGGCGTTACCGGCCGCCAGCGTGTCCTGCACGTCAGGCCGCCCGGCTGCGCGCCGGCGCGCCGGCGAGGTGGCCGCGCACGACCGCGAGCTCGCCCAGCAGTTCTTCGAAGGGCGGGAAGTCGAAGTCGCGCTCGAGCAGGGTCGGGCGCGGCCCGACCAGCGCATAGGCTTCGGCCAGCAGCTGCCAGACCGGATCGGCCACCGCGGCGCCGTGGGTGTCGATCTTGAGGCCGGGGGCTTCGTCGCGGTGCCCGGCGACGTGGATGCAGGCCACGCGCGCGCCCGGCAGGCCGCGCAGGAACGCGCTGGCGTCGTAGCCGTGATTGGTGGCGTTGACGATGATGTTGTTGACGTCCAGCAGCAGGTCGCAGTCGGCCTCGGCGAGCACGGCGTTGATGAACTCGAGTTCGGTCAGCGGCCTCGCGTCCGTGCCGGTCGCCGGGACCGTCGCGTAGTAGGAGATGTTCTCCACCGCGATCCTGCGTCCGAGCACGTCCTGCGCGCGGCGGATGCGCGCCGACACGTGGTGCACGGCTTCGTCGCTGAAGGGCAGGGGCAGCAGGTCGTAGAGCTGGCCGAAGCTGTCGCCGCAGGCGCTGAGGTGCTCGCTGTAGAGCGCGGCGCGGTGCGCGTCGAGGAAGCGGCGCAGCGTGTGCAGGAAGGTGTCGTCGAGGGGGGCGGGACCGCCCAGCGACAGCGAGAGGCCGTGGCAGGCCAGCGGATGCTCCGATGCCAGCCGGGCGAAGGCCTCGCCCGGCGCGCCGCCGACGCCGATCCAGTTCTCCGGGGCGGCCTCGAGGAAATCGAAGCTGCCGGCGGGCGCCGCGAGCAGGTCCTGCAGCAGCGCGCGCCGCAGGCCGAGGCCGACGGCGCGGGTGGGCAGCGGGGCGACGGTCATGGCCACGCGAAGCGCGGCACGCCGCGCCCGGGATCCATCAGGGACTCAGGCCGCGCCGCCGCAGGCGCCGGAGCCACCGCACTTGCCTTCGCCGCACTTGCCCTCGTGGGCGGCCTTGTCGGCCTCGTCGGTCTGGTCGCTGGAGGCTTTGGGGGCAGCGTGGTGCGCGTCGTGCTCGGCCTTGTCGATGAACCCATCGCCGTTGACATCGATGCCGGCGAAATAGGACGGATCCTTCTCGGGATGGGCGGCGCCGAACTCGGCGGCCGAGATCCGGCCGTCGCCGTCGCTGTCGCTGCGATCCATGCCGCAGCGGCCTTCCCCGTCCTTGGCCACGGCCGGCGTGTCCGCGACGGGCGCATCCTGGGCGGCGAGCATGTAGCCGCCCGCGAGCGGCGCCATCGAGAACGCGGCGCCCGACAGCGCGATGCCGCCGAGGGCGGTGGCCATGGCCAGGGCAACGGGCTTGGCGGTTGACTTCGACATCTTGGCGTTCCTCGGAGGGCGGCGGACGGCCGCGGGGACGCCAGTATGCAGCAGCCCCGTTCACGCCGCGTCGACGCCGCAGGGAGCGCCGTCAGGTCGTCGTATTGGTGTCGTCGGCCTTCTCGCGAGGCGGCAGGTTGTCCTCGCCGCGCACCATGAACCAGATGTTCTCGGCGATGTTGGTGGCGTGGTCGCCGATGCGCTCGAGGTTCTTGGCCATGAACAGCAGGTGGGTGCAGCCGGTGATCGCGCGCGCGTCCTCCATCATGTAGGTCAGGAGTTCGCGGAACAGGCGCGTGTACTCGGCGTCGAGCGCGGCGTCGCGGTCGCGGACCGCCTGCGCGGCCTCGGGATCGTGGTTGACGTAGGCCTCGAGCACGTCGCGCACTTGGCGCACGGCCAGCGCGCCGACGTGCTTCAGGCCGCTGGCAACGGGCAGCGCCGGCGCCTGGTTCAGCGCGATCGAGCGCTTGGCGATGTTGGCGGCGTAGTCGCCGATGCGCTCGATGTCGGACACGATGCGCAGCGCGGCCAGGATCTCGCGCAGGTCGCGCGCCAGCGGCCCGCGCAGCGAGAGCTTCATGGCGTCGTGGCTGACCTCGCGCTCGAGCGCGTCGATCGCCTCGTCGTTGGCGACGATGTGGCCGGCGGCGCGGTCGTCGCGGCGTTCCACCACGTCCAGCGCGGCCTCGAGCTGGGCGACGGCAAGCTCGCCCATGCGCAGGATCTCGCCGATCAGGCGCTGGCGCTCCTCGTCGTGGCTGCGGACGATGTGGTCGTTGGGGGTGTTGTTCATCCGAACCGTCCGGTGATGTAGTCCTCGGTCTGCTGCTTCGAGGGATTGGAGAAGATGGTCTCGGTCGTATCGTGCTCGATCAGGTCGCCGAGGTACATGAAGGCGGTGTAATCCGAGACGCGCGCGGCCTGCTGCATGTTGTGGGTCACGATCACGATCGTGTAGTCGACCTTGAGTTCCTCGATCAGCTGCTCGATGCGGCTTGTCGAGATCGGGTCCAGCGCCGAGGTCGGCTCGTCGAGAAGCAGCACCTCGGGCTTCAGCGCCACCGCGCGGGCGATGCACAGGCGCTGCTGCTGCCCGCCCGACAGGCCCAGCGCGCTCTGGCCCAGCTTGTCCTTGACCTCATCCCAGAGCGCGCCCTGGCGCAGCGCCGATTCCACGCGCGCGTCCATCTCGCTCTTCGACAGCTTCTCGTGGTGGCGGATGGCGTAGGCGATGTTCTCGTAGATCGTCATCGGGAACGGCACCGGCTTCTGGAACACCATGCCGACCTTCGAGCGCAGGCGGTTCATCGGGTATTTCGGCGACAGGATGTCCTCGCCGTCGAGCAGGATGCTGCCGCTGGCCACCTGGCCCGGGTACAGGGCGTAGATGCGGTTGAACACGCGCAGCAGCGTCGACTTTCCGCAGCCCGACGGCCCGATCAGCGCGGTCACGCGCTTCTCCGGGATCTGCATCGCCACGCCCTTGATCGCGTGGAACCTGCCGTAGTGGAAGTCCAGGCCGCGCACCGAGAGCTTCACCGGCGCGGTTTCGCCCGCAGGCCTGCGCGGCGTGGGCGTGGCAAGCCGGGCGCGTCCATATTCGGTGGCGGCGGCGGCGGGAGCGTCGTTCATCGGAAGGGTCCAGGATTGGGTCGGATCAGTCATGGGTGACGCGCTTGCGGAGCAGCAGGGCGCGCGCGCCGAGGCTGATGAGGAGCACGAAGGTGGTGAGCACCAGGGCGCCGGCCCAGGCCAGCTGCTGCCAGGTCTCGTAGGGGCTGCCGGCGAACTGGTACATCACCACCGGCACGCTGGCCATCGGCTGCATGACGTTGCTGTTCCAGTACAGGTTGCCGAAGGCGGTGAACAGCAGCGGCGCGGTCTCGCCGCTGATGCGCGCCAGCGACAGCAGGATGCCGGTGACGATGCCGGCCGAGGCGCTGCGGTAGAGCACCTGGACGATCACCTTCCACTGCGGCACGCCCAGCGACAGCGCCGCCTCGCGCATCTGCGCCGGCACCAGCCGCAGCATCTCGTCGGTGGTGCGCAGTACCACCGGCAGCACGATGAAGGCGAGCGCCACGGCGCCGGCGAAGGCGGAGAAGCTGCCGCCGGTGTTCATCACCAGCAGGGTGTAGACGAACAGGCCGAGTACGATCGAGGGTGCCGACAGCAGGATGTCGTTGACGAAGCGCACGACCGTGGCCGCGCGGCTCGCCGCGCCGTACTCGGCCAGCCAGGTACCCGCTGCCACGCCCAGCGGCGCGCCGATCACGATCGCCAGTCCGCACATCACCGCCGAGCCGAACAGCGCGTTGCGCAGGCCGCCTTCGGCCATCGGCGGCGGGGTGTCCTTCGTGAACAGTTCCCAGTTGATCCCGGTGATGCCCTTGGACACCAGGGTCCACAGGATCCAGCCCAGGAACAGCAGGCCGACGACCGCGGCCACGCAGGACAGCGTGAGCGCCAGGACATTGGTGATGCGGCGGCGCAGGTACAGCCGCTCGGAGACCAGGGCGGACATCAGTTGCCCTCCCGGCGCGCCAGCCGCGCGAGCATCAGCCGCGCCAGCGCCAGCACCACGAAGGTCACGATGAAGAGGACGAAGCCGAGCAGCAGCAGCGCCGACCGGTAGGTCTCGGTGGCTTCGCCGAAGTCGTTGGCGATCAGCGCGGCGATGGTGGTGCCGGGTTCGAGCAGCGAGGGGGTCAGGCGCACGCTGTTGCCGACCACGAAGGCCACGGCCATGGTCTCGCCCAGCGCGCGGCCGAGGCCGAGGAACACGCCGCCGATGACCGCCGAGCGGGTGTAGGGCAGGACGATGTCCCAGCACACCTCCCAGCGCGTGGCGCCGAGCGCGTAGGCGGATTCCTTCAGCCGCGTGGGCACGGTCAGGAAGACCTCGCGCATCACGGAGGTGATGAAGGGCACCACCATGATCGCCAGCACCAGGCCGGCGGTCAGCACGCCGATGCCCAGCGGCGGGCCCTGGAACAGGATGCCGACGCCGGGGATCGTCCCGAGGTGCTCGTTGAGCCAGGGCGTCACGTGGCGGGTCATCACCGGCACCAGCACGAACAGGCCCCACATGCCGTAGATGATCGACGGGATGCCGGCCAGCAGCTCGATCGCCGCGCTCACCGGTCCGCGCAGCCAGCGCGGCGCCACTTCGGTCAGGAACACCGCGATGCCGAAGCTCACCGGCACCGCGAGCAACATGGCGATGACGGCGGTGACCACGGTGCCGTAGATCGGCGCCAGCGCGCCGTACCGGTTCTCCACCGGATTCCATTCCGCGGAGAAGAAGAACGACAGGCCCTGCGACTGCAGGGCCTCGCGGCCGCCCCAGAGCATCGAGAGCATGGCGCTGGCCAGGGCCAGCAGCACGAACACGACGGTGCCGAAGAGGGCGTAGCGGAACCAGCGGTCGGCGCGTGCGTCGCGGAGGTCGCGGCGGCCGGGCGCGGAGGCGGTCAGGGCGGTGGCGTTCATCGGTGTCCCGGGGACTGGAGGATGCCCGCCGCGGGTGCGGCGGGCACGGTCGCCTTACTGGCCCTGCTGGAACTCGGCGGCCCAGTACGCCTCGATCTGCTGCACGAGCTCGGCGGGCAGCGGCACGTAGTGCAGCTCGCTGGCCTGGGCCTGGCCCTCTTCGAAGGCCCACTTGAAGAACTCCAGCGCGGCCTTGCTGCGCGACGGGTCCTTCGGCTGCTTCGGCATCAGCATGAAGTTGGTCGCGGTGATCGGCCAGGACTCGGCGCCCGGGGCGTTGGTGATGACGAGGTTGAAGTCGCTGGCCGAGGCCCAGTCCGCGGTGCGCGCGGCGGCGGCGAAGCTTTCGGCGCTGGGTTCGACGAAGTTGCCCTCGGCGTTCTGCAGCGAGGCGTAGGGCATGGTGTTCTGCAGCGCATAGGCCAGCTCGACGTAGCCGATCGCGCCCTGGATCTGCTGCACGTAGGAGGCCACGCCCTCGTTGCCCTTGCCGCCGACGCCAAGCGGCCACGACACCGAGGTGCCTTCGCCGACCTGCGCCTTCCAGTCGGCGCTGACCTTGGACAGGTAGTTGGTGAAGTTGAAGCTGGTGCCGGAGCCGTCGGAGCGGTGGACGATGCTGATCTTGCCGTCGGGCAGGGCCAGACCGGGGTTCAGGCCGGCGATCTCGGGCGCGTTCCAGGTCGTGACCTTGCCCAGGAAGATGTCGGCCAGCAGTGGCCCGGTGAGCTTCAGCGCACCGGGCGCCAGGCCTTCGATGTTCACCACGGGCACCACGCCGCCGATGGCCGACGGGAACTGGCCGAGGTTGGCCTCCGCGAGCTCCTCGCTCGACAGCGGCTTGTCGCTGGAGCCGAAATCGACGGTGCCGGCCTTGACCTGGGCGATGCCGCCGCCGGAGCCGATGGACTGGTAGTTGACCTGGCGGCCGGTGGCGGCGTTGTAGTCGGCCGACCACTTCGAGACCAGCGGGTAGATGAACGAGGCGCCCGCGCCGGACACCTGGGTGGCGACGCGCTCGCCCGCGGCATCCGCGCCGGCCGTGGCCGAAGGGTCGCCCGAGGGCTGGCAGGCCGCGACGAACAGCGCCGAGGCGAGGGCGAGCGAAGCGATTCGCAGCTTGGGGAAGGTGGTCATGGCGGATTCCGTTGTGGGCGAGGAGCCGTAAGCGGCTTGCGCACATTGGATGATGTTTTTATGACAGCTTCATGACGAGTCGTGTCGCAGTTGGGCCGGGCGGCCGTGCGCACGCAAAAAGACGGGCCCCGGAGGGCCCGCAAAATGAAGCGTTCTACAGTCAGGAGACGAGGAGGATGACCTGGGGCCGCCGCGGGCCGGAACGCTCCCCGGCGGGCCACGCGGGGCATTTCACGCTCTGGCGGTGACCCGATGATGTCGGTCCGGTGACGCCTGCATGACAGGCGGTCCGGGCTGCCCTCAGTAGCTGCGGCACTGCCGGAACCGCACCGGCCGGTCGCTGCCGGGCGGCGGCGTCAGCTGGATCCTGGAGGCGGCCAGGGCGGGGTAGCGTTCGACCAGCGGGCAGATCTTCGCCACGGGATCCTCGCGGGTGTCGGCGAGGATCACTTCCAGGGTGGAGGCGGTGGTCCACAGCGTGGTCGCCACCATCGGCAGGGTGGTGATCGCCGCCGCGAGCTCGCGGCGCTGCCGTTCCAGGGTGGCGGCATCCGGGTCGGCCACGGGCCCGGCGGTGGCGGTGTCGCCGCTGGCTCCGTCAACGGGCGCGCCGGCTGCAGTGGGGCCGGCTGCAGGGGGCCGGGTGTCCGCCGGGCCTGAACGGGAGGCGACGTCCGGCGTGGGCAACAGCGCGAACACGGCGACGCCCACGATCAGCGCCAGCAGCCATCCCGCCAGGCTGCGCTCGCGCGCGCGCCTGCCCGAAGCTTCGGTGATCGGATCCAGGACCGTCGCCGGCAGCAGCGGGCGCAGCTCGGGCCACAGGGTGGCCCCGTCGAGCAGCTCGATCGGCTGGCGGTGCGCGGCGCTGCGTGCTTCGCCGTCGATGCGTCCCTGGGTGACCAGCAGCCCGCCCGCGGCGCCGGCGAGCCGCATGGCCTCCGACAGCGCCGCCACCGCCGGCCGGCCGAGCACGAAGGAGCTGCCGTGCTTCGCCGACAGCAGCCAGTGCCCGCCGTCGCGGACCAGGGTGTAGTCGTCGTCGCCGGCCGGGGTCTCGCGGTCCACCAGGCGGTGGTATCCGCGGCGGTCCAGCGCCTCGAGCACGAGGTGGATGAAGGCGCGCCAGGACATGGCCGACAGCGCGGCGATCCCGGCGTCGGTGTCGTGTCGCCGCCGCAGCGGTCCGTGCGCGAACCAGGTCGCGGCGCCTCCTACCGCCAGCGCGGCGACGATCGCCAACAGCCACTGCAGCATTCCGTACCCCTGTCGTCGGACCTTGCCGGGAATATAGACGCAAGGCGGCGCCCTGCGCGCGCGGAGGCTCAGGCGAAGTGCTTGTCCAGCACCCGCCGGATCTCGGACTCGATCGGTCCCTGCATCGCCGACAGCAGGAAGCCCAGCTCGGCCTGCACGCGCACCGCGCCGGGCAGCAGCGCGATGCGGCCGTCGACGCCGGCCCGGCTGAAGTGCAGCGCATCGTCCTGCCATCGGCACTCCACGCCGAAACGCTCCACCAGCTTGTCGGCCACGTGCTGCACGGCGTCGCGCGCGCGGGGAGGGGGCAGCGCGTGTGCGTGCTGGATGTCGATGCCGGCCATGCTGGGTCCGCAAGAGGTGGGACTCCATTCTGGAGCCGCGCAGGCGGCGATCCAAGGGGCCGTGCGTGATAGATTCCACCGCGCATGGATACCCTCAGGCTGCGCTTCGACTCCGCCGGCAACGACCACCCGCTGACCGTCGGCGTGCACGGCGTGGGGCGGCCGCGCGACGGCGCCGGCCTCGGCCCGGTCGAATCGTCGCCGCTCGTGAACTTCTGCGTCGACCGGCGCGGCGTGTGGCTGACGGTGCCCGAGGGCACGCGCGGCGTGCACGTCAACGGCAGGCCGGTCCTGCGGATGGCGATGCTGCGCGTGGGCGATTCCATCTTCGTCGACGGCAGTGGCATCCGCGTGGTCGCGTCGCGTCCGCCAACGCAGCCGGCGGGCGGCTTCGGCGACAGCACCGGCGAGTCCGGCGACGTGCGCATCGTGCTGCGCGGCGTCGGCGGCCGCTACCACGGTCGCTGCCTGACGCTCGAGCGGCCGCGCCTGGTCGGGCGCGCGCCCGAGGCCGACATCCGCATCGACGAGCCCGCGTTCGCCGAGCGCCATGCGCGCCTTGAACTTCTGCGCGGCGATGTCGTGCTGCGCGACCTCGGTTCGGCCGACGGCAGCCTGGTCAACGGCGAGCCGGTGCGCGATGCGGTGCTGCAGCCGGGCGACCAGGTCGTGTTCGACGCCCACCACCGGTTCGTGCTCGAGGCGCCGGTGGGGATCGTCGACCGGGTCGCGCGCGATGACGGCGACCACGCCGGGGAGGCCGTGCCCGGGCGCGGCCGCAGCGTGATGCACCTCCCATGGCTGGTGCTGGCCGCGGCCGTGCTGGCGGGACTGCTGGCGCTGCTACTGCTGTTCGGCACCGGCTGAGGCCCGGGCGGGCGCCCGCGCACTTCGCTGGCGCCGTCGCACCAGCCGCCATCCCAGCAGGACGGCGAGGATCGACGCGTACAGCAGCGGCTCGCGGACGTCGGACTTCACCACCCACCAGAAGTGCAGCACCGCCAGCGCCGCGATGGCGTACACCAGGCGGTGCAGCCGGCCCCAGTTCCGCCCCAGCCGCCGCATCCAGCCGCGGGTCGAGGTCACTGCCAGCGGCACCAGCAGCAGCCAGGCGACGAAGCCCACGGTGATGTAGGGCCGCTCGGCGATCTCGACGAAGACCTGGCTCCACCAGCCGCGCAGGTCGAGCACCAGCCAGGCGCAGAAGTGCAAGCTGGCATAGGCGAACGCCCAGAGCCCGAGCATGCGGCGGAAGCGCAGCAGCGCCGGCTGCCCCAGCAGCTGGCGCAGCGGCGTGACTGCCAGCGTCACCAGCAGCAGGCGCAGCGCCCAGAGCCCGAGTTCGTGTTCGATGGCCGCGACCGGGTCCGCGCCCAGCGCGTCGATGTCGCCGCCGCCGCCCACCAGCCAGGCCTTCCAGCCCAGCAGCGCCAGCGGCAGCAGCGCCGCGGCGTGCAACAACGTCTTCGCCGCCACGACCGCGCCATCGCCGGACGCCTTGCGCTCAGTACCAGCGCGCAAGGTCCATGCCCTGGTACAGGGAGGCGACCTGGTCGGCGTAGCCGTTGAAAGGCCGGGTAGGGATGCGGTCGGCGAACAGCCGGTTGCCGTCGCCGGCGATGCGGCGTTCGGTGGCCTGGCTCCAGCGCGGATGGTCCACCGCGGGGTTCACGTTGGCGAAGAAGCCGTACTCGCGCGGCTGCATGTCGTTCCACGACGTGCGCGGGGCCTTGCGCAGGAAGTCGATGGCCACGATCGACTTGATGCCCTTGAAGCCGTACTTCCACGGCACCACCAGCCGCAGCGGCGCGCCGTTCTGCTGCGGCAGCGGCTTGCCGTACATGCCGGTGGCCAGCAGCGCGAGGGGATGCATGGCCTCGTCGATGCGCAGGCCCTCGCGATAGGGCCAGTCGAGGATCGGCGCGCGGATGCCGGGCATCTGGCGCGGGTCGGCGAGGGTGGTGAAGGCGACGAACTTCGCGTCCGCGGTCGGCTCGAAGCGCTTCAGCACCTCGCCCAGGGGAACGCCCAGCCAGGGGATCACCATCGACCAGCCTTCGACGCAGCGCATGCGGTAGACGCGCTCCTCCGGGGCCAGGCCCCTGAGCAGGGTCTCCAGCGGCACGGTGCCGGGCTTCGCGCATTCGCCGCCGACGGCCACCGACCAGGGCGAGGTCACCAGCGTCTTCGCGGCGCGGGAGGGGTCGGCCTTGCCGCTGCCGAACTCGTAGAAGTTGTTGTACGAGGTGGCGTCCTCGTAGCGGGTGAGTGGTTCATCGGCCCCGAAACCGGCCCCGGGCTTGCGGGCGGCAGCCCGCGGTACGTCCACGGGCGGCGGCGGCTCGCCGCGGCAACCGGCGACCGTGAGCGCGGGCGCCAGCGCGAAGGCCTTCAGCAGCCGGCGGCGGTCGCGGTAGACGGTTTCGCCGGTGATCTCCGAACCTGGCACCGGCGGCAGGCGGCATCGGGCCATCGTGAAGTCCTCGCGGGGAAGCGGGTGTCCATCCTACGCGCGCGTCCGTGCATGCGCGGTGTTGCATTGCGGCATACTGGATCGTCCCTGATTTCGAGGATCCGAGATGTCGCGCGCCTACAATTTCAGCCCCGGCCCAGCCATGCTGCCGGAATCCGTGCTGCTCGAAGCGCGCGGCACCCTGCTGGAGTACGGCGACGCCGGCGCCTCGATCGTCGAGATCAGCCACCGCGGCGCCGAGTTCATGGACATCGCCGCCCGCGCCGAGGCCGACCTGCGCACCCTGCTGTCGATCCCGGACGACTACGCGGTGTTGTTCCTGCCGGGCGGCGCGACCACGCAGCAGGCGCTGCTGCCGCTGAACTTCGCGGCGCCGGGCCAGCGCGCCGACTACGTGCTCACCGGCCACTGGGGCGCGACCGCGACCCGGCAGGCGGCGCCCTACGTCGATCTCAACGTCGCCGCCAGCAGCGAGGCCGACGGCTACCGCAGCATCCCGCCGGTGGCGTCGTGGCGGCTGTCGGACGATGCGGCCTACGTCCACGTCACCGCCAACGAGACCATCCACGGCGTCGAGTTCCGCCCGGCAGCGCCTGGTGGCCACGCGTTCCCCGACACCGGCGACGTGCCGCTGTTCGCCGACTTCAGCTCCAGCATCGCCTCCGAGCCGATCGACGTCGCGCGCTTCGGCGCCATCTACGCCGGCGCGCAGAAGAACCTGGGGCCGGTGGGCATCGGCGTGGTGATCGTGCGCCGGGACCTGCTCGAGCGCGCCGGCCAGCCGCGCGCCGACATCTTCGACTACCGCCTGCAGCTGGCCGCGGACTCGATGCTCAACACGCCGCCGACCTGGAACTGGTACGTCGCCGGCCTGACCTTCCGCTGGATGCTCGACGAGGGCGGGGTGGAGGAGTTCGCGCGCCGCAGCGACGCGAAGGCGAAGCTGCTGTACGCCGCCATCGACGGTTCCGGCGGCTTCTACCGCAACGAGGTCGAGGTCGCCGCGCGCTCGCGCATGAACGTGCCGTTCTTCCTGCCCGACGCGGCGCTTGACGCGGCCTTCCTGGCCGGCGCGCGCGAAGCCGGGCTGATCGGCCTCAAGGGCCACCGCGTGACCGGCGGCATGCGCGCCTCGATCTACAACCCGATGCCGCTGGCCGGCGTGCAGGCGCTGGTCGATTACATGCAGGAGTTCAAGCGCCGCCATGGCTGAGGGCAAGCCGACGAAGCCGGACCTCGCCGCGGTGCGCGCGCAGATCGACGGCATCGACCGCGAGATCCAGGCGCTGATCACCGAGCGCGCGCTGTTCGCCCGCCAGGTCGGGCGCGCCAAGGGCAAGCTGGCCGCGGCCATCGACTATTACCGGCCCGAGCGCGAGGCGCAGGTGCTGCGGCGCGTGGTCGACCGCAACGACGGTCCGCTGTCGGACGACGTGCTGGTGCGCCTGTTCCGCGAGATCATGTCGGCCTGCCTGGCGCAGCAGGAGCCGCTGAAGGTCGGCTACCTGGGTCCGGAGGGCACCTTCTCGCAGCAGGCGGTGCACAAGCACTTCGGGCACTCCGCCCACGGCCTGCCGCTGGCGAGCGTGGAGGAGGTGTTCGACGAGGTGGCGTCCGGGGCCGCCGATTTCGGCGTGGTGCCGGTTGAGAACTCCAGCCAGGGCACCATCCAGTCCACGCTGGACCTGTTCCTGACCTCGCCGCTGATGATCTGCGGCGAGGTCGAGCTGCGCGTGCACCAGTACCTGATGTCGCGCACCGGCCGCATCGAGGACATCGAGCGCATCTATTCGCACGGGCTGTCGCTGGCCCAGTGCAAGAACTGGCTGCGCCAGCACCTGCCGCTGGCGGAGAAGCTGCCGGTGGCGAGCAACGCCGAGGGCGCCCGCCGCGCACGCAACGCCGACGACGCGGCCGCCATCGCCGGCGAGAGCGCGGGCCGTGTCTATGGCCTGAAGGTGGTCGCCGGCCCGATCGAGGACCGCGGCGACAACACCACGCGCTTCCTGGTGATCGGCCGCGCCGCGTTCCCGCCGTCGGGCCATGACCGCACCTCGCTGCTGGTGTCGATCCACGACCAGCCCGGCGCGCTGTATCGGATCCTCGAGCCGCTGGCGCGGCACGGCATCAGCATGGACCGGATCGAGTCGCGGCCGGCGCACGGGGCGCTGTGGCAGTACGCGTTCTTCATCGAGGTCACGGGCCACGTCGAGGAGTCGCCGCTGAAGGACGCCCTGGCCGAGATCGATGCCTTCGCGGGCGACGTGCGGGTGCTGGGCTCGTATCCGGTGGCCGTGCCTTGAGCGCCGGCCTGGAGGGAACATCGGCGCCATCGGCGCGGGAGGCCTGGGTCGCTTCGCAGGGTCGCGCGCTGTCGGGCGACTTCGCGGTGCCCGGCGACAAGTCGATCTCGCACCGTGCGGTGATGTTCGCCGCGCTGGCCGACGGCAGCTCGCGCATCGACGGCTTCCTCGAGGGCGAGGACACGCGCGCCACCGCGGCGATCTTCGCGCGGATGGGCGTGGACATCGAAGCGCCGTCGCCGTCCTGCCGCATCGTCCGCGGCGTGGGCATCGACGGACTGCGTGCGCCCGACGGGGAGCTCGACTGCGGCAACTCGGGCACCGCGATGCGCCTGCTCGCCGGGCTCCTGGCGGGGCAGGCGTTCGATAGCGTACTCGTCGGCGATGCGTCGCTGTCCCGGCGGCCGATGCTGCGGGTGATGGCGCCGCTGCGCCGCATGGGCGCGTCGATCACCTCGGAGGACGGCGAGCGGCCGCCGCTGCGGATCGCCGGCGGGCGCCGGCTGGACGGCATCGGGTTCGATTCGCCGGTGGCCAGTGCGCAGGTGAAGTCGGCGGTGCTGCTTGCCGGACTGTATGCGCAGGGCGAAACCGGCGTCCGCGAGCCGCATCCCACGCGTGACTACACCGAACGCATGCTGGCCGCGTTCGGCTGGCCGGTGGACCATGCGCCGGGCCGTGCGCGGCTGTCGGGCGGGCACCGCCTGTCGGCGCGCGACATCGAAGTGCCAGGCGACTTCTCCTCGGCCGCGTTCTTCATCGTCGCCGCCTGCCTCGTGCCGGGCTCGGAGCTGCTGCTGCGCTCGGTGGGCGTCGATCCGCGCCGCACCGGCCTGCTCCAGGCCCTGCGCGCGATGGGCGCCGACATCCGCGAGCTCGACCGCCGCAACGGCGTCTGCGGAGCGGTGGCGGACATCGCCGTGCGGCACGCGCCGCTGCGCGGGATCGACCTGCCCGAAGCCCTGGTCGCGGACATGATCGACGAGTTCCCGGCGTTCGCGGTGGCCGCGGCCTGCGCCAGCGGCACCACGCGCGTGACCGGTGCCGGCGAACTCAGGGTCAAGGAGTCCGACCGGATCAGCGCGATGGCGACGGGGCTGGATGCGCTGGGCGTGCGGGTGAGCGAGACCGCGGACGGCATGGTGATCGAAGGTGGCCCGCTACGCGGCGGGCGCGTGGACAGCCTGGGCGACCATCGCATCGCGATGGCCTTCGCGGTGGCCGCGCAGCGGGCCGGGGGCGAGGTCGTGATCGACGACGTCGCCAACGTCGCGACCTCGTTCCCCGGCTTCGAGGCGCTGGCCCTGGACGCAGGCTTCGGGCTGGGCTCCGGCTAGCGAACCCGCTGACTCAGCGATCGATCCGGAACGTCACCGGGACCTGCACCTCGGCCTCCACCTGGCGGCCGCCGCGCACCGCCGGCTCGAAGGTCCACTGGCGGACCGCGTCCACCGCGGCCTGGTCGAGGTCGCGCGAGCCGCTGCGGCGGACCACCTCGACCCTGGCGGGCCGGCCATCCGCGCCGACGGTCGCGCCGACCAGGACGGTGCCTTCCTCGCGCCTGCGATACGCCTCCACGGGATAGTCGGGCTCGACCCGGGCCAGCGGGGTCGCGTCGCGGTCGGGGCCTGCGGCCGCGGGCGCTGGCGACGGGCGCTCCCGGTCCGCGCGTTCGGCACGGCGGGCGTCATCGGCCGCGCGTTCGCGCTCGGCGGCGGCGTCCTGTTCATCACCGATCGCCACGGGCGGGGGCGGCACCGCCTCGGGCGCGGGTGCGACGCCGGCGCGCTGGCTGTAGATGAACCAGCCGAAGGCGAGGAGCGCCAGCAGCAGCACGATCCAGAGCAGGGGGGCCGCGGTCCTGCGCTCGGGGGCCTCCTGCGGCGGCGGCGGGGGCGGAGCCGGCGGCGGCGGGATGTCGGGGTTCGGATCCATGGCGCTCTCCTGGGCTCTGCGTCGGTGCGCGGAGCCTTCCACAGCCCGGGTTGACGGCGCGTGTGCGCCGCCGGGAATCAGCGCGGGCTGCTGAACGCGATCGGGACGTTGACCACGCCGGAGACCGGCACGCCGTCGCGCATCGCGGGCCTGAAGCGCCAGCGGCGGGCGGCGGACACGGCGGCGCGATCAAGGTCACGCGATCCGCTGCTGGCGGCCACGTCGACCTGTGACGGCACGCCGCGCGGGTCGACTTCGATGCGCAGCAGCACCTCTCCCGACTCGCCGCGGCGCAGCGCGCTGCGGGGATAGCGGGGGCTCGGGGACTCGATGGGCACCGGAGAACTTGCCGAC
This sequence comes from Luteimonas colneyensis, assembly GCF_014836665.1. GTDB lineage: Bacteria > Pseudomonadota > Gammaproteobacteria > Xanthomonadales > Xanthomonadaceae > Luteimonas > Luteimonas colneyensis. Next base: position 97,969 of record NZ_JACSQJ010000001.1, read on the forward strand.
AGCTCGACCGGGGCGATCGCGGGAGGCGCGTCCGCATCCGCGTCCGCGTCGGCGGCGCTGGCCACGGCCGGCTGGGGCGCAGTCTCCTCGATCCAGGCCTCGCCCGCGGGCGCTTCGGGCATGCCGGGGGTGGCGGCCGTGCCGGAAGCCGGGGGCGCCGGCAGCGGCCGGAACACCGGCGCGGCGGCGGCGGGCGGCTGTTCGTCGGGACGGTAGGGGGTCCCGTCGCGCTGGCCCAGCCACAGCGCGAGGAAGACCAGCAGGCCGGCGGCGAGTCCCGCGGCGACGAGCCACCACCCGCGGTGGGTCGGAAGGGGCAGGGACCTGCGCGGGGGCGTGTCGGACATGGGAGGCCTCGGATCGCGTTCGCCCGATTCTGCCACGGCCTCGCGGAGCAAACCCCGCGGCGACACGCGATAATGGCCGGCCCGACACTGCCGAAGCCACGCGATGCTTGATCCGATCCTGCTGCGCCAAGACCCCGCCGCCCTCGCCGGGCGCCTGCGCGAGACCCGCGGCTTCGCGCTCGACGCCGACGCGATCGGACGCCTGGAGTCGGAGCGCAAGGCGCTGCAGGTCCGCACCCAGGAGCTGCAGAACCTGCGTAACACCCGCAGCAAGGCGATCGGCCAGCTCATGGGCCAGGTGGCCCGGCTCCGGGCGGCCGGGGAGCAGGGGCAGGCCGATGCCAATCTTGCCGAGGTCGAGAGGATCAAGGCGGAAGTGGCGGGGTTCGGCGAGGAGCTCGAGACCTCGGAGGCGGCGCTCGACCGCATCCGTGGCGAGCTGGAGGCGATCGCGCTGGGCCTGCCCAACCTGCCCGACGCCAGCGTGCCGCCCGGTGCGGACGAGTCCGGCAACGTCGAGCAGCACCGCTGGGGCACGCCGCGCGACTTCGACTTCGAAGTGCGCGACCACGTCGACCTCGGCGCCCGCAACGGCTGGCTCGACGGCGAGGCCGCGGCCCGGCTGTCCGGCGCCCGCTTCACCGTGCTGCGCGGCCAGCTCGCGCGCCTGCATCGCGCGCTCGCGCAGTTCATGCTCGACCTGCACGTGGACGAACACGGCTATGCCGAAACCAGCGTTCCCGTGCTGGTCAACGCCGGCGCGATGCGCGGCACCGGGCAGCTGCCGAAGTTCGAGGACGACCTGTTCTCGACCGTGGTGGGCGAGGGCGAGGCGGCGTCCAAGCGCTATCTCATCCCGACCGCCGAAGTGCCGCTGACCAACCTGGTCGCCGATTCGATCGTCGATGCGGAACAGCTGCCGATGCGCATGGCGGCGCATTCGATGTGCTTCCGCGCCGAGGCCGGCGCCTACGGCCGCGACACCCGCGGCATGATCCGCCAGCACCAGTTCGAGAAGGTCGAGCTGGTCTCGGTGACGCGTCCCGAGGACAGCGACGCCGAGCATGAGCGGATGACGCGCTGCGCGGAAACCGTGCTCGAACGGCTCGGCCTGCCGTACCGGCGGATGCTGCTGTGCACCGGTGACATGGGCTTCGCCGCGCGCAAGACCTACGACCTCGAGGTCTGGCTGCCGTCGCAGCGGACCTATCGCGAGATCTCCTCGTGCTCCAACTGCGGCGACTTCCAGGCGCGCCGGATGCTCGCGCGCTGGCGCGCCGAGGCCGGCGCCAAACCGGAGCTGGTGCACACCCTCAACGGGTCCGGCGTGGCGGTCGGCCGTGCGCTGGTGGCGGTGATGGAGAACGGCCAGCAGGCCGATGGCTCGATCAGCGTGCCCGAGGTGCTGCGGCCCTACATGGGCGGCCAGGCGGTGATTTCCTGACGTCTCCGCGGAGGCGGGCGACCGCCCGCCTGCATTGCGATTCCGGCGATAGGTGGCGATGATCGGACCAATTTGGTCCAATTTCGTTGCATTGAGTGCGCTGCGGTGATCAAATAGGCCCCAATTGTTCTATTGGGAGCTCGTGCGATGCAGGATCTGAACGATCTCTACTACTTCGCCATGGTCGTCGACCACGGCGGTTTTGCAGCAGCGGAGCGCGCGCTCGGCATCCCCAAGTCGCGCCTGTCGCGCCGCATCAGCCAGCTGGAGACCGAACTCGGCGTACGCCTGCTGCAGCGTTCGACCCGCCGCTTCGCGGTGACCGACGTCGGCCAGAGCGTCTACCGGCATGCGCAGTCGATGCTTGCGGAAGCCACTGCGGCGCGCGAGGTGGTCGACCGGCTCAGCGCCGAGCCGCGCGGCATCGTGCGCGCCAGCGTGCCCGTCGGGCTCGCGCAGCAGCAGATGCCGCAGCTGCTGCCGGAGTTCCTGGCGCGCTATCCGCAGGTGCGCGTGCAGATGCACGTCTCCAACCGCCGCGTCGACGTCATCAACGAGGGCTTCGACGTCGCCATCCGCGTGCGCAACAAGCTCGACGACGACGGCAGCCTGGTGATGCGCAGCTTCGGCCAGATCCAGGAGCTGTTGGTCGCCAGTCCGACCTATCTTGATCGCGCGGGCCGGCCGAAGACGCCGGAAGAGCTCAACGACCACACCACCATGACCATGGGCGAGGACGAAGTGCGCCAGCGCTGGGACCTGCAGGGTGCGGACGGGGAGGTGCGCCGCATCGAGCTGAAGCCACGAGTCGCCGGCGGCGACTTCCCGATGCTGATGGCGCTGGCGCGCCAGGGACTCGGCATCACCATGCTGCCGGAGACGCTGTGCGCCGAGGCCGTCCGCAATGGCGAGCTCGAGGTCGTGCTGCCCGAGTGGCGCCTGCCGCAGGGCATCGCGCACCTGGTGTTCGCCTCGCGCCGCGGGCTGCTGCCGGCGGTGCGCGTATTCATCGATTTCCTGGCCGAGAGGCTGCCGCCGCTGATCGAGGGCTCGCGCCTGGACTGCCAGTCCTGCGGGCGCGACGAGTCGGGCGAAGGTCCCGCGCGGGCCGCGTGACGGCAGATGGGCGCGCCGCGCAGTGCGCGCGGCCGGCGGCGGACGCGGGGCGCGATGAACGTCGCCGCTCGTGCGACAATCGCGCCCGCGCTGCCCGTGCCTGTCGGACCGACGTCCACCAGGACGTAGGGCAACGCCGCGGCATGTTCCCGGAAGAGTGGCCGAGCGGTTGAAGGCACCGGTCTTGAAAACCGGCAAAGGGCAACCTTTCGTGGGTTCGAATCCCACCTCTTCCACCACGGATACAGCGCGCCGGTCACCCAGATCGCAGGATGTCCACATGGTCACAGTGCATCCACGACGGCGTACGCACTGCGCTTGCGACGCCGCGGCACCACGGTTAGCCTCGCCCCCGGGGATCCAGAAACGCGTCATGAGGGGACAAGGATGACCATCAGGGTCTACGTGGTGGATGACCACGCACTGGTACGCGCAGGGATGCGCATGATCCTGTCGGCCGAGGCCGACATCGAAGTGGTGGGCGAAGCGGAGAGCGGCGAGGACGCCCTGCCGGAGATCCGCGCGCTCAAGCCCGACATCGTGCTCTGCGACCTGCACCTGCCCGGCGTCAGCGGGCTGGAGGTCACCGAGCGCATCGTCCGCGGCGAGTACGGGCCGAAGGTGATCGTGGTGTCGGTGCTCGAGGACGGGCCCATGCCCAAACGGATGATCGCGGCGGGCGCGGCGGGCTACGTCGGCAAGGGCGGGGACGCGCGCGAGCTGCTGCGTGCGGTCCGCGAGGTCGCGGGCGGGCGCAGGTTCCTGGCCAGCAGGGTGGCGCAGTCGCTGGCGCTGTCGGGACTGGATGCGTCCGAATCGCCGTTCGACTCGCTCTCGCCGCGCGAGACCGAAGTCGCGATGCTGCTGGTCCAGGGCATGCGGCAGGAGGAAATCGCGCGCCGGCTCAGCCTGAGCGCGAAGACCATCAACACGCACAAGACGCGGCTGTTCGAAAAGCTGCAGGTGCACGACAGCATCGCGCTCGCGCGCCTGGCCAGCCAGTACGGCATGACCGACCCCGCGCACGCCATCTAGCGTACGCGGGGCGGGGCCTTGGATCAGGCGCCGGTGGGCGCCTGGTCGTTCTTGTTGTCGCTGTCGTCCTGCGCGGCGTTCGTGGGCGAGTCCACTGCATCGGACGCGTCTGCCGCCACGTCGTGGCCATCGGAGCCACCGCCGTTGGCCGTGGGGGCCTGCGCTTCGAGGCCATCGAACAGGCCACGCGGCTGCGGTGCAGGCGGCGGCACGTCCACGGAAGAGGCCTCGCGCGGGGCGTCGATGTCCGGAGTGGACTCGACTTCGGAGGCGGCCTCGTCGCTGAAGCCGGGCGCAGGGGCCGCGGCATCTGCCGCCCCGGTGGTGCCGGCAGACATGGCGTCCACGTCGGGCGACATCGTGCTGGCATCCGACGCCTTGATACGCGGTGCTTCGGCCGACGTTGCATCGATCGACGATGCATCGCCGGTGGGCGCCTGCAGCCCGGCCTGGACCGGTTCCGGCTCCGCGTTCGCGACCGGCTGCGGCTGGCCCGCAGGCGACGCGGTCACGTCGTCCGCGAAGACGCCATCCGCCTTCGTGTCGGCGACCGCCGCGGCATCGGCCGGCCCCGGAGCGGGCGGGGGCTCGACCTGCGCGGTAGCCGCCGCTTCGACGACCTCTTCGACCGGCGCTGCGGCCGGCCTGCTGGACGGCACCTCGCTGGCTGCCCCGTCCGATGCCGCCTGGGGCGCCGGAGCGGCGGCGACCGTAGCCACGGCCGCGGCCGCGGTGGCGGCCGGCGTGTGTCGGGCGGCGGCGCCCGTCGACGGCCTGGCACCGCCTTCGTCTTCGGAGAAGTCGAACTCGGGCTGCGAACTGCGTGCAACCGGCACTTCGGCGGCCTCTTCGGGCGACTCGCCCTCGACCATGGACGCGGCGTCGGCGGCGACGCCCTCCGCGTTCCCGCGGCGACGGCGACGGCCACCGCGGCGGCCGCGGCGGCGCTTCTGCGCGCCATCGCCGGACTCGTCGTCCATGTCGCCCGTCTGTCCGCTGCTGCCGTCCGCATCCGCGCCGACGCCGGTGGCGTCGACCGGGGTCGTGCTGGCGTCACCGGCCTCGGCCTGCGCGATCGCCTGCTTCACGGAATCCGCAGCGGCCTGGGCAGGCTGCTCGCGCACGCGCTCGTCGGCGGACTGGCCGGCCGCGGCCACGGTGGCGGGAACCACCGTCGCCGCAGTCGCCGCCGTCGCGGTCGTCAGCGAGGTGTCGACGGCATCCTGCTGGGCGGTTTCGCCCGCCTTGCCCTGGGACTGGTCGCCGCGACGCTGGCGGCCGTGGGCGCTGCGCTCGCCTTCGCCGCGCTCGCGCTTGTCGCGCGCCGGCTTCTCGCGGGGCGGCTTCTGCGCCGCCGCGGCGTTCTGGCCACCCGGGGCCTGGGATGCGCCCTGGCCGTTCTGGCCGTTCTGGCCGGACGCCTTCTGCTTGCCGCCCTGGCCCTGTTCGGAACCTCCACGGCGACCGTCGCGACGTCCGCCTTCGCGACGGTCACTGCCGCCATTGCGGTTGCCACGACCCTCGCGCTCCTGGCGGGGACCGCGCTCGTCGCCACGCTCGCCATCACGTTCACCCCGGCGCTGCCCCTGCGTGCGGGCGGCCGGCTTCGGCGCTTCGGCGGCGGGCTGGCCGACGAACAGCGCCTTCAGCCAGCCGACGATGCCGCCGCTGGCCGCCAGCGGGGCCGCGACGGGCGCGGGTGCCGGGGCGGGAGCCGGTTCCGGAGCGGCCACCGGCTCGGGGCGCGGTTCGCGCACGGGCGCCGGGCGGGCGTGCTGCACCTTGGTGACCGCGGCCGCGGGCACGTTGAGGTTGGCCTTGGTCAGCGCGATCGTCGCCACCTTGCGCGGCGTGCCGCGGCGGTAGCTCGGCTTCGCCGACTCCTCGTCGAGTTCGTTGGCGCGCAGGCGCGTCACTTCGTAGTGCGGCGTGTGCAGCTGCTCGTCGGCCACGATCACGATCGGCGCCTTGTGGCGGGTCTCGATCTCGCGCAGGGCGCTGCGCTTCTCGTTGAGCAGGTAGTTGGCGATCTCCACCGGGGCCTGCACCAGCACCTGCCCGGTGTTGTCCTTCATCGCGTGCTCTTCGGCCAGGCGGATGATCGCCAGCGCCAGCGACTCGACGCTGCGCATGCGGCCATGGCCCTCGCAGCGCGGGCAGACGATCTGGCTGGACTCGCCCAGGCTCGCGCGCAGGCGCTGCCGGCTCATCTCCAGCAGGCCGAAGCGCGAGATGCGGCCCAGCTGCACGCGCGCGCGGTCGTACTTGAGCGCGTTCTGCAGGCGGTTCTCGACCTCGCGCTGGTGCTTGTTCGACGACATGTCGATGAAGTCGATCACCACCAGGCCGCCGAGGTCGCGCAGGCGCAGCTGGCGGGCCACTTCCTCGGCCGCTTCAAGATTGGTGTGGAACGCGGTTTCCTCGATGTCGCCGCCCTTGGTGGCGCGCGCCGAGTTCACGTCCACCGCGGTCAGGGCCTCGGTCTGGTCGATCACCAGCGCGCCGCCCGAGGGCAGGCGGATGGTGCGCTCGTAGGCGTTCTCGATCTGCGATTCGATCTGGAAGCGGTTGAACAGCGGGACGTCGTCGGTGTAGTGCTTGAGCTTGCGCAGGTTGTGCGGCATCACCTGCTCGACGAACTCCTTGGCCTCGGCGTACATCTCCGGCGTGTCGACCAGGATCTCGCCGATGTCGGCGCGCATGTAGTCGCGCAGCGCGCGGATGATCAGGCGCGACTCCTGGTAGATCAGGAACGGCGCGGGCTTCGACAGCGCGGCCTCGGCCACGGCCTTCCACACCGACAGCAGGTAGTCGAGGTCCCACTGCAGCTCTTCGGCGTCGCGGCCGACGCCGGCGGTGCGGATGATCACGCCCATGTCGTCGGGGATCTGCAGCGCGTCCATCGCGCGCTTGAGCTCGGCGCGGTCCTCGCCCTCGATCCGGCGCGAGACGCCGCCGGCGGTGGGCGAGTTCGGCATCAGCACCATGTAACGGCCGGCCAGCGAGATGAACGTGGTCAGGGCAGCGCCCTTGTTGCCGCGCTCGTCCTTGTCGACCTGGACCACGACTTCCTGGCCCTCGCGCAGGAGCTCCTTGATGCCGGCCTTGTTGTGGTCGACGCCGGAGGCGAAGTAGTCGCGGGAGATTTCCTTCAGCGGCAGGAAGCCGTGGCGCTCGCCGCCGTATTCGACGAAGGCGGCTTCCAGCGAGGGCTCGATGCGGATGATCCGGCCCTTGTAGATGTTGGACTTCTTCTGTTCCTTCGACGGTTGCTCGATGTCGATGTCGTACAGGTTCTGGCCGTCGACGATGGCGACGCGCAGTTCCTCTGCCTGCGTCGCGTTGATCAGCATTCGCTTCATTGTTGCGTCCTCGCGCGCTCTCGCACGCGGAACGCCGGGGCGTTTCGCCTGGATGTGGCCCGCCGCCGGCGCGCGAGCGCCAGGCGGCCCTGGTTGCTTCCAGCGCTGCACACCACGGCGGACCGCGGGAGCGCTTGTTCCATGTTGCAGTCTGTTTCGGGCCGGCGGCCGCGCAGGCACGTCCGGAAGGACAGGCCTGCGCGCCGCGCGGGACATGTTCAGCGCCGGCGCCGTGGCGCCGGGCGATCACAGGACCTGCCGCCCAGCCGCTAACATGGCTGCCCCGGGGGCAGTGGCCGCGCTCTGGAGGGACCCGCGGAAGGCCGGCTTTTGGCCGGGGAACTTCCAGCGAAATCAGGACCTTATCTCGCTCGCCGAGTGTAGCAGAAAAAGAATTCAGGTCGGATGCCCCGGAAGGCACCCGCCGCAGCCCCAGGAGTACACGATGAGCGATGCAGGCAAGACTCCCGCCGGTGGCGGCGTACGCACGGTCCGGATCGCCGAGGATCGCGACGGCCAGCGGCTGGACAACTTCCTGCTCGGCTACCTGAAGGGGGCCCCGCGCTCGCTGGTCTACAAGATCGTGCGCAGCGGCCAGGTCCGCGTGAACGGGGGCCGCGTCCGCGCCGACCGGCGCCTGGAGGGCGGCGACGAGGTCCGGATCCCGCCGGTCCGGATCGAGGACCCGGCCGCGAAGGGAAGCCCTTCGCCGGGCTTGCTCGAGGCCATGGCGGCGAGCATCGTGTTCGAGGACGCCCGCCTGCTGGCCATCAACAAGCCCTCGGGGATCGCCAGCCATGGCGGCAGCGGCATCAGCTTCGGGGTGATCGAGACCCTGCGGGCGCTCCGCCCCAACCAGGAGCTGGAGCTGGTGCACCGCCTGGACCGGGACACCTCGGGCCTGATGGTGGTCGCCAAGAAGCGCTCGGCGCTGTCCGAGCTGCAGGCGCTGATGCGCGAGGACGCCGGCGCCGGGCTGCGCAAGCGCTACCTGGCCCTGCTGCTGGGGCGGATGCCCGACGGCGTGATGAGCGTCGACGCGCCGCTGCACGTCGGCCTGCGCCAGGGCGGCGAGCGCCATGTGCAGGTCGATCCGGCGGGCAAGCCTTCGCTCAGCCACTTCCGCGTGCTCGAGCGCCGCGGCGGGCAGTCGTACTGCGAGGTCCGGATCGAGACCGGCCGCACCCACCAGATCCGCGTCCACGCCCGCCACATCGGCCATGCCGTCGCCGGCGACGACAAGTACGGGGACGCCGAAGCCAACCGCCGCCTGCGCGAGCGCATCGGACTGCGCCGGCTGTTCCTGCACGCGACCTCGCTGGAGTTCGCCCTCGACGGCGGGCGGGCGCCCTATGTGCTCACGGCGCCGCTGGCGCCGGACCTGGTCGAGGCGCTGGACCGGCTCGCCTGAGGCGGGTCTGCGGGGCGGACATCATCTCCTGTAGGAGCAGCTATAGCTGCGACCACCCGTTACGGGTCGCAGCTATAGCTGCTCCTACAGGGGGATGAATGGCTCAGGACGCCAGCTCGTCGGTGCGCGCGGCGCAGATGAAGTCGTTCTCGCTCAGGCCACCGACGTCGTGGGTGGACCAGCGGACCTCGCAGCGGTCGTAGTGCACGCCCAGGTCGGGATGGTGGTCCTCGCGGTTGGCCATGTGCGCCAGCGCGTTCACGAACGACATCGTGTGGTGGTAGTCCGGGAAGCGGAAGCTGCGCACCAGCGCCTTGCCGTCCTCGGCCAGGGTCCACTCGGGCACTTCGGGCAGCAGTTCGCGCACGCGCGCTTCCGGCAGGCGATGCTCGTCGCCGCGGCGCGGCAGGCAGTGGGCGCGGGCGAGGGGAACGAGGTCGGACATGGTCGGCTCCTGGTGGCGAGCGGCTGAACGCTGCGTGTCGCTCGGGTTCGTGCCGCGGCTGCGGCAGGGCAAACCCCGGCGGGATGGATAGAATAGCCGGATGATCCAGATCTCAGATTCCGCGCAGGCCCACTTCCGCAAGCTGGTGGAGCGCGAGGGCGTCCCCGGCATGGGCGTGCGCCTGGCCGCCACCCACGCCGGCACGCCGCAGGCCGATGTCCGCCTCGAGTTCGCGGCGCCCGACGAGCTCGGCGGCGACGAATGGGCCGTGGACTGCAACGGCTTCACGCTGTGGCTCGACGCCGCGAGCGTGCCGTTCCTGGAAGGCGCGGAGATCGACTACGCGACCGCCGCCACCGGTGGACAGCTGCAGATCCGCGCGCCGCGCATCAAGGGCGTGAAGCCCGACGACGAGGCTTCGCTGGTGGAACGCGTGCGGTGGACGATCCAGCACGTGGTCAACCCGCAACTGGCCTCGCACGGCGGCCACGTCGCGGTGGAGGAGGTCAGCGCCGAGGGCGTGGTGCTGCTGCGCTTCGGCGGTGGCTGCCACGGCTGCGGCATGGCCGACGTCACCCTGAAGCAGGGCATCGAGAAGACCCTGATGGAACAGGTGCCGGGCGTGACCGCGGTGCGCGACGCCACCGACCACGATACCGGTGCGGCGCCGTACATCCCGCGCGCGACGGCCTGATCCTCCGGCCCGCTTCGACGCCGACGGATGTTCTCTTCCGCCGAACTGATCGAAGCCCTCCGCCGCCGCATGCGGCGGTCCCTGCGCCCGCTGCCGCCCCCGGGCGAGTTCCCGCCGGGATGGCGTGACTGGTTCGCCATGATGTCGGCGCGTCCGGGACGCGTGACCGGCGCGGGCCCGGAGGAGATGGTCGCGGTTGTCGCCGCGCGTGCGCCGCTGCCGCCTTCGGGCATCGTCGAACAGCTCGGCCGCTGGCGGGCCTTCGCCGCGCTGTGGCGCCAGGACTGGCAGCCGGCCAGCCGCGACGAACGCTGGACGCGGGTGGCGTCGATCTCGGGCAGCCTGCTGCTGCACCTGTTGTTCGTGCTGGCGCTGGTCTGGCTGATGGTGTTCCGCATGCCCTTCGTGGACAGCGGCGAAGACGCGGCGCGCGACGGCGAGGAGCACGTGCTGCAGGTCGAGTACATCGGTGAGGGCACGCGGGCGGATGACGCCGGCGGAGGGACTCGCGAGGCGCCGGCGGACGCGAGCGAGCCGCGGCCGGCGGAAGCGGTGGCCACGCCCGCGCCCGCGGAACCGGAGCCGGGCGCGGAGGTGGACATGGACCCGGACGCCGCGCCGCCGCCTGCCGACGCCACGCCGCCGCCGCCGGTCCGCGAGGTGGCGATCGAGGTGCCCGAGCTGCCCGCACCTGTGCTGCCCGCTCCGCAGGAACTCCAGGTCACCGAGGTCGAGGTCCCCGACAGCCGCCACGTGGTGCCGCCGCCGCGCGAGCTGGAGGTGACCGCGCCGTCCCTCCAGGCCACGGAGGTCGCGGTGCGCAGGCGCGAGGTCGAGATCGCCGATCCGGTCGAAGTGGCCGCGCCTGCCGTGCGCGCGCCGCGACAGGTGGACGTGCCGGTCCCGACGGCCTCGTCGCCCGGGGTGGCGGTGGAGGAACGTGCCATCGAGCTGGCGGAGGCGCCGGATGTCCGCCTTCGTCCCGTGACCGCCGCGCCCACGGTGGCCAGCCCCACGGTGCGGGCGCGCACGCCCGCCGCGCCCTCCCGCGACGTGCCGATGCCCGCCGGGCGCGCGGCTCCGACGGACCAGGGCACGGCGCAGGCGGCCGCGACGGACGCGAGCAGCGCCAGGGCGGACGCGCCGCGGGCACCGGCGGCCGGCGGCCAGCCCGCTGCGAACGACGGCGCGCGCGCTTCGACGCCGGCGCCCGGCGCGGGAGCGCAGGCCGGCCAGCCGCCTGGCGCGCCGCCGGCACGGACCGCGGCCGATGATTGGGGTGGCTCCACGCGCGAGGTGCCCGGGCGCCAGGCCGGCACGCCCGGCGGATCGGGCCTGTTCGACGGCGATGGGCGACCGCGCCTGGCCGACGGGGGACGGGTCGGCGGCGGATTGCCGCCGGGCACCATCACCGAGGACTTCGAGAACATCGACCGCCACGGCACCTGGCTCAAGCGCCCGCCGTACGACTACGAGCCGACCTCGTTCGACCGCTTCTGGATGCCCAGCGAGACGCTGCTCGAGGAGTGGGTGCGCAAGAGCGTCACCGAAGTGCGCATTCCGATCCCCGGCACCACCAAGACGATCCGCTGCGTGACGGTGATGCTCGCGCTGGGCGGTGCCTGCGACATCGTCGATCCCAACCTGCAGGAACAGCCGGCGCGCGCGCGCAAGCCGCCGGACCTGCCGTTCAAGCCCGAACTGATGGAAGACCAGGACGCCCTCGGCGTTCCGCCGGGATCCTGAGCCCTCCAGGTGCGGTGCATCCGGCACCGGTCCAGGGTCCAGACGGCACGAAGCCCGCGCATGGCGGGCTTCGTGGGTCGACCGGGCGCCGGCGGCGCCGTCAGTTGATGCTGTGCACGCCGTGCAGGTCGCGGAGCTCGGTCGGACGCGAGGCGAACCACGCGGCCAGGTCGGCGATCTGCTGGTCGTCGAGGTCGGCGGCCTGGTTGGACATCAGCGCGTGCTCGCGGTCGCCGGAGCGGTAGGCCTGCAGCGCGTGCGCCAGGTAGTCGCGGTACTGCCCGCCGATCTTCGGATAGGTGGGGTCGAGCGGCGTGTTGCCGTCGGCGCCGTGGCAGTCGACGCAGGACTGACCGGTCGCCGCGCCCTTGGTGTTCGCGCGGGCTTCGCCCTCGGCGAGCCGGCCTTCGGGCAGCGCGTTGACCGTGGTCGCGCGCGCGACGCCAGGCTCGGCGGGCGCGCCGCCGCAGGCGGACAGGACGAGGCCGGCGGCGAGTGCCGCGGCCAGGCGGAATGCGGACGTCTTCATGGAGCGGCTCACTTCGTCAGGCCCGAAAGGAAGGCGGCGATGTCGGCGATGTCCTGGTCGGAGAAGCTCTGCGCCTGGACTTCCATCGTCGGATGCTTGCGGGTGCCGTTGCGGTATTCGGTGAGGGCATTGACCAGGTACTCGGTCGACTGGCCGCCGATCCTGGGCACGTGGTAGTGCGGGTAGGCGTTCTTGTAGCCCTCGATGCCGTGGCAGCCCACGCAGGTATAGGTGAGTCCGCGGCCCGTCTCGGCGTTGCCGGCGGCCTGCTGCGCCGAGGCGGCGGGCGAATGGGCGGCAATGGCGAGGGCAAGGCAGGCGGCGATCTGCAACGGTCGCATCATGTCGGGTTCCGCTTCCTGTGTCTGTGGTTGGCTGGTGCCCACGACATCTCTCCCCGTCGCAGACCGTCGCCGGAGTATAGCGAGCGCCCGGGAACCTGTTAACGGTGGCGTGCATGGGTGCGGCCGGGACCGCCGGCCACGGTTTCCCGGGGAGGGGGGCATGACCTTCGGCGCATGGGCGAAGGTGGGGCGGTGATGTACCTTGCTACCACACCATTCTGGCTCGCCTCCACATGCACGCTATCCGCCCTGTTGCCCGACGCCATACCGCCGGTCCCGCCACCGTGTTCCTGGCCTCGCTGTTCCTGCTCGCGGGCTGCGGGCGCAGCGCCGGAGACGAAGGCGCGAAGGAGGACGAGGCGCCGCCGCCGGTGACGGTCGAGGCCGTGCCCGCCACGCCGAGGTCGATGGCCGCCAGCTACACCGGTAGCGCGTCGCTGGAGGCGCGTGCGGAAGCCCAGGTGGTGGCCAAGACTTCCGGCGTCGCGCTGCAGGTGCTGGTGGAGGAAGGCGACGTGGTGCGCGCGGGCCAGGTGCTGGTGCGGATCGACGCCGACCGCGCGCGCCTCAACCTCGCCCAGGCGGACGTGCAGGTGAAGAAGCTCGAGGCCAACTTCCGCCGCGCCAGCGAGCTGGTCAAGCAGCAGATGGTGAGCGTGGGCGACCACGACCAGCTGCGCTTCGACCTCGAGAATGCCCGCGCCATGCTGCGCATGGCCCAGCTCGAACTGTCCTATACCAGCGTCACCGCGCCGATCGCGGGCGTGGTCGCCTCGCGCTCGATCAAGCCCGGCAACTTCGTGCAGATCAACACGCCGATCATCCGCATCGTCGACAACTCGCGCCTGGAGGCCACGCTCAACGTGCCCGAGCGCGACCTGACCACGCTGCGCGAGGGGCTGCCGGTGCGCATGCAGGTCGATGCGCTGGCAGGGAAGACCTTCGAGGGCGTGGTCGACCGGATCGCACCGGTGGTCGATGCCGGCAGCGGCACCTTCCGCGTGGTCTGCGCCTTCGACCCGGACGACGGGGCCCTGCAGCCGGGCATGTTCGCGCGCATCGGCATCGACTACGACAGCCGCGGCGCGGCGCTGGCGATCCCGCGCACGGCGCTGCTGGAGGACGACGGCGAACCGGCGGTGTACGTGGTCCGCGACGGCAAGGCCGTGCGCACGGCGATCACCACCGGCTACGTCGACGGCGGCTTCATCGAGGTGCGTGACGGACTGGCCGAGGGCGAGCGCGTGGTCACCGCCGGCAAGGTCGCGCTGCGCGACGGCAGCGCGGTGCAGGTGATCGGCGACGCGCCGGTGGCGGTCGCCGCCGCCGATGCCGATGCCGACGCGAAGGCGGACGGCGAACGGCAATGAGCGACCACCAGGGGACGGGGATGCACCAGGACGACAGCGGCGTCGACGGCACCGTGCGCGCCGATGGCCTGGTCGGGTTTTCGGTGCGGCGACGGGTGACGGTGGCGATGGTGACGGTCAGCATGCTGCTGTTCGGCCTGATCGCGCTGGGCAACCTCAAGGTCAACCTGCTGCCGGACATCAGCTATCCGACGCTGACCGTGCGCACCGAGTACACCGGCGCGGCGCCGCAGGAGATCGAGACCCTCGTCAGCGAGCCCGTGGAAGAGGCGCTGGGCGTGGTCAAGGGCGTGCGCAAGCTGCGCTCGGTGTCGCGGACCGGGCAGAGCGACGTCGTGCTCGAATTCGCCTGGGGCACCGACATGGACCAGGCCAGCCTGGAGGTGCGCGACAAGCTCGACACGCTGGCGCTGCCGCTGGAAGTCGAGCCGCCGGTGCTGCTGCGCTTCAATCCTTCCACCGAGCCGATCCTGCGCCTCGCCCTGAGCGCGGACGAGGGCGAGGGCGACGCCGCGCGCCAGCTCACCCTCCTGCGCCGCTATGCCGACGACGACCTGAAGAAGAAGCTGGAGCCGGTGAGCGGCGTCGCCGCGATCAAGGTCGGCGGCGGCCTCGAGGACGAAATCCAGGTCGAGCTCGACCTGCAGGCGCTCGCGCGCATCGGCCTCGCGCCGGAGGCCGTCGTGCAGCGCCTGCGCGAGGAGAACATCAACCTGTCCGGCGGGCGCCTGGAGCAGGGCACCCAGCGCTACCTGGTGCGCACGATCAACCAGTTCGAAACCGTCGACGAGATCCGCGGGATGCTGGTCGCGACCCAGACCGGCGGCAGCGGCAGTGGCGGTGCCGACGAGGTCGCGCGCATCGCCGCGGCCTCGGGCGACGCCACGGTCATGGCCGCGGCGATGTCGGCGCAGAGCGCCGCCGCCTCGTCCAACCGGGCCGTGGCCGATGGCCGCGCGGTGCGCCTTGGCGACGTCGCCGAAGTGCGCAAGGGCTGGAAGGAGCGCGAGGCGATCATCCGCCTCGACGGCCGCGAGGCCGTGGAGCTGGCGATCTACAAGGAAGGCGACGCCAACACCGTGGCCACCGCGGCCGCGGTCGAGGAGCGGCTGCAGCGGATCCGCAAGGAGCTGCCGCCTGGCGTGCGCCTGGACGTGGTCGACGACCAGGCGCGCTTCATCCGCGCCGCGATTTCCGACGTGCGCACCGACGCGGTGTTCGGCGGCACGCTGGCGATCCTGGTGATCTTCCTGTTCCTGCGCAGCGGCTGGAGCACCTTCGTGGTCGGCATCTCGCTGCCGGTCTCGATCATCACCACGTTCTTTTTCATGGACCAGCTGGGGCTGAGCCTCAACGTCATGTCGCTGGGCGGCCTGGCGCTGGCGACGGGCCTGGTGGTCGACGATTCGATCGTGGTGCTGGAAAGCATCGCCAAGGCGCGCGAGCGCGGACTGGGCATCATCGATGCCGCCATCGCCGGCACCCGGGAGGTGGGCATGGCCGTGGTGGCGTCCACGCTGACGATCATCGCGGTGTTCCTGCCGCTGGTCTTCGTCGAGGGCATCGCCGGGCAGCTGTTCCGCGACCAGGCGCTGACCATCGCGCTGGCGGTGGGCATCTCGCTGGTGGTGGCGATGACGCTGATCCCGATGCTGAGCGGGCTGAAGTCGCCGGCGCCGATGGCGTTCCCGGAAGAAGCGCCGCATCCGCAGTGGCGGCCGGCATCACGCTGGCAGCGCCCGTTCGCGGCCGTCGCGCGCTGGATCGGCGCGGCCGTGCGCGGCGTGGCCTTCGGCATCTCCTGGCTGGTGGTGCGCGTCGGCAGGCTGCTGTCGACGGCGGTCGGCAAGCCGATGGGCATGGCCAGCCGCATCGCGATGGCGCCCTACGACCGTGCCGAGCGCGGCTACCTGCGCCTGCTGCCCGGCGCGCTGGCGCGTCCGCGCCTCGTGCTGTGCGTGGCCGCGGCGGCCTTCGTGCTGAGCATGGCGATCGTGCCAACGCTCGGTACCGACCTGATCCCGCAGCTCGCCCAGGACCGCTTCGAGATGACGATGCGGCTGCCGCCCGGCACGCCGCTGCGCGAGACCGACGCGATGATGCGCCGCGTGCAGCAGGCACATGCCGGTGACGAGGGCGTGTCCGTGCTGTTCGGCGTCAGCGGCACCGGCACCCGCCTGGATGCGAACCCGACCGACAGCGGCGAGAACATCGGCAAGCTCTCGGTGGTGATGGAAGGCGGCGGCAGCGAAGAGGTGGAGGCACGCCTTACCGAAGGCCTGCGGGCGACGATGCAGGGCCAGGCCGGCGTCCAGGTCGACTTCAGCCGGCCGGCGCTCTTCAGTTTTTCCAGCCCGCTGGAGATCGAGCTGCGCGGGCATGACCTCGACGCGCTGGCCGCGGCCGGCGGCCGCCTGGCGGAACTGCTGCGGAAAAGCCCGCACTACGCCGACGTCAAGTCGACCGTGGAGCAGGGCGCGCCCGAGATCCGCATCGTCTTCGACCAGGAGCGGGCCGGCGCGATGGGCCTGACCACGCGCCAGGTCGCCGATGCCGTGGTGAACTCGGTGCGCGGCGAAGTGGCGACGCGCTACGACTTCCGCGACCGCAAGATCGACGTGCTGGTGCGCGCCCGCGAATCCGAGCGCGACTCGGTGCAGGCGATCCGCGACCTGATCGTGAACCCGGGCGCGGCGCGGCCGGTGCGGCTGGCGACCGTAGCCGAGGTGGTCGCGACCACCGGGCCGAGCGAAATCCACCGCGCCGACCTCGGGCGCGTGGCGGTGGTCTCGGCCAACCTGCGCGACATCGACCTGGGCGCCGCGGTGCAGGACGTCGAGGCCCTGGTGGCCGCCAATCCGCTGGGCGCCGGCATCGGCATGCATATCGGCGGACAGGGCGAGGAGCTCGCGGAGTCCATGTCCTCGCTGCTGTTCGCCTTCGGCCTGGCGATCTTCATGGTCTACCTGGTGATGGCCTCGCAGTTCGAGTCGCTGCTGCACCCGTTCGTGATCCTGTTCACCATCCCGCTGGCGATGGTGGGCGCGGTGCTCGGCCTGCTGCTGACCGGCAACACGATCTCGGTGGTGGTCTTCATCGGCCTGATCCTGATGGTCGGCCTGGTGGTGAAGAACGCGATCATCCTGATCGACAAGGTCAACCAGCTCCGCGAGGCCGGGACGCCGAAGCGCGAGGCGCTGGTGGAGGGCGCGCGTTCGCGCCTGCGCCCGATCGTGATGACCACGCTGTCGACCCTGTTCGGCTTCATGCCGCTGGCGCTGGCCCTGGGCGAGGGCGCAGAGGTGCGCTCGCCGATGGCGATCACGGTGATCGGCGGCCTGCTGGTGTCGACCCTGCTGACGCTGCTGGTCATCCCGGTGGTGTACGACCTGCTCGACCGCCGCGGCGACGCCTGGTACCTCGAGCGCGGCCGCCGTGCGCGCATCGCGGCCGGCGACGAAGGCGACGACGATCATGGCCGGGAGGGGCTGCCGGCATGACCGTCGCGGAATTCAGCCTGCGGCGGCCGGTCACCACGGTGATGCTGTTCGTGTCCCTGGTGGTGGTCGGCCTGATCGCGGCCTTCCGGCTGCCGCTGGAGGCGCTGCCCGACGTGTCGGCGCCGTTCCTGTTCGTGCAGCTGCCCTACGAGGGCTCGTCGCCGGAGGAGGTCGAGCGCAACCTGCTGCGTCCCGCAGAGGAGGCGCTGGCGACGATGACCGGCATCAAGCGCATGCGCGGACAGGCGGACGCCAACGGCGCCGGCATCTTCCTCGAGTTCCGCGACTGGAACCGGGACATCGCGATCACCGCGTCCGAGGCCCGCGAGCGGCTGGATGCGATCCGCGACGACCTGCCCGACGACTTCCGCCGCTACTTCGTCTTCAAGTGGTCGAGCGGCGACCAGGCGATCCTGCGCGTGCGCCTGGCGGGCGACGTCGACCTGTCGGCGTCGTACGACCTGCTCGACCGGCTGCTGAAGCGCCGGATCGAGCGCGTGCCCGGCGTGGCCCGCGTCGAGATCAACGGCGCGCCGGCCAACGAGGTCGAGATCGCGATCGACCCGGACCGGCTCAACGCGCACGGCGTCGCCCTGAACACGCTCGCCGAGCGCCTTCGGACCGTCAACTTCTCGGTGTCCGCGGGCATGCTCGAGGACGGCGGCGTGCGTCTGCGCGTGCAGCCGCAGGGCGAGATCGCGTCCCTCGACCAGCTGCGTGGACTGGTCATCGACACCAGCGGGCTGCGCCTGGGCGACATCGCCGAGGTGCGCCTGAAGCCCGCGCGCATCGACTTCGCCCGCCGTCTGGACGGGCGCCAGGCCGTCGGCCTGGAAGTGTTCAAGGAGCGCGACGCCAACCTGGTCGAGGTCTCGCGCGCGGCGATGGCCGAGCTGGACGCCGCCGGCCGCGAGCCCGGCCTGGAAGGCATCGAGTTCAAGGTGATGCACGACATGGGCAAGGAGGTCACCGGCTCGCTCATCGAACTCGCGGAGGCCGGCGCGGTCGGCCTGCTGCTCTCGATCGCGGTGCTGTTCTTCTTCCTGCGCCACTGGCCGTCGACGCTGATGGTGACGCTGGCGATCCCGATCTGTTTCATCATGACGCTGGGCTTCATGCACTTCTTCGGCGTGACGCTCAACGTGCTGAGCCTGATGGGCCTGCTGCTGGCCGTCGGCATGCTGGTCGACAACGCCGTGGTGGTGGTGGAGAGCATCTACCAGGAGCGCGAGCGCGACCCCGGCAATCCGGTGCGGGCGTCGCTGGCGGGCACGAAGCACGTGGCGATCGCGCTGTCGGCGGGGACGCTGTGCCACTGCATCGTGTTCCTGCCCAACCTGCTGGGCGAGGTCAACGACATCAGCATCTTCATGGCGCAGATCGCGATCACGATCTCGGTGTCGCTGCTGGCCTCCTGGCTGGTCGCGGTCAGCCTGATCCCGATGCTGTCGGCGCGCATGCGCACGCCGCCGGCGCTGGTGGAGAAGGGCGGGGTGATCCGGCGCCTGCAGGACCGCTACGCGCGCCTGCTGCGCTGGACCCTGGCGCACCGCGGCTGGAGCGTGGCCGGCATCGTGCTGGTGGTCGCGCTGAGCCTGGTGCCGATCAAGGGCACCACCTTCGACATGTTCGGTGGCGGCGAGCAGGGCGAGATCCAGCTCTATTACAAGTGGAACGGCGGCTACACGCTGCCGCAGATGTCCGAGGAGGTCGCGCGGGTCGAGGCCTTCCTCGACGGCAACCGCGAGCGCTTCCGCATCACCCAGGTGTACTCGTACTTCAGCGAGGGCAACGATGCCGGCACCATGATCACTTTCGAGGAGGGCATCGCCGACCTGAGCCCGCTGTCGGAGGCGATCAGCAAGGGCCTGCCGAAGTCGGCGCGCGCGGAGATCGGCGTGTCCGGGCCCGGCGGGCAGGGCGGCGGTGGCGCTGGCGGCATGGGCCAGAACGTCAGCGTGCAGCTGGTCGGCGACAGCGCCCCGGTGCTGCGCGAGCTGGCCGCGGAACTGGTGCCGATGCTGGAGGCGCGCCCCGAACTGCGCGACGTGCGCATCGACGGCGGCACCAGCACCGACGAGCTGGCGGTGCGCGTCGACCGCGAGCGCGCGGCGGCGTTCGGCTTCAGCGCCCAGCAGGTGTCGTCGTTCGTGTCGATGGCGCTGCGCGGCACCCAGCTGCGCGAGTACCGGCGCGACGATACCGAGGTGCCGGTCTGGGTGCGTTTCAGCGGTGCGCAGGAGTACGGCCCGGGCGACATCGCCGGCTTCATGGTGCGTTCGCCGGACGGACGCCAGGTGCCGCTGTCGGCGATGGTCGACCTGCAGGTGACGCCCTCGGCCACCCAGATCACGCGCCACGATCGCCAGACCGCGCTGGGCATCCAGGCCAACCTCGAGGGCGAGGCGACCATGGAGGAGGCGCGCAAGGCGATGGAGGGCGTGCTCGGCGCGGTGTCGCTGCCGCCGGGCTACGGCCATTCGTTCTCGGGCAGTGGCTTCGAGGAAAGCCAGCAGGCGATGAACCAGATGCTGTTCAACTTCGTGCTGGCGTTGGTGATGATCTACGTGGTGATGGCCGCGGTGTTCGAGTCGCTGCTGTTCCCCTCGGCGATCATGAGCTGCGTGCTGTTCTCGATCCTGGGCGTGTTCTGGCTGTTCTGGCTCACCGGCACCTCGTTCACGATCATGGCCTTCATCGGCATCCTGGTGCTGATGGGCGTGGTGGTGAACAACGGCATCGTGATGGTGGAGCACATCAACAACCTGCGCCGGCGCGGCCTGTCGCGCACCGACGCGCTGGTGGAAGGCAGTCGCGAGCGCCTGCGCCCGATCCTGATGACCATGGGCACGGCGATCCTGGCGATGGTGCCGATCTCGCTGAGCGAAACGGTGGTGCTGGGCGGCCTGGCCTATTCGCCGATGGCGCGCGCGGTGGCCGGCGGGCTGGCGTTCTCGACCGGCGTGAGCCTGCTGTTCCTGCCCACGATCTACGCGATTCTCGACGACCTTGCCAACGGCACCGCGCGCCTGCTCAGGCGGGCGCGCGGGCGTGGCGGAGAGGGGGCCGCCGCGATGGCCTGATTGCCGTGTTGGCCGTGGCAGTCAGGGGGCGTGGGTCGCAGCTGTAGCTGCTCCTACAGTTATTGCGTGCGTGCGTGCGTGCGGATGGGCGTGCGTGGCGTGGGGTCTGGGGCGTGGCGTGCGGGTATGCCGTGCGGTAGGAGCAGCTACAGCTGCGACCCGGCCCGCCCTCAACCGAAGAGCGTGCCCAGAATCCTCAGCCCGCCGGTCCACACGCCGATCGCGGTGCCGAGGCTGGTGAGGAAGAAGTTCAGCAGCACGCGCGCGACGCGGTTGCGCCACCAGCCGCGCGCGCTGTTGACGTCCTCGCGTAGGGCCATGAAGTCGGCATAGGTCGGCTTGCGCAGCATGGCCTCGACCACGGCGCTGACCGTGCCCGAGGCGAGCGCGGGGTGCAGCGGGGTCAGCGGCGACGCGATGAAGGCCGACAGGATGCTCAGCGGATGCCCGCCGGCGATCGCGCAGCCCAGGGCGCCGAGGATGCCGGTGACCAGCACCCACTGCAGCACGAGATCCGCGCCGACGTCGACGCCGCCCTGCCAGAAGCCCCAGGCGAATCCACCGATGACCACGGTGCCGATGACGAGCTCCATCCAGGGCACGCGTGACTTCGGCTTCACCTGCTCCAGCGATTCGAGCACCTCGGCCGGTGGCGTGGTGTCATCGCGCAGGTGGGCGGCCAGGCCCTTGAGGTGGCCCGCGCCCACCACCGCCAGCACCTCGCGCGCGCCGGCCGGAGCCTCGCGCAGTCGCGCGGCCATGTAGCGGTCGCGCTCGGCGATGATGGTCTCGTAGAGCTCCGGCGTCTCGCCCGCGAACTCGCTGAAGCTGGACTCCAGCACGTCGCCCTGCTTGAGCCGCTCGATCTCGTCCTCGCCGACCTCGTCGCTCGAGAGCAGGCCCATCAGCAGGCTCGCGCTGACCTTCGCGCGTCCCCACCAGCCCAAGCGCTGCATCGCGCGCCTGAAGGTCAGGCCGACGTTGCGGTCGATGAGCTGCAGGGGCAGGCCACGCGCGCCGGCATCGGCGGCGGCGGCCTTCAGTTCAGCGCCCGGTTCGACGCCCATCTGCTCGGCCAGGCGGCGCTGGTAGGCCGCCAGCGCCAGGTTGGCGGCGAACAGCGGCGTCTTGCCCTCGCGCAGCACCTTGACCAGGTCCATGCGCCCGAGCGCCTCGGGATCGATCATGGCCTGCAGGCGCTGTTCGTCCAGTTCGACCGCGACGGTGTCGTACGCGCCGGTGGCGATGGCGGCGCGCACCGCATCCACGCTCGCGCGCGAGACATGCGCGGTGCCGAGCAGGGTGTAGCGCACGCCGTCGCGTTCGACGATGGCGTGCGGCTGGGCGGTCAGGTCGAACGCCGGGCCGGCAGCGTTGGCGGATGCGTCGCGGTGCAGGCCCGCAGGATCCGTGGCGGGGAGGGCGGTCACGGGGTCCGCGTCGGGCCCTGCGGGAGTCTCGGTCATGGCAATCCGGAGTCGTGCGCCCGCGGGCGCTTCAGTCGCGGTAGCGGCGCAGCAGGTCGCCGTAGGCGTCGATGCGGCGGTCGCGCAGGAAGGGCCAGATGCGGCGCACGTGCTCGCTGCGGCCGAGGTCGACCTCGCAGGCGAGGATGGTGGCGTCGCCGCCGGCCTCGGCGATGAACTCGCCCTGCGGCCCGAGCACGTGGCTGTTGCCCCAGAAGTCGATGCCGGAGGCGCCGATCGGCGAGGCTTCGTGGCCGACGCGGTTGCAGCTGAGGACCGGCAGGCCGTTGGCGACCGCGTGGCCGCGATGGCTCAGGATCCAGGCGTCGCGCTGGCGGTTCTTCTCGGCCTGGTCGTCGTCCGGGTCCCAGCCGATGGCGGTGGGGTAGAGCAGCAGCTCGGCGCCGGCCAGCGCCATCAGGCGAGCGGCTTCCGGATACCACTGGTCCCAGCACACCAGCACGCCCAGGCGGCCGACCGAAGTGTCGATGGGCTCGAAGCCGAGGTCGCCCGGGGTGAAGTAGAACTTCTCGTAGAAGCCCGGGTCGTCGGGGATGTGCATCTTGCGGTACTTGCCGGCCGTGCTGCCGTCGGCATCGAAGACCACCGCGGTGTTGTGGTACAGGCCGGTGGCGCGCTTCTCGAACAGCGAGCTGACCAGGACCACGCCGTGCCGCTTCGCGAGCGCGCCGAGGCGTTCGGTGCTGGGGCCGGGGATGGTCTCGGCGAGGTCGAACTCGTCCACGCACTCGTGCTGGCAGAAATAGGGGCCGTTGTGCAGTTCCTGCAGCAGCACCAGCTTCGCGCCCTGGCGCGCGGCCTCGGCGACGCGACCCTCGATCACTTCGAGGTTGTCCGCGGCGCTGCCGTGGTTGCGCTCCTGGACGAGCGCGACGGGAAGGGTCTTCCTGGTCATGTTGGGGCCCCTGTGGCGGCGGTGCATGCGAGCCGGCCATTGTAGGCCGGCCATGCTGTCCCTCAGGTGAGGCCGGCGGGCAGCTGCATCGAGATGCAGTGCAGGCTGCCGTTCTGCCAGATCAGGGCGCGGCAGGGCACCTGCACGATCTCGCGGCCCGGATGCGCCTCGGCAAGCACGGCGGCGGCCGCGTCGTCGGCCGGGTCGCCGTAGGCGGGCATCAGCACCGCGCCGTTGATGACCAGGTAGTTGGCGTAGCTGGCGGCCAGCCGCCGGCCTTCGTCGAGGATCGGCTTCGGCCACGGCAGCGGGAACAGCCGGTAGGGCCTGCCGTCGCTCGTGCGCAGCGCGGCGATGTCGGCGGCCATCGCCGAGAGTTCGGCATGATGCGGGTCGGCCGGGTCGTCGCAGGCCTGGAACACGATGGCGTCGTCCGGCGCGAACCGGGCCAGCGTGTCGACGTGGGCGTCGGTGTCGTCGCCTTCCAGATAGCCGTGGTCGAGCCAGAGCACGCGGTCCTGGCGCAGCCAGCCACGCAGGCGCTGGTCGAGCTGTTCGCGGCTGGCGTCGGGATGGCGCTCGTGCAGGCAGCGCCAGGTGGTCAGCAGGCTGCCCGCGCCATCGGTTTCGATGGCTCCGCCTTCCAGAGCAAAATCAATCGATTGCACGGAACTGTTGCGGAAGATTCCAGCTTTGTGGAGGCGCTGCACCAGGCGGTCGTCCTCGCTTGCCTCGAACTTCCCGCCCCAGCCGGTGAAGCGGAAATCGAGCAGCTCGAAGCCCTCTGCCCCCGTGAGCGAGATCGGCCCGGTGTCACGCAGCCAGGTGTCGTCGTAGGGCAGAGTGATGAACCCGACCCGCGCCATGTCGATGCGGTTCGAGGCCAGGCGCGCACGCGCATAGGCCTCGACGTCATCGTCGGCCACGCACACCAGCACCGGCTGGAAGCGGGTGATCGCCGCGACGTGGGCGATGTAGGTCTCCTCGACCTCGCCCAAGCGCTCGGCCCAGTCGGTGCCGGCGTGCGGCCATGCGAGCAGGATCGCGGACTGGGGCTCCCACTCCGCGGGGAAACGCAGGGTCTGGCTGGTCATCTGCTCAGCGGATCGGCGGCTTCGGACCGGTCTCGCCGGGCGTGGCCTGGTTGGCGACCGCGTCGATCACGCGGCTGTTCTCGAAGTACACGGTGAACGCGGGGTAGACCCAGCGGTGGATCGTGGGCCACTGGCGCTTCTGGCCGCCACGCGGATCCATGCGTTCGGCCGGTGCGCCGAAGCGGGCCTCGACCTGCGACATGCTCGTGCCGCGCGCGGGCATGGCCACGGTTTCGTGCTGGACGCGCTCGATGAGCAGGGTATCGGCGCTGGCGGCGCCGGACGCGGCGATCAGGGCGGCGGTGGTCAGTGCAATGGACAGGCGCATCTCATGTTCTCCCCGGTGGCTGCATCGCTTGCAGCCGCAGCGTTTTAACAGATCACGCCCTTGACGGTGCGTGCCTCGCCCGGAACCGGGCGCGCCGTCACGGGGCAGGCGGACGCCGGAAACGCGAAAGGCCGCATCGCTGCGGCCTTCCGGATGTCGCGCGCGGCTGCCGCATGCTCGTGCATGCGCCGCCGCCGGGCAGCCGGCTCAGCGCTGGCGGGCCTTGAAACGCGGGTTGGATTTGCAGATGACGAAGATCTTGCCACGGCGACGAACGACCTTGCAGTCGCGGTGACGGGCCTTCGCCGACTTCAGGGAGGACAGGACCTTCATGACGAACCTCTGAAAATGGTTGGGGCAAACAAGCCGGCAATTCTAGCTGGATCCGCGGGCCCGGATCAAGTACTTGCGCGGGGTGCGGCGCGGCACGGTCTAGAATATCCGCCCCCCACGGAGACCGCCATGCCCGAATCCAACATCCCGGTACTGACCATCGACGGCCCCTCGGGCTCCGGCAAGGGCACGATCAGTCGCGCCGTGGCCGCGCGGCTGGGCTGGCACTACCTGGATTCGGGCGCGCTCTACCGGGCGGTCGGGGTGGCCGCGGGCTGGGCGGACCTGGACCTGGACGATGCCGGCGCGCTGGTCCGCTGCGCCTTCGACACCGTCGTGGGCTTCCGCGACGACGCCGGGGGCGAGCCGCGTGTGCTCGTCAACGGCCATGACGCCACCGACGAGCTGCGCACCGAGACCGCCGGCGCCGCGGCCTCCGCCATCGCCGCCATCCCGGAGGTGCGCTCCGCGCTCAAGGAGCGCCAGCGCGCCTTCCGCCAGGCCCCGGGCCTGGTCGCGGACGGCCGCGACATGGGCACCGTGATCTTCCCGGACGCCGGGTGGAAGGTCTTCCTCACCGCGAGTGCCGAGGAGCGCGCCGAAAGGCGTTATAAGCAGTTGAAGGACAAGGGGGTTTCCGTTACATTGGACGGTCTGCTGCGGGAGATTCTGGCCCGCGACGCGCGCGATGCCAGCCGCGCGGTGGCACCGCTCCGCCCGGCCGAAGACGCCGTGCGGATCGACACCACCGGCCAGGGCATCGAGGCGGTCGTCGAACGCGTCCTGGCCCTGGTGCCCGGGCGCGCGGGCTGAAGCCCCGCCGCAGACAGCCCCGCGTGGCAGCCGCCGCGCGGATTCCTCGTTTCCAACCAGCACTCACGGCAAGGCGCAATCCCGCGCACGCCGACAACGGGTGGACCGGCTGCAAGCGCCATGCGTGCGCCGTCCGGTCTGTTTCATCAACAGAGTAACTTTCCAATGACCGAATCATTCGCAGAACTGTTCGAAGCCAGCCAGGCGAACCTCGCCAAGCTGAAGCCCGGCGCGATCGTCACCGGCACCGTGGTCCAGGTGCGCACCGACGTCGTCGTCATCAACGCCGGCCTCAAGTCCGAAGGCATCGTTCCGATCGAACAGTTCCGTAACGACGCCGGCGAGATCGACGTCGCCGAGGGCGACGTCGTCAAGGTCGCGCTCGACTCCCTCGAGAACGGCTTCGGCGAGACCGTGCTGTCGCGCGAGAAGGCCAAGCGCGCCATGGTGTGGGACGAGCTCGAGGAAGCCCTCGAGAAGAACGAGACCGTCACCGGCCGCATCAGCGGCAAGGTCAAGGGCGGCTTCACCGTCGACATCAAGGACGTCCGCGCGTTCCTGCCCGGCTCGTTGGTCGACGTGCGCCCGGTCCGCGACCCGGTGTACCTCGAGGGCAAGGAGCTGGAGTTCAAGCTCATCAAGCTCGACCGCAAGCGCAACAACGTGGTCGTCTCCCGCCGCGCGGTGGTCGAGAGCGAGCACTCGGAAGAGCGCGAGCAGCTGATGGAGAAGCTGGTCGAGGGCGCCGTGCTGAAGGGCGTGGTCAAGAACCTCACCGACTACGGCGCGTTCGTCGACCTCGGCGGCATCGACGGCCTGCTGCACATCACCGACATGGCCTGGAAGCGCGTGCGCCATCCGTCCGAGGTGGTGGAAGTGGGCCAGGAGCTCGACGTCCGCGTGCTCAAGTACGACCGCGAGCGCAACCGCGTCAGCCTCGGCCTCAAGCAGCTGGGCGAGGATCCGTGGGACAACATCGCCCGCCGCTACCCGTCCAACACCCGCGTGTTCGGCAAGGTCTCCAACGTCACCGACTACGGCGCGTTCGTCGAGATCGAGCCGGGCGTCGAGGGCCTGGTGCACGTGTCCGAGATGGACTGGACCAACAAGAACGTCAACCCGGCCAAGGTGGTGCAGGTCGGCGACGAGCTCGAGGTCATGGTGCTGGACGTGGACGAAGAGCGTCGCCGCATCTCGCTGGGCATCAAGCAGGTCACGTCCAACCCGTGGGAGACCTTCGCGGCCATCCACAAGAAGGGCGACAAGGTCGAGGGCCAGATCAAGTCGATCACCGACTTCGGCATCTTCATCGGCCTGGACGGCGGCATCGACGGCCTGATCCACCTGTCCGACATGAGCTGGAACACCAGCGGCGAGGACGTGGCCCGCGAGCTGAAGAAGGGTGACACCCTCGAGGCCGTGGTGCTGGCGGTGGACCCGGAGCGCGAGCGCATCAGCCTCGGCGTCAAGCAGCTCGAGCAGGATCCGTTCGGCCAGTTCATGGCCAACCACCCGCGCGGCTCCAAGGTCACCGGCACCGTCAAGGAAGTCGACGCCAAGGGCGCCGTGATCGAAGTGGCCGATGGCGTGGAAGGCTACGTGGCCGCCCGCGACATCGCCGACGAGCGCGTCGACGACGCCAGCCAGCACCTGAAGGTCGGTGACTCGATCGAAGCCAAGTTCATCGGCATGGATCGCAAGGGCCGCAGCCTGCAGCTGTCGATCAAGGCGAAGGACGAGGCCGAGGTGGCCGAGACCCTGGCCGAGTACAACCGCGCGGCGGCGGAAGCCTCCAGCGGCACCACCAAGCTGGGCGCGCTGCTGCGCGAGCAGCTGGACAGCAAGTCCGAGTAATACCGCAGCATCCGGCGGGGGGGGGGGCGGGGGCCCGCCGTTGGCTTGTACAGGGTCGCCAGGGGGCACATGACCAAGTCCGAACTCATCGAGATCCTCGCCCAGCGCCAGGGGCACCTGAAGGCCGACGACGTCGACCTCGCGGTGAAGTCTCTGCTGGAGATGATGGGTGGCGCGCTGGCCAACGGCGAGCGCATCGAAGTCCGCGGTTTCGGCAGTTTCTCCCTGCATTACCGTCCGCCCCGCACGGGCCGCAACCCCAAGACCGGCGAGGCCGT
The DNA here is from genome assembly GCF_014836665.1 of Luteimonas colneyensis. Taxonomy (GTDB): domain Bacteria; phylum Pseudomonadota; class Gammaproteobacteria; order Xanthomonadales; family Xanthomonadaceae; genus Luteimonas; species Luteimonas colneyensis. The sequence continues at coordinate 125,477 of NZ_JACSQJ010000001.1, forward strand.
CGCGCTGCCGGGCAAGCACGTTCCCCATTTCAAGCCGGGCAAGGAGCTGCGCGAACGCGTTAGCGAGGTCATGCCCCTTCCGGCCGAAGACTGACGTCGCCGCCATCCGCGGCTGACTGCGTGGCCCGGGCCGGCTAAGCTAGCCGCCCATGCGCCCGATCCGCATCCTCATCGGCATGCTGTGCCTGGCCACAGGCGTCGCGGTCGGTGCACTCAATCCACAGGTGGTCGAACTCGACCTCGGCTTGGCCGTGTTCCATCCGACGCTCGGCCTCGCGCTGCTTGCCACGCTGCTGTTGGGCGCGCTAGCCGGCGGACTGGCGACGATGGCGTCGATCGTGCTGCCGCTGCGCCGGCGCGCCCGGACGCCCACCCCCAACGCATTGGACGCCGACTGATGGCTTTCGTCACCGAGTGGTTCTGGTTCTTCCTGCTGCTGCCGATCGCGGCGCTCTCGGGCTGGGTGATCGGCCGCCGCGGCGGCGAGCGCCACAGCGACAGCCAGGTCAGCAAGCTGTCCACCACCTATTTCCGCGGCCTCAACTACCTGCTCAGCGAGGAGCCGGACAAGGCCATCGAGCTGTTCCTGCACATCGCCGAACTCGACAAGGACACCTTCGAGACCCAGATCGCGCTCGGGCACCTGTTCCGCCGCCGCGGCGAAGTCGACCGCGCGATCCGCCTGCACCAGGGCCTGGTCCAGCGTCCGGACCTCAGCGATCCGCAGAAGGTGCAGGCCCTGCTGGCGCTGGGCGAGGACTACATGCGTTCGGGCCTGCTCGACCGTGCCGAGACCGTGTTCACCGAGCTCGCCGCGCTCGACCAGCGTGCGCCGCAGGCGCTCAGGCACCTGATCGGCATCTACCAGGCCGAGCGCGACTGGCCCAAGGCAATCGAGAACGCGACCCGCTACGAAGAAGTGACCGGCGAACCCATGGGCAAGCTGATTGGCCAGTTCGAGTGCGAGCTCGCCGAGCGCCTGCGCGCCGCCGGTGACCGCGAGGGTGCGCAGGCGGCGGTGGCGCGCGCCTATGCCGCGGACTCCAGTTCGGTGCGCGCCGGCATGCTCGAGGGCCGTCTGGAGCTGGACGCCGGCAACGACGCCGCGGCGATCCGCGCTTATGAGCGCGCCGCCCGGCACGACCCCGACTTCCTTCCGGAAATCCTGCCGCCGCTGCGCTTGGCCTACGACCGCGTCGGCGACCTGCCCGGCGCGCGCGCCTTCCTCACCGAGATGAGCGAGCACTACCGCGGGGTGGCGCCGGTGCTGGCGCTGACGCATCTGGTCGAAGCGGAGGAGGGCGTGCCCGCGGCACGCCGTTTCCTCGCCCAGCAGCTCAAGGACCGGCCCTCGGTGCGCGGCGAGGCAGCGCTGATCGAGCTCACCCTGGCCGAAGGCGGGAACGAGGCGGCCACCCTGCAGGAACTCCGGCACATCACCGACCAGCTGCTGGTGCGCAATCCTGCGTACCGCTGCAACCGCTGCGGGTTCGGCGCGCGCAGCCACCATTGGCAGTGCCCGTCCTGCAAGGAGTGGGGCAGCATCAAGCCGCTGCTCAACTACGCCGTGGTCTGAGAGGAGTGGATCGCCTGGACTGGATCCACGCGCTGCCATGGCTGGCCGCAGCGGCGGCCCTCGGCGCCGCCGGAGCCTGGCTGGCACGCGCGCACGCGCTGCGCCACGGGCTGCTCGACCTGCCCGGGGAGCGGCGCAGCCACCAGGTCCCCACGCCGCGTGGCGGGGGCATCGGCATCGCCGTGGCCTGGGTCCTGGCCTGCGTGCTGTCCGGGGGGGCGGGCTGGATGCCGCGGGAACTGGCCCTGGCGGCGGGCTGCGGCAGCCTGCTGGTGGCGGTGGCGGGTTACATCGACGACCACCGCCCGCTGTCGGCCTGGTGGCGGCTGCTCGCGCACGTCGTGGCCGGCCTGGTGCTCGCCGCGGGTGTGTCCTTCGCCGGCGGAGCGGCGTGGCTGGCGCTGCTGGCCTTCGTGGCCGTGCCGGTCATGGTCAACGTCTGGAACTTCATGGATGGCATCGACGGGATCGCGACCAGCCAGGCCGCGCTGGCCGCGCTGGGGATCGCCGCGCTGGGCATCGCGTCGCATGGGGAGGAAGGGGTGCGGGCGGCGCTTCCCGCGCTGCTGCTGTCCGCCGCCTGCCTCGGGTTCCTGCCGTCCAACTTCCCGAGGGCGCGGATCTTCCTGGGCGACGTCGGCAGCGGAACCCTCGGTATCGCGCTGGCGGTCCTGGTGGTCCTGCTGCTGTCCGATGCGGCGCCGGGGCAGGGAGCGGGGCTGCTCGTCCTCGCGTGCCTGCCGCTCTCGGCCTTCCTGATTGACGCGACCTTGACGCTCGGCTGGCGCATCGTCAGTCGCGAACAGTGGTGGACGGCCCACGTCGGCCATGCCTACCAGCGCCTGGCGAGGCGCACGGGTTCGCATGTTCCGGTGGCATTCGCGTACGCCGGATGGACGGCCGTCGCCGTTCTGGCGGCGCTCGCTGCCTCAGGGAGCGGCTTCATCGTTAAACTGGCGGTCTGTGCGGGCTTCATTGCCGCTGGAATCCTGGTATGGCGCGCCTCCACCGGTACGGATGCACGAACGCATGAGGAGACGCCCGACGATGACCAGCCTGAGTGACCGGATCCGGAACGGCCTGCCGCGGCTGTCGGTGGTCGCGCACGACCTGGCCATGGTCTGGCTCACCTGGGCCGGTCTCAACCATTTCCGCCAGTCGGCCATCGACCAGGTCGCTGCCGCGCCGCTGCTGTCGCCGGAGATGCTGCTGATCCTGATCGTTCAGGGCCTCATCTTCTGGCAGGTCGGCCTTTATCGCGGCGTGTGGCGGTTCGCGAGCATCCCCGACCTGGTCAACATCGTGAAGGCGAGCCTGTTCGGCCTGCTGGCGATCCTGCCGCTGCTGTTCTTCGTCTTCGACCGCGCGGGCCAGGTGCCGCGCACGGTCATGCTGGCCTATCCGGTCGTGCTGTCGGCGCTGCTGGGCATGCCACGACTGCTGTACCGCGCATGGAAGGACCACGGCAACGAGCGCACCGACAAGGCGGCGCTGCGGGTGCTGATCCTCGGCGCGGGGCAGGCGGGCGAGGCGCTGGTGCGCGACCTGCGCCGCGTGGGAGCCTATCAGCCCGTGGGCTTTCTCGACGACGCGGCGAGGCTCCGCGGAAGCCACGTGCAGGGACTTCCGGTGCTGGGCAGGATCGACGACGTGGGCCAGATCGCGCCGGAGACCGCTGCGCGCCTGCTGGTGATCGCGATGCCGTCGCTGGACGCGACCGCCATGCGCCGGGTGGTTGCCGCCTGCGAACGAACGGGCCTGCCGTTCCGCACCGTTCCGCGGCTCAACGACCTGCTCGAGGGGCGGTCGCTGCCGGGTGAGCTGAAGGAAGTCGCGATCGAGGACCTGCTCGGCCGAAAGCCGGTCACGCCGGACTGGAAGGCCATCCGCGGCTGGCTCGGAGGCCGCAGCGTGCTGGTCACCGGCGCTGGTGGCTCGATCGGAGCCGAACTCTGCCGTCAGTGCGCGCGCCACGGCGCCCGCCAGATCACGCTGATCGAGATCGACGAACTGGCGCTGCTGACCGTTCAGAACGAGCTGCGCCGGGACTTCCCCCAGATCGAGTGCCTGCCCGTGCTGGGCGACTGCGGCGATCCGGCGGTGATCCGCCACGCACTGTCGCTGTCGCAGCCGGAGGCGGTCTTCCACGCCGCCGCGTACAAGCAGGTGCCGGTGCTGGAATCGCAGCTCCGCGAAGCCGTGCGCAACAACGTGCTGGCCACGGCGACAGTGGCGCACGAGGCGCAGGCGGCCGGGGTCGGCACCTTCGTGCTGATTTCCACCGACAAGGCGGTGGACCCGGTCAACGTGCTGGGCGCCAGCAAGCGCCTGGCGGAAATGGTCTGCCAGGCGATGAACAGCCTTGACGGCACGCGCTTCGTGACGGTGCGCTTCGGCAACGTGCTCGACTCGGCCGGCAGCGTGGTGCCGCTGTTCCGTGCGCAGATCCGCAGCGGCGGGCCGGTGACGGTGACCGATCCGGAGGTCACGCGCTACTTCATGACCATCCCCGAGGCCTGCCAGCTGATCCTGCAGGCCGTGGCGATCGGGTCGAGGCAGGCGGTGTATACCCTCGACATGGGCGAGCCGGTGTCGATCCGCCTGCTGGCCGAGCAGATGATCACGCTCGCCGGCAAGCAGCCCGGCCGCGACATCGCGATCGTCTACACGGGCCTGCGTCCGGGCGAAAAGCTGCACGAGACGCTGTTCCACGCCGACGAGCGCTACCGGCCCACGGCGCATCCCAAGATCCTGCAGGCGGAAGCGCGCGTCGTGTCTTCGGAGCGGATCGGCCCGGCCATGTCGCGCCTGCGCGACGCGGTCGCCAGCTACGATCTCGAGGCCCTTGACCAGGCCCTGCGCGAGGCGGTTCCGGAGTTCGCGCCCCTGGTCCACGATGAAGAGCCCGCGGCCGCGACGGTGGTCGCCTTTCCCGCAAGGAACGCAAGACGCACATGACCCGACGCATCCGCAAGGCGGTTTTTCCCGTGGCCGGCCTCGGCACCCGGTTCCTCCCGGCCACCAAGACGGTTCCCAAGGAAATGTTGCCGATCGTCGATCGGCCCCTGATCCAGTATGCGGTCGACGAAGCGGTCGAGGCCGGATGCGACACCATGGTGTTCGTCACCAACCGCTACAAGCACGCGGTCGCGGACTACTTCGACAAGGCCTATGAGCTGGAGCAGAAGCTCGAGCGCGCCGGCAAGACGACGCAGTTGGAGCTGGTGCGCAACGTATTGCCAAAGGGCGTGCGCGCGGTGTTCGTCACGCAGGCCGAGGCCCTGGGGCTTGGGCATGCCGTGCTCTGCGCCAGGCCGGTGGTCGGCGACGAGCCCTTCGCGGTCATCCTCCCCGACGACCTGATCTGGAACCGCGGTCCGGGCGCGCTCGCCCAGATGGCCGACGTGGCCGAAGCCAGCGGATCGAGCGTCATCGCGACCCAGTCGGTGCCGGCGGAGCAGGTGTCCAGCTACGGGATCGTGGCGACGGATGAATTCAGCAACCGGCGCGGCCGGATCACGGCCATCGTGGAGAAGCCCAGGCCTGCCGACGCGCCCAGCGACCTGGCCGTGGTCGGGCGCTACGTGCTGTCACCGCGGATCTTCGACCTGCTGGAGGCCACCCGCCCGGGCGCGGGCGGCGAGATCCAGCTCACCGACGCCATTTCGGCCCTCCTGGCGGAGGAGAGCGTGCTGGCCTATCACTTCCAGGGCACCCGCTTCGACTGCGGGACGCATATCGGCCTCATCGAGGCCACCATCCGCCATGCGCTGGACCATGAAAAACTCAGCGAGGCCGCCCAGGGCTTCATGCGGGAGGCGCTGGTCGAGCTGGGGGTCGTCGACTCCTGATGACTGCGGGAAGCCGGGTGACATCTTGCGGAAGGCAGGGTTATATTCAAGCGGTCAGGAGTGGGGTGAGAGGCCTCATGATCGCTTGACAGCACATCAACCAGGGAGAGACCGCTTCATGAAGCTTGCAACAACCTTCGCGGGCCTGACGCTCGCCATTGCCGCCGCCTACAGTGCGCCGGCCATCTCGCAGACCATCCATGCGAATGCCGCACAGCCTGCTGCCCGGTGCCAGGGCGCACTGCCAAACTTCGAAGTCGGCCTGCGGAAGCGGCCGCTCGCCGTGCAGAACGTCGGCACCGCGCCGATGTTCGTGACCTGCGGCTTCGAGTTCGATGCCGGCGCGGCGATCGAAAACTCGGCCCTCCTGGTCGACACCTACTTCACCAACACGACCTCGGAGCCGGCCACCGTGACCTGCACCGCCGTTGGTGGCTGGGAAGGTGGTGATACCGAGAACATCAGCCTGAGCGTGGAGATCCCGGCGGGCGGTGGTGGCGAGGACGGCAACATCTTCGTCGCGGACACCGATTTCGAAACGGGTGCCATGGCGTCCGGCCTGGTGGCGTTCAGCTGCCGCCTGCCCGGCGGCGTCGGCATCAACGACACCTACGTGTACTGGGCGACCGAGTAAGCTTCGCCAGCACGAAGCGAGCAGAGGAGGGGTGCCGGGCAACCGGCACCCCTTTTTCCTGCGCGCGCGATCGCACACACTGCACCCTTTGCAGCAGCAGGCTCGACGCATTCATGAAACCAGGCAACAGGCTTCCCCTCATCGCCGCCGCCGCCATCGTCGTGGCGGTCGTGGCCGGTACGTTCTTCCTGCGGGGAGGGCGCACGCCCCCCGCAGCTGTTCCCGATGCCGTCGTGGCCACGCAGGATTCCGCGCCGTCGCCTGTGGTCGCCTCGCCGGCGGCCGCGCGCCCCGCGCCGGCAGGCGCGGGCAGGCCCGCCACCAACGAGGCCATGATCGAGCAGCTCGACCAGCGCGCGCGCAGGCGCGAAGAGCACCTGGCGCGGACCGCGGCGCTCAAGGAGCAATCCGCGCAGCGGTATGCCAGCGAGCAGGTGGATCCGGCCTGGGCGCCGGGGAAGATCACCGAGCTGAACGGCATCGCGGCCGACCCGGCTTTCGAGGTCGCCGGGGCGCAACCCAGCAACCTCAGCATCGACTGTCGCAGCAGCATGTGCCGCATCGACGGCCAGTTCGAAGACGCCGGCAAGGCCGAGGACTGGATCCTGCTCTACACCGCGAGCGTCGGGAGCGCGATGCCGAGCTCCGTCGTTTCGCGTATCCGCAATCCGGACGGCACGATGCGGGTCGAGATCTACGGCCGCGGCCGCTGACTGGTTCCGGCCTCCGCCGGATCCAACGTGCCGCTACGGAAGAAGGGACGCCAGGGGCGTCCCTTCTCCATCCAGGATCACAGGGATTCGAAGATCCCCGCAGCCCCCATGCCGGTGCCGATACACATCGTCACCATGCCGTACTTCTGCTTCCTGCGGCGCATGCCGTGGACGATGGTCGCCGTGCGCACCGCACCGGTGGCGCCCAGCGGGTGGCCCAGCGCGATCGCGCCGCCCAGCGGGTTGACCTTCGACGGATCCAGCTCCGAATCGCGGATGACGGCAAGCGCCTGCGCGGCGAAGGCCTCGTTGAGTTCGATCCAGTCGAGCTGGTCCTTCGTCAGGCCGCCCTGCTTCAGCGCCTTCGGAATCGCCGCGATCGGGCCGATGCCCATCACCTCGGGCCGCACGCCGGCGACCGAGAAGGACACGAAGCGGGCGAGGGGAATGAGGCCGTAATCCTTGATCGCCTGCTCGGAGGCCACCAGCACCGCGCCGGCGCCGTCGCTCATCTGCGAGGAGTTGCCGGCGGTGACGGAGCCGCCGAACTGGCCATTGCGAAACACCGGGCGCAGCTTCGCCAGGCCTTCAAGCGACGTGTCCGGGCGCGGGCCTTCGTCCTGCTCGACCAGCAGCTTCTTCACCCGCACGGCGTTGCCGCCGAGGTCGGGCATCCGGGCCACGATCTCCAGCGGGGAGATCTCGTCGCTGAATTCACCGGCCTTCTGCGCCGCCAGCGCCTTCCGGTGCGAGTCCAGCGCGAAGGCGTCCTGGTCCTCGCGCGAGACCTTCCATTCCTCGGCGACCTTCTCGGCGGTGATGCCCATGCCGTAGGCGATGGCCACGTGGTCGTCCTTGAACACGCTGGGCGACAGCGCGACCTTGTTGCCCATCATCGGCACCATGCTCATCGACTCGGTGCCGCCGGCCAGCACCAGGTCGGCGTTGCCCAGGCGCACCTGGTCCGCCGCAAGCGCCACGGCCTGCAGGCCCGAGGAGCAGAAGCGGTTGATGGTCTGTGCGGCCACGCTGTCGGGCAGGCCGGCCAGCAGCACGCCGATGCGCGCCACGTTCATGCCCTGCTCGCCCTCGGGCATCGCGCAGCCGATGATCGCGTCGTCGATGCGGTTGACGTCGATGCCCGGCGCCTGCGCGACCACGCTCTTCAGCACGTGCGCCAGCATGTCGTCGGGGCGGGTGTTGCGGAACACGCCCTTGGGCGCCTTGCCCACCGGGGTGCGGGTGGCGGCGACGATGTAGGCGTCCTGGATCTGCTTGCTCATGGTGTTTTGTCCTGTGTCGTCGATCGCGTCAGTTGCGCAGCGGCTTGCCGGTCTTGAGCATGTGCGCGATTCGCGCCTGGGTCTTTTCCTGCTGCGCCAGCTCCACGAAGTGCTGGCGCTCCAGGCGGAGCAGCCACTCCTCGTCGACCACTGCGTTGCGGTCGACCTCGCCGCCGCTGACCACGGTGGCGATGCGGGTGGCGATCTCGTAGTCGTACTCGCTGATGAAGCGGCCCTCGAGCATGTTCTCCAGCAGCATGCGGAAGGTCGCGATGCCGACGTCGCCGGCCACGCGCACGCGGCGGGCGGGCAGGGGCGGGCGGTAGCCGGTCTCGGCCAGGCCGCGGGCCTCCTGCTTGGCGATGTACAGAAGCTCGTGGGCGTGGAAGGCCACCTTGTCCTGCGCGCGCAGCAGGCCAAGCTCCTTGGCCTCCATCGCCGACGCCGACACCTTGGCCATGGCCACTGACTCGAACCAGCCCTTGAGCTCCGCGAACACGTCGCCGGTGGCACCGGCCGCGTCGGAGGCGCGTACGGCGAACTCCTTCAACCCGCCACCGGCCGGCAGCAGGCCGACGCCGGCTTCGACCAGGCCGATGTAGCTCTCCAGGTGCGCGACGGTGCGCGCCGAATGCATCTGGAACTCGCAGCCGCCGCCCAGGGCGAGGCCGCGCACCGCCGCCACCACCGGCACCAGCGAATACTTGATGCGCTGGCTGGTGGCCTGGAAGTTGGCGACCATCGCCTCGAAGGCATCGACCTTCCCGGCCTGCAGCAGGCCCAGCGCACCGGCCAGGTCGGCACCGGCGGAGAAGGGCTCCTTCGGCTGCCAGATCACCAGGCCGGCGAAATCGCGCTCGGCGCGCGCCACGGCTTCCTGCAGGCCGTCGAGCACCTGGTCGGAGACGGTATGCATCTTGGTCTTGAACGAGGCCACGGCGATGTCGTCGCCGTCGCTCCACATGCGGATGCCGTCGTTCTCGAACACGGTCTCGCCCTTGGCGAAGTTCTCGCCCAGCAGCGGATCGGGGAAACGCTGGCGCTTGTAGACCGGCAGGGCGGAGCGCGGCAGGCGGGCGTTCTTGCCCGGGCTGTAGCTGCCCTCGGCCGAATGCACGCCGTCGCGGCCGTCGAAGACCCAGTCGGGCAGCGGCGCGTCGCTCATGGCCTTGCCGGCCACGATGTCGTCGGCGATCCACTGCGCCACCTGCTTCCAGCCGGCGGCCTGCCAGGTCTCGAACGGGCCCAGGCTCCAGCCGTAGCCCCAGCGGATGGCCAGGTCCACGTCGCGCGCGGTCTCGGCGATGTCGGCCAGGTGGTAGGCGGAGTAGTGGAACAGGTCGCGGAACACGCCCCACAGGAACTTCGCCTGCGGGTGCTCGCTGGCGCGCAGGGCGGCGAACTTCGCCACCGGATCCTTCGTCTTCAGGATCTCGACGACTTCCGGCGCCGCCGTGCGGTCGGCGGGGCGGTAGTCCTGCGTCTCGAGGTCAAGGACCATGATGTCCTTGCCGACCTTGCGGAAGATGCCGGCGCCGGCCTTCTGGCCCAGCGCACCCTTTTCGACCAGCGCGGCCAGCCACTTCGGCGACTTGAAGTACTTGTGCCAGGGGTCGTCGGGCAGGGTGTCGGCCATGGTTCTGATGACGTGCCCCATGGTGTCGAGGCCCACCACGTCGGAGGTGCGATAGGTCGCAGACTTCGGGCGCCCGACCAGCGGGCCGGTCAGGGCATCGACCTCGTCGAAGCCCAGGCCGCTCTCCCGGGTGTGGTGGATGGTCGACAGGATCGAGAACACGCCGATCCGGTTGCCGATGAAGTTGGGAGTGTCGCGGGCATAGACCACGCCTTTGCCGAGCGTGCTGGTCAGGAAGGTCTCCAGGCCCTGCAGCACGGACTTTTCAGTGGTGCGCGCCGGGATCAGCTCGGCCAGGTGCATGTAGCGCGGCGGATTGAAGAAGTGCACGCCGCAGAAGCGCGGGCGCAGCTTCTCCGGCAGCGCCTCGGCCAGCTTGTTGATGCCCAGGCCCGAGGTGTTGCTGGCCAGCACGGCGTGGTCGGCCACGAAGGGCGCGATCTTTTCGTACAGGTCCTGCTTCCAGTCCATGCGCTCGGCGATCGCCTCGATGATCAGGTCGCAGTCCTTCAGGCGCTGCAGGCCGAGCTCGTAGTTCGCGGGCGTGATCGCCGCGGCCAGCGACTTCGAGGCCAGCGGCGCAGGGCTCAGCTTGCCGAGGTTGGCGATGGCCCGGGTGACGATGCCGTTGGGGTCGCCTTCCTTCGCGGGCAGGTCGAACAGCACGGTGTCAACGCCCGCGTTGGTGAGATGGGCGGCGATCTGCGCACCCATCACGCCGGCGCCGAGCACGGCGGCGCGACGCACAAGCAGTTTCTCAGACATGTTCGGCAACTCCTTGATTGGAATATCGTTCAACTCTTGATTCCGGCGGCCGCGAAGCGGATCAGCTCGTCCGCGGCGCGCTTGCGGTGGGCGATCTCACTGACCCCGGCGGGGCGCTTGATCAGCCCGAAATCGGACATGGCGTAGGTCAGCGCCCCGGACAGGAAGTCCAGGCGCCAGTACAGCTGCTCTTTTTCGAGCCCCGGCACGCACTGCGCGATCGCGCGGGCGAACTCGCGCAGCACATGGCCATACTGCTCCGACAGGAACTGGCGCAGCCCGTCATTCTTCTCCGCATAGGCGCGCGCGATCACGCGGATGAACGCGGCGCCGCCCTGGCGGTCGCGGGCCACGGCCAGGGCGGGCTCGACGAAGGCGGCCAGCACCGCTTCGAGTTCCCCCGGGCGGTCCTTCGATGCCTGCTCCAGCTGGCCGAGGCGCTGCCGGCTCATCTCGTCCATGCGACGGCGGAACACCTCGTTGATGAGGTTTTCCTTGCTGCCGAAGTGGTAGTTCACCGCGGCGATGTTGACGTCGGCCCGGCTGGTGACCTGGCGCAGCGAGGTGCCCATGAAACCATGCTGGGCGAACAGCTCCTCGGCGGCGCCGAGGATGCGGTCCTTGGTGGAGAACTGGGTGCTTGCCATGGCGTGCAGGGGACCTGGCTGAATCAAACGTTTGTTTGGATACTAGGCGGGCCCGGGCGGCCGGTCAAATGGAAAAAGTTCAGGCCGGCGCGTGCAGGCGGTGCATCCGATCCGCTAGAATTACTCCAGCCTTGTCGGCTAAACCCGCGCCCCGGCGTGGGTTTTTCCATGTTACCGTGTGTCGGCCTGGAAGGCCGGCACCTCATCCCGGAGACCTCCCCATGGCGCTCGAGCGCACCCTGTCCATCATCAAGCCCGATGCCGTTGCCAAGAACGTCATTGGCGAAATCTATTCCCGCTTCGAGAAGGCCGGCCTCAGGATCGCCGCCTCGAAGATGAAGCAGCTGTCGCGCGCCGAGGCCGAGGGTTTCTACGCCGTGCACCGCGAGCGTCCGTTCTTCAACGCCCTGGTCGAGTTCATGATCAGCGGTCCGGTGATGATCCAGGTGCTGGAAGGCGAGAACGCCGTCCTCAAGCACCGCGACCTGATGGGTGCCACCAACCCGAAGGAAGCCGCCGCCGGCACCATCCGCGCCGACTTCGCCGACTCGATCGACGCCAACGCCGTCCACGGCTCCGACGCCGCCGAGACCGCCGCGGTCGAGATCGCGTACTTCTTCCCGTCGACGGACGTCTACGCGCGCTGATGCATCTTTTCTTGCCACGGATTACGCGGATAGACGCGGATGAACACGGATAAAGCCAAAGGCAGGACGTGGGGAGAAGCTTTTTCCCTTCCCTGCCGTTGTTCCATCCGCGTGAATCTGCGTGATCCGCGTGCATCCGTGGCAACGCTTTCGCCCTTCAAGTAATCCCGTGACCGAAGCGACCCACAAGCAGAATCTCCTGGACCTCGATCGCGCGGGGCTGGAATCGTTTTTCGCCGACGAGCTCGGCGAGAAGCGCTTCCGTGCGCACCAGGTGATGAAGTGGATCCACCATCGCCACGTCACCTCCTTCGAGGAGATGACCGACCTGGGCAAGGCGCTGCGCGCCAAGCTCGAGGAGCGGGCCGAGGTGGTGGTGCCCCAGGTCCACTTCGACAAGGAATCCGAAGACGGCACCCACAAGTGGTTGCTGGGCATGGATGGCAGGAACGCCATCGAGACCGTCTACATCCCCGACAAGGGCCGCGGCACGCTGTGCGTGTCCTCGCAGGTAGGCTGCGCGCTCAACTGCACCTTCTGTTCGACCGCCACCCAGGGCTTCAACCGCAACCTGTCGACCGCCGAGATCATCGGCCAGGTCTGGGTGGCCGCGAAGCACCTCGGCAACATCCCCCACAAGCAGCGCAAGCTGACCAACGTGGTGATGATGGGCATGGGCGAGCCGCTGGCGAACTTCGACAACGTCGTGCGTGCGATGAGCGTGATGCGCGACGACCTCGGCTACGGCCTGGCCAACAAGCGCGTGACCCTGTCGACCGCCGGCATGGTCCCGATGATCGATCGCCTGGCGGAAGAGAGCGACGTGTCGCTCGCCGTGTCCCTGCACGCGCCCAACGACGAGCTGCGCACGAAGCTGGTGCCGCTCAACAGGAAGTACCCGATCGCCCAGCTGATGGACGCCTGCGTGCGCTACGCGCTGCGCAAGAAGGGCGAGTCGGTGACCTTCGAGTACACCCTGATGAAGGACGTGAACGACCAGCCGGAGCACGCGTTCGAGCTGGTGCAGCTGCTGCGGGCGTTCGACCGAGCGGTGCAGATGAAGGACGCCGCGAAGATCAACCTGATCCCCTTCAATCCCTTCCCGGGCACGCGCTACGAGCGCCCGGACGACGCGTCCATCCGCACCTTCCAGAAGCTGCTCAACAGCGCCGGCATGATCGCGCCGGTGCGCCGCACGCGTGGCGACGACATCGACGCAGCCTGCGGCCAGCTCAAGGGGCAGGTCGCCGACCGCACCCGCCGCCAGGCCGAGTTCCGGCGCAGCCTCGAGGCGGGCGGGGAGGGCGGTCGTGTCCATCGCTAGGCTGGCTGCCTGCGCGGTGGCGGTGGCCGTGCTGGCGTCCATCGCCGGCTGTACGCGGCTGACGTTCATCAAGCCGAGCGCCGAGCGCGGCAGGTCCGAACAGGTGGCGCCGGTCTACGACGTCAGCGGCAAGGGCGGCGGCGCCCGGTCCGACGACAACCCCCGCGTCCACCTGCTGCGCGGCGAGCAGGCGCTGCGCGAAGGGCGCGCGGACGATGCCGAGGCCGAAGCCCGCAAGGCGCTGCGGATCGACGAGCGCAGCGAACTCGCCCATACGCTGCTGGCGCTTTCGCTGGACCGCCAGGGACGTGCCGGAGATGCGGGCGAGCACTATGCGCGCGCCGCGGAGCTGGCGCCCGGCTCGGGCGCGGCGCTGAACAACTACGGCGGCTGGCTGTGCCTCAACGGGCGCGCGCCCGAGGCGATGGCGTGGTTCGACCGTGCCCTGGCCGATCGGGCCTATGCCAACCCGGCTTCGGCCCTGGCCAATGCCGGCGCCTGTGCGGTCGAGGGCGGCCAGCCCGGGCGGGCCGAGCGCGATCTGCGCGCCGCCCTCGGCCTGGATCCGGTGAATGCCGTTGCGCTCGAAGCGCTGGCGCGGCATCTTTACGGGCTGGGGGAATACTTCGAGGCACGGGCGTTCTCGCAACGGCGTCTCGATGCGGCACAGGCTTCGCCGGCCGCGCTACTACTTGCGTCACAGATCGAGGAAAAGCTCGGCGACAAGGCTGCCGCCGCTCGTTATGTTCAGCGCTTGCGGTCGGAGTTTCCGCACGCGCCAGCAAGGCTGCCCGGGGACAGCACTTCACGATGATGCCGTCAGACCACAACACGACCGACGCCAGCCATGGCTGCGGCCAGCGCCTCCGTACCGCCCGCGAGGCCGCCGGCCTCTCCATCCAGGACGTCGCCAGCCGGCTGAAGATGCCGGTGCGCGTGGTCGAGTCGCTCGAAGCGGAGGACTGGAGCCGCCTCGGCGCGCCGGTCTTCATCCGCGGGCAGCTGCGCAGCTATGGACGCCTGCTGGGACTCGCCACCTCGACGGTCCACGCGGCCTCCGGGGTCGAGCCGGTCCGGCCGGTGGAACTCAAGCCCCGCACCTACGTGCCGCGCATGCGCATCGTCGCCGAGCAGTCCGCGCGTCGCCTGGTCTATGTGGTGATCACCGCCGCGATCGCGCTGCCGGTGTGGCTGGCGACCAGGCCCCATCTGGCGCCGCAGGACACGGTGTCGGGGTCGCTGGACGTCCAGGTCGGTGCGGTGGGCGAGCCCGACGCCTCCCGCGGCCCGACCGCCCTGGTGGCCTCGATGGCGCCGGTCCCGCAGCGCACCACTCCGCAGGCGCCGGTGGCCGTCGCCGCACCCGCGCTGGAGTTCGAGCTGTCCGACGACAGCTGGGTCGAGATCAGCGCTCCCGACGGGCGCGTGCTCGAGCAGACCCTGCTGCGTGCCGGCGAGATCCGCGGCTTCGCGGCCGGCGAAGTGGGCGCGGTGGTACTCGGCAAGGCCGATGCGGTGGACGTGCGCGCCAACGGCGTGCGCCAGGACATCTCGCCCTACCTGCGGGCGAACGTCGCCCGCTTTACGGTATCCTCTGACGGTTCGCTCGCGCCCGTCGGCCACTGAGCCCGGCGCAGCGGCTGCGACGGTCCCTCGGGGACCCCGCGCATGAAACCGGCGGCCCGCTCGCGGGCCGTTCCCTTTCCGGTGTCCACGCGCCCGTCGGCGGCGTGGCGCCCAGCATGATCGGAAGAACATGGCAGTAGACGAGTTGCTCGACGAGCACGAACAGGGCGAACGCGTACGCCAGTGGATCCGGCACAACGCCATCGGGGTCGTCGGCGGCATCGCGGTCGCGCTGGTCCTGGTCTACGGCTGGGGCAAGTGGCAGGACCACCTGCATGGCCAGCGCGTCGCCAAGGGCGAAGCCTATTCCGCCTTCAACGAGGCGGTCGAGGCGGGCGAACTGGAGCAGGCGCGCAGCCTCGCCGCTTCGGCGGGTCTTTCCGAGGGCGTGTACGCCAGCCTGGTGCCGCTCGACCTCGCGGCCGCCCAGGTCGGCGCCGGCGACAGCGAGGCGGCGATCGCAACGCTCTCGGGCATCAGTGGCGCCGACCCGGCGCTGGCGCCGGTCATCGCGCGCCGGCTGGCGGTCCTGCTGATCGATGCCGGGCGCCCCGACGAGGCGCTGTCCGCGCTCGGCGACGCCCGCGATGCCGGCAGCCTGGAAGTCCGCGGCGACGCCGAACGGGCCGCCGGGAGGATGGAGCAGGCCCGCGAGGCCTACGCCGCCGCGCTCGCGGCCCTCGACGAGGCCGCCCCGCAGCGCGGCCTCGTGCGGATCAAGCTGATCGATGCCGGCGGCAGCCCCGCCGCGGATGACGGGGAGCAAGCCCGATGAGCGCACAGATCTCGAATTCCACCCATCGCGGTGCGCGCCTTGCCGGTCGCGCCGCGCTCCTGCTCGCCTGCCTGAGCATGGCCACCGGCTGCAGCACCGTGCGCGGCTGGTTCTCCAGCGGCGACAAGGACGAGGTCCAGACCGAGCCGGCCGAACTGGTCGAGTTCCAGTCGCTGGCGACGCCCAGCCGGCTGTGGACGGCGAGCGCCGGCAAGGGCGACGGCAGCACCGGCGTGCGCCAGGGCGCGTTCATCGCCGATGGCGTGGTGTACGCCGCCTCGGTGGAAGGCGGGGTGCGCGCATTCGACCTGCAGAGCGGCAACAGCCTCTGGCGGCATGAGTCGGACCTGCGCCTGTCAGGTGGTCCCGGCGCGGGCGACGGCCTGGTCGTGGCCGGATCGCTCGACGGCGAGGTGGTCGCACTGGACGCGGCCACCGGTGCGCCGCGCTGGACCGCCAAGGTGCCCAACGAGGTCATCGCGCGCCCGGCGGTCGGCCAGGGCCTGGTCGTCGTCCGCTCGAACGACGGGCGCGTCACTGCGTTCGATGCCGCCAGCGGCGAGCGTCGCTGGTTCTGGATCGAGGAGATGCCCACGCTGACCGTGCGTGGAAACGCGCCGGTCGCGCTCGCGCCCGGCTACGCCTTCGTCGGCACCGACGAGGGCGACCTGGTCGCGCTGTCGCTCGTCGACGGGCGCAAGCTGTGGGAGCAGGCGGTCGCCCTGCCTGACGGCCGCACCGAACTCGAGCGCATGGCCGACATCGACGGTGCGCCCGTGGTCGATGGTCCGGCCGTCATCGCCAGCAGCTACAAGAACCGCACCATGGCCTTCGAAGGGCCGTCCGGCCGACCGCTCTGGGCCGCCGAGAGCGGCGGCGCGGGCAGCGTCGGCGTCGCCGGCGACCGCGTGGTGGTCAGCGATGCCGCCGGCACCGTCTGGGCCATCGACAAGTACGTCGGCACGTCCTACTGGCGCCAGCCGGCGCTGGCGCGCCGCGGCCTGAGCCCGGCGGTCGTGCACGGCGCCTATGCCGTGGTCGGCGATCTCGAGGGCTACCTGCACTGGATGCGGCTGTCCGACGGTGAGTTCGCCGCGCGGACGCGCGCCGGCCGCTCCGCCATCGCGGCGCATCCGGTGGTGGCCGACGGCGTGATGGTGGTCCAGAACGTCGACGGCGACCTCAGCGCCTGGCGCATCGACTGAACCCCGCGAATTGGCGGGACATCGCGGCCCCGGGTAGTCTCTGCCCGGGGCCGCGCGTTTCCCGCATCCACGAACCAAGGCACGACATCTCATGCTTCCCCTGGTCGCCCTGGTGGGCCGTCCCAACGTCGGCAAGTCGACGCTCTTCAACGCCCTGACGCGCACGCGCGACGCGCTCGTGCACGACCAGCCGGGCGTCACCCGGGATCGCCACTACGGCGTGTGCCGGCTCGACGAGGCGCGGCCCTTCGCGCTGGTCGACACCGGCGGCATCGCCGATGGCGGCGTGCACCTCGTCACCGGCGACCTGGCCGGCGCGACCGCACGCCAGGCCCGTGCCGGCGCCGACGAAGCCGACCTGGTGCTCTTCGTGGTCGATGGCCGCGAGGGACCGTCGTCGGTCGACGACGAGATCCTCGCGTGGCTGCGCAAGTCCGACAAGCCGGTGTTCCTGGTGGTCAACAAGACCGACGGCCTGGACTCGCGCGCGGCGCTGGCGGAGTTCGCGCGCTACGGCTTCCGCGACATCCTTGCGGTATCGTCCGCGCACCGCCAGGGCCTCGACGACCTGGTCGATGAGATCCACGAGCGCCTGCCGGAGCAGGGCGCGACCGAAGTCCCCGACAACGATCCGGACCGCATCCGCATCGCCTTCGTCGGCCGCCCGAACGTGGGCAAGTCGACCCTGGTCAACCGCATCCTCGGTGAGGAGCGGATGATCGCCTCCGACGTCGCCGGCACCACCCGCGACTCGATCTCCGCCGACCTCGAGCGCGACGGCCGCCTGTACCGGCTGGTCGACACCGCCGGCATCCGCCGCAAGTCGCGCGTGGACGAGGCGGTCGAGACCTTCTCCATCATCAAGACGCTCGAGTCGATCGAGCACTGCCAGGTGGCGGTGGTGATGATCGACGCCCGAGAGGGCGTGACCGACCAGGACGCCAGCGTGCTCGGCGCCGTGCTCGATGCCGGCCGTGCGCTGGTGATCGCGGTCAACAAGTGGGATGGGCTGGACACCTACCAGCGCGAGCAGGTCGAAGCGCTGCTGTCGCGCAAGCTGGCCTTCGTGCCCTGGGCCGAGGCCGTGCGCATCAGTGCGCTGCACGGCTCCGGCCTGCGCGAGCTGTTCCGCGCGATCCACCGCGCGCATGCTTCGGCCACGCGCAGCTTCAGCACCGCCGAGGTCACGCGCGCAGTGGAGATCGCGGCCGAGGCCAGCCCGCCGCCGGTGGTGCGCGGCCACGCCGCCAAGCTGCGCTTCGCGCATCCGGGCGGCGAGAGCCCGCCGACGATCATCGTCCACGGCACCCGCCTGCGCACGCTGTCGGACTCCTACAAGCGCTACCTCGAGAACTTCTTCCGCAAGCGCTTCAAGCTGGTGGGCACGCCGGTGCGCTTCGTGTTCAAGGAGGGCGAGAATCCCTACAAGGACAAGAAGAACGTGCTCTCCGAGCGCCAGGTGGCGAAGAAGAAGCGGCTGATCCGGCACGCCAAGCGCGGCAAGTGAAGCCCGCGGCCACCACGCTCGGGCTGCTGGCGGGCGGGCGGGCCACGCGCCTGGGCGGCCTCGACAAGGCCTGGCTGCAGCGCGGCGGCGTGCCGCAGGTGGTCCGCCTGGCCGGGCGCGTGCGCGGCGAGGTCGACGCGGTGCTGGTCTCCGCCAACCGGGATCACGGCCGCTATGCCGCCCATGACCTGGTTCCGGTCGCCGACCGGCATCCGGACCTCGGGCCGCTGGGCGGACTCGATGCCCTCGCCGACGCCTGCGCGACGCCGTGGCTGCTCACGCTTCCGGTGGACCTGGTGTCGGTCAACGACTGCCTCCTGCGCAGCCTGCGCGCCGCGGGCGGCGAGGGTGCCTGGGCCGAAGACGACGATGGCCGCCAGCCGCTGGTGGCGCTCTGGCGCGTCGAGCCCCTGCGCGCCGCGCTGCCGGCCGCGCTGGCGTCGGGCGACCTGGCGGTCCGTACGCTGCAGGCAAGGCTCGGGATGGTCGGCGTGCGCTTTGCCGGCCTGCGCTTCGGCAACCTCAACACACCGGACGACCTCGCCGCCGCCGGCTGCACGCCGGGATGAACGCTGCGTGCCGCGGCGGGACCCGCGCGGGCGGACGGCATGGCGTAGGGTAGGCGGACCTCGGGTTGGCCGCAGTCGGCGGGAGTGTGGCGGTGGCGGATAATCGCCGCATGCCTGCATCTGAAATCACACCGCGCGACGCGCAGCGGCGGCTCGAGACCATGGGCGCCACCCTCGTCGACGTGCGCGAGGACCATGAACGCGACGGCGGCATGGCCGAGGGCGCGATCGGCATCGCGCGCGGCGAGCTCGAGGCCGACCCCGGCTTCCATTTCCACGACCGCGATCGCGAGCTGGTGCTGATCTGCCAGACGGGCGGGCGCTCGATGCTGGCGGCGGAAGCGCTGCAGCGCCAGGGATACCGCAACGTGGCCTCGGTCCGCGGCGGCACGCTGCGCTGGATCGCCGACGGCCTGCCGATGGCCCGTCCCGATCCCGCGGCGCCGGCGCGCGACGAGGATTTCCACCAGCGCTACTCGCGCCACCTGCTGCTGCCCGAGATCGGCATGCGTGGGCAGAAGCGGCTGCAGTCCTCGCGCGTGCTCATGCTCGGCGCCGGCGGCCTCGGGTCGCCGGCCGCCTTCTACCTGGCCGCCGCCGGCGTGGGCGAGCTGCGCATCGCCGACGACGATGTGGTCGAGCGCAGCAACCTGCAGCGCCAGATCCTGCATGCCGACGCCGACATCGGCATGCGCAAGGTCGATTCCGCCGAGGTCCGGCTGTCGGCGCTCAACCCGCGGCTGAAGATCGACGCAGTGGCCGAACGGGTGACGTCGGCCAACATCGACCGGCTGATGGACGGCGTCGACGTGGTGGTCGACGGCGCCGACAACTTCCCCGTGCGCTACCTGCTCAACGACGCCTGCATCCGCCATGCGGTGCCCCTGGTGTACGGCGCGGTGCACCGCTTCGAAGGCCAGGTCAGCGTGTTCGACGCCGGTCGCCACCGCGGCGAGGCGCCGTGCTATCGCTGCCTCTTCCCCGAGCCGCCGCCGGCCGAGGCCGCGCCCAACTGCAGCGAAGCCGGCGTGCTGGGCGTGCTGCCGGGTGTGGTCGGCATGCTGCAGGCCACCGAAGCGCTGAAGCTGCTGCTGCACGTGGGCGAGCCGCTGCGTGGACGCCTGCTGCATTTCGATGCCCTGGGCATGCACTTCCGCGAAACGCGGCTCACGCCCGATCCCGCCTGTCCACTCTGCGCGCCCGGCCGGGAATTTCCCGGCTACATCGACTACGCCGCCTTCTGCGCGGGCTGAGCGTGTGTCCCGCGCGTGAGCGGGACGGTCCACGGTCTCGGCTAGTCTTTCCGCTCCATCGGAGAGGAAGACGGCATGACGACGACACCGCGCGGCTGGATCCGCCTGGCGCTCCTGGCGCTCCTGGCCTGCGCCCTGCCGGTGCCCGCGGTCGCCGCCGCTGATCCATGCCCGCTGCTGAGGGCGCAGCATTCGGCGCCCGACGCGGCCACGCGCATCGCGGCCGCGGCCTGCGAGGAACATCAGGCCTGGCATCGTCCCTTCATCGACGCGCAGGGCCGGCTGGCCGGCTCGGTGGTGCGCGAGGCGGAAGCGGCTCTGCTGGCCAACGGACAGCCGGCATGGCAGCGCGTCGGCGAATACTGGCGGGGCAGCGGCCTGCTCCGGCAGGTCATGCAGCGTCCGGGCGCCGTCGAATGCGCGCAGCCACCGGCGCAGCACTCCGCGGCCGCCTGCCGCAGCTTCATCGTCGACACGCCCTGGTCGGCGGCCTTCGTGTCGTGGGTGATGCGGCGCGCGGCGCTGCCGGGCTTCGGCGCTTCGGCCAGCCACGTCGACTACGTGCGCGCGGCCTACCGTGATCCCGAGGGCAGCGCCTACCGGATCGCCGATCCGCGCGCGGCGAAGCCGGCGCCGGGCGACCTCCTGTGCTACGTGCGCGTCGCCGATCGCAGCTACGGCTTCGGCGGGCTGGCGACGCTGCTGGGCAGCGAGGGCGGCGGCCTCGGCATGCACTGCGACGTGGTCGTGTCCGCCAGCGAGCGCGGCGACCGCCTCGCGCGCCTGGTGGGCGGCAACGTGCTCGACGGCGTGACCATGCGGCTGCTGCCGCTGAGTCCGGGCGGCCACTTCCAGGACCTGCCGATGCGACTGGAGGGCGACCCGGCCTGCACCCCGGACGCGCCCGAGGCCTGCAATGCGAATCGGCAGGACTGGGCGGCGCTGCTGCAGCTGCGGCCGCAGGCCGAGCTCGCCCGGCTGGCCCCGCCGCCTCCGCTGCAGGGGCCGGCGAGTTCGCCCGTGGCCCCGCAGTGCTGCGTGCACTGCGTCGTCGGCGCCGGTGTCCCGCGCTGCCCGGCCGGGACTCCCGCACCGGGGCGTTGACCACGTGGGCGGGCGGGGTTCGCGCGCGGCGGCTTCGATGGGCGACAATGCCCGCTTCCCGCGCACCATCCAGGCAGGCATGTCCGAGACCCCATCCACGGCCCGCATCCTCGACGGCAAGGGCATCGCCGACCAGCTGCTGGACTCGCTGCGGGTCCGGGTCGACGCGCGCGTCGCCGCCGGCCACGAGCCACCGGGGCTGGCCGTGGTGCTGGTCGGCGACAACCCGGCCTCGCGTTCCTACGTGCGCAACAAGCGTCGCGCCGCCGGCATCGTCGGCATCCGCGCCTTCGACTTCGACCTGCCGGAAGGCACGACCGAGGCGGAGCTGCTGGCGCTGATCGACCGGCTCAACGCCGATCCCAGGGTGCACGGCATCCTGGTGCAGCTGCCGCTGCCGGGCATCCCCGACGCCACCCGCCTGATCCACCGCATCGACCCGCGCAAGGACGTCGACGGCTTCCACCCCGAGAACGTCGGCCACCTGGCGCTGCGCCAGTTCGGCCTGCGGCCGTGCACGCCGCGCGGCATCACCACGCTGCTGGCCTGGACCGACCGGCCGGTGCGGGGGCAGAGCGCCACGATCGTGGGCGTCAGCAACCACGTGGGCCGGCCGATGGTGCTGGAACTGATGATCGCGGGCTGCACGGTCACCGCCTGCCACAAGTTCACCCCGCCCGAAGTCCTGCGCCGCCACGTCGGCGAGGCCGACATCCTGGTGGTGGCCGTGGGCAAGCCGGGCATGATTCCGGGCGACTGGATCAAGCCCGGCGCGGTGGTGATCGACGTCGGCATCAACCGGCTCGACGACGGCCGCCTCGTGGGCGACGTCCAGTTCGCCGAGGCCGCCCGCCGCGCCAGCTGGATCACGCCGGTGCCGGGCGGGGTGGGGCCGATGACCGTGGCCACGCTGATGGAGAACACACTCGAGGCTGCCGAGGCCCTGGAAACGGGCGACGGCGCGGGCTGAGCGGGACGCGGCGTCCTGCCCCGCGGCACGCCGCGACTTGCCGCGGCGCGGTACAATCGCGTGCTTCACCACCACTGGCACCGCCATGCTGCGCATCCAGGCTGACGCGCTGACCTACGACGACATCTCCCTCGTCCCGGCGCATTCCACCGTCCTGCCCAAGGACGTCTCGCTCGCCACCCGCCTCACCCGCGACCTCCGGCTGAACATGCCGATCGTGTCCGCCGCCATGGACACCGTCACCGAGGCCCGCCTGGCCATCGCGATGGCCCAGCTCGGCGGCATCGGCATCGTGCACAAGAACATGTCGGCCGAACGCCAGGCCGCGCAGGTGCTGCAGGTGAAGAACTTCGAGGCCGGAGTGATCCGCGAGCCGTTCACGGTCGGCCCGCAGACCTCGATCGGCGAGGTGCTCAAGCTCACCCGCGCGCGCAACATCTCCGGCGTTCCGGTGGTCGACGGCGACCAGCTGGTCGGCATCGTCACCGGCCGCGACATGCGCTTCGAGAAGAAGCTCGACGATCCGGTGCGCAACATCATGACCCGCAAGGACAAGCTGGTCACGGTGAAGGAAGGCGCCAGCGACGAAGAGGTCATGGAGCTGCTGCACCGCCACCGCATCGAGAAGGTGCTGGTGGTCAACGACGACTTCCAGCTGCGCGGCCTGATCACCGTCAAGGACATCCAGAAGGCGCAGGACAACCCGAACGCGGCCAAGGACGCGTCGGAAAGCCTGCTGGTCGGCGCCGCGGTCGGCGTCGGCGGCGACACCGAGGAGCGCATCGAGCGCCTGGCGGCGGCGGGAGTGGACGTGATCATCGTCGACACCGCGCACGGGCATTCGCAGGGCGTGATCGACCGCGTCGCCTGGGCCAAGAAGCGCTTCCCGCAGCTGCAGGTGGTCGGCGGCAACATCGTCACCGGCGACGCCGCGCTGGCGCTGATGGACGCCGGCGCCGACGCGGTCAAGGTCGGCGTGGGCCCGGGTTCGATCTGCACCACGCGCGTGGTCGCGGGCGTGGGCGTGCCGCAGATCACCGCCATCGACATGGTCGCCTCCGCGCTGCAGGACCGCATCCCGCTGATCGCCGACGGCGGCATCCGCTATTCCGGCGACATCGGCAAGGCGCTGGCCGCCGGCGCGTCCACGGTGATGATCGGCGGCCTGTTCGCCGGCACCGAGGAAACCCCGGGCGAGACCGAGCTCTACCAGGGCCGCAGCTACAAGAGCTATCGCGGCATGGGCAGCCTGGCGGCGATGGAGAAGGGCTCCAGCGACCGCTATTTCCAGGACGCCGCGGCGGCCGACAAGCTGGTGCCCGAAGGCATCGAGGGTCGCGTTCCTTACCGTGGCCCGCTGGCCGGCGTGATCCACCAGCTGATCGGTGGCCTGCGCGCGACCATGGGCTACGTCGGCTGCGCGACGGTCGAGGAGATGCGCACGAAGCCGCAGTTCGTGAAGATCACCGGCGCGGGCCAGCGCGAGAGCCACGTCCACGACGTGCAGATCACCAAGGAACCGCCGAACTACCGGGCCGGCTGAGATGGCACGCCGCCGTTCCGGCCGGACGCCGTCGCCGGCACGACGCATCCTGCTGCGTGGCATCGCCGTCGCGCTGCTGGTGGCGATCGCGCTGTACGGCTACACCTTCTACCGCGGCTGGCAGCTGCGCGATTCCTGCACCGGCAACGGCGGCGAGTGGAACGCGGAGCTCGAGCAGTGCACCTTCCGCCTCGCGCTGCCCGAGCAGTCGCCCCCTGAATCCACGCCATGACCGACCTGCACCGCGACAAGATCCTGATCCTCGACTTCGGCGCGCAGTACACGCAGCTGATCGCGCGCCGCGTGCGCGAGCTTGGCGTCTACTGCGAGATCTGGGCCTGGGACCACGATCCGTCCGAGATCGCCGCCTACGGGGCGCGCGGCATCATCCTGTCCGGTGGCCCGGAATCGACGACGGCCGAGGGCGCGCCGGTCGCGCCGCAGGAGGTGTTCGACAGCGGCCTGCCGCTGCTGGGCATCTGCTACGGCATGCAGACCATGGCCAAGCAGCTCGGCGGCGAGACCGAGGCCGCGGACGCCCGCGAGTACGGCCACGCCGAAGTCACCCTCGTGGCCGCCGACCGCCTGTTCGGCGACCTGCGTGACCATCTCGGCCTGCCGCCGCGGCTGGACGTGTGGATGAGCCACGGCGACCACGTCTCGAAGGCGCCGCCCGGCTTCACCGTGACCGCGAAGACCGAGCGCGTGCCGGTGGCGGCCTTCGCCAACGAGGACAGGCGCTGGTACGGCGTCCAGTTCCACCCCGAGGTCACGCACACGAAGTCGGGGCAGGCGCTGCTGCGGCGCTTCGTGGTGGACATCTGCGGCTGCGAGACGCTGTGGACGGCCGAGCAGATCATCGAGGACCAGATCGCGCGCGTGCGCGGGCAGGTGGGCAGCGACGAGGTGATCCTGGGCCTGTCCGGCGGCGTCGATTCCTCCGTCGTCGCGGCCCTGCTGCATCGGGCGATCGGCGACCAGCTGACCTGCGTCTTCGTCGACACCGGCCTGCTGCGCTGGCAGGAAGGCGAGCAGGTGATGGCGACCTTCGCCGACGCCTCCGACGCGCACGGCCTCGGCATCCGCGTGATCCGCGTCGACGCGCGCGAGCGCTACTTCAAGGCGCTGGCCGGCGTCACCGACCCCGAGGCCAAGCGCAAGATCATCGGCAACCTGTTCGTCGAGATCTTCGACGAGGAGGCCGGCAAGCTGGCCAACGCGAAGTGGCTGGCGCAGGGCACGATCTACCCCGACGTGATCGAATCGGCCGGCAGCAAGACCGGCAAGGCGCACGTCATCAAGAGCCACCACAACGTCGGCGGCCTGCCCGAGCACATGAAGCTCGGCCTGGTGGAGCCGCTGCGCGAGCTGTTCAAGGACGAGGTGCGCCGCATCGGCGTGGCCCTGGGCCTGCCGCACGAGATGGTCTACCGCCATCCGTTCCCGGGTCCGGGCCTGGGCGTGCGCATCCTCGGCGAGGTGAAGCCGGAGTACGCCGACATCCTCGCGCGTGCGGACGCGATCTTCATCGACGAGCTGCGCAAGGCCGGCCTGTACGACCAGACCAGCCAGGCCTTCGCGGTGTTCCTGCCGGTGAAATCGGTGGGCGTGGTCGGCGACGCACGCGCCTACGAGTGGGTGATCGCGCTGCGCGCGGTCGAGACCATCGACTTCATGACCGCGCACTGGGCGCACCTGCCGTACGACTTCCTCGGCCGGGTCTCGAACC
Organism: Luteimonas colneyensis; assembly: GCF_014836665.1. GTDB lineage: Bacteria > Pseudomonadota > Gammaproteobacteria > Xanthomonadales > Xanthomonadaceae > Luteimonas > Luteimonas colneyensis. The sequence goes on from NZ_JACSQJ010000001.1 coordinate 150,834, forward strand.
GGATCATCAACGAGGTGCGCGGCGTGTCGCGCGTGGTCTACGACATCAGCGGCAAGCCGCCGGCGACGATCGAGTGGGAGTAGGGCGACCACGCGCCCTGCCAGGTGATACGAAAAAGCCCGCGTCGCCGCGGGCTTTTTCTTTCCAGCCGGCTTGCCGGGGTCAGAACGCCCAGGTGAGCAGCAGCGAAGCGCGGCCGTCGGCCAGGCTGGCGTCGCCCACCGACTCCGCCACCAGCTCGCTGTAGCCCGAGGTGTCGGTGTACTGCAGCTTCGCGTTGATCGGGCCGAAGTCGCGGTCGAGCGAGACCAGCCAGTCGCTGTAGCTGTCGCCAGCGGCGTCGTCCAGGTCGTAATGGCCCGCCTGCGCGCCAAGGGTGAAGCCGCTGTCGCCGAGCGGGAAGGCCGCACCGGCGTAGTAGTACCAGCCCTTGCCACCCAGGTTGAAGATGTCGGGGGAGTAGGCGACGCCGGCGTGGTAGTGCTCGGCGAAGCCGAGCGTGGCCTCGATCTCGGTGTAATCGATGTCGTAGTCGGCGCCGTTGTGGCCGGGGTAGGCCACGCGCGAGACGAAGACGTCGAGCTCGGTGCCCGCGCCCAGCTCGCCGGCCCAGCCGATGTAGGCGTTGACCTCGTGGTCGATGCCGTCCTCGCTGTCGCCGAAGTCGACGTTGGAGGCGAAGCCGCCGACGTAGAAGCCGCTGGCATGTTCGACGTAGGCCTCGAGCTGCAGCGCCGGGTCCTCCATCGTCTGCGACACGCCGCGCCAGACGTAATCGCTGGCCGCCGTGACCTCGCCGCCGAAGGTCCAGGCCGGACCGCCGGCGTCATCCTGCGCCAGGGCGGGCAGGGCGGTGGCGGCGAGCATGGCCGCGAGCACGGCGCACAGGGAGGACTTCTTCATTGCGGGTCTCATGGAGGAAACCGTCCAATATATACTTCCGGGCCCAAGCGGTAAATTCGCGTTGACACCCCCGGGGTGCGCTCGGAACATGCCCGCTGCCACCGTATCCCCCTGGAGAACTGCCGTGTCCCTGCGCCTTGCCCCGCTTGCCTGTGCCCTGGTCCTTGCCGCATGCGGGGGCAACCAGACCGGCTCCGATGCCTCCGGCGCGCCTGCCGGCGCCGAGGAGCAGGTGCTCAACGTCTACAACTGGTCGGACTACGTCGCCGACGACACCATCGCCAACTTCGAGGCGGCCACCGGCATCAAGGTCAACTACGACGTCTACGCCGAGAACGAGACGCTCGAGACCAAGCTGACTGCCGGCGGCTCCGGCTACGACGTGGTGTTCCCCTCGGCGCGGCCCTTCGCCCAGCGCCAGATCCGCGCCGGCTTGTATGCGCCGCTGGACAAGGCGAAGCTGCCGAACCTGCAGCACCTGGATCCCGCGATCATGCAGGGGCTGACCGACATCGATCCCGGCAACGCCCACGTCGTGCCCTACATGTGGGGCACCACCGGCCTGGGCATCAACGTCGACAAGGTCACCGCCGCGCTCGGCGCCGACGCGCCGCTGGATTCCTGGAGCCTGCTGTTCGACCCGGCCAACGCCGCGAAGCTCGCCTCCTGCGGCATCCACGTGCTCGACGACGACCAGGAGGCCTTCGGCGCCGCCCTGATCTGGCTCGGCCGGGATCCCAACGCCGGCGCCGCCGACGAGATCGAAGCGGTGAAGCAGGCCTACGCCGCCATCCGCCCGCACATCCGCACCTTCAACAACGCCGAGTACAAGGACGCGCTGGCCAATGGCGACGCCTGCCTGGTGATGGGCTACTCCGGTGACATCGGCCAGGCCCGCGACGTCGCCGCCGAGGCCGCCGAGGCCACTGGCAAGGCCGCGCCCGACATCCGCTACGTGATCCCGAAGGAGGGCGCGATCCGCTGGATGGACGTCATCGCCATCCCGAAGGACGCCCGCCATCCGGGCAACGCGCATGCGTTCGTCGACTACCTGATGCAGCCCGAGGTGATCGCCGCGGTCACCGACCACGTCGCCTACGCCAACGCCAACCTGGCGGCGACGCCGCTGGTCGATCCGGAGATCGCGGCCGACGGCGGCGTGTACCCGGCCGAGGACGTGCGCGCCAAGCTGGTCGATCCGGTCTCGCTGCCCGAAGACGTGCAGCGCCAGCGCGTGCGCGCCTGGACCGGCATCAAGAGCGGCCGCTAGGCGATGGCGACCCCCACGCGCGGCGCGGTCGCGGAGCCCTGGCGCGACCCCGCCACCCAGCCCTTCGTGCGCATCGAGGGGGTCACGAAGACCTTCGGCAAGGTCTACGCCTGCGACGACGTCACGCTCGACATCTACCGCGGCGAGTTCTTCGCCTTGCTGGGCGGGTCGGGCTCGGGCAAGAGCACGCTGCTGCGGATCCTGGCGGGGCTGGAAGCGCCCGACCAGGGGCGGATCATGATCGATGGCCTCGACGTCACCCACCTGCCGCCTTACCAGCGGCCGGTGAACATGATGTTCCAGAGCTACGCGCTGTTCCCGCACATGACGGTCGCCCAGAACATCGCCTTCGGCCTGCGCCAGGACCGGCTGCCGGCCAGCGAGATCCGCGACCGCGTGCAGTCGATGCTGGAACTGGTGCGCATGCCGCAGCTCGGCAACCGCAAGCCGCACCAGCTTTCGGGCGGCCAGCGGCAGCGCGTGGCGCTGGCGCGTGCACTCGCGAAGCAGCCCAAGCTGCTGCTGCTCGACGAGCCGCTGGGCGCGCTCGACAAGCGCCTGCGCGAGCACACCCAGTTCGAGCTGGTGAACATCCAGGAGCGCGTGGGCACCACCTTCATCATGGTCACGCATGACCAGGAGGAGGCGATGACGATGTCCTCGCGCATCGCGGTCATGGACACCGGCCGCATCGTGCAGGTGTCGACGCCGGCGGTGCTGTACGAGTACCCGGCCACGCGCTTCGTGGCGGAGTTCATCGGCGGCATCAACCTGTTCGAGGGCCGAGTGCTGGACAGCGACGAGGGCAGTGGGCAGGTGCGCATCCAGTGCGATCCGCTGGACGCCGAGCTGCTCGCGCGCCACACCGACCCGTTGCCGGAGGGCACCGCGGTGAGCATCGCGGTGCGCCCGGAGAAGATCGACGTGCACGAAGCGCCGCCGCAGCGCGGCACCGTGGCCACCGAGAACGTGGTGGTGGGCAAGGTGCGCGACATCGCCTATCTGGGGGACGTCTCGATCTACCAGGTCGAGACCGAAGCCGGCGCCATCGTGCGCGTGCAGGAAACCCATGTCGCGCGCAGCTCCGAGCCGCACTACGACTGGGACGACACCCTGTGGCTGAGCTGGGAAGCGGCCAGCGCGGTGGTGCTGACGGCATGAACAGCGCGGGGCGCAACGCCGGCCTGTGGGACTTCTGGTTCGACGTGGTGCGGAACCTGTTCGGCTGGTTCCGCAGCGTCGGGCAGGAGTTCCGCACCCGTCGCGGCCGGTTCCTCGTCACGGCGTTGCCGATGCTGTGGCTGGGGCTGTTCTTCCTGGTGCCGTTCCTGATCGTGCTCAAGATCAGCTTCGCCCAGGCGGTGTTCGGGCAGGCGCCGCCGTATACCGCGCTGATCGAGCACGCGGCCGACGGCGCCGCCTCGCTGCGGCTGCACACATCCAACTACGCCATGCTGCTGTCGGACCCGCTGTACGTGGCGGCGTACCTGAAGTCGCTGCTGTTCGCATCGGTGTCGACCCTGTTCTGCCTGCTGCTCGGCTATCCCATCGCCTACGGAATCGCGCGTGCGTCGCCGGTCAAGCGGTTGCTGCTGCTGGTCCTGGTGATCCTGCCGTTCTGGACCAGCTCGCTGCTGCGCACCTACGCGCTGATCGGCATCCTCAAGGCGAATGGCCTGCTGGCGCAGGCGTTGTCCGCGGTCGGCCTGGCCGGCCCCGACTTCGCGCTGCTGCATACCGACATCGCCGTCTACATCGGCATCGTCTACAACTACCTGCCGTTCATGATCCTGCCGCTGACGGCCACGCTGATGCGGCTCGACTTCACGCTGCTCGAAGCCGCGGAAGACCTGGGCGCCAAGCCCTGGCAGGCGTTCGCGCGCGTGACCCTGCCGCTGTCGATGCCCGGGATCATCGCCGGCGCACTGCTGGTGTTCATCCCGGCGGTGGGCGAGTTCGTCATTCCCGACATCCTCGGCGGGCCCGATGCGCTGACCATCGGCCGCGTGCTGTGGATCGAGTTCTTCACCAACCGCGACTGGCCGCTGGCGGCCGCGGTGACCATCGCGATGCTGGTGCTGATCGTGCTGCCCACGCTGGTGTTCGAGTACTTCGAGAACCGCCGCAACGAGCGCGAGGCCGAGGCATGAAGCGCAACCCGACGCTGCTGTACACGGCGATGGCGCTGGGCTACGCCTTCCTCTACATCCCGATCCTGTCGGTGGTGGTGTATTCGTTCAACGCCTCGCGGGTGGCGACGGTCTGGGGCGGGTTCTCGACGCGCTGGTACTCGGCGCTGCTGGAGAACCAGCAGCTGCTGGACGCCGTGCAGCGCAGCTTCCTGATCGCGGCGCTCACCGCCACCGCGGCGGTGTTCCTGGGGACGGCCTGCGGGCTGGCGCTGTCGCGTTTCGGCAGGTTCCCGGGCCGGGGCCTGCTGAGCCTGATGAACTCCGCGCCGATGGTCATGCCCGACGTGATGATGGGCCTGAGTTCGCTGCTGCTGTTCGTGACCCTGCAGCAGGCCTTCGGCTGGCCGGACCGCGGCATGGTGACCATCACCCTGGCGCACATCACGCTCACCGCCTGCTACGTCACCGTCGTCGTGCGCTCGCGCATGGCCGGCATGGACGACAGCCTGGAGGAGGCCGCCATGGACCTGGGCGCACGGCCCTGGCGGGTGTTCTTCGTGATCACCCTGCCGCTGATCGCGCCGGCGCTGCTGGCCGGCTGGCTGCTGGCCTTCACCCTGTCCCTGGACGACCTGGTGATCGCCAGCTTCACCTCCGGGCCTGGCTCGAGCACCCTGCCGATGGTGGTGTATTCGAAGGTGAAGCTGGGCGTGACGCCGGAGATCAACGCGCTCGCCACGATCATCGTGGTGCTGGTGGCGCTGGGGGTGAGCGTCGCCGGTGTGCTGATGCACCGGCGCAGCCGCACGAACACCTGACTGCCGCCTGTAGGAGCAGCTATAGCTGCTCCTACAGGCGGCGGGTCGGACTGGTCGGGGGCGATGGGGGCGGAGGACTGTCCTGCGGGTCGGGGAAGACCAGCATCTCCGCGCTGCCAGCGGCCAGCGATGCCTCGAGCACCTGCAGCACCCGATCGCAGGCGCGCCGCGCCGCGTCCACCACGGCCAGGCCGGCCAGCCGGTGCGCGGCCAGGGTGGCGCTGAACAGGTCGCCGGTGCCTTTGGGTGTCGTCGCCAGGCGGCGGTGGTCGATGGTCTGCACCGCGTCGGGCGTGACCACGGCGACCTGCATGCCGCCTTCGGGCCAGCCCGCGGGCGCGGCGCTGGTCGCCACCACCCACTGCGTACGACCGCCCATCAGGGCGCGTGCGGCCGCGATGACCTGGTCGAGATCGTCCACCGGAAGGCCGGTGAGCAGGCCGACCTCGAAGGCGTTGGGCACCAGCCCGTCGGCCAGCGGCAACAGGTGCCGCCGGTAGGCGTCGACCATGCCCGGGTCGACGTAGACACCGACGTCCTCGTCGCCGATCACCGGGTCGATCAGCACCCGGATGCCCGGATCCGCCCGCAGCCGATCTTCCAGCCATGAGGCCAGGATCTCCGCCTGCCGCGGGCCGCCCAGATAGCCGACCACCACTGCGCGCAGCCGGCGCAGGCAGTCGCGCGCGACCAGGTCATCCAGGTAGCCGCGGAACCACTCGACCGGAATGGCGCCGCCGTGCACGGTGGGGTGGTGCGGCGTGTTGCTCAGCACCACGGTCGGCACCGCCGCCACGCGCAGCCCCAGCGACTGGAGCGTAGGCACGGCGATGGTGTTGCCGACCTGGCCGTAGACGACCTGCGACTGGATGGACACCACGTCCACCTGCATCGGCTGCAGTGCGCCGCTTCCGTGGCCGGGTCCGCCGGTGTTCGCATGGTTGCTGTGCATCCGGTGATTCTAGGCCGTGGCTGCCGCTTGGCGCTTGATGCGGATCAGGCGCGCTGGCGGATGACGGATGGCGGACCGCGGTGTCCGGTGGCCGGCCCGTGCGCCATCCCGACTAGAATGCGTGGCATGCAGAAGCACGCCGACACCACCGCGCGCGGCACCGACGAGGCCTGGATGCGCCACGCGCTCGCCCTGGCCGATCGCGCCGAGCGCGACTTCGACGAGATCCCGGTCGGTGCCGTGGTGTTGGACGCGACCGGCCAGGTGGTGGGCGAAGGCTGGAACCGCAACATCGGCGAACACGACCCCAGCGCCCACGCCGAGATCGTGGCCATGCGCGAAGCGGGGAGGGCGCTGGGCAACCACCGCCTGATCGGCTGCACGCTGTACGTCACGCTCGAACCCTGCGCGATGTGCGCGATGGCGATGGTGCACGCGCGCGTGGCGCGCGTGGTCTACGGCGCGAGCGATCCCAAGACCGGCGCCGCCGGCAGCGTCTTCGACCTGCTGGCCGATCCGCGCCACAACCACCGGGTGGACGTGATGGGCGGCGTGCTGGGCGAAGAAGCGGGACAGCGCCTGCGCAACTATTTCCGCGCCAAGCGCGGCCTGCCGCCGGCCTGAGCCGCGGTACCATGCCCGTTTCAACTGGCGGACAGGAAGGAGCGAGGGTGGGCAACGAAGAACGGCTGGTGTGGATCGACCTGGAGATGACCGGTCTCGACACCGACAACGACACCATCCTCGAGATCGCCACCGTGGTCACCGACGCCGAACTCAACGTGCTGGCCGAAGGCCCCGAACTGGCCATCGCCCAGCCGCTGGCGCTGCTGGAGGCCATGGACGAATGGAACCGCAACCAGCACGGCCGCTCCGGCCTCTGGCGCCGGGTGCTGGAGGAGGGCGTGCCGATGGCCGAGGCCGAGGCCCGCACCCTCGAATTCCTTGGGCAGTGGGTGCCTGCCGGCAAGTCGCCGATGTGTGGCAACTCGATCTGCCAGGACCGCCGCTTCCTGTACCGCCGCATGCCCGCACTGGAGCGCTGGTTCCACTACCGCAACCTCGACGTCAGCACGGTCAAGGAGCTGGCCCGACGCTGGGCGCCGGAGCTCTACGCCGGCCTCCGCAAGCAGGCCGCGCACACCGCGCTCAGCGACGTCCACGACTCGATCGCTGAACTCCGCCACTACCGGACCGGCATGGGGGCCTTTGGGGCGCACCTGTAGGTAGAGCAAAAGCTTTGCCACGGATTTACGCGGATGACGCGGATTTACACGGATAGAACAGGAGCAGGAATGGTGGTGCGGGGCTGCGAGGTCACGCTCCGCCTGACGCAGTTATCGTTCTCCCAGCAAAAAGCTTTTGCTCTATCGGTGTAAATCCGCGTCATCCGCGTAAATCCGTGGCAAAAAAAAAAGGCCGGGCACGAAGCCCGGCCTTTCATGTTTGCGACGGCGGCAGGCCTCAGCCCGCGGCCTTCGACTTCGCCAGCTTCAGCCAGGTGTCGACTACGGTGTCGGGGTTGAGCGACACGGACTCGATGCCCTGCTGCATCAGCCACTCGGCAAGGTCGGGATGGTCGCTCGGGCCCTGGCCGCAGATGCCGATGTACTTGCCCTTGGCCTTGGCGGTCTGGATGGCCATCGACAGCAGCTTCTTCACAGCCGGATCGCGCTCGTCGAACAGATGCGCGACGACCGCGGAGTCGCGGTCCAGGCCCAGGGTCAGCTGGGTCAGGTCGTTGGAGCCGATCGAGAAGCCGTCGAACATCTCCAGGAACTCGTCGGCCAGCAGCGCGTTGGACGGGACCTCGCACATCATGATGACCTTCAGGCCGTTGACGCCGCGGCGCAGGCCGTTGGCGGCCAGCACCTCGAGCACGCGGCGGCCCTCGTCGAGCGTGCGCACGAACGGGATCATCACCCAGAGGTTCTCCAGGCCCATGGTCTCGCGGACCTTGAGCACGGCGCGGCACTCGAGTGCGAAGGCCTTCTCGAACGCGGGATCGACATAGCGGCTGGCGCCGCGGAAGCCGATCATCGGGTTCTCTTCCTCCGGCTCGTAGCGGGTGCCGCCGATCAGGTTGGCGTATTCGTTGGACTTGAAGTCCGACATGCGCACGATCACCGGGTTCGGTGCCACCGACGCGGTCAGCGTGGCGATGCCCTCGGCCAGGCGGTCGACGTAGAAGCTCACCGGGTCGGCGTAGCCGGCGGCGCGCTCGTCGATCTTCTTCTTCGTCTCGGCGTCCTGCTTGTCGTACTCGAGCAGCGCGTTGGGATGCACGCCGATGTGCGCTGCGATGATCATCTCCAGGCGCGCCAGGCCGATGCCGGCATTGGGCAGCTGGCCGAAATCGAACGCGCGCTCGGGGTTGGCGACGTTCATCATGATCTTGAGCGGCGCCTCCGGCATCGAGGTGAGGTCGGTGGTGATGCGCTCGAAGGACAGGCTGCCGTCGTAGATGAAGCCGGTATCGCCCTCGGCGCAACTGACCGTCACTTCCTTGCCGTCCTCGATCGCGTCCAGCGCATTGCCGGTACCGACGACGGCCGGCACGCCCAGTTCGCGGGCGATGATCGCCGCGTGGCAGGTGCGGCCACCGCGGTTGGTCACGATGGCCGAGGCGCGCTTCATCACCGGCTCCCAGTCGGGGTCGGTCATGTCGGCGACCAGCACGTCGCCGGGCTGCACGCGGTTCATGTCGTCGAGCGAGCGCACCACGCGGGCCACGCCGCTGCCGATCTTCTGGCCGATGGCGCGGCCCTCGCAGACCACGTCGCCGCGGCTGCCGAGCATGAAGCGCTCGATCTGGGTGGCCTTGGCGCGCGACTTCACCGTTTCCGGGCGGGCCTGGACGATGAAGAGCTTGCCGGTGATGCCGTCCTTCGCCCACTCGATGTCCATCGGGCGCTGGTAGTGCTGCTCGATGGTCAGCGCCTGGCGGGCGAGCTCGTGCACGTCGGCGTCGCTGATCGAGAACTTCGCGCGCAGCTCCGCCGGCGTGTCCTCGTTGCGCACGCGCTCGCCGGGCTGGTCGGAATAGACCATGCGGATCTGCTTGGCGCCGAGCGAGCGGCGCAGGATGGCGGGCCGGCCCTGGCGCAGGGTCGGCTTGTAGACGTAGAACTCGTCCGGGTTCACCGCCCCCTGCACGACGTTCTCGCCCAGGCCGTAGCTGGAGGTGATGAACACCACCTCGCGGAAACCGGACTCGGTATCGAGGGTGAACAGCACGCCGGAGGCACCGCAGTCCGAGCGCACCATCAGCTGCACGCCGGCCGACAGGAACACGTCCTCGTGCTTGAAGCCGTGGTGGACGCGGTAGGCGATGGCGCGGTCGTTGTAGAGGCTGGCGAAGACCTCCTTCACCTTCACCACCACGTCGTCGGCGCCGGTGACGTTGAGGAAGGTCTCCTGCTGGCCCGCGAACGAGGCGTCGGGCAGGTCCTCGGCGGTGGCCGAGGAGCGCACCGCGACCGCGATGTCGGTGCCGCCGTTGTCGGCGCAGAGCTTGGCGTAGGCGGTGCGGATGTCGGCTTCCAGCGCCGGCTGCAGCGGGGCGTCGATGACCCAGCCGCGGATCTCGGCGCCGGCCCGGTTCAAGGCCGGCACGTCTTCCACGTCGAGCGTGGCCAGGCGGTCGAAGATGCGCTGGTGCAGGTCGTTGTGGGCGACGAAATCCTTGAAGGCATCGGCGGTGGTGGCGAAGCCGCCGGGCACGGAGACACCGAGCCGGGCCAGGTTGCCGATCATCTCGCCAAGCGAGGAATTCTTGCCGCCGACCTGCGCGAGGTCGGTGAGGCGAAGGTCGTCAAGCCACAGGATGTTGGCGCTCAAGGCGGGCTCCGGAGGGAAGGCGGGTCGCGGGGTGACACCGTCCGGGCCTGCGGCGCCGGACGGCGGGAACGGCTATTTTAGCAAGCCATCCCGCCGCGGGGCCCGCGGCCACGCAGGAAAATCACGCATGTCGAGCCCGCGCCCGGTCTTCTACGTCTCCGACGGCACCGGAATCACCGCCGAAACGATCGGTCACAGCCTCCTCACCCAGTTCCGCGCCAGCGCCTTCGCCACCGAGCGGATCCCGTTCGTGGACAGCGTCGAGCGCGCCCACGAGATCGCGGCGCGCATCCGCGAGGCCGGGGAGGCCAGCGGCCTGCGCCCGGTGGTGGTGAACTCCTGCGTCAACGGCGAGCTGACCACCGCGATCCGGGCGAGCGGGGCGCTGGTCCTCGACGTGCTGGAGCCGTTCATGAGCCAGCTGGAGGCCGAGCTCGGCGAGACCCGCCAGCCACGCGTGGGCCAGGCCCACGGCATGGTCGACTTCGACGCCTACCACAAGCGCATCAACGCCATGAACTACGCGCTGACCCACGACGACGGCATGTCGATCAACTACGACGACGCCGACGTGATCCTGGTGGCGGTGTCGCGCGCGGGCAAGACGCCGACCTGCGTCTACCTGGCGCTGCACCACGGCATCGCCGCGGCCAACTATCCGCTGACCGAAGAGGATCTCGAGCACGACCGCCTGCCGCCGCGCCTGCGCGCGCACCGCGCCAAGCTGTTCGGGCTCACCATCGACCCCGTGCGCCTGCAGCAGATCCGCCAGGAGCGGCGCCCGAACTCGCGCTATGCCGAACTCGAGACCTGCAAGCGCGAAGTGGCCGCGGCCGAGACCCTGTTCCGTGCCGAGCGCATTCCGGTGCTGAGCACCACGCACACCTCGATCGAGGAGATCTCGAGCAAGGTGATGAGCACCCTGGGCATCCGCCGCGGCATGTTCTGAGCGTGTAGCATCGGGCCATGTCGCAGCTCCTCGCCCGACGCGCGAAACTCCCCGGCCTCAGCCGCCTCGGCTGGCTGATGGCGCTGTACGCGGAGAACCACGCGCGTCTGGTGCGCCTGTTCGAGCCCGGCGATCTCGCGCCCGGGATCTACGTCTCCAGCGTCGGCGACGGGCTCGACCTGCGCCTGGACGTCATCGAGCGCCATGCCTACACCAGCGAACTGCGGCTCGCCTACGTGGCGCTGCCGGATCCGGTGACCGGCGAGCCCGATCCTTCGGCCTACCTGCGCTTCTATCGCGACGCCCGCCAGGTCGAGGCCACGCACTGCTACGTCGGCCGCCGCTGGCAGGACGCGATCGGCCTGTTCCCGCCGCCGGCGGCGCTCATCGGCCATCGCATGCGGATGAACACCTTCCTGGGCAAATGGCTGCAGTACCTGGCCGAGCGCGGCCATGGCGTCGCCACGCTGCACCGGGAGCCTTCATGCCCCGGGCCCGCGCCGGTGCTATCGTCGGCCGGCAGGTCCCTCGACAGCCAAAGGTGAACCCATGACGACGAAGCTCGACAAGCCGCTGAAGCGCGAAGTGCAGATCGGCGACAAGGCCTACACCCTCACCATCGACCCGGCCGGACTGAAGCTGGTGGAGAAGGGGCACCGCAAGGGCGTGGAGGTCGAATGGGCCGAGATCGCGGCGCGCGAGGGCAGCGGCGGCTGAGTACGCGGGTCCGGTGACCGGACGCACAAACAGAAAGCCCGCCTTGCGGCGGGCTTTCTGCTGTATGGCGTCCCCACGGGGATTCGAACCCCGGTGTCCACCGTGAAAGGGTGGTGTCCTAGGCCTCTAGACGATGGGGACTTGGATCTGTCCGGTCACCTTTCGAACGGCCTGGTTCGAAGAGTGGTGGAGCCAGGCGGGATCGAACCGCCGACCTCCTGCATGCCATGCAGGCGCTCTCCCAGCTGAGCTATGGCCCCACGTGTTGGGAGCCGCAAATTGTAGGCACGCTTTCGGGAGTCGTCAACACATTGCTGCAAAGAAATTTCGGTGACGCGCGCGGCGCGCGATACTGGGCGGCTTGACCGTCCATCTGGAGCATCGAATGTCCCACACCCCGACCCCGCGCACCGCGCTTGTCACCGGCGGGACCAGCGGCATCGGCGAAGCCATCGCGATCGCGCTGCACGACGCCGGCCATCGCGTCGTCGTGACCTGTTTCGACGGCGTCGAAGACCCGGCCACCTGGCGCGACGCCCAGTCTGCGCTCGGCCGCGACGTCCGCGTCGAACCCGTGGACGTGGCCGACTACGACAGCTGCCAGGCCCTGGCCGCGCGGCTGGAGGAGGCCGGCATCGCGATCGACATCCTGGTCAACGACGCCGGCATCACCCGCGACGCGACGTTCCGCAAGATGGACAAGGCGAAGTGGGACGCGGTGCTGCGCACCAACCTGGACTCGATGTTCAACGTCACCAGGCCCTTCGCCGATGGCATGGCCGAGCGCGGCTGGGGCCGCATCGTCAACATCTCCTCGGTCAACGGCACCAAGGGCCAGTTCGGGCAGACCAACTATTCCGCGGCCAAGGCCGGCGTGCAGGGCTTCACCAAGGCGCTGGCGCAGGAGCTGGCGCGCAAGGGCGTGACCGTCAACAGCGTCTCGCCCGGCTACGTCGGCACCTCGCTGGTGATGGCGATGAAGCCGGAGATCGTGGAGTCGATCGTGGCCCAGGTGCCGATGGGGCGCCTGGGCAGGCCGGAGGAGATCGCCGCGGTGGTCGGCTTCCTCTGCAGCGAAGGCGCGGCCTACATGACCGGCGCCGACATCGCGGTCAACGGCGGCCAGCACATGGGCTGAGCCGCCGCTGCCGGAACGATCACTCGCCGTGGCGCGCGTATTCGCTGGTGCTGCCGTCGCGGTGCACGAGCTCGACGGAGTAGGGGTGGACGGTCCCGTCGGGCATCTCCATCCCGGGCGAACCCGCGGGCATGCCGGGCACGGTGAGGCCGCGCGCGTCCGGCCGTTCCGCGAGCAGGCGCTTCACGTCGGCGGCCGGCACGTGGCCTTCGATGAAGTAGCCATCGATTTCCGCCGTGTGGCAGGAACCCTTTGCGTAGGGCACGCCGGCGCCCTGCTTGATCGGGCCCATGTCCTCGTGGTCGCGCACCTCGACGGAGAAGCCCGCATCGCGCATGTGGTCGACCCAGAGCACGCAGCAGCCGCAGCTCGGATGCTTGTGCACGACCATCAGCGCACCGATGGCGTCGGCGTCCGACGCCGGGAGGGGGCTGTGGGCCGGGGCGCTGGCCAGGGGCGCGGTGGAGGGGGCGGCGGGCTGTGTCGACGGCGTTCCGGCCGACGAGGAGGGCGGGGGCGTGCTGCCCGCGCTGCAGGCGGCGAGCGCGGTGGCCGCGCCCAGGAGCAGCGTCATCATCGTCCTGCCGTTGGTGAAGTCAAGAGTCATGAATATTCTCCAATTTATTGATTTAGAACCAGATTCTTACACCGGCGACGAGCCTGGTCTCGCGCGACGGCGCGTCCCCGGCCCGGCGCAGGCGGGCCGTGTCACCGAAGGCGCGTTCGTGACTGACGCCGAGATACGGAGCGACATGGCGGTTCACTTCGTAGCGAAGGCGCAGCCCGGCCTCGACCGTCGACAGGCCGGCGCCGACGCCGCGCGCCACGTCCTCCTTCGCATGCACGGTCGCCTCGAGCACCGGCTGCAGGATGAGTCGGTTGGTGAGCAGCAGTTCGTACTCGGCCTCGGCGGCCAGAGCGGCATGGCCTGACTCGCCGAGATAGCCGGTGACGGCAACCTCGAACAGGTAAGGCGCCAGCCCCTGCACGCCGAACGCGGCCCAGGTCCGCGAGTCGCCGGGGGCGAAGTCGTGGCGCACGCCCGCGACCAGGTCCCACCAGGGCGACACGCTGCGCCCATAGAGCAGTTCCAGGTCGGCCGCGTGGGTGTCGCCGCCTTCGCGTTCGCCTTCCGAGCGCAGCCAAAGCCGATCGGTGTCGGTGCCGATCCAGCCCTGCGCCTCCCAGGCCTGGCCGCTGCCGTGATCCTCGTCCCAGGCTTCCAGTCGGTTGAACAGCAGGTAGCGGTTGACCTTGGGCGCGTGCTGCATGTGGCGGGTGAGCGTCGGGAAGGCGGCGGCGCGATCGGCGTCGGTGAGCGGCGGAATCGGCGTGGAGGAGGTGCCGTGCGGCCCGGCATGGCTGGCAGGGTGTCCGGTCGCCGGATCGCCCATCCCGGAATGGTCCATTCCCGAGTGGTCCATCTTCGAATGGTCCATCTTTGAATGGTCCATCTTTGAATGGTCCATCGCGGCATGTCCGGCGTGGTCCTGCGCAGCCGCCGGGCCCGTGATCCCGAAGGCCAGGGCAGCCGCGATGGCGGCTGCAGCGTGCGTGGTGGCTGTGCGCTTCATGCCCGTTCCTCCACGCGCACTTCGCGCATCATCCCGGCTTCCATGTGATACAGCAGGTGGCAGTGGAAGGCCCATCGGCCCAGCGCGTCGGCGCGCACGCGGAAGGCGCGCCTGGTGCCGGGCGGCATGTCGACGGTGTGCTTGCGCAGGTGGAAGCCGCCGCGTTCGTCCTCGACGTCGCTCCACATGCCGTGCAGGTGGATGGGGTGCGACATCATCGTGTCGTTCACCAGCACCACGCGCAGGCGTTCGCCGTAGACCATGCGCAGCGGCGCCGCGTCCATGAACTTCTCGCCGTTGAAGGACCAGGCGAACTTCTCCATGTGGCCGGTCAGGTGCAGCTCGACCTCGCGCCCCGGGTCACGACCGTCGGGATCGGCGAACAGGCTGCGCATCGCACCGTAGGTCAGGACCGTGCGGCCGTTGCCGCGCAGGCCCACGCCGGGATCGTCCAGCTTCGGCGACACCGACATGGCCTGCATGTCGATCAGCGGATGGCCATCCTCGCTCGCCGGATGCGTCTGCATGCCGCCGCTGCCGTGCTCCATTCCACCGGCGCCGGCCGCATGGCCCGCGTGCGCCGAATGGTCCATGCCACCGTGGCCCGCATGCGCCGAGTGGTCCATGGCTGCCGGTGCCGCCGGCGTGCCATGCCCCATCGCCGCGTGGCCGCCGTGGTCCATCCCGCCGTGGCCCATGTCGTCCATGGTCAGCAGCGGCCGCGGATCCAGCGCCGGCACCGGCGGCGCCAGGCCGTGGCGCACCGCCAGCGTGCCGCGCGCATAGCCGGTGCGGCCGCTGTCCTGGGCGAAGATCGCGTAGGCGTCCTGGCCGGACGGCTCGACCAGCACGTCGAAGGTCTCCGCCGCCGCGATCCGGAACTCGTCCACCGTGACCGGGTGGATGTACTGGCCGTCGGCCGCCACCACGGTCAGCTTCAGGCCGGGGATGCGCACGTCGAAGTAGGTCATCGCCGAGCCGTTGATGAAGCGCAGCAGCACCTTCTCGCCGGGCCGGAACAGCCCGGTCCAGTTGCCCGCGGGCGCAGTGCCGTTTAGCAGATAGGTGTAGGTGTGGCCGTTGATGTCGGAGATGTCGGTGGGCGTCATCCGCATCCGGTCCCACATCGCCCGCTCGCGCCACGCCGCCGCGACGCCGCGCTCGCGCGCGTCGCGCACGAAGTCGGCCGCCGTCAGCCGGTAGTAGTTGTCGTAGGCGGCATCCTTCTTCATGCGCCGGAACAGGGCGACAGGATCCATGTCCGTCCAGTCCGACAGCAGCACCACGTGCTCGCGGTCGTGGTGGTAAGGCGGCGGTTCCAGCGGGTCGATCACCAGCGCGCCGTACAGGCCCGCCTGCTCCTGGAACATCGAGTGGCCGTGGTACCAGTAGGTGCCCGACTGGCGCACGTCGAAGCGGTAGGTCCAGGTGTCGCCCGGCGCGATGCCGTCGAAGCTGAGCCCGGGCACGCCGTCCATGTTCGCGGGCAGCAGCAGGCCGTGCCAGTGGATCGAACTCCAGGCGTCGCGCAGGCGGTTGGCCACGCGCAGGGTGACGGTGTCGCCCTCGCGGAAGCGGAGGATCGGCGCCGGCAGGCTGCCGTTGACCGTGGTCGCCAGCCGCGCGCGCCCGGTGAAGTCCACCGGCGAGCGGCCGATGGCGAGGTCGAAGGTCGAACCCGACAGCACCGGCGTGGGCAGTGGCGCGGCGTGGCCGGCGCCGGGCCTGAGGCCAAGCGCCGCGGCGATGCCGCCGGCGGCCAGGCCCTGCACGAAGCGGCGGCGGCCAGGGGCGGGCGTATCGCCCGGAAAATGGGGAAGGTGCATGGAATCTCCTGTTCACCCGTCGTCGCCGCGGCATGCGCGGCCCGACGTCCGATGGAAAGGCCGACCCGACGGGGCGGCCGCGGAAAGCGCCGTGCAAGGCGCCGGGGTCAGGCGATGGGAGGTCGGATCGGGCTGCGCGTGGGCGGCGAGGGAAGTCCCCGGGTGAACGGATGCAGCGGGCTGGCCGCGTTCACCTGCACGCCGATCGCGAAGCGCGGGGGGAGCGCCACGCACGCATGCGTACAGGCCTGCAGGCACTGCGCGTCGTCACTGCAGTCGTCCTCGCCGGAAGACGGGCAAGGGTGGCCGCCCGGGGAAACGGGGCGCTCCGGCACGACGGGATGTTCCGACGGGCTTTCGCCGCAGTGGGATGCCGCAGTGGCGACGTCCACGGAAGCCGCCTCCGCGTGCCCGATGGCCGCGCTGCCGGCCACGCCGGCCACCGCGCCACCGATCGCATTCACGACCAGGGCCAGGGCCAGCAGGATCCGCAGGAGAGGGGAGGACAGGCGCATGGTGGCCAAGTCTAGCGCCTGGCGCCCGTACCCGACCTGTCCCGGATCAACAGGCGGTCACGCATCCCCGTCCGGCGGCGGCGCTCCGCCGGCCACCGGCAGTCGCCACCCCCGGCGCAGGGCCAGCAGCCGCAGCGCGAAGCAGGCCAGCCCTCCCGCCACCGCCGTGGCCACGACCGGCAGTCCCAGCAGATGCCCGCCGACCACGATGCCGGCGCCCACCAGCGCCGCGACCGCATAGAGTTCGGCGCGCAGCACCACCGGCACGTCGGCCACCAGGACGTCGCGCGCAATGCCGCCGCCGATGCCGGTGAGCATGCCCATCAGCGCGGCCATCAGCGGACTGAGCCCGAACGCCAGCCCTTTCTCGGTGCCGGCGACCGCGAAGAAGGCCAGCCCGACCGCATCGAGCAGCCGGACCGGGTTGCGGAGCCGCTCCACCAGCTGCGACCAGAAGAACGTGATCACGCCCGCCGCGATCGCGACCGCGAGGTAACGCCAGTCCTGGATGGCCGCCGGCGGCGTCGCCCCGATCAGCAGGTCGCGGCTGATTCCGCCGAAGGTCGAGGCCGCGAACGACACCACCAGCACACCGAAGATGTCCAGGCGGCGGCGCACCGCGGCCGTCGCGCCGCTGACCGCGAACGCGAAGGTGCCGCAGAGGTCCAGCACCAGCACCAGGCTGCGCTGGAGTTCGAGGGCGGCGTGCGGCTCGGGGATCATGGCGATCGGGCGGGCGTGGCCCTCAGCTGCGCTCGTCGCCGGTGCGCGTCGTCGCATCGCCGGCCAGCGACGCGTTGTCGATCACGAAGCGGTACTTCACGTCGCCCTTGAGCATGCGTTCGTAGGCGGCGTTGATTTCGTCCATGCGGATCATCTCGATGTCGGCCACGATCCCGTGCTCGGCGCAGAAGTCGAGCATCTCCTGGGTTTCCGGGATGCCGCCGATCAGCGAGCCTGCCAGCGAGCGGCGCTTCATGATCAGGCTGAAGACGTTTGGCGAGGGGTGCGGCGTGGCCGGGGCGCCGACCAGGGTCATCGCGCCGTCGCGCTTGAGCAGCGCCAGGAACGCGTCGAGGTCGTGCGGCGCGGCCACCGTGTTGAGGATGAAGTCCAGGCTCTTGCGGTGTGCGGCCATCTCCACCTTGTTGCGCGAGACCACCACCTCGTCCGCGCCCAGCGCCAGCGCCGCCTCGCGCTTGGACTCCGAGGTGGTGAACGCGACCACATGCGCGCCCAGTGCGTGCGCGAGCTTGATGCCCATGTGACCCAGCCCGCCGATGCCGACCACGCCGACCTTCTTGCCCGGGCCGACCTGCCAATGGCGCAGCGGCGACCAGGTGGTGATGCCCGCGCACAGCAGCGGCGCGACCGCGGCCAGCTGGTCCTCGGCGTGGCGGATGCACAGCACGTAGCGCTCGTGCACCACGATCTGCTGCGAGTAGCCGCCCAGCGTGTGGCCGGGCGGGTCCGGCGTGGGGGAGTTGTAGGTGCCGACCATGCCGTCGCAGTAGTTCTCCAGCCCGTCGGCGCACTCGTCGCAGCCGCGGCAGCTGTCGACGATGCAGCCGATGCCGACCAGGTCGCCGGCCTTGAACGCGGAGACTTCGCTGCCCACCGCCGACACCCGGCCGACGATCTCGTGGCCCGGCACGCAGGGGAAGACGGTGCCGGCCCACTCCGCGCGGACCTGGTGCAGGTCGGAATGACAGACGCCGCAGAAGGCGATGTCGATCCGCACGTCGTGCGCGCCCGTGGCGCGGCGGGTGATGTCGATGGGCTCCAGCGGCTTGTCGCCGGCGTGGGCGCCGTAGGCCTTGATCGTCATGGGGGTCTCCTTGGGATGCGTGGGGTGCGCGTGAAGCAGGGTGCGCCAGCAGGGCCGCGGGGACCAGTATGACGGTGCTTGCCGGTCGGGTGCCGGAGGCGCTGCGGCGGCGGTCGCTCGCGCGCCCAGCGGCCTTCACTCCGCCCGCGACGCCCCCGGCTCCACTTCGCCATAGCGGTTCAGGCCCGAGCCGCCGTTGGAGCCGGCGTCATACACATAGCCGTAGACAAGGCTGCCGTCGGCGCGCCGCACCGGCCGTCCGCGGACCCACTGGCCGTCGATGTCGTCCACCTGCAGCGTGGCCGGCCCCCATTCGCCGTCGGCACCGGTGGCGACGTGGAACAGGCTGCCGGAGTCGGCGTCGACGAACAGCACCTGCGCGCGGCCGTCCAGCGCGATCGCGTCGGCGGCGGTCTGGTCGGAGTCCACCGCGCCCTGGATGACGACGCGGTCGGTCACCACGCGCGCCTCGCCCAGCGGCGCGCCGCCGACCGAGCGGCGTTCATGCAGCGCCCCGTTGGCCAGGCGGTAGATGACCATCAGCGTGTCGGTGTCGGGCAGGTACACCAGCGGCAGGATGGAGCCGACGTCGCTTTCGGCGCGGCCGAGCCCGTCGGCCACGTGCTGGCGCGGACCGGGGCGGCCGTCGTGGCCGATGGTCCGGTACCAGGCGTTGCCGCGGCGGTCGGTGTAGGCGAGGTGCACCACGCCGTCCTCGCCGGTGGCCAGCATCGGTCCCGACAGGAGCGCATCGCTGTCCGGGTCGATCACCGTGGCATCGCTCCAGCGGCCGCTCGCGTCGCGGATCCGGACTTCGATGTGCGTGGGGGTGCCGTAGACGCCGAGCAGGCGGCCGTCGGGGCGCGCGGCCAGCGCCGCCACCTGGATCGGCGGCTCCTCCGGCGCGGCCAGCTGCTCGTCGCGGACGGCCCAGGCGTCGGGTGCGGTCGGATGGTCGGAGGTGCGGAAGGCGTGGTGGAAGACCGCCTCCGAGGTCTGGTGGAGCATGTGCACGGTGTCGCCGCCGAGCACGGTGGCGAAGCCCTCGAGGTCGCCCGTGGCCGGGCGGTGGCCGCCGTCGACCTCGCGCCAGCTGCGGCCGCCGTCGCTGGACTTCACCACCATCAGCACGTTGCTGGTTTCGGCCGGCTCCATCAGGAAGTACAGGTCACCGTTGCCGGCCTGCCAGGGGCCGATGGGGCCCGGGGTCTCGACGAAGGTGCCGCCGAGCAGCCCGTCGGGAACGGTGACCGTGAGCGTCGGCACGACCGTGCTGCTGCAGATGCCGAAGGCGTCGGCGACGCGCAGCTCATAGGTGTCGCCGGTGTCATTGGTGCGTGCTTGGTCGGAGAAGCGACGGACCACCAGCGGCCATTCCCACTCGCCGTGTGCGCTGCCGCCGGTCCAGGACGGCGTCGCGGCTTCCGCCACGATCCCGGCGCCGGGATGGAAGGGCGCCCGGGAACCGGACAGCAGGTCCAGGGTGGCCTCGCCCGGCGCGTATTCCCCGTTGGCGACCACGCTGATCGGCGGCGTGACCAGCGGGTAGGGGAAGTCGGCGGCCTGCAGGTCGGTCCATTCGCCGCCGTTGTGGCGGTACTGGAGCCAGAACCTCCGCGGCTGCCCGGCCGGGCCTTCCGCCTCAAGCTCGAGGCGCAGGCGGAAGGGCTGGTCGGCGCTGACCGCCAACGCCTCGTTGGTGGCGCCGGCCCAGTCGGTGCTGTCGTTGAGAAGAGACTCGAAGTCCGAACGCATGCGGAACGCGGTCAGCGTGCAGCTTGGGGCTGCGCTGCCGGCAGCGACGCCGGGAGCCGGCTGCGCCGTCGCGGGCGCAGCTGCCATGAGCATGGCGGTGGTGATCGCGGCTGCGACCGGGGCGATTCGCGGGTTCCGTGGCATCGATGCGACCTGCTGGCCTGGGGCAACGCCTGATCATATGACGCCAATATTTCAGCTCTCCGAACGGCCACCCTCACGCCACCGGCGACGATTTGGCTTCGGGGCCGGGGAGGCTCAAACTCGCCGGCCGCGGGACGGAGAGTTCAGATGAAGCAGTGGCAGGCCCTGGTGCGCGACATTCCCGACTTTCCCCGGCCCGGGATCCTGTTCAAGGACATCACCCCGGTACTGGCCGATGCCGAAGGCTTCGCGGCCGCGGTCGCGGCGATGGTCGAACCCTGGCGCGAGGCCGGGCTGGACGCGGTGGTCGGTATCGAATCCCGCGGCTTCATCCTCGGTGCGGCCCTGGCGCAGGCGCTCGGCACCGGCTTCGTCCCGGTGCGCAAGCCGGGGCGGCTTCCGGCCGACACCCTGTCGCAGGACTACGCGCTCGAATACGGCACCGACCGCCTGGAAGTGCACGTGGATGCCCTGCCGGCGGGCGCCCGCGTGCTGCTGGTGGACGACGTGCTCGCGACCGGCGGCACCCTGCTGGCCGCGCGCTCGCTGATGCGCCGGCAGGGCGCGGAGGTGGCGGGTGCGACGGTGCTGTTCGAGATGCTGGCGCTGGGCGGGCGGGCGCACTGGGATGAGTCCGTGCCGCTGCTGGCGGCCGCGGCGTACTGACGCCGCCGGCGAAGTCGTTGCGGTGGGGGAGGGCGTGGATCACCGCGCCCGATGAGGGGCGTATCTTGCGGACGTCAATCCGCGCCGGATGGCGCACCGACGGAGACCTGCCATGCTCGACTGGAACGCATATCGGGACGAACTCAAGGGCCGGATCGGCGAGATCGGCAAGCTGTCGCCGGATACCGTGCGCGGCTACGCCACGCTCAGCGGTGCGGGCGCCAGGACGCAGCACCTGGATGCCAGGACCCGTGAGCTGATCGGGCTGGCGGTCGCCGTGACGACGCGCTGCGACGGCTGCATCACCCTGCACGTGGACGCCGCGCTGAAACATGGTGCGACCCGCGAGGAGATCGCGGAGGCGCTCGGCGTCGCGGTGGCGTTGAACGCGGGTGCCGCGCTGGTGTACTCGGCGCGGGTGATGGATGCGGTGGCTGCGCATCCGGAGCAGCAGGGGGCGGGTGACTGAGGGAGCCACGGCCAAGGTTCGCCGGAATGATCACGCCGGCAGCTAGGCAGGGGCATCTGGTAATGGAGTAGTGGTGGCAACTGACAAGACCTGGTTTGACGATCGGCTCAAGGGCAATCTTTTTCTAGATATCGGCTTCCGTGTTCTTGTCTGGACAGGGATCGTGATCCTGACATTGCGGCACGCCTCCGGGCAGATCGACTTCTCGCCCATTGCTGTCTTCGAGAACAGCTTCAGAGTTTGAAGCAAGAGCTAACGTCCGCTTCTGGCCGAGAGCGGACATTGAGCGGGGCAGGTCAGCTGGACGCGCGCACTGTGAACGCCAGGACCGCATAGCGGCCGAACTTGGCGATGCCGACCAGCAGGAGGAACCGCGGGAGCGGCTCGCGCATGACGCCTGCGACCAGGGTGATCGGGTCGCCGATCACCGGGGCCCAACTCAGCAACAGGGACCATCTGCCATAGCGGCGGTAGCTGCGCTGGGCGCGCTCGAGGTGGGCATCGGTCGCAGGGAACCAGCGCCGGCCGCGGAAGCGTTCGATCGCGCGACCGACGCACCAGTTGACGGTTGAGCCGAGCACGTTGCCCACGCCGGCGACGAGTACGAGCGGTACCGCCGGATAGCCCGAAAGCTGCAGGCCGACGAGCACGGCCTCCGACTGCAGTGGAAGCAGGGTCGCGGCGCCGAAGGCGATGACGAACAGCGTCAGATAGGCCAGAAGTTCACCCATGGACCCTTGGCCTGACCTGTCCATGACTTCGCATAATGCACATTATGTCATTCGCGATGTCCATCCGCCAACCGCTCCGCAACAAAACCCACGAACTCCTCCACCGGCATCGGCATCCCCAGCCCGAACCCCTGGCCATAGCGCACGCCTTCCGCCAGCAACAGCTGCATCTGCCGCGCGTTCTGGATTCCCTCGGCCACGGTCTCCGCGTCCACGGCCTTGGCGATGCGGACGATTTCCGGGATCAGGCTGGCGCGCAGCGTCGCGTCCTCGAGCTCATAGACGAACGAGCCGTCGATCTTCAGCAGGTCCGGCGAGAGCCGGGTGACCGACTTCAGGTTGGAGTAGCCGGTGCCGAAGTCGTCCACCGCGACCAGGAAGCCGAGGGCCTGCAGTCCCTGCACTTCCTTGACCAGGTCGCTGGCCAGGCTGTGCTCGGTGATCTCGACGCACACGTCCAGATCGCGGCGTCCCGACGCCTGCAGCGCGCCCTGCAGCACCGGTGCCAGGGTGGCCGCATCGACGCTCGGCGGGAAGCAGTTCAGGGCGATGCCGAAGCGTTCGTCGATCGACGGCAGGTGCGCCGACAGTTCGGCGATCGCCTTGCGGGCAACCGCGTGGTCGAAGCGCCGCTCCAGGCCTGCGCCGAGGATGGCCGGGATCATGACCGATGGCAGCCACTGGCTATCTCCCTCCTTCAGCCGTGCGAGGACTTCGCAGCCGACGGGACGCCCCGTCGCAAGCTCGAACAAGGGCTGGTAGACGAGGGCCAGGTGGGCTTCGTCGCACAGGAAGCCGATGCGGTTGCGCAGGTGGCCCAGCCTGGCCACGTAGGGGGCGATGGTCCCGGCCGCCAGCGCGGCGATCAGCAGCGAGCCCGCCAGCAGCAGCGGGAACAGCGCGCCGCCGCGCATCAGGATCGCCGGGAGGCCGCGCTGCGTCTGCAGCACCAGGTCCTGCCCTTCGGACATGGTGACGAGCTCATAGCCCAGCCCGCGCGGCGAGGCGCCGGACGCGGCCAGGCGCCCTGCCCGCGCCCGCATGGCCGGCAACAGGCGGGGTTCGACGCCGGCGTGGAGCGCGACCAGGCCCTCCGTCGTGCGCAGCCACAGGACGTCGGCGCGGGCGTTGAGGTCGTCGGTGGCATAGGGGCTCACCACGACGTTGACCGGGGGGCGCTGGATGATGGTGGCCTTCAGCTTCTTGCCGGCCATCGTCAGCGGGATGTCGTCCAGCAGTTCCAGCCCCGATCGCGAGACGTGCACCGGGTAGTCGCCCTTGACGGGCTCCGCCAGGCGGCCGAGCGCGGTCGAGCAGACCAGCCGACGGTCGGCGTCCAGCAGGCCGATCTCGCGCAGGTAGCGGGATTCGAGCAGCCGGGTGTTGAGGTAGGCCAGGCTTTCGTAGCTGCAGTCCAGGCCGTCGTCGCGCGACAGATCGTCCAGCAGCGCGGTGCTTTCGGCGGTGATGCCCTCGAAGATGCGCAGGGCTTCGGCGTGGCGCTGCGCCGTGCGGCCGTGGTCCACCATCACCATGGCGGCCAGCGCGCCCGCCACCAGCAGCACGGCGACCAGGACGCCAGCCCCCCGCACGAAGGCCTTCGGCCTCCTGGAGATCGTCAGCAGCAACCAGTAGCGCAGCCTGTCCAAGCGGTTCCTTCGGCGATCCGGAGTAGGATTTCCGCTCCGTTCCAGAGGATATGCGCCATGCGTGCCGTCGGCTACCGGACACCAGGCCCCATCGATGCCACGGATGCGCTGGTCGACATCGAGCGTCCCCGCCCGGTGGCGACGGGACGCGACCTGCTGGTGGAGGTCCGCGCGGTCTCCGTGAACCCCGTCGACACCAAGGTTCGCCGTACCGCCGCGCCGGAGCCCGGTGACTGGAAGGTGCTGGGCTGGGACGCGGCCGGCGTGGTGGTGGATGCCGGTCCCGACGCCGGGCGCTTCCGTGCCGGTGACGAGGTCTTCTACGCAGGCGCCTCGCCCGCCCCGGCACCAATGCCGAGTTCCATCTCGTCGACGAGCGCATCGTCGGCCGCAAGCCGCGCTCGCTCGACTGGGCGGAGGCGGCGGCCATGCCGCTCACGGCGATCACGGCCTGGGAGGCGCTGTTCGACCGCCTCGACGTCCGCGGCCGCGAGGTGCCGGGCGCGGCGCCGGCGATCCTCGTCGTCGGGGGCGCCGGCGGCGTCGGTTCCATGGCGATCCAGCTGGCCCGCCGGCTGACCGGACTGACCGTGGTCGCGACGGCTTCGCGGCCAGAGACCGCCGACTGGGTCCGCGGCCTCGGTGCGCACCACGTCGTCGACCACCGCCAGCCGCTCGCGGCGCAGGTGGCCGCGCTCGGCCTCGGCGCCCCGGCCTTCGTGTTCTCGACCACGCAGACCGACCGGCACCTGGCGCAGATCGCGGAGCTGATCGCGCCGCAGGGTCGCATGGTGCTGATCGACGACCCGGCCAGCTTCGACATCGGCCTGTTCAAGCGCAAGAGCGTGTCGGTGCACTGGGAATTCATGTTCACCCGCTCGATGTCGGACACGCCGGACATCGGGGCGCAGGGCGCGCTGCTCGACGACGTGTCGCGGCTGGTCGACGCGGGCACGCTGCGCACGACGCTCGGCCGCCGACTGGGCACGATCGATGCGGCCACGCTGATGGAAGCGCACCGGCTGCTGGAAAGCGGCACGGTGATCGGCAAGCTGGTGGCGGAGGGCTTCGCCGCCGGCTGAGCCCGCGGCATGTCCCGCCGGCGCTCAGCGGCAGGCCTGCCAGACCTCGTCGTCGAGCCTGCGCAGGAGGTCGAACGTGCGCTTCAGTCCGACCCGTTGCAGGGTGCGTTCGCGGCGGTCGCGCGCGGCCTGGCAGCGGTCGGGCGTGCGCTTTGTCCGGGTGGTCGACCCACCGCTACGCGCTGCCACTCGCGGCGTCCGCGACTCCGCCACCGGCCGCGGGCGGGCGGCAGCCTTCACGACAGGTTCCGGCACGGCGCCGTAGCTGGCGGCCAGCCGCTGCCCTGCCCCGCAGGCACCGCTGGTGAGGGTGACGTGTCCGTCGACGGCGACGCACTTCTGCACGGTCTGCGCCGACGCGGGCACGGCCGTCATCGCGAGGATCGCGCCGGCGCACACCCGCGCCAGACGCGTCCTGTTCCTGCATCGCTCGCGCATGCGGCCTCCCTGCCGTCGGCGAATCCCGTCACGCTGGTCGCGGCCGGAGGCTCCGGCCACGGCTTGCCTCAGTGCATCTCCACCTTCGCCAGCGACACCGCCAGGCCCTCGCGGAAGCGCACGCGCAGCAGGTCGCCGACGCGGATCCTGGCGACGGCGGCGCGGTGATCCGGCTTCTCCGCATGCAGCGTCCGCACGCTGCCATCCGGGCCCTGGACGGAGAAATTCCCGCGCTCGGCGTCGACCTCGACCACCTCGGCCAGGACGGTCACTTCCTGCTCGCCGATGCGCGCGGGCACGCCCAGGTCGCGATCGGCCCGGCGGCCTTCCTCGGCGATGTAGGCGCCGGGCTCGGCAGAGCCCGCGGGCTGGATGTCGAACAGGACGGAACGGTGGTAGCGGACGTCGATCACGTCGCCCACGCGCAGGTGTTCGAAGTCGGCCACGCGCGGATCCACCGGCAGGATGCGCGAACCGGTGCCGGTCTCGAGCGTGACCAGGCGTGCGTCGCGGTCGATGGCGGTCACCTCGCCGCGCACGGCGATCTCGGCCTGGACCACGGTTTCGACGCGGCTGCCGGCGTCCTGCCCGGATGCCAGGGCGGCGCCAGTGCCGGCGAAGGCGCCGATGGCCAGCGCGAGCGCGGCGGTGGCGGGGATCGATCGGACAAGACGTGCTGTGGTGTTCATCGTGGCTCCGGTGCCATCGCGGATGCTGGGAGCGCGAATGCTAGCCCAGCCCGGCGCGCACGGCATTGAGCCAGCGCAAGCGCACGGCGTCGGGAAACGCCACCGCGCGGCGCAGGGCTTGACCCGAGTCAAGGCATGCCCCCCGGGGCTGCGGCAGTATTCCATCCCATGGACGCCTCCCTGCCCTTCAACGCCGAGCTGCTCCGCCGTTACGACCGGCCGGGGCCGCGCTACACCTCCTACCCCACCGCGCCGCAGTTCAGCAACGCGTTCGGCGAGGCGCAGCTGCGCGAGGCGGCGGCCGCCAGCAACGGCGATCCGATCCCGCGCCGGCTATCGCTGTACGTGCACGTTCCGTTCTGCGTCAGTCCCTGCTTCTACTGCGGCTGCAACCGCATCATCACCCGCGACAAGTCGCGCGCCGAGACCTACCTGGCGCGCCTGTACCGCGAGATCGACATGACCGCGGCGCTGTTCGACCGCGACCGCGAGGTGGTGCAGCTGCACCTGGGCGGCGGCACGCCGAACTTCATGGATCCGTCGCAGATCGGCGAGCTGGTGGACGCGCTGCGCCGCCAGTTCCACTTCGCGCGCCCGGAGGAAAGCGACATCTCGATCGAGCTCGACCCGCGCTTCGTGTCGCCGGCCGACATCGCCGAACTCGGCCGCATCGGCTTCAACCGGGCCAGCTTCGGCGTGCAGGACTTCGATCCGGTGGTGCAGCAGGCGGTCAACCGCATCCAGTCGGTCGAGGAGACCCGCGCGGTGGTCGACGCCTGCCGCGCCAACGGCTTCCGCTCGGTCAACGTCGACCTGATCTACGGGCTGCCGAAGCAGAATCCGGAGGGCTTCGCGCGCACGCTCGACACGGTGCTGGAGATGCGCCCGGACCGCCTGGCCGTCTACGGCTATGCGCACCTGCCCGACGTGTTCCGTCCGCAGAACCAGATCAAGGCCGAGGACCTGCCCAGCGCGGAGCAGAAGCTCGGCCTGCTGGAGCTGGCGATCACCAGGCTCTCGGCCGGTGGCTACGAGTACATCGGCATGGACCACTTCGCGCTGCCCGACGACGACCTGGCCATGGCCCAGGCCCGCGGCAGCCTGCACCGCAACTTCATGGGCTACACCACCCACGCCGACAGCGACCTGATCGGCATGGGCGTGAGCGCGATCAGCCACATCGGCGACACCTTCAGCCAGAACCCGCGCGACCTGCCCTCGTGGCAGTTCGCCATCGACGAGGGCCGGCTGCCGGTGTTCCGCGGCATGCAGCTCGACGAGGACGACGTGATCCGCGCCGACCTGATCCAGCAGCTGATGTGCCAGGCCGAGGTCCCGATGGGCGCACTGGAGCGTCGGCACGCCATTGATTTCCGGGACTATTTCGCCGACTCGCTGGCCAGCATGAAGCCGCTCGAGGAGGACGGCCTGGTCCGCGTCGAGCACGATCGCATCAAGGTGACTGGGCGCGGACGCCTGCTCTTGCGTAACATTGCCATGTGCTTCGACCGCTACCTCACCCCCGCCCCCGCCGAATCCGACAGCCGGCCCCGCTTCTCCCGCGCGATCTGACGCCCCGGGAGGCCACGGCGTGGTGAACGACAAGGTCGCGTTTCCGCGCGTCGATCCCAGCATCCTGGCCGACGACGGGGACGCGTTCCATTTCTGCTCCACCTGCGCGTTCTCGCAGGCGTGCATGGCCCAGGGCATGGACAAGGCCTCGCTGGGCGAGCTGCACATGCTGGTCGAGCACGTCGGCCCGCTGCACGCCGGCGACCACGTCTTCCGCGTCGGCGATCCCTTCGAGGCGATCGCGGCGGTGCGCGCGGGCACGGTCAAGACCTACATCATCGATCCGGGCGGACGCGAGCACGTGCTCGGCTTCCACTTCCCGGGCGAGGTCATCGGCCTGGACGGCATCGACGGCGACACCTATCCCTGCAACGCGGTGGCGCTGGACACCGTGATGCTGTGCCGCTTCTCGTTCCCGAAGATCTCGGTGCTCGCCGGCCGCCTGCCCGGCCTGCAGCAGCACCTGTTCCGCCTGCTCAGCCGCGACATCGGGCGCGCCGCCCTGCTCTCGGGCGACTGGACCGCCGACGAGCGCATGGCCGCCTTCCTGGTCACCATGTCCCGCCGCCTGGCCGCCCGTGGCTTCTCGGCCGACCGCTTCCAGCTGACGATGGCGCGCACCGACATCGCCAACTACCTGCGGCTGGCGCCCGAAACCGTGAGCCGGGTGCTCAAGCGCTTCCAGTCCGACGGCCTGTTGAACGTCGACCGCCGCGAGCTGGAGATCCTCGACCAGGCCCGCCTGGGCGCGCTGGCCGCCCCGGTCCTCTGGAAGCAGTAGGCCGTGGCCGCCGACCCGCAGGCGGCTTGACCCACGTCAGTTAGTTTTCTTCAGCCGATCGTCAGGATTGCGCGGCACACATCCGTGTCCCTGGAGAGGTTGAATGGATACCACCAAACGGCTGTGGTGGGGCTTGTCGGCCCTGCTGATAGTCACCTTTGCCGTCATGTTGTGGATGGGTCGCGAGATCCATCAGAAGGCGCCACCGCTTCCCTCGAAGATCGTCACCGAGAGCGGCCAGGTCGTCTTCACCAAGGAAGAGCTCGAGACCGGCCGCCAGGTCTGGCAGAGCTTCGGCGGCCAGCAGATCGGTTCGATCTGGGGCCATGGCGCCCTGCTCGCTCCCGACTGGTCGGCCGAATGGCTGCACCGCGAGGCGCTGGCGATGCTGGACGCCCGTGCGCAGGCGCAGTACGGCCGCGCGTACGACGCCCTGCCGGCGGACGACCAGGCGCGCCTGGAAACGCAGCTGCGCCCCGCCCTGCGCGCCAACACCTACGACGCGCTCGGCGACGTCATCGTCATCAGCGACGAGCGCGCCCGCGCCATCGAGGTGGTGAGCGCGCACTACGACAGCGTGTTCTCGGACGATCCGGCCAGCGCACACCTGCGCGAGACCTATGCCCTGCGCGAGAACCCGATCCCGGACGCCGAGCACCGGCGCCTGATGTCGGGCTTCTTCTTCTGGGCGTCGTGGGCCACGGTCACCGAGCGTCCGGGCAGCGAAATCAGCTACACCCACAACTTCCCGCACGACCCGCTGGTGGGCAACACGCCGACCTCGACCAGCCTGATGTGGTCGCTCTTCAGCATCCTGCTGATGATCGCCGGCATCGCGCTGCTGGTCTGGCACTACGCGGTCAACCACGGCAAGGAAACGCCGCTGGTGCCGCCGAAGACCGACCCCTCGCTGTCGATCGCGGTGACGCCGTCGATGCGCGCGGTGGCCAAGTACTTCTGGCTGGTGGTGGCGCTGTTCCTGGTGCAGATCCTGCTGGGCGCGACCACCGCGCACTACCAGGTCGAAGGCCAGGCCGCCTACGGCTTCGCGCTGGCGGAATACCTGCCCTACACGCTCACCCGCACCTGGCACACGCAGCTGGCGATCCTGTGGATCGCGACCGCCTGGCTGGGCACGGGCCTGTACCTCGCGCCCGCGATCTCGGGGCATGAGCCGAAGTTCCAGCGCTTCGGGGTCAACTTCCTCTTCATCAGCCTGATCCTGATCGTCGTCGGCTCCTTCGCCGGCCAGTGGATGGCGGTGATGAACAAGCTCGGCCTGGACAAGAACTTCTGGTTCGGCCACCAGGGCTGGGAGTACACCGACATCGGCCGCTTCTGGCAGATCTACCTCTTCATCGGCCTGCTGCTGTGGCTGACGCTGATGGGGCGTGCCCTGTGGCCTGCGCTGAAGCGCCGTGACGAAATGTCCTCGATCGCCGGCCTGCTGTTCCTGTCGGTGGTCGCCATCGGGCTGCTGTACGCGGCCGGCCTGATGTGGCGCGAGCACTCGCACATCTCGATCATCACCTACTGGCGCTTCTGGATCGTGCACCTGTGGGTGGAAGGCTTCTTCGAGGTCTTCGCGGTGGCGGTGATCAGCTTCATCTTCGTCAAGCTGGGCCTGGTGCGCGGTAGGACGGCGACCAACAGCGTGCTGTTCGCCACCATCATCTTCATGGCCGGCGGCGTGCTGGGGCTGTTCCACCACCTGTACTTCGCCGGCACGACCACGGCGGTGATCGCGGTGGGCGCGAGCATCTCGGCGCTTGAAGTGGTGCCACTGGCGCTGATCGGCTGGGAGGCCTACGAGACCTTCCAGAACGGCCGCGCCACCAAGTGGATGGAACGCTACAAGTGGCCGATCATGTGCTTCCTGGCGGTCAGCTTCTGGAACCTCATCGGTGCCGGCCTGCTGGGCTTCCTGATCAACACGCCGATCGCGCTGTACTTCATGCAGGGCACCAACCTGACCGCGGCCCACGGCCACACCGCGCTGTTCGGCGTGTACGGCATGCTCGGCATCGGCCTGATGCTGTACTGCCTGCGTGGCCTCAAGCCCGACCTGGTCTGGCGCGAGGGCCTGCTGCGCTCGGGCTTCTGGGCGCTCAACATCGGCCTGGCCCTGATGACCGTGCTGACCCTGCTGCCGCTGGGCGTGCTGCAGCTGGAAGCCAGCATCAACGACGGCTACTGGTTCGCGCGTTCGGCCGAGTTCATGGGCCGTCCGATCATCGACGTGCTGGTGTGGATGCGCACGCCGGGCGACGTGGTCTTCGCCTGCGGCGCGCTGCTGATCGGCCTGTTCGTGGCCTCGCTCTGGCTGTCGCCGGGCCGCCGCGAAAAGCTCCCGGCAGGCACGGTCGCCAACGAAGCCTGATCCTTGCAGGCGATGCGTGACCCGAGGGGGCGGACGAAAGTCCGCCCCCTTTTCCTGTTTCGTGCAGCAGCGGCGACCGCCGGCGGCAAGCCGCGGCTGCGGTGACCTGGATCAAGGCCCTCGCAAAGCCCGATGGCCCACACTTGCGCCATGGATACACGCCCTGACGCCCGCCTCTCCCCGCGGCTGCTCGCCGCCGCCCCCCACCGCATCATGTTCTTCGTCGGTGCCGGCAACGTGCTGCTGGCGATGGCCTGGTGGACCGCCTGGCTGCTGGCCAACCGCTGGCCGGACCTGCTGTCGATGCACCAGCCCGAGCCCTACGCCGGCTGGCTGCATGCCATCGTCATGCAGTACCAGATGCTGCCGAGCTTCATCTTCGGCTTCCTGCTGACCACCTTTCCGCGCTGGATGGGATTGCCCGATGCGGTGCGCTGGCACTACGTGCCGGTGGGCCTGGGCATGTTCGGTGGCCAGGTCGCGGTGCTGCTCGGTGCGCTGGGCGCGCCGGCCGGCATCGAAGTGGGCGTGGCGATGACGCTCGCGGGCTGGCTGGCGGGGCTGTGCTTCCTCGGCGATCTGGTGCTCCGCGATCGCAACCGCACCTGGCATGCGCGCTCCTGCTTCGCCGCGCTGGTGCTGGGCTGGCTGGGCCTGGCGGCGTTCGGCGCCGGCCTGCTCACGGGCAGTCCGCAGTGGATCTTCGCCAGCATCAAGATCGGCACCTTCGGCCTGCTGCTGCCGGTGTACCTGACGGTGGCGCACCGGATGTTCCCGTTCTTCGCGGGCAACGTGGTGAAGGGCTACGTGGCGTGGCGCCCGATGTGGCTGCTGGCCGCGTTCTGGGCGCTGTGCGTGCTGCATCTGGGCCTGGAGCTCGTGCATGCCTATGCCTGGCTGTGGCTGGCCGACCTGCCGCTGCTGGCGCTGTCGCTGCTGGCGCTGTGGCGCTGGTGGCCGCGCGGGCCGAAGCCGGGGATCCTGGCGGTCCTGTTCCTCGGCCTGGCCTGGCTGCCGGTCACGTTCGCGCTCTATTCCGCGCAGAGCCTGGCCTACTTCGCGGGCGAGGGTTTCATCCTCGGGCGCGCGCCGGCGCACGCGCTGTTCGTGGGCTTCTTCGGCAGCCTGCTGGTGGCCATGGTCACGCGGGTCACCCAGGGCCACTCGGGCAGGAAGATCGAGATGCCGGCCGTGGCATGGTTCGCGTTCGCGGCGATCCAGCTGGTGACGGTGGCGCGCATCCTCGCCGACGTCTCCGCCGATCCGGGCCTGTGGTGGGCGGTGGCTGCAGCCGGTTGGCTGGTGGCGCTCTCGCCCTGGGTGGCGCGGATCGGCCGGATCTACCTCTCGCCCCGCGCCGACGGCAAGCAGGGCTGAGGCCATGATCGAATTCTATCCGCACATCAAGTGGGTCCACGTCGCCGCGGTCATGGCCAGCGGGCTGCTGTTCGCGCTGCGCGGCCTGCTGGCCCAGGTCGGGCAGCAGCGCCTGGCGCTGGCCGCGCCGGTGCGCTACCTGAGCTACACCATCGACACCACCCTGCTCACGGCGGCGCTGATGCCGGTCACCATCCTGCCCGGTGCGCTGTTCGCCAACGGCTGGCTGGCGGTCAAGATCGTGCTGCTCGTCGTCTACATCGTGCTCGGGTTCATGGCGCTGCGTCCGGGTCGCGGCGCAGGCACGCGCCTGGCCTGCTACGTCGGCGCCCTGGCGGTGTTCGGCTTCATGTACTCCGTCGCCCGCGCCCACCACCCCGGCGGCATCGCCTGGCTGATGCTGGCCGCTTGACCCATGTCATGGCCGGGAACCGCCCGGCCGCCGATACTGTGTCCATGCGGTGGACACCCACCCCATCCAGTCCCACAGGAGAACCCCCATGAAGAAGCTCATCATCGCCACCCTCGGCCTCGGCCTGCTCGCCTTCGGCGGCACCGCGATGGCGTCCAACTGCACGATCAAGCTCAAGGGCGACGACCGCATGCAGTTCGACCAGAAGGAAATCACGGTCTCGGCGGCGTGCAAGACCATCAGCATCGAGCTCGAGCACACCGGCAAGCTGCCGGCCGCGGCGATGGGACACAACGTTGTCGTGGCCGCAACGGCGGACGTCCAGGCGATCAACGCCGCGGGCGCCAAGGCCGGTGCCGCCGCGGGCTACCTGCCCGCCGGCGACGCCAAGGTCCTGGGTGCCACCGACATGATCGGCGGCGGCGCCAGCACCAAGGCCTCCTTCCCCGGCAGCAAGCTGAAGGCGGGTGGCGACTACACCTTCTTCTGCTCCTTCCCCGGCCATGCCGCGCTGATGAAGGGCAAGCTGGTCGTCACCCCCTGAGGCACGGGACCGCGCCGCGTGCAGCGGCGCGGATGCCCTCCGAGGGCGCGCTCCGGCGCGCCCTTTCGCGTTCACGGGCCTATAATGTGCAGCGCAACATCACTCCCTGCCCCGCCTGGCCGTCCGGCCCGAACGCCTTTTACAGCGGGCGTTGCCCGGACCGGTTCCTGAATTGACCACGATCAATCCGGGACGCAGTCCGGAGCCGGAGAATCCACACACGCAAACCAAGGTCATCTGCCCATGTCCTCGACCCCAGCCACGGTGGCAACAGCCGCTCCCAGCGTCCAAGACGCCGCCAGGTCCGGCTACTACAACGACAAGGTGGTGCGCCAGTTCACGATCGCAACCGTGATCTGGGGCATCGTCGGCATGGCTGTCGGCGTCCTGATCGCCGCGCAGCTGTACTGGCCCACCCTCGGCGAAGGCATTCCGTGGCTCAGCTACGGCCGCCTGCGCCCGCTGCACACCAACGGCGTGATCTTCGCCTTCGGCGTCTCGGCGCTGTTCGCGACCAGCCTGTACGTGGTGCAGCGCACCTGCCACGTGCGCCTGATCTCCGACCGGCTCGCGTCCTTCGTGTTCTGGGGCTGGCAGGCGATCCTGGTGGCCGCGGTCATCACCCTTCCGCTGGGCATGACCCAGGGCAAGGAATACGCCGAGCTCGAGTGGCCCATCGACTGGGCGATCACGGTGGTCTGGGTGGCCTACGCGGTGCTGTTCTTCGGCACGATCGCCAAGCGCCGGGTCAGCCACATCTACGTGGCGAACTGGTTCTTCGGCGCGTACATCATCACCATCGCGATCCTGCACATCGTCAACAACATCGCCATCCCGTCGGGCCTGGAGAAGTCCTACCCGGTGTACAGCGGCGCGGTCGACGCGATGGTGCAGTGGTGGTACGGCCACAACGCCGTGGGCTTCCTGCTGACCACCGCCTTCCTCGGCATGATGTACTACTTCGTGCCCAAGCAGGCCGAGCGCCCGATCTACTCCTACCGCCTGTCGATCGTGCACTTCTGGGCGCTGATCGCGGTCTACATGTGGGCCGGCCCGCACCACCTGCACTACACCGCCCTGCCCGACTGGGTGCAGTCGGTGGGCATGGTGTTCTCGCTGATCCTGCTGGCGCCCAGCTGGGGCGGCGCGATCAACGGCATCATGACCCTGTCGGGTGTCTGGTACAAACTGCGCACCGACCCGATCCTGAAGTTCCTGATCGTGGCGCTGTCGTTCTACATGATCGCGACCTTCGAGGGTCCGATGATGTCGATCAAGACGGTCAACTCGCTGTCGCACTACACCGACTGGACCGTCGGCCACGTGCACGCCGGCGCGCTCGGCTGGGTGGCGATGATCACCGTCGGCTCGATCTACTCGCTGATGCCGCGCGTGCTCGGCCTGAAGGAGATGCATTCGGTCAAGTGGATCGACGTGCACTTCTGGCTGCACACCATCGGCGTGGTGCTGTACATCGCCTCGATGTGGATCGCCGGCGTCATGCAGGGCCTGATGTGGCGCGCCACCAACGCCGACGGCACGCTGACCTACAGCTTCGTCGAGGCCCTCAACGCCACCTATCCGTACTACCTCGTGCGTCTCGGCGGCGGCGTGCTCGTCCTTTCCGGCATGGTCCTGATGGCGGTCAACACCTGGAAGACCTTCCAGATGGCCAAGGCCCCCGTCGCGCATCCGGTGATGCCGCCCGACCCTTCCAGCGCCCGCGCTTCGACCCAGGCAGCCTGACATGAGCGATCACAAGACCCCCCCCCCGCCGCCGAACGCCCACGAGAAGGTCGAGAAGAACGTCGGCCTGATGATCATCCTGGTCGCGATCGCCGTGTCCTTCGGCGGCCTCGCCGAGATCGTGCCCCTGATGTACCAGGCCGAGGCGATCGAGCCCCTGGACGGCGTCGAGCCCTATCCGGCGCTGGAGCTGGCCGGCCGCGACATCTACGTCCGCGAAGGCTGCTACAACTGCCACTCGCAGATGGTGCGCACGCTGCGCTTCGAGTCCGAGCGCTACGGCCACTACTCGCTGGCCGGCGAGTCGGTCTACGACCGGCCGTTCCAGTGGGGTTCCAAGCGCACCGGCCCGGACCTGGCCCGCGTCGGCGGCCGCTACTCCGACGACTGGCACCGCGTGCACCTGATCGACCCGCGCGCGGTGGTCCCCGAATCCAACATGCCGTCCTTCCCGTGGCTGGCCGAGACCGAGGTGGATGCCTCCAAGGTCGCCCGCAACATGGGCAACCTGCGCCGCCTGGGTGATCCCTACACCGACGAGGACATCGCCGGCGTGGCCGACGCGGTGGCCGGCAGGACCGAGCTCGACGCCGTGGTCGCCTACCTGCAGGGCCTGGGCCGGCACGCGCCGACCGCCGCCGCTGCCGCCGCGTCCGCCACTGGCGGGCAGGAGGCCGCGCAATGACCGGAGGCATCATCACGCTGTTCCTGCTGCTGCTGTTCGTCGGCGGCTGGGCATTCATCTGGAGGCCTTCGCACAAGGCCATGTTCGACGCAGCCGCCAGGCTGCCCCTTGAGGACGACGCCGAGGAGCCCCGGCAATGAGCACCGGTTGGAGCATTTACGTCATCGCGCTGGTGGTGCTGAACCTGGTCGGCCTCTGGGCCCTCCTCGCCTGGACCAGCCGCCGTCGCCCGGGTGATCCCAAGCCCGAAGACACCAGCCACGTCTGGGACGGTGACATCACCGAGTACAACAAGCCGCTGCCGCGCTGGTGGATCATCGGCTTCTACCTGACCATGGTGTACTCGGTCGCCTACCTGCTGTGGTATCCGGGCCTGGGCAACTTCAAGGGCTTCGGCAACTGGACGTCGGCCGCCGAGCACGACGCGGACAAGGCGAAGCAGGACGCGGTGCTGGCCGAGACCTTCCGTCCCTACGACGGCCGCCCGATCTCCGAGCTCGCCGGCGACCCGCGCGCGGTGGAGCTGGGCCGCGCGATCTTCGCCAACACCTGCGCCACCTGCCACGGCTCGTCCGCGCAGGGTGCGATCGGCTACCCGAACCTGACCGATGAGATCTGGCACTGGGGCGGCTCCGAGGAGCAGATCCTGCAGACCGTGCTCGACGGCCGCGAGGGCGTGATGCCCGAGTGGGGCACGGTGCTCACCGGCATGGGCGGCGAGAACGCCGTGCTCTCGGTGGCCACCTACGTCCGCTCGCTGGCCGGCGAAGTGCCCGAGAACGACTTCTTCGCCGCGCAGGGCAAGGGCCTGTACGAAGGCGTCTGCGTGGCCTGCCACGGCATCGACGGCAAGGGCAACCAGGACCTGGGCGCCCCGGACCTGACCGACGGCTACGCCATGTACGGCAACTCCGTGGAGTCGATCATGGAGACCATCCGCAATGGCCGCCACGGCGTCATGCCGGCGCACCGCGACCTGCTGGGCGAGACCCGCTCGCGGCTGGTGGCGTCCTACGTCTGGTCGCTGTCCAGCAACACCGCCGGCCGGGAGCAGTCGCCGGAGGCCCAGTGAGCGCCGCCCCCGGCCCCGGCTTCGACCACCCGCCGCGCCCCATGGCGCAGCGGGTCGGCGCCATCCTGTGGCCCAGCTTCTTCGCCGCGGGCGTGTCGACGATGGTCTTCTCGGCCTTCGTCGACCCGCTCGCGCTGCGTGACATCACCTTCCCCGAGCTGCAGATGAGCCGCAGCCTGGGCTACTCGATTGCCTTCTTCATGTTCTGGGTCGCGACCGCGGCCTCGAGCCTGTTCACCTGGATCCTCCTGCGGCCCTCGAGCCGCTTCAACAGGGCACTCCCCCCGGACAAGCAGTGAGCCGTCGCATTCCCCTGGAGCTGGCCGATGACACCGGCGGCTCGATGTACGTCAGCGAGCGCAAGGTCTATCCGCGCGAGGTCTCCGGCCGCCTGAACACCCTGCGCGTGGCCGCGGTGTTCTGGCTGCTGGGCATGTTCTACGTCTTCCCCTGGCTGCGCTGGGACGGCCGCCAGGCGGTGCTGTTCGACCTGCCGGCGCGCAAGTTCCACGTCTTCGGGCTGACCTTCTGGCCGCAGGACTTCCTGTTCCTGGCGCTGCTGCTGATCATCGCGGCGCTGGCGCTGTTCTTCTTCACCGCCCTGGCCGGACGCCTGTTCTGCGGCTACGCCTGCCCGCAGACGGTGTGGACCGAAGTGTTCCTGTGGATGGAGCGCTGGACCGAGGGCGACCGCAACAAGCGCATGAAGCTCGACGCCGGCCCGTGGACGCGCGAGAAAGTGCTGCGCAAGGGCGCCAAGCACGCGCTGTGGGCGGTGTTCGCGCTGTGGACCGGCTTCACCTTCGTCGGCTTCTTCACCCCGATCACCGAGCTGGGCGCGCGCCTGGTGCCCTTCGAATGGGGCGGCTGGGAAACCTTCTGGGTGCTGTTCTACGCGCTGGCCACCTGGGGCAACGCCGGCTTCCTGCGCGAGCAGGTCTGCAAGTACATGTGCCCCTACGCGCGCTTCCAGAGCGCGATGTTCGACCGCAACACGCTGATCATCGCCTACGACCCGATGCGCGGCGAACCGCGCGGCCCGCGCAAGCGCGGCCTGGGCAGCATCGCCGCGCGCGGCCGCGCCCTGCTCGACCAGGTCACCGCCTACGACTACGTGTTCCGCTCCGCCCTGCACCCGACCGCGGCCGACAACCGCGTGCAGGCCGCGGGCACGATCACGCTCGGCGAGGCCGGCCAGGTCGCGGAGCCGCTGCCGAAGTTCGCGCCCGAGGAACTCGGCGACTGCATCGACTGCACCATGTGCGTGCAGGTGTGCCCGACCGGCATCGACATCCGCAACGGCCTGCAGTACGAGTGCATCGCTTGCGGCGCCTGCATCGACGCCTGCGACGCGGTGATGGACAAGATGGGCTTCGAGCGCGGCCTGATCCGCTACAGCACGCAGAACGCGATCGACAGCAAGCCCACCCGCATCGCGCGTCCGCGCGTCTTCGTCTACGGCACCCTGCTGCTGGCGCTGGTCGTGGCCTGGGTGGTCGGCGTGAATACGCGCAGCCCGCTGATCGTCGAGGTGCTGCGCGACCGCAACGCGCTCTATCGCGCGGTCGGCGGCGGCGAGGTCGAGAACGACTACACCATCAAGGTGGTCAACAAGAGCGACGACGCGGCCACCTACCGCATCTTCATCGAGGACGTCGCCGCGGGCATCGAGCTGCGCGGCGCCGGACTCGACGCCGTGCACGCCGATGCGCAGCAGGTGATCAGCGTCCCGGTGATCGTCGCCGCGCCGGACTCCTTCAGGGGCCGCCAGCCGCTGACCTTCCGCGTCGAGAGGGTCGACGGCGGGGCCAGCGAGACGGTCGACAGCAGCTTTTTCGGACCGATGTGATGACGGAAGACAAGAAACGCCCCTTCTGGCGCGAGCCGATGATGTGGCTGGTGCTGGGCCTGCCCGCGGCCTCGGTGGTCGCCGGCGTGATCCTGGTGAGCCTCGCGGCGCGCGATTCCAGCGACTCCGTCGGCGACGTGGTCACGCGCACCGCGCAGATCCAGGTCTCCGACCTCAGCCCGGACGCGCGCGCCCGCGACCTGCGGCTGAGCGCGATCGTGCGCGTCGACGAAGGCTTCGTCGAGGTGCTGCCGGTGACCGGCGACTTCGAACGTGGGCAGCCGCTGCGACTCGTGCTGCGCCACCCCGCCCTTGCCGCTTCCGACCTGGAGCTGCGCGCCGAGGCCGCGGACAATGGCTGGCGGGCCGAGGTCGAGCTTCCGCTCGACCACGACTGGAAGCTGGAAGTGATGCCGGAAGGCATGCCGTGGCGCCTGCAGGGCCGCCTGCCGGCAGGCCAGCGCGCCGCCCACGTGAAGCCGGCCCTCTCCGGCGAGCAGGAGTGAGGTGAGCGCGGGCGCGGTCGCCACGGCCGCCGCCGTGCGCGACGCGCAGGGTGTCGAGGCCGGCTGCTTCCACTGCAGCGAGCCGCTGCCCGCGGCACCCGCCACCGCGCACGTCGACGGCCAGTCCCGCCGCTTCTGCTGCGACGGCTGCGCGGCGGCCGCGCAGTGGATCCGCGACGCCAACCTCGTCGACTACTACCGGCTGCGCTCGCAGCCCGCCGGCCGCGCCGCCGTGGACCTCGAGGCGCAGCTGGCCGCGTTCGACCGCGACGACATCCAGGCCGGCCACGTCCGCGACGTCGACGGCGGCCGCGAGATCACCGTGCTCACCGACGGCATGCGCTGCGCCGCCTGTGCCTGGCTGATCGACCGCGCCGTGGCCCGCGAGCCGGGCGTGGTGGAGGTCGTGGCCAACGCCGTGACCGGCCGCGTGCGCATCACCTGGGACCAGTCGGCCACCGCGCTGTCGGGCCCGCTGCGGCGCCTGGCCGCGCTCGGCTACGTGCCCTGGCTTGCCACCGGCACCGACCGCGAGCGCGAGCGCCGCGCGCAGCGCAACCGCGACCTGGTGCGCATCGGCATCGCCGGCCTGGCCTCGATGCAGGCGATGATGTTCGCCGAGGCGCTGTACCTGGACATCCACCAGCAGATGCCGGTCGCCACCCGCGACTTCCTGCGCTGGATCACCTTCCTGGTGTCGACGCCGGTGGTGTTCTGGTGCGGCTGGCCGTTCATCGCCGGGATGCTGCGCGAGCTGCGCAACCGCCACCCGGGCATGGACACCCTGATCGCCAGCTCCACCCTGCTGGCCTACTTCGCCAGCGTCTGGGAGACGCTGCGCGGCGGCACCCACGTCTGGTACGACGCGGCGGTGATGTTCGTCTTCCTGCTGCTGGGCGCGCGCATGCTCGAACAGCGTGCGCGCCGCATCGCGGTAGCCCAGGTCGATACGCTGGCGCGCGCGCGACCGGCGCTGTCGACGCGCGAGCTGGCCGACGGCAGCCGCGAGGTCGTGCCGACCGCGTCGCTCGTTGCCGGCGACATCGCCTGCGTCGC
Organism: Luteimonas colneyensis; assembly: GCF_014836665.1. Lineage (GTDB taxonomy): Bacteria > Pseudomonadota > Gammaproteobacteria > Xanthomonadales > Xanthomonadaceae > Luteimonas > Luteimonas colneyensis. The sequence continues at coordinate 190,899 of NZ_JACSQJ010000001.1, forward strand.
GGCCGGCGACGCGGTGCCCGCCGACGGACGCCTGCTCGACGCCCCGGCGCGCTTCGAGGAAGCGCTGCTGACCGGCGAAGCCCATCCGGTGCTTCACCAGCCCGGCGACACCATCTACGCCGGCACGGTCTGCCGCGAGGCGCCGGCGCGCATCCTCGTCGAGCGCGTGGGCGCCGGCACCCGGCTGTCCGAGCTCGAGACCCTGGTCGAGCGCGCGCAGTCGCACCGCCCGCGCGTCGCGCAGCTGGCCGACGCGATCTCCGGCCGCTTCGTCGCCGGGATCCTGGTGGTGGCGGTCCTGGTCTACATCGGCTGGCGCTTCCACGATCCGTCGCGGGCGCTGGAGGTCACGCTGGCGCTGCTGGTGATCAGCTGCCCCTGCGCGCTGTCGCTGGCCGTGCCCACCGCGATCACCGTCGCCCACGGTGCGCTGGCGAAGCTGGGCGTGCTGGCCAACGACGCCGACGCCCTCGGCTCGCTCGCCGCGGCCACGGACATCGTCTTCGACAAGACCGGCACGCTCGGCAGCGGCCGGCCGACGCTGGCGCGCGTGGAGGCCTTCGGCGGCCTGGACGTCGAGGACGTGCTGGCCATCGCCTCGGCGCTGGAGCGCGACAGCCTGCATCCGATCGCTCGCGCGTTCGATGGCCAGGACGCGGGCCTGGGTGCCGTCGATGTCGAGGAGCATCCGGGCCAGGGCATCGCGGGTACGGTCGAAGGACGCGGCTGGCGCCTCGGGCGCGCCGAGTTCGCCGCCGGTCGCGCCGACGACGGCGCGCTCTGGCTGGGCGACGGCGCGGAAGCCGCCGCGCGCTTCGTGCTCGAGGAACCCCCTCGCGCCGATGCCGCGGCCGCGATCGCCGCGCTTCGCGGCCAGGGCATCGACGTGCATCTCTCCAGCGGCGACGCGGCGGGCCCGGTGACCGCCTTCGCAGACCGGCTAGCCATCGACCGCGCCGCCTCGCGCCAGTCGCCCGAGGACAAGCTCGCCGGCGTGCGCGGGCTGCAGGCCGGCGGCCGCGTGGTCGCGATGGTCGGCGACGGCCTCAACGACGCGCCGGTGCTGGCCGGCGCCGACGTCTCGATCGCGATCGGCAGCGGCGCCGCCCTCGCCCACCGCGCCGCCAGCCTGGTGCTGACCGCACCCTCGCTGCTTCGCATCCCGGCCGCGGTCGCGCTGGCGCGGCGCACCCGCGCGGTCGTGCGCCAGAACCTGGCCTGGGCGCTGGGCTACAACCTCGTCGCCATCCCGCTGGCGGCGGCCGGCCTGGTGACGCCCTGGGTGGCGGCGCTGGGCATGGCCCTGTCGTCGCTGATCGTCACCGTCAATGCGCTGCGCCTGGCGCGGGTCCCGGCCCCATGAACATCCTGCTCTTCCTCATCCCGATGAGCCTCGGCCTGCTGCTGCTCGCGATCTGGGCCTTCCGCTGGGCGGTGCGCAAGGGCCAGTTCGAGAACCTGGACGCGGCCGCGATCGACATCCTGCGCGACGACAGCGCCGACCAAGCGCCGGACGTCCCGCGCGGCCCCGTCGATCCTGGGCCCGACCATGCCGATTGACTGGCTCGCCATCGGCGCCGCGCTGCTGACCGGCCTGATGGGCGGCGTGCACTGCGCCGCCATGTGCGGCGGCATCGCCACCGGCTTCTCGGCCATGGGCGGCAGCCGCGGCTGGTGGACGGCCATGCAGCCCAACCTCGGCCGCGTGGGCGGCTACGTGCTCGCGGGCGCGGTCGCCGGCGGCATCGGCGGCGGCATCCTGGCGGCTGCGCGCAGTCCCTGGCTCGCCTTCGGCGCGCGGATGCTGGTGGGCGCGGTGCTGGTGCTGGCGGCGCTGCGGCTGCTCGATCGCAGCGGCCGGCTGTCCTTCCTCGGCCGTCCGGGCACGGCGCTCTGGCAGCGCCTGCGCAGGCTGCAGGCGCCGCTGCTGCCCGCCAACACCGCGGCGAAGCGGATCGCGCTCGGCGTGCTCTGGGGATGGATGCCATGCGGCCTCAGCACCACCATGCTGGCCGCGGCCTGGCTGCAGGCCGACGCGCGCAACGGCGCCCTGACCATGGCGGCGTTCGGGCTGGGCACATTGCCGCTGATGGTGTCGCTGACCTGGTCGGGCGCGCGCCTGGGGCAGTGGCTGCAGCGTGGCCCGTGGCGGATGGCCGTGGGTGGGGTGGTGCTGGCGGCGGGACTGCTGGTGATCGCGGCGCCGTGGCTGATGCACATTCCGGCGCTGGCGGGGCCGCTGGCGGCGCTGGGTTGCCTGCCTCCGCCCTGAAAACCGGCTGCGGGGGCGGCCATGGCCGCGGCCAACGGCAGGTTGCGGGTGGTCGCAGCTGTAGCTGCTCCTACGGGGGGTCCTGGTGGCGGGCGGCGCGCAGGCGCTCCAGCTTTTCGCGCAGCTTGATCTCCAGGCCGCGCTCGACCGGACGATAGTAGACGCGCTCGCCCATCGCATCGGGGAAACCGGTCTGGCCCAGCGCCACGCCGCCCTCGGCGTCGTGGTCGTACTGGTAGCCGGCGCCGTGGCCAAGCTGCTTCATCAGCTTCGTCGGCGCGTTGCGCAGGTGCATCGGCACCTCGGCGCTGCCGTATTCCGCCACGTCGCGCTTCGCTTCGCCGAACGCCTTGTAGGCGGCGTTCGATTTCGCCGTGCTGGCCAGATAGACCGCCAGCTGCGCCAGCGCGAGATCGCCCTCGGGGCTGCCCAGGCGGTCGTAGGCGTCCCAGGCCTCCAGCGCCATGGTGAGCGCGCGCGGGTCGGCCAGGCCGATGTCCTCGACCGCCATCCGGGTCAGGCGGCGCGCGAGATAGGCGGGATCGGCGCCGCCGTCGAGCATGCGCGCCAGCCAGTACAGCGCCGCGTCCGGGTTGGAGCTGCGCACCGACTTGTGCAGCGCCGAGATCTGGTCGAAGAACTGGTCGCCGCCCTTGTCGAAGCGGCGGCTGCGGTCGGCCAGCACCTGGCCCAGGGTCTCGTCGGTGATGGTGCCGCCGTCGCCGGCGAGCTCCGCGGCGATCTCCAGCAGGGTGAGGGCGCGACGCACGTCGCCGTCGGCGGCGGTGGCGATGAGGCGCAGCTGTCCGTCGCCGATCGCGATGCCGCGCCCGCCCAGTCCGCGGGCGTCGTCATCCAGCGCGCGGCGCAGCGCCACCTCGATGTCCCCGGCCGACACCGCTTCCAGCACGTGCACGCGGCAGCGCGACAGCAGCGCCGAGTTGAGCTCGAACGAAGGGTTTTCGGTGGTGGCGCCGACGAAGATGATCGTGCCGCGCTCGATATGCGGCAGGAACGCATCCTGCTGCACCTTGTTGAAGCGGTGCACCTCGTCGACGAACAGCACCGTGCGGCGTCCTCCGGCGAAGGTGTGTTCGGCTTCGGCCAGCACCTTGCGCACGTCGGGCAGCCCGGTCAGGACGGCGGAAATCGCGCGGTACTCGGCCTCGGCGTACTCGGCCAGCAGCAGCGCCAGCGTCGTCTTGCCGCAGCCCGGCGGTCCCCACAGCACCATCGAGTGCACGCGCCCCGACTCCACCGCGCGCCGCAGCGCGGAGCCCGGGGCGAGCAGCCGCTGCTGCCCGACCATCTCGTCGAGCGTGCGCGGACGCATGCGCTCGGCCAGTGGGCGCAGCGCGAGGGCGTCGGTGTCTGGGGGCAGGAGGCCGGGGCCGGCATCCGGGGCGGGCTTGCGGGGCACGTCGCGTCCACGGGATCGGGCCGGCCACGATACCAAGGCGCGCCACGATCCGCGCTGACCGCTCAGTAGCCCGCGGTGCCGCCGTCGTCGTGCGCGACGATGTTGGGCGCGAGCGTGTGCTCGATGCTCAGCCATCGACGCCCCTGCAGGTCGTAGATGGCATCCACGCTGGCCGCGGTGCTGCCGCCGGGCCCGAAGTCGGCGATGCCGCGGGCGTCGATGCGCAGGAAGCGCTGGCCCGACTGCAGGCTGCTGATGTCGTCGAACTGGAGGTACACGCGGCCGGCGCCGGGAAGCGCCTCGAGCCCGCTGGCCAGGCGCGCTTCCAGCTCGGCCATCAGGGCTGCGTCGTTGGGGACGAAACGCTCGCCCTCACCCTCGCCGTCACCGCCCAGGGTGATGTCCGGATAGCCGGCGGTGCCGAAGCCGGCGTCGTAGCGGCTGCGATAGTGGAAGGCAAGCCAGTCCTGCCCGCTGCCGCCCAGGCGCAGCTGGCCTGCGCCCTGCACGACCTGCTCGCCCGCGGCGCCCGGTTCCAGCGACGCCGGCCCGAGTCGCAGCTCCAGCATGGGGTCGTCGAAGCGCTCGCCCAGCGTGGCCACCAGCACCGCGGCCACCGCGGCCTGGGCCTGGTCGCCCGCCGGCACGGGCGTGGAGATGGTGTCGGCAGCCCCCCCGTCCCTGGCCGCGCCCTCCCCCGTGTCTGCCAGCGCGCCCGGGGCGACGATGGCGGACAGCATGGCCAGGAGCAACAGCGGGGCGTGGTGGACTGCCGGCATGGACACGACGCTGGTAGCAGGTACGTTTCCTGTAACGCGCGAACGGCGCGGAGGGGGCCACCCGCCGCGCCGTTCGTGTCGTTGAAGTCCAGCGGCGGGCCGGAGCCGCCGCCGACGCTGACGCCGACGTCAGCCTTCGCCGACCACGTCCACGCCGGCGGGCGGGACGAAGCGGAAGGTCCCCCGATCGAAGGCCGGATTGCGCTTCCAGCCGCTGAACACCACCTCGGTGCGCTGGCCCAGGGTATCGACCACTTCCATGCGCACCAGCGCCTGGCCCCTGAAGCCCAGTCGTGCGCTGCTGAAGCTGGCCTGCTGGGAGTCGCGCGGCGACAGCAGCAGCCATGACAGGCCATCCGCCTCGTCGCCTTCACGGACGTTGAAGTCGCGCTCCAGGCGCGCCGGATCGACCAGGGCCGCGAGCGGGCTGTTCTGCTCCTCGGGGCCCTGCGGGCGCACGGTGACCTGGTCGAGGTCGGGATCGAACACCCAGACCTTCTCGCCGTCGGCCACGATCAGCTGCTCGTAGGGAGTGGCGTACTCCCAGCGGAACAGGCGCGGCGCGGACAGCGCGATGCGGCCCTTCGAGGTCTCCTTCAGGCGCCCGTCGAGGTCGTAGAGCTTCTGCTCGAAGCTGCCGTCGAGGCCCTTCAGCCCCTTGCTGAAGGCGTCGAGGTCGTCGCGTGCCCCGGCGAAGGCGGTGCCGGCGAGGGTGGAGGCCAGGGCCAGCGCGGCCAGCCAGTAGCGCATGCGGATCATCGGCGTAACTCCATCGCGTGGACGTGCAGTGGCGAGTGTGCGGCGCGCCTGCTGAATGCGGGATCACACGCAACACTTGTGGGAGCGGCTACAGCCGCGATGACGTGCCGCCTGGCATCCCGATCGCGGCTGTAGCCGCTCCCACGACAGGGTGAAGGGGGATGCGGATTACTGCGGCGGCGGAGGCGCCAGCACGCTGCGGTCCCCGTTGTGCTCGGGTGCCGAGACCACGCCTGCGGCCTCCATGGCCTCGACCAGGCGCGCGGCGCGGTTGTAGCCGATCTTGAGCCTGCGCTGCACGCCGGAGATGGACGCGCGCCGGGTCTCGGTCACCACGCGCACGGCCTCGTCGTACAGCGGGTCGCTCTCGTCGCCGCTGCTGCTGGACTCGGGCAGGCCGGTCGCGCCGACCACCACGCCGTCGCCCATGCTCTGCACTTCCTCCAGCACGCCCTCGATGTAGTCGGGGCCGCCGCCGGACTGCTTGAGGTTCTCAACCACGCGGTGGACTTCCTCGTCGGAGACGAAGGCGCCGTGCACGCGCTCGGGCATCGCCGTGCCCGGCGGCAGGTAGAGCATATCGCCGTGGCCGAGCAGCGTTTCCGCGCCGGACTGGTCGAGGATGGTGCGCGAGTCGATCTTCGACGAGACCTGGAACGCGATGCGCGTGGGGATGTTGGCCTTGATCAGGCCGGTGATCACGTCCACCGACGGCCGCTGCGTGGCCAGGATCAGGTGGATGCCCGCGGCGCGGGCCTTCTGCGCCAGGCGCGCGATCAGCTCTTCGACCTTCTTGCCGACGATCATCATCATGTCGGCGAATTCGTCGATGAAGATGACGATGAAGGGCAGCGTGTCGAGCGGCTGGGCGACCTCGTCGATTTCGGGGTTCGCCTTGAACAGCGGGTCCAGCAGCGGCTGGCCGGCGTCCTGCGCGTCGCGCACCTTCTTGTTGAAACCCGCGAGGTTGCGCACGCCCACCGCGCTCATCAGCTTGTAGCGGCGCTCCATTTCGGCCACGCACCAGCGAAGGCCATTCGCGGCCTCCTTCATGTCGGTGACCACCGGCGCCAGCAGGTGCGGGATGCCCTGGTAGACGCTGAGCTCCAGCATCTTCGGGTCGATCATCAGCATCCTGAGGTCCTTCGCGGACGCCTTGTACAGCAGGCTCAGGACCATGGCGTTGACCGCCACCGACTTGCCCGAGCCGGTGGTGCCGGCCACCAGCAGGTGCGGCATGCGCGCAAGGTCCGCCACCGTGGGCCGGCCGGCAATGTCCTTGCCCAGGGCCAGGGTCAGCAGGCTGGATGCCTTGTCGTATTCCTTCGAACGCAGCAGCTCCGACAGGTAGATCATCTCGCGGTGCGTGTTCGGCGTTTCCAGGCCGATCACCGACTTGCCCGGGATCACGTCGACCACACGCACCGACTTCACGCTCAGGCCGCGCGCGATGTCCTTGTCCAGCGAACTGATCTGGCTGACCTTGATGCCCGGCGCCGGCTCGATCTCGAAGCGCGTGATCACCGGGCCCGGATAGGCACCGACCACCTGGGCGTCGATGCGGAAGTCCTTGAGCTTGAACTCGATCTGCCGCGACAGCGTTTCCAGCGTCTCCTCGTCGTAGCCCTTGGGCTGCGGCTTGGGATCGTCGAGCAGGGCCAGCGGCGGGATGCCGCTGCCGTCGCCGACGTTGAACAGCGGGATCTGCTGCTCGCGCTTCGCCCGGTCGCTCTTCTCCACCACCGGCGCCGGCGGCGGCTCGATCTTCACCTTCTCGCGTTTGGCACGCAGCTCGGTGTCGATCTTGCGGACCTCGGTGCGCTCTTCGCGGCGGCTGCGCGCCTCCTGCCACTCGCTGGCCTGCTTGCTGCCGCGGCGGAACAGCGCCGGCAGCCTCATCACCCAGCCGCCGATCACGTCCATCACCCGGAACCAGGACAGGCCCGTGGCCAGGGTCACCGAGACCAGCAGCAGCGCCAGCAGGAACAGGTTGCCGCCCACCGGCCCGAACGCGGAATACAGCGAGTTGCCGACCAGGCGGCCGAGGATGCCCCCGCTGCCGGCCGAATAGCCCTCCACCGCGCCGATGCGCAGGTACAGCAGGCCGGTCGAGGACACGATGAAGCCGACGATGCCGACCAGGCGCAGCGCCGGGCCGAGGTCGGCCTGGCCGTCGCCGTCGGCGTCCATGCCGAACAGCGCGATCCACGCCACCGCGCCCAGGATCAGCGGCAGCACGAAGGCCACGTGGCCGAACAGGCCCAGCAGCACGTCGGCCACCCATGCACCGACGCGGCCGCCGGCGTTGTTGAGCGGCGCGGTGAGGCTGCCGGCGTTGCTCCAGCCCGGATCGCTCGGCGAGTAGGTCACCATGCAGGCGAGCAGGTACACCAGCAGCGGCGCGATCGCGATCAGCGCGATGTCGCGCAGCAGCTTCTGCCGGCGGGGATTGGGGGCCGTTGCGGCCGCCGCGGGCGCCGCCTTGCGCTTGCGGCGTGAGCCGCGTTCCATTGCGGGGCGTGCTGCCACGTGTGATCAGACCTTAAGAAATGCTCGCAATGGAATGATTCTACTCATATTCCACTTGCATGCGTGCTCAGGGGAACATCTCGAGCAGGGCGGGATGCACCAGTCTGCCATCGGCCACGTTGACGCCGCGGGTCAGTGCGGGATCGGCGGCCGGGTCGCGACCGCTCGCCAGCCGGTCCACCCAGGGCAGGATCGCCGCGCAGATCGCCTGCGACGAAGTCCGCGGCACGGCGCCGGGCATGTTGGTGACGCAGAAGTGGGTCACGCCCTCCTCCACGTAGGTCGGCGCCTCCCAGGTGGTCGGGCGCGAGGTCTCGAAGCAGCCGCCCTGGTCGATGGCGATGTCCACCAGCACGCTGCCGGGCTCCATGCCGGCAACCATGTCGCGGGTCAGCACCTTGGGCGCCTTCGCGCCGGTCACCAGCACCGCGCCGACCACCAGGTCGGCGTGCGCGACCGCGCGTGCGACCACGTCGTGGTACGGATACAGCGCGGTGACGTTGTGGCCCAGCTGCGTCATCTGCTCCATGCGGTCGGGCCGCATCTCGAAGACGGTCACGTTGGCGCCACCGGCCGCGGCCAGCGCCGCGGCGGCCCCGCCGGCCCTGCCCGCGCCGAAGACCACGACGCTGCCGCGTCCGGTCGACGGCAGTCCGCCGAGCAGCTTGCCCTTGCCGCCCATGGGCGTGTGCAGCAGCTGGGTGCCGACCTGGACGCCGATGCGCCCGGCGATCACCGACATCGGCGCCAGCAAAGGCAGCTCGCCGCCGGGCAGTTCGACGGTCTCGAAGGCGACGCCGGTCAGGCCGATGTCGAGCAGCCGGCGGGTCAGCGCGGGCTCGGCGGCCAGGTGCAGGTAGCAGAACAGCAGGTGGTCGCGACGCAGGTGGCCGAGGTCGCCGGCGATGGGTTCCTTGACCTTGACGATCAGCTCGCCCCGTTCGTACAGGGCCGCGGCGTCGGGGGCGATGTGCACGCCCAGGGCGCTGTAGTCGTCGTCGGCAAAGCCGGACTTCGCGCCGGCATCGTGCTCCAGCCACACCTCGTGGCCGCGCTTGACCAGGTCGCCCGCGGCCGCTGGCACCAGGGCCACGCGACCTTCCTGCGGCTTGGTTTCCTTCGGGACACCGATGCGCATCAGCCGTTCTCCGTCTTCGATCCCGCTCTCCGTTTCCGCACAAAAAAACGCCGCATGCGCGGCGTTTCGTTCTGGTGCTGTCGGGAACCCTGCGTTGCACCGCCCGCGCCCGCGTGCGCCTTGTCTTGCCGCGCCGGCGCCGCCAAGCTATGGGCTTCCCAACGCCGTGATTCCATGGCTCGCGAGTATACATGAGCACTTCCAAGCACTGCCGCCTGCTGATCCTCGGTTCCGGCCCCGCCGGCTGGACCGCCGCCGTCTACGCCGCCCGCGCCAACCTCAAGCCCGTGGTCGTCACCGGCCTGCAGATGGGCGGCCAGCTGATGACCACGACCGAAGTCGACAACTGGCCGGGCGATGCCCACGGCCTGATGGGCCCGGACCTGATGGCGCGGATGCAGGCGCACGCGGAGCGCTTCGAGACCGAAGTGGTGTTCGACCAGGTGCACTCGGCCGACCTCTCGCAGCGTCCCTTCCGCCTCAAGGGCGACAACGGCGACTACACCGCCGACGCGCTGATCATCGCCACCGGCGCCACGGCCAAGTACCTGGGGCTGGAATCGGAAGAGAAGTTCAAGGGTCGCGGCGTCTCCGCCTGCGCCACCTGCGACGGCTTCTTCTACAAGGACCAGGACGTGGCCGTGGTCGGCGGCGGCAACACCGCGGTGGAGGAAGCGCTGTACCTGTCCAACATCGCCCGCAAGGTCTACCTGGTGCACCGCCGCGACACCCTGCGCGCGGAGAAGATCATGCAGGACAAGCTGCAGGCGAAGATCGACGCCGGGAAGATCGTGCCGGTCTGGCACCACGTCGTCGACGAGGTGCTGGGCAACGAGGCCGGCGTGACCGGCCTGCGCCTGAAGTCGGTGCAGGACGACAGCACCCGCGAGATCGACGTGCACGGTTTCTTCGTCGCCATCGGCCACACGCCCAACACCTCGCTGTTCGAGGGCCAGCTGGCGATGAACAACGGCTACCTGGAGATCCGCTCGGGCCTTGCCGGCGGCGCCACCGAGACCTCGGTCAAGGGCGTGTTCGCGGCCGGCGACGTCGCCGACCAGGTCTATCGCCAGGCCATCACCTCGGCCGGCTTCGGCTGCATGGCGGCGCTGGATGCCGAGCGCTTCCTCGACAAGGAAAGCTGATCTTCCGCCACGGATCCACGCGGATGAACGCGGACAGCGCGAACAGGACGATGCATTGCCCCTCGCCTGGCCATTGTCCTGGTTCGCCTGGATCCGCGTAAGTCCGTGACCGGAAGAGCGCTTCATGCACATGTCCACGATTCGCTGGCGCAGGTTTCCGCGCCGGCCTGGGACGGGCTGCACGACGGCGCAAACCCCTTCGTCGCACATGCGTTCCTGGAGGGGCTGGAGCGGCACGGCTGCCTGCGCCCGCAGTGGGGCTGGACGCCGCGGCACCTGACGCTGTGGGAGGGCGACGCGCTGGTCGCCGCGGCGCCGGGCTACCTGAAGACCAACTCGCACGGCGAGTTCGTGTTCGACCATGCCTGGGCGCATGCGTACGCGCGGCACGGGCTCGACTACTTCCCGAAGTGGCTGGGTGCGGTGCCCTACTCGCCCGTGACCGGGCCGCGCCTGCTGGCGCGCGACGATGTCGCGCGGCGCGCGCTGCTCGATGCCATCATCGATGACGCGACGGCCCTCGGCCTGTCGTCCGCGCACGTCAACTTCCATGCCGCGCACGAGGACGCCGCCTTCGGCGACGACTGGCTGCCGCGCACCGACGTCCAGTACCACTGGCAGAACGCGGCCGGCTGGCCGGACTTCGACGCCTTCCTCGCCGACATGGACCACCGCCACCGCAAGAACATCCGCCAGGAGCGTGCGAAGGTACGGCGCGCCGGCGTCGGCTTCCGGGTGCTGCACGGCGACGAGGCCGACGCTCGCGACCTGGCAGCCATGCACCGCTTCTACCTGGCGACCTTCGCCGACTACGGCAACGCGCCGGCCCTGACCCTGGAATTCCTGCGGCACCTCGCCGCCGCGATGCCGCGCGCGCTGGTGCTGGTGCTGGCCGACCTGGACGGCGAGGCCATCGCCGGTGCGCTCTGCCTGCGCGGCGCGGACACGCTGTACGGCCGCTACTGGGGCGCCAGCCGGCAGATGCCCGGGCTGCACTTCGAGACCTGCTACTACCAGGGCATCGAGTACTGCCTGCGCGAAGGCCTGCGCCGCTTCGAGCCGGGGGCCCAGGGCGAGCACAAGATCGCGCGCGGGTTCCTGCCGGAGTTCGTGCGCAGCCGGCACTGGATCGCCGACGCGGGCTTCCGCGGCGCACTGCGCGACTGGTGCGCGGAAGAGGCCGACGCCACCCGCCAGCAGGCGGCGTGGCTGGCGCGGCGCTCGCCGTTCCGCGCCTGACCCGGGTCTCCCGGCGGGCTGGACTCCATACAATCGGCGCATGCAGTTCCTGCCGCCGCTGCTGGGCCACGATCCGGAGTCGCCGTTCCCTCCGGCGGAGTCCGCGCTGCGCGAACCCGACGGGCTGCTGGCCATCGGCGGCGACCTCTCCGCCACCCGCCTGCTGAACGCCTACGCCAACGGTATCTTCCCCTGGTACTCCGAGGGCCAGCCGCTGCTCTGGTGGTCGCCGGATCCGCGCACGGTGTTCGCGACCGACGGCGTGCGCCTGTCCTCGCGCTTCCGCAGGCAGCTGCGCGGCAGCGACTGGACGGTGGTCGCCGACCGCGACTTCGACGCGGTCATGCTGGCCTGCGCCCGCGCCCCGCGCGTCGGCCAGCACGGGACCTGGATCACCGATGCCATGCGCGAGGCCTACGGCCGGCTGCACCGGCTGGGGCACGCGCATTCCATCGAAGTGCGCGACGGCGAAGGACGCGTGGCCGGCGGGCTGTACGGCGTGGCCCTGGGCCGGATGTTCTTCGGCGAGAGCATGTTCAGCGCCCGCAGCGGCGGCTCCAAGGTCGCGCTGGCGGCACTCGCCCACGTGCTGCGCGGCTGGGACTGGCCGCTGGTCGATGCCCAGGTCGAGAATCCGCACCTGGTCAGCCTGGGCGCGGCCTCCTGGCCGCGGGCGCGCTTCCTCGCCGAGGTCCGCCGGCTCACCGCCCAGCCCGGGCGTCCCGGGCCATGGACGGAGGCCTTCGGACAGCTGCCGGTCGCGGCCCTGCGGGAGGCGCGGGGCGCGCCACGGCCGCGCCCGGGCTGAGGAACTTTTGCGCGCAGCCGCGGTCCGTGCGACAATTGCCGTCTTGCGGGCCTTGCGCCCGACCCACAGCAATGGTCAGTACAGGACGCATGGCGAAAGACGACGTCATTGAATTCGAGGGAGCGGTGTCGGAAACCCTTCCGAACACGATGTTCCGCGTGAAGCTGGAGAACGGGCACGAGATCATCGCGCACATCTCCGGGCGCATGCGCAAGAACTACATCCGCATCCTCACCGGCGACCGGGTCAAGGTGGAGATGACTCCCTATGACCTCACCAAGGGTCGCATCACCTACCGGATGAAGTAAGGCGCGCAGCGCCGCGATGAAAAAAGGCGGCCAAACGGCCGCCTTTTTCGTACCCGCTGCCTGTGGGAGCGGCCATGGCCGCGATGGCCACCAATCGCCGCTGTAGCGGCTCCCACAGGTTCGGCCCGGGATCAGTCGACGGTGGCGGGCAGCAGCTTCTCCGGCTCGGCCTGCACGTCGAGCACCAGTTCGCCGTCGACCGCGTCGATCGACACCCGGCCGCCGCCCACCAGCTTCCCGAACAGCAGCTCGTCGGCGAGCGGCCGCTTCACCCGGTCCTGGATCACGCGCGCCATCGGCCGCGCGCCCATCAGCGGATCGAAGCCGTGCTGCGCCAGCCACTCGCGCGCCGCCGGCGTCGCCGCCAGGCTCACGCCCTTCTCGTGCAGCTGCTCCTCGAGCTCGATGATGAACTTGTCGACCACGCGCAGGATGTGCTCGAAGCCCAGCGGCTGGAACTGCACGATCGCGTCCAGGCGGTTGCGGAACTCCGGGGTGAAGGCCTTGCGGATCACCTCCATCGCGTCGGTGCTGTGGTCCTGCTGCGTGAAGCCGATGGTGCGGCGGGCCGCCTGCGAGGCGCCGGCATTGGTCGTCATCACCAGCACCACGTTGCGGAAGTTGGCCTCGCGCCCGTTGGTGTCGGTCAGGATGCCGCGGTCCATCACCTGCAGCAGGATGTTGAAGATGTCCGGGTGCGCCTTCTCCACTTCGTCGAGCAGCAGCACGCAGTGCGGCGTCTTGACGATCTTCTCGGTCAGCAGCCCGCCCTGGTCGAAGCCGACGTAGCCCGGGGGCGCGCCGATCAGGCGGCTCACGGAGTGCGGCTCCATGTACTCGGACATGTCGAAGCGCACCAGCTCGATGCCCAGCTGCAGCGCGAGCTGCCGCGTGACCTCGGTCTTGCCGACGCCGGTCGGGCCGGCGAACAGGAAGTTGCCGATCGGCTTGTCGGGATTGCCGAGCCCGGAACGGGCCAGCTTGATCGCGCTGGTCAGGGTGCCGATCGCCGGGTCCTGGCCGAAGATCACCATCTTCAGGTTGCGCTCGAGGTGCTGCAGCACGTCCTTGTCGGACGCGCTGACCTGCTTGGCGGGGATCCGCGCCATCTTCGCCACGATCGCCTCGACCTCCTCGACGTCGATCAGCGACTTGCGCGCGTCGACGGGCAGCAGCCGCTGGCGGGCGCCGGCCTCGTCGATCACGTCGATGGCCTTGTCAGGCAGCAGGCGGTCGCCGATGTGCTTGACCGACAGGTCCACCGCCGCGCGCAGCGCCTCGTCGGCGTAGGTGACGTCGTGGTGGGCCTCGTACTTCGGCTTCAGGCCCTGCAGGATCTCGTAGGTCTCGCCCACGGTGGGTTCGACGATGTCGATCTTCTGGAAGCGCCGCGCCAGCGCACGGTCCTTCTCGAAGATGCCGCGGTACTCCTGGAAGGTGGTCGAGCCGATGCAGCGCAACTCGCCCGAGGCGAGCGCCGGCTTGATCAGGTTCGACGCGTCCATGGTGCCGCCCGACGCCGAGCCGGCGCCGATGATGGTGTGGATCTCGTCGATGAACAGGATCGCGCCCTCGTGCTTGCCGACCGCGGCCAGCACGGCCTTCAGGCGCTTCTCGAAGTCGCCGCGGTACTTGGTGCCGGCCACCAGCGCGCCCAGGTCGAGCGAGTAGATGGTCGCGTGCGCCAGCACCTCGGGCACCTCGCCGTCGACGATGCGCTTGGCCAGGCCCTCGGCGATCGCGGTCTTGCCGACGCCGGCCTCGCCCACGTACAGCGGGTTGTTCTTGCGGCGGCGGCACAGCACCTGGATCGTGCGCTCGATCTCGTCGGCACGGCCCACCAGCGGGTCGATCTTCCCCTGGCGCGCCAGCGCGTTGAGGTCGGTGGCGAACTCGGCCAGCGCATCGCCCTTGCCGTCGCCCTCGCCGCCCTCGGCCTTGGCCTCGGGGTCACCGGACTCCGGCGAAGGTTCCTCGCCCGCGCGGGCAATGCCGTGCGACAGGTAGTTCACCACGTCCAGCCGGGTCACGTCCTGCTGGTTGAGGAAGTACACCGCGTGCGAGTCCTTCTCGCCGAAAATGGCGACCAGCACGTTGGCGCCGCTGACCTCCTTCTTGCCCGAGGACTGCACGTGGTAGACGGCGCGCTGCAGCACGCGCTGGAAGCCGAGCGTGGGCTGGGTGTCGCGGCCGTCGTCTTCGGCCAGGCGCGACACGGAGCTGGCGATCGCCTGCTCCAGGTCGGAGCGCAGGCGATGGAAGTCGGTGCCGCAGGCCTTGAGCACGGTTTCCGCGGACGGGTTGTCGAGCAGTGCCAGCAGCAGATGTTCGACCGTCATGTACTCGTCGCGCGCCTCGCGGGCGCGCTTGTAGCACTGGCCGATGCTGTACTCGAGATCCTTGCTGAACATGGGGCGTCTGCCTCCGGATTTCACTATGGATCACATGGGGGCGCGGGGAGCGGTTTCCATGCCGGCCGGTGCATCCGTTGTAGGCCTTTCCGCGCGGGCTTGGCAAGCGCCGTTGGACCTTGCCGCCAGCCCAGCGCGGCGCCCTCGACACGGGTCCGCAGGCATCCTGACGATGCGGGCATGAGGATCGGGTGGTGGACGCAGGGACACCGGACAGCGGCGCCGCTGTCCGCCGCGGCAGGCGTGGGGCGCGGCGTGCGGTCCGCCGCGCGTCAGGCCTTTTCGGCCGTCGCCAGCAGCGGATGCTGGTTCAGGCGGGAGTACTCGTTGACCTGGGCGACCTTGGACTCGGCCACGTCGCGGGTGAACACCCCGCAGACGCCGCGGCCGCGGGTGTGGACGTGCAGCATCACCTGGGTGGCGCGCTCGATGTCCATGCCGAAGAAGCGGACGAGCACCTCGACCACGAAATCCATGGGGGTGTAGTCGTCGTTCAGCAGCAGGACCGAATACAGCGGCGGCCGCGCCAGCTCGGGCCGGCCGGCCTCGACGGCGACGCCGTGGTCGCGCTCATGTCCTGCGTTGTGGCTCATGGCCGTGATTATACCGGTGCGCCCGGTGGACGGCCCCATGCCGGCGGGCGAAAATGAGCCATTCCAGACCGGTTGCCGCATGCACCCTGCCCGCCCGATGCCGATCCACCGCCGCCGCGCAGCACGCTGCCCGGCGCCCGGGCCATGCCGTCCATGACCTACCGGCAGGGTCGGTTCTGGCAGCCCGATGTCACCGTCGCCACGGTCGTGGTCGATGGCGGTCGCGTGCTGTGCGTGGAGGAGCGCTCCGGCGGCCGCGTCGTGCTCAACCAGCCCGCCGGCCATCTGGAACCGGACGAGAACCTGGTCGACGCCGCCGTGCGTGAAACGCTGGAGGAGTCGGGCTGGACGGTCGAGCCCACCGCGTTCATCGGCGCCTACCAGTGGACCTCGCCCACCCTGCCCGACGGCAGCCCCGGACGGCACTACCTGCGCTTCGCCTTCGCCGCGCGCCCGCTGTCGCACGATCCGGCCCGCGCGCTGGACGAAGGGATCGTCCGCGCCCTCTGGCTGACGCCGGCGGAACTGCAGGCCGAGGCCGCCCGCCACCGCAGCCCGCTGGTCTGGCAGGTCGTCGCCGACCATCTGGCCGGCAGCCGGCAGCCGCTGTCGCTGCTGCGCTCGGTGCGCTGATGGCGGCGCCGGAGGTCATCGTCGGCATGTCCGGCGGCGTGGACTCATCGGTCGCCGCGCTGGTCCTGCGCGATGCCGGGGTCACGATCGCCGGACTGTTCATGGACAACTGGGCCGACGACGGCAGCGGCCACTGCCGCGCCGACGAGGACCGTCGCGACGCCGTCGCGGTCTGCGGCCGGCTCGGCATCCCGATCCACTTCCGCGACTTCTCCCGCGAGTACTGGGCCGGCGTGTTCGAACACTTCCTGGCCGAGTACGCCGCCGGCCGCACGCCCAACCCGGACGTGCTCTGCAACCGCGAGATCAAGTTCAGGCATTTCCTGGACGCCGCCCGCGACCTCGGCGCCGGCCGTATCGCCACCGGGCACTACGCGCGCGTCGACCAGTGCGACGGCCGCTGGCGGCTGCTGCGCGCCGCGGACCGCGGCAAGGACCAGAGCTATTTCCTGCACCAGCTCGGGCAGGAGCAGCTGGCCGCCACCCTGTTCCCGCTCGGCGAGCTTCGCAAGGACGCGGTGCGCGCGATGGCCGCCGCCGCCGGGCTCCCGACCGCCGCCAAGAAGGATTCGACCGGCATCTGCTTCGTCGGCGAGCGCGACTTCCGCGAATTCCTCGGCCAGTACCTGCCGGCCCGGCCCGGCGAGATCCGCACGCCCGACGGCCAGGTCGTGGGCGAACACCCGGGCGTGTTCTACTACACCCTCGGCCAGCGCGAGGGCCTGCACATCGGCGGCCGCCGCGGCTTCGACGACAAGCCCTGGTACGTGGTCGGCAAGGACGTCGCCGCCAACGTGCTCACGGTTGACCAGGGCCATGACAGCCCATACCTGATGTCACGCAGCCTGCGCAGCGAACCCGCACACTGGATCGCCGGCGCGCCGCCGTCCACCCGTTTCAGCTGCACCGCGCAGACGCGCTACCGGCAGCCAGAGGAGCCATGCGAAGTGACCGTTGACGATACCGGGACCCTGCGGGTCGCCTTTCAGCGCCCCCAGCGCGCCGTGACCCCGGGCCAGTCCGTGGTGCTGTACCTGGGCGACGCCTGCCTGGGCGGCGCGGTGATCGCGTCCACCGATGCGCCCGCCGCCCGCGCCACGGGGGTCCCGGCATGAGCGACATGCACGACCGCATGCTGGCGCTGGCCGGCCTCGCCCAGGCCCTGCGCCAGGTGCGCCGCGTCGCCGAGACCGGCCAGGCCGAGGGCACCGTGCTCGAGACCGCGCTGGGCAGCGTGTTCCGCATCGACGCCGATTCCGCCGCCGAGGTCTACGGCGGCGTGCCCAACGTGCGGCCCGGCCTGATGCTGGTGCGCGACTACCTGGCCAACAAGGGCCAGGATCCGCTGCTGCCGAAGCTGGCCCTGGCGGTGACCCAGCTCGAACGCCGCTTCGTCCGGGACGAGGACATCGCCGGTCGCGTGCACGAAGGCATCCTCGCCGCCCGCCACGACGCGGCGCGCCTGGGCACCGCGCATCCGGACGTGCTTTCGAAGCTCGGCGCGCTCTACGCCGACACCGTCAGCCAGCTGCGGCCGCGCGTGCTGGTGCAGGGAAATCCGCACTACCTCGGGCAGGCCGCGATCGTGGCGGAAATCCGCGCGATGCTGCTGGCGGCGCTGCGCTCGGCGGTGCTGTGGCGGCAGTTCGGTGGAAGCCCGTGGGATTTCCTGCTCCAGCGCGGGGCGATGGCGCGGGCGGTGGACGACCTGCTGGGCTGATGGCGGGCGCGCCCTGCCGATGGCCCCAGCGCCAGCGATGCCGCGGCCCGGACCACTAGACTTCCGTCCCTAACCAGGATTGCCGCCTGCCAATGGCTTTCGATGCCTTTGCCCTGATGCTGGCGATGCTCGCACTGGGCATGCTGTTCGCGCGGCTGCGCGTGCTGCCGGCCAACTCGGCGGAAACGCTGAACCTGGTCGTGCTGTACGTCTGCCTGCCCGCGGCGATCCTTCTCAACGTACCGAAGCTGCGCTTCGACGTATCGCTGCTGGCGCTGGCGGCGCTGCCCTGGCTGGTCGCGGGCCTGGCCTGGGCCGCGGTGCGCCTGCTGTCACGCCGGCTGCACTTCCGGCGTGACGAAGCGGTCGTGCTGGTGCTGTTGACGATGCTCGGCAACACCAGCTATGTCGGCTTCCCGATGATCGAGGCCCTGCTCGGTCCACAGGCCCTGCCCTATGCCGTGGTCTACGACCAGTTCGGCACCTTCCTGCTGCTGTCCACCGTCGGCATGATCGTGCTGGCGCGCGGCAGCGGCGACAGCGCGCCGTCGGCACGGGCGATCGTGCTGCGCATCGTCCGTTTCCCGCCGACCTGGGCGCTGGTGTTCGGACTCACGCTGATGCCGGAGCAGCCGCCGCAGTGGATCGCCCTCGCGTTGGAGCGCCTGTCCGGCGTACTGGTGATGCTGGTGATGCTGGCCGTGGGCCTGGGCATCCAGCTTCGCCTGCCGCGCGACGAGATCGCGCCGCTGGCGACCGGGCTGGCGCTGAAGCTGGTGCTGTTGCCTTTGCTTTCGCTGCCGGTGGCCTGGCTGCTGGGCATGCGTGGCGACGTGCTGCAGGTGGGCGTGCTGGAAACCGCGATGCCGCCGATGATCACCGCCGCCGCGCTGGCGATCACGCATGGGCTGGCGCCGCGATTGGCGGCTGCGATCGTGGGGTACGGGATCGTGCTGTCGCTGGTGACCTTGCCGCTGTGGCGGCTGGTGCTGCTGCAGGTTTCCGGCTGAGCGCAGCCTGGCAACTGCGCGTTTCATGCTGCCTGCAGCGCGAAGCCGCTGCGCAGCCCGGTTTCCGTCAGGCCTTTCCCGTGAGTTCTGGGCCGGGGTTCCTTGCAATCACCACCTGCGACAGCAGGCCGCGGCGGCGGAACCAGTACTCGAGTGGCAGGGTCACCAGCGGCGGGATCGCCGCAAGCACCGCGACTAGCAAGGCCCACATCGGCCAACGCAGCCTGACACCCGCGGCGAGCGCGACGACCACGTAGAGCAGGAACGCGCCGCCGTGGAGGCGGCCGAACAGCCAGACGCCGGCATCGGTCGTACCGCTGACGTACTTCAGGTACATGCCCACGAGCAGCCCCGCCCAGGTAAAGGCTTCGACCAGGGCGACGACGGAAAAGAGTTTGCCGGCCGCTGACATCCGCCGTTGCCCTTCACGCATGTGAATCTCCAGACTGGAACGCTGATCGGAAGACGCCCGACAATGCCGGGCGTTTCCGCAGTCGACGCGACGTGCCGGTCAGGCCGCCGACGCCCCTTCCGCCACCTCGCGGTACTCCTCGATCTGGTCGAAGTTCATGTACCGGTAGATCTCGGCGCCCTTGTCGCTGATCACGCCCACGCCCTCCATGTACTCGGCGCGGGTCGGGATCCGGCCCAGGCGCGAGCAGATCGCCGCCAGCTCCGCCGAGCCCAGGTACACGTTGGTGTTGCGGCCCAGACGGTTGGGGAAGTTGCGGGTGGAGGTCGACATCGCCGTGGCGCCCTCGCGGATCTGGGCCTGGTTGCCCATGCACAGCGAGCAGCCCGGCATCTCCATGCGCGCACCGGCCGCGCCAAAGGTGCCGTAGTGGCCTTCCTTGGTCAGTTCGCTGGCGTCCATCTTGGTCGGCGGCGCGACCCACAGGCGCGTGGGGATGTCGCGCTTGCCTTCCAGCAGCTTCGCCGCGGCGCGGAAGTGGCCGATGTTGGTCATGCACGAGCCGATGAACACCTCATCGATCCTGTCGCCGGCGACGTCGGACAGCGTCTTCGCGTCGTCCGGATCATTCGGGCAGCACACGATGGGCTCCACGATCTCGGCGAGGTCGATCTCGATCACCGCGGCGTACTCGGCGTCGGCGTCGGGCTCGAGCAGCTGCGGATCGGCCAGCCACTGCTCCATCTTCGCGATGCGGCGCTGCAGGGTGCGGGCGTCGGCGTAGCCTTCGGCGATCATCCACTTCAGCAGCACGATGTTGCTGGTGAGGTATTCGATGATCGGGGCCTTGTCGAGACGCACGGTGCAGCCGGCGGCGGAGCGCTCGGCCGAGGCGTCGGCGAGCTCGAAGGCCTGCTCGATCTTGAGCTCCGGCAGGCCCTCGATCTCGAGGATGCGGCCGGAGAAGATGTTCTTCTTGCCCTGCTTGGCGACCGTCAGCAGCCCCTGCTTGATCGCATAGAGCGGGATGGCGTGCACCAGGTCACGCAGGGTCACGCCCGGCTGCAGCTGGCCCTTGAAGCGCACCAGCACCGACTCCGGCATGTCCAGCGGCATGACGCCGGTGGCGGCGGCGAAGGCGACCAGGCCCGAGCCGGCCGGGAACGAGATGCCGATCGGGAAGCGCGTGTGGCTGTCGCCGCCGGTGCCGACGGTGTCGGGCAGCAGCATGCGGTTGAGCCAGCTGTGGATGATGCCGTCGCCCGGGCGCAGCGAGACGCCGCCGCGCGTGGAGATGAACTCCGGCAGGGTGTGGTGGGTCTTCACGTCCACCGGCTTCGGGTAGGCGGCGGTGTGGCAGAACGACTGCATCACCAGGTCGGACGAGAAGCCCAGGCAGGCCAGGTCCTTGAGCTCGTCGCGGGTCATCGGGCCGGTGGTGTCCTGCGAACCCACGGTGGTCATCTTCGGCTCGCAGTAGGTACCCGGGCGCACGCCCTTCCCTTCCGGCAGGCCGCAGGCACGACCGACCATCTTCTGCGCGAGCGTGAAGCCCTTGCCGGTGTCGGCGGGCGCGGCGGGCTGGCGGAACAGGTCGGTGGCCGGCAGGCCCAGGGACTCGCGCGCCCGCGCGGTCAGGCCGCGGCCGATGATCAGCGGGATGCGGCCGCCGGCGCGCACCTCGTCGAACAGCACCTCGGACTTCACTTCGAATTCGGCGATCACTTCGCCGCCCTTCAGCGCCTTGCCCTCGTAGGGACGCAGCTCGACCACGTCGCCGTGCTCCATCTTCGACACGTCGAGTTCGATCGGCAGCGCGCCGGCGTCTTCCATGGTGTTGTAGAAGATCGGCGCGATCTTCGAACCCAGGCAGACGCCGCCAAAGCGCTTGTTCGGGATGTAGGGGATGTCCTCGCCGGTCCACCACAGCACGCTGTTGGTGGCCGACTTGCGGCTGGAGCCGGTGCCGACCACGTCGCCGACGTAGGCGACCAGGTGGCCCTTGGCCTTGAGCGACAGGATCTCCTGGATCGGGCCGCGCTTGCCGTCCTCTTCGGGCACGAAGGGCGCGTCGGGGCGCTTGTTCTTCAGCATCGCCAGCGCGTGCATCGGAATGTCCGGGCGCGTGGTGGCGTCGGGCGCGGGCGACAGGTCGTCGGTGTTGGTCTCGCCCGGCACCTTGAACACGGTGATGGTCATCGACTCCGCCACTTCCGGCCTGGAGGTGAACCATTCGGCGTCGGCCCAGCTCTGCAGCACGGCCTGCGCATTGGCGTTGCCGGCCTTCGCCTTCTCCTCGATGTCGTGGAAGGCATCGAACACCAGCAGCGTGTGCTTCAGGCCATCGGCGGCGACCGCGCCCAGCTGCGCGTCATCCAGCAGCTCGACCAGCGGGGCCACGTTGTAGCCGCCGAGCATGGTGCCCAGCAGCTCCGTGGCGCGCTCGCGGCTGATCAGCGCATTCTGCTCGCTGCCGAAGGCGAGCGCGGCGAGGTACGAGGCCTTGACCTTGGCGGCATCGTCCACGCCCGCGGGCACGCGATGGGTCAGCAGGTCGAGCAGGAACTGCTCCTCGCCGGCCGGCGGCTGCTTCAGCAGCTCGATGAGGTCTGCGGTCTGCTGCGCGCCGAGCGGCAGCGCGGGAATGCCGAGCGCTGCGCGTTCGGCCACGTGGTGGCGATAGGCTTCCAACATGGTGGGGGGTACTCCGGGAGTGTCGCGGTGGATGTGTGGCGGGTGTTCGATCAGACGGTCCTGGGCACGATGACCTTCAGACCCTTGAAGTAGTCGCGGAAAAAGCCCGCGTCGCGGGTGATCAGGGCATCGCACTGCTGCAGCGCGTGCGCACCGACCAGGAAGTCGGCCACCACCCGCTCGCGCCTGCCCCCGCGGGCGCGGAAACGCCTGCCCATGTGGCCGGCGCGCAGGGCGGCGGTCTCGGAGAGCGGCTCGTAGCGGACGCCCAGGGGCGACAGCAGCTCCATGAGGTTGGCGGACGTGTCGAGCATGGCCTGCACTTCGGCCACGACGGCCTCGCAGACGACCACGTCGTCATGCGCCAGCGCGTCGCCGATGCAGGCCTCCGAGGCCTCCGCGAACCGCGGATCGCCGATCAGCAGGTCGATCAGGACGTTGGAGTCCAGGGCGATCAACGGTCGGCGTCCGGCGTCCAGTCCGAGGGATCGCGCAGCACCTCGAACGGCTCCAGCGGGTCGTCGGGGGCCCGACCCCGGATGGCACGCATGGCCTCGTCCGTACCGGTGAATCCTTCGGCAAGCCTGAGGCTGCCGCGAAGCTTGCGCAGGGCATCGCTCACGTCCTTGCGCAGGATGATGCGCCCCCCGTCCAGCTCCACTTTCAGGGTGGTGCCCTTGGTCAGGCCCAGGGCATCGCGCACTGCCTTGGGCAGGGTGATCTGGCCGCGTTCGGCGACGGTGGCTTCCATGGGGCGACCTCCTGCCCGATCGGGCATGGCTGGGACGGTATGTGCGCATTATACATACTTCCGCGCGCATACCCGAGTCCCCATACCGGGAACGCAGCGGTAACGCATTCATCACTACACTGGCGGTCTGCCTGCCCGCCACGCCATCCACACAGGGAGCCCAGCCATGGCCGATTCCTTCTCCACCCGCGACCGCCTCGAGGTCAACGGCAAGACCTATGCCTACGCCAGCCTCGAGAAGCTGGGCCGCCAATTCGACCTCGCCCGCCTGCCCTACTCCATGAAGATCCTGCTGGAGAACCTGCTCCGCCACGAGGACGGCGGGGCCACGGTCGGTCGCGAGCACATCGAGGCCGTGGCGCGCTGGGACGCGAAGGCCGAGCCCGACACCGAGATCGCCTTCATGCCCGCGCGCGTGGTGCTGCAGGACTTCACCGGCGTGCCCTGCGTGGTCGACCTCGCGGCGATGCGCGACGCGGTCGCGCGCCTGGGCGGCCGGCCGGACCAGATCAATCCGCAGATCCCCTCCGAGCTGGTGATCGACCATTCGGTGCAGGTGGACGTGTTCGGCCGCCGCGATGCGCTGGACCTCAACGGCCGGATCGAGTTCGAACGCAACAAGGAGCGCTACGGCTTCCTGCGTTGGGGCCAGAACGCGTTCGGCAACTTCAAGGTGGTGCCGCCCAACACCGGCATCGTCCACCAGGTGAACCTGGAACACCTGGCCCGCGTGGTCATGGAACGGGAAATCGAGGGAGAGACCTGGGCCTTCCCGGACACCGTCTTCGGCACCGACAGCCATACCACCATGATCAACGGCATCGGCGTGCTTGGCTGGGGCGTCGGTGGCATCGAGGCGGAAGCGGCCATGCTCGGCCAGCCGTCGTCGATGCTGATCCCGCAGGTGGTGGGCTTCAAGCTCACCGGCAAGCTGCCCGAGGGCGCCACCGCGACCGACCTGGTGCTGACCGTGACCGAGATGCTGCGCAGGCACGGCGTGGTCGGCAAGTTCGTCGAATTCTTCGGCGACGGCCTGCAGCACCTGCCGCTGGCCGACCGCGCCACCATCGGCAACATGTCGCCCGAGTACGGCGCGACCTGCGGCATCTTCCCCGTCGACGCCGAAGCGCTGCGCTACCTGCGCCTGTCCGGGCGCAGCGAGGAGCAGATCGCCCTGGTCGAGGCCTACGCCCGCGCACAGGGCATGTGGCACGAGCCGGGCCAGCCGGAGGCGTCCTATTCCTCGGTGGTCGAGCTCGACATGGGCACCGTGCAACCTTCGCTCGCCGGCCCGAAGCGTCCGCAGGACCGCGTGCTGCTGGCCGACATGAAGCGCAACTTCAACGACAACGTCGGGCCGATGACCGCCCAGCGCGGCAAGTCGCGCGACCTGCAGGTCAACCGCTTCGAGAAGGAAGGCGGCGGCCAGCCGCAGGCGGAGCGGCTTGCGGCCAAGCCGGTTTCGAACATCACGATCGACGACGGCGAACACCAGCTCACCGACGGCTCGGTGGTGATCGCCGCGATCACCTCCTGCACCAACACCTCCAACCCGGCGGTGATGCTGGGCGCGGGCCTGCTGGCACGCAACGCAGTGGCGAAGGGCCTGAAGGCCGCACCCTGGGTGAAGACCTCGCTCGGCCCGGGTTCGCTGGTGGTCACCGACTACCTGAAGAAGGCCGGCGTCATGGACGACCTCGAGAAGCTCGGCTTCTACGTCGTCGGCTACGGCTGTACCACCTGCATCGGCAACTCCGGCCCGCTGCCCGAGGCCGTGTCGAAGGGCATCGCCGAGAACGACCTGGCGGTGGCCTCGGTGCTCTCTGGCAACCGCAACTTCGAGGGCCGCATCCACGCCGAGGTGAAGATGAACTACCTCGCCTCGCCGCCGCTGGTGGTGGCCTATGCCATCGCCGGCACCGTCGACATCGACCTGACGAAGGAGCCGCTGGGCCAGGGCGCGGATGGCCAGGACGTGTACCTGCGCGACATCTGGCCCTCCAACAGGGAGATCGGCGACATGATCGCCGCCACCGTGGGCCCGGAGCTGTTTGCGCAGAACTACGCCGACGTGTTCAAGGGCGATGCGCGCTGGAACTCGATGGACTCCACCGACAGCGAGCTCTACGGCTGGGACGGGGCCTCGACCTACATCAAGAACCCGCCCTATTTCGACGGCATGACCATGGAGGTCGGCGCGATCGAGGACATCCACGGCGCGCGCGTGCTCGGCCTGTTCGGCGATTCGATCACCACCGACCACATCTCGCCCGCCGGCTCGATCAAGAAGGACTCGCCCGCGGGCCTGTACCTGCAGTCGCGCGGCGTGCAGCCGGCCGACTTCAACAGCTACGGCTCGCGCCGCGGCAACGACGACGTGATGGTGCGCGGCACCTTCGCCAACATCCGCATCAGGAACCGCTTCTTCGGCGGCGAGGAAGGCGGCAACACGCTCTACTTCGGCAGCAACCCGCCGGAGAAGATGCCGATCTACGACGCTGCCATGAAGTACCGCGCCGACGGCACGCCGCTGGTGGTGATCGCCGGCAAGGAGTACGGCACCGGCTCGTCGCGCGACTGGGCGGCCAAGGGCACCAACCTGCTGGGCGTGAAGGCGGTGATCGCGGAAAGCTTCGAGCGCATCCACCGCTCCAACCTGGTCGGCATGGGCGTGCTGCCGCTGCAGTTCGTCGACGGCCAGAACGCGGAGTCGCTGGGCCTGGACGGCACCGAGACGTTTGCCATCACCGGCCTGGAGGACGGCGCCTCGAAGCGCGCGACCGTCACCGCCACCGCGGCCGACGGCAGCTGCAAGGACTTCGAGGTCGCGGTGATGCTGCTCACGCCCAAGGAGGTCGAGTACTTCCGCAACGGCGGACTGCTGCACTACGTGCTCAGGCAGCTGGCCGCGAAGCAGGCCGCATAACCGGCCCTGCCCCCGTAGGAGCAGCTACAGCTGCGACCCGACAGCCCGGCATGCGCGGGTCGAGGGTGTAGCTGCTCCTGCAGGCAGCTTCCCCGCCTCAGCGCATCACCGGCGTCCAGTGCGCGCTGCTCATCCGCCACTCGCCATCGACCAGGCGCCAGCCGGTGTCGACCTGCCAGGCCTGGGCGCTGTCGGGCAGCAGGCGGCCGCTGCCGCCGGAGAGCACCGCGCTGAAGCGGACGCGGGCGTGCCCTTCCTGGAGTTCGATATCCAGCGGCCCGGGGAGTACGCCCACGTCACCGTGGCGCATGAAGTGCAGCGCGGCCAGGCGTCGCGCGCCGTCCCGGTCAAGTCCGCCGGGTCCGATGAAGTCGTCGCCGAGGTAATCCGCGAGCCCGCCCGCGTCCCGCGCCTCGATCGCCGCCTGCACGCCTTCCAGCGCGTTCCGCAGCGCCTCCTCGGGCTGCGGGCGTGCGCAGGCCGCGATCACGACGACGATCAGCAGCACCGCGGCCGTGCGCCACCATGGCGCGTGATCGAAGTGCCCGCGTGCCGTCATGTCCGTGCCCCGTTCCGCCCGTGATCCGCGCCCAGCATAGCTGCACTGCGCCTTGCCGCGCCGCGGAGCCCTGTGATCCAATCGAGTCGATACGCCGGGCACGGAACCTGGCGGCCAATAGTCCGAGGGGGAATGAATGAGCAGCACTGAACGGCCGTGGCTGGCGAACTATCCGGAAGGGATTCCCGCCGAGATCGACGCCGACGAGTACCCCTCCATCCCGGCGCTGCTGCAGGAGGCGATCGACAAGTACCGCGACCAGCCCGCGTTCTCCAACATGGGCGTGTCCATCACCTATGGTGAGCTGGACACGCTGAGCCGGCAGTTCGCGGCCTACCTGCTCGGCGAACTGAAGTTCAAGAAGGGCGATCGCATCGCGATCATGATGCCCAACTGCCTGCAGTACCCGATCGCCACCTTCGGCGCGCTGCGCGCGGGGCTGGCGGTGGTCAACACCAATCCGATGTACACCGCGCGCGAGCTGCGCCACCAGCTGGTCGACTCCGGCGCGCGCGCGATCCTGGTGCTCGACAACTTCGGCCACGTGGTGCAGAAGGTGCTGGCCGACAGCAAGGTCGAGAAGGTCATCACCACCGGCCTGGGCGACATGCTCGGCTTCCCCAAGGGCGCGATCGTCAACCTCGTCGTCAAGCACGTGAAGAAGATGGTGCCCGACTACGCGATTTCCGGGACGATCCGCTTCCGCGACGCGCTGAAGGCGGGCGCGGCGCACGCGATGCCGGACGTCGCGATCGACAGCGGCGACATCGCCTTCCTGCAGTACACCGGCGGCACCACCGGCGTGGCCAAGGGCGCCATGCTGACCCACCGCAACCTGGTGGCCAACATGCAGCAGGCCTCGGCCTGGGTCGGCAAGCAGGCCAAGCCGGGCCAGGAAGTGATCGTCACCGCGCTGCCGCTGTACCACATCTTCGCC
Source organism: Luteimonas colneyensis (assembly GCF_014836665.1). Lineage (GTDB taxonomy): Bacteria > Pseudomonadota > Gammaproteobacteria > Xanthomonadales > Xanthomonadaceae > Luteimonas > Luteimonas colneyensis. The sequence continues at coordinate 217,942 of NZ_JACSQJ010000001.1, forward strand.
CTGACGGCGAATGGACTGGTGTTCACCAAGTTTGGCGCCAAGAACATCCTGATCACCAACCCGCGCGACATGCCCGGCTTCGTCAAGGAGCTCAAGCGTGAGCCCTTCACCGCCATCACCGGCGTCAACACGCTGTTCAACGGCCTGCTCAACACGCCCGGCTTCGAGGACGTCGATTTCTCGCAGCTGCGGCTGACCTTGGGCGGCGGCATGGCCGTGCAGCGTTCGGTGGCCGATCGCTGGAAGAAGGTGACCGGCGTGACCCTGGTCGAGGCCTATGGCCTGACCGAGACCTCGCCCGCGGCCTGCATCAACCCGATGGACCTGGCCGAGTACAACGGCGCCATCGGCCTGCCGATCCCGTCGACCGACGCCTGCATCAAGGACGAGGAAGGCCGCATGCTTCCCGTCGGCGAAGTGGGCGAGCTGTGCATCAAGGGCCCGCAGGTCATGCGCGGCTACTGGCAGCGCCCCGAGGACACCGCCGCGGCGATCGATGCCGACGGCTGGCTGCACACCGGCGACATGGCGCGCATGGACGAAGGCGGCTTCTTCTACATCGTCGACCGCAAGAAGGACATGATCCTGGTGTCGGGCTTCAATGTGTACCCGAACGAGATCGAGGACGTGATCGCGATGATGCCCGGCGTGCTCGAGGTCGCCGCCGTCGGCGTACCCGACGACAAGTCGGGCGAGGCGGTGAAGCTGGTCATCGTGAAGAAGGACCCGTCGCTCACCGCCGAGCAGGTCAAGGCCCACGCCCGCAACGAGCTCACCGGCTACAAGCAGCCGCGCTATATCGAGTTCCGTGACGAGCTGCCCAAGACGAATGTGGGCAAGATCCTGCGTCGCGAGCTGAGGGATGAAACACCCCCGCATTAATGTGACTCCGTTCACGCTTTTGCCCTGACCGTCCGGCTCCCCTGCCCGGACGGCTCCGCTCCGCTTGCCCAAGCGGGGAAATGGGCGCATAGATGCCCGGCAACGGGCATTCACCATCTTTCCAGGACTCCGCCGGCAGGCCCGGCCGGAGGCGTCCTGCACGTCAGGGGACCTCCACATGAACGTCGAATTTCTTCACGGCAACACCGCCACGGACCTGGCCACGCTCCGCATCACCCACGACCCGTCCAACGCCTCGCACTGGTGCCACATGCACGCCCGCCAGGCCTTCAGCGACGCCTCGTACCGGCCATGCTTCTCCCCGCGGCTGCTGCGTGAACTCCGACTGTTCGCGCGGGAGGCGATCGAGGGCTGCCAGGCCGCGTCCGCGGCGGCCGAGGGCCCGGCTCCGGCCCTGTCGCACATCGTCATCGGCTCGGATGCGCACGTCTTCAACCTCGGTGGCGACCTCGAGCTGTTTGCGGGCCTGATCCGCCAGCGCGACCGCGAAGGCCTGCTCCGCTACGCCACCGAATGCGTCGACAGCATCCACCTGCTGCACACCCGCCTGCATCCGGACGCCCACACCGTGGCGCTGGTCCAGGGCGACGCGCTGGGCGGCGGCTTCGAGCTCGCGCTGGCGTGCCAGACGATCGTGGCCGAGCGCGGCGTGCAGATGGGCTTCCCGGAGGTCCTGTTCGGCCTCTTCCCGGGCATGGGTGCCTACTCGCTCCTGTCGCGCCGGGTCGGCCCGAAGCGCGCCGAGCAGATGATGCTCGACGGCGTGATGTACAGCAGCGAGGCGCTGCACGACATGGGCATCGTCGACGTGCTGGCCGAGCCCGGCGAGGGCGTGCGCGCGGTCAACGAGGTGATCCGGCAGAACCGCCGCATCGCCGCCGCGCGGCTGGCGCTGCACCGGGTGCGCGATGTGATCGACCCGATCCCGCACGCCGAACTGATGGACACCACGCGGATCTGGGTGGACACCGCGCTGCAGCTGGGCGACCGCCAGCTCAGGATGATGGAACGCCTGGTGCACGCCCAGCTGCAGCGGCCCGCCGCGCTCGACGCCGCGGTGGCCAAGGCGCGCTGATCGGGCGGGTCTTCAGGCGCTGTCGGGCCCGGTGGCGGCATCGCCCCGGGCCAGGTCGCCGCGCGCGCGCAGCGCCGCCAGTGCCTGCTCCAGCTGCTGGCGCATCAGCCGGACCATGCCATTCCACTCGCGGAGCAGTCCGTCGGTGGGCATGCGCATGCCGTCGGACGCGGTTTCGGATACCCGCACCGCGCCCATGTTGCCGGCCGCGCCCTTCAGCGCGTGGCAGGCATCCCTGAAGTCATCCCACCGAGCGGCGGCGCCCGCGGCCTCCATGTCGGCCAGGCACTTGCGCGCGTCGCGCGCGCACTCGCCCAGGAAGCGCTGCACGAATTCGTCGCCGAGGCCCATCTCGCGCAGCTCGTCGAGGATGTGCTGGGAAATGACGCTGCCATCCCCCTGCTCCACGACGTCCGCCGCTGCGGCGCCGGCGGGCGCAGGAGCCTCGCCGTCGGCGATCGCGGCCAGCCGCTCCAGCAGGCGGTCCACGATCACCGGCTTGGTCATGAAGGCGTAGGCGCCGGCGCGCTCGCAGTCCGCGCGCGCCTCGGGCGTGGCGTCGGCGGTGAGCACGATGAAGGGCGTGCGCCTGCGCCCGGCCTCCAGGAAGCGGGCCTGCTTGAGCACCTCGAGCCCGCTGCCGCCGGGCATGTGCAGGTCGATGATCACCACGTCGAAAGCCTGCGCCTCGAGCGCGGCCAGCACCTCTTCGCCATCGTCGACGACCTGCGGACGATGCCCCGCCTTCTCCAGCAGCTTGCGCATGACCATCAGGTTGGCGGCCTGGTCGTCGGCCACCAGGACCCGCATCGGACGCACCCGCGCACGGTGGCGGACGAACGGATCGCTGAAGGCGATGACGTTGCCGCCGTCGCCCGCGGCTACGGGCGTCGCGGCCGCGAACGGCAGGTCCACCCAGAAATGCGAGCCCAGGCCGGAGTGGCTCTCGAGGCCGATGCTGCCGCCGAGCTGCTCGACCAGGGCCTTGGCGATGGTCGTGCCGAGGCCGGTGCCGCCGTAGCGGCGTTCCAGGCCATCGTCGGCCTGTTCGAAGGCCTCGAAGATCCGAGCCTGCGCCGGCGCGGGGATGCCGATGCCGGTATCGCGCACCGAGAAGCGCAGCCAGGTGCGGGCGTCGTCGCGCGGCAGCCGCTCCACCTCCAGCGAGACCCGCCCTGCGTCGGTGAACTTGATCGCGTTCGACAGCAGGTTCACCAGCACGTGGCGCAGGTGGTTGCCGTCGCCGTGCAGATGGGCCGGAACGCCGTCGCCCAGGCGCGTGTCGAAGGCCAGGCCCTTGGCATGCGCGCCGGGCTGCAGCATCAGGCCGATGCCGCGGATCAGTTCGGGCAGCGAGAAGTCGGCGTCGCTGCGGCGGAACTTGCCCGCCTCGAGGCTCGACAGGTCCAGCACCTCGTCCACGAGCATCTGCAGCGCCCGCGCCGAGGTCCGGATCACCTCCGAGCTGTCGCGCTGTTCTGCGCTGAGCGGCGTGGCCGCGAGCAGTTCGGACATGCCGAGGATGCCGTTGAGCGGCGTGCGCAGCTCGTGGCTGATGTTGGCCAAGAAGCGGCTCTTGGCGCGGTTGGCCGCCTGCGCCGCCTCCTTGGCCTGGACCAGCTGGCGCAGCAGCGAGCTCAGGTACAGCGGCACCGCGGCCAGGCCGACGAGCAGCCCGGCGCCCAGCCACAGGTTCTGCTGCCAGTACGGGGTGGTGGCCAGCGCGCTGCCGAACGACACCGCCGCGAAGCCGATCGCCAGGTACAGCCAGCGCGGCCCGAAGCGCAGGCCGTTGCCGACCGTGACCCACAGGATCACCACGTACATCCACGCCAGCAGGTCGCCGAGCAGGTACAGGCCGACGCCCATCAGGCTGTAGTCGGCCACCATGCCGAGCACGCGGCGCGGATAGGAGACGCCGGGACGCGCCAGCAGCCAGCCCAGGATCACCAGGCCGATGCCGAACTCCACCGCCATCAGGATCTGCGACAGCCGCAGCTCCTGCGCCACCTCCGGACGGCCGCTGACCACCAGCTGCAGGTAGGCGGTGATGAGCACCAGCATCGCCATGCGCACCAGCGCCTGGCCGTGCTCGGTGTCCGGCCGGTTGGCCAGCCGGGCCCTGATCCACGGCACGACCGGCGGCATGGCGTCAGCTCCCCGCCGGCCCGGCATCGGCATCGAGTACGATATCGGCCGCATAGCGCTCGCAGGCCTCCTCGACGCGCGCGCGATTGGCCACGAGGGCGTCCACGCAGCGCGGATCGAACAGGCGACCGCTCTCGCCGACGATGAAGTCCATGGTTTCGTCCATGCTCCAAGCGCGCTTGTAGGGCCGCTCGGACAGCAGCGCGTCGAACACGTCCGCAACCGCCACGATCCGCGCCTCGAGCGGGATGGCCTCGCCCTCCAGCCCACCCGGATACCCGCTGCCGTCGTAGCGTTCCTGGTGGCGCAGCGCGATCGTCGCCCCCATCTGCACGAACCGGTTCTGGCTGTCCTTGAGCAGTTCGTGGCCGATCTCCGGATGCCTGCGCATCACCGCGAGTTCGTCCGCGTCCAGCGCGCCCGGCTTGAGTAGCACGGAGTCGGGGATGGCGATCTTGCCGATGTCGTGCAGCGGCGCGGCCAGTTCGATGGTGCGCACCTCGTCCTCGCCCAGCCCCAGGCCCTCGGCGATGATGCCGGCGATCGCCGCCAGGCGCGCCAGGTTGGCGCTGGTGCCGGCGTCGCGGTAGGCGATCGCGCGCGCGAGCCGCGTCAGCGTCTCCCGCTCGCGCTCCTCGACCTCGTGCATGCTCGACAGCAGCCGCTGCTCCAGCGACAGCGCGCGCTGCTTGACCGACTCGGCCTGCTGCCTGAGCTGCAGCAGGTTGCGGCAGCGCGCGCGCAGCTCGCGCGGGCGCACCGGCTTGACCAGGAAATCGATCACCCCGGCGTCCAGCGCGGCCTGGCGGATGGGTTCGTCGCCGACCACGGTCACCAGCACGATCGGCACGTCGCGGTGGCGCAGCGGGCGCCGGAAGCGGCGCGCGAACTCGAGCCCGTCCATCACCGGCATGCGGTAGTCGAGCAGCAGCAGGTCGGCGCGGTTGTCCTCGCACCAGCGCAGGGCCTCCTGCGGGTCGCTGAAGTCGAGCACCTCCAGCTCCGGACTGATGTCCTCGAGGATGTGCCGCAGCATCGTGCGTGCCGAGGTCTGGTCGTCGACGATGACGATGTTCACCGGTTCATGTTTCCTCGCATCGCGCAGGGCGACCCCGAACCCCTGCATGCAGGCCCCGTGCCCGCCCCCGGCCCCGGATGCGGGGCCCACGCGACCGAGGATACGTCAGTTCCCGGCCCGGCCGCGCACTTCCTGGCCCCCTGCGTCACTCGGGCGAAGCCTGGGGCCGCATGTAGGGGAACAGCAGCACGTCGCGGATCGAGGCCGAGCCGGTCAGCAGCATGACCAGGCGGTCGATGCCGACGCCGAGCCCGCCGGTCGGCGGCATGCCCACTTCGAGCGCGCGGATGTAGTCGGCGTCGTAGTGCATGGCCTCGTCGTCGCCGCCGGCCTTGGCCTCGACCTGGGCGCGGAAGCGCGCGGCCTGGTCCTCGGGATCGTTGAGCTCGGAGAAGCCGTTGGCCATCTCCTTGCCGCCGATGAACAGCTCGAAGCGGTCGGTGATGCCGGGTTCGGCGTCGGACTCGCGCGCCAGCGGCGACACCTCCACCGGGTAGTGGGTGATGAAGGTCGGCTGCACCAGGCCTGCCTCGACGGTGGCCTCGAAGATCTCCAGCAGCAGCTTGCCCCAGCCCCAGCCCGGCTTCGTGCGCACACCGAGGCGCTCGCAGTGGGCGGCCAGCGCGTCGCGGTCGCGGCAGTCGGCGGCGCTGATCTCCGGATTGAGCTCGCGCACCGCGTCCTCCATCTTCCAGCGCCGGAAGGCCGGCGCGAGGTCGATGTCGTGCCCGTCCCAGGCGAAGCGCGTGCCGCCGGTGGCCTCCAGCGCGACGTCGCGGATCATCGCCTCGGTCAGGTCCATGACCTGGTTGTACGTGGCGTAGGCCTCGTACAGCTCGAGCATCGTGAACTCGGGGTTGTGCCGGGTGCTGACGCCTTCGTTGCGGAAGTTGCGGTTGATCTCGTAGACGCGCTCGAAGCCGCCCACGACCAGGCGCTTGAGGTACAGCTCCGGCGCCACGCGCAGGTAGAGCTCGAGGTCGAGCGCGTTGTGGTGGGTGGTGAACGGACGCGCGGTGGCCCCGCCGGCGATGTAATGCATCATCGGCGTTTCCACTTCGAGGAAGCGGCGCGCGTCGAGCCAGCGGCGCATCGCCGCGACCACCTTCGAGCGCACCACGAACACCTCGCGCGCCTCGGGGTTCACGATCAGGTCGACGTAGCGCTGGCGGTAGCGCTGCTCGACGTCGGCCAGGCCATGCCACTTGTCCGGCAGCGGGCGCAGCGACTTGGTCAGCAGGCGCAGCACGTCGACCTTCACCGACAGCTCGCCGGTGCGGGTGCGCGTGAGCACGCCCTCGGCGGCGACGATGTCGCCCACGTCCCAGCCCTTGAAGGCGTCGTAGGCCTCGCCCAGCGCATTGGACTGCAGGAACAGCTGGACGCGTCCGCTCACGTCCTGGATCTGCGCGAAGGCCGCCTTGCCCATCACCCGCTTGGCCATCAGCCGCCCGGCCACGGCGACGCGGCGGCCGCTGGCCTCGAGCGCTTCGGCGCTCCAGGCCTCGGCGTCGGCGTACTCGGACTGCAGGTCGCCGGCGTGGTCGCTGCGGCGGAAGTCGTTCGGGAAGGCGACGCCCTGCCCGCGCAGCGCGGCCAGTTTGCCGCGGCGCTCGGCGATGAGGCTGTTGTCGTCGGCGGAGGGCAGGGGCTGGACGGGGGTGGTCATGCGGGTCTCGGTGGGGCTGGGGGATCTGTTGGATCGGGGAGGGCTGGGAGCGTGTCGCGGGTACGGGTCGCAGCTGTAGCCGCGAACGCTTCCGCGATCAAACCGCGTCCGACCGCTTCGCGCCGACTTCCAGGCCGGACTTCAGGCTGGCCTCGATGAACTCGTCGAGGTCGCCGTCGAGCACGTTCTGGGTGTCGGAGCGCTCGATGCCGGTGCGCAGGTCCTTGATCCGGCTCTGGTCGAGCACGTAGTTGCGGATCTGGCTGCCCCAGCCGATGTCGGACTTGGTGGCCTCCACCGCGTCGCGCTCGGCGTTGCGCTTCTGCATCTCCAGCTCGTACAGCTTCGCCGCCAGCATCTTCATCGCGGTGTCGCGGTTGGAGTGCTGGCTGCGGCCGGTCTGGCAGGCCACCACGATGCCGGTGGGCACGTGGGTGATGCGCACCGCGGACTCGGTCTTGTTGACGTGCTGGCCGCCGGCGCCGGACGAGCGGTAGACGTCGGTCCTCAGGTCGGCCGGGTTGATCTGGATGTCGATCGAGTCGTCCACTTCCGGCGACACGAACACCGAGGTGAAGCTGGTATGGCGGCGGTTGTCCGAGTCGAACGGCGACTTGCGCACCAGCCGGTGCACGCCGGTTTCGGTCTTCAGCCAGCCGTAGGCGAAGTCGCCCTCGACGCGCACGGTGGCCGACTTGATGCCGGCGACGTCGCCGCCGCTGGCTTCCATGATCTCGGTCTTCCAGCCGCGGCTCTCGGCCCAGCGCAGGTACATGCGCAGCAGGATCTCGGCCCAGTCCTGGGCCTCGGTGCCGCCGGCGCCGGCCTGGATGTCGAGGTAGGCGTTGGTCGAGTCCATCTGGCCGGAGAACATGCGCTGGAACTCCAGCTTCTCCACCTGGCCCGCAAGGCGGTCGACGTCGGCCTCGACCGCCTCCACGGTTTCGGCGTCGTCCTCGGCTTCGGCCAGGTCGAGCAGCTCGGCGGCGCCGACCAGGCCATCGGTCAGGTCGCGGATGCCGTTGACGGTCTTGTCGAGCAGGGAGCGCTCACGCCCCAGCGCCTGCGCGCGCTCGGGGTCGTTCCAGATGTCCGGGTTCTCGAGCTCGCGCTCTACTTCCTCGAGGCGCTCGCGCTTCGTGTCGTAGTCAAAGAAACCCCCTCAGCGCATCCAGCCGGCCCTTGAGGTCGGCGATGCGCTGGCGGATGGGATTGAGCTCCATCATCTGCCTGTGTATCCGCTTGGAAAGAGGCGGATTCTAGCAATTTCCGCCTGCCGGCCGCGGATTTCCGCGGCCGGCTGCAGCGGGTCGCCGGTCCTGCGCTCAGCGCCGGCGCACGCCAACGCGGTAGCGGCCGCCCTCGCCCCCGCCCAGCGAGGACGCTTCGAGCACGTAGTCGCCGGCCGGCAGGTGCTGTTCGATGCGCGCGTCGAGGCCACCGCCGCCGTCGTCGTCCGAGGCGATCTCCTCGCCGTCGCGGAACAGGCGCAGGTGGCTGTCGATGCCCTCGCCGCCGGACATCTCGACCAGATGGTCGCCGGCGCGCGGGATGCTGAAGGTGTAGCGGTCCGAGGCCCCCGCGATCAGTCGCGCGTCGCGCGGCTGCCCGACCCGCAGCGCGCCGCCGCCGGCATCCGCCGGCACGTCGGACAGCGTCGCGGACAGGGTGAACACGCCGGCGCCGGCATCGAAGGCCGACGCGCGCACGGTGTACTCGCCTGCCTCCAGCACGGTGGCGATGCGCGCGTCGAGCTGTTCGCCGGAGTCGTCGTCCTCGAGTTCGACGCCGCTGCCGTGGAGCACCAGGCCGGAATCGATCTCGCTGCTGCGCATGTCGAGCTCCAGCAGCTGGCGGCCATCCAGGCGGAGGCGATAGGTCACCGGCTGGCCCTGGTAGAGGGCGGTGATCGCGCGCCCCGGCACCAGTTCACCGTCGACGGCCGGTCCCACGCCCTCGGGCAGCGCATGGCTGGCGACCGAAAGCTCGTACTGCCCGTCGATGCTGTCCTGGAACCCGGAGGCGCGCAGGCGGTAGGTGCCGGGCGCGAGCTGCGTGGTCAGCATCGAGTTGCTGCCTTCGGAATCGTCGCTGCGCAGCGACACGCCCTCGCCCTCCAGCGACAGTACGGTGTCGAAGTCGTCGGACGCCATGCGGATGCGGTACATGCCGGGCTCGGTGATCCGCAGCGGGATGGTGCGCGGCGACTGCGCCCAGTCGGTGATCGTCGCCCCCGGCGCGAGCTCGCCGCCGGCATACACCTGCATGGCCGTGGCACTGAGCGTGTACGGGCCATAGGCCGAAGCATCGCGGCCACTCACGGCCAGCACGTAGCGGCCGGCCCGCGGCGCGCGCACGGCGAGGCTGGCGTCGTCGGGGCCCTCGGCCGAGGCCTGCACCAGTTCGCCGTCGCGGAACAGCGACAGCTGCGCATCCAGCGGGCCCGTGACCTCGAAGCGCACGCCTTCGTCGGCGGCCAGGCTGATGGCGTACAGCTCGCTGCGGCTGCCGTCGCGCCAGTTCATGGCATCTGCGCTGGTGATCTCGCCCCGTACGGGCTGGCCAACGGCCAGCGGCGACGTCGGCGTGGCCGCCGTGGCCATGCCGGAGAACATGGCGAAGATCGCCAGCGTGAGCGCGGTTGAGCGTGGAGCCATGTGCGATTCCCTCGATCGGTGGCCGGCGCGGGCGCGCAGGCGGTGCGCGATTATCAATCGGCGCCGCGGGCCGCGATAGCCCCCTGAATGCGGCCGCGCTCAGCAGGCCTCGAGGTGCTCGACGAGCAGCTGGATCGCAGCCCCGCCCCGGTAGTCGTCGGGCTGCAGCCGGTAGGCCAGGCGGGCGCGGGCCGGCGGTGGATCGCCGCGCCAGCCGCCGAACTGGATCGCGGCCAGCGGCGTCCGCAGGCCTTCGGCGCGCAGGGTCATGCGCAGGTGGCGCTCGCCCACCACGCGCCAATCGGCCAGCTCGAACTCGCCGTCGAACAGGGGCTCGGGAAAGGCCTGTCCCCAGGGGCCACCATCGCGCAGGGCCTCGGCGTGGGCGCGGTCGAACTCGTGCGGGGCCAGCGCGCCGTCGCTGTCGAGCGTGGCCTGCAGCGTGGCCGCGTCGAGCATGGCGCCGGCATGCACCTCGAACGCAGCCTGGAAGGCGTCGAGGTGCGCGGCATCGAGCGTCAGGCCCGCGGCCATGGCATGCCCGCCGAAGCGTTCGATCAGCCCCGGGTGGAGCGCGTCGATCGCGGCCAGCGCGTCGCGGACATGGAAGCCCGGGATCGAGCGCGCAGAGCCGCGCAGGCTGCTGCTGCCGGGCTCGCCCGGCGCGAATGCGACCACGGGACGATGCAGTCGTTCCTTGAGCTTCGAGGCCACCAGGCCGACCACGCCCGGGTGCCATCCGGGGTCGAAGGCGCAGATCGAGGTCGTGCCCTGCCCGTCCAGTCCGGACCCGTCGAGCAGCTTCGCCGACAGCGCCCGCTCGGCTTCGTCCAGCATCGACTGCTGCACGTCGCGGCGCTCGCGGTTGATCGCGTCGAGCCGCTGCGCCAGCTCGCGCGCGCGCCCGGGGTCGTCGCACAGCAGGCATTCGATGCCGAGCGCCATGTCCTCCAGCCGACCGGCCGCGTTGAGGCGCGGACCGACCGCGAACCCGATGTCGGCGGCCACGAGCGATTCCGCCCGGCGACCGGCGACCTCCACCAGCGCCATCAGGCCGGCACAGCCCTGCCGCGCGCGCAGGCGGCGCAGGCCGGCGGCCACCAGCGCGCGGTTGTTCGCATCCAACGGCGCCAGGTCGGCGACCGTGCCCACGGCCACGAGGTCGAGCAGCTGCGCGAGGTCGGGCCCCTTGCCGTCCAGGCGTCCCGTGGCGCGCAGGCGCGCGCGCAGCGCGAGCAGCACGTAGAACATGACGCCAACGCCGACCAGCGACTTGCCGGCGAAGCCGTCGCCGGAGCGGTTCGGATTGACGATGGCGTCGGCCGCGGGCAGGCGTTCGCCGGGCAGGTGGTGGTCGGTGACCAGCACCTGCCAGCCGAGCGCTTTCGCCGCGGCGATGCCGGCGTGGCAGGCGATGCCATGGTCCACGGTCACCAGCAGATCGGGCCGCAGCGGTGCCAGCTCGGCCACCAGGGCGGGCGACAGGCCGTAGCCGTGCACCATGCGGTTGGGGACGGCGTGCAGCACGTCGCCCGCGCCAAGCATGCGCAGGCCGCGCACCGCCAGGGCGCAGGCGGTGGCTCCATCGGCGTCGAAGTCGCCCACCACCAGGATGCGGCGGCCACCCTCGATGGCAGCGGCCAGCAGCGTCGTGGCGCGATCGAGGTCGAGCAGGCCGTCGGGCGGCAACAGGGCGGCCAGCCGCGGGCGCGCGGCGTCGGCATCGTGCGCGCCGCGGGCGGCGTAGATGCGGCGCAGCAGCGGCGGGATATCGGCCGGCCACGACGACGCGGCGTGCGCGGCGTCCACGGCTGCGCGGCGCCGGATCCTGCGGACGGGCGTCACTGCGCCGGCCAGGCCAGCGGGGCGCGCCAGATGCGCAGCGCCTGCCCGCGCCGCAGCCCGAAGCGCCAGCCATCGGCGTCGTCCAGGCGCAGCGCCGCGATGCGGCCGGCGCGCAGCGCATCCAGCGCCGGCGCCAGCCACTCGCCTTCGATCCACGCGAGGTCGCGCGTGCCCTCGAGGTCGTACACGCCGGGCTCGCCGGCGAACCGCTCCGGCAGCTCCATGCCCCGTCCGCCCGCGGCCGCGAGCGCGCGCGCGGTGTCGTCATCGCTCCAGCCGGTGTTGCCGTGCCCGGGTGCCGCCGCCGGGAGGCGGCCTCCGCCCCAGAACCACAGCGCGTTCACCGGGGCCTGCCCGCGCGCCGCGCGCCGGGCGTTGAGGGGATGGTTGTGCAGGGTCACCTGCGCCTCGCTTTCGAGCGAGCGCCAGCGCCGGGCTTCGGGACTGGTGTCGAGATGTTCGAACACGTCTTCGCCCAGGGCATCTCCGGGATCCGAGAACGCCGGCAGCTTCGCCTCCTTCGGCAGTCGCAGGTACCAGCGTGCCGGGTGCGGCGCATCGAGCTCGAAGCCGGCGTCGCCGAACAGCGGCCGCAGCGCGGCCAGCAGCTCGGCGCAGTCCCCGGCATCCAGGCCCAGGGCCGCGCCATGCGCCATCAGCCGCACGCCGTTGATGTCGGGCCGCAGCCACACCGGATCCGCGCGCAGCCAGGCATGGCCGGCGGCATCGCCGGCTTCGGCCTGGCGCGACAGCGCCGCGATCGGCCAGCCATCGCCGCGCAGCGGGAAATGCCGCAGCAGCTGCGCACGCCTGCCGGCCTCGCCGGCCTGCAGCCGGTCGCCGCGCCCGAGGCGCTTCGCGGTGGCCGCGGACAGGCGCTGCCGTCCCAGCCGCGCGGCGGCCGGGAGCAGCAGGGTCACGCTGGAATCATGGTCCGGCATCGCCGGATCAGCCGTAGCCGACCTCGACGATCTCGACCTCGCTGGTACCGCCGGGCGCCTCGATGGTCACGACGTCGCCGGCGTGCTTGCCGATGAGCGCGCGCGCCACCGGCGAGGAGATGGCGATCAGGCCCTGCTTGATGTCGGCTTCCAGGTCGCCGACGATCTGGTAGCGGGTCTCCTTGCCCGTCTCCTCGTCGGCCAGCAGCACCTTGGCGCCGAAGACGACCTTGTCGCCGACGTTGAGCGCGCCGACGTCGATCACCTGCGCATGCGACAGCTCGCTCTCGAGCTGCTTGATGCGGCCCTCGATGAAGCCCTGCTGCTCGCGCGCGGCGTGGTACTCGGCGTTTTCCTTCAGGTCGCCGTGCGCACGCGCCTCGGCGATCGCATTGATGACGGCAGGCCGCTGGACGCTCTTCAGCTCGTCCAGCTCCGCGCGCAGGCGCTGCGCTCCCTGTGCCGTGATCGGTGGTCTCATGTCCGCTTCAACTCCTCGTGCAGTTCGTGCAGCGCCCACACCGGGCCGCTGCCGCGATATTCAAGAGAATGCAGCAGGGCCTTCGCACCGGCAATGGTGGTCGAATAGGTCACCCGCTGCTGCAGCGCCTCGCGGCGGATCGAGAACGAGTCCGCGATCGCCTGGCGCCCTTCGGTGGTATTCACGATGTAGGCGATGTCGCCGTTCTTGATCAGGTCGACGACGTGCGGCCGGCCTTCGGCGACCTTGTTGACCTGCTCGCAGTCGAACCCGTTGTCGCGCAGCCAGGCGGCCGTGCCCGAGGTCGCGACCAGCGTGAAGCCGCGCTCCACCAGCGCACGCGCCACCGGCAGCACGCGCTTCTTGTCCGGATCGCGCACCGAGACGAAGGCCTTGCCCGGCTGCGGCGCGCGGATGCCCGCGGCCTCCTGCGCACGCGCGAAGGCGGCGCCGAAGTCCCGGCCCACGCCCATCACCTCGCCGGTGGAGCGCATCTCGGGTCCCAGGATCGGGTCGACGCCCTGGAACTTGGCGAAGGGGAAGATCGCCTCCTTCACCGAGTAGTACTCCGGCACCACCTCGTCCACCGCGCCCTGCTCCGCCAGGCTGCGCCCGGCCATGCAGCGGGCCGCGATCTTCGCCAGCGGCACGCCGGTGGCCTTGGACACGAAGGGCACGGTTCGCGAGGCACGCGGGTTCACTTCCAGCAGGTAGATCGTGTCCTCGCCCTCGTCGCTGGTCTGCACCGCGAACTGGGTGTTCATCAGGCCGACCACCTTCAGCTCGCGCGCCAGCGCCGCGACCTGCTCGCGCAGGCGCGCCTTCGTGTCCTCGGACAGCGAGTACGGCGGCAGCGAGCAGGACGAGTCGCCCGAGTGCACGCCGGCCTCCTCGATATGCTCCATCAGCCCGCCCACCAGCACCCGGCCCTCGGCATCGGCGATGACGTCGATGTCGACCTCGATCGCGTTGTCGAGGAATCGGTCGAGCAGCACCGGCGAATCGTTGGATACCTTCACCGCCTCGCGCATGTAGCGCTCGAGGTCGGCGTCGGCGTGCACCACCTCCATGGCCCGGCCGCCGAGCACGTAGCTCGGGCGCACCACCAGCGGATAGCCGACCTCGCGCGCCAGCACCAGCGCCTCTTCGGCGCTGCGCGCGGTGCGGTTGGGCGGCTGCCTCAGGCCCAGGCCGTCGACCAGCTTCTGGAAGCGCTCGCGGTCCTCGGCCAGGTCGATCGAATCCGGCGAGGTGCCGATGATCGGCACGCCGTTGGCCTCGAGCGCGCGCGCCAGCTTCAGCGGCGTCTGGCCGCCGTAGTGCACGATCACGCCCTTCGGCTTCTCCAGTTCGACGATCTCGAGCACGTCCTCGAGGGTCACCGGCTCGAAGTACAGGCGGTCGGAGGTGTCGTAGTCGGTCGAGACGGTTTCCGGGTTGCAGTTGACCATGATGGTCTCGTAGCCGTCCTCGCGCAGGGCGAGCGCCGCGTGCACACAGCAGTAGTCGAACTCGATGCCCTGGCCGATGCGGTTCGGACCGCCGCCCAGCACCATGATCTTGTCGCGCCCGGTGGGTTCGGCCTCGCACTCTTCCTCGTAGGTCGAGTACAGGTAGGCCGTGGTGGTGGCGAATTCGGCGGCGCAGGAGTCCACGCGCTTGTAGACCGGCCTGATGCCGAAGGCGCGACGCAGGGCGCGCACGGCCTTTTCCTCCACCCCGACCAGTTCGGCCAGGCGGGCGTCGGAGAAACCCATGCGCTTCAGCTCGCGCATGCGTGCGGCGTCCAGCGCGCCGACGCCTGACGCGGCCACCTCGCGCTCGGCGGCCACGAGGTCCTCGATCTGGTCGAGGAACCACGGATCGATCCACGACAGCCCGTACACCTCGTCCACCGTCATGCCGGCGCGGAAGGCGTCGGCGACGTGGAACAGCCGTTCCGGACCGGGCTCGCGCAGCTCGCGGCGCAGCGCGGCGCGGCCATCGTCGGTGTCCAGCGCGAGGCCGGTGGGGTCGAGGCCGACCTTGCCGGTTTCCATCCCGCGCAGCGCCTTCTGCAGCGACTCCTGGAAGGTCCGGCCGATGGCCATCACCTCGCCCACCGACTTCATCTGCGTGGTCAGTCGTGAATCCGCCTGCGGGAACTTCTCGAAGGCGAAGCGCGGGATCTTGGTGACCACGTAGTCGATCGAGGGCTCGAACGAGGCCGGCGTCCTGCCGCCGGTGATCTCGTTCTTCAGCTCGTCGAGCGTGTAGCCCACGGCCAGCTTGGCCGCGACCTTGGCGATCGGGAAGCCGGTGGCCTTCGAGGCCAGCGCCGAGGATCGCGACACGCGCGGATTCATCTCGATCACCACCACGCGCCCGGTCTCGGCGTTGATGCCGAACTGCACGTTCGAGCCGCCGGTGTCGACGCCGATCTTGCGCAGCACGTCGATCGAGGCCTGGCGCAGGCGCTGGTACTCGCGGTCGGTGAGCGTCTGCGCGGGCGCGACCGTGATCGAGTCGCCGGTGTGCACGCCCATCGCATCGAGATTCTCGATCGAGCAGACGATGATGCAGTTGTCCGCGGTGTCGCGGACCACCTCCATCTCGAACTCCTTCCAGCCCAGCACCGACTCCTCGACCAGGATCTCGTTCACCGGCGACAGTTCGAGGCCGCGCTTGGCGATCTCCTCGAACTCCTCGCGGTTGTAGGCGATGCCGCCGCCGCTGCCGCCGAGCGTGAAGCTCGGGCGGATGATCGTGGGATAGCCGACCTTGGCCTGGATCTCGACCGCCTGCTCGAAGGTCTTCGCGACCTCGGCCTTCGGGCACTCCAGGCCGATCTCGCCCATGGCGACGCGGAACAGCTCGCGGTCCTCGGCCATCATGATGGCCTCGCGCTTCGCGCCGATCAGCTCGACGCCGTACTTCTCCAGCACGCCGTTGTCGGCGAGGTCCAGCGCGCAGTTCAGCGCCGTCTGCCCGCCCATGGTCGGCAGCAGCGCGTCCGGCTTCTCCTTGGCGATGATCTTCTCGACCGTCTGCCAGTTGATCGGCTCGATGTAGACCGCGTCCGCCGTGTCCGGGTCGGTCATGATCGTGGCCGGGTTGGAGTTCACCAGCACCACGCGGTAGCCCTCCTCGCGCAGCGCCTTGCAAGCCTGCGCGCCGGAGTAGTCGAACTCGCAGGCCTGGCCGATGACGATGGGGCCGGCGCCGATGATGAGGATGGTCTTGAGGTCGGTGCGCCTGGGCATCAGTGCTGCGCCTCCATCAGCGCGACGAAGCGGTCGAAGAGCGGGGTCACGTCCTGCGGGCCGGGCGCGGCTTCCGGATGGCCCTGGAAGCTGAAGGCCGGCGCGTCGGTGAGCGCGATGCCCTGGTTGGTGCCGTCGAACAGCGAGCGGTGGGTGACGCGGACGTTCCCGGGCAGCGTGGCCTCGTCGATGGCGAAGCCGTGGTTCTGCGAGGTGATCATCACCCGCCCGGTCTCGAGGTCCTGCACCGGATGGTTGGCGCCGTGGTGGCCGTTGGCCATCTTGATCGTGCGCGCGCCCACGGCCAGACCCAGCAGCTGGTGGCCCAGGCAGATGCCGAAGGTCGGGACCTTCGCCGCCAGCACTTCGCGGATGGCCTCGATCGCGTAGTCGCAGGGCTCCGGGTCGCCGGGACCGTTGGACAGGAACACGCCGTCGGGCTTCAGCGCCAGCGCCTCGGCGGCGGTAGTGCGCGCCGGCAGCACGGTCACGTCGCAGCCCCGGTCGGCGAGCATGCGCAGGATGTTGCGCTTCACGCCGAAGTCCCAGGCCACCACGCGGAAGCGCGGCGCCACCTTGCGGAAGCTGCCGGCGTCGAGCTCGAGGTCGCCTTCGTTCCACTGGTAGCGCGCGTCGGTGCTGACCACCTGGGCCAGGTCCATGCCCTTCAGGCCGGGAAACTTGCGCGCGGCTTCGATCGCCTTGTCGACGTCGATGTCACCGGCCATCACCGCGCCGTTCTGCGAGCCGCGCTCGCGCAGCAGGCGGGTCAGGCGGCGGGTGTCGATGCCGGCGATCGCGACCACGCCGCGGTCGGCCAGCCACTCGGGGAGCGCGGCGCGGCTGCGCCAACTGCTGGGGCGGCGCGGAACGTCGCGCACGACCAGGCCCGCCGACCAGACCTGGCCGGACTCGTCGTCCTGGACGGTGCAGCCGGTGTTGCCGACGTGGGGATAGGTCAGGGTGACGATCTGGCGGGCGTACGAGGGGTCGGTGAGGACTTCCTGGTAGCCGGTCATCGCCGTGTTGAACACGACTTCGCCGACGGAGAGGCCGGGCGCGCCGACGGATACGCCTTCGAAGACCGTGCCGTCTTCGAGCGCGAGGATTGCGGGTGGGGTCACTGGCGGTCGCCTACGTGGGGTTGCAAGACACCACCGGCCCGGCAGCGGCCGGCCCGGAGGCATGAGGATCAGGCGAGCGGGAATGATACCGGCGCGGGTGTCCCTGCGCCAGCGCGAAGGTGAATCCCGGACCCCTCAGAGCAGGTCGCGCAGGCGCCAGGCCCCGGGCTGGCGGCCGCGCAGGCGCGAGGCCGCGTGCAGCGCCCCGCGCGCGAAGACGTCGCGGTTCGTGGCGCGATGCACCAGCTCCACGCGCTCGCCGGTGCCGGTGAACTGCACCAGGTGCTCGCCGACGATGTCCCCGGCCCGCAGGCTGGCGTAGCGCGGCGTGGAACCGCCCCGCTCCGCCGCGGCACCGACGGCCAGCGCGGTGCCGGACGGGGCATCCTGCTTGTGCACGTGGTGGCTCTCGACGATGTCGCAGTCCCAGCCCTCCAGCGCCGTGGCGGCGCGCTCCACGAGCTCCTCGAGCACGGCGACGCCCAGGCTGAAGTTGGCGGCCCACAGCAGCGGGATCTCCCCCGCCGCCTCGGCCATGGCCTGGCGCTGGGCGTCGGAGAGACCGGTGGTTCCGGACACCAGGGCGGCACGGCGCTGCCGGCACAGCGCCAGCAGCGGGCCGAACGCTTCGGGCAGGCTGAAGTCGACGGCGACGTCGAACGCGGGCACGCCTGCGAGTTCGCTGGCCGCGAACCAGGGCACGCCATCGACCACGCGCTGCGCCGGCCTGCGCGACACCGCGGCCACCACGCTGCAGTCCACCGCGCCCTCGGCGCACAGGCGCAGCAGCGCCCGCCCCATGCGACCGCTGGCACCGTGGATCAGGAGTCTGACTGGATCGCCCATCCGGGCAAGGCTAGCGAGGCCGCCGCGCAGCCACAAGCACGTTCGTGCGCATCGACGCGCGCGAACGGCCTCAGGACGTCATCCGCTCCCAGAAGCCCTTCACGCCGTCGACGAAGGTGCTCGATTTCGGGGAATGGCGGCGCGCGCCCTCGCCGACGAAGGTGCCCTCGAACTGCTCCAGCAGCTCGCGCTGCGCGGTCGTCAGGTTGACGGGGGTCTCCACCACCACCTTGCAGTACAGGTCGCCCGGCGCGCGGCTGCGCACCGACTTCACGCCCTTGTCGCGCAGGCGGAAGACCTTGCCGGTCTGGGTCTCGGCCGGGATGCGGATCTCGGCCTCGCCGCCGAGGGTCGGCACGCGCACGGTATCGCCCAGCGCGGCCTGCGAGATGCGGATCGGCACCTCGCAGTGCAGGTCGTCGCCGTCGCGTTCGAAGATGGCGTGCGGGCGCACGCGGACCTCGACGTAGAGGTCGCCAGGCTGGGTGCCGGGCGGACCGGCCTCGCCCTCGCCGGACAGGCGGATGCGGTCGCCGGTATCGACGCCCGCGGGCACCTTGACCTGAAGGACCTTCTCCTCCTCCACGCGGCCGTTGCCGCGGCAGGCCGGGCACGGGGTCCTGAAGGTCTTGCCGCGGCCGTGGCAGGACGGGCACGGCTGCTGCATCGAGAAGATGCCGCGCTGGAACCGGACCTGGCCGTGGCCATGGCAGGTGTCGCAAGTCTCGAGCTGGCCGTCCTCGGAGCCCGTGCCCTTGCAGGGTTCGCACTCGACCAGCGTCGGCAGCTCGATGCGGCGCTCGACGCCGGCGACGGCGTCCTCGAGGTCGAGCTCCATCACGTAGCCGATGTCGGCGCCGCGGCGCGGGCCGCGGGCGCCGCCACCGCCGCCGAAGATGTTGCCGAAGATGTCGCCGAAGATGTCGCCCATGTCGGCGCCGCCGAAGCCCGGGCCGGCGTTGCCGCCGCCCATGCCGTGCTCGAACGCGGTATGGCCGTGCTGGTCGTACATGCGGCGCTTGCCGCCGTCGGACAGGACCTCGTAGGCCTCCTTGCACTCCTTGAACGCAGCCTCGGCCCTGGCGTCGCCGGGGTTGCGGTCAGGGTGGTGCTTCATCGCGCAGCGGCGATAGGCCTTCTTCAGTTCGTCCTCGGTGGCGCTGCGGGCCACGCCGAGGACTTCGTAATAGTCACGCTTGCTCATCGATCAGGTCCGTGCTGCCTGGTGGACCCGACGGTGCGGGGTCCGGATACGCGGCGGGAACCGGGTTTCGATCCGGTCCCCGCCACGGGGGTGGCCATCGCGGCCATCGCCGCGCCCACGCTGGGGCGATCAGGCCTTGCGGTCGTCGTCCTTGACCTCGGTGAACTCGGCGTCGACCACGTCGTCGGCCGCCTGGCCGGCATCGGCGGGGCCGCCGGCACCGGCGTCGCCGCCCTGCCCGGCCGCCGCGGCCGCCGCGAACAGCGACTGCGCGACCTCCTCCAGCGCCTTGGTCTTCGCCTCGATCTGGCCCTTGTCGTCACCCTTCATGGCGGTTTCGACGTCGGCGATCGCGGCCTCCACGCGGCCGATCACGTCGCCCGGCACCTTGTCGCCGTTGTCCTTGATCGCGCTGCGGGTACCGTGCACCAGCGCATCCGCCTGGTTGCGGGCGCCGACCAGCTCGTGGAACTTGCGGTCGTCCTCGCGGTGCGCCTCGGCGTCGGCGACCATCCGCTGGATCTCCTCGTCCGACAGGCCCGAGCCGGCCTTGATCTCGACCTTCTGCTCCTTGCCGGTCTTCTTGTCCTTGGCGGTCACGTGCACGATGCCGTTGGCGTCGATGTCGAACGACACCTCGACCTGCGGCATGCCGCGCGGCGCCGGGTCGATGCCCGAGAGGTCGAACTTGGCCAGCGACTTGTTGTAGCGGGCCTGCTCGCGCTCGCCCTGCAGCACGTGCACGGTCACGGCGGACTGGTTGTCCTCGGCGGTGCTGAAGGTCTGCGAGGCCTTGGTCGGGATGGTGGTGTTCTTCTCGATGATCTTGGTGAACACGCCGCCCAGGGTCTCGATGCCGAGGCTCAGCGGGGTCACGTCGAGCAGCAGCACGTCCTTGACGTCGCCGGCCAGCACGCCGCCCTGCACCGCGGCGCCGATGGCGACCGCCTCGTCCGGGTTCACGTCCTTGCGCGGCTCCTTGCCGAAGAACTCGGCCACCGCCTGCTGCACCTTCGGCATGCGGGTCTGGCCACCGACCAGGATCACCTCGTTGATGTCGCTGGAGCGCAGGCCGGCGTCGTTGAGCGCGGTGCGGCAGGGCTCGAGGGTCTTCTTGACCAGGTCCTCGACCAGCGACTCGAGCTTGGCCCGGGTCAGCTTGATGTTGAGGTGCTTCGGTCCCGAGGCGTCCGCGGTCACGTAGGGCAGGTTCACTTCGGTCTGCTGGGCGCTGGAGAGTTCGATCTTGGCGCGCTCGGCCGCGTCCTTCAGGCGCTGCAGGGCCAGCGGATCCTGGCGCAGGTCGATGCCCTGGTCCTTCTGGAATTCTTCCACCAGGTAGTCGATGACGCGCTTGTCGAAGTCCTCGCCGCCGAGGAAGGTGTCGCCGCTGGTGGCCAGCACCTCGAACTGCTTCTCGCCGTCGACTTCGGCGATCTCGATGATCGACATGTCGAAGGTGCCGCCGCCGAGGTCGTACACGGCGATCTTGCGGTCGCCGCCGGCCTTGTCCAGGCCATAGGCCAGCGCGGCCGCGGTCGGCTCGTTGATGATGCGCTTGACGTCGAGGCCGGCGATGCGGCCGGCGTCCTTGGTCGCCTGGCGCTGCGAGTCGTTGAAGTAGGCTGGGACCGTGATGACGGCCTCGGTGACCTTCTCGCCCAGGTAGTCCTCGGCGGTCTTCTTCATCTTCTCGAGGATGCGCGCGGAGACTTCCTGCGCCGAGAGCTTCTTGCCGTCGCTGGTCTCGACCCAGGCGTCACCGTTGTCGTGCGCCACGATCGCGTACGGCACCAGGCCCAGGTCCTTCTTGACCTCGGCATCGGTGAACTTGCGGCCGATCAGGCGCTTCACCGCGTAGAAGGTGTTCTTCGGATTGGTGACGGCCTGGCGCTTGGCGGACGCGCCAACCAGCACCTCGCCGTCCTTGGTGTAGGCGACGACGGACGGGGTCGTGCGGTCGCCTTCGCTGTTCTCGATGACGCGGGCCTTGCCGCCGTCCATGATCGCCACGCACGAGTTGGTCGTGCCCAGGTCGATGCCGATGATCTTTGCCATGGGTGTCTAGCCTCTTGGAACTTGGTCGGGGGGGCGGCAGCGCCGCCGATGACTGCTATCTGGGGATGGCGACGGCGCCTTCAAGCGCTGCGGGGCCGCCGGATGGCGATGCTTCAGTCGGCCCTGGCCACGGCCACCATGGCCGGGCGCAGCAGCTGCTCGTTGAGGCGGTAGCCCTTCTGGAACAGCTGGGCCACGGCGCCTGCCTCGACGCCGGAAGCCTCCACCACGCTCATGGCCTGGTGCAGCTCGGGATTGAAGGCCTCGCCCGCCGCGGGGGCGATCTGGACCAGCCCCTGGTTGCCGGTGACCCGGTGCAGCTCGCGCAGGGTCAGCTCGACGCCGTCGTGCAGCGGGCCGGAACCACCGGCGGCGGCCAGCGCCGCGTCCAGGCTGTCGAAGACCGGCAGCAGGTCGCCCAGCAGCTGCTTGTTGGCGAAGCGGCACGCGTTCTGCACGTCGCGCTCCATGCGGCGGCGCTGGTTCTCGAGGTCGGCACGGTCGATCAGGGATTGCGCGCGCACCTGCTCGAGCTCGGCGCGGAGGGTTTCGATCACGTCTTCCAGCGGAAGGTCTTCGGCGGGCGCCTCGGCGGCGTGGTCGGGCGTCTGTTCGGTGGTCATCGCTCTCGTGGGTCCGGAGTGGCTCGGTCCGCACTCAGTGGGGATGCCGCGTCGGGATTCAAGGCGGCGCCCAGCACCTCGGCGGTGGCCTGGACCACCGGGATCACCCGGTCGTAGGCCATCCGGGTCGGGCCGATCACCCCGAGCACGCCCAGCACCCGTCCCTCCGCGCCGTAGGGCGCGGTCACCAGGGACATCCCGGCCATCGACGCGACCCCGGTCTCCTCGCCGAAGAACACCCGCACGCCGGCGGCCTTCACCGTGCGCTCGAGCAGCTGCAGGATCTCGCGCTTCTCCGAAAACGCATCGAACAGCTCGCGCAGGCGGTCGAGGTCGGACAGGTCCTGCAGGCCCAGCAGCCGGGCCTGGCCGGCCACCACCATGTCCTCGCCGCCCGGCGCCAGCGCCTGCTCGGCGAGCTCGGTGCTGGCGCGCAGCAGGCCCTCGAGCTCGCTGCGCGCGCTGCGCAGCTCGCGCAGCAGGCCGGCGCGGATCGCCGGCAGCGGCTGGCCAGCGAACTGGGCGTTGAGGTAGTTGGCCACCCGCTCCAGCTCGGCGGCGTCGTAGGCCCGGCGGGTCTGGACGATGCGGTTCTGCACCTCGTTGTCGGCGAAGACCACGATCGCCATCACCCGCTGGCCGTCGAGCGGCACGAAGTCGATCTGGCGGAAGGCGAACTGCTCGCGCCCGGGCACGCTGACCACGCCGACGAAGCGGGTCATCGCCGACACCAGCTCGGAGGCACTGCCCAGCAGCGACTGGGTGCCGCCGCCGGGCGCCAGCCCCCCACGCAGCCGGTCGACCTCACGCTCGTCGAGCGGGCTCAGCTGCAGCAGCGAATCGACGAAGACCCGGTAGCCACGCGCGGTCGGCACGCGGCCGGCCGAGGTGTGCGGCGCCGACAGCAGGCCGACTTCCTCGAGGTCGGACAGGATGTTGCGGATCGTGGCCGGGCTGACGTCGAGGCCAGCGTGGCGCGCGAGGGTCTGCGAGCCGACCGGTTCGCCGTCGCGGATGTGGCGCGCGACGAGCGTGCGCAGCAGCTGGCGGGCGCGGGCGTCGAGCGGATCGTCAGGGCGTCGGGACATGCCGCGGGTATACGTCCGACGGGCGGCCGTCGCAAGCGGCGAGATCCGCCGATGACAGGCTGCGCGCCTCCACGGCACAATTCGCACGCCATGTTGAAGCGCCTGTCGATCAAGGATTTCGCCGTCGTCTCCGCCACCGAGCTCGAGTTCGGGCCGGGGCTCACCGTCGTGTCCGGCGAGACCGGCGCCGGCAAGTCGCTGATCGTCGACGCGCTGGGCTTCCTGTCCGGGCTGCGCGCCGACAGCGGCATGGTCCGCCACGGCGCCCAGCGCGCCGAGCTCGACGCCGAGTTCGCGCTCGAGGATTCGCCCGCGGCGCTGGCCTGGCTGCGCGAGCAGGAATTCGATGATGGCGCCGGCTGCCAGCTGCGCCGCACCCTGCGCGCCGACGGCGGGTCGCGCGCCTGGATCAACGGCCGCCCGGCCACGCTGTCGCAGCTGGGCGCGCTGGCCGCGCTGCTGGTGGAAATCCACGGCCAGCACGAGCACCAGGCGCTGCTGTCGCGGGGCAGCCAGCTGGCGCTCCTCGACGCCTTCGGCCGCCACGAGGCGGAGCTGTCCGCGGTCGCGCAGGCGGCGCGCGCCTGGTCGGCGCTGCTGCGCGAGCGCGACCTGCTCAACGCCGCCGGCGACGTCTCCGACCGCATCGACTTCCTCGGCCACCAGCTGGGCGAGCTGGAGCGCGAGGCGCTGGAGCCGGACGCGATCGCCGACCTGGTCGCCGCGCACCGGCGACAGGCCCACGGCGCGGAGCTGGTCGAGGCCTGCGACACCGCGCTGGAACGCCTGGGCGGCGACAGCGACGCGCTGCCGGCGGCCGTGCAGCAGCTGCGCGGCCTGCTCGCGCGCATGCAGGCGCACGAGCCACGCCTGGGCGAGGTGGACGCCATGCTCGAGGGCGCCGCCATCCAGCTCGACGAAGCCGCCGTGCTGCTCGACCGCATCCGCGCGGACCTCGACATCGATCCCGGGCAGATGCAGCAGCACGACGCCCGCCTGTCGCGCCTGCACGAACTCTCGCGCAAGCACCGCGTGCCGCTCGAGGCCCTTGCGGCGCACCGCGACGCGCTGGCCGCCGAGCTCCAGTCCCTGTCCACGTCCGCGAAGCGGCTGGAGGGCCTGGGCGCCGAGATCGAGTCCGCCGCTTCCGCATGGCGCGGCGCGGCGGCGAAGCTCGGCAAGGCGCGCGCAAAGGCCGCGTCCGCGCTCGGCAAGGCGACGACCGCGCTGATCGGCGAGCTGGGCATGGGCGGCGGCCGCTTCGAGATCACGCTGGAGCCCACCGCCGGCGACGCCCCGGACGCCCAGGGCGGCGAGCGCGCCGAGTTCCTAGTCACGGCCAACGCCGGCCAGCCGCCGCGCCCGCTGCGCAAGGTGGCTTCCGGCGGCGAGCTGTCGCGCATCTCGCTGGCGATCGAGGTCGCCGCGCTGGGACTGGACGCGGTCCAGACCATGGTCTTCGACGAGGTCGACTCCGGCATCGGTGGCAACGTCGCCGGCATCGTCGGCCGCAAGCTGCGCGACCTGGGCAGCCGCCGCCAGGTGCTGTGCGTGACCCACCTGCCCCAGGTCGCGGCCCAGGGCCACGCCCACTACCGGGTCAGCAAGGCCGAAAGTGACGGCATGACCCAGAGCGCGGTGCGCCTGCTCGACGACGCCGGGCGCCAGGAGGAACTGGCGCGCATGCTGGGCGGGATCGAGGTCAGTCGCGAGGCGCGGGCGGCGGCGAAGCGCCTGCTGCGCGAGGCCGAGGGAACACCGGCCGCGTAAGGGGCCGGCCGGGGACGGCCGCTCCGGCCGTCAGCGCTTCTTGCGCACGTAGAGCACCAGCGAGTGCTCTTCGAGGATGTAGCCGTGCTTCTCGGCGATCTGGTGCTGAAGCGCCTCGATCTCGGGACTCTCGAACTCGATGATCCTGCCGCTGTCGACATCGACCATGTGGTCGTGATGGCCGCCGCGGTCGATCTCGTAGACGGCGGTGCCGCCCTCGAAGTTGTGCTTCAGCACCAGGCCCGCGGCCTCGAACTGGGTGAGCACGCGGTAGACCGTGGCCAGCCCGATCTCGTCGCCGGAATCCAGCAGCTGCCGGTAGATATCCTCGGCGGTCATGTGGTGCTGCGCGGTCTTCTGCTCGAGCAGCTGCAGGATGCGCATGCGCGGATGGGTGACCTTCAATCCGGCCTTGCGCAGCTCGTTGGTTTCCATGCGTCTCCCATGGGCAGTCGGCAGGGGGGCGCCAGCTGCCTTATCCGGTTGCCGTGGCCGGTCGAGTGTATCATCGCGACATGTCCGTTCCGACCTGGCCCCCGATGCACAAGCTGATCGCCCCCGCCCTCCTCGCCTGCCTCACCGCGGGCTGCGGCATCCTCTACAAGCAGCCGATCTACCAGGGCACGCTGGTCTCCCCGGACAGCGTCGAGCAGCTGCAGGTCGGCATGAGCCGGCAGCAGGTCGAGGCGCTGCTGGGCACGCCGTCGATCCGCGACCCGTTCCACCACGACCGCTGGGACTACACCGCCACCGAGCGCGTGGGCCGCACCGGCAGGACCGAGAAGCGCAACTTCGTGGTGCATTTCGAGGGCGACGCGGTGACGCGCTGGGAAGGCGACTACTTCCCCGCCCGCGACCAGGAGCTCATCCAGGACGTGCGCCGGCAGTTCGGTCCGAACCTGGCGCGCCCGAAGAAGGGCGGCGGCCGCTGAGTCAGCGCCCCTTGCGGGCGGCCCTGCGCCGCCTCGCCTCCTTGGGATCGAGCTGCAGCGGCCGCAGCAGCTCGACGCGATCGCCCTCGCGAAGCGGCGCATCCGCCGCCGCACGCAGCCCGAAGACCGCGTAGCCGTCGATACCCTCCAGCGGCAGTCCGCTGGCGGCCACCGCGTCGGCCACCGTCGCCGCGTCGTCCAGCTCGACCCGTACCGAGCGGTGCGCACGCGGCAGCGCCAGCACCACCTCCACGCGCATGCTCAGTCCGCCGAATCCGCGACGCGCACGAAGTCGTCGACCATGCGGTCGGCCAGCCCCTGCAGGCCCAGCCTCAGCGCCGGGACCAGCAGCCGGCTGCGCGGCTCGAAGTCCAGCGACAGGGTGACCTTGCAGGCCGACTCGTCGAGCGCGTGGAAGTCCCAGCGCCCCTCCAGCCTCCGGAACGGGCCGTCGCGCAGCGCCATGTCGATGCGGTGCGGCGGCTGCAGCCGGTTCTCCGTGGTGAACCAGGTGCTGATCCCGCCGATCCCGAGTTCGAGCCGCCCCAGCATCCGCTCGGGCCCGGCGTCGATCACCTCGGCGCCGCTGCACCAGGCGAACCGGCGCGGATAGGCCTCGACGTCGTTGACCAGGTCGAACATCCGCGCGGCGGAGTGCTCGACCAGTGCGGACCGGGTGATCGTGGGCATGGGCGGTGTGGGAGAATGGCGCGATGGGCAAGAAGGCAAAGGATAAGGGAAAGGCCGGCGACGGGGGCACGATCGCGCTCAACAAGCGCGCGCGCCACGAGTACCAGCTGGGCGATCGCCACGAGGCCGGCCTCGCGCTGCAGGGCTGGGAGCTGAAGGCGATCCGCGCCGGCCGCGCCAACATCGGCGAGAGCTACGCGGTGGTGCGCGGCGGCGAACTGTTCCTGTTCGGCGCGCAGATCACGCCGCTGATCCAGGCCTCCACGCACGTGGTCGCCGACGAGCGCCGCACGCGCAAGCTGCTGATGCATCGCCACGAGATCGACAAGCTGGTCGGCCTGGTGCAGCGCGAGGGCTACACCATCGTGCCCACCGCGCTCTACTGGAAGGGCAACAAGGTCAAGGCCGAGGTCGCCCTGGCCAAGGGCAAGCAGTCGCACGACAAGCGCGACGCCGCGAAGGAACGCGACTGGCAGCGCGACAGGCAGCGCGTGATGCGCCGCCACAACCGCGACGCCTGAGCCGCCTCAGCCCGGCTCGTCCGGCAGGGTGAACCTGAAGCGTGCGCCGTGCCCGGGCCTGCCCTCGCCGGTGATGGTGCCGCCGTGGCGCTCGATGATGCGCTTCACCGAGGCCAGGCCGATGCCTTCGCCGCTGAACTCGTCGGCCGCGTGCAGGCGCTGGAAGGGACGGAACAGCTTGTTGGCGTAGGCCGGCTCGAAGCCGGCGCCATTGTCGGCGACCTCGAACCAGTCGTGGCCGCCCTCGTGCAGGACGCGGAAGGAAATGCGCGCATCCGCGGTGTCGCGGGTGAACTTCCAGGCATTGCCCAGCAGGTTGCCCAGCAGGTTGCGCACCAGCGCGCTGTCGCCCGAGGCCTGCAGCCCCGCTTCGATGTCGACCTCGACGCTGCGCTCCGGCTCGCCCTGCGCGAGCTCGGCCACGATGTCCTCGGCCATGGCCGACAGGTCCAGGCACTCTCGCCTGAGCTCTCCGCGCGACACGCGCGACATCTTCAGCAGCGCGTCGATCAGCTCGCCCATGCGCGCGGTGGCGGCGCGCACCCGGGCCATGTAGCCGCGGCCGACGTCGTCGAAGGCGTCGCCGTGGCGGTCCAGCGCCATCCGGCTGAACCCGTCGATGGCGCGCAGCGGCGCGCGCAGGTCGTGCGAGATGGTGTAGGCGAAGGATTCCAGCTCCTCGTTGGCGCGGGTAAGCTCGCGCGTGCGCCGCGCCACCCGCGCCTCCAGGGTGCGGTTGAGCGCGAGCACCTGGGCCTCCGCGCGCAGGCGGTCGGTGATGTCCTCGACCTGTACCAGGCTGGCGATGCCCTCACCCTCCTCGCCGGGCACCTGCGCGTAGGTCAGGTGCACGTGCCGGAGGTCGCCGTCGTCGCGGCGGAGCTCGCGCGTGACCCGGTAGACGCTGCCCGACGCCCCCCGCGCGCGGAGCTCCGCGGCGCTGTCCACGCCCGTGAACAGGCCATCGAAGTCGCGACCCATCAGCTCCTCGGGCGAGGCCCGGAGAATGTTGGCCAGCGCCAGGTTGCTGTCGATGATCCGGCCGTCGCGATCCAGCAGCGCCTTGCCGATGGCGGAGAAGCGCATCGCGCTGCGGAAGCGCTGCTCGCTGCGGCGATAGGAGTCGCTCATGCGCGCCGCGATCCGCTGCGCGCGCGACTGCGTGCGGGCGAGGATCATCGCCAGCGCGAACAGCAGCAGTGACGCCAGCACGCCCACGTAGATCGTCCCCGACGGGCCGAGCAGGCCGGCGTCCTGGCGCGCGTCCGGTGACTGGTGGAAATCCAGCCGCCAGCGTCGACCGTAGACCTGCTCGACCACGCTGTGCCGGGCGCCCTCGACGCCAGGGGCCGGGAAGTCCGCATCGTCGATCGGGAACACCGCGAGTCCGGGCGCACCCCCGGCATCCGCGGCGTCACTGCCGGCCTCGCCGATGTCGACGATGCGCATCGTCATGCCCTCGCGGCCTTCGGGCACTGCGTTGGCGACGAACATGTCCAAGCGGAACGGCGCGCAGACCCAGCCGGCCAGCGCCGCGGTGCGCGCCGACGGATTGGCCGGGACGATTCCGCTGCGGTAGACCGGTGCGTAGATCACCAGCCCCGGGCCCGAGCCGGCCTGCACCGCCGGCATCGGCGCGGTGATGCGGGCCGCCGCGCTCGCCCGGGCCGCGCGCATGGCGGCGGCCTGCACCGGTTCGGTGAGCATGTCGAAGCCGACCGCGTCGGCATTGCCCAGGGTCTGCGGCTCGAGCAGCACGATCGGTCCGTATTCCGGTCGTGCGCCGGGCGGCTCGACCCGGAACAGCACGCGCGAGGCGTGGCGCTGCTCGAGCTGGAACTCCTGCAGCTGCGCGGGCGACATCGACGCCGCGTAGCAGAGCCCGAGCATGGCCGGGAACCGCTCCGCCAGGTCCAGGCCATCGGCGTAGTTGCGCCACTGGCGCGCGCTCGGGCGCTCCACCGCGGCGAGGAGGGACACGCCGCCGCGCGTGATCAGCTCGTAGGTCAGCAGCTGCTGGCGCAGGCCGGCGGTCACCTGTTCGGCGTCGGCGGCGAGCCTGGCCTCGGCCAGCGCCCGCTCACGGTTGTCGGCGCCGGTCGCGTAAATGGCCACGAGCGTCAGCGATGCGAGCAACACCAGGCCCGCCAGCATGTAGCCCTGGCGGGGTGGCAGCGGTTCGCCAGCGGGCATGTCGTCGCGGATGGCCATCGCGGCGAGGATAACGCGTGCCGCGGCCGCGCCGGATGCCGCGCGTGGCGGTGCGCGGCTGAACGCCGGCGCATGGCCGGCGCCACGTCCCTTGCGGACGCCGCCTCCGCCCCTATACTGGGTCCATCAAGCGCGTTCCTGCCATCCGGCAAGGCGCCAGCGGTCCCGGACACGGGGGTGTACTGGCTTCGACGGGGGTTGCGAAATCGCCTGGTGCATGCCGAGGGGGCAGCTTTCCTCGTAAATCCAGCGGCAAACTTCTAGTTGCCAACGACGACAACTACGCTCTCGCCGCTTAAGGCGTAAGCCCCGAACCCACTTGTGCCCGTGCTCGTGGATGTAGGGTCACTATCACGGGAATCCAGCCGCGGCGGCCGCCTGTCTGCCGCGGTTGAACTCACAGGCTGGTTTCCTGGTGCGCTTCGCACACCGTGCTGCCGGGGAACGAGATCCAACGGTGGGCTAAGCATGTAGGACCGGGGATGGAGTGCCTTCGGACGCGGGTTCAATTCCCGCCACCTCCACCACTGCAAGACCAGGAAAGCCCGCGAAAGCGGGCTTTCCTGCGTCTGGCGGGGACCGCATTGCCCCGCCCCGCCTGCCGGGCCATCCTGTCGCCATGCACGCTTCCGATCCCCGCCCGTCCCCGCCTCCTTCCGGCAGCGTCCTGCGCCGCGTCGAGCGCTGGCGTGGCGACGTCCGCCAGCTCCTCGACGACCATGTCGCCGAGGAGGTGCCCGTCGCCTTCGTCTACAACGACGAACCCTTCGCGGTGATGATGGCCACGCCCGCGGACCTGGAGGACTTCGCGACCGGCTTCGCGCTCAGCGAGGGCATCGTGGAGCGGCGGGAGGACGTGGCGATCGAACGCGTGGAGGAGTTCATCGAAGGCGTCGGGATCCGGCTGCGCATTCCCGCGGCGCGCGCGCAGGCGCTGGCCCTGCGCCGCCGCAGCATGAGCGGACGCAGCGGCTGCGGGGTCTGCGGCAGCGAGCTGCTGGAGGCGGCCCTGCGCTATCCGCCGCCGGTGGCCTCCGACGTGCGGGTCACCCCCGACGCGCTGCGCCGTGCCCTGGCCGGCCTGCGCTCCGCGCAGCGCATCACCGCGCTCACCGGCGCCGCGCACGCGGCGGGTTGGGCCGCGCTCGACGGCCGCCTGCAGCTGGTGCGCGAGGACGTCGGCCGCCACAACGCACTCGACAAGCTGATCGGGGCGATGGCCGCCGCTGGGCACGATCCGGGCGAAGGCTTCCTCGTGGTCACCAGCCGCGCCAGCTACGAGATGGCGATGAAGGCGGCCAGCGCCGGCATCTCCTTCATGGCCGCGATCTCGGCGCCCACGGCGCTGGCGATCTCGCTGGCCGCGCAGGCGCGGCTGACGCTGGTCGGCTTCGCGCGCGACGACGGGCAGGCGGTGTACACGCACCCGCACCGGCTGGTGGCCATCACCGACGACCCGGGCGCCGATCCCGGTGCTGGCGGCGCCACGCACTCCGACACCAGGGCCGGGCTGCCATCGCCATGAGCCAGGGCCCGTCCATCCGCGACTACGACCGCCCTGCGGGCGGCTGGGACGCGCTGAAGAGCGTCGCCCGCCAGCTTCTGAAGGAGGACGTCGGCGTCGAGGGCGCGCGCACCCTGCTGCGCACCAACCAGCCCGACGGCTTCGACTGCCCCGGCTGCGCCTGGCCCGACCGCGACCACGCCTCGACCTTCGAATTCTGCGAGAACGGCGCCAAGGCCGTGGCGGCGGAAGCCACGCGCCGTCGTGCCGGGCCGGAACTGTTCGCGAAGTACAGCGTCAGCCAGCTGGCGGAATACAGCGATCACTGGCTGGAATCGCAGGGCCGGCTGACCACGCCGATGCGCTACGACGCCGCCAGCGACCATTACGTGCCGGCCAGCTGGGACGAGGCGATCGCGCTGGTCGCGAAGCACCTGGACGCCCTGCCCTCGCCGGACCAGGCGGTGTTCTACACCTCGGGCCGCACCTCCAACGAGGCCGCCTTCCTCTACCAGCTGTTCGTGCGCGAGTACGGCACCAACAACTTCCCCGACTGCTCGAACATGTGCCACGAGTCCTCGGGCACGGCGCTGAAGAAGCAGGTCGGCGTCGGCAAGGGCACGGTGACGCTGCAGGACTTCGAGCTGGCCGACTGCATCCTGGTGTTCGGGCAGAACCCGGGCACCAACCATCCGCGCATGCTCGGCGAGCTGCGCGACGCGGCGAAGCGCGGCTGCCGGATCGCCGCCTTCAACCCGCTGCGCGAGCGCGGGCTGGAGCGCTTCGCCGATCCCAAGGACAAGCTGGAGATGGCGCGCGGCGGCTCGACGAAGATCGCCTCGGACTATTTCCAGCTGAAGATCGGCGGCGACCTGGCCGCGGTGAAGGGCATCATCAAGCACGTGCTGGAGCGCGATACGGAAGCGCTCGCACGCGGAGAGGCGTCCCTGCTCGACCGCGACTTCATCGACGCGCATACCACTGGCTTCGAAGCCTTCGCCGCCGACGTGCACGCCGAGCGCTGGGCGACCATCGTCGCCGAGTCCGGCCTCGACGAAGCGCAGCTGCGCCGCGCCGGCGATCTCTACCTGCAGTCGGAGCGCGTCATCGCCTGCTGGGGCATGGGCATCACCCAGCACCGGCATTCGGTGGCGACCATCCACATGATCGCCAACCTGATGCTGCTGCGCGGCAACATCGGCCGTCCCGGCGCGGGCCTGTGCCCGGTGCGCGGGCACAGCAACGTGCAGGGCGACCGCACGATGATGATCTGGGAGAAGCCGCCGGCGGCCTTCCTCGACCGGCTGCGCGAGGTCTTAGGCTTCGAGCCTCCGCGTGCGCCCGGCTTCGACACCGTGGCCGCGATCGAGGCCATGATCGACGGCCGCGCGAAGGTGTTCTTCGCCATGGGCGGCAACTTCGCCGTGGCCACGCCCGACAGCGCGGCCACCGCGCGCGGCCTGCGCAACTGCGCGCTCACCGTCAACGTCACCACCAAGCTCAACCGCAGCCACCTGGTGCACGGCCGCGAGGCGCTGATCCTGCCCTGCCTCGGACGCACCGAGATCGACGTGCAGGCGGGCGGGCCGCAGGGCGTGACGGTCGAGGACTCGATGAGCATGGTGCACCTGTCGGCGGGCATCCACGCCCCGGCGTCGGACACGCTGCTGTCGGAGCCGGCGATCGTGGCGCGGCTGGCGCAGGCCACGCTGGGTGCGCGTTCCAGGGTCGACTGGGCCTGGCTGGTCGAGGACTACGACCGCATCCGCGACCTCATCGCCCGCGTCTTCGACGATTTCCACGACTTCAACGACCGCGTGCGCGTGCCCGGCGGCTTCCGGCTGTCGAACGGCGCGAGCGTGCGCCGCTGGGACACCGGGGACGGGCGCGCGCACTTCGTTCCCGCCGCGGTGCCGGTCGACGGTCCCGTGCATCGCGCCCGGGCCGAACGCGGCGAACAGCCGGTGTTCACCCTGGCCACGATGCGCTCGCACGACCAGTACAACACCACCATCTACGGCCTGGACGACCGCTACCGCGGCGTGTTCGGCGAGCGCCGGGCACTGTTCGCCAACGCCGCCGACATCGCCGCCCTGGGCCTGGCGGCGGGCGACCGCGTCGACCTGGAGAGCCTCTCCGACGACGGCGTGCGCCGGCAGGCCCGCGGCTTCCTGCTGGTCGCCTACGACATCCCGCGCGGCTGCCTGGCGGCGTACTACCCCGAGACCAACCCGCTGGTGCCGCTGGGGAGCTTCGCCGACGAATCCCGCACGCCGACCTCGAAATCGGTGCCGGTGGTCGTGGTCCCGCACGTGGCCGATGCCACCGCGCCGCGCCAGCGCGACATCCCCGCCACCGTTGTCGGTTGACGCGTCCCTGCTGCACGCGCTGCTGGCCGAGCTGGCGGCGCATCCCGAGGGCGTGTCCACCGCACGCCTGTGCAAGCGCCTGGGCCTGCGCATGAGCGTGCTGCTGCGCACGCTGGCCTGGATCGGCGAGGACGCGGTGGGCGACCGCGAGGGGCCGGGCTGGGTCCGCACCTTCGAGGACGGCGCGCGCACGATGGTCCAGCTGACCGGTGCAGGCCGCGCCCTGCTCGCCACCGTGCCGGGCGCGCCGGCACCGCTGTGCGATCATCCTTCTCCTCCCGCCGATGACCCGCAGCGCCCCGGCATGACGTCCGACGCCCCCCCGACCACAGCACCCGTCGCGACCGTCCGTCCCGACATCCTCGTCGTCGACGACGACACCGACATCGTCGAACTCATCGACCGCTATCTCGGCGCCCACGGCTTCGGCGTCCGCGCCGCGCACAGCGGTGCCGACATGCATGCGGCACTCGCCGAGGCCGCGCCGGACGTGGTGCTGCTCGACCTCGGCCTACCTGACATCGACGGCCTGTCGCTGCTGCAGCAGCTGCGCACGCACTGGCAGGGCCCGGTGATCGTGGTCAGCGGCCGCGGCGAGGCGGTGGAGCGCGTGGTCGGGCTGGAGCTGGGCGCCGACGACTACGTGGCCAAGCCCTTCGACTTCCGCGAGCTGCTGGCGCGCATCCGCTCGCTGCTGCGCCGGGCCGCGCCGGCCGCACCGCAGCCCGCCGCCGGTCCGCCGCGGCGTCTGGCCTTCGCGCACCTGGTGGTCGACCTCGGCGCGCGCCGCATGCACGACGCCGACGGGACCGAGATCCCGCTCACCACCGGCGAGTTCGACCTGCTGCGGGCGCTGCTCGAGCGCCCGAACGAGGTCCGCAGCCGCGATGAACTGATGAACGCGCTGCACGGCCGCGAGGCCGGGCCCTTCGACCGCGCGATCGACGTCGCCATCGCCCGCCTGCGGCGCAAGGTCGAGCCGGACCCCGCCAATCCCGACCTGATCCGCTCCGTGCGCGGCCTGGGCTACCTGCTGGCCGCCGAAGTGCGGCAGGCATGAGCGCCTCGACGCTGCCGCCACTCGGCATCCCCGGCCTGTTCGAGGCCGTGCCCGACGCGCTTCTGGTGGTCGGCGTGGATGGCCGCATCATCCACGCCAACGCGCATACCGAGGCGCTGTTCGGACATCCCCGCGGCAGCCTGGAAGGCCGCGAGATCGAGGAGCTGATGCCCGCCGCCGCGCGGACCCGGCACCGCGCCTATCGCGACCGCTACATGGCGCAGCCGCACGTGCGCCCCATGGGCGCGACCGGGCAGACCCTGGTGGGCCTGCGCAGCGACGGCAGCGAATTCGCCATCGAGATCGCGCTCAGTCCGCTGCAGTCCGCGGACGGCCCGCGCTTCCTCGCCTCGGTGCGCGACATCTCGGGCACCCAGCGCGTGCGCCAGGCGCTGGCGCGGGCGCGCTACGACGCCATCGCCGCGCGCATCGGCCAGCTGGCGCTGGAAGCCGGCACCGTAGCCGAGCTGATGGAGCTGCTGCCGGGGCTGCTGGCCGACGCCCTGGGCGTCGACTCGGTCGCGATCCTGGCCGCGCCCCGCGACGGGCGGCCGGCCGGGATCCGCACGGCCACGGGGCCGGCCTGGCACGCCGGCATCACGCCGCGCCCCTTCGCCGGCGAGCACCGCGAGCCCTGGATCATCGAGGACATCGCCGCCGACCCGTCCGGCGCGGCGCTGTTCCCGCTGCCGCTGCCGCGTTCGGGCAGCGCGGTGATGGTGCCCGTGCTCGAACGCCACCGCGTGGCCGGCGCGCTGCTCGCCACCACCGCCGAAGCGCGGCGCTTCGACCACGACGCGCGCCATCTGCTGCAGTCGGCCGCCACCACGCTCGCGGCCTTCGCCCGGCAGCGCCGGGCCGAGGAGCAGCTCGCGCACGCGCACCGGCTCGACGCCATCGGCCAGCTCACCGGTGGCGTGGCGCACGACTTCAACAACCTGCTGACGGTGATGTCGGGCAGCCTGCAGCTGCTGGAGACCGAGGTCGACAGCGAAGCCGGGCGCGCACTGCTGGCCAGCGCGCTGCGCTCGGTGGGGCGCGGTGCGGAGCTGACCGGCAAGCTGCTGGCCTTCGCGCGCCGCCAGCGCCTGCTGCCGCGCGAGGTCGACGTCCCGGCGCTGCTGCACGACATCGGCCAGGTGTTGAAGCGCACGCTGGGCGACGCGGTGCGGCTGCAGCTCGAGGTGCAGGCCGGCCTGTCCAGCGCCTACGTCGATGCCGGCCAGCTGGAGGCCGCCCTGCTCAACCTCGTCCTCAACGCCCGCGATGCCCTGCCCCGTGGCGGCGTGATCGTGGTCGCCGCCGCCGAAGAACAGGTGGCGCATGCCCGCGCCGGCCTCGTCCCGGGCCGCTACCTGAGGCTGTCGGTCAGCGACACCGGGCGCGGCATGCCGCCGGACGTGCTCGCACGCGCGATGGAGCCGTTTTTCACCACCAAGGGCCGCGAGCGCGGCAGCGGCCTGGGCCTGAGCATGGTGCACGGCTTCGCGCGCCAGAGCGGCGGCGACCTGGAAATCGACAGTCGCCCGGACGTCGGCACCGAGGCGCGCCTGTACCTGCCGGTCGCCGGCGGCAGCGGGACGGCCATCGCGGCCGCGGCCACCGACGCGAATGCATCGTCGGCGGGGCGCGGGGAACGCGTGCTGGTGGTCGAGGACGATCCCGCCGTGCGCGCGATCAGCGCGGCCTTCCTGCGCGCGGGCGGCTATGCCGTCGAGGCGGTCGGCGATGCCGAGGCCGCGCTGGAGCGCCTGCGCGACGACGCCGGGATCGCGCTGCTGTTCACCGACGTGATGCTGGGCCCGGGCATGGACGGCAAGCGCCTGGCACAGCAGGCGCGCGCGCTGCGGCCCGGACTGCCGGTGCTGCTGACCTCGGGCGACGAGGAGCACGCCGCCGAAGCGGACGCGACCCCGGGCCTGCGCCTGCTGCGCAAGCCCTGGCGGCGCGAGGAGCTGGTCGAGGCGGTGCGCACCGAACTGGCCCGGCCACGCTGACGCCAGCGCAGCCGCGGGCGCAGGCGACGCACCACGGCCTGGTGGACGCCTGCAGCGGACGCGCGGCGGAGCTCGCGGGACTCAGTGGCAGCGCGCGTCCTCGCCGGCCAGCACGGCACGCAGGCCGGCCTCGTCGACGATGCGGATGCGCCGGCCACAGACCTCGATCATGCCGCGGGCCTGCATGCGCGACAGCGCGCGGGTGACGGTTTCCAGGGTCAGCGAGAGGAAGTTGCCGAGTTCGGCGCGGGTCATGCGCAGCTGCAGCAGCGCCGGATCGAGCCCCAGGGTGGCGAAGCGCGCCGAGAGGTCGAGCAGGAAGGCGACCACGCGCTGGTCCGCGCCCAGCGTGCCGACCGCCAGCATCCAGCGCCAGTCGCGGCGGATCTCGCCGGCCAGCATCGCGGTCACCCGCGACTGGATCTCCGGCAGCATGTCCTGCAGGCGTGCGCACGGCAGCTCCCAGACCTCGGCGGCGTCCAGCGCCAGCGCGTCGCAGGCGTGCGCGGGCATGTCCACCGAGTCCAGGCCCAGCAGGTCGCCGCGCATGCGGAAGCCGGTGATCTTCTCGCGGCCGTCCTCGCTCAGCACGCTGGTCTTGAAGCAGCCGCTGCGCACGTAGTAGAGCGAATGCCGCGGCTGTCCGGCATGGAACAGCGCCTGGCGCGGCTCCAGGCGGTGCACCCGCGGCGGCCAGCGCAGCAGCAGGGATTCCAGCACGG
Source organism: Luteimonas colneyensis (assembly GCF_014836665.1). Classification (GTDB taxonomy): domain Bacteria; phylum Pseudomonadota; class Gammaproteobacteria; order Xanthomonadales; family Xanthomonadaceae; genus Luteimonas; species Luteimonas colneyensis. The sequence goes on from NZ_JACSQJ010000001.1 coordinate 254,700, forward strand.
ACGCCGCGTGCTGCTGGCGATCCTCCGACCAGCCACCGGCATGGCCACGCGGCGCGGCCTGGATGGAGATGGCGTTCTGGAACATGCGGACGGCTCCTGCGATGCGATGCGATGCCGACCACTCTATTCAGACCCATGCCGCGGACGGGCAGCGGGCGGTAACCGTTCGTAACGGAATGTAACGGGGCGCGCGCCCAACCCAGGTCGAAAGACCTGTGACAGCCGGCTTCGGCCCGGTCAAGCTGCAGGCAGACCACGTCATCGGAGTGCGCATGCAGCGTCGCGATTTTCTCGTCCTTGCCGGTACCAGCGCCCTGGCCCTCGCCCTTCCCCACGGCCGCGCCATCGCCGCGGAGGAGCTGGCATCGCACCTCGACCCCGGGCTCAAGCGCCGCCTGGCCGACGCCGCGCTGCAGGCCGCCCGCGACGCCGGCGCCACGTACTGCGACGTACGCGTCGGCCGCTACCTCGGGCAGTCGCTCTCCACGCGCGAAGCGCAGGTGCGCAACGTGGTCAACCGCGAGTCCACCGGCGTGGGCATCCGTGTCCTCGCGCGCGGCGCCTGGGGCTTCGCCGCGACCAATGCGCTGACCGCCGACGCCGTGGCCGCGGCTGCGCGCCAGGCCGCCGCGATCGCCCGGGCCAATGCCTCGATCCAGGACCGGCCGGTGCAGCTGGCGCCGGCGCCGGCGCTGGGCGAGCGCAGCTGGCGCACGCCGATGCGCCGCAACGGCATGGAGGTGCCGGTGCGCGACAAGGTCGACCTCCTGCTGGCGGTGAACGCCGCGGCGATGGCGGCGGGTGCCGACTTCATCGAATCCAACCTCTTCCTGGTCAACGAACAGAAGTACTTCGCCTCCAGTGACGGCTCCTGGATCGACCAGGACGTGCACCGCCTCTGGGCACCCTTCACCGTGACCGCGGTGGACAAGGCCAGCGGGAAGTTCCGCACCCGCCAGGGCCTGGGCGCACCGGTGGGCATGGGCTACGAATACCTCGACGGCGACGCCTCCGGGAAGATCGCCCTGCCGGGTGGCCTGGTGCAGTACCGCGACTCCTACGACATGCTCGAGGACGCCGTGGCCGCGGCCAGGCAGGCGCGCGAAAAGCTCACCGCGCCCTCGGTGAAGCCGGGCCGCTACGACCTGGTGCTCGACCCCTCCAACCTGTTCCTGACCATCCACGAGAACGTCGGCCACCCCCTGGAGCTCGACCGCGTGCTCGGCTACGAGGCCAACTACGCCGGCACCAGCTTCGCGACGCTCGACAAGCGCGAGGCCGGCTACCGCTACGGCAGCGAGCGCGTGAACTTCGTCGCCGAGCGCACCACGCCCGGCACCCTCGGTGCCGTCGGCTACGACGACGAGGGCGTGCCGGCAAAGCGCTGGGACCTGGTGCGCGATGGCGTCCTGGTCGACTACCAGGCCATCCGCGACCAGGCCCACATCCTCGGCAAGAACGAATCCGACGGCTGCTGCCACGCCGATTCCTGGTCGAGCGTGCAGTTCCAGCGCATGCCCAACGTCTCGCTGCATCCTGGCACGGAGCCCCTGTCGGTGGAGGAGATGATTGCCGGCGTCGAGGACGGCATATGGATCCACGGCCGCGGCTCCTACTCCATCGACCAGCAGCGCTACAACGCACAGTTCGGCGGCCAGCTGTACTACGCGATCAAGGACGGGAAGCTGGCCGGGATGGTCGAGGACGTGGCCTACCAGATCCGCACGCCGGAGTTCTGGAGCGCCTGCAGCGCGATCTGCGACGCCCGCGACTTCCGCCACGGCGGTTCGTTCTTCGACGGGAAGGGGCAGCCGTCGAAGGTGTCGGCGGTGTCGCACGGTTCGAGCACCACGCGCTTCGACGGCATCAACATCATCAATACCGCGCGCAACCTCGGCTGATGCGACCGTGCCATCAGTCGGGTTGACCCCCGCTCGGAGCCACGGCAAGAATCCGGAGGCCCCGGCGGAGCGTCCGATGCGCCGCCGGCGCGCACATTTCTTGCGCAACACCTGACGGGGAGCCTTGCCGTGGACAGACGCGATTTCCTTGCCTTCAGCGGCATCGGCCTCGGCGGCGTGATGCTGCCGTCCCTGTTCACCCGCGCCATCGCCGCGGAGGAACTCGCCACCACGATCGACGTCGCGCGCAAGAAGATGCTCGCCGATGCCGCCCTGGCCGCGGCGCGCGAATCCGGCGCCGGCTACGCCGACGTGCGCATCGGCCGCTACCTGCGCCAGTTCGTGATCACCCGCGAGGACAAGGTGCAGAACGTGGTCAACACCGAGTCCACCGGCGTGGGCGTGCGCGTGATCGCCGACGGTGCCTGGGGCTTCGCCGCGACCAACAGCCTGACGCCCGACGGCGTGGCCGGCGCCGCGCGCCAGGCCGCGGCCATCGCCCGCGCCAATGCGAAGACGCAGACCGAGCCGGTGCGCTTTGCCGCCGCGCCTGCCCATGGCGAGGTGTCCTGGCGCACGCCCATCCGCCGCAACGCGATGGACGTGCCGGTGAAGGAGAAGGTCGACCTGCTGCTGGGCGTCAACGCCGCGGCCACCAATGCGGGAGCGGACTTCGTCAACTCGATGCTGTTCCTGGTCAACGAACAGAAGTACTTCGCGTCCACAGACGGCTCCTACATCGACCAGGACGTGCACCGCATCTGGGCGCCGATGACGGTCACCGCCATCGACAAGGCCAGCGGCAAGTTCCGCACGCGCGAGGGACTGTCCTCGCCGATGGGCCTGGGCTACGAGTATTTCGACGGCGACCCGGCGCAGAAGTTCGTCTCGCCCAACGGCGTGGTCAACTACGGCCACTCCTACGACATGGTCGAGGACGCCGTGGCCGCGGCGAAGCAGGCGCGCGAGAAGCTCGGCGCGCCCTCGGTCAAGCCCGGCCGCTACGACCTGGTGCTCGATCCCTCGCACACCTGGCTGACCATCCACGAGTCGGTCGGCCATCCGCTGGAGCTCGACCGCGTGCTCGGCTACGAGGCCAACTACGCCGGCACCAGCTTCGCCACCCTCGACAAGCGCGAGGACGGTTTCCGCTATGGCAGCGACCAGGTCACGATCTTCGCCGACAAGACCCAGCCCGGAAGCCTCGGGGCCGTGGCCTACGACGACGAAGGCGTTGCGTGCAAGCGCTGGGACCTGATCCGCGACGGCATCCTGGTCGACTACCAGACCATCCGCGACCAGGCCCACATCCTCGGCAAGACCGAGTCCGACGGCTGCTGCTACGCCGACTCCTGGTCGACCGTGCAGTTCCAGCGCATGCCCAACGTCTCGCTGGCGCCGGGCAAGGCGAAGCTGTCCGTCGCCGACATGATCAAGGACGTCGAGGACGGCATCTACATCGTCGGCGACGGCTCGTTCTCGATCGACCAGCAGCGCTACAACGCCCAGTTTGGCGGCCAGCTGTTCTACGGGATCAAGAACGGCGCCATCACCGGCATGATCGAGGACGTGGCCTACCAGATCCGCACGCCGGAGTTCTGGAACGCCTGCGCCGCGGTCTGCGACGAGTCCGACTACCGCCTCGGCGGCTCCTTTTTCGACGGCAAGGGCCAGCCCTCTCAGGTCTCGGCGGTCTCGCACGGCTCGAGCACCGCGCGCTTCAACGGCATCAACGTCATCAACACCGCCCGCAACCTCGGCTGACCGGACCAGGAGATTCGAACCATGCCCATCCTCACCGAAGCCCAGGCCCGCGCCATCCTCGACAAGGTCATCGCGCTGTCGACGGCCGACGAGTGCACGGCCACGCTCAGCGGCTCGACCGCGGGCAACATCCGCTTCGCGCTCAACAACGTCTCCACCAGCGGCATCGTCGACAACACCGAACTGGCCGTGCAGGTGGCCTTCGGCAAGCGCGTCGGCACCGCCAGCATCAACGAGTTCGACGACGCCGCGCTCGAGCGGGTGGTGCGCCGCGCCGAAGACCTCGCCCGGCTGGCGCCTGAGAACCCGGAGTTCATGCCGGCCATCGGGCCGCAGCAGTACCGCGCCAGCGACACCTGGGACGACGCCACCGCGGCGATCAGCCCGGAGTACCGCGCGCAGGTCGCCGCGGATTCCATCAATCCCTGCAAGGCCGACAACCTGGTCGCCGCCGGCTTCCTCGAGGACAACCGCGGCTTCACCGCCTTCGCCAACAGCAAGGGCAACTTCGGCTACCAGACCTCGACCAGCGCCGACTACACCTGCACCGTGCGCACCGGGGACGGCACCGGCTCCGGCTGGGTCGGGCGCAACGTGACCGGCATCGGCGGCTTCGAGGCCGGCCGCGACGTGCGCACCGCGATCCGCAAGGCCGGCGCTTCGGCGAACGCGCGCGCGCTCGAGCCCGGCAAGTACACCGTGGTGCTGGAGCCGCACGCGGCCGCGGGGCTCATCTCCTTCATGATGAATTTCTTCGACGCCCGCCAGGCCGACGAGGGCCGCAGCTTCCTGTCGAAGAAGGGCGGCGGCAACCGGCTCGGCGAGCAGGTCTTCGACCCGCGCGTGAGCATCCACGCCGACCCCTGGGACGCCGACGCGCCGGTCATGCCCTGGGACGGCGAGGGCCTGGCGCGCAAGCGCATGCCGATCATCGACCAGGGCAAGGTCGCCAACTTGCTCTACTCGCGCTACTGGGCGCAGCAGCAGGGCCGCCAGGAGGTCGCTCAGCCCGGCAACCTGATCATGGCCGGCGGCGAGGCCAGCACCTCCGACCTGGTGCGCGGCACCGAGCGCGGCATCCTCGTGACCCGCACCTGGTACATCCGCATGGTCGACCCGCAGACGGTGCTGCTCACCGGCCTGACCCGCGACGGCACCTTCTACATCGAGGACGGCGAGATCCGGTATCCGCTGAAGAACTTCCGCTTCAACGAGTCGCCGGTGATCATGCTCAACAACATCGACGAGCTCGGCAAGCCGGTCCGGGTCAGCGGCGACGAGTCGCGCTTCAGCATGATGATCCCGCCGATGCGCCTGCGCGACTTCACCTTCACCTCGCTCTCGGACGCGGTCTGAGGGCGCGGCACGAGGCGACGTGGACCGCCGCGGCGCGCTGCGCCTGATCGCCGCCGGCATCGCGGCCGCCGCCCTGCCGGCGGCCGCCCGCGCGAACGCCGGCTACGATTTCTGGTTCACCCGCCTCAAGTACGAATCCGGCGACTGGGACGTCGACCAGCGCATGCCGGCCAACCTCGCCACCGCCCTGGTCGACTACACCGGCCTGCGCGTGGACCCGGAGGAGCACGTGGTCGCGCTCTCCGACCCGAAGATGCTGCTGGCGCCGTTCTGCTACCTGGCCGGACACAAGCTGGTCGAGTTCAGCCCGGCCGAGCGGCGCAACTTCGAGCGCTACGTGCGCAACGGCGGCTTCGTCTTCGTCGACGACTGCAACCACGACATCGACGGCCTGTTCGCGAAATCCTTCGAACGCCAGATGGCCGACATCTTCGGCGGCGACGCCATGCGCAAGCTGCCCAACGACCACGCGCTGTATTCAAGCTTCTTCCGCTTCCCCGACGGCCCGCCCGCGACCAGCTACGAGCTCAACGGCTGGGGCGACGACCTGGTCCACGACTACCTCAAGGGCATCGAAGTCGACGGTCGCCTGGGCGTGCTCTACAGCAACAAGGACTACGGCTGCGAATGGGACTACGACTGGCGCAACAAGCGCTTCCTGGCCGAGGACAACACGAAGTTCGCGGTCAACATCGTCGTCTACGCGCTGAGCGCATGACGCGGCCCCTCCTCCCATAGAAGACACAGGACCACCCGCAGCACGATGAGCCAGCCCCTCGACGAATCCCGCATCCGCGAACAGCTTGCCCGCCTCGACGCCCTCCGCGCCGCCATCGCCCGCGCCGTGGTCGGCCAGGAGGCCGTGGTCGAGCAGATGCTCGTGGCCCTGCTCGCCGGCGGCCACTGCCTGTTCGAAGGCGTGCCCGGCCTCGGCAAGACCCTGCTGGTGCGCTCGCTCGGACAGGCGCTCGACCTCGGCTTCCGCCGCATCCAGTTCACCCCCGACCTGATGCCCAGCGACATCCTCGGCACCGAGATCCTGGAGGAGGACCACGGCACCGGCCGGCGCATGTTCAAGTTCCAGCGCGGCCCGGTGTTCACCCACCTGCTGCTGGCCGACGAGCTCAACCGCACGCCGCCGCGCACCCAGGCCGCGCTGCTGGAGGCGATGCAGGAGCGCACCGTGAGCTACGGCGGCACCACCCACGCCCTGCCCTCGCCGTTCTTCGTGCTCGCCACCCAGAACCCGCTGGAGCAGGCAGGAACCTATCCGCTGCCCGAGGCGCAGCTCGACCGCTTCCTGCTGCACGTGCGCGTCGAATATCCCGGCGAGGCCGAGGAGCGCGAGATCCTGCTGCAGACCACCGGCAGCCGCAGCCCCGACGTCCCCAGGGTGATGGGCGGCGACGAAGTGCTGGCGCTGCAGGCGCTGGTGCGCGAGGTGCACCTGGGCGATGACCTGCTGGGCTGGATCACGCGCCTGGTGCGCGCCAGCCGGCCCGGCCCCGACGCACCGCAGGCGGTGCGCGACTGGGTGCGCTGGGGGGCCGGCCCGCGCGCCGGGCAGTCGCTGGTGCTGGCGGCGAAGGCGCGCGCGCTGCTGCACGGCCGCTACGCCGCCACGCGCGAGGACGTGCAGGCGCTGGCCGCGCCGGTGATGCGCCATCGCCTGCTGCTGTCCTTCGCCGCCGAGGCCGAGCAGAAGGACGCCGACGACGTGGTCGCGGCCTTGCTCCGGGCCGTGCCCGCGCCCGCAGCCTGAGCGACGCGGGGCGATGTCCACGCCCGGGATCCTGGCGCCCGAGGTCCGCGCAAGGCTGCGGCAGCTCACGATCGCGCCGCGCCTGGCCCGCGGCGACCGCGGCTTCGGCCTGCATGCCAGCCGCAGCCGCGGCGCCGGCATCGAGTTCGCGCAGTACCGCCCCTACGAACCCGGCGACGAGCCGCGCCAGGTCGACTGGAAGCTCTACGCACGCTCGGACCGCTGGTTCGTGCGCGAGGCCGAGCGCGACAGCCCGCTGACGCTCTGGATCCTGATCGACGCCAGCGCCTCGATGGCCCAGGCCGACGGCGCGCGGCCGGACTGGTCGCGGCTGGATGCGGCGCGCGGGCTGGCGGCGGCGAGCATGGAGATCGCGCTGCGCCAGGGTGACCGCTTCGGGCTGGCGGGCGTGAACGGCGAGGGGCTTGCCATGCAGGCCGCCGCTACCGGACCGCGGCACCGCGACCGCTGCCTGCTCGCGCTCCGGGCGCTGCGCGCCGATGGCGGCTGGCCATCTCCGGAGACGCTCGCGCCGCTGCACGGACGCATCGCGCCGCACGACCTGGTGCTGCTGCTCACCGACGGCTTCGACAGCGCCGCGCTGGAGCTGGCCCAACGCCTGGCCGCCGCCCGGCGCGAGGTGCTGGTGATCCGCGTGCTGACGGCCGAGGAGCGCGACTTCCCCTTCGAAGGCGGGCATCTGTTCCGCGACGTCGAAGGCGGCGGCGAACTCGGCGGCGACGGCGCCGCCATGCGCGCGGACTTCCTCGAACGCTTCGGCGCCGCGCGGCGCGAACAGACGGCGCGCCTGGCGGCGGCCGGCATCCGCCAGGTGGAGTACGTACTCGACGAGCCACTGGACCTGCCGCTGCGGCGACTTTTCTCCGCCCCTGGCGGCGCGCGGACCGGGGCGCCGTGATGCCCGGCCTGCTGCTGCCCGCGGGCCTGCTCGCCCTGGCCGCGCTCGCACTGCCGCTGCTGCTGCACCTGGCGCGACGGGAGGACCAGCGGCCGGTGGACTTCGCCGCCCTGCGCTGGCTCTCGGCGAGGGTCCGGCCGCGACGCAGGCTGCGCTTCGAGGAGCGGCTGCTGCTTGCCCTGCGGCTGCTGTTGGTCGCACTGCTGGCGCTGCTGCTGGCGCGGCCGGTGCTGCCGCTCGAGGGCCGCGACGCGGCGTGGATCGTGGCCGCGCCGGGCGTGGCTGCCGAGGCGCTTCGCGATGCCCGCCACGTCGGCGATGGCGCCGCCGCCACAGCGGAGGCCGGCCGCGACATCGATGTCGATGGCGATGGCGATGGCGATGGCGATACAGATGGCAGGAACGACGGCACGACTGTCCAGCGACGCTGGCTCGCTCCGGGCTTTCCCGCTCTTGGCGATGCACCTGCGCCTGCCCATGGCCCCGCAACCATCAGTCTCCTGCGCGAACTCGACATGCGCATGCCGACGGTCACGCCGCTGGTGGTGCTGGTTCCGCCCGTGCTGGACGGCGTCGATGCCGAACGCCCGCGGCTGTCGCGTCCGGTGCAGTGGCGGGTGGTACCCGCGGGTGATGACCGGGCCGCGGGCGACATCGTGGGCGGCACTGCAGACGACGCGGACAGCAACAGCAGCGCTCGGACACCGACACCGACACCGACACCGACACCGACGATCATCATTCGCGATGCCGGAAACGGCACCGGCGCACGCTACCTTCGAGCCGTTTCCGCCGCCTGGCAGGAGCCTCGCGATGGAGCACGCCATGATGATGCCGGCGACCACAGCGGCCACGGCAGCAGCGACCACGCCCGCGATACCGGTGACGCGATGGTCGGCGAGCCTGGCGAAGTGCGGGCAGCCAGGGCCTCCACGGGCCTCGAAGTCCACGCCTGGCTCGCAGCCGGCGAACTGCCGGCCGAAGCGATGGCCTGGATCGAAGCCGGCGGCACCGCCCTGCTCGCCCACGACGTCCGCCTGGCCGCGCTCGACGGCGCACCAACCCTGTGGCACGACGACCAGGGCCGCCCACTGCTGCGCGGCACCGCGCTCGGCAGCGGCCACGTCCTGCAGTGGACGCGCGCCCTCGAGCCCGAGGCCATGCCCGTCCTGCTGGAAGCCGACTTCCCGCATCGCCTGCGCGCCGCGCTGCAGCCTCCTCCCCCGCCTGCGCGGGTCCTGGCGGCGGAACACGCTCCGCTGACCGGCAACGTTGGCCCCTGGCCGCAGGGCCTGCGCGAGCTGTCGCCCTGGCTGGCGCTGGCCATCGCGCTGCTGTGCCTGCTGGAGCGCTGGCTCGCCTCGGGCACGCGCAGGGAGCGGCAGCCATGAGCACGAACGCCTTCGATCGCCTGCTGACTGCCGCGCGGCATCGCCTGTCGGGGATCACCCTGGCCTATGCGCTGCCCTGGGCCGCTGCGGCGAGCGTACTCGCATGGCGCCTCGGCGGAGAACATCCCGCGCCGACCGCAGGCGTAGCCCTGGCAGCGCTGCTGGTGGCGATCGCAATCGCCTGGCGGCTTCCACGGCGGCTCGACCGGGCCTGGCTGCAGCGCCGCCTCGACGCCGGCCACCCGCGGCTTGAAGACAGCAGCGCCCTGCTCGCCGCGGATCCCGCAGGCCTGCCGCCGCTGGCGCGCCTGCAGCGCGAGCGCATCGAGCAGCGGCTGCCTTCGCCGGAGACCGCCGGTATCCGCACACCCTGGCCGCTTGCCGGCATCGCCGCCAGCACGGCTGCCGCTGCCGTGGTCATCGCGATCGCGATGCCGTGGGCCGCAGTCCCGCCGGCGGCTTCCGCGACAGGCGACAGCACATCCCGCGCGCCCGGCCCGGCTTCACCGGGCACCCTGCAGCTGGTCGAGCGCAGCCTTGCCATCTCCCCACCCACCTACACCGGACTGCCCGGGCGTCAAAGCGACGACCTCGACGCCAGGGTTCCGGAAGGCGCGACGCTGGCCTGGACGCTGCGCTTCGCGCCGGTCCCGGACGCGGTGGCGCTGGAGTTCGTCGACGGCCGGCGCATCCCGCTCGAGCGCGCCGGCGATCTCTGGCGCGCCGAGACCACCGCGGAGCAGCCCGGCCTCTATCGCATCGCCGCCAGTGCCGACGTGCCCCGGGAAGACGACACCCTGCATCGCATCGACGTCATCCAGGACCGCCCGCCCTCGATCCGCGTGAGCGCTCCGGCACAGACCCTCAACCTGCGCACGAAGGGCCAGCCACGCTGGACCCTGGCCTTCGAGGCCGAGGACGACCACGGTCTCGCCGCAGCCGCCGAAATGCACCTGACCATGACCGAAGGCAGCGGCGAGAACATCGGCTTCCGCGACGAGGTCCGGCGCATCACCGGCCGCGGCGACCGCCGCCACAAGCGATTCTCCCAGCAGCTCGACCTCGACGCGCTCGGCCTTTCCGAGGGTGACGACCTGATCGTGCACTTCGTAGTCCGCGACAACCGCCCCGGTCGCGCGCAGTCCATGCGCAGCGCCAGCCACATCCTGCGCTGGCCGCCTCCCGAAGCGCGCGCGGACAGCGGCATGGACGGCGTGCTGCAGAAGGTGCTGCCGGCCTACTTCGCCAGCCAGCGCCAGATCATCATCGACGCCGAGGCCCTGATCGCCGAGCGGCCGCGGCTGCAGGAGGAGGCCTTCGCCGCACGTTCGGACACGATCGCCGTCGACCAGCGCCTGCTGCGCCTGCGCTATGGCCAGTTCCTGGGCGAGGAAAGCGAGGGCGCGCCCACCCTGGCGTCGACGGACCACGTCAATGCGGAAGACCTGCCGCCACCGCCCATCCTGCTGCCGACCAACGACGCCGAGGACGAGGCCGAGGCCTGGCGCGAAATGGTGTCCGCGCAGCGTCAGGATGGCCGCGACGGCGACGGCGACGGTGATGGCCATCGCCGCGACCGCGACGACGGGCGACCCGACACCCCGCAGGCCGACGGACACGGCCACGACCACGCGTCCGCAGGCGATGCCGCGCCTGGCGAGCCCGGCCGCACCGGCTTCGGCGAGGCCGACAACGTGCTCGAGGAATTCGGCCACGTCCACGACATTCCGGAGGCCGCCACCCTGCTCGCCCCGAAGACCCGCGCCCTGCTGCGCCGCGCCCTGGGCGAGATGTGGCAGTCCGAGCTCGCGCTGCGCCAGGCGCGTCCACGCGACGCGCTGCCACCGGCCAACCGCGCCCTGGCCCTGGTCAAGGAGATCCAGCAGTCCGACCGGATCCATCTCGCACGCACAGGCAGCGGCCTGCCGCCGGTGGATTTCAGCCGCAGGCTTTCGGGCGAGCGCGAGGGCGTTGCCAGCCGCCGCGCTCCGCTGCCACCCGCGGACCTCGAAGAGGACGTGCCGGCCCTGCTCTGGCACGCGCTGGGCAATGCCTCCGATGAAGCCGCCGCCATCGACCTCGGCGCGCTGCAGGCATGGCTGGCCGCGAACGAGGGCCGCAGCGGTGACCCGCTCGCACTGATGGCCGCGGTCGACGCCGTCCAGCGCGAACCCGCTTGCATTGCCTGCCTCGACCGGCTGCGCGCGCTGCTCTGGCCACTGGCCACGCCGCCGCCCGCCGCACCGCGCCTGCGCACGCAAGCCGATGCCACCGGCAGGGCCTACCTCGACGCCCTGGGCGAGGAGGTCGGCGAATGAGCGTGGAGACGATGGTCGCGGGGCTGCTCGGGCTGGCGGCGGTGGTCGCTTCCCTGCGCCACGCCCTGCGCTGGCGGCGCCTGCCGGCGCTGGCGCGACCCGCCGCCTCCCGCATGGCGGCGATCCTCCTCCTGCAGTTCGCCTGCGTCGCGGCCCTGCACGCAGTGCTGTTCCCGCCCGGCCGTCCGCTCGACGGCGCCCGCCTCGTGGTGATGACCTCGGACACGGACATCGAGGCGGCCCGCGATGCCGCGCGGGACGGCGGCATCCTCGTCGCCCTGCCCGAGGCCGGCGCCGACGCGGCCACCGCCGCGGGCGCGCAGGCGATGCCCGACCTCGCAACGGCACGGCGCATGCATCCACGGAGCACTCGCCTCCAGGTACTCGGTGCGGGACTGGAAGCACGCGATCTCGACGCGGCGCGCGGCCTGCCGCTCGGCTTCGATCCCCCGGCGCCGCCGCATGGCCTGGTCGAACTGCAGGCCCCGGCGCGCGTCGCCACCGGCGGCCTGCTCCGCGTGTCCGGTCGCATGGAGGACGCCGGGGACACGCCGGTGGAACTGCTTGATCCCGCAGGCACGGTGCAGGATCGCGCCATTCCGGACGCCGAGGGCCGCTTCCAGCTGCAGGCACCGGTACGCGCGTCGGGGCCCGCGCTGTTCCGGCTGCGGCTTCAGGACGGGCCCGAAGCGGTGGTCCCGGTCGATGCCCGGCCCGGCGACGGCGCACGCCTGCTGCTGTTCGCCGGCGCACCCAACCCCGAGCTGAAGTACCTGCGTCGGTGGGCCACCGACGCCGGCCTCCGGCTGCACAGCCGCATGGCCCTCGGCGGCGGCATTGCCCTGGGCGACGGGCCGCTCGCCTTCGATGCGGAAACGCTGGCGGAGTTCGACCTGGCCATCGTCGACGAACGCGCATGGACCGGCCTCGGTGCGGATGCGCGGAGCGCGCTGCTTGCCGCTGTGGACGAGGGGCTAGGCCTGATGCTGCGCATCACCGCCCGGCCCGACGCCGCCACGCGCGAGGCACTGCGGCAACTTGGCTTCGCACTCGGCGAAGCCGGGCCCGCGGGAGACGCGATGGTCGTGCTGGACGGACCCCGGCGCCCGGAAGCCGAAGACGCCGATGCGCGTCCGGGATCCGCACCCGATGCCGCCGGCACCGGCAACGAGGCCATGCCTGCACTCGCGCGCCAGCCCTATCCGCTGCACGCCGCCGGCTCGGTGTCGCTGCTGGACGATGCCTCGGGCACCTCGCTGGCGCGCTGGCGCCAGGCCGGGCGCGGCCGCATCGCGGCCTGGAATCTCGACCACAGCTTCCGCCTGGTGCTTGCCGGCCACGGTGCGCGTCATGCGCGGCTGTGGAGCGAAGCGACCAGTGTGCTGGCACGTCCCCGCGCCCGGCCACGGCCGCGCTTCGAAGGCATCGCACGCGCGGGCCAACGCACGCTGCTGTGCGGCTTCGAACCCGGCACGGCCGTCGTCGCGGCAGACGGAACGCGCCTGCACCCGCTGCACGACCCTCGCTCCGCGGAGTGCAGCGCCCTGTGGCCCGAGCGCAGCGGATGGCATCGCGCGGGCGAAGGCGAGACCGCACCGATGCTCTACGTACACCCCGCCGATGCGCTCCCCGGCCTCGCCGCACGGGAGCGACGGGACGCCACGCTGCGCCTGGCCGCGATCGACCGCCACGGCGCGCCAGGCACTGCCGACGCTTCGATGGCGTCGCAGCGCGCCACCGGCAACGCCCGGTCCGGCAGCGGCCGGGGATTCGACGGCACACTCCCCGGCACCGGCCCGCGCTGGCCCTGGTTCCTGGCCTGGCTGCTGGCGGCCGGCGCACTGTGGTGGCTGGAACGCGCCGCACGCCGCATCGAAGCCGTACGCACGCGCCACGACGCGCAGGGCTGAAGAGCAGAAAAGCGAAGGGCTTCTTGCCACGGATGAAAAAGCGGTTGTTCCATCTGGGCAGATCCGCGTTCATCCGTGGCAAGAAAAAGGGCCGCATCGCTGCGGCCCTTCATTTCGCGAAGCAGTGCCGCAATCAGCCCTGCAGCGGCACCACGCGGATCTCGACGCGGCGGTTCAGGGCGCGACCCTGCTCGGTCGCGTTGTCGGCGATCGGCATCGACTTGCCGAAGCCCACGATCTCGAAGCGCTCGCGCATCAGGCCCTGCCCGATCAGGTAGTTGGCCACCGAGGACGCGCGCTGCTCGGAAATGCGCTGGTTGACCGCGTCGCCACCGACATTGTCGGTGTGGCCGGCGACTTCGACGATCGTCTGGTTGTAGTCGGCCAGCGTGCGCGCGACATTGTTGAGCGCCGGGTAGAACTGCGGCTTCAGCTCGGTCTTGTTGAAGTCGAAGGTCACGCCGTCGGGCAGGTTGAGCTTGATGACGTCGCCCTCGCGGTCGACGACGATGCCGGTGCCGGCGGTCTGGCGGCGCAGCTCGGCTTCCTGACGGTCCTGGTAGGCACCCACCGCGCCACCGGCCAGGCCGCCCACGCCGGCGCCGACCAGGGCGCGCTGGCGGCGCTCGGTCGCGTCGGAGCCGCTGAGCAGGCCCGCCACCGCGCCGATGCCGGCGCCCACCAGGGCGCCCGTGCGGGTGCGGTTGGGGTCGTTGGGATCGCTGGTCTGGCCGGTGTAGCTGGCACAGCTGGTCAGCATGACCGCGCCGGCGGCCAGGGAAGCAAGCAGGATTCTGGGAGAGGTGCGCATCGTGGAGGCTCCTGTGGCGGGCGGCGGGCGCCCTGTTGGATGAACAGGGCCAAGCTACCCGCGGATGCGTCCGCGTGAAGTGACGGGCGGAAACCCTATTCAGCCAGCGGAAAGCCAGCGCCGCGATACACCCGCGGGATCCGGTCGTTGAGCCCGACGAGTACCTCGTACGGGATCATGCCCGCGGCCTCGGCGACCTGCTCGGCGCGCAGTTCGGCCCCGTCCTGGTGCCCGATCAGCACCACCTCGTCCTCGTTCCACGCGCTGTGGTCGCCGATGTCGACCATGAACTGGTCCATGCACACGCGGCCGACGATCGGGAAGCGGCGCCCGTGGATCAGCACCGAGCCGCGCGAGGACAGCGCGCGCGGGTAGCCGTCGCCGTAGCCGATCGGAACGGTCACCACCCGCGTGTCGCGCGGCGGCGCCCAGGTCGCACCGTAGCTGACCGGGTATCCGGCCTCCACCACCTTGAAGTAGACCACCCTGGACACGAGGCTCATGGCCGGCTCCAGCGCCACCGTCGGGCGGCAGGCCGCGCCGGGCAGCACGCCATAGAGCATGATCCCGGGCCGCACCATGTCCAGCCGCGCCTCGGGGAAATGCAGCACGCCGCCGGAGTTGGCGATGTGCCGCGGCGGCATCGGCGCGCCGATGCGGGTGAAGTGCGCACAGGCCTCGTCGAAGCGCTCGAGCTGCAGCGCGGTCATCGGCGAGTCGGGCTCGTCGGCACACGCCAGGTGGGAGAAGATCCCGGCCAGGTCGATCCAGCGCGACGCCACCGCGGCCTCGATGAAGGGACCTGCGCTCCAGGCGTGCACGCCGATGCGCTGCATTCCGGTATCGATCTTCAGGTGCACGGTGGCGCGGCGGCCCATGGCCTCGGCGGTGGCCTCGACCTGGTGCAGCTTCTCCAGCGACGACACCGTGATCTGCAGGTCGTGGGCGATGTACTGCGCGACCTGCGGCGCGAACACGCCGCCCAGCACCAGGATCGGCACGGTGATGCCGGCCCGGCGCAGCGCGATGCCCTCCTCAGGGAAGGCCACGCCCAGGTGCTCCACGCCCACCGACTGCAGGTGCCGCGCCACCGGCACCAGGCCATGGCCGTAGGCATTGGCCTTGACGATGGCCATCACCGGCACCTTCACGTGCTCGCGGATCGCGCGCAGGTTGCCCGCGATGCGGTCGAGGTCGACCAGTGCGCGGGTCGGGCGTTCGGAAACAGGCAGGGCCATGGCGTCCCTACTCGAAGCTGCCGACGGAGTCGTGGGCCAGGTTGTCGAAGCGCGTGTACTCGCCGAAGAACTTCAGCTTCACCGAGCCGGTGGGGCCGTTACGCTGCTTGCCGATGATCACCTCGGCCAGGCCCTTGTCCGGCGAGTTTTCCTTGTTGTAGTAGTCGTCGCGGTAGATGAAGACGATCACGTCGGCGTCCTGCTCGATGGCGCCGGACTCGCGCAGGTCGGCCATCACCGGGCGCTTGTCGGCGCGCTGCTCGAGCGAACGGTTGAGCTGCGAGAGCGCGATCACCGGCACGTTGAGCTCCTTCGCCAGCGCCTTCAGCGAGCGGCTGATCTCGGAGATCTCGGTCGCGCGGTTCTCGCTGTTGCCCGGCACCGCCATCAGCTGCAGGTAGTCGATCATGATCATGCCGAGGCCATGCTCGCGCTTGAGCCGGCGCGCCTTGGCGCGCAGGGCGTCGGGCGAGAGCGCGGGCGTGTCGTCGATGAAGATCTTGGTTTCCTTCAGCAGGCGGATGGCGCTGGAGATGCGGCTCCAGTCCTCGTCCTCGAGCTGGCCGGTGCGCAGGCGCGCCGCGTTGACGCGGCCCACCGACGAGATCAGGCGCAGCGCCAGCTGGCTGGCCGACATTTCCATCGAGAACACCGCCACCGGCTTCTTCGTCTTCATCGCCGCGTACTCGGCGATGTTGAGCGCCAGCGTGGTCTTGCCCATGGCCGGGCGCGCGGCCAGGATGATCAGGTCGGTCGGCTGCAGGCCCGCGGTCATCTCGTCGAACTCGACGTAGCCGGTGGGCAGGCCGGTGATGCCGCCGCCGCTGTTGTAGCGGGTCTGCAGCACGTCGAAGGCCTCGGCCATGGCCTGGTTGACCGCGGTGAAATCCTGGCGGCCGCGGCTGCCGGCCTCCGCGATCGCGAACACCTCCTGCTCGGCCTTGGCCAGGATCTCGGCGCTGTCGCGGCCCTCGGGCTGGAAGCCGTCGTTGACGATCTCCGTGCCGACCTCGATCAGCTGGCGCAGCACCGCCTTGTCGCGCACGATCTCGGCGTAGGCGACGATGTTGGCGGCCGAAGGCGTGGTGGTGGCGAGCTCGACCAGGTAGGCGCCGCCGGCGACCAGCTCGGACTCACCCTGGGATTCGAACCACTCGCCCAGCGTCACCGCGTCGAAGGGCCGGTTGCGCTCGGCCAGCTCCTTGATGGCGCGGAAGATCAGCTGGTGGTCGCGACGGTAGAAGTCCACCTCGTCGAGCTGGTCGCCGACCCGGTCGTAGGACTCGGGCGACAGCATCAGGCCGCCCAGCACCGCCTGCTCGGCCTCGACCGACTGCGGCGGCAGGCGCAGCTGCTCGACCCGGGCATCTCCGCGGCCGTGCAGGTCGCGGCGATCACGCTTGAAGCCGGGTCTTGCGCTCATCGGTATCGGGACTCCCCTGGCAGGACCGTCGCCGCGGCCCCTGGTGCTGTGTCGGACTGACATCGTACTGGCCCCCGGCCGGGATGCGTTGCAGACAACCCTGTGGATAACCGGTGGGTATCGCAGGAGCCGCGACCGGCTCACGCCGGACGCGCCTGCCCGCGACGGACCTGTCCGAGGCAGACAGGTCCGAAAACGGAAACGGGCGCCCTGCGGCGCCCGTTCCTGGTCCCGGGCCCGAAGGCTCAGGCGGCTTCGGGTTCGACCACGACCTTGACGGTGGTCTCGACGTCGGCGTGCAGGTGCACGACGACCTCGAACTCGCCGACGGTGCGGAAGGCGCCCTCGCCCATCACCACCTCGGACTTCTCGACCGGGGTACCGGCCTTCGTCAGGGCGTCGGCGATGTCGCGCGGGCCGACCGAGCCGTACAGCTTGCCTTCGGTCGACGCGTTGGCGTAGACGGTGACGCTGGCGCCTTCGAGCGCGGCGACGCGCTTGTTGGCCTCGTCCAGGCTCGACTGCGCCTTGGCCTCGTACTCGGCGCGACGCGCCTCGAAGCTGGCCAGGTTGGCGGCGGTGGCCGGGACGGCCTTGCCCTGCGGCACCAGGAAGTTGCGGCCGTAGCCGGGCTTCACGGTGACCTTGTCGCCGAGGTTGCCGAGGTTGACGACCTTCTCGAGAAGGATCAGATCCATGGGATGTACTCCGTATTCGTTAGCGGCGCGCCCACGCGCGCCGCAACCGTTGCTGTCCGAATGGACGGTGGCCGGGCCGCCCGTGGCGGGCGGCGCGGGATCAGACGTTGTGGTTGTCGGTGTACGGGATCAGGGCCAGGAAACGCGCGCGCTTGACGGCGGTGGCGAGCTGGCGCTGGTACTTCGACTTGGTGCCGGTGATGCGGCTGGGGACGATCTTGCCGTTCTCGGTCAGGTTCTGGCGCAGGGTGTTGAGATCCTTGTAATCGATCTCCTTGACGCCCTCGGCGGTGAACTTGCAGAACTTGCGGCGGCGGAAAAACTTGGACATGTGGGCGATCCTCAGGCGGCTTCGGAGTTGTCGTCGGCATCGGCGGCGGGCTTCTCGCCCTCGCCTTCCTCGTCGTCACGGCGGCGGCGCTCGCCGCGCTCCGGACGGTCGGACTTCTCCGGCTTCTCGTCCTTGTTCTTCATGATCAGCGACTGCTCGGTGTCGGCCTCGTCGCGACGGATCACGAGGTGGCGCAGGATGGCGTCGTTGAAGCGGAAGCCTTCGACCAGCTCGTCGAGGACGGACTGGCCGGCTTCGATGTTGAGAAGGACGTAGTGGGCCTTGACCAGGTTGTCGATGGGGTAGGCCAGCTGGCGGCGGCCCCAGTCTTCCAGGCGGTGGATCTTGCCTTCGCCGCCTTCGATCAGGGTCTTGTAGCGCTCGACCATGGCCGGCACCTGTTCGCTCTGGTCCGGGTGGACCAGGAACACGATCTCGTAGTGACGCATGTTGTTTCCTTGTGGATATCGGCCGCGACGCGGTGCCGCGGGCCGGGACAGCCCCCGGTCGGTCCTGGCGGACGCCGTGGGGCAAGGGTCTCCCGGAAAAACGGGAGCCGCGCATTATGGCAGTTGCGCTGGACCTCGCGCAAGTTGTTGTTTCGACTGTGCCGGAGGGCCGGAGGGCCGGAGGGCCGGAGGGCCGGAGGGCTGGCTGGCGGGCGGGCTGGTCCGTCGGATCACGGCCTCGTGGGGGACGCGTGCCGCTGCAGGGTGGGTATGGACCGGCGATGCAGCCATCCATGGCTGAATCGCCTACCGCGCACGTCCATGTGCGCTGTCCATACCCACCCTGCAGCGTCCCGCTCGCGCGGGCGTGGAGGCAACCGGCTTCGGGAATGACGGCCTTGGCGTTCCGCCTCTCCCGGCTCGAGGGTCCAGCGGTCCATCAGGCCGCGCGCAGCTGCAGCAAACCTGCCCCCCGACTGGCCGACAACATGGATACCCCTCAATGCCAGCTGGACGCCGTGCCAACCACAGCCCCCGACGCGCAGGCCACGGACTGCCTTCGTCCACGGCACCGTGGAAGGTGGTGCGGGAGGTGGATGGTGGGGGGAGTGCGGAGAGTGGACCATGGATGGTCCACGCCCCCGCTTCCAGCCATGGATGGCTGGCGGCGGGGCGGAGCACTCCCCCCGCCAGCCGCCTCCCGCGGCGCGGACCTTCACGAAGAGGCGGCCGGACAAAACCACGGACAAGCGCGTTCGCCGCTGTAGCGGCTCCCACAGGAGCAATGGGCTCAGGCGACCTTGTCGGCGTCGGTGGTGAAGCTTTCGCCGCAGCCGCACTCGGCGGCCGCCTTCGGGTTGCGGAAGGTGAACTGTTCGTTCAGGCCCTGCTTCAGGAAGTCCATCTCGGTGCCGTCGACCAGGGGCAGGCTGTCGGCATCGATGAAGATGCGCACGCCGTCCTGTTCGAAGACGGTGTCGCCGGGCTGCTCGCCGTGGGCGAGGTCGACCGAATAGCCCCAGCCCGAGCAACCGGTGCGGCGCACGCCGAAGCGCAGGCCGACGGCCGAGGGATCGGAGGCGAGATAGCCCTTCACGCGTTCGAGGGCGGCGGGAGCAAGGGTGATGGCCATGGCGCCATTCTACCCGCCCGGAACCGCGCCTGCCCCTGAACCGCGGGACGGTGCGTCCGGTAGACTTTCCGCTTTCCCCTACTTTCTCCAAGGATCCAGGGCATGACGGTGGTCAGCGTCGAACATGCGCTCGCGGGCAGGATCCCCGCCGGCGGCGAAGTCACGGTCCGCGGCTGGGTGCGCACCCGGCGCGACTCCAAGGCCGGGCTGAGCTTCGTCAACGTCAGCGACGGCTCCTGCTTCACGCCGATCCAGGTGGTGGCGCCCAGCACCCTGTCCAATTACGAGGACGAGGTGAAGCGCCTGACCGCTGGCTGCTCGGTGGTCGCCACCGGCACCCTGGTGGCCTCGCAGGGCCAGGGCCAGAGCTTCGAGATCCAGGCGGAGTCGATCGAGGTCGTGGGCTGGGTGGAGGACCCGGAAACCTATCCGATCCAGCCCAAGGCGCACTCGCTGGAGTTCCTGCGCGAGGTCGCGCACCTGCGCCCGCGCACCAACCTGTTCGGCGCCGTGACCCGCATCCGCCACTGCCTGGCGCAGGCGGCGCACCGCTATTTCCACGAGAACGGCTACTTCTGGATCAACACCCCGATCATCACCACCTCGGACGCCGAAGGCGCCGGGCAGATGTTCCGGGTCTCGACGCTGGACATGGCCAACCTGCCGCGCGGCAAGGATGGCGCGGTCGACTTCGACCGCGACTTCTTCGGCAAGGAGACCTTCCTCACGGTGTCGGGCCAGCTCAACGTCGAGGCCTTCGCGCTGGCGATGAGCAGGGTCTACACCTTCGGCCCCACGTTCCGCGCCGAGAACAGCCACACCACGCGCCACCTGGCCGAGTTCTGGATGATCGAGCCGGAAATCGCCTTCGCCGACCTGGCCGAGGACGCGCGCGTTTCGGAAGAGTTCCTCAAGTACCTGTTCAAGGCGGTGCTCGACGAGCGCGCCGACGACATGGCTTTCATCGCCGAACGCGTGCAGAAGGACGCGGTCACGCGCCTCGAGACCTTCATCAACGCCCCCTTCGAGCGCATCGAGTACACCGATGCGGTCGCGCTGCTGCAGAAGTCCGGCCACAAATTCGATTTCCCCGTCGAATGGGGCCTCGACCTGCAGACCGAACACGAGCGCTGGCTGACCGAGCAGCACGTCGGCCGCCCGGTGGTGGTGACCAACTACCCCGAGCACATCAAGGCCTTCTACATGCGCCTCAACGACGACGGTCGCACGGTCGCGGCGATGGACGTGCTGGCGCCGGGCATCGGCGAGATCATCGGCGGCTCGCAGCGCGAGGAGCGCCTGGACGTGCTCGACGCGCGCATGGACCAGTTCGGCCTCGATCGCGAGCACTACGCCTGGTACCGCGACTTCCGCCGCTACGGCACCGTGCCGCACGCGGGCTTCGGCCTCGGCTTCGAGCGCCTGGTGGTCTACGTCTGCGGCCTGTCCAACATCCGCGACGCCATCCCCTACCCGCGCGCGCCGGGCACGGCGGAGTACTGAGGCCGTGCTGCTGTTCTTCGCCCTGTGCTTCGTCGGCGTCGCCATCGCCGGCGCCTCCGCCTACGTCATCTTCTGGCCGCTGTCGCTGGTGCACCTGCGCGACCGCCATCCGGAGGTGCGCGAGCGCCTGGGCGAAGGCGCCTTCCTGAAGCCCGCGGCGATGCTGTGGCTGCTCGGCGGCGAATATCGCCAGACGCATGACCCCGGGTTCACCGGGCTGGCCACGCCCGCGCGCGTGGCCCTGGCGACGGTGATCGTGGGACTGCTGGGCGCCGGCATCCTGGCGCTGTGGTCGGCGGCGCTGTCATGAGCGACTTCGACGACGGACGCCTGCGCGACGAGTGGTGGCTGGCCACGCTCGGCCGCACCGTGGTCTGGGCACGGCTGCGCGTGCGCGAGGCCGGCACCGCCGAGGTGCTCGACAGCGACGGCAACACCCTGGTCTACGACAGCGAGGACACGGCGCGATCGATGCTGCTCGACGCCGAGTTCGTCGCCTTGGGCGGCCTCGACGACGGCGACGCCGCCGAGCGTGGCTTCCTGCTGGCGGAACTGGTGCCGCCGCAGGGCGACGACGACGCCGCGCTGCAGGCGGGCATGGTGCAGAAGCTGGGTGGCCGCGTCAGCTGAGCCGGCCCCGGCGAACCCGAGGAGCACATCCGCATGGACCTGAACCTGGAAGGACGGCACGCCCTGGTCTGTGGCGCGTCGGAAGGCATCGGTCGCGCCGCTGCCGGGGAGCTGGCCGCGCTGGGCGCCACGGTCACGGTGCTGTCGCGCCGCGAAGACGCCCTGCGCGAGGTCGTCGCCAGCCTGGCCGGCGGCGCCGATCGCGGGCATGCGCTCGCGGTGGCCGACAGCGATGACACCGCCGCCCTGGGCACCGCGGTGCAGGCCGTGGTCGCACGGGCGCCGGTGCACATCCTGGTCAACAACACCGGCGGACCCCCGGGAGGGCCGGCGCACGCGGCC
The DNA here is from genome assembly GCF_014836665.1 of Luteimonas colneyensis. Classification (GTDB taxonomy): domain Bacteria; phylum Pseudomonadota; class Gammaproteobacteria; order Xanthomonadales; family Xanthomonadaceae; genus Luteimonas; species Luteimonas colneyensis. The sequence continues at coordinate 276,578 of NZ_JACSQJ010000001.1, forward strand.
GCGCTGGAGGAATTCGAAACCGCCTTCCGCCGCCACCTGCTCGCCAACCAGACCCTGGTGCAGGCGGTGCTGCCGGGCATGCGTGGCGCGCGCTGGGGCCGCATCGTCAACGTGGTCTCGACCTCGGTGCGCGAGCCGATCGCCGGCCTGGGCGTGTCCAACACCATCCGCGGCGCGGTCGCCTCCTGGGCCAAGACCCTGTCGCGCGAACTGGCGCCCGAGGGCATCACGGTCAACAACGTGCTGCCCGGCTTCACCGAAACCGGCCGCATCCACGCGATCATCGCCGACCGCTCGGCGAAGGAAGGCCGCAGCGAAGCCGACGTGCGCCGCGACATGGAAGCCATGATCCCCGCACGACGCTTCGCCACCCCCGACGAGACCGGCGGCGTGATCGCCTTCCTGTGCTCGCCGGCCGCGGCCTACGTCAACGGCGTCAGCCTCGCGGTCGACGGCGGGCGCATGGCCTCGATCTGAGGCCGTGCCCGAAGGCCCGGAAATCCGCCGCGCCGCCGATCGCCTGGCCGAGGCGGTGGCGGGCGAGCCGATCACGCGGGCGATGTTCGCCTTCCCGGAGCTGAAGCGCTTCGAGGCCGACCTCGTCGGACGGCGCATCGAGTCGATCGTCCCCCGTGGCAAGGCGCTGCTCACCCGCTTCGACCACGGCTGGACCATGTACAGCCACAACCAGCTCTACGGCGTCTGGCGCGTCCTCGCCACCGGCGAGCAGCCAAGGGCGACGAAGCGCTCGCTGCGCGTGGCCTTCGAGACCGCCCGCGGTGCTATCCGGCTGTACTCGGCGTCCGACGTCTCGATGTGGCGCAGCGACGAGGTCGAGTCGCATCCCTTCCTGCAGGGCCTGGGGCCGGACGTGCTCGATCCCGCGCTCGATGTCGCCGGCGTGGCCGCGCGCCTGCAGTCGCCGGCCTTCCGCGGCCGTGCGCTGGCAAGCCTGCTGCTCGACCAGGGCTTCCTCGCCGGCATGGGCAACTACCTGCGCGCCGAAGTGCTGTTCGCCGCGGGACTGCGACCGGAGCGTCGGCCGAAGACGCTCGACGCGGCCGCCACCGCGCGACTGGCGCAGGCCCTGCTCGACATCCCGCGGCACAGCTACGCCACCCGCGGCATCGCGCCGGCCGAGCGCATGCGCGAGGACTACCTCACCGACACGTCCGACGCCTTCCGCTTCCAGGTGTTCGGCCGCGACGGCCAGCCCTGCCCGGCCTGCGGCACGCGCATCGAGCGCATCCGCTCGGGATCGCGACGGCTCTACCTCTGCCCCGCCTGCCAGTCCTGACGACCCGGGCCGGCGCGGGTAAGCTTGCGGGATGCGACGCTACGCACACGTCATCGGCAGCGGCACGCGCGAGGCCGCCAGCGCACGCTGGCGCGAGGTGTTCGAGCCGGCCTCGGGCAAGGCGTATGCCGAAGTGGCGGATGGCGATGCCTCCGACGTCGATGCCGCGGCCGCCGCGGCCAGCGCGGCGTTCCCGGCCTGGTCGGGCCTGCGCAACAGCGAGCGCTCGCGCCACCTCGAGCGCCTGGCCGATGCGCTGGAGGCGCGGCTGGACGAGTTCGCCCACGCCGAGGCCCGCGACGGCGGCAAGCCCTATGCGCTGGCACGCGACGCGGAGATCCCGCGCGCGGTGTCCAATCTGCGCTTCTTCGCCCATGCCGCCACCCAGTTCAGCAGCGAATCGCACCACGGCGAGGCCGGGCTGAACTACACCCTGCGCCAGCCGCTGGGCGTGGTCGGCACGATCTCGCCCTGGAACCTGCCGCTCTACCTGTTCACCTGGAAGATCGCGCCGGCGCTGGCGGCCGGCAACACCGTGGTGGCCAAGCCCTCCGAAGTGACTCCGGCGACCGCGACGATGCTCGGCGAACTGGCGCTGGACGCCGGGCTGCCGGCGGGCGTGTTCAACGTGGTGCACGGCGGCGGGCCCGAGGTCGGCGAGGCCATCGTGCGCCACGACGCGATCAGGGCGGTGTCGTTCACGGGCAGCACGGCCGTCGGTCGACGCATTGCCGGCATCGCGGGGCCGGCGCTGAAGAAGGTCTCGCTGGAGCTGGGCGGCAAGAACCCGACGCTCGTCTTCGCCGACAGCGACTGGCGCGGACATCTCGACACCATCGTCCGTTCGGCCTTCCAGAACAGCGGCCAGATCTGCCTCTGCGGCTCGCGCATCCTGGTCGAACGCCGCGTGCTTGCCGAGTTCCGCGACGCCTTCGTCCAGGCCGCGCTCGCGCTGCGCCCCGGCGACCCCATGGACCGCGACGCCAACCTCGGCCCGCTGGTCTCGCAGGCGCACTTCGACAAGGTCGTGGCCGCGATCGCCCGCGCGCGCGACGAGGGTGGCCGGGTGCTGTGCGGCGGTGGCGCGCTGGAGCGCCCGGGCTGGTTCGTCGCGCCCACGGTGATCGAGGGCCTGGGCCCCGACTGCGCGAGCAACCGCGAGGAGATCTTCGGGCCGGTCGCGACCCTGCAGGCCTTCGACGACGACGATCACGCCCTGGCCCTGGCCAACGCCGGAGACTATGGCCTGGCGGCCTCGGTATGGACCCGCGACCTCGCCCGCGCGCACCGCTTCGGCGCGCAGCTGCGCTGCGGCATCGTCTGGATCAACGCCTGGCTGGTGCGCGACCTGCGCACGCCCTTCGGCGGCATGGGCCAGTCCGGCCTCGGCCGCGAAGGCGGGCTGGAGGCGATGCGCTTCTTCACCGAACCGCGCAACGTCTGCATCGCCACCTGATCACGCACCCCTTTCGCAAGGCACGGAACCCCCATGTACCGAATGCACGACCTCCTCGAACGCAACCGCATCTGGGCCGAGCGCGCCCGCGCCGAGGACCCGGGCTTCTTCAGCCGCCTGTCCGGGCTGCAGCACCCGAAGTACCTCTGGATCGGCTGCTCGGACTCGCGCGTGCCGGCCAACCAGATCATCGACATGAACCCCGGCGAGGTCTTCGTCCACCGCAACATCGCCAACGTGGTGGTGCATACGGACCTCAACTGCCTGTCGGTGATCCAGTACGCGATCGACGTGCTGAAGGTCGAGCACATCCTGGTGGTCGGCCACTACGGCTGCGGCGGCGTGGGCGCGGCGCTCGACGGCCAGCGCGTGGGCCTGGCCGACAACTGGATCCGCCACGTCAAGGACGTCAAGCACAAGCACCGCGCCATCATCGAGGCCATCGACAGCGACGAGATCCGCCATGACCGCCTGTGCGAGCTCAACGCCCTGGAGCAGATGATCAACGTCTGCGAGACCACGGTGGTGCGCGAAGCCTGGGCGCGCGGGCAGCAGCTCGCGGTGCACGCCTGGGTGTACTCGCTGCGCGACGGCCGGGTGCACGACCTCGGGCTGTCGATCGACTCCCCGGCCGCGCTGCCCGAGCAGTACGAGCCGGCGCTGCAGCGCATCAGCGACGACCGCGAGGACCGCTGAGGTGGCCGGCGACGTCGTCCACGCATCCGCCGCGCCGAAGCCGGTGGGCGCCTACCCGCACGCGCGGCGCGTCGGCGGCCTGCTGTTCCTGTCCGGCATCGGGCCGCGCGACCCGGCCAGCGACGCCATTCCCGGCAACGACTACTTCGCCGACGGCCGCCTGCGCGGCTACGACATCGGCGCCCAGGCCCGCGCCGTGTTCGCCAACGTCCGCGCCGTGCTCGAGGCCAGCGACGCCCGCTGGGAGGACCTGGTCGACGTGACCGTGTACCTCACCGACATGGCGCGCGACTTCAAGACCTACAACGCGGTCTGGGCCGAGCATTTCCCGGACCCCGCCACCGCGCCCTGCCGCACCACGCTGGGCATCACCGCGCTGCCGACGCCGATCGCGATCGAGCTCAAGTGCGTCGCCGCCATCCAGGGAGACCGGCCATGATCCCCGCACCGCTGAATTTCCGGAAGTGGATCGAAGACAACCGCCACCTGCTCAAGCCGCCGGTGGGCAACAAGTGCATCTACGACGGCGACTTCATCGTCATGGTGGTGGGTGGCCCGAACGCGCGCACGGACTACCACTTCGAGGAGGGACCCGAGTGGTTCTACCAGCTCGAAGGCGAGATGGTGCTGCGCATCCAGGAGGACGGGAAGGTGCGCGACGTGCCGATCCGCGCCGGCGAGACCTTCCTGCTGCCGCCGCGCGTGCCGCATTCGCCGCAGCGCGCCGAGGGCTCGATCGGCCTGGTCATCGAGCGCAGGCGGCTGCCGCACGAGGACGACGGCCTGATGTGGTTCTGCGAGGCCTGCAACGCGAAGGTGTACGAGGAATTCTTCCATCTCGAGGACATCGAGCAGGACTTCTTCCGCGTCTTCGAGACCTTCTACCGCAGCGAGGACCTGCGCACCTGCAAGGCCTGCGGGCACCTCAATCCCAGGCCGACGCGCTACGAGATGCAGGCGGATTCGCAGGCGGACATCACCTGACATGCTGAAGATCGACATCCATGCGCACTACCTGCCACGCGACTGGCCGGACCTCGCCCGCAAGTACGGCGACGAGCGCTTCCCGGTGATCCACCACACCGAGGACGGCCGCCACCGCATCTACAAGGACGGGCGCTTCTTCCGCGAGATCTGGTCCAAGACCTGGGATCCACAGGAGCGCATCGACGACTACGCGAAGTTCGGCGTGCAGGTGCAGGTGATCAGCACCGTGCCAGTGATGTTCAGCTACTGGGCGAAGCCCAACCAGGCGCTGGAGCTGCACCAGGCGCTCAACGACCACATGGCCGAGACCTGCCGCGCGCACCCGCGCCACTACGCCGGCATCGGCACCGTGCCGCTGCAGTCGCCGCGGCTGGCGGTACAGGAGCTCGAACGCTGCATGGACCAGCTCGGCCTGCAGGGCGTGCAGATCGGCTCGCACGTGCAGGTGTCGCCGGACGTGCACTGGAACCTGGACGCACCGGAGCTGTTCCCGTTCTTCGAAGCCGCTGCCGACCTGGGCGCGGCGGTCCTGGTGCATCCCTGGGACATGATGGGCACGCCGACCATGCCCAAGTACTGGCTGCCCTGGCTGGTCGGCATGCCGGCCGAGCAGTCGCGCGCAGCCTGCTCGCTGGTGTTCGGCGGCGTGCTCGAGCGGCTGCCGAAGCTGAAGATCTGCATGGCGCACGGCGGCGGCAGCTTCCCCTACACCATCGGCCGCATCGAGCACGGCTTCAACATGCGCCCCGACCTGGTGGCCACCGACAACCCGCGCAACCCGCGCGAATACCTGTCGCGGCTCTACTTCGACTCCTGGGTCGCCGACGACCGCGCGCTGCAGTACCTGCTCGACACCTGCGGCGTCGACCGCGTGATGCTGGGCACCGACTATCCATTCCCGCTCGGCGAACAGCACCCCGGCGCCGGCATCGACGCCCTCGCCCTCGACCCCACCGCCCAGGCCCGCCTGTACCACGGCACCGCCCTGGAATGGCTGGGCCTGCCGCGCTCGCGCTTTGCGTGACACTTGTTTTTGGCCACGGATGACACGGATGAACGCGGATTTACACGGATAGAGCGAAGGCCTTGAATGGCCCGCGTTCAATTGATCGCTTTTGTTCTATCCGTGTAAATCCGCGTTCATCCGTGTCATCCGTGGCAAAAGGGCTTTTCAATGACCAACCCGTACACCGACCAGTACGCCACAGCCCTCGACGATGCCGACCCGCTGCGCGGGCTGCGCGCGGAGTTCCACGTGCCGCGGCACGGCGACGGCGAGCAGGCCTATTTCGTGGGCAATTCGCTGGGCCTGCAGCCGAAGGCGGCGCGGGCGCACGTGGAGGACGTGCTCGACAAGTGGGCCGCGGAAGCCGTCGAGGCGCACTTCACCGGCACCACGCAGTGGATGCCCTACCACGCCCTGCTGCGCGAGCCGCTGGCGCGGGTGGTCGGCGCGGAACCCGAGGAGGTGGTGGCGATGAATTCGCTGACCGCCAACCTGCACTTCATGCTGGTCAGCTTCTACCGGCCGACGCGCGAGCGGCCGGCGATCCTGATGGAGGCCGGTGCGTTTCCGTCCGACCGCTATGCGCTGGAGTCACAGCTGCGCTTCCACGGCTTCGACCCGGCCACCGACCTGATCGAACTCGAGCCTGACCAGCCCGGGGGACGGTTCTCGATGGAGGCGATCGCGCGCGCGATCGAGCTGCACGGGCCGCGGCTGGCGCTGGTGCTGTGGCCGGGCGTGCAGTACCGCACCGGCCAGGCCTTCGACGTCGCGGAGATCACGCGGCTGGGGCACGCCGCCGGAGCAATCGTGGGCTTCGACCACGCGCATGCCGCCGGCAACCTGGCGCTGCGCCTGCATGACGACGGCCCGGACTTCGCGGTGTGGTGCCACTACAAGTACATGAACGCCGGCCCGGGGGCGGTGGCGGGCTGCTTCGTGCACGCGCGCCATGCGCGCACCGACCGTCCGCGCTTCGCCGGCTGGTGGGGGCACGAGGAGGCCACGCGCTTCCGCATGGAGCCGACGTTCCAACCCACGCCCGGCGCCGACGGCTGGCAGCTCAGCAATCCACCGATCCTTGGGCTGGCGCCGCTGCGCGCGTCGCTGGAACTTTTTGACCGCGTCGGCATGCAGGCGCTGCGCGCGAAGTCGCTGTCGCTGACCGGCTACCTGGAAACACTGATCGCGCAGCGCCTGTCCGGCACGCTGGCCATCGTCACGCCGGGCGATCCGGGGCAGCGCGGCGCCCAGCTCTCGCTGCGCGTGCTGGAAGGCCGCGGCCTGCGCGGACGCGACGCCGGGCGTTCGCTGTTCGACGCGCTGTCGGCGCAGGGCGTGCTCGGCGACTGGCGCGAACCCGACGTGATCCGGATCTCGCCGGCACCGATGTACAACAGCCACGCCGACGTGCTGCGCTTCGTGCGCGCCGCCGAAGCCTGGCGCGAGGGCCGGGCGTGAGCGGCGCGGCACCCCCGGCGCGGGCACCCGGTGGCGGCGTGGACGCGACGCAGCGCGAGGCCACCATCGTCGGCGCGGGCCTGGCGGGCGCACTGATGGCCACCCTCCTCGCCCAGCGCGGCTGGGCCGTCGAGGTCTACGAAAGCCGGGGCGACCCGCGCATCCACGGCTTCGCCGGCGGGCGGTCGATCAACCTCGCGCTGGCCGAACGCGGCCTGCACGCGCTGCGCGCGGCCGACGCCGATCGCGACGTGCTCGCCCAGGCGGTGATGATGCGCGGGCGCATGGTGCATCCGCCGGGCGGCAGCCCGCAGCTGCAGCGCTACGGCCGCGACGACAGCGAGGTGATCTGGTCGGTCAGCCGCGGCGAACTCAACATCACCCTGATCAACGCAGCCGAAGCCGCCGGCGCACGGATCCATTTCGACCGGCGGCTGGAATCGGTCGACTTCGTGGCGAAGCGGGCGTTCTACCGCGGCGGCGGCGAACTGCACCGCGTCGGCTTCGCCACCCTGATCGGCTGCGACGGTGCCGGCTCCACGCTGCGCGGGCAGATGCGCGCGAGGTCCGACCTGGGCGAACGCACCGAATGGCTCGGCCACGGCTACAAGGAGCTGGAGATCCCGCCCGCGCCGGATGGCGACTTCCGCATCGAGCCGAACGCGCTGCATATCTGGCCGCGCGGGCGCTACATGTGCATCGCGCTGCCGAACGACGAGCGCACGTTCACGGTGACGCTGTTCATGGCGACGCAGGACGAAGGCAACGGTGACCCGAGCTTCGAGACCGTGCCCGACGCCGCCGCCGCGAGGGCGCTGTTCGAACGCGACTTCGCCGATGCGCTGCCGCTGATCCCCGGGCTCGACCACGACTTCGACGCCAACCCGATCGGCACGCTGGGAACGCTCTACCTCGAGCGCTGGCACCTCGGCGGCGACGCGGTGCTGATCGGCGACGCCGCGCACGCGATGGTGCCCTTCCACGGCCAGGGCATGAACTGCGCCTTCGAGGACTGCGTGGCGCTGGCGCGGCAGCTGGATGCGACCCGGGACCTCGCGGCGGCCTACGCCGCCTTCGAAGCCCGGCGCATGCCCGACGCCGCCGCCATCCAGAAGATGGCGCTCGACAACTACATCGAGATGCGCGACCTGGTCGACGACCCCGGCTTCCTGCTGCAGCGCGAGCTGGAGCTGGCGCTGCAGGCACGCCATCCCACCCGCTTCATCCCGCACTACGCCATGGTCACCTTCATGCGCATCCCCTACTCGCTGGCGCTGGAGCGCAGCGAAGTGCAGCGGGTGATCCTGGAGGATGCGACGCGGGGCCGATCCTCGCTGGATGACGTGGACATCGCGGCGCTGGATCCGGTGGTCGAGGCGGCCCTGACCCCGCTGGAGGACAGCCCGGCGTGACCGACAGTTTCCTGTTCTACGACCTGGAGACCTGGGGCACCGATCCGCGGCGCACCCGCATCGCGCAGTTCGCCGCGATCCGCACCGATGCCGACCTCGTCGAGCTGGGCGAGCCGATCGAGTTCCTCGTGCGCCCTGCCGACGACCTGCTGCCCTCGCCCGGCGCCTCGATGGTCACCGGGCTCGCCCCGCAGGACGCGCTCGCCGGCCTGTCCGAAGCCGAGGCCTTCGCCCGCATCGCCGACGAGATGTCCCGGCCGGGCACCTGCACGCTGGGCTACAACTCGCTGCGCTTCGACGACGAGTTCGTGCGCCACGGCCTGTTCCGCAACTTCCACGATCCCTACGAGCGCGAGTGGCGCAACGGCAACTGCCGCTGGGACCTGCTCGACGTGATGCGCCTGGCGCACGCGCTGCGACCCGAGGGCATCGAATGGCCCCGTCGCGACGACGGTGCCACGTCGTTCCGGCTCGAATACCTGGCCGAGGCCAACGGCGTGCGCATCGGCGACGCGCACGAGGCGCTGTCGGACGTGCGCGCGCTGATCGGGCTGGCCCGGCTGTTCCGGACCGCCCAGCCACGGCTCTGGCAGTACGCGCTGGCGCTGCGCGACAAGCGCCACGTCGCCGGCATGCTCGACCCGTTCGCGATGACGCCGCTGCTGCACGTCTCGCAGCGCTATCCGGCCTCGCGCCTGTGCGCGGCGGCGGTGGTGCCGGTGGCGGTGCATCCGCAGATCGGCAACCGCGTCATCGTCTACGACCTCGACAGCGACCCGGACGGGCTGCTGGCGCTGTCGGCCGACGAGATCGCCGCGCGCCTGTACGTGCGCTCGGCCGACCTGCCCGAGGGCGTGTCGCGCGTGCCGCTGAAGGAAGTGCACACCAACCGCTGCCCCGCGCTGGTGCAGTGGAACCACCTGCGCCCGGCGGACTTGGAGCGCCTGGGGATCGATCGCGAGACCGCCGAGGCCCGCGCCGCCCGCATCCGCGCGCACGGCCCCGCGATCGCGGAGAAGGTGCGCCACGTGTTCGCCCGCGAGCGCGACCCGCGCGAGCGGCCGGACGTCGACGCCGCGCTCTACGACGGCTTCGTCGGCGACGGCGACAAGGCGCGCATGGCCCGCGTGCGCGCCACGCCTCCGGCGCAGCTGGGAACCACCGACTACGGGTTCCAGGACCCGCGCCTGGCCGAACTGCTGTTCCGCTACCGCGCCCGCAACTGGCCGGACACGCTGGATGTCGAAGCGCGGCTGCGCTGGGACGGGTACCGACGCCGGCGCCTGCATGCCGACGGCGGGCTGTCCGAACACACCTTCCAGACCTACTTCGACGACATCACCCGCCTGCGCGCCGAGTCGGCTGGCGACGCCGCGCGCCAGGCCCTGCTCGACCGCCTGGAGGACTGGGGCCGCGGGCTTGCGGCCGGCCTGCCCCCGGCCGACAACGCGACCGCCGGCAATGCCGAGGCCGGCGGCCCCGGCCACCCTGCTCCCACGCCATGACCACCTACTTCACCGACCGGACCTTCCGCTTCCTGCGCTCGCTGGCGCGCCACAACGAGCGCGCCTGGTTCCACGCCCACAAGCAGGACTACGAGGCGCACGTGCGCGACCCGCTGCAGCGGCTCATCACCGACCTGCAGCCCGACCTCGCCGCGGTCAGCCTGCACTTCCGCGCCGACCCGCGCAGCGTGGGCGGCTCGCTCTACCGCATCCAGCGCGACACCCGCTTCGCCAACGACAAGCGCCCCTACAAGACCTGGCAGGGCGCGCGCCTGTTCCATGCCCGCCGCCAGGAACTGGCCACGCCGCTGTACTACCTGCACATCCAGCCGGACGGCTGCTTCGTCGGCGCCGGCATCTGGCGTCCCGAGTCGCCGACGCTGCGCCGTATCCGCCAGTTCATCGTCGACAATCCGGCGGGCTGGACGGCCGCCGCGCACGCCCCCGCCTTCCGCCGTCGCTACGCGTTCGACGAAGAGGACATGCTGGTGCGCCCGCCGCGCGGCTTCCCGGCGGACTTCGCCTTCATCGACGATCTGCGCCACCGCAGCTTCGTGGCCTGGCGGCCGCTGGACGACGATACGGTCACCGGCCCGAAGCTGCGCCAGGTGCTGGCCAAGGACCTGCGCGAACTCGCACCGCTGGTGGACTATCTTTGCGCGGCACTGGACCTGGAGTTCTGACCATGGCCGATTCCCGCAGGCTGAAGGCACTCGGCTGGATCGCGGCGCTGGTGCTGCTGGCATTGCTGGCGTGGACCGCCAGCGGGCCGTGGCGCGCGGTGGCCGGCATCCGCGAGGCGGTCCAGGCCGGCGACGCGCGGGCGCTGGCGCGCCACGTCGATTTCCCGGCGCTGCGCGCCAGCCTGAGGCCGCAGGTGCAGGACCGCATCGTGCGCGCGGCCGGCGTGGATGCGCAGTCCGGGGCGTTCGCCGCCTTCGGCCTGACCGTAGCCACCGGGCTGGCCGGAGGACTGGTCGACGCCATGGTCACGCCCACCGGCCTGGCGGCGATCATGGAGGGCCGCAAGGTCTGGGAGCGGGCCGCCAACGTGCCACCGCCGTCGCGTGCCGGCACCAGCGCAGCCCCGGAGCCGGTCCCGGCCCCGAGGCTGCGCTTCGAATCGTTCTCGCGCGCCTCGGCCACGGTCAGCCTCGACGATGGCGACGAGCTGGTGCTGGTGCTGACGCGCCACGGCCTGCAGTGGCGCCTGTCGGACATCCGGCTGCCGCCCGCCTGAGCGGCGCGTCCGGCGCTCAGGCGCTGCGTCGCACCGGCTCTGCCGCCCGCACGGCCCCGGCGACGGCGGGCTGGTCCTCCAGCTCGCGCGTTCCGTCCAGGAACGCCTCCAGCGAATCGTCCATCGCCTGCATCCACGGCGTGTGGTGCGGCGGCGCGAGGGTGCCGGTGATGGTGGAGCGGTAGCTCCTGTCGCGGTAATCGAGGATGCCGGCCTGCTTGTCGCGCTTCCACTCCTTGAACATCGCCGCCACGTCCTCGATCGCGAACTCCGGATAGTCGGTCCGGTCGACGAGGTCGCGCACGTAGGCCGCCTGGAAATCGATGTCGTCGTCGACGCTGGCACAGGCGTTCTCGCGCGCGAACCAGGCCTCACTGTCGGCGCGCATGGCGGCGGCATCCGGCAGCGCGGTGCGGCCGAGGATGACGTCGCGCGCCAGCCAGGCCTGGGCATCGAACATGTTGAAGGTGTAGTACTGGTCCTGCATCCCGAGGTAGACGAGCTTCGGGTTGTCGATCCAGAACACGCCCTTGTAGAGGTCCCGCGGGTACAGCCGGTTGCCGGTGCGCAGGGTCAGCGCGTCGGGCAGGAACGGGAAGTGGTGCTGGTAGCCGGTGCACAGGATGATCGCGTCCACGTCCTGGCTGCTGCCGTCGACGAAGTGCGCGGTGTTGCCCTCCACGCGGGTCAGCAGCGGGCGCTCGCTGAAGGCCTCCGGCCAGTCGTAGCCCATCGGCGCGCTGCGGTAGCTGAAGGTCACCGACTTCGCACCATATTTGTAGCACTGGGTGCCGATGTCCTCGGCGGAATAGCTGCTGCCCACCAGCAGCAGGTCCTTGCCGGTGAACTCGCAGGCATCGCGGAAATCATGCGCATGCAGCACCCGGCCCGGGAACTGCGACAGGCCCTCGAACGCCGGCGCGTTGGGCGTGGAGAAGTGGCCCGTCGCCACCACCACCCAGTCGAACTCCTCGCTCACCATGCGGTCGTCCTCGAGCTCGCGCACGGTCACCGTGAACTTGGCCGTCTCCTCGTTGTATTCGACCGAATGCACCGCGGTGTTGAAGCGGATCTGGTCACGCAGGCCGCTGCGTTCGATCCGGCCCATGATGTAGTCGCGCAGCACCGGCCGCGGCGGGTACGAGGCGATCGGCCGGCCGAAGTGCTCCTCGAAGCTGTAGTCGGCGAACTCCAGGCACTCCTTGGGCCCGTTCGACCACAGGTAGCGGTACATGCTGGCGTGCACCGGCTCGCCGTGCTGGTCCAGTCCGGTGCGCCAGGTGTAATTCCACATGCCTCCGAGATCGGACTGCTTCTCGAAACAGACGATCTCGGGCACCTCGGCGCCCGCGCGGCGGGCGGCATCGAAGGCGCGCAGCTGGGCCAGGCCGCTGGGGCCGGCGCCGAGGACGGCGATTCGTTGGGTCATGCTGTGTCTTCTCCTGTCGCGGCACGCGCCTTCGGGCGCGGCCAGGCGCGATGGATCGCGCGGGAACGCGCCAATCCGGGGCCCGGGAGGACCCGCTGGAGGACGCACGGCTGCCCGGCTGCGCGGGCTGTTTCCCCGATGGACGGCGGCAGGAGCTGCCGGACCCGCCTCGGGAGGCGCCCGCGTCCCGGGGGAGCAGGCGTCGGCATCACGCAGCACGCGGACCGGCTGCCACCGGAAATCCGGCGAACATCGGCCATGAGCGGCAAATTTGCGCGAAACTCCGGCTATCGTAACACGCGTCGTTTTCACGGCCCGGACGGACGCCGGGTCCAGGCGCGGACTCAGCCGGCGTTCGACACCCCGTGCGGTACGTGTCCGGTCGCCACGTGCTGGCGCGCGGAGTCGATGTTGTGCTGCGAGTCGTCGAAGAAGATATCGGCACCGAACACGTCGAGGAACGGCCCCTTGGCACGGCCGCCCAGGAACAGCGCCTCGTCCAGGCGCACGCCCCACTCCCGCAGGGTGCGGATCACGCGCTCGTGCGCGGGCGCCGAGCGCGCGGTGACCAGCGCGGTGCGGATCGGCGAGGCCTCGCCTGGCGGATAGGCCGCCTGCAGGTGGTGCAGCGCATCGAGGAAGCCGCGGAACGGACCGCCGGAAAGCGGCTCGCGCGCGCGCTCGATCTCGTGGCGGTGGAAGGCCTCGATGCCGGCCTCGCGAGAGACCCGCTCGCCCTCGTCGCCGAAGATCACCGCGTCGCCGTCGAAGGCGATGCGCAGCTGGTCGTGCCGGTGCGCCGGCGCCTTGGCCGGCAGGATGGTGGCGGCCGCGACGCCGTTCTCCAGCGCCGCGCGCACCGACTCCGGGTTGGCCGACAGGAACAGCTGCGCGCCGAACGGGCGGATGTAGGGCCAGGTCGGCTCGCCCGAGGTGAAGGTGGCGCGCGCGATCGCCAGGCCGTGGTGCTGGATGGAATTGAAGATGCGCAGCCCGGTGTCGGCGGAGTTGCGCGACAGCAGGATCACCTCGACCCGCGGTGCCTCGGGCGAGGCGCCTTCGTTGAGCGCCAGCAGCTTGCGCACCAGCGGGAAGGCGATGCCCGGCTCGAGGATCTCGTCCTCCTTCGCGCGCTGGTGCTCGGCATAGGCCTCGATGCCGTCGCTCTCGAACAGCGCATGGCTGTCCTCGAGGTCGAACAGGGCCCGCGAGGAGATGGCGACGATCAGCGGCGGCAGGACATCGGAGGGCATGGCGCCAGTATGGGCGAAGGCCGTCGCATGCGGCGAGACCCCGGGGCGGCCGGCTCAGGCCTCGAACTGTTCGCTGAGGATGCGCTCTTCCAGGTTGTGCTCGGGATCGAACAGCAGGGTCACGGTGCGGTCGCGCGACTCCTGGATGGTGACCTCGACCACGTCGCGCACCTCGTGCGAGTCGGCGGTGGCGCTGACCGGGCGCTTGTAGGGATCGAGCACGCGGAAGCGGACCACGGTGTCGGCCTTGAGCAGCGCGCCGCGCCAGCGCCGCGGGCGGAAGGCGGCGATGGGCGTCAGTGCCACCACGCTCGAGCCCAGCGGCAGGATCGGGCCGTGCGCGGAATAGTTGTACGCGGTGCTGCCGGCCGGCGTCGCCAGCATCACGCCGTCGCAGACCAGCTCGTCCAGGCGCACCTGGCCGTTGAGTTCGATCGAGACGTGCGCGGCCTGGCGCGTCTGGCGCAGCAGCGACACCTCGTTGTAGGCCAGCGATCCGACGCTGGCGCCGGACTCGGTGGCCGCCACCATCTCCAGCGGCCGCAGCACGGCGGGCTCGGCGCCCTCCAGGCGCGACATCAGGTCGGGCACGCGGCCGGACTCGCCCTGGTAGTGGTTCATGAGGAAGCCGACGGTGCCGAGCTTCAGCCCGTACACGGGCTTGCCCAGCCCGCCGTGGCGATGCAGCGTCTGCAGCATGAAGCCGTCGCCACCGAGGGCGCAGATGATGTCGGCCTCGTCGGGCGCGCACTGGCCATGGCGCGCGGTGAACTCCGCCAGCGCGGCCTGCGCGTCGGGCGCAGGGCTGGCGAGGAAGGCAATACGCGGCGATCCGGTCATGGCCGCAGCATAACCCGCGGCCATGGCCGGCGAAGCCCCGCCCTCGCCCGCCATGGGCGGAGGGCGGGTGATGGCCTGCCTCAGCCCGCGCTGGCCAGCTGCGCCAGGCGGCGCACCGCCACCGAGGCGGTCGGGTAGTCGAGCGAGGTCTGCGTCGCGAGCTCGGACAGCATGCCGAGCGTGAAGCGCAGCGCGGCGTCGTCGCGGCCGATCCACTGCGCGACCTTGGCGTCGGCGTCGCGGCCCGGCATCGACAGCACCTGGCCCACGAGGGCGCGCTGCTGCGCGGCGAGTTCGTCGCGCAGCGCGCCGCGGGCGACCGCGTGCCAGCGCCCGTCCACCGCCAGCGCGTCGATCTGCTGCACCAGCCAGGGCAGGTTCAGCGCGTCGGCGAGGCGGAAGTACACGCGCGCCACCTCGACCGGCTTGCGCTTGCGCTCGCGCGCCAGCTCGATGATGTCGGGGCTGGCCTCGAGGTACGGCAGCGCGGCCAGCTGGCTGGCCAGCACGTCCGGAAGGCCCTTGGCGCGCCAGTCGACCAGCGACTGCTCGTAGGCCGGGCGCTGCGCGGCGGTGAGGATGTCCTCGCCGGCATAGATCGCCTGGAAGCCGTCGTGGTAGCGCTCCACCGCGCTGGTGATGGTCGGCAACGCGCCCGGGCGCGCCAGCAGCCAGCGCGTGAACGAACGCTGCAGCGCCCAGATCACCTGCAGGGCGTCGATCTGCACCGACTCGTGCACCTTGCCGTCCAGCGCATCGATCTGCGCCCACAGCGTGCGCGCCTCGATGGTCTCGCGGGTGATCGTGAACGCCTTGGCCACCTCGGCCGGCGTGCGCCCGCTGTCTTCCTGCATGCGCAGCAGGAAGGTCGCGCCCATGCGGTTGATGGTCGAGTTGGTGACCGCTGTGGCGATGATCTCGCGCTTCAGGCGGTGCTGCTCCATGGCCTTGGCGTACTTCGCCTGCAGCGGCTGCGGGAAGTAGCGCTGCAGTTCGCGCGACAGGTACGGGTCCTCCGGGATGTCGGAGTTCAGCAGCTGCTCGAACGCCACCAGCTTGGAGTACGACAGCAGCACCGCCAGCTCCGGGCGGGTCAGGCCGAGGTTGCGCGCCTTGCGGTCGGCGAGCTCGGCGTCGCTGGGCAGGAACTCGATCTGGCGGTCCAGCAGGCCCTGCGACTCCAGGGTCTGGATGAAGTGCTGCTTGGAGCCCAGGCGCGACACGCTCATCCGCTCCATCAGGCTGATGGCCTGGTTCTGGCGGTAGTTGTCGTTGAGCACCAGGCCGGCGACCTCGTCGGTCATCGCCTTCAGCAGCTTGTTGCGCTCCTCGATCTTCAGCTTGCCGGCCTGCACCTGGCCGTTGAGCAGGATCTTGATGTTCACCTCGTGGTCGGAGGTGTCGACGCCGGCGGAGTTGTCGATGAAGTCGGTGTTGAGCAGCACGCCCGCCTGCGCGGCCTCGATGCGGCCGCGCTGGGTCATGCCCAGGTTGCCGCCCTCGCCCACGATGCGGCAGCGCAGCTCGCCGCCGTTGACGCGGATGGCGTTGTTGGCGCGGTCGCCGACGTCGGCGTGGGTCTCGGCCGCGCCCTTGACGTAGGTGCCGATGCCGCCGTTCCAGAGCAGGTCGACCGGCGCCTTCAGCACTGCCGACATCAGCTCGTTGGGGCTCATCGCGGTGGTGCCGTCGGCGAGGCCGAGCGCGGTGCGCATCTCCGGCGACACCGGGATCGACTTGGCGCTGCGCGAGAACACGCCGCCGCCCCTGCTGATCAGCGACTTGTCATAGTCGTCCCAGCTCGAGCGCGGCACCTTGAACAGGCGCTGGCGCTCCTTGTACGAGACCGCCGAGTCGGGGTTGGGGTCGACGAAGATGTGGCGATGGTCCATCGCCGCGACCAGGCGGATGTGCTTCGACAGCAGCATGCCGTTGCCGAACACGTCGCCGGACATGTCGCCGATGCCGACCGCGGTGAAGTCCTGCTTCTGGCAGTCGATGCCGAGCGCGCGGAAGTGGCGCTTGACCGACTCCCACGCACCGCGCGCGGTGATGCCCATGCCCTTGTGGTCGTAGCCCACCGAGCCGCCGGAGGCGAAGGCGTCGTCGAGCCAGTAGCCGTAGTCGCGCGACAGGCCGTTGGCGATGTCGGAGAAGGTCGCGGTGCCCTTGTCGGCGGCCACCACCATGTAGGGATCCGGATCATCGTGGCGCACGACGTTGGCCGGCGGCACGATGTCGCCGGCCACGGTCAGGTTGTCGGTCAGGTCGAGCAGGCCGCTGATGAAGCGCTTGTAGCAGGCGATGCCCTCGGCCTGGATCGCGTCGCGGTCGCCGCCGACCGGCGGGCGCTTGACGATGAAGCCGCCCTTGGAGCCGACCGGCACGATCACCGTGTTCTTCACCATCTGCGCCTTCACCAGGCCCAGCACTTCGGTGCGGAAGTCCTCGCGGCGGTCGGACCAGCGCAGGCCGCCGCGCGCCACCGGGCCGAAGCGCAGGTGGGTGCCTTCCACGCGCGGGCCGCAGACGAAGATCTCGCGGTAGGGGCGCGGCTTGGGCAGGTCGGGCACGCGCGACGAATCGAACTTGAAGGCGATGTAGTCCTTCGGGCGACCCTCGGCGTCGGCCTGGTAATAGTTGTTGCGCAGCGTCGCGTCGATCACGCCGACGTAGCTGCGCACGATGCGGTCCTCGTCGAGGCTGGCGACGCCCTCGAGCAGCTCGCGGATCGCGGCGTGCGCCGCTTCGATGGCCGGCTTGCGGGCCTTGTCGGCGATCGCGGGGTCGAAGCGCGCCTCGAACAGCTCGACCAGCTTCCCGGCCAGCGCCGGGTTGCGGACCATGGTCTCTTCGACGTAGCTCTGCGAGAACGGCACGCCGACCTGCAGCAGGTACTTGCAGTACGCGCGCAGCATCGACACCTGGCGCCAGCCGAGGCCGGCCGCGGCCACCAGGCGGTTGAAGCCGTCGTTCTCGGCGTCGCCGCGCCAGATGCGGGCGAAGGCCTCCTCGAAGCGGGCAGCGTCGGGCTCGGCGCCGCCGGCGACCTCGACCTCGAAGTCCTGGATGTAGGCCACGCGCGGCGCGGCGCCGTCGGCGGACGGGATCTCCAGGCGGTGCGGATGCTCGGCGATCACGCGCAGGCCCATGTTCTCCATCATCGGCAGCACGTCGGACAGCGGCACGTCGCGGCCGGCGCGGTAGAGCTTCAGGCGCAGCGCGCCCTCGCCCGGCTGGTGCAGGGCGGCGCGCTGGAGGCTGAGGCCGAGGTCGTCCGGGCCGGCCAGCGCGTCGAGCCTGGCGACGTCGCCGGCGGCCACGGCGGGCGTGGCGCGCTCGATGTAGGGCACGGGGAGCGCGCGGCCCCAGGTGGAGGCCAGCCCGAGGCCGCGGGCCTCGCCTTCGGCCTCGATCAGCGCCTCGCGCAGGTCGTCCTGCCAGTTGCGCACGATCGCGGCCAGGCGCGCCTGCAGCGCGGCCTCGTCGACCTCGACCGCCTCGCCGGTGCGCGGGCGCACCAGCATGTGCAGCTGCGCCAGCGGCGATTCGCCGAGGCTGACGTTGGTGTCGACGTGGTCGGCGCCCAGCGTCTCCTTCAGCATCGCCTCGACGCGCAGGCGGACCTCGGTGTTGTAGCGGTCGCGCGGCACGTAGGCGAGCACGGAGTAGTAGCGGCCGTAGTGGTCGCGGCGCAGGAACAGGCGGCTGCGCACGCGCTCCTGCAGGCCGAGGATGCCGCTGGCCACGCGCTGCAGTTCGCCGCTGGAGGCCTGGAACAGCTCGTCGCGCGGCAGCGTCTCGAGGATGTGCTTGAGCGCCTTGCCGCTGTGGCCGGTGTCGGCCAGGCCCGAGGCGCCCATCACCTGCTCGTGGCGGTCGCGCACGATCGGGATGTCCCAGGGACGGCGGTTGTAGGCGCTGGAGGTGTAGAGGCCGAGGAAGCGCTTCTCGCTGGTCGCGCGCGTGCCCTTGGCGTCGAAGCCGAGCACGCCGATGTAGTCCATGTAGCCCGGGCGGTGGATGGTGGAGCGCGCATTGGTCTTGGTCAGGATCAGCGGCTCGACGGTGCGCTCGGTGCGCTGCGCACCGACCGTGCTCAGCAGGCGCGGCTTGCCGACGTCGCGGCAGCTCAGGAGGCCCAGGCCACTGCCCTCGACGGCCTGCAGCACCTCGTCGCGGCCGGTCTTCACCACCTCGTACTCGCGGTAGCCGAAGAAGGTGAAGTGGTTGTCGGCGGCCCAGCGCAGGAAGGCCTGGATCTCGGCGCGCTCGGCGTGGGACACCGGCAGCGCGGCACTCGAAAGGCCCTCGGCCACCTCTTCCATGCGCGTGCGCATCGCCTGCCAGTCGCGCACGATCAGGCGCACGTCCTCGAGCACGCCGCGCACGGCGGCCTCGATGCGCGCGCAGCCCTCGGGCGTCTGGCGGTCGATCTCCAGGTGCATCAGCGATTCCGCCATGCCCTGGCCCACGCCCGACAGCTTGCCGGCGCGGTCGCGTCCGAGCTGCACCACCGGATGGCCGAGGACGTGCACGCCCACGCCCAGTTCGGCCAGGGCCATGGTCACCGAGTCGACGAGGAAGGGCATGTCGTCGTTGGCGATCTGCAGCACCGTGTGCTGGGTCTCCCAGCCGTGCGAGGCCAGGGTCGGGTTGAACAGGCGCACGATCGCGGTGCCGGGCTTGCGCTTGCCGATCGCGGCGAGGAAATCGGTCGCCAGCGCGGCCCAGCCGTCGGCCTCGTGGAGGTTGATCTCGTCCTCCCCCATGCGCTGGTAGAACGCGGCGGCGAAGGTGGCGGCGTCGTCGCCGCCGGACTTGCCCGCGCGCTTGCGCACCGCGGCCAGCACGGGATCGAGCAGCCGGCCGTCGCGCGCGGTGGCGCGGCGGTCGTCTGCCGCGGCGTTGGCGGCCCTGGCGGCCTTCGAACGGGTGGAAGCCTTCTTGGGAGCAGTACTCATGTCGGTATCCGGATGCAATGAGGCCCGCGCACAGGCACGGGCCAAGGAAGTCGTATCGTCAGGAACGGCGGCGCGCCACCGGCTCGGTGTCCCGCATGGGAACCGGTTCGGGGCGCGGGCAGTGGCAGGGTTTGCGCACGGGCTGCACGGTCGTCGGTGGCGTCAGCGCAGCCCGGTCTCATGCCGGGCGATCACCAGACGCTGGATCTCGCTGGTGCCCTCGTAGATCTCGGTGATCTTGGCGTCGCGGAAATAGCGCTCGATCGGCATTTCCTTGGAATAGCCCATGCCGCCGTGGATCTGCAGCGCCTGGTGGGTGATCCACATGGCGGCCTCGGAGGCGGTGAGCTTGGCGATCGCGGCCTCGTTGCTGAAGCGCTGGCCCTGGCCCTTCACCCACGCCGCGCGCAGCGTCAGCAGCAGGGCCGCGTCGAGCTTGCACTTCATGTCGGCGATCTTGGCCTGGGTCATCTGGAACGCGCCGATCGGCTGGCCGAAGGCCTTGCGCTCCTTCACGTATTCGATCGTGGCCTCGTACGCAGCGCGGGCGATGCCGATGGCCTGGCTGGCGATGCCGATGCGGCCGGCGTCGAGCACGCCCATGGCGATCCTGAACCCCTCGCCCTCGTTACCCAGGACCTCGTCGGCGTTCACCACGTAGTCGTTGAACTCGATCTCGCAGGTGGCCGAGGCGCGGATGCCGAGCTTGGGCTCGGTCTTGCCGCGGCCGAAGCCCTGGCGCGCGGTGTCGATGACGAAGGCGGTGATGCCGCGCGCGCCCTTGTCCGGGTCGGTCATCGCGAACAGCACGATGTACTTCGCCACCGGGCCCGAGGTGATCCAGCTCTTCTTGCCGTTGACGACAAAGCTGCCGTCGGCCTGCTTCACGGCGCGGCAGCGCATGGCGGTGGCGTCGGAGCCCGACTGCGGCTCGGTCAGCGCGAAGGCGCCGATCTCGCGGCCCTCGGCGATGGCGGAGACATACAGCTGCTTCTGCGCCTCGGTGCCGTGGGTCAGGATGCCGTTGCAGAACAGCGAGTTGTTGACCGACATGATGGTGGAGTGCGCGGCGTCGGCGGCGGCCACTTCGACCATGGCCAGCACGTAGGCGACCGGGTCCATGCCGGCGCCACCGTAGGCTTCCGGCACCTCGATGCCCATCAGCCCGTTCTCGCCCAGTAGGCGGATGTTGTCGAGGGGGAATTCGCCGGTCTGGTCGTGGTGCTCGGCGCTCGGCGCGATCTTCTCCTGCGCGATGCGGCGGGCCACGTCCTGGATCATCAACTGCTCTTCGGTGAAGCTGAAATCCACGCGCTGCTCCTGTATGCGCCGCGCCCGGGCGACGGCCTGAAAACAAGAGCGCCATTCTAGCCTGCCCACGGCGCCGCATCGACAGCCGGTGCGCCGCGCGACGCGCCGGCAGTCCTCGTGCGGGCCTCGTGGCCTTGACCCGGCGCCGACGCCGTTCGACAATGCATCTCTATATCGCGATGCGAAGATATATCGATGGATCTCGAAGCCTGGTCGAGCCACCTCAAGGTACTCGCCGACGCCACCCGCGTACGCCTGCTGGCCCTGCTGGACGGAGAGGAGCTCACGGTCGCGGAACTCTCCGCGATCACGCGCCTGGCCCAGCCCCGCGTCTCCACCCACCTCGCCCGACTGAAGGAAGCCGGACTGGTCCGCGACCGGCGCGCGGGCGTGTCCGCCTACTACCGCTTCGACGAGGACCGCCTGGATCCCGCGCAGCGCGCATTGTGGCAGACGCTCCGCGACGGCAGCGACGATCCGCTGCTGCGCCAGGACGCCGAGCGCGTGGCCGGTGTGCTGGCAATGCGCGCCGCAGACCAGAACTGGGCCGATTCGGTGGCCGGCGACATGGAGCGCCACTATTCGCCGGGCCGCACCTGGGAGGCGATGGCGCGCTCGGCGCTACCGCTGCTGGAAACCGGCGACGTGCTCGACATCGCCTCCGGCGACGGCGTGCTGGCCGAACTGCTGGCGCCGCACGCGCATCGCTACGTCTGCATCGATGCCAGCCCGCGCGTGGTGGCGGCGGCGCAGGAGCGCCTGAAGCGCTACCGCAACGTCGAAGTGCGCGAGGCGGACATGCACGCACTGCCCTTCGACGACGGCAGCTTCGACCTGGTGGTGCTGATGCACGCCCTCACCTATGCGGAGAAGCCCGCGCTGTCGGTGGCCGAGGCCGCGCGCGTGCTGCGCCCGGGCGGCCGCCTGCTGCTCACCAGCCTCGCCCGCCACGGCCACCGGGCGGCAGTCGAGGCCTTCGGCCACGTCAACCTCGGCTTCACCGAAAAGGAGCTGCGCCGCTTCGTCGACAAGGCCGGCCTGGCGCTGCATTCGTGCGAGACCGTCACCCGCGAAAAGCGCCCGCCGCACTTCGAAGTCATCTCCCTGATCGCAGGCGCCCCATGAGCGTCCTCCCCTGGCTCCATCCAGGCCGCGTCGCGCTGCTCGAAGCCGCGCTGACCGAACGCATCCTGGTCATCGACGGCGCCATGGGCACGATGATCCAGGGCCACCGGCTGGACGAGGCCGGTTACCGCGGCGAACGCTTCGCCGCCGGCTTCGACGCGCGGCACCCCGGAGACGGCGCCGCGCACGACCTCAAGGGCAACAACGACCTGCTGAGCCTGACCCGCCCGGAGCTGATCAGCGGCGTGCACGCGGATTACCTCGCGGCGGGCGCGGACCTGGTCGAGACCAACACGTTCAACTCGACCGCCGTCAGCCAGGCCGACTATGGCCTGCAGCACCTGGTGCGCGAGCTCAACCTCGAGGGCGCGCGCCTGGCCCGCGCCGCCTGCGACGCCGCGGAAGCCGCCACGCCCGGCAAGCCGCGCTTCGCCATCGGCGTGATCGGCCCCACCAGCCGCACCGCCTCGATCAGTCCCGACGTCAACGACCCGGGCTTCCGCAACACCAGCTTCGACGCCCTGCGCGAGGACTACCGCGTGGCGATCGACGGGCTCATCGACGGCGGCGCCGACGTGCTGATGGTCGAGACCATCTTCGACACCCTCAACGCCAAGGCCGCGCTGTTCGCGATCGAGGAGGCCTTCGACGCCCGCTGCGCGCGGCTGCCGGTGATGATCTCGGGCACCATCACGGACGCCTCCGGACGCACGCTCTCTGGCCAGACCGCCGAGGCCTTCCACATCTCGGTCGCGCACGCGCGGCCGCTGGCCGTTGGCCTGAACTGCGCGCTCGGCGCGAAGGAGCTGCGCCCGCACGTCGAGACCCTGGCGCGGGTCGCCGATTGCCTGGTCAGCGCGCATCCCAACGCCGGCCTGCCCAACGCCTTCGCCGAATACGACGAGACGCCGGAGGAGATGGCGACGATGCTGGAGGAGTTCGCCCGCTCGGGCCTGCTGAACCTGGTCGGCGGCTGCTGCGGCACCACCCCGGCCCACATCCGCGCCATCGCCGACGCCGTCCGGGGCCTCCCGCCGCGGTCGCTGGCTTCGCTGGAGGTGGCGGCGTGAGAGTTCTTTTGCCACGGATTTACGCGGATGCGCCGCGGATTTTCACGGATAAGGCAAAAGCATTTTTTTGCCACGGATTTACGCGGATTAACGCGGATCTGGCCGAGGCAAGTCTTGGGGAGGTCGGTGAAAGTGGTTCGCCGCGTACTGTCGCCGGCCGCTCCGAACCCACTTCCAGCGGCTTTTGCTCTATCCGCTTTAATCCGCGTAAATCCGTGGCAAAAAATGCTCCTCGCTTTTTCTGCTCTTCCCGCTTTATCCGTGTAGATCCGCGGCGCACCCGCGTAAATCCGTGGCAAAAAAACGGCGGGGTGTCCCGATGAGCACGCCCAGGCACACGCGGCTGTCGGGGCTGGAGCCGCTGGTCATCACTCCGGAGCTGCTGTTCGTCAACGTCGGCGAGCGCACCAACGTCACCGGCAGCGCGCAGTTCCGGAAGCTGATCAAGGAAGACCGCTTCGAGGAGGCGGTCGAGGTCGCCCGCCAGCAGGTCGCCAATGGCGCCCAGATCCTCGACGTCAACATGGACGAGGGCCTGATCGATTCGGCGAAGGCGATGACGCGCTTCCTCACCCTGATCGCGTCCGAGCCCGACATCGCGCGCATCCCGGTGATGGTCGACTCCTCGAAATGGGAGGTGATCGAGGCCGGGCTGAAGTGCCTGCAGGGCAAGGGCGTGGTGAACTCGATCTCGCTCAAGGAGGGCGAGGAGCAATTCATCGGGCAGGCGCGCAAGGTGCTGCGCTACGGCGCGGCGGCCGTGGTCATGGCCTTCGACGAGGACGGACAGGCCGACACCGCCGCGCGCAAGGTCGAGATCTGCACCCGGGCCTACCGGATCCTGGTCGACCAGGTCGGGTTCCCGCCCGAAGACATCATCTTCGACCCGAACATCTTCGCCATCGCGACCGGGCTGGAGGAGCACAACAACTACGCGGTGGACTTCATCGAGGCCACGCGCGTCATCCGCGCGACGCTGCCGCACTGCCACGTCTCCGGCGGCGTCTCCAACGTCTCGTTCTCGTTCCGCGGCAACGAGACCGTGCGCCAGGCGATCCATTCGGTGTTCCTGTACCACGCGATCGCCGCGGGCTTGGACATGGGCATCGTCAACGCCGGCGCGATGCCGATCTACGACGACCTCGATCCCGAACTGCGCGAACACGTCGAGGACGTGATCCTCAACCGCCGCCCGGACGCCACCGAGCGCCTGCTCGCGCTGGCCGAGCGCTACCGCGGCAGCAAGGGCCGGAAGCAGGAGGAGGACCTGGCGTGGCGCGGCAAGCACGTGCGCGCGCGGCTCAGCCATGCCCTCGTGCACGGCATCGACCAGTACGTGGTCGAGGACACCGAAGAGGCGCGCCTGCTGTCGACGCGACCGCTGGACGTGATCGAAGGCCCGCTGATGGACGGCATGAACGTGGTCGGCGACCTGTTCGGCGCCGGCAAGATGTTCCTGCCGCAGGTGGTGAAGTCGGCGCGTGTGATGAAGAAGGCCGTGGCCTACCTGCTGCCCTTCATCGAGGCCGAAAAGCTGCGCACCGGCGACACCGGGAAGAACAACGGCAAGGTGGTGATGGCCACCGTCAAGGGCGATGTCCACGACATCGGCAAGAACATCGTCGGCGTGGTCCTGGCCTGCAACAACTTCGAGGTGATCGACCTCGGGGTGATGGTGCCGGCGCAGAAGATCATCGACACGGCGGTCGCCGAGAACGCCGACCTGGTCGGCGTCTCCGGCCTGATCACGCCTTCGCTCGAGGAGATGGGCCACGTCGCGCGCGAGATGCAGCGCCAGGGGCTGACCATCCCGCTGATGATCGGCGGCGCCACCACGTCGCGCGCGCATACCGCGCTCAAGATCGATCCGCACTACAGGTCGCCCACGATCTGGGTGAAGGACGCCTCGCGCGCCGTGGGCGTGGCGCAGTCGCTGGTGTCGGCGGACCTGCGCGCACCCTTCGTCGCCGCCAACGAGGCCGACTACGCCGGCATCCGCGAGCGCCACCGCAACCGCGGCGACGCCAAGCGCCTGGTGCCGCTGGACAAGGCCCGCGGCCAGCGTTTCGACGGCGGCTGGGACGCCTACGTGCCGCCCGCGCCGGCCAGGCCCGGGATCACCGTATTCGACGAATACCCGCTGGCCGACCTGGTCGACACCATCGACTGGACGCCGTTCTTCCAGGCCTGGGAGCTGGCCGGCCGCTTCCCGGCCATCCTCGAGGACGAGGTCGTGGGCGCCGCCGCCAGCGAGCTCTACCGCGACGCGCGCGACATGCTCGACACGATCATCCGCGAGAAGTGGCTGGTCGCGAAGGCGGTGTTCGGACTCTTCCCGGCGGCCGGCGTCGGCGACGACGTCGAGCTCGAGGTCGCGCCCGGCGAGACCCTCATCGTCCCCTTCCTGCGCCAGCAGGTGGACAAGCCGGTCGAACGCCCGGACTTCTGCCTGGCCGACTTCATCGCGCCCAAGGCCACCGGCCTGCGGGACTGGATGGGCATGTTCGCGGTCACCGCGGGCATCGGCATCGAGCCGCACCTGGAGCGTTTCCGCGCCGACCACGACGACTACCGCGGGATCCTGCTCAAGGCGCTCGCCGATCGCCTGGCCGAAGCCCTGGCGGAGCACCTGCACCGGCGCGTGCGCACGGAATTCTGGGGCTATGCGCCCGGCGAGGCGCTCGACAACGACGCCCTGATCGCCGAGGCCTACCGCGGCATCCGCCCTGCGCCCGGCTATCCGGCCTGCCCCGACCACAGCCCGAAGGCGCAGCTGTTCGCGCTGCTCGACGCCCCCGGGAACGCCGGCATGGAGCTGACCGACGGCTTCGCGATGCTGCCCACCGCGGCGGTCTCGGGCTATTACTTCAGCCACCCGAAGAGCCAGTACTTCGTCGTCGGGCGGGTCGGCAAGGACCAGGCGGCCGACTATGCGAAGCGCCGTGGCGTGCCGCTGGCCCAGGTCGAACAGTGGCTGGCGTCCAACCTCGACTACGATCCCGACTGAGCACCGCACCGGCACGTCGATGATCGAACACGCGCGCAGCGCCGCGGCGGCACCGGTGGTGCGGCTGTCGAGCTTCTACTTCGCCTACTACGCGGCGCTGGGCGCGTTCACGCCCTACTGGGCGATGCACCTGCAGTCGCGCGGGATGGGCATCACCGCGATCAGCGTGATGATGAGCCTCTGGTACGCGACCCGGGTGGTGGCACCCAGCACCTGGGCCACGATCGCCGGCGCGTCCCCGAAGCCGATCCGCTGGCTGCGCATCGGCTGCGTGCTGACGGTGGCGAGCTTCGCCTGCTTCCTGCCGGAACAGCCGGAATGGACCCTGTTCGCGGCGATGGTGGCGTTCTGCTTCTTCTACAACGCGGTGATGCCGCAGTTCGAGGCGATCACGCTCGGCCACCTCGGCGCCGACGCGCATCGCTACGGCACGATCCGGGTCTGGGGCTCGATCGGCTTCATCCTGGTGACCACCGGCTTCGGCTGGCTGATCGAGCGCCACGGCGCCGGCATCCTGCCCTGGGCGATGCTGCCGCTGTTCGCGTTGATGGCCGCGAGCGCGTTCGTCAACCGCGATGCCGGCCACGTCGGCCCGCGGGGGCGGGCGGGCGGCGAGTTCTGGGCGATCGTGCGCCAGCCGAGGGTGGCGGCGTTCCTGGTGGCGGCCTTCCTGGAGCAGCTGTCCTTCGGCCCCTACTACACCTTCTTCTCGGTCTACATGGACGGGCTCGGCTACTCGACGTCCACGCTGGGCCTGCTGTGGACGGTGGGCGTGGTGTTCGAGGTCGCCGTGTTCTTCACCATCTCCGGCATCTTCCGCCGCTGGGACCCGAGCTGGCTGCTGCTGGTGTCGATGGCCAGCGCCGTGCTGCGCTGGTGGGCCACCGCGCTCTGGCCGGAAAGCATGCCGGTGATGCTCGTGGCCCAGGCCACGCATGCGCTGGGCTTCGCCGCGTTCTTCGCCGCGGCCATGCAGATGCTGGCGACGTACTTTCCCGGGCGGCTCAACGGCCACGCCCAGGGCCTGTTCTACGGCTTCTCGTCGGGCCTGGGCGGCGTGCTGGGCGCCCTTGTTGCCGGCCAGCTCTGGCCCTGGGGCGACGGCCGCCTCGCCTTCCTCGCCGCCGGCGGCTTCGCGCTGCTCGGCTGTGTCATCGCCTGGATCTGGGTGGTGCCGCGGAGGAAAAGCCTTGCCACGGATCTGCGCGGATAGAGCGGAGGGTGTGGAAAGAGCGGAAAGGCTTTACCACGGATGACGCGGATCACGCGGATTTACGCGGATAGAGCAGTGCCTTTAAGGAAGGTCTGCGCGCGCCGAGTGGAGTCGCGCGATGCCCTATCAGAACATGCACCACTCTTGCCTCGGCCAGATCCGCGTAAATCCGCGTGATCCGCGTCATCCGTGGTGAAAAAAGCTCCTGCCTGAACCGTGCAGCGCCCTCATCCGCGTAGATCCGTGTCAGGGCGTTTCCAGCCCCTCACCAGACGAGATCGTCCGGCACCTGGTACTTCGGGTCGGCGTAGGGGTCGTCGCCGGCCGGGGCGTCGGGGTCGACCTTCAGGGCGACGGCCGCGGGGAACACGGCTTCGGCTTCGGCCAGGAGCGCGGCGGTGACCAGGAGGTAGCGGCCGTTGAGCTGGACGACGCCGAGCTCGCCGGCGTTGAGCGCGCGCAGCTGGTCGGCGGTGACGTGCACGCGCTTGATCTTGCCGCCGTAGTCGAAGTGGCGCACATGCTCCGCGTCGGCGGCGTTGAGTCCCTTGCCGTCGAGCAGCGTGGCCAGCTTCGCCTGCGCTTCGCGGCGCAGGCGCGCGGCTTCCTGCTTCTCGCGCTCGGCGCGGATGCGCTCGTCCTTTTCGCGCTGGGCGCGAATGGCATAGGCCTTGGCGAGGTCGATGTCGCCCTCCGGCCGGCGCGGGCGCGTGCCACCGCCCGGGCGCTTCGCGTCCGCCTGGCCCCTGCCGGCTCCGGTCGGCTGGGCCTGCCGTCGGCCACCCTCGCCGCCCGGCCGGCCACCCTTGCCGCCGCGCGCATCGGGCGCACGGCCCTTGCCGCCCTGGCCGTCCTGGCGGCGCGGCGCCTTCGGCTTCTCTGCGCCGGGGGTCGGCTTGAAGCCGAGGCCCAGCAGCTGGTCGCGCAACGTATCGCTCATCGGTCTTCAGTAATGCGGCGGAGGGGGTTCGTCGGCGGGATCGGCGGTGACGCCGGGGCGGCTGGCCTGCAGCTCCTCGAGGGCGCGCCGCAGCAGCAGGTCGTTGCGCGCCAGCTCGAGCCTGGCACCGGCCAGGGCGTCGCTCAGCTCCGCCATCGCCTGCTCCTGGAAGGCAAGCCGCGTCTCCAGTTCCACCACGCGGGCCTCGATGTCGGCCGCGGTCGTCACTGCGCCCGCACCGAACGGCCGCGGCCGATGCCGTAGTACGCCAGGCCGGCGTCCTCGGCGTCTTCCGGGCGGTAGATGTTGCGGCCGTCGAAGAGCACCGCGTCGCCGAGCCTGGCGCGGACCTGGGCCAGGTCGGCGCTGCGGAACTGCTTCCATTCGGTCACCACCACGAGGGCGTCCGCGCCGTCGAGCGCATCGGCGGCGGACGCGCAGAGCACGAGGTCGTCGCGCTCGCCGAAGATCCGGCGGGCCTCGTCGGCGGCCTCCGGATCATAGGCGCGCACCCGCGCCCCCGACTCCCAGAGCTGGGCCAGCAGGCGGCGGCTGGAGGCTTCACGCATGTCGTCGGTGTCGGGCTTGAAGGCCAGGCCCCAGACGGCGAAGGTCTTGCCGGCGATGCCGCCGTCGCCGTAGTGGCGCGTCACCAGCTCGTGCAGATGGCCCTTCTGGCGCTCGTTGACCGCTTCCACGGCGTCCAGCAGCAGGGGCTCATGGCCGACCTGCTGCGCGGTGCGCGCCAGCGCCTGCACGTCCTTGGGAAAGCACGAGCCGCCGTAGCCGGCGCCCGGATAGATGAAGTGCCAGCCGATGCGCGGGTCCGAACCGATGCCCTTGCGCACCATCTCCACGTCCGCGCCCACGCGCTCGGCGATGTTGGCGATCTCGTTCATGAAGCTGATCTTGGTCGCCAGCATTGCGTTGGCCGCGTACTTGGTCAGCTCCGCCGAACGCACGTCCATGACCACGAAGCGGTCATGGTTGCGATTGAAGGGCGCGTACAGGCGCTTGAGCTTCTCGGCCGCGCGCGGATGGTCCACGCCCAGCACGATGCGGTCCGGGCGCATGCAGTCCTCGACCGCGGCGCCCTCCTTCAGGAACTCGGGGTTGGAGACGACGTCGAAGGCGATGTCGGCGCCACGCGCCTCGAGCACCCCGGCGATGGTCGCGCGCACGCGGTCCGCGGTGCCCACCGGCACCGTCGACTTGTCGACCACGATGGCCGGCGCCTCCAGGTGCTGGCCGATGGTGCGCGCGACCTGCAGCACGTACTGCAGGTCGGCACTGCCATCCTCGTCGGGCGGCGTGCCGACGGCGATGAAGACCACCTCGCCGTGCGCGATCGCGCGCGCGGCGTCGGTGGTGAAGTCCAGCCGGCCGGCGGCGTGGTTGGCCTTCACCATCGGCTCGAGGCCGGGCTCGTAGATCGGGATGATGCCCTGGTGCAGCCGCTCGACCTTGCCCGCATCCACGTCCACGCAGAGCACGTCGTGCCCGACCTCGGCCAGGCAGGTGCCGGTGACCAGGCCGACGTAACCGGTGCCGAAGATGCTGACCCGCATCGCTTATTCCGCCTCGTCGACGATGTCGAGCAGTTCGACCTCGAACACCAGCGCGCTGCCCGGCGCGATCGGGCCGCCCGGCGTGCCGGTGTCGCCGTAGCCCAGCTCGCTCGGCAGCCACAGCATGTACTTGCTGCCGACCGGCATCAGCTGCAGGCCTTCCTGCCAGCCCGGGACCACGCTCGAGAGCGTGAACACCGCCGGCTCGCCGCGGTCGTAGGAGCTGTCGAACACGGTGCCGTCGAGCAGCGAGCCCTTGTAGTGCACGCTGACGCGGCTGTCCGGACCCGGCTTCGGGCCTTCGCCTTCCGTCAGCACCCTGTACTGGAGGCCCGACGCGGTGACCTGCACGCCTTCCTGCTTCGCGTTCGCGTCGAGGAAGGCCTTGCCGGCGTCGCGGTTGCCCGAGGCCATGCGCGACTGCATGCGCTGGCCGAAGGCCTCGAAGGCCTGGCGGGCCTGGGCCTCGTCCATCAGCGGCGTTTCGCCGTTCATCGAGGTGCGCATGGCCTTGACGATGGCGTCGAAGTCGACGTCGTCCTTGATCTCGGCCAGCGTGGATCCGATCTGCAGGCCGATGGCGTAGCCGGCCTGCTCCTCTTCGGTGGGCAGGCCCTTGATCTCGAGCGAGGACGGCGTCGCGCCGGCCTTGGCCGGCCTGGGCGCATCGGGATCGATCTTCTTGCAGGCGCCCAGGGCGAGGAGGAGCGAAGCGGCCAGCAGGCTGGTCGCGGTGGCGCGTGCGAACGTGTTCATCGGAATGACCTCGGAAGGAATGGGACGGGCTGCGCTCAGGGCAGCTGCAGCAGTTCGACGTCGAAGACGAGGGTGGAGTTCGGCGGGATGCTGCCCGGCGAGCCGTTGCGGCCGTAGGCCAGCTCGGCGGGGATCCAGAAGCGGTACTTCGCGCCCACCGGCATCAGCTGCAGGCCCTCGGTCCAGCCGGCGATCACCTGGTTGAGGCCGAAGGTCGCGGGGTCGTTGCGGGCGTAGGAGCTGTCGAAGACGGTGCCGTCGAGCAGGCGGCCCTCGTAGTGCACGCGCACCTGGGCCGAGCCGTTCGGCGGACGCGGGCCCGAGCCCTGGCGCAGCACCATGTACTGCAGGCCGGAACCGGTGGTGACCACGCCCTTGGCGTTGCGGTTGCCGGCGAGGAATTCGGCGCCTGCGGCGGCGTTCTCGCGCGCGGCCGCCGCGCTCTCCTCCTGCATGCGCTGCTGGATGCGCGTGGTGAACGCCTCGCGGACCGACGCCAGTTCGGCCTCGTCCATCAGCGGCTTGCCGCCGTCGAGCACGGTGGCGACGCCGCGGCCGAACACGTCCATGTCGACCTCGTCCTTGAGCGGCGCCAGCGAACGGCCGACGTCGGCGCCCACCAGCAGGCCGACCTTGTCCCTGGCCACCGGCGGCGGCTCGCTGCCCGGGGCCATGCCCGGCATCGGCTGGCCGCTGCGGACGCCCACGCGCTGCATCAGCGCGGGACCGACCTCGGCCGCCTCCGCCTCGGACAGCAGCGGCTTGCCACCGTCGAATGCGTTGCGGACCGCGCGCAGGAAGGCCTCGCGGTCCAGGTCGGGGCCGACGGCCTCGATGGAGCGGCCGACGTCCATTCCGATCATGTAGCTGTTCTTCTCGCGCTCGGTGGTCGGCACGGCGTTCTCCTGGGCAATGGCGGGTGCCAGCGACAGGGCCGCGGCGAGGGACAACGCGGCCAGGCCGCGCAGCGTGGACTTCATCAGGGGATGCTCCTGGACTCGGGCCGCGTCTGGCGGCGACTGTCCCTATTGTCGCGGGACGGGCCGGCCCCGGCAATGCACGGCCCCCACCCCTGCCATCGGTTGGTCATCGGGGTGCTTGACGGGGTGTGTGGTGGTGTTATAGTTGCATACAACACCAGTCACCCAGAGCAGGACGGCCGCCATGAACCGCAAGCTCGACAACAGCCTGATCGCCCTCACCGCCAGTGGCCTTGCCCTGGTCGCCATCGCCCTGCTGGCCGCGCCGGCCCTCGACCCCGCGCCAGTATCCGGCGCGGCCCCGGCGGTGGAGTCCGCGCCCGACGCCGACGCCGTCGAGCGCAGGAGCCGGACGGTGGGTCGCCGGGGACTGGCCATGCCCTATTTCTCGTTTGCCCGCGGCGTCCGCCGCATCGGAGGCTGAAGCCATGTCCGGCATCCAGTGGAGCGACGGCGCTCCCATCTACCGCCAGCTGAAGGAGCGGGTCATCGCGATGATGCTCGATGGCCAGCTCAAGCCCGGCGACGCCCTGCCCTCCGTGCGCCAGGTCGCCGCCGAGTACCAGCTGAACCCGATCACCGTGTCGCGTGCCTACCAGGAGCTGGCCGACGAGGCCCTGGTGGAGAAGCGCCGGGGCCTGGGCATGTTCGTGACCGACCAGGCCTCGAAGAAGCTCCTGGGCAACGAGCGCGAACGCTTCCTGACCGACGAATGGCCGCAGGTGCTGGAGCGCATCCGCCTGCTCGGCCTCTCACCCGAAGAACTGCTGCGCGAAGGGGATTCCGCATGAACAGCCAGGACACCGCCGTCATCGATGCCCGCGGCCTGCGCAAGGCCTACAAGGGCAAGCCCGCGCTGGACGGCGCCAGCTTCCGCATCGCGTCGGGGCGCATCGTAGGGCTGGTCGGCCCCAACGGCGCCGGCAAGACCACCGCGCTCAAGGCCGTGCTCGGCCTGATCCCCTTCCAGGGCGACCTGTCGGTGCTGGGCCGCGACCCGCGCAGCCAGCGCAACGACCTGATGAACGACGTCTGCTTCATCGCCGACGTCGCCGTGCTGCCGCGCTGGATGCGGGTGCGCGAGGCCATCGCCTTCGTCGAGGGCGTGCACCCGCGCTTCAACCGCGCCCGCTGCGAGCGCTTCCTTGCCAGCACCAAGCTGACGCCGAAGATGCGCGTGCGCGAGATGTCCAAGGGCATGATCGTGCAGCTGCACCTGGCCCTGGTGATGGCCATCGACGCCCGCCTGCTGGTGCTCGACGAGCCGACGCTGGGCCTGGACGTCCTCTACCGCAAGGAGTTCTACCAGCGCCTGCTGGAGGACTACTTCGACGAGGAGAAGACCATCGTCATCACCACCCACCAGGTGGAGGAGGTCGAGCATATCCTCACCGACGCGCTGTTCATCCGCGACGGGAAGATCGTGCTCGACGCGCCCATGGACGACCTCGCGCAGCGCTTCACCGAAGTGCTGGTCGACGCCGGCCAGGCCGAGGCCGCGCGCGCGCTCTCGCCCATCGACGAGCGCAGCCTGCCCTTCGGCAAGACCGTGATGCTGTTCGACGGCGTCGAGCGCAGCGCGCTGGCCCCGTATGGCGAGACCCGCACCCCCGGCCTCGCCGACCTCTTCGTCGCCACCATGAAGGGCACCTACGCATGAACGCCACAGCCGAAACCCTGCCGGTGGCAAAGGCCCCGGCCCACGCGACCCACCGCTTCCCGCTGCTGCTCCGGCGCGAGTTCTGGGAGCACCGCGGCGGCATCCTCTGGGCGCCGGTGATCGCCGGCGCGATCTCGCTCCTGCTGACCGCGGTGTTCTTCGTGATCGCCGCGGTCGGGATCCGCAACGCCGACAGCGACGCCACCGTCAACCTGGACGACGGCACCACGATGTCGATCAACGGCCTCGACCTCGGCGTGCTCGCCGAGCAGCTGAGTGCCGAGGACAAGGCGCAGCTCGCCAGCGGCATCGACATGACGATGCTGATGGCCTCGGCCTGGCCCTACATCGTCATGGTGTTCGTGATGTTCTTCTACTGCCTGGGCGCGCTGTACGACGAGCGCAAGGACCGCAGCGTGCTGTTCTGGAAGTCGCTGCCGCTCTCGGACGGCGAGACCGTGCTGTCGAAGGTCACGACCGCCACCCTGGTCATCCCGCTGGTGGCGACGCTGGCCGCGATCGCGACGATGTTCGCCTTCCTGCTGCTGCTCAGCGTCATGGTCATGGCCCACGGCGGCAATCCCTGGGAGCTGATCTGGAGTCCCGGCCATCCCTTCCAGGTCTCGGCCTATGTGCTGGCGGCGATCCCGGTGTACGCGGTCTGGGCCCTGCCCACGGTGGGCTGGCTGATGCTGTGCTCGGCCTGGGCGCGCAGCGTGCCCTTCCTCTGGGCGCTGCTGGTGCCGATCCTGTCCGGCGTGTTCGTGAGCATGTTCAGCGTGATGCGGCTGTTCAACCTCGACGCCGAATGGTTCTGGGGCCACGTCGTCGCCCGCCTGCTGCTGGGCGTGGTGCCGCTGACCCGTCATGACCTCCACCGCATCGGCGGATTCGACGCCGGGCAGGATTCGATGCTGGCCCTGGTCTCGCCGCCCGGCGTGTGGTCGAACCTGCTGCAGCCGGAAATGTGGATCGGCGCGGCCGTGGGCATCGCGATGCTGCTGCTCGCCACTCGCCTGCGCCGCTGGCGCGACGAGGGCTGAGTCCCATGGCACCCCGAGGAGGCTCCTCCATGAAATCCGCGATCCACCGCTCCTTCCTGCTGGCCGCCGCCGTGTCCTGCCTCGCCGCCGCCGGCTGCGACCGCCCGCCGCAGGCGCAGCGCGACACCGCGGCGGCGGCCGACGCCACCCCGGATGCCGACCGGAGCTTCATCGGCCGCAAGGCCGCCGAGGCGATCGACAAGGCCGGCGAGAAGCTGCTTGCCGGCAACATCACGCTCGGCGAGGGCACCCGGATCAACATTGACGGGCGCAGCTACGGCAGCGCCCCCGCTGACAGCAAGCTGCCCAGGGCCGAGATCACCCCCGGGGGCGACCTGCTGGTCGCCGGCACGCAGGTGGCGACCACGGCCGCGCAGCGCGCGTTGCTGATCGAGCACCGTCGCCATCTCGAAGGCGTGGCCCTCGCCGGCATGGCCATCGGCGTCGAGGGCGCCGACATCGCCGGCACCGCGCTCAGCGGGATCGGCGAGGCGGTGTTCGGCGGCGAGGAAGGCCGCCGCGCGTACGAGGCACGGATCGCGGCCGAAGCGGACCGGATCAAGGACGAGGCCCAGCGGCTGTGCGCGCTCCTGCCGTCGCTGTATGACAGCCAACAGGCGCTGGCGGCGGCGCTGCCGGAGTTCGCGCCCTACGCGACGATGACGCCGGAGGACGTGGACAAGTGCGACGCCGTCGGCGACGGCGAGCGCGACGCCGATGCCGATGCCGATGCCGGCACCGCGGCCTGAGGTCCGCGCACCGGCGCCCGCCCCGCCCACCCCTCACCGCCCCATCCAGACCCAGCGAGGCCACGATGCGACCGATCGCCCTGTCCCTGCCCCTGTCCCTGCCCCTGTCCGTGCTGGCGCTCGCGCTGGCCGCCGCACCCACCGCACGGGCCGATGATGGCCGCGCCTGCGCCCACGAGGCGCCGCAGTCGCTGGCGCTCGACATCGGCGATGCGCGCACGATCGAATTCCACGTCGGCAACGGCCAGCTGCGCCTGGACGGCCAGCCCGGCCGCACCGGTGGGCTGTCGGGCCGGGCCTGCGGCTCCAGCGCCGGCGAACTGTCGCGGCTGCGGATCGAACAGTCCCGCGAGGGCGACACCCTGGTGGTGCGCATGGTCCGCGAGGACCGGACGGGCTGGAGTCTCGGCAACCGCTATGCCTACCTCGACCTCGCCGGCAGCGTCCCGGACGGACTGCAGGTCGAGGTGTCGGTCGGCTCGGGCGACGTCCGGGCGACCGGGCTTGCCGCACTCGGCCTCACCGTCGGCTCGGGCGACGCCGGGGCGCGCCGGATCCGCGGTGCCGTGGAGGCGCGCGTGGGCTCCGGCGACATCACGCTGGCCGACATCGGCAGCCTCGATCTCGGGTCGATCGGCTCCGGCGACGCCGACGTCCGCGGCGTGCGCGGTGACGCGCGCGTGGGCAGCGTCGGCTCCGGCGACCTCGAGCTCGCGGACGTCGGCGGCAGCGTCGACGTGGGCTCG
Source organism: Luteimonas colneyensis (assembly GCF_014836665.1). Lineage (GTDB taxonomy): Bacteria > Pseudomonadota > Gammaproteobacteria > Xanthomonadales > Xanthomonadaceae > Luteimonas > Luteimonas colneyensis. The sequence continues at coordinate 312,292 of NZ_JACSQJ010000001.1, forward strand.
CTGGGTTCGGGCGACATCGAACTCCAGCGCATCGCCGGCAGCGTCGTGTTCGGCTCGGTCGGCTCCGGCGACGTCGACATCGATGGCGTCGGTGGCGACCTGCGCGTACGTGCGCTCGGCAGCGGTTCGGTCGACCATGCCGGCGTCAAGGGCCGCGTCGAACTGCCGCGCAAGCGCTGAGGCCCCAGCGCGGCAGCGGGCAGCCCCGGCCGCCTGCCGCTAGACTCGGGCACGGCCACGCCGCAGCCCGCGGCGTGGCGACGGACCCGGGGACACCATGCGCGACATCGTCTGGAAGCCCGGCGCAGCGCGCGCCATCCTGCTTGCCACCGACCTCGACGGCCGCTGCGATCGCGCCCTGGACCGCGGGGTGGCGCTGGCGCGCGAGTGGCGGGCCAGGCTGGTGGTGCTGACCGTGGTCGAACCCCCGGCGTCACCGCCGCCGCGCCTGGGCGACGCCCCGCCGCTGCAGGCGAGCGAAGCCGCGCTCCGGGCCGCCGCACGGCTGCGCCGCGACGTCGGTCCCGCCGCCGAAGGACTGGACTTCGAACTGCTGGTCCGCGAAGGGCGCGTTGGCGAGTGCATCGATGCGGTCGCCACCGAGACCGGCTGCAGCCTGCTGGTCACCGGCGTGGCCCACGACGCGTTCTTCGGCCGCCATCTCGCCGGCAGCACGGTGGACTGGCTGGTGCGCCACGGCCGCCTGCCGCTGCTGGTGGTACGCGACCGCGCCCACGCCGCCTACGCGCGCGTCGTGGTCGCGAGCGACCTGTCGCCGGCGTCCACGCGCGCGCTCGACGTGGCCCGGGACCTCTTCCCCGCGACCGCCAGGAGCCTGTTCACCGCCTTCGAGGTGCCCTACCTCGGCCTGCGCGATGGTGACCGCGACAGCGGCATCGACGATGTCCGCGACGCGACCCTGCAGGCCGCGCGGACGTTCCTGGCCGAGGCCGGCCATGGCGGCCTGTCGGCTGCGGTCGCGCACGGCGACGCCGCGTCCCGCCTGGCCGAACACGCCATCGCCTCCGGGGCCGACCTGGTCATCGCGGCCTGCGAAGGGCGCGGCGCGCTGTTCCACCTGCTGATCGGCAGCGTCGCGCGCGAGATCCTCGATGCCAGCCCCTGCGACACCCTGCTCGTGCCCGAACCCGCGCCATCCCCGCCGTAGGCGCGGGATGGCCGCGTTCCCGGCTCAGCCGCCGTGGATGCCGCCGCGCGTCAGCGCCAGCGGATCGAGCAGCGCGCGCAGCTTCTCCTCGGGCATCCCGGTGGCCTCGACCGCCACCTCCAGCACCGGCCGCCCCTCGCGATAGGCCTGCTTCGCGATCGCCGCCGCCTTCTCGTAGCCGATCACCGGATTGAGCGCCGTCACCAGGATCGGGTTCCGGCCCAGCGCCGCCTCGACGACGTCGCGGCGCACCTTCAGTCCGTCGATCACCTTGTCGGCCAGCAGCCGCGACACCGCCGCCAGCAGCCCGACCGACTCCAGCAGGTTGTTCGCAACGAGGGGCAGCGCCACGTTGAGCTGGAAGTTGCCGGTCTGCCCGGCCACCGTCACCGCCACGTGGTGTCCCATGACCTGGGCGCAGGCCATCACCGTCGCCTCGGGAATCACCGGATTGACCTTGCCCGGCATGATCGAACTGCCTGGCTGCAGCGCCGGCAGCTCGACCTCGCCCAGCCCCGCCAGCGGGCCGGCGTTCATCCAGCGCAGGTCGTTGGCGATCTTGGTCAGCGCCACCGCCAGCGCGTTGAGCTGGCCCGACAGCTCCACCGCATCGTCCTGCGAGGCGATGCCTTCGAACCTGTCGCCGGCCGACTCGAAGCGCGTGCCGGTGGCATCGGACAGCGCCTGCGCCACCGCCTGCCCGAAGCGCGGATCGGCATTGATCCCGGTCCCGATCGCGGTACCGCCGATCGGCAGCCGCCGCAGCCGCTTGAGGGTGTCGGCGAAGCGCGCCTCGGCCGACGCCAGCTGCGACGACCAGGCGCCGAACTCCTGCGCGAAGGTCAGCGGCATCGCGTCCATCAGGTGCGTGCGCCCGGTCTTGACCACCTTGCCCAGCGACCGGCCCTTGCGGTCGATGCTCCGGCGCAGGTGCTTCAGCGCCGGCAGTAGATCCTCCACCACGGCCAGCTGCGCCGACACGCGCAGCGCGGTCGGCACCACGTCGTTCGAGCTCTGCCCCAGGTTCACGTGGTCGTTGGGATGCACCGGCTTGCGCCCGGTCCGCGTCGCCAGGGTCGCGATGACCTCGTTGGCGTTCATGTTCGACGAGGTGCCCGATCCGGTCTGGTAGACGTCGACGGGGAATTGCGCATCGTGCTGGCCGGCGGCCACTTCGCGCGCCGCCTTGCGGATCGACGCCGCCAGCCCCTTGGGCAGCAGCCCGAAGCCCGCGTTCGCCTCCGCCGCCGCGGCCTTGACCAGTCCCAGCGCGCGGATGAAGCCCCGCGGCATCGGCCGCCCGCTGACCGGGAAATTCTCCACCGCCCGCTGCGTCGACGCGCCCCACAGCGCATCGGCAGGCACCTGCAGCTCGCCCATGCTGTCGTGCTCGATCCGGAACCCGTTGTCTGCCATGTCGTCCTCCAGCACGGTTGTCGCCGCCGAGGATACCCGCGCGCCGCATCAGCCCGCGTCGAGTTTCGCAGTGTCTCCGTCGCGTTAGCGGGTCGCTTTCTTCGTGGGGATGCCGCCGCAGGAGGCGGAGGGCGGGGGGAGTGCTCCGCCCCGCCGCCAGCCATCCATGGCTGGAAGCGGGGGCGTGGGCCATCCCTGGCCCACTCTCCGCACTCCCCCCGCCCTCCAACTCCTGCCCGACCGCCGTCGGCTCCGTGAAGTAGCTCACCGCGGCATCGGGCGTCGACCAGAAGCGTTCGCTCGCCGGATGTCTGGCCGACGAAAGCAGCCGAAGCCGCAAGACTCCAATCCCGCCGCAGCGGGACACTGCACGGTGGGGACGGACAGCGCACATGGACGTGCGCGGTAGGCGAATCAGCCATGGATGGCTGCTTCGCCGGTCCGTCCCCACCACGCAGTGGCACGCGTCCCGCCGAAGCCCGCGCACCTGGGCATCCCCGGCCACCGGCCGCCCCCGACATCCACAGGTAGAATGACCGGCCGCCAACCGCCAGACGCCGCCATGCCCGCCCTCGACCCGCTGCTCGCCCTCTCCCCGCTCGATGGCCGCTATGCCGGCAAGGTGGAGGCCCTGCGGCCGGTGTTCTCCGAGTTCGGCCTGGTCCACGCCCGCGTCCGCGTCGAGATCGAATGGCTGCTGGCCCTGGCCAATGAACCCGGCATTCCCGAACTCGCCGCCTTCGGCGACGCCGCCACCGCCCGCCTCCGCGCCCTGGCCCGCGACTTCTCCCCCGCCGACGCCGCCCGCGTGAAGGAGATCGAACGCACCACCAACCACGACGTCAAGGCGGTGGAGTACTTCATCAAGGAGCGCCTGGCCGACGACGCCGAGCTTGGCCCGGCCCTGGAGTTCGTGCACTTCGCCTGCACCAGCGAGGACATCAACAACCTGTCCTACGGCCTGATGCTGGACGCCGCCCGCCGCGAGGTCATGCTGCCCGCGCTCGACGGCGTCACCGCCACCCTGCGCGGCATGGCGCACGAGCTGGCGGACCTACCGATGCTCTCGCGCACCCACGGCCAGACCGCCTCGCCCACCACCGTCGGCAAGGAGCTCGCCAATGTGGTCGCGCGCCTCGAGCGCCAGCGCGCGCAACTGGTGGCCGTGTCGCTCACCGGCAAGGCCAACGGCGCGGTCGGCAACTACAACGCGCATGTCGCCGCGTATCCCGACGTCGACTGGCCGGCGTTTTCGCAGCGCTTCGTCGAATCGCTGGGCCTGGACTTCAATCCCTATACCACCCAGATCGAGCCGCACGACTGCGTCGCCGAGATCGCCGACGTGCAGAAGCGCATCGCGACCATCCTCATCGACCTCTGCCGCGACGTCTGGGGCTACATCTCGCTGGGCTATTTCAAACAGGCGGTGAAGGCCGGCGAAGTCGGCAGCTCGACCATGCCGCACAAGGTCAACCCGATCGACTTCGAGAACGCCGAGGGCAACTTCGGCATCGCGGTCGCGCTGTTCGAGCACTTCGCCACCAAGCTCCCGGTCAGCCGCTGGCAGCGCGACCTCACCGACTCCACCGTGCTGCGCGCGGTCGGCACCGCCTTCGGCCACGCACTGATCGGCTTCGACGCGCTCGGCCGCGGCCTCGGCAAGCTCAGCGCCAACCCCGAGCGCCTAGCCGCCGACCTCGACGCCGCCTGGGAAGTGCTGGCCGAAGCCGTGCAGACGGTGATGCGCCGCCACGGCCTGCCCAACCCCTACGAGCAGCTCAAGGCACTGACGCGCGGCCAGGGCATCAACGCCGCGTCGATGCGCGAGTTCGTCGCCGGCCTGGACCTGCCCGAAGCCGAGCGCACCCGCCTGCTCGAACTCACCCCCGCCGCCTACACCGGCCTGGCCGAAGCCCAGGCCCGCGCCGTCTGACGGCGCCGACCATCAGGAACACGACATGGCCAAGCGCCCCGCAGCCCTTCCCTTCGAGGTCCAGGCCCGCGCCGGCCAGCCGCTCGGCATGGCGCCGCGCGCCTTCCTGCGCGACTACTGGCACAAGCGCCCGCTGCTGGTCCGCGGCGCCTTCCCCGGCTACGTCTCGCCGGTCGAGCCCGAGGACCTCGCCGGCCTGGCCTGCGAGGAGGGCGTGCTTGCCCGCCTGATCCAGCACGACCGCGCCCGCGACGCCTGGACCGTGCGCAGCGGCCCGTTCCCGGAGGAGGTGTTCCCGGGCCTGGGCGACCGCGACTGGACCTTGCTGGTCCAGGACATGGACAAGTGGGACCCGGACATCGCCGCCCTGCTGCCGGCGTTCAACTTCCTGCCGCGCTGGCGGGTGGACGACGTCATGGTCAGCTTCGCCGCCACCGGCGGTTCGGTCGGTGCACACGTCGACCACTACGACGTCTTCCTGCTGCAGGCCATGGGCCACCGCCGCTGGCAGATCGACGCCTCCGACGCCATGGGTCGCGGCCAGCCGCCGCTGGACTTCCGCGACGACGTCGAGATCAAGCTGCTGCGCGAATTCACGCCCACCCACGACTGGGTGCTCGAGCCGGGCGACATGCTGTACCTGCCGCCGCTGGTGCCGCACCACGGCGTGGCCGAGGACCCCTGCCTGACCTTCTCGCTGGGCATGCGCGCGCCCTCGGTGGCGGAGCTGATGGGCGACTACGTCGACACGCTCGCCGCGGAGGCCGACGAGGCCCTGCGCTACGCCGACCCGACCCTGGAGGCCGCGAAGGATCCCTGGGAAATCGACGCCGCCGCGATGGGCCGCGTGGTCGAGGCGCTCAACGCCGTGCGCATGGCGGACGCCGACGCGCTGGGCGACTGGTTCGGCCGCTTCATCACGGTCTACCGCGCCGCGGCCGGTCCCGGCACGGGCCCGGGGGCCGACCAGGGCGACGCCGGGCCGGTGGACGTCGAGCAGCTGGCGCGGGCGCTCGAGGACGGCCTGGTGCTGGCGCGCTATCCCTGGACGCGCGTGGCCTGGCGGCGCGCGACGACGGGCGCGAGCCTGTACGTGGCGGGCCAGTCGTGGCGGCTGCCGATCGCGGATGCGAAGCGGCTGGCGGCCGCCGACCCGGTGGACGCCGCCGGCTGGAACCGGCTCTCGGCGGCCGGCCGCGACTGCGTCGCCGCCCTGCTGGCGGAAGGCCACTACCGGCTCGAAGACGAAGACAGCGTCGACCAGGGGGACTGAGCATGGGTGACGGCGACGCGTTCCGGATCCAGTCCTCCGACTACGTGCAGGGCTTGCCGGACCTGCGGCGCGTGCGCGAGGCGGTGTTCGTCGAGGAACAGGGCGTGCCGCTGGCGCTGGAGTGGGACGACCTCGATCCCGACTGCCACCACGTGATCGCGCGCGACGCCGCGGGCGAACCGATCGGCACCGGCCGGCTCACGCCGGCGCGCAGCATCGGGCGCATGGCGGTGCTGCCGGAATGGCGGGGCCGCGGCGTCGGCGAGGCCCTGCTCGTGGCCCTGGTCGATCAGGCGCGCACGCTTGGCTGGCGCGAGGTCTCGCTGCACGCCCAGGCCAGCGCGATCGGCTTCTACGCGCGCGCCGGCTTCCTGCCCGCCGGCGAGCGCTTCCAGGAGGCCGGCATCGAGCACCAGGGCATGCGGCTGCTGATCGATGCGCTGAACCTCGTCGAATCCCGCGCCGCGGCCATCGCCGCGACCCTGGGGGTGGTGGCGGGCGCCCGCCGCCAGCTGGACATCTACACCCGCGAACTCGATCCCGGCCTGCTCGACCAGGCCGCCGTAGTCGACGCCATCCGCCGGCTCGCCACGCGCGGGGAGTGTGCGATCCGCATCCTGGTGCAGGAGCCGGCCGTACCGCAGCGTGCGCTCGCGCCGCTGATCGCGCTCGGCCAGCGCCTGCCCAGCGCGATCGCCTTCCGCGCGGTCGAGGAGCAGGTCGATCGCGCATGGCCCTCGGCCTTCATCGCCAACGACCGCGGCGGCCACCTGTTCCGGCCGCTCGGCAACCGCTGGGAAGGCGAGACCCGGCTCGATGCGCCCGGCCGGGCCCGCCACCTGCGCGGCGTCTTCGAGCCGTTCTGGGAGCGCGCCCGTCCCTGCAGCGAATACCGCGCCCTCGGAATCTGAGTCCCGGCACAACCGCGGGACAGGGTGGCGGCCGCGCGCCATGCCGGCCCGGCAACAATGCGTTTCCGTCGCGTCCGTCGCCGCCTCATTCGCGCAGGCGGGGCTATAATTGCGCGGTTGCACGCCTGAACAGGCGTCGCACCATCGAAACGCCTCTTCCCCTCCTCCTTCTGAGTTCTCCGACGCCATCGTGGCCAATCTATTGAAGCAGTTTGCGCAGTCCTCCCAGCTCGGCGCCAACGCCGCCTACATCGAGGACCTGTACGAGCAGTATCTCGTGGACCCCGACAGCGTCGGCGACAAGTGGAAGACCTGGTTCGACGCCTTCAAGGGCCGCGAAGCGGGCGACGTGCCCCACTCCGTGGTCATGGACGCGGTGGCCCGCGCCGGACGCGAGGCCAAGGCCGGCGTGATCGTGGCCGCCGGCACCGGCGGCGGCGACCTTGAAGCCCAGCGCAAGCAGGGCTCGGTGCTGAAGCTGATCACCGCCTACCGCTCGCGCGGCCACCTGCAGGCGGACACCGATCCGCTGGGCATGGCCGAGAAGATCGACGCCCCCGACCTCGACCTGCCCTTCCACGGCCTGTCCGACGCCGACCTCGACACCGAGTTCGCCACCGGCCCCGCCGCCGGCGGCACCAGCACCTTCGGCGGCGCCCCGCGCATGCGCCTGCGCGACCTGCTCGCCCTGCTGCGCGCGACCTACGCCGGCCCGATCGGCGCCGAGTTCATGCACATCCCGCAGGCCGACCAGCGCCGCTGGATGTACGAGCGCATGGAGCAGGCCGGTGGCCGCTACAGCCTCACCGCCGACGAGCAGCGCCGCATCCTCGAGCGCCTGACCGCGGCCGAGGGCCTCGAGCGCTACCTGCACACCAAGTACGTCGGCCAGAAGCGCTTCTCGCTCGAGGGCGGCGACTCGCTGATCCCGCTGCTCGACACCGTGATCCGCCGCGCCGGCAACAGCGGCGTCAAGGACATCGTGATCGGCATGGCCCACCGCGGCCGCCTGAACGTGCTGGTGAACACCCTGGGCAAGAGCCCGCGCCAGCTGTTCAACGAGTTCGAAGGCAAGTTCGAGCACAACGAGCTGGCGCACGCCGGCGACGTGAAGTACCACATGGGCTTCTCCGCCGACGTCGTCACCGAGGGCGGCCCGGTACACCTGGCGCTGGCCTTCAACCCCTCGCACCTCGAGATCGTCGACCCGGTGGTCGCCGGCTCGGTGCGCTCGCGCCAGGAGCGCCGCCAGGACCGCGAGCGCCGCAAGGTGATGCCGATCCTGATCCACGGCGACGCCGCATTCGCCGGCCAGGGCGTGGTCATGGAGCTGTTCCAGATGTCGCAGGCGCGCGGCTTCGCCGTCGGCGGCACCGTGCACGTGGTGATCAACAACCAGGTGGGCTTCACCACCAGCGCCCGCGAGGACGCGCGCTCCACGCTGTACTGCACCGACGTGGCCAAGATGATCGGCGCGCCGGTGCTGCACGTGAACGCCGACGACCCGGAGGCCGTGGCCTTCGCCGCGCGCCTGGCCTACGACTTCCGCCAGGAATTCCGTAAGGACGTGGTGATCGACCTGGTCTGCTACCGCCGCCACGGCCACAACGAGGCCGACGAGCCGGCGATCACCCAGCCGGTCATGTACCAGGTCATCCGCAAGCACAGGACCACGCGCGAGCTCTACGCATCGCAGCTCGAGTCCGCCGGCGTGCTGGAGGACAAGGGCGGCCAGGCGCTGGTCGACCGCTACCGCGACAAGCTCGACGCCGGCGAGGTCACCACCGAGCTGGCCGAAGTCGGCAAGACGCCGGCCGACAGCGGCCTGTTCGTCGACTGGGGCAAGCTGGTCGCGGGCAAGCTCACCGACAAGGCCGACACCGCGGTCAAGCCGGCGAAGCTCAAGGAGCTCGCGAAGGCCATCACCACGATCCCCGAAGACGTGCAGCTGCACTCGCGCGTGGCCAAGGTCTACGACGACCGCAGGAAGATGGCCGCGGGCGAGATCCCGGCCGACTGGGGCTTCGCCGAGAACCTGGCCTACGCCACCCTGCTCGACGAGGGCTTCGGCCTGCGCCTGGTCGGCCAGGACGTCGGCCGCGGCACGTTCACGCACCGCCACGCGATCCTGCACGACCAGAAGACCGACAGCTACCACCTGCCGCTGCGCCAGCTGGTGGATTCGCCGGAGCGCGCCACCGTGATCGACTCGCTGCTCAGCGAGGAGGCGGTGATGGCCTACGAGTACGGCTTCTCCACCACCGACCCGAACACGATGTGCATCTGGGAGGGCCAGTTCGGCGACTTCGCCAACGGTGCCCAGGTGGTGATCGACCAGTTCATCGCCTCGGGCGAGGCCAAGTGGGGCCGCATCAGCGGCCTGACCCTGCTGCTGCCGCACGGCTACGAAGGCCAGGGACCCGAGCACAGCTCGGCGCGCCTGGAGCGCTTCCTGCAGCTGTGCGCGCTGGACAACATGCTGGTCTGCGTGCCGTCCACCCCCGCCCAGGCCTTCCACATGCTGCGCCGGCAGATGCGCATGACCACCCGCAAGCCGCTGGTGGTGATGAGCCCGAAGTCGCTCCTGCGCCACAAGCTGGCGGTGTCAACCCTGGACGAACTGGCCAAGGGCGGGTTCCAGCACCTGATCGGCGACGCCTCGGCGGATCCGAAGAAGGTCACGCGCGTGATCCTGTGCTCGGGCAAGGTCTACTACGACCTGCTCGAGGAGCTGGAAAAGCGCGGCCAGGACGACGTCGCCCTGGTGCGCGTCGAGCAGCTCTATCCCTTCCCGCGCGAGGCGCTGTCGGCCGAGCTCGCCCGGTTCAAGAAGGCGACGAGCGTCATCTGGTGCCAGGAAGAGCCGCAGAACCAGGGCGCCTGGTACCAGATCCGCCACCACCTGCAGCACTGCGTGCCGGCGGCCCTCGAGCTGCACTACGCCGGTCGCCAGCGCTCGCCCTCGCCCGCGGTCGGTCTCTTCTCCGACCACGTCGCCGAACAGCAGAAGCTGGTCGACGACGCCCTCGCCTCGCCCGTCGGCAGCGTCTTCGCCGCCGACTGACCCCCACACCGATTACGACCAGGACGCATCCACACCATGGCCACCGAGATCAAGGTACCGGTACTCCCCGAATCCGTTTCCGACGCCACCATCGCCACCTGGCACAAGAAGGTGGGCGACAGCGTCGCGCGCGACGAGAACATCGTCGACCTCGAGACCGACAAGGTCGTGCTCGAAGTCCCCTCGACCGTCGAGGGCGTGATCAGGGAGCTGAAGTACGCCGAGGGTGACACCGTCACCAGCCAGCAGGTGCTGGCGATCATCGAGGAAGGCGCCGCCCCGGCGAAGTCGGCCGAGGCGCCGAAGGCCGAGCCGGCCGCCGGCGCCCAGCAGGTGCAGCCGAAGGCCGAGGCTGCGAAGGAAGAGGCCAAGGCGCCCGCCTCCACCCGTCCCGCCCCGGTGTCCGGCGGCGCCGAGCTCCCCCCGGGCGCGCGCTTCACCGCCGTCACCCAGGGCATCGATCCCTCGCAGGTCGAAGGCACCGGCCGCCGCGGCGCGGTGACCAAGGAAGACCTGGTCAACTACGCCTCGGGCAAGACCGCCGGCGTCTCCGGCGGCCACCGTCCGGAAGAGCGCGTGCCGATGACCCGCATCCGCAAGCGCATCGCCGAGCGCCTGATGCAGTCCAAGGAATCGATCGCGATGCTGACCTCGTTCAACGAGGTCAACCTGGGCAAGGTCATGGCCATGCGCAAGGAGCTCGGCGAGAGCTTCCAGAAGCAGCACGGCGTCAAGCTCGGCTTCATGAGCTTCTTCGCCAAGGCCGCCGCCGCCGCGCTGCAGAAGTACCCGGTGATCAACGCCTCGGTCGACGGCGACGACATCATCTACCACGGCTACGCCGACATCTCGATCGCGGTCTCCACCGACCGCGGCCTGGTGACCCCGGTGCTGCGCAACGTCGAGCGCATGGGCTTCGCCGACGTCGAGAAGGCGATCGGCGACTACGCCGTGAAGGCGCGCGACGGCAAGCTGTCGCTGGACGACCTCCAGGGCGGCACCTTCACCATCACCAACGGCGGCACCTTCGGCTCGCTGATGTCGACGCCGATCGTCAACCCGCCGCAGTCCGCGATCCTCGGCATGCACACCATCAAGGAGCGCCCGATCGTCGAGAACGGCCAGATCGTGGCGGCGCCGATGATGTACATCGCGCTCAGCTACGACCACCGCATCATCGACGGCAAGGACGCGGTGCAGTTCCTGGTGGACATCAAGGACCAGCTCGAGAACCCGCACCGCATGCTGCTGGGGATGTAAGCCGCTCCTCCCGCGAGACCGCTCCCATCCGCCCCTTCGGGGCACCTTCCCCCGCGTGCGGGGGGAGGACATCGAGGAATCGAAATGGCTGAACAGTTTGACGTTGTCGTGATCGGCGCCGGCCCGGCCGGCTACCACGCCGCGATCCGCGCCGCGCAGCTCGGCATGAAGGTCGCCTGCATCGACGCCGCCCTGGGCAAGGACGGCAAGCCGGCACTCGGCGGCACCTGCCTGCGCGTGGGCTGCATCCCGTCCAAGGCGCTGCTCGACAGCTCGCGCCAGTTCCACAACCTGCAGCACATCTTCGGCGAGCACGGCATCACCGCCAGCAACCCGAAGATCGACGTCGAGAAGATGGTCGGCCGCAAGGACGCCATCGTGAAGCAGTTCACCGGCGGCATCGCACAGCTGTTCAAGGCCAACAAGGTGACGCCGTACTACGGCTTCGCCACCCTGCACGCCGACCGCCTGGTGAAGGTGAAGCAGCATGACGGCAGCGAGGTCGAGCTGACCGGCACGAACGTCATCATCGCCGCGGGCTCGGACTCGATCGAGCTGCCGTTCGCGAAGTTCGACGGCGAGACCATCGTCGATAACGTCGGCGCGCTGGACTTCACCGAAGTGCCCAAGCGCCTGGCCGTGATCGGCGCCGGCGTGATCGGCCTCGAGCTGGGCAGCGTGTGGAAGCGCCTGGGCGCCGAGGTGGTGATCCTCGAGGCGATGCCGGACTTCCTGGCCGCGGCCGACGCCGAGGTCTCGAAGGTCGCGGCGCGCGAGTTCAAGAAGCAGGGCCTGGACATCCGCCTGGGCGCCAAGGTCTCGAAGGCCGAGGTCACCGGCAAGGGCAAGAAGAAGGAAGTGCAGGTCACCTTCGCCGACAAGAAGGGCGAGGAGACGATCACCGTCGACAAGCTGCTCGTCGCCGTCGGTCGCAAGGCCGCGTCGAAGGGTCTGCTGGCCGAGGGCAGCGGCGTCAAGCTGACCGAGCGCGGCCAGATCGAGGTCGACGAGCACTGCCACACCGGCGTCGACGGCGTCTGGGCCGTGGGCGACTGCGTGCGCGGCCCGATGCTGGCGCACAAGGGCTTCGAGGAAGGCATCGCGGTGGCCGAGCTGATCGCGGGCCTCCCCGGCCACGTCAACTTCGACACCATCCCCTGGGTGATCTACACCGAGCCGGAGCTGGCCTGGGTCGGCAAGACCGAGCAGCAGCTGAAGGAAGAAGGCGTGCCGTACAAGTCGGGCAGCTTCCCCTTCGCCGCCAACGGCCGCGCCGTGGCCATGGTCGAGCCGGCGGGCTTCGTGAAGGTGCTGGCGCATGCCGAAACCGATCGCGTGCTCGGCATGCATCTGGTCGGCGCCAACGTCTCCGAGCTGGTGCACGAGGGCGTGCTGACCATGGAGTTCAAGGGCTCCGCCGACGATCTCGCCCGCATCTGCCACGCCCACCCCAGCCTGTCGGAAGCGATCCACGACGCCGCCATGGCCGTGGACAAGCGCGCGATCCACAAGGCCAACTGAGGACTGCGGCGGGGCGTGCAAGCGCCGCCCGCATTCTGCCGCACCGGCGCCGGGCCCAGCCCGGCGTCGTCCTTTCCGGGGCCGCCACGGCCGGCCTCCCCGGCCACCGATCATGAAGAGCCTCCAAGCATGAAAAGCCTCTGCGTCTACTGCGGTTCCAACAGCGGCGCCCACCCCGCCTACGGCGAGGCCGCGATCGCGCTCGGCACGCGCATGGCCCGCGACGGGATCCGCCTGGTCTACGGCGGTGGCAACATCGGCCTGATGGGCACGATCGCCGATGCGGTGCTGGCCGCGGGCGGCGAGGTGGTGGGCGTGATCCCGAAGCACCTGGTCGACATGGAGGTGGCGCACGCCGGCCTGACCGAGCTCGAGGTCGTCGATTCGATGCACCAGCGCAAGTCGCGGATGTTCGACCTCGCCGACGCCTTCGTGGCCATGCCCGGCGGCTTCGGGACGCTCGAGGAGATCGTGGAGATGTTCACCTGGCGGCAGCTCGGCATCAGCGAAAAGCCCTGCGCCCTGCTCGACGTCAACGGCTATTACCGGCCCCTGGTCGCGATGATGGACCGCATGGTCGAAGAGCGCTTCCTGCATCCCGGCCAGCGCGAGGACATGTGGACCGGCGACGACATCGAGGCGATGTTCGAGTGGATGCGCGGCTACCGGCCGGCTCAGGCGTCCAAGTGGCTCGACGAGAAGCGCAGCCGCGAGCTGCGCTGAGGCCGCCGCCAGTGCCGCCACCCCTCCTGTAGGAGCAGCTACAGCTGCGACCCGCATCTCCGCGCTTCGCCCAGGTCGCAGCTGCAGCTGCTCCTACAGTTCCGTCGGGGATCGCGGATAATCGTCGCGGGCCGCGCGTTCGCGGCGTCGCAGGAGAAGACGGCATGACCATCCCGCGCACCTTCCGCGCCTTCCGTATCCACAGCGACGACGCCGGCTATCGCAGCGGCATCGAAGAGGTCGCCCTCGGCGACCTGTCACCGGGCGAGGTCGTGCTGCGCACGGCCTATTCCTCGGTCAATTTCAAGGACGCGCTGGCCGGCACCGGCCAGGGCAAGATCCTGCGCCGCTTTCCGCTGGTCGGCGGCATCGACGTCGCCGGCCACGTGGTGGCCTCCAGCGATCCGGCCTTCCGCGAGGGCGACGAAGTCCTGGTCACCGGCTGCGGGCTCAGCGAGACCCGCGACGGCGGCTATTCAGACTACGTGCGCGTGGAGTCGAAGTGGGCGATCCGGCTTCCCGCCGGACTGTCGCTGCGCGAATCGATGGTGCTCGGTACCGCCGGGTTCACCGCCGCCCTCGGCCTGCTGCGGATGACCGAAAACCGCCAGCATCCCGACCTGGGCCCGCTGGCCGTCACCGGCGCGACCGGCGGCGTCGGCTCGCTCGCGGTCGACATCTTCTCCAGCGCCGGCTACGAGGTGCACGCGGTCAGCGGCAAGGCGGAGCAGGCGGATTACCTGGCGTCGATCGGCGCGGCCAGGGTGATCGGGCGCGACGCCCTGGCGACCACGCGTCCGATGGAGTCCGCGCGCTTCGGCGGCGGCCTCGACAACGTCGGTGGCCCCATGCTGGCCAGCCTGCTGGCGCAGACCGCGCCCTACGGCAACGTCGCCAGCGCCGGCCTCGCCGCCAGCCACGACCTGCCGACCACCGTCATGCCCTTCATCATCCGCGGCGTTTCGCTGCTGGGCGTGGCCTCGGCCGGCACCGCGCGCGACATCCGCGACGAGGTCTGGCGGCGCCTGGCCAGCGAGTGGAAGCCCCGCCACCTCGACCGCATCTGCACGCGCGAGGTCGGGCTGGACGGGCTGCCGGGCGTGTTCGCGTCCATGCTGGCCGGCGGATCGCTCGGACGCACGCTCGTCCGTCTGTAACCGCACGAGCGTTTGCAGCCCCGGTTCCGGCGGCTACAATCGCCGGACTTGAATGGGGGACAACATGGCGCGCATCCTGATCGTCGACGATTCGCCGTCGCAGCTGATGGGCATCCGCCGCATCGTCGAGAGCCTGGGCCACGAAGCGCTGACTGCGGAAGACGGCGCCGCCGGCGTCGAGGCCGCGAAGCGCGAGCTGCCGGACCTGATCCTGATGGACGTGGTGATGCCGAACCTCAACGGCTTCCAGGCCACGCGCTCGATCACCCGCGACCCGACCACGAAGCACATCCCGGTCATCCTGGTCACGACCAAGGACCAGGAAACCGACAAGGTCTGGGGCATGCGCCAGGGCGCGCGCGCCTACATCACCAAGCCCTTCAGCGACACCGAGCTGTCGCAGGTCATCAGCTCGGCGATCAGCGACGATCCGCCGCCGTCAGCGGCCTGAGCCGGCGGGCGACCCCTCAGCGCCGCCGCCACTCCCCGGAAAACGCCTCCCTCAGCGCGTCGTAGGCGACCTTCTGCGCTTCGTCGCGGGGCGCGGGCGCCTGCACTTCAAGCTCCACGATCTGGTCCCCGTCGGCCTGGCCACCGCTGCCCGGCAGCCCGCGGCCGCGCAGGCGCAGCCGGCGACCGGCTTCCGAGCCCGCGGGCACCTTCAGCTCGACCGTGCCGCCCAGCGTCGGCACGCTGACGCTGGCACCCAGCGCGGCTTCCCAGGGCGCGACTTCCAGCGCGTAGAGGATGTTGCGGCCGTCGACCTCGAAGCGTGCATCGGTGGCGTATTCGACCTCCAGCAACAGGTTGCCACCGCGCTCGCCCTGCCCCGCCAGGCGGATCACCTGGCCCGGACGGATGCCCCTGGGCACCTTCACTTCCAGCGTGCGGCCGTTGACGGCGATGCGCATCGCGCCGCCCTTGTGCACGGTCTCCAGCGGCACCACGAGACGTGCGCGCGTGTCGCCACGCGGTGGCGCGCCGAATCCCGGCCCGCCGCGCTCCTGCGCCTGGCGCCGGAACAGGCTTTCGAAGAAGTCGCTGAAGCCGCCGTTGCCACCGCCGCCGCCGCCGAAGACCTCCTCGAAGTCGAAGTCCTGCCCGCCACCGTTGCCACCGAAGCCACCGGGCGGCGGATGGATGTCGTCGCCGGGACGGTAGCCACGGGAGCGCAGCTGGTCGTAGGCCTTGCGGCGTTCGGGGTCGCGCAGCGCCTCGTAGGCCTCGTTGACGGCCTTGAACCGGTCCTCGGCGTCGGACTCCTTGCTGACGTCGGGGTGATATTTGCGCGCAAGCCGCCGGTAGGCGGTCTTGATCTCGGCATCGCCGGCGCTGGGTTCGACGCCGAGGATGGCGTAGTAGTCCTTGAACTGCATGCATGCTCCAGTCGCGCGGCAACGGGGCGCGGCGGCCGCGGCAGGGTAGCAATATCGGGGCGGCGCGCGACAAGGCAAGCCCCGTGCAGCACGCCGTGGCACCATGGCGGCATGGCGCGCGAACCCCTCGCCGCCCACCGCGAACACGGAGCCCCCCCATGCCCATCCAGCCCGGCGACGCCATCCCCGAAGTCACCCTCAAGCACATCGACGACGGCGTGCACACCATCGACACGCCGACGATCTTCGCGCACCGCAAGGTGGTCCTGTTCGCCGTGCCTGGCGCGTTCACGCCCACCTGCTCGGAGCGACACCTGCCCGGCTTCGTGGAGAAGTTCGACGCCTTCCGCGAGCGCGGCATCGAGGTCGCCTGCATGGCGGTCAACGATCCCTTCGTGATGCAGGCCTGGGGCGAGAGCCAGAACGTGCCGCAGGGCCTGCGCATGCTCTCCGACGGCAACGGCGATTTCGCGCGTGCGCTCGGCCTGGAAATGGACGCCAGCGCCTTTGGCATGGGCCTGCGCAGCAAGCGCTTCGCGCTCTACGCCGAGGACGGCGTGGTCAAGCAGCTGTTCGTCGAGGCGCCGGGCGAATTCAGGGTGTCGTCGGCCGAGCACGTGCTGGGCGCGATCTGAGGTTCCGCCGGCCGGCAGGTCTCCCGCCGGCCGCTCAGGGGGCGACGTCGAAGGCCAGGCTGGCCCAAGCGCCGCCCTCGGCCAGCGCGGTCAGCTGCTGGCGTCCGGCGTCGGGGAATTCGCGCCAGAGCGGCTGGCCGCCGCGGGTGCGGCCGACCAGGCGGCCGTTGAGCAGCCACTGCACCTCGCCTTCCGCACCCGTCGCGCGCAGGGCCAGGCGCGGCGGCCGCTCCGATCCAGGCGCGCGCAGCAGCAGCGCGCCGTCGTTCACTCCGTCGATCCGCAGCGCCAGGGCACCGCCGCGCCCGTCATCGGCGCAGTCCGGCGCCAGCGGCGGCAGGCGCGCGGCGGCACGGTCCGCGGCGCCCAGCCAGGGAGCAGCGAGTGCGGGCCAGCGCGCCACGTGGCGCAGTTCCCGCCGGTGCGGCGCGGAACAGCTGGCCGACAGCCTGCGGCCGCTGTCGGCATCCACTTCGATCCGTTCCAGGCCCGCGCTCCAGCGACGGGCCTCGCGCTCGGGCAAGGTCCGCGGCACCACGCCGTCGAGCACCCAGGCGTCCATGCGCCGCCGGCAGGCAGCCTCCGGCTGGCGTTCCAGCGCGGTGCCCAGCGGCCAGCACACGCTGCGCGAGGCGACGCTCGCCGGCTGCGGCAGGCGCGCGTCACCCGGCCGCCGCGGCAGGCTGTCGAAGACCCGGAACAGCAGCGGCAGCGCGGTCACCGCACCGTACTGGCCGGGCAGCGGCGTGCCGTCCGGCCGCCCCACCCAGACGCCCACGGTGTAGTCGCGGGTGGTGCCCAGCGCCCAGGCGTCGCGATAGCCGTAGCTGGTGCCGGTCTTCCAGGCCACGCGCTGGCGACCGCCGGTATCGAAGGTGTCCACGCGCTCGCCCGGCCGCGGGTTGGCGGCGAGGATGTCGTGCACGATCCAGGCCGCGCCCGGCGACAGCAGGCGGCGGTCGACCACCGGATCGCCCGTCGCATAGCGCACGCGTCCGGCAATGCCGCCTCGCGACAGCGCGGCGTGCGCGCCGACCAGGTCCTCCAGCCGCGCCCCGGTGCCGCCGAGGATCAGGCTGAGGTTGGGCTGCGAGCCGCGCGGGAAGCGCAGGCCGATGCCGGCATGGTCCAGGCGGGCGGCGAAGCGCGCCGGCCCGACGCGGTCGAGCAGGTCCACCGCGGGCACGTTGAGCGACAGCCTCAGGGCATCGGCCACGGAGACCGGACCGTTGAAGGCGGCGTCGAAGTTGCCGGGACGGTAGCCGCCGAAGGACTGCGGCGCATCGACCAGCAGGCTCTGCGAATGCACCAGGCCATCGTCGAGCGCCATGCCGTAGAGGAAGGGCTTGAGCGTGGAGCCCGGCGAGCGCCAGGCGCGCACCATGTCCACGTGGCCCAGGCGCGCGGCATCGCCGAAGCTGGCGGTGCCGAGGTAGGCCCGCGCCTCCATGCTGGCGTTGTCGACCACCAGCAGCGCGGCCGAGGTGCGCTCGGGGAGCTGGCCGACATGGGCGGACAGTCGCTCTTCCAGCATGCGCTGCAGGGAGGCGTCGATGGTCGAGCGGATGCGTTCGGCCGCCGGATCGCGCGCACGCAGGCGCTGGGCCAGCAGCGCCGCCGACAGCGGCGGCTGCAGGGCGCGGGCGACCACCGGCTCGATCCGGGCGTCGTCGACTTCGGCGCGGCTCCAGCGCCCGCCGACGGCCATCCGTTCAAGCACCTTGTCGCGTGCGCGCTGCGCGGCCTCCGGCGCGCGGTCAGGGCGCAGCCGGGTCGGCGCCTGCGGCAGCACCGCGAGCAGCGCGGCCTCGGCATGCGACAGCCGCGCCGCCGGCTTGCCGAGGTAGGCCCAGCTCGCCGCCTCCACGCCTTCGATGGTGCCGCCGAAGGGCGCGCGCTCGAGGTAGAGCGTCAGGATCCCGTCCTTGGAGAGATGCGCCTCCAGCTGCAGGGCACGCAGGATCTGCCGTGCCTTGCCCGCCAGCGTGCGCGGATGCGGCTCGAGGATGCGCGCCACCTGCATGGTGAGGGTGGAACCGCCCGAGACGATGCGCCCGCTGCGCGCCGCCTGCCAGGCCGCGCGCAGCAGGGCCACCGGGTTCACGCCGGGATGGTGGCGGAACCAGCGGTCCTCGTAGGTGAGCAGCGCTTCGATGTAGAGCGGCGACACCGTCGCCTCGGAGGCGGGGTAGCGCCAGACGCCGTCGGCATCGGCGAAGGCGCGCAGCGGCGTGCCGTCGCGCGCGGTGACCAGGGTCGCGTGGTCGCGTGCTTCCGGCAGCGGGGGTGGAAAGGCCAGGTCCAGGACCAGCAGCGACAGCAGCAGCGCGACGCTGCCCCAGCGCAGGACCGCACGGACGCGCCGAAGCCGTCCGCGCGGGCAGCCGGCGTCGACCGTGGCGGGCGCGGCGCCGGCGCTGCCGGGATCAGGACCGGCGCTGCCCCGGGTCATCCGGACCAGACCGCGCCCGAGGCACGACAGGGGCTTCGTTTCGGGACGACAGCGCGCCCCTGATGGCTTGGGCGGAGCAGGCTCCGGCGGTCACGGCTGCACCACCGTCAGCCGCTCCGGCTGCGCCTGCCCCACCCCGCGCAGCTCCGGACGGTACATGTCCTCGGCCAGCGGCGGCGGCACCGCGTATTCGCCCGGCGTGACCGCGCGCACCAGGTAGAAGACGTCGGCGGCGCGGCCGGCATCGAGCTTCAGCGCGGCGACGTAGCGGTCGTCGCGGAACTCCTCGTGCAGCAGCTCGGCGGCGTCGCCGCGGTCATCGAGGCGGATGCCGCCGACGACCACGTCGGCCCAGGCCGAGGCGTCGCCGAGGTTCATGTTCTCGACCTCAAGGCCCGCCGGCAGCAGCTCGGTCAGCAGCGCGTCGGGCATGCTCCGGTCGGCGGTGAGGGTCACCCGCACCACCAGCGCCTCGCCTTCGCGCAGCGGGCGCGGCGTCCAGGGCTTGCCGTCGGGGGTGTACCAGCGGCGCTCGACCTTCAGCACGCTCGCCTCGGGCGCCGGCGCACTGCGCGGGATGCCGGCCACGTCCATGCTCGCGTACATCGGAGCCTGCCCTTCCGGCACCAGGCGCACGCCCGCCGCCAGGGCTTCATGGCCGTAGACGCGGGAGAAGCGGCGCATCGGCGCCAGCGCCTCCTCCACGCCGGCCTCGCTCAGCCTGCCGCTGAAGGTCCTGCCGGATCCGGCCAGCTCGCGTCCCAGGCGCGCGATGGCCGCCTGCTCCTGGGTGCTCAGGTAGAACCAGCGCGCCTTGCGCCGCGCGTCGAGCTCGGCGCCGAGCCCGCGCAGCGCGGCGCTGCGCTTCGGCGTGGCGACGTCGTGCTTGTGCACCAGCGCCTGCATCAGCGCGGCGTCGCGCAGCGGCGTGCCGTAGTCGCCGAGCCAGCCCGGGCGGTCGCCGTTCCAGCCGAACGCCTCGTCCAGCGCCGTGTCGCCGCGCGCCTTGTCGCCCTGCAGCGACAGCGCCAGGCCGAGATGCGCCAGCGGCATCGCGCTGCGTGCCGACTTCCGGTAGCCGTCGTGGAGCGCGCGCAGCGTGCCCAGCGGCGCGCGGTTCACGCGTGCAAGCACGTAGCCGGCATGCGCCTTGTAGGCCAGGCGCAGGTGGCTGCGGTTGTCGCTGCCGTAGAACTGCTCGCCGTCGGACAGCAGGTCCTCCGACATGCGCGACAGGGCGCGCTGCAGCATCGCCTCGGGCACGTCGAAGCCGGCCTCGCGGGCGTCGAGCATGAACTCGGCGACATAGGGGGTCAGCATCGGCTGCGTGTCGCCGCTGCCGCCCCACATGCTGAAGTGGCCCGAGCTGGTCTGCAGCGCCGCCAGCCGGCCCAGCGCGCCTTCCATGCGCTGGCGGCGTGCACCGTCGGGCAGCGGACTCATGCCCCAGGATTCGGCCGTGGGCGTATCCAGCACCAGGGCCGCATAGCCCTTGCTGGTGGTCTGCTCGGCGCAGCCGTAGGGATAGCGCAGCGCGCCCTCGAGCGCGGCGGCGAAGGCGATCGGCGGCGTGGCACTGAGGCCCAGGCGCGCGTTCACCGAGCCCGGCAGCATGCCTTCGGCCAGGGCCGGATCGAGCACCACCGGGGCCAGCGGATCCAGCACCAGGCTGCGCGAGCGCAGCAGCTGCGGCCAGGGCGCACGCACCGGCAGCTCGTAGCTGCGATCGACCGCGACGCCTTCGCCGTCCACGCGCACGCGCACCTTGCCGACCTCGTGGCCGTCGAGCGCACGCAGCGGGAAGGACAGCGTGCCGCGGCCGTCAACCGCGAGCTTCGCCTCGCGCGTGCCCTGCTCCACTCGCAGCGGCCCGACGCCGTCCACGCGCACGCGGAAGTCGCCGGCCCTGCCGGTGAAGTTGGCCAGGTCCAGGGTCACCGTGGCGCGGTCGCCCGGCGCCATCACCCGCGGCATGCTGGCCTCGGCGACCAGCGGCGCGCGTACCAGCAGCTCGGCATCGCGGTGGCCGTAGGCGTCATCGCCGAACACCAGGGCGGAGACGCGCAGGGTGCCGTTGAAGTCGGGCAGCGTGAATTCGACCGTGGCATTGCCCTTGGCATCGAGCTTCACGGGGCCGGAGAACAGGTCGACCGTCTGCACCCGCGCGGTCGGACGACGCGCCTGCGGCAGCGCCTCCAGGCCCTGGTCGCCGCCGAAGCGCAGGCGCGCGGTGCCGCCTTCAAGGCTTTCGATCACGCGGCCGTAGACATCGTAGGCGTCCACGCCCAGGCGACGCTGGGCGAAAAAGTGGCGGCCGGCATCGGGCACCGGATAGCGGGTGATGTTGAGGATGCCGACGTCGACGGCGGACACGGTGGCGTGCGCGGTCCTGCCGGCGAGCCCGGGCACCGCGAGCGTCACCCGCAGGGTGTCGTCGGGCCTGGCCTGCTTCGGAAGCGACAGGCCGACGGCCACCTGGCGGTCGCCGCGCGCCATCGGTACGTGGGCCACGCCCACCGCGCGCGCCGGCGTCACCTTGCTGCTGGCGCTGCCGCCCCGGAACACCAGGGCGGTCACGTAGACGTCGTGGCGCTCCCAGTCTTCGGTCACCGGCACGTTGAACGTGCTGCCCGCCCGGGCGTCGATCGCCTGCACGTAGAGCAGCCTGTCGCTCTCGACCAGCAGCAGGCCCTTGCCCGGATGCGGCGGGGTGACCGTCACTTCCAGGGTGTCGCCGGCGCGGTAGCCGGTGCGGTCCAGCGCCAGCTTGACCTTGTCCGGGCGCGCGTCGAGGCCGCGGTTGTCGTCGTCCCAGCTCCAGCCGGCGCGGAAGGGGTAGCGGGTGACCAGGCCGGTCTCGGGGTCGCGCGCCTCGATCCGGTACTCGCCCCACTCCACCGGGAAGTCGACGCGCGTTGCACTGGCGCCGGCATCGACGCTGCGTGTCTCCACCACCTCGAAGCGGCTGGTGTGGCTGTAGGTCCAGCCGTCCTCTTCGTCGAAGTTCCAGTGGTAGTCGCGGCGCTCGCGCACCAGCTTCAGCTCGAGGCCGGCCAGCGGACGCGGCGTGCCCTGGGCGTCCACGCGCAGGATCTCGAAGCCGGCTTTCGCATTGGCGTCGCTGCCTTCGGCGTCGTCGAACAGCGGGCGCACGCCGACCAGCGCATCGGCGGGCCAGAGCACGCGCTCGAGGCTGCGGTTGACCGTGCGGCCGCCGGTCTCGTACAGGCTGCCCGCGACCACCACCGACACCGGCGTGTCGCCGCGGACCTCCGCGGGCAGGACCAGGGTCTGCTGCAACTTGCCCTCGTCGTCGAGCGCGGTATCGACCACGTCGCTGGCCTCGCGCGGCAGCGTCACCGTGGGATCGCCGAAGAACCAGCCCGGCATCGACTCCAGCGGATGCTGCTCCACCGCCACCGCCAGCCGTGCGGTGAAGCGGTTGCCCGCGGCCGGCGCGCCGTAGAGATAGGCGCCGGTGACGTCCATCTTCAGCGCATCGCCCCTGGCCAGGCGCTGCTGCGCGCTGTCGAGCTCGAGCTTCATGCGCTCGGGCAGGAACTCCTCGATGCGCAGGTCCATGCCCTGCACCAGCTCCTTGCTGGCCGGGTCGGTGCGGAACTCGACCTGCCAGCGGCCGGTGGGCGCCTCGACCGGGATCTCCTTCTCGAAGCGGTAATAGCCCTGCGCGCCGGGCTCCAGGCGCGATTCCACGAACACCTTGCCGTCGGGCTGCTTCAGGCGCGCGAACAGCGGCTGCGCCTTGCCGGCGGCCGCGGCCGGCACCGGCTTGCCGTCGGCGTCGCGCAGCAGTGCCGAGACGCGCACGGTCTCGCCGGGACGGTAGAGATCGCGGCCCGACCAGGCGAAGACCTCGAACCAGGCCTGCCTGCGCCCGGCCACCGCGAACTCGGAGAGATCCAGCGCCGGCTGGTTGAAGGGCAGCATGGACACGTCGCTGCCGCGGCTCGCGACCAGCACCTGCGCGGCGTCGAGCCTGTGCTCCAGCACGGCGTTGCCGTTGCCGTCGGTCTGGGCCTTGAACACCGGCTGCCCATCGTCGCCCAGCACCTTCAGGTCCACGCCGCCCAGCGCGCTGCCGTCGCGCAGCGATGCGGTGTGCACGAACAGCTGGTCGGCGTGGGCGCGCACGTGCAGGCCGATGTCGCTGACGCTGAAGAAGGCGGTGTCGTACATGCCGTCGAAGCTGCCGGCGCGCTTCATGGTGGCGAAGTACAGGCCCGGCTGCTGCAGCTCGGCGATGTCCTGCAGCGGCAGGTAGGTGACCGCGCGCTCGTTGCGCTCGCCGCCGAGCACGAAGCGGTTGACGTAGACCGGGTCCGCCATGCCGGCGACGCTGCGGCTGCGCCGGTAGTCGCTGTCGAGCTCCCAGCCGCTGCGGCGGCCGCCGCGCTGGTAGTGGGCGAAGAAGCGCGGCAGCTCGGACTCGCGCACGCGCAGGAACTCGACGTCGACCTCGGCCACGTTCACCGACACCACCGGCAGCCCGCGCGATTCACGCGCCGGCAGCACGCTGCCCTGGGACGCGAAGCCGGCGGCCGGCTTCAGCTCGCCGGTGTGCACCTTCCGCTCGATGTCGCGGCCCAGCGTGCTGCCATCGGCCGCGGTCAGCGCGGCCGAGATGCGCAGGGTGTAGTCGCGATTGGCCTCGACGAAGGGGAAGCGCAGGATCCGGCCCTCGTCGTCCAGGCTCCAGCTGCTGTCCTCGCCCACCGGTTCGGCGAAGGTGAGCAGCCGGTCGAAGTCCTGCGTGCCCACCAGCGGCTGCGAGAACTCGACGGCCAGCGCCAGCGAGCCTTCTTCCTCGTCGGGCCAGGCGCGGACCAGGCCGAAGCCGTCCACCGTGGCGCGCTCGGCGACGATGGCCTCGCCGCTGGGTGCCGGGAGCTGACCGCCCTCGTTGCGCTTGCAGCCCACGGCCAGGAGCGCCAGCAGCACGGCACCTGCGGCGAGCAGCCGCAGGCCGGTCGAGCATCCGATTCCCTTCATGGCGCGTCCGTCGTCAGCAGGAGTCGCCTGCAGTATAGGAGTGCCGTGACATGCGGGGGCACGACACACCCCTTGCAGGAGCAGCTATCGCTGCCCCTGCATGGCGTCGGGGTCAGTCTGCTTCGGGGGTGGCGGCGTCCTGGCCGCCATCGCCGTCGTCGTCACCGTCGCCGATCGAACCGTCCACGCGCTCGATGGCCTGCAGGCGCTCGCCCTCGCCCAGGCGGATCAGGGTCACGCCCTGGGTGTTGCGGCTGACCACCGAGATCTCGGCGGCGCGGGTGCGCACCAGGGTGCCGCCGTCGGAGATCAGCAGCACTTCGTCCTCGCGGCTGAGCAGCACCGCCGCCACCAGCGCGCCGTTGCGCTCGGTGGTCTGGATGCCGATCACGCCCTGGGTGCCGCGGCCCTTGCGCGGATACTCGGACAGGCGGGTGCGCTTGCCGTAGCCGTTGGCGGTGGCGGTCAGGATGTAGGCATCCGCCTCGCCGTCCTGCTCGCCTTCGCCGGATTCAACCACCTCGGCGCTGCCCTCGATGACCGCGTCGTCATCCTCGGACTCCTCGACGCTGGCCGCGGACCCGGCCACGATCAGGCCCACCACCGACTCGCCTTCGGCCAGGCGGATGCCGCGCACGCCGGTGGCGGTACGGCCCATGGCGCGCACCGTCGATTCGTCGAAGCGCACGGCCTTGCCGTTGCTGGCGAACAGCAGGATGTCGCGCGAACCGTCCGTCAGTTCCGCGCCGACCAGGGCATCGCCCTCCTCCAGGTTGATCGCGATCTTGCCGCGCGCCAGGCGGAAGGCGAACTCGGTCAGCGGGGTCTTCTTGACCGTGCCGCGCGCGGTGGCGAAGAACACGTACTGGTCCTCGCGGTACTCGCGCACCGGCTGCACGGCCTGGACCTTCTCGCCCTCTTCCAGCGGCATCCAGTTGATCAGCGGGCGGCCACGCGCGTTGGCGCCGGCCTCCGGCAGCTGGTGCACCGGCAGCCAGAACACGCGGCCGCGGCTGGTGAAGGCCAGCAGGGTGTCGTGGGTGTTGACCAGCCACAGCTGGGCGATGAAATCCTCGTCCTTGGTCGCCGCCGCGTTGCGGCCGCGGCCGCCGCGCTTCTGCGCGCGGTAGGCGCTCACCGGCTGGCGCTTGGCATAGCCGGCCTGGGACACGGTCACCACCACGTCCTCGGGCTCGATCAGGTCGAGGATGTCGAGGTCTTCCTCGCTGGCGCGGATCTCGCTGCGGCGCGCGTCGCCGAATTCTTCCTTGACGTTGCGCAGCTCGGTGCGGATCACCTCCAGCAGCACGTCCGGATCCTCGAGGATCTCGATCAGGCCGCGGATGGTCTCGAGCAGCAGCCTGTATTCCTCTGTCAGCTTTTCCTGCTCCAGGCCGGTCAGGCGGTGCAGGCGCATCTCCAGGATCTGCTGCGCCTGGACCTCGGTCAGCTGGTAGCCGTCGGCAAGCAGGCCGACGCCGGCGGGCAGGTCTTCGGGGCGCGAGGCCTCGGCGCCGGCTGCGCCCAGCAGCGCGCCGACCAGGCCCGGCTGCCACAGCTGCGCCAGCATCCGTTCCTTCGCGACCTGCGGGTTCTCGGAGGTCTTGATCAGCTCGATCATCTCGTCGATGTTGGCGAGCGCGACCGTCAGGCCTTCCAGGATGTGGGCGCGGTTGCGCGCCTTGCGCAGCTCGAAGATCGTCCTGCGCGTGACCACCTCGCGGCGGTGGCGCACGAAGGCCTCGAGGAAATCCTTCAGGTTCAGCAGCTTCGGGCGGCCGTCGACCAGGGCCACCATGTTGATGCCGAACACCGACTCCATCTGCGTCTGCTGGTAGAGGTTGTTGAGCACCACCTCGGCCGAGTCGCCGCGCTTGATCTCGATGTAGATGCGCATGCCGTCCTTGTCGGACTCGTCGCGCAGCTCGCTGATGCCCTCGAGCTTCTTCTCCTTCACCAGTTCGGCGATCTTCTCGATCATCCGCGCCTTGTTCACCTGGTACGGGATCTCGGTGACGATGATCGACTCGCGGCCGTTGTCGGCCACTTCGATGTCGGCCTTGGCGCGCATGCGCACGCGGCCGCGGCCGGTGCGGTAGCCGAGGTGGATGCCGCCGACGCCATTGATGATGCCCCCGGTGGGGAAATCGGGGCCGGGGATGTATTCCATCAGCCCGTCGATGTCGATCTCCGGGTTGTCGATCAGCGCGATCAGCGCGTCGATCACCTCGCCCAGGTTGTGCGGCGGGATGTTGGTGGCCATGCCCACCGCGATGCCGGCCGAGCCGTTGACCAGCAGGTTCGGGAACCGGGTCGGCATGACCGTCGGCTCCAGCTCCTTTTCGTCGTAGTTGGGCTGGAAATCGACGGTTTCCTTGTCGATGTCGGCCATCAGCTCGTGCGCGAGCCGCGACATGCGCGCTTCGGTGTAACGCATCGCCGCCGCGGAGTCGCCGTCGATGGAGCCGAAGTTGCCCTGCCCGTCGACCAGCATGTAGCGCAGCGAGAACGGCTGCGCCATGCGGACGAGCGTGTCGTAGACCGACTGGTCGCCGTGCGGATGGTACTTACCGATCACGTCACCGACGATGCGCGCCGACTTGTAATAGGGCTTGTTGCTGTGGGCCCCGAGCTCGGTCATCGCGAACAACACGCGCCGATGCACCGGCTTCAGGCCGTCGCGGACGTCGGGAAGCGCGCGCCCCACGATCACGCTCATGGCGTAATCGAGGTAGCTGCGGCGCATCTCGTCCTCGAGATTGACCGGGATGATTTCCTTGGCGAGCTCGGCCATTGCGACCCTTTCGAAAGTGGTTCACGGGGCTGCCCGCGGCTGCCGCGCCGACCTCGCGCGCAGGCTGGACAGAACCTGTGGATTCTATCACAACGGCGCGGTCTCCGCCCGCCCGATACCGCTGGAAATCAAGGACTTGCGGCGGCGGACGGGTGCTTCTGGAACCCGGGACACTTACCGGACGGCATCCTGCAGGAGCCGCTATCGCGGCGACCACCTCGCGACACGGCAACGGTCGCCATCGCGACAGGCCAATCGCCGCGATAGCGGCTCCTGCAGGCGCGTATACCGATGGCAGACGGCGACGCGCTCAGCGGCCGAACAGCGCCTGCATTCCCGACAGATCCGGGCGTTCGACGATGCCCCGCTCGGTCACGATCGCGTCGACCAGCGCGGCCGGCGTGACGTCGAACACCGGGTTCCAGGCCTGCACGCCTTCGGCCACCGTGCGGCTGCCGCCTGCGGCCAGCAGCTCGGCGGGGTCGCGCTCTTCGATCTCGATGAGATCACCCGAGGCGGTGTCCATGTCGACGGTCGAAGACGGCGCCACCACCATGAACTTCACCCCGTGGTGGCGCGCGGCGATCGCCAGCTGGTAGGTGCCGATCTTGTTGGCGACGTCGCCGTTGGCGCAGATGCGGTCGGCGCCCACCACCACCCACTGCACGCCGCCGCCCTTCATCAGGTGCGAGGCCGCGGCGTCGGCGATCAGGGTGGCGTCGATGCCGTCTTCCTGCAGTTCCCAGACGGTGAGCCGCGCGCCCTGGTTCCAGGGTCGCGTCTCGCCGGCGTAGACGCGCTCGACGCGGCCCTGGGCGACGCCGGCGCGGATGACGCCCAGCGCGGTGCCGAAGCCGGCGGTGGCCAGCGAACCGGTGTTGCAGTGGGTGAGCACGCCGCTGCCGGCCTCGATCAGCGAAGCACCGAGCACGCCCATGGCGTGGTTGGCGGCGAGGTCCTCGGTCTCGATCGCGCGCGCCTCGGCCTCCAGCGCGGCGCGCCAGTCGCTGCCCTC
This sequence comes from Luteimonas colneyensis, assembly GCF_014836665.1. GTDB lineage: Bacteria > Pseudomonadota > Gammaproteobacteria > Xanthomonadales > Xanthomonadaceae > Luteimonas > Luteimonas colneyensis. The sequence goes on from NZ_JACSQJ010000001.1 coordinate 340,000, forward strand.
GCCCGCCTGCGCGCGGAACAGCGCGGCGCGCATGCGTGCGAGCGCCCAGGCCAGGTTCACCGCGGTCGGGCGCGCGGCGTTGAGACGCTGCAGGGCCGGCTCGAGGCGTTCGGCGGCCTGCGCGGCGTCATCGGCCTCGATGTCGCGCGCGGCCAGCACCGCGCCCCAGGCCGCGGCGATCCCGATCGCCGGCGCGCCGCGCACGGCCAGCGCGTGGATCGCGGCGGCGACGGCGTCGCTGTCGGTGCAGGTGACGTAGTCGGTGGCGAACGGCAGCTTGCGCTGGTCGAGCAGTTCGAGCGCCTCGCCGGTCCAGCGGATCGGGCGGATGCGGTCGTAACGGGCGTAGTCGATGGCGTCGGTCATGCGGGGATTCCAGGCAAGTGGGGGGTGGTGACCAATTCCGCGCTGTCGGGTGGGCGTGGGGAGATGCCGGGGGTCGCAGCTGTAGCTGCTCCTACAAGGTCCGGCGCGGTCATCTGTAGGAGCAGCTAAAGCTGCGACCACGCTTACGCGCGCCCGAAGTCATAGGCCAGCACGTCGGCGATCGCGCCGGTGCCGAGCATCGCCATCAGCAGCCGGTCGATGCCCAGCGCCACGCCGGAGCATTCCGGCATGCCAGTGGCCAGCGCGTCCAGCAACGCCTCGTCGATCGGGGGCTGCGCCACGCCGCGGGCGGCACGAACGCCATGGTCGCGCTCGAAGCGCGCGCGCTGTTCGGCCGCGTCGGTGAGCTCGTGGTAGCCGTTGGCCAGCTCCAGCGGGCCGAGGTAGAGCTCGAAGCGCTCGGCCACGTCGACGTCGCCGCGCCGCGCCACCTTCGCCAGCGCACACTGCGAGGCCGGGTAGTCGTGCATCGCCAGCAGCTGATCGGCGGGAAACGCCGGCTGGATGCGGTGCGTCATCAGCAGGTCGAGCCAGTCGTCGCGGGTCAGGCCTTCGGGATCGACGTCTCCGGCAAAGGCCGCCTGCAGCTCGCCGACGGAGGCGGTCATCGGATCGAGGCCGAGCGCCTCGCGGTAGACGTCGCGGAAGGAGGCCTTGCGCAGCGTCGCCTCGCGTCCGACCAGGGCCAGCGCCGCCTGCACCAGCGCCGCGGTCTCGTCCACCAGCGGATCCAGCGTCCAGCCCACGCGGTACCACTCGAGCATGGTGAACTCGGGGTTGTGGCGGCCGCCGGCCTCGCCGTCGCGGAACACGCGGCCGAGTTCGTAGCAGTCGCCCAGGCCCTCGGCCAGCAGGCGCTTCATCGGGAACTCGGCCGAGGTGCGCAGCCAGCGCGTGCGCGGCGCGCCGTCGGTGCGGCCGCTGAACTCGAGCGTGAAGGAGGCGATGTTGGGATCGGTGTTGCCGGCGCGCGACATCACCGGGGTCTCGACCTCGAGCACGCCGCGGGCGTCGAAGAAATCGCGCACCAGGCGGTTGAGCCGCGCGCGCAGGCGCAGCGCCTCGTGGCTCATGCGCCGTCTCCCGCGAACGCGAGGCTGAGGATGTCGCGGTCGTCGTCGCGGAAGCCGTGGCGCAGGTAGAGCGCCTTCGCGCGCGGGTTGTGGCGGTTCACCTCCAGGCGCGCGACCTCCGCGCCCTGCCCGCGGGCCCAGTCGCAGGCGGCCGCCAGCAGCGCGCCGCCCAGGCCGCGGCCGCGCGCCGCCGGCTCCAGGTACAGCTCGTCGACCAGCACGTGGCGGCCGCCCTGTTCGATGCTGAAGCACCAGCCCAGCACCAGGTAGCCGACGCGCTCGCCCTCGACCTCGGCGAACAGTGCGGCGCCAAGCGCCGCATCTGCCAGCAGCTGCTCCAGTCCGCGTCGCACGCGCGACTCGTCGAGCGGGATCCGGTCCTCGGCATAGAAGCGCCGCAGCATGTCGAGCAGCACCGGCAGGTCGCCAGGCTCCAGCGCGCGCAGCGACAGCGTCGCACCGGCCGTCGCGCTCACGGATGCACCTCGAGGAAGGCCAGCAGCCGCGCCTCGTCCCAGACCTCGATGCCCAGCTCCGTGGCCCTGGCCAGCTTGGAGCCGGCTTCGGCGCCCGCCACGAGGAAACCGGTCTTCTTCGAGACGCTGCCCGAGACCTTGGCGCCCAGCGCCTCCAGCCTGGCCTTGGCCTCGTCGCGACCCATTGAATCAAGGGTGCCGGTGATCACCACGGTGACGCCGTCCAGCGGCCCCGTGGCCGCCTCCGCACCTTCGGGCAATGCCGCCAGCAGTTCGGACTGCATGGCCGCCGCGGCCAGCAGCATGCGTGCGTTGGCGTCGTCGGACAGCCACTCCGCCATCGCGGTCGCGGTCTCGTCGGGCAGCCCGGCGATCACGAAGTTGTGGCGCTCCTGGTCGAGCAGCGCCGCGGCGTCGGGGAAGGCGTCAGCCAGCTGCTTCGCGCGCAGCGGCGTCAGCTTCGGGATGCCGGAGTCGGCCAGCAGCTGCGAAAGCGTGAGCCCTTCGCGCAGCTTCGGCGACGGCGGATGCGCGTCGGTGATCCGCACGCCCGCGGCCAGCAGGCCGTCGATCACCGCCTGGTTGCCCGGCTGGTCGAGGAAGTGGCCGAGCGCGCGTGCGACCTCGTCGCCGATGTCGGGCACGCGCTTGAACAGCGGCCACGGCGCGCGGCGGATGCGGTCGAGATCACCGAACCAGGCGGCCAGCACCTTGGCCGTGCTCTCGCCGACGTGCTCGATCCCAAGCGCGAACAGGAAGCGCTCCAGCGTGGTCTCGCGGCTGCGTTCGATCGCGGCCACCAGGTTTTCCGCCCACTTCGTCGCGACCTTGCCGGCCTTGACCGTCTCCGGCGTGGTGCCGTCGCGCTCGTCGGCGCGGCGCTTCATCTCGACGAAGTCGTCGACGCCGAGGCGGTAGAGATCGGCGACGCTCTCCACCTGGCCGAAGTCGACCAGCGCCTGGATCAGGCGCTCGCCCAGGCCCTCGATGTCCATCGCCCGCCGCGAGGCGAAGTGGAACAGGCCCTGCACGCGCTGCGCCGCACATACCAGCTCGCCGCTGCAGCGCGCGACCACTTCGCCGTCCTCGCGCACGATCTCCGAGCCGCAGACCGGGCAGCGGTCCGGCATCCGCCACGGCGTCGTGCCCTCCGGCCGGCGCTCGGGGATCACGCGCACGACTTCCGGGATCACGTCGCCGGCGCGGCGCACGATCACGCTGTCGCCCACGCGCACGTCCAGCCGTGCGACCTGGTCGGCGTTGTGCAGGGTCGCGCGGGTCACGGTCACGCCGCCGACGTGCACCGGCTGCATCAGCACCCAGGGCGTGACCGCGCCGGTACGGCCGACGTTGACCTCGATCGACTCGACGATCGTGGCCTCCTCCTGCGCCGGGAACTTGTGCGCGATCGCCCAGCGCGGCGCGCGCGAGACGAAGCCGAGGTCGGCCTGCAGCTCGTGGCTGTCGAGCTTGTAGACGACGCCGTCGATGTCGTACGGCAGCGCGTCGCGGGCCTCGCCGATGCGGCGGTAGTAGTCGAGGACGCCGGCGAGGCCGGTCGCGCACTCGACCAGCGGCGACACCGGCAGCCCGAGGCCACGCAGCCAGGCCAGCACGCCGGAATGGGTGTCCGGCACGCGCGCGCCGGACACCTCGCCCAGCGAGTAGGCGAAAAAGGCCAGCGGGCGCTTCGCGGTGACCGCGGGATCGAGCTGCCGCAGCGAGCCGGCTGCGCCGTTGCGGGGATTGGCCAGCGGCTTCGCGCCGTGCGCCAGCGCCCAGTCGTTGTAGGCCGCGAAGCCCGCGCGCGGCATGTAGACCTCGCCGCGGACCTCCAGCACCGCCGGAATGCCCGGACCGGCCGCACCGTCGGCAGCGATGGCGTCGCCGCCCTCGCCCACCGCCTCACCGCCGCGCAGCCGCAGCGGGATCGCCCTCACCGTGCGCAGGTTGGCGGTAACGTCCTCGCCGGTGGCGCCGTCGCCGCGGGTCGCGCCGCGCACGAACAGACCGTCCTCGTAACGCAGGCTGATCGCAAGGCCGTCGAACTTCGGTTCCACCGAGAACACCGGCGCGTCCTCGCCGGTCTCGCGGACGATGCGTTCGACGAACTCGGCCACCTCGTCCTCGCTGAAGGCGTTGCCCAGCGAGAGCATCGGCACCGTGTGGCTGACCTCGGCGAACTTCGGGGACGGCAGCTTGCCGACGCGCTGCGTGGGCGAATCGGGGGTCGCCAGCTCCGGATGCGCGGCCTCCAGCGCATCCAGCTCGCGCAGCAGGCGGTCGTACTCGGCGTCCGGGATCGCCGGCTCGTCGAGCACGTGGTAGCGGTGGTTGGCGTCGTCGATCAGGTGGCGCAGTTCGGCGGCGCGCTCGAGGGGAGACTGGGACATGCCCCGGATTGTCCCCCGCTTTCACGGGAGCCGCTACAGCGGCGGGGGCGCGCGTTCTTCGTGGGAGCGGCTGTAGGGAGGGGGGGGCTCGTGGCGGGACTGGTCGCAGCTGTAGCTGCTCCTACAGCGGCTCCTGCCGTTTCTGCTGCGGTTACCAGCTCGGGCTGCGGGTGATCTGGACCTCGTGCTCGCGGTCGTAGGTGCGCATCTCCTCGCGCAGGTGCGCGATGCGCTGGCGTCCGAGCGCGTTGCGCTGCTCGTCGAGCAGCACGCCGTCGAGCAGGTCGGCCATGCGCTCGGCGGTGGGCAGCATCGCATCCCAGGCCTCGAGCGCCGGCACCGGCGCCGGGAGCGTCAGGAAGAACGCGATCGCCGGCGTCTCCATCGACTGGATGCCGTCCATCTCGAAGCTGCCCGGCTTGCGGATGTTGGCCACGCTGAACACCGGGCCCCGCTCGGGATGGCCGCTGACCAGGCGGTGGAAGACGCTGAGGTGGCCAAACGTGAGCCCCGCCTTCTCGGCGGCGACCACGATGTCCGGTCCGCGCAGCACGTTGCCGGCACGCGCGGCGATGTAGAGGGTCACGATCCTGTCGAACTCGTCGCTGACGCGGCGGCCGTACTGGCTGACGGTGGCGCCGGCGGTGCCGCCCACGGCACCGTCGAGCAGTTCCATCTCGGCCTGCACCGTGTCCTCGCCGGCGGCATCCGCGCCCTCGCCCAGTTCGCGCTCGAGCTGCGCGCCCAGCGTGGGCTCCATGCGCTCCTCGCGCGAGGCGGGCGCGTCCTTCGCCGGGACGCGGCGACCCTGCGGACTGCGCGGGCGGGTGCCGAAATACCAGATGGCCGCGAACAGCAGGACGCCGACGACCAGGATCCCGATCCGCAGCAGCCAGGTGTCAGTCATCGTGGTCTCCGTGTAGAAAAGATTCGTCGGACGTCAGGCGGCGCCGGCCAGGCGCGCGGCTTCCGCGAGGTCCACCGACACCAGCCGGCTGACGCCGGGCTCGCGCATGGTAACGCCCGAGAGCTGCTTCGCGGCCTCCATCGTGGCCTTGTTGTGGGTCACGAACAGGAACTGCACCTTCTCGCTCATCTCGGTGACCATCGCGCTGAAGCGGCCGACGTTGGCCTCGTCCAGCGGCGCGTCGACCTCGTCGAGCAGGCAGAACGGCGCCGGGTTGAGCTGGAAGATCGCGAACACCAGCGCGACCGCGGTCATCGCCTTCTCGCCGCCGGACAGCAGCGAGATGTTGGACACGCGCTTGCCCGGCGGGCGCGCCATGATCGCGACGCCCGTGTCGAGCAGGTCCTCGCCGGTGAGTTCCAGGTAGGCATGGCCGCCGCCGAACAGGCGCGGGTAGATCTCCTGCACGCCGGAGTTGACCCGGTCGAAGGTGTCCTTGAAGCGGCCGCGGGTCTCGCGGTCGATCTTGCGGATCGCATCCTCGAGCGTCTCCAGCGCCGAATTGAGGTCGGCGTCCTGGCTGTCGAGGTATTCCTTGCGCTGCGCGGCCTCGGCATGCTCCTGGATCGCAGCCAGGTTGACCGGTTCCAGGCGCCGCAGCTTCGCGTCGAAGTCGGCGACCATGCGGCCCCAGGCACCGGCTTCGGCCTCTTCGGACAGGCCGGCGACGACCTCCTCGAGCACGAAGCCGGCCTCGGTGACCGCGGCGGTGAGCTGCTCGGCGTGGATCGCGAGCGCCTGCTGGTCGAGTCTGCGCTGGGCGATCGCCTCGCGCTGGGCGAGCGCCTGCTCGTCGCGCTGGTGGCGGACCTGCTCGTACTGGCGCAGCCCGGCATCGACGCCGTCGAGCGCGCTGCGCGCCTGCGACAGCAGCTCTTCGGCGCGCACGCGCTGCGCGAGCGCGGCCTGGCGCTGCTGCTCCAGGTCGTCGACCGGACTGTCGCCGGAGGCAAGCTGGGTCGTGATCTCGCCCAGGCGGGTATCGAGCTGGCCGCGCTGGCCGCCCATGCGCTGCAGGGCCTGGCGCAGGCCGTTGGCCTGGGTGCGCTGGGTTTCCAGCTGCAGCGCCAGCGCGTGTGCCTGCTCGCGCGACTCGCGCGCCGCGGTGCGGGCCTCGTCACGGGCGGCGGCGAAGCGCGCACGCTCGGCCTCCAGCCCGCGGCGGATCTCCTCGAGTTCGGCCATGCGCGTGACCGCGTCTTCCAGGCGGCCGCGTGACTCGCGCGCCTGCTCGCCGCTGCCGGCGATGGATTCGCCCAGCTGCGCCAGCTCGGCGTCGATGCGTTCGATGCGGTTGCGGGCCGCGTCCAGGCGCCCCTGCTGGCCCTGCAGCCGGCCGGCGAGCTCGGAGATGCCGCGGTGTGCGTGGTAGAGCTGGCGCTGCGCGTCCTCGCGCGCCTGCTCCGCGGCCAGCAGGCGCTCGCGGCCGCTGGCCAGCGCCTCTTCCAGCTCGCCTTCGCGGACCTGCAGCTGCTCGATGTCGTCGCGCAGGCCCTGGATCTCGCGCTCGCGCAGCAGCGCGCCCTGGCGCGCCGCGCCGGAGCGCAGCACCCGCAGCCAGCCGGCGCCGAGCCGCTCGCCGTCGCGGGTGATCACCGAATCGCCAGGCTCCAGCCGCGCCTGCAGCGCACGCGCCTCGGCCAGCGAATCGGCGACGTGCAGGCGTGACAGCAGCCGGCGGATCGCCAGCGGCCCGCGCACGCGCGACGCCAGCGAAGTCGACGCGAATTCCTCATCGCCGCGCTCCGACGACACCAGCGCGATGCGGCCCTCGCCCAGGTCGGCCAGCGCCTCGACCAGCGTCCCGGGGCTGTCGACCAGCACGCCCTCGATCATCTGCCCGAGCGCGCCTTCGACCGCGTTTTCCCAGCCCGCCTCGACCTCCAGCGCCTCGCCGACGCGCGTGGACGAATCCAGCCCGTGCTGGCGCAGCCAGGCCATCGCCGCGCCCTGCTCCTGGCCCAGCGCCGCGTGCTGCAGCGTCTCCAGCGAGGACAGGCGGCCGCGGGCCTCCTGGGCCTGCTTGCGGACTTCGGAGATCTCCTGCTGCGCGGCGCGCTGCTGGTCCTGCAGGTCGAGCGCGGCCTGCTTGCGTGCTTCCAGGCCTTCGTTCAGCCCTTCCAGCGCGATCTTCTGCGCCTCGTGTTCCTCGGCGACGCTCTCGAACGCCTCCGCCAGCGCCTCCAGGTCCAGGCCGGAACGCTCGGCCGACAGCGCCTCGCGGCGGCGGTCGGACTCCAGCGACTGGCGGTCGAGGTAGTCGACTCGGGTGCGCTCGACATCCGCGGCGCGCGCGGCCTCGCCGGCCTCGCGGCTGTACGCGTCCCAGCGCTCCTGCCAGTCGGCCAGCGCGGCCTCGGCGTCGCGCAGCGCATCCTGGCGGGTTTCGTCGCTTTCGCGCAGGGCCTCGAGCGCGGGCTCGGCCTCGGCGATCGACTCTTCCAGGATCGCCAGCCGCTCCTCGTCGCCGCTGATGTGCTGCGCCAGCTCGGCGATCGCGTCCTCGGCCTCTTCGCGGGCGCGCAGCAGGCGCTGCGACAGCTCGCGCTGGTGGGCGATCTGCTGCTCGATGCGGGCGAGCGTGCCGCCCACCTCGTAGCCGGCGGCCTGGGCACGGCTGAGCGCGTCCATGGCCTCCTCGCGCTTCACCCGGCCTTCCTCGAGCTCGCGCTCGGCTTCGCGCTGTTCGGCGATCAGCTGCTGCAGGCGGGTCTCGTCCTGCGCCAGCTTCTCGCGCATGCCCGACAGCTTCGCGTCCAGCGCGCGGAACTCCAGCGCCTTCCACTCGGCGTCGCGGATCCGGCGCTCGGCCTGGATCGCGGTGTACTGCTCGGCCTGCCGCGCCTGGCGCGCCAGATGGGTCAGCTGTTTGCCGACTTCCTCGCGCAGGTCGTTGAGGCGGTCGAGGTTCTCGCGGGTGTGGCGGATGCGGGTCTCGGTTTCCTTGCGGCGCTCCTTGTACCTGGAGATGCCGGCGGCCTCCTCGAGGTACACGCGCAGCTCCTCCGGCCGCGCCTCGATGATCTGGCTGATCATCCCCTGTTCGATGATCGAGTAGCTGCGCGGCCCCAGGCCGGTGCCCAGGAACAGGTCGGTGATGTCGCGGCGCCGGCACTTCGCGCCGTTGAGGTAGTAGCTGCTCTGGCCGTCACGCGAGACCAGGCGCTTGACCGAGATCTCGTTGAAGGCGGCGAATTCGCCGGTGATGGTGTGGTCGGAGTTGTCGAAGATCAGCTCGACCGTGGCCTGCGACACCGGCTTGCGCGCGGTGGAGCCGGAGAAGATCACGTCGGTCAGCGAGTCGCCGCGCAGCCGGCTGGCCGAGCTCTCGCCCATCACCCAGCGCACCGCGTCGATGATGTTCGATTTTCCGCAGCCGTTCGGCCCCACCACGCCGGTCATGTTGGTCGGCAGGTGCAGGACGGTCGGGTCGACGAAGGACTTGAATCCGGACAGCTTGATCGTGGACAGGCGCATGCGGCGGTCGGTGGCCTCGGCGTCGCACGGGCAGGCCGTGGCGCGGTCGGTGACGGGAACTACAGCGTGAATGCGGCCCGGAGGCCGCAATCACCGCAGTATAGCGGCACCCGGCTGGCCGGATGCCGCCCCCGCCACCCCTCAGAACACCACGTGCAGGCTGACCCCGTCGAAGGCCGCTGTGCCGGTCGCACGGATGTAGTGGAGCCCCGGCGCCGGCTTCTGGACGCGCAGGTTGCCGGTGCCCGTCGCGTCGGCCACGCCGTCTTCCGGCACCGCCTGATGGCGCGACTCCAGCCGCAGCCGGCCGCTGCCGCCGGCCGTGAGCACAGTGAAGTTGCGCACTCCGGCCGGCACCCGCACCGCGAACAGGTAGTCGTCGCCCTGGGCGCCCGAGAGGCCGGTCGCCGGCTCGCGGGGGCGCAGCAGGCGCGCGTCCGGTCCCAGCACGTGGACGCCGGTGTTGCCGCCCAGGGCCAGCAGGCGCTGGTCCTCCGTGGCCAGCAGGCGCGACGGCGGATTGCCGCCCATCGGCGTGAGCGCGACCAGCTCCGGGTGCGCCGGGTCGGCCACGTCGAGTTCGTGCACGCCCGCCGCGTCGGCGAACCAGGCGCGGTCGCCGGCCTGGGCGACGCGGGTGTAGCTGAAGCCGTCGCCGCCGAGGTACTGGCCGATGACCTTGGGCGCGGTCGGCGTGGCGATGTCGATCACGCGCAGGCCGTCCGCGCAGGCCAGGTAGGCGCGGTTGGCGGCCTCGTCCACGGACAGGTCGAAGGACGAGCCGCAGCCGTCGTCGACATGCGCGACCGGCACCGGCGCGCCGCGGCCGGACACGTCGTACACCTGCAGCCCTCCGCCCCGTTCGGCACCGGACTCGGCGGTCTGCGCGACGAACAGGTAGCCGCCCGAGGCATGCATGCGGAACGGCTGGTTGGCCAACGGGATCTCCGCGCGCACGGCCGGTGCGGCCGGATTGGCGATGTCGACCACCGCGAGCCCGCCGCCGTTGGTCCAGCGCCCCACGTAGGCACGCGTGCCGTCGATGGCCAGCGTGGCGGCGAAGGGATGCTCCAGCCTGCCCACCTCCTTCGGGCCGCCCTGGGCGTCGAGGTCGACGGCCACCAGGCCGTAGCCCCAGGCGGCCATCCAGGCGATGTCGCCGGCCAGCGCCACCTGCTCGAAGCTGCGGCCTTCCAGGCTCTTCGGCAGGCTGGCTTCGACCCGCGCCAGCGGCGCGAGGGTGTCGGAGTCGTTGACGGTCAGGCCGTAGTTGGCCTGCAGCAGCACGGTGCGGCCCTCGTGGATCGCCGCGTCCACCGCCAGCACGCCGCCCGGCACCCAGGAGGTGGCCAGCTGCTGCGGTGCCCCGGGCCGGCTGACGTCCAGCGTGTGCACGAGGTCGGTGGTGGTCTGCAGCAGCATGTGGCTGGACCCCAGCGCGGTGCCGTGCCGGCCGGCGAAGCCGTCGATCTTCGACTGCAGCACGGGCGCGGGCGCGTCCGGATCGGCCACGTTCCAGACGCCCATGCCGGGACCGTAGCCGAAGCTGTAGACATGGTCGCCGACGCGCGCCCCGGCGGTGGCCGGCGGGATCGCGATCGATCCCCGCGTGGTCACGGCCGCGGCGACGTTGTAGACCGTCAGGTTGTTGCCGATGCCGATCGCCTGCTGCGGCCCGCTGAGGACGCGGAAGGTGTCGATCCCGTCGAGGGCTTCGTTGGCGACGCGGACCGGCGCCCGCGGATTCGAGACGTCGTAGATGGCGTAGACCGTCCTGCCCGACCAGTTGCGGCCGCTGGCATGGAGGGTGTTGCCGTAGGCCCTGATGTCGGTGAACTGCGCCGGCAGGCCGTCCTGGCCGGTGGCCTCGAACACGGGCGCGGCCGGGTTGGCCAGGTCGGAGACCAGCAGGCCCTGCTCGTTGTCGAAGAGGTACAGGTGGCCGTTGGCCACCGTCATGCCCACGGCGCGCCGGTACTCGCCCGGCCCGTAGCCGGTGTCGTCGCGCAGCCGCCGGGGCGCACGCGGATCGGCCAGCGACCAGGTGGTGACGCCGCTGCTGCCGTCATAGCCGTACCAACTGCCATAAAGATGGTCGCCCACGCGCACCAGGGCGTTGATGGCGCCGCCGGCCGGGGCGGCTGCCGGAAGACGCAGCGGACGGGCCGGGTCGGCGTAGTCCCAGGCCGCGACCACGCGGCCGGTCGCCATGAAGACCAGCGACCCCGAGACCACGGGCGGCGCGGAGATCTCGCCGCCGCGCAGCAGCGTCAGTTCCAGCGGTTCGGCCGCGGCCGCGGCAAACGGCAGGGCCAGGACCAGGGCGGTTGTCAGGGCGCGACGCGCCAGGGGAATCGGCTTCACGGAGGAACCTCGTCGGGGTGGAAAGGTGCATCGAGCCTGCCCCCGGCGCGCCGCCGCGACACTCCGATCGCATGACGGATGCATGACTGAAACACGTTCCTTCAGTTATTTACGTCCTGATCTTCAAGTTTTTCGAGAGGTAACCGTTCGAGCCGCGCCTGCAGCCGGGCCACCGGTCCGGCGCCCGCCGCCCAGGGCGCGATCCGGTTCGCCAGGGCGGCCGCCTCGGCGATGCGTCCGTGTTCCAGCAGCCAGTCGGCCTGGGCCAGGACGACCTCGGCGATTCCGGCCGGGGCGCCCTGTCGCTCGGCCAGCGACAGCGCGTCGGCGAACGCCGCGTCCACCTCGGCAGCGGGCCGGTTGGCGCGCAGCAGGCCAAGCGCATGGCGCAGCCGGTCGGGAACGAAGGCGCCGAATCCCGGTTCGTCGCCGCGCCGGGGCGGGCGGTCGGCCTGCAGGGCCGCCTGCTCGCGCCGCAGCTGGAGCCAGGCGCGCGCTTCCGGCTGCACGCCGGCCGGCACGGCATCCAGGGTGGCGTCGGCGAGCGCCAGTGCGCGTGCGGGCTCCGCCTGGTCCAGGGCGATGTCGGCCTCGAGCAGGCCCGCCTCGAGCTGCGCCGACAGCCCCGCCCCCGGCGGCGGACTGGTAGCGAGCACCGCGGCGGCGGCGTCGGGCTCCCCCGCCGTGCGCAGGGAGGACGCGCGCGCGCGCACCAGTTCGGCGCGCTGCCCCGGATCGGCCACGCGCTCGAGCGCCTCCATCCCGCGCGCGCTGGTCGCCAGGGCCTCGTCGATGCGCAGCAGCCGTAGTTCGGCGTTCGCCCGGGCGGCGAGCGCGGTCGCGAGTTCGTTCACGGCGCCCATGCCGGCGAAGGCCGCTTCGGCTTCGGCCAGCAGCGGCAGGGCCTGCGCCGGCCGTCCGCGATCGTTCTCGAGGATCCCGAGGTTCGCGTCGATGCGCGCGACCGCGAGGGCGTCGCCCGCGCTCTGCAGCGCCACCCGCGCGCGGGAGAAGTCCGAAAGCGCCTGGTCGAACCGCCCGTCCATCGCATGGACCACGGCGCGCCCGCTCAGCGCCTGGCCGAGCTCGGCCGGATGCCCCTCCGACTCCAGCACCGAGGCATCGTAGGCGGCCTCTGCTTCCTCGAGCCGCTCCAGGCGCACCAGCATCGCCCCGCGCGCGTTGAGCACCTGGGCCCGGAACAGCGGCTCGGTCGCGCCGCCCTCCGCCAGCAGGCGGTCCAGTCGCTCCAGGCCCTGAATGTGTTCGCCAGCGCGGAAGTCCACGCGTGCGAGCTGGTACTGCAGCCGGGGCTGGGCGCGCTGCAGCTCCGGCGCGGCGGTCAGGATGGCGCGCGCGACGCCGAGCTCGCCGGCCAGCATGGCGGCACGGGCGCGCTGCAGGCGCTCGCCGAGGCCGGGGGCCTCGGTGCCTTCCGGCGCGGCGCCTCCCAGCCGCGGCGCGAGGCGGTCGGCCGCGGCACGCGCGGCCTCCACCAGGTCCGCGGCCTGCGCGGACGCCGTCTGGGTCACGCCGTCGGCGGCGTGGGCGGCCAGGCGCACGGACCAGCCCGCGCCGGTGCTGACCACCTCGCTTTCGACGCGCCAGCCGGTGCCGAGCAGGGCCCGCAGCTGCTCCGGATCGCCGGTGGCGCCGCGTGCGTGCGCGGCCAGTGCGGATTCGCTTGAAAGCACGGCGAGTCCGCCGCGGCGCAGGCGGTCGCCGATGTAGTCCATGAGCCCGAGTCGCACCCAGGCCAGCTCTTCGCCTTCCGGCACCTGCGTCGGCAGCACCAGCAGGGCACCGGTGGCCGCGGGCACCGCGTGCGCATCCGGCGCTGCGACCGGCGGCCGGGCGCTTTCATCCGGCGTTGCGCCGCGCCACCACCAGGCCGCGGCCAGCAGCAGAACCAGTGCCGACAGCACGCCTGCCACCGCCAGCGGCCGGAGCCGCGGCCGGCCCGCAATGGCGACGCGGCCCGCGCTCGCGTGCAGCATGGGCTGCGTCGGGGGTTGCGGCCGGGGCGATGGCTGCTGCAGCGGGGGCGAGGCTTGCGGTGCCGGTGGTTGCGCGGGGCTCTCGGCTTCGACCCGCACGTCGGCCACCCAGCGGAAGCCGTAGCGGGGAACGGTGAGCACGGTGTGCTGCGACTGTCCGTCATCGCCAACGGCGCGACGGGTGCGCACGATCACCTGCCCGAGCTGTGCGTCCGAGACATCGTTCCGCCGGAACACCGCCTGTACCAGCTCGTCGCGCGTCACCGCGCGGTCGCGGTGCTCGATCAGGTACGACAGGCATTCGAACACCCGGGCCTGCAGGGTGACGGGTTCGCCATGCCGGCGAAGCTCGCGCGTCGCGGTGTCCAGGACGCAGGGGCCGAAGTGGAATCGCGGGCTCATCGGGAAGAGGCAACGGGGACCCCGTGATGATCGCCGATCCGGCGGCGCGCGCCGAGCCTTGCGACCGACGTGCCGGCAGGCCGTGGCCCGACGCGGGCCCGCGGCGGCGGCCGATGCGCGGTGCAACGACGGCCGTACAGGCTGGATCCCCCGCCGGCCGGAAACCCCCATGGACACGCGCCCCGCCATCCGAACAACCGCGCTGCGCCTTGGCGCCCTGGCCTGCACCCTGGCCTGTGCAGGCCTTCCCGCCAGCGCACTGGCCACCGCCGGCCGGGCCGAGCCGATGCAGGCGGCCCAGGTGGACGCTCTGCGCGCCGTGGCGGCGGCGGGCGGGATCGGTGCGTACTGGATCAGCGAGAAGCTCGACGGCGTGCGCGCCCGCTGGGACGGGCGACGCCTGTGGACGCGCGGCGGGTACCCGATCGACGCGCCGCCCTGGTTCACGGCGGGCTGGCCCGACGTGGCGATGGACGGCGAACTCTGGATGGGACGCGGCCGCTTCGATGACACCGGCGCGCTGGTGCGCAATCCCCCGGCGGACGCTGCGCCCTGGCGCGACGTCCGCTTCCTGGTCTTCGATCTTCCCGACCACGGGGGCACGTTCGAGGACCGGGTGCTGGCGATGCGTGCGCTTGCAGGCGCCGGCCATCCACCCTGGCTGCGTCCCGTGGCGCAGTCGCGCGTGGCCGACGACGCCGGACTCCAGGCGCGCCTGCGCGCCGTGCTCGCCGCGGGCGGCGAAGGCCTGATGCTCCACCACCGCGACGCGCGCTACCTGCCGGGCCGCAGCACGGGCCTGCTCAAGCTCAAGCCTCATGACGACGCCGAGGCGCGCGTGATCGCCCACCTGCCCGGGCGCGGCAAGTACGCCGGGATGACCGGCGCGCTGCTGGTGGAGCGCGCCGACGGCGTCCGCTTCCGGATCGGGAGCGGCTTGGGAGATGCCGAGCGTGCGGCACCGCCGCCGCCGGGCAGCCTGGTCACGTACCGCCACAACGGCCTCACCGGCAACGGATTGCCGCGCTTTCCGCGCTACCTGCGCGTGCGGGCGCCGCCCGGCGCGGGCCCGGGCGCGGGCCACTGAGGGTCGTGCGGCGGCCTACCCTGTCGCGTCGGGCCCCAGCCTGGCGCCGGTGTCCGGTTCGAACACGTGCATCCGCCCGCGCGCGACCGCAAGCGACAGCCGGTCGCCGCGGCGCGGCATCCGCGCAGGCGGCATGCGCGCGACGAGGTCGTGCCCGGCGGCCCGCAGGTTGACGAGGACCTCGCTCCCCACCGGCTCGACCAGTTCGACCGTGGCGTCGAACGGGTCGTCATCCGCTTCCGCGGGCACCAGGTGCTCCGGCCGCACGCCGACCGCGAGGCTGCGGCCGTCCCAACCCTCCCGCGCCTGCAGCCCCGGCAGCGGCAGCCGCAGGCCGTCGTCCATCAGCAGCGCGGGCGCGGCGCCACCAACGAATCGGCCACAGAGGATGTTCATCGCCGGGCTGCCCAGGAAGGTCGCCACGAACAGGTTCGCCGGGCGCTCGTACAGCGCCATCGGCGTATCGATCTGCTGGATGCGCCCGCCGTCGAGCACCACGATGCGCTGGCCCAGCGTCATCGCCTCGACCTGGTCGTGGGTGACGTAGACCATGGTGGTGCCGAGGCTGCGGTGCAGGCGCGCGATCTCCACCCGCATCGCCGCGCGCAGCCGCGCATCGAGGTTGGACAGCGGTTCGTCGAGCAGGAAGACCTGCGGCTGGCGCACCAGCGCGCGCCCCAGCGCCACGCGCTGGCGCTGTCCGCCGGACAGTGCCGCGGGCCTGCGCTCCAGCATGTCTTCCAGCCCCAGCGTCTTCGCCGCGTCCGCCACGCGCGCGGCGATCGCGGCCTTGTCCATGCCACGCAGCTTCAGGCCGAAGGCCAGGTTGCCGGCCACCGTCATGTGCGGGTACAGCGCGTAGTTCTGGAACACCATCGCGATGTCGCGGTCGCGCGGAGCGACGTCATTGACCACGCGACCGCCGATCGACAGCGTGCCGCCGTCGACCGTCTCCAGGCCGGCGATCATCCGCAGCAGGGTCGACTTGCCGCAGCCCGAGGGGCCCACCAGCACCAGCAGCTCGCCGTCGCCGGCTTCGAAGCTCGCGTCGTGCACGGCGACATGGCCGTCCGGATAGACCTTGCGTACGTGTTCGAGCCTGACCTCGGCCATCGCCACTCCCGGCTGGTTTCCCCCGTCATGCGGCGCCGGGGATGCTGCGTTATCCTCGCAATGTAACCGTTTCCAACGCCTGTCCGCGCACGCCGCGCCCCCTGGAGCCCCCATGTCCGACTCCCCTGCCCCCGCGCGGGACTTCCGCTTTCCAGAAGGTTTCCTCTGGGGCGCGGCCACCGCCGCCCACCAGATCGAGGGATCGCCGCTGGCCGATGGCGCCGGCCCCAGCATCTGGACGCGCTTCGCGCACACGCCGGGCATGACCCTCAACGGCGACACCGGCGACGTCGCCTGCGACCACTACAAGCGCTGGAAGGACGACGTGCGCCTGATGCGCGAGCTTGGCCTCAAGGCCTACCGCTTCAGCGTGTCCTGGTCGCGCATCCACCCCGAGGGCACGGGGCGCGTCAACCCGAAGGGCCTGGACTTCTATTCGCGCCTGGTCGACGAACTGCTCGAGAACGACATCGAGCCGCTGCTGACGCTGTTCCACTGGGACCTGCCGGCCGCGCTCGACGACCGCGGCGGCTGGCTCAACCGCGACTGCGCCGACTGGTTCGCCGAGTACGGCACCACCCTTTACCGCGCGCTCGACGGCCGGGTGAAGAAGTGGGCCACGATCAACGAACCCTGGGTGGTCACCGACGGCGGCTACCTGCACGGCGCGCTGGCGCCCGGCCACCGCAGCCGCTACGAGGCACCGATCGCCGCGCACAACCTGATGCGCGCGCACGGCGCCGCGGTGCAGGCCTACCGGGCCGAGGGCGCGCACGAGATCGGCCTGGTGGTGAACATCGAGCCGAAATACCCCGCCAGCGACTCCGACGCGGATGCCGCCGCCGTGCGCCGCGCGCATGCGTACATGAACGAGCAGTTCCTGCACCCCGCCCTGCTCGGCCGTTACCCGCCGGAACTGAAGGACATCTTCGGCGATGCCTGGCCGGAGTGGCCGGCGGAGGACTTCGCGCTGATCCGCCAGCCGCTCGACTTCGTCGGCATCAACTACTACACCCGCAGCGTCACCGCCGCCGGCGACAGCTATCCGCAGAGGACCGCCGTCGTGCGGCAGCCGCTGGGCACCTATACCGAGACCGGCTGGGAAGTGTTCCCGCAGGGCCTGACCGACCTGCTGCTCTGGTTCAAGGACACCTACGGCGACCTGCCGGTCTACATCACCGAAAACGGCGCCGCCTTCTTCGATCCACCGGTCGCCGAAGGCGGCCGCGTGCGCGACCCGCTGCGCACCGACTACCTGCGCAAGCACCTGTCGGCGATCCACGACGCGATCGCCGCCGGTGTCGACGTCCGGGGCTACATGGCCTGGTCGCTGCTGGACAACCTGGAATGGTCGCTCGGGTACTCCAAGCGGTTTGGTATCGTGCACGTGAACTACGGCACGCAGGAGCGCACGCCGAAGGACAGCGCGCGCTGGTATTCGAAGGTCATCGCCAGCAACGGACGCACGCTCTCCGACCCTCTGCCCTACTGACCGAGGACGACCGCGCCGGCATGCACGACAGTCACCCGCACACCGGAACGCACGGCGGCACCCGGCTCCGCGAAGGCGTCGAGTTCCAGTCGTTCCAGGACAGCACGCAGTGGGCCTGGGCGGCGGCCGTCGTGCTGTCGGCGGCGCTGCGCCGCGCGCTGGACGGACATGCGCGGGCGCGCCTGCTGCTGTCGGGTGGGCGCACGCCGGGACCGGCCTATTCCGCGCTCGCCCGCGCGCCGCTGGCCTGGGATCGGGTGGACGTGGCCCTGGTCGACGAGCGCTGGCTGCTGCCCGACGACCCCGACAGCAATGCGCGCATGGTGCGCGGGAGCCTGCTCACCGACCGCGCCGCGGCGACGCGCTTCGAGTCCATCACCCGCGCCGGCCGCAGCTTCGAGGAGGCGGTGACCACCGCCAACATGCACGCGGCCCGGCCGGCGGACGTGGTGGTGCTGGGCATGGGCGAGGACGGGCACGTGGCATCGCTGTTCCCGGGCATGATCGGGCTGGCGGATGCCCTCGCCTCGCCGCGCCCCTACGTCGCGGTGGATGCCTCCGGCTGCCCGGGCGCCGGTGCCTGGACGCGCCGGATCAGCCTGACGCCCGCGGGACTCGCGCCCGCAGAGACCCGGCTGCTGCTCATCCGCGGCGCCCGCAAGCGCGAGCTGCTCGACCGGGTCATGGCCGGCGACGACCCGATGGAGTTCCCGGTGCGCATCGCCTTCACCACGCCGGGCGCACCGCTCAGGATCCTCTGGTGCCCGTGAGCCCGAAGCCGATCCGATAGCCGCTGCATCACGGGCACGGGCGGAGCGATCCAGCATACGCCGGACCCCCGGCCGCAGCGGGAACCGCTCAACGCAGCTCGTCGGGATGCACGCCGTACATGATGCCCAGCTCGAGCACCGCGTCGGAGCGGTTGTCGGCATACAGCAGCTCGAGCACGCGCAGCCGGTACTCGTGGCTGTCGTTGGCCTCCAGCAGCGCCTCCGCCTTGCCGTGGATCTCCGACAGCGTGCCCTCGCGGATGCCGGCGTAGTCGTCCTCCGCCTGCTCGGCGTCGCTCTTGGGAGTGCCGTCGGGCCGGGTGTCGGACACCTCGAGATCGCGGCCATAGCCGTGCGCCGCCGGGAACTCCGACTCCAGGAAATCGCGCACCAGCGGGCCGTAGTCCACGCCGGCCATGGGCTTCTCGCCGAACTCCTTCATCAGTTCCAGCATGGCGTCGGGATGGTCGTCGCGCAGCTTCGCGAACAGTTCCACCGCCTGCTCGCCGCGGAGGCCGTAGGCATCGGCGACCTCCTTGAAGATGTACGGCGCATACGCGAGCCCCGGGTCGTCGGCCAGCATCTGCTGCCACTGCGTGCCGCTCACGCCGAGCTCCGCGGCGACGTTGTTCTGGGCTTCGCCGCTGCCGAGCATCAGCTCGACGGTGTCGGCGTCCATGCCGGTGGACTTGAGATAGGAGCGGAGTTCTTCGCGGGTCTGGTGCTTGTCGATGGAGTCGCCGATGAAGCCGCCGATGGCCGAGATCACCGCGCCGATGCCGCTGACGATCGCACCCGCCGCAGTGCCGGCGCCCGGCACCAGGGCCACGGCGCTGCCGAGCACGCCGAAGACGTCGCCCACCGCCGCGAGCGCATAGCCCACGTTGCCGTCCTCGGCCGCCTTCTGCACGTTGATCGCCGCCGAGGTCGCGCTGGCGAGCACGCCCAGGCCCGGCGCCAGGCGCGAGGCGAAGGTGGCGAAGCGGATCGCATCGTCGCCATGCTGCGCCAGCCGGCCGGCGTCGGCGAGGTGCTTGGTGGCGCCGGCGAGCAGGTTCAGGCCGCTTTCGCCGGCGGACGCGAAGCCCTGCACGGCCTCGAGGTAATCGCCGGACTGGCCGCTCTGGCCGGCCTTGACGGCGCCCAGCACCACGCCCACGCCGGACATCGCGCGCGAGAACGGCGAGGAGTCGGCGAAGCCGTCGCCCAGCTTCTTCAGGACGTCGAAGTCGCCCGCGGCGACCGCGTCCATCATCTCAATGCCTTCCCTGAAGCTGCCGATGCCGCCCTTGACGCCGTCGAACAGGCCCTTGACGTCCTTGAACGGCTGGTAGGCCTCCTTCAGGTCGGCGATGGCGGCCTGCAGGTCGCCGTCGTGGCGGGCCACGATCTCGACCGCGGCGGCGCTGGAGATGCGCTCGAACAGCTCGCCCTGCAGGGTGTCGGCGTGGGCGGCGAAGGCCTCGCCCAGGGCCGAGTCGGGCACGCCTTGGATCTCGCCCAGCAGGTCGAGCGCGAGCTCGCCATGTCCGGAGTCGGCCAGCCGGCCCAGGGTGTCGACCACCTGGCTCGCGATCGCGGGGTCGCGCACCGCGGCTTCCAGCAGCGCGTCGCGGTTCTCCGTGACGTGGTCCGCCAGCGCCTGGCCGGCCTCGGCTTCGGCGGCGTAGACCGCCGCGTGGTCGTCTGCGGTGCGGAACGCCTCGATGAACTTCGCCTGCTGCCCGTCGGTGAGCGGGCCGGCGCGCAGCAGGAAGGTGTTGAGCTCCTCGTCGAGCTTGTCGGCCTCCGACTTCGCCTCGTCATGCGCGTCCTGCAGCGACTGCAGCTCCTCCGCGACGGTGCGCGTCGCGTCGGTGCGCCCGACGTTCGCGATCCCCAGCCGCCCGGCGACGTCGGCCCAGCCGGCCAGCCCCTCGTCGGCGGCGCGATGCCGGAGCTGGCCCTCGCTGAGCACGCCGCGCTCGACGGCGACGCCAACGGCGAGCGCCAGGCCGTCGCGCGCCCGGTCGGCATCGGCGCCGGCCAGGGTGTACTGGCCGTCGGGGCCGCGCGAGTACAGCGACGCGTTCACGCCCATCGCGCCGTCGAGCGCGCCGGCCTCGTCGGCCAGGCGGACGAGTTCGCCCAGATAGGCGGGCTCGGTGCGGTGATCGGCCGCGAGCGTGCCCAGCAGGTAGGGCGCCGGCAGGCCGCCGTTGCCGATGCCCTTGGATTCAAAGTCCTGCTGCGCGCGCTGGATCTGCGAGGCCTCGACCTGGTTGCGGCCCGGAAGGTCGGGATCCCCGGGAAGCCCGGGACCGGCCTCGCCTCCGGTCAGGTCGCGGTACTCGCTGCGGACCGCGGCGGAGCCGCGCAGTTCCACCGCGTCGCCGACCGCCTGCGCGCCGAAGGCGTCATGCATCTTCGTCAGGTTCTGCGCGTCGAGCTTGCTCGCGAGTCCGTTCAGGAGCTCCTGCCGATGGCCTGCCGGGAGGGCCTCGACGTCCGTGCGGAACTGCTCGCTGGCCCGCGCGTCCATGGCCTCGACCGTGCGGTTGGCCTCGTCCGCGGTCGCCTCCGCCAGCGTCTCGACCGGCGGCGGCGGCGGCGCCGGCCGCTGATGGGGCAAGGGGCCGTAGGGGCTGTTCGGATTGACGGACACGGGCGCTCCGGTCAGGCGCCGCCGGGAGGGCCGCGCACGTCGCGGAACCTACCACCGGGCGCGTCGCCTTCCATCTCCGGGCCGACCCTATGTCCGGCGCTGGCCCCGGCATCCGCCTCAGGGCACGGCGATCTCCACGCGCGCGCCGGCGCGGGGGATGCGCAGCTCCCGTCCATCCCAGGCGACCGTCACGCCGTCCACGCTCGCGGGCCCGGGTTCGCCCGGATACGGCCACGGCAGCACCAGGCCGCCAGGCGGCAGGCCGGCGTCGGCGGCGATCTCCAGCACCAGCCGTCCGTCTTCGCGCGCCAGCCGGTAGCCCAGCGTGCCGTGCGGCGTACGCATGCCGTGCAGGGCCACGCCACGGCCGTCCAGCCACGACGCCGGCACGCCGGCCGCCAGCACCAGGCTGTCGTCGGACTCGCGCACGTAGGCGAACATGTCCAGCGCCGAACGCACGAAGTCCGACGCCACCCAGGCGTGCGGCAGGTCGCCGAGGAAGAACGGCGTGCGCGGCGTCGGCGTCACCACTTCCGCCCACTGGTTCCAGGGCGCGGGCGCGCGGTGGTCGAGGAACCAGCGCGCCGCGTCCCAGGCGCGCTCGCGCCAGCCCAGGCGCACGAAGGCGCCGACGTTGCGCCATTCGTAGGGCGTGTAGTCCTTCCATGCGCGCTCGCCGTCGCGGCGCTGCGCGAACTCGCGCCAGTAGCGCTCGAAGGTGGCGTGCACGCGGTCGGGCGGCAGGTGCGCGAGCTCGCCGCCGGGCGCGAGCGCGATGGTGGTGGAGGTCGGATCGAAGTCGCCCAGCTCCGCGGCGCCGGGCAGGTAATCGATGGCGTGGCGGGTCGCGGCGGCGTCGAGCGAGGCCAGCAGGTCGGCGCGGAAGCGGTCGCGCGCCGCGGCCATGCGCGCCGCGTCCTCCGCCCTGCCCAGCGCTTCGGCCACCTGCACCGCGTCCTTGTAGCCGCGCAGCGCCCAGAAGTTGTCCCAGTACGAGTGCATCGGCTTGGCCGAGTAGCCCTCGTGGCTGATCGAGGCCGGCATCATCCCGAAGAAGGCCGGGTCCAGCGCGCGGTTGGCCCCGGTGCGCTCGCTCTGCGCCAGCGACTCCATGTACTCCCAGGCGGCCAGCACGTGCGGCCACATGCGCTCGAGGAAGGCGTCGTCGCCGGTGTGGCGCCAGTACTCGGCGATGTTGAAGATCAGCTCGCCGTGGCTGTCGTTCTCGGGAACCGGATCGCTGCCGCGGTCGTCGACGCAGCACGGCACCTTGCCGTCGTCGAACTGGAAGGGCGCGTACCACTCGACGTACTCGCGCACGGCGTCGGCACGGCCCATGCGCAGCAGGCCCTCGGAGATCATGGCGCCGTCGCGGATCCAGCTGCGCGAGTACGAGCGCGTGCCGGGCTGCAGCCGCGGCCCCACGCGCGACACCAGCATGTGCGCCAGCGCGGTGCGCAGGCTGTCGGCCAGCGCCTGGCCCTCGGGCGGGACGTCCAGCCGCACCTGGTCGAGCTTGCCGCGCCACTGCGCCGCGACCTCCTGCTGCAGCGCCTCCGCGTCCCACCAGCGCCGCGCCGGCGCGCTGCCGCCGGTCATCGGCACCATCACCTCGACGCTCTCCACCGCGCCGGGCGCCAGCCGCGCGCGCCAGACCAGCGCGGCCGACGCCAGCCCCGCCGGATCGTTCGCCACGCGCGTGGTCGCGGGCAGCCTGCCGGCGGCGAGGTGCCGGACCAAGTCGCCGGCGTCGAAGGCCGAGGCGAACGAGGCATCGGGCACCTGCTTGGCGAACACCCGGGGCACGCCCGCCACCGACACCATGCCGCCGTCGACCGCGATCGCGTTGATCCGGCTGACGCCGCCGAGGGTGTTGAGGAACTGCGCCGGCGGATTGACCTGCAGCGGGCGCGTGGCCAGTGCCAGCTGCAGGTCCTGCGGCCGCCCGCTGGTGTTGGCCAGCCGGTAGCGCAGCACCAGCTGCGAACGTTCGGGGGTACCGGCCGCGAACGCGGTGACGCGCAGCGAGAAGTCGTCGTGGCGCCAGTCCACGCTCGGGATCGGCAGGTAGCCGTCCTGGAGCGACTGCCGCGGTGCCGCGTCGGCCCAGGTCACCAGGCGGCCGCCGGCGACGACGAAGGGTTCGATGCTGAAGCCGCCGCGCGCGACCTCGACCGCGCCGTCCTCGCCGATCAGGCCCTGCTGCAGTCCGCCGTCGAGGCCGAGGATGGTCCAGTACGGCTGCTCGCCGCTGAAGCCGCGCGGGTAGCGGCCGCGCGGCAGGTCAGCGGCGACCGCGCGCACGAAGTCGTTGGGGTGGGCACTGAAGCCGAGCGGCTTCACCGTAGCGCCGGCCAGGGCGAACTCCGCCCCCGGCCCGTCGAGCAGGTCCAGCGCGATCCAGCGCGCCTCCGACTCCGGCAGTGCGATCCAGTCGCGCTCGCCATCGCTGCCCTGCACGTCGCGCAGGTCGCGCCATGCGGCACCGTCGCCGGATACCTGCACGCGGTAGCGTGACGCCTGACGGCCGGGCAGCCAGTCCAGCACCAGCCCTCCGAATTCGCGCACGCGGCCGAGGTCGAGCACGATCCGCTGGCCGCCTTCCACCTTGGGCGCGCGCCAGGCGCTGGCGGCATCGCCGTCGACCGCCGCCGCGGCGTCGCCCGCCGTCGCCAGCGCGGTCGCGTGCAAGGGGCTGTCGTCGGGAGGCGCCAGCTCGCTGAAAGACAGCGCGTCGAAGCAGACCGAGCCGCGGCCGCCGACGCGGTTGTAGACCACGAACTCCATCGACGCGCTGGCGCGCAGCAGCGGATCCGGATCCGGCCCCCAGGCCTTGACGATGTGCCGCGCCTTGTAGCGCTGCGGCGTCCAGCGCGCGGGCGGCTCGACCGAGCTGCGGTTGGCCCACCAGACGTTGTCGCCGCTGGCATCGACGAGCTTGAACTGCAGGTCGTTGGCCGGTGCGTCCCCGCGCAGCTGGAGGTCGAAGCGGTAGTTCACGGGGAAATCCAGCGGCAGCGCGCGCTGGATGCCGGCGTGGCCGGAGACGCCGTTGAAGTCGTAGTCCAGGCACAGGGCGCTGCCTTCGGCGCCGTCGACCGCGCGGATCGCGGCGCTGACCTGGTCGGAGGCGACCACGCGCCACGCTGCGGAGTCCTCGAAGCCGTCGAGCAACCGCGTCGACAGGACTTCCTGCGCTGCCGCCGGCGACGCGCACGCCAGCCAGCCCGCGAGCGCCCCCACCGCGGCCCTGCCCCACCCGCCACGCCGCCCCGCAGCCCGTGCCGCGGCACCCGCACCGCGCCCCATCGTCCCGCTCACCGCCATCCGTCCGCGCTCCTCATCCCTTGACGCTGCCAAGCAGCAGGCCCTGCATGTACCAGCGCTGCAGCGCCAGGAACAGCATCAGCACCGGCAGCACCGTGACCACGGCGCCGGCCATCATCATCTCCACGTCCATGATGTGCTCGCGCGACAGCGCAGCCAGCGCCACCGGCAGCGTGTACTGCCCCTGGTCGGCGAGCACGATCAGCGGCCACATGAAGTCGTTCCAGGCGGCCATGAAGCTGAAGATCGCCAGCGTGACCAGCACCGGCTTCAGCATCGGCAGCACCACCTGCACGAAGATGCGCAGTTCGCCGGCGCCGTCGATGCGCGCGGCCTCCAGCAGCGCATCCGGGATCGAGCGCGCGTACTGCCGCACCAGGAAGATGCCGAACACGCCGGCAAGCGCCGGGACCACCACGCCGCCCAGGGTGTTGACCAGGCCGAGCTGCTTCATCAGCAGGAACAGCGGCAGCATCGCCACCTGCGCCGGTACCACCAGCGCCGCCAGCAGCGCCTGGAACAGGCGGTCGCGGCCGCGGAATCGCAGCTTGGCGAAGGCGTAGCCGGCCGCGGTGTTGATGGCCAGCGACCCGAGCGTGATGCCCAGCGACACCAGCAGGCTGTTGGCGAAGGCGCGGCCGATGCCGGTGCGCGCGAACAGTTCGCGGTAGTTGTCCAGGGTCACCGCGCTGGGCAACAGCGGCGGCGGGAAGCCCGAGGCCTCGCCCATCGGCATGAACGACACCGAGACCATCCAGGCCAGCGGCGCCAGCGCCAGCAGCGCGAACGCCGCCAGCGCGCCGTTGACCAGCAGCGCCTGCAGCCGCGAACCGCCGACCGGCCGGCTCATACCAGGTCCCGCCTGCGGCCGGCGCGCAGCAGCAGCGTGGTGGCGCCGAGGATCACCAGGAACAGCATGAAGGCCACCGCCGAGGCGCGGCCGAGGTTCCACCAGCGGAAGCCCTCCTCGAACATGAAATAGAGCACGCTGACCGTGGACTGCAGCGGGTCGCCGCGGGTCATGACGTAGGGCTCGGCGAAAAGCTGGAAATAGCCCGACACCGTGATCACCGACACAACCAGCAGCACCGGCCCCAGCGCCGGCAGGGTGATGTGGACGATCTGCCGCCAGGTCGACGCGCCATCGATGCGCGCCGCCTCGTAGAGCTCGCGCGGGATCGCCTGCAGACCGGCGAGCAGGATCACCATGTTGTAGCCGAAGTTCTTCCATACCGCGAAGCCGATGATCGTGGGCATCGCCCAGCGTGGATCCCCCAGCCAGTCGACCGGGGACACGCCGACGTGGCCCAGCGCCCAGTTCACCAGGCCGTAGCTGGTGTGGAACAGGTAGCGCCAGATCACCGCCACCGCCACCAGCGTGGTCACCACCGGCGCGAACAGCGCGGTGCGGAAGAAGGCCTTCGCCCGCGCCAGCTGCGAGTCCAGCAGCAGCGCCGCGGCCAGCGACACCGCGATCGACAGCGGCACGCCCACCACCACGAAGTAGCTGGTGTTCCACAGCGCCTTCCAGAAGATCGGCGTGCGCAGCAGCTCCAGGTAGTTGTCGAGCGCGACGAAACGCAGGTGGGCGGGGTTGGCCAGCGCGTAGAGGTCGAAGTCGGTCAGGCTGAGCAGCAGGGCCGACGCCACCGGCAGCACGAAGAACAGACCGATCACGATCAGCGCCGGTGCGACGAACATCCAGCCCGCGACGCCGGCGCGCATCAGCGGGCCTCCCCTTCGATGATCCAGCGGCGCTTGGAGAGGATGGCGTCGACGCTGGCGTCGAGCTCGCGCACGGCCTGGTCCTGCGACAGCCCGCCGCGCACCACGCGCTCGGTCACCAGCCGGATCTCCTGCGCGATGCGCTCCCACTCCAGCACCTTGGGCGTCGGGCGCACGCGCTCGAGCTGGTCACGGAACGCGGCGGCCAGTGGATCGGCGGCCAGGTCGGGATGCGCCCAGGCGCTGCGCCGCGGCGGAAGGTTGCCGCTCAGCGCGTGGAAGCGGCGCTGGACCCCGGGGCGAGAGAGATACTCCACCAGCCGCCAGGCGGCATCGGCACGCGCGCCGCCGCGCGGCAGCACCAGGCTGGTACCGCCGGCGATGCCGGCGCCGGGCCCGTCGGGCCCCGGCAGCGGCATCGTGCCCCAGGCGCCGGCGAGCTCCGGCGGCGCGCGGCGTCGGAACTCGCGGATGTTCCAGGGACCGGACAGGTAAAAGGCGTAGGAACCGTGGAAGAACTCGTCCCAGACGTTGGACACCTGGGTCTCGGACAGCGCGGGTGCCCAGCCCTCCTCGAAGATGCGGGCGTAGAACGCGAGCGCACGCCGGAACCCGGGGCTGTCGAAATTGCCGCGGGTGCCACCGTCGCGCAGCAGCGGATCCTCCTGCTGCAGGGCCAGCGAGAGCTGGGGTTCGAACTCGTTGAGCGGCAGCAGGATGGCGTGGCGTCCCGGGCCGGCATTGCGCTGCACGGCATCCATCGCCGCGGCCCACTCGTCCCAGGTGCGCGGCACCCCGGTGACGCCCGCCTCGCGCAGGATGTCCCGCCGGTAGAACAGCAGCCGCGTGTCGACGTACCAGGGCACGCCCAGCAGCTGGCCGTTCACGACATTGGTGTCGAGGATGCCGGCGAAGTAGTCGGCGGCGTCGACCACCGCCGAGGCGTCGACGCGCGGCCGCAGCGGCTCAAGCGCGTCGAGCGCGGCGAACTCGGGGATCCAGGTGTTGCCCAGCTGCAGCAGGTCGGGCATCGCGTCGGCGGCATAGGCGGTCAGCAGCTTCTCGTGCGCGGCGGTCCAGGGAATGGCCTGGACCTCGACGCGCAGGCCCGGATGCTCGCGCTCGAAGTCCGGCAGGAGCTCCGCCACCACCTCGGCCTCGCGGCCCATGGCCCAGAAGCGGATGGTGGTGGTGGCCTCGTCCCCGCTGCGCGCACAGCCCGCGACCAGCGCCGCGCCCGCGACCAGCGCGGCGACGCAGGCCGCCTGGCACCACAGGGAGCGCTGCCGGGCCACGCGGGTCAGGCCGCGCGGCGCGACGGAAGGCCGATCGCGGGCGCGGCCGTCGTCCGGCCCCCCGCTTCGCCGCGGCGCCCGGCGGCGTTCGCGGCCGCAGCGGCTCCGTCCCCTGCACGGGTTTCGCTTTCCTTACCCGCTTCGCCTTCCGCACCGCCTGCACCGTCCGCACCGTCCGCACCCGCTTCGGCTTCGGCTTCGGTTTCGGCTTCAGCTTCAGCTTCGGCTTCGGCGCCCGCGGCGGCTTCGTCTGCCGCCGCATCGCGCGCCTGCAGCTCCGCCAGCCACCCACCGGTGAAACCCGCGCGCTCCAGCCCGATGCGGATGTACGGATTCCGCTTCATCACTTCCCAGACGAAGCCGCTGCGGTGGTTGGCGATGCCGATCAGGATCGGCCCCTGGTCGATGCCGATGTAGTCGCTGGCCACCCAGCCTCTCCCCGGCACGATGCGGCCGGTCTTGAGCGGGATGTCGTACTCGAAGCTGGGGTTGAAGGCGTCGAGGAAGCCGTAGCTGGAATACAGGTACTCGCCGTGCCGCTCCACCAGCGCCTCGGTCGCCGGCACCACCAGTTCCGGTGCGAACGGAAGCGAGGCGATCGCCGCGGTTGGCGCGATGGTACCGTCGTCGAAGGCCACGGCGATGCCGGCGCCGCGCGCACTGTAGTGCCGGAACTCGCGCAGCTGGCCCTCGTATTCCTGGTCGGTGCGCTGCGGGCCATCGCTGGCGGTCAGGCCCCAGATCTCGGGCCCATAGCCCTTCCAGCCCATCGGATTCTCGATCGCGTACGAACGCTGGGCATAGGTCGCGCGTCGCGAGTTCTCGAAATAGTCGATGCCGCGCCCGCGCATATAGGCGTCGCGGATGCCGCGGAAGTCGATCCAGGCGTGGCTGTACTGGTGGCCGAAATGCGGCGCGAAGCTGAGGTATTCCTGGCCCTGGAAAATGCCCCAGCTGTCGTCGTAGGTGCGCGTCCACGCCGTCCACGCCTCGGGCTCGACCGGATGCGTGGGCGAACCCAGCGCGAGGATGTAGACCAGCATCGCCTCGTCGTAGCCGGTCCAGTCGTGCTCGATGAAGCCGCGCTCCGGATACCAGCCCATCGACACCAGCGGCGGCCGCACCTGCATCCAGGGCCATTCGATGCGCCGGTAGAGCTCGTCGGCCACCTCGCGGATGCGCTGCTCGCGCGGGTCGTCGCCGTCGTAGTACGACTGCGCGAACAGCACGCCCAGCATCATCAGACCCGTGTCCACGCTCGACAGCTCCACCCAGGGCTCGTAGCGGTGGCCGCTGCGCATGTCGAGGAAGTGGTAGAAGAAGCCGCGGTGGCCGATGGTGCCGGTGGCCTCGGGACCCTGCGGTGATTCCAGCAGGAACTCCAGCGTCAGCAGCGTCCGGTCGACCGCCTGCCGGCGGCTGATCCAGCCGTTCTCGATGCCGATGGGGTACGCCGTCAGCGCGAAGCCGATTGCCGCGATGCTCGCGAACGGACGCGACGGAAAGCGGTCCGGCGTCATCCCATTGCGCTCGTCGGTGGTGTCCCAGAAGAACTGGAAGGTGCGCTTCTCGATGTCGCGGAACAGCGGTGGCAGCGACCCGGGGCCCGGCTTCACCGCGTCCGGCGGCGGGGCGGTCACCACCACCTCCTCGATCGGCCCCGGGCGCGGCGGTTCGACGTTGGCCGGCTGCTCGCCGCGTCCGCACGCGGCGAGCAGCAGCACGCACGCGGCATAGGGCAGCAGGCGTGTCAACGGCAGGCCCCGCATCCGCATCAGTCGCGTCGCCTCACGATCACCAGTTGAACCCCATCGAAAGCTTGAACGTGCGCGTCGGCAACAGCTGGCTGGTCGGGCGGCCGAGATTCGGGTTCGGCTCGCCGGGCGCACCGAACCAGTCGTCGCGGCCATCGTAGTTCACCCAGTCGAACACGTTCAGCACGTCGCCGCGGACGTAGAAGCTCAGCCGCTCGCCGGCCTGCCAGGTGCGCTGCGCCGCGAGGTCGAACTGCTTGAAGCCGATCGATCCCTCGGGCGTGTAGTAATCGATGATGCAGTCGTTCCACCCGGCGAGGCAGTTGGTGCCCTGGCGCGGACTGGGGCTGGCCAGGCTCAGCTTGCCCGACAGGGTGATGCCCCAGGGCGCGTCATAGACGCCGGTCGCGACCATGCGGTGCTTCGGCACGCCGGTCGAGGCGAGCCAGCCGAAGCCCGAGAGGTCGGGATAGTCGAACGCTCCGCCCGACGTGGTATTGGCATTCTGCTCGGCGTCGGTATAGGTGTAGGCGAACGTCATGCCCCAGCGCGACGCCTGCGTGTACGGCTTGTCGATCTTCAGCGCGAGGCTGTTGGCCCGGGTCTCGAGCCCGTTGGTGCCGATGATCAGGCGGCCGTAGCCCGGCACGCCGAACGCGCCGTCGTCCCACGGCGGACCCCAGGTGGTGCCCGGCGCGAAGAAGTCGCCATCCGGCCGGCGGTTGCCGAGATGGAACACCAGCCCGTCGTGGCTGGTGATGTGCGACAGCGTCACCTCGGTCACCCAGGGGCCGTAGAGGTTGCGCATGCCGAGGCTGAACTGGTCCGAGTACGGCGTCCTGATGTCGTTGTGCATCAGGTAGCGTTCGGCGCCCAGATTGGGGTTGGCCGCCACCAGCGCCTGCAGCGTCGCCGGATCGAAATAGCTCTCGTCCCAGGCCAGGCAGGTCGGACTGGCGCCGTCGCAGTCGTGGCCCGCGGTGTCGAACTGGTAGGTATACGGCGGGAAGCTGTACTTGGTGCTCTCCAGCGCCAGTTGGCTGAAGAGGTTGCGGTCGTACGAGCGCCCTGCGCCGCCGAAGATGACGTGGCGCTGGTCGCCGCGCAGGTCGTAGGAGAAGCCCAGCCTGGGCTGCCACGCGTCCTTGAAGTCGTCGCGCTCCGAGCCGGTGCTGATGTAGTCCTCGATGTCGATGCCGGAGCCCGGCGCGTTGATGTTGTCCCAGCCGCGCAGCGCCGCGACGTAGTCGGCCGGCGTCACGTAGTCCGTGTAGGCGGGATTGGTCTCGTAGTCCCAGCGCAGGCCGAGGTTGAGCGTGAGGTGCTCGTTGACCTCCCAGTCGTCCTGGAGGTAGAGCCCGTACTGCTTGCCGGACGTGGTCACGCCGCCGGTCGCCTCGCCCACCGGCGCGCCGAAGCGGACCTGGTACGGGATCGAGGTGTCCTGGCCGACGTCGTAGTAATACTGGGCGTTGTACGGGTTCTGCTCCAGCGACGTGATGTCGATGTCCTTGAACTTCACGCCCATCTTGATCGTGTGGTGGCCGTTCCACTCGAAGCTGTTGAACGTCAGGTCGTTCTGCAGCGACCAGCCCTTCTGTCCCTTGTCCTGGAAATCCGGGCCGCCGCCGGCCTGGAGGATGACGTCGTTGGGATTGGCGGTGGTCAGCACGTAGCCCGGCGCCAGGGTGTAGGCGCGCGGGCGCCAGCTCGCGTCCTCGTAGCCGACGTGGAAGTCGTTGAGGAAGCGCTCGCCGCTGAACTGGTAGCGCAGGTCGAGCCGGCGATCGTCGTTGTCCTTGGCGCTGCCGTACATCAGCGTGCGCGTGCCGTCGAAGTTGCCGAGCTCGGTTTCCTCGCGGACCTTGGCCGTCAGCTCGACCAGGTGGGCGTCGCCCGGCAGCCAGCTGAGCTTGCCGAAGTACATGTCCTGCTTGAACGGTGAGCTGAAGGTGCCGACGAGCGGCTGCAATTCGGCCGGCAGCAGCCCCGGCGTGCTCGCGAAGCCCTGGCCGGGCACCACCGAACGCGGCGAGACGTACTCCTTGGCCTCGTACGCGAGGAAGAACTGCAGGCGGTCGCGGATGATCGGGCCTTCGAAGGAGGCGCCGTACTGCTCCTCGCGGAACTCGGCCTTCTCGCCCGATGCCTCCTCGCCCTCGGTCGGCGCACGCCAGTCGGTGGACGTGCGGTCCCAGAAGAAGCTGCCGCCGAACTCGTTGCTGCCCGAGCGCGTGACCGCGGTGATCGCGGCGCTGCCGAGCTGGTCATACTCGGCCTTGTAGTTGGAGGTGATCACCTTGTACTCGCCGATCGCCGCCTGCGGGAACGGATTGCCGCGGGTCGAGTCCTGGCCGCTGACGCCGCCGGGCAGCACGTAGTTCTTCTGCCCCACGCCGTCGATGAAGACGTTGATCGCGCTGGAGTCCTGCGCGCCCGAGCGCAGGCGGGTGGTCCCGTCGCTGCCCTGGGTGAACTGCACGCCGGGCACGGTGTCGGCGAAGGCCAGGAAGTTGCGCGTGCCCTGCGGCAGTGCCTGGATCTGCTTCGGCGTGATGTAGGTGGCCACCTCCGAGGTGCGGGTCTCGACCAGCACCTGGCCGGTCACGGTCACCGTGTCCAGCGTTTCGGCCTCCCCTGCCGTGGCGGTCTCGTCGACGCCGCCCACGCCGAGGTCGAGCGTGGCCGTCTGGCCGACCCGCAGGGTGACGTTGCGGCTGTCGGTGCGGCCGCCGGCGCTGACGTCGATGCGGTAGCTGCCGGGCGGCAGGCCGCCGAGGCTGTAGCCGCCGTTGGTGACGCGCACGCTGCGGCGCAGGCCCGTGACCAGGTTGGTGGCGGTGACCTCGGCGTCGGTGGCCGGGGCGGAGTCCAGCATGACCTGCCCGCGCACGGTGGCGGCGGTGGACTGCGCAAGCGCCGGCGCCGTGCAGAGCATCAGGCCCGAGGCCAGGGCGGCGGCCAGCAGCGAGCGCTGGAGGGGAAGGTGTCGCGGGCGGTGCGTACTCATGTCGAATGTCTCCGTGGGCCAGTCATGGCCCGGGACGGGAACCGGCGCACTGGCTGGATCCGCGGATGACGAGCTGCGGCACGATGGATCGGATGCCGTCCCCTGCACCGGCCCCCTCCCTCGACTGCACCAGCAGCCGCAACGCGCTTGCCCCGAGCCCGGCGATATCTACCTGCATGGTGGTGAGCGCCGGGTGCACGAGGCGGGCCAGCGGGATGTCGTCGAAGCCGGCCACGGCGACCTCGCCCGGCACGTCCACGCCGGCGTCGGCGCAGGCCCGCAGACAGCCGATCGCCATGGCGTCGTTGGCGGCGAAGATCGCGTCCGGCCGCGGGGTCGAATTCCCGCAGCGCATCCTCGTACCCGCGCCGGCGCTCGCGCGCATCGCGGTTGTCGGCGGGGCCGGCCACGAAGGCGATCCTGCGGCGGCCCGCGTCCAGCAGGTGCCGCGTCATCCGGCGCGCCCCGGCATGGCCGTCGACCACCACCGCGGGCCAGCGGCCTTCCGGATCGGCGGCGTTGACGAGGACCGCGGGCAGCGCCGTGGACAGCTGGCCGGCCAGCGGCAGGATGCCGCCGTCGGTCGGAGCCATCACCAGCACGCCATCGACGCGGCCGCGCATCGCCTGCAGAGCGGAGCCCTGCTCGCCGGGATCGCCGTGGTGGGCGGACAGCAGCAGGTGCAGGCCGTGCCCCCGCGCCTCCTGGCCGATGCCGCGGATCAGTTCGGAGAAGAACTCGCCGTGCAGGTCCGGCAGGACCACGCCGACGGTGCGGGTGCGCCGGCTGCTGAGCGCGCGTGCGGCCTGGTGCGGGGCGTAGTCCAGGCGACTGGCGACCTCCAGCACGCGGTCGCGCACCCCCGCCGCGACGCCCTCCTGGCCATTGATCGCGCGCGAGACGGTGGCCACCGAGACCCCGGCTTCGCGCGCCACGTCCTTGATGGTGACCGCCATGCGGGCCCCGACTCGCTGGATCGACCCGAATGTAAACGGTTACAGCCCGAGCGGCAAAGCCCCGCCGCCGGCCAGGATCAGGGCAGCACCTTGCGGAACGGCCGCACCTCGACGCTCGCATACACGCCGGCGCCGACGTAGGGGTCGGCGTCCGCCCAGGCGCGCGCGTCCTCCAGCGAATCGAAGCGCGCGATCACGATGCTGCCGGAGAACCCGGCCGGGCCCGGATCCTCCGCGTCCACGGCCGGGCACGGCCCCGCGACCAGCAGGCGGCCTTCGTCGCGCAGCGCCTGCAGGCGCGCAAGATGGGCGGCGCGCGCGGCCACGCGCCTGTCCAGCACGCCAGCGGCGTCACGGCCTTCGATCGCGTACCACATACTCTGCTCCAAACGCGTGGCGGGCCGACATCGTAGCCGCAACCGGCCATGAAGCCCGCGGCGATCCGGGCTGGACAGCCCTCTCCGCTGCCATTACCCTGAATCCCGGTTCCGAGTGCCGGAACGCAGCGGCGGCGCAGTCCGCCCGTCCTGCCCCCGCCGGCCCACCCACGACCTCACTGCCACCGCGCCGCCACGGCTCCTGCCGTCGCGCCCGGCCGGAGTGGTCTGGCTGCAGTGCCCCGCGGCCGCCGGCCGCACAGGCGCCACCGCGTCCCGCCCCGGGGCCTGGCGCATGCGTTCCCAAGTTCGAGTGGCCCGGAGGGGGCCGCGACACCGATGATCCAAGCCGGTCCAGACACCGCTGCCGCCGCCGCGCCCGACGCCCACGCGTCCGGGAGCGCGCCGATGCAGCAGGAAATCGCGCTGGCAACGGTGCACGGGCAGCCGCTGATGCAGCTGCCGCAGGACCTGTACATCCCGCCCGACGCGCTTGAAGTCATCCTCGAGGCCTTCGAGGGCCCGCTCGACCTGCTGCTGTACCTGATCCGGCGCCAGAACCTCGACATCCTCGACATCCCGGTGGCCGAGATCACCCGCCAGTACGTGTCCTACATCGACGTGATGCAGGAGCTGCGCTTCGAGCTGGCGGCCGAGTACCTGGTGATGGCCGCGATCCTGGCCGAGATCAAGTCGCGGATGCTGCTGCCGCGGCCGCCGTCGGAGGAAGGCCTCGAGGACGACCCGCGCGCCGACCTGGTCCGCCGGCTGCAGGAGTACGAGCGCTTCAAGCAGGCGGCGGAGGACATCGACACCCTGCCCCGCATGGACCGCGACACCGCGCCCGCCAGCGCCTTCGTGCCGGAGCGGACGCTGCACCGCGAGCCGCCGCCGGTCGACCTGCGCGAGATGCTGATGGCGCTGCACGACGTGCTCAAGCGCGCCGAGCTGTTCACCGGGCACTCGATCAAGCGCGAGGCGCTGAGCGTGCGCCAGCGCATGGGCGAACTGCTCGCGCGGCTGGAGGACGGCGCCTTCCACCGCTTCGAGCAGCTGTTCGAAGCGCGCGAGGGCAAGCTCGGGGTGGTGGTGACCTTCCTGTCGATCCTGGAGCTCGCGAAGGAGCGCCTGCTCGACGTCGTGCAGGAAGCGCCGCTGGCCCCGATCTACGTCAAGTCGCTGGCGGTGGATCGCGGCGACGGCCAGGCCCCGCTGGAGTTCGCCAGCGAGTTCGACGACGACGACGGCGTCGCGAACGACGACGCGGTGCGCTGACGCACCGCCACCCGCAACAGGACACGCATGGATCCGCAACTGATCAAACGCATCGTCGAAGCCGCCCTGCTGGCGTCCAGCCAGCCGCTGACGGTGGTGCAGCTCAACGGCCTGTTCCCGCTCGACGAGCCGGCGCCGGACGGCGCGATCGCGCAGGCGCTCGAGGCCCTCCAGGCCGACTGCGCCGACCGCGGCGTCGAGCTGGTCGAGGTCGCCTCCGGCTGGCGCTACCAGGTCAAGGCCGACGTCCACGCCTGGGTCGCGCGGCTGTGGACCGAGCGCCAGGTGAAGTACACCCGCGCCACGCTCGAGACCCTGGCCCTGATCGCCTACCGCCAGCCGATCACCCGCGGCGAGATCGAACAGGTCCGCGGCGTGGCCACCAACAGCAACATCATCAAGGCGCTGGAAGAGCGCGAGTGGATCCGCGTCGTCGGCCACCGCGACATGCCGGGCCGGCCGGAGCTGCTCGGCACCACCAGGGGCTTCCTCGACTACTTCGGGCTCAAGCGCCTGGACGAACTGCCGCCGCTGTCGGAGCTGAAGGACTTCGGCGAGCTGGAGCCGCAGCTGCAGTTCGAGCCGGAGGCGAAGCAGGACGGCGACGAGGCCATGCCGCTGGGCGACATCGACGCCGGCAGCGGCGATGCCGACAGTGGCGATGCCGACAGTGGCAGCGACAGCGACAGCGATACGGATACAGAAACCGACACCGGAACCGACGCCGTGGATGCCACGGACGCCGGGGACGTTCCGCCGCAGACCGCGGCAACCGATGAAGACGATGCCCTCGCCGACGACGGCGACAGCACTGGAGTGGAAGAAGAATGACGCAAGACAAGACCGGCGGCCGCAAGCTGTCGCTGAAGCGCGGCCCCGCCGCGACCACCGAAGCCGAAGCGCCGAAGCTGGAAGAACGCCTGCACAAGGTGCTGGCCCAGGCCGGCCTGGGCTCGCGCCGCGCGCTCGAGCAGCGCATCGCCGACGGCCTGGTGAAGGTCAACGGCGAGACCGCCCAGCTGGGCATGAGCATCCGCGGCGGCGACCGCGTCGAGCTCGACGGCAAGAGCTTCGTGGCCAGCGCGCTCACCGAGCCCGCGCGCGTGCTGCTCTACAACAAGCCCGAAGGCGAAGTGACCACCCGCGAGGATCCCGAGGGCCGCCCGACCATCTTCGATTCCCTGCCCGCGCTCAAGGGCGCGCGCTGGATCGCGATCGGCCGCTTGGACATCAACACCACCGGCCTGCTCCTGCTCACCACCGACGGCGAGCTGGCGAACGCGCTCATGCATCCCTCCTTCGAGGTCGAGCGCGAATACGTCTGCCGCGTGCGCGCGCCCGAAGGCATGGAGACCGTGCCCGACGGCATCGTCGACCGCCTGCAGCGCGGCGTCGCGCTGGACGACGGCCCGGCGAAGTTCGACGAGATCAAGCGCATCGGCGGCACCGATTCGCACGAGTGGTTCCAGGTGACCGTCAAGGAAGGCCGCAACCGCGAAGTGCGCCGCCTGTGGGAGTCGCAGGGCTGCCAGGTCAGCCGCCTGAAGCGCATCCGCTACGGCCAGGTCGAGCTGCCGCAGCCGCTGCTGCGCGGCCAGTCACAGGAGCTGGCCGACGAGAAGGTGCAGGCGCTGCGCACCGAGCTGGGCCTCGAGGACGGCGCCCCCGCCGCGCTCACCCTGCTGCCGGTGATCGGCCAGCGCCGCGCGGCCAAGTCGACCGTGCACGTGGGTGGCCAGCACCGCAGCCACGGCTACGTCGGCGGCCACACCACGGCCGACGAGGGCCGCGAGCTGCGCCGCTTCGACCACGTGCGCGAGGACCGCGGCCGTCGCGGCGGACCGCGCAAGCCCTCCGGCGGCCTGACGGTCACCGGCGAAGCCGCGGCACGGCAGTCGCACCGGCCGC
Organism: Luteimonas colneyensis; assembly: GCF_014836665.1. GTDB lineage: Bacteria > Pseudomonadota > Gammaproteobacteria > Xanthomonadales > Xanthomonadaceae > Luteimonas > Luteimonas colneyensis. The sequence goes on from NZ_JACSQJ010000001.1 coordinate 376,269, forward strand.
TCAAGCAGCGCCAGGACAAGCGCGCCCTGCCCGAGGGTAATCCGGCCGCGTTCCGCAGCTGGTACGTGCCCGATGGCGTGGACACCGGCCCGGCGGGCCACCGCAACGCCGGCCCCGGCGCGCGCAAGCCGGGCGGCCGCAAGCCTGGCGGCGCAGGCGGCGGGGCCCGCGCGGGCGGCGCCGGCAAGCCCGCGCGCGCGGCGCATCCCTATGGCCATCCCGGCAATGCGCCGGTGTTCCCGTCCGACCACGCGACGCCGGGTGGGCATGACCGCCCGCGCGGCCCGCGGGGGGCGCGCCCGGGTGGCGGTGGCGGCAGGCCTGGTGGCGCCGGCAAGCCCGGCGGCCGTCCCGGCGGTGCGCCGGGTGGGCGCCCGGGTGCTCGTCCGCAGGGCACCGGTCCGCGCGGTCCGCGCGGTGGCGGCGGCGGCGGTCGCCGCGGCGCCTGAGTTCAGGCCAGGGTGAACGCGTCCCCGTCGCCCAGCGCGGGGAAGCGCTCGCGGTGGGCGGCCAGTTCGCCCGCCAGCAGCGTGGTGGTCACGACCACCTCCTCGTCGGCGCACTCGCTCAGCGGGGCGCCGAGGAAGTCGATCACCGCACTGTCCCCCGAATACGCAAGCCCGTTGCCGTCCCGACCCACGCGGTTGAGCCCGGCGACGTAGCAGAGGTTCTCGATCGCACGCGCCCGCAGCAGGGTCTTCCACGCTTGGGCGCGCGCCGCCGGCCAGTTGGCCACGTACAGCTGCAGGTCGAAGGCCGGTCGGCCATCGGCATCGAGCGTGTTGCGCGCGAACACCGGGAAGCGCAGGTCGTAGCAGACCAGCGGATTGATCCGCCAGCCGCGGAGTTCGACCACCAGGCGCTCGCGTCCGGCGGCGTAGCGCTCGTGCTCGCGCGCATAGGTGAACAGGTGTCGCTTGTCGTAGTGCGCGAGCGTCCCGTCGGGCCGCACCCACAGCAGCCGGTTGTAGACGCCGTCGCCGTCGCGCAGCTGGACGCTGCCGCTGACCACCGCAGCCAGGGCGGCGGCCTGCTCGCGCATCCAGCGCACCGTCGGCCCGTCCATGTCCTCGGCCTGGCCGATGGCGTCGTTGCTGAAGCCGCTGGTGAAGGTTTCCGGCAGCAGCACCAGGTCGGTGATGCCTCGCAGCGGCGCGATCAGGTCGCCGTAGTACTCGCGGTTGCCGGCGGGGTCGTGCCAGAGCGTGTCGCCCTGGACCAGTGAGATGCGCAGGTTGTCCATGGCAAGATCCTAGTCCTTCCGGACGACCACGTGGCACCCGACGACCTCTGCTGCAGGAGCAGCTACAGGCGGGTGAGGCGTTCGATGGCGGCGTCCAGCGTCGGCTGGGCCTTGGCGAAGCACAGGCGCGCCAGGCGCTGGCCGGGCGGCGGGCTTTCGTAGAACGGCGACAGCGGGATCGAGGCCACGCCGTGCTCGATGGTCAGCCAGCGGCAGAACTCCGTGTCGACGAGATCGCTCACCGCGGAATAGTCGACCAGCTGGAAATACCCGCCGGGCACCGGCAGCGGCTCCAGCTTCGTGCCCAGCAGCTGCTCGCGGAAGGCGTCGCGCTTGGCCTGGTAGAACGCGCCCAGGCCGAGATGATGCTCCGGCTCCTCGCGCAGCATGTCAGCGAACGCGTGCTGCGCCGGTGCGAAGGTGCAGAACACGTTGTACTGGTGCACCTTGCGGAACTCGAGCGACAGCCCCGGCGGCGCGATGCAGTAGCCGACCTTCCAGCCGGTGCAATGGTAGGTCTTGCCGAAGCTCGAGACCACGAAGGCGCGCTCGCGCAGCTCCGGGTAGCGCAGCGCGGATTCATGGCGCGCGCCGTCGAACACGATGTGCTCGTAGACCTCGTCGGAGACCAGCCAGACGCCGGTGTCCTGGACGATGGACGCGAGCTCGGCCATGTCGTCGGCCGAGAGCATCGCGCCGGACGGGTTGTGCGGCGTGTTGACGATCAGCATGCGCGTCTTCGGCCCGATCGCCGCGCGCACCCGCGCCCAGTCGGGGGCGAAGGTCGCCGGATCCAGCGGCACGTGCACCGCGCGCGCGCCGGCCAGGTCGATCGCCGGCTCGTAGCAGTCGTAGGCGGGATCGAGCACCACCACGTCGTCGCCGGCGCGGACCACGGCGTGGATGGCGTTGAAGATCGCCTCGGTGGCGCCGCTGGTGACGGTGACCTCGGCGTCGGGATCGGGACGATGTCCGTAGAGCGCCGCGGTCTTGTCGGCGATCGCCTCGCGCAGCGCGGCGACGCCGGTCATCGGCGCGTACTGGTTGTGGCCGGCGCGCATGGCGCGATCGAGCCCGTCCACCAGGCGCGGCGGCACGTCGAAATCGGGGAAGCCCTGTCCGAGGTTGACCGCACCGTGCTCGGCCGCGAGCTGCGACATCACGGTGAAGATGGTGGTTCCCACCCTCGGGAGCTTGGTGCCGGGCATGCGCGTTCCTCCATCCGGCCACGTGCCGGGCATCGACGAGTTTACGCAGCGTGCCGGCATCGCGTTAAATCCTTCCATGCACTACCCGCCCCCCGCCGCCACCGAGGCCGACGTCCAACGCCTGACCACCGCCTACCTCGACGCGGTGTACCGCTGGGCCCGCGACGGCGACTGGCACGACATCCGGATCGGGCTGCCGGTGCCAGGACTCGAACTGCTGCATCCGCGGGTGCGCAGTTTCGGGCTGCTGTCTGCCTGGAACCCGTGCTCGCAGCCCCTGGACGAAGCCTCCAACCGGCGCGCGGATGCCGCGCTGGAGCTTGAACTGGCCGCGCGCGGCATCGTCCACATTCCCTCGTTCTCGTCGGCGCGCAACCGCAGCTGGCGCGAACCGGGCTGGGTGGTGTTCGACGTCGACAGCGGGCTGCTCGACGATCTCTGCCGCCAGTTCGGGCAGCTTGGCGGGCTGTGGTGGGAGCGCGGCGAGCCGGTGCGGCTGCGCATGCAGGCGACGAAGCCCGCGGCCTTCCCGGACGTCCCGATGGTCGACTGGCTAGAATAGCCGCCGTCCGGCCGCCCTCGCGGCCCGTGCCGCAGCATGCCCGAACCCGCCACTCCGTCGCCCCCCCTGCTCTCCGCCCGGTCGCTGCGCTTCACGCGCAACGACATGCCGGTGTTCGGCCCGCTCGATTTCGAGGTCGCCGCAGGCGAGGCGCTGCTGGTGCAGGGCGACAACGGCGCCGGCAAGACCACCCTGCTCAAGGTGCTCGCGGGCCTGCTGCGCGCCGACGATGGCGATGTCCATCTGCAGGGGCGGCCGGTGGATCCCGCGCTGCGCGCGCGGGTGATCGGCTACCTCGGCCACCTGCCGGGGCAGAAGGCCGACCTCAGCGCGCTGGAGAACCTGCGCTTCCTCTGCGGGCTGCACGGCAGCCGCCCGGGCATGTCGCTGGAGGGCGCGATGGCCACCGTCGGCCTGGCCGGCTACGAGGACGCGCTGGCGCGGCAGATGTCGGCCGGCCAGCGCAAGCGGTTGTCGCTGGCGCGGCTGTGGCTGTCGCCGGCACCGCTGTGGCTGATGGACGAGCCCTACGCCAACCTCGACCTCGAGGGCATCGAACTGGTCAACCGCATGATCCAGGCGCACCTGCGCGAGGGTGGCGGGACCATGGTCACCACGCACGGCGCCTACGCGGCACCGCCGGTGCGCACGCGGATGCTGGTGCTGGAGCGGCCATCGTGATGTGGGCCGCCGCCCGCGCGCTCGCGGTCCGCGACCTGCAGCTGCTGTGGCGCCGCCGCGGCGACAGCCTGCAGCCGGCGCTGTTCGCGCTGCTGGTGCTGGTGCTGTTCGCGCTCGCGCTGGGCAGCGACCGCGCGATGCTGGCGCGGGTCGCGCCGGGCGCGCTCTGGGTGGCGGTGCTGCTGTCGGGCCTGCTGGCGCTGGACACGCTGTTCCGGGGCGATGCCGAGGACGGTTCCCTGGAGCAGTGGCTGCTGGCGCCGGTGCCGCTGGCCTGGCTGGTGCTGGTGCGGGTGGCGACGCACTGGGCGACGACGGCGCTGCCGCTGGTGTTGGCGATGCCGCTGCTGGCCGAACTGATGGCGCTGCCGCGCGCCGACTGGCCCGTGCTGTTCGCCTCGCTTCTGCTCGGCACGCCGCTGCTGGCGCTGCTCGGCGCGGTGGTCGCGGCGCTGACCGTGGGCATGCGCCGCTCGGGCATCCTGGTGGCGCTGCTGGCGCTGCCGCTGTACGTGCCGGTGCTGGTATTCGGCGCGGGCAGCGTCACCGCGGCAACGCAGGGCTTCGACGCCAGCGGTGGCCTGCTGCTCCTCGCTGCTGGACTGGTCGCGGCGCTGGTGCTGGCACCGCTGGCCGCAGCCGCAGCGATCCGCATCGCGCTGTCCTGAGTCTTGCCACGGCTTCGTGAGGGAGCGTGTCGCTGCGGGGTGGGGACGGACCGGCGAAGCAGCCATCCATGGCTGATTCGCCTACCGCGCACATCCATGTGCGCTGTCCATCCCCACCCCGCACCGCCCCGCTTCGGTAGCTGGTGGCGCGCGGCTTCGGAGACACGCGACCACGAAACTTCGATGTGACCCGCCGCTCTCACGGCGCCACGGCGCTCTGACTCCCACGAAGCCGGCGACGGTCGTGCGGGGGGGGCGGAGCGCTCCCCCCGCCAGCCGCCTCCCGCGGCGTGAACCCGCACGGAATCGACAACATTCCACCGCAAACCGGACAGATTGACCGCGATCAGTGCAGCGCCGTCGAAAACCGGCCACGATCACGCCTGAACGCAGCCAGCCCGCACCGCGGCGTTCCAGCGTCGCGGCTTGGCCGCCGGTGCCAAACCTGAAAGAATGACGCGTTGGCCCGAACCAGTCCCAGGCCCAGGCAGGGACCGGCCCGCGGGCCGGCACTTCCCGCCAGCGAAAACCCGATGTCCGACATGAACCCGGTGCTCCGCTGGTTCCACCAGCTGGGATCGCCCCCCTACTTCGACCGCTTCGCCACCCGCTGGGCCCCCTGGGGCTACGTGCTGGGCGCGCTGGTGATGGGCTGGGGCGTGTACGGCGCGCTGTTCCAGGTGCCCGCCGACTACCAGCAGGGCGACAGCTTCCGGATCCTGTACATCCACGTCCCGGCGGCCTGGATGAGCCTGCTGGTGTTCGGGCTGATGGCGCTGTACTCGGCGATCGCGCTGATCTGGCGGATCAAGCTCTGCGAGATCCTGGCCATGGCCTGCGCGCCCATCGGCGCCGCCTTCACCGTGGTCACGCTTGCGACCGGCTCGATCTGGGGCAAGCCGATGTGGGGCACGTGGTGGGACTGGGACCCGCGCCTGACCAGCCAGCTGGTGCTGCTGTTCCTGTATCTCGGCGTGATCGGGCTGTACCACGCCATCGACGACCGCCGTACCGCCGCGCGCGCGGCCGGGCTGCTGGCGCTGGTGGGCGTGGTGATGCTGCCGGTGATCCGCTACTCGGTGGTGTGGTGGAACTCGCTGCACCAAGGCCAGACCATCCGCGTGTTCGGCGAGTCCTCGATGGACCCGAGCATGCTGCCGCCGCTGGTGTGGATGGTGATCGGCACCAAGTTCTGGTTCGCGGGCTCGCTGCTGGCGCGCGCGCGCGCCGACAACCTGCAGCGCGAGGCGGGCAAGGACTGGGTGCGCCGCATCGCGGAGGCGGGCAAGGCATGAGCTATCGCGAATACGTCATCGCCGCCTACGCGGTGTTCGCCCTGATGCTGGCCTGGGACTACATCGCCCCGCGCCTGGCCATCGCGCGCCAGCTGCGCGCCGCCCGCAGGCTCGCCGCGCGCCGCGCCGCGCGCCCCGCCCGCAACGACCGCCCCACGGAGCTTGGCCGATGAATCCCACCCGCCGCAGGCGCCTCTGGTTCGTGCTCGCCGTCATCGCCGCGGCCGCCCTGGTGGCGGTGCTGGTCGGCGCGGCGCTGCAGCGCAACGTCGCCTATCTGTTCACCCCGGCCGAGGTGCTCGACGGCCGCGCCGGCGCCGACGTCGCTTCCGGCGAAACCCGGTTCCGGCTCGGCGGCATGGTCGCCAAGGGCTCGTTCGAGCGCACGCCCGGCTCGATGGAAGCGCGTTTCCAGGTCAGCGACGGTGACGCGCTGATGCCGGTGGTCTATTCCGGGATCCTCCCCGACCTGTTCCGCGAGAGCCAGTCGGTGGTCGCCACCGGCCGCATGCGCGCCGACGGCACCTTCGTCGCCGACGAGGTGCTGGCCAAGCACGACGAGACCTACGTGCCGAAGGAAGTGGCCGACAAGATGGGCCTGGCGCACGAGAAGCACGACGTCGAGATGCCGGCGACGCAGGCCGCGGACGGCAGTCGCTGATGCTGCCGGAGATCGGCCAGGCGGCGCTGGCCCTGGCGCTGGTGTTCGCCGTGCTGCAGGGCCTTGTCGGGCTCGTGGGCGCCGCCCGCGGCCGCGAGGACCTGGGCGCGGTCACGCGCCCCGCGGCACTGGCGCAGCTGGTGCTGGTCGCCATCGCCTACGTGCTGCTGACGGCGGCCTTCGTCGCCGGCGACTTCTCGGTCCGCTACGTGGCCGACAACTCCAACAGCCTGCTGCCGCTGGTCTACCGCTACACGGCGGTCTGGGGCTCGCACGAGGGCTCGCTGCTGCTGTGGGCGCTGATGCTGGCGGTGTGGAACGCGGCGGTGGCGGTGCTGTCGCGACGCATCCCGTGGAGCTTCCGCGCGCGCGCACTCGGCATCATCGGCCTGGTCGCGGTCGGCTTCCTGTCGTTCATGGTGTTCACCTCGAATCCCTTCGAGCGCCTGCTGCCGGCGGCGGCGGAAGGCCATGACCTGAACCCGCTGCTGCAGGACCCGGGGATGATCATCCATCCGCCGCTGCTGTACATCGGCTACATCGGCTTCGTGGTGCCGTTCGCGTTCTCGCTCGCCGCCCTGCTGGAAGGCGTGGTCGACGCGCGCTGGCTGCGCTGGTCGCGGCCCTGGACCAACATCGCCTGGGCCTTCCTCACCGTGGGCATCGCGATGGGCAGCTGGTGGGCCTACTACGAGCTCGGCTGGGGCGGCTGGTGGTTCTGGGATCCGGTCGAGAACGCGAGCTTCATGCCCTGGCTGGTGGGCGCGGCGCTGATCCATTCGCAGGCGGTCACCGAGAAGCGCGGCAGCTTCGGCAGCTGGACCATGCTGCTGGCGATCGCGGCGTTCTCGCTGTCGCTGCTCGGCGCGTTCCTGGTGCGCTCGGGCGTGCTGACCAGCGTGCACTCCTTCGCCGCCGATCCCTCGCGCGGCCTCTTCATCCTGGTCTTCCTCGGCGCGGTCATCGGCGGCGCGCTGCTGGTGTACGTGACCCGCGCGCCGCGCCTGGCGCAGGGCAAGCCGTTCTCGGCGGCATCCCGCGAGACCCTGCTGCTGGTCAACAACCTGCTGCTGGCCTCGGCCTGCGCGATGGTGCTGTTCGGCACGCTGTATCCCCTGCTGGCCGACGCGCTCGGCCTGGGCAAGGTCTCGGTCGGCCCGCCCTACTTCGGCACGCTGTTCATCGTGCTGATGGCACCGCTGGTGCTGCTGGTGCCGTTCGGGCCGCTGGTGCGCTGGCAGCAGGAGCAGACGTCGAAGCCACTGGCACTGCTCGCGCCGTGGTTCGCGCTGGCCCTGGGGCTGGGCGTGGCGGCGTGGGTGCAGGCGCCGCAGGGCGCGGTCAAGACCGGCTTCGGCGTGTTCGCCGCCGCCTGGGTCGGGCTGGGCACGCTGCGCTTCGTCTGGACGCGCCTGCGCGCCAAGGGCCGGAGCTTCACGCCGGAGATGCTGGGCATGGTGCTGGGCCACCTCGGCATCGCCGTGTTCCTGGTCGGCGCGCTGCTGGTCGAGGCGCAGAACGTGCTGCGCGAAGTGCCGATGCTGCCGGGCCAGACCCAGACCATCGGCCGCTACGATTTCCGCTTCGACGGCGTCGACCGTGTACAGGGTCCGAACTACATGGCCGACCGCGGCCACGTGCAGGTCTTCCGCGACGACCGGCCGCTGGTGCTGCTGCATCCGGAAAAGCGCGCCTACGCCAGCGGCGGCCAAGTCATGACCGACGCCGGCATCCACGCCGGCGTGCGCGCCGACATCTTCGTCGCGCTGGGCGAGCCGCTGGGCAACGAGGCCTGGGCGGTGCGCCTGCACGTGAAGCCCTTCGTGCGCTGGATCTGGGCCGGCGCGATCCTGATGGCGCTGGGCGCGGTGGTGGTGGCGTTCGACCGCCGCTTCCGGCTGGTGACGAGGAAGGAGGACACGCGATGAACGCTCCTGTGCCGCCCGAAACCGCCGCCGGCGGCCGCAGGCTGCTGGCCACCCTGCTGGTCGGCGGCTTCATCGCGCTGCTGGTGCTGCTGGCCTGGGGCGTGAGCCGCTCCGACCGGCCGGACCGCGAATCCCTGCCCTCGCCCCTGATCGGCAAGCCGGCGCCGGAGTTCTCGCTGCCGGTGCTGCACGACGCCAGCTACCGCGTCGGCAGCGACGACCTGCGCGGCCAGCCCTACCTCCTCAACGTCTGGGGCAGCTGGTGCCCGGGCTGCCAGGAGGAGCATCCGGTGCTGGCGCGCTACGCGGAAACGAAGAAGATCCGCGTGATCGGCTACAACTGGAAGGACGAGCCCGAGGACGCGCTGCGCTGGCTCGAGCAGTTCGGCAATCCCTACTGGGTGGTGATCACCGACTACGAAGGCCAGACGGCGATCGAATGGGGCATCTATGGCGCCCCCGAAACCTTCCTGGTCGACGCCGAGGGCATCGTGCGCTGGAAGCACGTCGGCCCGCTGAACGACGCCATCGTCGACGAGGTGCTCGCGCCGATGGTCGAGGCGATGGGGGCCGGCGGATGAGCGCGCCTGCGATCCATGCCGCACGGTCCGCGCTCGCCGCGTGCCTGCTCGCCCTGCTGGCGACGATGTGCCTGCTGGCGACGCCGCCGGCCGCCGCCCAGGCGGTGCGCAACGTGCAGCCGCTCGAATTCCGCGACCGCGCCGAGGAGCAGCGTTTCCACGAGCTCACCCTCGAGCTGCGCTGCGTGATGTGCCAGAACCAGTCGCTGGCCGATTCCGACGCGCCGATCGCACACGACCTGCGTCGCGAGGTGTTCAACCTCATGCGCGAAGGCCGCAGCGACGCCGAGATCAAGGAGTTCCTGGTCGCACGCTACGGCGAGTTCGTGCTCTACCGCCCGCCGTTCGGCGGCGGCACCCTGCTGCTGTGGCTGGGTCCGGCGGCGGTGCTGCTGGCCGGCGCGGTGGTGCTGGTGGTCGTGGTGCGCCGACGGGCATCGGCCAACCGCGTGGCGGCCGATCCCGTCGACGACGGACAGGAGTGGTGATGGCCCCCATGTTCTTCCTTGCCGTGCTGGTCGCGGCCGTGGTGGCCACCGCACTCGTGGCGGCGCCGCTGCGCCGCGGTTCGCCGCGGACCTGGCTGGCGGTGATGGCCGTCGTGCCGGTGCTGTCGCTCGGGCTGTACCAGCTGCTCGGCACGCCGGCCGCGCTGGATCCGGCCGCGCGCGCGCCGGTCGCCGCCGGCGTCGATCCGGATGCGCAGGTGGATCCTGCACAGTTCGCCGAGGCCGTGGCCCAGCTGCGCGAGGAGCTGGCGCGCAATCCGGAGCAGCCCGAGGGCTGGGTCCTGCTCGCGCGCTCGATGTCGGTCCAGGGCGACCACGCCGCCGCGCACGAGGCCTACGGCAAGGCGCTGGCACTGGTGCCGGACGAGCCGGCGCTGATGGTCGAGGTCGCGCAGTCGAGCGCGCAGGCGCATCCGCAGAACCGCTTCGACGACGCGGCCGTGGCCCAGCTCGAACGCGCGCTGGCGCTGCAGCCAGGCAACCAGCGCGCACGCTGGTTCCTCGGTGTCGCCCAGCGCCAGCGTGGCCTGGACGCCGAGGCCGCGGCCACCTGGGAAACGCTCCTGCCCCAGGTCGATGCGGCCACCGCCTCCAGCCTGCGGCCGCAGATCGCGCAGGCGCGCGAAGCCGCCGGCCTGCCCCCGCTGGACGCGTCCACCGGAGCTTCCGCTCCGCCCACGGCGGGCCGGCCTGCCGCGGTATCCGGCACGCCCGCCGCCGGCGGCCTGCGCGTGCGCATCAGCCTTGCGCCGGAGCTCGCCGGACAGGTCGATGGCGATGCCACCGTGTTCGTCATGGCTCGCCATCCCGACGGCCCGCCGATGCCGGTCGCGGCCGAGCGCCATCCGGTGTCCGCGCTGCCGCTGGAGATCGTGCTCGACGACGGCGACAGCCCGATGCCGACGCAGACGCTGTCGCAGCTGGACGCGGCGCTGGTGTCCGCGCGGATCACGGCCAGCGGCACCGTCGAGCGCAGCGCCGCCGATCTCGAGTCGGCACCCGTGCGCGTCGCGCTGCCGTCGACGGACCTCATCGAGCTGGTGATCGGCGCCGACCCGACGCCTTGACAGCGCCGCTTGCTGCATTGCAGCATCGGTGCGGCATCCCTCCGGAGCCGCACCGCGCATGAAGCACGCCCGCGCCGCCGATTTCCTGGACCACGTGGCCCGGCACAACCCGGGCCAGCCGGAGTTCCTGCAGGCGGTCGCCGAGGTCGTGGAGAGCGTCTGGCCGCACCTGGCCGCGCATCCGCGCCTGGCCAGCAGCGGCGTCCTCGAGCGCCTGGTCGAACCCGACCGCGCGATCATGTTCCGCGTCACCTGGGTCGACGACCGCGGCGAGGTGCGCGTCAACCGCGGCTTCCGCGTGCAGCACAGCAACGCGCTCGGCCCCTACAAGGGTGGCCTGCGCTTCCATCCGGGCGTGGACCTGTCGGTGCTGAAGTTCCTCGCCTTAGAACAGACGTTCAAGAACGCGCTGACCACGCTGCCGCTGGGCGGGGCCAAGGGCGGGTCGGACTTCGACCCCAAGGGCCGCAGCCCCGGCGAGGTCATGCGCTTCTGCCAGGCCTTCGCGATCGAGCTGTCGCGCCACATCGGCGCGCACGTCGACGTGCCCGCGGGCGACATCGGCGTCGGCGCACGCGAGATCGGCTACATGGCGGGGATGGTGCGCAGGCTCTCCAACCGGGCCGACTGCGTGTTCACCGGCAAGTGCGACGCCACCGGCGGCTCGCCGATGCGTCCGCAGTCGACCGGCTACGGCACGGTCTATTTCGCCGCGGACATGCTCGAGCGCGCCGGCGCTTCGTTCGACGGCCTCCGGGTCGCGGTGTCCGGGGCGGGCAACGTCGCGCAGTACGCCATCGAGAAGGCGATGCAGTCGGGCGCGACCGTGGTCACCGTCTCCGACTCCAGCGGCATGGTCGTCGACGAGGAAGGCTTCACGCCCGAGAAGCTGGCCACGCTGATGGACATCCGCAACGGGCACGGCGGCCGCGTCAGCGATTACGCGGCGCGCGTCGGCGCCCGCTACGAGGCCGGGAGGCGCCCCTGGTCGGTGCCGGTCGACGTCGCCCTGCCCTGCGCGACCGAGAACGAACTCGACGCGGACGACGCCCGCGCGCTGGTGCGCAACGGCGTGCGCTGCGTGGCCGAGGGCGCCAACATGCCGGTCACGCCGGCGGCCGCGCGCGTATTCGAAGCCGCGGGCGTGCCCTACGCGCCCGGCAAGGCCAGCAACGCGGGCGGCGTCGCGGTCTCCGGCCTCGAGATGAGCCAGAACGCGATGCGCCTGGCATGGAGCGCGGACGAGGTCGACGCGCGCCTGCGGCGCATCATGCGCGGGATCCACGCCACCTGCGTCGAGCACGGCTCACGCGGCGATGGCCGCGTCAGCTATGTCGACGGCGCCAATATCGCCGGCTTCGTCCGGGTCGCCGACGCGCTGCTGGCGCAGGGCGTCTGCTGAGCGCCACCGCGGCGGTAAACTGCCGCGCATGACCGAATTCATCCCGCCCGGCACGCGCTGGATCGAGCTGCCTGCCGGCTTCGCCATGAAGCGCGGCGGCGTCCTCCCGCAGGGCCGCATCGCCTACGAGACCTGGGGCCGCCGCAACGCCGCCGGCGACAACTCCATCCTGATCCTGACCGGGCTCTCCCCCGACGCGCATGCCGCGGCGAGCAAAGACAACCCCGCGCCCGGCTGGTGGGAGGCCATGGTCGGTCCCGGCAAGGCGGTGGACACCACGCGCTGGCACGTGGTCTGCGTGAACTCGCTGGGCAGCTGCAAGGGCTCCAGCGGTCCCGCCTCAATCGATCCGGGCACCGGCCAGCCGTACCGGCTCGCCTTCCCCGACGTCTCCATCGAGGACGTGGCCGACGCCGCCGCGCACGTGCTGCGCGCGCTGGGCATCGAACGACTGGCCTGCGTCATCGGCAACTCGATGGGCGGGATGGCGGCACTGGCCCTGCTTGCCCGGCATCCCGGCATCGCGCGCAGCCACGTCAACGTCTCGGGGGCGGCCCGCGCGCTGCCGTTCTCGATCGCGATCCGCTCGCTGCAGCGCGAAGCCATCCGCCTCGATCCGGCCTGGAACAACGGCGACTACGACGACGCGCGCTACCCCGAAAGCGGTATGCGCATGGCGCGCAAGCTCGGCGTCATCACCTACCGCTCGGCGCTGGAGTGGGACGGGCGCTTCGGTCGCGTGCGCCTGGACTCCGACCGCCGCGACGACGAGGACCCCTTCGGACTGGAGTTCGAGGTCGAGAGCTACCTCGAGGCGCATGCACGGCGCTTCGTGCGCAATTTCGATCCCAACTGCTACCTCTACCTCAGCCGCTGCATGGACTGGTTCGACATCGGCGAATCCTGCGGCGGCACCACCGCCGAAGGCCTGGCGAAGATCCGGGTCGAGCGCGCGCTGGCGATCGGCGTGCACACCGACATCCTGTTCCCGCTGCAGCAGCAGGAGGAGATCGCCGACGGCCTGCGCGCCGGGGGCTCGGCGGCGGAGTTCCTGCCGCTGGAGTCGCCACAGGGACACGATGCGTTCCTGGTGGACTTCGCGCGCTTCTCGCCCGCGATCGGCGGCTTCCTCGCGGCGCTGTGAGTCGCGCGCCGGGGCGCGGCACACCGTGGATGCTGCGCCGCGGCGCGGGCGGCGGACGGGCCGTCGTACACTCGACGCCATGAGCAAGCCCAGCGATTGCACCGGCGGCGCCCTCCCCGACGTCCCGTTTCCAGGCCGCGAACGGCTGGTCGCGGGCATCGACCAGGCCCTGGCGGCCGGCGACTGCCACGCGGTCACCGCGGCCCTGCGCGGCGTGCTGTGCGAGCTGATCCGCGACCCCGGCGTGCGCCTGCCCGACTGCGTGCACCACCCGATCGATGACCATTACGCCCGCCGCGAGCTCTATCGCAGCCCGGAGCACGGCTACAGCGTGGTGGCCATGACCTGGGGCCCGGGCCAGGGCACCCCGATCCACGACCACGCCGGCTGCTGGTGCGTCGAGGGGGTCTGGGAAGGCGAACTCGAGATCACCCAGTTCCAGCTGCTCGAGCGCGACGGCGACCGCTTCCGCTTCCGCTCCGCCGGCGGCATGCAGGCCGGGCCCGGCAGCGCCGGCAGCCTGATCCCGCCGCACGAGTACCACACGATCCGCAACGCCGACCCCAGCGCCATCGCGGTGTCGCTGCACGTGTACGAAGGGCCGCTGGAACAGTGCTCGCGCTTCGAGGCGGTGTCCGGCGAATGGCACCTGCGCATGGACAGCACCCTGCGCACCGACGAGGCGGCCTGAGCGTCCGCTGCCGCTATACTTGGCGCCCGCGCCGGAATGGCGGAATCGGTAGACGCAGCGGACTCAAAATCCGCCGCCCTTAAAAGCGTGTGGGTTCGAGTCCCACTTCCGGCACCAGCGTAGGATTTTTCTGACCCTGCGACGGGGGCAGCGCCGATACCGGCACCAGCGCTTCGTCCGCATCATGTCCTGACCGGCAGCACAGCGCACCAACGGACGGAGCGCCGCCTACAGGGACGTACGGCCGTGGCCTCTGGCCACGGTGCTGGGCCGGAAACTTCTTCCGCGCACCGGGCGATCCCGCCGGCTACGATGGCCGCATGTGCCTGATCGCCCTCGCCTGGCGCCAGCATCCGCGCTGGCCGCTCGTCATCGCCGCCAACCGCGATGAACTCCACGCCCGCCCGACGGCGAGCGCCGCCCCCGATCCCGACGCCCCTGCCGTGTATGGCGGCCGCGACCTCCTGCAGGGTGGCGGCTGGCTGCAGGCGTCGGGCCGCGCTCGGCTGGCGGCGGTCACCAATGTGCGCAACGGCCACGCCGCCGGCGCGTATCCGCGTTCGCGTGGGTGGCTGGTGCGTGACTTCGTGCGTGGCGACCTGTCCGCGGCGGCCTTCGCCGCCGGCCCCGCCGCCGCCAATGGCCACGGTCCGTTCAATGCGCTGTTCTGGGACGGCGCCTCGCTGGTCCATGCCAGCAACCATCCCGGCGCGGGGCATGCCGCCGTCGCACCCGGCATCCACGCCATGTCGAACGGCGCCTTCGACGCGCCGTGGCCCAAGAGCATGGCGGCGACGCGGGCGCTCGACGACTGGCTGCGCTCGATGGCCGGCCTGGCCGATCCGCCGCAGGCGATCGACGCATACGAGCCCCTGTTCGGCGCGCTCGCCGACACCACCGTCGCACCGGACGCCGTGCTGCCCGACACGGGCGTGGGCCTGGAGCTCGAGCGCATGCTCTCTCCGCCCTTCGTTCGAGGCGAATCCTATGGCACCCGATGCAGCACGCTGGTCGTGGTGGCCCCGGACAGCGCGGTCTTCGTGGAACGACGCTTCGGACCCGCGGGCCGCGCCCTGGGCGACAGCCTCGCCTTGGTGCCGCTGGATTCGACCCTGTCGATTCCCGGCATGCAGGAGCACGCTGGCTGAAGCGCGGCCACCGTCAGGGCGAACTGGCCCGGCAGCGCAGCGGCGCGCTGTGCTCCAGGCCCTGCTCCCAGCCGTTCGGCCGGCGCAGCGCGATGGTGGCGTTGATGCAGGCGCGCTCCGCGCCGTCGCGCATCGCCGTGATCGGACCGGGCAGCAGCACGACGTCGCCGCCGCTGCTCTGACCGACCGTCACGACGGCCGCGTCGTCCACTGCGGGCTCGGGCTCCGCCCCACCCTCGCCCGCGGCGCGCGACGCGGCCGCGACGGCCACCACGGGCTCGTCGTCCCCGGCGAAGGCCGTGCCGGCAACGTGGCGCACGATGTCGGCCAGCAGGATGCCGGAGGCGACGGCGAGCAGGATCGGCACGAACAACGACCAGGCGCTGCGACCGTCACCCAGCGAGACTTGGTTCATGGCGTGTCCTCCGGAAGTCGCCAGAGTAGCGCTTCCAGGGAAGTCCGAAGCCTCGGGTCTACCCGAGGTCCAGGCCCAGCGCAAGACATGTGAAAGGCCCAGTCGTCCGGGATGTTCCCGGGCGGCTGAGCCTCTCGTCGTCGAAGCGATTGCCTTGGGCTGTCGAGCCGTCCGGCTTTTTCTTCGACGGGGGCGACGATACCGCAGCGGTCGTTAGGCGGACGTCAATCCAGGCGACCGTCCATCGGCGGCCCTGGCCACGGCCACCAGCCGCGGCCGGTCAATGCGTAGCGGTCGGCGGCGCGCTCGAAGCGGTTGCGCACGCCGATGCCGCCGCACAGGAAGTACAGCGGCAGGAAGAAAGGCCCCAGCGCCATGTACTGCAGCACGTGCGCGCGTTCGTGGTCGACCAGGCGCACGGCGGGCTGCCGGCACAGTCCCGCCCGGTGGGCGTAGGTCAGGCAGTCGCGGTCGAGGCTGTCGCCGGTGTGCAGGATGACGTTGCCCAGGGTGAGCGCGCCGCCGGGCCCCCAGGGCACGCCGTCGAAGACGAGGGCGAGCTCGGGCCCGCGCAGGCGCATGCGCGCGCCGAACGGCAGCGCGGCCAGTCCGACGGCCAGGCCCACCAGGGTGTTGGGCAGCGTCCACGCCAGGCCGAGGACGCCCCCGGCCACGCGCGCCGCGCCCCGCAGCGCGCTCAACCGTCCTCGGGCATCAGCAGCCACAGCACCAGGTACACCAGGATGCCGGGGAACGCGGCCGAGAGCACCGAGGCCACCACGTAGACCACGCGCAGCAGGGTCGAGCTCCAGCCGAATCGGCGCGCGATGCCGCCGACGACGCCGGCGAGCACGCGGTCGTCGAGCGGACGGGCGAGCCTGGGACGTTCGACGTTCATCGCTGCGCCAGCCAGCCGTGGATCGCGTCGGGCACTTCCTTCTGCGCGCGGCCAGAGACGTAGATGCCGATGTGGCCGCCGCGGAAGGACAGTTCGGAGTAGTCACCGGTGCCGACCAGCCCGCGCAGCGGCTTCGATGCCGAGGGCGGCACCAGGTGGTCCTGCTCGGCGTAGATGTTGAGCACCGGCATCTCGACCATGCCCAGGTGCACCTCGCGGCCGCCGATCTCGATGCCGCCTTCCACGAAGCCGTTGCGCTGGTAGTACATGGTGATGAACTGGCGGAAGGCCTCGCCGGCCTGGTCGGGCGAGTCGAAGATCCACTTCTCCATGCGCAGGAAGTCCTCCATCGCCGCCTTGTCGTCGAGGATGTCGGCCATGCCGACGTACTTCTGCACGAACAGCCGCCAGGGCTTCAGCGTCAGGTAGCACATGTTCATCAGGTCGGCCGGCACGTTGCCCAGCGTGTCGACGAACAGGTCCACGTCCATGCCGCGCGTCCAGTTCGACAGCATGTTGTCCGGCGTGTGGAAGTCCACCGGCGTGACCATGGTGATGAGGTTGCGCACCTTGTCCGGGTTGAGCGCGGCGTAGCTCAGCGAGAACGCGCCGCCCTGGCAGATCCCGAGCAGGTTGATCGCGTCGATACCGTACGCCTCGCGCAGGTGGTCGACGGCGCCGCCGATGAAGCGCTCGATGTAGTCCTCGAGGTCGAGGAAGCGGTCCGAGCGGTCGGGATAGCCCCAGTCGATGATGTAGACGTCCTGGCCGCGCGCGAGCAGCTGGCGCACCAGCGACTTGTTGTCCTGCAGGTCGACCATGTAAGGCCGGTTGACCAGCGCGTAGGCGATCAGCAGCGGCACCTCGACGCTGGGCGCGCGCTCGCCGATGAAGCGGTAGAGCACGACCTTGCCGTCGCGCCAGACCTCCTCGCGCCGCGTGGCGCCGAAGTCGACGTCGTCGACCTCGCGCAGCACCTGCAGGCCGGCCGCCAGCTTCTGCTGCAGGCGCATCGCTTCTTCGGCGAGTCCCGCGGGGGTGATGTTGAGCGGACCGTACATGTCAGCGCTTCCCCTTCTTCGCGGACTTGCCCGCGGACTTTCCAGTCGTCTTCCCCGCTGGCTTCTTCACGGCTGGCTTCGCTGCCTTCGCATCCTTCCCGGCCTTCTTCGCGATCGGTTCGGGGGCACGCGGCACGGCGCCGGAGATCGCACCCCCGAAGCCGCTGCGCGCGAACGACGTCCGCTTCGCAGGCGCTTTCGGCGCACGCGCGGCGGTACCGGCGCTCGGAGCCGTCGCAGCAGCGGCCCGGGGGCGCCGCGTCGCCTCCGCCGTCGTCGCGGTCCGCGCGGGCGTCCGCGATGCACGCTTCCCGGCGGCGGTATCGCCGCCACCTCGCTTCGACACGGCCTTGGCCCGGGCTCGCGGCGCCGTGCCGGCCACGGCCTCCGACGCCGGATCCCCGGCCTGCCGACGCGCGCCGTCCGGCCGCGGCGAACGGGCCAGCGCATCACGCAGCCGGCGCACTTCGCGCTCGAGCTGCGCCAGCTTGCGGTGGGCGCCATCGAGTTCGCTGCGCGTGGGCATGCCCAGCTGCGCGCTCGCGTCCTCGACCATGCGCTGCACGCCGGCGCGCACGCGCATCTGCGCGTTCACCAGGCGGCCGTAGACCTCCCGGAACTCGGGCGACAGCGCGATTTCCGCGTAGCCTTCCTCGGCGGCGTCGATCCAGAGATCGAACAGCGCGCGCGCCGACTGCAGCTGGCGGCCCGGCTCCTCGTGGTCGATCAGCCGGTTCTCGAAGATCAGGAACGCCTCCTGCTGCGCCTTGGCCATCAGCGCGGCATAGGCGCTGGACGCCTGCTGGTACTCGGCCATGTGCCCGGCCAGCTGCTGCATGCGCTCCTGGTGCTCGCGGCCGGCGCCGAACGCCGGCATGCGCAGCCAGGAGGCGCTTTCGTCGCGCATCGACTGCAGCCACGGTGATGCGTCCTCGACCCACTGCTCCAGGCCCTGCAGGCCGTGGCCGCGCAGGCTGCGCAGCATCTCCGGGAACGGGTTCTCGCCGGCGGCGCCGAGGGCTTCCTTCCAGGCGCGCGCGACGTCCACCGCGTTGTTCTCCTGGCCGGCGAAGCGCGCCGCCACCTCCTGCATGCGCGCATACCACTGCCGCGCCTGCCGGTTGAAATGGCCGACCGCATCGTCGGCCTCCGCGCGGCCGCCGTGCGCGAGCCGCGCCCACCAGTCCAGCGAGTCCTGCCAGGCCTCGACGCCCGGTGGCGGCATGTGCGGCCCGCCCATGCCCGGGATCGCCCCCATGCCGGGTGCGGCGCTGCGCAGCGCGTCGCCCCATGCGGCCCAGTAGCGCCGCGCCAGCGACTCGAAATCGTCCCGTGGATTGCCCTGCATCGCCCGCCTCCGTCCGCCTGGCCCGATCATAGCAACCGCGCATGGCGGCGCCAGCGCCGGCTCAGGGCTTGGGGATGCGCAGGGTCTTGCTGATCATCAGCGAGCCCGACAGCGCATACACCAGCACCAGCGGATGCAGCTGCCAGGGGCCGAGCTGCCACTGCCCGAACCAGATCGCGTCGCCGATCGCGCCCTGCCACGCGGCCACCGCCAGCAGCCCGACGATGGCGACGCTGGTCGGGATCGGCGTACCTTCGAAGTACTTCACCTTGTCGCCGCCGTCGGCCAGCGTTTCGGCGGTGACGTTGTAGCGCGCCAGGCGGCTGACGCCGCAGCCGACGAACCAGCTCAGCACCACCCAGTCCCAGCCGCCCTGCAGGCCGCAGGCATAGCCGAGGGCCGCGGGTGCGACGCCGAAGGAGATCACGTCGGCCAGCGAGTCGAGTTCGCGGCCCAGCGTCGAGGCCACCTTGCGCCAGCGCGCGATGCGCCCGTCGAAGGCGTCGAACACGAAGGCCAGCGGGATCAACGCCATGCCAAGCAGCAGGTCGCGGACGCCGCCCTCCTGCAGGTAGCGCATCGCCGCGAAGATCGCGCCGGTGCCGCAGAAGGCGTTGGCGAGGGTGAACCAGTCCGCGAGGTGGAAGTCGCGGAGCATCGAGAAGTGGCGCTGGCGGGTCATGGGCGTTCCGGTGGCCGCGAGGGCATCCAGCATGCCAAACCCGGCGTGGATGCGGCAGTACGACGCACTCCCGGCCGCCAGCAGGACCGGTCCGCGCCGCCGCGTTTCCTCAGCGCGGCACGGCGAGGTGCGAGGCCTCCAGCGGCGCCGCCCCGCGCGGCGTCGCGTCGATCACGGCATCGGCCGGCAGCGCCGCGCCGTCGAGGTGCGCGTCGACCCGGTCCAGGGCCTCGTACACATAGGGCAGCAGCGGCAGGTAGCGGGCGCCGTAGTCCGGGAATGCCAGGAAGCCGTCGAAGTGCTGCACGTTGCGCACCTGCCAGTAGCGCACGTCGCGGCCGGCGGCGCGCGCGTGGCCGACATAGGGCGCGCTGCTGAAGGCGACCGGGATCAGGCCGTCGTCGAGTCCGTGCACCACCACCACCGGCAGTCCGGCGCGCGGCGGCGCGGCGCGGGTGGCGGCCACGCCGGCGCGCACGCGGTCGGCGTCGGCACCCGCGTCCGTCCACAGGCCGCGCAGGCACTGCAGGCCCTTCAGCGTCAGGTCCGGCGGCGCGATGCCGGCATCGACCAGGCCCACGCCCGAGCCCGGCGGGATGCCGCTGGCGTCCGCCCACCAGGCGGCGCGTTCGGCCGCCGTGGCCGGGCGCGCCAGGAAGTCGCTGCCCTGGGCCGCGAACGAGAAGCCGCACGGCCCCTCGCCCACGCCGTGGCGGCCGTAGGCGCTGGCATAGGTCGCCGCCACCGCGCGCCAGAGGTCGAAGCCCGCGGAGAGCGCGCCGGCGCGCAGCGCTTCGGCGCTCCAGCCTGCGGCCTCGAGCAGGTCGCGGGCCTGGCGCGCCTGCGCGGCGGTGTCCGCGCCCGACAGCACCCCATCCGCGGCCAGCGAGGCGCAGCGCGCGGCGTACAGCGGACGCACCTGGTCGAGCAGCGGCGGCTGCGGCAGGCCGTCGACAGCCAGCAGCACGCAGGGCATCAGCAGCGCGGCCTCGGTGGTGTAGTCGTAGAGCGTGCGTGCACCGGGCGCGTCGACGTACACGTTGGGCTCGCCGGCGACGACGGCGTCGAGCCAGTCGCCCTCGAGCTCCGCCGCGCGCAGCACCGCGCCGCCGCCGTTGGAGATGCCGACGGCGATGACGCGGGTGTTGTCGAAGGTGAAGGGCGCCTCCGCGGGCCGGGCCTCGTCCAGCGCGTGCAGCGCGAACTCGGCGGCCTGCTTCACGTGCCGGCCCCAGTCGGCCTCCGGATTGTCCTTCGAATGCGCATGCTTGAAGGCGACGCCCGTCGCGCCCGCCGGCGCCTCCGGGACGAAGGCGAGGTCGGCCGCATCGCGCCCGGCCACGCGCCCATCGGCACCGAAACCCAGCCCCGCGTCGAGGTCGAAGTAGTCGCTGCCCGCACCCTTGTCGGTATAGGCGACCGCGCAGCCGCGCGGCAGGCCCCAAGCCCCGGCGACGGCGATCGAGCCGTAGATGCCGCGCGAACCCGAGGACGCGGTCACCACCACGCAGCGCTTCGCGGCGTCGAACGCATCCGGCACCTGTACCAGCACCCGGTGCGGATGCGTCGCGCCCGGCACCGTGGCATAGGCCGAGAATTCGCGACCCGGCACCGGGGCCACGCTGCCGTACAGGGTGCCGTAGCCGCCGGCGGGACCGAGGTCGGCGATGCCGCGCCAGTTGCTCCACAGCGCGCGGCGGCGGAGTTCGGCCACGGTGGGAGCCCCGGCATCGGCGAAGGCCGGCGGCGCCATCGCGCGCAGGCCGTCGAGGCCCAGGCCCGCGGTGAGCAGGTCGTCGCCGTCGCGGTGGGTGCTGCTGCGCAGGTGGTCGAACACGGCGGTCTCCGTGGGCGCGGCGCGATGCGCGGTGCTCGCGCAGCCGGCCAGCGTGGACAGGGCCAGCGCGGCGGCCGCGGCGATGAGTCGGAGGCGCGGCGCGCGCGGCGAATGGAGCGGAGTCTGGCGCACGGAAGCCACCTCAGGGAACCGGGGATGGCAGCACCCTAGCAGTCGCTCCCGGTGCCGGCATCGTACTTTCGTACGCAAGGACGCGGCACATCGATTTGCTACCGTGGCCCTTCCCCACAGCCTGGCCCATGCCATGACCGACACCTTCCTTTCCGGCCGCACCGCGCTGGTCACCGGCAGCACCTCCGGCATCGGCCTGGCCATCGCCTGCTCGCTGGCGGAAGCCGGCGCGCACGTTGCCGTGAACGGCCTCGGCGACCCGGCGCAGATCGAGGCCGCGCTGGACGCCGTGCGCAAGGCCGGCGCCGGCGACGCCCGCTACTTCAACGCCGACCTGCGCGACCCCGACGCGATCGCCGCGATGATGGCCGACATCGACGCCTGGTCCCCGGTCGACGTGCTGGTCAACAACGCCGGCATCCAGTACACCGCATCGCTCGCGGAAATGCCCGTCGGCAAGTGGAACGACATCATCGCCATCAACCTCAGCGCCGCCTTCCACACCATGCGCACTGCGATGCCGGGCATGGCCGAACGCGGCTACGGGCGCGTGGTCAACATCGCCTCGGTGCACGGCCTGGTGGCCTCGAAGGAGAAGGCGCCCTACGTCGCGGCCAAGCACGGCATCGTCGGCCTGTCGAAGGTGGCGGCTCTGGAATATGCCGCTGCCGGCAGCCGGGACAGCGGCGGCGTGACCGTCAACTGCATCTGCCCGGGCTGGGTGGAAACGCCGCTGATCGAGCCGCAGATCGAGGCCCGCCGCAACGGCGGCAGCCGCGACGACGGCGTGCGCGCGCTGGTGGCCGAGAAGCAGCCGAGCATGCGCATGACGCTGCCGGCCGAGATCGGCGCGCTGGCGGTCTGGCTGTGCCGGCGCGAAGCGCACAACGTCACCGGCGCGTCCTTCCCGGTCGACGGCGGCTGGACCACGCAGTAACTCCGCGCACGCAGGCCATGGCCACCCTCCTCATCGCCGACGACCATCCGCTGTTCCGCGCCGCGCTGCGCGGCGCAGCTGTCGAGGCCGGCGCGGGCACCGGCGCCATCGAGGCCGGCACCCTGGACGATACCCTCGCCGCGCTGGAGTCGCGCGCCGACATCGACCTGGTGCTGCTGGACCTGCACATGCCCGGCAACCACGGCCTCGCCGGACTGGCGGCGATCCGCGCCCAGTTCCCCGCGGTCGCGGTGGTGCTGGTGTCGGCGAACGAGGATCCGCAGGTGGTACGCCGCGCGCTCGACCACGGCGCGGCCGGCTATATCCCCAAGAGCGCCGGCCTGGACGAGATGCGCGACGCCATCCGCACCGTCCTGGCCTGCGAGGAATGGCTGCCGCCGGCGCTGCGCGGCGCCGTCGCGCGCGCCGAATCCGCGCCCGGCGACGCCGACCTCGCCGCGCGCCTGGCCAGCCTCACGCCGCAGCAGTTCCGGGTGCTGGCGCTGGTCGCCGACGGCCTGCTCAACAAGCAGATCGCCGACCGCCTGGACGTACAGGAGCGCACGGTGAAGGCGCACCTGTCGGCGATCTTCGAGAAGCTCGGCGTGCGCAACCGCACCCAGGCCGGCGTGATCCTGCGCGGGCTCGAACTCACCGATCCCGCGCGCCAGGTCGAACGCGCCGACTGAAGACGCGCGCGCTCAGCGCGAGAACGCCCAGGACTGCATGCGCCCGTCCCGGTACGGCATCACGCCGTGGAAGGGCCGCGGGTCGCCGTCGAACACCAGTGGCACGAAGTGGCGGTCGCCTTCCCAGAGCGGCAGGTCGAGGATCCGGTCCACGTCGACCCATTCCAGCGTGCCTTCCGGGTTCGACGCCGGCGGCGTGCCGGTGAACGCGGTGACCAGGAAGACCATGGCGAACCAGTCCTCGCCGTGCTTGCCGAAGCCCGGCCAGCTGATGGTCCCGCGCAGTTCGATGCGCGTGCAGTCGATCGCCGCTTCCTCGAGGAGTTCGCGGCGCATGCCGGCCAGCGCGTCCTCGCCCGCCTCGAGCTTGCCGCCGAGGCCGTTGTACTTGCCCAGGTGCTGGTCGCCGGGACGCGCGTTGCGATGGACCATCAGCACGCGGCGGCCGTCGGGCGAGAGAACGTAGCCGAGGGTGGCCAGGATCGGGGTGTAGGGCATCGTGGGCGTTGCAGGCGGGGCAACCGTCGATTGTAGGCGGGTGCCCGGTGTTCAGGCCGACGGAGCGCGCGTGATCCGCATCCGGCCCAGCATCGACTTCAGCGCCAGCGGCCGCACCGGCTTCTGCAGCAGCCCCAGTCCGTGCTCGGCGACTTCGCGGCGCACGGCATCGGTGGCATCGGCGCTGAGCACCAGCGAAGGCACCGCGCCGTGCCGCGCCGACAGCCGCCGCCACGCCTCGATGCCGGTGTCGCCATCGTCGAGGTGGTAGTCGAGCAGCCACAGGTCGGCGGCGCGCGCGCCATGCGCGGCGATCGCGGCGTCCGCGTCGGCGACGGCGTCCACGCTGCAGCCCCAGGTGCGCAGCAGCCCGTCCAGCGAGGCCAGCGCCATCGGATCGTTGTCGAGCACCAGGACATGGGCGCCGGCCAGGCCGGTCCTCGAGGCGGGCGGCGCGGCCTGCGCCGGCGCCCGCACGTCCGGCAGCGCGATGGCGAACACGGTGCCGGTGCCCGGCCGGCTGCGGAGCTCGACGCGCGAGTCCAGCAGGCGCGCGATGCGCTCGGCGATGGCCAGCCCGAGCCCCAGCCCCTGCCCGCCCACGCCATCGCCGCGCCGGAATTCCTCGAAGATCAGCGCCTGCTGCGCCGGCTCGATCCCGGGGCCGGTGTCATGCACTTCGATCCGGAGCGCACCGCCGGCGCGGCGCACGCCAAGCGCTACGCGCCCCTGCTCCGTGTAGCGCACGGCGTTGGCGAGGAAGTTCTGCAGCACCCGGCGCAGCAGCTGCGGATCGCTGTGGGTCCACGCCGAACTGGCCACGTGGTCGAAGCCCAGGCCGCGGTCGCCGGCCAGCGCGCGGAACTCCGAGGCCAGCGGCTCCAGCACCTCGGCCAGCGGGAAGTCGCGCGGCTGCGGCACCAGGCCACCGGCCTCCAGGCGCGCCATGTCGAACAGCCCGGTCAGGAGGTCGGTGGTCGAATCGAGCGCGCCGCGGATCTGGCCCAGCGACGCGCGCTGCGCGCCGGCGACCTGCCCGGCCAGGGCATCGGTGAACAGCTGCGCCGCATGCAGCGGCTGCAGCAGGTCGTGGCCGACGGCGGTGAGGAAGCGGCTCTTGGCCTCGTTCGCGCGCTCGGCCTCGCGCCGCGCCTGGTCGAGGCTGGCGGTGCGCTCCTCGACGCGCTGCTCGAGCGTCTCGTTGCTGCGCTTGAGCTCGGCCTCGGTGCGGCGGAACTGGGTGACGTCGGTGAAGGTGGCGACGAAGCCGCCGCCGGGCATCGGGTTGCCGCGGATCTCGACGATGCCGCCGTCGGGGAACACGCGTTCGCTGACGTAGGGCGTGCCGGCGCGCATGTGCCGCAGGCGCTTGTCGGCCTCGGCGTCGACGCGGCCCTCGACGCCCGCGACCAGGCCGCGTCCGAGGTTGTGCGCCACCAGTTCGGACACCGGCACGCCGATGCGCAGCAGCCCCTGCGGATAGCCGAACAGCTCGGCGTAGCGGCGGTTCCAGGCCACCAGGCGCAGCTCGCGGTCGACCACGCTGATGCCCTGGCTCATGTTCTCCAGCGCCGCCTCCAGCACCCGCTGGTTGAAGCGCAGGTCCTGCGAGGCCTCGCCGACGATCTCGGCCACCGTGTCCAGGTCCGGCCCGCCGGCCTCGCGACGCGCGGCATCGAGCAGCAGGCGCGCCGAAGCGCTCCCCAGCACCGCGGCCAGTTCGCGCTCGAAGCGCGCCTCGACCACGGAGGGCACCGGCCCGCTCGCGGGCGCGCCCCGCAGCAGCGCGTCCACGGTCCGCACCGGCAGGAAGCGGCGCCCCGCCTGGCGCAGCGTGCGCAGGTCCGAGCCGCGGGCCACGTCGCGGTCCGGCGCGGACAGCCAGGCCGACAGCGCCAGCGTGGTCGCCGCGCCCGCGAACAGGCTGGCGCCCACCGCGCGCCCCAGCCGGCTCCAGCCGGTCAGGCCGAACAGGCCATCCGGCGCCAGCCAGGCGACGCCCCAGGGGCCCGCGGACAGCCAGCCGCCATCGCCGCCGCCCAGTTCGACCCACATCGGCGACAGCGTCACCCAAGCCCAGGCCAGGAAGGCCGCGACCACGCCCCAGGTCGCCGCGGCCGCCGGGGTGCGCGTGCGCCAGACCGCGCAGAACAGCGCCGGTGCCAGCGTCGCCAGCGCCGAGAACGACACCGCGCCGACGTCGGCCAGCGCCTCGCTGCCGCCGATCATGCGGCTGTAGGCCCAGGCCATCAGCATCACCGCCAGGATGCCGGCGCGGCGCAGCGCCAGCAGCGCGCCGCGGTGGTCGTCGTCGCCGCCGCCGCGTCCGGCCGCCCAGGCCCCGCGCAGCAGGCCGGGCGTGAACCAGTGGTTGCCGATCATCAGGCTCAGCGCCAGCGTGCTGACCACCACCATGCCGGTGGCCGCGCTCAGGCCGCCGAGGAAGGCGAACAGCGCCAGGCCCTCGTGGCCGAGCGCCGCCGGCAGCGCCAGCGCGTACATGTCCGAAGGCACGCCGTCGCCCAGGAGGGCCGTGCCGGCGCGCGCCAACGGCAGCGTGGGCAGCGCGATCAGCACCAGGTACAGCGGGAACTGCCAGCGTGCGGTGCGCACGTCGCGCTCGTCGCGACACTCGACCACGCCGACGTGGAACTGGTGCGGCAGGATGAACATCGCCAGCGCGCCCAGCAGCACCAGCGGGATGAAGCCGCCCACCGGCTCCGGCGGCCGCGGCGGCGCCGCGAGCTCGAGCCCGCCGAGGCCGAACCAGACCAGCGCCCCGAGCGCCAGCATCGCCAGCAGCTTGAACAGCGACTCGAAGGCCATCGCCAGCACCAGTCCGCGGTTGTGCTCGGCGGCACTGGCGCGACGGGTGCCGAAGGCGATCGCGAACACCGCCATCGCCAGCGCCACGTACAGCGCGCCATCGCGCCAGGGCGCCACCGCCCCGGCCACGCCCGCGCCGGAGGTCAGGGTGGCGAAGCTCATCGTCACCGCCTTCAGCTGCAGCGCGACGTAGGGAACCATGCCCAGCAGCGCCACCAGGGTGACCACCGCGGCCAGCCACGGATCCTTGCCCAGGCGGGTGGCGATGAGGTCGGCGATCGACGTGGCGTTGCTTTCCCGCGCCAGCCGCACCAGGCGGGTCATGAACGCGAAGGCCACGATGTAGAACACGATCGCGCCGAGGAAGGTCGGCGGCAGCGGCCAGCCGTAGCGCGCGGCCTGGGTGACCGTGCCGTAGAACGTCCAGGACGTGCAGTGCACCGCCAGCGACAGCGCGTAGACGTGGCGCCAGTGCCGCGCCAGCGCGCCGGGGCGGCGCTCGGCGTAGACCGCCACGCCGAACAGCAGTGCAAGCCACAGCGCCGCGGCCGCGACCACCACGCCGACGTTCAGCATCGCACCGTATCCCCCGTCATCCGCCTTCCGCGCTGCGGATCGAGCATAGCGCAGCGGCGGGCCGAAGCCCGCCGCCGCGTGGTCCAGCCGTTCCGGGGAACGGTCAGAAGTTGTAGCGCACCGACAGGTACCAGTTGCGCGGCAGCCCGTAGTAGGCAGTCTGGATGTTGCCGACGCTGGCGAATTCCTGGCCCTCGGTCTTGTAGACCTCGTCGGTCAGGTTGCGCACGCCGCCGCGCACCTGCCAGGTGTACTGCGGCGAGTCCCACACACCGAACAGGCCGAACAGGGTGTAGGCGCCCTGGCTGAGCACGTCGCGATTGTCCACCGACAGCCAGGTCTTGCTGCGGTAGGAGGCGTCCACGCCGACGCCGAGGTTGCCGGCATCGCCCAGCGAGAAGCCCTGCTGGAACGCGACGCGCGCGGTGAGGTCCGGCGAGAACGGCACGTGGTCGTGGTTGAGGTTCGGATCGTAGCCCGCGTACGAGGGATCGAGGCGGAAGTCTTCGAAACGGTCGTATTCGGCGTCCAGCCAGCCCACCTGGGCGCTCAGCACGCTGGCCTCGCCGAAGCGCGCGCTGCCCTCGAACTCGATGCCGGCGATGTCCAGCTCGGCGGCGTTGAGCACCGGGAACGTACCGACGTCCTGCGAGACGCGGGCCTGGAAGTCCTTGTAGTCGCTCTTGAACGCCGCGACGCTGCCGCGCAGGCGGCCGTCGTCGGAAGCGGTCTTCAGGCCGAGCTCGTAGGTCCACACGTATTCGGGATCGAACTTCGCGTGCTGGGTGTCGTAGACGGTATTGGCGCGCCCGTTGAAGCCACCCGACTTGAAGCCGCGGTTGGCGGAGACATAGCCCATCACGTTGTCGCTGAAGGCCTTTTGCAGGCTCACCGACGGGGTCACCGCGGTCCAGTCGGCCTTGGCACGGAACGCTACGGTCTCGTTCAGACCCTGGAACGGGGCGCCCCAGAAGGTGCTGGTGCTGCGGTCGTACTCCTTCTCGTCACGGGTCCAGCGGACGCCGGCGGCGAGGGTCCAGGTCGGAGCGAATTCCCAGTTCGCGTGGGCGAAGGCCGCCACGCTGGTGGTGGTCAGGTCGTCCTCGATGGTGCGCAGGAAGTCGATCGGCGTGCCGAAGAGGGCGAACAGGTCGTCTGCATACGCCTCCTGGTAGGACGGCACGTCCTCCTTCATGTAGTAGGCGCCGAAGGTCGCCTGGAGGTTGCCGCCGTTGTCGTACTGCAGCTGCACTTCCTGGCTGAACTGCTTCTGGTCCAGCGCGAC
Source organism: Luteimonas colneyensis (assembly GCF_014836665.1). Classification (GTDB taxonomy): domain Bacteria; phylum Pseudomonadota; class Gammaproteobacteria; order Xanthomonadales; family Xanthomonadaceae; genus Luteimonas; species Luteimonas colneyensis. The sequence continues at coordinate 404,241 of NZ_JACSQJ010000001.1, forward strand.
CAGCACGTCGCCGAGCTCGTACTCGCTGGCGTCGATGTCGATGAAGGCGTTGGTTTCCAGCTGGCGGTGCGAGGTGATGCTCTTCAGCAGCCACTGCGGACCAAAGTCCCACTCCATCGAAAGCATGGCACCCGAGTGCTCCATGGTCTGGCCATGGCCCGGCGGCAGGAAGGAGGTCTGCGAGCGGTGGTCCCACTCGCCCGTCTCGCCCGGCTGCAGCACCACCACGCCCAGGCCCAGATCGGTCTGCAGCAGCGGCGCCATGGGGCGGCCGAGCGTGGGGGCGACGTCCTGCTCGGTGTGGTCGAAGGACAGCGTGGCGCGGAAGGTGTCGCTGGGCTGGAAGGCGATCTTCGCGCGGATGGCCTGGGTGTCGTCGTTGTTGTAGTGGCGGCCGGTGACGCTGTCGCGCACGTAGCCATCGTTGCGGATCGAAGCGGCGGCGACGCTCGCGGCGACGGTCTCGCTCAGCTGGCCGCTGTAGTAGGCGCGCACTTCCTGGCGGCCGTAGTCGCCGATGGTGAGCTCGGCCGCGCCACCGCTGTGGTCGAACGGATTGCGGGTGGTGACCTTGATCGCGCCACCGGTGGAATTCTTGCCGTAAAGCGTGCCTTGGGGGCCGCGCAGCACCTCGATCTGCTGGACGTCGAACAGCGAGAACATCGAGCCGTTGATGCGCGAGTAGTAGACGTCGTCGACGTACATGCCCACGCCCGGGTCGAAGCTCTGCAGCGCGTCGGGCTGGCCGATGCCGCGGATGAACACGTTGGCGCTGTTCGCGGAGCCGCGGCCCTGCACGATGTTGAGGTTGGGCACCGCGCCCTGCAGGCCGGTGACGTCGCTGGCCTGCAGGTCCTTGAGCTGCTCCTCGCCGAAGGCACTGACGGCAACCGGCACGTCCATGATCGATTCCACCCGACGACGGGCGGTCACGGTGATGCCATCGAGTTCGGTGGCGCTCTGCGCGGCAGGCGCCTCGGCCGACCCGGCCTCCTGCGCATGCAGGCCAGGCGCGGCCAAGGCCATGACGATCGCCAGGCTGAGAGTGGTGGCGCGGATGTTGGCAGGCTTCATGTGGTCCCCGGGAGTGCTCGTTGCGCGCGGCCGATTGCCGCGTGATGGCAAGCCTAGGGAGCGCGCCGGCGGGTGGGCATCGTACCTTCGGACAATGGGACGCCCGCGCCCGGGGGGGGAACACTGTCTGCCGCATTCCGTCCCGCAGGACATCCCATGTCGTTCCTGATCGTGCTCGCCGCGCTGGTCTTCCTGATGTACGTCGCCTACCGCGGCCACAGCGTGATCCTGTTCGCGCCGATCGCGGCCCTGGGGGCGGTGCTGCTGACCGACCCGTCGCTGGTCGCGCCGATGTTCACCGGTCTGTTCATGGACAAGATGGTCGGGTTCCTGAAGCTGTACTTCCCGGTGTTCCTGCTGGGCGCGGTGTTCGGCAAGCTGATCGAGATCTCCGGCTTCTCGAAATCAATCGTCGCCGCGACCATCCGCGTGGTCGGCGCGCAGCGGGCGATGCTGTCGATCGTGATCGTCTGCGCGCTGCTGACCTACGGCGGCGTGTCGCTGTTCGTGGTGGTGTTCGCGGTGTATCCGTTCGCCGCCGAGCTGTTCCGCCAGGGCGACATCCCCAAGCGCCTGATCCCCGGCACCATCGCGCTGGGCGCCTTCACCTTCACCATGGACGCGCTCCCGGGCACGCCGCAGATCCAGAACATCATCCCGACCGCGTTCTTCGGCACCGACACCTGGGCGGCGCCGGTGCTGGGCACGCTGGGTGGCGTCTTCATCCTGGTCCTTGGCCTGTCCTACCTCGACTGGCGCCGCCGCGTCGCGCAGCGCGCCGGCGAAGGCTACGGCGATCCGGCGTCCCTGCTCAACGAGCCCGCGCCCTTCGTGGGCGAACGCCTCGCGCATCCGCTCGTCGCGCTGCTGCCGCTGGTGATGGTGGGCGTGTCCAACCTGGTCCTGACCCGGCTGATCCCCGGGTGGTACGGCGACAGCCACAGCTTCATTCCCGCCGTGGTCGGCAATCCCGCGCCGGTGGTGCAGGAGGTCGCGAAGATCGCCGCGATCTGGGCGGTCATGGGTGCGCTGCTGATCGGCATCGCGACGGTGCTGGCGTTCGCATGGAAGACCGTGTTCGCGCACTTCGCCGAAGGCACGAAGAGCGCGATCGGCGGCGCGCTGCTGGCGTCGATGAACACCGCCTCGGAGTACGGCTTCGGCGCGGTGATCGCGGCCCTGCCCGGCTTCCTGCTCGTGGCCAACGCGCTGGGCTCGATCCCGGACCCCCTGGTCAACGAAGCGGTGACGGTGACCGCGCTGGCCGGCATCACCGGCTCCGCCTCCGGCGGCATGTCGATCGCGCTGGCGGCGATGGCCGACACCTTCATCGCCAACGCCAACGCCGCCGGGATCCCGATGGAGGTGCTGCACCGCGTGGCCTCGATGGCCTCGGGCGGCATGGACACCCTGCCCCACAACGGCGCGGTCATCACCCTGCTGGCGGTGACCGGCCTGACCCACCGCCAGGCCTACAAGGACATCTTCGCGATCACGGTCATCAAGACATTGGCGGTGTTCGTGGTGATCGGGGCCTTCTACGCGTTCGGGGTGGTCTGAGCGGCCCCGGGAGGTCCCGGTCGTCCCGCCGCCCGTCCGATCCCTGCCGGCGGTCACAGCCACGGCGCTTCCCGTGCGCGATAGTCGCGACGGGACGACCATTGCGTCGGGGGAGACCATGCCAGTGACCGTCGCGGCCAGGCGCCGCATGTCGATCGATGCCGTACTGCGGGAACGCTACGGCCACGACCCGGGGCGCACCGCGATGCGCCCCGCGCCGCCACTCCCTCCGCCCGGCACCGGGCCCGGCGACATCGACAACCGCCTGCGCCCGCCCGTCCGGCACCTGCCGCCCGCGCCGGCCTGGGTGCGTGCCTGGAGCCGGCTGGGCTACGGCATCTTCCCGGGGGCCCGCGAGGCGTTCAACGCGCTGGGCGGCAACGACGTCGCACGCTACGAGGCCCTGGTCGACCAGCAGCTGGACTGGGAGGCGATCGACGACTCCGCCGTCGAGGATCGCCTGACCTCCGCCGGCTACACCACGCTGGGGAAGTCGCTGGCCCAGCTATGGGCCGACCATGTCGCCGCCGACCCGGCCTGGGAGGTCCGCATGCGCCCGGCCTGGGAATCGCAGCGGGCCTGGATGGTGCGCGCGGCGTTCTCGCGACGCCAGCTGCACGAGCGGATGACGACGTTCTGGCACGACCATTTCCACGTCACCGGCAGCGACTACGACGTCGGTCCCGTGTTCGTGCACCACAGCCGCGACGTGGTCCGCCCGCATGCGCTCGGCAACTTCCGCGCGATGCTGGAAGCGGTCGCGACCAGCACCGCGATGCTGTACTACCTCGACAACCGCTCGAACACGATCTCCGGCCCGAACGAGAACTTCGCGCGCGAGCTGCTGGAGCTGCACACCTTCGGCGCGGAACACTACCTGGGCTTCATGAACCCGTCCGAGGTGCCGCCCTGCCCCGAGGATCCGTCCTATCCGGTCGGCTACACCGACGTCGACGTCTACGAGACCGCGGCCGCGTTCACCGGCTGGACCTTGCGCAACGGCCACTGGCAGTACCCGGCCGAGGACGACGGCAGCTTCGTCTACCGCGCCGCCTGGCACGACGCCGGCCCGAAGTTCGTGCTCGGCATGTACCTGCCGCCCGCGCAGCCGGCGATGAAGGATGGCCGCGACGTGCTCGACCGCATCGCCAGCCACCCGAGGGTGGCCCGCTTCATCTGCCGCAAGCTGGTGCGGCATTTCGCCGGTGATGTCGCGCCGGCCCCGCTGGTCGACAGCGCGGCGCGGCTGTTCCGTACCCACTGGCAGGATGCCGACCAGCTCCGCATCGTGCTGCGCCACATCCTGCGCTCGCCCGACGTCCGCGCAGCCCCGCAGGGCAAGCACAGGCGCCCGTCCGAGGTCATCGCGGCCGCCCTGCGCGCAAACGACGCGGCGTTCACGCTGCGCCCCGCCCATGGCCGCAGCGACGACTTCATGTGGCGGCTGGGCGCCACCGGGCACCTGCCCTTCGACTGGCCCGCGCCCAACGGCTATCCCGACCACGCCGACGCCTGGTCGGGCGCCAACAGCTTCGGCATGTCCTGGCGGATGCTGTCCTGGCTGACGGAAGCCAGCGATGGTGACGTGCGCCTGCTCCCGATCGTCGAGGACAGCCGCGCCAGCGTCTCCAGCTGGACCGCCGCCAACCTCGTCGACCACTGGTGCCAGCGCCTGCTGGGCCGGCCACCGGCACCGGCGCGGCTGCAGATGCTCCGGGCGTTCATGGGCCAGGGCGCGCCCGCGTCCTACGTCATCGCCGACAGCAATGCCTGGAGCGGCAACGACCTGCGGGCGCACTACAACCACGACCGCCTGCGCAGCATGGTGTCGCTGCTGCTGATGTCGCCCGAATTCGCCACCCGCTGAGGATCCGCCATGGCCGACCACACGCCCTCGCGCCGCGCCTTCCTCAAGGGCTGCTGCGCCACTGCCACGATCGCCGGGGTCGCGCCGTCGATGTTCTACGCCCGGCACGCCATCGCGGGCACCCCGCACGACACCCTGGTGCACGTGTTCCTGCGCGGCGGCATCGACGGGCTCAACCTGGTCGTGCCGGTGTCCGGGAACGACCGCAGCCACTACGAGGAGGCACGCCCTTCGCTCGCGATCGCCGCCAGCGGCGCGTTCGGCGCCCTGCCGCTGACCCTGCAGGACGGCGGCGGCACCGGCTTCGGACTGCATCCTTCGGCCGGCGGCCTGCACGCGCTGTGGCAGGAATCGCGGCTGGCGATCGTGCATGCCTGCGGCATGTCCACCACCCTCACCCGCAGCCACTTCGATGCCCAGCTGTACTGCGACCTCGGCACGCCGGGACGGGCGGGCGGCGGCAGCGGCTGGCTGGCGCGTGCGTGGGCCAGCGACCCTTCCGGTGCGGCCGCGGGATTGCCGCTGCTGGGCGTCAGCAACGGCCAGCCGGCCAGCCTGCTCGGCCACACCGACGCGCTGTCGATGGCCAGCCCCAGCGAGTTCGCGCTCAACGCCGGTCCCTGGCAGTGGCGCGAGTCCGGCGGCGGGCGTCCGGCGAACCTGCTCGGCGTGAACGACGTGCTCGGCAGCTTCGTTTCCGGGCGCGCGGCGGTCGAGCAACAGGCGCGCGCCGGCCATGCCGCGCTGCGCCGCATCGGCGAGCTGCCCTTCACCTCCACCCTGCCCGCCGGCTGGCCGACCAGCACCTTCGCCCGCCAGCTCTGGACCGTGGCGCAGGCGATCCGCTTCGGCACCGGCCTGCGTTACGCGACCCTGGACCTCGGCGGCTGGGACACCCACGATGGCCAGGGCACGGCAGGCAGCGGCTACCACTACTACCAGAACAGGATCGCCGAACTGTCCGAGGCGCTGACCGCCTTCTACATCGAGATGGCCGCCGGCGGCGAATCGTCGCGGGTCACGGTGGTGGTGCAGTCCGAGTTCGGCCGTCGCGTGCGCCAGAACGGCAGCGGCGGCACCGACCACGGCTACGGCAACCCCTTGCTGGTCCTGGGCGACACGGTCAACGGCCGGCGCTTCTACGGCACCTGGCCGGGCCTCGATCCCGAGGTGCTGGCGCCCTGGTTCGGCGACCTTCCGGTCACCACCGACTACCGCCAGGTGTTCTCCGAGCTGCTGATCCGGCGCATGGGCAACAACCGCCTCGGCCAGGTATTTCCGGAGTACGCGGGGTATGCGCCGCTGGGCATCGTCCAGGGGCAGGACATGCCGCCGGTCTACGGGATCCCGCCCGGTCCACGCACGCGACTGCGGGTGCCCGCGACCTGAGCCGCCGCCGGCGGCCGATGGCTGCCACCTGGAACAAAAAAAGAGCGGGCCGAAGCCCGCTCTTCTTCATTCCGTCGCGGCGCGCACCAGGCGCGCTGCGACATGGGCGACCGGCTCAGGCGGCCGGCGTGCCCTCGCCTTCCTCGACGGCCTTCATCGACAGGCGGATGCGGCCCTGCTTGTCGACTTCCAGCACCTTGACCTTGACCACGTCGCCTTCCTTCAGCACGTCGCCGACCTTCTCGACGCGCTCGTTGGAGATCTGCGAAACGTGCACCAGGCCGTCCTTGCCGGGGGAGATCGTCACGAAGGCGCCGAAGTCCATCAGCTTGACGACCTTGCCCTCGTAGATGCGGCCCGGCTCGACGTCGGAGGTGATCTGCTCGATGCGGTCCTTGGCGGCCTTGCCGGCGGCGGCGTCGACCGAGGCGATGGTGATCGTGCCGTCGTCCTGGATGTCGATCTGGGTGCCGGTTTCCTTGGTGATCGCCTGGATGACCGAACCGCCCTTGCCGATCACTTCGCGGATCTTGTCGGGGTGGATCTTGATGGTGATCAGGCGCGGCGCGAAGTCGGACAGCTCCGAACGCGCCTGGGTCAGCGAGTTGGCCATCTCGCCCAGGATGTGCAGGCGGCCACGCTTGGCCTGCTCCAGCGCCACCTTCATGATGTCTTCGGTGATGCCCTGGATCTTGATGTCCATCTGCAGGGCGGTGATGCCCGCTTCGGTACCGGCCACCTTGAAGTCCATGTCGCCGAGGTGGTCCTCGTCACCCAGGATGTCGGACAGCACGACGTAATCGTCGCCTTCCTTCACCAGGCCCATGGCGATGCCCGCGACCGGCGCCTTGATCGGCACGCCCGCGTCCATCAGCGCCAGCGACGAGCCGCAGACCGAGGCCATCGAGGAGGAGCCGTTCGACTCGGTGATCTCGGACACGACGCGGATGGTGTACGGGAACTCCTCCATCGTCGGCATCACGGCGAGCACGCCGCGCTTGGCCAGGCGGCCGTGGCCGATCTCGCGGCGCTTCGGGCCCATCATGCGGCCCGCTTCACCGACCGAATAGGGCGGGAAGTTGTAGTGGAACAGGAAGTGCTCCTTGTACTCGCCGGAGACCGCATCGATGATCTGGCCGTCGCGGGCGGTGCCCAGGGTGACGGCGACGATCGCCTGCGTCTCGCCGCGGGTGAACAGCGAGGAGCCGTGGACGCGCGGCAGCACGCCGACCTTGGACGCGATCGGGCGCACGGTGTCGAGCGCGCGGCCGTCGATGCGGACCCTGGTCTTGAGGACCGACTCGCGCATGGTCTGGTATTCCTGCTCGCCGAACTCCTTGGAGAGCGCGCCCGTGGTCCAGGCGTTGGCTTCGGCCTGCGGCGCCAGGGCGTCGAGGATGGCCTTCTTCACCTTGGAAATGGTGTCGCGGCGCTCGAGCTTGTCGCGCACCTGGAAGGCGCTGGCGAGCTGCTCGCCGATGGCGTGGCGCAGCGCGGACACGAGGCCTTCGTCGGCGGCCGGCGCGGTCCACTCCCAGCGCGGCTTGCCGGCCTCGGCCACCAGTTCGTTGATCGTCGAGATGGCGACCTGCATGGCCTTGTGGCCGAACATCACGGCGCCCAGCATCACCTCTTCCGACAGCACGTTGGCCTCGGACTCGACCATCAGCACGGCGTTCGCGGTACCGGCGACGACGAGCTCGAGGTCGGACTCCTTCAGCTCCGACACGGTCGGGTTGAGCAGGTACTGGCCGTCCTTGTAGCCGACCTTCGCGGCGCCGATCGGGCCGTCGAAGGGCGCGCCGGAGAGCGACAGCGCGGCCGAGGCGCCGATCAGGGCGAGGATGTCGCCGTCGACCTCGGGGTTCATCGACATCACCGTGGCGATGATCTGGACTTCGTTGCGGAAGCCGTCGGGGAACAGCGGGCGGATCGGGCGGTCGATCAGGCGCGAGGTCAGCGTCTCCTTCTCGGTCGCGCGGCCTTCGCGCTTGAAGAAGCCACCGGGGATGCGGCCGCCCGCGTAGAACTTCTCCTGGTAGTCGACGGTCAGCGGGAAGAAGTCCTGCCCTTCACGGGCGGTCTTCGCCGCGACTGCGGTGACCAGCAGCACGGTGCCGTCGCAGGAGACCATGACCGCGCCTCCCGCCTGGCGTGCGATCTCGCCGGTCTCGAGGGTGACGGTGCGATCGCCGTACTGGAAGCTCTTGGTAACTTTTGCCACGTTGTGAATTCCTTGGTGCGTCTTGCGATGAACCGGCGCGGGCCCTTGCCCTGGCCGGGTGGCGCGCCTGCGACGCGCCGGAAAAAGAACCGCGGCGCATCTCTGCGCCGCGGCGGGGTCTGGATCAGCGACGCAGGCCGAGCTTCTCGATCAGCGCCTTGTAGCGGCCGACGTCCTTACGGTGCAGGTAGTCGAGCAGGCTGCGGCGCTGGTTGACCATCTTCAGCAGGCCGCGGCGGCTGTGGTGGTCCTGCTTGTGGACCTTGAAGTGCTCGGTCAGGTGCACGATGCGGGCGGTGAGCAGCGCCACCTGGACTTCCGTGGAGCCGGTGTCGTTTTCGCCGCGCTTGTTGTCTTCGATGATCTTGCCGGTGTCGATGGTCATGCCTGTTGCCTTCTGGTAGATGCGTGGACCGCAGGAACGCCTTCATGCCGACAGGCATGGACGCACCACGAGAACCGCCGCCTTCTTGGATGCCGGGCGCGCCGGGAGCGGGCGCCTGGTTGCTTGGAAATAAGCCTTCGAATTGTAACGCGTCGCCGGCGCCGCGGACAAGGCGAGGGCTCAGCGCGGCGGCGGCACCCGGGCGTCGCCGGGCTGGGCGCAGGCCCAGCTGAACAGGCGCCGGGGCCGCAGTCCACCGGCACCGTCGCGGGTCCCGAGGCCGAGCGCACGGCCGTCCGGGCCGAAGATCGCGACCTCGCCCTGCATCCCGGCCACGTCGCCGGTGCCCTGCCCGTGGGACAGCCGCGCCGCGGCGGCGGCGTCCACTTCCACGCGCGGCCATGCGTCCATGCCCGACTCCAGCGGCAGCAGGCAGGCTTCCAGGCTCGACTCGCCGCGTGCGGCCAGCGCCTCGAGCTCGTCGAAGCTCCACATCCGGGGATTCCTGAACGGGTCGATCCAGAGCCTGCGCAGCTCCGCCACGTGCGCGCCGCAGCCCAGCGCTTCGCCCAGGTCGCGGACCAGGCTGCGCACGTAGGTGCCGGATCCGCACTCCACGCGCAGGCGGAGGATGTTGCCGGGCGCCACGCCCTCGGCGGCATCGACCAGGTCGGCCGCCGACAGCAGGCTGAACTCGTGGACGTCGACCTCGCGCGGCTCGACCTCGACCTCTTCGCCCCGGCGCGCCTTGGCGTACAGGGGCTCGCCGCCGCGCTTGAGCGCCGAATAGATCGGCGGACGCTGCAGGAGGCGGCCGGTCAGGTCCGCCAGGGCGGCATCGATCGTGGCGATGTCCAGCGGCGGCACCGGCCGCTCGCGCAGCAGCTGGCCTTCGGCATCGTCGGTATCGGTCACCTGCCCCAGCCGGGCCACCGCGTCGTAGGCCTTGCGCGCCCCGAGCAGGCCGCCGGCGATCTTGGTCGCCTCGCCGAAGCACAGCGGCAGCAGGCCGGTGGCCAGCGGGTCGAGGCTGCCGGTGTGGCCACCCTTCTCCGCGCGGAACAGGTGGCGCGCGCGCTGCAGCGCCTGGTTGGAACTCGGCCCGCGCGGCTTGTCGAGCAGCAGGATGCCGTCGAGCTTGCGGAACTTCGTGCGTGGACGACCCATCGTCACCCGATTCCCTGTAGGAGCAGCCACGGCTGCGACAGACGCTGCAGGTCGCAGCCATGGCTGCTCCTGCAGAGGCAGGCGTCAATCTTCGGCAGAAGTATCCGGAAGGTCGCGCAGCAGGTTCTCGATGCGCTCGCCGCGGTCGACGGAATCGTCGTAGTGGAAGTGCAGCTCGGGCACGTGGCGCAGGTTCACCGCGCGCGCAAGCCGGTAGCGCACTTCCGGCGCCACGGCCTTGAGGCCCTTGATCGCTTCTGCGGCGCGCTCGGGCTGCAGCGCGGTGACGAAGACCTTGGCATGCGCCATGTCCCGCGTCACCTCGACGTCGGACACGCTCACCGACGGCAGGCCGTGCTCGGACACGGCATCGCGCACCAGGGTGCCCAGCTCCCTCCGGAGCTGGGCGGACACGCGGTCGGTGCGATGGAAGGACTTCTGCGCCATCAGAGCGTGCGCTGCACTTCGACGCGCTCGAAGCACTCGATCTTGTCGCCGGGCTTGATGTCGTTGTAGGCCTTCACGCCGATGCCGCACTCGGTGTTGGTACGCACCTCGTCGACGTTCTCCTTGAAGCGGCGCAGCGATTCCAGCTCGCCCTCGAAGATCACCGTGTCGTCGCGCAGCACGCGGATCGGCTTGTTCCGCCGCACCACGCCTTCGATCACCATGCAGCCGGCGACCGCGCCGAACTTCGAGCTGCGGAACACGTCGCGGACCTCGGCGGTGCCGATGATCTCCTCGCGGATCTCCACGCCCAGGATGCCCGAGGCCACCTGCTTCACCTGGTCGATCACGTCATAGATGATCGAGAAGTAGCGCAGGTCGAGGCCGTGGGTGTCGACCACCTTGCGCGCCGACGCGTCGGCACGGACGTTGAAGCCGATGATGGTGGCCTTGGCCGTCGCCGCGGAATTGGCGTCGGACTCGGTGATGCCGCCCACGCCCGAGCGGATGATGTTCACCCGGATCTCGTCGTTGGACAGTGCGGTCAGCGCCTGGCGCAGTGCTTCCACCGAACCCTGCACGTCGGCCTTGATCACCAGCGGCAGCTCGAGCTGCTGGCCGCCGCCCATCTGCGCCATGATGTCTTCCATGCGGTTGCCCGCGGCCTGCACCAGACGCAGTTCGCGACGCTTGGCCTCGCGCTGCTGGGCCACTTCCCTGGCCAGGCGCTCGTCGTCGACGACCACGAAGTCGTCGCCGGCATCGGGAACGCCCGAGAGGCCGAGCACCTGCACCGGGATCGACGGGCCCGCCGAAGGCACCTGGCTGCCGGTCTCGTCGAACAGCGCGCGCACGCGGCCGTACTCCACGCCGCAGACCAGGAAGTCGCCCTTGTTGAGCTGGCCCTGCTGGACCAGCACCGTGGCCACCGGGCCGCGGCCCTTGTCGAGCGAGGACTCGATGACCGTGCCGCTGGCGCGGCCCTCGGCCACGGCCTTGAGCTCGAGCACTTCGGCCTGCAGGCTGATCGCGTCGAGCAGGTCGTCGATGCCGTCGCCGGTCTTCGCCGACAGTTCGACCATCTGCGTGTCGCCGCCGAAGTCCTCGGCCACGATGTCGTGCGCGAGCAGCTCGTTCTTGATCCGCGAGGGATCGGCCTCGGACTTGTCGATCTTGTTGATCGCAACGATCAGCGGGACCTTGGCCGAGCGCGCGTGCTGGATCGCCTCGACCGTCTGCGGCATGACGCCGTCGTCGGCCGCGACCACCAGCACCACGATGTCGGTGAGCTTGGCGCCGCGGGCGCGCATCGAGGTGAACGCGGCGTGGCCCGGGGTGTCGAGGAAGCTGATGACGCCCTTCGGGGTGTCGACGTGATAGGCGCCGATGTGCTGGGTGATGCCGCCGGCCTCGCCGGTGGCGATCCTGGTGCGGCGGATGTAGTCCAGCAGCGAGGTCTTGCCGTGATCGACGTGGCCCATGATGGTGACCACCGGCGGACGCGGGCTGGTCTCGCCCTGCACGTCCTCGACGTGGGCCAGCAGCTCGCTCTCGGCGTCGTCGGCATCGGCGCGCACGGCGGTGTGGCCGAGCTCCTCGGTCACCAGTACGGCGGTGTCGTGATCGATGGTCTGGGTGATGGTCGCCATGACGCCCATCTTGAACAGCGCCTTGACCACGTCGCCGCCCTTGAGCGCGAGCTTCTGCGCCAGGTCGGCCACGGTGATCGCCTCGCCGATCGCGACTTCACGCACCACCGGCGCGGTCGGCCGGGTGAAGCCGGTGCCGGTGCGGGCCTGGTCGGGCTGGCGGCCGCGCTGCTGCTGGCGGCCCCTGGAACGCGAGGCACCAGCGCCGCGACGGGCGCGGTCGGCCGGGCTCAGGTGCAGCTGGCCGGCGAAGCGCGCGGCGCTGTCGTCGTCCTCGACGCCGGCGACCATCGCGTGCGAGCCGCGGTTCGGCTTGCCCTTGCCGCCGCCGCGATCGTCCCGCGCGGGGGCCGCGGGCTTGCCCGGGTGGCCGTGGCCGTGCGCCTTGCGCGGCGCCTCGTCCGGCACCACGGCCGACGCAGCGGCTTCCTGGCGCAGGCGTTCGGCTTCCTGCTCGGCGGCGAGGCGCTTGGCTTCCTCGGCCTCTTCCGCACGGCGGCGGTCGGCTTCGGCCAGGCGCTGCTGCTCGTCGAGGTTGCGCTGGCGCGACTCCTCCAGCTTGCGCAGGATCTCGGCGCGCTCGTCGTCGACGCCACCGCCGGCTGCGGACGCTGCGCCCGGGGCGGCATCGGTCGGCTTGAGCGTGACCTTCTTGCGCACGACGACGTCGACGGTCGGCTTGTTGCGGCCGCCGCCCACGGTGAGCGTGCTCTTGCGCTGCAGGGTGATTTTCTGGGGCGCGACCGGATCCTCGGCGCCCTTCTCGGCGCGACCGTGGGTGCGGCGCAGGAAGCCCAGGAGCTTCACCTTTTCGGTACTGGTCACGACCTGGTCGGGATCGCTGAACTTCATGCCCGCTTCGGACAGCTGTTCAAGCAGTTTCTCGACCGGCGTGTTCACCAGTGCGGCCAGCTTGCGGATGGTGGTTTGCTGCGACATTCGGATTCCGGTTCCTTGGGCGTCGGCACTTGCCGCGCTATGGATCGATCAGTTCATGGTGGTGTGCCGTTCTCGGGGGCCGCGACAGCCCCGGTCTGTCAGCCTTCGGCCTCGAGGCGGGCGATCTCGCCCGCCCGCGCGGCCAGAACCAGCGCCGCGGCGCGGTCCTGGTCGAGGTCCTCGATGCCAAACTCCAGCACCTCGTCGACGGCCAGGTCGGAGAGGTCCTCGGCGGTGCGCACGCCGTGCGCGGCCAGCGCGAAGGCGGTCCCGTCGTCCATGCCCTCGAGCGCGAGCAGGTCGTCGGCCGGCACGTTGTCGCCGATCTCCTCCTCCACCGCGAGCGCGTCGTTGAGCAGGGCGTCGCGGGCGCGGGCGCGCAGTTCCTCGACGATGTCCTCGTCGAAGCCTTCCACCGCCAGCAGCTCGCCGACCGGTACGTAGGCGATTTCCTCGACCGTGCTGAAGCCCTCGGACACCAGGATGCCGGCGATCTCCTCGTCGACTTCGAGCTTCTCCTGGAACAGTGCGCGCGCGGCGGCCTGCTCGGCCTCCGACTTGGCGGTGACCTGGTCCTGGGTCATCACGTTCAGCTGCCAACCCGACAGGCGGCTGGCCAGGCGCACGTTCTGGCCGCCCTTGCCGATGGCCTGGGCCAGGCGGTCCTCGGCGACGGCGAGGTCCATCGAATGCTTGTCCTCGTCGACCACGATCGACTGCACCTCGGCCGGCGCCATCGCGTTGATCACGAACTGCGCCGGGTTGTCCGACCACAGCACGATGTCGACGCGCTCGCCGTTGAGTTCGTTCGACACCGCCTGCACGCGCGAACCGCGCATGCCGATGCAGGCGCCGATGGGATCGGTGCGGGTGTCGTAGGCGACCACGGCGATCTTGGCGCGGTCGCCCGGGTCGCGGGCGCAGGCCTTGATCTCGACCAGGCCCTGGCCGACTTCCGGCACCTCGAGCTTGAACAGCTCCATCATGAACTCCGGCGCCGCGCGGCTGATGAAGAGCTGCGGGCCGCGCGGTTCGGTGCGCACGTCGTACAGATAGCCGCGGATGCGGTCGCCGGCGCGCACGACGTCGCGCGGGATCGCCTTGTCCTTGGGGATGAAGGCTTCGGCGTTGCCGCCGAGGTCGACGTAGACGTTGCCGCGCTCCACGCGCTTGACCACGCCGGTCACCAGCTCGCCGACGCGGTCCTTCCATGCGTCCACGACCTGCTGGCGCTCGGCCTCGCGCACGCGCTGCACGATCACCTGCTTGGCCGCCTGCGCCGCGATGCGGCCGAAGTCGACGTTCTCGATCTGCTCTTCGATGTAATCGCCGACCTCGACGCCCTCGGCCTCGTCGACCGCGTCCATCAGGCGGATCTGGCGATCCGGGGACTCCATGACCACGTCATCGGCGACCACTTCCCAGCGGCGGAAGGTCTCGTAGCTGCCGTCCCTGGGATCGATCTGCACGCGGGTCAGCACGTCCTGCTCGAGGTAGCGCTTCTTGGCCGCGGTGGCCAGGGCGGCCTCGAGGGCTTCGAGGATCACCGACTCGGGCACGCCCTTCTCGTTGGCGACCGCATCGACGACCAGCAACAGTTCCTTGCTCATCTTCTGGTTCACTCCGCACTGGACGGCTTCGATGCCGCCGGCTTGTTGTTGGTATTGGATTTGCTGGCCGCCCCGCGCTTGCCGGGCCGCGCATCGCGCCCCGAGGCGTCCTTGGCGGGACCGTAGCCAAGCGCCACCCAGTCCGGGACCAGGCGCGCCTTGTCGATGTTGCCGGCGGACACCGCGAGCGGCTGGCCGTCGACCTCGAAGCTGATGGTGTCGCCCTCGACCGCGCTGATCCGGCCGGTGAGGCGGCGGCGGCCGTCCTGCGGCAGCTTCAGGCCGACCTTGGCCTGCTCGCCGAGGAAGCGCTCGAAGTGCGCCGGCGTGAACAGCGGGCGGTCGACGCCGGGCGAGGAGACTTCGAGCGTGTAGTTGCCGCTGATCGGATCCTCGACGTCGAGCTGGGCCGAAACCTCGCGGCTGACCGCCTCGCAGTCCTCGATGCCCACGCCCTGCCCCTCGGCCATCGGGTCGGCGCCCGGACGGTCGATGTACAGGCGCAGCAGCGCGCCGCCCGGCGAAGGCAGGTACTCGACGCCGAGCAGCTCCAGGCCCATCGCGGACACGGTCGGCGACAGGAGCCCAGCGATGTCGGTCGACTTGTCGGCCACGATGCCTCCTCGAAAAATGAAAAAGGGCCCGATGGGGCCCCTTGTCCGATGCTGCTGGATCCGGTGCCGGCGCGCCTCGTTGCGCACCGCGCGAGCCCGACTCCCGCCATCGACAGGCCTCGGCGGAGGCTCCTCGTCGATCGCGAAAAGCTTGCAGCGGATGCCGGAGCCGGCGCCCGGGCGCCTCGTGCTGTCCTGCAGTGTCCCGCTGAGCCGCAGGATTATAGGCATCGCGCCGACCTCCCGCAAGCTGGCGCCTCGTCGCCGGCGGCATCGGGTAATCTTTGCGGCCCAGCCGCGATCCACCACAGGCCCCTCGAATGAAGCGTTCCCGCAAGACCGCCCTCCTGCTCATGGGCTCCGCGCCCCTGCTGCTGGTCGCCTGCAGCAGGCAGCCCGAGGTGCAGACCTCGGAGGGCCTGTTCACGTCCGTCGAGGCCTGCACCACCGAGACCATGCAGCCGGCCATGTGCCGCCAGGCCTTCGACGCGGCGCAGGCACAGGCCGATGCCGTCGCTCCGCGATATGCGTCGCTCGCGGAGTGCGAGGCCGAGTTCGGCGAGGGCCAGTGCGCGACGCGGCAACAGGCCGGGGGGAGCTTCGTCGGCCCGCTGATGGCCGGCTTCGTGCTGTCGCAGATGATGAATGCCCGCGGCGGCGCGATGGCGCCCGCGGCGGGCGCAGGCCCCGCCGCGGCCACCGCCACGGCCGGCAATGCCCGTGCCACGCCCGCCTTCCTGTCCAACCAGTCCGGCTGGCTGCGCCCCCAGGCCGGACCCGGCGGCGCGACCTCGCTGGCCCGCACCAGCCTCCAGCCTGACCGCGCGCCCACCGTCAGTCGCGGCGGCTTCGGCCGCTCCGGGGCGGGCCGCAGCGCCGGCGGCTGATGCGCCGGGTCGCGATCGAGGAGCGCCCCGACTGGCGCCAGCGGGCCGCCGACTGCGGCTTCGCATTCCACACCATCGACGGCGAACGCTACTGGGACGAACGTGCCTACTACGCCTTCGAGCTGCGCCAGGTCGAGGACGACATCGAGGATCCGACCGCCGAGCTCCATGCGATGGCGATGGACCTCGCCGACGAGGCTGCCGGCAGCCAGGAACTCATGGAGCGGCTGGCGATCCCCGGCACCGCCCGCGACCAGGTGGCCGAAAGCTGGCGACGCCGCGACCCGCACCTCTACGGCCGCATCGACCTCGCCTACGACGGGCGCGGGCCCGCGAAACTCTACGAGTACAACTACGACACGCCGACGTCGCTGTTCGAGGCCGCCTTCTTCCAGTGGGACTGGCTGGAGCGGCAGCGCGAGGCCGGCGCCCTGCCCCGCGAGGCGGACCAGTTCAATTCCATCCACGAAGCCCTGGTGGCCCGCTTCGTGGAGATCGCCGGCCAGCTGCCGGCGCCGCTGTACTTCGCGGCCTCCGCCGGCAGCGCCGAGGACCAGGGCACGGTCGACTACCTGCGCGATTGCGCAGCGCAGGCCGGCATCGAATCCGGCAGCGTCGCGCTGGAGGAGATCGGCCTGTCGAGCGACGGCCGCTTCACTGCCGCCGACGACCTGGTGATCGCGAGCCTGTTCAAGCTCTACCCGCTCGAGGACCTGTTCGCGGACGAGTTCGCGTCCGCCCTTCCGGGCTCGGGACTGCGCCTGCTCGAGCCGCCGTGGAAGCTGCTGCTCAGCAACAAGGGCGTGCTGCCCCTGCTGTGGGAACGCCACCGCGGGCATCCCAACCTGCTGCCGGCCGAGTTCGACGCGGGCGGCGAGCTGCCGGCGGGCTGGGTCCGCAAGCCGCTGTTCTCGCGCGAAGGCGCGAACATCGAAATGCACCTGTCCGACGGTGCGCGGCTGGAGCAGCCGGGACCCTATGCAGGCCCGGCGATCCGCCAGGCACTCCACCTGCTGCCCGCGTTCGAAGGCGCATGGCCGCTGGTCGGCAGCTGGGTGGTGGGCGACAGGGCCTGCGGCATGGGCATCCGCGAGGACGACTCGCCGATCACCCGCGACAGCGCCCGCTTCGTGCCCCACGCGATCGTCGGCGACGGCCGCAGGCGCATGGTGCTGGAAGCCTGAGGGAGGGGCCTCCGATCCAACGACGGCGCAAAGAAGAACGGCGCCCCTGTTTCCAGGGACGCCGTTCGGACTGCTGCAGAAAACATGGTAGCGGGGGCAGGATTTGAACCTGCGACCTTCGGGTTATGAGCCCGACGAGCTGCCAGACTGCTCCACCCCGCAGCAGAAGAACATTATGCAGGAAGTCCTGCTTTTCCGCAAGCTTCCGTGCGTCATTTCAACGCGGAAGCATGCGGATTCACCGATCAGGCGAACGCCGCCTGGCACCAGGCCATGATCGGGCTCCATGCGAAGCCCAGCACCAGCAGCGCCAGCGCGTTGACCGCGAACAGCGCCTTCAGCGGCATGCTGTCCCGCGCTTCGATCGCCTGGCCCTCAGGCTCGTCGAAGTACATCACCTTGATCACGCGCAGGTAGTAGAACGCACCGATCACGGCGAACACGATGCCCAGGATCGCGAGCCACAGCATCTCGCCCTCGATCGCCGCGCGCAGCACCACCAGCTTGGCCCAGAAGCCGAGGAAGGGCGGCACGCCGGCCAGCGAGGCCATGATCACCAGCACCATCGCCGCCATCCACGGACTGCGGGCGTTGAGACCCTTGAAGTCGGCGATGCGGTCGGCCTCGAAGCCGTTGCGCGCGAGCACCACGATGGCGCCGAAGGCGGCCGCCGACATGATCGCGTAGCTGATCGCGTAGAACATCGCCGCGGCATAGCCCTCGGGACCGCCGCCGGCCAGGCCGAGCAGCAGGAAGCCGACGTGCGACACCGTCGAGTACGCCAGCATGCGCTTCAGGTTCGACTGCGCGATGGCGAAGATGTTGCCCACCGCCAGCGACAGCGCCGCCAGCAGCGCGACCATCAGCTGCCACTGGTCCTGCAGCGGACCGACGCCGGATTCCAGCAGGCGGTACGCCATGCCGAACACCGCCAGCTTCGGCGCCGAGCCGATGAACAGCGACATCGGGGTCGGGGCTCCGTGGTAGGCGTCGGGCAGCCACATGTGGAAGGGCGCGGCGCCGAACTTGAAGCACACGCCGACCACCAGGAACACGGTGCCGGTCAGCAACAGGGTGCGGGTGCCGCCGTCGACGGTGGCCGCGGCGCCGGAGATCGTCGCGAGGTCGAGGCTGCCGGTGGCGCCGTAGACCAGCGACATGCCGAACAGCAGCAGGCCGGAAGCGAGCGAACCGAGCACGAAGTACTTCATCGCCGCTTCCGAGCCCACCGGGTTGTCGCGGTCGATCGCCACCAGCGCGTACTGGCAGAGCGCCAGCAGCTCGAGGCCGACGTAGACCGTGGCCAGGTTCGGCGCCGAGACCAGCAGCATCATGCCGACGGTCGCGAACAGCATCAGCACCGGCAGCTCGCCCTTGTACAGGCCGCGCTCCTGCATGAAGTGCCATGCGTAGCCGAGCGACATCGCGGTCACCACCAGGATGAAGACCTTGAGCACGTCGGCGGCGGTATCGCGCACGAACATGTCGGCCAGGACCATGCCCTGCCCGCCCACGCCGGCGACGATCATAGCGGCCGCGCCCAGCAGGACCGCGATCGCGAGCGAATGGGTCACCACGCGGCGGCGCTCGCCGATGAACAGGTCCAGCATCAGCAGCGCGAACGCGCCGATCACCACCACGAGCTCGGGCGCCAGCGGCGCGATGTCGGCCAGCGTCCGGACGGGAGGGGTCATAGCTCCAGGCATCATCGCGTCACGTTCCTCAAAGCTTGCTGTTGGCGAGCACGCCCGCCAGCTGCGCGATGGACGGTTCCATCAGGTCGGTCAGGGGCTTGGGCCAGATGCCGATGAGCAGGACGCCCGCGGCGAACACGCCCAGCACCAGGGCCTCGCGGCCATTGATGTCCTTCATGGCGGCGACATGCGCGTTGCCGACCTCGCCGTACATCACCCGCTTCACCAGCCACAGGGTGTAGCCCGCGCCCAGGATCAGGGTGATCGCGGCCACGAAGGCGATCAGCGGATGGCTCTGGAACGCGGCGACGATGACCATGAACTCGCCCACGAAGCCCGACGTGCCCGGCAGGCCGGAGTTCGCGAAGGCGAACAGCACGTAGAAGGCGGCGAACCAGGGCATCACGTTGGCCACGCCGCCGTAGTCGCGGATCATGCGCGTGTGCATGCGGTCGTAGAGCACGCCGACGCAGGTGAACATCGCGCCGGAGATGAAGCCGTGCGAGATCATCTGCACCATCGCGCCCTGCAGGCCCAGGCGCGCGGCCTCGGGATTGCCGGTATCGCGCACCAGCGCGAAGGCGATGAAGGTGCCGAGCGTCACGAAGCCCATGTGCGAGACCGACGAGTACGCGATCAGCTTCTTCATGTCCTGCTGGACCAGCGCCACCAGGCCGACGTAGACCACCGCCACCAGCGACAGCGCGATCAGCAGCCAGGCCCACTCGTGGCCGGCATCGGGCGTGATCGGCAGGCTGAAGCGCAGGAAGCCGTAGCCGCCGATCTTCAGCATGATCGCCGCCAGGATCACCGAGCCGCCGGTCGGCGCCTCGACGTGCGCGTCGGGGAGCCAGGTGTGCACCGGGAACATCGGCACCTTGACCGCGAACGCCGCCAGGAAGGCGAAGAACAGCCACATCTGCTCGGTGGCCGTGAGCGGCAGCGCGTACAGGTCGGGAAGCTGCCAGCTGCCGCCCTTGAGGTACAGGTACACCAGGCCGACCAGCATGAACACCGAGCCGAGGAAGGTGTACAGGAAGAACTTGATCGACGCGTACACGCGGCGCGGACCGCCCCAGACGCCGATGATGATGAACATCGGGATCAGCATGGCCTCGAAGAACACGTAGAACAGCATCGCGTCCACGGCCGAGAACACGCCGATCATCAGGCCCTCGAGGATCAGCATCGAGGCGTAGTACTGGCTCACGCGCTTGTCGATCGAGCTCCAGGCGCCGATCAGCACCAGAACGGTGACCAGGGTGGTGAGCAGGACCAGCGCCACCGAGATGCCGTCGGCACCCAGGTGGTACTGGATGTCGTAGGCCGGGATCCACTCCCGGGCCTCGACGAACTGCATCGTGGCCGCGGCCGCCGAAGCGTCGTAGCCGGTGAACAGCGGGACGCTGATGGCGAAGACCACCAGCGCGATCGCCAGCGACAGCCAGCGCGCGGCGCCGGCACGGTTGCCGAGCGCGAGCACCATCGCGCCACCGAGGATCGGCAGCCAGATGAGGATGCTGAGGAGAGGCCAGTTCGACACGTATCGTCTTCCGTCAGGTCCAGAGGTAGATCAGCACGGCCAGGAGCAGGATCAGGCCGACGATCATCGCGAATGCATAGTCATACAGGCGGCCCGACTGCAGCCGGCGCACGACGCCGGACACCAGGCCGACAAGGCGCGCCGTGCCGTTGACGAACACGCCGTCGATCAGGCGGTTGTCGGCGACGCTGGACGCCTTGCCCAGCTGCAGGCTGCCGCCCGCCAGGCCGCCGATCCAGAAGTCGTCGGCCCAGTACTTCTTTTCCAGCACCTTGACCGGCAGCGCGAACACGCTGCGTGCCCTGGCCGCCAGCTCCGGACGCCACCAGTACATGACCGTCGCCAGCGCGAAGCCGGCGAAGGTCAGCCAGAACGCGGGCGTGATGAAACCGTGCAGCGCGAAGGCGACCGGGCCGTGCCACAGCTCGCGGGCGACATGCGCCAGGGTGTCGTTCTCCGGCAGCAGGTCGATGGCGCCGGTGAAGAACGGCATCACCTGTTCCTTGCCGCTCCAGTCGGTCCCGAACAGCATCGGGCCGGCGGTGAGGAAGCCGATCGCGATCGACGGGATCGCCAGCAGCACCAGCGGCAGGGTCACCACCCACGGCGACTCGTGCGGCTCGTGCGCCCCGTGGCCGTGGTCGTCATGGCCGTGGCCATGGTCGTCGGCGTGGGCCTCGCGGAAGCGCTCCTTGCCGAAGAAGGTCAGGTACAGCAGGCGGAAGCTGTAGAACGAGGTCACGAAGGCGCCCAGCAGCACCGCCCAGTAGCCGTAGGTGCCGACCCAGCCCATGCCTTCGGCGCCGGACTTCGCCGCCTCGATGATGGTGTCCTTCGAATAGAAGCCGCTGAAGAACGGAGTGGCGACCAGGGCCAGGGTGCCGATCACCATCGTCCAGAAGGTGATCGGCATGTACTTGCGCAGGCCGCCCATCCGGCGCATGTCCTGCTCATGGTGCATGGCGATGATCACCGAGCCCGCGCCGAGGAACAGCAGCGCCTTGAAGAAGGCGTGGGTCATCAGGTGGAACACCGCCGCCGAGTAGGCCGAGACGCCCAGCGCAACGGTCATGTAGCCCAGCTGCGACAGCGTGGAGTACGCGACCACGCGCTTGATGTCGTTCTGCACGATGCCGATCAGGCCGGTGAAGAAGGCCGTGGTGGCGCCGATGAACAGCACGAACTGCAGCGCGACCGTGCTCAGCTCGTACAGCGGCGACATGCGCGCCACCATGAAGATGCCGGCGGTGACCATGGTCGCGGCGTGGATCAGCGCCGAGATCGGGGTCGGGCCCTCCATCGAGTCCGGCAGCCAGACGTGCAGCGGCACCTGCGCCGACTTGCCCATGGCACCGATGAACAGCAGGATGCAGATCAGCGTGGCGACCGACCAGGCGTGGCCCTCGAAGACCTCGACCACCTGCCCGCCGCCGATCGTCGGGCCGGCGTTGGCGAACACGGTCGCGTAGTCCAGCGTGCCGAACCAGTAGGCCACGGCCGCGATGCCCAGCAGCATGCCGAAGTCGCCGACGCGATTGACCAGGAAGGCCTTGAGGTTCGCGAACACCGCGGTCGGGCGCTTGAACCAGAAGCCGATCAGCAGGTACGAGACCACGCCCACCGCTTCCCAGCCGAAGAACAGCTGCAGGAAGTTGTTGGCCATGACCAGGGCCAGCATCGAGAAGGTGAACAGGCTGATGTAGCTGAAGAAGCGCTGGTAGCCCGGGTCGTCGGCCATGTAGCCGATGGTGTAGATGTGCACCAGCAGCGACACGAAGGTCACCACCACCATCATCATCGCCGTCAGGCGGTCGACCATGAAGCCGATGTTGACCTCGAAGCCGGCGACCTGGAACCAGGTGTAGACGTTCTCGTTGAACGGCGCGGCGCCCTGCACCACCAGCTGCCAGAGCACGAAGCACGACAGCGCGCAGCTCACCGCCACGCCGAGGATGGTGGCCACCTGGGCACCGGTGCGGCCGACCTGGCGGCCGAACAGGCCGGCGACGATCGAGCCGAGCAGCGGCGCGAGCACGATCGCGATCAGCATCGCCTTGGAGATAACGATTTCCATGCCAGGCATTCCGTCAGCCCTTCAGCGTGTCGATTTCGGCGACGTTGATCGTGCGCCGGTTGCGGAACAGCGTGACCAGGATCGCCAGGCCGATCGCGGCCTCGGCCGCGGCCACGGTGAGGATGAAGAACACGAAGACCTGCCCCGCCGCGTCGCCGAACTCGCGCGAGAAGGCGATGAAGTTGATGTTCACCGAGAGCAGCATCAGCTCGATGCACATCAGCAGGATGATCACGTTCTTCCGGTTGAGGAAGATGCCGGCCACGCTGATGCAGAACAGCGCGGTGGCCAGCGTCAGGTAGTGGCCCAGCGCGAGGCCCTGTCCGAGGAACTCCATCACTTGCCCTCCCCGTTGGTGGCATCGGTGGCCGGCGCGTCGTCGGCGACGTGCACCGAGGCCGGCATGTCGACCATGCGCAGGCGGTCGCCGGGGCGCACGCGCACCTGCTCGCCGGGGATCTGGTGCTTGGTGCCCGGGCGGCGGCGCAGCGTCAGCGTCACCGCCGCGATCACCGCCACCGTCAGGATCACCGCGGCGACCTCGAACGGCAGCAGGAAGTCGGTGAACAGGCGACGCGCGATCCAGACGGTATTCGGAACGCCCTCGGCGGCCACCGGGTCGGGCGCGAACGGCGTCCGGACGAAGGCCATGATGCCGATCAGCGACAGCAGCTCGAGCAGCATCACCACGGCCACCACCAGGCCCACGGGCAGGTAGCGCACGTAGCCCTCGTTGAGCGGCACGAGGTCGATGTCGAGCATCATCACCACGAACAGGAACAGGACCATCACCGCGCCGACGTACACCAGGATCAGGGCGACGCCGAGGAACTCGGCACCGGCGATGATCCAGGTGCAGGCCACGCTGAAGAAGGTCAGCACCAGGAACAGCGCCGAATGCACCGGGTTGCGCGCGCCGATCACGCCGATGGCGCCGGCGACCGCGACCGCTGCGAATACGAAGAATGCGAGCTGTACGAAGTCCATGGCTTACCTGTATGCGGCGTCGGCGGCGCGGCGCTCGGCGATCTCCGCCTCGAGGCGGTCGCCCAGCGCCAGCAGCTGCGGCTTGGTGACGATGTTTTCGCCGCGGTTCTCGAAGTGGTACTCGTGGATGTGGGTCTCGACGATCGAGTCCACCGGGCACGATTCCTCGCAGAAGCCGCAGAAGATGCACTTGAACAGGTCGATCTCGTAGCGCGTGGTGCGGCGCGTGTTGTCCTCGCGCTGCTCGGAGTCGATCGTGATCGCCAGCGCCGGGCACACCGCTTCGCACAGCTTGCAGGCGATGCAGCGCTCCTCGCCGTTCGGATACCGGCGCAGCGCGTGCAGCCCGCGGAACCGCGGCGACTGCGGGATCTTCTCCATCGGGTACATCATCGTGTACTTCGGGCGCCACAGGTACTTGAAGGTCAGCGCCATGCCGCGAAGCATCTCGATCAGCAGCAGGCTGCGCGCCCAGGAAACGAACTTGCCCATCACGCACCTGCCTCGAACACGCCGAAGTACGCCATCAATGCCGTCACCGCGATCCAGCCGATGGCCAGCGGGATGAAGACCTTCCAGCCCAGCCGCATGATCTGGTCGTAGCGGTAGCGCGGGAAGGAGGCGCGGAACCAGATGAAGCAGCTGGCGAAGAAGAACATCTTCGCGAACAGCCACCACCAGCCGTCACCCAGCACCACCGACAGCACCGGGATGTCCGGGATCCAGGCCGCCGGGATCGGCGACAGCCAGCCACCCAGGAAGAAGACCGCGGTGAGGATGCTCACCAGCAGCATGTTGGCGTACTCGGCCAGGAAGAACAGCGCGAACACCGCACCCGAGTACTCGACCATGTGGCCGGCCACGATCTCGCTCTCGCCTTCGACCACGTCGAACGGCGCGCGGTTGGTCTCGGCCACGCCCGACACGAAGTAGATGACGAACAGCGGCAGCAGCGGTACCCAGAACCACTCGAGGAAGCCGCCGTCGCCGGCCTGCGCCATCACGATCTCGCTGAGGTTCAGGCTGCCGGCGGCGACCATCACGCCGACCAGGGCGAAGCCCATCGCGATCTCGTAGCTCACCACCTGGGCCGCCGAGCGCATGGCGCCGAGGAAGGCGTACTTCGAGTTCGAGGCCCAGCCGGCGAGGATCACGCCGTAGACGCCGAGCGAGGTCATCGCCAGCAGGTACAGCAGGCCGGCGTTGGCGTTCGACAGCACCAGCTGCGTGTCGAAGGGCACCACCGCCCAGGCCGCGAAGGCCGGGGCCAGCGTGATCAGCGGCGCGAGGATGTACAGCACCTTGTGCGCGGCACTGGGACGGATGACTTCCTTGAACAGCAGCTTGAAGACGTCCGCGAAGGCCTGCAGCACGCCGAAGCCGACGTACATCGGGCCGTGGCGCACGTGCATCCAGCCGATGAGCTTGCGCTCCCAGACCACGTAGAAGGCCACGGCGATGATCACCGGCATGGTGATCGCCAGGATCAGCAGCACCAGCCAGATCACGGTGCCGACGGGACCCAGCGAGTCCAGCCAGGCGCGGAAGGGTTCGAGCCAGCCGAGCAGCAGGGTGGCGGTGTTGTTGGTCGTCGTGCTCATGCGGCCTCCACCCGCACCGCGCCGGCGCCCAGCGCCGCGGTGGCGCCGTAGCCGGATTCGATCAGGGCCGTGCCGCGGGCGACGCCGCTGCTGGTCGCGACCGGGAGCGTCGCGGTGCCGGCTCCGTTGGCCACGCGGGCCATCGCGCCGTCACGCAGTGCCGCCGCGGACGCATCGTCGGGATTGAGGGTGATGCGCGCACCCACGGTCAGCGGGTGCGCCTGCAGCGCCGCGGCACGGCGGGTCACGCCGTCGACGCGGTAGATCGCCTGCGCAACCGCCAGTTCCAGACCGCCCTCGCCCGCCACCGGGGCCGCGCCGCGCGCGACCTCGACCTGGCGCGGCACCACCAGCGCACGCGCGCCGGCGAAGTCGGTGAAATCGAAGCCATCGACGCCAAGCAGGCCGCCCAGTGCACGCAGGGCCTTCCAGCCCGGACGCGCCTCGCCCGGCAGCTTGCCGCCGGCAACGGCGCGCTGCTCGCGGCCGTCGAGGTTGGTCAGGCTGGCGTCGAGCTCGGGCAGCAGGCCGATCGGCAGGATCACGTCGGCGACGCGGCGGGTGGACTGGCAGGCGAAGTGGCTGAAGGCCACGACCTGCGCGCCGCCCAGGGCCTGCATCGCCTTCGCCTGGTCGGCGAAGTCGAGGCCCGGTTCGATGCCGTAGATCACATAGCCCGCGCGCGGCTGGGCCAGCATGGCGCCGGCGTCGCGCGAAGCGGGCAGCACGCCGTGGCGCGCCAGGCCGACCGCGTTGGCGCCCTGCGGAACCCGGCACAGCGCGGCGTTGGCACGGCCGGCGAAAGCGGCGGCGGCGGCGCGGATGGCCGCGGCGTGGATGCCGCACTCGGCCACCGCGCCCACGATCACCACCGCGCGCGCGGCGCCCTGCAGCGCTTCGGCCAGCTCCGCGGAACCGAGCGCGTCGGCGATCTTCGATGGCGCGACGATCGCCTTGTGGCTCACGTCGAAGGTGAACTCGAAGTCCACCGGATTGACCACGTGCACCCTGGCACCGGCGCGCCAGGCCTTGCGCACGCGCTGGTGCACCAGCGGCAGCTCGTGGCGCAGGTTGCTGCCGACGATGACGATGGCGTCGGCCTTCTCGATGTCCTCGACCGGCATGCCGAAGGCCTCGGCGACGGCGCCGTCGGAGAGGTCGTGCTGGGCGATGCGGTGGTCGAGGTTGCCGGTGCCCAGGCCCTGCGCCAGACGGGCCAGCAGCGCGCCCTCCTCGTTCGAGGTCGCCGGGTGCACCAGGATGCCGAGGTCGTCGGCGGCGTTGTCGCGCAGGATCTGCGCGGCCTTCGCCAGCGCCTCGTCCCAGCTGGCCTCGCGCCAGTCGCCGTCGTCGCCGTTCGAGGCGACGCGGATCATCGGCCGGGTGGCGCGATCGTCGGCGTACATGCCCTGGTGCGAATAGCGGTCGCGGTCGGACAGCCAGCACTCGTTGACCGCCTCGTTGTCGCGCGGCACGGTGCGCATCACCTCGCCACGGCGGGCGTGCAGGAACAGGTTGCTGCCCAGCGCGTCGTGGTAGCCCAGCGACTCCTTCGCGATCAGCTCCCAGGGGCGCGCGCGGAAGCGGAACACCTTGTTGGTCAGCGCGCCCACCGGGCAGACGTCGATGACGTTGCCGGAGAGCTCGGTAGTCAGCGGCTTGCCGTCGTAGGTGCCGATCTCGAGGCGCTCGCCGCGCTTCATGCCGCCGAGCTCGTAGGTGCCGGCGATCTCGGCGGTGACCCGGACACAGCGCGTGCAGTGGATGCAGCGCGTCATCTCGGTGGCCACCAGCGGGCCGAGGTCCTCGTCGGCGACCGTGCGCTTGCGCTCGGCGAAGCGGCTGACCGAGCGGCCATAGCCCAGCGACAGGTCCTGCAGCTCGCACTCGCCGCCCTGGTCGCAGACCGGGCAGTCGAGCGGATGGTTGATCAGCAGGAACTCCATGACGTTGCGCTGCGACTTCAGCGCCTTCTCGCTGCGCGTCTGCACGCGCATGCCGTCCATCACCGGGGTGGCGCAGGCCGGGGCCGGCTTGCCCATCTTCTCGATGTCGACCAGGCACATGCGGCAGTTGGCCGCGATGGCGAGCTTGTCGTGGTAGCAGAAACGCGGGATCGGGATGCCGGCCTTGTCGGCGGCCTGGATGATCATCGAGCCCTTGGGCGCGGCCATCTCGACACCGTCGATGAAGACGGTGACGTGGTCGGGCGGCAGGTTCGGGTTCACGGGCTGGGCGCTCATGCCGCGGCCTCCGTGCGGGCGTCGACGATCGAGCGGCCGTGCTCGATGTAGTACTCGAATTCGTGCCAGAAGTGGCGCAGGAAGCCCTGTACCGGCCACGCGGCGGCCTCGCCGAACGCGCAGATGGTGTGGCCTTCGATCTGGCCGGCGGAGGCGCGAAGCATCTCCACGTCCTCCATGGTGGCCTTGCCTTCGACGATGCGGGTCAGCATGCGGTGCATCCAGCCGGTGCCTTCGCGGCACGGGGTGCACTGGCCGCAGGACTCCTGCCAGTAGAAGCGCGAGATGCGCTGGCAGGCGCGCACCATGCAGGTGCTGTCGTCCATCACGATGACCGCGCCGGAGCCGAGGCCGGAGCCGGCCTTCTGCAGCGCGTCGTAGTCCATCGTGAGGCCCATGATGGTGTCGCCCGGCAGTACCGGCATCGACGAACCGCCCGGGATCACGCCCTTGAGCGTGCGCCCCGGGCGCAGGCCGCCGGCCATCTCCAGCAGTTCGGAGAACGGCGTGCCGAGGCGGATCTCGTAGTTGCCCGGCTTCTGCACGTGGCCCGAGACCGAGAAGATCTTGCAGCCGCCGTTGTTGGGCTTGCCGAGGTTCTGGAACCACTCCGGGCCGTTGCGCAGGATCGCCGGAACCGAGGCATAGGTCTCGGTGTTGTTGATCGTGGTCGGCTTGCCAAACAGGCCGAAGTTGGCCGGGAACGGCGGCTTGTAGCGCGGCTGGCCCTTCTTGCCTTCCAGCGATTCCATCAGCGCGGTCTCTTCGCCGCAGATGTAGGCGCCCGCGCCCAGCGCGTTGTGGATGTCGATGTCCACACCGCTGCCGAGAATGTTCTTGCCCAGCCAGCCGTGCGCGTAGGCCTCCGCCAGCGCCTCTTCGATGTGCTCGAAGGGCTCGTGGTGGAACTCGCCGCGCATGTAGTTGTAGGCCACGGTCGAACCGGTGGCATAGCAGGCGATCGCCAGGCCCTCGAGCACCGCGTGCGGGTTGTAGCGCAGGATGTCGCGGTCCTTGCAGGTGCCGGGCTCCGACTCGTCGGAGTTGCAGAGGATGTATTTCTGCATGTCGCCCTTGGGCATGAAGCTCCACTTCAGGCCGGTCGGGAAGCCTGCGCCGCCGCGGCCTCGCAGGCCCGACTGCTTGACCATCTCGACGATGTCGGCCGGCGGGATCTTCTCGGTCAGCACCTTGCGCAGCGCCTGGTAGCCGCCGGTCTTGAGGTAGTTCTCGTACGACCACGGCTTGTCGTAGTGCAGCGTGGTGTAGACCGCCTGGTGCTCCTTCGGCGCGGGGCCGACGGGGCCGTAGCCTTCGGAGACGTGGGTGTGGGTGTGCGCCATGCCTTCGCCGAGCCTCACTTCAGTCCGTCGAGCAGCTCGTCCACCTTCGCGGCGTCGAGCTTCTCGTGGTAATGGCCGTTGATCACGACCACCGGGGCGCCGCAGCACGCGGCCACGCACTCTTCCTCGCGCTTGAGGTAGACGCGGCCGTCGGCGGTCGACTCGCCCAGCTTGCAGCCCAGCTTCTTCTCGGCGTGCGCGACCAGGTCCTCGGCGCCGTTGAGCCAGCAGCTGATGTTGGTGCAGAAGGCGACGTTGTTGCGGCCGACCTCGCGGGTCTCGAACATCGAGTAGAAGGTCGCGACCTCGTAGGCCCAGACCGGCGGGATGCCGAGGTACTTCGCCACCGCGGCGATCAGCTCGTCGGTCAGGTAGCCGCCGTTCTGCTGCTGGGTCGCGAACAGGCCCTGGATCACGGCCGAGCGCTTGCGGTCGGGCGGGAACTTGGCCACCCAGTGGTCGATGTGCGCGCGCGTATCGTCGCTGAGCACCGCCAGCGGATCCACGTTGCGCGCGCTCTCGAAGTTGCCGGTCGCTTTCATCGGTCCACTTCTCCGAAGACGAGGTCATAGGTGCCGACCATCGCCACGACGTCGGACAGCATGTGCCCCTTCACCACCGTGTCCATCGAAGACAGGTGCGCGAACCCGGGGGCGCGCAGGTGCACGCGGAAGGGCTTGTTGGCGCCATCCGAGACCAGGTAGCAGCCGAACTCGCCCTTGGGCGCCTCGACGGCCTGGTAGGTCTCGCCGGCGGGCACGCAATAGCCCTCGGAGAACAGCTTGAAGTGGTGGATCAGGGCTTCCATGTCGTCCTTCATCTCCTCGCGGGAGGGAGGCGCGACCTTGAAGTTGTCGACCATCACCAGGCCGGGGTTGGCACGCAGCCAGTCCACGCACTGGGCGATGATGCGGTTGGATTCGCGCATCTCGGCGACGCGCACCAGATAGCGGTCGTAGCAGTCGCCGTTGACGCCGACCGGGACCTTGAAGTCGACCTGGTCGTAGCGCGCATAAGGCTGCTTCCTTCGCAGGTCCCATTCGATGCCCGAGCCGCGCAGCATCACGCCCGACATGCCCCAGGCCATCGCCTGCTCCGGCGGGATCACGCCCACACCGACGGTGCGCTGCTTCCAGATGCGGTTCTCGGTGAGCAGGGTCTCGTACTCGTCGATGCGGCTCGGGAAGTCCTTCGTAAAGGCCTCCAGGAAGTCGAGCATCGAACCGCCGCGCCACTCGTTGAAGCGCTTGAGCTTGGCACCCTTCCGCCACGGCGACTCGCGGTACTGCGGCATGCGCTCGGGCAGGTCGCGGTAGACGCCGCCGGGACGGTAGTAGGCCGCGTGCATGCGCGCGCCGGACACCGCCTCGTAGACGTCCATGAGTTCTTCGCGCTCGCGGAACGAGTACAGCATCACCGCCATCGCGCCGAGGTCGAGGCCGTTGGAGCCGATCCACATCAGGTGGTTGAGGATCCGCGTGATCTCGTCGAACATCGTGCGGATCCACTGCGCGCGCTCCGGCGCCTCGATGCCCAGCAGGGCCTCGATCGCACGGACGTAGGCGTGTTCGTTGCACATCATCGACACGTAGTCGAGACGGTCCATGTAGCCGATCGACTGGTTGAACGGCTTGGACTCGGCCAGCTTCTCGGTGCCGCGGTGGAGCAGGCCCACGTGCGGGTCGGCGCGCTGCACGACCTCGCCGTCCATCTCCAGGATCAGGCGCAGCACGCCGTGCGCGGCCGGATGCTGGGGGCCGAAGTTCAGCGTGTAGTTGCGGATTTCCTGGCGGGCCTCGGCCGGGTTGCTGGCCAGCAGTTCGCTCGGGGGGCGGATGCTCACTTGGTGTCTCCTGCCGCGGCGCGGCCACGCACCGTGCCGACCTTGAGGTCGCGGTCCTCGCCGACCGAAGTGGCGTAGCGGGCGTCGTCGCGGATCACGCGCGGCACCAGCACGCGCGGCTCGACCGAGGTGACCGGCTCGTAGACCACGCGCTGCTTCTCCTGGTCGTAGCGCACTTCGACGTTGCCGATCAGCGGGAAGTCCTTGCGGAACGGGTGGCCGATGAAACCGTAGTCGGTCAGCAGGCGGCGCAGGTCCGGGTGGCCGGGGAACACGATGCCGAACAGGTCGAAGGCCTCGCGCTCGAACCAGTTCACGCCTTCCCAGACGCTGTGCAGCGAATCGACCACCGGCAGCGCGTCGTCCGGCGCGAAGCAGGTGACGCGCAGGCGGCGGTTGTTGCTGATCGACAGCAGCTGCACGACGACCGAGAAGCGGTTTTCGGGAAGCGGGATCTCGCCCTCGCCGTCGGGCTGGTCGAGCTGCTGGGTGAAGGACTCGCCATAGCGGAAGCGCCCCGGGCCACGGCCCTCGACGCCGCGGCTGAAGCCTTCCGACGACGTGTTGGTGTCCCACTCGTCGGTGCCGTAGCCCAGGTGATCGACGCCGCACAGGTCGGCGAGGACCTCGAAGCCGAATTCGTCGCGCAGCGCCCGGCAGGACTCGCGCCACTCGGACGCGGCCAGCACGATGCCGACCTCGCCACGCGGCAGCGTGACGTCGACGAAGGCCTGCGGGAAGCGCGCGCGCAGGCGCGCGGCGAACGCGGTCGCGGACTCAGACATTGCGCTGTCCCGTCTTCTCGTCGCCGAAGTTGCTCGACCGGCGGATCTTGCGCTGCAGCTGCAGGATGCCGTGCACCAGGGCCTCGGCCGTCGGCGGGCAGCCCGGGACGTAGACGTCGACCGGCACCACGCGGTCGCAGCCGCGCACCACCGAATAGGAATAGTGGTAGTAGCCGCCGCCGTTGGCGCAGCTGCCCATCGAGATCACCCACTTGGGGTTGGGCATCTGGTCGTACACGCGGCGCAGCGCGGGCGCCATCTTGTTGCACAGCGTGCCGGCCACGATCATCACGTCGGACTGGCGCGGCGAAGGACGGAACACGACGCCGTAGCGGTCGAGGTCCATGCGCGCGGCACCGGCATGCATCATCTCCACCGCGCAGCAGGCGAGGCCGAAGGTCACCGGCCACATCGAACCGGTGCGCGCCCAGTTGAGCAGGATGTCCGAACTCGTGGTGACGAAGCCCTGCTCCAGCACCGGGTTCTCGCCTTCGGGGCGCAGGATGTCGTCGACGCGTCCTTCGGACAGCGGATTGCTCGCGGCATCCGCAAGGCTGCGAGCCGCCTGGATCACTCCCATTCGAGCGCCCCCTTCTTCCACACGTAGATGAAACCGATCAGCAGCATGCCGACGAAGATGCCCATCTCGATCAGGCCGAGCACGCCGAGTTCGCGGAACACGGTGGCCCAGGGCACGATGAAGATGATTTCCAGGTCGAAGACGATGAACTGGATGGCGATGAGGTAGTAGCGGATGTCGAACTGCATCCGCGAGTCCTCGAACGCGGGGAAGCCGCACTCGAAGGCCGTGTACTTGTCGGCGAACTGGAACTTGGGACCGAGCGCATTGCCGATCAGGACCAGGGCGACGCCGATTCCGGTGGCGACAAGAAGAAACAGCAGGGTCGGCAGGTATTCGGCCAGCACGGTGTTCTCTCGGCTACGGACCGTACGCGGCGGCCCTTTGCTTGCTGGTGCCGGGGGGGGGGGGCGGCGGCCGCGAGGTTGATCGCGTCGCGCGGCGTGA
>NZ_JACSQJ010000001.1:436386-887899 GCF_014836665.1 Luteimonas colneyensis
CGCCCGCCCCCCCCGACGCTTTGTATGGTGCCCAAGGGGGGACTCGAACCCCCACGACCTAAGCCGCTACCACCTCAAGGTAGTGCGTCTACCAATTCCGCCACCTGGGCAAATCTTGCTACTTCCTTCCCGCATGGCTGCGGGAGCGCGATATTGTAATCGCTATCAGCCGCCCTGCGGGACTTCCTGCCCCGTTTCCCCCTGCGCGGGGGGCGATTCGGCGGGCGGCTGGTCCTCCGGCACGGCGGGAACCGTGGCGTCGGGGACGACCGGCGCGGCCGCGGGCGCCGACGGCACCGCGCTGTCGGCTGCCGGGGCCGCGGGGGCCGCCGGGACTTCGGACATCACGCCCAGATCGACCGCGGCCGGACCGGACTGGCGCGCCATCTGCGTGGCCTGCCAGGCCATGAACAGGGTCAGCGCGAAGAAGACGACCGCAAGCCACTTGGTGGACTTGGTCAGGAAGCTGGACGCGCCACGGGCGCCGAACACGGTGGCCGAGGCGCCGCCACCGAAGCCGGAACCGGCCTGGGCGCCCGCGCCGCGCTGCATCAGGATCAGCGCGATCATCGAGATGGCGACGAGCACGAAGACGATGTTGAGGATGAGCTGCAGCATGTTCCAGTTCTCTTGTGCCCGGCGGTCAGCGGACCGCCGCGGCCACGATGGCCATGAAGTCCGCGGCCACCAGCGAAGCTCCGCCGATGAGGCCTCCATCGACATCGTGCTGGGTGAACAGCTCGGCGGCGTTGGCGGGCTTCACGCTGCCGCCGTAAAGGATCGGCAGCGAATTTCCAATCTTAGCATCCCTGGCGGCCACCTCGCTACGGATGAATGCATGGACATCCTGCGCCTGCTGCGGGCTGGCGGTCAGGCCGGTCCCGATCGCCCAGACCGGCTCGTAGGCCACCACGGCATCGGCGAAGCCCTCGGCGCCCACCAGATCCAGCACCGGGCGCAGCTGCGAGGCGATCACGGCCTCGGTGGTGCCGCCCTCGCGCTCGTCCTTCGATTCGCCCACGCACAGGATCGGACGCAGGCCGGCGGCCAGCGCGGCGGCGAACTTGCGCGCGACCAGGTCGCTGTCCTCGCCGTGGTACTGGCGACGCTCGGAATGGCCGACCAGGGCGAAGCGCGCGCCGGCGTCGGCGAGCATCGCGGCCGAGACCTCGCCGGTGTAGGCGCCCTCGGCATGTTCGCTGAGGTCCTGGCCACCAAAGCCAATGCCGCGTCCGCCGTGCGCCTCCACCAGGCCCGCCAGCAGGGTCGCCGGCGGCAGCACCACCACCTCGACCCCCGTGGCCGGCGCGATCCCCGGCAGCAGCTGCGCGGCGAAACCACGGCTGCCATTGAGCTTCCAGTTGCCGGCGACGATGCGGGTGCGCATTCCATGGACCTCGGATGTGGCGGGAGCGGGGATTCTAGGCGTTCGCGCGCATTCCGTCATGGCCGCGCCACGGCACGGCCATCACGACGCACGTTGATCGTCAGGCCAGCTTGATCTCGCGCAGGCGCTCTTCGAGATAGCCCTGCGCGGTGATCGGCTCCGGATAGCGGCTGGGATTGTCCGGCGTGATGCACGAGGGCAGCACGTCGATCAGGAAGTCCGGGTTGGGATGCAGGAAGAACGGCACGGAATAGCGCGGCTGGCGCGCGAGATCGCCCGGGGGATTCACCACGCGATGGATGGTCGACGGATACACGTGGTTGGTCAGGCGCTGCAGCATGTCGCCGATGTTGACCACGATCGTGTCCGCGTCCGAGGTGAAGGGCACCCATTCGCCCTCGTGCGACTGCACCTCGAGTCCCGCCGAGCTCGCGCCCACCAGCAGCGTGATCAGGTTGATGTCGCCGTGGGCGCCGGCGCGCACGTTCGGGATGTCGTCGGCGGTGATCGGCGGGTAGTGGATCGGGCGCAGGATCGAGTTGCCGACATCGGTCTTGTCGGCGAAGTAATTCTCGGGCAGCCCGATGTGCAGGGCGAGCGCGCGCAGCACCTGCGAACCCAGGTCGTCCAGCGCCTGGTAGAGGGCGTAGCCCTTCTCGCGGAACTCCGGCACTTCGGCGGGCCACTGGTTGGGCGGCATCACGTCGCGGTACTTCGAGTCGTCCGGGATCTCGCGCCCGATGTGCCAGAACTCCTTCAGGTCGAAGTGCTTCGAATCCTTGGCGGTCTCGACGCCAAACGGCGTGTAGCCGCGCGCACCGCCGCCGCCGGGCACGTGGTACTGCCTCTTGGTCGCCTCCGGCAGCGCGAAGAAGGCCTTGAACGCGGCGTAGGCGTCGTCGATCAGCGGCTGCGGGATGCCGTGGTTGCGGATGCCGGCGAAGCCCCACTCGCGGTAGGCCGCGCCCAGGTCGGCCACGAAGGCCTCGCGGTCGGCGGGACTGGCGGGATGGGTGAAACGACGGATGTCGAGGGTCGGGATGCGCGGGGCCATGGCTCACTCGGGGACGGTTCGCCCCCGGGCGGGGGCGCAGGGCGGCCATGATACCGCCCGCCGCACGTCCGCTGCCCGGCGGCCGCCGCCCTCTGCCCCGCGCTCAGGCGGCGGCCTGGACCGCGGCAGCCAGCATCTCCAGCGTGGACGCCACCAGCGCCTCGTCGTCGGCCTCGACGGTCACGCGCACCACGGGCTCGGTGCCCGAGGGGCGCAGGAACGCCCTGCCCCGTCCTTCGACGGCGCGCTGCGCCTCGGCCAGCGCCGCCTGCACGCTCGCGGCGTCCGCCGGCTTCGCGCCATTGGCCACGCGCACGTTGACCGTACGCTGCGGCACCTTGCGCAGGTCCCGCAGCGCCTCGGCCAGCGACAGGCCGCGCCGGTGCAGCACCTCCAGCACCTGCAGGGCGCTGACGATGCCGTCGCCGGTGGTGGCGCGGTCCAGGCACAGCAGGTGGCCCGAGGCCTCGCCGCCGAGGATGCCGCCGTGCTCGACCAGCGCCTGGTGCACGTAGCGGTCGCCCACCTTCGTGCGCATGAAGCCGATGCCGCGCTTCTGCAGCGCCTGCTCGAGCGAGAAGTTGGTCATCAGCGTGCCGGCCACCGGGCCGCGCAGCCGCCCGCTCTCCTGCCAGTCGCAGGCCAGCAGGTAGACCAGGTCGTCGCCGTCGCGCACCACGCCGTCGCCGTCGACGAACAGCACCCGGTCGCCATCGCCGTCGAAGGCGATGCCGAGGTCGGCGCCGGCCTCGCGCACGCGCGCCGACAGCCCCTCCGGGTGCGTCGAACCGACGCCGTCGTTGATGTTGGTGCCGTTGGGGTCGACGCCGATCGCGTCGACCCGCGCGCCCAGCTCGCGCAGCACCATCGGCCCGATCTGGTAGGTGGCGCCGTGCGCGCAGTCGACCACGATGCGCATGCCGCCCAGGTCGAAGCTACGCGGCACCGAGTTCTTGCAGGCCTCGACGTAGCGGCCGATGGCGTCGCGCGTGCGCACTGCCTTGCCGAGGCGATCGGAGGCGACGGTCGAGAACGGCTGCTCCAGCGCGGCCTCGATCGCGAGTTCGGTGGCATCGTCGAGCTTCTCGCCCTCGGCGGAGAAGAACTTGATGCCGTTGTCGTGGTGCGGGTTGTGCGAGGCCGAGATCACGATGCCGCCGTCGGCGCGCATCGAATGCGTCAGGTGGGCGACGGCCGGGGTCGGCATCGGCCCCATCAGCTGCACGTCGACGCCGGCGGCGACCAGGCCGGCCTCGAGCGCCGCCTCGAACATGTAGTTCGAGATCCGGGTGTCCTTGCCGATGATGACCATCGGCTTGCGCCACTCGCCGCCGCTCTTGACCTGCGCGGTCAACGCGTGGCCGTAGGCATTGCCCAGGCGCAGCATGAAGTCGGCCGAGATCGGGCCCTCGCCCACCCGCCCGCGGATGCCGTCGGTGCCGAACCAGCGCCGCTTGCCGGCGCTCATGCCGCGGCCTCGTCGGCCGGCGGCGCGGGCTGGCGCATCAGCATGGACAGCAGGCTGGCGATGCGCTCGCGCATCTCGCGGCGGTCGCAGATCTGGTCGATGGCGCCGTGCTCGACCAGGAACTCCGAGCGCTGGAAGCCTTCGGGCAGCGTCTCGCGCACGGTCTGCTCGATCACGCGCGGGCCGGCGAAGCCGATCAGGGCCCTGGGTTCGGCGAGGTTGATGTCGCCCAGCATGGCGAACGAGGCCGAGACGCCGCCGGTGGTCGGATGCGTCATCACCGAGATGTAGGGCAGGCCCGCGGCGCGCAGGCGCCCGAGCGCGGCCGAGGTCTTGGCCATCTGCATCAGCGAGAACAGGCTTTCCTGCATGCGTGCGCCGCCGCTGGCGGAGAAGTTCACGAACGGCGAACCGATCTCGAGCGCGCGCTCGGCGCCGAGCGTGAAGCGTTCGCCCACCACCGAGCCCATCGAGCCGCCCATGTAGGCGAAGTCGAAGGCGGACGCGACGATCGGGCTGCCCTTCAGGCGCCCCTCCATCGCGACCAGCGCGTCGCGCTCGCCAGTGGCCTTCTGCGCCGCCCGGATGCGGTCGGAGTACTTCTTCTGGTCGCGGAAGCGCAGCACGTCGGTCGGACCCAGCCGGGCGCCGATCTCGCTGCCGGTGCCGGCGTCGAGGAAAGCGGCCAGCCGCGCACGGGCGCGGATCGGCATGTGGTGGGCACACTTGGGACAGACCTCGAGGTTTTCCTCGAGCTCGGGACGGTAGAGCACCGCCCCGCAGCTGTCGCACTTCTCCCACAGGCCTTCGGGGACGCTGCGCTTGCGTGCGGGGCTGCCCTCGGTGCGGATGCGGGCGGGCATGAGTTTCTTCAGCCAGGACATGCGTTGCTTGATCCTCTGCGGACGGGGCCGCGAACCCGGGGAGTTTAGCCCACCGCCCCGCCGGCACCGGCGTCCAGCGCCTGCCGCAGGGGCGAGAGGAAGGCCACGGCGGCGGCGGCGGCCCGGCCGCTCCCGGCGGCCTCCATGGCCTTGACCAGGGCGCTCCCGACGACCACGCCGTCGGCATCCACCGCCATGGCCGCGGCGCTGGCGGCGTCCTGGATGCCGAAGCCGACCACCACCGGCACCGGGCTGCGCGCGCGGATGGCGCGCAGGTGCACGGCGGCGGAGGAGGTGTCCAGGCGTGCGGAGTCGCCGGTCACGCCGGCCATGCTGACGTAGTACAGGTAGCCCTGGGCGAGCCCGCACAGCATGTCGATGCGCGCGGCGTCGGTGGTCGGCGAAGCCAGCAGCACCAGCGCGATGCCCTGCGCGGCGAAGGCCTCGCGGAACTCCGCGGCCTCCTCCGGCGGCAGGTCGACCAGCAACACGCCATCGACCCCGGCATCGGCCGCGGCGGCCGCGAAGGCCGCGGCGCCCCGGATCTCGACCGGGTTCAGGTAGCCCATCAGGGTCACCGGCGTGTTGTCGTCGCGCGTGCGGAACTCGCGCACCCGCTCCAACACCCAGGCCATGCCGGCGCCGCGCGCGATCGCGCGCTCGGAGCTGCGCTGGATGGTCGGGCCATCGGCCATCGGATCGGAGAACGGCACCCCGAGCTCGATGGCGTCGGCGCCGGCTTCGACCATGGCGTGCATCACCGGGACCGTGTCCTCGAGGCCGGGGTCGCCGGCAGTGATGAAGGGCACCAGGGCCTTGCGCCCGGCGGCGCGAAGGTCGGCGAAGCGGCGCGCGATGCGCGGCGCGACATCGGCGGCGCTCATACCTCAACTCCTTCGCGCGCGGCGATGGTGTGCACGTCCTTGTCGCCGCGCCCGGACAGGTTGCACAGCACCAGTGCGTCCCTGGGCAGCTCGCGTGCCAGCTTGATCGCCTGGGCGACCGCGTGGCTGGACTCCAGCGCCGCGAGGATGCCCTCGGTGCGCGCCAGCAGGTGAAAGGCCTCCAGCGCCTC
The DNA here is from genome assembly GCF_014836665.1 of Luteimonas colneyensis. Lineage (GTDB taxonomy): Bacteria > Pseudomonadota > Gammaproteobacteria > Xanthomonadales > Xanthomonadaceae > Luteimonas > Luteimonas colneyensis. Next base: position 442,255 of record NZ_JACSQJ010000001.1, read on the forward strand.
GTCGTCGGTCACGCCGACGTACTGCGCACGCCCGGTGTCGGCAAGGAAGGCGTGCTCCGGGCCGACGCCCGGATAGTCCAGGCCGGCCGACACCGAGTGCGTCTCGATCACCTGGCCGTCGTCGTCGCACAGCACGTAGGTGCGGTTGCCGTGCAGCACGCCGACGCGCCCGGCCGAGATCGACGCGGCGTGGTGGCCGCTGGCGATCCCCTCACCCGCCGCCTCGGCGCCCACCAGGCGCACGCCGGGATCGTTGAGGAAGGCGTGGAAGATGCCGATGGCGTTGCTGCCGCCACCCACGCAGGCCGTGACCACGTCCGGCAGGCGCCCGTGACGCTTCAGCATCTGCGCCCGCGCCTCCTTGCCGACCACCGCGTTGAAGTCCCGCACCATGCGCGGATAGGGATCTGGACCCGCCACCGTGCCGATGATGTAGAAGGTGTCGCGGACGTTGGTCACCCAGTCGCGCATGGCCTCGTTGAGCGCGTCCTTGAGCGTGGTCGAGCCGCTGGTCACCGGCACCACGGTCGCGCCGAGCAGCTTCATCCGGTAGACGTTGATCTTCTGCCGTTCGATGTCGGTCGCGCCCATGTAGACCACGCACTCCAGGCCCAGGCGCGCGGCCACCGTGGCGCTGGCCACGCCATGCTGGCCGGCGCCGGTCTCGGCGATGATGCGGGTCTTGCCCATGCGGCTGGCGAGCAGCGCCTGGCCGATGGTGTTGTTGATCTTGTGCGCGCCGGTGTGGTTCAGGTCCTCGCGCTTGAGCAGGATGCGCGCGCCGCCGACGTGGCGGCTCAGGCCGACCGCTTCGTAGATCGGGCTCGGCCGGCCGACATAGTCGGCGAGATCGGCCTCGAAGGCGGCGACGAAGTCGGGATCATTGCGCGCGGCGTCGTAGGCGGCGGCCAGCTCCTGCAGCGGCCCGGCCAGGGTTTCGGCCACGAAGCGGCCGCCGTGGCGGCCAAAATGTCCGCGCGCGTCGGGGAATGCATGGAAATCGTCGGGAATGTCGTTCATCGGGCCCCTCCTTCCGGGCTCGTGGCGTCGTCGTCGGGTCGGCAGTCGGCCCGCCGCACCTCGGAAACGAAGGCGCGCATGCGCTCGCCGTCCTTCAGGCCGGGCGCGGTCTCGATGCCGCTGCTCACGTCCACGCCCCAGGGCAGGACCGTGGCGACGGCGTCGTGGGCATTGTCCGGCGTCAGCCCCCCCGACAGCAGGAAGGGCCGGCCCAGGCCCGCGGGCAGGGCGCTCCAGTCGAAGCAGCGGCCGCTGCCGCCGTCATGGCCGCCGCCGTGGCTGTCGAACAGGAAGGCCGCGGCGCCCGGGAACGCGGCCAGCAGCGCCGGGCCGCTCGCCGGGGCGCCGGCTCCCATCGCCACCGCCTTCATGTACGGCAGGTCGAAGCGGCGGCAGAAGGCATCGTCCTCGTCGCCGTGGAACTGGAGCAGGCTCGGCTTCACCTGCCGGACCACTTCGCGCACCTCTTCGGCGCTGTTGTCGCGGAACACCGCCACCGCATCGACGAGCGGTGCCAGCGCCTCGCGCAGCGCGCGCGCCTCGGCGGCGTGGATGCGGCGCGGGCTGCCATGTGCGAAGACGAAGCCCACGGCATCGACGCCGAGCTCGCTGGCCAGGCGGACGTCGCCCGCGCGGGTGAGGCCGCAGAACTTGATGCGGGTACGGAACAGGCTGCGTGGCATGTCAGGAGGCCGGAACGTGTGAGGGAACCGAAGCCCCGCCGGCGCACGGGGCGTCCAGCGTGACTTCGTCTGGAAGGCCGCAGGCGGCCGGATACAGCGGGCCCAGGAACACCAGGCCGCCGGGAGGTGCCGTCGGCCCCGCGCAGCGCCGGTCACGGGCCTCCAGGACCTCGCCGATCCAGGGCTCCGGCCGCGAGCCGTCGCCGACCTCGAGCAGGGAGCCGACGATGTTGCGGACCATATGATGCAGGAACGCGTTGGCCTGCACCTCGACCACCACCACTTCGTCCTCGCGCGTGACCCGGATCGCCTGCAGGTCGCGGCGGGCGTGCGGCGCCTGGCAGTGCACGGTGCGGAACGAGGAGAAGTCCAGCTCGCCCACCAGGGCCTGCGCGGCCCGGTGCATCGCCCCGGCGTCCAGCGGCTTGCGGGTCCAGGCCAGGTACTGGCGGCCCAGGGCCGGCCGCACCGGGCGGTTGAGGATGCTGTAGCGGTAGCGCCGGGCGCGCGCCGAGAAGCGCGCGCTGAAGTCGTCGCCGACCTCGCGGCACCAGCGCACCGACATCGCCGGCGGCAGCAGCGAAGTCGTGCCCATCACCCAGTTGCGCGGACTGCGCCCCGCCTCGCTGTCGAAATGCACCACGTTGCAGCGCGCATGCACGCCGGCATCCGTGCGGCCGGCGCAGGTGGTGGCGACGGGTGCGTCGGCGACCTTCGACAGGGCGCCTTCCAGCGCCGCCTGCAGCGTGTCGACGCTTTCGACGCCGTGCGGCGTCAGCCGCTGCCAGCCGAGGAAGCCGCCGCCGTCGTATTCGATGCCCAGGGCGTAGCGCATGGCGTGCGTCCACGGACCGGCCGCGCCGCGGGCGTCCGCGGCGACGGCGCGGCCGTCAGGCGATGCCGTCCAGCAGGCGCGAGGCTTCGGCGCGGGCGGCTGGATTCCCCGCTTCGGCCACTTCGCGCAGCAGGTCGCGGGCGGTCTCGGTGTCACCGAGGTCGAGGTAGGCGCGGGCCAGCTCGATGCGCTCGCTGCCGCCGGGCGCCGGATTGAGCGACGCGATCAAGGCGGCGTCGGCAGCCGCCGCGTCGTCCGTGTTGGGCGCAGTGTCGCCGGGCGCGTCGTGGTGCACGGCCGCGGACTCCGCCTCGGCCACGGCGCCCGCCGAGGGAGTAGCGGGGACCGGAGCGGTCTCGCGCGGCACCTCCATGGGGGCGGCGTCGGCCGCATGCCAGGTCGGAGTCGCCGGCGCGGCCGCCGGCGCTTCCGGCTTCACGGCGGCGTCGACGCGCCTGGGCGCGGCCGCGGCCAGGGTGGCCGTGTCGAAGCGGGGACGCGCCGCCGCCTTCGGGGCGCGTCGCATCAGCAGCCAGGCGCCAAGCACCGCGACCAGCAGGCCGAGCCCGATCCAGGCCCAGGGCAGGCCGCCCGCATCCGCCACCGCCGCGTCAGCCTCGGCCTCGCCCGTGGACGCCGGCGCATTGGCCAGTCGCTCCTGGACCGCCGCCAGCTCGCTGTCCTTCATCGTGATCAGCTGCGCCTGCTGCGCCTGCAGGCGCTCGAGGTCGGCCACCCGGGCCTTGAGCTCGGCGACTTCGGCGTCGCGCGCGGCCAGGGTTTCCTGGTTCTGGTGCAGCTCCTGCTGCAGTTCCTGTCGAAGCATCTCACCCTCGCCACCGGCCTGGATGCCGGATCGAATGCCTGCCTGGCGGCCGTCGCCGGCCGACGGCGGCACGATTTCCAGGCGCGCATCCGAGGTCCGGCGCGCCGGATCCGCTGCCGCTGCCCCGTCCGTCGCCTGGCCTTGCCCCGTGCCCTCGCCCACCGGCGCGGCCGCGTCGGCCACCGCGGCGTCCGGCTGCGGCGCCGGCCGCGTCATGTCGCGCCAGGCGGCGATCTGTTCGCGCATCAGCGCGCGCGCCTCGCGCTGGTCCAGGGCCGCGATATCGCCCCGGTCCGGGATGCGCAGCACCGCGCCCCGGCGCATCAGGTTCAGGTTGTCGGCGATGAAGGCCTGCGGATTGGCCCGGAACAGGGCCACGATCGCCTGCTCGCGGCTGATGCCGTCGCCGGCCAGCGCCGCGGCGATTTCGCCCAGGGTTTCGCCTTCCTTGACCGGTCCGTATTCGCCGGACGCCATCGGAGCGGCGGCGGGAGCAGGTGCGGGGACGCTGGCCGGTGCGGGTGCGGGTGCGGCGACCGGCGCAGGCGTCGCCTCGGCCGTCACCGGCGCGGCCTCCTCCGCCTCCTCCGCCGCCGGCTGCGCCTCTTCGGCCGTGGCGTCGGCTCCGGCAGGCGCGTCGCCCGCCTCGCCCACCGCGGCGGCCGCCGGCTCGCGCACGATCGTGTTCGACGACGCCGCGACCGGCGCCTGGATCGCGGGCTGCGCCGGCGCGGACACGGTCTGCGGCGCGTCGACCAGCGCCGAGTACTCGCGCACCAGCCGGCCCTGCCCCCAGTCGACCTCGACCAGGAAGGTCAGCGTCGGCTGGGTCACCGGCTCGCGCGAGGTGACGCGGATCACCGGGTTGCCGCGGGCGTCCAGCGCCACCGTGAACTCGAGGCCCGACACCACGGCGTCCGGGGCCTCGAGGCCGATGCGGCGGAAGGTCTCTGGCGACGCCAGGCGCGCGCGCAGCTGGTCGAGTTCGGCGGGATCGCTGGACACCACCTGGATCTCGGCCAGCAGCGGCTGGCCCGCGCGCGACTTGACCTCGATCCGGCCCAGGCCCAGCGCCAGCGCCTGGCCCGCGAACAGCACCAGCGCGAGTCCGCAGAGGGCCGCCCGGAGGAACGCTCGCTTCAAACGCGGTGTCGTGGCCACTCGTTCCCCCGTCATATCGATGGGACTCTAGCGGCCCCGCACCTTGGATGGCAACGCGCGCCGTGCATCACGCCTCGCCCGCGACCAGTTCCGCGACCTGCACCGCATTCAAGGCCGCGCCCTTGCGGATGTTGTCGGCCACGATCCAGAGGTCGAGGCCGCGCGGATGCGAAATGTCCTCGCGGATCCGGCCCACGTACACCGCATCGCTGCCCGAGGCATGCGTGACCGGCGTCGGATAGCCGCCCGCCGCCCGCTCGTCCACCACCTCCACGCCCGGCGCCGCCTCCAGCAGCTCGCGCGCACGCGCGGCGGTGATCTTCCCGCGGGTCTCGACGTGCACCGCCTCGGCGTGTCCGTAGAACACCGGCACGCGCACCGCGGTCGGGTTCACCTGGATCGACTCGTCGCCGAGGATCTTCCGGGTCTCCCACACCAGCTTCATCTCCTCGCGGGTGAAGCCGTTGTCCATGAAGTCGTCGATGTGCGGGATCAGGTTGAAGGCGATCTGCACCGGGAAGCGCACCGGCTCCGCGCCCTGGAATCCCAGCAGCGAGGCGGTCTGCCGGCCCAGCTCCTCGAGCGCCGAGCGCCCGGCGCCCGACACCGACTGGTAGGTGGCGACGTTGATGCGCTCGATGCCCACGTCGCGGTGGATGGGCGCCAGCGCGACCAGCATCTGCATGGTCGAGCAGTTGGGGTTGGCGATGATGCCGCGCGGGCGCTGCTTCGCGGCCTCGGGATTGACCTCGGCGACCACCAGCGGCACGTCGGCGTCCATGCGGAAGGCCGAGGAGTTGTCGATCACCACCGCCCCGGCGGCGGCGAACTTCGGCGCGTACTCCTTCGAGACCGCGCCGCCGGCGGAGAACAGCGCGATGTCCACGCCCGCCGGATCGAACTCCGCCAGGTCGCGCACGACCACGTCCTCGTCGCCGAACCCGACCGTCGAGCCCGCGGACGACGCGCTGGCCAGCGCCACCAGCTCCCCGACCGGGAAGCCGCGCTCGGCCAGGATCGAAAGCATGGTCTCGCCCACCGCGCCGGTCGCACCGACCACGGCCACCCTGTACTGCCTGCCCATAGTGACTCCGTTGACTGGTCGCGCGGCCTCGCCGCGCAGCTGGCCATTATCGCGCGTCGGCGTCCGCCGCGGCACGCAGGCCCGGATCCAGTGCCACGCGTTCGTCGAAGACGAAGCACCGGCCTTCGTAGCCGAAGCCGCCCACGGCCTCGAAATAGCCCAGGATCCCGCCCTCCAGCTGCAGCGCCTGGCCGTAGCCCGCGTCGCGCATCCAGTTCACCGCCTTCTCGCAGCGGATGCCGCCGGTGCAGAAGCCGACCACGGTGGCATCGGCCAGCGCTTCGCGGTGCGGCTCCAGCGCCGCCGGCAGGTCCGTGAACCGGTCGATCGGCAGGGTCAGCGCGCCCGCGAAGCTGCCGTGGCCGATCTCCTCGCGGTTGCGGGTGTCGAGCAGCACCAGGCGGCGACCGTCGTCGTCGTGGCCCTGCCCGATCCAGCGCGCCAGGTCCGCCGGCGCCACCGCCGGCGCGCGGCCGTCGAGCGGCGACGCGCCTTCCCGGCGGAAGCTGATGATCTCCGGCTTGACCTTGACCTTCAGGCGCGCGAAGGGCGGCGTGTGGCTGTGGCTGCGCTTGACCTGCAGCGAGGCGAAACGCGGGTCGGCACGCAGCGCGGCGAGGAAGGCGTCGATGGCGCCGCCCTCGCCGGCCAGGAACAGGTTGATGCCCTCGCCGGCGACCAGGACGGTGCCGAGCAGGCCCTGCTGCTCCGCAAGGGCGCGCAGGTTCGATGCGACGGCAGCGGGATCGTCGATGGCGACGAAGTGGTAGGCGGCGATGCTGGTGTGCATCACGGCATTCTACGGAACAGTGGCCAGCAGTCCGACGCGGCCTGCCGGCTCAGGTCGCGGTCGGCGGCGTCACCAGGCTGGGCGGCCGCCCCGCATCCGGCCCGAACCCCATCGCCGCCACCAGGTTGTCCACCGCCAGCGACACCATCGCCCTGCGCGTCGGCAGGCTGGCACTGGCGATGTGCGGCGTCAGCACGACGTTGCGACAGGCGAGCAGCCGCGGGTTCACCGCGGGCTCGCCTTCGAACACGTCCAGGCCGGCCGCGGCCAGGCGTCCGGCCTGCAGGGCGTCGGCCAGCGCGTCTTCGTCGATGAGGCCGCCGCGGGCGATGCTGGTCAGGGTGGCGGTCGGCTTCATGCGCGCCAGCGCCGCGGCGTCGACGATGTGGTGGTTGGCAGGCGTGTACGGCAGCACCAGCACCAGGTGGTCGGCTTCGGCGAACAGCGCCTCGCGCTCGAGCCAGGCGGCCGCGCAGTCGCGCTCGACCGCCTCCGGAAGGCGATTGCGGTTGTGGTACAGCACGCGCATGCCGAAGCCGCGTGCGCGGCGGGCGATGCCCTGCCCGATCCGGCCCATGCCGAGGATGCCCAGGGTGCTGCCGTGGATCTCCGCGCCGAGCAGCTGGTGGAAGCCCCAGCCCTGCCAGCGCCCGGCGCGCAGCCAGTGCTCGGCTTCGGTGATGCGGCGCGCGGCGGCCATCATCAGTGCGAAGCCGAAGTCGGCCGTGGTCTCGGTGAGCACGCCCGGCGTGTTGGTGGCGACGATGCCGCGCGCGGCCAGCGCGTCGACATCGAGGTTGTTGTAGCCGACGCCGACGTTGGCGACGGCGCACAGGCGCTTCGCTCCCGCGACCTCCGCTGCCCCGATGCGATCGTTCAGCGTGACCAGGGCGCCGTCGGCATCGGCCAGCGCGGCGGCGATGGCGTCCGGCGCATGGTCGGTAATCCGTGGCGTGCGGGTGACCTCGAACCACTCGTCCAGCCGCGCCTCGATGTCCGCGTACAGCGGCTGCGACACCCAGACCCGCGGACGCGGCTCAGCCATCGTCCCGGCCGCGGGCCGACGCCGGGATCCGCGGCGCGACCCCGCCCACGTCGCCACACTGCGCGCGATGCCGCAGCGCCTGGTCCATCAGCTCCAGCGCCAGCATCGCCTCGCAGATCGGCGTGGCGCGGATGCCGACGCAGGGGTCGTGGCGGCCGGTGGTGACGATGTCCACGACCCGGCCGTCGACGTCGAGGCCTTCCACGGGCAGGCGCAGGCTCGAGGTCGGCTTGAAGGCCACCGAGCACACCACCTGCTGGCCGCTGCTGATGCCGCCGAGCACGCCGCCGGCATGGTTGGACAGGAAGCCTTCAGGCGTCATCACGTCGCGGTGCGCGCTGCCTTTCTGCGCGACGCTGGCGAAGCCGTCGCCGATCTCGACGCCCTTGACCGCGTTGATCGACATCATCGCCGCGGCGATGCCGGCGTCGAGCTTGCCGTAGACCGGCTCGCCCCAGCCCGGCGGCACGCCGTCGGCGACCACGTTGACCCGCGCGCCGACCGAATCGCCTGACTTGCGCAGGGCGTCCATGTACGCCTCGAGCTCGGGCACCTGCGCGGTATCCGGCCAGAAGAACGGATTGTCTTCGACCGCCGCCCAGTCGTGCGCGCGCGGCACCACGTCGCCGATCTGCGCGAGATGCCCGCGCACGCGCACGCCATGGCGCCCGGCCAGCCACTTCTTCGCGATCACGCCCGCCGCGACCCGCATCGTGGTCTCGCGCGCCGAGCTGCGGCCGCCGCCGCGCGGATCGCGGACGCCGTACTTCTGCCAGTAGGCGTAGTCGGCGTGGCCGGGGCGGAACTGCGAGGCGATGGCCGTGTAGTCCCTGCTGCGGGCATCGGTGTTGCGGACCAGCAGCGCGATCGGGGTCCCGGTGGTCACGCCTTCGTAGACGCCGGAGAGGATCTCGACCGCATCCTCCTCGCGCCGGGCGGAGGTGTGGCGGCTGCGGCCGGTCGCCCGGCGTTCGAGGTCGTGCGCGAAGTCCCCCGGTGCCAGCGCGATGCCCGGCGGGCAGCCGTCGACTACGCAGCCGATCGCCGGCCCGTGGGACTCGCCGAAGGTGGTGACGCGCAGCAGCTGCCCGAAGGTGTTCACGCCCGCGCCCCGCGCGACGCCTGGACCGCGGGCGCGCGCATCAGAACAGGCTGTCCGGGTCGCCGGCCTGCGGACGCCGTGCCGGTGCCGGCACCGCGGCCGGGGCCCCGCGGCCGCGCTCGGCGGCCAGCGCGGCGATGCGGGCGTTGTGCGTGACCAGGTCGTGGCGCTCGACCACGAATACACCCATCTGCCCGACCTTGAACTCGATCCACATCAGTGGCAGCTCCGGCAGCAGGCGCGACAGCGCGCGCTCGGCCTCGCCGACCTCGCAGATCAGCAGGCCGTCCTCGGACAGGTGCAGCGGCGCGTCGCGCAGGATCTCCAGCACCAGGTCCAGGCCGTCGTCGCCGGCGCGCAGCCCCATCTCCGGCTCGTAGGAGTACTCGCGCGGCAGCGCGTCGGTCTCGTCGTTGGTGACGTAGGGCGGGTTGGTGACGATCAGGTCGTAGTGCTCGCCCTGCAGCGCCGAAAACAGGTCCGAGCGCAGGAAGCGGGTGTTGTGCACGTCCAGGCGGCGCTCGTTCTCGCGCGCAAGTGCCAGGGCGTCGTCGCTCAGGTCGACGCCGTCGACGTGCCAGTCCGGGTTCCAGTGCGCCATCGCGATCGCGATGCAGCCCGAGCCGGTGCACAGGTCCAGCGCGCGGCGCACCTCGCGCCCGGCCAGCCACGGCTCGAAGCCCGACTCGATCAGCTCGGCGATCGGCGAGCGCGGCACCAGCGCACGCGGGTCGCTCTTGAAGCTGAGCCCGGCGAACCAGGCCTCGCCGCACAGGTACGCCGCCGGGATGCGCTCCTCGATGCGGCGGATGAAGAGGCCGAGCACGTCCTCCTTCTCGGCCTCGGTCACGCGCGCCTGGCCGTAGACCGGACTGAGGTCGTGCGGCAGGTGCAGCGCGTGCAGGGTGAGCTGCGTGGCTTCGTCCAGGGCGTTGTCGTAGCTGTGGCCGAAGGTCAGGCCCGCCGCGTTGAACCGGCTGGCGCCGTAGCGGATCAGGTCGATGATGGTCTGGAGCTGATGGGTCGTCATGGCGCGCTTCGCGGCGCTTTCCGCCGGGGCCACGCAGTATATAGGGAAGCCATGCCCCGCCCCGCGCGGGCCGCTATGATGGCCCGCCCCCGGACGCCACGAGGCACCATGTTCAACCGCAGCATCCTGATCGTGCTCGTGATCGCCCTCGCCGCCGGCCTTGGCCTGGTGGCTTCGCAGCGCTGGTTCGGCCGCAACGATGCGCCGCCCCGTCCCGAACTGCAGACGGTGCGCCTGTTCCCGCAGGCACGCGAACTGCCGCCCTTCGCGCTGCAGCAGTCCGACGGCACCCAGCTGGTGCCCGGCGAACTGCACGGCCACTGGACCCTGGTGTTCCTCGGCTTCACCCACTGCCCGGACGTCTGCCCGACCACGCTCGCCGACCTGTCGCGTGCGCAGAAGGAATGGGAAGTCCTGCCCGAGGCGCGGCGCCCGCGGGTGCTGTTCGTCTCGGTCGACCCCGAGCGCGACAGCCCGGACCGCATCGGCGAATACGCCGCCTTCTTCCACCGCGACACGCTGGCCGCCACTGCCGACATCCCGGCGCTGGAAGCCTTCGCGCGCTCGCTGTCGCTGGTGTTCATGAAGGTCCCCGGCCCCGACGGCGCGCCCGAGGATGCATACACCATCGATCATTCCGCCGCGCTCGCCGTGCTCGACCCGGAGGGCCGCATGGCCGGCGTCGTGCAGGCTCCGCTGGAGCCGGCCGCGATCGCGGCCGACCTCGCCGCGCTGACCGGGGAGACCCTTCAGTGAGCCTCGCCACCACGCTCACCTATGCGCTGCCCCACCGCATGCTGTCGGCGGCCGCGCGCCGGCTGGCCTATTCCGACCATCCCCGGCTGCGCGCCTGGCTGATCGACACCGTGGTGCGCCGCTTCGGCGTGGACCTGTCCGAGGCGGCCCAGTCCGATCCCGCCGCCTACGCCACGTTCAACGCCTTCTTCACCCGCGCCCTGCGTCCGGGCGCGCGGATGGCCGATGCGGATCCCGACGCGATCCTGATGCCGGCCGACGGCCGGATCAGCCAGTGCGGCGCGATCGAGGACGGCCGCATCTTCCAGGCCAAGGGCCGCTCGTTCACCGCCGCCGAGCTGCTCGCCGACGAGGCCGCCGCCGCGCCCTACGACGGCGGCCTGTTCGCGACGGTCTACCTGTCGCCGAAGGACTACCACCGCGTGCACATGCCCTGGAACGGCCGGCTGCTGCGCACGGTCCACGTGCCCGGCCGGCTCTTCAGCGTCGGCCCTGCGGCGGTGGCGCAGGTGCCGCGCCTGTTCGCGCGCAACGAGCGCCTGGTCTGCCACTTCGCCACCGATTTCGGCCCGATGGCGGTGGTGATGGTGGGTGCCCTGCTGGTCTCGGGCGTGGAAACGGTGTGGAGCGGCGAGGAAATCCCCGCCTACGGCGACCGCGTCACCAGCAAGGACTACCTGGGCGGAGCCACGGTGGAACTCGCGCGCTTCGCCGAGATGGCGCGGTTCAACTACGGCTCCACCGTGATCGTGCTGCTGCCCCCCGGCGTGGCCGCCCTGGCCCCCGGACTCGGGCCGGAAACGCCGGTCCGGCTCGGGGAGCGGCTGGCGACGCGGCTGCGCTGACGACACGCAGGCGCCGCGAAGCGTAGAATCCGCAGCCCCGCAAGGCCGTCCCGGCCCCGAATCGAGGCCGCAGATGAGTTCCGACGCCCCCGCCACGCTGTTCACCGACCTTGGCCTGCCCCAGCCGCTGCTGCAGGCCCTGGCCGCGGTGGGCTACGAAGCCCCCTCGCCGATCCAGGCCGCCACCATCCCGCCGCTGCTGCAAGGCCGCGACGTGCTCGGCCAGGCCCAGACCGGAACCGGCAAGACCGCCGCCTTCGCGCTGCCGGCGATGGCGCGCCTGGACGCGTCCGCGCGCAAGCCGCAGGTGCTGGTGCTGGCACCCACCCGCGAGCTGGCGATCCAGGTCGCCGAGGCCTTCCAGAAGTACGCCGCCTTCATGCCCGGCTTCCAGGTGCTGCCGATCTACGGCGGCCAGGGCTACGGCCCCCAGTTGCAGGCCCTGCGCCGCGGCGTGCAGGTGATCGTGGGCACCCCGGGCCGCGTGATCGACCACATCGAGAAGGGCTCGCTGGACCTGTCCGAGCTGCGCATGCTGGTGCTCGACGAAGCCGACGAGATGCTGCGCATGGGCTTCATCGACGACGTCGAGGCGGTGCTGGCGCGCACGCCCGAGACCCGCCAGGTGGCGCTGTTCTCGGCCACCATGCCGCCGCCGATCCGGCGCATCGCGCAGACCTACCTGAAGGATCCGGTCGAGGTGGCGATCAAGTCCGCCACCAGCACCGCGCGCAACATCCGCCAGCGCTACTGGATGGTCAGCGGCACCAACAAGCTCGATGCGGTCACCCGGATCCTCGAGGCCGAGCCCTTCGACGGCATGATCGTGTTCACGCGCACCAAGATCGCGACCGAGGAACTGGCCGAGAAGCTGCAGGCGCGCGGGTTCGCCGCCGCCGCGATCAACGGCGACATCGCCCAGGCCCAGCGCGAGCGCACCATCGCCCAGCTCAAGGAGGGCAAGGTCGACATCCTGGTGGCCACCGACGTCGCCGCGCGCGGCCTGGACGTCGACCGCATCAGCCACGTGCTGAACTACGACGTGCCTTACGACACCGAGAGCTACGTCCACCGCATCGGCCGCACCGGCCGCGCCGGGCGCAGCGGCGAGGCGATCCTGTTCATCGCGCCGCGCGAGCGCAACCTGCTGCGCGCGATCGAGCGCGCCACCCGCCAGCCGATCGAGCAGATGGACCTGCCGACGGTGGAGAACGTCAACGACGCGCGCATCGGCAAGTTCAAGCAGTCGATCACCGACACCCTGGCCGGCGGCGGGCTGTCGCTGTTCCAGTCGCTGGTCGAGGACTACGAGCAGGAGTTCAACGTACCGGCGGTCGAGATCGCCGCCGCGCTGGCGAAGATGGCGCGCGGCGACGTGCCGCTGCTGATGGAAGTGCCCAAGCGCGAAGCCAGGCCGGCCCCGGCCTTTGGCGACGATCGCGGCTTCCGCGAGCGCCCCGCCCGCCACGAACGCGCCGAACGCGGCGACCGCGACGACCGCCCGGCGTTCCCGAAGAAGGAGCGCGTGGCGCGCCCGCCGCAGGCCGGCATGCAGACCTTCCGCGTCGAGGTGGGTTACGACCATGGCGTGAAGCCGGGCAACATCGTCGGCGCCATCGCCAACGAGGCCAACCTCGAGGCGAAGCACATCGGCCGCATCGAGATCTTCGAGGACCACAGCCTGATCGACCTGCCCGAAGGCATGCCGCAGGAGACGATGGCGCACCTCAAGGGCGTGTGGTGCGCGGGCCAGCAGCTGCGCATCACGCTGGACGGCGAAGCCCCTGACACGGCTGGCAAGATGCCGGGCCGCAAGCCGTTCCCGAAGAAGACCTTCGGCAGGAAGCCCTTCCCGCCGCGCACGCCCCACCGCAAGGGCCCGCGTCCCGAGTAACTCGCCAGGCCTCACGAAACTGCTGAAGCAATCCTGTAGGAGCAGCTACAGCTGCGACCCGGAATCACCGCACGCCCAGGTCGCAGCTGTAGCTGCTCCTACAGATCCGGGGTTTACAGCTTCGTCCGCTCAGGGACCGAGGACGTGGATCACTTCCTCGAGCGGCGGCCAGCCCAGGATCGGCGCCAGCCACCAGTAGGCGGCGACCACGATCAGCAGCCACAGGGCGAGCTTCAGCACCACGCCGGCGACCTTGAACGCCAGGTACAGGCCGATGACGATCGCGACCAGGCCCAGCCAGCTCACGGACGCATTCCTGCACGCTGCTCGCGGGATGCAGTGCTGGACATGCGATGACGGGGATGACGTGCCTGTTCGTGCATCCGGACATTCTACGTGGACGGGCTGTAGCAGCGGCGCGCGCCGCGCACCTGGGTACGCAACGCCGGCGCTGGACGTCGAAGAATGCCGGATGCCGGATGCCGGATGCCGGGCGTCGGGCGCCGCTGGGCGTTCGGCTTCGTGGGGGAGCGTGTCGCTGCGGGGTGGGGACGGACCGGCGAAGCAGCCATCTATGGCTGATTCGCCTACCGCGCACATCCATGTGCGCTGTCCATCCCCACCCCGCAGCGCCCCGCTTCGATGGCTGGTGGCGCGCGGCTTCGGAGACACGCGACCACGAGACTTCGATGTGTTCCGCCACTCTCACGGCGTCGCGGCGCGCCCTCTTCCACGAAGCCGACAACGGTCGTGCGGGAGATGGATGGCGGGGGGAGTGCGGAGAGTGGGCCATGGATGGCCCACGCCCCGGCTTCAGACACGGACGTCTGCGGCCGGGCGGAGCACTCCCCCCGCCAGCCGCCTCCCGCGGCGCGGACACTCCCGAAGCAAGCTGTGAGATGCCCAGCCCGACGCGGTCTCCCAAGCAGTCAGCAAATCCCACTAGAGCCGATCGAGACCCGCGCCACCCGCTATCCTGTCGCGATGACGATTTCCTGCGACGTGCTGGTCATCGGGGCCGGCGCAGCGGGCCTGATGTGCGCGATGACGGCCGGCCAGCGCGGCCGGCAGGTGCGCGTGGTTGAGCGCGCCAACAAGCCCGGCAAGAAGATCCTGATGTCCGGCGGCGGCCGCTGCAATTTCACCAATACCGGCACCACCCCCGCCAACTTCATCTCGGCCAACCCCCACTTCTGCAAATCCGCCCTGGCCCGCTACCGCCCGGCCGACTTCATCGACCTCGTCGACCGCCACGGCATCGCCTGGCACGAAAAGGAGCTCGGACAGCTGTTCTGCGACGACTCCTCGAAGCAGATCGTGCGCATGCTGATGGACGAGTGCGCCGATGCCGGCGTCCACGTCGACACCGGCTGCGACGTCCACGGCGTCGTGCGCGAGGGCGAGGGCTTCGTCGTCGAGACCGCGCGGGGCCGCGTCGCCGCCGCGTCGCTGGTGGTCGCGAGCGGCGGCCTGTCGATCCCGAGCCTGGGCGGCAGCGGCCTGGGCTATGCGCTGGCGAAGCAGTTCGGCCACGACGTGCTGCCCACGCGCGCTGGACTGGTGCCGCTGGTGCTCACCGGCAGCCACGCCGAGCGGCTGGAGGGCCTGAGCGGCGTCGCGCTGGAGGTCGAAGCCACGGCCCGCGGGCCGTCGTTCCGCAACGCCATGCTGGTCACGCATCGCGGACTCAGCGGGCCGGCGATCCTGCAGGCGTCCTCGTACTGGGAGCCCGGGCAGGCGCTGTCGATCGACCTGCTTCCGGGCACCGACGCGCTCGACTGGCTGCGTGCGCAGCGCGCTGCGCGGCCGGCCAGCGAACTGCGCACCGTCCTCGCCGAGCGCATGCCCAAGCGCTTCGCCCAGCGCCTGTGCGAACACTGGCTCGGCGACCGGCCGCTGCGGCAGTTCGACGAGCCGATGCTGGCGCGCGCCGCGGCGGCGCTGTCGGCGTGGCCGGTCGTAGCCAGCGGCACCGAGGGCTATCGCACCGCGGAAGTCACGCTCGGCGGCGTCGACACCGGCGGGCTGTCATCGACGACGATGATGTCGCGGCTCGTGCCGGGCCTCTTCTTCGTCGGCGAGGTGGTCGACGTGACCGGCTGGCTCGGCGGCTACAACTTCCAGTGGGCCTGGGCTTCGGGCCGCGCCGCGGGCCAGGTCGCCTGACTCAGGGCGTGGCTTCGTAACTGGCGGCGGCGCAGAGCCGGGTATCGGTGGCCGTGGCCGCGGGAATGCCGTCGCCCTGCAGCGCGAGCAGCTTCACCACCTGGAAGCCGGCCTCCTCGTAGCTGGCCAAGGCCAGGAAACCGGTCTTCATGCTGCCGCAGAAGCCCTGCCCGTCGTCGCCACGGACCTCGTCCAGCACCCGCCGCAACTCCACCGGATGGCCGGCGTCGATGCTCATCATGTCGGCATAGCGCTCGCCGGCGCTGTATTCGTCGCCACCGCGGACGATGGCCACGCGCTCGGTGACGAAGGCCGCGCCGTTGGCGCCGCTGATGCGCGCGTCGGCGATCTCGATCGCACCCGTCATCGAGGCGGACACGCGGTCGGCGGCCACGAAGTCGCCAAGCGCGACGGGCTGCAGCGTCGGCGGCGCCGCGCGCTCGATCGGCGCCTTGGCGGGGTCGGGATCGAGCGAGGTGCGCGGCGCGGGCGGCGGCGCGCTGGTGGCGGGTGGCTGTGCGGTTCCGGCCGCCGGAACGTCGTCGCGGGCACAGCCCGTGGACGCGAGGCAGGCGAGCGCGAGCGCGGCGGCGGCGGAGCGGTGGAGCAGGTCCAAAGGCGGGATCCGGATCGTGAAGGATGCGTGGGGATGATAAGCGGCGTGCGTTCAGCGCGCGTCAGGGTCGGCCCGGGGTTGCGGCGTCGCGGGCAGTTCGGGCGTGCTTTCGCTGAGGATGCGCAGGCTCTCCTCGGCGCGCCGGCGACGCGCTTCCGCGGCCTCCGGATCCTCCGGCTCGCCGTCCGCCAGCGCGTCCTGCGCGCCGCTGGCGCGCAGCGGGGTCCCGGGGAAGGCCTGCAGCGGATCGACCGGGCCCGAGGCATGCAGGCCGGGCCTGCACTCCCCCAGCAGCGCCCCGGCCGCGACGTCGTCGCCCGCGACTTCCTGCACCCGCACCGCGAGGCCGGTCACGTCGCCGTGCGTGGCCAGGCGCCGGCAGGCCTCGGCGATGGTCGAATGCCCGCCGCCGCGCGAGGACATCACCAGCAGCACGGTCATCCGGTCCACCCAGCCGGCTGCGCGCACGCCGGCGATGTCGGACACGTCGCGCCGCGCGGCTTCGCGACGGATCGCGCTGCCGCGATCGGCCAGCAGCACCTCGCGATGGACCCTGGCACCGAGGTCGGCGAGCCGCTCGGCGGCACCTTCGCCGTCACCGGCGCGCGCGTCGCGGCCGATGGCGTCGATGCCGTCGGGATCGCTCTCCGCGGCGTCGGGCGGGGTGTCGCCCGCGGCGGGCGCCGGGACCAGCGGCGGCCCGGCTGGCTCGCGATCACGCGCCTCCAATGGCCGCGCCCGGGTCACTGGAGGCGCGCTGGCCGCATCGGCCACGACCGGCACCGGAGTCGCATCGGCCTCGGGGCCCAGCCACTCGCGCACGTGGCGGTAGCCGAACCAGGGCAGCACCAGCACCAGCGCGATCGCCACCCGGAATGCACGCCTGGCGCTGCGCCGCCGTCGCAGCGCGGAGCGGTCCGGCCAGTAGGGAGTCCTGCCCGGCCGGGTCCTGCTCATGTCCCCGCACGCCAGAGCAGGGCCACCGGCAGCGCCACCAGCAGCAGCAGGCCGGCGATGCCCAGCAGCACCGCGAGCACGCGCAGCGGCTCGCGGCGGAAGACCGCGGCGAAGGTGTCGGCGCTGCCGTCGGCCAGCGCGCGGGCGTGTTCGGCGCGCGCGCGCGCCTGGCGGGCGGCCTGGTAGTCGTCCATCAGCTGCCGTGCGCGCGGGTAATCGCCGTCCTCGGACACCCAGATCCCGCCGTGGGAGATTCCCCAGCGGCTGGGCCTGGTCTCGTGGAAGGCGATCCGGTGCTCGTCCAGGAACGCGCGGACATCGTCCGCCTCGTCCTCGGGCACCAGTCGCATGTTCAGCAGGAGCTTGGCCATCGCGCAAGGATACCCGCGGCACATGGCAAGCGCGGGACCCCGTCCGCCGCGCCGCTGCGGATCAGCCCCGGACGCCCAGTGCGCGCCGCAGGTTGTCGCGCGCCGCCGCGTCCAGGCGCGCATGGAAGAAGTCGCCCAGGTAGATGCGGTCGCGGCGCAGCAGTCCGCGCAGGAAGCGGCGCCGGTTGAGGCGGAACAGCCAGGCGGGGACCACGCCGCGGTACTCCTCGGCGATCGCGCGGTCATAGGCGTCGAAGACGTCCGGGGCCGCGCCGAGGATGGCCATGTCGCAGTCGAGGAAGTTGCGGCGGTCGTCGCCGTCCGGCCCGGTCCCGAGTTCGTCGGGCGACAGCGCGCCGTGCCGCGCCGTCAGTTCGATCAGCCCGGCGACATGGGCCGCGTCGAGGCCTTCGTCCGGCAGCCAGCGCGCGATCGCGGATGCCGCCAGTCCCGCCGAGCGCGCCTCGTTGTCGCGGCGGCCGGCCTCGTAGACCGCGTCGTGGTACAGCATCGCCAGCCAGGCCTCGCGCGGCCGCGCCCAGCCCGGTCCGGCCTCGACGGCCTCGAACAGCCGCAGCAGCGCTTCGACATGGCCGAAATGGTGGTAGGCCCGCGGTGGCGTGGCGTAGGCCGCGCGCAGTGCCTCCAGCATGCCTGGCGGCAGCGGGATCAGCTGGCGCATGCCGACGACCCGGCGTCGCGTGCGCGCAGGACGCGGGCGATCCGCTCCAGCACGCCCGCCAGCTCGCGCCGCGCCGGCGCGGGCAGCGCCGCATGCACGGCCGCGACGCAGGCATCGCGGCCATCCGGCGCGGCCCCGGTCCAGGCGAAGGCGACGCGGTTGCTCATCTTCTCTTCCTCCACCACCAGCACGTGCTCCGCCCCGAAGGCTTCCCGCAGCCGCTCGATGCGCGGCGCCGGGTCATCGCCGTGCAGGTTGCTGGCCATCACGCCGCCCGGCGCGAGTGCGTCCCGGCAGGCCGCGTGGAAGCCCGGCGTCGACAGCGCGGCGGGGATGCCGGATGCGTCGTAGCCGTCCACCAGCAGCAGGTCGTAGCGCCCGGGACGCGCGGCGACGAAGCGCGCACCGTCGTCCAGCACCACCTCCAGCCGCGCATCGTCGTCGGGAATGCCGAACTCGCGGCGGAGCGCGATCACCCCGGGATGGTTCTCCACCACCTCCAGCCGGGCCTGCGCGAGGTGGCGGTGCAGGAACTTCACCTGCGAGCCCCCGCCCAGGCCGACGATGCCGATGCGCGCCGGGCATGGCTGCCACAGCAGCGCCGCGAGCATGGTGCGGGTGTAGTCGATCAGCAGGCGGTCGGGTTCGGCGCCCCGCATGCGGCTCTGGGTCTGGCCGCGCCGGAATTGCAGCGATACATAGCCGTCGTGGCGGTGCAGGCGCGCGGGCGGCAGCGGCAGACCGGTCGGATCCACGCCTCCCGTCCCGCGCAGGCGCGCGAACCACGAGGACAGCCAGCCCGACGCCCCTCCCTTCCCTGCCACCGTGTGCTCCCTCGCCTGCGGACGCGCAGCCTAGCGCACCCGGCTCAGCGCAGCTGGCTGTCCTTGCTGCCGCGGCGGTTGTAGCCGGCGTGGCCGGCCTCTTCCTCGTCGAGGGCAGACTGGCAGGCCACGCACAGGCGCACGCCCGGCACCGCGTTCCGCCTCGCCTCGGGGATCGGCGCGTCGCATTCCTCGCAGGTCGCCCGCCCCGGCCCATGGCCAAGGCGGCTGCGCGCGCGTTCGATGGCGTCCTTCACGGTCGCGTCGATCTGGTCCTGCACGGCGCCGTCGCCGGCCCAGCCGGTGGCCATGGTCTGCTCCTGCACGATGGGGGTCCGAACCCGCGTTATCGGGGCGAAGGACGGTTCACGCAAGGGCGCGCGACGCCGGCCCCCAGCGCGCGGACGGCTGCGAGCGCCCCCTTCACGAGCGCATGCGACCATTCCCGCATGCGTGCAGACCTCACCAGAACCTTCGCCGCCCTCCTGTTCATACTGGTCTCCGCCACCGGCACGACCCATGCCCAGGAGCCCGCTACACCCCCGGCCAGCGCCGACGAGGCGCCCGCCCCCGGACCCGATTCCGCCGCCCACGACCTCGTCGAGAGCCGTCGCCTGGCCCGGCGCCTGCAGGACACCGCCGGCCTGGCCGACGTCTCGGTCACCGTGCACGACGGCGTCGCCGCGCTGCAGGGCGTGGTCCTGGCCCCCGAGGACCGCGAGCGTGCCGAACAGGTGGCCGCCCAGCATCCGGGCATCGAGCGCGTCGACAACGGGGTGACGCTGAGCACGCGTTTCACCGATCGCATCGCCACCGCGTCCGAGCTGGCCGTCGACAAGGTGACCCGGCTGCTCGCCGCGCTGCCGCTGCTGCTGGTGGCGATCGTCGTGGTGGCCCTGGCCTGGGCCTTCGGCAAGTGGCTGGGGCGTCGCCTCGGCCGTCGCATCGCAAGCCGCAACTGGCAGGCGGAGAATCCGTTCTTCGCCACCCTGGTGCAGCAGCTGGTGCAGTGGCTGGTGCTGCTCGCCGGGGTGCTCATCGCGCTTGACCTGCTCGGCGCCACCGCGCTGGTGGGCGCGGTGATGGGTTCGGCCGGAGTGCTCGGCCTGGCGCTGGGCTTCGCGTTCAAGGACATCGCCGAGAACTACGTGGCCGGCGTGCTGCTCAGCATCCGCCGCCCCTTCGCGCCCGGCGAGTCGCTGCGCATCGACGATACCCACGAGGGCAAGGTGGCCGCGCTGACCTCGCGCGCGACCGTGCTGGTCACGCACGACGGCAACCGCCTCACCCTGCCGAACGCGCTGGTGTTCAAGTCGGTGGTGCTCAACTTCTCCAGCAACCCCAAGCGGCGGCTGGAGTTCACCATTCCGCTCGACGTCGAGGAGTCGATCCGCCGCGTGCAGGAACTGGCGCTGGGCGCGATCCGGTCGATCGACGGCGTGGCCGCCGATCCGGGACCGTCCTGGACCGTGGACGCCTACGACGCCGGCGGGATCACGCTGCGCTTCTTCGCCTGGGTCGACCAGCGCCAGAGCGACATCGGCAAGGTGCGCAGCGAGGCGATCCACGCGGTCCGCACCTGCCTGGCCAGCGCCGGGGTCAGGACGCCCCGCAACATCCAGTACACCACCGAGCTGGTGGACGACCCGCCCGCATCCAGCCCGGCGCACCCGGCCGGCCACGCCGGCGACGGCGTCGCCGACACATCGGTCAACCACGACCTGGACGAACACCTGGTCGCGGAACAGCGCGCGCACGCGGGCGAGGACCTGCTTCCCGAAGAGACGGCCGGCACCGCCGCACCGCCACCGGGCTGATTCGGAGTTTTCCTACCCCGTAATGGAGAAGCGCCCGACGGGCCTGCGGACCGCCGCGGCGCAAGCTTGCGGATGCCCCGGCAGCACGGCCCTGCACCGGTCACGGATGCCGCTCAGCAATGGAATGGCCGCGACCTTGAGCAAGTCGTGAAGCTGGGCCGGGGCTCCAAACCAGCGAGGCGCGCCAATGGTCGAGATCAAGCAGATTGCGGCGGGTTTCCAGGTCTCCGGCGCGACGTACGACGAGGTCTTCCACAGCCGCTTCAAGGCGACCATGGCAGCCCACGCGGTCGCGCTCGGCGACGCCACCGCCAGCGGCCGGCCGGTCGCCATCGTCATGCCCGGCGACTGGGGCGACACCATCCTGGTGGAACCGGGGCCGATGCCCGGAACCCCGCACAGGTCGAACGCCGCCGCCGGCTGAGCCGCGGCGGAACCGGAGCTACTCTTCCGGCGGCCGCGGAGGCGGCGTGCCGGCCGGACGCGCGCAGCCCGGCGCCGGCCCGACGCCGTCGATGGTCACGTCGCCCGCATGCGGAAACTCCGCACCCGACATGCTGTCCTGGCAGGGACCCGGCCTCAGCGTCACCGAGATCGTGCCCGCCGCGTCGCGGGCGTGGACCACGCGCGCGTCCTCGCCTTCATCCCGGCGCTCGATGCTAAAACGCCGACCATCCACCTCGGGACCATCCAGGACCACCTCGCCACCCTCCACGCGCGCCTGCCAGAAGGGCTCGTTGGTGGACACCACGAACTCCGCCGGCAGCGTCGGCGCGGGTGCCGCGGGTGTCGCGGGCGCGGGCGCGTCGGTCGCCGCTGCCGGATCACCGGCGGCCGGGGCACGGTCGCAGCCGGCCAGCGGCAGCGCCGCGATCAACAGGGTGGTCATCAGTGCGCGGTCCATCGGGAGCCTCTCGCGATCCGGGCGGGACAGCATGCCCGATCGGCGCGGCGCGGGCGTCACGCCGGCATCGACAGCCAGCGCAGCACGCCCGCCGCGGCCACGTGGGCGCTGGCGTAGCAGGCGGTGAGCAGGTAGCCGCCGGTCGGCGCCTCCCAGTCGAGCATTTCGCCGGCGGCGAAGGTGCCGGGACGCGCGCGCAGCATCAGCTGCCTGTCCAGCGCTTCCAGGCGGATGCCGCCGGCACTGCTGATGGCCTCGTCGATCGGCCGCGCGCGGAGCAGGCGCAGCGGGAGGCGCTTGGCCGCCGCCGCGACGACGGCCGGGTCGTGCATGGCGTCGGCGCCCAGCACCTCGCGCAGCAGGCCGGCCCTGGCGCCGTCGATGCCCGCGGCGCGGCGGAGGTGCTCGGACACGCTGCGCTTGCCGCGCGGACGCGCCAGTTCGTGCTGGAGCCTCGCCAGCTCGCGGCCGGGGACCAGGTCCAGCTCCAGGATCGCGTGGCCCTCACGGGCGATGCGCTCGCGCAGCGGTGCCGAGATGGCATACACCAGGCTGCCCTCGATGCCGTGCTCCGACACCACGCACTCGCCCTGCAGCGCATGCGCGCTGCCGTCGACCTCGCGCCAGTGCGCGATGACCGGCTTCAGCGGCGCGCCGGCGTGCCTGGCGGCGAAATGCGGCGACCAGCCGACGTCAAAGCCGCAGTTGGCCGGCTGCAGCGGCGCCACCTCGATCCCGGCGTCGCGCAGCAGCGCCTGCCACGCGCCGTCGGAGCCGAGCTGCGGCCAGCTGCCGCCGCCCAGCGCCAGCACCGTGGCGTCGGCGTCGAAGGCGAGCCCGCCGTCGGGCGTGTCGAAGCGCAGGCGGCCGTCGTCCGCCCAGCCCGTCCAGCGATGGTGGACGTGGAGGTGCACGCCCTGCGCCCGCAGGCGCCGCACCCAGCCGCGCAGCAGCGGTGCCGCCTTCAGGTCGTCCGGGAATACGCGTCCTGAGCTGCCGACGAAGGTCGGCACGCCCAGGCCGAGCGCCCAGGCGCGCAGCGCGTCGGCGTCGAAGGCCTCGAGCCAGGACGCGACCTCGCCCGCGCGTTCGCGGTAGCGGCTGGCGAACAGCGCCGGAGGATCGGAGTGCGTGAGGTTGAGCCCGCCCTTGCCGGCCACCAGGAACTTGCGGCCCGCCGACCCCTTGGCCTCGAAGACATGGACCTCGCAGCCCGCCGCGCGCAGCCGTTCGGCCGCGAACAGCCCCGCTGTTCCACCTCCGACCACGGCGACGCGGCGGCGTCCGGCCTGGGCCGCCCCGCTGGCCGTCGTCTCGCCCACGGGATCCTCAGGCCTTGCGCAGGAAGCAGGTCTTCAGCACCAGGTCCCTGATCCTGTCGGAGTGGCCTTCGATGTGCTCGGCGTCATCCTCGACCAGGCGGATGTTGCGGATCACCGTGCCCTGCTTGAGCGGGATCGACGATCCCTTGACCTTGAGGTCCTTGATCACGACCACGGTGTCGCCGGCCGCGAGCGGGTTGCCGTTGACGTCACGCACCACCGGGGCGTCGCCCGCCGCGTCGCCGCCCTCGCCCGGCGCCCACTCGTGGCCGCAGTCGGCGCAGACCAGCAGCGCGCCGTCGGCATAGGTGTTCTCGAGGCCGCATTGCGGGCAGGCGGGGATGGCGGGCATGGCGGCTCCGGAGCAAGGTGGGGCCGTTCATTGTAGCCGCGGGGCTCCGTGTAACCTTGGCCGCAGGACCTCGAAGCCGCGGCGCAGTCGCTGCAGCGGGGTCGGATCCACGGGTCCGTCGTCGAGCAGCGCATCGGCCAGCGCGCGCCGCAGCGGCGGCAGCACACGCCCGGCCCCGATGATCGCGCGGCGCAGCGGCCGCAGCGGCAGGCGGTCGTCGGTGAACACGCGCACCACCAGCCCCGTGCCGAGGAACAGCGTCGCGCAGCCGACGCGGTGCCGGCGCTGGTAGCGCGCGAGCATCGCCGGTTCGGCGGGATCACCGTTCAGGGCCATCGAATCGGCCACGGCCGACGCCAACCGCTCGACGCTGGCCAGCCCGAGGTTGAAACCGTGCGCGGTCACCGGATGCATCCCCACCGCCGCGTCGCCCACCAGGGCGAAGCGCGGGCCGGCGAAGCGGTGCGCCCAGGTCGCCACCAGCGGATAGGCGTGCACCCGGCCCTCGAGCGCCATCGCGCCGAAGCGGCCGTGGTAGCGCGCTTCCAGCTCGCGCGCGTACGCGTCGGGCGCGAGCGCCAGCAGCGCCTCCGCCTCCGCACCGGTCACCGTGAGCACCGCCGAGGCGAGTCCGTCGTTGAGCGGCAGCAGCGCGCGCGTCTGTCCCTGTCCGAACCACTCCCAGGCCACGCCGTCGTGGCCCTGGGCCAGGCGCACGCGGCAGACCAGCATGGTCTTGCCGAAGTCGTGCATGGCCACCGGGACGCCCAGCGCGCGGCGCGTGGACGAGAAGCGGCTGTCGGCCGCGACCAGCAGCGGCGCCTCGAAGCGCCGGCCGTCCTCGAGCACCACCTCCGCCCTGCGCGAGCCGGCCGCCACCGAGGCCACGCGCGCGTCGAAGTGCACGCGGATCCGCGGATCGGCCTCGACCACGCCCCAGGCCGCGGCGCGGATGTCGCTGTTCGCGACCAGGCTCCCCAGCGCCTCGTGCCCGAACGGTCCGGCATCGACCTCGAAGCCCTCGCCGGCGTCGCCGTCGGCGACCCGCGCGCGCACCAGCGGTGCCACCTTCGCGGCGTCGATGCGATCGAGGATGCCCAGCTCGCGAAGCAGTCGCATCGAGGACCGGGTCATCGCGATCTCGCGGCCGTCGGGCGCCGGCTCAGCGATCGCGGCGCGGGGCTGCCGCTCGATGACATCGACGCGCAGGCCGCGCATTGACAGCGCGCGCGCCAGCGACAGGCCGGCCGGGCCGGCTCCGATGACGAGGATGGATGGCTCGGACATGCAAGCGCTCCGGATCAGGCGGGAGCGTACAAGCCTAGGCGGGCCGGCAACTGCCGACCCTGACCGCGGTCAAGCCGTGGAACGCTCCCGCGCGGCGGCGTGCACCGCCGGCTCGGCCAGGAAGCGCCCCACCTGGTACCACACCAGCACCGCGCCGGTCCCGATGAGCAGCGCGTAGAGCCCGTTCCCGGGCTGCAGGACGTACAAGGCACCCGCCAATCCGGCCGTTACCACCAGCCAGGCCCATGCCTGCCAGCGCTGCAGGAGCGCGCGCCGCGTCTCGCGGCCGATGATGTCCCTCGCCATTGCGGCGGGAATCCCGTACTCCTCGCTGATCACTTCCGGATGCATCGCGTGGCTGGCTCCTGTGGCTGTTCGGACTGCGGACCTCGGATAGAGCGGACGACGTGGGGTACCCGATTACGCCACGGAACGGGGGGCGATGGAAAGGGGGCGGCGGCGCAGGCGCCTGAAACGGCGAAGGGCAGGCCGCTTGGCCTGCCCTTCGCCTCCACCGGCGGGCGGATCACCGCCCTCGTGGCCTTACCAGATGCGCACGCGGTCTTCCGGCGCGATCCACAGCGCGTCGTCGCTGTCCACGCCGAAGGCGTCATACCAGGCATCGATATTGCGGAGCGGCGCGAACGCGCGGATGTGGCCCGGCGAATGCGTGCCGTTCACCAGCTGCTGGCGCAGCGCATCGTCGCGCCACAGCGTGCGCCAGACCTGCGCCCAGCCCATGAAGAATCGCTGCTCGCCGCTGAAGCCGTCGACCACCGGCGCCGGCTGGCCGTCGAGCGAGCGGCGGTAGGCCTCCAGCGCGATGGTCAGGCCGCCGAGGTCGCCGATGTTCTCGCCCATCGCCACCTTGCCGTTGATGTGCATGCCCGGCAGCTGCGGGAACTCGTAGGCCTCGTACTGGGCACCGAGCTTCGCGGCCTGGGCCTCGAACTTCGCCGCGTCCTCGGCCGTCCACCAGTCGCGCAGCAGGCCCTGTCCGTCGGACTTGCGGCCCTGGTCGTCGAAGCCGTGGATGATCTCGTGGCCGATCACGCCGCCGATGCCGCCGTAGTTGACGGCCGGATCGGCATCGGGATCGAAGAACGGCGGCTGCAGGATGGCGGCCGGGAACACGATCTCGTTCTTCACCGACGAGTAGTAGGCGTTGACCGTCTGCGGCGTCATGCCCCACTCGGCCTTGTCGACCGGCCCGCCGATGCGCGCGCGGTCGTAATCCCACTCGAAGGCGGCCGAGCGCAGCGCGTTGCCGAGCACGTCGCCATCCCTGACCTCGAGCGCGGCGTAGTCGCGCCAGGTGTCGGGATGGCCGATCTTGAGGCCGAAGCCGGCCAGCTTGGCGCGGGCTTCCTGCTTGGTGTCCTCGCCCATCCACTCGAGCTGGTCCAGGCGCGCGCCCATGGCCGCCTTCACGTTGGCGACCAGGTCGTCCATCTTGGCCTTGGCATCCGGCGGGAAGTACAGCGCCACGTAGTCGCGGCCGATCGCCTCGCCCATCGCCCCCTCGGCGTGCGCCACGCCGCGCTTCCAGCGCTCCTTCTGCTCGGGCTGGCCCGAGAGGAACTTCGAGCGGAAGTCGAAGTGCGCGTCGACGAAGGCCTTCGACAGCATCGGCGCGGCCTGGTCGGTGACGTGGAAGGCCTGCCAGGCCTTGAGCGTGTCGAGGTCGGCGTCGGCGAAGAGCTTCGCCAGCTTCGGCATCGCGCTGTCCTGGCGCACGACCGCGCGCGGCGCCTGGCCGACGCCGGCGGCGGCGAAATAGCGCTCCCAGGCGAAGCCCGGGGCGGTGGTGGCGAACGCGGCGCGCTCGACCGGGTTGTAGGTGCGGCTGCGGTCGCGGCTCTCGGCGCGGGTCCAGTGCGCTTCGGCCACGGACTTCTCGAAGTCGAACACGCGCTGCGCGCTGCCCTGCGGATCGTCCCAGCCGGCGAGCCCGAGCAGCTGCGCGATGTAGGCGACGTAGCGCTCGCGCTGCGGTGCGAACTTCTCGTCCAGGTACATCTGGCGGTCGCCGAGGCCGAGGCCGGACTGGCTCATGTACAGCGTGTAGCGGTCGGGATCGCGCTGGTCGTCGGACACGCCCAGGCGGAACAGGGTGGCGCCGACGCTGCCCGAGGACGCGCCCATCAGCTCGGCCATCGCGTCCTTGTCGGCGGCGGCGCGGATGGCGTCGAGGTGCGGCGCCAGCGGCTTCGCGCCGAGGGCCTCGATCGCGGCCTCGTCGAGGAAGCTGCGGTACAGCGTGGCGACCTTGGCCGCGTCGCCGGTCGCGGCCGCGCCCTGCTTCACGTAGCCCTCGACCAGGCCGCGCACGCGGGCCTCGGACAGGTCGCGCAGCACCAGGAAGGAGCCGTACATCGACTTGTCCGACGGGATGTCCGTGCTGTCGGCCCAGGTGCCGCTGACGTAGCGGAAGAAGTCGTCGCCCGGCTCGACCGAGGTGTCCATGCCGGCGGTGTCGATGCCCCAGGTGCCGTAGCGGGTGGCGGCGACGGTGCCACCGGCGTCCGCGGCGGAGTCGCCGGCCTCGAACAGCAGGCTGGCGTCGCAGGCGATGTCGATGCATTCGTCGGCTGCGCGCACGTCATGGGCATGCACGGGGGCGGCGAGCGACAGGGCGAGCGCGGTCGCCGCGGTGAGAAGGCTGGTCTTCAAACTGGAAGTCTCCGGACTGGATGCGATGGGCGTGGCGCCGCGAACGGCGCCAACCGGCCAAGGATACCCAACGGCCGCGTTTTCGCGCCGGTCACGCCATCCTGCGTAGAACCGACGGCCATGGAGACCGCCCACACCCATGCCACGCCCTGGTGGACCGTGCAGCGCAGCGACGACCGCGTGCTCGCCACCGCCATCCACGACGGCCACGGCCTGCGCCCCGCCATTGCCGACGCCATGGCGCTGGACGAGGCCGGACGCCTGCGCGAGGAGGACCCCTGGACCGGCCAGGCCGCCGCCGCCGCGCCCACGCACGTGATCGCCGGCCGCTCGCGCTTCGAGGTCGACCTCAACCGCGGCGAGGACGAGGCCTTCTACCGGACGCCGGACCAGTCCTGGGGCCTGCGGGTCTGGGCCACAGCCCCGGACGAAGCGCTGGTCGAAGGCTCGCTGCGCCTGCACCGCGCCTTCTACGCGATGATGGGCCAGCTGCTCGACGACATCCGCGAGTCGCACGGCGCCTACGTACTCATCGACGTCCACAGCTACAACCACCGCCGCGACGGGCCCGCCGCGCGGCCGACGCCGCAGGCAGATGCTCCGGACATCAACATCGGCACCTTCTCGATGCCGAGGGCGCGCTGGGCCCCGGTGCTCGATCCGCTGATGGACGCCATGCGCGACTTCGATTTCCGCGGGCGCCGGCTGGACGTGCGCGAGAACGTGGCCTTCCAGGGCCGCGGCGCCCTCACCCGATTCGTGCACGAACGCCACCCGGAACACGGCTGCGCGATCGCGCTGGAGTTCAAGAAGTTCTTCATGGACGAATGGAGCGGCGCGCCCGACCCGGCGGAGCTGGCCGCCATGCGCGACTTCATCGCGCACGTGGTCGACACCGCGCGCGGCCTGCTCGACCGCCATGGCTGACCGGACGCCCGCGCGCGCTCCGGCGCCGGATCGGCCCGATGACGGCCCGCGCCACCACGCCCTGCCGGACGGCGGTCGCGTCTACATCGACCGCCCCCTGCCCTTCCTGGTCGCGCACCGCAGCGACGACACCGCGCACAGCCTGGCCCGGCGCGTGGCCGCGATCAGTCCAGCGAGCATCCTCTGGCCTGCCGGCGACGGGGACGCCGGCGTGGCCGACTGCGTGCGCAGCGTGGTGGCGAGGCAGCTCCAGGACTGCCCCCACCTGCTGATAATCGGCCTCCACGACCTCGCCGGCGACGACAGCCTTGGCGAGGACAGCGCGCGCCTGGAACCGTTCCGCTTCAGCATCGGCTGCAGCGGCGACCCGGCGGCGCTGGCGGCCGCCGACGAACTCGCCGCGGCGCTGGCCGGGCTGTGCATCGACCTGCGCGAGCCCCGGATCGAACGCCTCGACGATGCCGATGCCCGTGCCCTGCCCTCCGGGCTGCCCCGCGACGACGCGCGCACGTCCCGGCTGACGCTGGGACTGCCGCGCATCCACCTGGTGCCCGGCGGCAACGGCGGCATCTATCCGCAGGTCTTCCACGAGCTGGAAACCCGGGTGTTCGATGCGCTCCTGCGCGCCGCGGCCGCCTTCGTCGCCGCCGGCAGCGGCCGCCCGGCGCCGCAGCACCGCTCGCTCGGGCGCAGCCGCTACATCGAGGCGGCCGTGGTCGCCGATCGCGAACTCGCCCGCATCAGCCGCTCCTTCGACTTCCTGCTCGGCGTCTCGCCGATCGACACCGTCGAGCAGTTCGAGCGCAGCCGCGGACAGGCCGCGCCCGAACCCCGCTTCCGCTACCGCCCGCTGACCGTCGACCCCGCGCTGGCCAAGCGCGCGCTGCACGCGATCGACCTGCGCGCGGTGGAGGATCCGGTGCTGGAGACGCTGTTCCAGCAGAAGCGGCAGGAACTCGACCTGCAGCTGACCCTGCTCCAGTGCCGCAACACGCCCGCGTTCCGGCACGGCTCGGTGATGCTGTACGGCGCCGTCGAACCCGCCCTGCTGGAGGACGCGCACGGCATCCTCGCCCGCGTCGCCGAGCCGCCGAGTGACGATCCGGAGATGGTCGGGGCGCGCGAGGTCGGCGACGCCGCGCAGCGGATGATCGCGCGCTATCGCCACAAGGTGCCGGTGTTCAAGGCCGAGGTCTGCCTGCGCGAGGACCTCGCGCCGGGGCTCATGGTCAGCGGCAACAGCGTGCTGGTGTCGACGGCCACCCGCATGCGCCGCGCGCGCCTGGACGCGCTGCTGCAGCACGAGGTCGGCGTGCACGTGCTCACCTGCATCAACGGCGGCCAGCAGGGGCTGGGCATCTTCGGCGCCGGGCTGGCCGGCTACGAAGGCGTGCAGGAAGGCCTGGGCGTGTTCGCCGAATACCTGGTCGGCGGGCTCACGCCGGCGCGGCTGCGGCTGCTGGCCGCGCGCGTGCTGGTGGTGGACGCGATGCTCGCCGGCGCCGGCTTCGGCGAGTGCCACCGCAGCCTGGTCGAGGACCACGGCTTCGCGGCGCGCACCGCCTTCACCATCGTCGCCCGCGTGTTCCGCTCCGGCGGCCTGGCCAAGGACGCCATCTACCTGCGCGGGCTGCGCCAGGTGTTCGCCTTCGTCGCCGGGGGCCGCGACCTGGATCCGTTCTGGCTGGGCAAGATCGCCGAAGCCCACGTGCCGATGGTCGAGGAGCTGCAGGCGCGCGGCATCCTCCGCGCACCGGCCGCCATCCCCGAATTCCTCACCCGCCCCGAGGCGCGGGCGCGCATCGCGCGCATCCGCGCCGGGGGTACCTTCCTCGACCACCTGCAGGACCCCGCACCATGCTGATCGCCTTCTTCGTCAACGACATCGAGCTGGAATACGAGGGCTACACCACCACCATCCTCGCCCACGAGGCCTCGCGCCGCGGGCACGACGTCGCCTACATCACCCCCGGCGACTTCGTCCTCGGCACCGACGACGACCTGCGCGTCCATGCCCGCATGCTGCCCGCGGCGAAGGGCAGCAAGCGCGGGCGGCCGAAGTTCTTCAAGGACCTGCAGGCCGCGGGCCCGCGCGAGCTGATCGAGATCGCCTCGATCGACGTGCTGATGCTGCGCAACGATCCCTCCAACGACGCCGGCGAGCGCCCCTGGGCCGAGTTCGCCGGCATCCAGTTCGGGCGCCTGGCCGCGGCCCGCGGCTGCCTGGTGCTGAACGACCCGGCCTCGCTGTCGGAGGCGATCAACAAGCTCTACTTCCAGTCCTTCCCGCGCGAGGTCCGCGCCGAGACCCTGATCAGCCGCTCCACGGCCGACATCCGCGACTTCGCCAGGGCGCACGGCGGCAAGGTGGTGCTGAAACCCCTGCAGGGCTCGGGCGGCCAGGGCGTGTTCCTGCTGGACGGCAAGACCGGCAAGAACCTCAACCAGATGGTCGAGGCCATCGGGCGCGACGGCTACATCATCGCCCAGGCCTGGGTGCCGGGCGCGGAGAAGGGCGACATCCGCTTCTTCCTCATGAACGGCGAGCCGCTCAGGGTCGGGACGAAGTACGCGGCGATGCGCCGCGTCGGCGCCAAGGGCGACATCCGCAGCAACATCCACGCCGGCGGCAAGGCGCGCGCGGTGCGCATCACCGAGCGCGAACTGCGCGTGGCCGAGATGATCCGGCCCAAGCTGCTGCGCGACGGCATGTTCCTGGTCGGCGTCGACATCATCGGCGACACCGTCCTCGAGGTGAACGTGTTCTCGCCCGGCAACCTCGGCTCGTGCAGCACCATGGCCGGCGTCAACTTCGCCGCGGAGATCCTGGCGGCGATCGAACGCAAGCTCGAGATCCGCCGCCAGCACCCCGGACAGTTCGACAACCGCACGCTTGCTGTGATGTAGCGCGCGTTCCGTGCGCCGGATCGATCTGGGACAATCGCGGCCGCGACGGCAAGGCGCCGTCGGGGAGCAGCGATGAGCGGACATCTGCCCGTCTGGGTGCAGGAATGGCTGGGGGTGATCATCCCCCTCGGCCAGGTCGCACTCATCCTGCTGGCGGCGTGGCTGCTGCGCCTGGTGGCGCGCCGCGTCGGCGACCGCATCTGGGCGCGCTACGACGCGCCGCCGGAGCTGGTGATCGGCTCGCGGCGGGTGGTGACGTTCCTGATCTCGGCGGCGGCCGTGCTGCTGGTGCTGCAGCGGCTCGGGGTCTCGGGCACGGTGCTGTGGACGGCGTTCACCGGCTTCGCGGCGGTGGCCGCGGTGGCCTTCTTCGCCGCCTGGAGCGTGCTGTCGAACATCTTCTGCACGATGCTGATCCTGGCCACGCGCCCGTTCCGGCTGCACGACCACGTCGAGATCCTGGAAAGCGGCGACAAGCCCGGGCTGGGCGGCCGCGTCACCGACATCAACCTCGTCTACACCACGCTGCAGGAAGTCGACGACGCCGGCGAACCCCGCGGCAGCGTGCTGCGGGTGCCCAACAGCCTGTTCTTCCAGCGCAGCGTGCGCCGCTGGCGCAGCGCGGAGGACCGCAGGCGCGCGCTCAAGGCCAGCCGGCGCCGGGAATCGGGCCTGGACGTCTGAGGTGCACGCCGGCATCGCGCTCCGCGCGGCTCCGCGACGAGCCGACGCACGGTGCTGCAACGACCCTGTCGCCGGCCGCTAGAATCGACGCTCGCCAGGAGCCCGCCATGAACACCATCACGCGCAGCCTCGTCCTCGCCGCCCTCGCGGTCGCGTCCGCGTGCTCGTTCCAGGCCCGCGCGACGCTGCAGCCGGGTGATCCCGCGCCGGACTTCACCGCGCCGGCCTGGCTCGCGGGCGAGCCGTTCGAATACTCGCTGACGAAGGCCCTGCGCGACGGCCCGGTGGTGCTCTACTTCTTCCCGGCCGCGAACACGCCCGGCTGCAACATCGAGGCCTCGCTGTTCTCGCAGGCGGTGGACGACTTCAGGGCCCGCGGCGTGTCGGTGATCGGCGTGACCGCCGGCAACACCGACCAGCTGCGGGCGTTCTCCGCCGACAAGGCCACCTGCGCCGGCAAGTTCCCGGTGGCGGCCGATCCCGGCGCGAAGATCGCCGCCGACTATGCCGCGGTGCTGGATCGCAAGCCGGAGATGTCCAGCCGCACGTCCTACCTGATCGGCCAGGATGGCCGCGTGCTGGCCGTGCACTCCGACATGAACCCGGCGCAGCACGTGAAGCGGATGCTGGAGAGCGTTCCCGGCGCGGGTGCGGACCGCTCCGCCAGCGGCGACTGAAACGGCGCGGATCGCAGTTGGACACGCCCGACAGCCGGGGTGCGCGTAGCGCGTCGACGGCCCCCCCCCGCGGCCATGACCGGACCGGCCGGGATGCCAAAAGCCACCTGAACCGTGCTACTACTCGGTCTGGCGCCGCCTGGGGACGCTGTTGTGATCATGCAAGGGGATGGCAAGGGCCAGGGACGCGGGCGACCACGCTGGTGGTGGCAGGTGCTGCTGGTCCTCGCGCTCGGACTGCACCCCGCCCTGGCGCCCGCGGCGGACGGAGCCTCGTCGACCACCGGGACGCTGCGCCTCGGCGGTGATGCCAACTATCCGCCGTACCACTTCCGCAACGCCCGGGGCGAAGCCGACGGCTTCGACATCGACCTGGCGCAGGCCGTCGCCGCCGACCTCGGCCTGGACCTGGTGGTGGAGCTCGGCGACTGGGCTGAGACGCTGGAACGCCTCGACCGCGGCGAACTCGACGCGGTGCCGATGTTCTGGTCCGCGGAGCGCGGGCGCCGTTTCCTGTTCAGTGAACCGATCCTGCTGCGCCACCACGCACTGTTCGGCCACTACGAGACCCCGGCGGTCGCGTCCCTGGACGCGCTCGCGGGCGGTCGGGTCGCGGTGCAGGACGCCGGCCTGGCCTGGGAGGCACTGCGCGACCTCGACCGGCCGGACGTCAGCATCGTCGGACTCGACAACGAGGGCGACACGCTGCAGCTCGTCGCCAGCGGCGGCGCCGACTACGCGCTGGTTCCGACAGGGATCGGCTACGACGCGATCCGGCGGTCGGACCTGCATGGCCTGGTCGCCCTGAGCCCGCCGCTGCTGGAGCGCAAGTATGTGTACGCCATCCGGCGCGGGCGCCCGGACCTGGTGCCCCTGGTCAACGGTGCGCTCGAGCGGCTGGGGCGTTCGGGCGTGCAGAACGAGCTCTACGTGCAGTGGATCGGCAGCCCGGTCATGCGGGGCTCGGGCGACGCCGCAGCGGATGCGGCCGCCCGGACGGACTGGCGCACGACAGACCTGGCCGGGGCGGCGCTGCTGCTCGCGGGCCTCGCGCTGCTGGCATGGCGACGGCGCCCGGCGCGGCCCGGCCCCGCCGTGGCGGCGACCCGCGGACACGGCGCTCCCGCCGACGCCGCGCTGGTCGCCGGGCTGCGCGAGGCCATCGCCGACGGCAGCCTCGGCTTCGCCCTGCAGCCCAGGATCGACCTGCGCAGCGGCCACTGGATCGGCGCCGAGCTGCTGGCCCGCTGGGAACACCCGCGGCTGGGCACGCTGGATCCCGACACGTTCGTGCCGGCGGCCGAGCAGGCCGGAACCATCGGCGAGATGACCCTCTACCTCGTGCGCCATGGCCTCGAGCACTCCCGCGACTGGCCCGACACCGGGCATCCCCTGCACATCTCGATCAATGTCTCGGCCAACGACCTCGCCGACGCGCAGCTGGTCGACGCCATCATCGAGGCCAGCGCCGGCAGCCGGATCGGGCTGATGCTGGAAATCACCGAGACCGAGGTCATGCGCGAGCCCGAGCACGTCGCCAGCGCGCTTCCGCGGCTGCGCGCCTGCGGGATCCGGATCTCGGTCGACGACTTCGGTGCCGGACACTCGTCGCTGGTGAACCTTCGGCGCCTGGCCCCGGACGAGCTCAAGATCGACCGGTCCTTCGTACAACCGCTGCTGGAGTCGCGTTCGGACCAGGCCATCGTGCGCGCCAGCATCGATCTGGGGCACGAACTCGGCGCACGCGTCGCGGCCGAGGGCGTGGAGGACGACGCAACGCGCGCCTGGCTGCTGGACGCCGGGTGCGACGCGGCGCAGGGATTCGGGATCGCCCGACCGCTGCCGCCCGGCGAATTCGTCGCCCTGCTGCGCAGCTGCCACGGCGTCAAGCCGGCGTCAATACCTGGCGAACATTTTGTTAATGCGCGATTGCTACAATAGCCGCAGGACGCGCATGCCCTCCGCGGCTGCCAGCAGCGTCCTGGTCCGGCAGCAAATCCCAGGGCGCGTCGCGCCCCACTCCCGGGGACCGAGTCCCCGCATTGCCCATGGCCGCCCTCCGCAGGCCTGCCCGCCGCCCTTGCGCGCGCCGCAGGCACCCACGACAGGAGTCGAGATGTCCCGCAGCAGTACCAAGAAGACCGCCAGCACCGCCGCCGCCCCGGCCGCCGCGCGCCCACGCGCCTCCGCCCCGCTGCGCCGCAGCGGCAGCGCGGCCGCCACCAGCGCCGCGCACCTGACCAGCCAGCGCATCGCCGCCGACGTCGCCGCATTCAAGAAGGCCGGCGGTCGCATCGAAGTCCTCGGCAACACGCCGCTGCGCCCCTATACCGCCCGCAGCACCACGCGCAAGGCCACCAAGGTCGAGCCCAAGGCCGCCAAGGCCGGCACCAAGGGCTGACCGCCCGCCGCGGCCCGCCTGCTGGCGCGCCGCCTCCAGCTCAGGCCTCCGTCCTGCCGTCGCCTGCAAGCTCCGGCAGGACGGATCCGCCTGCCGCGTCCCACCCCTCCACGTCCCGCCCCGAGGTCACGCCGCAGGCCGCGGCGATGAACACGACGTCGGTGGACGAGTTGAGCGCGGTCTCCGCCGAGTCCTGCACCACGCCGACGATGAAGCCGATCGCCACCACCTGCATGGCGACTTCATCGCTGATTCCGAACAGGCCGCAGGCCAGCGGGATCAGCAGCAGCGATCCTCCAGGCACGCCCGACGCGCCGCAGGCGCCGATCGCCGCGACCACGCTGAGCAGCAGCGCCGTCGCCAGGTCGACCTGGATGCCGAGCGTGTGCACCGCGGCCAGCGACAGCACCGAGATGGTGATCGCCGCGCCCGCCATGTTGACCGTGGCCCCGAGCGGCACCGCCACCGAGCAGGTTTCGCGGTGCAGGCCGAGCTTCGCGCAGAGCTCCATGTTCACCGGGATGTTGGCCGCCGATGAGCGGGTGAAGAAGGCGGTGATGCCGCTCTCGCGCAGGCAGCGCAGCACCAGCGGCCAGGGGTTGCGCCGGGTCACCGCGAACACCAGCAGCGGATTGGCCACCAGCGCGACGAACAGCATCGCGCCCAGCAGCACCGCCAGCAGGTGCGCGTAGTCGAGCAGCGCCGACAGCCCGGTCTCGGCGAGCATCGAGGCCACGATCCCGAATACGCCCACCGGTGCCAGCCGGATCACCAGCCGCACCACGCGCGTGACCGCCTCCGAGAAGTCGGACAGGACCCGGCGGGTGCCATCGCCCGACTGCCGCAGCGCCAGGCCCATGGCGATGCCCCAGGCCAGCAGCCCGATGTAGTTCGCGTCGACCAGCGCGTTGAAGGGGTTGTCGAACACTTTCAGGACCAGGGTCCGGAGCACCTCGCCGATGCCGCCCGGCGCGCTCAGCGCGGCGTCGGCCGGCACGTCCAGCGCCAGCGTGGTCGGAAACAGGAAGCTCGCCGCCACGCCCACCAGCGCCGCCATCACCGTGCCGACGAGGTACAGGCCGAGGATCGGCCGCATGCGCGTGTCCTGGCCCTGCCGGTGGTTGGCGATGGACGCGGCCACCAGCACCAGGACCAGCACCGGGGCCACCGCCTTCAGCGCGGAAATGAATATGGTGCCGAGCAGGCCTACCGCCGCGCCCGCCCGCGGCGAGACCAGGGCGAGGACGACGCCGGCGAGCAGGCCGATGACGATCTGGGTGACCAGGCTCGGCCGGCGCAGGAAGGACGGGAGTGGCATGTGCGGATCCGGGAATGCTGCAGCCGGCCATGATAGGGCGTCGCGGCGGCGGCCACCCGCATGACCCAGGTCAATGCGGGCGGCGCGGCGAACGGCGAGCCTGCCTGCATCGGTACACATGACGGAGGACGCCGTGGGCGACGCCATCCCGCTCGAACTCGCCGACCGCCCGGACATCGAGGTCGACGGTGCCCTGGTGGCCCGGGAGCTGGGCCTGGAGGTGGAGGAATTCCGCGGGCTGATGGCCCGCGGCAAGGTGAGCGTGCTGTGCGAGCGCGGCACCGGCGAGGACGCGGGCCTCTACCGCGCCAGCTTCTACCACCAGGGCCGGCGCGCGCGGCTGGTGGTCGATGCCCGGGGCCGGAGCATCGATCCGCCCCCGCCGCCCCCGCGCGGAACTGCACCGGCCTGACGCCGCCTTCACACGCGGATCAGCCCGCGAAACGGCATCATCCCCCTGTTCTCTCCCACCACGAGGATTCCATGAAACTGCAAGCATCCCTGATCGCCGCCGCATGTGCCCTGGCCCTGTCCGCCTGCGGCGGCGAGTCCCCGCAGCCCGCCGATCCGGCCGTTGCGACGCCGCCTCCGGCGCCGACCACGCCGGCAGATACCACGACGCCGGCAGGCACCGCTCCGGCCGACGATGCCGCCACCCCTGATGTGCCCGTCGACGCCGCGCCCTTGGACGGCACCTCGACCGCCACCGGCGAGACCGGCGCGGTGGACGCCGCCGGCGCCACTCCGGCCGCCGCTGGCGACGCCGCCGTCACCGGCTGCAGCGTCGCGATCGAGGGCAACGACATGATGAAGTTCAACGTGTCGTCGATCACCGTGCCGGCGAGCTGCAGCGAGTTCACCATCAACCTGACCCACGTCGGCCGCCTGCCCGAGGCCGCGATGGGCCACAACGTGGTCATCGCCGCCACCTCCGACATGGCCGGCGTGGCCGCGGACGGCATCAGTGCCGGCGCGTCGGCCGGCTACGTCAAGGCCGGCGACAGCCGCATCATCGCCGCGACCGAGATGATCGGCGGCGGCGAGAGCACCTCGGTCACCTTCGACGTGTCGAAGATCAAGGACGGCGGCCCCTACGAGTTCTTCTGCAGCTTCCCCGGCCATGCGGCCCTCATGAAGGGCAGCATCAGCGTCGGCTGACGCCACCGCAGGACCGCTCGTCGACGCCCACGCCGGCAGCTCCGGCGCGGGCGTCCGCGTTCACGGGGAGGATGCCGGCCTGAACGTCCCGACAATCGTCATCACACTGTCATGCGGCTGCGGTAGAGCCGGCGCCGGGCGCCCGGCACGCTGGACCGCCTTGTCCAGCGCGCCGCCCGAATGCTCCGCCTTGCCGCCCTCCTCCTCGCCTGCCTGCTGCTCGCCGGCTTCTCTTCGCTGCCGGGCCTGCCGGCCTCCTTGGCCGCCCACCTGGTCGCGCCCGACGGGACCTCGCCGCTGCTGCCGCGCGCGCCGATCGACGCCGCGCTGGCGCGGCTGCGCGACCGCGAAGGCCGCGTCACCACGCGCGCCGGCGTCGACGTCTTCTGGCGCGCGATCGATCCCGCGGACTACGCGCTGCGGATGTCCTGGCCCCGCGACCTGGGCGTGGCCGACACCTTCCCCGACCTCGACTTCCAGGTGCCCACCGGCCCCGCCGGCACGCCGCGCGGCACCGTCGTGCTGCTGCACGGCTGGATGATGCACGGCGATTCGATGCTGCCCTGGGCGCTGCGCCTGGGCGAGGCCGGCTACCGCACGATTTCGATCGACCTGCGCAACCACGGCCGCTCCGGCACCGCACCCTCGGGCTACGGCATGCGCGAGGCCGCCGACGTGGTGGACGTGGTGGCCGCGCTACGCCGCCAGGGCGAAGTGGTGGGCCCGCTGCACGTCCTCGGCGTGTCCTACGGGGCCGCCACGGCGATCTTCGCCGGCGCGGATCCGGCGCTGGGCGCCGAGCGCGTGGTCGCGATGGAATCCTTCGCCATGGCCGACGACGCGATCCGCGACATGGTCCCCTACATGCTCACCAACGCGCCGGCGCCTCCCTCGGCCTGGCTGACCCGCCAATGGCTGCGCTGGCGGCTGAACGATGCGGTGCTCGACGCCGCGATCGAGCGCGCGGGCGACACCCTGGGCCTGCCGCTGGACCGCGTGGACGTGGCGGCCGCGCTGGCCGGGGTGCCCTGCCCGCTGCTGGTGCACGGCGACGCCGACCGCCACGTGCCGGTCGCGCATGGCCGCGCGCTGGCGGCCTCGGCGCCCCACGCCCGCTACATCGAGCTGGCCGGGCAGGACCACCTCAGCCTGCCGATGCAGCTCGACGTGCTGGCGCCCGCCGTCCTGGACTGGTTCGGGCAGCCGGCCTGCGACGCGCCGGGCATCCTGTCCGGTGCGGCCGATCCCGTTCCGCCGACGGACGGCAGCCGCGGATGACGCGCGCGCAACATTCCGGCCGCTAACGTGGCCGCGCCTCCGGCATCCGCCGGGGCCGCCGCCCCGCTCCCCCTGGAGACATCGCATGCCCTACTACACCGGCCTGGTCGCCGCCGTCCCCACGGCCCGCAAGCAGGACTACATCGCCCATGCCGCCGCCTCGTGGAACGTGTTCGCGAAGCACGGTGCGACGCGCATGGTCGAGACCTGGGGCGTCGACGTCCCGCACGGCCACACCACCGACTTCCACCGCGCGGTCGAGGCCGGCGGGGACGAGACGGTCGTCTTCTCCTGGATCGCCTGGCCCGACCGCGCCACCTGCGACGCCGCATGGCAGGCGATGGAGACCGACGAAGCGATGGCCGCGCTGCCACCGATGCCCTTCGACGGCAGCCGCATGATCTACGGCGGCTTCTCGCCGGTGCTGGAGGCGGGCGAGCCGATGGGCTCGGACTACTACCAGGGCTTCGCCCTGGCCGTCCCGGCCGGGAACAAGGCCGCCTACACCGACATGGCCCGCAAGGGCTGGGAGATGTTCGGCGAAGCCGGTGCTGACGGCGTGGTCGAGGCCTGGGGCGAGGACGTGCCCCATGGCAAGCGCACCGATTTCTACCGTGCCACCAAGGCGGTGGACGGCGAAGTCGCGGCGTTCAGCTGGATCGCCTGGCCCGACCGCGCCACCTGCGACCGCGCGGCGAAGGCGATGCAGGAGGACCCGGCCATGCAGGACATGCCGGAGATGCCCTTCGACGGCAAGCGCATGATGTGGGCCGGCTTCGAGCCGGTCTTCGATTCCGCCCGGTCGTCCTGAGCCTCAGGCGGTGCCGTCGGGCGCCGCCTGGTCCATGGCCCTGCCACGGGCTGGCGGGCCGGCATGGAGGTCCGCGCCGGCGTCGAGGTCCGCGCCGGCATCCGAGGCGGCATCCACCGCCTCGGCCGGCGCCGAGAACAGGTCCCATGCCGAGATGAACAGCGCGGCGATCAGCGGCCCGATCACGAAGCCGTTGAGCCCGAACAGCGCCATGCCGCCCAGCGTCGACACCAGCACGATGTAGTCGGGCATGCGCGTGTCCTTGCCGACCAGGATGGGACGTAGGATGTTGTCCACCAGCCCGATCACGAACACGCCATAGCCGATCAGCACCAGGCCCTGGACCACCGAGCCGGTGGCCAGGAAGTAGATCGCCACCGGGCCCCACACCAGGAACGTGCCCAGCGCCGGCAGCAGCGACAGGAAGGCCATCACCACCGACCACAGCACCACGCCCTGCACGTCCAGGATCCAGAAGATCAGGCCGCCGAGCGCGCCCTGCACCAGGGCCACGACGATGTTGCCCTTGACCGTGGCGCGGATGACGGTGGTGAACTTGCCCAGCAGCGCGCGCTTGTGCGCCTCGTTCAGCGGGATCGCGTGGCGGATGCGCGCGGCCAGCATGGCGCCGTCGCGGAACAGGAAGAACAGCAGGTAGAGCATGATCGCGAAGGACACGAAGAACTGCATCGTGCCCTGCCCCAGGTTCACCGCCTGGGTGGCGACGACCTGGCTGAGCGTCGCGGCGCCGTCCGCCAGCTTGTCCTGCAGCTCGGGAATGGTGCCGAGGCCGAGGCGTCCCAGCAGGTCGCTGGCCCAGTCCGGCAGCAGGCGCATGACCTGCTCGAAGTAGTGTGCGAAGCCGATGTCGCCCTCGCGCACGCGCTGGAAGATGGACGAGGCCTCCCGCACCAGCGACACCCCGATCAGCGCCACCGGCAGGATCGCGATCAGCAGGCAGACCAGCAGCGTCGACAGGGCCGCGAGGTTGCGCCGCCCGCGCATCCGCACCAGCAGGCGGCGGTGCAGCGGCGAGAACAGCAGCGCCAGGATCACCGCCCAGAACACCGCGCCGTAGAACGGCAGCAGGACCCAGCCGAAGGCCAGCGTCACCGCCAGCAACAGGAAGAGGAAGACCTTGCGCTGCAGTTCGATGGTGTGCATTGCGATGACGGTGGCGGGCGGAAGCCGGAGTCTGACAGGCTTCCGCCGCCGGTACAGCCGTCGCCGCTCAGAGCATGCGCCGCAGCACGCCGTCGCGCTTCGCGAAATGGTGCACCAGCGCCATGCCGGCATGGCCGAGCACCATCGCCACCAGCAACCAGGCCAGGGGCGAGTGCACCGCGCCGCCGAAGCTCGCCAGCCACGGGATCTCAGCTCCCCCGGCCACCAGCTCGACGCCGAAGGCGCTCAGGCCATAGCCGTTGCCGAGCATGATCGCGATGCCGGACAGCGGCATCAGCAGCAGCGCCGCGTACAGCGCCACGTGCCCGGCCCTGGCCAGCAGGCCCAGCGCGGGCGGTGGCGGCGCCGGCGGGCGGTTGCCGCGGTTGCGCAGTGCCCAGGCGATGCGCGGCACCATCAGCAGCAGCACCAGCACGCCGATCGAGACGTGCCAGGGCACCAGCGTCTGGCCGACCCAGTGTTCGCCGTCGTCGATGCGGTCGAAGAGCTTCAGCGCCTGACAGAAGACGAGCAGAGCCACGGCCCAGTGGAAGAGGCGGGAAACGGTGCCGTAGCGGTCCCGGGTGTCACGGCTCATGGAAGGCTCCTGTCTGTCGGATGGGCTGAACGATGCAAGGCGCGGCATGGCCGTCCCCGACGTCCATCGTAACGGCGCATGTGCCGCGCTCGCCGGGCTGCGCGTGCAACCCGGCGACGGCGTGATCGGCTCAGGCCGCGGGCCGACTCGCCGCGTCGAGCGCCTCCAGCGCGGTCGCGGGCAGCACCAGGTCGGCCGCGCCCATGATGTCCTCGAGCTGCGCGAGGCTGGTGGCGCTGGCGATCGGCGTGACCTGCGGGCGCGTCATCAGCCACGCCAGCGCGACCTGGGCCGGCGTGGCGGAGAGGTCGTCCGCGACGCCGCGCAGCGTCTCCAGCAGCGCCAGGCCACGCGCATCGAAGTAGCCGCCGAGGAAGCCGGCGCGCGCGCTCCCTTCGAGGTCGGCGGCGCTGCGGTACTTGCCGGTCAGGAAGCCGCTGGCCAGCGAGAAGTAGCTCACCACGCCGAGCGCATGCTCCTCCGCCACCGCGGCCAGCTCCGATTCGTAGCCCGCGCGGTCGTACAGGTTGTAGCCCGGCTGCAGCACCTCGTAGCGTGCGAATCCGCGGTCGGCCGAGATCGCCAGCGCCTCGCGAAGGCGCGCGGCGTCGTAGTTGGAGGCGCCGACGGCGCGCACCTTGCCTGCGTCCACCAGCTTGGAGAAGGCGGCCAGCGTTTCCTCGAGCGGCACGCCGGCATCGTCCTCGTGGGCGAAGTAGACGTCGAGATGGTCGGTGCGCAGCCGGCGCAGCGAATCCTCGACCGCGGCCTGGATGTTGGCCGCCGACAGGCCCTTCCGCGGCGCCCACTTGGCGACCTTGGTCATGAGCACGACGTCATCGCGGCGCCCGCGCCTGGCCAGCCAGCGGCCGATGACGGCCTCGGATTCGCCGCCCGACAGGCCGGGGGCCCAGGCGGAATAGACGTCGGCGGTATCGATGGCGTTGAAGCCGCGCTCGACGAAGCGGTCGAGCAGCGCGAACGAGGTGGCCTCGTCGGCGGTCCAGCCGAACACGTTGCCGCCGAAGACGAGGGGCGCGACCTCGGGGCCGCCGTGGCCCAGCCTGCGCTTCTGCATGATGTTGAACTCCTCAAGAATGTGCATGTCGTTCCCCGTGCAAGGCCCGCGGAACCATCCCGCAAGGATCAGGCAATGGTCTCCACCGTGCCACCGTCGACGCGCAGCG
Source organism: Luteimonas colneyensis (assembly GCF_014836665.1). GTDB lineage: Bacteria > Pseudomonadota > Gammaproteobacteria > Xanthomonadales > Xanthomonadaceae > Luteimonas > Luteimonas colneyensis. The sequence continues at coordinate 484,407 of NZ_JACSQJ010000001.1, forward strand.
CCGAGCCGGTGGTGGCGCTGGCCTGCGGCGAGGCGACGTAGACGCTGAGGCTGGCGACCTCCTCCGGCGTCGCGAAGCGGCCGAGCAGGTTCGACGGCCGGTTCTCGGCCAGGAACAGCGCCTCCATCTCCTCCGGAGTCACGCCACGGCCGGCGGCGAGCGCGGCCATCATCTCCACCGCGCCGTCGGTCCGCGTGGGGCCGGGCAGGATGGTGTTGACGGTGACGCCACTGCCGGCCAGCACCTTGGCCAGGCCGCGCGACAGCCCCTGCAGCGCCGACTTGGTGACGCCGTAGTGGACCATCTCGGTGGGAATGTTGAGCGCCGATTCGCTGGACACGAACTGGATCCGACCCCAGCCACGCTCGCGCATGCCGCGCGCGTAGTGGCGCGACAGGCGCACGCCGCCCATCACGTTGACCTGCCAGTACTCGTCCCACAGCGTGTCGTCGATGTCGAAGAACTCGCGCGCGCCGTAGATGCCGAGGTTGTTGACCAGGATGTCGGCGTCGGGGCGCGCGGCGGTCAGCGCGGTGGCGCCTTCGGCGGTGCCGAGGTCGGCGACCACGCCGGTCGCGTCGTCGCGGCCGCCGTCCTTGCGCAGCTTCGCCAGCGCCCCGTCCACGCGCGCCTGGCTGCGGCCGACGATGGTGACGGTGGCACCGGCCTTCGACAGGCCGGTGGCGATGGCCAGGCCGATGCCGCCCGTGGAGCCGGTGACGATGGCGGACCTGCCGGAAAGATCGATCTTCATGGGGGAATCTCCTCGATGGGGCGCGGCCGTGGATCAGCCGAAGCGGAAGGCGGACAGGGTGGTCTTCATGACCTCCTCGGAATAGACCTTGCGGCCGTCGGAGCCGGCGCCGGCGCCGGCGGCGACCAGCAGCGGCAGCAGGTGCTCCTCGCCGCCCGGCGGATGGCTGTCGCGGGCGTGCGGGGCGCTGGCCCAGTCGCGGAGCATGGCCTCGCGCCGTGGCGTTCCGCTTTCAACAGCCGCGGTCAGCCATTCGTCGAAGCGCGCCGACACCGGGGTGTAGCGCGGATCGCCGTAGCCGCGCATGTTGTGGAAGCTCATGCCGCTGGCGACGATCAGCACGCCCTCGTCGCGCAGGGCGGCCAGGGCGCGGCCGGCGGCGATGTGCGCGGCGGGATCCATGTCGCGCCGCAGCGACAGCTGGACCACCGGGATGTCAGCCTTCGGGAACATCAGCTTGAGCGGGATGAAGACGCCATGGTCGAAGCCGCGCTGCGGGTCGACGCGTGCCGGCTCGCCGGTGTCGCGCAGCAGCTGCACGATGCGCTCGGCCAGGGCCGGCTCGCCGGGCGCGGGATACGTCAGCTCGTAGGTATGCGCCGGGAAGCCGCTGTAGTCGTAGATCAGCGGCGCACGGGCGCTGCCGGTGACGCTGAAGCCCGGCTCCAGCCAGTGCCCGGAGACCAGCACGATTGCCCGCGGTGCCTGCGGCAGCGTGCCGGCCACGCCCTTCAGGAAGGCGGCCATGCGGTCCCAGGTATCGGCCGGGTTCCAGTCCATGAAGAAGCAGGGACCGGCGCCGTGGGGAATGAAGAGGACGGGCATGCGCCCGACGCGCTCAGCATCGGTGGCGTTGCCAGGGGTTGGACCGGATTACCAGCATGCGCGTCTTCGTCCGCGCCGCGACCGACGGCAGCCTGTCCGCGGCGGCCCGCCACCTCGGCATGTCGCCGGCGATGGCGACCAAGCACGTCAACGCGCTCGAGGCCCGCCTGGGCGTGAAGCTGTTCCACCGCAGCACGCGCCGCCTGGCCCTGACCGAGGCCGGCAGCGACTACCTCGAGGCCTGCCTGCGGATCCTGCCCGACATCGACGAGGCGGAGGCCGCGGTCGCCTCGCAGCGGATCAAGGCCAGCGGCCTGCTGCGCATGAACGTCCCCCTGTCCTTCGGGCGCTGCTTCGTGGCGCCGCTGGTGCCGGAGTTCTGCCGTCGCCATCCCGAGGTCACGGTCGAGCTGAGCCTGAGCGACGCCGAACTCGACCTCGTCGCCGGCAGCTGGGACCTCGCCGTGCGCATCGGCCGGCTGGCGGACAGCCCGCTGCAGGCGCGGCGCCTGGGGGACAGCCCGATGCTGGTCTGTGCGTCCCCGTCCTACCTCGACGCGCGCGGCGTGCCGCGGCGGGTGGCCGACCTGGTGCAGCACAACTGCCTGGGCTACACGCTCTCGGGCACGCAGGGGCGCGGGCACTGGGCCTTCGGCGTCAACGGCGACGTCCGCGTGCCGGCCAGCGGCAACCTGCTGGCCAACAACGGCGACGCCCTGCTGGCGGCGGCGGTGCGCGGCCAGGGGATCATCTACCAGCCGGAATTCATCGTGGAAGCGGCGCTGGCGCGCGGCGAGCTCACGGTGCTGGAGCTCGACCGGCCGTGCGTCGAGCTGGGCGGCATCCACGTGCTCTATCCGCCCGACCGCCGGCCACCGGCCAAGGTGCGGGTGATGATCGACTACCTGGCCGAAGCCTTTGCCAACGGGCGTCCGGAAATTCCGCCGCCGCGCTGAGGCGGATGGCCCGCGACCGGAGCCGGACCGCAACGCCGAGTCAGAGCGTGGCGGTCACCTCCGCGCCGCGCGCGGCCAGCAGTTCGCTGGCCCGCTGCTGCTCGTCCTTGGACAGCGCGTGCACCACGACGGTGGTGCGCCGCGCCTCCATGGCGTCGTGCGTGGCCTGGACGTAGCGGTCGTGGTCCGGGCGGATCGATACCAGGCCGCCGAGCAGCAGGCCACCCACGGTGGCGAAGGCGATCGTCGCCGCGGCCGCGGCCACGGGCGAACGGGTCACGAACGGCAGCCCGGCCCACATCATGATCCCGAACGCGATCGCACCCAGGATCGCGCCGACGATGCCCAGCTTCACGTGCGCCACCACGATGGTGCGCCAGATGCCCCTGCCCTCCGGCTCCAGCTTGATGTTCGCGTCAGGCTCGTCGGGACCGACCACCTTGACCTGCTGCGGCTGCAGGCCGGCTTCCGAGAGTAGCGCGGCCGCGGCGGCGCGCGCGTCGGCACTGCTGTCGAACACGGCGGCGAGCTTGCTGTTCGAGACCTCTCCGGTCAGCGGATTGTCGGACACGGCGCTGGCTCCTGGTGGGCTGCGCCGATGATGGCAAGGGCTTCGTCCCGCCCGCGTGAGCGGTCGCGTGCGTCCTCAGCCGCAGCCGCCGCAGCAGGTGCTGCCGCCGCTGACGTGCAGCTCCTGCACGACCGGCTGGACCGCGTAACCGGCCTGGCGCAGCGCAGCGGCGACCTGCTCGCTGCTGGCGCTGGAGATCACGTCCAGGCGTCCGCTGGCACCGTCGAGGGCGATCTTCGCGTCGGGATCGAGCGGGCGAAGCGCCGTGGCGAGCGTGGCGGCGTCGGGCCGGGCGTCGAGTTCGAACTGCATGTGGCTCTCCAGTCATGGCGCCGGCATCCCCGGCGGCGGCCATGGTCGGCGCCGCCCCGCCGCGCGTCCTTGACCCGGGTCAAGCGCGTCGCGGTCCTGCGCTATCGTGGGCGCGCCCGCCTGCATGAGAGGAGCGCCACATGGCCCGCCTGACCGCGAAGGACTTCCCGCCCGAATTGCTCGAGCTCTACGACGGCTACGTGCATGGCCGCATCAGCCGCCGGCAGTTCCTGGACCGTGCCGGGGCACTGGCGATCGGCGGCATGAGCGCCGTCGCCATCCTGGCCGCGCTGAGCCCGGACTATGCGCTGGCCCAGCAGGTCCGGTTCACCGATCCCGCCATCCGCGCGGACTACATCACCTATCCGTCGCCGAAGGGCCATGGCCAGGTGCGCGGCTACCTGGTGCTGCCGGTCGGCGCGGAAGGCCCGGTGCCGGGCGTGGTGGTGGTGCACGAGAACCGCGGCCTCAATCCCTACATCGAGGACGTCGCCCGGCGCGTGGCCAAGGCCGGCTTCGCGGCGCTGGCGCCCGACGGCCTGAGTTCCGTCGGCGGCTACCCCGGCAACGACGAGCGCGGCCGCGAGCTGCAGGCGAAGGTCGACCCCGAAAAGCTCATGAACGACTTCTTCGCCGCCATCGAGTTTCTGATGGCCGATGCGCGCACCACGGACAAGGTCGGCATCACCGGCTTCTGCTATGGCGGCGGCGTGTCGCACGCGGCGGCGGTGGCCTATCCCGAGCTGGCCGCGGCCGTGCCCTTCTACGGCCGCCAGGCCAGGCCTGAAGACGTGCCGCGCATCCAGGCGCCGCTGCTGATCCACTTCGCCGAGACCGACGAGCGCGTCAACGCGACGTGGCCGGCCTACGAGGCCGCGCTGCGGGCGGCGGGCACGGAATACGAAGCCCACGTGTATCCCGGCACGCAGCACGGCTTCCACAACGATTCGACGCCGCGCTACGACGAGGCGGCGGCGAAGCTGGCCTGGGAGCGCACGATCGCCTGGTTCAGGCGCCACCTGGCCTGAGGCCGCCGGGCGCGGGCCCGGATGGGCGCCGGGCTCTAGCCCCGCATGATGGCGTGCAGCGCGGCGCCGGCCGCGACGCCAAGCAGCGCACCCGACAGCACCTCGGCCGGCAGGTGCCGGCGCAGGGCCAACCGCGACCAGGCCACCGCCACCGTCGCCGCCAGCAGCACGCCCGTCGCGGGCACGTGCGGCCAGGCGATGCAGGCCGCGAAGGCGGCGAAGGCGACATGCAGCGAACTCTTCAGCCAGCACCGCAGCAGGTGGCCGGCCAGCACGATCGCGCCCGACAGCGCGATCGTGGCGACGATGCCGGCATGCACGCCCGCCATCGCGAGGCCGGCCGCCAGCACGAACAACAGCCATGACGCGAAGCGGTTGAGCTGCGCGCGCTCGTGCCGCTGCGACGCGTCGACGTGTGCCCAGCGCCCCGAACGCGTCTTCAGTCCGCTGTAGAGCATCACCGCCGTCGCGGCCGCCGCGACCGAGGCGAGCGCCTGCCATCGCAGCGCCGGCGAAGCCGCGCCATCCGTGGCCACCGCGGCCGCGGCCAGCATGGCCACCACCGGATGGACCAGGATCGACACCAGCCGGGCCACGCGCTGCGGCGCGCCCGGCTCAGGCATCGCCGCGTTTCCGCAGCCGCCGCGAGGCCAGCGCCACGCCCGCCAGTCCCACCAGCGCGCCCGGCCACACGCCCCAGACCAGCGCCGAGGCCAGGCCCAGGTACAGCGCCAGCCCGCCCAGCAGCACCGGCGCCAGGGCCTCGACGGCGGGCACCTCGCGCGTGCGCCGCAGTTCGTAGCGCACCACCAGTGCGACCAGCGGCGCCACCACCAGCAGGCACAGCGCGATCCAGCCCGCGCGCCCGAGCCAGAAGCCGGGCTCTCCCGGAACGCCGGCATCGATCGGCAGCCCGAGCTTTTCGCCCAGCCACGCGGCCGGAAGCTCGGCCAGCTTGTGCCAGAGATACAGCGGCATGCCGAGCGCGCCCAGCACCGCGATCACGCGCCCGAGCGCGCGGCCCGCCAGCAGGCGCCGCGCCACCGGCTCGAACGCGAGCACGGCGCCCACCTGCAGCCACATCACGCCGACCAGGGCCAGCGTCGGCGGCAGCATGTTGTTGCCCGCCAGCGCCACGCCGACCATCGCCACCGGATACCCGCTCGCCATCGCCCAGGCCAGCCATGCGCATCCGAGCAGCACCAGGCCCACGCCCGCGCGCACGCCGCGGAAGCGCCCGCGCTTCCACGCGATGCCGAGCTGCTGCGGCAGCAGCCAGACCACCAGCATGTTGAGCCAGGCGACGCCGGGCGGACTGTCGGCCACGCCGCGGCCCAGCCAGCGCAGCGCCTCCGGGGTCCACGCGCCGGCCCGCACCACGTCGAGCACCGCCGCCACCGCTACCAGCCCCAGCACCGCGCGCAGGCCGAAGCGCGCATCCAGGCGCAGGCACCACGGCAGCAGCGCCTGCACGGTGAGCAGCATCAGCAGGAACCAGAGATGGATCGTCAGCGACTGGTTGAACACGCCCAGCAGGCGTCCGCCGGTGAACAGCGACACCGCCGCCAGCGCCACCAGCACCGCCAGGTAGGTGACCGTCGGCCGCGCCAGGCCCAGCGCGCGCCCGGCCCACCACTGCGCCTGCCGGTGCTGCCGCAGCCGCCGCGCCACGCCGTCGGCGCTGACCGCGGCGGACACGAACACGAACAGCGGCACCACCTGCACCAGCCAGGTCAGGACGCCGGCCATATCCCAGATGCCGAGCAGGTGGTCGGTGTCGACCAGCTGCCCGTCGGCCAGCCGAGGCAGGGTCGCGACCCAGTGCCCGAGCACCACCACCAGCAGCGCGCAGGCACGCAGGGCGTCGGGATACGGGTCGCGATCGAATGCCTGTGCCATGGGGTCTCCGCGTGACGGGGTCGCCGCATCTTACGGGGCCGCGATAGAGCCCACCTATTGCCCGCCAACGGCTTCCGCCGCCGCGTTTACCTTGCAACCTGCCCGGACTATGCTGGGGCGTGCCTGCGCGGAACGCGCGCACAAGCCAAGGTGGCCCGGCACGCCGGGCCTTCCAGCCACCACGACTCGAGGATCGCTTCATGGTCAACATGAATCGACGGCAGTTCCTCAAGGTCTCGGGCACCGGCCTCGCCGGTTCCAGCCTGGCCCTGCTCGGCGCCAGTCCGGCGCCGGCCATGGCCGAAGTCCGCCAGTTCAAGCTGGCGCGGATGACCGAGACCCGGAACACCTGTCCCTACTGTTCGGTTGCCTGCGGCCTGCTGATGTACGGCCTTGGCGACGGCGCGAAGAACGCCGCCTCCGCCATCGTCCACATCGAGGGCGATCCCGACCACCCGGTGAACCGCGGCACGCTGTGCCCCAAGGGTGCCGGACTGATCGACTTCATCCACAGTCCGAACCGGCTGAAGCAGCCCGAATACCGGGCGCCCGGCTCCGACACCTGGGAGCCGATCGGCTGGGACGACGCGCTCGACCGCATCGCACGCCTGATGAAGGACGACCGCGACGCCAACTTCGTGGCGCAGACGCCCGAGGGCCGCACCGTCAACCGCTGGATCACCACCGGCATGCTCGCGGCCTCGGCCACCAGCAACGAGACGGCCTACATCACCCACAAGGTCGCGCGCTCGCTCGGCCTGCTCGCATTCGACAACCAGGCCCGCGTTTGACACGGCCCGACGGTGGCAGGTCTTGCCCCGACGTTTGGCCGTGGAGCGATGACGAACCATTGGGTCGACATCAAGAACGCGGACGTGGTCCTGATCATGGGCGGCAACGCAGCCGAGGCCCATCCCTGCGGGTTCAAATGGGTCACCGAGGCCAAGGCGCACAACGGCGCCAAGCTGGTCGTGGTCGACCCGCGGTTCAACCGCTCGGCGTCGGTCGCGGACTACTACGCGCCGATCCGCACCGGCACGGACATCGTGTTCCTGGGCGCGGCGATCAGCAACCTGATCGAGACCGACCGCATCCAGCACGAGTACGTCCGCAACTACACGGACATGACCTTCATCGTGCGCGAGGACTTCGCGTTCGACGGCGGCCTCTATTCCGGCTACGACGCGGAGCGCCGGCGCTACGACAAGGCCACCTGGGACTACGAGCGCGGCGACGACGGCTTCGTGGTCACCGACCCGACGATGCAGCACCCGCGCTGCGTCTACCAGCTGCTGCGCAAGCACTACGCGCGCTACACGCCGGAGATGGTCGAACGCGTCTGCGGCACCACCCAGGAGCAGTTCCACGCCGTGGTCGACCTGCTGGCGTCCACCGCCAGCCCCGACCGCGCCGGCACCATCCTGTACGCGCTGGGCTGGACCCAGCACTCCATCGGCTCGCAGATCATCCGCACCGGCGCGATGCTGCAGCTGCTGCTGGGCAACATCGGCATCGCCGGCGGCGGCATGAACGCGCTGCGCGGGCACTCCAACATCCAGGGGCTCACCGACCTGGGGCTGATGTCGAACCTGCTGCCGGGCTACCTGACGCTGCCCAACGAGCACGAGCAGGAGTACGGCACCTACATCGCCTCGCGCACGCTCAAGCCTTTGCGTGAGAACCAGCTCAGCTACTGGCAGCACTACCCGAAGTTCCACGTCAGCCTGATGAAGGCGTGGTATGGCGACGCCGCCACCGCGGAGAACGACTGGGCCTTCGACTACCTGCCCAAGCTCGACAAGCCCTACGACATGCTCCAGACCTACGAGCTGATGGACCAGGGCAAGGTCAACGGCTACATCTGCCAGGGCTTCAACCCGCTGGCGGCGGCGCCGAACAAGGCCAAGATGATCTCGGCGCTGTCGAAGCTGAAGTTCATGGTGGTCATGGACCCGCTGGCGACCGATACCTCCGAGTTCTGGAGGAACTTCGGCGACGCCAACGACGTCGACCCGTCGGCCATCCAGACCGAGGTCTTCCGCCTGCCGACCAGCTGCTTCGCCGAGGAGGAAGGCGCGCTGGTGAACTCCGGCCGCTGGCTGCAGTGGCACTGGAAGGGCGCCGAGCCGCCGGGCCTGGCCAGGACCGACATCGCGATCATGGCCGGGCTGTTCCTGCGGATGCGCGGGCTGTACCAGGCCGAGGGCGGCGCGTTCCCGGACCCGATCCTCAACCTGACCTGGCAGTACGCACAGCCCGCGCACCCGAGCGCGTCGGAGCTGGCGATGGAGTACAACGGGCGGGCCCTGCAGGACCTGGCCGACCCGCGCGACCCGACCCGCATCACCCGCCGCCGCGGCGAGCAGGTCTCGGGCTTCGGCGAGCTGCGCGACGACGGCAGCACGTCCAGCGGCTGCTGGATCTACGCCGGTGCCTGGACCCAGGACGGCAACATGATGGCGCGGCGCGACAACAGCGACCCGACCGGCATCGGCCAGACCCTGAAGTGGGCCTGGGCGTGGCCGGCCAACCGCCGCATCCTCTACAACCGCGCCTCCGCGGATCCGTCCGGCAAGCCCTTCGACCCGAAGCGGCCGCTGGTGTGGTGGAACGGCACCGCCTGGACCGGCGCCGACGTGCCGGACTTCAAGGCCGACGAGGACCCCGCCGGCGGAATGAGCCCCTTCATCATGAACCCCGAGGGCGTCGCACGGTTCTTCGCCCGCGACGGCATGGCCGAAGGCCCGTTCCCCGAGCACTACGAGCCGTTCGAGACGCCGCTGGGCTACAACCCGCTCAGCCCCGACAACCCGCAGGCCACCAGCAACCCGGCCGCGCGCGTGTTCGAGGCCGACCTGGCGACGATGGGCAAGGTCGACGAGTTCCCGTACGTCGGCACCACCTACCGCCTGACCGAGCACTTCCACTACTGGACCAAGCACGTCCGCCTCAACGCGATCCTGCAGCCGGAGCAGTTCGTCGAGATCGGCGAGGGCCTTGCGAAGGAGATCGGCGTGTCCCACGGCGACCGCGTGCGCGTCACGTCCAAGCGTGGGCACATCGTGGCGGTGGCGGTGGTGACCAAGCGCATCCGCGCGCTCCAGGTCGACGGCAAGACCCTGCACCACGTCGGCATCCCGCTGCACTGGGGTCTGACCGGCCTCACCAAGCCGGGCTACCTGACCAATACCCTGACGCCATCGGTGGGCGACGGCAACTCGCAGACACCCGAGTTCAAGTCGTTCCTGGTGAACGTGGAAAAGGCATAGGAGCCCCGGCATGGCATTGCAATCACTCGACATCAAGCGGCGCTCCGCGACCACCTACGCACCACCGGCCGTGCGCGAGCCGCACGCCGGCGGCTCGGTGGCCAAGCTGATCGACACCACCAAGTGCATCGGCTGCAAGGCCTGCCAGGTGGCGTGCATGGAGTGGAACGACCTGCGCGACGAGATCGGCAGCAACGTGGGCGTCTACGACAACCCGGCCGACCTCACCGCGCAGTCGTGGACGGTCATGCGCTTCGCCGAGCACGAGACCGAGGACGGCGGCCTGGAGTGGCTGATCCGCAAGGACGGCTGCATGCACTGCGAGGACCCGGGCTGCCTGAAGGCCTGCCCCTCGCCGGGCGCGATCATCCAGTACGCCAACGGCATCGTGGATTTCCACGAGGAGAACTGCATCGGCTGCGGCTACTGCATCACCGGCTGTCCGTTCGACGTGCCGCGCATCTCGAAGAAGGACAACAAGGCCTACAAGTGCACGCTGTGCTCCGACCGCGTGGCGGTGGGCCAGTCGCCGGCCTGCGCCAAGGTCTGCCCGACCGGGGCGATCGTGTTCGGCACCAAGGAGGCGATGACCGACCACGCCGCCGGCCGCATCGTCGACCTGAAGTCGCGCGGCTTCGAGAACGCCGGCCTGTACGATCCGCAGGGCGTCGGCGGCACGCACGTGATGTACGTGCTGCACCACGCCGACCGCCCCGCCCTGTACAGCGGCCTGCCCGAAAACCCGACCATCAGCCCGATGGTGGCGCTGTGGAAGGGCGTGGCCAAGCCGATCGGGCTGGCGGCGATGGCCGTGACCGCTGTGATCGGGTTCTTCCACTTCATCCGCACCGGCCGACAGGTGGTGACCGAGGTGGACGAGGCGGAAGCCGAAGCGTCGCTGGCCGACGGCCGTCCCGCGGGCGCCTACCCGCCCGGCACCTTCGAGCGCGCACGCGAAGAGGAGCACCGCCATGACTGAGCGCACCCCGGCCGACCGCGGGCATCCGCGCGAAATCGTCCGCTACACCGCCAACGAGCGCACCAACCACTGGCTGATCGCGATCGGCTTCCTGCTGGCCGGCCTGTCGGGGCTGGCCCTGTACCACCCGGCGATGAGCTGGCTCTACGCCCTGTTCGGCGGAGGGCCGTGGACGCGCGTGCTGCATCCGTTCTTCGGCGTCTTCATGTTCGTGGTGTTCGTGCTGTTCGCCTGGCATATGGGCGGGTCCAACCGGATCGATGCGCGCGACCGCCAGTGGCTGCGGCAGATCGACGACGTCGCCGCCGGGCGCGAAGAGAAGCTGCCGGAGGTCGGGCGCTACAACGCCGGCCAGAAGGTCCTGTTCTGGGTGCTCGTGCTGTGCATGCTCGGCCTGCTGGCGACCGGCATCGTGATGTGGCAGCCCTGGTTCGCGCCGGCCTTCCCGGTCACCGTCGTCCGCCTCGGCTCGGTGGTGCACGCGATCCTGGCGACGGTGCTCATCTGCCTGATCATCTTCCACGCCTACTCGGCGTTCTGGGTCAAGGGCTCGATGGGCGCGATGGTGCGCGGACGGGTGACGCGCGGCTGGGCCTGGAAGCACCACCGCGAGTGGCTGCGCGAGGTCGACCGCGACGCCGGCGCCAAGTGACGACACGCCGGCCACGGCCTTTGCCGCGGCCGGCACCGATGGCCTAACCTGCCCCACGGGGCACACCGGCGCGCCCCGCGGCGCGCCGTCCTTTTTCCACTGCCGACGGAGGCAACGTGCCGCGCATCCTGCCGCGAGGCGAGATCGAAAACCTCGACCACACCCGCATCCCGCGCCTGCGCATCCCCGAGCGCGCCGGCGTGTTCTCCGATCGCGCCGCGCGCCTGCGCAGCCTCGCGGACTCCAGCACGATCGAGGGCTACCTGCGGCTGATGGCGCGCCTGGCCGAGGCGCAGCAGCGCGCGCTGAAAGAGTTCGAGGCGCCATCGATCGACGACGACGTGCTCGCACAGGCCAGGCGGTACGAGATGCCGCCCCTGCCGGCCACCGGCCTGGCGCGCGATCCCGTCTGGCGCGCCCTGCTCGCCCGGCTGCTGGACGAGGTCGCCGGCGACCCCGGCACGCCCGCGCAGGCGGTGGCGGCCTGCAACGCGCTCGCGCGTACCCTGGACACCGCGCCCGGGCGCGTCGAGCAGATGGCCGACGCCCTGCTCGCCGGACGCGTCGAAGGCGCGGACGTGGCGCCCGCGCCGTTCGTCATGGCCGCGCTCCAGGTCTACTGGACCGCGATGGCCTCCGGCCTGCGCGAATCGCAGCTGCCGGTCGGCGCCTTCGGCCTCTGCCCCACCTGCGGCACGTCGCCGGTGGCCAGCGTGGTGCGCATCGGCGGCGCACATGACGGCTACCGCTACCTGTGCTGTCCGCTGTGCAGCTGCGAGTGGCACCTCGAGCGGGTGAAGTGCTCGCACTGCGCCGCCACCAAGGGCATCGCCTACCACTACATCGAAGGCGGCCGCGACGGGGTCAAGGCCGAGACCTGCGACGGCTGCCGCAGCTACCGCAAGATCTTCTACCAGGAGAAGGATCCGTTCATGGAGCCGGTGGCCGACGACCTCGGCAGCCTCGCCCTCGACATGCTGATGGGAGAGGAAGGCTATGCGCGCCGCAGCGGCAGTCCGCTGCTGTGGCAGGACACCGGGGACTGACCCTGGACGCGGTCGACGACGACGGCGCGCGGGCGGCCGCCAGCGACATCCCCTCGCTCGACCGCCTGCTGAGGGACCCGGCGCTGGCGGCGCTGGTCGCCGGGCACGGGCCGTCGCGGGTGACCGCGGCCCTGCGCGCAAGGCTGGCGACGCTGCGCGACGAAGCGCGCGCGGGCACGCTTCAGCGCGGCGCACTCGCGCCCGGCACGCTTGCCGCCGACCTCGGCGCGGCGCTGGAACACGAGGCGCGGCCGCGCCTGCGCGCGGTCCACAACCTCACCGGCACCGTGCTGCACACCAACCTGGGCCGCGCGGTGCTGCCCGATGCCGCGGTGCAGGCCGTGGTGCAGGCGCTGTCGGCGCCGATGGCGCTGGAGTACGACCTCGAACGCGGCAGCCGCGGGGACCGCGACGACCTGGTCGAGGGCCTTCTGTGCGAACTCACCGGCGCCGAGGCCGCCACCGTCGTCAACAACAACGCCGCGGCCGTGCTGCTGATGCTCAACTCCCTCGCCAACCGCCGCGACGTGATCGTCTCGCGCGGCGAGCTGGTCGAGATCGGCGGTGCCTTCCGCATCCCCGACATCATGTCGCGCGCCGGTGCGAAGCTGGTCGAGGTCGGCACCACCAACCGCACGCATCCGGCCGACTACGCCGGCGCGATCGGCCCGCGCACCGCCATGCTGATGAAGGTGCACTGCAGCAACTACGCGATCAGCGGCTTCACCGCGAGCGTGGACACGCCGGCGCTGGCGGGGATCGCACGCGCACGCGGCCTGCCGGTGGGCGTGGACCTCGGCAGCGGCTCGCTGGTCGATCCGGCGCGCTGGGGCCTGCCGCGCGAGCCCACCGTGCGCGAGACCCTCGCCGCCGGCGCGGACCTGGTCACCTTCAGCGGCGACAAGCTGCTCGGCGGCCCGCAGGCGGGGCTGATCGTCGGTCGCGCCGACCTCATCCGGAAGATCCGCAGGAATCCGCTCAAGCGCGCCCTGCGCGTGGGCAAGCTGACCCTGGCGGCGCTTGAGCCGGTGCTGGCGCTGTACCGCGCGCCCGAGCAACTGCCCGAACGCCTCACCACGCTGCGCCTGCTGCTGCGCCCGCAGGCCGCGATGCAGGCGCAGGCGCAGCGCCTGCTGGCACCGCTGCAGACCGCGCTGGGCGACGACTGGAGCGTCGCCGCCGCGCCCATGTCCAGCCAGATCGGCAGCGGCGCGATGCCGGTGGAGGCGCTGCCCAGCTGGGGCCTGACCCTGCGCCACGCCGGCAAGGGCAGCCACGGCCGCGCGCTGCAGCGGCTGGCCAGGTCGCTGCGTGGGCTCCCGCGCCCGGTCATCGGCCGGATCGCCGACGACGCCCTGTGGCTCGACCTGCGCTGCCTGGAAGACGCGGACGAGGCCGCATTCACCGCCCAGCTGGACGGCCTGCGCGCATGATCGTCGGCACCGCCGGCCACATCGACCACGGCAAGACCAGCCTGGTGCGCGCGCTCACCGGCGTCGAGACCGACCGCCTGAAGGAGGAGAAGGCGCGCGGCATCTCGATCGAGCTCGGCTACGCCTATGCCGCGCTGCCCGACGGCGAGGTGCTGGGCTACGTCGATGTCCCCGGCCACGAGAAGCTGGTGCACACCATGGCCGCCGGCGCCTGCGGCATCGACTTCGGCCTGCTGGTGGTGGCCGCAGACGACGGCGTGATGCCGCAGACGCGCGAGCACCTGGCGATCCTCGGTCTGCTGGGCGTGGACCAGGGCGCGGTCGCCATCACCAAGGCCGATCGCGTGGACGCGGCGCGGCTGGACGCGGTGCGCGCCGACGTCACCACGCTACTGCAGGGCGGCCCGCTGGCCGGCGCGCCGATGTTCGCCACCGACGCCACCCGCGACGGCGACCCGGGCGTCGACGCCCTGCGACGGCACTTGGAGGACCGCGCGCATGCGGCGGCCGCGCGCAATGCCGATGGCCTGTTCCGCCTCGCCGTGGACCGCGTCTTCACCCTGCCCGGCCACGGCACGATGGTGACCGGCACGGTCTTCTCCGGGCGCACCGCGTCAGGCGACGAGCGCGCCCGGCTGGTGCTGGCGCCCGCGGGCACGCCGGTGCGCGTGCGCTCCATCCATGCCCAGAACCGGCCCAGCGACGACGCGCGCGCCGGCCAGCGCTGCGCGCTCAACCTCGCCGGCACCGGCCGTGACGCGATCGCACGCGGCGACTGGATCGCCGACGCGCGCGCCTTCCGGCCGACACGCAACCTCGACGTCGACCTCGAGCTGCTGCCCGACGCCGCGACCACGCTCGGCAACTGGGCGCCGCTGCACCTGCACCTGGGCACGGCCCGGCGCCTGGCGCATGCGGTGCCCCTGTCGGACGACGGCGTCGCCCCCGGAGCGCGCAGCCGCGTGCAGCTGGTGGTCGACGAAGCACTGTGCGCCACCCCGGGAGACCGCTTCATCGTCCGCGACGCCCAGGCCAGCCGCACCATCGGCGGCGGCCGCGTGCTCGACCCCGATGCACCCGCGCGGCGCCGGCGCTCGCCGCAGCGCCTGGCCTGGCTGGACGGCGTCGCCGCCATGCTCGACGGCGGCGGCCTCGAGGCCCTGCTGCGCGAAGCCGCGCAAGGCATCGACGAGGCCGCGCTGGCGCGGCTGGCCGGCCGGCCTCCGGAGCAGCTGGCGCTGCCGGACGGCGCGCGCTGGCTGGCACCGCGCGGCGGCGCGCGCATCGCGATCGCCGATGCCGCCGTCCAGGCGCTGGACGCGCGCATCGAACAGGCGCTGGCCGCCTTCCACCTCGAGGCGCCGGACGAACCCGGCCCCGAAGCCACCCGCCTGCGCCGCATCGCCGTGCCCACGGTTTCGGCCGGGCTGTGGCAGGCGCTGCTCGACGGACTCGCCGACGCAGGCCGCATCCAGCGCAAGGGCCCATGGCTGCATCTACCCGGGCACACGGTGGCGATGGACGCCGACGATGCCGCGCTGTCGCAGCGCCTGCTCGCGCGGCTGGACGAAGGCGGCTTCGAGCCGCCCTGGGTGCGCGACCTCGCGCGCATCGAAGCCGAGCCCGAGGAGCGCGTGCGCCGCCTGTTGCGCATGCTCGCCCTGCAGGGCGATGCGCACCAGGTGGTCCGCGACCTGTTCTACCACCGCGAACGGATGCAGGCGCTGGCGGCGCTGGCGACCACCATCGCCGACGCCACCGGCGCCATCGCCGCCGCTGGTTTTCGCGACGCCACCGGCCTTGGGCGCAAGCGCGCGATCCAGATCCTCGAACACTTCGACCGCACTGGCCTCACCCGCCGCGTCCGCGACAGCCACGTGCTGCGCGAGGACAGCGCGTGGCTGCGCGAACTGCGCCCGGTTCCGCAAGCGCTGTGATAGCGTGCCCCGGCGCCGCGGGGGTTCCGCGGCGCCCGATGGAAGGCAAGCGCGCCCGGTGGCGCGGCCGGGCTTCAAACCCGGTTGGGGGCGTCAGCCGCTCCCAGGCAGGTTCGACTCCTGTTGCCTTCCGCCATTCCGCACGTGTGCCCGACATGACCGACTCTCCCGATACCACGACGCCCCGCCTCACCTCGCTCTCCCACGGCGGCGGCTGCGGTTGCAAGATCGCGCCGGGCGTGCTGGCCGACCTGCTCAAGCGCGCCGCGCCGGCGCCGGTCTGGCCGCAGCTGATGGTCGGCAACGACACCGCCGACGACGCCGCGGTGTACCGGCTCAACGACCAGCAGGCGCTGATCGCCACCACCGACTTTTTCATGCCGATCGTGGACGATCCCTACGACTTCGGCCGCATCGCCGCCACCAACGCGCTGTCCGACGTCTACGCCATGGGCGGCACGCCGATCATGGCGCTGGCCCTGGTCGGCATGCCGATCAACGTGCTGCCGCATGACGTCATCGCCGAAATCCTGCGCGGCGGCGAGGACGCCTGCGCCGAAGCCGGGATCCCCGTCGCCGGCGGCCACAGCATCGATTCGGTCGAGCCGATCTACGGCCTGGCCGCGATGGGCATCGCCCACCCCGACCGCATCCGCCGCAACGCCGACGCGCGCCCCGGCGACCTGCTGGTGCTGGGCAAGCCGCTGGGCGTGGGCGTGCTGTCTGCGGCGCTCAAGCGCGGCGTGCTCGACGACGCCGGCTACCGCGCGATGATCGACGCCACCACCCGCCTCAACCGGCCCGGGCCCGCGCTGGCGGCGCTGCCCGACGTGCACGCGATGACCGACGTCACCGGCTTCGGCCTGCTCGGCCACGCGCTGGAGCTGGCGCGCGGCGCCAAGCTCACGGTACGCCTGCGCCATGACGACCTGCCCTGGCTGCCGGGCGTGCAGGCGCTGGCCGCCGAGGGCGTGGTCACCGGCGCCTCGGGGCGCAACTGGGCCGCCTACGGCGACGGCGTCGAGCTCGGCGCCGGCATCGACAAGCCTGCCCGCGACCTGCTCACCGATCCCCAGACCTCCGGCGGCCTGCTGGTGTCCTGCGCGCCGCAGGCGCTGGGCGAAGTGCTGGAAATCTTCCACGCCGGCGGCTTCGCCGAGGCGGCGGTGATCGGCGAGACCCGCGCCGGCGAGGCGCGCGTCGAAGTCGCCTGAGCCCGGAGCGGGCCTTCCGGCCGGACCTGCACGTCCGCCGGCCGCGCCGCAGCTCAGGCCAGGACTTTCGGCGGCAGGTAGATGGTGAACTCGTTGACCGGCTCGACGAGCACGCTGTGCGGATGCTGCTGCTCCTCCGGCGTCACCAGGCCCAGCCGATCGAGCAGCCCGAAGCGCGCCTGCTCCAACCGCGCCGGCGCGACCTGCAAGCGCCCGTGCCAGACGTGGTAGGTGCCCAGGCGCCCGTCGCGGCGATGGTAGAAACCGCGCAGCGGATGGGTCAGGTAGACGAGTCCGGTCTCGACATCCGCGAAGCCGGGCAGCCGCTCCACCGGTCCGGCCTCGCCCACCAGCGACAGCGACGCTGGCGCCCATTGCGCAACCGTATCCATGCGATAGCGCAGGTAGCGCCCGTCCGCGGCCTGTGCGCAGTCGAAGCGCACCCGTCCCCCGTACCACGGCAGGTTCCACAGCCGGTGCGGAACGATCCGGGTCCATGAGTCCAGGGTCGTGCCCAGGAACCAGACGCAGCGCTCGCCGGTTTCGTTGTCGACGATGTAGATGCGGTAGTTCGTCTGTCCCATGCGGAACTTGGGGAACGGGAACACCGCCGAAGTGAAGTCGACATCGATGAAGGGCACGACCGAGACCAGCGCGCGCTCCTGCCCGTCGATGGACACCGTGTCCAGGCGGAAGCGTCCGGGCATGACCCCTGCGAAGCGCGCCGGGTCAAACGCGTAGCTGACGATGGCGAAGTGCTGCAGTTTGCACAGCACGTCGACACCCGACGGAGCCGGGCGCGGATGCAGGCAGTCCTGGAAGCGCAGGCGCAGCGTCGATGCGCCTCCCTCGGCGCCGTCCGCCATCATGCGTCCGCCCGCGACCCGCTCGCCGACAACCGCCGCCCGACAAGGATCGCCAGCCACGCCATCGGCAGGTAGGCCAGCAGCAGGTCCAGCGCGATGAACCACGCCGGCGCCGGGATCATCACCGCCGCGGCGACGCCGCCGGCCAGGAACAGTACGCCGATGGTCCAGGCGAACGCCGCCTTGCGGCTGCCGGCGACCAGGAAGGCGACGAAGGCGCCGGCCAGCGTGCCCAGCGCATGCGCCAGGAACGGCGACAGGAAATGCTTCGGCTGGAACAGGTGGATGCCCTCGGCCGTGGTGGTGTCCACGCCCGCCGGCGGCGGCACCATCGCCGGGCCCGCGGCCACGATCGCCATGTTGACCACGCTGCCCACCACGAGCCCCGCGACCACGGCCGCGACGTTGCGCACCCAGTGCTTCATCCCGCTTCCCCGGTCGTGCCCCGTGCGGAGCGTCCGCCGGATTCTAGCGCCGCCGCGGCCACCGCAGGCGTCGGGCCGCCTACATGAAGTTGCGGGTATGCAGGCTCGACAGGTGGTGCGCGCGCTCCGGGTCGAAGCCCAGCCGCACCAGCTTGGCGTAGCGGCTGTCGGCCATGTCCTTCATCAGCGCCTGCACCTTGCGCGAGCCCTCCGCGATGGCCTCGGGCGTCAGCGCGCCGGCGGCCATCACCACCAGCGCGTCGAACACCTCCTCGTTGAGCCCGCCGGTGTGGCGCAGCGCCTCGTGCCGCTCCTCCACCGCGCGCGCAAGGCGGTTGCGGAAGTCGGGTTCGCGCTGCAGCCGGTACAGCAGGTGCGACATGCCCAGCGCCACGTGGCGGGCCTCGTCGACCGCCGCGTAGCGCGCGATCTGTCGGGTCAGCGGGTCCGGCGCCTCGGCCTGGATGAACTTCAGCAGCGAGACGAAGGTGCCCTCGCCCAGTACCGACAGCAGGAAGCTGGCCACCGAATAGTCGGTCTCATCGAGCAGGCTCTTCAGCGACTCCTGCCCGCCGGCGGTCGACAGCGCCGGCTCGCGGCCGTGGCGGCGGATGCGGCGGGTGAAGACGTCGATGTGGCGGGCCTCGTCCACGATCTGGATCGCCAGCGCGGCCTGCAGCTCGCGGTAATGCGGATGCAGCTGGCCGAGGAAGCGCGCGGGGATCACCAGCGCGGCGTTCTCGTTTTCGACCATGAAGGTCATCACCTGGACGACGGCGTCCTCGATCTCGTCGGGCAGCACGGGTGCGTCGTCCCAGTCGATGGCCTCCGGATCCCACTGCGCGGCGACGGCCTGCCGGTAGAGGCTGGCGGCCGATCCGTTCCAGAGCTCGTCGCGGTCGGACAGGCGGAAATGGATCTCGGGCGCGCCCGCCTCCACCACAGCACCGCGCGCGGCCAGGCCCCAGCGCGGATGCGCACGCGACGCGATCGCGTCCTCGGCGCGCGGATCGCTGTGGCCGGTGGGCATGGCGTCGCGCCAGCGGCCGGCCTGCGCCGAGCCCCGGCGCACGCGGACGACGCCCGCACCGGCCTCCATCACGTGCCCCTGGCTGCGGCACCACGCGGACAGCTGCGCCTGCCAGCCTGGCGCGGTGCCGCGCACGGTGACCGCTTCGCCCACGCCGACCTGGTTCAGCGCGTGCTTGACCAGCAGGTGTGCGCCGGCGTCGAAGCCGAGGCCGGCCAGGTCCACCATGCCGGCCGCATCACCGGCCTTGCGGGGTTCCATCGTGTCCACGTCCGGCCTCACTCCATCAGCGGCATGCCGCACATCATCCGCGCCAGCAGATCGTTGATGACATCCGTGGTCGGCGCCATCACCGCCGCAGCGCGCGAATCGCGGAACAGCCGCTCGATGCCCACGTCCTTGCGGAACGCGGCGCCGCCGCACACCCGCATCGCGGTATCGGTGACCAGCAGCGCGGCCTCGGCGGCCACCGCCTTGGTCTGCAGCACGCGCATGAAGGTGTCATCGCCGCCGTTGGCGATGCGGTCGAGCGCCACCGCGCGCACGCCGCGCGCGCCGTCGAGCGCGTTGCGGGCCTGCGCCAGCTGCGCGCGCAGGGTCGGCAGCTCGGCCAGCGTGCCGCCGGCGGCGAAACCGGTCTTCGTCACGTGCGCCACCGCGCGCTGCAGCGCGCCCTCCATCAGCCCGATCGACACCGAGGCGATCAGGTTGACGAAGGTCGGCAGCTCGTCGTTGAACATCACACCCTGGCCTTCGCCGTCACCGCCCAGGCGGTGCGCCAGCGGCACGCGCACGCCCTTCGCCGCCAACGGCGCGGAGGCATTGGCGCGCAGTCCGAGGCCATCGAAGGGCCTGGGCGACGACAGCCCGTCACTCCTGGCGTCCACCAGCCAGATGGTGCTGGCGCCCCCGGCGGCGAGCGGCTGCGAGGACCAGACATAGGAATCGGCCTCGCCGGCCGAGGTCACCATGCTCTTGCTGGCGTCGAGCAGCACATGATCGTCACCATCGGCGGTGGCGGTGCTGACCGGCGCCCAGAAGTGGCTGCGCGAGCCGGTCTCGGACCAGGCCAACGTGGTCAGGTGGCGCCCGGCGGCGATCTCGCGGCGGATATCCGCGGGGCCGTGCATCTCGATCAGGGTGGCGCCGGCGTAGTGCATCGTCACCACCATCGCCGTGGCCGGGCAGTCGCGGGCGATGCGCTCGACCACTTCGGTCGCCTCGGCCAGGCCCAGGCCCATGCCGCCGACGTCCTTCGCGCTGATCAGGCTGAGAAGGCCGGCCTCCCCCAGTGCGGCAATCGCCTCGCGCGGGAAGCGCGCCTCGCGGTCGAGTTCGGCGGCGCGCGGCAGGATGATCGTCTCGACGATCGGCTCAAGCTTCTCCAGTTGGCTCATCGCGGCGCCCTCAGTAGTCGTACTTCGATTCGGTGATCCGGCCCTGGGCGTCGTAGAACTTCTCGTCGTCCACGGCGCGTTCGAGCAGGGCGTAACCGCTGCTGCGGCCGCGATGCCAGACCTTCAGGCCTTCCAGCTCCAGCAGCGGCCGCACCTCCGGGTCGTCCCAGGACATGCCCAGCAGCAGGTCGGCGAAGCGCTGCGCCAGCGCCGGATCCAGGCCGGGCGCGGTGGTCATGTTGCAATGGTCGAATTCGCCGGTGGTGGCGACGATGCGGGTCGACCCGGCGGCCAGCGTGCCCTCCTGGGCGAAGGCCTGGTAGTTGCCGGCGATCATCCACGCGGCGTCGATGTCGCCCTTGACCATGGCCTCGGCCGCATCGCGCTCGCCGCCGATGTGGTCGCCGTGCTTGCCGCCCAGCACGTCGAACAGCCGCGCGCTGTAGTCGCGCCCCCGGACCAGGCCGTGCTGGCGCAGGTGATCGAGCGGGATCAGCGTGGCCTGCGGCGAATCGATGGCGCCGAAGCCCAGCGTCCTGCCACGCAGGTCCTCCACGCCCCGGACGTCGCTGCCGGCGGGCACCACCAGCACCGACTGCAGGTCCATGTCGGTATCGCGCATGACGATGGGCTCGACCTCCTGCCCGAGCGCACGCGCCATGCGCTGCGCGCGCACGAAGGCCAGCGGCGAGTTCCAGGCGAAATGCAGCTGGCCGGCCATCAGCGCCTCGACCAGCGCTTCGTAGTTGGAATACAGCACGTAGTCGAAGGCGAAACCGCGCGCCTTCAGCCACGGCTTGAAGCCCTCCCAGATTGTGACGACCTTCGGGGCGTAGGACACGGCCCCCATGCGGATGACGGATTCGGACATGAGCTCCTGCCAATGGTGTTGATCGACGCACGCAGCCGGACACATCCGGCGGCGGACGCGGTTGAAGGAATCGGGATGGAGTCGCACCGCGCGCGGAAGGGCACGGCGGCCGGGTTTCCCGGGCCATGCGCGTGCTGGCTCGGCGGGACCGACGGCGGGATGCGGGGGCATCGCCGGCGCCGGGAAACGGACAGGACCTGTCACGTCGGCGTTCCCGGAGTCTATCGGATTCCTGCGACGGCCACGCCTCCTCGAGGACGGCATGGACGGCCACCGCGGCCTCCGCGGAACCGGCGGTTACACTGGACGCCCTATTTCCCCACGGTGATCCATGGCAAAGCCGAACTATTCGTTCGAGAAGCGGCAGCGCGAGCTGGCCAAGAAGAAGAAGCAGGACGAGAAGGAAGCGAAGAAGCGCGCCGAACGCGAGGCCCGGGCCGCGGCGGCCGGGCCGGCTCCCGAACCGGAGCCCGATTCCGACCAGGCGGGCTGAAGCTCCGCCAGGGTCGCACGCCAGGGCGCGCGACGGGACTCAGTCGCCCAGCAGGCGCGTCAGCGCCTCGTCCTTGTCCCGCCACATCCCGTTGAGCCACTGCTGGAAGCGCGCGCGCGCCGCGCGGTCGTCCTGGTAGCGCCCCCCCATCGCCTCGCTGTCGGGGATCGGGCGTTGGCGCACCAGCACGTGCACGTCCGGGATCCGCCCGCCCATCAGGTCCATCATCGTCGGACGCCCGCCCGGATAGGCGATGGTGACGTCCAGCACCGCGTGCAGCGCATCGCCCATGGCGTCGACCACGAAGGCCACGCCGCCGGCCTTGGGCTTGAGCAGGTGGCGGTAGGGCGAGGCCTGGCGCGCGTGCTTCTCCGGCGTGAACCGGGTGCCTTCGACGAAGTTCATCACCGCCACCGGTATCTCGCGGAACTTCGCGCAGGCCCGGCGCGTGGCCTCGATGTCGCGCTGGCCCAGCTCCGGGTTCTTCGCGATCTCCGCGCGGCTGTAGCGGCCCATGAAGGGGAAGTCGAGCGCCCACCAGGCCAGGCCCAGCACCGGCACCCAGAACAGCTGCTGCTTGAGGAAGAAGCGAAGCAGCGGGATGCGGCGGTTGAACACCTTCTGCAGCACGACGATGTCGACCCAGCTCTGGTGGTTGGCCAGCACGAGGTAGTGGCCGTCGGCCAGCAGCCCGTCGTCGCCGGCGACGTGGAAGCGGGTCCCGGTGAGGTGGTCTACCATCCAGGTATTGGCCGCGATCCAGCTTTCGGCGATGGCCGCCAGCACGCCGCCCAGCGCACGGCGCAGGCCGGGGAACGGCAGCAGCGCCTTCACCAGCGCCAGCAGCAGCAGCGGCAGCGCGTGCACCAGCGTGTGCAGGATGATCAGGAGCAGGACCAGGGCGGCGCGCAGCGAGGACATCAGGGGCACGGCGGACGATCCGGTGGCGGGGGCGCGAAGCGTAGCAAACAGCGGCGGCGGACCAGTGCGCGGCCCGCGCGGTCCGCGCCGGCGTGACTAAAGGCGGGTGAAGCCCGACGCCACGGCCGCTAGAGTCGACGTTTGCAGCGCCCCGTCCCGGCGCGAAGGAACCATGATGTCGAAGCGTTGCGTGATGGCGTTGCTCCTTGCCGCCAGCGGCCTGGCGATGGCCAACGAACCGGTGGACCTGGACATGGTCAGCCGGATCCGCCAGGAGGCCTTCCACAACTCCCAGGTCATGGCGACCTTCAGCCACCTCACCGAAACCATCGGCCCGCGCCTGAGCAACTCGCCGCAGATGGCCGAAGCCAACGCCTGGACGCGCGGCAAGTTCAGCGAGTGGGGCCTGTCCAACGTCCATGACGACGCCTTCGACGACTTCGGCCGCGGCTGGGAGTTCAGCGCCGCCAGCGTCGAGATGCTCGGCGGGCGCGTGCAGCCGCTGCACGCCCTGCCCAAGGCCTGGACGCCCGGCACCGACGGTCCCGTCGAGGGCGAGCTGGTGAAGGTCGACATCAAGACCCTGGCCGACATCGAGAAGTACCGCGGCAAGCTCGGCGGCAAGGTCCTGCTGCTGGGCGATGCGCGCGAGTACAAGCGCGGCACCGAGCCGGATTCGCACCGCCACGACGCCACCTCGCTGGAAGGGCTGCAGGAATTCACCGTGCCGAAGACCGCCGCCGCCGACCGCGCGAAGCGGGTCAAGGAGTACGGCGAGCGCCAGCAGCTCAGCCGCGCCGTCAACGAATTCTTCGCCGCGGAAGGCGCGCTGGCCGCGATCAGCATCAGCAGCTGGGACAACGGCATCATCCGCGTCGCCGGCGGTGGCCCGCGCAAGGCCGGTGAGCCGGTCGGGATCCCCGAACTGGCCATGATCGCCGAGCACTTCAATCCGCTGGTGCGCGCGCTCGACGATGGCCAGACGGTGCGCCTGCGCGTCAACGTCGCCGCGCGCTTCACCGACGAAGCCAACCAGCCCGGCCACAACACCATCGCCGAGATCCCCGGCCGCGGCGGCAAGGCCGGCGAGATCGTGATGATCGGCGCGCACCTCGACTCCTGGCACACCGGCACCGGCGCCGCCGACAACGCCGCCGGCGTGGCGGTGATGATGGAGGCCATGCGCATCCTCAAGGCCGTCGGCGCACGCCCCGAGCGCACCATCCGCGTCGCGCTGTGGAGCGGCGAGGAACAGGGCCTGGTCGGCTCGCAGGACTACGTGGCGCGCAACTTCGCCCACTACCCCGAGCCCACCGACCCGGCGCAGAAGGCGCTGCCGGCGTCGCTGCGCGAGCCGACCGGCCCGCTGCGCAAGCTGCGCGACTACGAGCGCTTCTCGGTCTACTTCAACATGGACAACGGCTCGGGCCGCTTCCGCGGCATCTACGCCCAGGAAAACCTGGCGGCGATGCCGATCTTCGAGGCCTGGCTCAAGCCCTTCCACGACGTCGGTGCCACCACGGTCGCCACCCGCAACACCGGCAGCACCGACCACATCGCCTTCGACCGCGTCGGCCTGCCCGGCTTCCAGTTCATCCAGGACCGGCTGGACTACTTCACCAACGTCCACCACACCCACCTGGACACCTGGGACCACGCCGAGCCCGAGGACCTCAAGCAGGCCGCGGCCATCGTGGCCTCGTTCGCCTACCACGCGGCGATGCGCGACGAGCGGATGCCGCGCAAGCCGCTGCTCGATCCGAAGTAACGCCTGCGCCGCCGCGGCCCCCGGGTCCGCGGCGGCCACCACGCCTCAGGCGCCGGCCTGCACCCTGCGCGGCACGCTCAGCGCCGGGATCACCAGGGTGGTGTATTCCTCGTAATGCGCCGAGGGCAGGTCCGCGAGCGCAAGGCGGTCCATCCGCGGCGCATCGATCGGCAGCTGCGCCGCCTCGTACAGCACCACCTCGTGGTCGGCGGGATACCAGCGCAGCAGCTTGTCGACCAGGGCCTGCAGACCTTCCGGTTCGGCGTGCAGCCGGGTGCACGAGAGATCTCCGGCCAGCGTCACCTGCCACAGCAGCACCAGCGCGGCGGTGTCCGGTTCGCGGTCGTGGATCATGAAGTGCGTGGCCTCGAGCGACTGCACGCCGCGCAGTCCCGGGTCCAGGCCGAGGTCGGCGTACAGGCAGGCTTCGGCGGAGATCCCGGGTTCCATGCGCGCCGGCAGGCCCAGCGCGCGCGTCCTGCGCACCACCGCATGCGGCACGTCGGCGAAGACGCCCGGGTGGCCGTAGAACACCGCGCAGACCCGCCGACCGGCCTCGACCGCGGCCATGATCGCGGCCTCGATCTCGCGGTAGGTCTCCCGACGGTCCTTGCCCGGCGCGTAGTGGACGCCGAGGTTGACGGCGTCGGGCCGGAAGCCGTGGATCATCCCCAGCGCGAACGGATCGACCAGGCAGAACACCACCTCGGCCTCGCGGATCTCCGACAGCGTGCGCTCGCTGGCGTGGCGCCCGAACTGGATGCCGCTGCCCACCACCACCAGCGATCCGCTGGGCCCCGCCTCCGGCTGCTCCACCCCGCGCGCGCGCACCACCCGGTCGCGCCCGCCGTGCTTGGCGCGGTACAGCGCCTGGTCGGCGTTGTGGATGAGCTGTTCGAGCGTGGGTGTGCTGCCGTCGTACTGGCTCACGCCGGCGCTGAGGTTGAAGCTGAAGGTCTGCCCGAACACGGTGATCGGCTCCATCCGCTCGCGCAGGCGCTGCAGCAGCGCTTCGGCGTCGGCGGCGGTTCCCTGCAACAGGATCGTGAACTCGTCGCCGCCGCTGCGGCCGGCGATCGCACGGGCCCCGACGATCCCGCTGATCCAGCCACCGAGCGAACGCAGCGCCTCGTCGCCCGCCGCATGGCCGTAGCGATCGTTGACCTGCTTGAAGAGGTCGATGTCGGCGATGACGGCGGTGAACGGACGGCCCTCCTGGCGCGCGCGCCGGAAGGCCTCGCCGCCGCGCTTGCGCACCTGCTGGTAGTTGAACAGGCCGGTCAGCCCGTCGCGCTCGGACTGATGGCGGTAGCGGCCGCGCTCGCGCGAACTGTGCCGCAGCAGCAGGAGCAGCAGCAGCGCGGTGACCATCAGGCCGAACATGCCCATGCCGAGCAGCCACTGCCGGCGCTGGGTGGCGGTGACCTGCAGCGCGGCCAGCTCCTTTTCGGCTTCGAGCAGCGCGATCTGGTGCTCCTTCAGCTGCGTGTCGAATTCCACCTGGAGATAGGCCAGGCGGCGCTCTCGGGATTCACGCTCGGCGACTTCCTGGGCGTCCATCGCCCGACGCAGATGGGTCAGCGCCCCGCCTTCGTCGCCGCGCTGCTCCGCAAGCCTCGCGAGAAGGCGTTCGGTCTCGGCCACCGCGAGCTCGGTCTTCTGTCCGCGGTAGTACTCCAGCGTTTCGAGCAGCATGGACTCGGCGTGCTCGAGTTCCCGGTCCAGCGAGATGAGGTTGCCGGCCAGCTCCAGCCGCGCGCTCCAGCTGCCGGCTGCAAAGCCCGTCGCCTCGAATTCGGCCAGCGCCTGGCGCGACCAGTCCAGGGCCTCAAGGGGGCGGCCCTGGGCCGCGACCATCTTGCCGACGCCGTACTTGGCGTTGGCGACAAAGACGCGGTCGCCGGCGGCCTGGCAGGCGTCCATCTGGCGCCGCCTCCAGCCCTCGGCTTCGACGTAGTTGCCCGCATGGTCCTCGGCCATCGCGAGGTCGGCAAGCGCCAGGCAGCGCCCGCGCGCATCACCCTCCGCCTGGACCGCATCCAGGGCCTGTCGCGCGAGGTCGCGTGCCTTGCCGATCTCACCCACCAGCGTATGCAGGTAGCTGGCGGCTCCGAGCAGGCCGGGGGCGCCTTCCGGCGCATCGGGCAGGTATTCCAGGCCCTCGCTCAGCCAGCCGAAGGCCCGCGGCCAGTCCTCGACGTTGGCGGCGATGCTGATCGCGGTGGTGTAGGCGCGCACCCGCAGCGCGGCCGGCATCTCCGCCTGCTGCAGCAGGCGGGAGAAGCCCTGCAGCGCGGCAGGCTCCTTGCCGGCCAGCCCGAGGTTGCGCAGGCGCACGAACTCGATCCGGGCGCGCTGCTCCGGCGTGAGTTCATCCAGGCGCGAAGCCAGGTCGTCGAGCCTGCGATCGGATTCACGCCAGTGCGTGGAGATCGCCAGCCGCTCGATCTCCGCGACCTCCGCTTCCAGCCCGTCGTCGGCAAGCACCGGCGCGGCTGCCAGCACCAGCACGAGGACGGCGGCAATGCGGGCCAGCCGGCACATGGGCGCGGGGCGTCGGCGGACGGCGGCGAAGACGGCGGTCAGTACGCCTTGACGATGTGGTTGGTCGCGAACTGGCCGTCGCTCAGCCCGGTCAGCTTCTTGATGGACGCGTAGTCCTTCGCCAGCATGGCCTTCTGCTCTTCGTCCGTGAGGCCGGCGCGGCTTACCACGGCGGCGGGGTCCTTCTCGTACTCCGCGGCCAGCGCGGCATCACTCGCAAGCTTCCTCATCAGGTCGAGCAGCGTCAGCATCTTCATGTCCCCGTTGATGTGCGAACATCCATGGCCGCTCCGGGACTCCCCAGCCCCTTCCCGGCCCTCGGCATCCGCCGACATTAGCACACGAAGGCGGACTCCCGGCGGTCGCAGCGGCGAGCATCGCGACCACCAGCATCGCGGCCATCGGCAGCGCATGCGTGCGTGCGGACATGGGGGCATGCTCGCAGGCGCTCCATGCCCGGCGCGTGGGCACGCGGCGCGATGGTCACGGCATGATCATTGCGGCGCTGCGAGCATCGGCGCCATGGCTTTGCGAGACATCACCGCCGCGCGCGGCCGCTACTTCGCCGGCGACGACCTGCCGATCCCCACCCCCGCGACACGCGAATGGAACATCGCGGTGTCCGACGGCCCCGTCGTCGCCACCGCGATCCACGATGGCCACCGCATCCGGCCCGCGCTGCGGCCCCTGCTGGCGCTGTCCGACGCGGCACGCTTCCGCGAGGAGGATCCGCTCACCGGCCTGCTCACCGCCGTTGGCGACGTACGCGTCCAGGTCCCGACCTCGCGCTTCGAGCTCGACCACAACCGGCCCCGCAAGGGCGCGGTGTACGCCGGACCGGACGACTGCTGGGGCCTGGAGGTGTGGCGACGACCACTGCCCGAGGCCGAGATCGCGCAGTCACTCGCCGGCTGGGACCGGTTCCGCTCGATGTTCGCGGAGCTCCTCGACCACCTGCTCGAACGCTGGGACGCCGTGCTGCTGGTCGACATCCACAGCTATAACCACCGCCGCGACGGACCCGATGCCGGCGCCGCGCCGCAGGACGACAATCCGGACATCGAACTGGGACTGACCACGGCCGATCCAGCGCGCTGGGGCGACGTGACCGCCCGCTTCGCCGACGCCTTGCGCGCCACGCCGATCGCCGGCCGCGTGCCGGACGTGCGCGCGAACGTGCGCTTCCCCACCGGCGGCGACTTCCCGGAATGGGTATACGCGCGCTGGGGCCACCGCGTATGCACGATCTCGCCCGAATACAAGAAGATCTTCATGGACGAGCACAGCGGCCAGGCGGACATCGCCGCGCTGTACGCCATGCGCGACGGGCTGCAGGCCGCGGTCGACGCCGTCCGCGACGACTTCAGGGCCGTCGGGTGAGCGCGGAGCACGACGCTGTGAAGCCACGTCCCCTGCCGCCGGTCGCTGCCGCGGTGGACGCGGCGCTGATCGAGCTCGACGCCGGGCTGGACTGGCTGATCGCGCTCACGCCGCTGGGCACCGACGCGCTCTGGGAGGACTTCGAAGCCTCCGGCCGCCGGCGGGTGGCCCCGCTGCGCTATGCCGAGCCGCCGGCGGGCCTCGACGCGATGCGCGAGCAACTGCTGGCGCTGCCGGTGGAGCGGATCGAGTCGCCGCTGCTGGCCGGCGTGCTCGGCGAGAAGCAGCGCGAACTCGCGCGCATGATCGAACTTGTGCGCCTGCGCGGCACCGACGGCTTCGTCGGCGCGAGCATCGACCTGTTCGGCGGCGTCGAGGCCGGGCTGCTGGCGCTGGCCCGCGACATCCTCGCCACCGTCGCCGACAGCGAGCCGCTGGAAGCCGACACCGGCGTCGACGCGGTGGTCGCCGCGGTCGAGGACGAAGTGGACTGGTACCGCGGGCGCGCGCCCGGCTTCAGCCTCGACGTGGTGGTCGACGCCGACATCGGCTCGCTGATGATGGTGTCCCACGGCCGCCTCTACCTCGATGCCCGCCTGCGCCTGCCGCGCGCGCGGCTGCAGCCGCTGGTGCAGCACGAGGTCGGCACCCACGTGCTCACGCGCCACAACGGCCTGCAGCAGCCGCTGCGCCAGCTTTCGGTGGGGCTTGCGCGCTACGACCCGCTGCAGGAAGGGCTGGGCGTGCTGGCCGAGTACCTGTCCGGCTACCTGCCGGGCGAACGGCTGCGGGTGCTGGCCGCGCGCGTGGTGGCCGCCGACATGGCGATCCACGGCGAGGACATCCCTGCCGTCTTCGCCTGCCTGCACGATGCGCACGGATTCTCCACCGCGGATGCCTTCGACATCGCGGTGCGCGCGCTCCGCGGCGGCGGCCTCACCAAGGACGCGGTCTACCTGCGCGGCCTGCGCGACCTGCTCGGGCACCTGCGCTCAGGCGGCAGCTTCGAGCTGCTGTTCTCCGGCAAGTTCGCGCTCGATCATCTCGCGGTGCTGGAGCAGCTCGCGGCCGCCGGCTGGGTGCTGCCGCCCGCCCTGCTGCCCCGCTACGCGCTGGCCGACGGCTTCGACGACGTGCTGGCGCGTGGACGGCAGGTTGGCGTCGCCGACCTGCACCACGTCCATCCCCCTTCCCCTGCCCCCGAGGAATCCGTGCCATGAGCGACCGCCCCCTGCGGCTTGGCTTCGTCGTCAACGACGTCGCCACCGAACAGGACAACTACACCACCATCCGCCTGGCGCGCACCGCGGCCAACCAGGGCCACCAGGTGGCGCTGATCGGCCTGGCCGACTTCATCTATGACGCCAACGGCTCCGTCTGCGCGATGGCGCATCTGCCCGCCGGTGACAGCTACGCCGACGACCAGGCGCTGCTCGACGAGATCCAGGGCGAGGAGGCCGCCACCCAGCGCATCAACGTCGAGGAGCTGGACGTGCTGATGCTGCGCAGCGACCCGGCCGAAGAACTGGTTGAGCGACCATGGGCCTCGAACAGCGCCCTGCTGTTCGCGCAGCTGGTGACGCGGCGCGGCGTGATCGTGCTCAACGATCCCTTCCACCTCACCAACGCCTCCAACAAGACCTATTTCCAGCACTTCCCCGAGGAGGTGCGCCCGGTCACCTGCATCAGCCGCGACGCCGACGAGCTGCGCGCCTTCATCGCCACCCACGGCGGCCGCGGCGTGATCAAGCCGCTGCAGGGCTCGGGCGGACACGGCGTGTTCGTGGTGAAGGATGGCGATGCCGCCAACCTCAACCAGATGATCGAGGCGGTGATCCGCGACGGCTACGCGATCGCGCAGGAGTACCTCCCAGGCGCCGCCGAGGGCGACCTGCGGCTGCTGACCCTCAACGGCCGGCCGTTGCGCGTCGACGGGCGCTACGCCTGCTTCCGCCGCTACAACGACAGCGGCGACGCGCGCAGCAACATCAGCGCCGGCGGCAAGATCGAGCTGGCCGAGCCCGACGCCGACGCGCTGCGGCTGGCCGAAGCGGTGGCGCCGAAGCTGATCCGCGACGGCATGTACCTGGCCGGCCTCGACATCGTCGGCGACAAGCTGATGGAGGTGAACGTGGACACGCCCGGCGGCATCAACATGGCCGAGGAGCTGACCGGCGTCGATTTCAGCAGCGCCATCATCGCGGACATGGCGCGCAAGGTGCGGCTGCGCGAGCAGTACCGTGGGATCCTGTCGAACGCCGAGCTCGCGGTGATGTAGCGGCCTCAGGCGCTGGCGGGCGTGGCGGCACGCCGCAGCAGGCGGCCGGCGTTCGCACCGGCGACGCCGGCCTCGAAGGCGGCCTGTCCGTTCACCAGCACCAGGTCGAAGCCTTCGGCCATCGCCGTGGGGTCCACGTAGTCGGCGCGGGCGTGCACGCGGTCCGGATCGAACAGCAGCAGGTCCGCCTTCGCGCCCTCGCGCACCAGGCCGCGGTCGCGCAGCCCGAGGATCGACGCCGGCAGCGAAGTCACCTTGCGCACGGCCTCCTCCAGCGGCACCCGTGCCTCGGCGGTGGCGAAGGACTCGATCCACTTCGCGAAGGTCCCCGCGCCGCGCGGATGGCTGCCGCCGGGCGAGCCGTCGCTCGCGATCGCGACGAAGGGCTCCAGCAGCAGGCGGTCCTGCAGCGCACGGTCCATGACGAAGTGCGCGGCCTGGCCGCCGCCCGGACCCTGCGCCACCAGCACCTCGACGAAGGGCCGGACCTCGGCCTCCGCCACCTGCGCCAGCGTGCGGCCGGCGTACGGCCCGGTGCCGAACAGCAGCGCGCCGGGGCCGTTGCGCTGCTGCATCCGCGCGGCCAGGTGCGCGCGCAGCTCGTCGCCGCGCGCGGCCACCACCGCCGCATAGTCGTTCGGCGGCAGCGCCCACTCGGGGAACAGGATGCCGATGCCGGTGTAGCTCGCCTCGTAGGGATAGGCGTCCGCGGTCGGGCTGTTGCCGGTGCCGCGCAGCCCGCGCAGGAAGTCCAGCAGCGCCTCCGCGGCGGCTTCGCCCTGGCCGTAGACCATCTTCAGGTGCGACACGTGGGCGCGCGCCGGCCCCGCGGCCTGCATGAGTTCGCGGATCGAGGCACGCACGTCGCCGGCGTCCTCCGAACGCATGTGGCTCATCACCACGCCGTCGGCGCGCGCGACCACGGGGCCCAGCGAGGCCAGCTCGCGCATCTCCGCGTAGCGGCCGGGCACGTACTCCAGCCCGGTCGACAGGCCGAAGGCGCCGGCGCGCAGGTCGGCGTCGAGCACCGCCTGCAGCCGCGCCAGCTGCGCGTCCGAAGGCCGGCGCGTGCCGTCGTCGATGCCGGCGCGGCGGCGCAGCGCGCCGTGGCCGGACAGCGTCGCCACGTTGACGCCGGGCGTGGCGGCCTCGACCGCGTCCATCCAGGCGGCGAGGCTGCCCGCCTCGCGCGCGGTGTCGGGCAGCGCGGGGCTGCCGCCATCCTGGCCGAGCACCACCGTGGTCACGCCCATCGCGAGGAACGGCGCGAACGCCACCTCCAGCGGATCGCCGTGCGTGTGCAGGTCGATGAAGCCGGGCGCCAGCACGCGACCGCCGCCGTCGACCACGCGCAGTCCCCGTGCGTCGGCCGCCGGCACGCGGCCGATGCGCTCGATGCTGTTCCCGCGCACCAGCACGTCGGCGCTTCGCGCAGGCGCGCCGCTGCCGTCGATGAGCCGCACGTCGCGCAGCAGCACGCCCGCGCCGGCCACCGGCATCCCGCGCGCGCCGGCCATCCCCGGCAGCGCCAGGCAGGCGGCCGTTGCCGCCATCGACGCCAGCACCCCGCGCCTGGACCACGTCCGCTGCCACATCGTGCCGCCCCTCCTGGTGGACCGGAGCCCACCTTAGCCGAGGCGCGGCCGGGTCACATCGGGTGCCGGCCCGCTGCAGGCCCCGCCTATGGGTTGGCCGTCAGCCCCGCCAGTTGGCGTGCGCGTCCCAAAACGCCACGGCGCGGCGGTAGGCCTCGCGATCGATCGGAACACCCGAACCGCCCTCCTCCACGCCCAGCGCGTTGCGCATCATCGTGATCGGCGCCATCGGGATTTCCTCGGGTTCGGCGGTGTACATGCAGCCGACCACGCCCCAGTCGGCGTCGATGGGCGTGCCCTCCTTCGCCATCTGCTCGCGGCTGTAGAGGATCACCACCAGGTAGTCGGCCACCGGCGGCTCGAGGCCTTCGAACCAGCGCACCAGCACCGGCAGCTCGTCGCGCGTGCGGGCCTCGTAGGCCGAGCGCAGCAGGTGGCGGTTGGCATCGGTGACCGGCACGGCCAGGCAGCGGGTCGAGGTCCAGTTGCGGTGCACGTGCAGCCTGCAGAACGGCGCGTAGCCGTCGAGCACCTTCAGCGGCGCGACGTCGTTGAGATGGCGTTCGAACTGCTCCGGCGTGCAGTCCTGGATGGTGTTGCGCCGCGATTCGCGCGGGAACAGGCGGGTGCGGGCGAAGCCGGTGAGGACGATGGACATGCCGTGATACTAGCCGGCCCGCGCGCCGGGCGACCGGCTGCGCGGCGGATCAGTCCCGGAATACCGGCTCCAGCAGCCGGAAGCTGCCGTCGTCCGCATCCATTTCCACCCGGCCACCCACCGGCACGATGAACTGCTCGCGGATGTGGCCGATCATCGCCCCGCGATAGGCCGGGATGCCGAGCGGACGGATGTAGTCGTCGAGGATCTCGTCGATGGTCAGCGAGCCGTAGCCGTCGCCCGGGTCGCAGTCGGTGCACTCGCCGAAGATGAAGCCCGCCAGGCCATCGAGCGCGCCCATCAGCCTGAGCGTGCTGAACATGCGGTCGATGCGGTAAGGCGCTTCGGACACGTCCTCGAGGAACAGGACCTTGCCGCGGAAGTCCGGCAGGTACGGCGATCCCGCCAGCGCCGTGAGCACCGTCAGGTTGCCGCCGACCAGCTCGCCCTGCGCGCGGCCGCCGGTGATGGTGAGCGTGCGGTTGCGGCGCGGCACCAGCTCGTCGCCGGCCTCGACGCGGTTGCGGTACACCATCGCCTCGCGCTCGAGGAACAGGCGTCGGAACTGGTCGGCGTTGAAGCCGTTCCAGCTGCCGGTGCCGTTCGGGCCGTGGAAGGTCACCAGCCCGGTACGCGCGTGGATGCCGCTGTGCAGGGCGGTGATGTCGGAATAGCCCAGCAGCACCTTCGGATGGGCGCGGATGGCGTCGTAGTCGAGCAGCGGCAGCAGGCGCGCGGCGCCGGAGCCACCGCGCACCGCGACCACCGCGCGCACCCCTGGATCGGCGAACGCGGCGTTGAGGTCGGCCGCGCGCGCGGCGTCGTCGCCTGCCAGGTGGCCGCGGCGCGCGGCGTAGTGCGCACCGGTCTTCACCCGGAAGCCGAGCGCTTCCATGACCTCGCGCGCGAGCTGCAGGTTCAGGCGTTCGTCGGTTGCCGAGGAGGGGCTGACCAGGGCGACGGTGTCGCCGCGGCGCAGCGGCACGGGCAGCAGGCGCCCGGGGGACGCCGCCGGCGCGTCCGCGACACCGCCCGCGATGCCGGCAAGAGGCAGCGCAAGGCCCGCGAGCGCGACGCCACCGAGGAAGTTCCGCCTGTCCATGTCCCGCTCCTGCACGTGCCAGCGCCGCAGTGTAGCGGCACGCGCCGCCGCGGGACGGCGTGTTCACGGGCACCGCCCTAGCCTGTCCCTCCCGTTCGCATCGCACAGGCCCCCCAATGACCTCCCACCCCGAACTCGCCACCGTCGCCAGCGTCGACATCGAGCGCTACATGGGCACCTGGTACGAGATCGCCAGGTTGCCCATGCGCCACGAGCCCGAGGACGCGACCGACGTCACCGCCACCTACTCGCTCAAGGACGACGGCAAGGTCGAGGTCCGCAACCGCATGCGCCGGCGGGGCGAGATCGAGGAGGCCATCGGCGAGGCCACGGCGCTGGACGATTCCGCCAGCCGCCTCGAGGTCAGCTTCCTGCCTGAAGGCCTGCGCTGGATCCCCTTCACCAAGGGCGACTACTGGATCATCGGCCTCGAGCCGGACTACAGCGTCGCGCTGGTCGGCAGCCCGGACCGCAAGTATCTGTGGCTGCTGGCGCGCACGCCGCGGATCGAGCCGACCACCCGTGCGCGCTACCTTGCGCTCGCACGCGCGCAGGGCTTCGACCTCTCGCCGCTGATCGAGACCCCGCAGAGCGCCTGAGTTCCCGCACCCGCGCCAGCGCGCCCGACGCTGGCGCCCGGAGGCCCGCGCCGTTATCGTGACGCCCCGCCCAGACGACGGCACCGGGAACAGACGCGTGAGCAAGCAGGCAGCCGATCCGGTCGCGCACGACGCGCCCACCCGCTGCGAGAACTGCGCCGCCACCCTGCATGGCGAGTTCTGCCATGCCTGCGGCCAGTCCGTGCACAACCCGATCCGGCACCTCGGCCATGCGGTCGAGGAGTTCTTCGAGGCGTTCTGGCATCTCGACGGGCGCGTCTTCCGCACCCTGCGCGACCTGTGGTCGCCGGGCAAGGTCGCGATCAACTACCTGGCGGGCCATCGCGCGCGCTACATCGCGCCGCTGCGCATGTTCGTGGTGCTCAGCGTGCTCACCTTCTTCGTCGGCGCGGTGGTCGTGCACGTGGACGACGGCGGCATCGACACCAACGCCGTCGAGGGCATCGCCTCGGCCACGACGGTGGCGGAGGTCGAGCGCGTCCGCGACGGATTGCTGGCCGGCATCGAGCAGGCGCGCATCGAAGCCGGCAACACGCCGGGCGTCGACCCCGCGCTGGTCGTGGCCGAAGTGCGCATCCAGAGCGCCGCCGCCAACCGCATCCTCGAGCTCGAAGGCAAGCCGCCGGTGCAGGCCGGCGCCGACGCAGACGCCGGCAGCGCGCCCGCCGCACGGACGCCGCGGCGCCTGCAGCTGAACATGCTCGGCCATCGCGGCGAATGGCATCCCACGGACAATCCCTTCATCGTCGGCTGGTGGCCCGGGTTCGCCAACGACTGGCTCAACCGCAAGCTCGGCAACCTCGAAAAAAACATGCAGTCGCTTGGCGACGGCAGCGCGGACAGGTGGGTGCAGGAGATGATGGCCGCCGCGCCGTCCGCGCTGTTCCTGCTGGTGCCGGTGTTCGCGCTCCTGCTCAGGATCGCCTACCTGTTCACTGGCCGCGTCTATCTCGAACACCTGGTCGTGGCGCTGTACAGCCACATCTTCCTGCTGATCATGCTGACCCTGGCCTTCGTGCTCTCGGCGGCCAACAGCTGGGTCGCATCGACCGCCGGCAGCCTGGCCCTGCGCGCGTGCTCCGCCGCGGTCATGGTGTGGATGCCGCTCTACCTGCTGCTGATGCAGAAGCGCGTCTACGGCCAGGCCTGGTGGCTGACCCTGCTCAAGTACCTGGTGATCGGCACCATCTACTTCATGATGCTGCTGGTGGCGACGATGCTGGTGTTCCTGGCCCGGTTGACCACGGCCTGATCGAGGCGGGCGCGGCCCCGCCGCGCGGCGGGCCCGTCAGCAGGCCCGCCGCCCCCCCTCAGAACCGGACTTCGGCCCCGAACATCAGGGTGTCGGCACGGTTGACCTCGTAGTACCCATCGCCCCAGTAGTAGCTGTCGAAGTACACGTAGTTCGTGTAGGTCAGGCCGAGGTTGACGTGGCGGTTGATGTCGACGCCCAGGCCGAGCCCGAAGTAGCCGCCGTCGACGTCCATGCCGTAGTCGCCCTTCTCCTCGGCGCTCCAGTATCCGGCGCGCACCAGGGCGTAGACCGGGCTGCTGCGTCCGAAGTTGAAGCGGGCGTTGACGCCGATGCTGCCGTAGTCCACCTCCGCGACCTCGAAGCCGCCCTCCGACGCCGCGCCGAGTTCACCGCGGGCGAGTTCGATCCCGACCAGGGTCACCGAACCCGCCTGCCAGCGATAGCCGGCGTTGAGTTCGCGGGCCGACTGGTCGATGTCGTCGTAGACCCAGCCGCGGCCGCCCTTGGCCCCCAGGAAGAATCCGCCGCGACCCTCTTCGTAGGCGTATCCCGCATCCTGGACAGCGGCCGGGGGCGCGTCGACGTGGACGGCGGGCGCCACCTGCGCGGCGGTGGCGGCGGCGGGCGCCGCCTGCGCAGCAGTGGCGGTGGGCGCGGTCTCGACCGGCGCCGGGATGCGCTTGGCCGGATCGGGTTCCTGCCGGGCGGGAGGCTGCCAGGCCTCCACGGGTCGGGTCTGGGCGCTCGCCGACGCGGATGCGGCCATGGCGGCCACGATAAAGGCGGCCGTCGCGGCCGCCTGTCTGCTGTACTTCATGTCGTCCCCTTCAATGGATGTCGTGCACGGTCGGCATGCCTGCCTTCCTGGCGTGCAGCCGCATCCAAGCAGGAGACGTGCCAGCGCCGCCGCCCTGCGCAGGGCGGCGGCGCTGGACCCACGATGGCAACAAGCGTCGTAGCAGGTCATGCACGCCGCGCCCTGAGCGCCGCGCCTGGCCGCCCCGGTCTTGCGCCGCCGCCGTCACATCACCGCGCGCGGTCCATCGTAGCCGACCGCTTCCGTCGGCTCAGCAGACGCGACGACCGCATCGGCATCGCCCCCCGCCGCCGGCGCCTGCAGCTGGCCAATGCGCTCGGCGTGGGCCCGAAGCCTAGGCAGCACTTCCTCGGCCAGTGGCCCGCCCGCGCCACCCCGTTCGACCTCGCGCTCGTACAGGCGGATGGTCCTGCGATGGCACTTCGACATGTGTTTCAGCCAGGCGCGGTCATAGGCCTCGCCCTGCAGCAGGTCGATCGCGTGCAGGTCAGCGAGCTGGCGGTCGTCCGGTTCGGCCAGGTCCAGGCCCGACGCGTCGGCGAGGTCGCGGTTATGCCCGCCCTGGTCGTGCTCCAGCTGCTGCGCGAACGCGCGCACGTCCGCCGAGGCCGCGCGCAGCTGGGCCGACTGCGCCGCGGCGACGTCGGCGATGCCCGACTGCAGCGCCTGCTGGAAGAAGGACTGCTTCGGCGGCTGTTTCGAAAGCGCCTTCCAGGCGGCGTAACCGGCACCGGCGACGACGCCGAGCTTGATGAGTCGTCCGAGCATGGAGGTCTCCTGGGACTTGTTGCGGTGGGGACAACCAGAACACCAGCCGGTGGATTCGTGAGGCGTGAAGCCGCCGTTATCCGCGCCGCGACGACGATGAACAGTCCCCGCAAGGACGCTCGCGCATTCTTCACACGGCTCGCGTTGACGCATGTCTCATCGGCCACGCCGATACTGCGGACATGCCCGAAGGCCCTTCCATCGTCATCCTCCGCGAGGCCGCGGCGAAGTTCGCAGGTCGCAAGGTCCTGCGGGTCTCGGGCAACAGTACGCAGGACATCGCGCGCATGCAGGGGCGCAAGGTCCTGGCCGTATGCAGCTGGGGAAAGCATTTCCTGCTGCAGTTCGACGGCTTCGGCCTGCGCATCCACTTCCTGCTGTTCGGCAGCTGGCGCATCGATGAAGAACGCGAGCGTCCGCCACGGCTGTCGCTCGGCTTCAGCAAGGGCGAGACGCTGAACTTCTATGCCTGTTCGGTGCGCTTCCTCGAGGGCGACCTCGACGCCCACTACGACTGGAGCGCCGACGTCATGGCCGACGCATGGGACGCCGGCGCCGCGCGTCGCAAGCTGCGCGCCGAGCCCGGGGTGATCGCCGCCGACGCGCTGCTCGACCAGGACGTGTTCGCCGGCGTCGGCAACATCATCAAGAACGAGGTACTGCATCGCATCCGCGTGCACCCGGAAAGCCCGGTTGGCGCGCTGCCGCCCCGCAAGCTGGGTGAGCTGGTCACCCAGGCGCGCGAATACAGCCTCGACTTCTACCGCTGGAAGAAGGCCTTCGAGCTGAAAAAGCACTACCAGGTTCATACGAAGACGACCTGCCCGCGCGACGGCACCCGCCTGTCGTATCGCAAGCACCTCGGCCAGACCAGGCGCCGCGCGTTCTGGTGCGACACCTGCCAGAGGCTGTACGACGGCAGCTGAAGTCACGCGGTTCGCGACCGCGGCGGACCATCCACCCGCCGGTCAGGCGCGCGCGTCGGCGCGCTCCACCCGGAAGTCGATCGGCTTGTAGCTGAAATTGTTCGACTGCCCGGCCGAACAGGCCGTCATCGCCACCACCAGCGGCATTTCGGCACGCAGGCGGATGTGGTCGCCAGGGCGGCTGAGCGGCGGAAGCACGGCAACGGCGCCGGTGGCGGGGTCCATGGTGACGTGCATGAAGATGTTGAAGGCCACCGGCACCCGGTCGCGCCCGATGCCCCACGGGGCCAGCGCTGCCGCAAGGTTGCCCTCGCAGCCCGGACGGCCTGGCTGCTCGCCGTAAAGCTTCTCGAACATCTCCTTCGAACACGGCGTCAGGGTGAAGTCGTGGCGCCCGCAGGTGTCCTCGACGATGGTGAACATCGGTCGGCTACGGTTGGAGTACAGCATGTCGCCGGTGCTCAGCCAGAGCTTCGACGCGTAGTCGATCGACCGGCCGGAGGAGAGGTATTCCTCGAGGTCGTCGCGGGCGAAGGCGGTCAGGTCGCTGACCTGCTGGCCCATCGGGTCGATGACGACGAGCTCGTCGCCGGCCGCCAGTTCGATCGCTCGGCCCGAACAGGGCGGTATGCGCTCGACCGCCCCGGCCTGCGCCGCGCCCGTCATCGCCTGGACCTCGCGCGGAACGGGCAGACCCAGCCGGAATCGACCGCGCGGCCGCTGTACTGCCGCGCTTCCGACGCACGGCCGAAGTCGGCGAGGTTGGGATTGATCGAGCCTTGCAGGGCGATGTCGCGCCCGCGCGTGGCGGCCTGCATCTTCGCGTAGCGGCCGTCCGCGCGCAGCTGCTCGAACTGGCGATGGGAATTGAAGACCAACGCCGGGAACGGCAGGCGGCGTGCCAGGCGCGAAGCGCCTCCATGCAGGCCGATCACGAAGAACGGATGGCCCGCGAGGCTCAGGCTGAAGCGCGGGTCGCTCGGATCGGGCGTGACGTCGGGTGCCCAGCGGGTCCCGCGCGCAGCATCCAGGTCGTGCAGGCGCTGCAGCTGCGACCAGAGCAGGGCCTCGAAGCGCTGCTCCCCGGTGTCGCCCGGGCCGTCGAACAGCGCGGCGAACGACCTCACCGTGGTGGCGCCATCGCGCTCGGCGTCGAGGTGGCGACCGAAGGCCGCGAGCGCACCAAGCAGTGGAGCGTCGTTGTCGCGCTCGCCGAGGCGGTCGAGTTCCAGCGTCTCGATCGCGCCTCGCGCAAGCGCCGCTTTGGACCCCACGCAGGGAAACGCGGGATCGGCGACATGGTCGAGGAAGGTCTGTGTCAGGTGGCCGCCGCGGTGCACGGGGCGTTGCAGGGGGAGGGTCTTCATTCCTCCACCCTAGCGGTGGCGGCGCGAGCGTAAGGTGAGTCCACCGGTGGCGAACCACCCACGCGCGCCCGGCAAGGAGGTGGGTCAGCCTCGATTCACCGTCTGGCCGCCGGTCCCACTGGCGAAAGCCTGTGGGAGGCATCACTGCACACCACCACCCCGCCATCCGTGGATGCTTCGCCCACCACCTGCACGCGCATGCCCACGCTCAGGGCCTGCGCGTCCACGGCGGCCGCCTTGCAGAGGTTCCAGCGCGCGGGCAGCTCCACCGGCACGTGGCCACGGTCGCCGGCGTCGACCTGGATCACGGCGTTGCCGTCGTAGGTCCAGGGCTGCAGGTCGATCGACACGATCGTGCCCTCCAGCTGCGCGGCGCCGGCTGAAGGCGCCTGCCCGGTCGTGGCACAGGATGCGAGCAGCACGGTCGCGGCGAGGGCAAGGGCGGGATGGCGAGGCAGGGCAGCGAGGAGCATCGGAATTCCCGGGATCGACGGTGGCGCGAGCTTAGCGTCCGCGCGCGCAGGCGGCGTCAAGGCGGCAAGTGCGCGATCATGGGCGCACCTCGCCGGACGTTCTGCCGTGCCCGACCCTGTTTCCCCCAAGCGCCTCGGCCGCAGGCCCTCGATCACGCGCGAAGACCTGATCGCCGCCGCGCTGGCGCTGCTCGGCCCCAACCGCAGCGTCTCGACGCTGGGACTGCGCGAGGTCACGCGCGAGGCGGGCATCGCGCCCAACAGCTTCTATCGCCACTTCCGCGACATCGACGAACTGGCGGTCACCCTCATCGAACGCGCCGGCACCTCGCTGCGCGCGGTCATCGGCCAGGCGCGCCACCGGGCCACCAGCGGCCACGGCGTGGTCCGCGGCTCGGTCGAGGCCTTCTTCGAGCGGCTGCGCGCCGACGACCGCTTCCTGCACCTGCTGCTTCGCGAAGGGCTGGCCGGATCCGACGCCTACAAGCAGGCCGTCGACGCCCAGCTGCGCTTCTTCGAGGAGGAGCTGTGCGTGGACCTGGTCCGGCTCGCCGATGCCGCCGGCACGCCGCTGCACGCGCCCGACCTCGTGGCGCGCGCCATCACCCGCCTGGTCTTCGCCGTCGGCGCAAGCGCGATGGACCTGCCGCCCGAGCGCGACCGGGAACAGATCGACGCCCTGACCACCATGGTCCGGATGATCGTGGTGGGCGCGCGCCGGATGCACGCCGGCCACCGCTGAGCGCGGTTCCGGGTCAGGGAGCCGCCGGCACTGCACGTCGCAGCGCGCACGTCCCCTGCAGTGCCACGAAGCTGCGTGGTGCACCGGTCAGCGGATCCTCGAAGTGCAGTGCCTGCGCCAGCAGCTGCAGCGGACGGGCGTGGTCGTCGTCGCCGCGTTCGCGCAGCGCGGGATACGTATGGTCTCCCAGGATCGGCGCACCCAGCGCCGCCATGTGCACGCGCAGCTGGTGCTTGCGCCCGGTCACCGGCTCGAGGCGGTAGCGCCAGGACGCGTCGCCACGCTCGACCACCTCGACCACGCTTTCGCTGTTGGGCTCGCCGGGCACCTCGCGCATCCGGAAGAACGGCTCACCGCGCTCCAGCCGGCTGCGGCGCACGTGCGGGAACGACAGGCCGGGCAGCGGCGGCGCCAGCGCGAGGTAGCGCTTGCGGATCCGGCGCTCGCGGAACAGTGCCTGGTAGCGTCCGCGACTTGCGGGATCGGCCGAGAACATGACCAGTCCCGCGGTCTCGCGGTCGATGCGGTGCAGCGGCACCAGCGCCGGGTTGCCGAGCCGCTGCACCAGCCGGGTCAGCAGCGTCTCCCGCACCCAGGCGCCGGTGGGCGCGACCGGCAGGAAGTGCGGCTTGTCGACGACCACCAGGTGCGCGTCGGCGTGCACGATGGTCTCGACGAAGGGGATGGCCGGTTCGTCGGCGACCTCGCGGAAGTAGTGCACCTCCGCGCCCGGCCTGCAGGCGGCCGAGGCGGGCAGCTCGCGACCTTCGGCATCCAGCACGCGGCCACGCTCGAAGCGGTCGTGCCAGGTGTGCTGCGGCACCTGCGGGAAACGCGCGCACAGCGCTTCGAACACGGTGGCCCACGGGCCCGGCGGGAGCTGCAGGCGGCTGGCGGGAATGCCGTCGCGGGTGGGGCGCGTCCTCATCCGCGCAGCTTAGCCGCAGCGCCTAGTACCCGACCGAACGCTCGACGATGATGCGCTCCGCCAGCCACTGGTCGCGGCCGAGCCGCCGCGCCTGCACGCGCACCAGGTCACCGCGCTCCAGGTCCTCCGGCCGATAGCGGCGGCCCTGGTACTCGACCGTGGTCCGGTCGTCGTAGGCCACGTGCACGCGGCCACCGTAATCCGCACCGTCCAGCCGGATCATCCGCGCGCGCGCATCCACGTACGACACCGAGCCGCGCAGGGTGTCGCCGACGCCGTAGCCCGGGTCGTAGCCGCCGCCGTAGCCTCCGTCGCGCACGTTGCGCACCACGTCGATCGAACGCGCCCACCACTCGCGCCCCGACTCGACCACGTCGATGCTCACCACGTCGCCGCGCTCCAGCCCTTCCACCGCGCTCTCGCGGCCCTGGTAGAAGAGGCGCGTGCGCTGGTCGTATCGCACTTCGCGCTGCAGCCCGCGGCCGCTGCGCGGGTCGTCGACCATGAGCAGGATGCGGTCGCGGCCGGTGTCGATGCGGTCGACCGTGCCCTGCACGCGGCTGGCGTACGGCGACGGATAGTCCCGGTCGGGATAGCCCTGGTCGGGATAGCCATGGCCGTCCGGGGCGCCGTAGCCGCCGGTGCTGGCGCAGCCCGCCAGCAGCAGCGCGCCGGAGGCCAGCGTGATGGCGGTGCCGCGAAGGGTGCGGGTCATGGGCATGCTCCAGTCCGGTGGTCAGGCCCATATGCGTCCGCGCCCGTGAACTCCGGGTTAGCAGCCGGACCGGGCCTGCGGCGCGACGCTCCGGCCTAGGGCAGCAGCGCCGTCCATTCGGCCGTGCCAAAGCGCTCGCGCACCCGCAGCCCGGCGCGCTGCAGCTCGTCGTCACGCAGCTCGCCGCACACCAGCCCGCCGTGGCGGCGACGGAAGGTCCCGATCATGTGGGCGATCACCTCCGCGCGCGGCAGCCCGGTCTGGCTGCGCAGCGGATCGACGCGCTTGGCCGCGCTGGTGGTGCCCTTGTCGGACAGCTTCTCGCGGCCGATGCGCAGCACGTCGAGCATCTTCACTGCATCGATGTCGTAGGCCATGGTGACGTGGTGCAGCACCGCGCCGCGGCGCCGGGTCTGCGCGGCGCCGGCGATCTTGCCGGCCGGCGATGCGATGTCGTTGAGCGGCTGGTACCAGGCCTCGATGCCCAGCCCGGCCAGCGCCTCGATCACCCACGCGTCCATGTGTGCGTAGGCCTCTTCGAAGGACATGCCCGCCACCAGCGACTCCGGGCCCACGATCGAATAGGTGATGGTGTTGCCCGGCTCGATGAACATCGCGCCGCCGCCGCTGATCCGGCGCACGACCTCGATGCCGTGGCGCGCCGCGGCCGCGGCGTCGACCTCGTTGCGCAGCGACTGGAAGCGCCCCATCACCACCGCGGGGCCGGCCCATTCCCAGACCCGCAGCGTCGGCGGGCGCAGGCCCGCGGCCACGTCGTCGAGCATCACGTCATCCAGCGCCATGTGCAGCGCGGGCGCCTGCGGCCCGGCGTGCACCAGCTGCCAGGCGTGGTCGCGCCAGTCGCTGCGTACGGGGGCGTTCATGCGCTACCCCCACCGTCCGCGACGTCGCCCGGCAGCGCGAGCGCGCGGCGCACCGCGACTGCGACGCCCTCGGGCGTGATGCCGTACAGCTGCGCGTCCGGATCCAGCGCGCTGGCGCCCGCGGCCGCCAGCGCGGCCTCGCCGGCATCGACCGGCTGGCCGACGAGGGCCGCATTGATCGAATCCAGCGCGGACGCAGGCTCGAGGAAGAAATCCCCGCTGACCTGCATGGCCGCGATCCGGCCGCCCGACACCGCCAGGTCGACCACCACCAGCTTGCCGCCGGGAATCTTGTACTCGCCGTGGGCGGCGTCGCGGGACCTGTCCATGCGCGCAGTCTATCCAAAGCCCGCGGGCGCATACTGCGGGCGGGGATTGCGCCGCAATCCGGCGCCAGCGCGAGGAGCACGAGCATGAGCAAGGGCCTGAACCAGAAGAAGGAACAGAAGAAGAAGCCGCTGAAGACCGCCAAGGAAAAGAAGGCGGAGAAGCGCGAGAAGGCGGCGGCCAAGCCGTTCGCCCCCGCCTGAGGGGCACGGCGTCACCGATGGGAACGCCCGGCCACGCCGGGCCTGTTCCGCCCTGTTCCGCCCTGGCCCGTCCATGTGCCGCCGCCGGTCGCCGGGCCGCGCGCCTGCCAGCGGGTACACTGCCTGCCCCCGTTCGACGCCACTGGCCCATGTCCGATCCGGTTCGACTGGCGAAACGCCTCATTGCCCTGACCGGCTGCTCGCGGACCGAGGCGGAGCAGTACATCAAGGGGGGCTGGGTGTCGGTCGACGGCCACGTCGTCGAGAACCCGGCCATGCCGGTGGCGGGCGAAACGGTCGTGCTCGATCCCGCCGCCCGCCAGGAGGCGATCGAGCCGGCCACCATCCTGCTGCACAAGCCCGCCGGCCATGACGCGATCAGCGGGCCGCGCCCCGCGGCCGACCTGGTGGTGCGCGACAGCCGCTGGGCCGA
The DNA here is from genome assembly GCF_014836665.1 of Luteimonas colneyensis. Taxonomy (GTDB): domain Bacteria; phylum Pseudomonadota; class Gammaproteobacteria; order Xanthomonadales; family Xanthomonadaceae; genus Luteimonas; species Luteimonas colneyensis. The sequence goes on from NZ_JACSQJ010000001.1 coordinate 529,068, forward strand.
CGACCCGTCGGGCGTGCGCCTGCTGCAGCGCCACTTCCAGCGCCTGACGCCGCTGATGCCGCTCGACGCCGAGGCCAGCGGCCTGGTGGTGCTGACCCAGGACGGCCGGGTGTGGCGGCGGCTGACCGAGGACCGCGACGACATCGAACAGGAGTTCGTGGTCGAGGTCGCCGGCGAGATCGCGCCCTACGGACTGGCCCGGCTGCAGCACGGCCTCTCCTACGGCGGCCGCGCCCTGCCCCCGTGCAAGGTCAGCTGGCAGAACGAGGTGCGCCTGCGCTTCGCGATCAAGGGCGTGCAGGGCGGCCAGCTGCGCCACATGTGCGCGCAGGTGGGCCTGGACGTGGTCGCGATCCGGCGCATCCGCATCGGCAAGGTGGCGCTGGCGAAGATGCCGGTCGGCGAATGGCGCTACCTGCCCGTCGGCGAGCGCTTCTGAGGCCCGGAGTGCGCACCTTCGTCCTCCGCGCGCGCGCGGCCCCGACCGACAGCCAGGCGCTGCTGGCCTCCATCGGCGAGGCCGCGCACACCGAGATCCTCGCGCACACGCTCATGAACGCCATCTTCGTGGCGCAGTCGCACCGTGCGGACGTGGTGGTCTACCTGGTGCTGGAAAGCACCCGCGACTTCTCGCGGACGATCCGCTTCGAGTCCAACGCGATGCGCGACATCGGCGGCTTCGACGAGCGCCGGCTGCTCGCCCGGGTCGCGCACGCGCTGGACGCCTCCCGCGGCATGGGCAAGGAGGAGACGCGCCCGGTGGAGGCCGGCGTCACGGTGCAGACCCTGAGCTTCGAGCGCCTGGTGCAGCAGTTGTCCGTGGACCACCAGCTGTTCCTGATGGACCGCAAGGGCGCACCGATCCACGCGCAGGCGTTCGACGCCAATCCCTGCTTCCTGCTGACCGACCACATCCCGATGCCGAAGAAGGTGATCCCCGGCCTCGAGCGCCTGGGCGCGAAGAAGGTCAGCCTCGGCCCGACCATGCTGTTCGCCTCGCAGTGCGTGGTCCTGATCCACCACGCGCTGGACCACTCGGCTCCCGCTCCCCTGTAGGAGCGGCTACAGCCGCGACCCACCCCGCGACATCCTCGCCGGACCCCTCAGCTCCCCCGCACCCTCGACGTCAGCCCCTTGAGGAAGTTGCGCAGCAGCTGGTCGCCGCAGGCCCGATAGTTCTTGTGCCCCGGCTGCCGGAACAGCGCCGACAGCTCCGGCTTCGACACCGGGAAGCCGGCGTCGGCGAACACCTGGTGCATGTCCACGTCCTTGAGTTCGAACGCCACGCGCAGCTTCTTCAGCACCACGTTGTTGCTGATGCGCTTCTCCACCGGGCGCGGCGCCACGCTGTCGTCGCGGCCGCGCAGGTGCACGATCAGCCCGTCGAGCACGTGCGCCAGCACGGCGTCGCTGCAGGGCTGGTAGCCGGGCTCGTCCTCCTTCAGCAGGAAGGCGCGCACCTCGTCCTTGTCCAGCGCGAACGCCGGGTCGGCCAGGCGGGCGAGTTCGACCACGTGCTGGTCGCCCAGGTCGAGCATGTAGCGGATGCTGCGCAGGACGTCGTTGTTGATCATGGAACCGGCACGCGTGGAGAGGCGTGCAGTCTACCGGCGCCCGCGCGCGGCGTGGCCGCGGCTCAGCGTTCGAATACCGCCTCGAATCCGCCCCAGATCATCCGCCGGCCGTCGAAGGGCATGTCGAACTCCTCCATCGCGGGATCGTTCTGCATCTTCTCCCAGGCGTCGTCGGCGGTGGCCTTGTCCGGCCAGGTCACCCAGGAGAAGACCACCTGCTCGCCCTCCTCCAGCTTGACTGCGCGCTTGGCACGGCGGCGGCGTCTGTCAGCGGCCGGCCGCGACGGGTCAGGAGCCCCGGACGCGACCCGGCCTGGCGGCTGCCCCGCCCTTCGCCCCCGCCGCCGCCTGGGCCCGCCGCTGCGTTGCGCGCATCGCCGCGGCCACCGCGCGCATCGGCCCGGGCCGGTACATCAGCGCCGTGCGCGCGGACGGCTCATCGGGCCGGGCGGCGTGGCGATGGGTCCGCGCGGCACGGGCCGCGTCGTCCACCACGCCGTCGGCTCCGGTCTGCCGCGACGGCGCGGGTTCGCCCCGGGCGCACGCGGCCAGGAGTCCGGCGGCCACGCCGGCCACCACCAGGTTCCACATCGACGTCGCCATCCCTTGCCCTGCGTCCCGCTCCATTCCTTCATCGGAGCTCCAAGCAGGAGATGTGCCAGCGCGGCGCCCGTCCACGCGCCCGCGCGCGCGACCGGATCACGCCGCGGGATCACCCGCGCGGCGGAAACTGACGTCCTGCGTCGCCGGCGCGGCGGAACAGCAGCGCAGAGCCCGCCCAGGGCAACGCGAACGCAGCCACGAGCAGCACTTCGCGCACCAGCGACGGCGCGTCCGGCGCGCGGCCCGCCGACGCCAGCCCCACGCCCAGGCCGACCAGCGCCGCCAGCAGCTGCGCGGCCGCTGTCGCCGCCATCGCCCGCGCCATTCCCCGTGCGCGCAGCCGCGCCCGCAGCGCCCCCACCACGGCCACCAGGAGCACCCCGCCAAACGCCAGGTTCAAGCGATCGTCCTCGCGGCCGAACATGCCCACCGCCAGGTTGGTCCAGACGGTCAGGAACGCCGTCGCCACCGCCAGCGCGAATCCGGCGCGATACGCCGTGCTCGCGCTGCGCCGCGTGGCCAGTTCGTACAGTCCGCAGGCCGTCGCGAGCATCAGCCCCATCACCGCGAAGTCGCTGCCGGTCCAGTGCAGGCCGGGGGCGCCCATGTGCATCGCCACCGCCGGCAGGAGCAGGAGCCCGGCGGCGCCGCCCCAGACCAGGGCGCGCAGGCGTTGGCCGCGTCGGCGGGGCGAGGGCTTCAGGACGGTGGACATGGCGGCCTCCTCAGCCTGGATGGGGGCCCAGCGTGCGCGCCCCCGATGAAGGCATGAGGGAGGCCAGGTGAAGCGGGGACGAAGCCGGACGCTCCGCGGCCATCCGCACCGCTCGCCCGGGTCATGCCGGCCCGAACACCGCCGGCCCGGCCTCGCGCATGAAGATGGCGAGCGTCACCGGCCCGACGCCCCGGAACTCGAGCAGGCGGCGTTCGAACTCCTCGCGGCTGCCGGCGACCTCGGCGATGCCGAGGATGCGCCCGTCATAGTGATCCAGCAGGGTACGGCACAGCCGCTGCAGGCGGGTTGCGGTGGACTCGTCGTAGCGCCGGTAGCCTCCCTCCCCCAGGATGCGCACCAGCTCCGCGTGCGAGCACTCGCAGAGCCTGGCCGGCGTGTCGCGCCCGTGCTCCACGACGATGAGGCGCCAGGTGTCGGCCGCGACCGCCTGCGAGATCCGGTTGCCGAAAAGGAAGCTGGCGAGGAACCACTTGAACAGCGTCGGTTCGTCCCGGGGCAGGACATCGAAACCGAGGTCTCGGGGAAGCAGCTGGCGGCGCATGCACGGTCTCCTGGGGCGGACGGCATCCAAGCACGCCCGCGGTGCACTCCAGGTGTTGGCGGCGGCACGTCTTGCGGCCCACGCGGCCGGCGCGTGTCACGCCCGCTTCATGAGCCGCGCTTGAGCAGTGCGCCCAGGCCCGCGAACGGGGTCGACGTCGCCGCGGCCGGCGCGTCCTCGGCATCGAGGGCGGCGACGCCGGTATGGTCGAGCTGGCGCGAGTGCTCGTTGTCGTGGCAGTACAGGCACAGCAACTCCCAGTTGCTGCCGTCGGCCGGGTTGTCGTCGTGGTGGTGGTTGCGGTGGTGCACGGTCAGTTCGTGCAGGTTGGCACGGGTGAACTCGCGCGCGCAGCGGCCGCAGATCCACGGATACATCTTCAGCGCCCGCTCGCGATAGCCGTGGCCGCGCCGTTCGGCGGCGCGCCGGGCGTCGGCGACGATGCGGTCCAGGCGGGCGCTGTCGGGCGTGGGCATGGAAGGAGGCCGCAACGGCCTATTCGCGGAACAGCGGCTGCAGGCTTGCCGATGACAGCGGCACGAACACGTGGCTGCGCGTGCCGTAGCGCAGGGTGACTTCGTACTGCGAAGGATCCTGCCAGAGCGCATCGTCGATCGCGGCCTTGGCGCCGGTGTCGCGGCGATGCACCGATACCTGCAGCGCCGGCGCGCCAGCCTCCTCGTTGCGGCGCAGGAAGGCCGCCACCGCGTCGCCCTGCTCTTGTGCATCCGTCGCGCCGCGCACGCGCTCCCATGCACCGTCGAACTCACTGTCCGTGGCCATGCCACCTCCGATCACCTGGCTGCCGCAGGCTACCAGCAGCGCCAGGGCGCAGACCACTGCGATGGGCTTCATGCGATGCGTCCAGGGCGGGGATCAGCTGTTGTTCTCCACCCAATCCTCCACCAGGTCAAGGTGGCGCTCTCGCACCTCCATGCCGGAATTCATGATGCTGTCGGTGTCGGACTCGTGGGCGTGGCCGGGATGGTATTCGTCCGGCAGGCCGATCATGTGGCCGAACTCGTGGGCCGTGCCCACCTGGTCCATGCTGGCGCCCTTGGGCACGGCGCGGTTGTCTTCGCTGTCCAGGTGGGAGACGTTGCCCGGACCCACCGAGCTGCGGTGGAAGTCGCCCTCCGGGATCCGCAGCACGTTGATGTTGTAGTTCTCGCTCGGATCCATGAAGTCGCGGATGCGCCCCATGAAGCCGCTTTCCTGCTCGCTGACCTCGAGCTGGATGTCCAGCGTGACCTCGCGGCCGTCGTCGGTGGTGAACGAGTGGCCGTCCCACGCGCTCTCGACCTCGCGCACGTAGTCCTCCATGAACGCCTGCTTCTCCTCCGGCGTCCAGTCCAGGCCGTTGGCGCCGTCCTCGAAGTTGAACTCGATCTTCATGTGCAGCTCGAGCGTGTAGGTGCCGTCCGCCTCGCGGTAGAGCCGCAGTTCGTACGCGTCGCGATGGCCGCCGACGTCCACGCTGTCCTCGGTGGCCACCAGCTCGCGCCCGCCGGCCTTGTCGGGCTTGGCGGCCGCGTCCACTGCCTTGCCGCCCGCAGCGTCGCCGCGCTGGATCGCGTCGAACATGCGCCCGACGCCGTCGGCAACCGGGGCACGCTGCAGCGACGTCGACGCCACGTCGTCGCGCCAGCTGGCGGCCGCATCAAGCGCGGCGTTGGACATGCGTGCAGCGGTGTCGATGAAGGTCATGATGGCCGTCCGCGTCGGGGGAATGATCCGACGCTAGGCGGCGCGTCCCGCCCGATCAATCCGGGGATGACCCGAGGGGCGCCCATTCAGGAGACGGCGCGCGCCGGGGCGGGTCGCTCCCTCCATCACGCCGACGGTTCCTCAGAACACCGACAGCCCCGTCATCCGCGTGAAGCGGTGCAGCGCGTAGCGGCCGAGCAGCGAATTGCCCTTATCGTCCAGTCCGGGCGACCAGACGCACAGGCCCATCACCCGCGGCACCACCGCGACGATGCCGCCGCCCACGCCGCTCTTCGCGGGCAGGCCGACGTAGTAGGCGAAGTCGCCGGCGGCGTCGTAGGTGCCGGCGGTCATCATCACCGAGTTGATGCGGGTGGCGCCCTCCGCGGTCGTCACCGCCTCGCCCGAGGCCCCGCAGCGGCCTCCGTCGGCCAGGTACTGCACGCTGCGCGCCAGGTCCACGCAGTCCATGCACAGCGAGCACTGCAGGTAGTAGAAGTCCAGCACGTCCTGCACGTCGTTGCGCAGGTTGTCGTAGCTGCGGATGAAGTTCGCCATCGCCACGTTGCGGTGGCCGCTCTCGCGCTCGGACTTCGCGACCACCTCGTCGGTACCAACCTCCGGGTTGCCCGACCGCGCCCGCATGAAGCCCAGCAGCGTACGTTCGGCATCGTCGAAGTTCGACAGCACCACGTCCGCTGTCACCAGCGCCCCGGCGTTCATGAACGGATTGCGCGGGATGCCCTTCTCCAGCTCGAGCTGGATCAGCGAGTTGTAGGGGTCGCCCGAAGGCTCGCGGTCCACGCGCGTCCACAGGGCGTCGCCGACCGCCTCCAGCGCCAGGGTCAGCGTGTACACCTTGGAGATGCTCTGGATCGAGAAGCGCTCGCGCGCATCGCCGACCTCGTGCACCGTGCCGTCGAGCATCGCCAGGGCCATGCCGAAGCGATCCTTCGGCACTTCGGCCAGCTTCGGGATGTAGTCGGCGACCTCGCCTTCGCCGAAGCGCCGCCGCACCTCCTCGTTGATGGTGCCGAGGATGTCGACGAGGTCGAGGCGGCCGAGGTCTTTGGGATTGGGTGCAAGCTTGCGCATGGCGTCCTGGTGTCCGTGGCGGAATCCGGCGTGGCGCCGGACTGCCCGCATGGCGGGTGATTGTGCAGCACCCGCGCCGCTGCGCCGCGCGCGCGGCGTGCACGCGGCGCACACGCACGCACCACCGGGCGTCCGGAGTCAGGAGCCTCGATCGGCGTTGACGGCCGGCTGCAGCAGCAGCGCGTGCCGCCCGCGATGGCCCGCTTCCAGCCCCGGGAACACGATGGTGCTTCCCGCCACGTCCCATTCGAACGCTGCATCGTCATGCGGCTGGCGCAGCGGCGCGGCGCGCACGGCGGCGGCCACGTCGCCACGCGGCACGCCTTCCTCGCGCAGCGTGGCGGCCAGCAGCGCGGCGCGGCGGACACCCTCGAGATCCGCGGCACGCGCGATGTAGCGCCCGTAGGCTGCGGCGGACCCGACCTGGTCGGAGAGATGGCCCACGGTGTTGTACACCCGCAGGCGGGGCGTCGGGTCCCGCGGCCTGGTCATGGCCTCGAGTGCGTGGCCGAGTTCCGCATCCGGAAGCTCCGAGACCTCGCCCACATGCACCATTCGCGCGGCGGACAGGCCGGTCGGGGTGCGGCATGCCGGATCGTGCTCGAAGCGCAGGTCGGCCTCGTCCAGTTCGCGGAACACGCGCAGCACGGTCTCCAGCGCGACCGGCGGCGACAGGCCACCGTCGGCGAGCCGCAGCCGCGCAGCGGGCACGCCGTGCCAGCGCGTGCCCCGGCGGACCGTGGTGTTGCGCCCGGCAAGGAAGGTGGCACGGGCGAACTCGAGGATCGGCATGCCGGCGTCGCCGCCCTGGCGCGGATGGTCGTCGGAGGACATGGCCGCGAGTCCAGCGTGCGCCGGCGGAACGCCCCCCGCCGGGCGCGCGAACGGCATGACCGGCGGCGCCGCCACGGCACGTTGCTCCTGCCAGACCGGCCAGTCCAGGCGCTCCCATGCCGACCCCCTCCAGACCTGCCCCGTCCCGCCACGCCCTCCGCCGCATCGCCGGCGCGCTGGCGCTGGTCGTCCTGATCCTGCTCGGCATCGCGCGCTCGCATCTGGGCACGCGGCTGGATTCGTTCACCGTCGACGAGCCTTGGCATATCGTCGCCGGCACCTCCTACGTCCGCACCGGCGACTTCCGCCTCAATCCCGAGCACCCGCCGCTGGCGAAACTGTGGGTGGGCACGTCCATGCCGGGTGACTTCCGGCTGCGCCCGGTGCCGGCGCTGCAGGAGAAGCTGCAGGAGCGCGACCTGGTCGAGGAGACCATGTTCTTCGACAACGACCCGGCGCGCGCCCAGCGCATCGCGCGCGCCGCCATGTGGACCCTGCACGGGCTGCTCCTGCTCGCTCTCGGCCTGCTGCTGTGGCACGCGTTCGGCCTGCCGTGGGCGCTCGGCAGCCTGGCGTTCCTGACGATCGAGCCGACGGTCGCCGCGCACATGCCGGTGGTGATGACCGACCTGCCGCTGGGCCTGGCGCTGCTGGTCGCCGCGGTCTGCGGCGGGCTGCTGGCGGCGCACTGGCGGTGGCGCTGGGTCGTTGCCACCGGTCTCGCGCTGGGCCTGGCGCTGGGGGCCAAGCACTCGGCGCTGGCCGGCATCGCCGGCATCGTCGCCGTGCTCGCGGTGGCCGCTGTGTGGCCGGCCCTGCACGGGCGTCCGCGCGACGCCCTCGCGCGCGCGGGCAGGCTGCTGCTCGCGGGGCTGCTGGGCCTGGCGGTGCTGTGGGCGCAGTACGGCTTCCATTTCCACGCCGGACCCGACGGCAGCGATGGCTTCAACCGCGACCTCGCCGACAAGATCGCCGAGGTCGGCAGCCCGGCCTGGCGCGAAGGCATCGCGCTGGCCGATCGCCTGCACGTGCTGCCGCGCAGCTACCTGTGGGGACTGGCCGACACCGTGCGCACCGGCATCGAGGGCCGCGGCATCAGCCAGCACCTGATCTGGGGGAGGCTGTACGACGGCGAGGCGCCATGGTTCTCCTGGCCGGCGATCATCCTGTCCAAGGTGCCGCTGGCGCTGATGCTGCTCGCGCTGCTGGGCACCGCCATGATCGTGCTGCGGCGCGCCGGGCTGCCGCGGCGCGCACAGTGGGTGCTGTGGAGCGTGCTCGGCGGCAATGCCGCCTACCTTGCCGCACTGCTCGGATCGGAAGGCAGCTGGGGCGGGATCCGCCACGCCATGCCACTGGTGGTCGCGCTGTCGATCCCGGCCGGCGGCGCGGTCGCGCTGGCCTGGACCCGGCGCGCGCCGCCTCCGTTCGCGCGCGCGCGCCTGGCCACGGTGGCGCTGCTGTTGGGCGCGACGCTGGCGATGACGCTGGGCGAGAAGCGCGCCTGGGAATACCACAACGAACTGGTGGGTGGCACCGATGGCGCTTGGGACTACTTCGCCAACGAAGGCCGCGACCTCGGCCAGCGCTTCGGCGAGCTGCGCGCCTTCCACGACCGCGTGATCCGGCCCTCCGGGCTGCCGATGTACACCAACTACTGGGTGGGCGAGGAACAGATGCGCGCGGCCGGCTTCAACTACCGGCGGCGCGTCGAAAGCCTGGACGACGCCAACGTCGACGGCGTCTACGACGGCTGGTTCGTCTACACGCGGGCCGACCATCGCCCCTGGCCGTCGTGGGACTGGAATCCGGACGAGGTCTTCCACGGCCTCGAGCGCGTGGCGCAGTTCGGCTTCGCGGAAGTCTGGCGCGGTCGCCAGGTGCTGCCGCGCACGCGCGCGGGCAGCCTGGCAGGCCAGGTGTTCGAATACATCCACAAGCACAAGGGCGACGACTGGGCGCTGGTTGCCCGTCGGCTGGAGGAAGTCGCCGGCTACTACCCGCAGTCGGCCAGCCTCGGCATCGAGCTGGCCAACGCACACATCCGCCTGGGCGACGGCGCGGCCGCCATCCGCGCGCTGCGGCGGCCGCTGGCGCAGACCAAGATGCCGCTGGATGCCGACCTCCGCGCCCTGATGGAGGCGCGGATCGCGGAGATCGAATCCGGGGCCGACCTGTCGACGCTGGCGCCGATGCGCAACCCGGAAATGGAGTGACGCGCCGGGCGGATGAGGATCAGCTGCAGCGGATCTTCCGCATCGCACGTCACCTGGTCGGCACGGCCCTCCGTCCGCGTGCAGCGGAGCGCGGCCGCTTCACGGCGGCGCGCCGGGGCCCTCGGGTGGCTCCGCCAGGAACCGCAGCACGGTCTCGACGAAGTGCGCCCGGTGCGGGCCATAGATCGGCACGTGGTCGCCGCCCGGCACGATCCACAGCTGCGCACCGGGGATCGCGCCGTACATCGCGACCGGGATGTCCACCGGGAAGAACACGTCGCGGTCGCCGTGCACGACCAGCGTGCGCGCCGCGATCGTGCCCAGCTCCGCCGGCAGGAGTTCGATGTCCTCGTGGTTGTCCTTGAGCTCATGGAAGCGCTGCAGCAGGCCGGCGGCCTGCGCCGGGCCGCGGCTGGCGCATTCGTCGAAGGACGCGCGCACGTCCGGCGGGACGTTGCCCGGGACGCCGCGCATCACCTCGCGCGCCTGCTCGGGGAAGTAGTGCGCCGCGCCGATGACGGCCATCGCCTCGATCCGCCCGGGCTCGCGCACGGCCGCGTGCAGCAGGGTCATGCCGCCCGCGCTGATGCCCAGCGCACGCACGCGCTCCAGGCCGAGGTGGTCGAGCAGCGCCAGCAGGTCGCCCGCGGACGCTTCGAACAGGAACGGCCCGTCGAACCCACCCGACGCCCCGTGCCCCCGCAGCTCCATCGAGATCACGCGGTAGTGCTTCGCGAACTCCGCGGTGAACGGCTCCCAGGCCGCGGCACAGTCGCCGAAGCCGTGGATGAGCACCAGGGGCGCGCCGCTGCCGGTTTCGTCGTAGGCGATCTCGACGCCATTGGCGCGGACCGTCTGCGACGTGGCGGCGTCGACCGAAGGCAACCACAGGCAGAGCGCGGCGAGCAGCAGGCGGCACGGGGCGATGGACGGCATGGCGCGAAGCCTCCTTCTGGCGGACTGAGGTTCCAACGCGACCGGGCGGTGGCGGCGGCCTCTGCCGCTAGGCCGGGCCGGCCATGCGCGCCTGGTCCCTGCCCTCGCGCTTGGCGCTGTACAGGGCGGCATCGGCGTTGGCCACGGCCTGCGCGAGGTCGACCCCGGCCGGCCATGCCGATACGCCGATGCTGGTGGTGACCTTCAGGCGGGACTCGCCGGACGCGAACGGCCGCTCCGCCACCGCTGCGCGCATGCGTTCGGCCGCCGCGGCGGCCTGGTCGAGGCTGGCCACGTCCATCAGCACGAGGAATTCCTCCCCGCCCCAGCGCGCCAGCGGCGTGCCGGCCCGCAGCGTGCCCGCCAGCCGGTCGGACACCGCGCGCAGCACCTCGTCGCCGCGCTCGTGGCCGTGGGTGTCGTTGATCGGCTTGAAGTGGTCGACGTCCAGCAGCAGCACCACCGGCTGGCGTCCGCGCTCCAGCACGTCGTCCTGCCAGGGCCCGGCCTGTTCCAGCAGCGCCCGCCGCGTCATCAGGCCCGTCAGGTCGTCGGTATTGGCGTGCCGGCGCAGGCGGTGGTGCAGCCGCGCATTGGCCAGGTTGAACACCAGCACCCCCACCAGCAGCGGCAGCAGTGCGTAGAGCACGGCATAGCCGGCCAGGAACGGCGGCTCGACATAGAGCAGGTGCCGGTGTTCCGGACCGTCGTGGCGCAGCATCGCGTACAGCGCGTACACCCACGTGCCGGCATACAGCAGCAGGATCACCGCCACCGCGGCCTCGGCGGTATTGCGTGGTGCCACCAGCGCCCGGCGCACGGTCCAGGCGATGCCCAGCGACACCGCCAGGCACAGCACGTGGAAGGTCAGCGCGAAGCTGCGTGGACCGGCGGTCCAGGCCGGCAGTAGGGCCAGGCACGGCAGGGCGACCTCCAGGGCCAGCCGGGGCATGCGGGTCGGCCGTGCGCCCACGAGCTGGCGCAGCGCGCGATAGATCACCGCCGTGCCCACGACCGCCGCGAGCGCCAGGGTGAGGATGGGCCAGCGCGCCGCGGGATCCGACCAACCGTTGGCCACCAGGCCCGCCCCGAGCAGGGCGAACCCCAGCGCGCAGCGCGACAATGCGCCCCGGTGCAGGTATTCGCTCTGCACCGCGGCCAGCATCATCAGCGCCGCGGCCCAGGGGCCGAAGCCGCCGATCACGTAGCTGAATGGCATATCGACGGCGTGCATGACACAGGACCGATGGCGACGGATGCCGCCCGAGAGGCCCTCCGTGGAGGACGCGCAGTCCCACGCAACAAGCGAGCGTGCCAGCAGTGCGTGGCGCACGGGCCGTGCGCCGGCCCCGAAGCGCCCCGCGCGCCGGTACCTCACGCCGGCGGACGTGGCTAGACTCGGCATCTTCGCCGTCGCCACCAGGACCGCCCACCATGAACCCCTACCTCAATTTCCCCAGCGGCGACTGCAGGGCCGCCTTCGACTTCTACCAGCGCGCGCTCGGCGCCGAATGCCTGTTCTCGCACACCTGGGCGGAATCGCCGATGGCCGACCAGGCGCCGGGCGGGGACGGCGGCAGGATCATGCACGCGACGCTGCGCTTCCCCGACGGCTCCCTGCTGATGGGCGCCGACTGCCCGCCGGAGTACGCCACGCCGTTCGGCGGCTTCTCGCTGTCGATCAACGCGAAGGACGTGGCGGAGGCAGAGCGCCTGTTCTCCGGCATCTCCGAAGGCGGAAAGGTGACCATGCCGCTCGAGAAGACGTTCTGGGCCGAACGCTTCGGAATGTGCATCGACCGCTTCGGCGTGGCGTGGATGGTGAACTGCGGGATGCGCGCCGAGGGTGGTCAGGCGCCGGCTGCCGGCTGAAGGCGCCGGCCTGACGACCATGCGCATCCTCATGACAGGCGGTACGGGACTCGTGGGCCAGGGCGTGCTGGTGGAGACCCTGGCCGACGCCCGCGTGTCCCGGGTGGGCGTGCTGGGCCGCCGGGCGCTGGAGCACGCCGATGCGCGCGTGGACGACATCGTCGTGGCCGGTTTCGACCACCTCGCGTCCGTGGCCGACCGGCTCGCGCCCTGGGATGCCTGCTTCTACTGCGCCGGCGCGCCGCCCCTGGGCACGCCGGAGCCGCACTACCGGCACGTCACGCTGGACCTCACGCTGCAGGTGGCGCGCGCGTATGCGGCGCGTAATCCGAGGGGGCGCTTCCTCTACGTTTCCGGTGCGAAGGCGGACCCCGACAGCCGCATCATGCCGCTGCGGATCAAGGGCGAGACCGAAGCCGCCCTGCAGGCGCTGCCCATCACCACCGTGATGCTGCGCCCCGGCGGCATCCAGCCCGCGCACGGCGAGCGCAGCCCCCACGCGTGGATGCGCCCGTTCTACGCCCTGGCCGCCCCGGCCATGGGCCTGGGGGTGCGCGCGATGCCGTCGCTGATGACCAGTACCGCCCACGTCGGCCGCGCGATGCTGGCGCTGGCGGCGATGGCGCAGCCGCCGGCGGTGGTGGAGAACGCCGCGATCAACCGTCTGGGGGGTGGCGGCCTCCGGGCTGGCGCCGACACCCGTCCACGATGACCGCACGCGCGTCGCCGCGGCGCGACCCCGCTCCCCCCACCCTCGCGAGCATCAATCGCGAGGCCTACATCTACTTCGGTGCCGGCGCCACGGTCGCCTGGCAGATGGCGCGACCCGGCGTCGGCCGCGGCGTGGCCAGGCACAGCGCCACCCTGGAGCGGCCGCTCGAACGCCTGCGTGCCACCATGGCCTACGTCTACGCCGTCACCCTGGGCAGCGACGCCCAGCGCGCGGCGATCGCGCGCCACGTCAATCGCGCGCACGTGCCGGTCAAGGGCCCGGGCTACAGCGCGTTCGACCCCGACCTGCAGCTCTGGGTGGCGGCCACGCTCTACCGCGGCGCGCTGGACGTCTACCGCCTCTTCGAGGGGTCCGTGCCCGAGGAACGACGCGACGCCCTGTACCGCGAGGCCTGGGCCTTCGGCCGCACCCTCCAGGTCGACGACGGCCGCTGGCCGCCCGATGCGGCCGCGTTCGACCGCTGGTGGGACGCGCAGGTGGCGCAGCTGTCGGTCGACGACGAAGTCCGCCGCTACATGCACGCCGTGCTCGACGGCGGCCACGCGCCCTGGTACCTGCGTCCGGCCATGCCGCTGCAGCGCTTCGTGACCCGCGGCCTGCTGCCACCCGGGCTGCGCGCGATGTTCGGCCTGCCGTGGAGCGCACGCGACGAGCGGCGCTGGCAGCGGTTCACGCGATGGGCGCCGAGGCTCTACTGGATGACGCCACGGGTGCTGCGGCACTGGCCGGCGAAGCATTACCTGGCGCAGGTCGAGCAGTAGACCCCACCCGTCCGGCTCGACCGCACAGGTGGCGATGGCGGCACGCATCACGCTTGCGATGCAACGGGATCGGCCGCGCACCGCGGGTATGATGGCCTTCGGCGCCGGGGCGCCATCATGTCCAGGGGGGACTCCATGGCGAGAGCGATCGTTTGGCTGGGATTGGCCGGTGTCATCCTGGTGGGTGCAGCAGTGGGACGCATGGAGGCCCGGGCGCCGGCTCCGCTGACCGCTCCGGCGAAGGTCGAGGCCCAGGTCCGGAGGCGCCCGGCGGCGACACCGGTCATCCAGGTCCAGGGCGACGTGGTCGGCGTGGCACCTGGCGCCAGCGGAATGCTGAGGGTGCATGTCGACGGACAGCTCGTGCAGCAGGTTGCGGCGACCGCGGACGGCTTCGCCATCGATGTGCCGGCCTCCACCTCCGGCATGATCACGCTGGAGTACGTGCAGCCCGGCATCCACTTCGTGTCGCCGCTGGGCTCGTATGCCAGCCTGGCGCGCATGGCCGGTGCCGATGGCCGGCTGACCCGCGATGACTGCGAGTGCACGCGCATCTCGGCGTTCAGCACCGCCCTGCAGCATGCCACCGAGACCATGCTGGGGCGCCCGGCGCGCAACGACGGCGAATTCCGCAACGCGGTGCGCCAGGCCGGAGGCAATCTCGGCAGCTCGGCGACGGTCCTCGTCCGCCTGGCCGCCGATCCGACCCTGCTGCCGCCAAGCCACGACACCGGCCTGGCCCTGTTGCGCGATCGTCCTGCGTTCGTGGAGTACCTGTCCTCGACGTACTACACGCTGCTCAACGACGAGTCGGCCGCGCTCGACCTGATTCCGGCGGCGGAGATGGACGCTGCCGGCCTGCCCGAGCGCTTCGCACTGGTCGGCCCGCTGCTGGACGTGGGCAGGCCCACACCGACCACCGCCCTCGTGGTCGAGCACGAAGGCGACGCGCTGAGGATGCACGCCCCTTCGGGCAGCCTCGGCGTCTCGTACCTGGGTCACGCGGACGGCGATGCCCTGGTGATGGTGCCCGACGGGGAGATCGCCCTGGTCAACCCGCATCACCGCTGCCCGGGCCCAGGCCAGCTCTGGACCGAGCGGCACTGGAAGGCCACCGGCACCGTGCTGCAGCGCCAGTGGGCCAGCGACGGCATGGAGATCTGGCGCGTGACCAGCGAGAGCGAAGTCAGCTTCCCCGACTGCCCCTACCTTGAGGGCTACGTCGAGCGCTGGACCCAGTTCATGCCGGCCTTCGACCTGGCCCGCACCGGCCTGCTGACCGATGCGCGCCGCTTCCACGGCGAGCGGGCGCTGCCCATCTTCTGCAGCACCGCGGGCCAGCACAACGGCGTCCCCATGGGCGACTGTGGCTACGCCGTGCACCGCTTCGCGCGCAATGGCAGCGGCGAGATCCTCGAGCTCGGCCACAAGGTCGACGACGACTTCCAGCCGATCCAGGCCCACGGACGCCTGCCGTTCGCATGGACGATGGGGACCGATGGCGCCATGCACGTGCAGGCCGGCGAGGAACGCACGCGCTACTGGGTGCTCGACGGCGGTGACCGTACGGCCCTGGGTGTCGTCCATGTCAGCGATGCCGAGCGCGAAACCGGATATGCCAGCCTGGCCGGGTACAGCCCGATGATCCGCGTCGGCGTCACCGACACCTATGGCGCCCGCACCGTCCCCGGTGCCTGGGGGTACGCTACCTTCGATGCCATCACCACGCCGACCATCGACAGCGGGGCGAGCGAGGTCCGCATCCTGCGCGACACATCGGGCCGCTCCGTCACGTGGGAGGCCGGCTATACCGGCATTGTGGAGCGCTGGACCACGGCGTGGGGCCGTCTGTACTCCACGCGTTATTCCCGTCCGACCTGCCTGGCGCCGTCCTCCGAATGCCGGCCCGAGGTGGTGCGCTACTTCCGCCCGCTCGCGCGCGTCGGCGACCGCATCCACGGCATCGAGGAGATGTACTCCCCCGGCGGCACCGACATCGACGGCAACGTCCTCCCGCCCGCCGTCTACTCGCGACCGCAGTTCCACGAGCGCCGGGAGATGCCGGAAGGCGTGGAGGCCGACGGCGCGACAAGGCCGTACACAGGACATCGCACGCTTCCACCTGCCGGCTCGAAGCGCGGCGGGGAGCAGAGCGCTGGCCTGCTGCGGGCGGACTAGCGCAGGACGTAGGACGCCAGCACCGCCTGGACCTCGTAGATGCTCAGCTGCTTGTTGAACTGCTTCTGCACCGGCGCGGGCATGCCCGAGATCCAGATCCTCAGTTCAGCGTCGAGGTCGAAGGATCCGGCGGTTTCCACGCTGAAGTGGGTGATGCTCCGGTAGGGAATCGAGTGGTACTCGACCTTGCTGCCCGTCAGTCCCTGCTTGTCCACGATCACGAAGCGCTTGTCGGTGAAGACGAAGTAATCACGGATCAGTTTGTAGGCGTGCTCGACCCGCTCGCCGGGCACGAGCACCTTGGCGAACTCCTGCTGGATCTGTGCAGGATCGATTTTCGAAGCGTTTCCGAGCAGACCGTCAAGAAGTCCCATTGCCCATCTCCCTCTAGTCAACAATCAATCAGCCGGCAGCCTGGCGCGTCTTCTCGTGGCCGATCCGGACTGCCGAGGCCAGGCCCTGCCTCGCGCAATTCAAGACCTGGGGTCAGCCTCCAACGCGGCCCTGAAGTTGTCGATCATCGCCTTCTGCACGGGATCCGCGGCGTCGGCGATCAGCAGCCACTCTTCCAGGCGCGACCTGTCGACCTGGCCATAGAGATGCGAATCACGCATCAGCGCGAACAGCTGCGCACGCGCATGCCCGGGATGGCGTCGCAGCAGTTCGTCCAGGTGTGGCCCGGCCCTGCGCACCGCGTCGTCCGGCGCCAGTCCCGCGTGCAGCATCCACATGCCCACCAGCTCCACCAGCGCCGGGCCGGCGCGATCCGGATCCCTGGCGGCCAGCAGGTAGTGCTTCTCGGCCTCTTCGAAACGCCGGCTGTTGTAGTTGGCGCCGCCGAGGTGGTAGTGGCCCCAGGCGGAATCCGGTTCCAGCGCGAGCGCGGCAGCCAGCACGCGAAGCGCCCACTCCGGCTCCCGCTGGACCAGGTATTGCCCCAGCCGCCGGCCCTGGAAGGCCGTCAGCGGCTTGAAGCGCTGCGCCTGCAACAGCAGGGCCGCCGCCTTGTCGTCCTCCACGTCGGTGCCATCGGAGCGGCGGAAGTTCGCGGTCGCCGCCAGACCGAGCATCGCCTCGTTCGAGGACATCGCGAGGATCCCGTCGATCGACTGCGCGGCCTCGGCGGTGAACTCGTCCCTGCGATGCATCGCGTCGATCGCTACCACAAAGGGTGCCGACAGCTGGTTGGCGATCAGCGGCGACGCGGTCACCTCGGGCTCGAGCACCTTGGCGTAGGCCAGCATCGCCTCGTAAGACCCGCCCCACTTCGGCTCCAGCGCCTCCATGAACTCAAGCGCCACCTCTGCGCAGCCCGGCGCCACGCGCCTGGCGTCGTCCACCAGCCGCGCCTCGCTGCCACCGACGGTGCTCGTGGAGATCGACACCAGGCCGATGTGCGCATCGGTCAGTCCGGGCTCGATCTCGAGGGCGCGCCGGTACAGCGGAACCGCCTCGCCGAACAGCTGGCGCATGCCGTCGAACTGCGCCGGCGTGGTGTCCTTCGCCCAGGCCGAGCCCCGGGCTTCCCAGCCCCGCGACTTCAGCATCGTCGCGCGCGCCACCAGCGCGAAGGCACTGTCGGGCGCCAGTTCGAGCCAGCGCCGGGTGATGCGATCGGCTTCGCGTCCCTTCAGGGTGTCGCCGCTCCAGGTGAAGGCGTGGAAGAACCGGTGCACGGATTCGTCGGGATGGTGCGCCCGCCCGTGGCCCTCGAACCTCGCGGCCAGCTGCGCCTCCAGGTCCGCGACCCGGCCCGCGGCAAGCAGCGCATCCAC
This sequence comes from Luteimonas colneyensis, assembly GCF_014836665.1. Taxonomy (GTDB): domain Bacteria; phylum Pseudomonadota; class Gammaproteobacteria; order Xanthomonadales; family Xanthomonadaceae; genus Luteimonas; species Luteimonas colneyensis. The sequence continues at coordinate 546,629 of NZ_JACSQJ010000001.1, forward strand.
GTCGGCGGGAGACGGTACGGGCGTGAAGTGGTAGCGACAATGCGCCTCGATGTGACCCGCGGGCCACTGGTTGCCCGGCAGGTCCGGCCAGGCGAGGCAGCGTTCAAGCGGATCCTCGATGTCCTGCACGGCACGGACGGCCATCAGGTGCTCGCGCCAGGGCGTCGGTGCGGATCCGAACTGTGCGGCCTCAGGCCGGTCCGGTATCGGCGGCAGCGGCCCGGATGGTTCGGCGGCGTGTCCGGCCAGGCAGGCCGCGAGCGCGACGCAGGCAAGCGCTGCGCGGATTCGTGCGTCCATGCGGTGTTCCCCGTTCTTTCCCCGGGGAAATGATAGTCGAGCGGGTCCGTCGTCGGCGAACGCGGTGATGGCGACGCGCGTCACTCTTGCGACGCAACGGCATTGCGGAGTGAACCTGAACGGGCCATATACTCGGCGCGGGGACGCAGGACGCGTCGGCGGCGGGGGGCCGCCCGGCCATCTCGACGCGCACCTTTCCGGGCATGCCCCGGAGGGGGCGCGACGGTGCACATGGCATACGCGGGTCCAGCCCCCGTCACCCCGAACCATGCCAAGGAGAGAGGCTTGAACCCCTTCAGGAACACCCCGTTCGTCCATTGTGTCTGGGCGCTGTTCGCCTGCCTGCTGCTGATGCCGATCGCATCCGCCAGCGTGCGCGACGGTGACCCGGACCACCGCTGCCATGCGCAGTACACCGAAGCCCAGGGCACCATCCTGGGCGAGATCCTCGAACCCCACGCATCGAAGGTGCGGACCCACGTCTCCCAGGCCTGGGGCATGTTCTGGCAGGGCAGCCCGCTGGAGGACGTCAACCGTCGCATCGACAGCGCACTGCTGATCCTGTCGCACCCGGGCACGCTGGGCGCCACGCCCGAAAGCAAGGCGATCACTGCCGAGGCGATCCAGGACTTCAGGGCCTGCGTCAACAGCGAGGCCCCCGCCAACACGGCGCTGCTCGAGGTGAGCACCTACCTGCTCGACGAGACCGCACCGGACCAGCGTGGCCCGCCCGCCGGCGACGGCGTACGGCTCTATGTCGACGACCTGCCGGTGGCCGTGACCGATGCCCAGGGGCGCGCGTCGTTCGAAGTGCCCGCGGGCCGCTTCGAGCTGATGGCGGTCATTCCCTCGACGGCGCTCGCGACCGGGACCGTGGAGGTCGCCGCCGGTGAAACCCTGGACATCGCCCTGGTCCTGGACGACTCGAAGGAAGTGGTGTTCCCGGCCACCGCCGTGGTCGACGCCATGCAGGACGGCCTGCTGCCTCACGACTTCACGACGTTCGGCATCCAGCTCTTCAACGGCGGAGCCCACCGCCCGCTGGAGTACGTCAGCGAAGTCGCGATCGAGGACGACATCGGCAACACCCTGCTGCCGCTGACCGACGCGTTCACGGTCGACACCCAAGGCAACCTGCAGCCGACCAACGTCGCCGCGCTCGGTGTCGCGCTGGCCGGGTACCGCGGCCGCGAGCTCGTGCTCAAGGCCGAGGGCGAGGATGCACTCGGCTTCACCCTGTCCGCGCGCACCACGTTCTTCATCACCAGCCACGGGCTGGAGGTGCAGCTGGTCGCACCGCCGTCCAATCCCGCGCTGGCGCTTGGCCAGGTGCAGATCGACTACGCGCTGATGGGCACCTCCCTGCGCCTGGCGCGCAGCAGCGATGCCACCGGCCTGGCCGGCTTCGGGCAGGTGCCGTTCGGCAACACCGCGCTGACCGCGCACGTGAGCCAGGGCGGTCGCAAGTACTACGGCGAAGCGGTCTATTTCGCCGGGCAGGCCGCGCGCGTGGTGATGGTGATGCGCCACGCGGAGGACGTTGAGGCCGGCGTGCCGCCCTACCAGCTCGCGCCCTTCACCGGCCCGCAGGCGGCGCAGGACGCGATCACCCTGCCGGTTCCGGAACGGACCAGCGCGGCCACGGGTGAGGCGGGCCTGCCCGCGGCCTTCGTGCCCCAGAACGCATCCACCCGGACCCTGCGCGTATCGGCCGGACAGGCCAACGCCAACGTCAACGGCTCGGTCACGCTCACCGCGCCCCAGGGCGCCGCCCGCGTGTACCTGCGCTACCGCGTGGCGTCGGCCGAATACCCCGTCTACGTGCAGCAGCAGAGCGTGTACAACGACACGTGGTCGCTGTCCGTGCTGGCGCGCCAGTCCGGGCAGCAGTTCCACGCCATCAGCCGCAACGTCAACTCGCAGCTGGCCAATGCGCCGGTCTGGCGCGCCGACGGCACCACCGGTGACATCGAACACAGCTTCGACGTGTCCGCCCTCACCGCGGCCGGGCCGGCCGACATCGTGCTTGCGGCCACCGCCATGAACGTGGGCGACAACCGCCTGCCGACGGTCGTCGACGCCGAGGTCAGCGTGGACGCGGACCGGCTGGTGGTGTCGGGCGTGCGCGCCGAGCAGCTCGCCGACGCGCGCAACCACGAAACCTTCAGCCAGCCGCTGCAGGGCGAGACCAACACCCTGCACCGCTGGTTCCTGATGGATGTCGACGTGCCCGATGGCGCCACGATCACCCGCGTGCGCGCCGAGCTCCTGGGCAGCACCGACACCGTGCTCGCCACGCTGTACGACGAGGCCCCGGGCACCAACGTGCAGCGCCCGTCCGCCGGCATGCTGCGCGCCCGCGTGACCCGCGCCCTGCCTTCCGACCGGGGCACCGTGCCGCCGCCGGCCCACAACATCACCTACCGCTTCACCGTGTATGCGGAGAACGCCGAGGGCGAGGAGATCTCCGGCGAAGGCTCGAGCCGGATCATGCGGGCGCTGTGGCGCATGCAGGAGGCCTGGCGGCAGCCGGCCCGGCGCTACGGCCGGCGCGACAACGGCCACGACGACTGGCTGTCGGCCCGGACGTGGGAGTACATCGGCCAGCACGGTGCGCTGCTGACCCGCATCGACGACATCTCCGGCGAGCATGGCCGCGATATCGGCCACCAGACCCACGATGCCGGCACCGACATCGACCTGTTCCACACCTTCACGTTCCCGGGCGCGTACAGCGGCGGGAACAACTACGAGCTGCTGCGCAACGCCGTGGCCCGGGCGCTGGCCGCGCCCGCCGACCAGGCGGTGCAGGACCGCGCCAACATCGCCGCCTGGGTGTCCAGCACCCGGCAGACGCTGGCGGCCGTGCTGACCGACACCGACGCGCAGCACGTCTACTACATGATCGGCAACGCCCACGCCGCGCAGGGCATCCAGCTGCCGCGTGGCTGGGCGCGCACCCTGCTGGTCCACGGCACGCTGGCCGCATCGGGCGCCACGCTCGACAGCGGGCTGGGTGCCTGGGGCTTCGACCAGGCCCGGCTGACGTACAACGCCGTGCACAACAGCCACTGGCACATCAAACGGCCGCGCGACAGGTAGGCATCGGCCGCGCCGCCTCCCGGGAGCTCCGGGGGGCGGCGCCTCCGCTCGCACCGGCATCGCGCCCGCAAGGTTGACCGACACAAGCGGCCACCGCACACTTGCCGCCGAAGGGGAGTAGCTCCCAGCGTGCAGGCCGTCAGTTCGAGCAGCGATGCTCCGGTCCCACGGCAGCCCACCGGCTGTGAGCAAGACCTTCGCCGCGACGGCGAAGGTGCGTCCCCGGATCTCCGAGCAAGGGTTCCGAGCCGCCTGCGTCCGCGGCCGCCCCCTCCCCTTGCATGGAATCCCGATGGAAACGATAGGCAACGTCTGGTTGTGGGCCGGCTTCTCCGGCCTGGTGTTGATCGCGCTGATGGTGGACCTGGTGCTGATGCGCCACGGCGGCGCGCACAAGGTCACGTTCAAGGAAGCCGCGTGGTGGAGCCTGGGCTGGGTGGGCCTGGCGCTCGCCTTCAATGCCGCGCTGTGGTGGTACCTCGGCGAGACCGCCGGTCCGGACGAAGCCCGGCGCGTGGGCCTGGAGTTCCTCACCGGCTACCTGGTCGAGAAGGCGCTGGCGGTCGACAACATCTTCGTATTCCTGATGCTGATGACCTACTTCGCGGTGCCCGAGGTGCAGCGCCAGCGCGTGCTGGTGATCGGCATCCTGCTGGCCATCGTGCTGCGTGCGATCCTGATCTTCGCCGGCGCCGCGCTGCTGGCGCACTTCCACTGGATGCTCTACGTGTTCGGTGCGTTCCTGCTGCTGACCGGCGTGAAGATGTGGTTCGCCGCCGGCAAGGAGCCCGACCTCGAGAAGAACCCGGTGCTGCGCTGGCTCACCGCGCACGTGCCGTTCGTGCGCCGCTACCACGGCAGCGCGCTGTGGCTGGGCAGCGGCAGCCGCCGCAAGTTCACCCCCTTGTTCATCGTGCTGGTGATGATCGGGATCACCGACGTGATCTTCGCGGTGGACTCCATTCCCGCGATCTTCGCCATCACCACCGACCCGTTCATCGTGCTGACCTCGAACGTGTTCGCGGTGCTGGGCCTGCGCGCGATGTTCTTCCTGCTGGCCGGCCTGGCCGATCGCTTCCACCTGCTGCCCTACGGACTGGCGGTGGTGCTGGTGTTCATCGGCGCGAAGATGCTGCTGGTCGACGTGTACAAGATCCCGGTGCTGTGGTCGCTGGCGGCGGTCGCGGTGATCCTGGCCAGCACCGTCGCGCTCAGCCTGGCGCGCCCGCTGAAGCCGCATCCGGCCGGCCCGGGGCGCTAGCAGGCTCCGGGGGATCTCATCCCCTCTGCTCGAGGTAGCGCGCCGCTTCCTGCTCGTAGGGTTCCAGGCCCGGTGCCAGATGTGGCAGCAGCAGTCGCAGCCACGCCCTGGTCGCCATCCGCGTCTCGCGCGCGCAGCCGCGGGCACGCGACGGCGTCAGGTCGCCGGCGTCCACCATGCTGGCGAACGCCGCCGGGTCGGTGCCGTAGATCAGGCACTGCAGGTTGAAGTAGCGCTGCTCGCCCAGCGCATGCTCGTCGGCGTAGGCGTCGAGGTTGTAGGCGCCGGTGCTGCGCGACAGCAGCCAGTCCGCCGCCATGCGCAGGTTATCGATCACCTGGCCGGAAGTTTCGTCCAGGCCGGCGAAGCGCAGCATCAGGATCGCCGCCAGCTGGTCGACGGCGTCCTCCTGGCGGCCGGTCACCGGCAGGTCGAGCAGGTGCACCAGCGCGTGGCCGGTTTCGTGCAGCACGATGAAGCGGATGTTGGCGCGGACGTAAGCGAATGCGTATGCGTCATCCAGGCCGCCCTGCTGCTGTTGCGCCCGACCGCGCTCGTACAGCGTGCGCAGGGTTTCGTAGCACAGCACCACCTCGGCCTCGGCCGGGCGGTAGAAGGAGCCGAACTCGCCGCACTCGGCGGTGACGTAGCGCAGGCGTCGCGGCAACACGAACATCCCGTCCAGGGCCTGCAGTTCCGGCAGGCGACGCAGCAGGTCGGCGTCGCGCACGCGGTCGTGGATCGGCTGCAGGGCGGGCGAAGCCGGCGGCGCGTAGGCGTAGTCGAACGTCGGGACCGCGGGTTCCGGCGCGGCGCCGGGCGGGCTTTGCTTCGCACGGACCACCGTCCGCGGCCAGGCCACACCGGGCCGAAGCGTCGCGGGCCGGTGCTGCACCGCCGCGCGCGAGGCCGGGTCGTCGGCCGACGCGCCAGGCACGCCCACGCAGCCGGCGGCGGCCACCGACACCGCCGCCAGCAAGGCGATCATTCCCATCCGTCCGACCAGGGCAACCCCTCCGCGATCCACGATCAGTATGCCGGACCAGCGCCATGCGCAATGGCCGGGGCCCTGTTCGTGGAGCAACGGCGCCATCGCCTGTAACACGCCATCGTGGACGCTCGCGCTGGCCTACGACGTGTGCTCGGCGGCAAGCCGACTGCCGTCACGACGGCCTTGACGTCCCTGACCGCGACCTGCATGCGGATCGGGATCAGTCCGTGCGTCCGCCGTGCATTCACCCGGCGTCCGACAGGATGGGGTCCCGATCCCGATCGATGAGGTCGCCGCCATGAAACGCCTCCTGCTCGCCGCCGCGCTCGCCACCGTCGCCGTCTCCGCCACCGGCATGGCCGAAGCGCGGGACAACCATCGCCATGGCCACCACGCCAGCAAGGCCGAACGCGACTACTGGAAGCATCGCGAGAAGGCCGAACGCCGTGCCCGGAAGGACTACGAAAAGGCCGAGCGCGACTACAGGAAGGCCGTCCGCGAGGAAGAAAAGGCGTACCGCCGATGGGCCCGCGGCCAGTACATCCCGGTCGAGTACCGCCAGCCGCGCTACTACGTGCAGGACTACCGGAGCTATGGCCTGGCCGCGCCGCCCGCCGGCTACACCTATGTGCGCCCCTATCCGCAGGACGACACCTATTACATGATCGAACTCGCCTCCGGCCTGGTGGCCCGCATCCTGGGGGAGTGAGGCGCCGGGGCAGCCCCCGGCCGATCCCGGTGTCTGGCACACTTCGGCTTCCATGACAGGGGGGATTGGAATGAACCAGGTATACGGAGCCATGGTCGGCGCGGCCACGCTGTTTCTTGCCGCCTGCGCCAGCACGGGCAACAAGGGGGGCGAAGACTCGGCCCGCGGCGTGGAAACACTTTCGATGGATGGAAGTTTCACCGGTGAAGTCATCGGCCAGGCGGCGCCGGACAGCGGATTCGCCCGACTGCGCATCGGCATGACGCCGAGCGAAGTACAGGATGTCATGGACCGCGCGCCCGATCGCCAGCACAGCTACGAATCCGGCAAGCGCTGGATTCCGTTCTACTACGGCAATGACGCGCGTCGCATGCAGGTGCTGTACCGCGGCGAAGGCTGCCTGATCTTCACCGATGGCAACATCTGGGGCGGCGCTGGCGGCGACCTGGTGCAGATCGAGGTGGATCCCGGCGGAGCGTGCTACCAGCCCTGAGTGGAAAGGACGCTTGCCGTGCACGCGCCCGCTTGCACGGAATACATTGGAAAGTGCGCGCATTCGCTCGCGCAACAGGGGAACACCATGCTCGATACAGCGCGTATCCTCGCGGCAGGCTTCATGCTGGCCGCGCCCACGGTCCATGCCGCCTACGGTCTCGCACCGTCTGAAGTCCACCCGATCGGGAGCTGGCCCGACGCTGCGGCGGTCGGTGACGTCAACGGCGACGGCCGCGACGACGTGGTGGTGTCCACCACGTATTACTTCGACGAAGGGAACGACTACCAGGTGCTGGTCTACCTGCAGCAGGCCGATGGCTCGCTCGCCCCGCCACTGCGGTTCCCGTACGGATTCGCCAACCAGACCAGCCTGGTCGTCGGCAACCTGGATCGCGATGCGGCACAGGAAATCGTCCTCGGCCACGGTGGCGGCATCATGATCATCGACTGGGACCAGGAACGCCTGTGGCCGGTGGTCCGCACGACGATGCACACCCACGAAATCGGCTGGAGGGCGACCAATGTCGCGCTGCTGGACGCCGACCGCGACGGCGCACCCGACGTGGTGGCGCACGGCTGGAGCGAAGGTGCGGTCATCTACATGGGTGACGGTCGCGGCGGGGTACGGGAATCCGTGCACCTGCCGACACCCGCCGACGGCTACAACGACCTGGACAGCGGAGATTTCAATGGCGACGGCTACCAGGACTTCGTGGTGCAGTCCGGACAGGGCGAGACCAACGCCTATGTCTATCTCAATGACGGCACGCCCTCATTCAAGGGCCCGACCACTATCGACCCGACGGATGGTGTCTGGGGCGGCGATGCCGTCGGCGTGGGCGACTTCAACAATGACGGACGCGACGACCTTGCGCTCGTTGGCGACCACACGGAAGTGAAGATCTATCTGCAGGACGACGCCGGCACCCTGGTCTACGACCGCAGCATCACGACCGAGTATTACCCCAACGCGATGCTGGGACGCGACCTCGACCTCGACGGCCGCGACGACCTGCTGATCCTGCACGGCGGCGGTGGGATCAGCTTCTTCCTGCAGGACGCCAAGGGCCTGGGTCAGGGCACGTGGATCGATGGCCTGTACGCCACCCACCTGAATCCGCACGGGATGGGCGTCGGCGACCTCGACGGCGATGGCTGCCCCGACGTGGCCGTGGCGAACTACAACGCCGGCCTGGTCATCCACAAGGGACAAGGCTGCAATGCCGTGGCGGACCTGGCCCTCGACGCCCGGCTGGACGACGGACAGCTGTCCCTGCACCTCGCGAATGTGGGCGGACGGAATGCCGAGGCGGTGGAGACCCGGGTCACGATCAAGGTGTCGCAGGGCGCACTCGTCGACGCCCAGGCCCCCTGCCCGGTTGAACATCGCGACGCCGGTTCGATCCGCTTCACGTGCTCGCGGGACGCTCTGGCCGCCAACGACAGCGAGTGGATCCACGTGCCGCTGGCGATGACCACGCGGGATCGCCGCGCCGTGGTCACGGTCTCCGCCACGACAACCACGCTCACGCATGAAATCGAGCTGGCCAACAACACCGGCACCGCGTCGCGTCGCGTCATGACCGGGCTGCCGGAGCGCGTGAAATGAGTCCCACTGGCGGCCGGCTGTTTGGGATTCCGGGGCAGCCGACCAGCTAGTCCAGCACAGGCCACCCGCGGATCCCCTGGAAACTCCTGCGTGGATGCAAGCAGGATCTCCGCCGCAACATCACGTGCAACACTTCGGGCATGCCCCTCCCGGCCCCGCCCGCTGCCCCCGCACCCGACGCCGATGACCGCGCGCTTTTGCGCGGCATCCTGGTGCACGACATCCGGCGCGACCTGCGCCGCCACCTGCGCCCGATGCTGGCCTGGTACCTGCTGTTCACCGCGTTCGCGACGGTGGCGGCGGCACCGCTGACCACCTGGTCGCTGGCGGCGCTGCTGCACTGGATCGAACGCCCCTTCGCCGGCGATCTCGATGGCGTGCTCGACAACCTGCTGGCGCTCGCCTGGCTGGTGCTGGCCGGCGCCCTGTCCTGGTACGTGGTCATGCTGCAGCAGGCCGGCATGCTGCTGGTCTCCGCCAGCCACGGCTGCCGCTACCGCACGGCCGCGGCGGCCCTGCTGGGCATGCTGCGCCGGGCCGTTCCGCTGGCGGCGCTGGCCGCGCTGCAGGTCACCGCGCACGCCGTGCTGGCGATGCCGTGGCTCGCGATCGGCGCCGCGCTCTACTGGCTGTTGCTGCGCGGCTACGACCCCTACTTCGTGCTGGTGGCCCGGCCCGCGGCACTCTGGTGGTTCCTGGGCGGCTTCCTGCCGGTGCTCGCGATCGGTCTCTTGCTGCACGCCACGCTGTACTTCCGCTGGCTGCTCGCCACGCCGGCGCTGGTGCTGGAGGGGCACTCGCCGCTGGGCGCACTGCGCCGCAGCCGCACGCTGACCCGCGGCCGGCACCTGCGCATCTCCACGCTGGTGGCCGGCGTCGCGCTCACCGTCGCGGCCCTGCCGCTGGCCGTGACCTGGCTGTACCAGCAGGCCGCGACGCCGCTGCTGGACTGGCTTCCCCAACACCGTCTGCTGCTGAGCCTCGGGATGGTGGCCTACCTCACGCTCAACGCAGCGACGCTGCTGGGCGCGCTGCTGCTCGGCACCACCGCGAACACGCTGCTGGTGCGCGCCCTGTTCCACCGCCTGGGCGGCGCACGGGGGTCCCGCGCCCTGGACGCCACGCCGCACCATCCGGGCCGCTTCGTCTGGGGTGCGGAGGCCGCGTTCCTCGCGGTCGCGCTGGTGCAGGCCAGCATCGCGGTCGGCAGCATGAACCTGCGCCGCGAGGTGACGGTGACCGCGCACCGCGGCGCCGCGTTGATGGCACCGGAGAACACCCTCGCGGCGTTCCAGGCGGCGATCGACGCCGGTGCGGATGCGATCGAATTCGACGTCCGGCTGAGCGCCGACGGGGCCGTCGTCGTGTTCCACGACAGCGATTTCCGGCGGGTCGCCAACGACCCGCGCCCGGTGGCGGAGACGGCGCTGTCCGACATGCGCGATATCGACATCGGCAGCTGGTTCGATCCGCGCTTTTCCGGCGAGCGCATCCAGACGCTGGACGAAGCCCTCGCCTTCATCGACCGACGCGCGCTTGCGCTGGTCGAGCTCAAGCCCGACGCCGACAACGCCGACGCCCTCCTCGCGGCCACCCTGCGCGAGATCCGGCGCAGCGGCTACCAGGACGCCGTCGTGCTGGCCTCGCTGTCCCCCGAACTCGTTCGCGCCGCGCGCTTCGCTGCCCCCGGGGCACGACTGGCCCTGTTCGCGAACGCCGCCCTGCCCGGCACCGCACGTCGCACCGACTTCGACATGCTGGGCCTCAACCATCTGCAGGTGGATGCCGGTGCCGTCGCGGATGCGCGCCGCCGCGGCTACAGGCTGCAGGCCTGGACGGTCAACGATCCGGTGCGCATGGCGCGCTACATGGACCTGGGCGTGGACGACATCAGCACCGACGTGCCGGAACTCGCGGTGCGGCTGCGGGACGAACGGGCGGCATTGACCGAGGTCGAGCTGCTGCTGGTGCGCCTGCACAGCTGGTTCCGGCACTGACGACATCCCGCGGAGGCGAACCAGCGCAAGCGTCGCCAGCTCGGCGCGTCGACGCGCCCCGACCCGAGGCGCGCAGCCCCCGCCGCGCAGTGCGCCCACGCCAGCGCCGGAATTGCACGGCTCAGTGGCGCCCCTCGGCGAACTCTTCCACCAGCTTGCGGCAGAAGGCCGGCAGGTCCTCGGGCTTGCGGCTGGAGACCAGGCCCTGGTCCACCACCACTTCCTCGTCCACCACGTCCGCGCCGGCGTTGCGCAGGTCGGTTCGCACGCTTGGCCACGACGTCATGCGACGGCCGCGGACCACGTCGGCTTCGATCATCACCCACGGACCGTGGCAGATCACGCCGACCGGCTTGCCGCTTTCCACGAAGTCGCGCACGAAGCCGACCGCCTTCTCGTCCATGCGCAGGGTGTCGGGGTTCTGCACGCCGCCGGGCAGGATCAGCCCGTCGTAGTCATCCACGCGCGCGTCCGCCACGACGCCGTCCACGGGCAGCCTGTCGCCCTTCCTGTCGTGGTGCATGCCCTGGATCTCGCCGGGTTTCAGCGACAGCAGGCGCACGGTGGCACCCGCGGCCTCGACCGCCTTGCGCGGCTCGGTCAGTTCCACCTGCTCGACGCCGTCGGTGGCGAGGATGGCGACGGTCTTGCCTTCGAGGGACTTGCCCATGGAGTGCTCCCGGTTTGACGTTGTGGGCGCATCAGGATGGGCCCGGGGCCATTGGCGCAGCGTGATCGGCGGCAGGACATGGTCGGTCGCATGCGCAGAGGGTTCCCGGCGGCCGACCGCCGGCCCGTGTCCAGCACAGTCCGGCTGAGCGCGGGTAGGCTGCACACTCCTTCCGCCAAGAACGAGCCCACGCCATGCGCACATGGATGATCGCCGCAGCCCTCGCCCTGTCCCCTGCCGCAGTCGTCGCAGGCACCCCGCTGCCCGACGCCCCGCACGTGGTCGTGCAGGGCGAAGGCCTGGTCAGCGTTGCACCCGACTCGGCGACCGTGTCCATGGTCGCGCGGCACCGCTCCGCGGATGCCGGCGAGGCCAAACGCGTCGTCGACCGCGCGGTCGCCGCGTTGCTGAAGGTGGCGCCCGACTTCGACGTGGACCCGGACGACATCACCGCCTCCGACCTCGCCCTGCGGGAAGAGCAGGAGTACGACGACAACGACCGTCGGCTGCCCTCGGCCCACGTCGCCAGCCGCGAAGTGAAGGTGCGCCTGGACGACCTGGAACGGCTGGGCGCGTGGATGGACGCCGCGCTGGCGGCGGGCTTCACCGACGTGTCCGACGTCAGCTTCAAGTCCAGCCAGGAGGCTCGCCTGCGCGAGGACGCGCGGGCGCGTGCCGTGGCCGATGCGCGGGAGAAGGCAGGCGGGCTTGCCGTGGCGTTTGGCGGCCGGCTCGGGCCCGTGTACAGCATCAACAGCCTCAACTCGATGCAGGCGCACGGGTATGGGAACACCACGCTGGATCGCATCCAGGTCACCGGATCGCGCATCGACAGCGGCCGCTACCTGCAGCCGAAAATCGACTTCACCGAGCGGGTGTCGGCGGTGTTCGAGATTGCGCGGTGATCAGGCAGGTGCGGGATGAGCCCGGCCTCGGCCCGGCCAGCGGCTAACATCCCCGCATGACCGATACCGACACCTCGCCCCGGCCTCCCCGGATCTGGGTCGACGCCGACGCCTGCCCCGGCCCCGTCAAGGAGATCCTCTTTCGCGCCGCCGAGCGCACGCAGATGCAGGTGACCCTGGTCGCCAACCAGTGGCTGCGCACGCCCGGCTCGCGCTTCGTGCGCGCGATCCAGGTGCAGGGTGGCTTCGATGCCGCCGACGACGCCATCGCCGAGCGCGCCGGCCCGGGCGACCTGGTCGTCACCCAGGACATCCCGCTGGCCTCGCGCGTGCTGGCCAAGGGCGCCGATGCGGTCAATCCGCGCGGCGAGCGCTTCACCCCGGACAACATCGCCGAGCGCCTGTCGGTGCGCGATTTCATGGAAGAACTGCGCGGCGCCGGCGTACAGACCGGCGGTCCCGCCGCCTTCGGCGCCCGCGACCGCCAGGCCTTCGCGAACCAGCTGGACGGCTGGGTAGCGCGGCGGAAGCAGGCGCCCTGATGGATCGCCGCCGCTTCCTGGGCGTCGGCGGCCTTGCCGCCGCGTCGCCGCTGCTGCCCGCCACCGCCGCGCCCGTGGCGACCCGTGCCGGCCGCCCCGCCCCCACGACCGTGGACTTCGCATCAGACGGCCTCGGACTCGGCCCGCCGGAATACGCAGCGATACTGGCCGAGGTCGCGGCGGAGGATGGGTTCGCGGCCGACAACTACTCGCGCGGCGGCGTCATCCGCGAGCTGGAACTCAGGTTCGCCCGGCTGCTCGGCAAGCAGGACGCCATCTACCTCCCCACCGGAACGCTGGCCAACCACCTCGCGGTGCGCAAGCTCGCCGGCCACGACCGCCGCGTGCTCGTGCAGGCGGAAAGCCACCTCTACAACGACAGCGGCGACTGCGCCCAGACCCTGAGCGGGCTGAACCTGGTGCCGCTGGCGGAGGGCAGCAGCACGCTGACCTTCGACGAGGTCGAGCGCTGGCTGGCGCGCTCCGGCAGCGGCCGGGTCGAAACCCGCGTCGGCGTGATCGCCATCGAGTCGCCGGTGCGGCGGCGCCACCACGAGATGGTCGACTTCGACCAGCTCGCGCGCGTCTGCGGCCTGGCCCGCGAGCGCGGCATCCGCCTGCACCTGGACGGCGCGCGCATGTTCAACCTGCCGTTCCATTCCGGCAGGTCCCTGCACGAGTACGGCGCGCTGTTCGACACCGTGTACGTCTCGCTGTGGAAGCACTTCAACGCCGCCTCCGGCGCGATCCTCGCCGGAGACGCCGGCTTCATCGAAGGCCTGTACCACCAGCGGCGCATGTTCGGCGGCGCCCTGCCCAATGCCTGGCCCGCGGCCGCCGTGGCGCTGCGCTTCGTCGACGGCTACCTGGACGACTATGCGAACGCGTGGCAGGTGGCCGACCGGCTGATCGCGCTGTTGCGGGACGACCGCAGGTTCGCGTTCGAGAAGCTTCCCAACGGCACCAGCCGCTTCTTCATGACCGCGACCGGCGTGGCCCCGGAGCTGCTGCACGAACGGCTTGCCGGGCGCGGCGTGGTGCTGTCGCATGGGCATCCGGAGACGGGCAGGTTCGCGATGCAGGTGAACCCGACGCTCCTGCGGACGCCGGCCGAGGTACTGGCGATGAAGTTCAGCGAATCCGTCGGAGGCTGAGCGGATCGCTTCAAGGTCACTGGCCACGAGCCGCTGTCCGGCAGCCGCCGCCCTCAAGGCTCCGGATACAGCGCGATGGCATACCGCCCCTTCTCTCCCGACCGCAGGCCCTGGAACACCAGGCGGCCCCCGGCCTCATCCCAGCCGAAGGCTGCATCGTCGTACGGGCTGCGCAAGGGCGTCTCCGCCAGCGCCTGTGCGACGCCCGCAGGTGGCGTGCCGGTCGCGTGCAGGGTCGCGGCCAGCAGCGTGACGCGACGCCGGCCCTCGAGGTCCGCCGCGCGCGCGACGTAGTCCACATAGGCCGGCGGCGGGATGGCGGCAAGCACGGCACCCACGGGGTTGTACGGGCGCAGCCAGGACTTCATCCCTCCCCGCTCCGCCGTCGCCACCGCGTCGAGCGCATCGCGCAGCTCGGGATACGGGCGCTCCGACACCCGCCCCATCTCCGCCAGGTTCGCCGCGAACAGGTTGCGCGTGGCCTGCTCCTGGAAGAACACGCGCTGCAGGGGGCTCGACAGGACTCCCGCGTCCTCGCCCTCTCCAGGGGCCACCAGTGCGGAGCGGATCGTCGACGCCATGAAATTCCATTCCCCGCCCAGCACCCGCGTCAGCGAACGCTCGGACAGCGTGATCGGCTCAAGCCACGAGGGCGGCACGGCGCCGTCCACGGCATCGGCGGGGAGCGAACGCAGCGCCATGGCGCCCCATTCGAAGTTCCGCTCCACCGCATCCGTGGCCACCATCTTCGAGATCAGCAGGTCCGACGACGCCACCACCCGTCGCCAGAACCGGAGGTCGCGATCGAGCATGTCGCGCACCGCTCCGGCATCGCCTGCCCGCGCGCGCGCCCAGGCGTCCAGCAGATGAAGCTTCTGCGCGTCCCTCGCGGGCCCGAAGGCGGGGAACGTCGCGTCCAGATCGGCAGGAACGGGTTCCCGCCAGCCCTGACTGGCGTGCAGCATCCCGCGATAGCGGTCCAGCAGCCACTGCTCCGAAGACAGCCAGCCGGACAGCACGTCGGGATGTTTCTCCAGCGCGTCCGCGCACGCCGTGACCTGCTGGCACGCCGCGGAAAGCGCGTCGACGTCCGCGCTTCGCGCATCCCTGTATGCCGGGTCACCCGGACCCGCCAGCTGCATGAGATGGACATACGCGTTCTCCGCATCGGCCAGCGCAGGGCGATCACGCAGCATGGCGTCGAACCGCTCCGCGTCGGCCGAAGGCAGCTGGTCACGCCAGTTGATGGCGACCAGGAGCAGCAGCCCGATGGCCGGCAGCGCGACCAGCGCGGCCAAGACCTTTGCGATCACGCGCATCACGTTCTCCAATCCATTGCGTCGCTCCCTGAAGACACCTTACCGGCCCGCCAGCCCGGGCGTGCCAGGCACAGGACGCAGGCGAAGCACTACTCGTGACCGGTGAACAGGTATTTGACGCGTTTCCAACACCGTCCGGCGCAGTCTCGCAGCCCCGCGGCCGGCGCCCGTCGCGTCCCGCACCGAAGCGACAGCGGAGGCGTCCATGCTGAAGGACAGGAATTCGAGCGCCATCGTCGCGGTCAGCGACCACGAGCGCGCGCGGGAGTTCTACACCGGCACCCTCGGCCTCGAGCCCAGCGACCAGGCCATGGACGACGTATTGGACTACCGCACCGGCGACACCAGGCTGGTGGTCTACCGGTCCAGGAACCGAAGAACGGGTTCGACATGACCCTGCATAACGAAGATGCGGCCGAGGCGCGGGGCTGGTTCGACGCGCTATCCGAGGGCAGCCGCGAGGTGATGGGCCGGTTCTCGTTCGAGAAGCTCCCGCAGGGCACCAGCCGTTCCTTCATGACGGTGACCGGGGTGAACACTGGCCTGCTCCGCGAAGGTCTCGCAGGGGAGTTCATCAGTGCGGCTGGTGGTCGAGCAGATTGATCCGGTCGAGTACCGTCACCGCCTCAGCGCCAAACCGGGATCGCCCAAAAGGTCAAGGCCTGGGCGGGCGGGTGGCCGCGATCCAGCGCCGGCGCAGGACCAGGACGCCCCCGCCGGCTACGCCGGCAGCGAGCAAAACGATGGCTATGAGGACGACGGGGAGACCGTCGCCGCTATCGTCGGTGGTGGCGTTCGGGGTGGTCGCGTCTGCTGAGGGTTGGTCGGGTTCGATCGGCTCGGGCGACGTGACCAGCGCGATGGGGTCGGGAAATCGGCGATCCTGAACAGGAAAGGTCTTCCCGTCGACGACGGGGGCGCGCACGACGCGCTGCCAGCCCTCGCCCCGTGCTGTGACCACGACGGTGGCACCGTCGGCCGACGTGGGCACGACCACGGTGTGGCGGCCAGCGCCGCCGACGGTTGCGGGCAGCACAGTGCTGCGACCATGTGCGTCGACGATGACGGCCTCGACGGTGGCGGTCGAGCCTGCGGCCACGCCGGTGACCGTGGTGACGAGCCCGTCACCTGAGGCTTCAACGGCGAGCGTGGGAGCGGCGGTCGCGTAGCCTGCGACCGCGTAGGCAACCGAGGCGCGCTCGCTCGCATTAGAGGTGAGCCGCAAGGTCCAGTTGCCCACCACGGGACTCTCGACCGCGTCGGTGGAGGCGAAAGTGCGCTTGTCGTCGGTGGTGGTCGTGACGGCGGCGGCGACCAGTGCGGGCGGAACGAGCTCGGCAGTGATGCCGGGGATGGCAGCAACGGTGGCACCGATGCGGTCGAGCGCGTCGACGGTGATCGGGATCTCGACGCTGCCGAGGCTGTCGATCTCGGCGATGCCGCTCGCGACCACGATCGGGGCGAACGCTCCGGCGGAGGCATTGGCCTGGATGACCGATGCGTCACTGAGGGCGGCGACACGGCCGGTGTCACCGGCAGCAGAGCGCGTAAGGCGCGGCAGGACGTAATCCTCCGCATCGGTGACCGAGCGGGTCATCGAGACGTGGTCGGTGCCGGTGCGCCGGCGGTCTGTAACGTAAGGCAGGGCGAACGCGCTTTCGACCTGCACGACCATGTCGCCCTCGCCCGCGACGTGGCATGTGGTTGGCCACGCGTCACCGGCGAGGATCGCGAGCTGGACGCCATAGGTGGCGGAGACCACGGCGTTGAACTGGGCGATGACCGCGGGATCGAGGTCGAACGCGGAGGAGTGCGGGATGATCGAGGCGCACGGCGACCCGAGGTTGGGGGTGCCGAGCATCAACAGGCGGGTGGCGACCGGCGTGCCGTTGGTATGCGCCATCAGCATGGCCACGTAATACCGGGAGATGAGTCCACCCATCGAGTGCGCGACGAGGTCAACGCGCTGGGCATCGAGCTCGTCGCGCAGATCCTCGACATAGGTGCCGAGCTGCCCGGCGTTGGCCACCAGGCCGCTGCCCCGGTCCAGGGGGTTGGCAATCGAACCCGTCTGCATCGTGCCTTCGAAGCGCCCGTCGCCCACGGCATGGACTTCCCAGTCCGGGTCGCGTGTCTGCAGCAGTTTCGCATAGCCGTCCCACCCGGCGGCGTTGCTGTTCCATCCGTGCACGAGCACGACCGGACGCGGGTTGACCGCCAGCATCGCCTGGTCGCGGGATGCCATGCCGTACATCTTGACCTCGAGGCGCAGGTCCAGGTCGTCGGCTCGCTCTCCGTCGTCCCAGGTGAGCCCCTCGGTCGCCAGCTCCCACTGGTACTCGTTCTCGCCCGCTTCGGCCGCGACGTGGACCGGTCCCGCGATTAGCATGTCGCGGCTCGCGTCGCGGATCGTGACCTCGGCGGTCGCGGCGGTCGAAGGGTTGCCGACCAGCGCGGTCAGGCGCACGACATTGCCCTCGAACGTGCCCGACGGCGGCACTTCCACCCAGTCCTCCAGCGACGGCACATCCAGGTGCTCCACCACCAGTTCCGCCGACGGCGTCAACGGCCGCTCGCCTAGCGCCACCTCGACGCTGAGCGACGTGCCACTCGGCCCATTGAGCTCGTCGTCACCAACGACAAGCGTGGTGGTGCCGAGGGGAATAGTGCCCGACGCGCCAGCTTGGCCCGTCCAGTTGGCGTTGAGCTCACCGTGCACTACGAAACTGCCGAAGCCCTCGCCGCTGATCGACTCCTGGGGCGCCTTGTTCGAATAGTGCGACTTGAACTGAACGCCATCGAAGAGGGGCTGGTAGCTGACGAAGAACCGGCAGGTGCCACTATCGTCTTTGACGACGAGCCGGAGCGTCGATTCGGACGACAGCTCCCCGCCCTTGGCCCCGCCCTCGCCGATGACGTCGGTCTTCTTGTAGACCTCGCTCCAACTATGCGAAAGCGAACCGCTGGCCTTCACCTTCGATCCAGGGTACGCAACGTTATAAACGCCGTCGCCGTACTGCTGGTACAGAGTGCCCTCGACCTGGACCGACTGGTTCCAGTCAAACTTGCGGTGGGAGTGGTCCGGATCTTCCTCCCGGTACCCACTCAGCTCGAACGAGATCACGATGTCGACCGACTCGGGCAAGGGACCGCATGCGTGGGCGTCGGCGGCGGCCACCGCGGGCCCGCCACCCGTAGCAATCGCCGCGGTGAGCATCATGGCCACCACCATTGCCATGACGCGCTCACACCCGCTGCGTCGCTGTCCGACTCCGTCCCCTCGCACGTGCGCGATCCCCGAAACCGGCTAGTGTGCCGAGCCTATCGCCCCCCGCCCCGCCTGGCAACTCGGTTCGCCAGCACAGTCCGTAAGCTTCCCCGTCAAGCATGCGGATGTTCAACCTGCCGCTCCATTCGGGTAAGAGCCTCCACGAATACAGCGCGCTGTTCGATACCGTGTACGTCTCGCTTTGGAAGCGCTTCAACGCCGCCTCCGGGCAATCTTGTCGGGGTCGAGCAGGTTGATCCGGGCGAGGACGCCGCCCCGTTCGGCAGCCTCTCGCTGACGCTCAACGTACCGCTTGAACCGCGCCACAATCGCGCCACAATCGCGCCATCCAATACTTGTCGCGCCGAAATAATATGAAGATCGTGGCGCAACTGAAGCACCATGTCTCCCTTTGTCGAATCCCGCGGCCTTAGCGTTCAATAACAGCCCCGGCTATTCAACCTTGTGGCTCCCGCCGGACGCAGGACCTCGACCTGGCCCTCGCGATACACCGCCACCCCCTGATGCAGAGCGCGTCTGGAGCTGTGCGTCCCGACCTGCTTGGGGGGCATCCAAGCCAGGATCGGCAGCGGGCGGATCAAGGACGCCACCTTCCTTGCCGCACCGCCGTCGCAAACCGCAGCCTGCATCACTGGAGAAGTCCAAATCCCCTTGTAGTATCCAGACTAAGGACGTGATTCACAGACATGGAGTTCCTCGACGTCCCCCCGGTTTTGAGTAGCACGGCGAACTGGAGTCCAATTCCCCAAAGCGAGGAGATTGGACGTGAAGAAGCGCTTTTCCGAAGATCAGATCATCGGCTTCCTGCGCGAGGCCGAGGCCGGACTGCCGGTCAAGGAGCTGTGCCGCAAGCACGGCTTCAGCGAGGCGTCGTACTACCTGTGGCGGAGCAAGCTCGGCGGCATGACCGTGCCCGATGCCAAGCGCCTGAAGGAGCTTGAGACCGAGAACGGCCGGCTGAAGAAGCTGCTGGCCGAGCAGGTTCTCGAGAACGAGGTCATCAAGGACGTCCTTCGAAAAAAGTGGTGAGCGCACCGGCTCGACGCGAGCAGGTGCGCTACATGGTGACCAAGGGGCTGAGCGAGCGGCGGGCGTTGGCGGTGCTGTGCATGAGCGCCAGCGCGTACCGCTACCAACCTGCGCCTGATCGGAACGTCGAGCTTCGGGAGCGCACCCTGGCGCTGGCGCAGCGATACAAGCGCTACGGCGTCGGGATGATCTACCTCAAGCTCAGGCAAGCAGGAGTGCTCGTGAACTACAAGCGTGTGGAGCGGCTGTACCAGCAAGCGAAGCTGCAGGTGCGGCGCCGGAAGCGGAAGAAGGTGCCAGTGGGCGAACGGCAACCGCTGTTGCGGCCAGACCGCGCCAACCAGGTCTGGTCGATGGACTTCGTGTTCGATCGGACGGCAGACGGACGGGTGCTCAAGGCCTTGACCATCGTGGACGACGCCACGCACGAGTCGGTGGCCATCGAGGTGGAGCGCGCGATCTCCGGTCACGGCGTGGTGCGCATCCTGGAACGTCTCGCGGTCCAGCGCGGCCTGCCTGAGGTGATCCGCACCGACAACGGCAAGGAGTTCTGCGGCAAGGCCATGCTCGAGTGGGCTCACAACCGTGGCGTCGCCCTGCGCCTGATCGAGCCGGGCAAGCCGAACCAGAACGCCTACGTCGAGAGCTTCAACGGCCGCCTGCGCGACGAATGCCTCAACGAGCACTGGTTCACCAGCCTGCTGCACGCCCGCACGGTCATCGAAACCTGGCGCCGCGAATACAACGAAGAACGGCCAAAGAACGCGCTCGGCGGGCTGACCCAGGAGCCTATGCCAAAACCCTGGCGGGCTCGGATACCCTAACCCCGGACTCTAAAGCCGACCGCTACTGAAGGCGGGGGGACGTCGGTCTCGCAAGGACTGATCGACAGTTGGTGGGCACAGGGCATGCAAGCCGGCCACAAGAACACCTACGACTCCATCGCCTCATTCTCGGCCACGGATTTCCGCGAGGACCTGAAGAGATTCGATGTGCCGACGCTGGTGATCCACGGCGGCGACGACCAGATCGTGCCGCTCGACATCTCCGGAAAGGCGTCTGCCGCACAGATCAGAGAGGCGAAGCTTATTGTGTATCCCGGCGCACCGCATGGCCTGACCGACACACACAAGGAGCGCTTCAACCAGGATCTTCTGGACTTCATCGAGAGCTGAGCGAACCGCTGAATTGGGCCGACCATGGCTTGCCCCTATGGTCGGCTTTTCTCGCTTCGTTGGTATTGATACAGCCTCATGTTGCACACAACGCGACCCCGCTGTTGAAGCAAGTTCTACGTCAGCAAGCTACTAACAACACACGTTCATAAGGCAACGAACCGTCTATAACGTCTGGCCGATGAGCCCTCGATGTTCTTCAATGGGCACGTTGCAAGGGCTGATCCCTCAAAGGTCATCGCCCTTCTTACAAACCACATTGATGAACGGGAAACTGCCCCCGCCGGGCATCAGCTCATCAATCGCGGAGAACTCGATCAACCCATATGGAGCGAACTCCCGCTCGACCGACGCTGCATCGTAGAAAAACATCTGCAGGCCTGGTCCTCTCTCGTACCAATCGTCGCCCAGCCTTGCTCCTTGCCCATACATCGGCGCTTTCTTCGAGATGACTGTGAAGATCATGTACCCACCTGGTGCCAGCTGTCGGTAACAGTCCCGGGCAAGCTTTGTGCGCCCGTCCGTACCCAGGAGATAGATCAGTCCGTAGCAGAAGACGCCGTCGTACTGCCTGCTGTCGTATGGCATGTCTGCCACCGGGCCGTGGTGGATAGGGATCTGGAGGCCAAGTCGTGATCGGGCAAGCGCGATTGCAGTGGCCGATATCTCGATCCCAGTGACTGACATGCGCTGGTCCAGGAACGCCTTGGCGTTCCTGCCGTACCCAACGCCGGGTATCAGGACATCCTTGACGCCCATTCGAGCGAAGTAGTCGCTGGCGAAGATTGCAGAGGCCGTCGGCTCGGACCCCCACATCAGCTGCTTCTCAACGAAGGTAGTTTCCCAGAGCTCAGCCATGTGGGTCACGACTCTTGCCTGGGTAGAGAATGGGCTTACGCATGATTCGTCTCAAGATCATGGGATCCGCCCCGGGCGGCGAGGCGCTTGCAAACGTCGGCGTTGAGCGCCGCGAGCGTCACCTCGCCGAAGCGCGAAAGCAACAGCGCCTCCGCATCCCGGAATGCCCTGTCAAGAGCGACATTCACGGCCTGCTCGACAAGGCAGCCGGTCTCATCCGTGCGGTTGCCAATGGCCAATAGCGAAGGGCAGCCGAGTGAAGTGTAGACATCGCGCAGCGTCACCTCCGACAGGTCGCAGGTCAGCGTCCACCCGCCGCCATGCCCCTTTTCCGACCGGACGTATCCGGAATTCCGCAGGCCAGCCATGACCTGGCGGATCACCACCGGATTGGTGCTCATCGCTTTCGCCAGGACTCCGGAAGTCACCGGGCCACTCTGCTGCGCCATGTGCAGCAAAAGGTGAAGCACTCCAGACAATCGGCTATCCCGCCTCATGTAAGTTATCGTATTACTTGAGCGCGCGGAGGTCAACGGCGTGGAGCACCGACGTCGCATGCGCCCCATGCTGAGCTGCGTGCTGCCGAACCGCACGAGGCAGAACGGCAGCACGCAGCTTGCATTTGCTCAGACAGGAAAGTCCGTTGCCTCGGATGAGACCTTCCAGATCTCCATCTCCTCACCTATCGCTTGCATCTTCTGTACCGCCAGTTCGTTGGCGATATGGCCGGCAAACAGATGAAGCGGCGGCTTGGCGTCATCAGCGGCCTGGATAATCAACAAAGCCAGCCTCGCGGGATCGCCGGACTGATTGCCGGCGTAGGTTCCCAGGTGCAGCTCCAGCGAGACCTGCGCCTCCTTGTAGTCGCCGATCTGACGTTCGGCCACGACCAGCGATCCGGGTGACAGGAAGTCAGTGCGCACGGGTCCGGGATACAGCACGGTCGCCTTGATGCCCAGTTCTCCGACCTCGGCCGCCAGGGACTCGGTCAAGCCAGCCAGAGCGAACTTGCTGGACACATAGCTGCCCCAGCCCGCATAGCCGCCTTGAAAGCCGACGATGGACGCGACGTTGAAGATGTGGCCCGACCGCTGGCGCCGAAGATGCGGCAACGCATGGCGCAACACGTTCACTGGCGCAAAGAGATTCACCTCGAAGTTCTTGCGCAACTCGGTATCCGACAGGGCCTCGATCGTTCCCTGCTGCCCATAGCCCGCATTGTTGACGACGACGTCAAGCTGGCCAAATGTGGCGACTGTTCGTTCGATAGCGGATTGGACGCTGCGCTCGTCCGTCAGATCCACCTGCAGCGGCAGCAAGCGCTCCGAGGGCGGACCGAGCGCGGCTTCGAGTGACCGGAGCGACCTCGAGGTCGCGGCGACGCGGTCGCCACGTTCCAGTAGCTGGCGCGCCAACGCCTCGCCGATGCCTTTTGCTGCGCCTGTAATGAACCAGGTTTTCGGGATTGTATTCATGGTATGGCCTTTGTGGTTGTGTGCGGCTATTTGAGGGCTACGCTCATGCCGCCGTCGGCCATGACAACCGACCCGACGAGGTAGCTGGCTTTGTCCGAGGCCAGGAAAGCGATCACTTCGGCGATTTCAACAGGCTTGGCTGCGCGCTTGATGGGTGCGTTCTTGCCGTGCTCGGCGAGGAATCCCGGGCCGTCTGCATGCATGTGATTGGCAATGTTGGTCACTACATCGCCCGAACCCACCGCGTTGACCCGGATACCGTGGTCAATCGCTTCAAGCGAGAGCGCCCGGGTCAATTGCGCAAGTGCGCCCTTGGAGGCTGCGTAGGCGGCGATGCCTGGGAAGGCCTGATAGCAGGCGTAGGAGCCAACATTGACGATCGCGCCTTGCCCCGCGGGCATCATCAGCCGCATCGTCTCGCGGGAAAACAGAAAGGCGCCTGTCACGTTGACCGCCAGGATCCCATTCCACTCGTCGAGTGTCATCTCCACGACCGGCTTGTTGATGATGATGCCGGCGTTGTTGACGAGAACATCGAGCTTTCCGAAGGTCTCTTTCGCCAGGGTCACCGCGCGCACCGCACTCTCTTCGTTTGCCACGTCGGCAACGAGCGGAACGATGCCAGGGCGAGCCAGCCTTTCGACGTTTGAACTCCTTCCCACCGCGATGACCCTTGCGCCTCGCGCGTGCAGAAGCTCCGTCGTCGCGAGCCCGATCCCACTTGCCGCACCTGTCACGATGGCGACCTTACCGTCGAACGTTGCTTCAGTACTTGATGTGCTGGGTGTCATGTTCGTCTTCCTTTTTGCCTGGGCTGGCAATCAATAGGGGCTGGCTGTTGGCCGCACCACGATTTCACTCACATCCACTTCCGCCGGCTGCTCGATCGCATAGGAAATTGCCCGTGCGATGGCGTCAGCGGATAGGGCGATGCGGCGGAACTCGCGCATGGCACTGCGGGCTGTATCGTCAGAGATCGTGTCGGCCAACTCGGATTCGACTACGCCTGGGCAGATCACGGTCACACGGATCTTGTCGCTCTCCTGGCGAAGACCGTCAGAGATGGCGCGCACTGCGAATTTCGTTGCGCAGTACACCGCCGCCGTGGGCGAGACGGCCAATCCGCCGATGGAGGACATGTTGATCACCTGGCCATGGCCCTGTGCCTGCATGCCTGGCAACACCGCCGCGATGCCATGCAGCACGCCGCGAATATTCACGTCGATCATGCGATTCCATCGGTCCACGTCCAGCGCGGCCAGCGGCGACAGCGGCATGACTCCGGCGTTGTTGACGATGACGTCGATCCGGCCGAACGCATCCATGGCGAACCCGGCGAAGGCCTGGACATCTTTCAAAGAGGTGACGTCCAGTGCGCGGTAGCGCACTGAGCCACCACTGGCCTGGATCTCGCCGACCAACGCTGCCAGCCGCTCGGTGCGGCGCGCGCCGACGACGAGGTGATGCCCTTGGGCCGCCAGAAGGCGGGTCGTGGCTTCGCCGATGCCGCTACTGGCTCCCGTGACGAGAATGACCTTGGGCTCGATGGTTCCGGACATGTCGGCTTCCCTTTTGCGGAGACATTCCGCGGATGGCCCATGCTAGGAACGACGCCCTGTCGTGCGAATACCCACAACTCTGTGGCTATTGCCTATTGCTATAACAAACGACGATCTCGATCGACAATTACCGGGCGTTGATCGACAATTCCTATCGCGAGACCCCTTTTGAACCGACTGAATCAAGCATGCCTACTGCCGACGTCACCGTCTCCCGACGCATGACCAACCTGCTGACAGAACTCGCGCCCAACGAGGGTTACACCCTGTCTGCCCTGGACGGTGTCCGCTTCATGCGCTCCGATCGTCCCCTGGGTCGCACCCCTGTGCTCTACGAGCCGAGCATCGTGATCGTTTGCCAGGGTCGCAAACGCGGTTTCCTGGGAGACGAGATCTATCTCTACGATGCCCAGCATTACCTGGTGCTGTCGGTCCCGCTGCCTTTCTCTACGGAAACCGAAGCCAGCCAAGCGGAGCCGATGCTGGCCGTCTCCCTGCGCCTGGATCTGACCGCAGTGGCAGACCTGGTACTGGCCATCGGCCAGTCGCGGGATCACACAAACGTTGCGCCACGCGGCATGATTTCGACTCCACTCGGGGGAGTCCTGGCCGATGCCACGTTGCGTCTGCTCGAGGTCCTGGCCTCCCCGCTCGAAGCGAAGATCCTCGGCCCGGCCATCGTGCGGGAAATCTGTTTCCGCGTGCTCGTCGGAAACCAGGGCGGCGCCATGCGGGCGGCGTTGGCGCACCAAGGGCAGTTCGGCAAGGTCGCCAAGGCACTGCGGCGCATCCACGCCGACTATGCGCAGGCCCTCGGCGTCGCCCACCTGGCGGGCGAGGCCGGCATGAGCGTCCCGGCCTTTCACGCGCATTTCAAGACCGTTACCCAGACCTCGCCGATCCAGTACATCAAGTCGACGCGGCTGCACCAAGCCCGGCTCCTGATGATTCGCGATGGCCTTACCGCAGCCGCTGCCTCAGCTCGCGTCGGCTATGAAAGCCCCTCGCAGTTCAGTCGTGAGTTCAAACGATTCTTCGGACGAAGCCCGGTTGAGGAAGTGCGCGACCTGCGGGTTTCCTTTGCCCTGTCGCCTGCAGTGCAGGTCTCGGGATTCGCCATATCTCACTGAATCCTCGCTCAGGGTCTGACGCTTCCCGGTTTCAGTAGCGGTCGGCTTTGGAGCCCGGGGTTGGGGGTATCCGAGGCGCGTTCTTGAGCCGCCATTCGTTGTATTCCACCGTGCGGTCGAAGACGAAAGAACACACCACGTGGCCGTGAGCCAGCCCCGGCGTTGGTTATGCTTGATGGCAGGCGTCGCTGCCGCCCTGCCCTGAGGACTACACATGGATCGTCGCCGCTTCCTTGGCGTGAGTGGAGCTGCCGCCGCGTCGCCGATGTTGGCCGCACTGGGCACACCCGCCACGGCAAACGCCACCGCGACATTGTTCAAGCGCGTGAACTTCGCGTCCGACGGGCTTGGGCTCAGCCCCGCCGAGTACGCAGCACTGCTGGGCGAGGTCGTGGCGGAGGACGGCTTCGAACCCGACTACTACTCACAGGGCGGCGCTATCCGTGAGCTGGAACGCAAGTTCGCCCGGCTGCTCGGCAAGGACGACGCGATCTACCTGCCCACCGGAACGCTGGCGAACCACCTCGCGGTGCGCAGGCTCGCCGGGGACGATCGTCGCGTGCTGGTGCAGGCGGAAAGCCACTTCTACAACGACAGCGGCGACTGCGCGCAGACCCTGAGCGGGCTGAACCTCGTGCCTCTGGCCGAAGGAGGCAGCACCCTTCCCATCGAGGACGTGGAGCACTGGCTGGCGCGCTCCGACACCGGCCGGGTCGAGACCCGCGTCGGCGTGATCGCGATCGAGTCGCCGGTGCGTCGGCGCCATCACGAAATGGCCGACTTCGATGAACTCCGCCGCGTCAGCGGCCTCGCCCGCGAGCGCGGCATCCGCCTGCACCTGGACGGGGCGCGGATGTTCAACCTGCCACTCCACTCGGGCAAGAGTCTCCACGAGTACAGCGCGCTGTTCGACACCGTGTACGTCTCGCTCTGGAAGCACTTCAACGCCGCCTCCGGCGCGATCCTCGCAGGGGATGCCGGTTTCATCGACGGCCTGTTTCACCAGCGGCGCATGTTCGGCGGCGCCCTGCCGCATGCCTGGCCGGCGGCCGCCGTGGCATTGCAGTTCGTCGACGGCTACCTGGAGGACTACGCGAAGTCCTGGCAGGTCGCTGATCGGTTGATTGCACTGCTGCAGGACTATCGCCGGTTCTCGTTCGAGAAGCTCCCTCACGGCACCAGCCGGTTCTTCATGACAGTGACGGGGGTCGCGCCGGATCTGCTCCGCGAACGGCTCGCGAAGCAGGACGTTGCCCTGTCCCGCGGCCATCCGGACACCGGCCGGTTCGCGATGGAGGTGAACGCGACACTGCTTCGGGTATCGGCGGAAACGCTGGCCGGGAAGTTCATCGCAGCGACTGGTGCTCCAATAGATTGATCAGAGCGGGAGCTCGACTCACAGGGTTTAACAAGCTGCATCTTGATTCAACGATGCCGGCATAGAGCTCGATAACGCTTTGGCCTGTTGAACCTTGGCTCACCCTCATGCGCGCATCCGACTACAGCAGGAAGCGGCCACGGGTCGGGCCGGGCGGGCGCGCATCGCCGGCGGGGCGCAGCATCCTCACCACTTCCATGAGGTCGAGCCACGCCTGGATCGGGTCTGCCGGCGCCGGCAGCCGCTGCACACCGCCCTCGCCCACCAGGACGACGCCGCGGCGATCAACCCCGGACTTCGTCGATGAGCGCTTCAAGCAGATCCTCCCGTTCGAACAGACGGAAATACGTCGTCAGTGCCTCGTGATCGAGCGATTCGTGGTGGGCGCGCAGCAGGGCACGGATGTCGTCCAGGTCGCGGGTCCGGGTCGGATCATTCACGTAGGCCTGGAGCTTGGAAGTCGACGTCGCGCGTCGCAAGGACGACATTGTGCGCGGCAAGCGCGAGCCCGTCGATCAGCGCCGGAGGCGTCTGCAGCCGGGTGAAGGCGACGAGGGCTTCCCTGATCTGGTCAAGCAGGCTGGCCATGCGGGCATCGTAGCGCAGCAGGCCGCCGCGGCGTCCGGCACCGTGAAGGCGGCAACGCCGTCGAATGCCGGCGGCGGGAGAGCAGTCCGCACCACGGGACTCAGGCGTATTCTCGGCGGACGCCACCCGGGAGATTGTCATGAGTCACCAGGCACTGTTTCCCTATCTTTGTGTCGCCGACGCCACCGCCGCCATCGATTTCTATCGCCAGGTATTCGGCGCCACCGAACTGCTCCGCCTGCAGGAGCCCGGCGGCCGCATCGGCCACGTGGAACTGGACTTCGACGGCACCACGCTGATGCTGTGCGACGAGTTTCCCGAGTTCGACATCCGAAGCCCTGACCCGGCCGCCGGCTACAGCGCGACGATGCACCTGCACGTGGACGATGCGGACGCCGTCATCGCGCGCGCGGTCGCCGCCGGCGCCACCCTGCTGATGGCGCCAAGCGATGCGTTCTACGGCGAACGCTCCGGCGCGATCCGCGACCCCTTCGGCCACCGCTGGAACATCGGCCACCATCTCGAGACCGTCAGCCCCGAGGAGATGCAGCGGCGGTATACGGCGGTTCTCGGCACTTCGTGACGCCCTTCAGTTTCGCAAGCGAATCGCCTGGGTCTTCATCGGCACCTTGTCCCCGTTCGGGCGTTCGATCGTCCAGCCATCCGATGGCGACGCATAAATCACGGTGGCATCCTCCTGCAGACCCCACCAGGTGTACTGAGTGACACGAAGCTTCCCGTCGCTCATGAACTCGACGTCGCTCGATCGCCAGGTCAGCGTCAAAGCAACCAGTCCCACCACGATCAGCGCCACCATAACCAGGCCGACCAGGGTCTCGAAGAAACCCACCACGCCTGCGACGATGCCACGCTGTTCCACTGCGGGCTGCGGTACGGCTTCTACTTGAGCACTCATCCATTTTCCCTTGATTGACTGACGTACCAGTACGTTTTCTGAAAGCGATCACAGCGAGGCATCAGCCGCAGCTCATTGCCGCCGCGGATCGGCTGGCAGTTCCGGCGTCGACTCCATCAGGATCTCCAGGCTCGCCTGCGTCTGCCGGCTGCGGTCGCCCCGCGCGTCGGCCTGGGCCTGCGCACGCTGCTGCTGGGCGCGGATGTGCCCGGGGACCACATCGACCTGTCGCTCCCGCTGCAAGAAGGCCCGATCGCCGGGCTGCAGCTGGCAGTTGCGGCTGAGCGTTGCCTGTTCCTCACCCGTGCGGGCAGCGGTGCTCTGCAGGTTGACCACTACGCCCAGCGTGTCGCCAAGCGGTTCAAGCCGGATGCAGATCGCGTCGATCACGGCCTGCGTGCGCAGTTCATTGCGGTCCACCAGCACGAACAGGTTTTCATGGTCGAGCCAGACGACGGATGCCAAGCCTTCCACCCCGTGCAGCGCCGCGCGTGCCGCCTCGCGGTCCACACGGCGCGCAGGGTCGGCTAGCTTGATCGCCTTGCGGAAGTCTTCGTGCATCGCCATCAGGCCGTCGTGCACGCCCTCCTGGTCGCCGACCAGCGCGGACCCGCGGATGGATGCCAGATGGCCGGCCGTGCGCAGCGGGTCCATCGGCTGGCCGGCCTGTTGCGGGCGTGGCTGCGCAGGCTGCGGGACTTCCGTGCAGCCGGCCAGTACGCATATCGCTGCAGCCGCAGCCATCGCCAGGCTGGTGAAAGATTCCATTCGATGTTCCTCCTGTCCCCGGCCAAGGAGAAGCACGATGCGTGCCACCGCGGCCGTCGCTGCTCCGCTGTGCCGAGACTCACATGCGCACCTGCTCCGGCAGCAGGTGACATTTCTGGTCACGCACACCGGGACCTGGGAACCCCGCTTCCCAGGGCCGCTCACCTCCATGGCGCGAGTACGCCACGCGCCCTCGATCGCCTATAGTTTTCCCTCCACAGGGGGAAATACCAATGAAACTGCTCACTCGCGGCGCCGCCATTGCGGCCGCCCTGTTCCTGTCTGCCTGCGCCACCCATCAGGATGTCCTGCTGGCGAAGTCAGCGCCGCCGCCCGTCGTGTCCATCGCCCAGGTTCCTTCCGATGGCAACTCCGAAGCCATGGATGGGGCCCTGCGCAATGCATTGGTCGAGAACGGTTTTACCGTGCGGGCGCCGTTGCCCGCGGGCACCCGGCAGTCCAGCGAAGTCGACGCCATCGTGAGTTACGTGGATGTCTGGCGTTGGGACATGGTGATGTACCTCCATTCCCTGGCCGTCAAGATCTTCGACGCACGGAATGGCGACCTGCTCGTCACCGGCGACTGGAAGAACTCCGCCTTCCATGGCTTCCAGGACGAGAACAGGGTGATCAGCGACGTAGTGGCAGAGATGACCGCCAAATTGCGGACCGCGATGCCGGCTGGAGCGTCTCAAACCACCGCAGCGGCGCCGCGGGCCGATGACGATTTGACAGCGGATCCGAACGACGCGCCCTGACGTTCGCGGCCGCACGTCCTGACAAGGAGGATTGCCATGGGACGTCGAAAGAAGAGCGCCCTCGACGAGGCCATGGGTAACGAGCTGCAAGTGACCTGCGTTATAGCGATTGATCAAATGTCGAGTGGGGAGAGTTTGGAATGAAGTGGCACATGTTCATCGGCCATGCCGTGTTCCTGAGCTCCGTCTTTGTGACCGCGCTCATCATCCTGCTGTTCAAAGTCCTCCGCGCCGTCCGCCAGAGGCGCTCGCCGCTTCATGGGAAGCAGATCGGCCACGTTCCTGGACAACAGCTCCTGGACAGAATCGGCGACGCGGATCGAGAGGCGGACTTCGGTTACGACGTCATGATCATGGCGCTCCCGATGCTCTTTCTCGTCTGGGCGTCGATGCGCATTGAATGGCAGTCGGTCACCTTCGGCGTGGCCGAGGCATGTTTCTTCGCCGGATGGCTCCTGATGCTCGCCTACGGATTCTGGCAGTACAGACGCCACGCGCTCCGTAAGGAACAGGCACGGGACGGCCTGCTTGCCGAGCGCGTAACCGGGATGCAGCTCAACCGGCTCGTCGCCAACGGCTGCCTCGTTCTGCACGACCTTCCCTGTGGGAACTTCAATATTGATCACGTGGTGATCGCGCCGCGTGGCGTCTACGCGATCGAAACCAAGTCCTTCCGGAAGCCGAAGTCAGGTTCGACCGCTGACCCAAACAAGGTCAAGTTCGACGGCACGACACTCAAGTTCAGTGACTTCGCGACCAATGCTCCAATCGCACAAGCACGGAGGCAGGCGAAGTTCCTTGCCTCGCTCATCAGGGAAAGTATTGGGGAGCCCATTCCAGTCACACCAGCGGTCTCTCTCCCGGGCTGGTTCATCGAGAAAACAGCCGACAGAAAATCTGCTGACACCTTTGTGTTCACTCCTATGGGCCGAGGATACGAATGGTTCTCTTACGGAGATGAAGTAGTTCCGCCCCAGACTCGCATGCTCATCGCCAAAGCGCTTGCGCTGCGATACCCAACCGTGGAATAGCGCCCGCTACTTACAGGTCACAGTTTGGAGAAAGTGTGACGTCCCACTTCCCTGCGGCTATCTGCATCCGGCCGACTACTAGTTCCAGTAAGCCCCACACAGTGAGGGTCAGGTCTTCTTTAGTCGCGTCCCTCAGCCCTACGAACTCGTGAAAAGCGTGATCAAGATCCGAAGGATCTTCGCCTACTGACTCCCAATGTTCATTGCACAAGGCCGGAACGCCAATCTGCTCGGCCACGAATTGGTCTGACCATTCCAGACAGCCACGGATTGCAGCTTCGGCGTTGGCATCCTGGCCCGAGAGCAACAGGCGTCCCGCGGTTTTGAAGTTGCCTGCGTCTCGGTACATGTGCTCGAACACGGTGAACTTTCCTTCCATGAAACCCGTCTCCCAGGTTCTACCCATGGAAGGAGGCTAAGAATTGTCGGTCTCACAACCTGCGAGGGGTCCCATGATCCGAGCCCTTACCTGCTAGCCTGGCGCCCCTATGTCAGGACTCAATCGCGGCCTCTACGAGCAGCTGGTCACCGAAGGGCTCGAAGAGGCCCTGTCGGCGTTGGACCCGAAGCATCGAGCCCAACGTGCCCACCTCCATCCAGAGGAGGCGGCAGACCGGATTGCCTTCCACCTGGCCGCCCTCGTCCGCCGCAGCGTGGCGGCGCTTGATGCCCGCCAGCGCACCGAAGTCGGCGCCCGGCTCGCGCGTGAGGTGACCCGGCTGCTGGCGGCCGAGAGCAAGGGCGTCGATGCCACCGATGCCCTCTCCACCACCGGCGACGTCCTCCGCGCCATCGCCGCCCTCCGCCCCGACGGGCAGCCCGAGGACGTCCCGCTTCCGGCCACGCCGCTCCTCGACACCAGGCTGCTAACGAATGCGCCGGGCGAGCCGCGCATCGGTTACCAGCTCAACTCCGAAGTCGCGTCGGCCGACCGCATCGATGTCCTGATGGCCTTCGTGCGCCAGACGGGCATCCGACCGATGCTCGACCTGCTGCGCCGGCACGTCGACGGTGGCCGCCCTCTGCGTCTCCTGACCACCACGTACACCAACTCCACCGAGCTCGCCGCGCTCGAAGCGCTGCGCGACCTTGGGGCTCAGGTTCGGGTGTCTTACGACACCTCCAGCACACGGCTCCATGCCAAGGCCTGGCTGTTTCACCGCCATACCGGGTTTTCCACCGCGTACATCGGCTCGTCCAACCTGACCTATTCGGCCCAGGTCACCGGCCTGGAGTGGAACGTGCGGGTGTCAGGCGCCCGCAACCTGGACGTCATCGACAAGTTCTCGGCCGTCTTCGAAAGCTATTGGCAGAACGACGATTTCCGGGACTTTGATGCGGAGGAATTCCGCGATCTCACCCAGACGCGAGCAGAAGGCCCCCGTGTCTACCTGAGCCCCGTCGAGATCCGCCCCGAGCCGTTCCAGTCGCGCCTGCTGGAGCTGATCCAGCTCTCCCGCCTGCAGGGCCACCACCGGAACCTGTTGGTCTCGGCCACCGGAACCGGCAAGACGGTCATGGCCGCCCTGGACTACCAGCGGCTACGCAAGCGTCTGCCGCGCTCAAGGCTGCTGTTTGTTGCCCATCGCAAGGAGATCCTCGACCAGAGCCTGGCCACCTTCCGACATGCGCTCCGGGATGCGGCCTTTGGCGAGCTGTGGGTGGGCGGCGACCGCCCCGCCCGCTTCGAACATGTTTTTGCATCCATCCAGAGCCTCAGCGCCCGGGGACTCGACAACCTGCCGCCCGATCACTTCGATGTCGTGATCATCGACGAGTTCCACCATGCGGCGGCGCCCACCTACAAGGCGCTCCTGGACCACCTGCTCCCGCGAGAGCTCCTCGGCCTGACCGCTACGCCTGAGCGTGGCGACGACGAACCCATCCTGCAATGGTTCGGCGGCCGGATTGCCGCGGAACTGAGGCTCTGGGATGCGATCGACCAGCACCGGCTGGTGCCGTTTGCCTATTACGGGATTGCCGACGGCGCGGACTATCGGAACGTCAGCTGGCGCCGGGGGCGCGGGTACGACCCTCAGGAGCTCAGCCAACTCGTCACCGGTGATCACGTGCTGGCGCGCCGGATCATCGCCAACGCGCTGCAGACGGTACCCAATCCGGAGACCATGCGCGCCCTCGGGTTTTGCGTCTCCGTGGCGCATGCAAGGTTCATGGCGGAGCAATTCAATGACGCCAACCTCCCCGCCGTAGCAGTTTGGGCCGACTCTCCTCGCGAAGAGCGGCGGCAGGCGCTGCAGGCGCTGGCCGCCGGGGAGATCCGTATCGTCTTCTCGGTGGACCTCTTCAACGAGGGCATCGACGTCCCTTCGGTCGACACCCTGCTACTGCTGAGGCCGACCGACAGCCCCACCGTATTCCTGCAGCAGCTTGGGCGCGGGTTGCGGCGCGAGCCCAACAAGAGCGTCTGCACCGTGCTGGACTTCGTCGGCCAGCACCGCAAAGAGTTCCGGATGCACCGTCGTTACGCCGCCCTGCTTGGGGGGAGCCGGAAGCAGATCGAGCGCACCATTGAGCAAGGCTTCCCGTTCTTGCCGAGCGGCTGCCACATGCAGCTCGACGCGGTAGCCTCGCAACATGTGCTGGAGAACATCCGCCAGAGCCTCCCGAACACCTGGCCGACCCGGGCGCGGGAGCTGCGGCGCGTCGCCGAGGCTGACGCGACGGTCACGCTGAAGAACTTCCTCGACCAGACCGGGATCGAGCTGGAAGACGTTTACGCCAACAACAAGAGCTGGTCCGATCTTCTCGAAGCGGTGGCGTTGCCACGCTTCCTGGCGGGCCACATGAAACACCGCTGCGTCGGGCGCTCGGGCGCCTGCTTCATATCGACGACGCCCTGCGCATCGAGCAGTACCGGACTTTCTGCGAAGCGCCGACCGCGCCTGATGTTGCAGCACTGGACATTCGGACGCGTCGACTGCTCCACATGCTCGCAACCGTCCTCACCGAGACCGTACTGAAAAGTGATGAGACGCTACAGGAAGCAGCCGATCTCATCTGCGCACATCCGCAAGTCCTTGCCGAGCTGCGCCAGCTTCTGGACGTATTGGCGGATCGCATCGAGCACCTACAGCAAGCACTCTCGACCCATCCGGACGTCCCACTGCGTGTCCATGCGAGATACACCCGTCGAGAGGTACTGGCGGCCTTCGCGAACGGAATCGAACTAAAGGTTCCCGAGTGGCGGGAAGGCGTGCGTTGGCTACCCGAAGCTCAAGTCGACTTGTTGGCGTTTACGCTTGACAAGACAAGTGGTCGCTTCTCACCAACGACCCGATACCGGGACTATGCGATTAGCCCATCGCGCATCCATTGGGAGAGCCAGTCCCGCACCCGTGAAGGGAGTGAAACTGGCAGGCGATACCAGACCCACGAGAGTAGTGGCAGCTGGGTCCTGCCATTCGCCCGCCTCACCCCTGATGATCGTGCGTTCTGGCTCCTGGGCCCGGCCACTTATGTGAGTCATGAAGGAGAACGCCCAATGGGGATTACCTGGCGTTTAGCGCACGCACTTCCAGGGGATCTCTTTGCCAGCTTCGGGGCAGCCGTGTCCTAGTAAGGTCACCGCACAGCAGCTGCAGCCGCATCCCGCCTGTCCGCTTGGCCGCCGACCATCGGAGCAGAAGCAGCACCATCGCGGCACCCTTCAATACCGGGCTTTGCCAATAACCACTGGCACGGCAAACGGCACAGGTCAATGCAGCGACACTTCGATCCAAACAACAATTATGAAAATGGCTCGGCGCCAGGGAACGGAAAATGGGGAAAATTCGGACACACTACGACAACCTTAAGGTCGCGCGTGATGCGCCGGACGTGGTCATCCGCGCCGCCTATAAGGCACTCGTTCAGAAGCACCACCCGGACAAGAACCCCGGGGATATGCACGCAACACGAGCGCTCCAAATCATCAATCAATCTTATGAAATTCTCTCCAATCCCAGTCGGCGCGTCCTGCATGACAAATGGATAGCGCAAGAGGAGCTGTCGCACTCGAATGCAACAGCGAGATCTGGTTCGCACTCTTCCTCAACCCCACCACCGCCGCCTCCACCGCCGCCTCCCACACCACCACCGCCGCCTCCCCCACCTCCACCGCCCCGCGCAGACACGCCGAGTGAAGATCCCGATTTTCCGCGAGATGGCGGAGCACGCCAGCAGAGGGCAGATAGTCCGGGGTTCTGGTCAAAGCTGATAAATGGTCATTTTGGCCTCGCCACAACCTACTGGGTATTCGGGCTGGCTCCTTGGCTCGCCGTTAATCTTGCGTTCGCGGTCATAGAGCCCCTGGCTGCCATAAGAACAGCCGCTTTTTGGATTCTATTAGCAATACTGGCCTACTTAGCTTACTGGATCACCTTTGCGATCGGCTGCTGGCGTGCTGCGACGAGATATCAGGGGCCTACCATCTGGAGCTCGCTCACAAAGGTCGTTCTCTGTCTTGGCTGGTTGAACACGACTGTTATCGGCCTCTCCGCACTGACCCTTCTGAACCTGCTGGTGCAAGGCGGCCCGCCGAACGCGGCTTCGGATACTCCCCGCCACCAGCCCGTACATGACGCACCGCAAGGTAGGCCTCCAGCAACGGCACAATCGCAAGAACCAGACGAACCGGATAGTTGGGAACTCTTGATCCCTAGCGATCACCCGGCTTATGACGTGGTCCACGATGGGGCCAACTGGGTGACGACCCACTTAAATACGGAAGTGGAATTATCTATCCACAATGAAACCCTTCGACGCAGAGACGGGCAGATCACCTTTTGGGAGCGCAAAAGACACTTGGTAGCGTACATCAGATCATCCGGCATCGAGTACCCAGATAAGTTCACGAACTGGACTCTGTACTGCCACGAGAGAACCTACTCTTGGGGAGTCATTATCGAGAAAAATAGGTTCGGGAGAGTCCTCTACGCTCAAGACTTTGGCGACAAATTCAAAGAACCGCTAGAGCCAGGCTCCAAACTTGAAGCATACCACTCAGCGTTCTGTCGCGATCAATAGCGCGCTCGTCGTGGACGGCAATCCCATCGCGAACCAACTGCCGCCAAAAATGGATTTTTTAACAACCGGTGATCTGCCCCGTTTGGCCGTACCAGTGATTACTGGCAAACGCCGTTACTGACCCCGTGATTTCCTGCTCAGGTGTAACTCTTACACGGAGACAGATGAGCGTTGTGATAGAAGAAGAGCAAGAGCCAACGACTCGCCACTCTATCGATACGATCTCTTTCGAAGCAAGTGCTCCTCAAAGTCTTCAATATCGATGCGGATCGTCTTATTTCCGTTACGAAGGTAGTACTCCCACCGCTTCCCATCAATGGATCGCACAAACGTAAGCTCATGCCTTGCCACTACCCGCAGCACGGCCACACTTTTACCTTCGATAGTCACAATCTGTACATCCACATACGGATCCACCCGTCGTCCATCGCGAATGCGGCCTGCGATTAAACTAGACAGCTCCAACTGCCATCGGTCCGCCCCATTAATACCGAGGGCATAGTCTGCCTCCAAGCCGCAGATGCGCTTCTCATCGTCTACCCCAACCAGAAGGATCCCACCGTCTGCATTTGCGAACCCACAGATCGTCTTTAGAATCTCATGTGCGACCGAATCACTTCGATGCCGTTGCCCGGTGGCCTCGTGTCGCTTGATGTCACACAGCAAAGAGCTCTTTAGCTCGAGCGTCGAAGACTCATCGTACTGACCCAAGAGAGCAGGAACGTCGATGGGCGCCAACGCTCCCGAAACCCGCAGCACTCTTCCAGTCTTTAGTCCTCCCTCATTGAAGCCCGGCAACAGGTCCAAGCCAAACGGCTGGATTCTTTCCCTTACTGCGAGCGCGCTACCCAGCTCGTCACCGAGGTCAAGGCCGCACAGCGCGATGAGGTCGGCCAAAGTCACATCTGTGCCAGCCCCCTGCAGCGCCTGCGCAACCACCTGTTCGAACGTGCGCGAGACCAAGACCATGGCCTCTCACCCAGAGATTCGGGTGAGACTCAGCAAGTAGTCCGCCATGTCGGTCGCGCGCCGATCCCAAAAATCTTTCGGTCGAGGTTCATCAGCGACGAGGAACTCAAACGCAGCGGACGAAATGAACGCTCGTTCAAGAATTGACCGCGAACTATCATAAGACACAGCCTTCTCATGCAACGCCGCGCTGGGCACGCGAGAGCGCCACCACAAGTTACTCTCGCGACTGAGCGGGATCATATTCGCTAGTGACTCGCAGTAGTTCCGCCCAGCCATCCTGAGGTTAAGAATGGACGCTAAGGAGCCAGCCGCGTTGTTCTTGCACCAATCGCGCGGATAAATATGATGTAGCTCAACACCAGTTTCTGACGGAAATTCCAAGACCACGGACGGATCCAACAGGTCTCTATGCGCACGCGCAATCATAGGCAGTGCAAGTGCCTTGCCAAACGCACCAGAGGGCTTTTTGTCTGTCAAGCGATCAACTAGATGATCGCGCGCTGGAACACTGCGCTCCATGAAGGCGTCAAGTTTCTCCTGCGCAATACTGGCCCACGCACCGAAACTTGCATGCTCTGCCCGGTTATAGAGAAGCTCTTTTAAGAACTTCAAATCCGCAGCGCTTTGGGTCAAGAACCCTTGATCGTATCGTCCGGTCAAGGAGTTAATCCAAAAGAAGGCACGATATGCTGCATCTAATTCGGCCATCGTCCAATGATCACGGAACCTGGCGTCGTTATCCATATACCAGCGCAATGCTAGGAAGATTACTGACGATACTGGATAGGGGCAGTCCTTCATCCCAAAAGAGCCGCCCGCTACGACATTTTGGAAACTGCCGAAATAGCTGGCCAGCCGTTCCGGCTGGGCGATGACGTCGTTCCAGAACTGCGGGGGTGTCGCCAGAAGATCCCCTGCCTTCACGCTAGTGATCGATGCAACCTGCCGTCTCCCAACGCGTCTAGGCGCTGCCTTCTCCGAATCGAGCGCGATGTAGCATGCGGTAACCGCCTGCGCGACGAGTTCTGGTCTGTCCTTCTTATCTGCCCAACCTACTGCCCCATCCATCTGACCGAGCTCGTCGATCCAATCACGAAGCAAGACAGGATCATCGCTGTTGACCGTATCGTTGTACAACCAGCTGTGAAGCAGATCGACAGTTGACACCTTCGTGCCAGTGGTATTGAGAGTCTCGAAGATCTCGCAGATGTCGCCAAGTCCGTAATCTTGCGGGACGACATAGACGGCGAGCAGTGTCTTATTGATGCCAGAAAAGGCTTGTTTGAGAATTACGTCGCGACGATCAAGCTCCTCCGGATCTGGCAAGACGCCGCCAGGGTAGTTCGCAGGATTGCGGATCGCTTGCAGGTAACGCATCCACTGCGGGAACAGTTCTTCGCCCGCCTCGTAGCTCGCAAGAGGAAATAGACCGTTCGCAATCGCCACCGCCTCAGAGGTGAGCCCACGACGAACAATCTCAACTTCCTTTAGGTACGCAATACGAGCTGCGTCGTCCCTAGCCCGTACATCTAAGAAGTAGCGCCCCGAAAACTTCGAGCGCGCACCCTGTGCGCGGAGCCCTCCAAAAGCCATGGCTAGCGCTGTGCACCTCTGGCGGCCATCTAATATCGCAAAGAACTTTCTGGGGCGGTTCTCCGCCGCCACATCAGAGAAGCGCGCTACAGGCTGCGCATCTGGATTCGACGAGTCGGGAATCGAGATTGCCTCGAGACTTAGTTCCGAACCATCGGGTTGCTCCCACAAAGTAGCCATGCCGATTGGCCGCGCTTCGATCACGGAATGGACGAGACCCACGACGTCTGACTCAGACCAAACGAAGTCCCGCTGAAACGATGGCACTAGCCACGAGCTGTCGCGAAGCAGACTAAGCAATTGGGATATGCCAACTGCTTCAACCTTGAGACCTGACATTCTTTCCCCCTGATTTGTATTGATCTCTCTGGACCGGGACGCTACATATTCCGCCGATACTCCCCACCCACATCATAAAGCGCATGGCTGATCTGCCCCAGGCTATGCGTCTTCACCGCCTCCATCAGCGCCTCGAACACATTCCTGCGTTCCCGCGCCGTCTTCTGCAGATAGCCCAGGCCATGCCCGTCATGCGGCTCGGTCGCCGCCGCGGCATCGTCCTCCACCACGTGCGCATGCTCGGTCTCCCCGACCGGCGCCAGCACGTTGCGGGCCGTCTGCCACAGGCGCACGTTCTCGATCTGCTGCCCCTTCTCTTCTTCCGTTGAGCGGATCAGCTCGATCTCGGTGGTCACTTCGCCCGCGTGCTCCTTCGGCAGGAAGGTGTTCACGCCCACCAGCGGCAGGCTGCCGTCGTGCTTCTTGTGCTCGTAGTACAGGCTCTCTTCCTGGATCTTGCCGCGCTGGTACATGGTGTCCATGGCGCCCAGCACGCCGCCGCGCTCGCTGATGGCTTCGAACTCCTTGTACACGGCCTCTTCCACGATGTCGGTCAGGTAATCCACCGCGAAGCTGCCCTGCCAGGGGTTCTCGATGAAGTTCAGCCCCAACTCCTTGTTGATGATCATCTGGATGGCCACGGCGCGGCGCACGCTCTCTTCGGTCGGCGTGGTGATGGCTTCGTCGTAGGCGTTGGTGTGCAGCGAGTTGGCGTTGTCGAACAGCGCGTACAGCGCCTGCAGCGTGGTGCGGATGTCGTTGAACTGGATCTCCTGCGCGTGCAGGCTCCGGCCGCTGGTCTGGATGTGGTACTTCATCATCTGGCTGCGTTCGTTGGCGCCGTAGCGCTCGCGCATGGCGCGCGCCCAGATGCGGCGGGCCACGCGGCCGATGACGGTGTACTCGGGGTCCATGCCGTTGGAGAAGAAGAACGACAGGTTGGGCGCGAAGTCGTCGATCTTCATGCCGCGGGCGAGGTAGTACTCGACGATGGTGAAGCCGTTCGACAGCGTAAAGGCGAGCTGGCTGATCGGGTTCGCGCCGGCCTCGGCGATGTGGTAGCCGGAGATCGACACGGAATAGAAGTTGCGCACGCCGTTGTCGACGAAGTACTGCTGGATGTCGCCCATCATGCGCAGGGCGAATTCGGTGCTGAAGATGCAGGTGTTCTGGGCCTGGTCTTCTTTCAGGATGTCGGCCTGCACGGTGCCGCGCACGGTCTTGAGGGTCTCGGCCTTGATGCGGGCATAGGTCTCGGCATCCACCATCTGGTCGCCGGACACGCCCAGGAGGCCCAGGCCCAGGCCGTCGTTGGTCGGCGGCAGCTCGCCGTGGTAGCGCGGGCGCTCGCGCCCTTCGAACAGTTCGTCCAGCTTCGCCTGCGCCTGCTGCCAGCGGGCATCGTCGGCCTTCAGGTACTTCTCCACCTGCTGGTCCACGGCGCAGTTCATGAACATCGCCAGGATCATCGGCGCGGGGCCGTTGATGGTCATCGAGACGCTGGTGGTGGGCGCGCACAGGTCGAAGCCGGAGTACAGCTTCTTCATGTCGTCCAGCGTGGGGATGTTGACGCCGGAGTTGCCGATCTTGCCGTAGATGTCCGGGCGCGGCGCGGGGTCCTCGCCGTACAGGGTGACGCTGTCGAACGCGGTGGACAGGCGCGCGGCGGGCTGGCCGACCGAGAGGTAATGGAAGCGGCGGTTGGTGCGCTCGGGCGTGCCTTCGCCGGCGAACATGCGGATCGGGTCCTCGCCGGTGCGGCGGTACGGGTACACGCCGCCGGTGTAGGGATAGCTGCCCGGCAGGTTCTCCTTGCCGAGGAAGGTCAGCAGCTCGCCCCAGCTCCGGTACGTGGGCGCGGCGATCTTCGGCACCTTCTGGTGGCTCAAGGATTCGCGGTAGTTCTCCACGCGGATGGTCTTGCCGCGCACCTGGTACTCGTTCACCTCGTCGGTGATCAACTTGAGCCGCTGCGGCCACTCGCGCAGGTTGCGCAGGTTCTCGCTGGTCAGCGACTGCACGGCGTCGTTGTAGCGCTGGCGGAGCGTCGACAGCGAGCGGTCGCCTTCGACGGTCAGGTCTTCGCCGTTGAAGAGGTCCAGCGCCTTCGGCAGCCTGTCATCGCCCAGTTCCTTCAGCGACTGCCAGAACGACTGCGCGCGGTCGGCGGCCTCGGCCTGCTTCTCGATCGAGGCGTTGATCGCCCGGCCCTGTTCGGCGATCTCGGCGAGGTAGCGGATGCGGCTGCCCGGGATCAGCACGGTCGCGCGCGGCTCGCGCAGCGAGGTGTCGATGTCCGGCTGGAAGCTGCAGCGCGCGGTGGCGCCGGCCTCGGCCAGCGCGGGCACCTTCTCCCGTAGCAGCCGGCACAGGTTGGCGAACATCCAGCTGACGCCGGGGTCGTTGAACTGCGAGGCAATCGTCGGGTAGACCGGCACGTCTTCGTCCGCGGTCTGGAAGGCCACGCGGTTGCGCTTCCACTGCTTGCGGATGTCGCGCAGGGCGTCTTCGGCGCCGCGCTTGTCGTACTTGTTGAGCACGATCAGCTCGGCATAGTCGATCATGTCGATCTTCTCGAGCTGGCTGGCCGCGCCGTAGTCGCTGGTCATGACGTACATCGGGAAGTCGACCAGGTCGACGATCTCCGAGTCCGACTGGCCGATGCCGGCGGTCTCCACGATCACCAGGTCGTAGCCCAGGCCCTTCAGGAAGCCGATGCAGTCTTTCAGCACGGCATTGGTCGCCACGTTCTGGCGGCGCGTGGCC
Source organism: Luteimonas colneyensis (assembly GCF_014836665.1). Taxonomy (GTDB): domain Bacteria; phylum Pseudomonadota; class Gammaproteobacteria; order Xanthomonadales; family Xanthomonadaceae; genus Luteimonas; species Luteimonas colneyensis. Next base: position 588,332 of record NZ_JACSQJ010000001.1, read on the forward strand.
ATGGAGCGCATGTACACGCGGTGGCTGCGCAGCGAGTTCATGCGGATGCGGTCGCCCAGCAGCGCGCCACCAGTGCGGCGGCGGGTTGGGTCGACCGAGATCACGGCGATGCGCATCTCGGCGAAGCTGGCGAGGAAGCGGTTCAGCAGCTCGTCGGTCACGGACGACTTGCCGGCGCCGCCGGTGCCGGTGATGCCGATGACCGGCGTCGGGCCGGCGTGCCCGGCCGCGCCCGCTGCCCACTGCTTGCGCAGCATGGCGAGTTCGGACTCGGAATACCCACCGTCTTCCAGCGCCGACAGCACGCGACCAATCGCGATCTCGTCCGTCAGCTCGGGGCGCGTGCTCGCGGGCTCGCGCGCCTGCGCGGCCGCAGCATCGCGGGCGCCGGACACACGCGCCACCACGTCCTCGATCATCTCCACCAGGCCCAGCTTCATGCCGTCGTTGGGGTGGTAGATGCGCTCGACGCCGTAGGCCTCGAGCTCGCGGATCTCCTCCGGGGTGATCGTGCCGCCGCCGCCGCCGACCACGCGGATGTGCGGGGCACCGCGCTCGCGCAGCATGTCGACCATGTACTTCATGTACTCGACATGCCCGCCCTGGTAGCTCGACAGCGCGATGCCGTCGGCGTCCTCCTGCAGCGCGGCGCGCACCACGTCCTCCACCGAGCGGTTGTGGCCGAGGTGGATGACCTCCGCGCCCTGGGCCTGGATCAGCCGCCGCATGATGTTGATGGCGGCGTCGTGGCCGTCGAACAGGCTGGCCGCGGTGACAAAGCGCAGCGGGGTGGCGGCGTCGCGGGCGGCAACGGGGGTCTGGGGGGCGGGAACGCTCATCGGGAACCGTCTTGATCGAAGGAAAACGGTTCGATTGTAGCCGCGCGGGGCCGCGCCCCGCCCCTGCGCCGGCGTACGGCGGCACGGGGCGCGCGGGGCGCGCGGTCAGCCCAGGGCGTCGGCCAGAGCGCCGAGTTCCTCTTCCATCTGCTCCAGCAGCCCATGGATGCGCCGCAGGCGCTCGCGGTCGGGCGAGGCGCCGTCGAGCAGCTGTGCCAGCCGGCGCAGGCGCTCGGCCTGTTCGCGCGCATCCCAGCGCAGCATCGGAATGTCCGGCTCCGCGACGGTCTGGCCGGGCGCGCGCAGGCGGGCCGCGCCGGAGAGATAGCGCTCCAGCACCATGCGCAGGCGCCGTGCGAGTTCGAAGTCGCGGCCGCTCCACGGCAGCGAGGTCGCGCGCACGTCTTCCTCCCAGGCGTCGAAGCTGGCGCGCGGACCGATGCGAGTGCCGTCGGGATCGATCTGGAACGGCGCGTCGGGCCGGCCCGCCCAGCGCACGGTTTCGCGCTGCTCGCGGCGGAACAGCAGCAGCCAGTCGCCGGCGCCCTGCCCCAGCGGCGCGGCGAGCAGGCCGCAGGCGGCCTGCGGGGCGTCCGCATGCCAGTCGCCGCCGCGCGCGGTGGCCGCGGTGCCGCGATGGCCCTGGGTGCCGGCCCAGGCGATGGCGTTGGCGAGGCTCTGGCTGTCCGGGGTGTCGCCGTGCACGTGCCAGGCGCCGTCCAGGCAAAGCGCCAGGCCATCGGCGTCCACCGAGCCCAGCGCCAGGTCCATCATCCCCGACAGCACGGCCCTCGGGTCTTGGGCGCGGTGGAGGCGGCCTTCCAGCGCGTCGCGGCGGCTGCGGCGCGAGGCCTCGGCGCGGGCGCGGCCGCGCAGCTCGTGCGCGTCGAGGATCATCGACGCGTGCCGGCCGACCATCTCCAGCGCGGTGCGCTGGCGGGCGTCGACGGGGCGCGGCGTGCCGTGGTGGCAGGCCACCAGGCCCCACAGGTGGCCGTCGACCACCAGCGAGATCGACATCGACGCGGCCACGCCCATGTTGCGCAGGTACTGCAGGTGCACCGGCGACACCGCGCGCAGCACGTCGAAGCTCATGTCCACCGGGCCATCGAGCTCGGGCGACTGCATCAGCGGCTGGGGCTCGGCGTCGACGTCGGCGATCACGCGCACGCGGTTGCGCAGGTACAGCGCGCGCGCCTGCGGCGGGATGTCGGAGGCGGGATAGCGCAGGCCGTCGTACGAGGCCAGCTCGCCGGCCAGCGCTTCGGCCACCACCTCGCCGCTGTAGTCGGGCAGGAAGCGGTAGACCATCACCCGGTCGTAGCCGGAGATGCGCTGCACCTGGCGGGCGATGCTGGGCAGGAAGTCGGTGCCGTCGGCCGCGGCGTCGAGGCCGGCGACCATGGCGTGGCCGCCTTCCAGCGGCTGGCCGAGGCCGGAGGGCTCCAGTTCGACGTGGACCAGGTCGCCGGACGCGTGCGCGGAGACGTCGTGCAGCGTGCCCATCGGGCCGACGTTGGTGGCGCAGGCGAACTGCGACGCGCCCTGCTCGCCGCGCGCGAGGACGCGGTTGATCGCCGCCAGCGAGGCGCGGTCGAGCAGCGCTTCGATCGGCTGGTGCATCAGCGCGTCCATGTCGCCGGTGTCGAACAGCGCCACGGCGTTCGCGGAGGCGGCGACGATGCGCAGGTCGCGGGCGTGGTAGACCATCAGCACGCCCGGCGGCTGCACCGCGCCGATGACGTGGATCGGCTCGCGCGCGCAGGCGGCGAGGGCGTGTTCGAACAGGGCGGGGTCTGGCGTCATGCCGGGGCTCCTCCAGGGGCAAGGCGCGAATGCACGATGGCGAAGCCGTCGCGCGCGCCGGAAGTCGCTGCCCCCGCGTCGCCTTCCGGCAGCGCGTCGAGCAGGCGCACGAAGCGACCCCAGCGGGGCGGGTCGGACGTGATGTGGCCGAGGAAGCGGCGGGCGCCGCGCACTTCGGCGTGTTCCTCCGCCAGGCCGGCGGCGTGGCGGGACAGCAGCCGCGCGCCGAGCGCGGAACCTTCGATCACGTAGCAGCCGCCGAGCCAGTGCGGCCAGCTGGCCGACGACGGCGCGGCGGTGGGCGTGGTGGCGACGTCGAGCGCGGCGCAGTCCGCGCGCAGGCAGTCGAGGCGCTGGCCGTCATCCCAGTCGGTCTTCGCACGCGGCCAGTCGGGGCGATCGCCGTGCGCGAGCCACTCGGCCAGCGGCAGCAGCGCGCCCAGGTAGCGGCGATAGTCATGCAGGTCACGCAGGCCCACCGGCAACAGCGCATCCAGGGCGTCGTGCGTGCCGCGCGTTGCGAGGCGGACCTGGGCGAGTACGCCACGGTCCGCGGAGCCCCTGGCGGCAGCTGCTGTGTGTATCGGCATCCGGATCCAATGGCGGCGACGGCCGCCTGCGAGTCCGCATTCAAGCATCCCCACCACGCTTTCACCACCTGCGGCGACTGAACCCGTTCATGTTCATTCGTCGAGCCCCGCCACGACGCGATCGCGGCGCTGTTCACGCGACGCCGCGGTCGCGTGCAGGCCGATGCGCGCGCCGCTGCGACGCTTGCCGAGCACGGTGGCGACCAGCGCGGCGACGGTCGCGGGATCGTCGTCGAAGCCGCCGTGCGTGCTGGCGCGCGCCGCGCCGGCATCGCCCAGCGGATGGTCGTTGGGCGACTGCACCCAGTCCAGGCGGCCGTTCGCGATCGCCTTGTGCACGCGCTCGTATCCCCATGCCTGGTCGGCGGGTTCGGCGGCCTGGATGAAGCGCGCCATGCCGGCCAGCGGCGTGCCCTGGCGCAGGCGGCGGTCGATCCAGTTGCGCGGCTGCCGCTCGAACGCGCGCGCCACCAGGTACAGCAGCGACTTGTTGTAGATGCGCAGGCAGTGGTCGTCCTGCTCGGCGGCGTCGGTGAGCGTGAACAGCGCGGCGCGCTCGACCGCGCGCGATTCGATCGCCGGCATGCAGGCCTGGATGAAGGTGTCCATGTCGATGGCCGGCGCCCACAGGCTCAGGCTCGCCACGCGGCCGCCCATGCCGAGCATGCCGTGCGCCGGACCGCCGATGACCTGGCCGGGACGCGTCAGCAGCTGCAGCAGCGGCGCCATCAGGATCGAGCCGGCGCTGTGCGCGGCGAGGTGGATCTCGACGTCGGGGTCCTCTCGCCGCCATTCGTCGACCAGGCGCGCGACCTGGGCCGCGCCGCCGTTCTCGACGAGGCCGCCGCCGACCGCCGCCGACACCGCGGTGGTGGCCAGCGTCGCGTTCTCCTTCATCTCGTCCCACATCGCCTTGCCGCCGATCGCCCGTGCCAGCGGCTCGATGGTGTCGTCGATGCGGTCGAGCAGCAGGTCCTTCGCCTTGTCGACCACGCCCTCGGTGCGCGGGCGCGCGGCGTCCTTGAGGATGTTGCCGAGCGTGGTCCAGAGGTCGGTCTTCCAGACGAAGCACAGCGGGTAGATATGCTGCGCCAGCATGGTCTGGCGGAAGTCGGCCACGCGCTGGATGGCGGCGTCCTCGCCCACCAGGCCACCGTGGGCGTACAGCAGCACGCGCTTTTTCTTCCAGCCGGCGGTGATCGCGCGCATGTCGCGGCGCACGAGGTTGCGCACGTCGTCCTTCGTGCAGGCGAAGCGGCCCTCGCAGCGCAGCGCGCCGTTGTTGCCGAGGCTGACGACGTGCGGACGCAGGTCGGCCTGCGAGTAGCCGACCGACTGCCGCCCCAGCGGCGAATTGCTGACCGCCGCGGAACTGGCGCGCTCGAGCTCGACCGGCACCGCCAGTCGCGCCACCCAGACGTCGGTGCCGCGCTCGAGCCATTCGTCGTAGCTCAGCCAGCCGTAGCCGTGCTGGCCCCAGGCCTCGCCCCAGGAGTTCTGCAGCCAGAAGCCGCCGCGGTCGTAGCCGACGATGGCGTAGGCATGCCAGCCGATCGCCGGCTGCTGCGCCCAGCGGATGCGGCCGCTCGCGGCGGGCGCGTCCCAGCCTTCGTGCACGGCCGACGAGGCGTAGAGCACGCCGGTCTCGGCGAAGGCGGCGTGCATCGCCACCAGGTCCTTGTGGTTGACGCGGGCGTAGGCACCCAGCGGATTGCGCAGGGCGTCGCGGGCGCGCTCGTCGGTGTAGGGCTCGAGCGCGAGGCCCGGGACATAGGGCCACAGCGCTTCGGAGCAGACGCCGTGGCGGTGCCAGGCCTTCATCGCGCCGCGGCAGCTGGAGCCGGAGTAGCCCTCGCCTTCCCATTCGTCGTAGCGGCGCGCCATGTCGTAGAACATGCGCGTGCTGACCGGCGTGGTGTCGGGCTGCGGGCGGCGCCGGCGCAGCAGGGCGTGCGCGACGGTGGCCAGGCCGAAGGCGGTGCAGGCGCCGTCGCTGCCCTGGTCGAGCACCGGCACGCCCTGTGCGAGGAAGTGTTCGAGCGGCGACTCGGTCGGCACGTCGACCAGGGTCGGCTCGAACATGCGGTCGCGGAAGTCGGCGGTGTCGGGCCGCGCGTCGAAGACGCGGCGGACGCCGGTGTCGAGGCCGGCGATCGCCGGCGGTGCAGCGGATACGGTCACGGCCATGCCACGCCCCTCCCAGTCACCCGCATCCCCCCTTCCCTGTAGGAGCAGCTATAGCGGCGACCACACACGGCCGCAAGCCCCGGCGCGCCCCGCCCGGGGCCAGGCGGGACGATGGCCCGGGATCGCAGATGCCGGATGCCGGATGCCGGATGCCGGGGGGGTGTTCGTCGCGGGATGCGGTCGCAGCTGTAGCTGCTCCTACAATGGTGGGGTCGGGAGAATGGGGAACGGGACTTGATCAGCAGGGCGCGACGCATCGTGCTGTGGGGAGGCTTTTCGCTGCTCATGCTGGTCGGCAGCGGGCTCCTGCTGGCCGACCACCTCACGCCGCCCAATACCGGCCGGCCCTCCTACGCCCTGCCCGTCGCCGACGACCACACCGCGCTCGACCGCGAGCTCGGCCCGCTGCTGGCGCGCAACCCTGGCCAGACCGGCGCCATCACCCTGGTCGACGGCATCGATGCCTTCGCCGCGCGCGCGATGTCGGCGCGCCAGGCCGGGCGCAGCCTCGACCTGCAGTACTACATCTGGCACGACGACCTCACCGGCCGCCTGCTGGCGCGCGAAGCCTGGCTGGCCGCCGAGCGCGGCGTGCGCGTGCGCCTGCTGCTGGACGACATCAACGCCGGCGGCAAGGACACGCCGCTGCTCGTGCTCGACGGCCATCCCGACATCGAAGTGCGGCTGTACAACCCCTTCCGCAACCGCGACGGCATCGCGCGGCTGCTGGAGATGCTGCAGCGCGGCTTCAGCCTCAACCACCGCATGCACAACAAGGCCTGGATCGCCGACGGCCGGGTGGCGATCGTGGGCGGGCGCAACGTCGGCCTGGAGTACTTCGGCGCCTCGGACGCCAGCAACTTCCACGACCTCGACCTGCTGCTGTTCGGGCCCGAGGTGGAGCGCGCCAGCGCGATCTTCGACGCGTTCTGGAACAGCGAGGCGGTGGTGCCGCTGTCCGACCTGGGCACGCTGGGGCTGGACGACATCCGCGCCACGGTCGAGGCGATCGGCAGCGAGGCGCGCTCGGCGGAGGCGCGCCGCTACATGGAGCGGGTCGAGGGTTCGCCGACGGTGCGCGCCTACCTGCAGCAGTCGCTGGCGCCGCACTGGAGCGACCGCATCCGCGTGGTGTCCGACCCGCCGCTGAAGCGACCGGGCGACGACACCGGCGACTGGCTGGTCGGCCAGGTCGACCGGGCGCTGCGCGGCGCCCGCGAGGCGGCGCTGCTGGTATCGCCCTACTTCGTGCCCGGCGAGGACACCTCCGACCTGCTGGTGGCGCTGGCCGGCCGCGGCGTGCACGTGGGCGTGGTGACCAACTCGCTGGCCGCCAACGATGTGGCGGCGGTGCACGGCGGCTACTCGAAGTACCGCCGGGGGCTGCTCGAAGGCGGAGTGCACCTGTACGAGCTGCGGCCCGAGGCGGCCGGCGACGGCGAGGGCGGCGGCACCGGCCCGTCCAACGTCCGGCCGCGCACCGGGCCCGCCGGCAGCAGCGGCGCGAGCCTGCACACCAAGGCCTTCCTGGTGGATGCCAGCCGCGGGTTCATCGGCTCCTACAACCTCGACCCGCGCTCGGCGTACCTGAACACGGAGATGGGCGTGTTCTTCGACGACCCGGGCCTGGCCGCCGACCTGCGCGCGGAATACCTGCACCTGGCCGGCCCGGCGCTCAGCTGGAAGGTGGGGCTGGACGCGGACGGCGACCTGGCGTGGCTCGATGGCGCCGCCGAACCGCCGCGCCTGCTGCGCGCCGAGCCCGACGCCAGCCGCTGGCGCCGCCTGCAGGCCTGGGCCTTCCGCCACCTGCCCCTCGAATCGCAGCTGTAGGAGCAGCTATAGCTGCGACCCGCCTCCCACTACCCGCCGTTCGCAGCTATAGCTGCTCCTACAGTCGTGCATTGGCGGCGGATGCTGCTTTGCAGCATGGCGCCGTACGGGCGGGCACGGGAAATCGAGTCGCGGGCGGCGTAGAATGCCGCGCCTGTCGCCCTCCCCGGACCCGTGTCCGGCGCTCCGGCGGCCGCACAACCAGCACCCCACCCAAACCAACGGCCGCTCCGCGCCCAGCGCGCGATCGTGAGCCGGCTGCGGAGTCCCGAATGATCTTCGAGCACCTGGATACCTACGGCCACGAGCAGGTCGTGTTCTGCCACAACAAGGACGCCGGCCTGAAGGCCATCATCGCGATCCACAACACCGTGCTGGGCCCGGCCCTGGGCGGCACCCGCATGTGGCCGTACAAGACCGAGCAGGACGCGCTCAACGACGTGCTGCGCCTGAGCCGCGGCATGACCTACAAGAACGCCGTGGCCGGCCTCGACATCGGCGGCGGCAAGGCCGTGATCATCGGCAACCCGGCCACCGACAAGTCCGAGGCGCTGTTCCGCGCGTTCGGCAAGGCCGTGCAGTCGCTGGGCGGCCGCTACATCACCGCCGAGGACGTCGGCATCGACGTCAACGACATGGAGCACGTCTACAAGGAGACCGAGTTCGTCACCGGCGTGCACCAGGTCCACGGCGGTTCGGGCGACCCGTCGCCGTTCACCGCCTACGGCTCGCTGCAGGGCCTGATGGCTGCGCTGAACGTGAAGTTCGGCAACGAGGAAGTGGGCAACTACAGCTATGCCGTGCAGGGCCTGGGCCACGTCGGCATGGAGTTCGTGAAGCTGCTCAAGGAGCGCGGGGCGAAGATCTTCGTGACCGACATCAATCAGCAGCTGGTCGACAAGGCCGTGGCCGAGTACGGCGCCGAGGCCGTGGGCCTGGACGAGATCTACGACGTCGACGCCGACGTGTACTCGCCCTGCGCGCTGGGCGGCACCGTGAACGAGGAGACCCTGCCGCGCCTGAAGGCCAAGGTGATCTGCGGTTCGGCCAACAACCAGCTGGCCACCAACGCGATCGGCGACGAGGTCGAGAAGCGCGGCATCCTGTACGCGCCCGACTACGCGGTGAACGCCGGCGGCGTGATGAACGTGGCGCTGGAGATGACCGGCTACAACCGCGAGCGCGCCATGCGCCAGATGCGCACGATCTACCACAACCTGACGCGCATCTTCGAGATCGCCCAGCGCGACGGCATCCCGACCTACAAGGCCGCCGACCGCATGGCCGAGGAGCGCATCGAGGTCATGGGCAAGCTGAAGCTGCCGATGGGCCGGACCACGCCGCGCTTCCACGGCCGCATCCGCGGCGGCGCCTGACATCGCGCCACGAGTGACACGACGACGGGGCCTGGCGCCCCGTCGTTGTTTGCGAAACACCGCGCCGCGCGCAGGACGCGCCGGCGCCAGGACCATGGAGTGACCCGAGATGCGCACCTTCCCGCTGGGTGAAGAACTCGACGCGCTGCGCGACGCCGTGCGCCGTTTCGCCGAGGCCGAGATCGCACCGATCGCCGAGGCCGTCGACCGCGACAACGCCTTCCCGCAGGACCTGTGGCCGAAGCTGGGCGAAATGGGCCTGCTGGGCCTGACCGTGCCGGGCGAATACGGCGGCAGCGAAATGGGCTACCTGGCCCACCTGGTGGCGATGGAGGAGATCTCGCGCGCCTCGGGCTCGATCGGCCTGAGCTACGGCGCGCACTCGAACCTCTGCGTCAACAACCTGCACCACAACGGCAGCGACGCCCAGCGCGCGAAGTACCTGCCGAAGCTGTGCAGCGGCGAGTGGAAGGGCGCGCTGGCGATGAGCGAGCCCGGCGCGGGCTCCGACGTGGTCGGCTCGATGGCCTGCCGCGCCGAACTCCGCGATGGCGCCTGGGTCGCCAACGGCAACAAGATGTGGATCACCAACGGCCCCGAGGCCGACGTGCTGATCGTGTACATGCGCACCGCGGGCAAGGAGACCGGCAGCCGCGGCATGACCGCCTTCATCGTCGAGCGCGGCATGAAGGGCTTCCGCACCGCGCAGAAGCTGGACAAGCTCGGCATGCGCGGCAGCAATACCTGCGAGCTGGTGTTCGAGGACTGCGAGATCCCGGCGGAGAACGTGCTGGGCGAGGTCAATCAGGGCGTCAAGGTGCTGATGTCGGGCCTGGACACCGAGCGCCTGGTGCTGAGCGGCGGGCCGATCGGCTTGATGCAGGCCGCGCTGGACGCCGCCCTGCCCTACGTGCGCGAGCGCAGGCAGTTCGACGCGGCCATCGGCACCTTCGGCCTGATGCAGGGCAAGATCGCCGACATGTACACCGCGCTGCAGTCGTCCCGCGCCTACGCCTACCAGGTGGCGCGCGACTACGACGCCGGCCACCGCTCGCGCATCGACCCGGCCAGCTGCCTGCTGCACGCGTCGGAAGCCGCGGTGCAGGTGGCGCTGGAGGGCATCCAGGCGCTGGGCGGCAACGGCTACATCAACGAATACCCGACCGGCCGCATCCTTCGCGACGCCAAGCTGTACGCGATCGGCGCCGGCACCAACGAGATCCGCCGCATGCTGATCGGCCGCGAGCTGTTCGAAGGCCGCGGCTGAGGCGTCCGCGGCGGATTCCTTCCGCCGCGGCGCCGACTTCTGCAGGAGCAGCTACAGCTGCGACCGGGTGTATCGCGATCCCCGGTCGCAGCTGTAGCTGCTCCTACAGGCGGGCGTTCAGAACCCCTGGACGAAGCGCAGCGACACCAGGCGGTCGCTGCCGCGCGGACCGAAGCGCTGGTCGTAGCCGAAGCCCACCACGGCATCGCGCGACACCCACGACTGCACGCCGAAGCCGAACGTGCCACCCGAACGCGTGGCGTCGTGGCCCGGCAGCGGCGCCCAGGCGTCCACGCCCACGAAGCCGGCCTGCAGGTCGAAGCCGCTGGCCGACAGCGTCTGCTGCCATTCGCCGTGGGCCTGCAGGCTCAGGCCCTTCCACTCGCGCTGGACGCGCACGCCGGCCAGGGCCTGGGTGCGTTCGGCCTCCCAGGCGTCGGCGCGCAGGCCGAAGCCGTCGGCCCCGCCTTCGCTGAAGCCGTCGCTGTCCAGGCGCACGTGCTCGGCGCCCAGGTACGGCGCCACGGCGAAGCCGGCGGCCCGGAAACGGTAACCGGCCTCGACGCTGGCGGTGGCGTAGTCGCCGGCATAGCGGCTGGCCACGCCGGACACGGCGTCGCCGGCGAACAGGCGGCGCTCGATGTCGCGCTCGAAGCGGCCGCTGCCCACCTGGCCGAGCAGCCAGGCGTCGCCCTGCACCCAGCCGGCATAGGCCGTGCCGGAGGTCTGGCGGTCATGCGACCGGTCGCCCAGGCCGGCCACGCGCCCGTGCGCGCGGGACTCGCCGAAGGCGAAGCCGGCCACGCGACCCTGGCCGAGCGCGGCGTCGCTGCCGATCATCCAGCCGTCGACGGAGAACCCGTTGCCGACGAACCCGCCCTCGCCGCCGCCGCCCAGGCTGCGCTTCCACACGCCGGCGCCATGGGTGCCGCCGTCGAAGGCATCGAAGCGCGACGACAGCGCGCGCCGGCCCATGTCGATGGTGTCGAGCGTCATCGCCACCGAGGCAGCGTGGAGCTCGCCGGACAGGCTCGAGAGCGCCTGCGCGGCGCGCGCCTGGCTGTCGACCTGCTGCAGCGCGCCGGCCACCCGGATGAAGCCGCTGGCCACCGCGGTGCCGTCCTCGGGCTGGTGGCGGTCGAGCACCTGGAAGGCGCGCTCGACGCGTTCGGCCGACGCCAGCGCCGCCGGCGTGAAGCCGCCCATCAACGCGACCGTCGCGCTCACGTCCAGGCGCACGATGTCGAGCCACAGGATGTCGTCGCCATAGCGCAGCGTGCCCTGCAGGAACAGGCCGCTGCCCCAGGTGAGGTCGTCGAACCTGCCGGTCAGGCCGCCGCCGGCGGTGACCAGGTCCTGGCGGCGCTCCGCGGTGTAGCCCGGCTTGACGCCGGCCACGTGCAGGTCGCCGCCCTGGATGTCGACGCGGCCGTCCACGTCCAGGCGCTGGCCGAGCTCGAAGGCGAGCGTGGCACCGTCGCGGTGCAGGTAGTCGCCGCCGAGGAGGGTGGCGGTCTGGGTCGCGCCGTCGGCGGTGCCGCGCACGTCCACGCGGCCGGCATTGTCGACGTCGCCCTCGACGGCCGTGCCGAAGCCGAACCGTGCGCCCGCATCCACGCGCACGTCGCCGGCCACGTCGCCGTCCACGTCCAGGCGGCCGCCGATCACGCGGAGGCCGCCGGCGTTGCCGGCATCGCCCTCGAGCACCAGGGTGCCGGTGCCGCGCTTGACCACGCGGCCATCGCCGGAGAGGTCGTTGCCCCAGGTCGAGGTGCCGCCGTTGAAGCCGACGTCGAGGTCGCCCCAGTCCAGGCGCGACGGGCCGAGCACCGCGCTGCCGACGTCCAGCGCGCCATGGCCGAACACCGCGTCGACGCCGGGTGCGCCGAGGTCGGTGGCGGTGCCGAGCAGGGTCTGGCGCACGGCGTCGTTGTCGAAGTACGGGAAGGCTTCCCACACCAGGGCCGCGGCGCCGGAGACCAGCGGGGCGGCCAGCGAGGTGCCGGTCCAGCGCCAGTAGTCGGGGGCGTCCGGCGGATCGTCGGTGCCGGTCACCACCACCGACCCGGGCGCCACGATGCAGTAGTCCATGGCGATGCCGCAGGCGTTGGAGTAGTCGGCCAGTTGGGTCGGGTCGTCGCGGTCCAGCGCCGACACCGCGATCCACCCGCGCTCCAGCTCCGCTGCCGGCAGGCTGCCGTTGGGGCCGGACTGGCTGGGCAGCGCCGCCATGTCGGAGGGATCGTCGAAGCCGGAGTTGCCGTTGGCGAACACCACCAGGCCGTCGTTGTCGAGGATGAAGCGCCGGTACTCCGATGCGATGCCCGAGGTGGCGTTGGGGTTGGTCCAGTACAGGCCACCCCAGGAATTGTTCATGATGCGGACGTCGCGCGCGATCAGGTCGTCGTGGATGCCGGCCAGTCCCAGCGGGCCGTCGACCTCGTTGCCCTCGCCCGAGCCGTCGTCCTCGGGCGGTTCGTCGTTGATGATGCGCGCCGAGACGATCCCGGCGCCCGGCGCGATGCCGCCGGGCCAGTTGCCGAAAGGCTGGCCGGCCGCGGCCTGCGCCACGGCGGTGCCGTGGCCGACGACGTCGTCGACCGACAGGTTGTTGCCGTTGCCGCTGATGTAGGTGAGGTTGTCGACCACGCGGTCGCCGAAGGCGGGGTGGTCGCGGTTCACGCCGCTGTCGACGATGCCGATCCGATAGCCGGCGCCGGTCAGGCCGGCGGCGTGCGCGGCGGCGGTGTTGGTCTGCGCGATGTGGCCGCTGTAGGCGGGATCGGGCGTGCCGACCACCGGCGGCGGCGGGGCCGGGGGGGGCGCCAGCGGCGGCGGGTCGGGCCGGAGGTTGCCCCCGCCTCCACCGCCGCCTCCGCAGGCGGCGAGGATGGCCGTGGCGAGCGCGGCGAACGGCAGGGACAGCGGCATCCTGCGGCGGTGTGTGGTCGTGGACATGTCCGTCTCTCCCCGAGCGGTTGGCAAGCAGTGGACTGATTACGGGAAAACGCGCGGCGGGCCAAGTGGGGAGGCCCGCAACCGGGCACTGTGTCCCGGACGAACGGCCGATGGCGGACCCATGCTGCAGTGCGATAATGGCCGGACATATCCATCGGAGCTCCACCATGACCGACGTCGTCATCGTCGGTGCCAAGCGCACCGCCATCGGTTCCATGCTCGGCCAGTTCACCGGCGTGCCCACCCCGACCCTCGGCGCCGCGGCGATCGGAGGCGCGCTGGCCCACGGTGGCGTGGCCGCCGACCAGGTCGACGAAGTGGTCATGGGCTGCGTGCTGCCGGCCGGCCTCGGCCAGGCCCCGGCGCGGCAGGCGTCGCGCGCGGCCGGGATCCCCGACGCCGCGGGCGCCACGACCATCAACAAGGTCTGCGGCTCGGGCATGAAAGCGATCATGCTGGCGCACGACATCATCAAGGCCGGCTCGGCGAAGGTGGTGGTGGCCGGCGGCATGGAGTCGATGACCAATGCGCCGCACCTGCTCAACGGCTCGCGCACCGGCATCCGCTACGGCAGCGCGGAGTTCCTCGACCACATGGCCTTCGACGGCCTGACCAATCCCTACGACGGCAAGGCCATGGGCGTGTTCGGCGACGCCACCTGCGCGCAGTACGCCATGGGCCGCGAGGAGGTCGACGCGTTCTCGGCCGAGAGCGCGCGCCGCGCGCAGGCCGCGATCGCCGACGGCGCGTTCAGGGACGAGATCGTCCCGGTGACCGTGAAGGGCCGCAAGGGCGAGACCGTGGTCGACACCGACGAGGAGCCCGGCAGGATCGCCCTCGACCGCATCCCGACGCTGCGCGCGGCCTTCGGCAAGGACGGCGTGCTGACCGCCGCGTCCTCGTCGAAGATCTCCGACGGCGCCGCCGCGGCGGTGGTGATGTCGGCCGACGAGGCGCAGGCGCGGGGCGTGAAGCCGCTCGCGCGCATCGTCGCCCACGCCACCCATGCGCAGGCGCCGGAGTGGTTCACCACGGCGCCGGTGAAGGCGATGGCGAACGTGCTGGAAAAGGCCGGATGGGCCGTGGACGACGTTGACCTGTTCGAGGTCAACGAGGCCTTCGCGGTGGTGGCGATGGCGCCGATGAAGGACCTCGGCATCCCGCACGACAGGCTCAACGTCAACGGCGGCGCGGTCGCGCTCGGCCATCCGATCGGCGCCAGCGGCGCACGCCTGGTGGTGACCCTGCTGCACGCGCTCCAGGCGCGCGGTGGAAAGCGCGGCGTGGCTTCGCTGTGCATCGGCGGCGGCGAAGCGACCGCGATCGCGATCGAACTGGCCTGAACGGTTGACGCGGCCTTGACGGCGCCGGTTCAAACTGGCGCTTGACAGCCGTCCGGGGCTTGCCCTCATGATATGCGGCGCACTTCCGTGCGTTCTCCAAATTCCACGACGAGGAAAAGCAACAATGAGCATGAACAAGCTGCTGATCGCGCTGGCGCTGGGCCTGGGCCTGGCCGCCTGCTCGAACCAGGAACAGGCCAACAACGCCGCCGCCGACGCCGCCGAGGCCGCTGACCAGGCCGCCGCCGACGCCGCGCTGGCCGGCACCACCGCCGCCGACTCGGCCGCCGACAGCGCCGAAGCCGCTGCCGACGCCGCCGCCGACGCTGCGGCCGACGCCGCTGCCGCCGTCGAAGGCTCGGCCGAAGCCGCTGCCGCCGACGTGGCGCAGGACGCCGCCGACGCTGCCGAGGACGCTGCCGACGCCGCCGAAGAGGCTGCCGACGAGGCCGTCGAGCAGTAATCACTGCTCGGCACCATCGGATGTAAAACCGGAAAGCCGCTGGATCTCCAGCGGCTTTTCCGTATCTACTGCCAACCGGGCCGCGACGCGGTTCCACCCACAGAGAGGATCGACACCATGAAGATCAAGACCGCCCTGCTCGCCACCGCCTGCGTCTTCGCGCTGGCCGCCTGCCAGAACGACGCCACCAGCGAGCAGCACGCCGCCGAGGCCGATGCCGCGCTGGAGCGTGCCGGCGATTCCGCCCAGGACGCCGCCATTGCCACCGGTGACGCCGTCGAAGCCGGTGCCGATGCCGCCGCCGCCGCGACCCGCGACGCCGCCGCCGAAGCCGAGGCCGCTGCCGCCGAAGCCGCCGCCAACGTCGAGGCCGCCGCCGAGAACGCCAGCGAGGAAGCCCGCGCCGCCGCCGCCGAGGCCGAAGCCGCCACCCGCGAGGCGACCTCCAACGCGCTCGAGAACGCCTCCGACGCCGCCGACGCGGCTGCTGAAGACGTCCGCAACTGATCCATGCGACACCCCGACGGTCCGCCACGGCGGGCCGTCGGTTCCACGCGCCACCATCGCGCCATCGGGAGGACCGATCCATGGACATCCGCTCGCTGCTGCTCCTGCTGCCACTGGGCATCGCCCTGGCCGCATGCACGAACCACGAGCCCGTCGCCGACGGCGATGATGGCGATGACCGCGCCACGGTGCCCGCCGACGCCACCGGCGGCGACGACCCGGCCGACGCCACCGGCATCGCCACGGGCGCTCCAACACCCGCCACGGCCGGCACGACCACGGCCGGCGCCAGCGGCCCCGCCGTCGCAGGCGGCCGCCACGCCGCCGAAGCCGAGACCGTCGCCATCGACGCCACCGGGCAGGACGCCACCGACTCCGCCGCCGCCGAAGTGGCCGGCGCCGAGGGCGCGACCCGCGACGACAACTCCAACCAGTACGAACGCGCGCCGGTCGCGAGCGACGCGGTCGAAGCCGGCTACAACGACGACGACAGGGACGGCGGCGACTGATCGCACTGCGGGTATGCTGGGCGGCCCTGAAGCCGCTCCGGTCCACGCATGCCCGCACTGAAGTCCAGCCTCGATCCACGCTCGCAGGAGTTCCAGGACAACGTCGCCTTCCACCGCGCGCTGGTGGACGAGCTCGACGCGCGGCTGGCGCGGGCCGCGGACGGCGGCGGCGACAAGGCCCGCGAAAAGCACGTCGCGCGCGGCAAGCTGCTGGCGCGCGAGCGCATCGCCGCCCTGCTCGACCCCGGTTCGCCCTTCCTCGAGATCGCGCCGCTGGCGGCCGAGGAGATGTACGACGGCGCCGCGCCCGCGGCCGGCATGGTCTGCGGCATCGGCCGGGTGATGGGCATCGAGGTGGTGGTCGTGGCCAACGACGCCACGGTCAAGGGCGGCACCTACTTCCCGATGACGGTGAAGAAGCACCTGCGCGCGCAGGACGTGGCGCGCGAGAACAACCTGCCCTGCGTGTACCTCGTCGACTCCGGCGGCGCCTTCCTGCCGCTGCAGGACGAGGTGTTCCCCGACCGCGAGCACTTCGGCCGCATCTTCTACAACCAGGCGCGGATGTCGGCCGAGAACATCCCGCAGGTCGCGGTGGTGATGGGCAGCTGCACCGCCGGCGGCGCCTACGTGCCGGCGATGTGCGACGAGTCGGTGATCGTCAAGGAACAGGGCACGATCTTCCTCGGCGGCCCGCCGCTGGTGAAGGCCGCGACCGGCGAAGTCGTGGATGCCGAATCACTGGGCGGTGCCGATGTGCACACCGCGGTCTCCGGCGTCGCCGACCATTTCGCCGAGGACGACCGGCATGCGCTGCAGATCGCGCGCGACATCGTCGGCGGCTTCAACCGCCGCAAGGTGCTGCCGGTGGCCACGCGCCCGGTGGTCGAACCGCTTTTCGCGGCGGAAGAGCTATACGGCATCGTGCCGAAGGACACGCGGCGCCCCTTCGACATCCGCGAGGTGATCGCGCGCATCGTCGACGGCAGCGACTTCCAGGAGTTCAAGGCGCGCTACGGCAAGACGCTCGTGACCGGCTTCGCGCACCTGCACGGCTACCCGGTCGGTATCGTCGCCAACAACGGCATCCTGTTCGGCGAGAGCGCGCTCAAGGGCGCGCACTTCATCGAGCTGTGCAACCAGCGCGGCATCCCGCTGGTTTTTCTGCAGAACATCACCGGCTTCATGGTGGGTCGGAAGTACGAGAACGGCGGCATCGCCAAGGACGGGGCGAAGATGGTCACCGCCGTGGCCTGCTCGAGCGTGCCGAAGTTCACCGTGGTCATCGGCGGCAGTTTCGGCGCCGGCAACTACGCGATGTGCGGCCGCGCCTATGGCGCCCGCTTCCTGTGGATGTGGCCGAACGCGCGCATCAGCGTGATGGGCGGCGAGCAGGCGGCGAGCGTGCTGGCGACGGTGAAGCGCGACGGCATCGAGGCCCGCGGCGGCGACTGGAGCGCCGGCGAGGAAGAAGCCTTCAAGGCCCCGATCCGCGAGCAGTACGAACACCAGGGCAGCCCGTGGTATTCGACCGCCCGCCTCTGGGACGACGGCATCATCGATCCCGCCGACACCCGGCGGGTGCTGGGCCTGGGCATCTCCGCCTCGCTGAACGCGCCCATCGAGCCGGCACGCTTCGGCGTTTTCCGGATGTAGGGGAGCCGCGGGATTCATCCGTAAGTCATTGTCAGACTTCGAATTTGGTGAGCCGCGTCACAGTCATGTGAAGACGCGCGCGTGCTATCGTCGGCCTCCCCCGATCCCCCGCCCGCTCCGAGGAATACCGCCCCATGTCCATCTTCCCGCAAGGCTCCGCCAAGAAAGACCTGCCCTTCAAGGACTCCGCCGCCCCCGCGCGCGACCAGGGCCCGGCGGTCGCCTCGTTCGAACCCGCCGAAGCCCCGTTCCCGGCCACCCAGCGCCAGGCGGCGCCCGCGGCCCCGCAGGCCCGTGAATCCGTGATCGCGTCCGACCTCACCATCGAAGGCAAGATTTCCGGCAGCGGGCACGTCCGCATCGCCGGCAAGTTCAAGGGCGACGTCAACGTCGAGGGCGACCTGACCATCGATGGCGGCGCCCGCCTCAACGGCGGCGTGCGCGCCAAGCGCGTGACCGTGGCCGGCGAGCTGGAAGGCAACATCGAATCCGCCGAGCGCGTCGACCTGCAGCCCTCCGCGGTGCTGGTCGGCGACGTCAAGGCCGGCACCCTGACCGTCGCCGCCGGCTCGCGCATCCGTGGCCACGTCGAGTGCGGCTGGGATGACGCCGCTGCCGCCAAGGGCAAGGACGACAAGGCGCAGAAGGACAGCAAGGACAAGGCCGGCCTCGACGTCGTCCAGTGAGCCAGCGCCCGGGCCAGGCCGGCGCCCCGCGCGCCGGCCCCCACTGCAAGACCACCATCCTGGAAAGCGCGACGGTCTGCCCGTCGTGCCGCCACTACCTGCGCTTCGACGACAAGGCGCAGGCGGTCGAGACCACCCGTGCACTGCAGGTCGAGGGCGAGATCCGGCATCCAGCCGAAGGCGGCGCCTGGGAATACTCGGTGGTGCTGACCATCCGCGACGACGACGGCCAAGAGGTCTCCCACCAGGTGGTGGGCGTCGGCGCGATCCATCCGGGCGATGCGCGTACGTTCACCCTCGCCGTGGAGCTCACCCCCACCAGCGACATGCGCCGCATGCCGAAGCGCCCGAACTCCCGCTCACGCCACTAGCCCTGGCGCGCCCATGCCCTGCAGGAGCAGCTATCGCTGCGACCCGCACGCATGTTTCCTGTAGGAGCAGCTATAGCTGCGACCCGTCCCTCCGGTCGCAGCTATAGCTGCTCCTACATGCATGTTGTCCGGTTGTCCGGTAGTGCGGCGGCGCTCAGTCGCAGCCGTTGCAGCCGCCGCAGCCCCTGCCGCCGCCCGCCACGGGCGGCGCGATCCTGAGCCCCAGCGCGCGCATCCACGCCGGGCGGCCGTCGCGCACCAGCGGTACCGCCAGCGCCACGCGCAGACGCCGCGCGGCGCCCGGGAACTGCCGCCGCAGCACCATCCACGCGCTGAGCGCGACCACCGCCGCGATCACCGCGTACTGCAGCGCAAGCCCCATCAGCCCGCCCCCAGCGCCTTCGCGACCTGGTAGGTGACCAGCGACGCCAGATAGGCCAGGCCGAACAGCCCCAGCGCATTGGCCGCCATCAGCCTCCACGAGCCGGTCTCGCGCCGGATCGCCGCCCAGGTGGCGATGCACTGCGGCGCGTAGATGAACCAGACCAGCAGCGACAGCCCCGTCGCCAGCGACCAGCCGTCGCTGATGATCGGCAGCAGCGCCTGGCTCGCCGCCTCGTCGTCCACGGCCGACAGCGCATAGACGGTCGCCAGCGACGACACCGCCACCTCGCGCGCCGCGAGCCCCGGGATCAGCGCGATGCAGATCTGCCAGTTGAAGCCGACCGGGGCGAACACCGCCGCCAGCGCGTGGCCGATGCGGCCGGCGAAGCTGTAGTCGATCGCCGGCCCCACCGCGTCCGCCGGCGCCGCCGGGAAGCTCAGCAGCACCCACAGCAGCACGGTGAGCGCGAAGATGATGCCGCCCACGCGGCGGAGGAAGATCATGCCGCGCTCGTACAGCCCGATCGCGAGGTCGCGCGGGTGCGGCACGCGGTAGGACGGCAGCTCCAGCAGCAGCGGGTGCTCGCTGCGGTCGCGGCGCCAGCGCTTCATCGCCCACGACACCGCCAGCGCGCTGGCGATGCCGGCCATGTAAAGCCCGAACAGCACCAGGCCCTGCAGGTTGAAGCCGCCGGCCACGGTGCGCGCGGGGATGAAGGCGCCGATCAGCAGCGCGTACACCGGCAGCCGCGCCGAACAGGTCATCAGCGGCGCGACCATGATCGTGGCGAGTCGGTCGCGCGGGTCCTGGATCGAGCGCGTGGACATGATGCCGGGCACCGCGCAGGCGAAGCTCGACAGCAGCGGGATGAAGGAGCGCCCCGACAGTCCCGCTGCCGCCATCATGCGATCCAGCAGGAAGGCCGCCCTCGGCAGGTAGCCCGACTCCTCCAGCGCGAGGATGAAGGCGAACAGCACCAGGATCTGCGGCAGGAACACCACCACCCCGCCGAGGCCGGCGATGATGCCGTCGACGACGAGGCTCCGCAGCGGACCGTCGGGCATCGCCGAGCCCACCGTTTCGCCCAGCCAGGCCGTGCCGGCCTCGATCAGGTCCATCACCGGCGTCGCCCAGGCGTAGACCGCCTGGAAGATCAGGAACATCACCCCCGCCAGCGTCAGCAGCCCGAACACCGGGTGCAGCAGCCAGCGGTCGAGCGCGTCGTCGACGCGCGCGGTGCGCGTGGGCATGGTCACCGCGAGCGCGAGCAGGCGGCGGGTTTCGGCGTGGAGCACGTCGTCGCCATCGAGGCGCCTGGCCGGCGGCCGCGGCGCCGCGGCCATGGCCTCGATGCCTTCGACCAGCGCCGCCGCGCCGTCATGGCGCACCGCCACCGTCTCCACCACCGGCACGCCCAGCTCGGCCTCCAGGATCGCGCGGTCGACGCGGATGCCGCGGCGCTCCGCGACGTCGACCATGTTCAACGCCAGCACCATCGGCACGCCGAGCTCGCGCACTTCCAGCGCGAAGCGCAGGTGGAGGCGCAGGTTGGTGGCATCGACCACGCAGACGATGACGTCCGGCGCCGGCTCGCCGGGATAGAAGCCGCGGCAGAGATCGCGGGTGATCGCCTCGTCCAGGCTCGAGGGCACCAGGCTGTAGGCGCCCGGCAGGTCGAGCACGGCATAGCTGCGGCCCGAGGGCGCCAGCAGCCGGCCCTCCTTGCGCTCGACCGTGACGCCGGCGTAGTTCGCCACCTTCTGACGGCTGCCGGTCAGCTGGTTGAACAGTGCGGTCTTGCCGCAGTTGGGGTTGCCGACCAGGGCCAGGCGCACGAGCGGAGCGGTGGTCCCGCTCATGCGGCGGCACCTCCGGCCGGGCGGTCCGCGGCGCCAGCGGCGGGCGCGGCGTTCGCCGCCTCGCCGGGCGACGCCAGCAGGACGCGCGCGGCCTCCTCGCGCCGCAGCGCGAAGCGGGTGTAGCCGACCTGCACCAGCAGCGGCTCGGCGCCGAAGGGACCGGCGGCGGTCACCTGCACGTCCTCCCCGGCGACGAAGCCGAGTTCGCGCAGCCGGCGGGCGATGGGGTCGTTCTCCGAGCGCGCCTCGACGCGCTCGACCACGCCGCGGACGCGGCGGGGAAGTTCGGAAAGCCTCACGGGCGCATCCATTTGGGAATGGTTCTCATTATAGGGCCGTACGGGCCGACGGCTATCATTCCGCCTCCCCATTTTCGAGGCCTTCCCATGTCGGCAAACCTCACGGTGGCCCGCGAGGGCGCGGTCGCGCGCTTGCGCCTGGACCGCCCCGCCCTGCACAACGCCTTCGACGACGCCCTGATCGCGGGGCTGACCGACGCCCTGCAGGCGCTGGGCCGCGACCCGGGCGTGCGCGCGGTGGTGCTGGAGGGCGCCGGCGCCTCGTTCTCGGCCGGCGCCGACCTCAACTGGATGCGCGGCATGGCCGCCGCCAGCGAGGACACCAACCGCGAGGACTCGCTGCGCCTGGCGCGGCTGATGCGCACCCTGGACGAGCTGCCAAAGCCGACCATCGCCCGCGTGCAGGGCGCGGCCTTCGGCGGCGGCGTCGGACTGGTGGCCTGCTGCGACATCGCGATCGCGGCGCAGGAGGCGAAGTTCGGCCTCACCGAGAGCCGCCTGGGCCTGCTGCCGGCGGTGATCTCGCCCTACGTCATCAGCGCCATTGGCGCCCGCAACGCCCGCCGCTACTTCGCCACTGCGGAAATCTTCGACGCCGCCGAGGCGCTGCGCATCGGCCTGCTGCACCAGGTGGTGCCGGCCGACGGACTCGACGCCGCGGTGGACCGCCAGCTCGCCCTGCTGCTGAAGGCCGCACCCTTCGCCGCGTCCGACGCCAAGCGACTGGTCCGCGAAACCGCCGCCGCCACCGACCGCGACCGCCTCGACCAGGACAACGCCGCCCTCATCGCCGCCCTGCGCGTCTCCCCCGAAGGCCAGGAAGGCCTGGGCGCCTTCCTCGACAAGCGCCCGGCTTCGTGGATGGAGTAAAACAAACAGCACTTGCCACGGATGACGCGGATGGACGCGGATTTGCACGGATAAAGCAAAGGCAGGACTGGATGGAGAGCCATGCATGGATGCGGCAACTGGTTCACTCGTGCTTCGGGACCTGAGCGATCGGGTGATCGGAGCGTTCTTCGATACCTACAACGAACTTGAATACGGGTTCCTGGAAAGCGTTTACGAGAACGCGCTGGCCGTGCGGCTCGGCGAATGCGGGCTCCAGGTGGAACGCCAGGTCCCCATCGAGGTCCGTTTCCATGGACAGGTGGTGGGCCAGTTCCGCGCCGACATGCTGGTGGAAGGACGCCTGCTCATCGAGATCAAGGCAGGCTCGCAGATTGCCGTCGCCCATGAGGCACAGCTGCTCAACTACCTGAAGGCCACAGGCATCCGCCTGGGATTGCTCTTCAACTTCGGTCCCCGTCCAGACTTCAGACGCCGCGTTTTCTCTTAGACTCCCCTGCTTTATCCGTGTAAATCCGCGTCCATCCGCGTCATCCGTGGCCAAAAAAATGCTCCCGAAGATCCTGATCGCCAACCGCGGCGAAATCGCCTGCCGCGTCATCCGCACCGCCCGCCGCATGGGCATCGCCACCGTGGCGGTGTACTCGGAGGCCGATGCCGATGCGCAGCACGTGCGCCTGGCCGACGAGGCGTATCCGATCGGCGGGCCGCGGCCGCAGGACAGCTACCTGCGCGGCGAGGCCATCATCGAGGCGGCGCTGGCCAGCGGCGCGCGGGGCATCCATCCCGGCTACGGTTTCCTGAGCGAGAACCCTGACTTCGCCGATGCGGTCGAGGCCGCTGGCATGGTGTTCATCGGGCCGAAGGCGGAGTCGATGCGGCGCATGGGCAGCAAGGCCGGGGCCAAGGAGCTGATGGCCGCGGCCGGGGTGCCGGTGGTGCCGGGCTATACCGGCGAGGACCAGGCGCCGGAGCTGCTGCAGCGCCAGGCCGACCGCATCGGCTACCCGCTGATGATCAAGGCCGCGTTCGGCGGCGGCGGCAAGGGCATGCGCATCGTGCGCGCGGCCGACGAGTTCCTGCCGGCGCTGGAAAGCTGCCAGCGCGAGGCGCGCAACGCCTTCGGCCGCGACCGGGTGCTGCTGGAGCGCTACATCGAATCGCCGCGGCACATCGAGATCCAGGTGTTCGCCGACGCGCAGGGCAACACCCTCCATCTCAACGAGCGCGAGTGCTCGGCGCAGCGGCGCTACCAGAAGGTGCTGGAGGAAGCGCCCTCGCCGTTCCTGACGCCGGAGCTGCGCGCGCGCATGGGCGAGGCGGCGGTGCTGGCGGCACGCGCGATCGGCTACCAGAACGCGGGCACCGTGGAGTTCATCGTTGCGCCGTCCGGCGAATTCTTCTTCATGGAGATCAACACCCGCCTTCAGGTCGAGCATCCGGTGACCGAGATGGTGACCGGGCTGGACCTGGTGGAATGGCAGCTGCGCGTGGCCGCCGGCGAGCCGCTGCCGCTGGCGCAGGACGCGATCCCGCAGCGCGGCCATGCGATCGAGGTGCGCCTGTACGCGGAGGATCCGGATGCCGGCTTCCTGCCCGGCTCCGGCCGGCTGCAGCGGCTGCGCCTGCCGGCCGACGTCGAGGGCGTGCGCATCGATTCCGGCGTGGTCGAGGGCGACGTGGTCACGATCTTCTACGACCCGATGATCGCCAAGCTGATCGTCCACGCCGACGACCGTGCCGGCGCGCTGGCGCGGCTGCGCGCGGCGCTGGCGGCCTGCGTCATCGAGGGACCGAAGTCCAACATCGCCTTCCTCGAGCGCCTGGCGCGGCACCCGGCCGTGGTCGAGGGCCGCATCGACACCGGCTATCTCGACCGCCACCTGGACGAGTTCATCGGCGATGACGGTGACCAGGCCGCGGGTGGCGACGACGCGCGCGCCGCCGCGGTGGTCGCGATGCTGCTGGCCACCGAGGCCGAGGCGCGCTGCGCCGCCGCCGGCAGCGGCGACCCCGGCTCGCCCTGGGCCGTCACCGACGGCTGGCGCCTGGGACATGCCGGGCAGCGCCGGGTGGTCCTGGGCGAAGGCGACCGCCGCCACGTCGCGGTCGCCCACGGCACCGGCGGCGACTACCGCATCGACTTCGGCGATGCGCGGCCCCTGGTGGTCGAAGGCGCGATGCTGGCCTCCGGCGCCCTGCATGCGCGTTTCAACGGCCGGGGACTCCGCTTCGCGCTGGACACCGGGGCCGGCGCCGTGCGCCTGCACGATGGCCGCCGCCACTGGCGCTTCGAGCGCGTCGGGGCCTACGAACCCGAGCACAGCGAAGGCGCCGGCGGCGGCAACCGGGTTGCGGCGCCGATGCCGGGGCGTATCGTGGTCACGCGGGTCCAGGCCGGTGACAGCGTCAGGGAAGGGCAGGAACTGCTGGTGATGGAAGCAATGAAGATGGAGCTCGCGCTGAAGGCGCCGCGCGACGGCGTGGTCGGCGAGGTGCGCGCCCGCGAAGGCGACTTCGTCGACGCTGACGCCGTGCTGGTCACGCTGGAGGACTGAGGTGGCGCTTCCGTCCGCGGTACGCATCGTCGAGGTCGGCCCGCGCGACGGACTCCAGAACGAGTCCGCGATGGTCCCGACCGCGGCCAAGATCGAGCTGGTCGACCGGCTCTCCGCCACCGGGTTGCGCACGGTGGAGGCCACCAGCTTCGTCAGCCCGAAGTGGGTGCCGCAGCTGGCCGACGCCGCCGAGGTGTTCGCCGGCATCACGCGACGCCCCGGCGTGGCCTATCCGGTGCTGGTGCCGAACCTGCAGGGCTACGAGCGCGCCCGCGCGGTGGGCGCCGACGAGGTGGCGGTGTTCACCGCGGCCTCGGAGGCCTTCAACCGCCGCAACACCAACGCCGGCATCGACGAGTCGCTGGAGCGTTTCGCGCCGGTGCTCGAACGCGCCCGCGCCGACGGCGTGCAGGTGCGCGGCTACGTCTCGACCGTGCTCGGCTGCCCCTACCAGGGCGAGGTGCCGCTGGCCGACGTGGCGCGCGTGGCGCGCGCGCTGCACGCCATGGGCTGCTACGAAGTGTCGCTGGGCGACACCATCGGCGTTGGCACGCCGGCGAAGGCGCGCGACATGCTGCGCGCGGTGGCATCCGAGGTGCCGATGCCCGCGCTGGCGATCCATTTCCACGACACCTACGGCCAGGCGCTGGCCAACGTGCTGGCCTGCCTCGAGGAGGGGGTGGCGGTGGTCGACGCCGCCGTCTCCGGCACCGGCGGCTGTCCCTATGCGCGCGGCGCCAGCGGCAACCTCGCCACCGAGGACCTGGTCTACATGCTGCACGGGCTCGGCGTCGCGACCGGCGTCGACCTCGATGCCCTGGTCGACACCGGGGCGTGGCTGTCAGGCATCCTCGGGCGCGCCACCGGCAGCCGGGTCACGCGGGCCAGGGCCAGCGCGTGAACGGGCCGCCGCCGGATCCGATGTCGCAGGCGCCGGGTGACGGCAGCGGCGCGGTGCCGGCGGAACTGGAGGCGGCGGCGCGCGACCCCACGCTGCCGGCGCACACCCGCGACCTGCTGCAGAAGGCCGCCGACGCGCTGCGCGCGGCCAGCGCCGATGCCAGGGACGCACAGACCCGCTACCACGCGCTGTTCCACGCGGTGCCCGACCCGGTCAGCGTGATCGCCGCCGACGGCACCGTGCTCGACCTCAACCGGGCCGGGATGGCGGCCTACCGGCGGCCGCGGCACGAGATCGTCGGCCAGCCGATCCACGTGCTCAACCCGGACCTTCCCGAGGAGCACATGGCGCCGGTGCTGGAAGCGCTCGGCCGCGGCGAGACCTACGTGATCGAAGTCAGCAACATGCGCGCCGACGGCACGCGGTTCCCGGTCGAAGTGCACTCGGCCGGCTTCGACTACGACGGACGGCGCTGCGTGGTGGCGGTGGCGCGCGACCTCAGCCGCCGCCGCGAAGCCGAGGTGCGCTACCACGACCTGCTGGAGCAGATCGACAAGGGCATCGTGATCCAGTCCGCCGACGGCAGCCTGCTGCACGCGAACTCCGCGGCGCTGCGAATGCTGCGCATCGGCGAAGGCACGCCGGCGGCGCACAACGGCAACCTGCCCCCGCAGTGGATGGCGCTGCGCGCCGACGGCAGCGAACTCCCCCTGGACGAATATCCCTCGATGCGCGCGCTGCGCGAGGGCCGCGTGGTGCGCAGCACGGTGCTCGGCCTCTTCCACCGCGAGCAGCGCCGGCTGCTGTGGCTGTCGGTCACATCGATCCCCCACTACTCCGCCGGCGGCGACCGCCCCGACCAGGTGCTGTCGATGTTCTCCGACGTCACCGGGCTCAAGCGCGACAGCGCGCTGTTCGATCGCGTCCAGGCGCTGGCCAGCATCGGCGGCTGGGAATGGGACCGCGCCGGCGGCCAGCTCTACCTCACCCGCGAGGCGGCCCGCATCCTGGACCGCGCACGCGCCCCCGCCTCGATGGACGCCATGCTGGCCTGCCTGCAGGCGCCCGACGCCGCGCGCCTGCGCCAGGCGCTCGCGGACGCGGGCGAAGGCAGCGGCTTCGACCTCGACCTGCAGGGCCAGCACGCCGACGGCCAGGAGTTCTGGGTGCGCGTGATCGGCGAGAACGGCCGCGGCGAGGCGGGCTCCGCGCTGGTCACCGGGACCCTGCAGGACATCACCGTCAGCAAGCACGGCGAGCACACGCTGCGCGTGCTGGCGCGCAGCGATCCGCTCACCGGGCTGCTCAACCGCGACGCCATGCTCTCCGGGATCGACGGGATACTGGCGAGCGCGCAGCCGGTCGCGGTGCTGTACATCGACCTCGACCGCTTCAAGCTGGTCAACGACGTGCTCGGCCACGCCGCCGGCGACGACCTGCTCGCCGCGGCCGCCGAGCGACTGCGCCGCGCGGTGGGCGATGACGGCCACATCGCGCGCTTCGGCGGCGACGAGTTCCTGGTCGTGTGCGGCTGCGGCGAGGAACCGGCGCGCCCCGAGCGGCTGGCCGACGCGATCCTCGACGCGTTCGCGGTCGGCTTCGGCTTCGGCAGCGACGAGTTCGTGGTCACCGCCAGCATCGGGCTGGCGCGCTCGCCCGAGGACGGCGTGGACGCCCAGACGCTCATCCAGCACGCCGACGCGGCGATGTACGAGAGCAAGCGCCGCACCCGCAACGGACGCCTGGCCTACACGCCGGCGCTGGCGCAGTCGCAGCGCGACCGCCTGCAGTTCGAGACCCAGCTGCGCCACGCCGCCGACAACCAGGAGTTCCATCTGGTCTACCAGCCGCAGGTCGACCTCGGCAGCGGACGGGTGGTCGGCGCCGAGGCCCTGATCCGCTGGCGCAGCGAACGCCTGGGCGAAATGCGTCCGGACCACTTCATTGCCCAGGCCGAGGGCACCGGCGACATCGTGCGCATCGGCGACTGGGTCCTGCGCGAGGCCTGCCGGCAGGTCGCGGCCTGGCGCGACGACGGCCTGGGCATCGTGCGCGTGGCGGTGAACGTGTCGTACCGGCAGCTGCTGGGCAGCGACCTGATGGCGTCGGTGCGCGACCTGCTGCGCGAGTACGACCTGCCCGGCGGGGCCCTGGAGCTGGAGTTCACCGAACGCGTGCTGATCGAGGACGCCCCGGAGACCCTGGGCAACTTCGCCGCGCTGCGCGCGCTCGGCGTGAGCCTGGCCATCGACGACTTCGGCGAAGGCTACAGCGCGCTGAACTACCTGCGCCGGCTGCCGATCCACGGCCTCAAGCTCAGTCCGATGTTCGTGTCCGGGGTCCCGGACAACCAGTCCGACGTCGCGGTCTGCGAGGCGGTGGCCGGCATCGCGCGCAGCCTGCGGCTGGCGCTGGTGGCCGAGGGCATCGAAAACGAGGCCCAGCGCCGCTTCCTGCTCGAGCTCGGGGTCCCGGTCGGCCAGGGCTTCCTGTTCGCACCCGGCCTGCCGCCGTCGGAGTTCGCCGACCGCCTGCACGCGCGCGGTGGCCCCCTGTAAAATCCGGCGTTTCCCCCGTCCAAGGGACCGCCATGCAAGCTGATTCCATCCGCGCCGTCGTCACCGGCGGCGTCTCCGGCCTCGGCCTCGCCGTCGCCACCCGCATCGTCGCCGACGGCGGCAGGGTCGCGCTGTTCGACGTCAACGCCGACAAGGGCGCCGAGGCCGTCGCGGCGCTGGGCGAAGCCAACGCGCGCTACTTCGCCACCGACGTCACCGACGAGGCCGCCGTGGCCGCGAACATGGCCGACTCGAAGGCGTTCCTCGGCGGCCTGAACATGGTCGTGAACTGCGCCGGCATCCTCGGCGCCGGCCGCGTGCTCGGCCGCGACGGGGCGATGCCGCTGGGCCGATTCCAGTCCACGGTGATGGTCAACCTGGTCGGCAGCTTCAACGTCGCCAAGGCCGGCGCCGAACTGATGCAGCACAACGAGGCCGGCGATGACGGCGAGCGCGGCGTGATCGTCAACACCGCCTCGGTCGCGGCCTACGAAGGCCAGATCGGCCAGGCGGCCTATTCCGCCTCGAAGGGCGGCGTGGTCGGCATGACCCTGCCGATGGCGCGCGAGCTCGCCCGCTTCGGCATCCGCGTCAACACCATCGCGCCCGGCATCTTCTGGACGCCGATGGTCGACGGCATGCCGCACGAGGTGCAGCAGTCGCTGTCGGCCTCGATCCCCTTCCCGTCGCGCCTCGGCCGGCCGGAGGAATTCGCGGACCTGGTGGCGTATATCGCCGGCAACCGCTACATCAACGGCGAGACCATCCGCCTCGACGGCGCGGTGCGCCTGGCCCCGAAGTAAGGAACGGCAATGAAGGCTTACGACGTCAAGAAAGGCAACGTGGTCGAACACAACGGCACCGTCTACCAGGTGCGCGACATCGAGCGCAGCTCGCCGCAGGGCCGCGGCGGCAACGTGCGCTTCCGCTTCACCATGTACAGCGTGCCCGGCGGCAACAAGACCGACGCCTCGTTCGACGGCGACGACGAGCTGAAGGAAGTCGAGCTGCTGCGCCGCCAGGCCAGCTATTCCTACCGCGACGGCGAGGCCTTCGTGTTCATGGACGACGAGGACTACACGCCCTACACCCTCGACGCCGACGTCGTCGGCGAGTCCGCCGGCTACATCACCGACGGCCTCACCGGCTGCTACGTGCAGGTCATCGACGAGCTGCCGGTGGCCGTGCAGCTGCCGCAGACGGTGGCGCTGGAAGTGGTCGAGACCCCGCCGGAGCTCAAGGGCGGCACCGCGACCAAGCGTCCGAAGCCCGCGCGCCTGTCGACCGGCATCGAGATCCAGGTGCCCGAGTACATCGTCAACGGCGAACGCGTGCTGGTGAACACGACCAGCGGCGAGTTTTCCGGCCGCGCGGACTAGCCGCGGGGACATCCATCTGCAGGAGCGGCCATGGCCGCGAGCGCCCTGGCGGAGTGTTGCCGTCCGAGGCGATGCAATCGCGGCTGTAGCGCTGCTTCGCGCAAACGCGTCGCAGCTGTCGCTGCTCCTACAGGGCGGGACCGGGGTCTTCGGGGGTGATGGGCAGCGCGAGGCCGCCCGCGGCGTCGTGGAGTTCGCGCAGGCGGCGGCCGAGCGCGGCGATGTTCGCCTCGGCCTGCTCCAGCGCGAGCCGTCGTGCAGGCGGCAGCCATTCGCGCGCCGCCGCCTGCAGGCGCCCGTCGAGCGCGTGCAGGCGCGCGGCGCGCTCCCCGGCGCGGGCACGGGCCTGTTCACGCTCCGCGGCCTGCGGCAGCCCATAACCGGGGAGTGACAGCAGCTCCGCAGGGCTCGCAAAGACACCGCCCTCGCGCAGCGCGCCGGCCAGCAGGTCCGCAAGCCCCGGCTCTCCCATCTCCGCCGTCCCCGCATCGGCCACGTCGGCAGCCGGCACGCCCCAAAGCTCCTGCCGGAACAGCGCGCGCTTGAGGACGTCGCGGGCCTGCTGCTCTTCGCGACGCAGCGCGGCTTCCTCGAGCAGCAGCAGGGCGGCGGTCGCGCGCATGTCCACCCGCTCCAGCGCCGGCGCGCGCGCCGAAGGCGGCATGCGCAGCCAGGACTCCACGTCCGCCGGTCCCGAGCCGATGGCCGCGCGCGCGGTGTCGTACAGGGCCTGGTAGTGCGCGCTCCAGGGCTCGAAGCGATACCCCAGGCGCAGCGCTTCGGACGGATCCGCCGGCACCTGCGCGTCGTCCACCAGTCCGGCGCGGCGCAGGCGCCGCAGCAGGCCCTTCGGGGTGATGCTGTCGAGCCGCGCCGAGGCCGCGCGCGGCACGCCGTCGTGCAGCAGCTTCCAGGTCTCGACCGCGCAGTTGTTGCCGACGAAGCGGTAGCGGCCGTCGTAGCTCCAGTGCACGCGCGCGGCGCGCTGCAGCAGCGCCTGGACGTCCGCCCGCGACAGCGCCAGCGGGATGGAGTCCAGGGGCCGCATCTCCACCCGGGTGTACTCGTCGACGACCTGCTGCAGCGGCAGTACGAACAGGCGCGAGGGATAGCCGCCGGTCAGGCCCCGCCAGCTCGACAGCTGCAGGTCGTCGACGAAGGCACGGAACGACAGCACCCGATGATGCTCGAGGTCGAGGCGGCAGTCCGGCCCCGGGGCGCGCCCGGGCGCGCAGACCACCAGGCGCAGCATGCTGTGGCCCCAGCGGCTCATCAGCGCCTCGCCGTCGCCGGCCAGCAGGTAGTCGACGGCGTACACTCGCGCCGGATCGAGCTCCAGCAGCGGCGCCGCGTCCCCGTCCGACAGCGCGCCGGCGTCGACCCAGGGCAGCGCATCGGCACAGGCCGCGCGCGCGGGCGCCCCGCCGAAATGCTCCGCGAAGAAGGCGTGCAGCGCCGGCCGGCGGCAGGCGTAGGCCGGATCGAGCAGGAAATGCTCGAGGTTCACCGCGACGAATTCTGCCGGCGACGCCAGCTCGTAGCGGTCCGGGCTGCGCGCGCCGAAGGGATTGCCGCGCGAGCGCCCCGGCAGCAGCGGCCGCACCTGCCAGCCTGCCAGGTCGAGCAGCCGCGGATCGCGCGACAGGCCGTGCTCGCGGTCCCAGGCGTGGGCGAGTTCGTGCACCAGGGCGGCGACGGCCGCCTCGGGAACCGCCTCCGCCGCCGGTTCCGCTGCCGGTTCCGCCGGCAGCAGCGCCCGCGACAGTCCGATGCGGCGTCCGCGGATGCGGCCGTGCACGCCGTCGGGGAGATCGTCGCGCCAGTCCAGCCACAGCGTCCGCTCCTGCTGCCGCCAACTCGGTGGCAGCCTGCCGAGCACCTCGTCGACGAGCGCGCGCGTGAACCGGTCCCCCGGCGCGGATCCCTCCCCGGGCTCGACGCGGAGTTCCGCACGGGCAGCCGGCGCGGCGGCGAACGCCAGCAGCAGCGCCATCGCCGCCAGCCCGGCCAGCCGCGCGGACGCGCTGGCGGCGGCAGGCACCGTCCGCTTCACGACGGGCGCCTGTCCGGCACGATCACCCGGGGCATCCCGCCGTCCGTCGCGGGAACACGCGCGGCGTCAGCGCGCCAGGATCGCCCGCGCCAGCTCCAGGTCGCTGGCCTCGCGGGCTTCGGCCGAGCCCTCGCGCAGCTGGCGCAGCGCGGCCTCGAGCCGCGCGCCGCGGATGCGGCCGTCGCTGGCGACGAAGCCGGCGGCGTCCTCGCGCGCCTGCAGCACCACCTTGTCGTTGCCGGACGTCGAGCCGGAACTGGCCCCGCTGGACGCCGAGCCCGCGCCGGCGCTGGTGCCGGCGAAGCTGGAGGCATGGACGGGGGCGGCGAAGGCCAGCGCGAGCGCGCAGCCGAGGGCGATACGGATCATGGTCAGGTCTACCGGGAGGGGGGATCGAACAGCTTTCCGGGGTTCAGGATACCCGCCGGATCCAGCGCCGCGCGCAGTGCGCGCATGACGGCGATCTCGGCGTTGCTCCGCGTACAGCCGAGGTAGGGCTTCTTGACCAGGCCGATGCCATGCTCGGCGGAAATGGTGCCGCCGTGGCGCTCGACCAGGCCGGCAAGGTGCGCGGTCACCGCGCCGCAGCGCTCGACGAAGGTCTCCTGCCCCAGCGCCGCCGGCTTCAGCACGTTGATGTGCAGGTTGCCGTCGCCGATGTGTCCGAACCAGGCCACCTCGAACCCGGGGTATTCCGCCGCCAGCAGCGCCTGCGCTTCGGCCAGGAAGGCCGGCATCGCCGAGACGCGCACCGCGACGTCGTTCTTGTACGGCAGGTGTGGGGCCAGCGCTTCGGTGATGCCTTCGCGCAGGCGCCACAGCTGCGCGGCCTGCGCTTGCGACTGCGCGACCACGCCGTCCTCGACCCAGCCCTCCCCGGCGCAGTGGCCGAAGGCGTCGAGCAGCCGCGCGTCGTCCGGCCCTTCGGCCGCGGCATCGAGCACGACGTAATACGGATAGGCCCTGTCGAACGGCGCCTGCGCGCCGTGCGCGAGCACGTGGCGCAGCGCGACGTCGGTGAAGAATTCGAAGGCCTCCAGCGCCAGCCGCTCGCGCAACGCCTGGAACACCTGCATCAGCACCTCGAACGAGGGCAGCGCCAGCAGCAGGGTCGCCACCGGCGGCGGCGGCGGCGCCAGCTTCAGCGTCGCCTCCACCACCACGCCCAGCGTTCCTTCCGACGCGATCGCCAGGTGCCGCAGGTCGTAGCCGCTGGAGTTCTTGACCAGGCCGCGGTTGAGATCGAGCAGCTCGCCCGTGGCCGTCACCAGCTTCAGCCCGGCCACCTGCTCGCGGGTGTTGCCGTAGCGCAGCACGCGGATACCGCCGGCGTTGGTGGCGATGTTGCCGCCGATGGTGCAGGAACCGCGCGCGGCGAAATCGACCGGATACTGCAGGCCGTGCCCGCGCGCCGCTTCCTGCACCGCCTCGAGCGGAGCGCCGGCTTCCACGGTCAGCGTGCGGTCGACCGGATCGAAGTCCAGCACGCGGCGCATGCGTTCCAGGCTCAGCACCAGTTCGCCGTTCGCGGCCACGGCGCCGCCGGACAGGCCGGTGCGTCCGCCCGAGGGCACCACCGCCACGCCCCCGGCGCTGGCCCAGCGCAGCACGCCCTGGACCTCGCCGATGTCGGCCGGCAGCGCCACTGCAAGCGGCGCCGGCGTCCAGCGCCGGGTCCAGTCGCGGCCGTAGTGCTCCAGCTCCGCCGGCGTCGTGGCCAGGCGCAGCCCGGGCACCGCGGCGCGCAGGGAATCGAGTCGGGGATCGGGCATGTCGGTGCCTGCCAGTGCCGGGCGTCCAGCCTGCCAGCGTCCATCGCCGCAGTGCAACATCCCGTCGCCGCTGGCACACTGCGGGCATCCCGACAGGCCGCCGACGATGAAGACCTCCTATCCGCGCAAGGACATCCACGTGCTGTTGCTCGAGGGCGTCAGCCCGAGTGCGGTGGAGGTCTTCCGCAGCGCCGGCTACTCCAGCATCGAGACCCACGCCGGCTCCCTGTCCGGCGACGCGCTGCGCGAACGCATCGCCGGTGCGCACATCGTCGGCATCCGCTCGCGCACCCGGCTCAGCGCCGACGTGCTCGCCGAAGCGCGGCGGCTGATGGCGGTGGGGTGCTTCTGCATCGGCACCAACCAGGTCGACCTCGAAGCCGCGGCGCGCGCCGGCGTGCCGGTGTTCAACGCGCCCTACTCCAACACCCGCAGCGTGGCCGAGCTGGTGATCGCCGAGATCATCATGCTGATGCGCGGCGTGCCCGCGCGCCACGCGGCCTGCCTGCGCGGCGGCTGGCTGAAGTCCGCGACGGGCAGCCGCGAGGTGCGCGGCAAGACCCTGGGCATCGTCGGCTACGGCCACATCGGTACCCAGGTCGGCCTGCTGGCCGAAGGGCTGGGCATGCGCGTGCTGTTCCACGACATCGAGGCCAAGCTCTCGCTGGGCAACGCGCGCGCCGCCGCCGGCCTCGACGATCTGCTGGCGCGTGCGGACGCGGTGACGCTGCACGTGCCCGAAACTCCGGCCACGCGGATGATGTTCGGCGCGGCGGAGCTCGCGGCGATGAAGCCCGGCGCCCACCTGGTCAACGCCTCGCGCGGCACGGTGGTCGACATCGATGCGCTGGCCGCGGCGCTGGACAGCGGCCACGTCGGTGGCGCCGCGATCGACGTGTTCCCGGTCGAACCCAAGGGCAACGACGATGCCTTCGCATCGCCGCTCACCCGCTTCGACAACGTGATCCTGACCCCGCACGTCGGCGGCAGCACGCTGGAGGCGCAGGACAACATCGGCACCGAGGTGGCGTCGAAGCTGGTGCGCTACAGCGACAACGGCAGCACGCTGTCGGCGGTCAACTTCCCCGAGGTGACCCTGCCGGGCCACGAGGGCAGCCAGCGCATCCTGCACATCCACCGCAACGTGCCCGGC
Organism: Luteimonas colneyensis; assembly: GCF_014836665.1. Taxonomy (GTDB): domain Bacteria; phylum Pseudomonadota; class Gammaproteobacteria; order Xanthomonadales; family Xanthomonadaceae; genus Luteimonas; species Luteimonas colneyensis. Next base: position 622,489 of record NZ_JACSQJ010000001.1, read on the forward strand.
GTGCTGTCGCAGGTGAACGAGGTGTTCTCGCAGGCCGGGCTCAACATCGACGGGCAGTACCTGCGCACGGATGCCGACATCGGCTACGTGGTGATCGACGTCGCCGCCACGCCGGAGCAGGCCCAGGCGCTGCGCGCGCGTCTGGCGGAGATCGCGGGCACGCTGCGCACGCGCGTGCTGCACTGAGGGGCGGGATCGCGGCAGGAGCTTTCTTGCCACGGATGACGCGGATTCACGCGGATCTACACGGATAGAGCAAAAGCTCTTTTCTTGACTTGTGTAGGAGCAGCTACAGCTGCTACACATGGTGCCAACCCACTGTCGCAGCTGTAGCTGCTCCTACAGGGAGGCTTTCGCCGCTGGAAAGCCTTTGCCCTATCCGTGTAGATCCGCGTGAATCCGCGTCATCCGTGGCGAATCTTTTGGCTGTTGGCGGCGCGGTCGCAGCTATAGCTGCTCCTGCAGGGGGCGTGTCCGCGTGAGCCACTTGTGGGCCATGCGGCGCAGCGAGGGGTCCATCGTTTCGTCAGCGGCGATCGTCTCCACGTCGATCCAGGCGAGGTCGTTGGATTCCTCGCCGACCACGTAGCGCTCGTCGTCACCGGCGCGGACGACGTAGCGCACGTCGTGGTGCCAGTGGCCCGGCACGCCCTTGCGCTCGGGGATCCAGTGGCGGTCGAGGTCGAAGATGCCGCCCTCCACGCGCAGTCCCGCGAGGCCGCTTTCCTCGCTCGCCTCGGTCAGCGCCACCCGCGCCAGGTCGGTATCGCCGTCGGCGTGCCCGCCCGGCTGCAGCCAGCGGTCGAGCTTGCGGTGGTGGGTCAGCAGCGTGCGTCGCCCGTCCGCGCTGACCAGCAGCGCCGACGCGGTGAAATGCCCCTCGAGCCGCTCGCGCAGGAACGCGTGCATGCCGTCTCTCAGCAGTTCGATGAACAGCCCTGCCTCGGCGGCTTCCTCCGGCCAGGCCCCGGCATGTGCGGTGAATGCGGCTTCGAGCGCGGTGATCGGGTTCGGGGGCATGCTGCATCGCCGCACGCGCGGCACCGGTGTGGAAGGAGCGCCATTATCGCCGTGCGACGCGCTGCACTGCCGCTTGTGCATGGTCCGGCGCTTTGGCAAGGTACGGCGGCCGTGGCGCGTCGCGCCATCCATCGCGGCACGGCCGAGGGGAAGGCATGCCGCGGCAACAGACCAACGAGGGGAGAAGCCGCGGATGCTGAAAGCGCTGATGAGGGTCAAGCCGGTCGAGCCGGCTCCGCACGTCGATGCCGGCGAACCCGTCGAGGGCAGCCTGCAGGGCGAAGCCACCCTCAAGCGCACGCTGACCGCGCGCCACCTGGTGCTGCTGGGCGTGGGCGCGGTGATCGGCGCGGGCATCTTCGTGCTCACCGGCCAGGCCGCCGCCAACCACGCCGGCCCGGCGATCATGCTGAGCTTCGTGCTCGCGGGACTTGCCTGCGCCTTCGCCGGCCTCTGCTACGCCGAGTTCGCGGCGATGATGCCGGTCTCCGGCAGCGCCTATTCCTACTCCTACGCCACGCTGGGTGAATACGTCGCCTGGTTCATCGGATGGTGCCTGGTGCTGGAGTACCTGTTCGCATCCAGCACGGTGGCGGTGGGCTGGTCGGGCTACCTGGTCAGCTTCCTCACCACCACGCTCGGGCTGCCGTTCCCGGCCGAACTGGCCTCGGCGCCGATCACCTGGGACGGCTCGGGCTTCGTGCGCACTGCCGGCGTGATCAACCTGCCGGCGGTGGCGATCGTCGCGGCGGTCAGTGGCCTGTGCTACGTCGGCATCACCCAGTCGGCCTTCGTCAACGGCATCGTGGTGGCGATCAAGGTGGCGGTGATCGCGGCCTTCCTCGGCTTCGGCATGCAGTACATCGATCCGGCCAACTTCACGCCGTTCATTCCCGCGAACGAGGGCCCCGGCCGCTTCGGCATGGACGGCGTGTTCCGCGCGGCGACCATCGTGTTCTTCGCCTACATCGGCTTCGACGCGGTCTCGACCGCGGCCGGCGAAGCCAAGAACCCGCAGCGCGACATGCCGATCGGCATCCTCGGCTCGCTGGTGGTCTGCACCCTGGTCTACATCGCCGTCTGCGCGGTGCTGATCGGCATGGCGCCGTATCGCGAGCTCGACACCGCCAAGCCGGTCGCGACCGCCCTTGAGCTGGCCATGCGCGCCGACCCGGGCGCCAACCTCGGCTGGCTCAAGACCGCGGTGGAGATCGGCGCGATCGCCGGCCTGTCCTCGGTGATCCTGGTGATGCTGATGGCGCAGCCGCGCATCTTCTATTCGATGTCGCGCGACGGCCTGATGCCGAAGATGTTCGGCAAGGTGCATCCGAAGCACCAGACGCCCTACGTCGGCACGATCGTGGTCGGCGGGCTGGCCTGCCTGCTGGCCGGCTTCATGCCGCTGAGCGTGCTCGGCGAGCTGGTCTCGATGGGCACGCTGATCGCCTTCGCGACGGTCTGCCTGGGCGTGTTCGTGCTGCGCTACACGCGCCCCGACCTCACCCGCCCCTTCCGGGTGCCGATGTTCTGGCTGATCTGCCCGCTGGGCGTGATCGCATGCCTGTTCCTGTTCTTCCAGTCGTTCATGGAGCACTGGCTGATCTTCGTGCTGTGGACCCTGCTGGGGCAGGTGATCTACTTCGGCTACGGCTACCGGAACAGCAAGCTCAACAAGGCGCGCTGACGCCGACCAGGGGATCCACGCGATGTCCACCACCACCGCCGTCCGGAAGATCGGCCCGGTGCTGGCGACCTTCATGGTCGCCAACAACATGATCGGCTCCGGCTTCTTCCTGCTGCCGGCCACTCTCGCCAAGTCCGGCACGGTGACCGCGCTGTCGTGGCTGCTCGGCACCCTGCTGGCGGTGGCGCTGGGCGCGGCCTTCGCGCGCATCGCCCGCCAGCATCCCGACCTGACCTCGCCAGACGACTACGTGCGCCCCTCGCTGGGCCGCGACATGGGCTTCCTCGCCTCGACCCTCTACTGGCTGTCGTCGTGGATCGGCAACAACGCCATCGCGGTGGCGGCCTTCGGCTACCTGATCATCCTGCTGCCGATCGAGGACACGCTGGGCGTGCGCCTGGCCGGCCAGGTGCTGCTGATCTGGGCGATGTTCGGGCTCAACCTGCTGGGACCGCGCAGCATCGCCCGCTTCCAGTCGTTCTGCGTGGTGTTCGGGCTGCTGCCGGTGGCCGCGATCCTGGTGGCGGGCTGGACCCACTTCAACCCGGAGCTGTTCGGCGCCGGCTGGAACGTCAGCGGCGAATCCGACGCGATGGTGGCCTTCGGCTCGCTGGCGGTGGTGTTCTGGGCCTTCATCGGCCTGGAGACCGGCGCGATGGTGGCCGGCGTGGTCCGCGATCCGGAGCGCAACGTGCCGATCGCGACGCTGGGCGGCATCCTGCTGGCAGGCGTGGTCTACCTGACCTCGTCGGTGCTGATGATGGGCATCGTGCCGGTTCAGGAACTGGCCGGCTCGAGCGCGCCGTTCGCACTGGTGGCCGGGCGCATGTTCGGTGAATGGGCGATCCCGGTGATCGCCGCGGCGGCCGCGCTCAAGGCCACCGGCACCCTGGGCGGCTGGATGATGGTCACCGGTGAATCCGGCGCGCGCGCCGCCCAGCGCGGCTTCCTGCCGGCGGTGTTCGGCCGCGTCCGCCGCAACGGCGCCGCGTCCACCGGCCTGCTGCTGATCGTGCTGGCGATGACCCTGATCGCGCTCACCACCCTGTCGGACTCGGTGTCCTCTCAGTTCGAAGTGATCATCAACATGGCGGTGACGCTGGTGGTCATGGCCTACGTGGCCGCCGGCCTGAGCCTGCTGCTGGGCAGCCCGGCGCGCCCGGCCTCCACCTCCGACCGCCTGCTGGGCATGGGCGCACTCGTCGCCTGCGGCCTCCTGGTCTGGTCGACCCCGATCGACACCCTGATCGGCGCCGTCATCATCGCCCTCCTCGCCCTGGCCGCCTATCGCGGCTTCGGCCGGAGGAAGCCGGCGGTCGGGTGAGGAAGGGAAAAGCTTCAGCCACGGATTTGCGCGGATGACGCCGATTCACACGGATAGAGCAGAAGCCCTTGTTGCTCCTGTGTAGGAGCAGCTAAAGCTGCGACCCATGGTGGCGAAGCTCATGTCGCAGCTATAGCTGCTCCTACAGGGAGGGCTCCACCTTCCAGGATGCTTTTGCCTTATCCGTGTAAATCCGCGTCATCCGCGCAAATCCGTGGCAAAAAGCTTCTCGCGGTGCCCCGGCGCCTCCCACAGCGGTAGAATCCGGCCATGAGCGAGACAGTGCCTTATGACGTCCACCGGCTGCGCGAGCTGGCCGGGGAGATCATCGTCAACGTGCGTGAGCTGGCGGCCCTCGGGTGGACGCCGGCGACGAGCAGCAATTTCTCGCACCGGCTCGACGACGCCCATGCGGCCATCACCGTGTCCGGACGCGACAAGGGCAAGCTGCGCGAAGGCGACATCATGGTCGTCGACATGGACGGCCGCGCCGTCGGCAGCGACCACCGGCCTTCGGCCGAGACCCTGCTACACACGCAGCTCTACGCGCGCTTCCCCGACATCGGCTGCGTGCTGCATACGCATTCGCGCGCGCAGACGATCGCCTCGCGGCTGTTCGCCGGCGCCGGCCACGTGCGCCTGGAGGGCTACGAGCTGCTCAAGGCCTTCCGCGGCAATGACACCCACGAGGCCGCGGTCGACGTGCCGGTCCTGCCGAACTCGCAGGACATGTCCACGCTCGCCGCCCAGGTCGACGCCCTGTTCGACCGCGGGCCGCTGTGGGGCTACCTGATCGACGGCCACGGCCTCTATGCCTGGGGCCGCGACATGGCCGAGGCGCGCCGCCACCTCGACGCCTTCGAATTCCTGCTCGACTGCGAGCTGGAGCTGCGCCGGCTCACCGCCGGCCACTGACTGGAGACCGCCATGAGCCGCCTGCGCATCTTCGCCGACGACGCCCCCGGCACCGCGCTGCTGGACACCCGCGATGGCGACGCCATCGCGCGCGAACTGGGCGCCATCGGCGTCACCTTCGAGCGCTGGCAGGCCAGCCAGCCGGTCGCCGCCGGCGCCTCGCAGGACGAGGTGCTGGCCGCCTATGCCGACGACATCGCGCGCATCAGCGCCGAGCGCGGCTTCACCACGGTCGACGTGGTCAGCATCGCGCCGGATCACCCGAAGCGCGAGGACATGCGCCGCACCTTCCTCGACGAGCACTTCCACAAGGAAGACGAGGTCCGTTTCTTCGTCGCCGGCTCCGGCCTGTTCACCCTGCACGTGGGCGACCGCGTGTACGAGATCGAGTGCGTGAAGGACGACCTGATCGCGGTGCCCGACGGCACCACGCACTGGTTCGACATGGGCCCCGAGCCCGAATTCGTCGCCATCCGCTTCTTCCAGCAGCCCGACGGCTGGGTCGGCCACTTCACCGGCACCGACATCGCCCAGCGCTTCCCGCGCTACGAGAAGTCCGCGCGCTGACGGAAGTCAGAAGCTCTTGCCACGGATGAACGCGGATGACGCGGATTCACACGGATAGAGCAGAAGCCGTCATGCGTGAAAACGCCTGTAGGAGCAGCTACAGCTGCGACCTGCAGCCAGTCGCCAGCCTCAAACCGCCAACCACCAGCCACCAGCCACCAGTCGCCGAAGGTCGCAGCTGTAGCTGCTCCTACAAAAGCAAGTGCTTTATCCGTGTAGATTCGCGTCATCCGCGTTCATCCGTGGCAAAAGAGCTCTTATGACAACCACCATCCTGACCGACATCGAAGGCACCGCCGGAAGCATCTCGTTCGTGCGCGAGGTGCTGTTTCCGTATGCGCGGCGCGAGCTGCCGCGGTTCGTGCGCGAGCGCGGCCACGAGCCGGACGTTCGGCGCTGGCTGGACCAGGTGGCGACGGAGCACGGGGCGGTGTGCGACGACGCGGTGATCGTCGAGGTGCTGCAGGGCTGGATCGACGAGGATCGCAAGCACACCGCGCTCAAGGCGCTGCAGGGCATGATCTGGACCGACGGCTACCGGCGCGCGGACTTCACCGCGCACGTGTATCCCGATGCGGTCGAGGGCCTGCGCCGCTGGCACGCGGGCGGCCACCGGCTGGCGGTGTACTCGTCGGGCTCGGTGCCGGCGCAGCGGATGTTCTTCGGCCATTCCGATGCCGGCGACATGCTGCCGCTGTTCGAGGCCTTCTTCGACACCGAGGTCGGCGGCAAGCGCGAGGCGGCAAGCTACGCGCGGATCGCATCGGCGCTGGGCGTCGACCCGGGCGCGGTCCTCTTCCTCTCCGACGTGGTCGCCGAACTCGACGCCGCGCGCGACGCCGGCATGCGCACGGTACTGGTCGACCGCCTCGAGGACTACCCGCAGCCGCGCGGCGCTGACGAGTGCAACGGGCACCCGCGCGTGGACAGCTTCGACGCGATCGAGCCGTAGCGCGACGCCATGGACGATTCGGGCGGCCGGTCGCGGCTGTAGCCGCTCCCGCAGGCAGGGCTACGGGTGCGGTGCCGGCCCGCGAGTCTCTTCCCGGTCCTGCAGGCGATAGCGCGTCCCGGCGCGCTGCTCGCCGTGCCAGCGGTCGAAGGCCCTGACCTCCACGGCATGCTCGCCGGCGTCGCGGTCGGTCGGCAGCGCGCCGCGCCACAGGTGCAGGGACGGCTCGGCTTCGGGCGAGCGGTCGTAGCCGCGCAGCGCGACGGCCGCGTCGTCGCGCGCATTCTCGGCCGCAAGCCACGGGTCCGGACGCTCCACGCGCTGCATCGCGGTCCATTCGCCGTCGCCGATGCGGTACTCCACGCGGGTGTCGGCCTCGCCCATGTAGACGTTGGCGTACACCGCCCAGGCGGGATACGCGCCCCGGCGCAGCACGCGCGGCGCATGCAGGTGCATCGCATCCGTGCGCGCCGGGTCGCCCTGCGGCCGCCGCGCCGGATGCCAGGACAGGCGGTAGCGGCCATCGGCGTCGACCTCCAGCAGCGCGTGGCCGTTGGGCGTGCCGTCGGCCATGGTCGCGTCGGGGATGCCTTCCGCGTCCGGTGCACCGGACCAGAAGGCGCCGCTCGCCGCACCGACGTTGAACTCGTGCAGCGGCTCGTCGCCTCGCCAGCCATCCGCAGGCCCGTGCCGGTAATGGCGCTGCGTATGCCGATGGCCGCTCAGCACCAGCAGCTTCGGGACGTCGGCCAGCAGCGCGAACAGGCGCTCGCGGTCGGCGGCGCGGAAGGTGGCGGGCCGCCCAGGCGCGGCGGTGTCGAACAGCGGGATGTGCACGCCCAGCACCAGCAGCCGGTCCTTCGGCAGCGTCGGCAGCCAGGCCTCGAGGAAGGCGAACTGGTCCTCGCGCAGCCCGCCCACGTAGGCCGGCCGCCCGCCCGGCTGCATCACGACGTCGTCGAGCATCAGGAAGGTCGCCGCATCCTCCTCCCAGGCGAAGGTGTCGGGGCCGTAGCTGGCGCGGAAGGCGGCCAGCGACGCATCGTCGTCGCGCACGCCGGGATCGACGTCATGGTTGCCAGGCACGTGCAGCCAGGGCACGCGCAGGCGCGTCGTGACCGCGTTGACGTCGGGATAGAGCGCGGCGACGTCGTCGACGATGTCGCCCAGGCTGATGCCGAGGTCGGCCTCGCGGCCACCGGCGGCGGCCAGCGGATCGACGATGTCGCGCGCGTAGTAGTCGACGTCGGCCAGCGACTTCACCTGCGGGTCGGCGAAGACGAGGACCGACAGCGCGCCGTCGCGCCGCATCGACCGGCGCTGCAGCGCGAAGTCGCCGTCCTCGCGTCCGCCGGCCCGCGGCGCATGCCACGTCGCGGGCAGTCCGTCCGCGCGCGCCGGCAGATGCCAGCCGGCCGGCTTGACCACGAACACCGGCGCGTCGTCGCGGGCGTCGAACCGGTAGCGGCCGTCGGCGCCGGTGCGCGCCAGCGTGCGGCCATCGGAGACCACGACGCCGGCCACCCCGGGCTCGCCCGGATCCGCGACGCCGTTGCCGTCCATGTCGTGGAACACCCGTCCTTCCCACCGGGCCGCTCCGGCCGTTCCGGCCGCCGCCAGCAGGCACAGCATGCAGAAGACGCGCAGGGACTGGGGCATCGTGGCTCCGCAACGCGGGGAATGGCCGCATATCGTGCCCCATCGCGTTGTCCCTTGGGTTGCCGGCAGGCATATGATTGGTTGGGCTGTGGCCGGACGGGGTGCCGTGGACGCATCTGAGGGGACGTCAGGATGATCGTTGCAAGGCCCTGGATGGCCTGGATCGCGCTCGTCTTCGCTGCGCTGCTGTCGGCATCCGGCTCCGCCAGGGCCGGCGTGATCGAACTGTCGCCGGGCACCGGCGAACTGGCGCTCTCGCCGCATGTCACCTTCTTCCATGACGCCGACGGCCGCGACACGGTCCACGACGCATGGGCACGGATCGGCACCGAGGCCTTCGCGCCGCTGCCGGGCAGCAACCCGGCCTTCGGCTTCCAGGACGGCGCCTTCTGGGTGCATGCCCGCGTGCTCAACCGCGATGCGGACGAGCCGCGCTGGCTGCTGGTGCAGACCTATCCGCTCAGCGACCACCTCGACCTCTACCTGCGCTACCCCGACGGCCGCGTGGTCCACCATGCCGGGGGCGACACCCTGCCCTTCGGCCAGCGCGCGATCCGCTACCGGCATCCGAACTTCCTGCTCGACCTGCCCGCCGGCCAGCCGGTCGACATCCTGCTGCGGGTGCAGAGCCAGAGCTCCATGCAGCTGCCGCTGGTGCTGTACACGCCGGGCGCGTTCACCGAGCTCTCGCGCGACGCGCAGTTCGCGATCGGCCTCTACTACGGCATCCTGGTCGCGCTGTTCTTCTACAACCTGGTGCTGTGGCTGGTGCTGCGCGACGCCAGCTACTTCTGGTACCTGTTCCACATCGGCGCCTTCGGCCTGGTGCTGTTCTGCCTCAACGGCCTGGGCTTCGAGTACCTCTGGCCCGACAACACCTGGCTGGCCGACAAATCGGTGCCGCTGTCGATCAGCCTGGCCCTGATCGGCATGCACCAGTTCGCGCGCGTGTTCCTCGGCCTGCACGAACGCTGGCCGCTGGGCAACCGCGTCAGCATCGTCGCGATCGTCGCCTTCGTCTGCTTCGGCATCGCCGCGGTGTTCGTGCCCTACCGCCTGATCACGCCGGCGGTGTCGCTGGCGGTGCTGGCCAGCATCGTCTGGATCACCGTGGCCAGCATCGACTCGGTGCGCAAGCGCTACGCGCCAGCGCGGCTGTTCCTGCTCTCGTGGGCGATGTTCCTCGCCGGCACCGCGATCTACACGCTGGTGGCCTTCGGCGTGATCCCCAAGAACTTCTTCACCGAGTACGGCGTGCAGCTGGGCTCGGCGCTGGAGATGCTGTTCCTGTCGGTGGCGCTCAGCTACCGGTATGCCGCGCTGCGCAACGAGAACGGGCGCATCGTGCGCGAGGCCAACGTCCGGCTGGAGCGCGAGGTCGCGGAGCGCACCCAGGAACTGCGCGGCACCCTCGCGCAACTGGAGCAGGCGCACGCGCGCCTGCACGAGTCCAGCCGGCTCGACGGCCTCACCGGCCTCTACAACCGCAGCCACTTCCACGACGCCTTCGAAGGCCTGCTGCTGGAGTGCAACCGGGAGCGGCGCCCGCTGTCGCTGCTCATGGTCGACCTGGACCACTTCAAGTCGATCAACGACGAGCACGGCCACCTGGTGGGCGACGACGTACTGCGCGCCGCCGCGCAGCGCATCGGCATGGCGCTGCGGCCCCGCGAGGCGCTGCTGGCCCGCTTCGGCGGCGAGGAGTTCGTGATCGTGCTGCCAGGCACCGACCTGCACGCCGCGGTGGCGGTGGCCGAGGCGGTGCGCCGCGCCATCGCCGACTCGCCATGCGAGTCGCAGCACGGCCCGCCGGTCCGGGTATCGGCGAGCGTCGGTGTGCACACGGTGGTGCCGGGCACCGTGGACGACATCGAGGACGCGCTGCAGGTGGCCGACCAGGCGCTGTACGCGGCCAAGGCCAACGGCCGCGACTGCGTGCGCACCTCGATTTCGGCGGCCTGACCGGTCGGCGCCCGCGCGCGGCGACGCGTCGGCGCCTCAGGCCGCGCGGTCGGCCAGTACGCGCTCGACGTCGGCCAGGCCCAGCCCGCGGGCGCGCAGCAGCACCAGCAGGTGGTAGGCCAGGTCGGCGGCCTCGCCCAGCAGCGCCTCGTCGTCCTGGGCGACCGCCGCAAGCGCGGTCTCCACGCCCTCCTCGCCGACCTTCTGCGCCACGCGACGCACACCCGCGGCCAGCAGCCTCGTCGTGTAGCGGCCTTCGGGCATCGTGCGTGCGCGTGCGGCGACCACGGCATCCAGCGCGCCCAGTGCGCTGCCGGCGGCGCCGGGGAAGCAGCTGGTGCGGCCAAGGTGGCAGGTGGGTCCCTCAGGAACCACGCGCAGCAGCAGTGCGTCGGCGTCGCAGTCGGCCTCCAGCGCGACCACGCGCAGGTGGTGGCCGCTGGTCTCGCCCTTGGTCCAGAGCCGCTGCCGGCTGCGGCTGTGAAACGTGGCCAGGCCGGTGGAGAGCGTGCGCTCCAGCGATTCCGGACTCATGTAGCCCAGCATCAGCACGCGATGGCTCGCCGCGTCCTGGACCACGGCCGGCACCAGGCCGCCCTGCTTGTCCCAGTCCAGCGCCGGCATCACGAGCGGCTCAGTCATCGCGCACCTCGATCCCGCGGGCACGCAGCCCGCGCTTGAGCAGGGGAATCCGGACCTCTCCGGAGTGGAAGACGCTCGCGGCGAGCGCACCGTCGACGTCCGCCTCTTCGAACACCTCGGAGAAGTGCTCGGCCGCGCCCGCGCCTCCGGACGCCACCAGCGGCACTTCGCAGTGCGCTCGCGCGGCTCGCAGCTGCGCGATGTCGTAGCCGGCACGCACGCCGTCGCTGCCCATGCAGTTGAGGACGATCTCGCCCGCGCCCAGCGCCTGCACGTCCCCGATCCAGTCGAGGGTGGCACGGCCGCTGGCGCGCATCGCGGTGGCGTCGCCGGTGTGGCTGCGGACCCGCCAGTGGCCGTCGTCGTCGCGCAGCGAGTCGATGCCCACGACCACGCACTGGCGGCCGAAGGCGTCGGCGAGTTCGGACACCAGCGCCGGACGTTCCAGCGCAGGCGTGTTGACCGACACCTTGTCGGCGCCGGCATGCAGCACGCGGCGCGCGTCGGCGACACTGCGGATGCCGCCGGCCACGCAGAACGGAATGTCGAGCAGGCGCCCGAGGCGTTCGACCCAGGCGACGTCGACGGTGCGACCCGCGGGGCTCGCGGTGATGTCGTAGAACACCAGTTCGTCGGCGCCCTCGCGCGCGTACAGCGTGGCGAGCTCGACGATGTCGCCGGCGTCGACGTGGTCGCGGAAGCGCACGCCCTTGACCACGCGGCCGTCGCGCACGTCGAGACAGGGGATGATGCGCCGGCTCAGCATGGCGGCTCGCCGAAGCCGGCGTCGCGTCCGACGGTGGCGGGCGCCCCCGCGGCCAGCGCCTCCGCCAGCTCGACCCGGCCTTCCAGCAGGGCCTTGCCGAGCACGATGCCGGCGCAGCTGGCGCGTCGCGCGGCCGCGACGTCGCCGGCGTCGCGGGCGCCGCCGCTGGCCTGCACCTGCAGCCCGGGGGCGCAGGCGCCCAGGGTGTCGTACAGCGCCAGGTTGGGCCCGGCGAGCATGCCGTCGCGCCCGATGTCGGTGCACAGCAGGTGGCGCAGGCCGGCACCGGCAAAGAAGCCGGCAAGCTCCTCGAGCCGCTCCCTGCCCTCCTCCGTCCATCCGTGCACCCCGGGACGCCACGCGCCGTCGGCACCGCGGCGCACGTCGAGCGCGACCACGATGCGCTCGGCGCCGAAGCGCTCGATCCAGCCGGCCACGCGCTCGCGCTCGCGCACGGCCAGCGAGCCCACGACCACGCGCGCGGCCCCGGCATCGAGGATTGCGGCGACGTCGTCCTCGTGGCGGACGCCGCCGCCGGTCTGCGCCTGCAGCGCGCTGTTGGCGCGGATGGCGCGCAGCAGCGGCGCCAGCGTGTAGCCGCCGGCGCGCGCGGCATCGAGGTCGACCAGGTGCAGCCAGCGCGCCCCCTGGCCGGCATAGGCCAGCGCCTGCGCCAGCGGATCGGCGGGATAGCGCGATTCGCGCGCATAGTCGCCCTGCGCCAGGCGCACCACGCGTCCTTCGCGCACGTCGATCGCGGGATACACGGTGAAGCTCATGCGGCCTCCAGGAAGTTGCGCAGCAGGCGCGCGCCGGTGGCGCCCGAGCGCTCGGGATGGAACTGCGCGCCGGCGATGCGACCGCGCTCGACGACGGCGCCCAGCGCCGTCCCGTGCTCCGCCTCGGCGACGCAGTCCGCGCCCGGCTCCACCGCATAGCCATGCACGAAGTAGGCCCATGCGCCGTCGTCGATGCCCGCCATCAGGGGAGAGGGGCGCCGCAGGCGCAGGCGGTTCCAGCCCATGTGCGGCACGCGCAGTCCCGGCGCGGGCACCAAGCGGCGGACCACGCCCGGCAGCAGCCCGAGGCCCTCCACGTCGCCCTCTTCCGAACGCTGGAACAGCAGCTGCATGCCGAGGCAGATGCCGAGCAGCGGGACGTCGAGCGCCGGCAGTACGTCGGCAAAGCCCCCGTCGCGCAGCAGGCGCATCGCCGGCGCTGCCGCGCCCACCCCGGGCAGGATCACCCGGGCGGCACCGCGCAGGCCGTCGGCATCGCGCACGATGCGCGGCGTCGCGCCCAGGCGCTCCAGCGCATAGCGCACCGAGCCGAGGTTGGCCCCGCCGGCGTCGATCACCGCGACCGGTGCGCTCACAGGGCCCCCTTGGTGCTGGGCAGGTCGCGCCCAGTGCGCGCGACGGCCTGGCGCAGCGCGCGCGCGAAGGCCTTGAAGCAGGCCTCGACCTGGTGGTGGTCGTTCTCGCCGCGCACCTCGAGGTGCAGGTTGAGCGCGGCGGCGTCGCAGAGCGAGCGGAAGAAGTGCGTCACCAGCTCGGTCGGCAGGTCGCCCACGCGCTCGCGGCGGAAGCTGCCGCTGAACTCGAGCCACGGCCGTCCGCCGAAGTCGAGCGCGGCGCTCGCCAGGGCATCGTCCATCGGCAGGGTGAAGCCGTAGCGGCCGATGCCGCGCTTGTCGCCCAGCGCTTCGCGCAGCGCCTGCCCCAGCGCCAGCGCGGTGTCCTCGACGGTGTGGTGCTCGTCGACGTGCAGGTCACCGTCGGCGTCGATCGCCAGGGCGATGCCGCCGTGGGTGCCGATCTGCTCGAGCATGTGGTCGAAGAAGGCCAGTCCGGTGCGGATGCGCGGCGCCGCGGCTGCGTCCAGGTCGAGCTCGACGCGGATGCGGGTCTCGCGCGTGACGCGCTCCACCCGCGCCTGTCGCGGTGCGTCCACCAGGGCGTGCGCGATCGCCGGCCAGTCCCAGTCGCCGCCGAAGCGACCGCGCAGCTTGAAGCCGCGGATGCCGAGGTTGGCAGCGAACTCGAGGTCGGTGTCGCGGTCGCCGACCATCGCCGACCGCGCCCAGTCGATGCCGCGGTCGCGCAGCAGCGGCACCACCAGCCCGAGTCCGGGCTTGCGCGTGGGCGCGTTGTCCTCCGGCAGGCTGCGGTCGATGAGGACGTCGCGGAAGGTGATGCCCTGGCTCTCGAGCACCTGCAGCATCAGCGCCTGCGGACCGTCGAAATCCGCCTGCGGGTACGCCGGCGTCCCCAGGCCGTCCTGGTTGCTGACGATGACGAAGGCGTAGCCGGCGTCGCGCAGCCTGAGCAGGGCCGGCACCACGTCGCGGCAGAAGCGCAGCTTGTGCAGGGCGTCGACCTGGAAGTCGTCGGGCTCCTCGATCAGGGTGCCGTCGCGGTCGATGAAGAGGATCGGGGTCATGCCGCCACCTCCTGCGCCCACAGCGCGGCCAGCACGCGCGCGTTCTCCGCCTCCGTGCCCAGGGTGATGCGCAGCGCATCGTCGAGGCCCGCGGCCCCGCGCTGGTCGCGCACCACGACGCCTGCGGCCAGCAGCGCCGCCAGCGCCGCACCGGCGTCCTCGAAGCGCACCAGCAGGAAGTTGCCCTGCGACGGATACACCCGGCGCACGCCGGGCCGCGCGGCCAGCGCGGTGCGCATCGGTTCGCGGGCCGCGACCACCTCGGCGGTGCGCTTGCGCGTGGCCGCGAGCGCATCGGGCGCGAGCGCCGCCAACGCCAGCGCCGCGCACGGCCCGGGCACCGGATACGGCGCCTGGCAGGCGCGCAGCGCCGCCACCAGGGCCGGGTCCGCGATCACGCAGCCGATGCGCGCGGCGGCGAGCGCATGTGCCTTGGACAGCGTCCTCAGCACCGCCAGGTTGGGCAGGCGCGGCAGCAGGCCCACCGCCGAAGGCTGGTCCGCGTATTCGATGTAGGCCTCGTCGACCACCACCAGCGCTCGGCCCTCCAGCGCGCGGGCGATGGCTTCGATGTCCGCGTGCGGCACCAGGCCGCCGGTGGGATTCGACGGCGAGCACAGGAACACGATGCGCGCGCCGGTGCGCAGCGCCTTGCCGATGACGGCCTCCGGATCCAGCGCGAAGCCGCCGCCCGCCTCCTCCAGCGGCACCTCCACCAGGCGCGCGCCCTGCAGCCGCGCGCTGACCGCGTACATGCCGAACACGGGCGGCGTCACCAGCACGGCGTCCTGGCCCGGGCGACACAGCGCGCGCACCAGCAGGTCGATCGCTTCGTCGCTGCCGCGGCCGATGAGCAGCTGCTCCGGCGCGCAGCGGTAGAGCGACGCCAGCGCCGCGCGCAGTGCTTCCGGCTGCGGCTCCGGATAGCGCCGGCAGCGCCCCGCGGGATCGGCGGCGTTCGCCCAGGCGGATTCGTTGGCGTTGAGCCAGACCTCGCCGCGGACGGTATCCGAGCGCGCGGAGCGGTAGCCGGCGAAGCCGCGCAGCTCCGGACGCAGCAGCGCGAGCGCGCTCATGCCGCCTGCTCCAGCCGCAGGCGCACGGCGCTGGCGTGCGCCCCGAGGCCCTCGGCGTCGGCCATGGCCAGCGCGTCCGGGCCGATGGCCGCGATGCCCGCCGCCGTGGCCTCCTGCACGCTGATGAAGGTCTGGAAGCTCGCCACCGACACGCCGCTGGTCGCGGCCGCGGCGCCGGCGGTGGGCAGCACGTGGTTGGTGCCGCTGCAGTAGTCGCCCAGGGCCTCCGGTGTGTGGTCGCCGAGGAACACCGAGCCCGCCGCCTGCACGCGCTCCAGCCAGGCGCGCGGCTCGCGCAGCGCCAGAATCAGGTGCTCGGGCGCGTACGCATTGCTGACGTCGAAGGCCTGCGCGAGTCCGTCCACCCTGATCAGCCGCGAGCGCGACAGCGCCTCGCGCGCGATCGCCGCGCGCGGCAGGTCCGCAAGCTGGGCCTCGATCGCCACGGCGACGGCGTCGAGCAGCGCATCGCTGTCCGACAGCAGCAGCACCTGCGAGTCCGGCCCGTGCTCGGCCTGCGACAGCAGGTCGGCGGCGACCCAGTCGGGGTTCGCGCCCGCGTCCGCGATTACCAGCACCTCCGACGGCCCGGCCGGCATGTCGATCGAGGCGAACCCGCGCTGCGCGACCTGGCGCTTGGCCTCGGTCACCCAGGCGTTGCCGGGCCCGAACAGCTTGTCGCAGGCCGGGATGGCGTCGGTGCCGCAGGCCATGGCCGCGATCGCCTGCGCGCCGCCGACGCGATGCACGCGGGTGATCCCGCACAGCCGCGCGGCCGCCAGCACCACCGGATCGACGCTGCCGTCGGCGCGCGGCGGCGTGCACATCACCACTTCGGGGCAGCTCGCCAGGCGCGCGGGCACGCCCAGCATCAGCACCGTCGACGGCAGAGGCGCGCTGCCGGCGGGCACGTACAGGCCGACGCGGCGGACCGGCCGCGCCATGCGCGCGCAGCGCACGCCGGGCGCGGTCTCCAGCGCGTAGTCGGCCTGCATGCCGGCGCGGTGGAAGGCCTCGATGCGCGACGCCGCGGCGCGCAGCGCGGCGAGCAGCGCCGGCGGCACCGACGCCATCGCGGCCTCGAACGCGTCCTCGCCGACGCGCGCATCGTCGAGGTCGACGCCGTCGAACCTGCGGCCGAATTCGCGCACCGCCGCATCGCCGCCTTCCGCCACCGCATCGATGATCCCGGCCACGGTCGCGGCGACCGCGGCCGCGGTGTCCTGCACCGGCCGGCGCAGTGCGTCCGCGCGCCCTGCCGCATCCAGCGCGTTCCAGTCCAGCCGCTTCATGCCAGCGTCCTCTCGATCGGCAGCACCATCAGCCCACGCGCGCCGGCCAGCTTCAGGTCCTCCAGCCGCTGCCAGCTCATCGCGCCGTGGCACAGCGCCTGCAGCGCGAGCGTGTCCTTGCCGTCCACCTGCATCACCGTCGGCGGCTCGGCGTCGGGCAGCAGCGCCAGCAGCCCCGGCACCGCGCTGCGGGTGGCCTGGAACATCAGCAGGCGGCTGTCGCGGATCTTCAGCACCCCGTCCATGCGCCGCTGCAGCATCTGCGCGAGTTCGTCGCGGGCGTCGCCAAAGGCCCGCAGGGGACCGGCCAGCACCGCCTCGCTGCGCAGCAGCGTCAGCACCGGCCGCAGCCGGTTGGCCGCCAGCGTGGCGCCGCTCGACACCAGGTCGCAGACCGCGTCCGCCTGCCCCAGCCGCGGCGCGATCTCGACCGAGCCCGACAGCGTGACCACGCCGGCGTCGATGCCCTGCCCGTCCAGCCAGCGGCGCAGCAGTCCCGGATAGCTGGTCGCGATGCGCAGGCCGGACAGCTGCGTCGGGCCGGTCCATTCGACGCCGTCGGGGATGGCGATGTCGAGCCGGCAGTCGCCGAAGCCGAGCGGCCGCAGTTCGCGCGCCGCGGCGGCCGCGCCAAGCGCCTCGCGTCCGGCGTTGGTCTCGTCGAGCACGTTGCGCCCGACGATGCCGAGGTCGCACACGCCCTCGGCGATCAGGCCGGGGATGTCGTCGTCGCGCACCAGCAGCAGGTCGACCGGCAGCGATTCGCCGTGGCAGAACAGGCGGTCACGGCCCTCGCGCCAGGACAGGCCGCAGGACGCGAGCAGGGCACGCGCGGGCTCGGCCAGGCGGCCGGACTTCTGGATGGCGATGCGCAGCCGCTCGCGCGGTGCCGCGGAGGAGATCGGACTCATGGTTGGGACCTTCAGTGTCGGTCGAGGAGGCGCGGGAACTGCTCGCGGACGGCGGCCGCATAGCCGCCCTCGCCGTGCTCCAGGGTGCGGGCGACGCGGCCCACGGTGGTCACGCTGACGCCGGTGCGCTGGTGGATCTCGCGGTAGGGCACGCCTTCGAGCAGCAGCGGCACGACGCGCCAGCGATCGGTCATGGCCTCGAGTTCGGCCGGTGTGCACAGGTCGCGCAGGAACGCGGCGACCTCGGCGGGGTCCTGCAGGGACGCCAGCGCCTTCGCCAATGCCTTGAAACCGGCATCGGTGTCCTTCTTCGGCACGGGGGCGGGACGCTGCTTCACTTGGACCAATGTATTAATGCGTTAATACATTATGCACAGCCCGGAGGGCGGCGCAAGCCTCCGCGGGCGCGCGGGTCGGCGACGCAGCGTCGTGCGGATGGCGGCAATCGCCGCCCGTGGCCGCATCCGCGCGCAGGCGGGCAGCCGGTGACAGGTGAGGAGTGACGAGCGACGGGTCCAGTCGGCAGCGGCGGCGCTCGCCGCCGCCGGCCAGGGGCTTCAGGCCCGGCGGCGCTCCGCCAGCAGCCAGCCCAGCGCGACGCCGGACAGCGCACCGATGACTTCCATCAGCACGCGGATGCCGAGGCCGTCGGGGTCGTGGATCTTCGACAGCGCGATGCGCGCGTACACCGGCGACTCGAGCTTGACCACGCCCATGTAGAAGAGGTGCCAGGCATCGATGCCGGCGCCCACCACCACCGCGACCAGGCTGGACCAGCCGATCGCGTGGCCGTGCGGCCAGCGCGCGCGCGTGCCGATGGCGTGGAACAGCGCGAAGGCCAGCAGGCCGACCAGCAGCGCGATCAGGCCCGCTTCCAGCGCACCCGGCCAGCCCAGGTGCAGGGGCAGGTTCAAGCGCCCTGCCCCGCGTCGCGCACGGCCGCGAGCAGCACGCCGTCGCCGACCAGGCGCACGGCCTCGGCCACGTCGCCGTCCATCGCCCGGTCACGGCCCATGCCGTCGATGCGGCCGCGGATCACCGCGTGCGCGACGTCCACAGCGCTGCCGGGATGGAAGGGTTCGCTGCCCGCGAGCTCGACGCGCAGGGCCTCGACTTCCTCCATGAAGCGCGCATGCTCCGGCGTACCCGCGGCCGGCGCGCCCGACACCTTGGCCGCCAGTGCCGCCGCGTCGCCGCGCCGCGCCAGGTCGCGCGCGGCGTTGATCATGTCGCGGCGCAGGTCCAGGGCCTGGGCGGCGGTGTAGAGCTCAAGGCCCAGCACCTTGCCGAGGTCTTCGGCCATGGCCAGCACGTGGCGTGCTTCGTTGGCGCCCATCGACACGTGGTCTTCCGCGTTCGCGCTGGTCGGCACCGAGTACACGCTGGCCGGATGCGCGCGGCTGGCGAGGTCGTTGACGATCGCCGCGGCGGTGTACTGCACGATCATGAAGCCCGACTCGGTGCCGTCCTCGTTGCCGATCAGGAAGGCCGGCAGGCCGTCGTTGGTGGCCGGGTCGACCAGCTTGTTGAGGCGGCGCTCGCTGATCGAGGCCAGCACCGGGATCGCCGCCTTGAGGTAGCTCATCGCCAGCGCCAGCGGCATGCCGTGGAAGTGGCCGGCGGAGATCACCTGCTCCTCGACGTGCTCGGCCGACTTGTCCGGGAACACCAGCGGGTTGTCGGTGACCGCGTTGAGCTCGACCTCGAGCACGCGCGCGGCCTGCGCCGCGGCATCGCGCACTGCGCCGTGCACCTGCGGCACGCAGCGCAGCGAGTAGCTGTCCTGCGGCTGGTGCTTCTTGCCGCCGCGGAAAGGCTTGAAGCGCTGGTAGAACTTCTCGCGGCCGTGGCGCTGGCTGGAGGGCACCCAGTCCCAGCCGATGTCGAAGGGCAGCGCCTGTGCGTCCGCGTCGTCCCAGCTGCCCGGCAGCCACGGCCGGAAGCGCGGCACCAGGTGGTAGGCGATGTCGGCCAGCGTCGAGCCGTCCAGCAGCGCGCGCAGTTGCGCCGCGGCGGCCACCTGGCCCGGGTGCGGACGCAGCGCGTGCACGTCCTCGGCATAGGCGCCCAGGCGGCCGGCGAAGGCGTCGAGGGTCATCGCCGCGGCCAAGTCGGCGGTGTCGAGCAGGTCCTCCAGCTTCGCCAGCGCCAGCACGCCCATCGCCAGCATCTGCGCGGTGCCGTTGTTGAGCGCCAGGCCTTCCTTGTAGGACAGCTCGACCGGCGCCAGTCCCACGCGCGCAAGCGCATCCGCACCCGACAGGCGTTCGCCGTCGACGAAGGCCTCGCCGCCGCCCAGCAGCACGATCGCCAGGTGCGACAGCGGCGCGAGGTCGCCCGATGCGCCCACCGAACCCAGCTGCGGCACCACCGGCACCACGCCGGCGTTGAGCAGCGCCGCCATCGCCTGCAGCGTCGACACGCGGATGCCGGAATGCCCGCGCAGCAGGGTGTTGAGGCGGATGCACATCATCGCCCGCACCACCGGCGCCGACATCGGCTCGCCGACGCAGACGGCGTGGGTGATCACCAGGTTGCGCTGCAGCTCGGCGTGCAGCGAGCGGCCCGACGGTGACGCACCCGGCACCTCGTCGCGCAGCGGATGCGCGCCGAGCAGCTTGTCGGCATTGCTGCCGAAGCCGGTGGAGACGCCGTAGATCGGCTCCTCGCGGCGGACCTGTTCGGCCAGGAAATCCGCGGCGCGGGCCACGGCCTGCAGCGCGCCCTCGTCCAGCGCCACCTGGGCGCCGTGGGCGACGGCGACCAGCTGCGGACGCGTCAGCGCACGACCGTCGAGCAGGACCGGCTTCATGGCGTGCCTCCGTTGGAATCGGGGCCGGACGACGCCGCAGCGCCGTCGGACGTGGGCCTGGACGTGCCGTCGCTGACCGCGCCCTCGCCCGTCGCCGCGTGCGCGATCGTTCCGCGCCGCGACAGCAGCGAATCGGCCAGACCGTCGAGCGCCACTTCGAACTGTTCGCCGCCGCGCAGGTCCTTCACGGTCGCCACGCCGCGCGCGACCTCGTCCTCGCCGCGCACCACCACGTGGCGGATGCCGGCGCGGTCGGCGTACTGGAACTGCTTGCCGAGCTTGCGCGCTTCCAGCTGGGTCTCGACGTTGAGGCCGGCGGCGCGCAGGCGCTGCGACAGCGCCAGCGCATCGTCCAGGCCGGTGTCGTCGAACAGCGCCACCAGCGCGTCGACCGTGCTTTCCGCGGCCTGCACCAGCCCGGCCTCGCGCAGCTGCCAGAACAGGCGCGTCAGGCCGATGGAGATGCCGACGCCGGGAAGCTTCGACTTCGTGTAGTGCCCGGCCAGGTCGTCGTAGCGGCCGCCGGAGCAGATCGAACCGATGCCCGGGTTCGCGGTGAGCGTGGTCTCGTAGACCATGCCGGTGTAGTAGTCGAGCCCGCGCGCGATCGACAGGTTGATCGCATAGCGCGACTCGGGCACGCCCATGGCCTTGAGCGCACCCAGCAGCGCGCGCAGCTCGTCGCGGCCTTCTTCGAACAGCGGCGTGCCGTCGCCCAGCGCGGCCAGCTTCGCCAGCGCGTCGTCATGGCCCTCGGAGCGGATGCGCGAGAACGCCAGCAGGCGCTCGGCCACCTCGGGCGCCAGGCCGAAGCCCTCGCCTTCCAGCGTCGCGCGCACTGCGTCCTCGCCGCGCTTGTCGAGCTTGTCGATCTCGCGCAGCACCAGCGGTTGCGCCTCGTCGCCGATGCCCTGGCCGGCGAAGAAGCCGCGCAGCAGCTTTCGGTGGTTGAGCTGGATGGTGAACTCGCCGATGCCCAGCGCCTCGAACACGGCGTTGATCACCGCCGGCACCTCGGCCTCGAAGCGCGGCGACAGCGTGTCCTTGCCGATCACGTCGATGTCGCACTGGTAGAACTCGCGGAAGCGCCCGCGCTGGGCGCGTTCGCCGCGGTAGACGCGCTGCATCTGGTAGCGGCGGAACGGGAACGCCAGGTCGTGTTCGTGCTCGGCCACGTAGCGCGCCAGCGGCACGGTCAGGTCGAAGCGCAGCGCCATCTCCGGCAGCGCGCCGGCGTCGCCGCCCGCGACCTTCTCCAGCGCCCCGGTGGACTGCACGAAATACACCTGGCGCTCGGTCTCGCCGCCGGTCTTGGTCAGGAGCACCTCCGACAGCTCGAACACCGGCGTCTCCACCGGCAGGAAGCCGTAGGCCTCGAATGTGCGGCGGATGGTGTCGAGCATGCGCTGGAAGGCGACCTGCTCGCGCGGGAGCAGCTCGAGGACGCCCGGGGGCGTGCGGGGCTTGATCAAGGTCGGTCTCCGGTGCGGGGCGAGGCCGCGGTGGGCCGGTCATTCTAGCGGCAGCGACCCGCCACGCCGCCGCCTGCGCAGGGGGTGCTTGCCTCCCCCGCCCCCGGGTCATTACAATGCGCAGCTCACCTGTCGGGGTGTAGCTCAGTCTGGTAGAGCGCTACGTTCGGGACGTAGAGGTCGCAGGTTCGAATCCTGTCTCCCCGACCAAAAGGTGACCCGCAGAAACCGGCCCCGCGGCCGGTTTTTTGCGTTTCGCACACCGCTTGCGCGCGACCCGGGCGCCAGGACCGACCATGCCGGCCTTCCCCACGTCCGCCGGCGGCACGCATGCCCGCGGCTGGCTGCTCGCGCTCGCCGGCATCACGCTCGCCGCCTTCAACCTGCGCACCGCGGTCACCTCGATCACGCCGCTGCTGGACGTCGTCGGCCGCGAGTTCGGCTTCGGCGCCGCCATGGCGGGCGTCATCGGCATGCTGCCGGCCGCGGCCTTCGCGGCCTTCGGCGCCGCCACGCCCGCGATCGCCCGCCGCCTCGGGCTCGAGCGCACGGTGCTCCTGGCCATGGCGCTGGCGGCGGCGGGCCTGGTCCTGCGCTCGCTCGCGGGCGGCACCGGCCTGCTCATCGGCGGCTCGCTGGTGTCGCTGGCCGGCATGGGCATCGGCAACGTCGTGCTGCCGCCGCTGGTAAAGCGCTGGTTCCCCGGCCGAGTGGGCGCGCTCAGCGTGGTCTACATCACCGCCCTGCAGGCGGGCACGATCCTGGCGGCGCTGCTGGCGGTGCCACTGGCGGACGCCTTCGGCTGGCGGCTGTCGATGGCCTCGTGGACCCTGGCCGCGGTGGCCGCGATGCTGCCCTGGCTGGTGCTGCTGCGTCGCGGGCTGGCGCAGGCGCCGGTCCTGCCGTCCGCCGCGGCGGAACCAGGCAGCGACGCGTCCAGTGCCGCAGCCGACGACGCGATTCCCGCCGCCGGCGCCACCGCCCTCGATTCCACGCCGGTGACCCGCCACCGCGTCTGGCACACCGCGCTGGGCTGGGGCATGGCGCTGATGTTCGGCATGACCTCGCTGGCGACCTACGCCATGTTCACTTGGATGCCGCGGATCTTCACCGAGGCCGGCGCCTCGCCCGCCTTCGGCGGCGCCATGGTGGCGCTCTATACCGGCTTCAGCCTGCTCGGTGGCCTGGTCGTGCCCTGCCTCGCGGTGCGCATGCGCAACAGCTTCCCCATGGCGCTGGCCTGCGCCCTGGCGCAGTTCGCCGGCTTCTACGGCCTGTGGCAGGCGCCGATGGTGGCCCCGTGGCTGTGGGCGACCCTGGTCGGCATCGGC
The DNA here is from genome assembly GCF_014836665.1 of Luteimonas colneyensis. Classification (GTDB taxonomy): domain Bacteria; phylum Pseudomonadota; class Gammaproteobacteria; order Xanthomonadales; family Xanthomonadaceae; genus Luteimonas; species Luteimonas colneyensis. The sequence continues at coordinate 645,316 of NZ_JACSQJ010000001.1, forward strand.
GGCTGCACCTTCCCGCTGGGCCTGACACTGATCAACCTGCGCACGCGCACGCCTGATGGATCCGCCGCCCTGTCGGGCTTCACCCAGGGCCTGGGCTACACGCTGGCCTGTCTGGGGCCGCTGCTGTTCGGCATCCTCCGCGAGGCCAGCGGCGGTTTCGCCTGGCCATTCGCAATGCTGGCGGCGAGCGTGGTGGTGATGCTGCTGGGGGCATGGCAGGCGTGCCGGCCACGCCTGCTGGAGGACGCGTTCGTCCGCGCCCGCTAGAACCAGCCGCGGCGCTTGCCGACCACCATCGACACCACGGCGGCGATCACCAGTCCGCCCAGGACGGTCCAGAAGCCCGCGTCCCGCGTCTCGAAGAATCCGGCCGCGAAGTTCATGCCCAGGGCACCGACGATGGTGGCGAGGACGCCGGTGACCACGGTGACGAACGTGAGCAGGCGCATGGAGTCATTGGTGCGCAACGCGGTCTGGTTGCTGAACAACTCGAAGCTGCCGATCACCAGCTCGCGTGCGTTTTCCACCATGTCCATGGCGCGCTCGAACCGGGTGTCGAGCGCAACGAAGTGGCGGTCCGCCGGCTGGCTCTCGTCGGGGCGGAAATCAGGGCGCGCCATCACGCCGAACACGCTGCGATGCGGCGCCAGCATTCGCCGCAGTCGCGAGGCCCAGCGCCTGAGGCGGCGCAGTTCGGGCAGGCAGCCGCTGGCCTTGTCGCCGAGGATGTCCACCTCCAGCCGCTCCACGGCCATCTCGTAGCTGCTGACCGCATTGAAGTACGTGGACAGCTGGCGGTCCAGCAGCGTCGCCACGAAGCTCTCCGCGCACAGGCGCCCCAGCGCGACGCGCCGGTGCTCGTCGTCGCGCATCGCTTCCAGGAACGGGATGGCCCGACGACGCAGCGACAGCGCGCGGTTGCGCCCGGCCACGCAGATGAGCAGCGTGCCCTGGGCATCTTCCTGGCCATCCTTGTCGATCACGACGCAGCGCACCCAGAAATGGTCGCCGTCCTGTCCTGCCGCGGGCATGGTGCCTTCTTCGATGAAGCGCCGTGCCTCTTCCGGGAAGCCGCAGTGTTCCCATACCGCGTCGAGGACCGCGACCGGTGGGTCCAGCAGGTCCACCCAGAGCAGGGCCTCGTCATCGAGCGCCTGGCCCAACTGGTCGAGTGCCAGCTCGCGCGATTCGCCTTCGCCGAACAGCCGCGCGAAGAAGGCCGGCGTGGTTTCCGGACGCGCCATGCGGACGTGCCTGTCACGACGGGACGTCGTACGTTACGCAGCGCGCGATCGCGGGCAGGTGAACGCCGCGGCGGTCGCGGCTCAGCCCGCCAGGGCCCGCAGCCGCCCACGCAGGGCATCCAGGCACAGTGCACCGGCCGCGCCGGGCGACACGCGCGCGGCCAGGCTCGCCGCGGGATCCCCGTCGGCCCAGCGCGCCGGGTCGGCCGCCTGCCGATAGGCGTCGCGGAACGGCAGGCCCGCGCGGGCCATGTCCACGGCCAGGTCGGTGGCATACATCGACGGCTCCAGCGCGGCGCACATGCGCTCGACGTTCCAGTCGAGGTTGCGCAGCAGGTCCGGCAGCAGCGCCAGCGCCTGCAGGCCCTTGCCGAAACCGTGGAACAGCGCGCCCTTGGACACCTGCAGGTCGCGGTGGTAGCCCGAGGGCAGCGACAGCAGCTGTTCGATCTCGCAGCGCGCGGCAGCCACGCTGGCGTAGGTCGCGCGCATCAGCTCGATGACGTCGGGGTTGCGCTTGTTGGGCATGATCGAACTGCCGGTCGTGTACTGCGCCGGCAGCATCACGAAGCCGTATTCGCCCGAGGTGAACAGGCTCAGGTCCCAGGCCAGGCGGCGCAGGTCCAGCATCGCGCTGGACAGGGCCTCGAGCGCGGCCATCTCGAACTTGCCGCGCGAGAGCTGGGCGTAGGTCGCGGCCTGTTGCATGCGGCCGAAGCCGAGGGCGGCGGTGGTGTGGTCGCGGTCGAGCGGCAGGTTGACGCCGTAGCCGGCGGCGCTGCCGAGGGGGTTGGCGTCGACCCAGGCCAGGGTGCCGGCCGCGCGCGCGCCGTTGTCGATGAAGGCCTCCGCCCAGGCGGCCCACCACATGCCCAGCGAACTGACCACGGCGCGCTGCAGGTGGGTGTAGCCCGGCAGCGGCACGTCGGCCTCGGCCCGGGCGCGCTCGAGCGAGATGCCGGCGATCTCAACGCACAGGGCCTGCGTGCGCGCGAGCTTCTCCTTAAGCCACAGGCGGGTGGCGACCAGCACCTGGTCATTGCGGCTGCGTCCGGTGTGGATGCGCCGGCCGGCGTCGCCGAGGCGCTCGGTCAGGCGCGCCTCGATCGCCGAGTGGCCGTCTTCGTAGCGTTCGTCGAGGACGAAGCGGCCGGCGCCGAAGTCGGCGGCGAGCGCGTCGAGTTCGCGCGCGATGCCGGCCAGCTCGTCCGCCGAAAGGATGCCGATGCGCTGGAGCCCTTCGGCATGCGCACGGCTGGCCTGGATGTCATGCAGGAAGAACTCGCGATCCAGCACCACGTCGTCGCCGGCCAGGAAGGCCTGGATGCCTGCGTCGACGGTCACGCCGGGTTTCTGCCAAAGGAGGTCGCTCATATCGTCAGCTCCGGGGCGACGGGGATGCCCTGGATCTCGGGGTAGCCGAACGCCAGGTTGAGGTTCTGCAGGGCCTGGGTCGCGGCGCCCTTCAGGAGATTGTCGAGCGTGGCGACCACGACCAGGCGGTGGCCATCGGCCGACACCGTGAATCCGCCGATCTCGACGTCATGCCGGCCGGCGATCGCGCTCACCCAGGGCGCGTCGGGGGTCACGCGCACCAGCGGCTCGTCCTCGTAGCGGGCGCGGTAGGCGGCCTCGACCGCTTCGGCCCGGACCGGTGCGTGCAGGTGCATGTTGGCCGTCAGGGTGATGCCGCGGAAGTGCGGGGCCACGTGCGGCATGAACTCCACGGCGTGGCCGAGGTGGCGGGTGACCTCGCGCTCGTGCACGTGGTCGACCAGCGCGTAGGGCATCAGGTTGTCGCGCAGCTTGCCGACGTCGTTGCGGTCCGACGGCGTGGTGCCCGCGCCCGAGTAGCCCGAGACGCCGAAGCACTGCGCCGGGCCGTCGAGCAGGTCGAGCATCGGGGCCAGCGCCAGCTGCATGGCACTGGCATAGCAGCCGGGGTTGGCGATGCGGCGCTGGCCGCCGTAGCCGTCGCGGGTCAGCTCCGGCAGCCCGTAGTGCCAGGCTGCATCGAAGCGGTGGTCGGCGGAGAGGTCCACGATCACCGGGTCGGCGCCGGCGGCCGCGAGCGCCTCGACGAAGGCGCCGGATTTCCCGTTGGGCATCGCCAGCACCCAGGCGTCGAGCCTGAGCGCGGCCAGGGCGTCCGGCGCGAGGTTCGAATAGCGCAGTTCGCCCGCGTACGCCGGCACTTGGTCGCCCACGCGCTGCCCATCCAGCTCGCGCGAGGACACCGCGGCGAGCTCGAATCCCGGATGGCCGGCGAGCAGGCCGATCAGCTCCGCGCCGGTATGCCCGCGCGCACCGACGATGCCGACGGTCTTCTTCATGCCTTCGCCTCCTCCACCGGATCGGCCAGCGTGGCCGGCCGCTCGGCGCAGTGCGCCACCGCGCGCTCGATCGCCGGGAAGCCGTCCATGCCGTACCAGTACACCCGCCACGTCGCCTGGCGGAAGCAGCCCTCGGACTCCGCATGGTAGAAGGCGTTGACGCCGTTGCCGTGGCGCGAGCGCCAGAACAGCGTCGGCGTCTCCTCGCGCATCACCTGCCACACCGCGCGCCCCAGGCCTTCGCCCTGGGCATCGTCGAGCACGGCGAACTTGTCGAGGTAGGGCACGCCGTCGACCTCGGTGAGGATCAGCGCCGTGCGGTAGTTCTCGCTGACGTAGGCGCGCAGCAGCGCCGTCCGCTCGAAGTAGTCCGGCAGCAGCGCCCGCCCGAAGGCCGACTCCACCAGCGTGCGCAGCCGCGGCAGGTCGAGCGCGTTCCAGGACGTGGCCCGCAGCACGCGTTCGCCCCGGCGCACCAGGGTGCCCGAGCCCTTGTGCGTGAACAGCTCGCGGGCGAGCTGGTCGGGCCTGGTGATCGACACCGACGACGACGGCGGCAGCGCCATCAGCAGGTCGTGCACCTGCTCGATCTTCACCCGCATGCCCGAGTGCAGCCAGGGCTGCGCCATCAGGTCGTCGTACTCGGTGCTGAGGTTGATCGAGTCGATCACCTTGCCGTCGGGCCCGAGCAGGCCGCCGGTGCCGGTGAGGAAGACGATCTTGTAGGGCTGCAGGGTCTTGATCAGCTCGTTGGCCGCCCAGTCGGCGTTGACGTTGACGATCTGGCCGTCGGCGGTCTCGCCCAGCGAAGTGATCACCGGGATCGAGCCGGCCTTGATCGCCGCCCCGATGCCATCGGTATCCACGCGCACCACCTGTCCGACCAGGCCGTAGCGCTCGCGGTCGAGGAAGCGGCACTCGAACACGCCCGACTGGATCGAGGTCGCGCGCACGCCTTCCAGCTGCAGCGCCTCGACCAGGCGCAGGTTCTGCTGCCGCATCACCCGGCGCACGATGCCCAGGCCCTCGGCGTCCGTGTAGCGCAGGTTGTCGACGGTCCGCTTGGCGATGCCCGCCTCCTGCATGGCCTCGTCGAGCTGCGGCCCCGCGCCGTGCACCACGATCGGCGTCAGCCCGACCTGCTGCAGGAAGGCCAGCGACGAGGTCAGCGCATCCAGGTCGTCGCGCAGCACCGCGCCGCCGACCTTGACCACGGCGAAGCGGCGCGCGTCGACCTGCGAGAACCGCTTCAGGTACTGGCTGATCTCCTTCGCGCTGCCCATGCTCGACAGCAGGCGGACGATGGTCTGGCGGGTCTGTGCGTGTGCTTGCATGGTTGTCACTTCGGTGTTGGATTTCTTTTTTGCCACGGATTTGCGCGGATGACGCGGATCTACACGGATAGAGCAACAGCCCTGCTTCTTTCTGTAGGAGCAGCTACAGCTGCGACTCCCCACGCTCGATGGGGCGAATGGGACGAGGCGAGCTCCCGGTCGCAGCTGTAGCTGCTCCTACAAGAAAAGCTTCTGCTTTATCCGTGTAGATCCGGGTCATCCGCGTTCATCCGTGGCAAACGCTTTTCCCCCGATGACCCGCACCATTGCCTCGGCGTGGGTACGGAGCTGGTCGAGCCCCACCCATTCGTCGGCAGTGTGGGCCTGGGCGATGTGGCCGGGGCCGTAGACGATGGCGTCGAGGCCGGCGGCGGAGAACAGGGAGGCTTCGGTCCAGAAATCGACGGCGTTGCCGATCGGCAGGCCTAGGCCTTCGGCGAAGTCGCGGGCGGCCAAGCGGCGCTCTTCGGCCGCGGCGGTGTCGCCGGCCGGCAGCGAGGGGCCGTGGAAGGTCGCGGTGTAGTCGCTGCCTTCCGGCGCCAGCGCGGCGAAGCGGGCGTGCAGCTGGCCGACGTCGTGCGAGGGCAGCGGGCGGAAGCCGAAGCGCACTTCGGCCGCGGGCGCGATCACGTTGGCCTTGATGCCGCCTTCGACGCGACCGATGTTGAAGCGCAGGCCGGTCAGGCCGCCGAAGCGCTGGTGCGCCTCGGCCTCGGCCAGGGCCAGCGCGTCCACGCCCCAGCGCATGGCCTTGTGCACGGCGCTGGCCGAGAGCGCCTGCGCGCCCGAGGCATGGCCGGCTTCGCCGTGGAAGCGCAGCTGCACCGCGGCGATGCCGCGATGGGCGAGCACGGCCTCGCAGCCGGTGGGCTCGGCCACCACGACCTGGCGGAAGCCATGGTCCGTGGCGAGGAAGGCGGCGATGCAGCGCGGGTCGTTGGCCTCTTCGTCGCTGGAAAACAGGAACGCGGCGTCACCTGGCACCGCCTGCGCGGCGGCGATCAGCGCCGCGGCCGCGCCCTTGATGTCGCAGGCGCCCAGGCCGATCGCACGGTCGCCCTCGACCCGCAGCACGTGCGGGTCGGCGGTCCACGCCGGCGAATCCGGCACCGTGTCCAGGTGCACGTTGAACAGCAGCGACGGCGTGCCGCGGCGCGCGAACAGGGACACCGCGCCGGCGCCGTGGTCGGTCACCGTCACTTCGAAGTCCGGCAGCTGGGCGCGGATGTAGTCGAAGATGCCGCCGGCATCGATCGCCCGCGGCGGATTGCGGGTGTCGAATGCCACCAGCGCCGCCAGATGGCGGAGCACGGCGTCGAGCAGGTCGGCGCTGGCAGGCCCGGCACTCACGGCTTGTTGACCTCGGCCCACAGCGTGCTGCTCATGCCGAACAGCTTGATGAAGCCCTCGGCCTCCTCGACGCCCCAGTCGGCGGACTGCGCGTAGGTCGCGCCGCTGGCGTTGAGGATGTGTGGCGAACTCACGGCCACCGCGTCGACGCGGCCGCCGCGGGTTTCCAGCACCACCTCGCCGTTGACCATGCGCTGCGACGACGCCAGGAAGGCTTCGAGGTCGGCCTTGAGCGGATCGTGGTAGAAGCCCTCGTACACCAGTTCGACCCACTTGCGGCCGACGTCGGGCTTGAAGCGGTTCTGCTGCTTGCTCAGCACCGTTTCCTCGAGCGCGCGGTGCGCGGCCAGCAGCGCCGCCAGGCCGGGCGCCTCGTACACGATCCGGCCCTTGAGGCCGATGGTGGTGTCGCCGGTGTAGATGCCGCGGCCGACACCGTACTGGGCGAACATGGTGTTGAGGCGCGCCAGCAGCTTCGCGCCGGGCATCGCGTCGCCGTCCAGCGCCACCGCCTCGCCCTCGACGAAGCGCAGCGTCACCTGCAGCGGCTCCACCGGCCACGCGCTGCGCGGTGCGCACCAGCCGCGCGCGCCCTCGCCGGGCGCCTCCCAGCGGTCGATCTCGCCGCCGGACATGGTCAGGCCCAGCAGGTTCTCGTTGATGGTGTAGGCCTTCTGCTTGGACTGCACGCCGAAGCCGCGTTCTTCCAGGTAGGCCTGTTCGTAGGCGCGGGTCTGCGTGTGCTCCTTCTGGATCTCGCGGATCGGCGCCACGATGCGGTAGTCGCCGCTGGCCTTCACCGCCAGGTCGAAGCGCACCTGATCGTTGCCCATGCCGGTGCAGCCGTGGGCGATGGCGTTCGTGCCCAGGTCGCGGGCGCGTGCAAGCGCCGCATCGACGATCAGGTAGCGGTCCGAGACCAGCAGCGGGTACTGGCCCTGGTAGGCCTCGCCGGCGTGCACGAAGGGCTTCACGAAGCCCTCCCAGATCGCCGGGCCGCCGTCGATGGTGACGTGGCTGGCCACGCCCAGCTCGGCCGCGCGCGCCTCGATCGCCTCGCGCTCGGCCGCGCTGACGCCGCCGGTGTCGGCGAACACGGTGTGCACCTGCCAGCCGCGCTCCTGCAGCCAAGGCACGCAGAAGCTGGTGTCCAGCCCGCCGGAAAAGGCGAGCACGATGTCCCTGGATTCGGATGCTGCGTTCATGTCTGGGTTCTCTTGGAATTGACTGTAGGAGCAGCTATAGCTGCGACCGCAATAGCGGGACGGCGCCGAGGGAGTGGTCGCAGCTGTAGCTGCTCCTACAGGGTGATGACGGGAAAGAAATGGGTGTCGGGACTCAGCGCCCGGCCAGCGCCTTCATCACCGCCTTCTGCACATGCAGGCGGTTGCCGGCTTCCTGCACGGCGATGCAGCGCGGCGAATCCATCACGGCGTCGGTCGCCTTGACGTTGCGGCGCAGCGGCAGGCAGTGGCTGAAGACGCCGTCGTTGGTGAGGGCCATCTTCGCCTCGTCCACGATGAAGTGCCGGTACTGGTCGCGGATCGGCTTCTCCGGCCCCCAGTTGCCGAAGTACGGCAGCGCGCCCCAGCTCTTGGCGTAGACCACGTCGGCGCCGGCGTAGGCGCTGTCGATGTCGTGGCTGACGGTGAGCGAGCCGCCGCTCTCGGCGACGTTGGCCTCGGCCCAGCCCATGTAGCGGTCATCAAGCACGTACTCGGGCGTCGGGCACAGCAGGGTCACGTCCATGCCCATGCGGGTGGCGATGGTCAGCGCGGAATTGGCGACCGCGGTGTTCAGCGGCTTCGGGTGGTAGGTCCAGGTCAGGACGTACTTCTTCCCGCGCAGGTCGCTGGTGCCGAAGTGCTCCTGCAGCGCCAGCGCGTGCGCCAGCTCCTGGCAGGGATGGGTGATGGTCTCCATGTTGATGACCGGAACCGTGGCGTACTTCGCGAAGCCCTTCAGCACGCGGTCCTCGCGGTCCACCGCCCAGTCGACGAACTTCGGGAAGGCGCGCACGCCGATCATGTCGACGTACTGGCTGAGCACCCGCGCCACCTCGGCGATGTGCTCCTCGGCCTCGCCGTCCATCACCGTACCCAGGTCGAACTCGATCGGCCAGGCGTCCTTGCCGGGCTGCAGCACCACGGCGTGGGCGCCGAGCTGGAAGGCGCCGAGCTCGAAGCTGGTGCGGGTGCGCATCGACGGGTTGAAGAACACCAAGGCGATGGACTTGCCCTTCAGCGCATCGCCGAGCGGGTCGCGCTTCAGGCGCGCGGCCTCGGCCAGCACGGCGTCGAGCTGGGCACGGGTCCAGTCCTGGGTGTTGAGGAAATGCTGCGGCGTGGTGGTCATGGCGGTGTCCATGGAGTCGGAAACGAAAAAGCCCGGCGCGGGCCGGGCTTCTGAAAACGGAAGGCAGGTGCTGCCGGTCCTCAACCCAGGTGGATGTGGGCTTCCGGTCGGCGCGCGCGCGAGGTCATGCCCGCCGCCATGTAGGCGGAGGTCAGCAGACCGTGGACGGGGGCGCAGGCATGTTGCATCGCGGCAATCTTCCCACGGGCCGCGGCGGCCTGCAACCGGCAGGCGGTGGGGATCATTCGGCGCCGCCGCCCGGCACGACCGGGGTGACCGCGACCTTGACCCGCAGCCGGTTGCCGGGGTCGTTCGGAAGCCGGGAGCGGTACTTCACCCCCCGCACCACGTAATCCACGTCGTAGGCGATGGGACGGCGGAACTCGCGCTCCACCGGCACCATGCGGCAGTCCTCGTCGCCGTCCTCGACCTGGTCGCCGCGGCCCGGGGTGAGCACGTCGCGCACCGCGCCGACCACGCGCGACAGCCCGCGCCGCTCCTCGTCCTCCTCGGGCGACACCATGCTGGACTGCTCGCAGCGCTCGACCATGCTGGTGGCGCGCAGCGTCTGGTACACCGGTTCGGCGCGCAGCACCTGCGCATACTCGTAGCGCACGTTTTCCGCCTGGATGACGGTGTGCTGCGCCCACGCCGGTGCCGCCGCGAGCGACGGAGCCAGGAGGAGCGGCAGCCACCGCTTTGCGGGCAGGAAGGAATGCATGGCGATCCGGAAGTGTAGGCGCTGGCCACGATGAAGGGCTGAATCGTGGCTGTCACGCGCCCCCGCCGGTAGAATCGACGGCCTGCCCAGCGGCCCCAAGGCATGACCCTCAGACTCTTCAACAGCCTCACCCGCCGGGTGGAGGACTTCCAGCCCCGTGACCCCGCGCGCACGACGATGTACGTCTGCGGCCCCACGGTCTACAACTACGTGCACATCGGCAACGCGCGCGGCCCGGTGGTGTTCGACGTGCTGGCCGCGCTGCTGCGCCGCCGCTTCGGCACGCTGGCCTACGCGCGCAACATCACCGACGTCGACGACAAGATCAACGCCGCCGCCGCCGAGCAGGGGGTGCCGATCTCGGCCATCACCGGCCGCTTCGCGGAGGCCTACCGCGAAGACATGGCCGCGCTGGGCGTCGCGCCGCCGGACATCGAGCCCGAGGCCACCGCCCACATCGCCGAGATCGTCGCCATGATCGGACGGCTGGTTGAAAGCGGCCACGCCTACGCGGCTGAAGGCCACGTGCTGTTCGCGGTCGCGAGCTTCGACGGCTACGGCAAGCTCTCGCGCCGCGCGCTGGAGGACATGCTGGCCGGCGCGCGCGTGGACGTCGCGCCCTACAAGCGCGACCCCGGCGACTTCGTGCTGTGGAAACCGTCCACCGGCGACCTGCCCGGCTGGGATTCGCCCTGGGGCCGCGGCCGCCCGGGATGGCATATCGAGTGCTCGGCGATGGCCGCCGCCCACCTCGGCGAAACCATCGACATCCACGCCGGCGGCGTCGACCTGCAGTTCCCGCACCACGAGAACGAGATCGCGCAGAGCGAGTGCGCCCACGGCGGCGCGCCCTTCGCGCGCTTCTGGCTGCACAACGGCATGCTCAACTTCGGCGGCGCCAAGATGTCGAAGTCGCTGGGCAACATCGAGAAGGTGCACGACCTGGTGCGCAAGCACCCGCCCGAGGCGCTGCGCCACGCGCTGATGTCGGCGCACTACCGGCAGCCGCTGGACTGGTCGGATGGCCTGGTCGAACAGAGCGTGCGCACCCTGGACCGGCTGTACGGCACGCTGCGCGACGTCGACGCGCTGCTGGCGCAGCACGAAGAGGCGGACGGCGGCATCACGGCTCCGGTGGACGCCGCGATCCCCGACGCCATCGAAGCCGCGCTCGACGACGACCTCAACACCCCGCAGGCGCTGGCCGAGCTGGCGGCGATCGCCGGCAACGCGCGCGTGCTGCGCAATGCGATCGCCCAGGGCGATGCCTCCGGGCGCGGCCCGCTGCAGGCGGTGGCCGCGCTGGCCGCCAGCCTGCGCGCGGGCGGGCGCGCGCTCGGCCTGCTGCAGCAGGCGCCGTCGGCGTGGTTCGGCCGCGGCGCGTCGGGCGACGACGACGCCCGCATCCAGGCGCTGGTCGACGAGCGCGCCGCGGCCAAGCAGGCCCGCGACTTCGCCCGTGCCGATGCGATCCGCGAGCAGCTCGCCGGCGAAGGCGTGCTGCTCGAAGACACGCCGCAGGGCGTACGCTGGAAGCGAGGCTGACACGCATGGACACCCGCACCCCATTCCCGCTCGAAGCCAGCGCCGCCGAGGCCCAGGCCGCGATCCGCGACGAGTTCGCCTTCTTCGGCGACTGGTCCGAGCGCTACCAGTACCTGATCGACCTCGGCCGCAAGCTTCCCGACTTCCCCGACGAATTCCGCACCGAGGCCCACCGCCTGCACGGTTGCCAGTCGATGGTCTGGATCGTGCCCTCGGGCGACGCCTCGCGCCTGGACTTCGCGGCGGCCAGCGATTCGGCCATCGTCTCCGGCCTGGTCTACCTGGCGCTGCGCGTGTATTCGGGCCGCAGCGCGCAGGACATCCTCGCCACCGACCCGGCCTACATCGCCGACATCGGCCTGGCGAAGCACCTGTCGCCCACCCGCAGCAACGGGCTCGCTTCGCTGCTCGCCTTCATCCGCGACACGGCGCAGCGCGCGCTGGCGTGAGTGGGCCGGCGGACGACGGTCGCCTGGCGCCGCTGCGCAACGAAGCATTCCGCGGCCTGATGGCCTACCGCATCTGCACGATCATGAGCTACCAGATCGTGGCGGTGACCGTGGGCTGGCACGTCTACGAACTCACGCGCAATCCCTGGATGCTCGGCCTGATCGGCCTGGCCGAGCTCATCCCCTATTTCTGCGTGGCGCCGTTCGCCGGCTACCTGGTCGACCACCTGCCGCGGCGCAAGCTCGGCATGGTGGCGTGCATCGGCCTGGCGCTGACGCCGATCGCGCTGGCCCTGATCGCCTCGGGCGTCCTCGGCCAGGTGCGCGTGGGATGGATCTATGCCGCGCTGGTGCTCACAGGCGCCGTGCGCGCCTTCCTCGGCCCGGTCTACAACGCGCTGTTCGCGCGCGTGCTGCCGCGCCCGCAGTTCGCGCGCGGGGCCAGCCTCGGCAGCATCGTGTTCCAGTCGGCGATGGTGCTGGGGCCGGCCATCGGTGGCGTGATCGTGGGCGCGGCGGGCATGTGGGTGGCCTATGCCCTGGCTGCCGCGTTCGCGCTGGTGGCCGCGTTCGCGATCCGCCGGCTGCGGGTGACCGAGCCGGCGATCACCCTGCAGGGCGCACCGATCTTCAGCAGCATCGCCGAGGGCGCGCGCTTCGTGTTCTCGAACCAGATCCTGCTGGGCGCGCTCGCCCTGGACATGTTCGCGGTGCTGTTCGGCGGCGCGATCTCGCTGGCGCCGGCCTTCATCCGGGAAATCCTGCACTACGGCCCCGAGGGCCTGGGCATCCTGCGGAGCGCGCCGGCGCTGGGCGCGGTGGCCATGGGCGTGCTGCTGGCGCGCAGTCCGCCGACGCGGCACGCCGGGCGCATCCTGCTGGCCGCCGTGGTCGGCTTCGGCCTGAGCATCATCGGCTTCGGGCTGTCGACCTCGTTCTGGCTATCGGCGGTCTTCCTGCTGCTGTCGGGCATGTGCGACGGCGTCTCGGTGGTGCTGCGCTCGACCATCCTGCAGCTGTCCACGCCCGACGAGATGCGTGGACGGGTGTCGTCGATCAACGGACTGTTCGTGGGCTCGTCGAACGAGCTCGGCGCCTTCTACGCCGGCTCGATGGCGCGGCTGCTGGGGCTGGTGCCGGCGGTGGTGCTGGGCGGCTGCGTCACCATGACCGTGGCCGCGGTGACTGCGTGGCGGGCGCCGAAGCTGCGACGGCTGGACCTGCGCGAGCTGCACTGAGCTGCCGCGGCATCCCCGCACGCGTCCGTGTGGGAGCAGCTACAACTGCGACCCGGAGCTTGCGGGAATGCCGGTCGCAGCTGTAGCTGCTCTACAGGGGAGACATCGGCGGGTGGCGTCGGCGGGGGTGGCGCTGGCGCAAAAAGAAAGCCCCGCGCGGGCGGGGCTTTCCTGGCGTCACCCGACCCGGGCTCAGTCCCCGATCTGCTTCTGCAGGTGCTCCCAGCGCTCCTGCTCGTCGATGGTGCGCTCGGCGGTGAGGCGGGCCTCGAGGCGGTCCAGGCCGATCTCTTCGCCCGAGTCCACGCTGTAGCCGTACTCGCCCGAGTCGACGCGCTTGAGCGTGCTGTCGATCTTGCCGATCAGCTTGCGGTAGCGGTCGCGGGTCCGCAGCTCCAGCGAGTTCTCGGTCTCGCGGGTGGCGCGCTCGGCGTCGTCGCCCACGTCGCGCACCTCGTCCTTCAGGTTCTCGATCGTCTGCTTGGACTCCTCGACCAGGTCCGCGCGCCAGTCCAGCAGGCGCTGCCGGAAGTACTCCAGCTGCAGCGGGCTCATGTACTCCTCGTCCGCGCCGGGCTTGTAGCCCGCCGGCAGGATCGGGCGGCCGGTGGCGTCGTCGGTCTTGTAGGGGATGGTCTTGTAGCGAGGCTTCGGCGCGGGCGCCTGCGGCTGGCGGCTGGTCACGGCCTTGGCCACCTTGGCACCGCGGCGGGCAGGCGCCTGGCGCGGCGCGGGCGCCGTCACCGGTGCGACCTTGGTGGAGGGCTTGGCAGTGGCCTTGCGGGCCGCGGCGGGCGCCCTGGCCGGTGCCGCCGGGGCCTTCGCCACCGCCTTCTTCAGCGTCGCGGCGGGCACGGGCGACTTCGCGGATGCCTTCGGCGCCGGCGCCTTGGCCACCGCGGCCTTCTTCGCCACGGGCGCCTTGGCCGGGACCTTCTTCGCCGCCACCTTCTTCACGGGCGCGGCCTTCTTCGAGGCGACCTTCACCGGCGCCTTCTTCGTCGCGGCCTTGGCCGGGGCGGCCTTCTTCGCGACCTTGTTCGCGGCCGTCTTCCCGGCCGGGGCCTTGGCCACCACCTTCTTCGCGGGTGCCTTCTTCGCGGCGACCTTCTTCACCGCGGCCTTGGCCGGGGCGGCCTTGCTGGCCTTCTTCGCTGCGGGCTTGGCCGCCTTGGCGGCCTTCTTGACGGTCTTCTTCACTGCCACGTTCGGCGATCCTTCTGGGACAAGTGGGCGCCGGCCCGCTGCACGCGGCCGGCCGCCGGCCATGCAGCGGGAGCGGGGCATTCACCGACGTGGCCGCATTGCGGCGACGATTGACGTGTCCGGCCACCGGGAGCGTCCCGGAGGGCGCGCGAGTGGCCGGCGCCACACTCCCGTCGCTTGGACGGGAAAGCGGGCTGTTATACCCTGCCCTGACTGCAGCGGCAACCGCGACGCACCGCATCCGCGCCCTTTTGCCCAAGCCTGCGATCAACCGCTCGACAGACTGCTCGACCCACCGCTTGATCGACCGCCTGCTCATCGCCCTGCTCCGCGGCTACAAGCGCTGGCTCAGCCCGCTGCTGGGGCCGCGCTGCCGCTTCGTGCCGACCTGCTCCGAGTACGCGATGCAGGCGATCTCGGCGCATGGCGCCCTGCGCGGAAGCTGGCTCGCGGCCCGGCGCGTCGGGCGTTGCCACCCCCTCCACCCCGGCGGCTTCGACCCGGTGCCGCCCCGCGACGACGGATCCCCCAAGCCATGACCGACACCCTGATCATCAACGCGCGCCTGGTCAACGAGGGCCGCGAGTTCGACGCCGACCTGCGCGTGCGCGACGGCCGCATCGACGCCATCGGCAGCCTCTCGCCGCGCCAGGGCGACACCGTGGTCGACGCCGCCGGCCGTCGCCTGCTGCCGGGGATGATCGACGACCAGGTGCACTTCCGCGAGCCGGGCATGGAATACAAGGCCGACATCGCCACCGAGTCGGCGGCGGCCGTGGCCGGCGGCCTGACCAGCTTCATGGACATGCCCAACACCAGTCCGCCGACGCTGGACGCCGCCGCGCTGGAGGACAAGTACGCCCGCGCCGCCGGCCGCGCCCGCGCCAACCACGGCTTCTACATGGGCGCGAGCAACGACAATCTCGAGGCGGTGCGCGCCATCGACCCGCGCGCCACCCCGGGGCTGAAGGTGTTCATGGGCGCCTCCACCGGCAACATGCTGGTCGACGACCCGGAGACGCTCGACGGCATCTTCCGCGACACCCCGGTGCCGATCATCACCCACTGCGAAGACACGCCGATGATCGACGCGGAGCTGGCCCGCTACCGGGAGAAGTACGGCGACGACATCCCGGCCGCCTGCCACCCCGACATCCGCTCGCGCGAGGCCTGCATCAGGTCGACCCGCCTGGCGCTGGAACTCGCGCGCCGCCACGACACCCGCCTGCACGTGCTGCACATCTCCACCGCCGACGAGCTGGCGCTGTTCGAGGCCGGCCCGCTGGTGGACGCGGAAGGCAGGCTGCGCAAGCGCATCACCGCCGAGACCTGCATCCACTTCCTGCGCTTCGAGCGCGCCGACTACGAGCGCCTGGGCCACCAGATCAAGTGCAATCCCGCGATCAAGGACGCCAGCGACCGCGAAGCCCTGCTGCGCGCGCTCGCCGACGACGTCATCGACGTGCTCGCCACCGACCACGCCCCGCACACCTGGGAGGAGAAGCAGGCGCCCTACACCCGCGCGCCCAGCGGCCTGCCGCTGGTGCAGTACGCGCTGGTGGCGGCGCTGGAGTGCGTGCACGAGGGGCACTTCGACACCGCGCGCGTGGTGCGGAAGTTCGCGCACGCGCCGGCGCAGCTGTTCGACGTCAAGGAGCGCGGCTTCCTGCGCGAGGGCTACTGGGCCGACCTGGTGCTGGTGGAGGACACGCCGTTCACGGTGAAGCGCGAGGACGTGCTGTCGAAGTGCGGCTGGTCGCCCTTCGAGGGCACGAGCTTCCGCTCGCGCATCGCCTCGACCTGGGTCAACGGCGTGCTGGCCTGGGACGGCGCGCGCATCACCGGCGAAGCTGCCGGGCGCCGCCTGGAGTTCGCGCGATGAACGCGCGAACCACCCCGGGGACCGCCACCGGCGCCGCGGAGCACGCTGCATGACGGCCGCAGGCGTCCTCCTGGTCGGCCTGCTGTCCGCCCTGCCCTGGGCACTGGCCGTCGCCCAGGCAGCCCCGGCGATCGCCGCGGCCGACGCCGCCGCGGACACGCGGGTGGCCTTCCCCGAGCGCGTCCAGCAGGGCGCGCTGGTGTTCGGCAGGGTGCCGCCGGGCAGTCGCGTCGAGTACGACGGCCGCACGCTGCGCACCACCGGCTACGGCACCGTGGTATTCGGCGTCGGCCGCGACGCCAGCGGTCCGCTGCGCGTCGGCGTGACCCGCCCGGATGGCAGCCGCAGCGACGCCAGCATCGAGGTGGACCCGCGCGACTGGCCGATGGAGCGCGTCGACGGCGTCCCGCCGAAGACCGTCGAGCCACCGCCGGCGATCGCCGAGCGCATCCGCCGCGAACAGGCGCGCGTGATCGCGGCGCGCACCCGCGACGACGACCGCGCCGACTTCGCCCAGCGCTTCGTCCGCCCGGTCGAGGGCCGCATCAGCGGCCGCTTCGGCAGCGGCCGCATCTACAACGGCAAGCCCGGCGCCGGCCACTCCGGCATGGACATCGCGGCGCCCACCGGCACGCCGGTGAAGGCGCCGGCCGCGGGCATCGTCACCTTCGCCGACCCGGGCCTCTACCTCACCGGCGGCACCGTGGTGATCGACCACGGCCATGGCGTCAGTTCGAACTTCCTGCACCTCTCGCGCATCGACGTCGCCGAAGGCGACCGCGTCGAGCAGGGCCAGGCCTTCGCCGCCGTCGGCGCCACCGGCCGCGCCACCGGCCCGCACCTGCACTGGGGCATGAACTGGTTCGACGTGCGCGTGGATCCGCTGCTGGTGCTGGAGCGGCCGTAGCGGTCACCTGGCAAACGCTCTTACGCTCCGACACGCTCCATCAGCCGCCCGAGCAGCCGCGTGCCGGGCGAGCCGGCCAGGTCCTGCGGCGAGACCAGGCGCGGGTTCGGGTGGTAGGCCGCACCGGCGGTGTTCCGGCCGGCGCTGCGCAGCCCGCCGCGGACGTCGAGGCTGGCGAGCACCCGCTGGCGGGCCTGCTCGAGGGCCTCGTCGTCGGGCGCCTCCATGGAATCCAGGAGCGACCCAACGTCCCCGGGCACGCCGCCGCGCAAGCGACCGTCCGCGGGCGCGGGCAGCAGCAGCGGAGCGATGTCTTCGTACAGGCGCTGCCAGTCGATCGCGGGAAACGGCGCGTCTCCGCGCGTGCCCTCGACGATCGGCAGCGCGAGCCGGCCGCGCGGCGACACCTCGCATTCGGCCCAGGCGCGATAGACGACCTCGCTGCACACCATGCCCTGCGACTCCGACGGCAGCGCGCGGTCCAGGGCGAAGCGCACCAGCGTCCGCAGCAGCGGATGCTTCGGCCACTTGCCGCGGACCGCCATGATCGCGCCGAACAGGGCCAGCTGGTCGACCGGGTACGGCGCGCCCAGCATGGTCCCGGCCTGGTCACGCACCCGTCGGCGGTCGTCCGCGCTGCACGAACCGCCCTGCGCATCCACGGGCCGCCACGCGTCGATGAAGTGGTAGTGCGCCAGTTCCTGCACCCGCGCCGCGAGGGGACTGCGGCGGACACCGGCGAACGAGGCCTCCAGCAGGTCGCCACCGTCCACCACGATCGCGGCATGGCTGTACGGACCGTCGCTGGCCCAGGCGATCAGCTCCGAAAGCGGGCCGTCGCCCATCATCAGCAGGATGTCGCCTTCCTGCAGTGCATCGATCGACATCAGCCCCACGTCACCCCTCCATCCCGCCTGTTGATGATCGGCACCGCGTCCTGCCCGGGCGCCGGCTCCGTCCGCGCGACGGTCACCCGGCTGCGGCCGGCCTGCTTGCTCGAATACAGGGCTGCGTCGGCGCGCTCGACCAGCGATTCGATCGGCTCGCCGTGCAGGCGCTCGGCCACGCCGATACTCAGGCCCGCGTCCAGGCGCAGCTCGCCGATGGTCAGCGGACGCTGGCGGACCGAGTCCAGCATGCGCCTCGCGATGCCCAGCGCCTCGCCGGCCGCGGTCGCCGGCAGCACGACCAGGAATTCGTCGCCGCCGTAACGGCCGATGACGTCGTCGCCGCGAAGCTGGTTGCGGATGCGCTGCGACACGATGCGCAGGCACTGGTCGCCGACCCCGTGGCCGTGGGCGTCGTTGATCGGCTTGAAATGGTCGAGGTCGATGAAGGCGATCGACATCGCCTGCCCACCGCGCTGCGCCGCCTGCACCACGCGGGCCAGCTCCGACTCGATGCCCGCGCGGTTGAGCAGGCCGGTCAGCTCGTCGGCATGGGCGCGCGCACTGGCATGGTCGCGGTCGCGCCGCAGCTCCAGCAGCTTGTCCGCCAGGCCGATGCTGAGCAGCAGGCTGGCCAGCGCGAAGCTGCCCGCCAGCGCCTGCGGCAGCCAGCGCGGACTGTCCCACAGGCCGAGCATGCCGGTACCGGTGGCGGTCAGGCTGATGAAGACCATCAAGGGCAGCCAGGACGCCATCACCACGCGGCCGGCACGGTCGCGGCGCAGTGCCAGGACCGTGCTGCCGACCAGCAGGAAAATGGCCGACAGCACCAGGCCGCCGTTGACCAGGTGCCAGAAGCCGCGCCAGTCGCCGAGCGCGCAGCCGAGGCAGCCCAGCGCCACCAGTGCGCTGCCGCCCCGGAGCAGCCGGTCCAGCCAGGGCAGCTTCCGCCGCAGGTCGAGGTAGTCGCGCTGGAACATGTTGCTGCAGAGCACGCCGAGGCCCGCGATGATGGCGTTGGCGCGCGTGCTCGAGAACATCGCGTCCGCGCCCGGGACCAGGCGCGCGTCGCCTCCGATGGCGACCAGGTACAGGGTGGCGAAGCCCAGCATCGCGCCGAACCAGGCGAAGCTGGTCTCGCCGGTGCCGGCGCAGAACGCGAAGGCCAGCAGCGACAGCACCGCCAGCACGGTCAGCACGAACATCCGCCAGGCCACGTAGGCGAGGTCGTCCGCGCGCACCTGCGCGGCGTTGTCGATCGTGGGATGCATCGCCATCAGGCTGCCCGTGTGGACGCGCAGCCACACCGCCTCGCCCTCGGGGATCCCGTGCGGGAGTTCGATCACCAGCGCGCGCGCGGAATGTCCGGGATCGGCATGCGCACCGTAGAGCGCGTGCCGGGTCGGCCCCTGCCGCCCGGGCACCCAGGCATCCACGCGATTGAGGAAGGGCTGCTCCAGCAGCAGCCTCGGCTCGCCTTCGGCGGCCAGCCCGCCCGGCACGGTGATCCGCCACCAGCCGACCGGATGCTCCTGCCGCTTGATGCCGCCCTGCAGCGGAGCCCCGAGCCGCGCGTCCAGGGCGCCGGACAGCACCTCGGCCGGTTCGGCATCGCCTGCGAGGAACTGCAGGACGAGCGGCGCGGCCGATGCGTTCGCGAACGGGGCGCACAGCAGCAGCAGGCACAGCCAGAAGCTGCGCCACCACGAACCGCGGCTGGCATCCCCAATCCCCATCGCGCCATCGTAGCAGCGCGGGAATGCGGGGAGCGCGCGACGTAGGCGACCGGACGCCCTGCCCTCAGCCCGTCGCCGTTCCGGCCACGCGTGCCACCGCGTCGTGCGCGTGCAGGCTTTCGAAATGCGACACGGTGGCGTCGAAGCGCGCCACCCGCGGACTGGTGGACAGCACCGCGGCGACGCGGCGCGCGGCGTCCTCGCAGAACATCAGGTTGTCGGCATTGGCGCGGGCGAACGCCTGCTCGTCCTCGCGCTTGACCGCGGTCTGCACCGGCGTGCCGAGCGCGGCCTCGATGGCGTCGACCAGTTCGAGCAGCGGCAGGGCGTCCACGTCGTCGCGCAGGGTGACGCGCACGTCGGCGCGGCTGCGCTGGGCGTGCGGCGTGGCGGCAAGCCCGCGGCCGGAGGACAGCCACTCGCGCACGTCGACCTTGGACGGCGCGTCGTCACCGGCGAAGTCCGTTTCGAAGCGTTCGGCGTTGGCCCGCCGCGACAGCGCCGCCGAGGCCGGGCAGGTGCTGGAGTACTCGACCCCGAAGGCCAGGACGATCTCCGCGCCGGCCGGCGACAGGCTGGCGTCGATCGCGACCGGATAGGACTTCCAGCCGGCATTGTCGCTGGCCAGCGCGCGGCGCTCGAGCAGCTGCTCCCAGCGCAGGCCCAGGTGCGCGGTGGTGGCGAGGCCCGACTGCGAGTCGATGCAGTCGCGCAGCAGCGTGCGCAGCAGGGAGGCGGTAAGCGGACCGGCCACCAGGCGCTCCTGCAGCAGCAGGTAGAGCCGCGACATATGGATGCCGCGCGTTTCCGCGCTCGCCAGGTCCACGCCGATGTCGGCCCATGCCGGCACGCGCTGCGGGCGCCCGTCGCCATCGGACACGCACAGGGGCAGCGCCACGCGGCGCATGCCGACCCAGTCGAGCGGGCGCGCCGCCGCGGCGCGATCGTAGGCGACGTCGGGCAGTGCCGGGGACGGCTTGGAAGAAGTCACGCGGGAGGCTCGCAAATGAGAACGGTCCGCAATTCTAACCGCGCACCCCGCCCAGGCCGCCGGAACGCTGCATGCCGCGGCCGCACGGGCTCAGCCGGCGCGGCGTGCGCCCCGCCAGGCGCCGAGCAGCGCGCGCAGCGGCGACACCGGCACGCCGGGACGCGCGAGGCGCGCGGCCGCCAGCGCCATCTGCACTCCCCGCAGCCGGCAGCCGGGACGTCCCGGACGCGCCGTGGTGGCCGGCTCGATCGCTGCGCCGCGCATCAGCACGCGCTCGTCGCGAACGGACTGGAGCACGGCCGCGACGCTGTCGTCGCCCGTTCGCCCGTCGAAAAGCGCGGCTTCGCAGGCGGCCACGGCGGCCGCGAAATCCCTGCCGGCCTCCTCGCCGGGCACCTGCGTGCCTGCGATGGAGGCGGCATCCGTGACAGGTCCGACGAGGTCGTCGACGCCGTCACCGCGCAGCGCGCGCAGGTCCGGAAGCGCCCGCCCGAGCTGCAGCCAGGGCGCCGGCCGCGGCTGCAGCAGCGCCCCCAGCGGATGCCGTCGCGCGCCCTTCGACCAGCCGCCCAGCTCTTCCTGCCACCAGGCGAGCTTGGCCAGTCCCGGCGTGGGATCGCCGCCGCCCCAGGCCGCCTCGGCGAGTTCGTTCAGCAGGCTGAGCCAGGCTTCCGCGAGCGGCCGCTGCGCAACCGGCACGAAGACCATGCCGAATTCCCACTCCGGCCAGCGCGCACGCCACTTCTCGACGAAGCTGGAAGCCCCGTCGCGGACGTCGACGTCGACGCTCACGGCCAGGCATCCGGATCGAGGAGGTCGGCGGGCGTCTCCACCATCGCGTCGGCCTCCCACGCCAGCGGATCGTCGTGCTGCAGGCGATAGCCCCAGAGCGCGACCAGCGAGCGCATCCCGGCGGCCCGCGCGGCGATGATGTCGCGCTCGTCGTCGCCCACGTAGACGCAGTCGGCCACGTCGAAGCCCATCGTTTCGGCCGCATGCAGCAGCGGCAGCGGATGCGGTTTGCGCTCGGCCAGGGTGTCGCCGCCGATCAGCACGCCGCTGCGCGAGTCCCAGCCCAGCGCCGGCATCAGACCGCGCGCGAGGTACTCCGGCTTGTTGGTGACGATGCCCCAGCGCGCGCCGTCGGCTTCCAGCGCGGCCAGCATCGCCTCGATGCCGTCGAAGGCGGCGCCGTGGCGGCCGAGCTCCTCCGCGTACACGTCCAGGAACTCGCGGATGAGGTCCGGCGGCACCTCGCCGCCGAGCTCCGGGAAGGCCGCAGCGCTCATCGCCCGCGCGCCCTTGGACACGTGCGGCCGCAGCGCGGCCAGCGGCATCGGCGGGACGCCGCGCGCGGCGCGCATGCGGTTCACCGTGGCGGCCATGTCCGGCGCGCTGTCGAGCAGGGTGCCGTCGAGGTCGAACAGGACGCAGCGCGGGAAGCTCACGGCGCGTCCGGCCTGGTCGCCGCGGCGAGGTAGTTGACGTCGGTGCGCGAGGACAGGCGGGCGCGGTTGGCCCAGGGTTCGTAGGCCAGGCCGGCGACGTCATCGAGCTCCAGGCCCGCTTCGCGCAGCCAGGCCGCGAGTTCGGAGGGCCGGATGAAGTCGCGATACTGGTGGGTGCCACGCGGCAGCAGGCGCGCGACGTACTCGGCGCCGACGATCGCCAGCGCGAAGGCCGCCGGGGTGCGGTTGAGCGTGGACACGAACAGCTTGCCGCCGGGCTTCAGCAGCGTTGCGCAGGCGCGGATGATCGCGCCGGGATCGGGCACGTGCTCGAGCATCTCCATGCAGGTGACGGCGTCGAAGCTGGCAGGCGCCTCGGCCGCCAGCGCCTCGACCGCCTGCACGCGGTAATCGACCTTCACTCCGGCTTCGAGCGCGTGCAGCCGCCCCACCCGGACCAGGTCGTCGGCCAGGTCGATCGCGGTCACCTCGGCCCCGGCGCGCGCCATGGCCTCGCTCAGCAGGCCGCCGCCGCAGCCCACGTCCAGCACCCTCGCAGCGGCCAGCGGCCGCCGCGCGGCGACGTAGTCCAGGCGCACGGGATTCAGCGCGTGCAGGGGCTTCTGCGGGCCTTCCGGATCCCACCAGCGGTTGGCCAGCTCGGCGAACTTGTCGAGCTCGGACTGGCGGAAGTTGGTGCCGTGGGACGAGGTGGTCATGTGGAGGCTCGGAGGTGGGGGAAGCGCCGGCGCTTCAGGCGCCGGTGCGGACGCCGGCCATGCGCGTGCGCCACTGGCGGGCGTTGGCGACCAGGGCGGCGGGATCCAGGTCGACCAGTTCGCGCGCGCGCAGCTTCGGCGCACCGGCGATCCAGACGTCGGACACCTGGTGGCGGCCGGCCGCATAGACAAGCTGCGACACCACGTGGTGCAGCGGCTGGGTCTCGAGGTCGCCAAGGTCGATGCAGGCCATGTCGGCCTGCTTGCCGGGCTCGAGCGAGCCGACCAGGTGGTCGAAGCCGATCGCCTTCGCACCGCCCAGCGTCGCCGCGCGCAGCGCGGTGAAGGCGTCGAAGCCGGCGGCGTCCTGCGCCACCGCCTTGGCCAGCAGCGCCGCGGTGCGGGTCTCGCCGACCATGTCGAGGTCGTTGTTGCTGGCGCAGCCGTCGGTGCCGATGGCGAGGTTCACGCCCGCGCGCTCCAGCGCGCAGGCCGGGCAGAAACCCGAGGCCAGCTTGAGGTTGGACTCCGGGCAGTGCACCACGCTCACGCCGCGCTCGGCGCAGAGGTGGATCTCGGCGTCGGTCAGCTGGGTCATGTGCACTGCGATCAGTCGGTCGTTGACCAGGCCCAGCCGGTCCAGGCGTGCGATGGGGCGCTGGCCGTGCTCCTTCAGCGACTGCTCGACCTCCTGTGCGGTCTCGTGCAGGTGCAGGTGCACCGGCACGTCGAGCTGGTCGGCCAGCATGCGCACGCGCTCGAAGTTGGCGTCGTTGACCGTGTACGGCGCATGCGGCGCGAAGGCCATCCCGATCAGCGGATCGCCGCGCCACTGGTCGTGGACGGCGCCGGCCTTGTCGAAGTACTCGTCGTCGCCGGAAGCCCAGGCCGTGGGGAAGTCGATCACCGGCAGGCCGACCCGGGCGCGGAAGCCGTGGCGCTTGTAGACCGCGGCCTGCACGTCGGGGAAGAAGTAGTTCTCGTTGCAGCAGGTGGTGCCGCCGCGCAGCATCTCGGCGATGGCGAGCGTGATGCCGTCGGCGACGAAGTCCGGCGCCATCACCGCGGCCTCGATCGGCCAGATGTGCTGCTGCAGCCAGACCTTGAGCGGCAGGTCGTCGGCGATGCCGCGCATCAGCGTCATCGGGTTGTGGGTGTGCGCATTGACGAAGCCCGGCAGCAGCACGCCGTCGGGCCGCGACACCACTTCGGCCGGGGCGAAGCGCGCGCGCGCCTCGGCCCGCGGCAGCAGCGCCACGATGGCGCCGCCGCGCACCGCCACGGCATGGTCCTCCAGGACCACACCGTGCGGCTCCACCGGGACGACGTAGCCGGCCTCGACCAGCAGGTCGCAGGCCTCGGGCGCGCCCGCCTCGACCGCCATCACTTGACCCGGCTGACGTACTCGCCGGAGCGGGTGTCGACCTTGATCACCTCGTCCTGGCCGACGAACAGCGGCACGCGCACCACCGCACCGGTCTCGAGCGTGGCCGGCTTGCCGCCGCCGCCCGAGGTGTCGCCGCGGACGCCCGGGTCGGTCTCGGTGATCTTCAGCTCGACGAAGTTCGGCGGGGTGACCTGGATCGGCGTGCCGTTCCAGAGGGTGACCACGCATTCCTCCTCGCCCTTGAGCCACTTCTCGGCGCCGCCCATGCCGGCAGCGTCGGCCTGCACCTGCTCGAAGCTCTCCGGGTTCATGAAGTGCCAGTACTCGCCGTCCGCATACAGATACTGCATGTCGGTGTCGATGACGTCGGCGGCCTCCACCGAGTCGGTCGACTTCATGGTGATTTCCTGCACCCGGCCCGACTTGATCAGGCGGTACTTCACGCGCGTGAACGCCTGGCCCTTGCCCGGCTTGACGTACTCGGTGTCGGTGATGATCGCGGGTTCCGCGTTGACGAGGATCTTCATCCCGTTCTTGACGTCGTTCATGCCATAGCTGGCCATGCGTGCTCCTGCAGGGTTGGGCCGCGCGAGCGGCTAGAATGTCGTGGAAATGATACCCGCAGCCCCCCTTCCCATGCAGCCGAGCGGCTGGCAGGCCGCCTGGCGCGCCTCGGTGCGCGATCCGCGCGAGCTCCTGCGCCTGGTTGGGCTGGAGGCCGAGGCCGACGCGGTGCCTGCGGCCGCGCTCGAGGCCTTCGCCCTGCGCGTGCCCCGCGGATTCGTGGCCCGGATGCGCCGGGGCGACCGTCACGACCCCCTGCTTCGCCAGGTCCTGCCGCTGGCCGACGAGCTGCGCACCGTGCCCGGCTTCGGCCTGGATGCGGTCGGCGACGCCGCCGCGAAGAAGGCCCGCGGCGTCATCCACAAGTACGAGGGCCGGGCGCTGCTGGTGGCCACGGGCAGCTGCGCGATCAACTGCCGCTACTGCTTCCGCCGCCATTTCCCCTATGCCGAGGAGACCGCCGCCGCGGGCGGCTGGGCCGACGCGGTGGCGGCGATCGCCGATGATCCGGGCATCACCGAAGTCATCCTGTCGGGCGGCGACCCGCTGTCGCTGGCCACGCGCAAGCTGGTCGAACTGACGGACCAGCTGCGCGACGTCGCGCACGTCCGTCGCCTGCGCATCCACAGCCGCCTGCCGGTGGTCCTGCCCGAGCGCGTGGACGACGAGCTGCTGGCCTGGCTGCGCGGCCTGCCCTGGCCAGTGGCCGTGGTGGTGCACGCCAACCACGCCCGCGAGTTCGACGCCGCGGTCGACGCGGCGATGGCCGCCCTGCGCGGCACCGGCGCCAGCCTGCTCAACCAGGCCGTGCTGCTGGCCGGCGTCAACGACTCCGTCGACGCCCTGGCCGACCTCTGCGAGCGCGGCTTCGAGGCCGGCGTGC
Organism: Luteimonas colneyensis; assembly: GCF_014836665.1. Taxonomy (GTDB): domain Bacteria; phylum Pseudomonadota; class Gammaproteobacteria; order Xanthomonadales; family Xanthomonadaceae; genus Luteimonas; species Luteimonas colneyensis. The sequence goes on from NZ_JACSQJ010000001.1 coordinate 670,495, forward strand.
TGCCCTACTACCTGCACCAGCTGGACCGCGTCGCGGGCACCGCCCACTTCGAGGTCGACGACGCGCGCGCGCGCGCGCTGCACGCCGCCCTGGTCGCGCGGCTGCCCGGCTACCTGGTGCCGCGCCTGGTACGCGAGCTGCCGGGCGACACCTCCAAGCGCGCACTGTGACCGCGGTCGCCGCCGGCGCTGTACACCCTGCCCGCTGCCGGCGCCGCGCCGTGGACGCCACGCGCCGCTGCATGGCATAACGCCGCATCACGGAGAACCCCATGTCCAGAACCCAGGACGCCGCGCTGCGGCTCATGATCGTCGACGACAGCCCGGAAGCGGCGGAGGCCATCGTCAGCACGCTGCGCAACGCCGGGATCGCGGTGCGTCCGCTGCGGCCGGCTTCAGCGGACGAATTCACCGCGATGCTCGCCGCGCAGCCGGTCGACCTGCTGGTGGCGCAGGTCGACTCGACGGTGCTGCCGCTCGCCACCGTGGTGCAGCAGGTCACCGCGACCGGCAAGGACATGCCGGTGCTTGCGCTGTGCGACGCGATCGACCAGGACACCTGGGTCCAGGCCATCGGCGCCGGCGCCCGCACCGTGTCTCCGCGCGAGCCGGCGCCGCTGCTGCTCGCCCTGGTCCGCGACGCCTGGACCGACCTCGAGGCCCGCCGCGCCCAGCGCCGGCTCGAGGCCCGGCTGCGCGAGACCGAGCGCCGCTGCGACGCCCTGATCGACTCCTCGCGCGACCCCATCGCCTACGTCCACGAGGGCATGCACATCCGCGCCAACCAGGCCTACCTGGAGATGTTCGGCTACGACGAGTTCGAGGACATCGAGGGCATGTCGCTGCTGGACATGGTCGCGCCCCAGCACGTCGAGGAGTTCCGCCAGCTGCTCAAGTCGCTGGCCCAGGGCGAGCCGCCGCCGCCGCGGCACGAACTGCAGGCCCGCGACATCGATGGCAACGTGTTCCCGGCCGCGATGGAGTTCATCCAGGCCCAGTACGAGGGCGAGCCCTGCGTGCAGGTGGTGATCCGCCGCCAGGAGCTCGACCCGGAGCTGGCGCAGGAAATCGAGGAGCTGCGCCAGCGCGACCAGGCCACCGGCCTGTACAACCGCGCGACCTTCCTGCATGCACTGGAGGACGCCGTCGAGGCCGCCGCCCGGGGCAGCGCGCGGCACGGCCTGATGCTGGTCGAGCCCGACCACTACCAGCACCTGCTGGCCGACATCGGCCTGGACTCCGCCGACGACCTGCTGGCATCCGCGGCCTCGCGCCTGACCGCGGCCGCCGAGGGCCTGGACGCGGTCGCCGCGCGCTTCGGCGAACACACGCTGGCCCTGCTGGTGCGCAACACCGACCACGCCGGCACGGAAGCGGCCGCCAACCGCGTGCTGGCCGCCTTCGCCGCCGAGCTGTTCGAGATCGGCGCGCGCTCGAGCGTGATCACCGCCAGCATCGGCGCGGTCCAGGTCGGCGAGAAGATCGCCAGCGTCAGCCAGGTGCTCGCCAAGGCGACCGAAGCGATGGCCTCGGCCAGCGCCACCGGCGGCAACCGCTTCGAACTGTTCGACCCCAGCGCGGTGGACCGCGCCGAGGAAGAACACATCCAGGCCTGGGTGACGCGCCTGCGCGACGCGCTCGACCACCAGAACTTCGTCCTGCACTACCAGCCGGTGATCAGCCTGCAGGGCGACACCGGGGCGGTGTACGAGGCCTTCCTGCGCCTGAAGGGCGCCGACGGCGAGCTGATCAAGCCGCTGAGCTTCCTGCAGATCGCCGAGGAGCACGGCCTGCTCTGGGAGATCGACCATTACGTCGTCGGACGCGCGATCGCGGTGATCGGCGAGCGCATCCGCGCCAACCGGCCGACCACCCTGCTGGTCAAGGTCAGCCAGGCCTCGCTGGCCGACGACAGCCTGACCCGCTACATCGGCGAACAGCTGCTGGCCCACGGCGTGCCGGGCGAGTACCTAGTGCTGGAGCTGGCCGAGGCCAAGGTGTTCACCCACCTCAAGGCGGCGCAGGAGTTCGCGGCGGCCGCCGCACGCCTGGACTGCCGCATCGCGCTGGAGAACTTCGGCGCCGGCCTGGATTCGTTCCAGCTGCTCGCGCACCTCAAGCCGAACATGCTCAAGATCGATCCCGGGTTCACCCAGGACCTCACCGGCAACGCCGACAACCAGACGCGGGTCCGCGAGATCGCGGCCAAGGCGCGCGAGCTGGGCATCCAGACCATGGCGGACTTCATCTCCGACGCGGCCACGATGTCGGTGCTGTTCGGCACCGGCGTGGACTACGTGTCGGGCAACTTCCTGGCCCCGTCGGGGCCGGACATGTCCTACGACTTCGAGTGACGCCGGCGGGGCGGCGCAGGTGCGTCGCCCCGCATCACCACCGCCAGGATCAGGCCAGCAGGCCCTGGCGCAGCGCCGCTTCGCCGTCGACGCTGCCGGCCTCGAGCGCGCGGATGCGCTCTTCCAGCGGCGGATGGCTCAGTAGCAGCCGGCGCAGGCCGTGGCCCATCGCACCGCTGATGCCGAAGGCCGCGACCTGCTTGGGCAGGGTGTTCTGGCCCTGGTTGAGCGACAGGCGTTTGAGCGCGGCGATCATCTTGTCGCGACCCGCCAGCGCGGCGCCGCCGGCGTCGGCGCGGAACTCGCGGTGGCGCGAGAACCACATCGCGATCATGCTCGCGAACAGGCCGAACACCATGTCCAGCACGAACACGATGGCGAAGTACGCGAGCCCGCCGCCGCCGTTGTCGCGGCCGCCGCTGAGGTAGCCGTCGACCACGCGCCCGACCAGGCGCGCAAGCACGATCACGAAGGTGTTGAGCACGCCCTGCAGCAGGGCCATGGTGACCATGTCGCCGTTGGCGACGTGGCTGACCTCGTGCGCGAGCACCGCCTCGGCCTCGTCCTGGTCCATCGAGCGCAGCAGGCCCGTGGACACCGCCACCAGCGCGTTGTTGCGGTTGGCGCCGGTGGCAAAGGCGTTGATCTCGGGCGCGTCGTAGATCGCGACCTCGGGCATGCCAATGCCGGCGGCCTGCGCCTGGCGGGCGACGGTGTCGACCAGCCAGCGCTCGACGTCGCTGTTCGGGCGTTCAATCACATGCAGGCCGGCGGCGCGCTTGGCCACCCACTTCGACGACAGCAGCGAGATCAGCGATCCGCCGAAGCCGAACAGCGCGGCCATCAACAGCAGTCCACCCATACCCTGCGGATTGATGTTGAACACCGACATGATGATGCTGAGCAGTGCCAGCACCGCCAGGTTGGTGGCGAGGAAAAGGGCGACGCGCTTGAGCATGGGAAAGGTTTCCTGCGGGATCACGGTTCAGCCATCAAGTGTGCACGCCCGGCATTGAATTCAAGGTGACGCGATGAGCCCGTCCTTCCCGTCCGACACGTCGTCCATCCGCCCCGGGTCGCCCGCGGGCGGGGTCCGCGGCCGCTTCGCGCCCTCGCCCACCGGTGCCCTGCACTTCGGCTCGCTGCTCGCCGCCTTCGGCAGCTGGCTGGCCGCGCGCAGCGCCGGAGGCGAGTGGTGGATCCGGATCGAGGACGTGGACCGCGGTCGCGAGGTGCCCGGGGCGGCGCTGGACCAGCTGCGCACGCTCGCCGCCTTCGGCCTTGAGCACGACGGCCCGGTGGCCTGGCAGTCGCAGCGCGGCCACCTGTATGCCGCCGCGCTGGAGCGGCTGCTCGCGGCCGGACACGCCTTCGAATGCCACTGCAGCCGCGCCGACGTCGCCGCGACCGGCGGCGTGCACCGCAGCTGCCGTCCCGGCGCGCGCCGCCCGGATCCCGCGGTGCGGCTGCGCGTGCCAGACGGCCGCCGCGCGGCGTTCGAGGACGCCGTGCATGGCCACGTCGCCCAGGACGTCGGCCGCGAGGTCGGGGACGTCGTGCTGCGCCGCGCCGACGGCTGGTGGGCCTACCAGCTGGCGGTGGTGGTCGACGACGCCGACCAGGGCATGACCGACATCGTGCGCGGCGCCGACCTGCTCGACTCCACGCCGCGCCAGCTGCTGCTGCAGGACGCGCTCGGCCTGCCGCGGCCGCGCTACCTGCACCTGCCGCTGGTGCTCGGCGACGACGGGCGCAAGCTGTCGAAGTCGGACCGGTCACTCGCGGTCGATGCGGGCGACCCGCTGCCCACGCTGCGCGCCGCCTGGCGCGCGCTGGGCCAGGACGCAGGCATGCTGCCGGCGCATGGCCCGCTGCGTGCGACCCTCGCCGCGGCGGTGGCCGGCTTCGATCCGCGGCGCATTCCGCGCGGACCGGTTCCGGCCATCGCACTGCACAATGCCCCTGCAATGCCCCACGCCTAGAATCGATTCCAGCGGGCGCACTCCGCGCCCACGCATCGGGAGCGACGACATGACGTCACGGGTTGCGTTGGTGACCGGGGGGACCGGCGGCATCGGCACCGCCATCTGCAAGCGCCTGGCCAAGGCCGGCCACAGGGTGGCGACCAACTACCGCAACGAGGAGAAGGCGCGCGCCTGGGAGCAGGCGATGCGCGCGGAAGGCTTCGAGTTCACCCTGGTGCCGGGCGACGTGTCTTCCCCCGAGGACGCCGAGGCCATGGTGCGCAAGGTCGAGGAGGCGCTGGGCCCGGTCGAGATCCTGGTCAACAACGCCGGCATCACCCGCGACTCGACCTTCCACAAGATGACCCCGCAGCAGTGGACCGACGTCATCACCACCAACCTCAACGCCTGCTACAACGTCACCCGCCCGGTGATCGAGGGCATGCGCGAGCGCAAGTGGGGCCGCATCGTGCAGATCAGCTCGATCAACGGCCAGAAGGGCCAGTACGGCCAGGCCAACTACGCCGCGGCCAAGGCCGGCATGCACGGCTTCACCATCTCGCTGGCGCAGGAGAACGCGAAGCTCGGCATCACCGTCAACACCGTCTCGCCCGGCTACATCGGCACCGACATGGTGATGGCGGTGCCCGAGGCGGTGCGCGAGAAGATCGTTGCGCAGATCCCCACCGGGCGGCTCGGCACGCCCGACGAGATCGCCTATTCGGTGGCCTTCTTCGTGGCCGACGAAGCCGCGTGGATCACCGGCGCCAACCTCGCCGCGAACGGCGGCCAGTACATGGGCTGGTGACGCCTCGGCCCCCTTCCGGGGGCCGGTTGCAAGCACTGTTGCGCTGCGTCATGCTGCGGCCAGGAGAGAACACCGGGCACCGCAGCATGGCCATGCGCGTCATCAAGAAGTATCCGAACCGCCGTCTGTACGACACCGAGATCTCGAGCTACATCACCATCGAGGACGTGCGCCAGCTCATCGTCGACGGCGAGGAGTTCGAGGTCCGGGACGCCAAGAGCGGCGAGGACCTGACCCGCCAGGTGCTGCTGCAGATCATTTCCGAGCAGGAGCAGGACGGCCAGCCGATCCTGTCGACGGAGCTGCTCAGCCAGATCATCCGCTTCTACGGCGACTCCCTGCAGGGCTTCATGGGCAGCTACCTCGAGCGCTCGATGAAGACCTTCCTCGACCAGCAGCAGCAGTTCCGCCAGCAGATGGGCAGCATGCTCGGCCAGACGCCGTGGTCGATGATGACCGAGCTGACCGAGCGCAACATGGCGATGTGGCAGGAGTTCCAGCGCAACCTGGCCTCAACGGCCAACCCACCCGCCGCCCCCGAGAACCCCCGGGGCACCGCCGGCGGCAAGCGCAAGTAGTCCTGCAAAAGCTAAAGCGCTTTTCTGCCTGTTGCCGCCGCAGCCCCGGCTACAGGGCGCCTTCGGGGCAGTAGCGCTCGTAGAACTCCAGCGCCTTCGGCATCAGCGACTCCAGGTTCTGGATGCGCGTACCCGGGTTGGGATGCGTGGACTGGAACTCCGGCGGCGACTGCCCGCCGCTGGCCGCGCTCATGCGCTCCCAGAGCGGGACCGCCTCGCGCGGGTCGTAGCACGCGGCGGCGGCCAGCATCAGGCCCACGTAGTCGGCCTCGGTCTCGTGCTTGCGGGCGTAGGGCAGCAGGTAGCCATAGCCCATCGCGGCCATCACCATCTGCTGCTGCTGCGGATCCATGCCGCTCATCGCGCCGGCCATCTGCCCCACCTGGGACAGCTTCTGCTGGGCCATGCGCTGGGCGCCGTGGCGCAGCAGCGCATGCGAGATCTCGTGCCCCATGACGACGGCCATCGCGTGCTCGTTCTCCGCCACGGGCACCAGGCCGGTGTAGACGGCCATCTTGCCGCCGGGCAGGCAGAAGGCGTTGGCCTGGTCGGACTGGATGACGTTGACGTCCCAGTCGAACGTCGACGAGAACCCGGTCGGCTGCTGGCCGTTCTCGGCCGCCAGCGCGGCTTCGATGTCGGGCACCCGCTCGATCAGGCGCCGCGCGATCTCGCGGATCTCGCGTGCGATCGGGGTGTTCGGATCGACCGGTCGTTCGGTGGACAGGATCTCCTCGTAGGCCTGAAGCCCCAGCGCCTTCTCGTCCTCGACCGACAGCGAGCGGTCGATCAGCACCTTCTCGCCGGTGACCGGGTCCAGCGTCTGGTTGGAGAAGTAGTAGTACGCGCCGTAGGCGATGAAGGCGACGAGGACGAGGATCCTCGGGTTGAAGCCGCGCCGCGGCCTCGACTGCTGCTGACGCTGACGTCCGAACGGATCCTGGCGCATGCGGTTGTCTGTCCTCAGTGTGTGCTTCAGATGTCCCGCGCGACCCGGAAGCCGACGCGCGCGTTGGTGTTGTCCACCGGCGACGGCGCCCGCCACGAGCTGCGCGTCTGCGGCGGCGAGCTCGCCCAGGCACCGCCCCGCACCACCTGCATCCGGCAGCCCGGGTTGACCCAGGCGGCGCCTGACGCCGGCGCGCGGCGATAGCTGTCGTGCCAGCAGTCGGCCACCCACTCGCTGACGTTGCCCTCAAGATCGTGCAGGCCGAATGCATTCGCCGTGAAGCCGCCGACCGGCGCCGGCCCCCAGTGGCCGTCGTCGTAGCCGTCGAAGGCATTGCTCCAGCCGCGCCCGCCGGGCGAACGGTCCTTGCCGCCGGTGAGGTTGCCGGTGCCCGCGGGCGGCGCCTCGTCGCCCCAGGGATAGCGGCCGCCGCCGCCGGCGCGCAGCGCGTACTCGAATTCGGCCTCGCTGGGCAGGCGGTAGCGCTCGCCGCTGACCTCGGCCAGCCAGTCGGCATAGGCCTGGGCGTCGCGGGCGCTGACGTGGACCACCGGCAGGTTGGCCGCGGCCGGGGCGCCGGCGAAGTCCGACCTCCAGTCCACGCCGCTGCGGCGGACGAAGTTGCCGCTGCGCTCGTCGTAGGCCATCGAGAAGCCGCGGCGCTCGGCGCGGCTGCGGTAGCCGGTGGCCTCGACGAAGCGGCGGAACTGGCCGACCGTGATCTCGTTGAGCGAGAGCGCGAAGCCGCGCTCGAAGCGCAGGTTGCGGCGCGGACGCTCGCTGTCCTCGGCGTCGCGGTCGTCGTCGAGCGCGCCCATGCTGAAGCCACCGTGCGGCACCACCACCATCCGCGGCCCGCGGCCGCCGGCGGCGCCGTCGGTGAAGCGCTGGCCGGGGCGGAAGCTGCCGTAGTGCACCGCAAGATCGATGCGCTCGCGCAGCTCGGCCACGGCCGGATTGCCGGGCTCCGCCAGCGCCAGCATGCGCGCCAGCAGGGTGCGGGCACGCTCGATGCCGTCGGGCTTCGACAGCGCGGCTACGCCGTCGTCGCGCAGCCGCTGGATCCAGCGCCGGCGCTCGGCATCGACGCGGGCGCGCGCATCCTCCACCGTGCCGACGTCCTCGCGCACCTTGCCGGCGTGGCCCAGCCAGGTCCCGGCGGCCTCGAAATCGCCCTCCGACGCGGCGTCCTCGGCGCGCCGGATCATCGCGCTCTCCACGGCCGCGAGGGTCTGCAGCGCGCGTGGCTGCTCCGCGTCGATCGCCAGCGCCTGGCGCACCCGGGCCAGGGCCCCGCCGCCCGCCTCGCCCAGGCGCCCCTCGCGCAGCTCGACCTCGGCGGCGCGGTTGATCTCGGCCATTTCCTCGGCGCGGTCGACGCCTGCGAGGTAGCCGTCGACCTCGTCTCCGCCCGGACGCAGGCTGCGCGCGACCGCCGCGACCTCGCGCGCACGCCTGAGCGCGGCATCGTCGTCGCCCGCCCGGGCCAGGGCCCGCCGGCCCTCGGCCAGGAGCGCGGTGAACGCGCGCTCCAGCCCTTCGCGCGCGGGCGCGCTGTCGGGCACGTGCGCGAGCACGGCCTGGTAGAGCGGGATCGCCGAGCCCGAACCCGCATCCAGGTCGCCCGCCTCGAGCGCGGCGCCTGCACGCTCGAGGGCGTCTTCCAGCGCGGCCTCCTCGTTGTCCAGCTCCACCTTCGGCGCGTGCCAGGTCAGGCTGTCGGCGAGGCGATCGTCGCCGCTGATGGTCACGCTGCCGTCGCCGCGCGCCTCCTCGGCGGCGGCCTCCGGGGTCTCGGCCCCGGGTCCGGCATCGCGCCCGCAGCCGGCAGCCAGCAGCAGCGCCAGCCCCGCGGCGGCACCCGCGCGGCGCGCCCGGGCGGTGGTCAGGTGGAGGAATCGGCAGTCGCTCACGGTGGCAGAGTACGGCAAGCCCTGCCCGCGCAGCCACATGGCCCCGCCACCGTTGCCCCTGGCCCGCGGCGGCCGGTACGCTGGCGCCGATGGAACCCGACTTCACCTGGGTGGCCGAACCCGCCGCCCTCCTCGCACGCTTCGACACCCCGCCCTCCCGCATCGGCCTGGACACCGAGTTCATCCGCGAACGCACCTGGTGGCCGCACCTGGCGCTGGTGCAGGTGGCGGTGCGCGACGAGATCCTGCTGGTGGACGCACAGGCCGCCGGCATGGCCGAGGCCCTGCGCGGCATCCTGGCCAACCCCGCCACCACCAAGGTGATGCACAGCGCCAGCGAGGACCTGATCGCCCTCCAGCATGCCTGCGGGGCGGTGCCGGAACCGCTGTTCGACACCCAGGTGGCGGCGGCGATCGCCGGCATCGCGGCCGGCGCCGGCTACCAGCGCCTGGTGGCCGACATCGCCGGCGTCACCCTGGGCAAGGGCGAGACCCGCTCGGACTGGTCGCGCCGCCCGCTGTCCGACGCCCAGCTCGCCTACGCCGCCGACGACGTGCGCCACCTGTTCGAGCTCCACGACGCCCTGTCCGCGAAGCTCGAGGCGCTCGGCCGCATGGACTGGCTGCGCGAGGACTGCGCGCGCATGATCGCCACCGCCCGCGACAGCGGGCTCGAGCGCTGGCCGCACCTGCCGATCCGCAGCGCCCAGCACTTCGACCGCGCCGCCCAGCTGCGCCTGCTGCGCCTGATGCGCTGGCGCGACGCCTGGGCCCGCGAACACGACCGCCCGCGCAGCTGGGTGCTCGACAACGAGCTCGCGACCACCCTCGCCCGCACCGCGCCGGCCGACCTGCCGGCGCTGAAGGCGGTGCTCGACCGCCACCCCAAGGCCCCGCGCAAGCTGGCCGCGGAGCTGCTCGACGCGCTCGCCACGCCCCTGCCGGACGAGGAGGAGGCACCACCGGTGCGGGTCGACGAACGCGACAAGCGCACCCTGCGCCGCCTGCAGGACGCCGCTGCCGCCGCCGGCGCGGCCCTCGGCCTGCCCGACGGGGTGCTGGCCTCGCGCCGCAGGCTCGAATCGCTGCAGGACGAGGGCGACTGGTCGGTGTTCGGCACCTGGCGCCGCGCGCAGCTGGAGCCGGTGCTCGCGCCGCTGCTGTCGGCCACCACGGGGGAATTGCCGAGCGGCGATGCGGGCGTATAGAATGCGATCCCCTGTGGGGCCATAGCTCAGCTGGGAGAGCGCGTCGTTCGCAATGACGAGGTCGGGAGTTCGATCCTCCCTGGCTCCACCACCCACGAAGTCGCATGAAGGGCTGGACGGTCACCGTTCCAGCCCTTCGTCGTTGAGGGCGAAGCGACACGACGCAGCCGCCTAGGGTTCGCCCGTATACCGGCCGCCACCACGACACGGCTACGGTCATGCTTCCCCCGTGACCGTGCTGCCCCATGACCCAGATCTACGGCGTCGACTCCCAGCTCTACCATCGCCTGCCGCCCGACGACCAGGCCTCCATCCGCAACAGCTGGGAGCAGCGCCAGGACGACGCGCCCGCGGCGCCCGCCCCGCAGCAGCCGGCCGCCGAGCCCGCGCCCCTGGCCACCCCCGCGGTGGCCCCCGCCTCCGCCAGCACCCCGCAGGAGGCCGTGGCGGCCATCCACGACATGTCGCTGCCCGACCACTCGGATCTCGCCAGGCCGCCGCTGCGCAACCTGCCGCCCGACGACCTGCAGTCGATCCGCGAGTCGCGCAACACCAGCTTCAACGAACAGCGCGCCGAAGCCGCGCAGGCCGCCCTGGACCGCTTCGAGCCGCAGCGCAGCGACTACGACGCCCTGCCGCCGGCAACCGCCAACTTCGAATACGAACAGGCCCGCCAGCACCACGCCTCCAGCCCCTACGTGCAGGAGCTGCAGCGCATCGTCGACGAGGCCGCGGAATCACCCGCGACGATCCCGGGCTACCTCACCGCCAGCGGCTCCAACGCCGACACCAACGCCATCCCGCTGCCGCAGGCGCGCGGCGCGCTGTCGCTGCTGGGCATCGACCTGCCCGCGGACGCGACGCCGGAGCAGATCGCGGCCGGCTACGAGCTGCTCGGCACCGTGCCCGACGACATCCTCGGCCCCCTGCTCAACCCGGGATTCAGCGTGGGCTACTCCGGCCAGGCCGGTGGCGTCGGCACGACCAGCTGGCTGCCGGTGCGCGGCGAGGCCCAGGTCACCGTGGAGGGCGAGGTCGAGCTGTCGGAGGTGCGCACGGGCGTGGGCTTCGAACAGACCCAGCGCCTGGAGGCCAGCGTCGAGATCCGCGGCGAGGTCGGCGTCGACCTCGGCAGGACCCCGCTGCAGAAGCTGTACAAGTGGGCCGACCGGCTGAACGCGCTGCCCGACTCCGTGCGCTCGCTGGCCGACGGCTCGCCGGTGCTGCGCCAGGTGATGAAGGGCCTGCCGGTCTCGGGCTCCTACCACGAATTCGCGGGGATGCGCCTGGACTACGAGGCCATCGTGACCCCGCAGCAGGGCGCCCAGCTCGGCGAGGGCAACCTCGACGGCCTGCCCAACCCCCTCGACCCCCTGTCCATGCCGACCGGCAGCTCCGTGCTGATGCGCGGCCAGTCGCTGCAGGGCTCGGCCTTCGAGGCCAACTGGAAGGCCTTCACCATCGGCAGCGAGCACACCGAACTGTCCGGCCTGGGCTTCAGCGTCACCCGCCAGGAGGGCTCGATCGTGCAGGTGGCCGCGGGGCCGGTGGAGACGGTCGAGAACGACCTCTTCCTGGGCATCGGCCGCCAGGGCGTGGCCGCGGTCGGCATCGGCAGCGAATCGAGCTACGAAAGCCGCGAGATGGACGTCGCCCGCATCGACCTCTCGACCGCCGAGGGCCAGGCCGCCTACCAGCAGTTCCTGGCCACCGGCAAGATCCCGGAGTGGTCGCCGCCGGGCGTGCCGCAGTCGGGCACCACCCAGGTCTTCGACGCCGAACACGCCAGCTTCGCCGGCATCGAGCTCGGCGGGCTGAAGGTCGCCATCGACGGCGACAGCCAGTACACCGTCACCGACACGCGCTGGGACGATGGCAGCATCGACCGCCAGGTGACCTACACCAACTCCGGCGGCCTGACGACCGATGTCCGCTACCAGGTCGGCGCCGACGGCACGCCCGACTACGACAACGCGCAGTGGACGGTGGTCCGCGCCGACCTCCATCCGGCCTTGGCCTCCTACGCCGAGGCCGCCTTCGACGGCGCGCCCAGCAACCGCAGCATCGACGGCAACCAGCACGTCCAGATGAGCTTCACCACCGACGACCTGATGGCGATCCGCGACCAGGCGCGCGTTTCGGTGGCCGGGCACCAGGGGCAGGAGAAGCTGGACAACCTCGACGCCGGTATCGAGACCCCGTGGTGGGCGAAAACTCAGGAGCGCCTGGCGGTGGCGAAGACGCCGGAAGAGGTGTTCGCGATCCTCGCCGACGACCGCCACGGCGGCACGGTGATCGAGGACATGATGCCCCTGGCCTGGGATTCCGGCGGGCCCTTCCCCGGCCAGCTCCGGATGCAGCCCGCCGGCTGAGCCGCCTGCGCCCCACTCCGTCTCTCCAGACGGCCGCCCGCGCTGTGACATCGCGCTCGCGGCCGTTCTTTTGCCCGCGTCCGGGGGCCGTGCGAGAATTGCCGGCTGTTGCCCCCGTAGCTCAGCTGGATAGAGCGTCCCCCTCCTAAGGGGAAGGTCAGGACTGACTTATCAACTCTTTTTCGTTGATAATCAATCACTTAGGGAGATATGTCAGTCGTGACTTACCAATCGGGGTCTGTATGGGGTTTGAGGTCTATCAGTGCTGACTTACTTCACGACACCTTAGACGTCGACTGAAGTCGCCCTGCTGTCATCCTTCCGCATGCGGGAACGGCCGATGCTTCCTGTAGATCGCTTCAACAGTCAAGTCTCAGCCAGCGAGACGGCTTAGGGGGAAGCTTTGCGAAGGCCTCCTAGCTTGAGCCGTCCACGTGGATGCAACCTTCGCTTGGTCTCAACTATCGAAAGTAGTCGCGCAGGATCTTGTTGACGAGTTCGCTCTGGTTCAGCCCTTGCTTGACCGCAGCGCGGCGGACCTGTTCCCGGTTATCGTCTTGGATAACGATCGGCTTGTACTCCTCGGGGAATGCCCAGAAGCAGACGTTGCAATTCATCCCGCACCCTTGGCAGGCGGAGCTTTTTGCGTTGTTGCATTGCTCACAAAGTGGCTGCCAGTTGTGATCGTCGTTTGTCCCGTTTCTGGAGCGCGGAACGCGATGGTCGGGCGACAACTTGACAGCAGGCTCCTGCTGTCCGCAATGGGCGCACTTGTACCCTACGCCAGCCTTGATTTGCTCCCACAACTTGGCGGCCGGCTTAGCACGCGGCTCCCGCTTCTGACTCACGTCCAACGATATGAGCTGGTACTTCGTCCCTTCCTTGATGATGCAGGTGAGCCCTTCCTCCCCCTGAAGCTCCCGCATGCGTCTGAAGGGGTCTCGGTAGGCCTCCTTCCCACGCTCGATCCGAGCGGCGTCAATGAGTGCGCGGATCTCCTGCTCACTAACCTGAGGGCCGGGGATACCATGACCTGACGGCCAGAGTCGGTGAAGTATGAGGGCATAGATCTCCCTGAGGGCCTGGCCCGGGGCGACGAAGCCGTTTACAGTGTCCGACAACCACTTTTGCCTCGCCGCCTCGTCAGGGACAGGCGTCAGCCGAGGCGGAACCAAGAGACCTTTACTAGCGCGAGACTTACTGACCACGATGTTCCAATCAGTTGACATTGGTAGCGCCAGTCTACCGGAACGGCCACCAACCCCTTCCGAGGCTAATCAGCTTCGGTTCGCATCGTTCTTCGCGGGCATCGGTGGATTCGATCTCGGCTTCCAGCGAGCCGGAATGACTCCCGTTTTTCACTGCGAAATTGACCCCCATTGCCAGCTTGTCCTCAGGCGGCATTGGCCAGAGGTACCCCTACATGGCGACATCACCACGCTCCAAGCAGAAGACATCCCCCAAGCCGAAGTCTGGGCAGGCGGCTGGCCGTGCCAGGATCTCAGCCACGCCAACACCGATCGTAAAGGCCTCAAAGGCAAGCGAAGCGGGCTCTTTCACGACTTTGTTGAGCTTGCTTCAGAAGCACGGCCTCGATGGCTTGTCCTGGAAAATGTCGTCGGGCTCCTCAGCGCCGAAGGGGGCGAGGCGCTTGAGGCAGTTACCGACGAGCTCGAAGAAGTCGGGTATTTGGGGGGGTGGTTCGCGTGCAACACTCTCGATGCGGGTCTGCCCCACCATCGAGAACGAGTGTTCATTGTCGCAAGTTATCGATCAGAATCCGCCTATAAGTTCCTTTCTAACTGCCGCGAACGCTACCGGGATTCTCCGCCGGGAGGAGCGAAACGGGAGAAGTCTGGATCCGATCTTCGAGGAGGGACTGCAGAGCACGATCCGCTTCTGGTGCAACGTCGGGGAGGCTTTGGGTATACCAAAGCAAGAGATTTTAGCCCCACGATTCGCGCTCAAACTGGAGGACATCAGGGCGGCCATAGCGACAGACCGATTCTCTGTCGCCAGGAACTTGACGTGGGACGAGTGCGAACAACTGATGGGCTTCCCCGAAGGATGGACGGCCGTAGAGGGAGACTCATTGGCAATGCCGTCGCCCCCCCCATCGCAGAGTGGATCGCACGCGGCATCATCGCGGTCGAAGAAGGCCACGAAGAGCAGGTGAAAGGGCAACAAGTGAAAACCGGGTAGCGCGCAAAGCGGAGGGGCAGCTTAGGCTGCCCCACTGCTCTCTAAAGTCGTGGCCCTATGCCGCTAGGAAGCATCTGAGCCTTCAAGAACCTTTAAAAGGGCGCCCCCGTCGACTCGAAGGTGACGACATACAAGGACGTAATCCAGAACGTCCAGCCGACGCTCGCCTAGTTCGTACTTTGAGACAAATGACTGCGTACGACCGAGAGCGCGAGCAAGCTCAACCTGAGTCAGCCCACGAGATTCACGGGCCGAGATCAACTCCTTCCTGAGGAGCGCATATCCGGCCGCCTTCACTCCGCTACGCATCTAGCCAGCCTAGTGGCTGGCACCGAATAACCCATTTTGGACTATTCTTAAGGCCCGCTCAGTGAAGAGGTGCCTTATGCGAGCCCGAAAGACCGCCAGTCTTCCCCCCACCCGCCTCCTCCCAGCAGACGCCGAGCTCCTGACTACCCGTGAGGCAGCAGCCCTCACGAAGATGAGCATGGCCTGGTTTGAGCGCCACCGCTGGGAGCGTACGGGACCGTCATACATCAGGCGCGGAAGATCGGTGAGGTACGTCAAGGCCGAGCTGCTTGAGTGGTGGGCAGAAGGCAGAGAGCGCTAGCGCACGCAGCCACTCTGCAGATCTGAACAATGACCGCGCGGGCCTTGTCTGCAATAATTGTGCACTAGGCCCCGTAGCTCAACTGGATAGAGCGCACCCCTCCTAAGGGTGAGGCTACAGGTTCAAGTCCTGTCGGGGCCGCCAACCGATCAGCTGCTGGGGTCGGAGCGAATTCGTACTCGGCTCAGGTCGCGCGCAATCGTTCCATCCAGAGGTGCCGTACGCGCGCCTTATGCGCCTAACAGCCCAATCAGCGATCTGACCTTTACTGCATAAAAGAAACCGACACAACAGTCAACTTAACAGACGTTCCCGGCTAGTTAGAAGAAGTACGACGAACTTAGAAGAAGATACTTCGTATACATATAACTATATGAAGCTCCTAAGGGGAAGGTCGTGCGTTCGAATCGCGCCGGGGGCGCCACCACCCAGCGGGGCGCGCAGCGCCCCCCCCCCCCCGCCCCCGGGGCCCACCCCATGACCCACCCCGTCCTCACCGCCCTCGGCCTGTCCGGCAGCGAATCCGGCACCTACCTCGGCAATGGCGAGTGGGCGTCGACCCGCGACGCCGGCGTGCTGGAGCCGGTCAACCCGACCGACGGCGAGGTGCTGGGCCAGGTGCATGCCGCCTCCGAGGCCGACTACGAGCTGATCGTCGAGCGCGCCCAGCGCGCCTTCAAGTCCTGGCGCACCACCCCGGCGCCGCTGCGCGGCGAGGCCATCCGCCTGTGCGCCAACGCGCTGCGCGCGAACAAGGACATGCTCGGCTCGCTGGTCGCGCTGGAAATGGGCAAGTCGAAGCCGGAAGGCGACGGCGAGGTGCAGGAGATGATCGACATCGGCGACTTCGCCGTGGGCCTGTCGCGCCAGCTCTACGGCCTGACCATGCACTCCGAGCGCCCCGGCCACCGCATGTACGAGCAGTGGCACCCGCTGGGCATCGTCGGGATCATCTCGGCGTTCAACTTCCCGGTCGCGGTCTGGGCCTGGAATTCGTTCATCGCGGCCGTCTGCGGCGACATCTCGATCTGGAAGCCCTCGGGCAAGACCCCGCTGTCGGCGATCGCGTCGATGCGCGTCTGCAACGAGGCGCTGCGCGAGGGCGGCTTCCCCGACCTCTTCTTCCTGTTCAACGACACCGACAACGCGCTGGCCGAGCGCATGGTCGACGACAGGCGCGTGGCGATGATCAGCTTCACCGGCTCGACGAAGGTCGGCCGCCAGGTCGGCGAGCGCGTCGCGCGCCGCATGGGCCGCTCGCTGCTCGAGCTCGGCGGCAACAACGCCATGATCGTGGACGAGACCGCGGACCTGAAGCTGGCGATCCCGGCGATCGTGTTCGGCGCCGTCGGCACCGCCGGCCAGCGCTGCACCACCACCCGCCGCGTCTTCATCCACGAGTCGATCTACGACGACGTGCTCGGCAAGCTCAAGACCGCCTACGGCCAGGTCGAGAAGAAGATCGGCGACCCGACCGACGCCGCCAACCTGATGGGCCCGCTCAACAGCCAGGCGGCGGTCGACGCCTACCTGGCCGCGATCGAGAAGGCCAAGGCCAGCGGCGGCACCGTCGAGACGGGCGGCCGCGCGCTCACCGACCGCAAGGGCTTCTTCGTGCTGCCGACCATCGTCACCGGCCTGGCCAACGACGCCGACGTGGTGCAGACCGAGACCTTCGCGCCGATCCTCTACGTGATGAAGTACTCGGAGCTCGAGGACGCGATCGACATGCAGAACGACGTGCCGCAGGGCCTGTCGTCGGCGATCTTCACCACCAACCTCAAGCGCGCCGAGGCCTTCCTGTCGGCGGCGGGTTCGGACTGCGGCATCGCCAACGTCAACATCGGCACCTCGGGCGCCGAGATCGGCGGCGCCTTCGGCGGCGAGAAGGAGACCGGCGGCGGCCGCGAGTCGGGTTCGGACGCGTGGCGCGCCTACATGCGCCGCCAGACCAACACCATCAACTACTCCGACGCGCTGCCGCTGGCCCAGGGCATCAAGTTCGACCTCTGAGGACACCCCCATGTACGGGTTGGCGCGGCCCTTCCTGTTCGCCCTCGACGCCGAGCGCGCGCACGGACTGGGCCTGTCCTCGCTCGAGGCGCTGCACCGCCTGCGGCTGCAGCGCCTGCTCGGGGGCGCGCCGCGCCCGTTCCCGGTCAAGGCCCTCGGCCTGACCTTCCCCAACCCGGTCGGCCTGGCGGCCGGGCTGGACAAGAACGGCGAACACATCGACGCGCTGCTGGGGCTCGGCTTCGGCTTCGTCGAGGTCGGGACGGTCACGCCGCGCGCGCAGCCGGGCAACCAGAAGCCGCGCATGTTCCGCCTGCCGGAGCACCGCGCGGTCATCAACCGCCTGGGCTTCAACAACGATGGCGTCGACGCGCTGGTGCGCAACGTCGCGCGCGCGCAGCGCCGCGGCGACGGCGTGCTCGGCATCAACATCGGCAAGAACAAGGACACGCCCAACGAGTCGGCGCACACCGACTACCTGCACTGCCTCGAGCGGGTCTACCCGCTGGCCGACTACGTCACCGTCAACATCTCCTCGCCCAACACCGCCGGCCTGCGCGAACTGCAGGAGGAGCAGGCGCTGCGCCGCCTGGTGGGCGAACTGCGCGAGGGCCAGGAGCGCCTGGCCGCGCGCCACGGCCGCCGCGTGCCGGTGCTGGTCAAGGTCGCGCCCGACCTCAGCGACGAGGACATCGACGCCGCCGCGCGCGTGCTGGGCGACCTCGGCGTGGACGGCGTGATCGCCACCAACACCACCGTGTCGCGCATCGCGGTGCAGGAGCACCCGCACGCGCACGAGACCGGCGGCCTGTCCGGCGAGCCGCTGATGAACAAGTCCACCGCGGTGCTGCGGATGCTGCGCACGCGGCTGCCGGAGACGATCCCGCTGGTGGGCGCGGGCGGCATCCTGTCGGGCGCGGACGCAGCCAAGAAGACCGCGGCCGGGGCCTCGCTGGTGCAGCTCTACACCGGCCTGGTGTATCGCGGACCGGCCCTCATCGGCGAATGCGTGGAGGCGATCCGCCGCCGCAAGGAAGCCCCCAGCCGCGGCAACCTGCCCAACCTGTGAGCATCGCCGCTTCCGAAGCCGGGTCCGCCCCACGCTGGACCCGCGACGCCGACCTGACCGCGCGCACCAGCTTCCGGGTGCCGGCGCGGGCCGCCTGGCTGGTCGAAGTGTCCGACGCGGGCAGCCTGCCCGCCGTGCTCGAGGATCCCCGGATCGCCGGGGCCGAACTGCTCGTGTTCGGCGGCGGCAGCAACCTGCTGTTCGCCGCGCCGCTCGACGGCGTTGCGCTGGCCCTGACGGGCGACGCCGTGGAGGTCGTGGGCGACGACGGCGACCACGTGGTGGTGCGCGCCGGGACCGGACACGGCTGGCATGGCTTCGTGCAGCACACGCTGTCGCTGGGCCTGTCCGGACTGGAGAACCTGTCGCTGATCCCCGGCACCGTAGGCGCCGCGCCGATCCAGAACATCGGTGCCTACGGCGTCGAAATCGACCAGCGCGTGCATGCCGTCGAGGCCTGGGACCGCGACGCCGGACGCCCGGTGCGGCTGGCCGCGGACGACTGCGGCTTCGCCTACCGCGACAGCCGCTTCAAGCGCGAGAGCGGGCGCTGGGTGGTCACGGCGGTGGAGTTCGCGCTGTCGCGCACGCCGCGGCTGCAGCTCGGCTATGCGGGCATCGGCGCTGAACTCGCGACGATGGGCGTCGTGGAGCCCACGCCGGCGCTGGTCTCCGAAGCCGTCTGCCGGATCCGCCGGAGCAAGCTGCCCGACCCGGCCGTGCTCGGCAACGCCGGCAGCTTCTTCAAGAACCCGATCGTGCCGGAAGACCATGCCGCGGCCCTGCTCGACGCGCACCCCGGCATGCCCTCGTTCGCGGCGGGCCCGGGCTGGCGCAAGCTGTCCGCCGGCTGGCTGATCGACGCGGCGGGATGGAAGGGCCATCGCGATGGCGATGCCGGCGTCGCGCCCGGGCACGCGCTGGTGCTGGTGAACCACGGCCAGGCCAGCGGCGCGGAGCTGCTGGCGCTGGCGCGACGGATCGCGGGCTCGGTACAGGCACGCTTCGGCGTGGCCCTGGAGCCCGAGCCGCGCATCGTCGGCGCCAGCTGGTGAACCCCGCCGCCTCCAGCCCGCAGGCCCGCGCCGCGCTGCTGATGCTGGGCAGCACCGGCTTCTTCGCCGCGATGGCGGTGACCATCCGCCTGGCGTCCGAGGCACTGTCGACCTACGAGGTGGCATTCTTCCGCAACCTCTTCGGCCTGCTGTTCCTGCTGCCGTTCCTGTTCCGCGGCCGCCGGGAGCTGCCGCGCACCAGGCAGCTGCCGCGCTACCTGGTGCGGTGCGCGATCGGCGTCGCCTCGATGCTGTGCGGGTTCTGGGCGCTTGGCCACCTGCCGATGGCGCAGGCGGTGGCGCTGTCCTACGCCACGCCGCTGTTCGCGACCGTGGCCGCGGTGTTCATCCTCGGCGAGACCGTGCGCCTGCGGCGCTGGTCGGCGGTGGTCATCGGGCTGGTCGGGGTGCTGGTGATCGTCCGTCCCGGCAGCACCGAGTTCAGCCTCGGCACCCTGGTCGCCCTGTCCGGCGCCCTGCTCGCGGCGCTGGTGGCGATCCAGATCAAGCAGCTTTCGCGCGTCGACGCCGCCGACACCATCGTCTTCTACACCTACGTGTTCTGGGTGCCGATCTCGCTGGTGCCGGCGCTGTTCGCCTGGCAGTGGCCGCAGGGCAGCCAGTGGCTCTGGCTGCTCCTGCTCGGCGCCTTCGGCACCGGCGGGCAGCTGCTGTGGACGCGGGCCCTGAAGATCGGCGAGGTTTCGGCGCTGCAGCCGATCAGCTTCGTCCAGCTGCCGCTGGTGGCGCTGGCGGCGTGGCTGCTGTTCGGCGAGGCGCCCACGCGCTGGACCCTGGCAGGCGCCGGCATCATCCTCGCCGCCAACATCTACATCGCGCATCGCGAGGTGCAGCTGGCGCGGCGTGCGGCGACCACCGCGCCCGCCGAGGCGGCCAAGCCGGCGGAATGAGTCCGGCCGTACCCCCGCAATGACGAAGGGCCCGGTTTCCCGGGCCCTTCGCTTGCATCACCGCAGGCTTGCGCCGGTCACGGCGTGACGGTCAGCGCCACGCGCGTGGCCTTCAGCGGCGCCACCGGATCGTTGCTCGCCACGCAGGCGTAGCCCGAGTAGCTGCCCGCCGCCAGGCCATTGGCCAGCAGCTGGGCCACCAGCGGCTGGGTGTCGCCCGGCTGCAGCGCGCCCGACGACGGCGCGATCGCACCGAGCCAGCTCGCGCCGCACGGCACTTCGCCGTCGACCTGCAAATCCAGGCTGTTGAACGACGTGTTCGCGACCCACGCGCCGGTGCCGTTGGTGGCGATGTTGATGCCGGCGAAACCACCCTGCCCGTCCGCGCTGCCGAACCACGCCCAGCGATTGGCGAAGGTGCCGGTGGTGTTGATCACCACCCAGTAGCGACCGGGCGGAAGGGTGACCACCTGCCCCGCGGCATCCAGGTCGATGCTGATGCGACCGCCGGCCAGGGTCACGCCAGCGCCGTTGGGCGCGCTGGCGTGGCTCCAGGCCGCCGCGGCGGCGTTGGTCAGCGGGTCGCCGGCGGGGAGGCCGGCGGCATCCGGATAGATGCTCCACTGCAGCGACTGGGCGGCCGTGGCCAGCGCCGCGCCGCTGACCACGAAGCCTTCGGCCGAGATCGCGGTGAGGCGCGTGGTGGAATCCACCACGAAGTCGTCGCCGGAGAACTGGGCCAGCAGGCCGGCCGTCGCCGGGTCCGTGTAACGGGTCGCGCGGAAGCCGCTGCCGACCGCACCGCGCCAGCGCTCCGCCAGGCGGCTGATCGCATCACCCGTGTTGTCGATCGACCAGTTGAGCACCGAGCCGCCGGTATTGCCGAGCGGGATGCTGACCGAGCCCTGGCCGCCCGCGGCGACGCTGGCCGCGGTGACCGGCGGCAGGCTCGCGACCGGCGGCTGCACCGCGATGCCGACCGGCAGGTTGAGCACCGGATCGGCCTTGCCGCCACGCAGGCCGCTGGCCTTGAGCTGCAGGTTGCCGAAGCTCCAGCTGCCGTCGTTGGGCAGGCTGGTGCTGTCGATGGTCACGTGGAAGGTCACCGTGCCGTTGGCCGGAACGCGCGCCACCATCGGTGCCACCTTGCCGCGGATGCCGCCGAGGCTGGCCGTCCAGGTCTGCACGCGGCCGTCCACGTTGCGGAAGGTCCGGGTGAAGGTGCAGCTGGTCTCGCAGTTGCGGTTGGCCAGGGTGGGCAGGTTCAGCGTCGACGGATCGCCGCCGTCCGCCGGGTCGGCCGCCAGGTAGTTCTCGGCGGACTCGTCGAGCACGAGGCCCGCGCGCACGGCCTGGTCGACGCGGATCCGGCCCGAACCCCGCGCGAACGGATTCGCCGGGGTCACCTCGTCCTCGAGGAAGACCTGGCTGGTCGCCGTCATCGCGAGCGCCGACTTGACCTCGGACACGGTCCAGTCGGGACGCGCCTGGCGCACCAGCAGCGCGGCGCCGGCCTGGTGTGGCGACGCCATGGAGGTGCCGTTCATCAGACCGACGGCGTTCTCGAAGCCGGTGATCGTGGGTCCGGCGATGGCGGCGAGGATCGCGTAGCCGGGCGCGGTGACGTCGGGCTTGATCAGGCTGAAGCTGCCTGCGGGCCCGCGCGAGCTGAAGTCCGCCAGCGCATCGGGCGTGTTCGGCACCGGCGTGGCCGGGAAGCCGATCGCCGCGGTGGCCGTCGGGTTCACCTGCTGGAAGTCGCGCAGCGCGTTGCCGATCGCCTGGGTCACGCCGAACGCCGGCACCGTGGTGTCGGGCACCGAGGGGATCAGCGGATCGGCGACGTTGTTCGCGATCACGACGGCGACGGCACCGGCGGCGCCCGCGCTGTTCACCTTGATCGTGAAACTGCAGCTGCCGCGGCGCACGACCGCGATCGCACCGCTGAAACTGCCGGCGGGATAGCCGGCGCAGCCGTCGTCCACGGCATCGATGGTCGGGCTGACGCGCAGCGGCGTGTTCGCCGGGTACGGCTGGGTGTGGCCGACGCCGTTCGCGCCCGTGGTGAGCTCGATGGCGGTGAGCGGCTCCGGCACGGTGCCCGGTCCGGTGACCTGCATCAGGAAGGAGAACCCTTCGCGGCCGTGCTGGGACGCGGCCGTGGACGACACCCACGGCTCGAGGTGGCCGAGGGTATTGGCCGCCGGACCGCTGTTGCCGGCCGAGCTGGCGACGAACACGCCGGCCTCGACGACGTCGAGGAAGGCCAGCGATACCGCCTCGCTCCACGGCTGCGAGCCGCCGCCGATCGAGTAGTTGATGACGTCGGCCACGCCGTCGGCGACGACCTGGTTCACCGCCGCGACCGCGGACACGTTCGGGCACAGGCCCTGGCCGGTGGAGATGTTGGTGTAGCAGATGTCGAACGCGATCACGCCCGCGCGCGGCGCCACGCCGGAGATGTCCGCCTGCGCGCCGCTGATGCCGACGGTGCGCCGGTTGCCGGCGACGGTGGAGGCCACGTGCGTGCCGTGCGAGTTGGTGTCGCCGAAGCCGGGCTCCTCGCGGAAGCCGGGGTTGGCGCAGGTATTGCCCGGCGCCTCGCAGACGAAGTCGTAGCCGCCGATGAGCTTGTCGTTGCAGCGGCCCTCGTCGACGCCGCCAGGCGCGCAGGTGCCGAGGTAGGTGCCGGCGCCGAGCGGATTGACGTGCGTGTAGCCGTCGACGGGATCCACCGCGGAGAACGAGGGGCTGCCGAAGTTGATGCCCGAATCCAGGATCGCGGCCACCATGCCCTCGCCCTGGTACTCGCTGCCCGCCGCGGCGCCCGACCAGACCGCCGGCGCGCCGATCAGGGCCGGACCGGTGTCGGTGTCGGCCGCGTACTCGCGGTAGCCCTCGACCAGGCGCACATCGCGCATGCGGGCGATCTTCGCGGCTTCGGACGGCGCCAGCGCCACCACGATGCCGTTGACCGCATGCTGCATCCGGTGCGAGACCTGAAGGCCGCGGCCGAGGCTGCGGCTGATGTCGGATTCGCGCGCGGCCTGGCGGCTGCGCAGGTAGTCGACATAGGCGCCGGCCGAACGGCTGGACACGTCGATGCGCCCGCCGGCGTGGCGCGCCGGCGCGGCGAGCCCGCGCACGCCGCCGCGGTAGGCGGCCAGCGACGGCTCGGCGAACAGCACGATATGCGGCTCGAGCGCTTCCTTCGGCGCCTTCGCGGCGGCGATCGAGACGGGAACGGGCGCTGGCTGCGCTGCGGCCGTCGCCGCGCTCCTCGACTTCACTCCCACCACGGTCGCGCCTGCGGCCGACACGACGACGGCGGCAGCCACCGCCTTCGCCAAGCTGGACTTCATGATCACGGGTTCTCTCCCCCTCGGATGGATGACGTGCATCCGGTCCCGGCAACCGCCGTGGCGGCGTGCCGGCCCCTGTGCCGGACGCGCAGCGCCTTGTGTCGCTGCGCGTCGGAGCATCTCCCGAAAGAAGGGGCGCCACAAGTGCTGCCGCCGTCACACCTTGCCGCCGGCCGGCGACGGATCAGCCGGCGCCGTTCCCACGACGAAACGCGAGCCGGCAGGCCACCGTCCAGGCGGTGGCGAGCGCCCAGCCGGCGAGCACGTCCGAGGGGTAGTGCACGCCGAGGTGCACGCGGGACCAGCCCACGCCGGCCACGAAGACCGCCAGGCCCACGGCCAGGGGCCGACGCAGCGGCGTCCGCCAGGCCAGCAGCACCAGCACCCAGGCCAGGGTCATCGAGCCCATGGCGTGGCCACTCGGGAAGCTGAAGGTGTGCTCGGGCGCGATCGACGTCCACAGCTCCGGACGCGCGCGCGCGAAAAGCTGCTTGGCCGCCATGTTCAGCAGGCCGGAGCCGCCAAGGGCGACGGCCGAGAACAGTCCCGCGCGCCAGCGCCGCCGCAGCAGGAGCAGCGCCACCAGCGCGATGTCCACCGGCACCACGCCCCACTCATGGCCAAAGCGCGACAGCAGCAGCCAGGCCGGATCCATGGCACCACCCACGCCGCGCTGCGCGATGCCGGCCAGCGTCAGGTCGAAGCCGGGCGGTCCCGCCGCCACCATCGCGGCCAGGACGGCGAACGCGGCCAGCGGCAGCAGCACGCCCGCGACCAGCCAGGGCAGCACCGGAGGGTCGCCCGGCGGCGCGCCATGCCCGCCGCCGCGCGCTGCGGCCGACGGGCGCGGCGTAACCGGATCCTCAGTCGGCACGCACCGCCGCGCCGTAGCGGCGGTCGACGTAGGCATCGACCAGGGCCACGAACTCGTGGGCGATGTTCTCCCCGCGCAGCGTCATCGCCTTTTCGCCGTCGATGAACACCGGCGCGGTCGGCGCCTCGCCGGTGCCGGGCAGCGAGATGCCGATGTCGGCATGGCGCGACTCGCCCGGACCATTCACCACGCAGCCCATCACCGCCAGCGTCATGTGCTCGGCGCCGGGCCGGGTGATCTTCCACTCGGGCATCTTCGCGCGCACGTGCTCCTGCACCACCTTGGCCAGCTCCTGGAAGAACTCGCTGGTGGTGCGGCCGCAGCCCGGGCAGGCGGTGACCATCGGCGTGAACGCGCGCAGGCCCATGGTCTGCAGCAGCTCCTGCGCCACCACGACTTCCTGGGTGCGCGGCGCGCCGGGCTCGGGCGTGAGCGAGATGCGGATGGTGTCGCCGATGCCCTCCTGCATCAGCACCGCCAGCGCCGCGCTGGACGCGACGATGCCCTTGCTGCCGATGCCGGCCTCGGTGAGCCCCAGGTGCAGGGCGAAGTCGCTGCGCGCGGCCAGGTCGCGGTACACGGCGATCAGCTCCTGCACGCCGCTGACCTTGGCCGAGAGGATGATCCGCTCGCGTGCCAGGCCGAGTTCGACCGCGCGCTCGGCGGAATCGATCGCGGACCGGATCAGCGCCTCGCGCAGCACCCGGCCGGCGTCCCAGGGCTCGGCGCGCTTCGCGTTCTCGTCCATCAGCGCGGCCGCCAGCGACTGGTCGAGCGATCCCCAGTTGGCGCCGATGCGCACGGGCTTGCCGTACTGCATCGCGAACTCGATCAGCTGCGCGAACTGCAGGTCCTTCTTCCTGCCGAAGCCGACGTTGCCGGGATTGATGCGGTACTTCGCCAGCGCCTGGGCGCAGGCCGGCTCGCCGGCCAGCAGCTGGTGCCCGTTGTAGTGGAAGTCGCCGATGATCGGCACCTCCACGCCCATCATCGCCAGCTTCTCGACGATGCGCGGCACCGCGGCGGCGGACTCGGGATTGTTGACCGTGATCCGCACCAGCTCGGAGCCGGCGCGCCAGAGCGCGGCGATCTGCTTCACGGTGCCGTCGACGTCGGCGGTGTCGGTATTGGTCATCGACTGCACGACCACCGGCGCCTCGCCGCCGACGGCGATCTTTCCGACCATCACCTGGCGGGTCGCGCGCCGCGGCGCCGGGCCGAAGGCCCATTCCTCCAGGCTCTGGAGGGTGCCGGCGTGGGTGGTCTCGGGGATGGCGTTCATCCGACCATTTTAGTCCGCGCGGGGTGGCATTGCGGTGGCAGCCGGGCCTGCGGGTTCATGTTCGTGGTCGGAAGGGACTGTTTGACCCTTGGTTGGCTGCGGAGGCGGAGGGGTGTGTGGGTGCTCCGCCGGCGTCGCAGCTTCGCTGCTCTTGAACGCCGGCTGCGCACCCACACACCCCTCCGTCACGCAACCACGCGGCGGGTTAGGAGGAAAGGCGAAGAGCGTCGTGCACCGAGGCTCCTTGTTTCTCGCGTGGCGCTGCGGTGCGCCGTCGCTTTTCCTGCGGTCCGCGACGGTGATTGCAGGGCGGGTTGATGGGTATGGCGTGGGCATTCAGGAGCAGCGAAGCTGCGACGCCCACGCCATACCCATCAACCCGCCCCCCGCGGACGGTATCCTGAAGGCATGCCCGCCCCCGCCCGCGACAACGTTCTGACCCCAAGCCAGCTGAACACCCTTGCGCGGAACCTGCTCGAGGATGCGTTCCCGGTGGTGCTGGTGGAAGGCGAACTCGGGAACCTGTCGCGCCCCGCGTCCGGGCACCTGTATTTCACCCTCAAGGACGCGCGCGCCCAGGTGCGCTGCGCCCTGTTCAAGCCCAAGAGCCAGTGGCTGAAGTTCCAGCCGCGCGAGGGCCTGCGCGTGCTCGCGCGCGGCCGGCTGACCCTGTACGAGGCCCGCGGCGACTACCAGCTCATCCTGGACTCGCTGGAGGAGGCCGGCGAAGGCGCCCTGCGCCGCGCGTTCGAGGAGCTGAAGGCGCGGCTGCAGGCCGAAGGCCTGTTCGACGAGGGCCGCAAGCGGCCGATGCCGGCGTACGCGCGCCGCATCGGCATCATCACCTCGCCCTCCGGCGCGGCCGTGCGCGACGTGCTGAGCGTGCTGGCGCGGCGCTTTCCGCTGGTCGAGGCCGAGGTGCTGCCGGTGCCCGTGCAGGGCGACGGCGCCGCCGCCCAGGTCCGCGCGATGCTCGAGCGCGCCGGCGCAAGCGGCCGCTACGACGTGCTGGTGCTGGCCCGCGGCGGCGGTTCGCTGGAGGACCTTTGGGCCTTCAACGACGAGGCGCTGGCGCGCGCGATCGCCGCCTCGCCGGTGCCGGTGGTCTCGGCCATCGGCCACGAGACCGACTTCAGCCTGGCCGATTTCGCCGCCGACCTGCGCGCGCCGACCCCGTCGGTCGCGGCCGAGCTGCTGGTGCCCAGCGCGATCGACGTCGCAACCCGCGTGCGCGGCCTGCACCAGCGCCTGGGCGTGCTGCACCTGCAGGGCATGCGCGAGCGCATGCAGCGCGCCGACCGCGCCGCGCTGCGGCTGCAGGTGGTGGCGCCACGGGCGCGGCTGCACGCCCTGGGCGAGCGCCAGCAGCAGGCGCTGCGCCGGCTGCACGCGGCCTGGCAGGTGCGGGAAGCGGCCGCGCAGGCACGCCTGCGCCACGCCGGCGCGGTGCTGCGCGCGACGCGGCCGGAGCGCCGGCTGGTCCAGCTGCACGAGCGCCTGGACCGGCTGGCGCCGCGCGCGCAGGCCGCGATCGCGCGCCGGCTGCAGGCCGATGCGATGCGCCTGCGCGGCCTCGCGCGATCGCTGGAAGCGGTCAGTCCGCTGGCCACCGTCGCCCGCGGCTACGCCATCCTCCGCCATGGGGATGGCCGCGTGGTGCGCGGCACCGGCGACGTCATCGCCGGCGACCTGTTGTCCGCGCGCGTGGCCGACGGCGAGCTGCGGCTGCGCGTCGAACGCGACGAACGCGAAGGCTGACGCACCATGCTCGCCCGGCGCTAACGCCGCGCCTTCCATACTGCCGGTCCACTCGCTGCCCGAGGACCCGCAGCCCATGGCCAAGGCGTCCGACCTGCTCGTTGCCGCACTCGAGGCCGAAGGCGTGGACCACGTCTTCGGCATTCCCGGCGAAGAGAACCTCGACCTCATCGAATCGCTGCGCACCTCGCGCATCCGCCTGGTCCTCACCCGGCACGAGCAGGCCGCCGGCTTCATGGCCGCGACCTGCGGCCGCCTCACCGGCCGCACCGGCGTCTGCCTGTCGACGCTCGGCCCCGGCGCCACCAACCTGGTGACCGCGGCGGCCTACGCCCAGCTCGGTGCGATGCCGATGCTGATGCTCACCGGCCAGAAGCCGATCCGCAGCAGCCGCCAGGGCCACTTCCAGATCATCGACACCGTCGGCACGCTGCGCCCGCTGACCAAGTACACGCGCCAGCTGGTTTCGGCCGACAGCATCCCGGCGCGCGTGCGCGAGGCCTTCCGCCGCGCCGAGGAAGAGCGCCCCGGCGCCGTCCACCTGGAGCTGCCGCAGGACGTCGCCGGCGATGAGACGGACGCGACGCCGATCCCGAAGTCGTACTCGCGCCGGCCGCTGGCCGAGCACAAGGCGATCGCGCGCGCGGCCGAGGCGATCCACGGCGCCCGGCATCCGCTGCTGATGATCGGCGCCGGCGCCAACCGCAAGACCACCGCGCGGGCCCTGCGCGGCTTCGTCGATCGTCTCGGCATCCCCTTCTTCAGCACGCAGATGGGCAAGGGCGTCCTCGACGAGACCGACCCGCTGTGGATCGGCACCGCGGCGCTGTCCGACCACGACTACGTGCACCGCGCCATCGACGCCGCCGACTGCATCGTCAACATCGGCCACGACGTGATCGAGAAGCCGCCGTTCTTCATGCGCGAGGGCCGGCGCACGGTGATCCACGTCAACTACGACGGCGCCGAAGTCGACGCGGTGTACTTCCCCCAGCTCGAGGTGGTGGGCGACATCGCCGACGCGGTGTGGCGGCTGGGCGAAGCGCTCGAGCCGCAGCCGCACTGGGACTTCGCGTTCTTCGACCGCGTGCGCGCGGCACTCTGCGGGCAGCTGCGGCAGCGCAGCCGCGACGACCGCTTTCCCATGGCCTGCCAGCGCATCGTCGCCGACCTGGCGCAGGCGCTGGAGCCCGACGACATCACCTGCCTCGACAACGGCCTCTACAAGCTCTGGTTCGCGCGCAACCAGCGCTGCCGGCGCCCGAACACGCTGCTGCTGGACAACGCGCTGGCGACCATGGGCGCGGGCCTGCCCTCGGCGATCGCCGCGCGCATCGTGCATCCGGAGCGCAAGGTGGTCGCGGTCTGCGGCGACGGCGGCTTCCTGATGAACTCGCAGGAGCTGGAGACGGCGGTGCGGCTGCGGCTGGACCTGGTGGTGCTGGTGCTGCGCGACGATGCCTACGGCATGATCAAGTGGAAGCAGGCGCACGAGGACTACCCGGAGTTCGGCATGGACCTCGGCAATCCGGACTTCGTGAAGTACGCGGAGAGCTACGGCGCGCGTGGCCACCGGCCGGCCTCGGCCGGCGAGTTCCTGCCGCTGCTGCGGCAGGCGCTGGCGAGCCCGGGCGTGGACCTGATCGACGTGCCGGTGGACTACGGCGAGGACGACTGGCTCCTGAACGAGGAGATCCCGCGGCTGAGCGCCGCGGTGGAATGACGGCCGCGGACGGCGGCGCAACGGAGGACATCAGGTGATGGCGAGGAAGAAGCAGGTGAAGGAGCCCGGAACGGGCGCCAAGTCAGCGAAGGCCGGCAAGGGCGGGAAAGCCGGCAGGACCCGGAACGCCGGGTCGGTGGCGAAGAACACGAAGGCCAGGGGCGCGGCCGGAGGCCTGGCGCACAGCTACCCCTACTACCTCGCCAACCGCCCGGTCGCCGCCAACACCGATCTCGAGGTGCTGGACAAGTACAGCGGCCAGGTCGCCACGCGCGTCGCCTTCGCCGACGCCGCCACCGTGCGCAAGGCGCTGGTGGCCGCGCACGCCGCGCGCCCGGCGATGGCCGCGTTCCCGCCCGACGCCCGCCGCGACGTGCTCGAGCACTGCGTGCGCCGCTTCGGCGAGCGCGCGGACGAACTCGCGCTCGCGCTGTGCATCGAGGCCGGCAAGCCGATCAGCGATGCCCGCGGCGAAGTCGCGCGGCTGATCGACACCTTCCGCATCGCCGCCGGCGAGGCCACGCGCATCGAGGGCGAGGTGCTGGAGCTGCAGGTCTCCGAGCGCGCGCGCGGCTACCGCGGCATGGTCAAGCGCGTGCCGATCGGCGCCTGCAGCTTCATCACGCCGTTCAACTTCCCGCTCAACCTGGTGGCGCACAAGGTCGCCCCGGCGATCGCCGCCGGCTGCCCGTTCGTGCTCAAGCCCGCTGCCAAGACCCCCGTCGGCGCGCTGATCATCGCCGAGGTGCTGGCCGAGACCGACCTGCCCAAGGGCGCGTTCTCGATCCTGCCCTGCAGCAACGAGGACGCCTCGCAGCTGGTCGAGGACGAGCGCATCGCGCTGCTGAGCTTCACCGGAGGCCTGGTCGGCTGGGACCTCAAGTCCCGTGCGGGCAAGAAGAAGGTGACGCTCGAACTCGGGGGCAACGCCGGCTGCATCGTCGACGCCGATCCCGGCGCCAGCCTCGACCACGTCGTCGAGCGCCTGGTCAGCGGCGCCTACTACCAGTCCGGGCAGAGCTGCATCAGCGTGCAGCGCATCCTCGTGCACCGCGAGCTGTACCCGAAGCTCAAGCGGCGGATGAAGGCCGCGGTCCAGGCGCTGCGCATGGGCGATCCGCGCGACGAGCGGACCTTCATCGGCCCGATGATCGACGAGGACGCGGCCATCCGCGTCGAATCCTGGATCCGCGCCGCGCGCAAGGGCGGCGCGAAGCTGGTCGCCGGCGGCGGACGCGAGGGCAACATGCTGGAGGCCACGCTGATGGAGGATGTCCCGCGCGACGCCGACCTCTACCGCCGGGAAGTCTTCGGACCGGTCGCCCTGCTCGAGCCCTTCGACGACTTCGACCAGGCGCTGGCGCGCGTCAACGACAGTGACTTCGGCCTGCAGGCGGGCGTGTTCACCGCCAGCCTGGCGCACGCGATGCGCGCCTGGGACCGGCTGGAGGTCGGCGGCGTCGTGGTCGGCGACGTGCCGAGCTTCCGCGTCGACAACATGCCCTACGGCGGTGTCCGCGATTCCGGCCTCGGCCGCGAGGGCATCCGGAGCGCCATCGAGGACATGACCGAGCCGCGCCTGCTGGTGATCCGGGGCTGACCGGCCTGGCGCTGGCCTCCCCTGCAGGATCCATGGCAGGAAACATGGCGGGATAACCCCGTGGGCAGGTTCCGGGCGTTGTCAGCCCTGCCCTTCCACGGAGCCCGCCATGAACCGCACCGCCTTTGCCGCCGCGCTCGCGGCCAGCCTGCTGCTCGCCGCCTGCCGGACCTCGCCGCCGACCGCCGTGGACGCGCCGACCGACGCCGCGCCGGCGCCCGGCATCCTGCACGACGCGCCGACCCCGCCGCCCGCCGCCGCGAAGGACGCGGCCCAGGAGCGCATCGAAGCCACCGGAGCGCGGCAGCGGCTCCAGGCCGCCCGCGCCGCCGCCCCCGCGTCGGCCGCCTACCTGCCCATGCCACCCCCGCCATGGACGCCCGCGCCCCCCGCCAACCGCGAGGAATACGCCGGGCTCGACGACAACCCCGTGCGCCGCGCCTCGGAGCATCCGGTGTCGACCTTCTCCGCGGACGTCGACACCGGCAGCTACAGCAACGTCCGCCGCATGCTGCGCGCGGGCGTGCGCCCGCCTCCGGACGCGGTGCGCGCGGAGGAGTTCATCAACTACTTCAGCTACGGACATCCGGCGCCGGCCACGCGCGAGGTGCCGTTCCGCGTGACCACCGAGATCGCGCCCGCGCCCTGGGCGCCCGGCCGCCACCTGCTGATGGTCGGCATCCGCGGCTACGACGTGCCGAAGGCGCAGCTGCCGCCCGCCAACCTGGTGTTCCTGGTCGACACCTCGGGCTCGATGGAGTCGCCCGACAAGCTGCCGCTGCTGCGCCAGGCCTTCGGCGCGCTCACCGACCAGCTGCGCGCGCAGGACCGGGTGTCGATCGTCGCCTACGCGGGATCGGCCGGCCTGGTGCTGCCGCCGACGCCGGGCGACCGCAAGGGCGAGATCCTCGCCGCGCTCGAGCGCCTGCAGGCGGGCGGCAGCACCAACGGCGGCGCCGGCATCGAGCTGGCCTATGCCATGGCCCGGCAGGGCCATGTCGAAGGCGGCGCCAACCGCGTGATCCTCGCCACCGACGGCGACTTCAACGTCGGCACCGTGGGGCGCGACGCCCTCGAGGCGCTGGTCGCCGACCAGCGCAGGTCGGGCATCGCCCTGACCACGCTCGGCTTCGGCACCGGCAACTACAACGACGCCATGGCCGAGCGCCTGGCCGACGCCGGCGACGGCAACCACGCCTACATCGACACCCTGCTCGAAGCGCGCAAGGTGCTGGTCGAGGAGATGTCGTCGACGCTGCTGACCATCGCCCGCGACGTCAAGGTCCAGGTCGAGTTCAACCCGGCCGTGGTCGCCGAGTACCGCCTGGTCGGCTACGCCAACCGCATGCTGCGCGAGGAGGACTTCGCCAACGACCGCGTCGACGCCGGCGACATCGGCGCCGGGCACGAGGTCACCGCGCTGTACGAGATCGCGCTGGCGGGCTCGGGCGGCGAACGGCTCCCCGCCCTGCGCTACGGCGGCGGCGCTGCGCACCCCACCGCCCACGGCGGCGAGCTGGCCCACCTGCGCCTGCGCTACAAGCTGCCGGCGGGCGGGCCCAGCCGGCTGATCGAGGTGCCGCTGCGTCGCGAGGACATCCGGCCGCAGCCGGGCGAGGCGCTGCGCTTCGCGGCCACGGTCGCCGCCTTCGCCGATGCCCTGCGCGGCGGCAAGCACCTCGGCGACTGGGACTGGGACGCGATCTCGGCCAGCGCGCGCGCCACGCGCGGCGACGACCGCTGGGGCCTGCGCGCGGAGTTCGCCACCCTGGTCGAGGCCGGCCGCGTGGCCACGCGCGACGCGGCCGCCGCCGGCGACGACTGAGATGGCCGCGTCCCGCCGCCGCTCAGGCCGCGCCGCGGTCTCCGGCGGCGGGCGCCGGCATCGGCCGCCCGAACAGGAAGCCCTGCCCCATGGTGCAGCCGAGCTGGCGCAGGGTCTCGGCCTGGGCCGCGGTCTCCACGCCCTCGCCGATGGTGTCGATGCCCAGGGTGCCGGCCAGCGCCAGGATCGCGCGCACCAGGGCCAGGCTTTCGGGATGCATCTCGTCGTCGAGCCCGGCCACGAAGCTCTGGTCGATCTTCAGCGCATGGATCGGGAAGCGGTGCAGGTAGGACAGCGCCGAGAAGCCGGTCCCGAAGTCGTCGAGCAGCGCGTACACGCCACGCGCGCGCAGGGTCTTCAGCATGCGCAGCGCGCGCGGCGCGTCGTCGAGCAGGGCCACCTCGGTGATCTCGATGCGCAGCCGCGCCGGGTCCGCGCCGACGTCCTCGAGCATCCGCAGCAGACGCTCGGCGAAGTTGTCGGAGTGGAAGTGGCGCGGCGAGACGTTGATCGAAACGTAGCCCTCGCGATGCCGCGTCATCCACTGGAAGGCGCGGCGGTAGACCAGCCAGTCGACCTGCTCGATCAGGCCGCTGTCCTCGCCGACGCCGATGAAGGCGCCCGGCGGCAGCGGCCCCTGCACCTCGTGGTTCCAGCGCAGCAGCGCCTCGTGGCCGACCACCCGGCCGTCGGCCAGGTCGACGATCGGCTGGAACCAGGGTTCGAAGGCGTCGGACAGGATCGCGCGCCGCAGGTCAGCCTCGAGGTCGAGCAGGCGCGTGGCCTCGGCGCGCATCTCCTCGTCGAACAGTTCGCTGCGGTCGCGGCCCAGGGCCTTGGCGCGGTACATCGCCGCGTCGGCGTCGCGCAGCAGGTCCTCGCCGTGGTGGTAGCGCGGCTGCCACATGGCGATGCCCACCGAGGCCGAGGGGAACAGCTCGCGGCCGGCGATCCACATCGGCCGCCCGAGATCGGCCAGGATGCGCGCGACCACCGCCTGTGCCGCGGCCTCGTCGCCGGCGTCGCCCAGCAGCACCGCGAACTCGTCGCCGCCCAGGCGCGCGACCACGTCGCCCTCGCGCAGCAGGCGTGCGATCCGGCGCCCGACCTCCACCAGCATCTCGTCGCCGGCGGCGTGGCCGACGCTGTCGTTGACCAGCTTGAAGCGGTCCAGGTCGAGGAACAGCACCGCGAACGGCCCGCGCGCCTGGGCACGGGTGCGGGCGATCGCCGCGTCCAGCCGCTCCAGCAGGTGGATGCGGTTGGGCAGCCCGGTCAGGTGGTCGTGGCGGGCCTGGTGGATCAGGCGCTCCTCGGCGCGCAGGCGCTCCGACATCTGCGCGCGCAGCTCGCGGTTGGCCTCCTCCAGCTCGCGCGTGCGCGCTTCGACCCGGTATTCGAGCTCGGCATGGGCCGCCTTCAGGTGGTCCTGCGAGCGCTTGCGCGCCAGCGCGCCGCCGATGTGGTGGGCGACGAAGGTCAGCAGCCGCTGGTCGTGGATGGTGAAGGCGATGTCCGGCGAATAGCTCTGCACGGCGATCACGCCGACCGCGACGCCGTCGCGCAGCAGCGGCACGCCGAGCCAGAAATGCGCGAGCGAGCCGTGGTGCTGCAGCTCGCCCGAGGCCTCCAGCCGCGCGATGACCGCGTGGTCGGCCAGCAGCGCGCGGCCGCTCTTGATCACGTATTCGCTCAGGCCGCGGATCATGCGCCGCGGCTTGCGGATGATGTCGCGCTCGTCCACCGAGTACGGGAACTCGATGTGGTCGCCGTCGCTGGACACCATCGCGATGTAGAAGTTGCGCGCGTACAGCAGCTCGCCGACCACCGCGTGCAGGTCGTTGTAGAAACCCTCGACGCTGCCCGCGGTGAACGACAGCTCGCTGATGCGGAACAGCGCGCGCTGCAGGCGCTCGGCGCGCTGGCGCTCGACGATCTCCGCCTGCAGCACCTCGTTGGCCTGCTGCAGTTCGCGCGTGCGCGCCACCACGCGCCGCTCCAGCTCGGCCTGGGCGTGCTTGCGGTCGAGGGCGGTGAGGATGTGCTGCGCGACGAACTCCAGCAGCGCGCGGTCCTCGTCGGTGTAGCAGTCCGGCTGGTCGTAGCTCTGGACCACGATCGCGCCGCAGACCCGACCTTCGCGGCGCATCGGGACGCCCAGCCAGTCGGCCGAGTCGGGGCCGTGGATGGCCGCGCGGTCCACGCCCAGCTGGTCGCGGAGCCGCTCCGATGGCCCGCGCAGCGGGTGCCCGTGCCGGAGCAGGGCCACGGTCAGGCTGGCCGGCATGTCCTCGAGCGGGATCTCCATCTCCGGATCGGCGACCCAGGTGTCGCGCCGGTCGGCGAAGTACAGGAAGCGCGTCGTGCCGCGCATGTCGTCATAGGCGACGATGTAGAAGTTCTCGGCCGACATCAGTCCGCCGACCACGCCGTGGATGCGCTTGAGCACCTGCGCCATGTCCAGGCCGGAGCCGGCGAGGTCGGCGATGCCGTAGAGGGCCTGCTGCAGCCGCTCGGACTTGCGCAGCGACTCGATGCGGGCTTCGGCCTGCGCCGAGGCCAGGGTGGCCGACACCAGCCGGCGCGCCAGCGCGCGCCAGGCCTCGCAGGAGCCCGGCGCCAGCGCCTCCGGCAGGCGCGCGGCGATCGACACGACCGCGTCGCCTTCGTGCCAGGCGTCCTCCACCGTACGCCCGCCGCCATCGCGACAGGGCGGGGCGCCGGCGACCAGGCTGCGCGCGCGCTCGAGCATGCGGCCGGACGCGCCGTCCACGATGGACTCGCCTTCGCCCAGCCGCTCGTCGTTCCAGCAGACCGCGACCATCGACCCGGTCGGCAGCGACTGCGCGAGCATGCCCGCCAGCCCCGCGAGATCGACGTTGCGGGGCGGCGACGCCACCGGGATGTCCAGCATTGCCTGCACCTGCCAAGCCCCCTCGCACAGCCCCGCACCAGGGGAACAACGCCGGATCACGCCACCAGCGGCAAGCCGGGGCGGCCATCCCCCCTGCGCCCAGGCGACATGATGCCGTGCATCGCGCCGTCGCGCACGGGCTTCACGCGCCCCGGCCCAGCGCTTAACCTGCCGCCAATGGACGCCCTGTCGCAGCCCGAAGCCGCCGGACGCAGCGATGACGCGCTGATGCAGGCATGGGTGGGCGGCGACGCCGGGGCGTTCGAAGTGCTGTACGCGCGCCATCGCCAGCGCCTCCACCGCTTCCTGCTGCGCCAGCTGCGCGACCCCGGGCTGGCCGACGAGGTCTTCCAGGACACCTGGCAGCGCGTGGTGGCCGCGGGCCGGGACTGGCGCCCCGAGGCCTCGTTCGCCACCTGGCTGTACCGCATCGCGCGCAATCGCGTGGCCGACCACTGGCGCGCCCGCCAGCACCGCCCGTCCACCCCCGACGACGCCGAGGCGCGCACGGCGGGGCTCGAGGATCCGGAGACGCCCGAGCGACGGCTCGACGCCTGGCAGCGCCAGCGCGACCTGCAGCAGGCGCTGGACGCCCTGCCGGACGAGCAGCGCGAAGTGGTGCTGCTGCGCCTGGAGCAGGAGCTGACGCTGGACGAGATCGGCGGCATCACCGGCGTCGGGCGCGAGACCGTGAAATCGCGCCTGCGCTATGCCATGGACAAGCTGCGCGCCGCCCTGGCCGGCCCCGTGCCGGAGGGCGTGCCCGCCCCGGAGGACGCCCGATGACGGGCCCGACCCGCCCCGACCCCCTGACCCCGGCCGAACGCCAGCTGGCCGATGCGCTCGCGCGCGGCGCGCCGCCGCCGGGGCCGCCCTCGGCGCTGGACGAGGCGATCCTCGCGTCGGCGCGGGCCGCGGCCGGCGCGCGCGCGGCTGGCGCTGGCGCATCGGCCGCCGTGGCCGGGACCGCCCATGCGATCACGAAGGCTGGCCGGCATCGCAGGCGCCACGGCGGCCCGGCGTGGCTGCGCGGCGGCGCGCTGGCCGCGACCCTGGTGATCGCCGTCGGCGTGGCCTGGCAGCTGCGTCCCCGGTTCGACGCGCCCGCCCTCTCGGGCGACGGGACGGCGGCGACGGCGGTGACCGCGCCGGCCGCGTCTCGGCAGGTCGCGGCCGAGGCCGTGGTCTCCCCGCCCCCAGCGGACGCCGCGGCCAAGGCACGTCCGGATCCAGACCCACGGGCGACGCCGCAGCCGGTGGAGCCGCTGCGACCGGCCGCAGCCCCGGCCGCAGCCGCGCCGGCGGCGGCGGCGGCCACGGGTTCCACGCCCCCCTCCGCGGACGGGCCCGGGACACAGGAGCCCGAGGCGCCCCCGGTGGTCTTCGACGCGCCCTCGCCGATGGATACGCCTGCGCCTGCGCCCGCCCCAGCCACGGCACCCGCGCCGTTGCCGCTTCCTCCGCCACCGCCGGCCCCGCCTGCGCCACCGGCGCCGCGTGCGCTCCAGGGCCCCCTGCCCGCGATCCCGGACGCTGCGCGCGCGGAAGACGCGGCCCGGGCACGCGCGGCCGCGGAAGCCCGTCGCCGCCAGACCAATGCCATCGACACCACCGCCGCGGCCGCGGACGAAGCTGGCGACGAGGACTGGCTCGACCAGCCCCTCGACGACACCCCGCCGGCCTCGGTCGACTCGCCCGCCGTGCGCGAGGCCTGGCTGGCGCGCATCCGCGAGCTGGTGGCGGCCGAACGTTACGCCGAGGCCCGCGACAGCTACGCCGAGTTCCGCCGCCGCCACCCGGACGCGCCCGTTCCCGCCGACCTGCGGATGCTGCTGGGCGAGGAATGAGCACCACCACCCTCGCCGCGGCCGCCACGCACGAACTCGTCGTCAAGCACAGCCGCTTCCTCGCCAGCGCCGCGCCGGTCGCCGACGCCGACGCCGCGGCGGCCTTCATCGCCTCGGTGTCGGTGCCGGAGGCCACGCACAACTGCTGGGCCTGGCGCATCGGCGACGGCTACCGCTCCAGCGACGACGGCGAGCCGGCAGGCACCGCGGGGCGACCGATCCTCGCCGCCATCGACGGCCAGGGCCTGGACGGCGTGGCGGTGGTGGTCACGCGCTGGTACGGCGGCATCAAGCTCGGCGCCGGCGGCCTGGTCCGCGCCTATGGCGGCACGGCGGCGGAGTGCCTGCGCACGGCCGAACGCCGCGAGGTGGTGCAGATGGCCGAAGTGGACGTCGAATGCCCCTTCGCCGACATCGCCGCCGTGCACGCCGCGCTGCCCGCCTTCGACGCCGAAAAGCTCAGCGAGGACTTCGCCGCCGACGGCGTGCGCTTCCGCCTGCGGCTTCCGGCCGGCCACATCGCCGCCCTCGCCGCCCGGCTGCGCGACGCCACCCGCGATCGCGCGCGCATGGGCGACAATGGGTGATGGTCCGATTCGCCCGCACGTCCACGCCCCCGCCATCGCCATCGCCCGACGCCAGCCCCGGTGAGCCCGTGGCCGCCGGCAAGGCGAAGGCCCCGCTGTCATCGCTGCGCCCCCTGTGGCCCTTCCTTGCCCGCCATCGCGGCCTGCTGGTCGCGTGGATGCTGGCCCTCGCGGCCTCGAGCGCGGCGACGCTGAGCCTGCCGGTCGCGGTGCGGCGCATGATCGACGACGGCTTCGCCAGCGGCGCCGGCATCGACGCCGCGTTCGCGCTGCTGTTCGCGGTGACCCTGGCGCTGGCGCTGGCCACCGCGGCGCGCTTCTTCTTCGTCTCGCTGCTTGGCGAGCGCGTGGTGGCCGACCTGCGCACGCAGCTGTTCGGGCACCTGGTCGGCCTCGACCAGGCGTTCTTCGAACGCAGCCGCAGCGGCGAACTGGTCTCGCGCCTGACCGCCGACACCGAGCTGCTGCGCGGCGTGGTAGCCACCAGCATGTCGGTGGCCCTGCGCAGCCTGGTGATGGTGCTGGGCTCGGTCGCGATGCTGGTGGTGACCAGCCCGCGGCTGGCGGCCTGGACCCTGGTCGGCATCCCGCTGGCGGTGCTGCCGCTGGTGCTGGGCGGGCGCCGGCTGCAGAAGATCTCGCGCCAGAGCCAGGACCGCGTGGCCGATGCCAACGCGCTGGCGACCGAAACCCTAGGCGCGATCGACACCGTGCAGTCGCACGCGCGCGAACACCACGAGCGCGGCCGCTTCGGCGCCGCCGTGGCCACCGCGGTCGAGGTCGCGCGCAGGCGCATCGGCGTGCAGGCAATGGTGACCGCGGTCGCGATCTCGGTGGTGTTCGGCGCGATCACCCTGGTGCTGTGGCTGGGCGCGCACGACGTCGCCGACGGGCGCATGA
The DNA here is from genome assembly GCF_014836665.1 of Luteimonas colneyensis. GTDB lineage: Bacteria > Pseudomonadota > Gammaproteobacteria > Xanthomonadales > Xanthomonadaceae > Luteimonas > Luteimonas colneyensis. The sequence goes on from NZ_JACSQJ010000001.1 coordinate 709,172, forward strand.
GCGCCGGCACGCTTGGACAGTTCGTGCTGTACGCGATGTTCGGCGCCGGATCGGTGGGCGCGCTGGCCGAGGTCTGGAACGAGCTGCAGAAGGCCGCCGGCGGCATGGGCCGGATCGGCGAGCTGCTCGAGGAGTCCCCCACGGTGGTGGCACCCGCGTCGCCGCGCGCGCTGCCGCGCCCGGTGCGCGGCGCCGTCGCGATGCGCGACGTGACCTTCCACTACCCCACCCGCCCGGACAGCGCCGCGCTGGACGGCTTCAGCCTCGACGTGGCCCCGGGCGAAACCGTGGCGCTGGTGGGCCCGTCGGGCGCCGGCAAGAGCACGGTGTTCGCCCTGCTGCAGCGCTTCCACGACCCGCAGTCGGGCAGCGTGTCGCTCGACGGGATCGACCTGCGCGAGCTCGACCCCGTGGAGCTGCGCGGCACCATGGCGCTGGTGTCGCAGCGGCCCACCATCTTCGCCGCCAGCGCCGCCGACAACATCCGCTACGGGCGCCTCGACGCCAGCGACGCCGACGTCGAGGCCGCCGCGCGCGCCGCCGAGGCCCACGACTTCATCGAGCGCCTGCCGGGCGGCTACGCGTCCGAACTCGGCGAGCGCGGCGCACGCCTCTCCGGCGGCCAGCAGCAGCGCGTGGCGATCGCGCGCGCCCTGCTGCGCGACGCGCCGCTGCTGCTGCTCGACGAAGCCACCTCCGCGCTCGACGCCCAGAGCGAGCGCGCCGTGCAGCACGCGCTCGAACGCCTCATGGAAGGCCGCACCACGATCGTGGTCGCGCACCGCCTCGCCACCGTGCTGCGCGCCGACCGCATCGTGGTGATGGACCAGGGCCGCATCGTCGCCGAAGGCACCCATTCCGAGCTGCTCGCCCAGGGCGGCCTCTACGCCGAGCTCGCGCGGCTGCAGTTCCTGGACGCGGCACCCGTGGCTGGAAGCTGAATTTTCTGCCGTCGCAAAAGGCGTCTACCCCGGCAGCGCGCGCACCACGATCGAAGCGTGGTCGAAGCCAGCCGGGAGGGTGCCCAGGGCGAGACCGTGATCGTGGCCGAGGCGGGTGCGGCAGAAGGCTTCGGCCAGCGGGCTTCCCGCGCGCAGGAGGACGGCGGCCTGCAGGGCCAGCGCGAGGCGTTCGACCAGTCGCCTGGATCCCGCTTCGTCCGCTGCGGAAAGCAGGTCGTCCAGCTGCGCGGCCACGGTATCGAGGGCGGGGTGCAGCCCACGGGCGGCGTCGATCTCAGTGCGCAGTGCGTCGGCGGCCTCCGGTTCGCGGGCCAGCGCGCGCAGCACGTCGAGGCACTGGATGTTGCCGCTGCCCTCCCAGATCGAGTTCAGCGGTGCCTGCCGGTACAGCCGCGGCAGCAGCGATTCCTCGACATAGCCCGCGCCGCCGAGGCACTCCTGCGCCTCGTTGACCACCGCCGGCGCGCGACGGCAGATCCAGTACTTGCCGATCGCGGTGGCGATGCGCGCGAACGCGGCCTCGGCGGGGTCGCGCCCGGCCGCATCCACCGCGCGCGCGACCCGCATCGACAGCGCCAGCGCGGCCTCCACCTCCAGGGCGATGTCGGCCAGCACGTTGCGCATCAGCGGCTGCTCCGCAAGCCGCCGGCCAAAGGCCATGCGGTGGCGCGCATGGTGCACGGCCTGCGCCAGCGCCATGCGCATGCAGCCCGCGGAGCCGAGCATGCAGTCCAGGCGGGTGAGCATCACCATCTGCAGGATCGTCGCGACGCCGCGGCCCTCGTCGCCCACGCGCCAGGCCAGCGCATCGTGGAACTCGACCTCGCCGGAGGCGTTCGACCAGTCGCCGAGCTTGTCCTTCAGCCTCATCAGCGCGAAGGCGTTGCGCGTGCCGTCGGGCAGGCGACGCGGCATCAGCAGGCAGGTCAGGCCGCCCGGAGCCTGCGCCAGCACCAGGAAGCCGTCGGACATCGGCGCGGAGAAGAACCACTTGTGCCCGGACAGCCGGTAGGCATCGGCACCGTCGCCGCAGGGCGTCGCGGTGGTCGCGTTCGCGCGCACGTCGCTGCCGCCCTGCTTCTCGGTCATACCCATGCCGAGGGTGATCCCGGCCTTGCCGGCGATGGCGACGTCGCGCGCGTCGTAGCGGCAGGCCGCCACCTTGCTCGCCCAGTCGCCCAGGCTGGGCGACTGTCGCAGCACCGGCACCGCGGCGTGCGTCATGGTGAGCGGGCAGCTGCTGCCGGGTTCGGCCTGGTAGTGCAGGTAGGCCAGCGCGGCGCGCGCCACGTGCACGCCGGGCTCCGGACGCGCCCAGGACAGGCCGGCGACGCCGCTGGCGATCGCGATCTCCATGATCCGGTGCCAGGACGGGTGGAATTCGACGCGGTCGATGCGGTGGCCCGTGGCGTCGTGCGTCCGCAGCCGTGGACGGTCCCGGTGCGCATCGTGCGACAGCGCCAGCACCTCGCCGCCCGCCAGCGCGCCATAGGCGCCGACCTCGCGCGCGAACGCGTCTCCTCCCTCGCGCCGCAGCGCCTCGCGCAGCGCGACGTCGTCGCGCCAGAGATCGCGCTCGCCGAAGGGTGGCGGCTGGTTTCGGACTTCGTGGGTGCGGCAACGCTCCATCCCCGGGCTCCGGGTTGTCGTGTCGGGTCATTGTGGCGCGCCGCGCGTATCCTGTGCGCCCCCGCCCGGCGGACATCGCCATGCACGCACCCGACCACGAACTCGACCCGGACGACCAGTACGCCAGCGGCTTCGACGCGGAGATGGAGGTCGACGAGGAGGCCGGCACCGAGGCGCTGGTCTGGCAGCTGCTGCTGCTCATCAACCCCGGCGACGAGGAGACCGCCCTGCGCCAGTTCGGCGCCTGGCAGGACGCGACCGCCGACCTGGACGATCGCGAGACCGAGCCGGCCTGGGTGCTGAAGGACATCATCGACTGGACCTCCGGCTTCCAGGTCCACGACGATGACGCGGCCGCTTTCGTGGAGAGCATCACCGAGCTGGTGGCGCGCTGGAACCTGGACCTCGACTGGGGCGTCGAGGATCCGACCGACGACGCCTTCCTCGACGACGCCAGCATCCAGGAGTTGCTGCACGTGGCCTACGACGCGCTGCGCTCCTACGGCTACACGCTGTGGGTGTGGGAAACCGGGACCGATACCGTCGCCGGGTGGATGACGCTGAGCCGCGACGACGAGGCGATGCGCGTGATCGCCCCTGCCCTGGGCATCGAGCTGAGGCCGGCAGGCCTGGCGTAGGGGCGACGCCGCGGTTGGCGATGCTGCGACGAAGTAAGAAAAGTTTTTCGCCCATCGGGGGGGAGTGTTCGCGTTGGTGTTTTCGGGCTGCGGCGGCCCGGCGCGGACGCAGGGGGCACCACCTTTCCCGCGGTCCGGGAAGACGCCAGAGCTTGCCTGCCCGACTCCTTCCGGTTCTGTCCCGCCCTTCCCTCTGCGAGCGGCGGCCGCCGGGATCGCTGTCGCCCTCCTGCCGATGCTGGCGCTGCGGGTGCGGTTCGCCGCGGTGCTGGTCTTGCTGCTGCTGTCGCTGTTCTTGGTGTTGCTGTTGGTGTTGCTGTTGCTGTTGCCCTCGATCTTTCCCGAGGCCGGATCCCGCCACAGCCCGTCGCGCGCACAGGGGGTGTGCGGACAGCCGGCCATGGATGGCCGGCGGCCGGCAGTGGGAGCAGGACGCGGAGATGCCGGGGGAGCACACCCCCTGTGTGCGCGACGGGCCGCGTACACCACCACGGAGCCGACTTGCATCACGACCCAGCTCCGCAAGCATCACTGGCCGTAGCAGACGCCGATCCAGCATCACGACAGTCAGCACGACCGCGGGTCTCTTCCCCTCACCTGGGAGAAGAACCATAAAAAAGGGCCCCGGAACACCCGGAGCCCTGGAACAGGAAATACTGTTGCGATGTGTCGCTCAGGCGACCGGCGACACCCCTGCCGCCTGCGCGCCCTTCGGGCCCTGCGTGACTTCATAGCTGACGCGCTGGCCTTCCTGCAGGCTGCGGAAGCCCTTGGAGTCGATCGCCGAGTAGTGCACGAACACGTCCGCGCTGCCATCCTCGGGAGCGATGAAGCCGAAACCCTTGGCGTCGTTGAACCACTTCACTGTGCCGTATTGCATGACTCTTCCTACCTCGTCTGGATGCGATTGCACGGACGGCCTGCAAGGGACCGGCACGTGCGGCCCGAGTATGCAAAGCCTGCACGGCGCGCGCAATCACCCGGCCAGCAGCGCCTCCACCACCGCGGGTAGACCCGAGGTGGCCGCGGCGACGTTGGCGAGCACCTCGTCGAGCGTGATCACTTCGTCGACCTGCGGACCGGCGCCGGCCGCCCAGTTGGCGACGATCGCCAGGCAGGCGTAGTCGAGTCCGAGCTCGCGCGCGAGCCCGGCTTCGGGCATCCCGGTCATGCCGACCAGGTCGCAGCCGTCGCGGCGCATGCGCGCGATCTCCGCGCGCGTTTCCAGCCGCGGGCCCTGGGTGGCGCCGTAGCAGCCGCCGTCGACCAGCGCGACGCCGGCCGTCGCCGCCGCGGCGAGCACGTCCCTGCGCAGCGAGGGCGTGTAGGGATCGCCCATGTCGACGTGCAGCACCTCGGTGCCGGGCTCCTCGCAGAAGGTGGAGATGCGGCCCCAGGTGTAGTCGATCAGCTGGTCGGGGCAGGCGAGCACGCGCGGACCGTAGGCCTGGGTGATGCCGCCGACGGTGTTGAGCGCCAGCACGCGACTGGCCCCCAGAGCGTGCAGCGCCGACAGGTTGGCGCGGTAGTTCACCAGGTGCGGCGGCACCGAATGGCCTTCGCCGTGGCGGGCCAGGAAGGCCACGCGACGACCGGCGATGCGCCCGATCCGCACCGGGCCCGACAGCGCGCCGTAGCGCGTGACCGGCTGGTGCTCCTCGGGATCCTGCAGGCCGGCCAGGCGGTACAGCCCGGTGCCGCCGATCACCGCCAGCGCGATGGGCTCCATGCTCACTCCCCCAGCGCGTAGATCGCGGGCAGGTTGCGGCCCTGCTCGTTGTAGTCCATGCCGTAGCCGAAGACGTAGCGGTCGGGCACGTCCACGCCCGACCAGTCGGCGCAGACGCCGTCCACGCAGCGGTCGTGCACCTTGGTCGCGAGCACGGCGACGCGCACGTCGGCCGCGCCCTCGTCCTCGCACCAGCGGGTCACGGCCTTGAGCGTGTGGCCCTCGTCGAGGATGTCGTCGACCAGGATCACGCGGCGGCCGCGCATCGACGTCGCCGGACGGTGCAGCCAGGCCAGGCGCGAGCCGGTGGTGCCGCCGCGGTAGCGGGTGGCGTGCAGGTAGTCGAACTCGACGTCGAGGCCGCGCTCGCCGAGCGCGAAGGCGAGCTGCGCGGCGAAGGGCATGCCGCCGTGCATGATGGTGACGAACAGCGGCGGGCGTTCGTCGCCGGCGTATTCGTCGCGGATGGCGTCGGCCATGGTGGCGATCGCGGCTTCGAGCACTTCCCGACCGTGGATGACGTCGGCGTCAGCGAGCACCGCCGCGAGCGTGGGCGCGGTCATGCCACCACCCCGCCGCCCTGGCGCGTGGAGGCGGTGCCGTGGCGCGCATCCGCGAGCAGGCCGTCCCAGCCCAGCGCGCCGCGGCCCATCAGGCCGGCCAGCGCCATGGTGTTGAGCGCGCGACCCTCGGCCGCCGCCAGCGATTCCTCGACCAGTTCCGGATGGCAGACCAGCACCACGTCGCAGCCGGCGTCCAGGTGCGCATCGACGCGCGCCTTGATCCCGCCAACGCCGTGCGCCGCGGCCATGCCGATGTCGTCGGAGAAGACCACGCCGCGGAAGCCCATCTCCTGGCGCAGGATGTCGTTGATCCAGCGCGGCGAGTAGCCGGCGGGCTCGGGCGCGACCTGCGGATAGACCACGTGCGCCAGCATCACCGCGTCGGCGCCGGCCTCGATGCCGGCGACGAAGGGCACCAGGTCCTCGGCGCGGATCGTCTCCAGCGGGCGGTCGTCGACGGCGTCGTCGAAGTGCGTGTCCTCGAGCACCGAACCGTGGCCGGGGAAGTGCTTGAGCGTGGCGGCCATGCCGGCCTCGTGCATGCCTTCGACGTAGGCGCGGGTGAAGGCGGCCACGACCTGCGGATCGTCGGAGAAGGCGCGGTCGCCGATGGCGAGGTTGCCGCGGCCGAGGTCGACCACCGGCGCGAAGCTGAGGTCCACGCCGGTGGCGCGGATCTCGCTGGCCATCAGCCAGGCGTGCTCGCGGGCGCGGGCCAGCGCGCCCTCGCGGTCACGGGCGTAGTCGCGGCCGAAGACCTCCAGCGGCGGCAGCGCGCTGTAGCCCTCGCGGAAGCGCTGCACGCGACCGCCTTCCTGGTCGACGCAGATGAGCTGCGGGCGCGGCGCGGCTTCGCGGATGGCCTGCGACAGCTCGGCCACCTGCGCGCGCGAGGCGAAGTTGCGGGTGAACAGGATCACGCCGGCGCAGGCATCGTGCTGCAGCCAGTCGCGCTCCTGCGCGGTGAGTCCGGTTCCGGCGACGCCGATGACAAGCATGCGAGTCTCTCCTCAGGTGCCCGGGCCCGCGCGCTCGGCATCGCTCCACAGCGAGTACGGGCGGGCGGCCAGGGCCAGGTTGTAGTAGCGGGGACAGTCGGTGGCTTCGCTGCCGGCCCAGGCGGGGCGTTCGAAGGCCTCGTCGGCGCTGCCCAGTTCGATCTCGGCCACGACCAGGCCGGCGTTGTCGCCGAGGAACTCGTCGACCTCCCACAGGTGCGCACCGTGGCACACCAGGTGACGGCGCTTCTCGACCAGGCCGCCGACGCACAGGTCCAGAAGCGCGCGCGCCTCGTCCACCGGCAGCGGGTATTCGAACTCCTGGCGAGTGTGGCCGAGCTCGCGCGACTTGATGTTGAGAAAGGCGGCGTCGCCCTCCAGGCGCACGCGCACGGAGGCCCGCTGACGGCCCTCGTCCATCGACGACTGGTCGTTGAGGTAGCCCTGCGCCATCGGCACCACGGCGTGCGCGGCGTCGCGCCAGCCGTCGCCGGTGACCAGGAACTTGCGTTCGATCTCGATCGCCATCAGCACGTGCCCTGCAACTGTGGGAGCGGCCATGGCCGCGACCCGGCCCGGCAGCATATCGCGGCCATGTCCACTCCCGCACACGCGGGGCCCGATGCAGCTCCCCCGGCATTCACGCCGGCTCGAACACCGCGATCGATTCCACGTGCGTGGTGTGCGGGAACATGTCCATGACGCCCGCGGCGCGCACCCGCCAGCCGCGTCCATCGACGAGATAGGCCGCGTCCCGCGCCAGGGTCTCCGGGTTGCAGCTGACGTAGACGATGCGCTTCAGGCCGTCCAGCGGCAGCTGCTGCAGCACCTCCAGCGCACCCGCGCGCGCGGGATCGAGCAGCAGCCGGTCGAAGCCGCCGACCATCCACGGCTCGGCGGAGAGGTCGGTGGTGAGGTCGGCGGCGTGGAAGTGCACGTGCGCCATGCCGTTGCGCGCGGCGTTCGCGCGCGCGCGCGCCACCAGCCCGGCGTCGCCCTCCACGCCCACGACCTCGGCCGCGTGGCGCCCCAGCGGCAGGCTGAAGTTGCCCAGGCCGCAGAACAGGTCGAGCACGCGCTCGCCCGGCTGCACGTCCAGCAGCGCCAGCGCGTGCGCGATCATCTTCGCGTTGAGGTCGGCGTTGACCTGGATGAAGTCCAGCGGCTCGAAGTCCAGTTCGACGTCCCAGGGCGCGAGGCGGAACGACAGCCGCGGCGCCTCCGGCCACAGCGGCGCGACGGTGTCGAGGCCGCCCGGCTGCAGGTAGATGCAGAAGCCGTGCTCGCGGGCGAACGCCATCAGCGCGGCGCGGTCGCCCTCGCCCAGCGGCTCCAGGTGGCGGATCACCAGCGCGGTCGCGTCATCGCCGGCGCTGAACTCGATCTGCGGGATGGTGCTGCGCGCCTCGAGGCTGTCGACCAGCGCCGAGAGCGCCTGCAGGTGCAGGCCGACCTGCGGCACGATCGAGTGGCACTCGGTGAGTTCGGCGACGAAGCGCGCATCCCGCTCGCGGAAGCCGACCAGGGTGCGGTCCTTCTTCTCCACGCGGCGCACCGAGAGCCGGCCCTTGCGTCGATAGCCCCAGGCCGCGCCGGTCAGCGGCGGCAGCGTGGCCTCCGGCGCCACCCCGGCGCGCTCGAAGCAATCGGCCAGCATCCGCGCCTTGCCTTCGACCTGCCGCTCCGGCGCCAGGTGCTGGACGCTGCAGGCGCCGCAGGTGCCGAAGTGCGGGCAGCGCGGTTCGACGCGGTCGGGCGAGGCGTCGAGCACCTCCAGCACCTCGGCCTCGTCGAAGCGGCGGCAGCGCCGGACCTGCCGTGCCAGCACCCGCTCGCCCGGCAGCGCGCCCGCGATGTACAGCGGCTTGCCGGCCTGGGGATGCCCCTCGGGCCGCTGCGCGATGCCGCGGCCGTCATGGCCGAGTCCGAGGATCACGGTCTCGAAGGGCGTCTTGTCGATGCGTGCCAATGTGCTGCTGCCGGTGCGGTGGGCCGGCCATTGTCTCAAACGGGCGCGGCGGACATCCCTGGGGGCGGTCGCAGCTGTAGCTGCTCCTACAGGAGGGATTGCAGGGTGCTGGCTATTTCTGCTTCCAGCTGCCGGCCTGCTGGTACCACCAGCCGGGGCGCGCGCTGGCGATCCACTGCCTGGCGAACACTTCGCGGATCTGGGCCTCCCATTCGGGATGGCCGTTGGCGACCGCCACCTCGCGGTAGACGGCGTTGCGGTCGCGGTTGTCGTCGGCGACGGCGGCGTTCACCGCCACCCGGTCCTTCAGCGGCAGCGAGCCGGCGTCGCGCACCACCACCAGACCGTCGCTGCCGAAGCCCAGCGCACCGCTGTCGAAGTGCGGCCGCAGCGTGGACGCGAAGCGCGACTCCATGCGCTGCTGGATCGCCTGGATCGCCGGCGTGCGGATGGTGATGTCGGGAGTCTGCGCGTGTGCCGGGGCGATGCCGAGCAGGATCCACGGGTCGAACGCCAGGCCGCGGCCGGTCGCGCCGCCCTCCAGCGCCATCCCGCCCGGCATCCCGCCGGGATCGTCCGCCGGCACCTCCGGCGCGGTGCCCGCGCCCTCCTCGCCGATCACGTTCTCGACGAACTCGCGCGCCGCCTCGCGGGCCTCGGCTGCGGGGAAATACACGTTGATGGTGACGCAGGCGGTGAGCGCCAGCGCGGCGACGAAGGGCAGTCCGGTCCAGCGCATGCAGTCCTCCTCGGACGGTCAGTCGAACACGGGCGAAACCTCGCCCGAACCTGCCGCGGCCACGCGCTCGACCAGGGTGTCCCAGTCGACGCGCCGGTTGTAGCCGACGATGTCCAGGCGCGGCAGCCCGGCGCCCTCGACGATAACAAACCCGCTGCCGCGAGGCTGAAGCCCGGCCATCGTGCAGACGCCATTGGCGAGCCGGCAGGAGATGCCGATGCGGCGGTAGCCGAAGTCGTCGAACAGGGCCAGCAGCCGGCCCTGCAGGCTGGCGGTGAACGAGGCGTCGCCGACGCTGGAGATGTCCTGCACCGCGCGCTGGCTGATGCGCTGGCGGACGCCGCGGCGCGGTTCGGTATGCAGCTCCGCGTCGAACGCCGCCGCCTCCCAGTCGACCAGGCGCAGGCCGTGGATCCGCCCGTGCAGCCGGCCGCTGATGCCGCCGACGTCGAACACGCCGGTCAGGGCTTCCAGGTCGAGCCCGTCGAGGTCGATGTCGGCCAGCAGCGTGGGCGCCACGCCGAAGGGCCGCTCCATCGCCAGCGACGACACCCGGACCTCGCCGTCGAAGGCGCGGGCCACCAGGCCGCCGTCGAAGTCGAGGCGGTCGCCGACGTAGCGCGCCGACGGGATGCGGCCGCTGAGCGTGCCCGGGAACGCCGGCAGCCCGAGCGCCGAGGCCAGCGTGGCCATGTCCAGCGACTCCACGGCCAGCGCGCCTTCCACCAGCAGCGGGCCGTGGCTCCCGGCCGGGCGCAGCCGCAGCGCGGGAATGTCGAGCCGACCGCCGAGCAGGTCGATATCGACGCCTTCGCGCAGGTGCAGCTCGCCGCCGCTGCTGCGCCAGGGCAGGCGCGCCGGACCGAAGGGGATCGCGCCGATCGCCGCGGCCCGCCAGCGCAGTTCGCTGTCGGCGCTGCCCGCCGACACCAGGCGCACGTCGCCGTCCAGGCCGTCGAAGCGGAAGCGCCCGTCGGGTGCCGCGATGTCGAGCGCGCGCGCGCGCAGGTCGAGGCCGGCCAGCGCACCGTCCGCGACCACGGCATCGACATCCAGCGCACCGGACATGGCCAGCCCGCCCAGGCCCGCCTGCCCGAGCCAGCCCGACAGGTAGCGCGCGGGCAGCTGCGAGGCGTCGGCGCTGCGCAGGCCGAGGGTGAGCGCGCGCAGGCCACCGGAGGCGACGTCGGCGCTGCCGTGCACGTCGAGCACGCCGGGGTCCTCGGCCGAGAACGAGGTGATCGCCCAGCCGGCGTCGTGGCCCTGCGCGCGCAGGCGCACGCCGACCGGCGTCTCCGGCAGCACGACGTAGCCGCTGCCGAACAGCAGTTCGCCGCCGAGCAGCCGGCCCTCGATCGCCAGCAGCGGCCCCGTGTCGGCGGCCAGCCAGTCGATGGCGAGCCGCGCGCCCAGCCCGGCGCCGGCCTGCGTTCCGTCGGCGCTGTCGAACGCGCCTCCGGCCAGCGCCAGTTCGCCCTGCAGGCGCATCGGGCCGGCGTCGGGAACGCGCAGGTCGATGTGGCCGTCGATGCGCCCGTCGCCGAGCCGCACGCCCGCCCACGCGGTTTCGGCCAGCGATTGCGCCCAGGCCACCGGCACGCGCGCGATCTCGATGTCGAAGGCGTCGGGGGCGGCGGCGCGGTGGCGCAGCGCCAGCCGCGCGCCGCCCGGGCCGGACAGCGCGGCGTCGATCCCCTCCGGCGGCAGCGCCAGCGCCAGGCGCAGCGGCGCGCCGCCGCCCTGCCTCAGTTCGCCGTCGCAGGCCCAGCCGCCGCGTCCGTCGCGGCGCAACGGGCAGCGCCAGGCCAGCGATTCATGGTCCTGTCCCAGGTCCGGCGCCCGCGCGCGCCGGGCGGTGATGCGCAGGTCCCCGGTCGCGGCGTCCGCCGGCCAGTCCAGCCGCACCTCGACGCCTTCCAGCGTCGCCACCGGCGTCGACACCTTCGCCATCTTTGCCACCAGCACGCGCGCCTCCGCCCCGCCGGCGTGCAGCAGCGAAAACAGGACGAGCAGGGTTAAGATCCACGCGGGCATGGCAGCCAGAGTAGCGACCGGAGGGGACGCGCCGATGAAACCACGCATCCTGCTCGTGGAGGACGACCCCACCACGGCCGCGTTCCTGAGCGCCGCCGCGGAGGCGCTCCCGGCCAACGTCGACACCGTGGGTTCGCGCGCCGCGGCGCGGGCCCAGGCGACCAACATCGCCTACGCCCTCTGGCTGGTGGACGCCCACCTGCCCGACGGCGACGGCGCCGGCCTGCTGGCCGAACTGCGCGCCCTTGGCCTCCAGACGCCGGCCATCGCCCACACCGCAGCGCGCGACGCGGACCTGCACCAGAGCCTGCACCGGGCCGGCTTCGACGCGGTGCTGGTCAAGCCGCTGGCCGCGGCGGCGCTGCGCGCGGCGCTGGCCGGCGCGATGGCCGGACGCACGCCGCTGCGCGTGGCCGAGGCCGGCCCGGGACAGCCCGGCGAAGGATCCTGCACGCAGGCCTGGGACGACGACGCCGCGCTGCGTGCGCTCAACGGCGAGCGCGCGCACGTCGACGCGCTGCGCCAGCTGTTCCTGTCCGAGCTGCCGGCGGCGCACGGCCAGGTCATGGCATCGGCCCGGAGCGGCCGGAGCGACGCGCTGCGCGATGCCCTGCACCGCCTGCGCGCGAGCTGCGGCTTCGTCGGCGCGGCGCGGCTGGAAGCAGCGGTGAAAACCCTGCAGGCGGCGCCGGACTCGGATGCGGCCGTGGACGGCTTCGACGCCGCGGCTCAGGAGCTGCTGTCGCCCTGAGGCGCCGGACGGGTCATGCGGCCCAGGTCGCCCAGCAGCTGCCAGGACGCCAGCGGCCTGCCGCCCAGGTGCGCCTCGAGCACTTCGCGCAGCACGCGGCGCAGCCCGCCGAGTTCTTCGGTAGGTGGCGCGATGTCCGCGGCCAGCCCGAGCAGGGCGCGCCCGGTGGCGGTGCGGTCGCGCTCGCCGCCGCGCTCGCCGCGCACGCGTACCGGGCCATGGCCCGGGTCCAGCCGGTAGCGCGCGGCCGGATCCACCGGGTCGCCGTCGCCCTCGTGGGCGTAGTCGAGGCCGACGCCGATCGCCTCGAGCAGATCGCGTTCGAAGCGGCGCAGCGTCCACGCCAGCGGTTCGCCCTCGCCCAGGCGCGCGCGCAGCTGGCCGTAGGCGGCGTAGAGCTCGGGCTGCGGATCCTGGCGTGGCGCCAGCCGCAGCACCAGTTCGCTGGCGTAGAAGCCCGACAGCATCGCCTCGCCCTGCAGGCGCGGTGCGGCGTCGAGGGCTTCGGCGGTCGCCAAGTGGGCCAGTTCGCCGCGCAGCACGGCGTCGAAGCGGACGTGCTGCATCGGCTGCAGCGCCGCGCGCAGCGCCTGCCGCTTCGGCCCGCGCACGCCGCGCGCGACCAGCCCGAGCCGACCATGCTCCGCGCACAGCACTTCCACCAGCAGGCTGGTCTCGCGCCAGGCCCGCGCGTGGAGGACGAAGGCGTGCTCGCCAAGGATCCGCATCACGCCATTGTAGGAGCGGCTCCTACTTGTCGTAGCCGAAGCTGCGCAGGGCGGCCTCGTCGTCCGACCAGCCGGCGCGCACCCGCACCCAGGTTTCGAGGAAGACCTTGCAGCCGAACAGGCGCTCCATGGACAGCCGCGCCTTGCTGCCGATCTCGCGCAGGCGCGCACCGCCCTTGCCGATCACGATCGCCTTCTGGCCGTCGCGCTCGACCCAGACCACCGCGCCGATGCGCATCATCGGGCCGGACTTCGTCGCCTCCTCGCTGAAGGACTCGATCTCGACCGTGGTGGCATACGGCAGCTCGGCGCCGAGCTGGCGCATCAGCTGCTCGCGCAGCAGTTCGGCGGCCAGGAAACGCTGGCTCTTGTCGGTGATCTCGTCCTCGCCGTAGGCCGGTTCGCCTTCGGGCACCAGCGCCAGCAGCTCGGCCACGAGCGCGTCGAGGCCGGTGCGCTTCAGCGCCGACACGGGATGCACGCCGGCGAAGTCGCGGCCCTCGACCACCTGCCGCAGGTAGGGCAGCAGGTTCGCCTTCTCGCGGATGCGGTCGACCTGGTTGACCACCAGCACCACCGGCACCTTCGCTTCGCGCAGGGCTTCGTAGGCGAGCGTGTCCTCCTCGTCCCAGCGGCCGGCCTCGACCACCAGCACCGCGGCGTCGACGCCTTCGAGCGCGCCGCGCGCGGCCCGGTTCATCATCCGGTGCATGGCGGTCGCGGACTGGCTGCGCTCGCCGCGATGGATGCCGGGCGTGTCGACCAGCTGCAGCTGGCCGCCCGGGAAGGTGGCGATGCCCAGCAGGCGGTGGCGCGTGGTCTGGGGGCGGTTGGACACGATGCTGATCTTGGCGCCGACCAGCGCGTTGACCAGGGTGGACTTGCCGACATTCGGCCGGCCGACGACGGCGACCGCGCCGCTGCGGCTGGCGGCTGGGGAGTTCATGGCTTCAGGGGTTCCAGTTGGGTGAGGATCGCCGCGGCGGCGTCCTGTTCCGCGGCGCGGCGGGAGCTGCCGCTGCCTTCGGCCTCGAGCGCGGGATCGGACAGCAGGCAGCGCACGTGGAAGGTGCGGGCGTGCTCCTCGCCGCTCTCCGAGACCAGTTCGTAGGCCGGCAGCGGGCGCTGGCGACCCTGCAGCCATTCCTGCAGCCGGGTCTTGGGATCCTTGCCGATGCCACCGGCCGGCAGCGCGGCGAGCTGCGCCTCGAACCACGGCATCACGGCGCTGCGGCAGGCCTCGAAGCCGGCGTCGAGATAGATCGCGCCGACCACGGCCTCGAGCGCGTCGGACAGGATCGAATCGCGCCGGTGGCCACCGGACTTCATCTCGCCGGGCCCCAGGGTGATCCGGGCACCGAGGTCCAGGTCGCGCGCGATCCGCGCCAGCGAGGACTCGCGCACCAGCTCGGCGCGGGCGCGGGTCATCGCGCCCTCGTCGGCCTTCGGCCATCGCAGGTACAGCGCCTCGGCCACCACCAACCCCACCAGCGCGTCGCCGAGGAATTCCAGGCGCTCGTTGTGCGGCGCCCCGGCGCTGCGGTGCGTCAGCGCCTGTGCAAGCAGCGCGGGATCGCGGAACACATGCCCCGCGATGCGCGCATCGGCATCAGTCGACCGCACCGGTCCTGGTCAGCATCTGCGTGGACTCGAACTTGCCCACGACGTCGAGGTTGGCGATCAGCGGCTTGCGGACCTCGTACTTGACGTCCATCTGCCAGCCGGCGCCGACGCGCTTGATCTTGACGTGCTCGGGCTTCACGTTCTCCGAGTAGCTGATGTACAGCCGGCGGAAGAACAGGTCCTGGATCTTGCGCGGGTCGGTGTTGCCGATGCCCGGCTCGCTGGCCAGGCCCTTCATCGCCGAGCGAACGCTGTAGTACTCCGAGTACATCGGGAACAGCTTCATGCCGACGTAGGCGAACAGGCCCACGACCGCCAGCACGATGATGAACCCGAGCAGGGTGATGCCGCGTTGCGAATTCCTCATTGCCCTCTCCCCTCGATCCCCGATGCGGTTGGTCATTGTGGCGCCAGGCCCCTCCCGGCGTGGTTACAGGCGCGTGCCGATGCGGTCGAAGTCGACGCCGCCGGCGGCGCTGTCGAAGTTCATCCACACCAGGAACGCCTTGCCGCGCAGCTGCGTCTCCGGCAGCGTGCCCCAGAAGCGGCTGTCGTCGCTTCTATCACGATTGTCGCCCATGACGAAATACTCGCCTTCGGGCACCGTCCACTCGCCCACGCCGTGGTGCGCGAACAGCGGGCTGTCGATCTCGAGCACCTCGTGGCGGCCGTCGCCGCCGAGGTCCTCGGCCAGCAGGCTGGCGCCGGTCATGTCCTCGCCGCGGCCCTTGCCGACGTAGGCGCCGATCGGCTGGTACGCCGAGGCTTCGCCGTTCACGTACAGCACGTTGTCGCGGTAGGCGATGCGGTCGCCGGGCAGGCCGACCACGCGCTTGATCCAGTCCTGGTCCGGGTGCGCCGGCGGGCGGAACACCACCACGTCGCCACGCTCGGGCAGGCCGATCGCGACCACCTTCCTGTTGTTGACCGGCAGGCGCAGGCCGTAGGCGAACTTGTTGACCAGGATGAAGTCGCCGATCAGCAGCGTCGGCATCATCGAGCTCGAGGGAATCCGGAAGGGCTCGGCCACGAAGCTGCGCAGCACCAGCACCACCGCCAGGATCGGGAAGAAGGCGCGGGCATAGTCCACCACCACCGGCTCGCGGTCCTCGTCGAGCAGGCCCGCGCGCGCCTTGCGCGCCTTGGCGAAGAACAGCCGGTCGAGCAGCCAGACGAGGCCGGAGGCGAAGGTCAGGATGACCAGGCCGAGTTCGAACCACTTCATGCGCGCACCCCGTCCGCGGCGGACCCGTGGGCCGCCGTCACTTGTTGTCCACCTGGAGCACCGCGAGGAAGGCTTCCTGCGGGATCTCGACGCGCCCGACCTGCTTCATGCGCTTCTTGCCTTCCTTCTGCTTTTCCAGGAGCTTCTTCTTGCGGCTGATGTCGCCACCGTAGCACTTGGCCAGCACGTTCTTGCGCAGCGCCTTGACCGAGCTGCGGGCGATGATCTGCGAACCGATGGCGGCCTGGATCGCGACGTCGAACTGCTGACGCGGGATCAGGTCTTTCATCTTTTCGGTCAGGTCGCGGCCGCGACGATCGGCGTGGCTGCGGTGGACGATGATCGACAGCGCGTCGACCTTGTCGCCGTTGATCAGCGTGTCCACGCGCACGAACGGGCCGGCCTCGAAGCGCACGAAGTGGTAGTCCAGCGAGGCATAGCCGCGGCTCACCGACTTCAGGCGGTCGAAGAAGTCCAGCACGACTTCCGCCATCGGCAGCTCGTAGCTGACCTGCACCTGGCTGCCGAGGTAGTTGATGCCCACCTGGCTGCCGCGCTTCTCCTCGCACAGCGTGATCACGTTGCCGACGTAGTCCGGCGGCGTGAGGATGTTGGCGCGGATGATCGGCTCGCGGATCTCGTCGATGGTGTTGACCGGCGGCAGCTTGGCCGGGTTGTCCAGCGGCCGCACTTCGCCGTCGGTCATCAGGATCTCGTAGATGACGGTCGGCGCGGTGCTGATCAGGTTGAGGTCGTACTCGCGCTCCAGGCGCTCCTGCACGATCTCCATGTGCAGCATGCCGAGGAAGCCGCAGCGGAAACCGAAGCCCATGGCCTCCGAGCTTTCCGGCTCGAAGCGCAGCGCGGCGTCGTTGAGGCGCAGCTTCTCCAGCGCCTCGCGCAGGTCCGGGTAGTCGTCGGCGTCGACCGGGAACAGGCCCGAGAACACGCGCGGCTGCATTTCCTGGAAGCCCGGGAGCGGATGCGGGGCGGGATCGCCGGCGAGCGTGAGCGTGTCGCCCACCGGCGCGCCGTGCACGTCCTTGATCGAGGCGTTGATCCAGCCCACCTCACCCGCGCGCAGCGACGGCGTCTCCTTGCGTTTGGGCGTGAACACGCCGACCTTGTCGACCTGGTGGGTGCGGCCGGTGGACATGACCAGCATCTTCGCGCCGGCCTTGAGTTCGCCCTGCATCACGCGCACCAGCGACACCACGCCCAGGTAGTTGTCGAACCAGGAGTCGATGATCAGCGCCTGCAGCTTGTCGGTGTCGCGCGGCTGCGGCGGCGGGATGCGGTGGACGATGGCCTCCAGCACCTCTTCCACATTCAGGCCGGTCTTGGCGCTGACCGCCACCGCGTCGCTGGCGTCGATGCCGATCACGGCCTCGATCTCGGCCTTGGCGCGCTCGATGTCGGCCGTAGGCAGGTCGATCTTGTTGAGCACCGGCACCACTTCCAGGCCCTGCTCCACCGCGGTGTAGCAGTTGGCGACCGACTGCGCCTCCACGCCCTGGGCGGCGTCGACCACCAGCAGCGCGCCCTCGCAGGCGGCCAGCGAGCGGCTGACCTCGTAGGAGAAGTCGACGTGGCCGGGGGTGTCGATGAAATTGAGGTGGTAGGTCTCGCCGTTGCGGGCCGTGTACGGCACCGACACCGACTGCGCCTTGATGGTGATGCCGCGCTCGCGCTCGATCGGGTTGTTGTCGAGGACCTGCGCTTCCATCTCGCGCGCGGTCAGGCCGCCGCAGAGCTGGATGATGCGGTCGGCCAGCGTCGACTTGCCGTGGTCGACGTGGGCGATGATGGAGAAGTTGCGGATGTTCCGCATTGATTCGGGAGGCATGGGCGGCAGTCTGGGGCCCCGTGTCGGGGCTGGGCGATCGAACGGGATATTGTCGCACAGCCCGGGGGAGCCGCCGTGCCGGCGCGTGGGCCCGCCCCCGCCGCAGGAGCAGCCATGGCTGCGACCCGGACCGTCTGTCGCAGTTATGGCGCTCCTACGGGAGAAGGGGGGGCGGCCGGAACGAAGCCTACTTCGACTCGTTCCTCGGCGTCACCGCGATGAACTGGGTGCCGCCGCTGCGGTTGCGCACCAGCAGCATCACCGTCTCGCCAGCCTTGGCCTTGCCCAGCTCGCGGTCGAGCTCGGCCGGCGTGGCGACGTTGACGCGCCCCACCTGCAGGATCACGTCGCCCGGCTGGATGCCGGCGCTGCGCGCGGCCAGGCCCTCGACCCGGGCCACGGCCACGCCCTCGTCCGGCCCGAGATCCAGGCGTCGGCGCTGCTCGGCGCCAAGTTCGCTGCCGACGATGCCCAGCGGATTGCTCTGCTTCGCCGCCGGCGCACCCGCGCCCGGACGCTGCGGACCCGCGGCGATGCCCTCGTCGAGTTCGGTCAGGGTCACGGTGAGGTCGCGGGTGCGGCCCTCGCGCCAGACCTTCACGGCCACGCGGCTGCCCGGCGCCTTGGCGCCGATCATCGGCGGCAGGTCGCTGGACTGGTTGATGCGCACGCCGTCGACCTCTCGGATCACGTCGCCGCGCTCGATGCCAGCCCTGGCCGCCGCGCCGCCCGCGATGACGTCGGCCACCAGCGCACCGCGGGTGTCCGGTAGGCCCAGGCCCTTGGCGGCCTCGGGGCGGATCTCCTGCACCTGCACGCCCATCTGGCCGCGGCGCACCTGGCCGGTGGCCTTGAGCTGGTCGGCGACGTTCATGACCACGTCGATCGGGATCGCGAAGCTCACGCCCATGTAGCCGCCGGAGTTGGAGAAGATCTGCGAATTGATGCCGATCACTTCGCCGCTGGTGTTCAGCAGCGGACCGCCGGAATTGCCGCGGTTGATGGCGACGTCGGTCTGGATGAAGGGCACGTAGCGCTGGTTGGCGTAGTGGTTGGCGCGCCCCACGGCGCTGACGATGCCGGCGGTGACCGACTGGTCGAAGCCGAAGGGCGAACCGATGGCGACCGCCCACTGCCCCGGCTTCACGTCGGCGGCCTTGCCGGCGCGCAGGAACGGCAGCCCGCTGGCGTCCACCTTGAGCAGGGCGACGTCGGACTGTTCGTCGCTGCCCACCACTTCGGCGTCGAAGCCGCGACGGTCGGGCAGGGTCACGCGCACGGTGGTGGCGCCGTCGACGACGTGGTGGTTGGTGATCACGTAGCCATCGGCCGAGATGAGGAAACCGCTGCCCATCGACAGGCCGCCGCGGCCGCCGGGATCCTGGGGCATGCCGGGGAACGGCGAGCCGGGGCCGAAGAATCGGCGGAAGAACTCGGGCATGTCGTCGGGCAGCTGCTGCTGCGCCTGGCGGGTGTCACGCGACCCGACGATGACCTCGATGTTCACCACGGCCGGGGCGACCCGGTCGACCAGCCGCGTGAAATCGGGCAGCCCGGTGACCAGCGGCGCCGCGGGGGGCGCGCTGGCGGCCTGGGCCTGCGGGGACTGGGCGGTGGCGGCGGGAAACACGACCGCGGCGGTGCCGGCCGCGGTGAGGGCGACCAGGGCGAAGGCGAAGACGGGAGATTTCATCAAGTCGGTAACCTCGACGATAGGATCGAAAGAGAAGGGTCTGCAGGCGGGATCAGTCGCCGGAAGGCTGGGCGGTCGCGGCTTCGGCCGCGGCTTCGTCCGCGGCCTCGTGCGCGGAGCCGCGCGGCACGTCCGGGCGGGGCGCGGCCTGCGCCGGGAACGCGGCGTGCGATCCATCCAGGCGTGGCTGGAACGGCGCGAAGGCCTCCGCCTGCTGCGGCAGCCCGTAGCCGGCGGCGAAGGGCTGGGAACGCGACAGGCCCGGCAACACGGCGCGCGGCCAGGGACGCGCCACCGCGGCCGGCCCACCGAACAGCGCATCGCCACCACTGTCCGTGCCGGCCCGGGACAGGCCGGCCAGCGCCTGGAGACCGCTCCCGGGCGTGACCGTCGCAGGCATCGACGCAGCCGGGATCACCGGCCGCGGCACCGCGGCGGCCGCGGTGCGCACAGGGGCATCCACGCGATCGGTCCGCCGCAGGGCGGCACGCTGGGACTGGCTGCGGGTGCCGCTGCGCTGGGCGGCACGCCGCGGCACTTCGGCCACGGCAATCGCCACCGGAGCCGCCGCGGCCAGCAGCGCGGGCGCGTCACCGGACCGGGCCGGTGCCGGTGCCGGCTCCGGTGCCACGGCCAGCGCGACCTCGCCGGCATCCGCCGGCACGCGCGGCGCCGCGTCGACCATCGCCGGTGCCAGACGCGCATCGTCCGTCGCCTCGACCATTGCAGGTGCCTGGGCATACGGCATCTGGCGGGCCATGAACAGCGCCACCAGCGCCACCGAAGCGGCCAGCGCGCCGCCGCCCCAGCGCAGCAGCCGGTGCGACCGGTGCGGCGCGGTAACCGGCGCCGCGGCCGTCGCGACGGCGTCGGCAGCGGGTGCCGCGATCGCCTCCGCCACCCGCTTCGAGAAGTCCGCCGGCAGCAGCGCGTGGCCGCCGCCGCGCAGCACGTCGCCGCAGACCTGCCAGCGCTCCCAGCATGCCGCCAGCTCGGCGTCGTGCTGGAGCCGGCGCAGCATGAAGCGCGCCTGGTCGGGCGACAGCTCGCCATCCAGCATCGCCGACAGCTGCCGGCGGTTGTGGGCGTACAGCCTGTCGGGTTCGGGCTGGAATTCGATGTCGATGTCGTCGTTGGGGTGGCTCATCTCGTACTCATCGCGCCGCGCGTTCGGGCGCGGCCTCGTTGTCCATCAGCGGCTTGAGCTCGACGTCGATCGCCTCGCGGGCCCGGAAGATCCGGGAGCGGACGGTGCCGATCGGGCAGTCCATGCGCGCGGCGATCTCCTCGTAGCTCAGCCCTTCGACCTCGCGCAGCGTGATCGCCGTGCGCAGCTCCTCGGGCAGGGCTTGGACCGCGCGCAGCACCGTTTGTTCCATCTGCTGGCGCATCAGCTCGCGTTCCGGCGTGTCGTGGTCGCGCAGGCCGGTGGCGACGTCGAAGTGCTCGGCGTCGTCGGGATCGATGTCGTCGGTCGGCGGACGGCGGTTGCTGGCCACGAGGTGGTTCTTGGCGGTGTTGACCGCGATCCGGTGCAGCCAGGTGTAGAACTGCGCGTCGCCGCGGAAGTTGCCGATCGCCCGGTACGCGCGGATGAAGGTCTCCTGCGCGACGTCCTGGCACTCGCTCCAGTCGCGGACGTAGCGGCCCACCAGCGCGGCGACACGGTGCTGGTACTTGCGCACCAGCAGGTCGAACGCAGCCATGTCGCCGCGCTGCACGCGGCGCACGAGGTCCTGGTCAAGCTGGCTGCTGTCGATCTCGACCATGGGCCGGCACTCTCCTGGGAACCGGCCCTGGGACCGGATGTGACCTTCACGCAGGCGGAAAGTTCCGCCCTGCACGATGATCTGGGGCCGGGTTCAGCCTCCCGCAAGCCGCCGCCCCGCCCTGGCGCCGATTTGACGGCGGCGAAAGGGACTCTGGATCATAGGCAGTTCCCATACCCGCACGGATGGTTCCGCATGATCGCTGGACTCGATGGTCTGCGCTTCAGCCACTGGCACGCCGAGCAGCGCCCCGACGGCGTCGTCCTGCTGACGTTCGACCGCGGCGGCGAGTCGGTCAACACCTTCGCCCAGGACGTGCTGGTCGAACTCGACACCCTGCTCGAACGCCTGGCGCTGGATCCGCCCAAGGCCCTCGTGCTGCGCTCGGGCAAGGCCAAGGGCTTCATCGCCGGGGCCGACATCCGCGAGTTCGCCGAGTTCGATGCCAAGGGCACGATCGGCGACTCCATCCGCCGCGGCCAGCAGGTGTTCCAGCGCCTGGCCGAACTGCCCTGCCCGACCGTGGCCGCCATCCACGGCTTCTGCATGGGCGGTGGCACCGAGATCGCGCTGGCCTGCCGCTACCGCGTCGCCAGCAGCGACCCGTCCACGCGCATCGGCCTGCCCGAAGTGAAGCTGGGCATCTATCCCGGCTGGGGCGGCAGCGTGCGCCTGCCGCGGCTGGTGGGCACGCCGGCGGCGATGGACATGATGCTGACCGGCCGCACGCTGTCGGCGTCCGCGGCGAAGGCCATCGGCCTGGTCGACCGCGTGGCCGATCCCGCGCAGCTGCTCGACGCCGCGGTGGACGTGGCGCTGACGGGCGCGGAGCGGCCGTTCCGCCAGCGCTTCATGGGCTGGGCCACCAACACCTGGCCGGTGCGGCAGCTGATGGCGCCGATGCTGGTCAAGCAGGTGGCGCGCAAGGCCCGCAAGGAGCACTACCCGGCGCCCTACGCGCTGATCGAGACCTGGCGCCGCAGCGGCGGCGGCATCCAGGCCCGGCTGGCCGCCGAGCGCAAGTCGGTGGTGAAGCTGGCCGGCACGCCGACCGCGCGCAACCTGACGCGCGTGTTCTTCCTGCAGGAGCGGCTGAAGGGCCTGGGCGGCAAGGACAGCGGCATCTCCCGCGTGCACGTCGTCGGCGCCGGGGTCATGGGCGGCGACATCGCCGCCTGGTCGGCATTGAAGGGCTTCGAGGTCACGCTGCAGGACCGCGAGCAGACCTATATCGACAAGGCCCTGGCGCGCGCGCAGGAGCTGTTCGCGAAGAAGGTGAAGGTCGACGCGAAGCGCCCGGAGGTCGCGGCGCGGCTGAAGTCCGACCTCGCAGGCGACGGCGTGGCGACGGCCGACCTGGTGATCGAGGCGATCATCGAGCAGCCCGGGGCCAAGCGCTCGCTGTACGCGGGCATCGAACCGGCGCTGAAGCCGGATGCGCTCCTCACCAGCAACACCTCGTCGATCCCGCTGCACGAGCTGCGGACCGGCCTCGCCCGTCCGGCGCAGTTCGCCGGCCTGCACTACTTCAATCCGGTGGCGCTGATGCCGCTGGTGGAGATCGTGCGCCACGACGCCATGGACCCGGAGACCGAGCGCCGCCTGGCCGCCTTCTGCAAGGCCATCGACAAGCTGCCGGTGCCGGTGGCCGGCACGCCGGGCTTCCTGGTCAACCGCCTGCTGTTCCCCTACATGCTCGAGGCCGCGACCGCGTACTCCGAAGGCATCCCGGGCGCGGTGATCGACCGAGCGGCGGTGAGGTTCGGCATGCCGATGGGGCCGATCGAGCTGATCGACACCGTGGGCCTGGACGTGGCCGCGGGCGTCGGCGCGGAGCTGGCACCGTTCCTCGGGCTGCCGATCCCGGCCTCGCTGTCCACGCCGCCGGAGGCCGGCAGGCGCGGCAAGAAGGACGGCCAGGGCCTGTACGCCTGGGAAGACGGCAAGGCGAAGAAGCCCGAGGTGCCGAAGGACTACCAGGCCCCGGCCGACCTCGAGGACCGGCTGATCCTGCCGCTGGTCAACGAGGCGGTGGCGGCGCTGCACGAGGGCGTGGTCGCCGACGGCGACCTGCTCGACGCCGGCGTGATCTTCGGGACCGGCTTCGCGCCCTTCCGCGGCGGCCCGATCCAGTACGTGCGCGAGACCGGCGCCGAGGCGGTGCTGCTGCGGCTCAAGGCCCTGCAGGCAACCCACGGCGACCGCTTCGCGCCGCGTCCCGGCTGGGACTCGCCCGCGCTGCGGCGCTGATCCCCTACAGCCGCGAGGCGGTCAGCCGGATGTCGGCGTGCTGCCACGCGGCCGCGAGCTGGCGTTCGACGTCGGCCAGCCCTTCGCGCTTGCGCTGCGCGCGGAGGCTGTCCGCGAGTCCGTGCAGCGACCATCCGTTGCCGGGGTTGCGGCGCAGCTCCTCGCGATAGACGGCCTCGGCCTCGGCCGGGCGCCCCGCAGCGAGCAGCACGGCGCCGAGCGAGTGCCGCACCGGCGCGTGCCAGCCGGGCGGCTCGTCATAGGGAATCGCGTCCTCGATCGCCGCCGCCTCGCGCAGCGCGGCGATGGCCGCGTCGTGCTGCCCGCGCGCGGAGGCAAGCTCCGCGGCAAGCGAGCGCTCGGCGATCCGCACCGCGTGCGAGAGCGGATAGCGGTCCCAGACCATCAGCGCGTCCATCGCCGGATCGGCGGCGAGCGGCTGCAGCACCGCCAGGTGCCGGTCGGCGTCGTCCAGGCGCGACTGGCGCACCGCGGCCACGCCCTGCGCCCAGCTCCAGATCGCGGTGACGTAGGGCAGGTCCGGCGCCGGATTGGCGAGGCCGGCGATGTCGTCCCAGCGTCCGAAGCGCACGCGTTCGAACCACGGCGTCATCCAGTAGTGCTGCAGGCCGGCATAGCCCGGCTGGCGCATCAGGTCGGGGAGGCCGGTGCGCTCGGCGGTGTGCCGGGCGGCTTCGGCAGCGAGCGCACTGTTGCCTTCCATGCTGGCGGCGAACCACAGGAAGTGGTGGTTGTGCGGGACGTAGCCCAGCGGGTACACGCCCTGGACGTTGCCGCGACAGATCGCGAGGTAGGCGTCGTCGGCCTCGATCGCGCGCTGGTTGGCCAGCACCGCGTCGGCCGCAGCGCCGCGTCGTAGTAGTCCCAGGGCTGCAGGTCCATCAGCGCCTCGGCGTGCAGCACGGCGGCGTCGGGGTCCTCCGGGCGCTGCGCCACCATCACGCGGGTGGCGGCGGCATAGGCCTCGTCCAGGGGACGGCGATCCTCCAGCGGCTGCTCCGCATAGCGCGCCGACAGGGCGGTGATGAAGGCCTGTTCGCGCGCGCTGGCGGACGGCGCGAGCGCGACGGCGCGCTGCAGCCGCGTCCAGGCGTCGGCGCTGTCGGCGGGATCCATCGCCGCGTTCACGTGCGGGCCCAGCACCAGCGCGGCGCCCCACCAGCACATCGCACAGCGGGGATCGAGCTCGGTGGCCTTGAGGAAGGCGCGCTCGGCGGCGTCGTGGTTGAAGCCGTAGGCCAGCGCCAGTCCCTGGTCGAACCAGCGCTGCACTTCGGGATGGTCGCTGGTGACGGGAAAGCTGTAGTCGCCGAGGCCGTCGAGCAGCACGGCCCCGATCAGGGCCATCTCCGGGGGCGACACCGGCGCTTCGATCGCCATGGGAGGCTGCTGCCGGCAGCCGATGCAGGCCAGCGCGAGCAGGGTCGCGAGGCAGGACAGGGGAAGAGCGCGCGGAGCGGCCATGGCGGCCTCCGGATGGTCGGGGGACGTCCGGTCCAACGCGGCGCACGCGCCGGCTCGGACAGGGCATCCGCCGGCCGCGCTACATCGTGTGCGTGGCCTTGTCCGCGTTCAGCGAGCCGGCCAGCAGGGTCTCGATCCGGCCCTTCACGTTCTCGCCCTCGGCGGTGTCGGCGAACTGCACGCCGATGCCGGCGGTGCGGTTGCCCTGGGCGCCGGGCGGCGTCACCCAGACCACCTTGCCGGCTGCGGGCAGGCGCTCGCTGGACTCGGGCAGGGTCAGCAGCACGAAGACCTCGTCGCCGATGAAGTAGCGCCGCGTCGTCGGCACGAAGATGCCGCCGTGCTTGAGATACGGCATGTAGGCCGCGTACAGCTGGGCCTTGTCCTTGACCGCCAGCGACAGGATGCCCTGCCGCGCGCCGCCACCGGTTGCACTCATCGCGTCACTCCACTTGCGTTCCCGCCCGCGGCGTCGCGCCATGCGAGCAGCAGGTCCACCACCGCGAGGTCGGCGCGGACCGTGCTGCGCAGCAGTTCGCGCGTGCGGTTGGCGCTGTCGAACCAGGCGGCCAGCTTCCGGATTCGCGCCGGATCGGTCAAGCCGGTGGCCTCGTCGCGGGCCACGTCGGCGGCGTGCAGCAGGCGCTGCGTGGCCTGCTCGTCGGCGGTCCAGGCCTTGGCGACCTCGAGCGGCGAGGCGCTGCCGCCCGCCAGCTTCGACAGGTCGGCCGCGACTTCGCGGCGCAGCGCCATGCCGCCGTCGCGCAGCCAGGCGTCGGCCAGGCCGGGATGGCCGCGCGCGGCGGTCAGCGCCTCCGCGGCGGCGCCGTCGGCGTGTCCCTGCGCGCGCAGCCAGGCCACGGCCTCGTGCGCCGGCGGGAGCCGGAACTCAAGGCGCTGGCAGCGGCTGCGGATGGTCGCGGGCAGGCGCGCGGGATTCGCGCTCAGCAGCCACAGGTAGCGGCCCGGCACCGGCTCCTCCAGCGTCTTCAGCAGCGCGTTGGCGGCGGCTTCGTTCATGTCGTCGGCCGGGTCGATGATCGCCACCTTGGCATCGCCGTACTGCGGCGTGGTGGCCAGGCGCGCCGACAGCTCGCGCACCTGGTCGACCGGGATGACCGTGAGCTGCCGCGGCGGCGACGGCGTCAGCCGCCACGCATGGCCGACGAAGATCGCATCGGGATGGCCGGGGTGGCCCCAGGGATGCGAGGGCGAACCGTCGGGCCGCTGCTCCACCGGATCCTTCTGCGCGCGCGCGCGGTACAGGGCGCATGACCGGCACTGGCCGCAGGGGCGCGCGGCGGCGTCCGGCGACAGGCACAGCACGCGCTGCGCAAGCCGCTCGGCGACCAGGCGCTTGCCCAGCATCGCCGGGCCGCAGAACAGCAGCGCGTGGCCCATGCGCCCGGCATCGATCGCCGTGGCCGCATGGTCGTGCATGCGCTGCTGCCAGGGCGCGAGCGGCAGGTCGTCGTTCATGCCCTCTCCGCGAAGGCCCGCAGGGCCGCGACCGCGTCGGCCACGACCTGCTCGACCGCGCGCGAGGCGTCGACGACGCGGAAGCGCTGCGGCTCGGCGGCGGCCCGCGCCAGGAAGGTCGCGCGCGCGCGCTCGAAGAAGGCCGCGCGCTCGCGCTCGATGCGGTCCGGCCGTGGATCCCGGCCCTGGATGCGCTCGCGGCCCTGCGCGACGTCGAGGTCGAGCAGCAGGGTCAGGCCGGGACGGATGCCGACCACGCGACGCTCCAGCGCCTCGATGAAATCCGCATCGAGCCCGCGCCCCCCGCCCTGGTAGGCGTAGCTCGAATCGGTGAAGCGGTCGCACAGCACCCAGGCGCCGCGCTCCAGCGCCGGCAGCACCGTCGTACGCACGTGCTGCGCGCGCGCGGCGAACATCAGCAGCAGCTCGGTGTCCGCCGCCACCGCTTCGTCGTCGGGCTGCAGCAGCAGGGCGCGGATCTTCTCGGCCAGCGGCGTGCCGCCGGGTTCGCGGGTCACCACCACCTCGCGGTCGCCGGCCTCGAGCGCAGCGCGCAGCGCGGCCAGCACCGTGGTCTTGCCGGCGCCCTCGCCGCCTTCCAGCGAGACGAAGCGCGGATGCAGGGGCAGCGCGCTCATCGCGGCCCGTGCCGTTCGCGGTAGCGCTGCACGTACTGGCGCACGGCGGCGTTGTGCGCCTCGAGCGAAGGCGAGAACACGTGGCGGCCGCTGCCGTCGCCGACGGCGACGAAGTACAGCGCATCGCCCTCCTCCGGCTGCGTCGCCGCGCGCAGCGCATCGGCGCCGGCCATCGCGATCGGGGTCGGCGGCAGGCCGTCGCGGGTGTAGGTGTTGTACGGCGTGTCGGCCTGCAGGTCGCTGCGGCGGATGTTGCCCGCATACGCGCTGCCCATGCCGTAGATGACCGTGGGATCGGTCTGCAGGCGCATGCCGATACGCAGGCGACGGGTGAACACGCCCGCGATCAGCGGGCGCTCTTCGGCGATGCCGGTCTCCTTCTCCACGATCGAGGCCAGCACCAGCGCCTGCTCCGGCGTATCGATCGGCAGGTCGTCGGCGCGCGCCTCCCACGCCGCCGCCAGGGCGCGGTCGAGGTCGTCGGCGGCGCGCTCGAGCAGGTCGACGTCGGTGTCGCCGCGGTCGTAGGCATAGGTCTCGGGCAGGAAGCGGCCTTCCGGATGCACGCCCTCGCGGCCCAGCATCGCCATCAGCGCCGCGTCGTCGACCTCGTGCAGGGTCTGCACCAGCGGCGTGGCGCGGCCGAGGGCGGCGCGCAGCTCGCGGATGTTCCAGCCTTCGACGATGGTGAAGTGGTGGCGCACGACCTTGCCGTCGCGCATGTGCCGCAGCAGTTCGCCGGCGGTGATGCCGGGCTCGAGCGCGTATTCGCCGACCTGGATGCGGCCGCCGGTGCCGAGCTGGCGCGCGAGCAGGCGCCATTCCAGGTCGCGGCCGGCGTCGATGCCCTGTTCGCGCAGGCGCGCGACCACGCTGCGCAGCGTGTCGCCGCGCTCGACGACCAGGTTGTCGCCGGCCTCGACGCCCGCCAGCGGTGCGTTGGCGAAGTCCTGGTAACTGCTCCAGGCCCACCAGGCCGCCGCACCGGCGACCAGCGCCGAGAGCAGGAACAGGACCAGGACGATGCGCTTGAGCGCCTTCATGGCACGCGCCGCGCGGGGCGGTGATCGGGGGTCGGATGCATGCGCCGAAGGATACCGTGCCGACCGTGGCGCCGGTCAGGCACCGATCGCCTGCAGCATGCCGCGGGCCTTGGCGCGGGTCTCGTCCAGTTCGTGCGCAGGGTCCGAATCCGCGACGATGCCGGCGCCGGTGCGGAAGCGCAGCGTGTCGCCCGCCACTTCGGCGCTGCGGATCAGGATGTTGAGGTCGAGGTCGCCGCTGCGGTCGAGCCAGCCCATCGCGCCGGTGTAGGCGCCGCGGCCGACGCCCTCCAGCTCGGCGATGATCTCCATGCAGCGCACCTTCGGCGCGCCGGTGATCGTGCCGCCCGGGAACACCGCGCGCAGCACCGCGCCCGGGGTCGCGTCGTCGCGCAGGCGGCCGCGCACGTTGCTGACGATGTGGTGCACGTGCGCGTAGCTCTCCACCACCATCAGCTCGTCGACCTCGACGCTGCCGCCGCGGCAGACGCGGCCGAGGTCGTTGCGCTCGAGGTCGACCAGCATCACGTGCTCGGCGCGCTCCTTGGCGTGGCCGATCAGCTCGCGGATGCGGCCGGCGTCGTCGTCGCCGGGCAGGCGCGGACGGGTGCCGGCGATGGGGCGGGTCTCGACCAGGTCGCCGCGCACCGAGACCAGGCGTTCGGGCGAGGCGCTGACCACGGCGCCGGCTTCGCCCAGGTCGAACAGGCCGGCGAAGGGCGCCGGATTGGCGCGGCGCAGGCGTTCGTACAGCGCGGCCGGCGCCAGCGGCGCGTCGAAGCGCGCCTGCCAGCCGCGGGACAGGTTGACCTGGAAGACGTCGCCGGCGCGGATGTAGTCGAGCGCGCGGGAGACGGCGGCGGTGTAGGCCTCGCCGGGGGCTTCGGCGCATTCGAGCAGTCGAGGCCAGCGGGCGTCGTCGGTCGGACCCGCGGCCTCGCCGGCTCCCGCCATCGCGCCGGCCTGGGCACTGGGCACAGGCGCATCGCGCGCGGACGCCGTGCCGCCCGCTCCAGCCGGCACCGGCTGCAGCAGCATCGCCACGTCGTCCAGCAGCGCCTGCAGCAGCACTTCGGCGCCGTCCTCGGCGACGGCCACCATCTCGCCGCTGACGCAGTCGCGCAGCACGGCCGCGGGACAGCGGCAGGCCACCGCCACCGGCAGCGCGCCCGGTGCCGCCGGCAGGCGCAGCACCGGCTCCACCTGCGCGGCCAGCTCGTAGCCCAGCAGCAGGGCCCAGCCGCCCTGGAAGGGCCAGGGGGACGCGTCCGCCGGTCGACGAAGCACCCGCCAGTCGGCGTCGAGGGCGTCCAGGAAATCGTGGTCGACGGCGTGGCGCCCGGGAGGTGCAGCATCCCGGCCGGGCACGCTGTCGTCCGCCTCCGCGGCATCGATCCCGCCGATCCCGGCATCACCAGCGGCAACGCCTTCGCGCAGGACCCGCCCATCGCGACCAAGCACCAGGCGCCCGCCATCGGCCGCCAGCAGCATGTCCCAACGCCCGTGCGCGGTGCCCGAGGCCACCGATTCCAGCAGCAGCGGATAGCGCGCGGGCGCACGCTGCTGCAGCGCGAGCAGGTCGAAGCCGTGCGCCAGCGCGCGGACGTGGGTCATGTGCGGGCCTCGCCGCCCGTCGGGGCGGCGCCGTGGATCAGATGCGGCGGAAGACCAGGCTGCCGTTGGTGCCGCCGAAGCCGAACGAGTTCGACATCGCGACGTCGACCTGCGCTTCGCGCGCCGTGTGCGGCACGTAGTCGAGGTCGCAGCCTTCCGAAGGATTGTCGAGGTTGATGGTCGGCGGAATCACGCCGGTGTGCAGCGCCATCGCCGAGAACACCGCCTCGACGCCGCCGGCGGCGCCCAGCAGGTGGCCGGTCATCGACTTGGTCGAGCTGACCATCACCTTGCGCGCATGCTCGCCGAGCACGCTCTTGATGCCCATGGTCTCGGCGAGGTCGCCGGCCGGGGTCGAGGTGCCGTGCGCGTTGATGTAGCCGACCGCCGACGGATCGATGCCGGCGTCGCGGATCGCGGCGACCATGCAGCGCGCGCCGCCCTCGCCGTTCTCGCTCGGCGCGGTCATGTGGTAGGCATCGCCGCTCATGCCGAAGCCGGCCAGCTCGGCATAGATGCGCGCGCCGCGCGCCTTCGCGCGCTCGTACTCCTCGATGACGAGGATGCCGGCGCCATCACCCATGACGAAGCCGTCGCGGCCCTCGTCCCAGGGACGCGAAGCGCGCTGCGGATCGTCGTTGCGGGTCGACAGCGCCTTCATCGCGCAGAAGCCGCCCAGCGAGGTCGGGGTGGTGGCGAACTCGGCGCCGCCGGCGATCATCGCGTCGGCGTCGCCGTACTGGATCATGCGCATCGCCAGGCCGATGTTGTGCGTGGCGGTGGTGCAGGCGGTGACCGCGGCGATGTTCGGACCCTTGGCGCCGGTCATCATCGACACCTGCCCGGCGATCATGTTGATGATCGTGCTGGGCACGTAGAACGGCGAGATCTTGCGCGGACCGGCCTCATGCCACTTGATCGCGGTTTCCTCGATGCCCTTCAGGCCGCCGATGCCCGCGCCGATGGCCACGCCGACGCGCTCGGGATCGGCCGCGACGTCCAGGCCCGCGTCCTGCAGCGCCATCATCGCGGCGGCGACGCCGTAATGGACGAAGGGGTCCATCTTCTTGACGTCCTTGGCCGCGATCCACTGCGTGGGATCGAAGCCCTTGACCTCGCCGGCGATGCGCGTGGCGAACGCCGACGCGTCGAAATTGGTGATGGGGCCGATGCCCGAGCGGCCGTCCACGATGCCCTGCCAGGACGAAGCCAGGTCATTGCCGAGGGGCGACAGGATGCCGAGGCCGGTGATGACGACGCGACGCTTGGACATGGGGACTCCGGACGGTTGTGCGTGCTGTGCGATGCGCGCCGCGACGGCGCGCCGGAAACGCCCGAGGCCGCATCAGCGGCCCCGGGTTGTGCATTCGGTCGGCGCATCCGCGCCGCCGGCGATCAGGCCTTGACGTGGGCCTTGATGTAGTCGATCGCCTGCTGCACCGAAGTGATCTTCTCGGCTTCCTCGTCGGGGATCTCGCACTCGAACTCTTCTTCGAGGGCCATCACCAGTTCGACGGTATCGAGGGAATCGGCACCCAGGTCGTCGACGAAGGAGGCGCTTGCGCTGACCTCGTCTTCCTTGACGCCCAGTTGTTCGACGACGATCTTCTTGACGCGCTCTTCGATGCTGCTCATGTGTTGTTGGCTCCGGTGGAGGCTGTTGCGGTGGGTAGTGTAAGGGATTCGGTCCGGGGCGGTACTGCCCGTCGGCTCCCCTTTCGATTCAAGGGCTTGGCGCCCGGGTGCATCACGGCATGTACATCCCGCCGTTGACGTGCAGGGTCTCGCCGGTGATGTAGCCGGCGTCCGGGCCGGCCAGGAAGGCGACGGCGCGGGCGATGTCGGAAGGCTCGCCGAGGCGGCCGAGCGCGATCTGCTGTGACATCGCCGCCTTCGCGTCCTCGGGCAGGTCACGGGTCATGTCGGTGGCGATGAAGCCCGGCGCGACCACGTTCACGGTCACGCCGCGGCTGCCGATTTCCTTCGCCAGCGACTTCGAGAACGCGATGATGCCGGCCTTGGCCGCGGCGTAGTTGGCCTGGCCGGCATTGCCGGTCACGCCCACCACCGAGGCGATGTTGATGATGCGGCCCTTGCGCGCCTTCATCATCCCGCGCATCACCGCCTTGCTGCTGCGGTAGACGCTGGTGAGGTTGGTGTCGAGGATGGCCTGCCAGTCCTCGTCCTTCATCCGCATCAGCAGGTTGTCGCGGGTGATGCCGGCGTTGTTGACCAGGATCGAGAGCGCGCCCACGTCCTTGCCGATGGACTCGATGAGTGCCTCGACCGCGCCCGCCACCGACACGTCGAGCACGCGGCCGTGGCCACCCTGCGCGCCGAGCCGCTCGCCAATGGCCTTCGCGCCGCCCTCGCTGGTCGCGGTGCCGATCACCGTCGCGCCGCGCGCGGCCAGTTCGTCGGCGATCGCCGCGCCGATGCCGCGGCTGGCGCCGGTGACCAGCGCGATCTCGCCCTTCAGTTCCTGGGTCATATCGTTCCTGCCTGTGTCAGTCAAAAGCGTTTGCCACGGATGAACGCGGATCACGCGGATTTACACGAATAGAGCAAAAAAAAAGAAGAGCGCATGGGCCCATGCTTGCAGCGAACCACCCTGCTCCTGCCTTATCCGCGTAAATCCGCGTGATCCGCGCAAATCCGTGGCAAAAGATCAGCTCTTCCATTCCGCCAGCGCCGCGTCGAAGTCGGCAGCGGTGCCGAGCGCGCGGGCGTCGAGGGTCTTGTCGATGCGCTTGGCCAGGCCGGTCAGGACCTTGCCGGGGCCGCACTCGGCGATACGGGTGGCGCCGCGGCCGGCAAGTGCCTGCACGCAGCCGGTCCACTGCACCGGGAGGTAGAGCTGGCGCACCAGCGCATCGCGGATGGCCTGCACGCCTTCGTGCACTTCGGCATCGACGTTCTGCACCACCGGCAGCGAAGGATCGCGCCAGGCGAGGCCGGACATGGCTTCGGACAGGCGGTTGGCGGCCTCGCGCATGAGCGGGGTGTGCGAGGGCACGCTCACGGCAAGCTTGACCGCCTTGCGCACGCCCTTCGCGGCCAGCAGCTCCAGCGCGCGGTCGACCGCGGCCGCATGGCCGCCGATCACCACCTGGCCGGGCGAGTTGAAGTTCGCGGGCACCACCACGTCGTCAGCCGATGCCTCCGCGCAGGTTTTGCGCACCAGCGCGTCCTCGGCGCCGATCACCGCGGCCATCGCGCCGGTGCCGGCCGGCGCGGCGTCCTGCATCAGCTGGCCGCGCAGGCGCACCAGGCGCGCGGCGTCGGCTAGCGGCAGCGCGCCGGCGGCCACGAGCGCCGAGTACTCACCGAGGCTGTGGCCGGCCAGCAGCGACGGCATCGCGCCGCCGGCCGCCTGCCATGCGCGCCACGTCGCGACGCCGGCCGCCAGCAGCGCCGGCTGCGTGAACTCCGTGCGGTCGAGGCGACCATCGGCCGCGTCCTGCGACAGCGCCCAGAGATCGACGCCCGCGCCTTCGGAGGCTTCGGCGAAGGCCTCGCGCACCACCGCATGCACCTCGGCCAGGTCGGCGAGCATGCCGGGCGACTGCGAACCCTGGCCGGGAAACACGAAAGCAAGCTGGGAACCGGTCACGCGCACATCCATTCGAAAAAAGCCGGGCGATGATAAGCGCGAACCCCCCGCTCCGTCTGTACCCGCCCGTATTGACGCCAATCCCGCCCCGCCTGACATCGTCGCGATCGCCGGATGGGTTGATGGAGCGAAAGCACTACCACGGATGAAAAAGTTCTCCCGCCACGCCCCAAAAAAACAAAGGGCCGCGACATGCGCGGCCCTTGCGTGGAACGGTGCGGCGTGGCTCAGTAGCGCAGCAGCGCGGAGCCCCAAGTGAAGCCGCCGCCGAAGGCTTCCAGCAGCAGCAGCTGGCCGCGTTCGACCTTGCCCGAGCGCACCGCTTCGTCCAGCGCCAGCGGCACCGAGCCCGAGGAGGTGTTGCCGTGCCGGTCGACGGTGACGACGACGCGCTCCATCGGCATGTCCAGGCGCTTCGCCGTGGCTTCGATGATGCGCAGGTTGGCCTGGTGCGGGATCAGCCAGTCGATCTCGTGGCGGTCGATGCCGTTGGCCTCGAGCGTCTCCTCGACGATCGCGTCCAGCGCCTTGACCGCGTGCTTGAAGACGTCGCTGCCGGCCATGTTGATGCGCACGCCGGCGTTCTTCTCGCCTTCCTTGAAGCCGACCGACACGCCCACCGGGTTCCACAGCAGTTCCTTCTTCGCGCCGTCGGCGTGGAGGTGGGTGCTGAGGATGCCGGTCTCGGTGTCGGCCTTGAGCACCACTGCGCCGGCGCCGTCGCCGAACAGCACGCAGGTGGTGCGCTCGCTCCAGTCGACCATGCGGGTGAGCGTTTCCGACCCGATCACCAGCGCGGTCTTCACCGAGCCGGAGGCGATGAACTTCTCGGCCACGCTGAGCGCGAAGATGAAGCCCGAGCAGGCGGCGTTGACGTCGAACGCGGGACAGCCGGCGATACCCAGCCGGGCCTGCACCAGGCAGGCCGTGGACGGGAACACCAGGTCCGGCGTGGTGGTGCCGACCACGATGAGCTCGATCTCCGAGGCATCGGTGCCCGCCGCTTCCAGCGCGCGCAGGGCGGCATGCACGGCCAGGTCGCCGGTGGTCTCGCCCTCGGCGGCCACGTGGCGCTGGCGGATGCCCGTGCGCGCGGCGATCCACTCGTCGGACGTGTCGACGAACTTCGCCAGGTCGTCGTTGGTCAGGACCTTGGCCGGCAGGTAGCTGCCGGTTCCGGCGATGCGCGCGTACACGCGCGGCACGGGGGATTCGCTCATTTCGCGAATCAGTCTTCTTCGACGACGCGGGTCTTCGGCACGATGACCTGACGGCCGCGGTAGAAGCCGTCGGCGGTCATGTGGTGGCGGATGTGCGTCTCGCCCGAGGTCGGGTCCGTCGACAGCTGCTTCGCGCTCAGCGAATCATGGGCACGGCGCATGCCGCGGCGGGAGGGGGACACTCGGGACTTCTGAACAGCCATGGGATTGCTCCAGCAACGAATTCGGGACGATCGGGACGATCGGGACGATCGGGTACATCACGTGTTCTTTTTCAGCGCCGCCAGTGCCGCGAACGGATTGGCCTGCGCCTCCTCGTCGTCGGTGACCGGCCAGTCACGATCGACGCTTTCCGATCCGGGCGACACCGGCACCACCGGCACTGCCAGGATCAACTCATCCTCCACCAGGTCCGCGGGGCGAATGGCGCCGTCCTCGCCCACCTCGAGGACTTCGTAGCCCTCCGGCAGCGCGGCCTCGGCGACCTCGGCCTCCTCGTCCCCCGCCCGCAGCAGCCCCAGCCGCTGCACCACCGCCACCGGATGCACGAAGCGCTGCAGCGTACGCTGGCAGAGCAGCGGCAGCTGCGCCTCGATCCCCAGTTCGACGTAGGGCACCCGCAGCGCGTCGCGGTCGAAGGACAGCGTGAACGCCACGTCGCCCTCGGCGTCGACCAACAGCTCGCGCAGGCGCGGCAGGGCGGACAACGGCAGGCGGCCGGCGAACTCGCGACGGGCCGCGACCATGCGCCAGGCGTCGAGTACTTCGGGCACGTCTGCGGACATAAGCCGCGGAATGTTATGCCTCGGATGCACCCATGTCAAACCGCCGGCATCCCGGCAAACCCTTGTCGCCGCGGGCAATTTGCCTCGCGCGAGGGTCCCGCGGCAGACTGCGGGGCCCCACCGGAGACCCGCGATTGAGCCTGATACCGCTGCTGATCGCGATCGCCGTGGCCTTGGCGGCCTGGCTCCTCTTCCGCCGGCGCAGTGGCCACGACCGCCACCGGCGGGCGCTCGCCGGCGTGCTTGACGCCGCGGATGCCCTCGAGGCCCGCCTGCGCACCGCGCGCAGCGAGATCGAGGCGGTGGCCGGGGACGGCGCCGACCCGGTGCGCGAGGCCATGCAGGAAATGCTGCGCCAGCGCCTGTGGCTGCAGCAGCACGGCTCATCGGCGTCCACCGGCCAGCTCGACGCCGTGCGCGACTCCATCGACGCCGCCCGCTCGCGCATCGACCACCAGCTGGGCCGCATCGAGCGCGCCCGGGCGCCGCTGCCGTGAGCGCCATGCCACGCCTGGTACTGGCCTCGACCTCGCGCTATCGCAGCGAGCTGCTGGCGAGGCTGCGGTGGCCCTTCGACACCGTGCGCCCGGAGGTCGACGAGACGCCGCTGGCGGACGAGACCCCGCAGGCACTGGCCCTGCGACTGGCCGTGGCCAAGGCCTCGACGGTCGCCACTCAGCGGCCGCGTGACTGCGTGATCGGTTCCGACCAGGTCGCCGACTTCGACGGCCGTCCGCTCGGCAAGCCGGGCGGACGCGAAGCGGCGGTCGCCCAGCTGATGGCGATGTCGGGCCGCAGCGTGGCCTTCCGGACCGCCGTGGCGGTCGCGGTGGACGGTCGCGTGGCCAGCGCCCTGGACACCACCGTGGTGCGCTTCCGCGACCTCGCACCGGGCGAGGTCGAACGCTACGTCGACCTCGAGCAGCCCTACGACTGCGCCGGCAGCTTCAAGTCGGAGGGCCTGGGGATCACGCTCTTCGACGCCATCGAGACCGGCGACCCCACCGCACTGGTGGGCCTGCCGCTGATCGCCACCGCGCGCCTGCTGCGCGAATCGGGCCTCGCCCTGCCCTGATCCCTCAGCGCGGGGCCTCGCGGGAGGCCTCGATACGCTGCTCCGACCAGTCCTCGACGCTGCCGTCGCGCCCGTGCAGGCGCAGGCCGAGCCAGTGCGTGCCTTCGCTGCCCGGCGGCAACTCGACCTTGGCGGAGAAGCCGACATCGGGATGGCCCGGATCGGTGGAGATCTTCCAGTACCGCGCCACGCCGGGGCTGGGGAGCCCGTACGTGGCCTCGGCGACCACGCGGCCGTCGAGCAGGATCTCCACGCGTTCGATGCCGACGCCGTCCTTGAAGGCCCAGCCCTGGACCGTGAAGTCGCCGCCGACCCGGGCATTCGCCACGGGGGCGTCGACCCAGGCCATCGCCGGGAGCGTGCACGCCGCGCCGGGGTCGCGCGGCCCGCCTTCGATGGCGAACAGCAGGAAGCGGGTGCGGCCGTGGTCGACGTTGAGCACGCGCGGCGGCGGCAGCGGACCGAAGCGGCGGCACAGCGCGTGGTAGCGCAGCAGCAGGTGCTTGTACTCGACCTCGCTGGCCGCGATCACCAGCAGCACCGGACCGCCGAGATCGGTGGCGCCGGTGGCCTCCAGGTTCCAGAGGCGCAGCTGCGGGGCGCGGCCGTGCTGGCGGTTGACCGGATGCTCCAGCACCTCGATGGCGGCATCGTCGAGCGCGAAACCCAGCTCGGCCCCCACCTTGAAGTTGTCGGCCACGACGCGGGTGCCTTCGGGCATGCCGTCGCGGACCTCGCGCACGCCGTCGGCGAGCACGTCCCAGCCGGCGAAATTCGACGGGTACCACTTCATCGCCGCGGTGCGCGCGCGCAGGTCGGGCACGGAGACGAAGGCGTAATAGCCCAGCACCGCGGCCAGGCCGAGGCCCGCGCCTGCCCAGGTGAGCACGCGCAGCCAGCGCGGCCAGGCCAGGAGCAGGGTCGGCAGCAGCGGCAGCAGCGCGACCAGCCCGGGCAGCGGCCAGTGGAAGCTCACGCGCTCGGTGTCGGCGAAGAAGCCGAGCACGAAGAAACCCAGCACCACCAGCCCGCCGCACAGCGCGATGAAGCGCACCGGCCCGCTGTCGTCGCGGAGGCCACGGGCTCCGGCCCACAGCAGGGCCACGAACAGCAGCGGCGTGGCCAGCAGCGCCTGGATCGCGATGAACCAGATACCGTCCCACTGCCAGGCCCAGGGATGGCGGTCGACCAGCTGGAAGCGCAGGCCGGCCTCGGCGTTCTCGAAGTTCCAGGCCAGCAGCGGCGTCCACGCCGCGATGCCGAAGGCGATCGCGATCCACAGCCGCGGGTCGCGCAGTGCCTGCCGGCCCTGCGGCAGCGCCAGCAGCGCGAGCGCGCCGACGCCGATCACCGCGGCGAAGCGGTAATGGCTGAGCGCGCCGATGGCGAGCCCCAGCGCGAGCTGCAGCGCGGCGCCGTAGCCGACGCCCCGCAGCAGGCGCGCGCCGGCGTCCAGGCACAGCAGCGTGGCCAGCACCATCGCCGTGTCCGGCAGCGCCATCAGGCCCAGCGAGCCCGACAGCGGCAGCAGCAGCGTGGCGATGCCCGCGAGCCAGCCGTGGCGCTCGCCGGACTCGCGCGCGGTCACCCGCACCACCAGCCACGGCACCAGCGAGGCCAGCAGCAGGAACGGCATGCGCAGCGCCAGCGTGCCTTCGCCGAAGACGGTGGTGCCGATGCGGATCAGCCACGCGGTGAGGCCGGGAAGATCGGAATACGCCCACGCCAGGTGGCGACTCTCCTGCCAGTAGAACGCCTCGTCCACGAACAGCGGCAGGCGCGCGGCGACCACGGCCTTGAGCAGCAGCAGCGCGCACCAGAGCGCGACGAATGTCGCGCGCGCATCGATCTTTTCCCGCATCCTGCAACGACCTCGCTACACTTCGACCGAGCCACACGGAGCCCGGCATGACAGCCCAGTCCGCAAATCCGGACATGCTACCCGACGCACTGCGCACGGCCCTGCAGGATGCGCAGGCGCAGGTGAATTCACTGGTACTGGGCAAGCAGCAGGCGGTCCGCTTCGCCTTCACCGCCCTGCTCTCGGACGGCCACCTGCTGATCGAGGACCTGCCCGGACTGGGCAAGACCACGCTGGCGCACGCCCTGGCCGCGACCCTGGGCCTCGGCTTCCAGCGCGTGCAGTTCACCTCCGACCTGCTGCCGTCCGACATCGTCGGCGTGTCGGTCTACGAGGCCCAGGGCGGGGGCTTCAGCTTCCATCCCGGGCCGGTGTTCGCGCACGTGCTGCTGGCCGACGAGATCAACCGCGCGCCGCCGCGCACGCAGAGCGCGCTGCTCGAGGCCATGGCCGAGCACCAGGTCACCGTGGACGGGACGACCCACGCGCTGCCGCGGCCGTTCTTCGTCATCGCGACCCAGAATCCGGTCGACCTGGCCGGCACCTACCCGCTGCCGGATTCCCAGCTCGACCGCTTCCTGCTGCGCCTGCAGCTGGGCTATCCCGATCCCGAGGCCGAGCGCGCGCTGCTGGCCGGCAGCGATCGCCGCCACCTGATCGCGCAGGCGGCGCCCGTGCTCGGCGCCGACCAGGTGCTGCGCCTGCGCGAGGCCGTGCTGGCCGTGCATGCCAGCGACGCGCTGGTGCGCTACGTGCAGGCGCTGCTGGAACGCAGCCGGCACCACGCCGGCGTGCGCGTGGGCCTGTCGCCGCGCGCGGGCATCGCCCTGCTGCGCGCGGCGCGCGCGCACGCGCTGCTGCTCGGCCGCGGCCATGTCCTGCCCGACGACATCCAGGCCCTGTTCGGCGCGGTCGCCGCACACCGCCTGGTGGGCGATGCCGACGCCGGCGACGCCGCGGCGCTGGCACAGGCGATCCTGCACGCCGTCGCGGTCGACTGACCGTGGCGCGCGGGCGGCTGTCCGGCCTGCGGGCGCGCCTGGAGGCGCTGGCGCGGCCGCGCGGGCCCGAGCCGCTGCCGGTGGCGTTCGATCGCCGCCGCATCTACGTCCTGCCGACCGCCTTCGGCGCGTTCTTCGTCGTGCTGCTGGCCGTGATGCTGGTCGGCGCGCTCAACTACAACAACAATCCCGCCCTGCTGCTGGCGCTGCTGCTGGGCGGGGCGGCCAACACCAGCCTGTTCGCCGCGCACCTGCAGCTGTCCGGACTGGCGGTGACGGCGGTCGACGCCGAGCCGGTCGCGGCCGGATCGCCGATGGCGCTGCGCGTGCACCTGCGCGCCGATCCGGCGCGCGCGCGCCGAGGCCTGCGGCTCCGGCTCGGCGACGCCATTGCCACGGCGTCGCTGGTCGACGGCGCCGGCGAAGCCCGACTTGCCCTGCCGACGCGGCGCCGCGGCTG
Source organism: Luteimonas colneyensis (assembly GCF_014836665.1). Taxonomy (GTDB): domain Bacteria; phylum Pseudomonadota; class Gammaproteobacteria; order Xanthomonadales; family Xanthomonadaceae; genus Luteimonas; species Luteimonas colneyensis. The sequence goes on from NZ_JACSQJ010000001.1 coordinate 748,592, forward strand.
GCTGCACCCGGGGCGGATCACCGTGTCCACCACGCGCCCGCTCGGCATCGCGCGCGCCTGGGCCTACGCCTGGCCCTCGGCGCCGCTGCTGGTGTATCCGCGACCGGAAGCCGACGGACCGCCGCTGCCGCTGGGCGCCGGAGACACGGCGCAGGCACGCCTGCATCCCGCGGGCGACGACGTCCACCACCTGCGCGCCTACCGCCGCGGCGATTCGCGGCGCGCCATCGCCTGGAAGCCCTCCGCACGCCATGGCGCGCTGCTGGTGCGCGAGTACGAGCAGCCGCAGGGCGCGGACGTCGTGCTCGACTGGTCGACGCTCGTGCTGGCGCATGAGGACCGCATCCGCCGCCTGGCGCGCTGGGTCGACGAGGCCGAGCGCGAAGGCCGCCGCTACCGCCTGCAGCTCCCGCGCCAGGCGATCGGTCCGGCCAGCGGCCCGGCACACCGCCACGCCTGCCTGCGCGCGCTGGCGCTGCTGCCGCCGGCGGACCCCGGCGCGGGGACGCACGATGGCTGAGCCGGCGCGGAGCCTCCCGCTCGATCCCCAGGCCCGCGCCTGGACGCTGGCCGCGGCCGCGGCCTGCCTTCTGCCGCTGCTGCTGCAGCTGCCTGGGCCGCTGGCGGTGGCCCTGGCGGCGGTGTCCGCGGTGGTGGGCGCGCTGTCCTGGTGGCACCGGCTGCCGGCGCCCCTGCGCCTGGCGCTGTCGCTGGCCGTGGTCGCGCTGGTGCTGGCGCAGTCGCGCTTCTCCTTCGGGCGCGACACCGGCTGCGCCCTGCTGGCGGCCATGCTTGCGCTCAAGCCGATGGAGCTGGTGAGCCTGCGCGACGCGCGCAGCCTGCTCGGCTTCGCCCTGTTCGCGCCGTTCGCGACCTTCCTGCTCGACCAGGGACCGGTGAGCCTGGTGCTGGGCCTGGCCGCGGCCCTGCTCGCGCTGGCGGCCATGCTCCGGCTGGCCGAGCTGGAAAGCGGCGAGACCGCCGCGCTGCGCCCGCGCGAGCGCCTGCGCCGCGTCGGCGCCATGGTCGCGATCGGGCTGCCGCTGGCGCTGGCCGCGTTCTGGCTGTTCCCGCGCATGGCCACCCCGCTGTGGGGCGTGCCGGAGCGCGCGATCACCCGCACCGGCCTGTCCGACACCATGCGCCCCGGCGACTGGGTCGACATGATGGTCGACGACCGTCCCGCGCTGCGCGCCACCTTCGATGGCGTCGCGCCGCCGACCTCGGAGATGTACTGGCGCGGTCCCGTGCTCTTGGACTACGACGGCCGCGAGTGGAGCGCCTCGCGCTGGTTCAGCGCCCTGCCCCCGGCCGCGGTCGAACACGGCCCCACGCGATACCGCTACGAGCTCGAGGTCGAGCCGACCGAGCGCCGCATGCTGGTCGCGCTCGAGCTGCCGCTGGCCGCGCCGGACGGCGTGCAGCAGGGCTACGACCACACCCTGTCCACGCGACGCCCGCTGACCGCGATCACGCGCTGGCGCATGCAGTCGGCCGCGCCGAGGACGTTCGACGCCGGGCTGCGCCCGGTCCTCCGCCAGGCCGCCCTGCGCCTGCCCGAGGGCTTCAACCCGCGCACCGTCGCGCTCGCCCGGCAGTGGCGCGCGGAGGCCGGCGACGGCGCGCAGGCCGATGCCGCGATCGCCAATCGCGCGCTGGAATGGATCCGCGGCGAGTTCGGCTACACGCTGACCACGCCGCTGCTCGGCCGCCACGCCGTCGACGAATTCCTGTTCGAGCAGAAGCAGGGCTTCTGCGAGCACTTCAGCGGCGCCTTCGTGGTGTTGATGCGCGCCGCCGGCGTGCCGTCGCGCGTGGTGACCGGCTACGTCGGCGGCTACCGCAATCCCTTCGGCGATTACTGGATCGTGCGCAATTCCGATGCCCACGCCTGGGCGGAGGTCTGGCTGCCGGAGCGCGGCTGGGTGCGCGTGGATCCGACGGCCGCGGTTGCACCCGAGCGCATCTATGACACCGTCGCCGACCGCGCTTCGCGCAGCCCCGGCGGACTGCAGGCGCTCGCGCCGATGGTCGACATCGGCGACTGGATGCGCCGCGGCTGGAACGACCTGGTGCTGGGCTTCGACGCCGGACGCCAGCAGCGCCTGCTGCACGCCTTCGGCGGCGGCGACCTCGGCAGCCGCCAGCTGGTGCTGCTGTTCGCGCTGGTCGCCGGGCTGGCGCTAGCCGCGATGCTCTGGATGGTGGCCCGCGGCGAACGCGAGCGCGATCCGGTGCTCCGCGCCTGGCACCGGCTCGGCGCCCGCTACGCGCGGCTGGGGCTGGCGCGGCACCGCCACGAGACGGCCTCCGACTGGGCCGCGCGCGTGGTCGCGCTGCGCCCGCGCTCGGCGTCGCTGCTGCCGCTCACCGCGCGCTTCAACGATTGGCGCTACGCTCCGGCCCAGGACGGGGCGCGCGACCTGCTGCGCGACCTGCGCGCCCACCGGCCGTGAGCGCGGCCGACGCCCGGACCCCAACGGAGATTCCCATGCGCACCACCCTTCTCGCCCTCGCCGCGGTCGCGCTGCTCGGCGCATGCGCGTCTCAGCCGAAGCCCCTGCAGGGCGAATACGCCGCGCTGACGCCGCGCGATGCCGCCGGAACCGACGCCACCGGCAGCCCCGTGCGCTGGGGCGGGCGCATCGTCCAGGTCGAGCCGCGCGCCGACAGCACCTGCTTCGAGATGGTATCCACGCGTCTGGACCACTACGGCCGCCCGTACTGGGCCAGCGACGACACCGGCGGCCGCTTCATCGCCTGCCGCGCCGGCTTCTACGATCCGGCGGTGTTCGAGGTGAACCGCGAAGTGACCTTCACCGGGCGCCTGGCCGGGCACGAGAGCCGCAGCATCGGCGGCTACAGCTACCGCTTCCCGCTGGTGGACGCGGACATCGTCTACCTGTGGCCCAAGCGCGAGCGCAGCCTGATCACGCGGCCGGCGCCGTGGCCGTGGTGGGGCTACTGGTAAGCCGGCCGGTCAGGCGGGCGTACCGAAGCGCCCGAGCGGCGCGCCCGCCAGCAGGTGCAGGTGGATCTGGAACACGGTCTGCCCGCCGTCGTCGTTGCAGTTCATGACGATGCGGTAGCCGTCTTCGGCGAACCCTTCCTTCTTCGCATACGCGGCCGCGGCCAGCGCCAGCCGGCCGACGACCTCGGCCTGCCCGGCCTGCAGGTCGTTCAAGGTGGCCACGTCCACCTTGGGCACGAACAGGACGTGCACCGGCGCCTGCGGCGCGATGTCGCGGAACGCGATCAGGTGCTCGTCCTCGTAGACGATGTCGGCGGGAAGCTCGCGCTTGATGATGCGGTGGAAGATGGTGCTCATCGCGAAGACCTGGCAGCGGACGTTGCCGCGATGGTAGCGCTTCGCTTCGACCGGCACGCCGCCGCGGCCGACGCCGGCCGCCGGCCTCAGGCCATCTCGCCGCGGCTGCCGAAGGCGTGCGACAGCGTGCCGCGATCGACGTACTCCAGCTCGCCGCCCAGCGGCAGCCCGTGCGCGGGACGGCTCGGGCGCACGCCGTGCTGGCGCGCGAGCTGCGCCAGGTAGTGCGCGGTGGCCTCGCCTTCCACCGTCGGGTTGGTGGCGATGATGAGCTCCTGCACCTCGCCCTGCGCCAGGCGCTCGCCAAGCTGGTGCAGGCCGAGCTCGCGCGGACCGATGCCGTCGAGCGGGCTGAGCCGGCCCTGCAGCACGAAGTACAGGCCGCGGTAGCCGGTGGCCTGTTCGATCGCCAGGCGGTCGGCCGGCGACTCCACCGCGCACAGCAGCTGCGCGTCGCGCGAGGCGCTGGCGCAGGTCGGGCACAGCGGCGTCTCGCTGAAGTCGCGGCAGCGCTCGCAGTGGCCGATCTTCTCCACCGCCTCGCCCAGCACCTCGGCCAGGCGCCGGCCGCCGTCACGGCCACGCTCGAGCACGTGGTAGGCCATGCGCTGCGCCGTTTTCTGGCCGACACCGGGCAGCACCCGGAAGGCCTCGACCAGCTGTTCGAGGAGGGGGACGCTCATGCGGAGATACGGCTGCCCGGGCCCTGGATCAGAACGGCATCTTCATGCCGGGCGGCAGCGGCATGCCGGCGGTGGCCGCGCCCATCTTCGCCTGCGACTCGGCGTCGACCTTGTTGCTGGCGTCGTTGAAGGCGGCGGCGATCAGGTCTTCGGCCATCTCCGGGTCCGACAGCACGCTCGGGTCGATGCGCACCTTGCGGCACTCCTTGGTCCCGCTGAGGGTGATGCTGACCATGCCGCCGCCGGCGCTGCCGGTGACTTCGATGTTGGCCAGTTCGGCCTGCGCCTTCTGCAGGTTCTCCTGCATCTTCTGCGCCTGCTGCATCAGCTGGGCGATGTTTCCACGCATGTCTAGTGCTCCTGTTCCTGGATCGGTCGTATCGAATCCGGCACCAGGCGCGCGCCCTGCTCCACCAGGCGGCGCACGTGCGGATCGTTGTGGAAAGCGGCTTCGGCGGCGCCCTGACGCTCGTCGCGCACGCGCTCGTTGCGCGCGTGCAGGGTCTCGCCGGAGGGCGCGCCGGCCTCGAAACGGATCTGCGGCGGCGCGCCCCAGCGAGTGCCCAGCGCGGCCGCCAGCTGCTGCACCAGGAAGGGCGCGCGCAGGTGGTCGTCGGACTCGGGCAGCGACAGGCGCAGCACCTCGCCCTCGCGCGCGATGAACGCCGAGCTGGCGGCCAGCTCGCGCACCGGGCCGCGGAGGTCCAGCGCGGCGACCAGGTCGGGCCAGGTTCCGGCATCGAGCGACGCGGCCGTCGCCTCCGCCCGCGCCGGCGAAACCGATGCTGCCGCGGCGGCAGGTCGCGGCGCGGGGCGCGCGGGGGCGGCAGCGACGGCGGACGCGCGCGGCGCTTCGGCACGCTGCGCCGGCGCTTCCGGCCAGGGCGGCGCATCGTCGAACGGCGCAGGCGCAGGTGCGGGCTGGTGCACGACCGGCGAAGGCGCGGGCGGCGGCATCGACAGCTTGTGCGCCGAAGTGGGGGTTGCCGGTGCCGGCGCGCGATCCTGCGCCCGGACATCGGTGTCCGGGATGCGACCCGGCGAAGGCGACGATGTCGGCGCTGGCGGCTGGGCGGGCACGTCGGCGCGTGCCGAAGCCGCGCCTTCAAGCGCCGCGCGCGCGGCCGCAGCGGCCGACCGCCCCGAACCCGCCCCCGCACCGGCGCCGCTGGCGGCACTTCCGCCCGCCGCCGGCGACGCACCGATTCCCCCCTCGCCCGGCCGGAACGCGAGCATGCGCAGCAGGCTCATCTCGAAGCCGACGCGCGCGCTGGGCGCGAGGGCGATGTCGCGGCGGCCGGAGACCGCCATCTGGTACCAGAGCTGGACCAGCTCGGGACGCAGCGACGCGGCCAGCGCATCGACGTCGACGCCGTCGGCCTCGACCTCGCTGCCCGGCACCAGCTGCTTCACCTGAATCCGGTGCAGGGCTTCGGCCAGCGCATCGAGCACGCCGCCCCAGTCGGGGGAGAATCCGGCCAGCACCTCGATCGTCGCCATCAGCCCGGCGCCGTCCTCCTGCGCAAGCGCCGACAGCAGCGCCGCCACCCTGGTGCGGTCGACCGAGCCCAACATGGTCGCGACCGCCTGGTCGGTCAGGGCGGCGCCGGTGCCGGCACCGCTGTAGGCGATGGCCTGGTCGAGCAGCGACAGCCCGTCGCGCAGGCTGCCGTCGGCCGCCTTCGCCAGCTGGCGCACCGCGCCTGACTCGGCCTCGATGCCCTCGGCGCCGAGGATCTTCGCGATCTGGCCGCGGATCTGCTCCTCCTCCAGGCGCTTGAGGTTGAACTGCAGGCAGCGCGACAGCACCGTTACCAGCAGCTTCTGCGGGTCGGTGGTGGCGAACAGGAACTTGACGTGCTCCGGCGGCTCCTCGAGCGTCTTCAGCAGCGCGTTGAACGCCGCCTTCGAGAGCATGTGGACTTCGTCGATCAGGTAGACCTTGTAGCGGCCGCGCGAGGGCATGTACTGCGCGTTGTCGATCAGGTCGCGCACGTTGTCGACGCCGGTGTTCGACGCCGCGTCGATCTCCAGCAGGTCGATGTAACGGCCGGCGTCGATGGCCTGGCAGGTCTCGCACTCGCCGCAGGGGTCGCTGGACGCGCCGCGCTCGCAGTTCAGGCTCTTGGCGAAGATGCGCGCGATCGTGGTCTTGCCCACGCCGCGGGTGCCAGTGAACAGGAAGGCGTGGTGGACGCGGCCGGAATCGAGCGCGTTGACCAGGGCGCGGACGACGTGTTCCTGGCCCACCAGCTCGGCGAACCGCTTCGGGCGCCACTTGCGGGCGAGGACGAGGTAGGACATGAGGGACATTCTGCCACGCGGCGGGCGGGCGTTCGGCGCCTCCGCGATGGTTCCTTGTCGATACAGGCGGCGGAGCGCTAGAATTGCCGGCCCCGTGCGCCGCGCCAAGGCAGGCATGACGTCCGGGCCAGGTGCGGAGAGGTGTCCGAGTGGTTGAAGGAGCACGCCTGGAAAGTGTGTAAGCGTCTAAACCGCGCTTCGGGGGTTCGAATCCCCCTCTCTCCGCCAGTTCCAGGGGCACGCCGCAAGGGCCTGCCAGCAGGTTTCCATGGTGGCCCCGTCGGCCCCTCGCGACGCTAGGTCGAAAACCCCGCCAGGGCCGGAAGGCAGCAACGGTATCGATCGACGCGGGTGCCGAGGCCAGTCGGCGGGGCTGCCACCCACCTCCTCAGGATGCCGGCGCCGGGTGCAGCCGGGGTTCGGCGAGTGCGAACGCCTCCCCTGGTCGCGCGACGCGATGGCCGCGTGCGCGCAGCGCCTCGCCGTCGGCCTCGCTGGCGTAGTGGTAGAGCACGCAGCGTGCGAGCAGTTCCGGAGGGTACTCGCGCTCCAGGTCATCGATGCCGGTATGGGACGGATTGCCCACCAGGCCGCAGTCGTGCGCGACCAGCTCGCCCTCGCCGGCCGCCGCCGCCAGGACCTCCGGGATCGGACGCGTATCGCCGGTCCAGGCCAGGCTGCCGCGCAGGCGCAGGCCGAACGCGGTGCGCGGCCAGTGGTGGCGCGATTCGAACACCTCCAGGCGCACGCCGTCATGCCAGAAGGCATCTCCGACGGGCACCACGCGGAAGGCGTCCCAGAAGTTCGCCCCGCCTTCGGCCAGGGCATTCGGGTAGGCGGCCACGCGCCGGTGCAGCAGCGGCAGCACGTCGACCGGCACGTACAGCGGCATCCGCCCGCGCCGCGCCGGATCGAAATAGTTGGCCACGAACAGGCGCTCGAAGCCGGCGACGTGGTCGAGGTGGACATGGGTGACGAACATCGCCGGGGGCGGCTCGCCGTAGTGCGCGAGGTACGCCGTCAGGCCTTCGGCGCCGCAGTCGATCGCCAGCCACGGCGCGCCGTCGCGCTCGATGGTCGCCATCGGCGAGCCCAGCGCCACCGCCGACGCGCTGCCCACGCCCTGGAAGCGCAGCGTCCAGGCCATGCTCAGAAGCCCTTGTCCCACTGCGCGTCGTAGCCGGCGCGCAGGCGCGCGAAGTCGGCGCGCACGTCGGCTTCGTCGCGCGCGCCGCGCAGCTTGAGCAGCGAGCGCTGCAGGCGCGCCAGGTTGCGCTCGCGCCAGGCGGTTTCGGGGATGTGCATCCGGCCGCGGTCGAAGTCGATCAGCCAGCCCTTGCCGGCCTCGTCGTAGAGGATGTTGTGCGCGTTGAGGTCGGCATGGTCGAGGCCCTCGCGGTGGAAGCGCGCGACCAGCCGGCCGGTCTCCGCCCATGGCACGGTCGCGGGATCGGCGGCGGCCAGGTCGGCCAGCGAACGCACGCCCACCAGACGCTGCATCAGGATGGCGGCGGTATAGGTCAGGCCGTCGCGCACGTAGGAGGCCGCGATCGGCTGCGGCACGGGCAGGCCGCGTCGGAGCAGTTCGCGCAGCAGCCGGAACTCCACGAAGCTGCGCGCGCGGTTGGCGCCGCGCCAGAGGTGGCGGTCGCGGTTGAGCGGCGCGACCAGGCCGCCGCGCAGGTAGTGGCGCAGCACGGTCGGCCCGTTGCTGGTGTCGTCGATGAACCAGGCCCCGCCGCGGCCGCTGCCGGACACCGGGACCGCGCGCGGGCCCCAGGCCCCGGGATCGAACCAGCGCGGGTCGGCTTGCCGCAGCTGCGTCCGGTCGAACAGAATCGAGCCCGCGCCGCGTCCTCCGGGACCGGCGCGGAACGGCGTCAGGCTCTCGGCGGCGTCGAACACTGCCATCCGCCGGAGTCTAGCAAGCTTGCAGCCACAACCCGATCCGCCGCGCTCGATCTGCCTGCTGCGCCTGTCCGCGCTAGGCGACGTCACCCACGTGCTGCCCCTGGTGCACACGCTGCGGCGCGCCTGGCCGGACGTGGCGCTCACCTGGATCATCGGCAAGGGCGAGCAGCGCCTGCTCGAGGGCCTGCCGGGCGTCGAATTCATCGTCCACGACAAGAAGAGCGGCCGCGAGGGCATGCGCGCGCTGCGCCGCGAGCTCGCCGGCCGCGACTTCGACGCGCTGCTGCTGATGCAGCTCGCGCTGCGCGCCAACCTGCTTTCGCGCGCGGTGCGGGCGCGGCGCCGGATCGGATACGACCGCGCGCGCTCGAAGGAGCTCCATGGCCTGTTCGTCAACGAACGCATCCCGGCCATCGCCGACGGCCACGTGCTGGACGTGCTGGGCGCTTTCGCCCGGCCGCTGGGCCTGCACCAGGACCGCATCGAGTGGAGCCTGCCGGTGCCCGCCGACGCCCGCGAATGGGCGCACGCGCAGTGGCCCGACGACGGCCGCCCGACGCTGGTGGTCTCCCCCTGCTCCAGCCACCCGCTGCGCAACTGGAGCGCGGAACGCAACGCCGCCGTGGCCGCGCACGCGGTGGCGCAGGGCTGGCGCGTGGTGCTGTGCGGCGGCCGCAGCCAGCTCGAACGCGACACCGCGGACGCGATCCTCGCCCGGGCCGGCGTGCCGCTGCTCGACCTCGTCGGCAAGGACACCCTGAAGCAGCTTCCGGCGCTGCTGGAGCGCGCCGACCTGGTGATGACGCCCGACTCCGGCCCGACCCACATCGCCAACGCCATGGGCACGAAGGTGCTGGGCCTGCACGCCGCGACCGACCCCGCGCGCAGCGGTCCCTATTCCGACCGCCGCTACTGCGTCGACCGCTACGACGAGGCCGCGCGCCTGTACCTGCGGCGGCCGGCGTCGGCGCTGCGCTGGGGCACGAAGATCGAGCGCGAGGGCGTGATGGACCTGGTCAGCGTGGACGATGCGATCGGCGCCTTCGAGCGCTACCGCGCCGACCACCCGCGCTGAGCCCGGGGCGGCGTTCAGCCCTCGGAACCACTCCGGTAGTCCTGGTAGGACTTCTCTTCGACGTAGCTGGAGCCCAGCGCGAGATTGATCGCCTTCTTGATCCGCGCGCGCTCGTCGTTCTGCATGTACACGCTGCGCGCCAGCTCGACGAAGGCCTGGTCGAAGGACCCGGCCTTCTCCTTCAGCCGGACCTCGTCCTCGATGTCCCAGAGCCGCTCGTTGACCGCCTTCAGATCCGCGCGCAGGCGGGCGACATCGCCGCCGGCGGCGGGGTGCGCCATCCAGGTCTTCTCCAGCGCCGACAGCTCGCGGCGGACGTTGGCCAGCTTGGCCTCGTCGCTCATGCGCTCGGACTTGATCTGCAGGATCGAGATCTTGTCCAGCAGCTCGCCGAAGGAGACGGGGACGGTGATTTCGGACATCGGGGACCGCCGGGGCGTCGGAGGGGCCGGCCAGTGTAGCGCTTCGCCTTGTCGCCGCTGCCCGCGGCCCGTATCATTGCGCCCCCGGCCTCGCGGTCGGGGACACCCCGGAGAGGTGGCAGAGCGGTTGAATGTACCTGACTCGAAATCAGGCAGGCGTTAATAGCGCCTCGGGGGTTCGAATCCCCCCCTCTCCGCCAGATACGCAAAGCGCCCCGAAAGGGGCGTTTTGCGTATCTGGCGGAGAGGGGGAATCTGATTCAACCCTCCGGTTCGACCCGACGGCGCGCCAGCGCCGCAGGGCGCCCGGCCAAAGGCCGGGCCATCCCCACCGGCCAGGTGCCACGGAAGACAGCGCAGCGCGGCACTGCCGGGCTCCACCCCACGCACATCGCCGCGCATGCTCCTCCGCGCGCATTCCTCCCCGCGCATGACACCATCGACCAATCCCACGCGCCGTCCACACCGCGTATACCATCCCCACATCCGATTCCGCCGCCGCCCGCACTGCATGCCCGCTGACCTCCGCCGCCCGCCGCTTCCGTTGTTCCATCCAGCCCACCCGGGAACCGCCGCGGCCAGCGCATGATCGAATTCGGCCATCTCACCCACGTCGGCCTCCGACGCGAACTCAACGAAGACACCTATTACGGCGACAGCGAGCTGGGCCTGTGGCTGGTCGCCGACGGCATGGGCGGACACGAGTACGGCGAGGTCGCCAGCGCGCTGGCGCGCGAGGCGATCGTGCGCGAGACCCGCCAGGGGACGCCGCTCGCCCAGGCGATCCGCATCGCCGACGAGGAGATCATCGGCGCCTCGCGCAGGCGACAGGACGCCCTGCCGATGGGCACCACGGTGGTCGCGGCGCGGGTGACGGGCAGCCGCTTCGAGGTCGCCTGGGTCGGCGACAGCCGCGTCTACCTGTGGCGCGACGGCAAGCTCGCGCAGCTGTCGCAGGACCACAGCTACGTCCAGGAACTGATCACCCAGGGCGCGATCAGCATCGACCAGGCGCGCAGCCATCCGCAGCGCAACGTGGTCACCCAGGCGCTGGGCGTGACCGATCCGCAGTCCCTCAACGTCGAGACCATGTCCGGCGAGCTCAGCCCCGGCATGCAGCTGCTGCTGTGCAGCGACGGCCTGACCGAGGAGGTGGACGACCGCGCCATCGCCCGGGTGCTGGCGCATGGCGAATGCAGCGCGCAGGAGTGCGTCGACGGGCTGGTGGCCGCGGCGCTGGACGGCGGCGGCTCGGACAACGTCACCGTGGTGCTGGTCCGCCGGCACTGAGGCGCCGGCGCGGCGCATGACGCGCCGGCGCCGCGGGGCCGCAATGATCGGGCCGCAGCCGTGGCTACGGGGCGGTGGCCTCGAGGGCGGGCGCGCCGACCTCGTCCCACAGCGCCGTTCCGGCGCGTCCGCGGATCACGGCGACGCGCGCCAGGTGCGCCTCGAGTTCGACCGGATCCACCGCCACGCGCGGCCGCGGGGCCAGCGCCCCGGGGCGCGGCAGGTCGATGCGCACCACCGAAGGCTCGGGCATGGCCGGGCCGGCCAGGCCCAGTTCGGTCTGGCCCGAGGTCAGCGCCAGATAGACCTCGGCCAGGAGCTGGGCGTCGAGCAGCGCGCCGTGCAGCTGGCGGGCGGCATTGTCCACGCCCAGGCGGCGACAGAGCGCGTCGAGCGAGTTGCGCTGGCCGGGGAAGCGCTGGCGCGCCAGCTCGAGCGAGTCGAGCACCGTGGCGCGGTCGGTGATCCGGCCGCGGCCATCGAGCATCGACAGCTCGTAGTCCAGGAAGCCGACGTCGAACGCCGCGTTGTGGATGACCAGCTCGGCGCCCTCGATGAAGTCGAGGAACTCGTCGGCGATCGCGGCGAACCGGGGCTTGTCGGCCAGGAAGTCGAGCGTCAGGCCGGTGACTTCCTGCGCGCCCGGCTCGAATTCGCGGTCGGGATGGATGTACTGGTGCCAGGTGCGTCCCGTCGGCCGGCGCTCGACCAGTTCAACGCAGCCGATCTCGACGACGCGGTTGCCCTTGCGCCATTCCAGGCCGGTGGTTTCGGTGTCGAGGACGATCTGGCGCATCGGTGGTCGTGGCTTCCAGGTGGACGGAGGGTGCGGGCTCAGCGCGCCGCGGCGCGCAGCCGGATGGCTTCGTTGCGCGCAAGGACGTCGACGCGCTCGTTGTCGGGATCACCCGAGTGGCCCTTCACCCAGCGCCAGTCGACGCGGTGGCGGCCGGTGGCGGCGTGCAGGCGTTCCCAGAGGTCGCGGTTCTTCACCGGATCGCCGCCGGCGGTCTTCCAGCCGCGGCGGACCCAGTTGCGCATCCACTCGGTGATGCCCTTGCGGACGTACTGGGAGTCGGTGTGCAGCGTGACCACGCAGTCCTCGGTCAGGGTCTCGAGGGCGACGATCGCGGCCATGAGCTCCATGCGGTTGTTGGTGGTGTCCACCTCGCCGCCCACCAGCTCGCGCTCGCGCGCGCCGTAGCGCAGCAGCGCCGCCCAGCCACCCGGGCCGGGGTTGCCCAGGCAGGCCCCGTCGGTATGCACCTCGACCGCCTTCATGCCGTCGCGGCCCCCGGCGCCACCGGCAGCAGGCGCCGCCGACGGATGGGCGTGAGCGGCAGGCTGCGCTTGTCCGCGCGCAGGAGGTAGGCCGCGCGCAGCCCGGCGCCCTCCTGGCGGCGCGCATCGGCCACCGGCTCCCAGCGCGGGCCCATGCCTTCCGACACCGCCCCCGGCTCGAGGCCGGCACGGCGCAGCAGGCGCCGCCACGACAGCGGCTCGGCGGCGCGCAGGCCATGGCCGCGCCAGCGCCACCGGTAGGGCGACAGCGGATTGAGCCCGAACAGCAGCACGCGGCCGCCGGGCAGCAGCAGGCGTTCGACTTCCTCCAGCAGCATGCTGCCCGCCGCGGCCGGCATCGCGACGTGCTGCAGCACCACCGTGCCGAAAGCCTCGCTGGGCAGCGGCAGCGGCAGGCCGCAGGACACGTCGCCGCCGAAGCGGCCGCCGCGTGGATAGAGCGCGACCCCCCGCCCGCCCTCGGGACGTTCCGGCGGCAGCGGCGCCAGCCACAGCCAGTGCTGGGCGGGCCGCTCCGCCAGCGCACCGGCGATGGCGTCGTGCTCACTCTGGAGCAGGGCCGCGCCTTCGCTGGATGCGAACCAAGCCTGGGCAGCGTCGGGTTGACCGGAGCGGGAACGGAGCGGCATGGTCGCCATTCTAGACGCCAGGTTCCCGCCACGCGCCCCCGCCCATGGCTCCCATTCCCATTCCGGCGTTCGCCGACAACTACATCTGGCGGCTGCCCGCGCAGTCCGGCCGCGGCACGCTGCTGGTGGATCCCGGCGACGCCGCGCCGGTGCTGGCCGCCGCCAGTGCCGGCGGGTGGCGGCCCGATGCCGTGCTGCTGACCCACCACCACGACGACCACATCGGCGGCGTGACGGCGCTGCGCGAGCGCTGGCCGGGACTGGAGGTCGTCGCGCCCGACGAGGCACGCATCCCCGTTGCCACCCGCCGGGTCGGCAACGGCGACCGGGTCGAGGTCGCCGGCCACGCCTTCGATGTGCTGGCGGTGCCCGGCCATACCGTGAGCCACATCGCATTCCACGGCCATGGCCTCTTGTTTTGCGGCGACACGCTGTTCAGTCTCGGTTGCGGCCGGCTGTTCGAGGGTACGCCGGCCCGGATGCTGGCCTCGCTCGACCGGCTGGCAGCCCTGCCCGGCGACACCCTGGTGTGCTGCGGGCACGAGTACACACAGTCGAATGCCGCCTTCGCGCGGACGGTCGACCCCGACAACCCGGCGCTCGCGCGCCGCAGCGAAGAGGTGGCCACCTTGCGCGACGATTCCCGACCCACGCTTCCCGTCACGCTCGCCGAAGAGCGCAGCTGCAACCCCTTCCTGCGCGTGGATGCGCCGGCTGTGCGCGCCGCCATCGCGGCCTGGTCGGGGGAAGACGTGCTGGCGCGCGTCGATGCCTTCGCCGCGCTGCGGCGCTGGAAGGACGGATTCCGCGCATGAGGGCGCGCAGCTTCGCCGCGGGGGCGCTGCTGATGGCGCTGGCCGCGGGACCGGTGGCGGCCGCCGACGCGGTCGCCGACGTATCGGACAGCGGCACGGCCACCAGCACGACCGCGATCACGACGACTGCCACGGCCCCGGTCGCCGGAGCCACGTCCACGGCCGTCCCCGCGTCGGGCGGCCAGGCCTCGGCGGTCCCGGCAGCGGCCGGCCAGGCCGCCGCGGTCCCGGCGCCGGCAGGGGCCACCAGCGGCACCGCCATCTACGACCGTTTCGTCGAAGGCCTGGCGCAGCCGGCCTGCGAGGACGCCAGCCCGCGCTGGCGCGCGCACTTCGCGCACGTGCCCGGGCAGCTCGTCTCCGGCGAGGGCGAGGTGCTGCCGCTGTTCGGCTACGTGGTCGAGGCGCTGCGCGCCGCCCACCTGCCGACCGAGTACGCGCTGATCCCCTTCGTCGAGAGCGGCTACCGCCCCGGCGCGCGCAGCGGCAGCGGCCCGGCGGGGCTGTGGCAGTTCATCGCGGTCACCGCGCGCAACCACGACATCCCGGTCCGCAGCGGCTACGACGGACGCCTGTCGCCGGTCGACGCCACCCGCGCCGCGGTGCGCTACCTGAAGACGCTGCACGGCATGTTCGCCGGCGACTGGAGGCTCGCGGTCATGGCCTTCAACGCCGGCGAGTACCGCGTGCTGGGCGCCCTGCGCCGCCACGGCCAGCGCGCCGCGAATGCTGACCCCGAGGGGCTGGAAAGCCTCTCGGGCATCACCCGCGCCTACGTGCGCAAGCTGCATGCGCTGTCCTGCCTGATGGTCGAGGCCGGCGGCGACCCGGCCTGGACCCGCTCGCTCGACCGTCCGGTGGCGCGCCTGGTGGCGGTCGACCTGGCCGATGAGCCCGCGGGCCTCGACGGCTATGCCAGGCGCAACGCCCTCGACGCCGCGCACCTGCGCCGGCTCAACCCCGCGCTCTCCGGCAAGGTGCCGCGCGGCCACAAGGCCCTGGTCCCCATGGCGGCGGCCCCGGCGGCGGCCGGCGTGGCAAACTAGCCGGCCCACTCCACCGGGTCGAACACACCATGGGATTCCTGCAGGGCAAGCGCGCACTCATCACCGGCATCGCCAGCCAGCGCTCCATCGCCAACGGCATCGCCGAGGCCATGCACCGCGAGGGCGCCGAGCTGGCCTTCACCTACCAGAACGAGAAGCTCAAGTCGCGCGTCGAGGATGTCGCCTCGCGCCTGGGCGGTGGCCCCTCGTTCCCGCTTGACGTCACCGACGACGCGCAGATCGACGCCCTGTTCGCCGACCTCGGCCGGCACTGGCCCGACGGCTTCGACATCCTGGTCCACGCCATCGCCTTCGCACCGCGCGAAGCCATCGCAGGGCAGTTCCTGGACGGCCTGTCGCGCGAGGCGTTCTCGGTCGCCCAAGACATTTCCGCCTACTCGCTGGCGGCGCTGGCCAAGGGCGCGCGCCCGCTGATGCAGGGCCGCAACGGCGCCGTGCTGACGCTGAGCTACCTGGGCGCCGTGCGCACCCTGCCCAGCTACAACGTGATGGGCGTGGCCAAGGCCAGCCTCGAGGCCACGATGCGCTACCTGGCCTACAACCTCGGGCCGGAGGGCATCCGCGTCAATGCGATCTCGGCCGGCCCCATCAAGACCCTGGCGGCGTCGGGCATCGGCGGCTTCCGGAAGATCCTGGGCCACGTCGAAGCGCACGCACCGATGCGCCGCACGGTGAGCATCGAGGACGTCGGCAACGTCGCCGCCTTCCTGTGCTCCGACCTGGCATCGGGCGTGACCGGCGAGGTCACCTACGTCGACGGCGGCTACAACATCGTCAGCATGACCGGGCTGGAAGAGCCTGCCCCCGGCGAGGCCACGGCCGGATAGCCGGATCGGAGAGGCCCGCCGCGCATCGTCGCGGCCGGCCTGCCCGGACACGAAGAAGCCCGGCAGTGCCGGGCTTTTTCGTGTCCGTTGCGGCCGCGGGCGTCGCCGCGGCCCGGTGCGCTACAGGCGCGCTTCCACGGTGGTCACCCGCATCCGCTGGCGCAGCGCGCGCATCATCGCCATCGCGTCCTCGTCGCCGGCCATGCGCTCCAGCTGCGTCTTCAGCATCGCGCGCTCCTCGGCGCTGGCCGCCGCGGCGTCGCCGGGGATGACCTTCTCGACGGCATAGACCACGACGCTGCCGTCGGCCTGCAGCACGCGGCCCGCGGAGACCTTGCCTTCGGCCGGCACCGGCGCGGCGAAGATCGCCTCGTTGGCCTCCGCCGACGGCATCGGCATGCCACGCGGCGTCCCGGGCATCGGCATGTGCATCCATCCCTTCGCCGCCGCGACTTCGGCCAGCGGCTTGCCGCCGGCGACCTCGGCCACGGCCGCGTCGGCCTCGGCGAGCACGGCCTTGGCGGCGCGATCGGCGCGGATGGCCGCGACCACCTCGTCGCGCACATCGGCCAGCGGGCGCTCGCGCTCGGGCTCGTGCGCGGTGACGCGGATCAGCACGCTGTGGTTCGGAGCCAGTTCGATCGGATCGCTGACGGTGCCGTCCTGCACCAGCGCCTCGGAGAAAGCAGCCCGCTGCACCTGCTCGTTGGCGGCGATGCCCTCGCCGCCGCCGCGGACGAACGGACCGGCCTTCTGCACCGGCAGGCCCGCTTCGCGCGCAGCCGGCGCCAGCGAGCTCGGGTTGCGGTAGACCTGGTCCACCAGGCGGCCGATGAGATCGTTGAACGCGCGCTCGCCGTCGGTCACCGCCTGCGCGGCCGCAAGCTCGGCGCGGGCCTCCTCGAAGCCGACCTCGCGGCCTTCGCGCACCTCGCGCACCAGCAGCACGTGCCAGCCGAAATCCGTCAGGACGGGTTCGCTGGGCACGCCGGGCTCGACCGACGCGACCGCCTGGTCGAAGCTCTCGCCCATGATCCCGCCTTCGATCCAGCCGAGGTCGCCGCCGGCGGCCTTCGAGCCTTCGTCGTCGGATTCCTCGCGGGCGATCGCCGCGAAGTCGGCACCGGGGGCCCGCACCTTCGCCGCGATGGCGTCCGCGCGCGCCTTGGCCGCGTCGCGCGCACCGGCGTCGCCGCCTTCGGGCGCGCGCACCAGGATGTGCGAGACCAGGCGCTGTGCAGGCTCGACGAAACGCGCCTTCTCCTGCTCGTAGCGCGCGCGCAGCGTGGCCTCGTCGGCAGGCTGCGCAGCGGGCACGGCGTCGGCGGTGATCTCGACGTACTCGATCGAGACCTGCTCCGGCGCGCGGTATTCGGCGCGATGCGCGTCGTACCAGGCCTGGATTTCGGCGGCGGACACGGCACCGGTATCCGCCGCGGGCGCCGGCAGCATGGCGACGGAGACGTCGCGCTGCTGGCCCAGCAGCTCCATGGTGCGCGCCAGCTGGCCCTCGCTGACGAAGGCGGTCGCGGCGACCCGGCTGGGCAGCACCAGCATCTGCAGGCGCGCGCGCAGGTCGTCCTGGTGCTGGCGCGGCGTCTGTACCGGGACCCGGGACTGCAGCAGCATCTGGTAACGCTGGGGATCGAAGCGGCCTTCGACCTGGAACTCAGGCATCGCCTGCAGCACTTCGCGCACCTGGTCGTCGCCCACGGCCACGCCCGCGCTTTCGGCGGCGAGGCCGAGCACGGCGCGGTCGACCAGCTGGTCGAGGACCGCAAGCTTGTTGTCCATCTGTTCGAACGCACGCGCGTCGAAGGCCTCGCCCTGTGCCGCGCGCGCCCGCTGGCGGGCGAACTCGAACTCGTTGCGGAACTCCTCGGGCGACACCTCGCGCGACACCCATACCGCCTTGCGCACCGGCCACACGTCGGGCGCGGAGCGCCACCATGACGGCGGCGCCTCGACCTTCGCGGCATAGCTTGCCGAATTCTGGAACAGGTACTGCTCCATGCCGAAGAAGGCGAACGGGATCGCGAGGATCGCGACGATCACCACGGCGATCCAGCCGGAGGTCTTATCTCGAAGTGCTTGCAGCATGTCAGGGCGCGCGTTGGACGTAGCCGTGCAGTCTAGCGCATGCCCGGACGCAGCGGCCCCGTGGACCGGAAAAGAAGAAAGGCGCCCTTTCGGGCGCCTTCCTGGTGTGACTGGCGGAGTGGACGGGACTCGAACCCGCGACCTCCGGCGTGACAGGCCAGCATTCTAACCAACTGAACTACCACTCCGCGTTGTCGAACCTTGTTGCGAGCGTCAATCCCCGGTGGTGGGTGCTGAGGGGATCGAACCCCCGACCCTCTCCTTGTAAGGGAGACGCTCTACCGCTGAGCTAAGCACCCCAGCGGAGTTGCTCAGTTTACTGCATCCTTCAGCGCTTTGCCAGCCTTGAACACAGGATTTTTCGAAGCGGCGATCGCGATCTCTTCGCCCGTGCGCGGATTGCGGCCCGTGCGCGCGGCGCGCTCCTTGACCTGGAAGGTGCCGAAGCCGACCAGCGCGACGGTGTCGCCCTGCTTCAGGGCCGTGCCCACCGACGACAGCACGGCGTCGACGGCACGCGCGGCATCGGCCTTGGACAGGTTGGCCTCGTCGGCAACGGCCTGGACCAGATCATTCTTGTTCATCTATTCGGTGCTCCTGCGCAGCACAAGGCCGCTCGTGTGGTGGCGGGCCTGCGGGCGGTGTTCGCCGCCGGCGGCTCCGGGATCGCGTGCGGCGCGGGGCCGTCGATGCGAGCGCGACTTTATACCAGCGCGCCCGCACCCACGCAAGAAAAGCGTGCGCTCCGTCAGTGCTTGACAGCCGCGCGCGACGACGGCTTCCGCGGCGCGCGCGCGCGCTGCGCGACCACCGCGCCGGCCTGCTTCACCGGCGGCAGCGGACGCTCCAGGGCGAGATCCAGCACCTCGTCGATCCACTTCACCGGCACGATCCTCATGCCGTCGGTGACGTTCTTCGGGATGTCGGTCAGGTCCTTGCGGTTCTCCTCGGGGATGATCACCGTGGTGATGCCGCCGCGCAGCGCCGCCAGCAGCTTCTCCTTGAGGCCGCCGATCGCGGTCACCTTGCCGCGCAGGGTGATCTCGCCGGTCATCGCCACGTCGGCTCGCACCGGCACCTTCGTGAGCGTCGACACCAGCGAGGTCGCCATCGCGATGCCGGCGCTGGGGCCGTCCTTGGGCGTGGCGCCGTCGGGCACGTGCACGTGCACGTCGTGCTTCTGCAGGAAGTCGAGCTCGAGGCCGAGGCGTTCGGCGCGCGCGCGCACCACCGACAGCGCCGCGGACGCGGATTCCTTCATGACGTTGCCCAGCTGGCCGGTCAGCGTCAGCTGGCCCTTGCCCGGCACGAGCGTGGACTCGATCTGCAGCAGGTCGCCGCCGACCTCGGTCCACGCCAGCCCGGTGACCAGGCCGATCTCGTTGTCCTGCTCGGCGCGGCCGAAGTCATAGCGCTGCACGCCCAGGTACTTGTCGAGGTTCTTCGAGGTCACGCTGACCGCGCGCGCCTTCTTCTTCTGCGGACCGGCGAGCGCGATCTCCTTGACCACCTTGCGGCAGATCTTGGCGATCTCGCGCTCGAGCCCGCGCACGCCCGACTCGCGCGTGTAGTAGCGGACGATGTCCTGCACCGCTTCCTCGGCGACCTTCAGCTCGCCGTCGCGCAGGCCGTTGGCCTTGACCTGCTTGGGCAGCAGGTAGCGCATGGCGATCCTGATCTTCTCCTCCTCGGTGTAGCCGGGGATGCGGATCACTTCCATGCGGTCGAGCAGCGGGCCCGGGATGTTGAGCGAGTTGGACGTCGCCACGAACATCACTTCCGACAGGTCTAGGTCGACTTCCAGGTAGTGGTCGTTGAAGGCGTTGTTCTGCTCCGGATCCAGCACTTCCAGCAGCGCCGAGGACGGGTCGCCGCGGAAGTCCATCGACATCTTGTCGATCTCGTCGAGCACGAACAGCGGGTTCTTCGCCCCGGCCTTGTTGAGGTTCTGCACGATGCGGCCCGGCATCGAGCCGACGTAGGTGCGGCGATGGCCGCGGATCTCGGCCTCGTCGCGCACGCCACCCAGCGACATGCGCACGAACTTGCGGTTGGTGGCCTTGGCGATGGACTGCCCCAGCGAGGTCTTGCCCACGCCCGGCGGGCCGACCAGGCACAGGATCGGACCCTTCATCTTCGACACGCGCGACTGCACCGCGAGGTACTCGAGGATGCGCTCCTTCACCTTCTCCAGGCCGTAGTGGTCGGCATCGAGCACGTCCTGCGCGAGCTTCAGGTCCTTGCGCACCTTGCTGCGCTTCTTCCACGGCACGCCGAGCAGCCAGTCGAGGTAGTTGCGCACGACCGCGGCTTCCGCCGCCATCGGCGACATCTGCTTGAGCTTGTTGAGCTCGGACCTGGCCTTGGTCTCCACCGCCTTGGGCATGCCGGCAATGGCGATCTTGCGCGCAAGCTCCTCGAGGTCGTTGGGCGCGTCGTCCATGTCGCCCAGTTCCTTCTGGATCGCCTTCATCTGCTCGTTGAGGTAGTACTCGCGCTGCGACTTCTCCATCTGCGACTTCACGCGGCCGCGGATGCGCTTCTCCATCTGCTGCACGTCGATCTCGCCGTCGACCAGGCCGACCAGCATTTCCAGGCGCTCGGCCGTGGGGAAGGTCTCCAGCAGGCGCTGCTTCTCGGCCAGGCGCACGCCCAGGTGCGCGGCGACGGTGTCGGCCAGGCGCGAGGGCTCGTCGATGCCGGCCAGCGTCTGCAGCAGCTCCGGCGGCAGCTTGCGGTTGGTCTTGACGTACTGCTCGAACAGGCCCATCAGCGAGCGCGCGATCGCTTCGACCTCGCGCGGCTCGCGGTCCTCGACCGGCTCGACCACCGCGCCGGTGCCCGACAGGGCGCCGTCGACCTCGCGCACCGACTCGACGGTGGCGCGCGCGACGCCTTCCACCAGCACCTTGATGGTGCCGTCGGGCAGCTTCAGCAGCTGCAGCACCTGGGCAAGCGTGCCGACCGGGTGCAGGTCGTCGGCCCCCGGGTCATCGGTCTCCGCGGACTTCTGCGCCACCAGCAGGACCTGCTTGTCGCCCTCCATCGCCAGGTCCAGCGCCCGGATCGACTTGTCGCGGCCGACGAACAGCGGGATGACCATGTGGGGAAACACCACGACGTCGCGCAGCGGCAGGACCGGCAGGTCGATGGTGGTGGGCTGGGAGGTGCTCATCGGGACTCCTGGAATGGCGGGCGGCGGGTGGCCGCATGGCTCCCGTTATGGGGCCCGCCGGGGGTCCTTGCAAGCGGTGCGGACGGCGTCGATCACCGCTGGCGCGGCGCCTGTGCCACGTTCAGCTTGCGCTGGGAAAAGCCGGGCCAGGCCGTACAGGAACGACCACGCCGACGACCTGGTCCACCCGATCTGCCGGCGCGGGACCCGCAATACCCGATGCATGGGGCGGGCGCGGCCATGGCCGCTCCTGCAGGCTGGACAAAGGTCGAACGTCGACGGCCGGGAACCACGCAGGGCCCCCGCCGGGAACTCAGTCGCCGGAGGCGGCCTTGGCGGCCGGCGCGGCCGGCGTCTCGTAGATCAGGTAGGGATCGGATTTGTGCTCGATCACCGACTCGTCCACCACCACCTTGCTGACGCTCTCCTGCGACGGCAGGTCGTACATCGTGTCCAGCAGCACAGATTCGACGATGGTGCGCAGGCCGCGCGCGCCGGTCTTGCGCTTGAGCGCCTTGCGGGCGATCGCGGACAGCGCGTCCGGGCGGAACTCCAGCTCCACGCCCTCCATCTCGAACAGCTTGCGGAACTGCTTGGTGATGGCGTTCTTCGGCTCGGAGAGGATCTTGACCAGGGCGGCCTCGTCCAGCTCCTCGAGCGTGGCGACGACCGGCAGGCGGCCGACGAACTCGGGGATCAGGCCAAACTTGATCAGGTCCTCGGGTTCGACGTCGGCCAGCACCTTGCCGACCTCGGCCTTGCGCTCGCTGCTCTTGAGCTTGGCGCCGAAGCCGATGCCGCCGGCCTCGGTCGAACGCTGCTGGATGATCTTGTCCAGGCCCGCGAACGCGCCGCCGACGATGAACAGGATGTTGCGCGTGTCGACCTGCAGGAACTCCTGCTGCGGATGCTTGCGCCCGCCCTGCGGCGGCACGCTGGCCACGGTGCCCTCGATCAGCTTCAGCAGCGCCTGCTGCACGCCCTCGCCGGACACGTCGCGGGTAATGGACGGGTTCTCGCTCTTGCGCGAGATCTTGTCGATCTCGTCGATGTAGACGATGCCCTGCTGCGCCTTGTCGACGTCGTAGTCGCACTTCTGCAGCAGCTTCTGGATGATGTTCTCGACGTCCTCGCCGACGTAGCCGGCCTCGGTCAGCGTCGTGGCATCGGCCATCGTGAACGGGACGTTGAGCATGCGCGCCAGGGTCTCGGCCAGCAGCGTCTTGCCGGAACCGGTGGGACCGACCAGCAGGATGTTGGACTTGGCGAGCTCGACGTCGTCGTTCTTCTGGCGGCTCTCGATGCGCTTGTAGTGGTTGTACACCGCCACGGCGAGCGTCTTCTTGGCCCGCTGCTGCCCGATCACGTACTGGTCGAGGACCTCGAGGATCTCCTTCGGCTTGGGCAGCGAGCTGCGCGCGCTCTGGGCCTTCTCCTCGAGCTCCTCGCGGATGATGTCGTTGCACAGCTCCACGCATTCATCGCAGATGAACACGCTCGGGCCCGCGATCAGCTTGCGGACCTCATGTTGGCTCTTCCCGCAGAACGAGCAGTAGAGGATCTTGCTGCTGTCGCCGGAGCGGCCCTGTCTGTCTTCGGTCATGCCTTCGCCAATCGGTGAATCGGGGGGAGTCGGGTCGAGAATAGCACCCAGGCCCCGTGCCGCAAGCGCGGCGGGGCCGGGTTGCCGCGGGCTGGCCGCGGCTCCGAGTGGCCGGTCGGCCGCCCGGTCAGGCGGGCTGGATGGAGTCTTCCGGCCGGCGCTCGAGGACCTGGTCGACCAGGCCGTATTCACGTGCGGCCTCGGCGCTCTTGAAGTTGTCGCGCTCGGTGTCGTGGGCCACCGTTTCGATGGACTGGCCGGTGTGGCGCGCCAGGATCGCGTTCAGGTTCTGCTTCATCGAGAGGATCTCGCGGGCGTGGATCTCGATGTCCGTCGCCTGTCCCTGGAAGCCGCCCAGGGGCTGGTGGATCATCACCCGCGAGTTCGGCAGCGCGTAGCGCTTGCCCGCCGCGCCGGACGCCAGCAGCAGCGCGCCCATGCTGGCCGCCTGCCCGACGCAGATGGTGCTGACGTCGGGCTTGATGAACTGCATCGTGTCGTAGATCGCCATGCCCGCCGTGACGATGCCGCCGGGCGAGTTGATGTACAGGTTGATGTCCTTCTCGGGGTTCTCGGCCTCGAGGAACAGCATCTGCGCCACGATCACGTTGGCGACGTGGTCGTCGATGCCGCCGACCAGGAAGATCACCCGCTCCTTCAGCAGGCGCGAATAGATGTCGTACGCGCGCTCGCCGCGGCTGGTCTGCTCGACCACCATCGGCACGAGGTTGAGGGCCTTGGTCTCGATGCTCATTTCAGTCCCGTGTCAGCGGAAGCGTCACGCCTGCGGCGCGATCGCTTCCTGGAAGGTCAGCTGCTTGTCGGTGTGCTCGGCGCGCTCGGCGATCCAGTCGATCACCTGCTCCTCCATCACCCGGTTCTGCAGTCCCGACATAAGCTGGGGATCGTTCCGGTACAAGTCAATGACCTGCTGCGGCTCCTCGTAGGTCGAGGCGATCAGGCGCAGGGTCTCGTCCAGGCGCTTGCGGTCCAGCACCAGCTGGTGCTTGCGGGCGACCTCGCCCACCAGCAGGCCGACCAGCACGCGCTTGCGCGCCGGCTCCATGAAGTTCTCGTGGGCGTTGGCCGGCGGCTGCGAGGGACGACCCTGGCGGCGGTTCTGCTCGGCGACCTGCGCCACCAGCGCACGGGCCTCCTGCTCGACCAGGTTCGGCGGCAGCTCGACGCCGGCGAAGGCCTCGACCAGCTGCTCGCCGACGGCGCGGCGCAGGCGGTTCATCAGCGCGCCCTTCAGCTCGCGCTCGAGGTTGGTGCGGATGTCGGCGCGGAACTGCTCCATCTCGCCGCTCTTGACGCCGAAGCTCCTGATGAACGCGGCATCGGCCTCGGGCAGCACCGCTTCGGAGACCTGCTCGGCCTTGAGGTGCACCTTCGCGGTCTTGCCGGCCAGCTGCGGCACGCGCCACTCGGCCGGGAACGCGACCTCGATGTCCTTTTCGTCGCCGGTGGACATGCCGACCAGCGCCTGCTCGATGTCGGGCAGCATCGCGCCGGAGCCGATCACCGACACCCCGCGCTCGACGCCCTCGGCGGGCAGGCGCTCGCCCT
The DNA here is from genome assembly GCF_014836665.1 of Luteimonas colneyensis. GTDB lineage: Bacteria > Pseudomonadota > Gammaproteobacteria > Xanthomonadales > Xanthomonadaceae > Luteimonas > Luteimonas colneyensis. The sequence continues at coordinate 772,692 of NZ_JACSQJ010000001.1, forward strand.
CGACGTCGGACCAGGTTTCGATGTCGACCGCGTCGCCTTCCTTCGCGGCCCGCGTCACCGCCGACCAGCTGCGGCGCTGCTGGCGAAGGTTCTCGATCATGCGGTCGATGTCTTCCTCGGTGACCTCGGCCACCGCGCGCTCGACCTTGAGGCCGGACACGTCGAGGTCGCCGAAGTCCGGCACCACCTCGAAGGTCGCGACGTAGGCGAGCTCGTCGCCTTCGGCCGGCTCGATCTTCGGCTGGCCGGCGATGCGCAGCGCGTTGTCGCGCACGGCACCGTCGAAGCCTTCGCGCAGCAGGCCGTCGAGGACTTCGCCGCGCACCTGCTGGCCGAAGCGCTGCTCGATCACCTTCGCGGGCACCTTGCCGGGGCGGAAGCCCTTGATGCGCGCGGTGCGGGCGATCTCGCGGAGGCGGCCGCCGACCTGTTCCTGGAGGCGATCGGCCGGCAGGTTGATGGTCATCCTGCGCCCGAGGTTGCCGACGGTCTCGACTGAAACTTGCATACCCACTCCTGCCGCCGCGGCCGTTGCCGCGTGCTCTGGTTGTCTGGTTGGCCGGCCTGCCGGGCAGTGCCCGCGTCCGGCGACGGAACGGGATATTTTGGCGGAATCCCGCCGCTGCCGCCAGCACTGCGCGTTGACACCATCCGGGGCGCTCCCGACAATGCCCCGTGGCCCGCCATTCCACCGGCTCCGGGCCGCGTCCGTCGGGGTATAGCGCAGTCTGGTAGCGCGCCTGCTTTGGGAGCAGGATGTCGGGGGTTCGAATCCCTCTACCCCGACCATCCCCGCGCCCGTAGCTCAACCGGATAGAGCACCGGCCTTCTAAGCCGGTGGTTGCAGGTTCGAGTCCTGCCGGGCGCGCCAGCCGCGTCAATGACTTACGCGGAACGAGCGAGACGCTCCTGATTAATCTCCCGACAATTCTGGAGCGTGCGTCGCAAATCTGCGTGTACTGGTGCCGGCGGCGCTGGCCATCCTCTGCGCGCGCCGCGGCGAGTCCATGCCATTCGGGCTTTCGATCGCCGCCATGCTCGATCTTATGTAGAAGCCGGCCCCGAAGGGCTTCGGCCTGCCCTTCACCGTGCACGGGTTCCGTTCCGCGTTCCGCGACTGGGTGGCAGAGGAGACGCAGCACCCCGGCGAGGTGGCGGAGAGCGACAGCGGCGCGGTCCTGATCCAGAAGGGCGGGAAGCCAGACCGGATCGTGAACCTCGAGAAAAGCCGCGGCGCCGTGATCGGCGAGCGTTGGCAGTACTACCTCCGCGACAAGCAGGTGAACTTCAAAGTTCACGACGGCCGCGTCTCCCGGGTCGACGAGATCCGCTGACGTCTCCGGCGTGCTGCGCCTCCCGGCACCGCTCCTTGAAGGCGCCACGAGGTAGGCGCACTCTCAGGCGGCAGGCCAGGCGGCGATGGCCTGCATTCGAAAACGCCGCAGGGGGATCAACCAATGGCCAAGAACGAGACCACCGGCAAGAAGGCGGGCACCGCGGCGTCGAAGGTGCTCAGTAACCGAACCTCGAGCAAGGATGCGAAGACGGCGGCGGGATCGGCGCTGACTCAGCGCCCGGCGGCGCCGAAGGGAAAGAAGCGGTAGGAGAGCCGGCACTGCCGGGCTGTCCCCCGGCAGTGCTTTCCGTGATCTCGCGCCGGATGCGTTCCGCGTGACGCCGCGCCCACGCTTCAAGGCCTGCCTTCCCGGACTCGAAGCTCAAGCACGGCCGGGACACCAGGGGCGCCGTGATCGGTCGATGCGCCCACAGACGAGCCACCCATCCGCCATCGGCGCGGCGCATCAGCATCGCCACCTGTTTCCCCTGACAGAGCAGCGCCAGCTCGCCCTTGGCGTGCTGGTAGCGGTCCTTCCAGATGAAGGCGGTGGGCAGCATGGGAGCAATCCTAGGCCCTCGGCGCTCACGAACTGAGACGGTGACCCGGCGTAACCTCGGTGTCCCGCCCGCCCCTGTTCGCCGCCATGTGCTACTCCGCTCTGATCGAGGCCGACTACCGGCGCTATGTGCGCCAGTTCGGTGCGAGCGTCTCGCTCGAGGACTTCACGGCTCAGGCCATGGCCGATCCCGGCAAGGGCAAGCGCCCGAAGTGGCCGAAGGGCATGCGCGACGCCGCGGCCGCGGATCCGTCGCCGGAGGCGGCGCAGCTGCGTGACGCGGTGCGCTTCTGGATCGCGCAGGATATCGCCGAGGCCGAGCGCGAGCTGGATAAGCAGCGGCGGCGGGTTGCCGACGGCCAGGCCGCCCTTGCCGATAAGCTCACGAAGAAGGCCGCCGACGACGTGCGAATCGGCAGCAACAAGATCGAGCAACTCGAGGCGCGGCTTGTCGACCTCAGGCGCAAGGAGCCCAAGCCCCGCGACTCGAGGATCTACCCGGGCTACTACGCGCCCGTGCTGGTCTGGCAGGACGGCGCTCCTGTGGTACTGCCGATGCGCTACCAGTGCCGGCCTGCCGGCAAGCCCGAGTTCTATGACCGCAAGTTCCCGGGCACCTACAACGCCCGCCGTGACAATCTCCAGGGGTTCTGGAAAAGCCAGTTCGGCAAGACCCACGGCGTGGTCCTCGCGCGCGCCTTCTACGAGCACGTGGAGCGCGAGGGCAAGGACGTGGTTGTGGAGTTCAGGCCGCAGGACCACAGCGAGATGCTTGTGGCCTGCCTGTGGTCGAGCTGGATCGGCCCGGACGGCGAGGAGTTGCTCTCGTTCGCCGCGATCACAGACGATCCGCCGCTCGAGGTGTCCGCAGCCGGCCACGACCGGTGCATCGTCCCGATCCGCAGGGAGAACCTGGACCTCTGGCTGATTCCGGACACCAGCTCCGTCCAGGACCTATATCGGGTGTTGGATGACAGGGAACGCCCTTATTACGAGCATCGCGAAGCAGCTTGAGACTGCCGCTGACTGGCCATGACGTGAGCAGTCGGCAGCGCAACTCACAGGCACCTGTCTCACACGCCAATGATACGGCCACAATATGTTGTGGTCGCGCACTCAACGGCGTCCTATATGTGGGCACGAATCCGACGCTTGTTGACAGTCTCATAGGCCGAGATAAAGTCGCTCGACTACCGTCTTTGAGGCTCATCCGCGGAACTATCGCGGTATGGGTCCAGACATCCTGAAAAATCACACTTGAGGCCCGCCGACTGCAATGAGCGTTCAGTACGGACACTTGATGCGTGGCGCTCCACTACGGCTGACCCATCCTCCAATTGTAGAAGCCACCTGTGAGGTGCGGTTCGCACAACCAGAGGGGGTGCCAGCCGACATGCTTCCTGGGTTGTTGTACCCGAATCTTCGCGCCCGCTATCCGGAGATGCAGCGCCAGCCCGTTGCAGATGTGCCAAGCCCGATCAGAGCAGCTGATCCCAACCTGCAATATGTTCCTTGGATTCGATTTGTCGGTGAGAAGGAGAGCATTGGGTTGGGAGATCGGGTCGCATCCGTGAGTGTGCTGTCCGAATACCAAAACTGGGAAACTTTCCGAGAACGCATTTTTGAGCTATGGGCTGCTCTGGAAGAAGTAGGTGCGCTGAACAAGGTGGAGCGCGTGTCCATTAAATTCATCAACATTATTGATGACCCTGCCACTCCGCTGCATGAATTGCTGCGCCTGAAAGTTGAACTGGGTGATACCCAATTCCAAGACCAGCGCTTGCACTTAGTAATGCAAACGGCACGACCGAACTTTCTCGAGATCTTGCAGGTTGTCACTCACGCACAAGTTAATTCCCAGATTAGCCCGAGTTCCGCACCTCGGCCAGGCACGGTGCTCGACGTTGACGTATTGAGTAATTGCGATCTTTCCGACTTTGTGACGCGCGGTGGCCTCCTCATTGACGAGGCACACGAAATTGCAAAGCAAGTTTTTCTAGGCGCTGTGACTGATAAGGCACTAAAAAGCTGGGGGGCTCTTTATGCATAATCTAGGGACAAACATCGTTCGTGGCGGTACCTTAGCCGCTCTTGGCGCGATGTGGACAGCCACTACGCCATTTGCACCACCTACTTACAACGGAGAGCCGGAGCACGCTTATTTGTCGCCGCTGCGCAGCGTGTCCTCTTCGTCAGTCACGATTCGGCAGGTGTCTGCACCCCGCCCTGGCGATGCCGCCATGTTCGCCGCAACTTTGGTTGCCTTGGCCGCAATTGAGAATCCGTTGCCGGCTGACGTGCAACAGATCATCTCGCGGGATCTGTTCGATTATCTGGACTAGTCGTTGTGCCATTGACGATTGAACACGCTCGCGCTTTGTTCGCGCCTGAGCTGGCAGAAGACGACTTAAAGGAAGTAGTCCGGCAGATCCAAAAGCTTCAGGAAGGCCGCGGCTTCCTCGCGGCGCATCACGAGATCCCCCGTCTGCAGGGAGACATTTGGTCAGGGCTTCCTATTGTTCGCATTAGCGCTGATGGCCATGCGGCCGCACGGCCTGCGCGCGCGATGCTCTTATCAAACACGTGCGACATAGCCGAAGAGAACGCGCGCGACTACCGGGCACATGTGACCTATGTTCCAGTAGTTCGCATCTCGGCCTTCGAGCGCATGCTCACGAATGGTGGGCTGCCTCAAGATCGCATTAACAGCATCGTCCAAAGCATTCGACTCAATGAAAGTACACGCGTCTTCTTCGTTGAAGCAGGTGCGGGCTTGGAGGAGGACTGTCTCGCGATGCTGGATCAAGCATTCTCAGCAAGCGCGGATATCCTCAATGCCGGCCACTGCGAACGCCTTGCTGTGCTGTCCGATCGAGGCCATTGGGCCTTGGTCCTGAAAATGTCCGTGCATTTTTGCCGCCTCCGTGAGGGCGTAGTACGCGCGGCTGCTCAGTAAGAGCATCTATCTTCTAGCTGCAAAGTCGCCAGCAGCGCCGCTATCCATGCGACGCCCGCCCGGGTGGACTGCTGCAGCCGGACCGTGCAGGTAGTGGCCGCGCGAGCGCCGGGCGTTGCTGGCGTGGGTGTAGCGTCTACCAAAAGCGAAGGACTGTCAGTCAGAGAACTCCGAACAAGCTGCCGGGGATCTTCGCGAACGACCCTCAGCCCGGAACCAGCCCCTTCACCCTCGCGTAGAACACGAAGCCGACCACCAGCACGATGCCGACCTGGATCGACTTGGCAATCCAGAGGCGCCGCTCCCGGCGGGTCAGCCGGCCGCACCCCTCGCACTCGCGATCGCGCTTGAGCTGCATGAAGCCGCAGTAGTCACAGGAGATGGTGCGGTAGCGGGGCATGTCGGTTCTCGTTGGTGGCCAGCCCCCACGATTCCCCGCTGCCGTCTCTGATCCTGCGACGGCACCTAGGTCGGGCACCAGCCCAAACCTGGATCCCGGGGGCCGCCGGCGTTGGTCACACCTCTAGTATCACGGGAACCACCGGCGCCGAGGCCGAGCGCGAGCTGGACAAGCAGCAGCGGCGTGTTGCGGAAGGCGAGGCCTCGCTCGCGGTGAGGCTCACGAAGAAAGCCACCGACGACGTGCGCATCGGCACGAACAAGGTGGCCCAGCTCGAGGACCGGCTGGCCAACCTGCGGCGCAAGGACCCGAAGCCGCGCGACGGCAGGATCTATCCCGGCTACTACGCGCCCGTGATGATGTGGCAGGACGGCGGACCTGTGGTGCTGCCGATGCGCTACCAGTGCCGGCCGGCCGGCAAGCCCGAGTTCTACGACCGCAAGTTCCCTGGCACCTACAACGCCCGCCGGGACAACCTCGAGGGCTTCTGGCGCGGCCTGTTCGGCAAGACCCACGGGGTGGTGCTGGCGCGCGCCTTCTACGAGCACGTGGAGCGCGACGGCCAGGACACCGTGCTGGAGTTCCGCCCTCAGGACGGCAGCGAGATGCTGGTCGCCTGCCTGTGGTCGAGCTGGATCGGCAAGGACGGCGAGGAGCTGCTGTCCTTCGCGGCCATCACCGACGAGCCGCCGCCGGAGGTCGCCGCCGCCGGACACGATCGATGCATCATCCCCATCCGGGCCGAGAACCTCGAGGCCTGGCTCAATCCGGTCGCAGACCCGAAGGCGATCTACGCGATCCTCGACGATCGCGAACGCCCCTACTACGAACACCGCGAGGCAGCGTGATGCGCGACGAGATGCGAGACGCCATTGAGGGCTTCCGGGCCGGGTTCCGGCACGCGAACTGGTACGGGAAGACGCGGCGCCAGTTCTGGGCGTGGTTCGGAGAGCAGGAGGCCGCGCTGCTGGCCCGGGCCGCAGACGAAGCCGAGCGCGCCGAGCTCGAGGACGAGCTGCTGGAGTCCAGGGCGATGGCCGACGACTACGGATATGCAGCGCCGCCGGAACTCGACGACGTGCCGATCGAGGCGCCCGCAGCACTGGTCGACCTGGCCGAGCTCGAAGCGCGAGTCTCAGCCTTGCGCAGCCACATGCCCGCCATCCTGGCCATGGACGAGGCCGACCAGATGGAAGCCTTCGCCGGGGTCGCCGACGAGATCCTCGAGTCCGCCGGCGAGCACCGGGAGCACATCTGGTCCGAGCTGCAGTGCATCCTGCGGGACGCGGGCCTGATCCCCGGCGATGACGAGCCCTGCGACCGGGGTTGAGGCCGCCAGCAGCGCCGCATCCAGCGACGCCCGCCCGGCGGTAGTGGCTGCACCGCATTGTGGGCGCGCCTGAGCCGGACGTTGCTGGCGTGGGGCGAGAGTACCAGCGGCCTGCCGTTGCAGGCCCGCGCGGGACGATGACGTGGGGCGCGTTGCTGGAGGAGACAGGTTGCCACCTTGAGCTGATCACCGGAGTCGGATAATCCCCCGGTCCACCGTCGTCGCAATGCCTTTACCCACGCCGGAACCCGTGGCGACACTTCGCCAGTGATCTCGCGTTCGCGTCAGCCTGCAGCGTCCAGTTGCTGTGCGCTATGACTGGCATGCTTTCGGAGCAGGTACATGCGGTTGACGAGCCCGCCGCCGAACATGGCCATATCCATTTCCCGAACTATTTCCAGCCCGCCGCACTGAATGGCACGCTCGTAGCTACTGCGGGCGCGATATCGGGCGACATAGCCGCTACGGTACGCCCGGTGCATATCGCTTCCGGTTGAAAGCGTATCGATCATTAAAAGGGACCCACTTGGCTTCAAGAGCCGGCGAAGGAGGGACAAGGACTGGTCAAAAGTTACCGGGTCCACGATACAACTGGTGACTCCCATGCAAGTAACCAGATCGGCCATGCCGGAGGAGGCAATTTCTGCCACAGTCCCCACGCTGAACTCCACGTTCCCTGCCGAACCAGCCGCTCTGGCGCGGCTTATCAGTGAGGGCGAGATGTCGAATCCCTGGACCAACTCTGCATATTCTGCAATCACGCGCGAATAGCGCCCGTCGCCGCAGCCGACGTCAATCGCTAGCCCGATCTCCCCTAGTGGTCCGAGAATCTCTCTGAGTGCGCGTTCCCGCTCAGCGTAAAATTCAGGAGGAGCGTGATAGGTGTCCCGTGCACGCTTCCAATAGGCATCGCCGGACCTTTGCAGGGCGCGAGACTGCCTGGTGAGCAGCAACAGGAAGTTCCCAAATTTTATCCCCACACCGCCCCCTAAGAACGAAGCCGCTTCCGCCCATGGCTCGGTGCAGACTAACAGCGGCGGCGTAGCCGCGTACATATCCTTCTCGGAGCAAGATCGTGGCGCAGGCGGCGGCGCGCGTCGCAGGAAGAACTAGACCTCCAAAGTGACGGGAACCACCGGCGGCGCCTCGCCTCGGATCTCGCCGCCGCGGATGAACGCGAAATCCCCGACCCCCACGCCCTGCCCCATCACCTTCAGCGTCGACGAGTTGGGGAACTGGACGGTGCTGGTGCCGTCGGCGTTGTGCGCGATCACCTGGGCGACCAGCAGGGGGTCCGCCGAGAGCTGTTCGAATTCCTCCCAGAGCCTCATCGGTACTGCCTCTCGATCGTCAGGTGCTGGCGGACGCTAAGGGCCCTGCCCTGCCGCTGCGCGTCGATGCGCACGCCGACCACCATGCCCACCCAGGTCTCGTCCGTGTCCTGGACCTCCAGAAGCACGCCCGTGCGCACCACGCCGAGCTCAGGCATCCCCTCCGGCGCCGGCGTGGGGAACAGCGGCACGGTGCGCTGCACGGTGCGCGCACGCCCTGCCGCGGCAAGCTCTTGGCGGCCGCGCTCCCGCTGGGCGTCCGCGTGCACCAGCAGCGGATCCACGACCATCGGCACCTGCACCGCGCCGGCGCTGCCGGCCAGCTTCACGAAGGCCCCGCTGCCGGCGTTCTGCGCGTACACGTAGACGCCATCGGCATTGGTGCCGCCCTTCCAGGTACTCGAGCCGCTGGCCAGCACGCCGGCGGGCAGCACCGCATAGGGCGCCTCGCTGGCCCACTGCCACGGGCTCTCCGGGTAGCCCGGCGCCACGCGGATCTGCCGCGTGGCCGGGTCGCTCTCGATCGACGCGCCGATGGCGCTGGCCAGGCGCGCGATCGCCTCGATGGGCGCGAGGTCCGCGTAGCTGAAGGTGCCGCCCGGCACCAGCCAGTCAACCGCATCCCAGACCAGCGTCCACCCCGGCGGGAGCTCCTCCTCCGCGAGCTGGGCGGCCGTTCGGTCCGCCGGCGCGGTGTACGTCCGCGTCGGCGCGTGCGGCGCCGCCAGGAGCACCGAAGTGCTGTAGCCACGGAGGCTCACCGTGTTGCTGCCGAAGCGGCGATTGTCGTCGTAGGCGTCGACCACCAGCGTCCACACGTAGCCGTTGATCGTGACTTCGATCTCCGGCAGCGAGCCGTCGTCGGGGTTCACCAGGTCCAATCCCTCGCGGTGCATCGGCGCGCTGAAGGACCAAGTGTAGCCGCCGCGTTCTTCCTGCAGGGAGGTCGACAGGAGCGGCAGCGGCGTGCGGTCCGGCAGGCGGACGGCGGTCATGGTCGGGAGCATCACGTACACCGGAAGGTCGGGGACAAGGATGGTGTCGTCGTCGACGGGCGGCGTCGGCGGCCAGACGATGACGGTGGAGCTGGAGCGCGCGGCGATCGGGGACCAGGGGAGCGCGACATAGCCACCCTGCTCGGCCACGCGGCGCCAGAGCAGCGAGGCGGCCGCGGCGTGGGCGAGGTAGCGCTTCCACGGCAGGGAGAGACCGCCGGAGTGCGCGTCAACGGCGGACCACGCCAGCGCGGCCAGACGCGCCTTGCGGATGCGCGTGTCCTCCCAGGCCACGGCCGTGCCCCTCCCGCCTGCGGCCATGGCGGAGGTCGGCATGGATGTCATGCGGCCGCTCCGGTCCGACGTCTCCGCCCAAGGGAGGGCCGCGCCGGCGCTCTCGCCATCGCGCGTCAGGGTCACCAGACTGGCGTAGGCGGACGCGGGATCCAGCGCGCCCCAAGGAAGGCGCTCGCTGCTAGCCACCGCCGCCGGGTCGATGGCCACGAGCGCAGTGGGTACGCTCCCCGACGTGCCACTCTCCCAGGCGAGGCCACCGTCGGCGACGAGGCTGGGCGCGGGAACGCCGGAGGCCGTGTCATGCCCACGGTAACGGCCAGGGTGCCGGTAGGGCAGCCCCGAGCGATAGCCCTGACCAGCGAGGTAACCACGGCGGTAGTTCGCAGCGGATCGATACGCTGCAGGCGTGCGGTAGCTGTTGGTGAGCTCACCCATGCCAGCCTCCCTAGACGACCGCCGGGAACGGCATGACCATCGCGGCACGGCCGATGTGTAGGGGGTTCTGCTGGGGGGTGGCAATGCCTGGCCGTACCCCCGCGCTCGAAAGCTTCATGCGAATCTCGGGGCCGTCTTCACGACAAGGTTTCCCCACCTGGAGGACGGCGGTTTAACTACGCCGTCGAATGAGAGCATGATGTACACGTCGCCAACAGGCACAACAGAAGGCCAAGGCTGGGTTGTTGGTCTTCCGTCATGAGCACCATCCAGCTTGCCGATGTAGTTGCCCGCTGCATCGTGGATATTCATGCTGGTTTCGCCACCGCTCAGATACCACCATGCGCCGCCCGCCTTCAGGGCAGAGTTTCCCTCGTACCTCTGCCGGGTCGGATCGGACCAGACCAATGTCCACGTGACCCTATCTACCGATTCGGCGACCGCGCTATAGAACGGCGATCCAGAGAAGTCGTGCCTCTCAGTGATCGTGTACGCGCACAGGTAGCGGCTGCCATCAAAAACGATATGCGTGTCATATGCCCCGTACTCCGACGTGAGCATCCCGGGAAGCACCATCGGGACGGCCGTCCCAATGTTATGGATGCCACCATCAAGAATCCGCTTGCTCGTCGAGTACCAAATGCTGGTGATGGTGCCACCAGGCCGCGCACGCTCGCCCCAGGTGCCCGCGTAGATGTCGAAACTATCTTCCGAGTTCATAACCACGTGAGCCGCGACATCACGTTCGAACACGCCGCCTCGAGTTCCTTGGAAGCTGCTGATCTGTGTAGCAGCGTAGGTGACCAAGTCAAGTTCCCATATCGAAAGGAACCCGTTGCTCGTCACATCGAACGTGTGCGCAGAGAATACAAGCTTGTTGCCCCGAACAACTGGGGAGCCGTCCGGATGCGTGACGGGGCGAATATCTCGCATGCCACAAGTGCCGAGCGCGCCGACCGTAAAGCGCGAGAAGCTCCAAGTAGACACGGGGGTACTTCGAACCCCGAAGCATGGCTTCATTGTCGCCAGAACTGCCGGAGACTGGATGTTGAACCGGGACAGAATGCCGTAGGCCGATACGGCCACAACCCAGCCAGCTCCAATATCGTAATACACAGAAACGCTATCGCTGTTCATACCAATGCCGATGCGCACACTTGATCTGGAGCCGACCACGGTCGTCAGGTTCACCGAACCCACAAATGTATTGACATCGTTCTTTTTAATGAACAGCTGCAGCAAGCCGTTATCACGGTTCCATGCCGCCAGCACATGATTGGTATTGTCGATGACCCACCCAACGACGGGGGCGTTGTAACCAGACGTTACCGTGCTGATTTCATTGACATCTATTGAAATAAACTGAAGTGGCGCCTCTGGCACCGGGCCTTGGGTGTATTGGTTGATTGTTCCACTGATCTGTACCCCTCCAGGGACCAATGTGGTCGTTCCCGATTGCTGCTGCGGCACCAGTCCGGCGAGAGAAGAAAAGGCGTTGTCGACCAGATGCGCGCGCCCGTCCGTCGGCTGGATATCGAAAGTCGTTTTCGTAGCTGCGACGGAGTATTGCTGCTGCTCCGGGACAATTTCGACCACAGGAGCGACGCCCCTGAAACCTGCAGCCGCCGCGAACATGCCCAGCATCATGCTGCCACCGTCAGGCCGATCACGTCGGCCGTCGTGGCACTGGTCATCACCACCGTGACCGCCATGCCGGCATCCAGCTCCAACGTCCCGCCAGCTGTGGGCGACAGCGTAACGCCCGTCCCGAACAGCTCCATCGCCGCGGTCGCGCGGATGTTGAACACCTGTCCCATCACGTAGCTCTTGGCGCTGTCGAAGGTGACATCGCCGCCAGCGCGGATGTACCGGCGCCGGCCTGCATGCGCGGCCGGGTCGGCGGTGAACGCCGAAGGCTCACTGATCACATCCAGCAGCCCCCCGCTCTCCAGAGCCAGGAGGCGGCCGAGAACAGACCCGGATTCGGCGGTGTCTCCGGTGAACCCCACCAGGGCCTGCAGCGCGTTGAGCACGGCATTCGCCTTGTCGTGGACCACGTCGTGCTCGAGGTCCGGGTCATTCTGCTTGTCGTTGGGGCCGATCTCGGGCAGCAGGTCCAAGCTGCCCGGATAACTCGTGTTGGTCGCGGGATCGGCCATGGCTCAGTCCTTGTCCCAGCGGGTCTGCAGGCGGATCCGGTCGTCGTCGTGCGTTCCGTGCCCGCTCAGGACCGTGCGCGCGACCCAGATCGGGCCGCCAGCAGCCACGGTGTTGAAGCGGAGGTTGTTTCCATTGGCCCAGCCAGAACCGAACCCCGCAGCCTCGATCACGAAGTACGGCTCTCCGGTGGCCGGGTTGGGCGGCGCGGCGCCGGTCGACGTGGTGCCGGTGCCGATGACGCCGAGCCCCTCGCCGATGATGTTGAACGCCGTAGAGCTGGTGAATGCCAGCCGCCACCGCTCGGTGATGGCGTGCCTGTTGACGACCTGCAGCGGAAACAGCGCGTCGTTGTACTGGGCGCCACCACTGGGAGGAGACCCGATCAGATCGTTGCTCCAGACACCGGTCCAGGTGTTCTGTGCGAACAGATGTTCGTAGCGGGCCTGGGCATCGCCAAGGATCAGGGCGGTGCTGAGCAGGCTGTTGTCGGCGGTGTAGTCGTGGGTCAGCGGCTGCGCGATCGAGACGTCCCCGGTGATCTGGGCGTCGAGGCAGAGCGCCATGTCCTCGACCGAATGGATGGCAACCAGGGGCATGTCGTAGCCATCCAGATCGAGCGGATTTGCGAGGGTGATCTCGCCCGCCTCGAGGTCGACCTCCCCGAGTAAGCTGAGCGGCACACCCAGACCGGCCTGGTCGTACACGGCAACGCTGGCCAGCCCATCCCGCGGCAGGGTGATCGTGCCGCCGGGCGTCAGCGGGTTCGGTAGCGAGTATGGCTGCGGGTCGTGGATCACCAGGGTGTCGCCAGCGCGCACCACCGGCACCCGCCCATCCATCGGCAGGCGCACCGGGTTGACCTTGATGATCGCCGGGTCGATCGGCAGCGATACCTGCACCACGCAGTTGAAGCGGACGGAGTTCGGCAGCACTTCCTCGGGCCGCCAGATGTAGCCGTCGTCGTCGACGAATTCGATGTCGTACCAGGGCTCGTCCCGCTCCTCCGGAGAGAGAGAGCTGTCCAACACGTACGCACCGAAGCCCACGCTGAAGACGCCGTTGACGCTGTCCACCACACCGTGGACTCCCGACGCCGTCAGGTTCCCGTTGGCATCGGACGTGGCCATCACTTCCACGCTGTCGCGGGCGCGGATGGCCCGGATGGTGAACGTGCCAGGCCGGAGGGGCGCGCCGGGCGTACGGCCGTTGACGACGTACACCGGGATCGTCGCCACCTCCGTCAGGAGTGCCCGGATCGTGAGGGAGGGCGCCGAGCCGCCCTGCCAGGACGTGATCGACGCGATGCCGGTGATGTGGTCGAGGGTTCCTGCCGGGGTCGCGGAGCCAGCGCGGCTGTCGGAGCCGAAGTAGAGGTTGCCGGCGCGCTCGAAGTATGTGCGGCCGTTGAAGTGGAAGTTCAGGCCGCCGGGGACGATCCTGTTGCGCGTTCCCGGTGTCAGATCCAACTCGAGCGAATTCGCCTCGTGGGACTCGGTCACCTGGGCGTCGACGACATCGTCGGCCTTGTAGGTCACGGACACGGCCGAGCCGTTGATGAATCCGGCCAGGACGTTGACCGATGTCGCTCCCATGATCTTTCTGACCAGCCGGCTTCCGAGCCCGTATCGCCCGGTGTCAACGGCCGCCACACGCGTTGGCAGTGTGCCGGCATAGTCGCCGCGGATCATCTCCGCGCTGGCGGTCATGTAGGTCGTGGGGAACGTGACCACGCCAGTTGCGTAGACGATGCTGCCGCCCGGCACAGGGGCCCCGGCAGCGTCCAGAAGACCTCCAGCCCCGTCGTCGAGCAGGTGGATCTGGGTCGACAGCGTTTCCCCGTACCTGCCCTCGCCGAACGCCTGGAACGTCAGACCCGTCGATCCGGGGCGAGGCAGGCTGGACAGGGTCAGGACTACGGAGCCGCCGCCGGCGCTCGGCGTGAAGACCTCGGTGGTGGTGGTCCCGGACTCATAGTCCGCGGTGAACAGCGTATTGCTGTCCGGCAACACGGCAGGGCGCAGCAGCACCTCGCCGGTGGCGTGTATCACCCGGCCGGTGGCGTCGCCGGTGATGCTGCCATCCGCACCGGCCGTGGCCGTGCGCGGCGTCCCGCCGGCGGTCCAGGACCATTGCAACGTCTCGGGTTCGCAGTGGCCCTCGCCGAGTTGGAATCGGAACCTCGGCGGCTCGATCTCGACGTCGCCCGTCCGGATCTCGTACTCCGACCCGGTGCCCCATGCCCACACGATGGCCGACCCGACGTCCGGCATCGCGCCCAGCGACACGGACGCCGTGCCGGTTTGGAAGTTGATCGAGCCCACGCCGACCCCCGTGTCGCCACGCAGGGCGCCGCTGCCATCGTCCTGGAGGGTGTACCAGCGCCCCTGGGCGCGGAAGCTCACCGAAAGCGACCCCGCCGTGGGGATGGGCCGCAGGGTCAAGGGATACACGTAGCCGCGGTTGCTCAGCGTGACCGGGATGATCTCCGTGTGCGCCGCGGCAGACACCGCCGCCGCTGGCCGATAGGTGAAGTTGACCGTGCCAGGCACGCTGCTGAACGTTGCGGTGCCTTGGACGTAGTCCACGGAGCCCGCCGTATTGCCGCTGGAGCCAACCAGACGGCCGGCTCCATCATCCGAACCCACCGCGGAACCCGAGTACGTGATCGAACCCGGCTCGATCGAGGTCGGAAACACCCAGTTGGCCATCGAGGTATCCGACGCGGTGATGCGATTCACCGCCGCCGCCAGCAGCGACACCGTCCCCGCCGGCGGGGCATCCGTCACCGCGGTCTCGCTGGTCGCCGCCGGCACCAGCTGCGAGAAGATCGACTCGACCTTCACCGTCAGCGACCCCGACGGCGCATCCTGCGCGAGTCGCACCACCCCGCGGAAGCGCGCCGCGTCGCTGGCAATGGTCTTGCGCACGAGGCTGGCCGTGCCAGCTGCGGAGAAGAACCGGTTGGGCTGGCTGCCCGCGAACTCGCGCGACAGCGGCTGGCTGATGGTCAGGGTGATGATGCGGGCCGTGTAGTCGCCGCGGTCGTCGGTGAACGTCTGGACCTCGTGGTCCACGTCCTGCACGCGGAAGAACTCGCTGGCGCCGGCCGTATCGTTGACCAGGGCGTAGACCTCTCCGATCTCAGGCAGCGACAGCTCCGGGCGCTGGTAGACCAGGACGGTGCGCTGCCCCTCCAGTTGCCGGTCGTAGGGGATCATCCGGGTGATCACCGACGGATCGAGGTAGCGCTCGACGTAGTTCTGCGCGTCGGCGCGCACGTCGCCCCAGCCGGCATTGGTGCGGAAGATCACGCTCGACACACGCGGGTCCAGCGGGGGCGCCTGGACGATGGCGTGCAGGTCCGAGAATAGTTCGGTGTCCTCGGTGTCGGCGATCGCGAACACCTTGCGCAGCGACAGCTCGCCGTTGACGCGGTCGATCCGGCTGATGTCGTCGAAGACGTTGTTGACCTCGCCGTCAACGACCACGGTGGCCGTGGCCAGGCCGCCGCCGTCGGGGTTGTCAGTCAGCCGCTGGGGGCGGAAGAGCTTGATCTCGGACATTCGTCAGACCTGCATGAGGCGAAGGGTGATGTGATAGAGGTCGTCCGCCTGGTGCGGGACGATGTGGCGCACAGGGCGCGCCTCGACGGCGACACCGTCGTGATGCCGGAAGCGGACGTTGAAGCTGCGGCCGTCCTCGAGGGCCAGGACCAGCGGCGCCGCCTGCACCACGGCGGCCATGGCGCGCAGGGCGTCGACGGTGGCGCGGGTGGCGAGGGCCCAGTGGCGCGTCGACGTGTCGGTGCCGCTCTCCAGGGTGATCGGCCGGCCGGCGAGCTGGGCGCTCTCCTCCACCCACAGGGCGCCGTTGCAGGCGACCTCAACCTGCGATGCCGTCGGCAGCCAGCTGTACTCGTCCGACCAGCGGAGGTCTTCCGGAAGCTCGAGCGCGCCCAGCGTCGTCATCGGCGCACCCCACGGGCGATCGCGCGCGTCGACATGCGCTGAGCGCGGCGGAGCTCCTGGAAGATCGACATGGCGATCTCGGCCTGGTCTTCGGGAACCTCGATGGTGCGTTCGCCCTCGTCGGTCCGGACGTCGAACGCCACGCGCCGCTCCACCAAGGCGGCGCTGCGCACCGGACCGGTGGACCCGCCGCCCTGTCCCTGAGCAGCTGCGATCGCCTCATCCCGCTCGCGCCGCGCCTCGTCGCGCAGGGCCTGGGCCTCGTCCCGGGCGCGCCGCTTCTGCTCCTCCAGCCGCGCCTGCTTCTCGGCGGTGGCGCGGAGCTGGGCTTCCTGCACGTAGGGGTACTGGGCCTTCAGCTTCTCCATGGCCTCGACCAGCGGGTCCTGCTTGGCGAGTTCCCTGTCGTACTCGTCGTTGAGGCGCGCGAGGGCTTCCGCCTGGGCGTTGGCCTCGGCGGTGATGCGGTTCATGGCGTCCGACCAGATTCCGCTGCTCACGGTGTTCACGTAGCGGTTGGTGGCGAAGTAGGCCTTGATCAGCTCGTCGCTGAGGCCGTCGAGCGCGACCCCGAAGCCTTGCGTCTCCTGGCTGGCCTTCTCGCTGGACTTGGCGACGCCGTCGACGCCCTTGGCCATCTGGTCGGTGGCGCTTTCGGCCGCGCCGGCGACGTCCTGCAGCTGGCCGCCGAGGCGCGCGAGGCCGTCACCCATGGCGGCCGGGACGGCCGCGGCGGTACCGGCCAGTTGGGCCAGCTGGGCGTCCACCTGCGCGACGCGACGCTGAAACTCTTCGAAGCCGATGTGCCCGGCATTCAGCGCGTCCTGCAGGGAGGCCTTCAGCGCCTGCAGCTCCTGCTTCGTGCTCGTCTGGCGGAAGGCGTTGTCGAAGGCCTGGGCAACGGCGGCGCTGCGCTGCTCGGCCGTCAGGCCGAGGGTGCCGAGGTCGGCCACCATGTCGGCGAAGGCGGTGGTGACCTCGCGGCCGGCCTTGGAGAACCCGGTACGGATCGCGTCGAGGTCCACGCCCAGCTTGCTGAGTCGGGCGCCATCGATGGCGTCGGCCATGATCTTGGCTTCGCGTGCACCGGCGGCGAAGGCGCGGGTGGCGGCGGCTTCAACCTTCGTCAGCTCTTCGGCCGACAGCTGGGCGAGGCGCTTCGTCAGCTCGTCCTCGATGGCCTTGCCGGCTGCCGTGCCGCGCACGCCGATCGATTCGATCAGGCCAGCCGCCTTCTGCAGGCCGTCGGCGGATCCCAGGTCGATGCCGTCGAACGCACCCTTGATCGCCGCGGCGGCGGTTTTGCCCTTGCCGGTGAGCTCGTCGAACTTCTCGGACGCATCGGCCACGAAGCGCTTCACGCCCTGCGACGAAGCCGCCGCGCGGTCAAGGTCCAGCAGCCGGGCCTTCGCCTGCTCCTGCGCGAGGCCGAGCGCCTTCCACTGCTCCAGCGCCGCGGCCTCGGCCTGCGAGTCCGCCGCGGCCCGCGCCTCGCGGATCACGCCGGCGTAGTACTGCCGCGCGTTCGCCAGCGCGAACTGGTACGCCGCGGCCTGGTCGCGCGTCATCTGGTTGAGCTGCGCCGCGCTCTGCACGGCGGTGCCGGAGTACTCGCGGTACACCTGTTGCAGCTGGCGGCCCAGCAGCAGCTGTTCCTGCTGCAGCTGGCGCTGGCCGCGCTCGTAGGCCTCGACCTGCTGGGCTGCGGCCTGGCGCTCCTCCATAACGCGGCCGAGCTCGACCATCTGCTGGATGGCCCAGTCGACGCCGGCGACGGCGATGCCGATGCGCACCAGGCGCGGGAGTCGCGAGAGCGCGCCACCGAGGCCCGTGGTGGCGGCCGTATGCCGCCCGGCGGCGGCGGCGGCGGCATCCGAGGCGACGGCGTCAGCGAGCTTGGCGCGCGTCAGCGCGGAGAACTGGCCAGCGAGCTGAGCGATTTTCAGCACCGCGTAGACCTTGGCCAGGTAGAGCACCGCCTCGGCGTGCCGGCCCAGGGCAATCGTGCCGGTGCCGATGGCCTTGGCGACCGGAGCCAGCTGCAGGCCGAAGCGCTTCAGCGCCTCGATCGAGCCGATGATCGCGTCCGATACCCGCTTCGCCAGCCCGGCCATGTCGCCGGTGGCACCGAGCATCGAGGCCAGCTGGTCCTTCAGGTACTGCCCGAGGCCGGCCTCGACCACGTCCTGCTTGAACTGGAGCCAGCGAGCCGACGCCTGCGACAGCAGACCGGACAGCGTGCCGAGCGAACGGCTGGCGGCACCCTCGTTCGCCCGCCCGATTTCCTCGATCAGCGCGGCGATGCTCTGCCGCCCCAGCTCGCCCTTCTCGCTGAGCTTCTGCAGCTCCTGGACGTTCTTGCCGGTGGCTTTCTGCAGCAGGTCCCAGACTGGTACGCCGCGCTCCACCAGCTGCAGGATTTCCTCGCCCTGCAGCTTCTGCTTGGCCCAGGCCTGGCCGACGGCCAGCACCTTGCCTTCCAGGTCCTGCATGGATCCGCCGGCGGCGGCGTTCTGGTCGACGAGCGCCTGCAGGGACCCGTTGAGGGGGTCGATGCCGAACGCCTTCATGCGCTTGGCCTGTTCCACGATGTCGCCGATGGCCAGCCCATTGCGCTTGGCCAGCACTTCCAGCTGGCCGAAGACGCGGTTGCCCTCTTCTTGGCTGCCGTACAGCTCTGCCATCGCTCGGCGCGCGTTCTCCAGCTGCTGCTGGACGTCGCCCAGCGCCTTGACGCCCTGCGCCGCGCTGCGGAACGTCAGCAGCGCCAGCACCGGGGCGGCCAGGCCGCGCAGGCGCTGCAGCGCGCCGCCGATGCCGTCGTAGCTGCGGGCGATGCGCTCGTTCGCCGCGGGCACGTCGGCGGCGGCCCTGGTCGCCGCGCTGCGGTACTGACCGACGGATCGCGCCGCCGAGGCTAGCGCGGTGCGCGCTTCGCCCATCTGGCGCCGCAGCTCGCCCTGTGCGGTGCCCAGCCGGCGCGTATCGATGCCAACCGCAGCGAGGTCGCCGCGCTGCGCCTGCAGCTGTTGACGCTGGCGCTGCACCGCGTCGGTCAGCTGGTTGACTCGCCGCGCTGCGGCTTCGGCCTCGCGCTTGGCCTTGGGACTGGTGGTCTCGGCGCCGGCCATTTCACGGAACAGGCGCTGCGCGGCCTGCTGCGCCTCCTCGAGCTCGGTCTCCGCTGCCTGCACGGAGCGCTTGAGCTTGTCGAACGCATCCACCTTGCCGATCGCGTCCATCGCGTCGGCCAGCCGCTGCATGGCTTTGCGGGCCACGCCCGCCTGCTCGTCGGCGACGTCACCAAGGTCGCCCAGGCCTTCGACCAGTCGCTTCAGCTCCTCGTCGCCGGCGGCCTCCACGTAGAGGCGGATCTTCTCCTCGAGGACGTTACGAACGGCCATCAGCGGGTCTTCCTGAGCAGACGCAGCTGCCGCGGCAGCTCACGCGCGATGAAGGCATTGACCTCGTCGGCCACGGCGCGAGCGTTCGCGTCCTGGTCGCCTTCGAGCATCTGGTAGGGGCTGGGGCCAGTCAGGCTGCGCAGCCGGTTGCGCGGGTCGCGCTTGCCGCCGCCATCGCGCTGCAGCTGGCGCACCACCATCCGGCGGGTGCCGTTGAGGGTGGCGATGAAGGCGGACAGGTAAATCTTCCGGCCGCCGCGGCGGATCTGGGCACTGGCCGACTGCGCCCACCTGCCGTTGACGCGCGCGCGACCGCCCCAGCGGCCGGCGAAGCGGATCAGCGGCGTGGCGCGGGTGTCGGCCTGCAGGGCGATGTACTCGCCATCGGTGTCGCCGCCGGTCAGCACGCGGAACTTGCCGGACAGCTCACTGGCCTTGACGTTGTAGCTGCCGCGGATGATGCGCTTGGCCGCGGGCTCGAAGCGGCGCCGCGCGCCTGCGAGCGTGCGGCTGCCTGCCTGCTCGAGCTGGCGTGGGCTGTAACCCTCCAGCGCGGCCTGCAGCCGCTGCACGGCGGCGCGGTTGGACGCGCGAGCCTGGCTGAGCGTGAAGCGCGCCATCAGCGCGCCCCCTCACCGCACGCGCAAAGAAGCGCCGGCACCGGGCTGACCCACGGTGCCGACGCCCCACCCCAGCTGGCCGCCGCCGCGCGCAAGGTCAGGCCGCAGCCTTGATCACGCGGAAGTTGTACGGCGCCTCCTGGTCGGCCGGCACGATGCACGGGCCGGTCAGGGTCGGGCTGATCGGCTCGCTGCCGAACAGGTCCACCTCGCCGTCGACGCTTGCGCGCCACTCGTACACCACCAGCTCGCCGTCGTCGCCGGTGACGCGGTTCTCCATGTCGCCGGTGACATAGAAGGTCTCGGTGGGCGTGCCGCCGCCGGCGATGTCGATGTAGGTGTAGCCGGCGTAGGAGTAGCTGATGGTGACATCGGTATCGCCGGCGCTCACCGCCGCGCTGCGGAACATGATCTGGCCGCGGCGGTAGTCGATGGTGTAGTCGGTGCCGGCGATGAGCGGCGTGCCGTTCTTCTCCACCACCGGGGCGACGGTGTCGGACAGGTAGCGGTGCGGCAGCTGCACCGGGCGGTCCTTCACGATGCCGGTGACGGGCGCGGAGGTGGCGGTGCCGGCAGCCACGGTCACCTCGGTGGCGGCCTCGCCGAACAGCACGCGGCCCAGGATCAGCGGCGGCACTTCCAGCAGGGTCAGCGCCATGCTGGTGGTGCCGGGCTCCTGCTCGGAGTAGATCGGCTGGTTGTAGCGGGTGCCGCGGCGCTTGGAGGCGATCTCGATGGTCTCGCCTTCCTCGCGGCTGAAGACCATCGCGTTGGCTTCGATGGGCTGGTTGCCGGTGGGGTCGTTGGGTTCCAGGATCACGGGGATCAGGGCGCCGAGGGCGGTCTTCCGCCACAGGCGGACGTCGCCGCCGAACTTGGTGACTGCGGGTGCGGGCATGGTGTTCTCCTCAGGTGGCGGGTTGGTGGATCTGCGTCAGGCCCGCCCGTGCGGTGACCTGGGCAACGAGGTACGTGGCGCCGCGCTCGTCGTCGCCAGTGGCGAGCTGGGCGCCGGTCTGTTCGAAGGTGCGCACGAAGCGCGGCAGCTCGCGCAGGTCCTTGAACAGGAGCGCGCGCGCGAGATCGAGCAGGCAGCGGTGCATCTGCTGCACGCCGTGCTGGGCGCCGGCGGCGCTGTCGCGCTTCACGCTGAACTCGACGGTGATGTCCATGTCGAAGTTCACGGCGCTGCCGCTGGAGCTGGTGACGCTGATCAGCCCGGCCTGGATCACCGTCCCGGGCGTGTCGTCGTCGAGCGTGTCGTCATCCAGCACCACGGGCCCGGTGCCGAGGTCGGTCATGAAGCCGGCGGCGCGGGTGATGCCCTGCACGCGCTCCTGCAGGCACTCCAACAGCAGCCAGCTGGCGGCAGCGGCTTCAGCCACGGCGCACCACCCAGCGGCTCAGCGAGCCGTCGTTGCTGATCTCGTCGTCGTTGATGTAGGTGTCGCCGTCCACCAGCAGGCGGCCGCCCTTGCGCGGCGGCTCGGCCATGGCGGCCAGCAGGTAGGACACCTCCACGCGGCCGGACTTGAACTGGCGGGTTTCGCCGAGGGTCTGCGTGTCGCGGTCGACGTAGACCGAGCACGACATGGCGGCCGGCGGCGGCGCGTCAGGGTCGACGGGCGGCAGCGGCGCCGGCGGTGTGTACACGCCGTTGTCGGCCATGCCGGCGCCGGCGAAGGCCCAGTGCAGGTCGGCATCGAATTCGGCGAGGAAGGCGCGCTGGCTCACGGCTCGCCGGCCTCCAGCGCCCTGATCAGGCGCAGCTGCCGGTTGCACTGGCGCAGCGCGACGATGTTGGCGTTGTACGCCTGCACCACCGCCTCCACGGTGCGCTGCTCGGCGCGCTGCTCGGGGCAGGCGCGCGTGAGCTCGTCCGGCACGGGCACGTACTCGCGCACGGGCACCGTCACGATCTCCGGCACCACCACGCGCTGAGGCTCCGTGGTCTTGCAGCCGGCCAGCGCGAACAGCGCGAACAGCGCCAGGCAGGCGATCAGAGCAGCGGGATGTCGTCGCACAGCGGCATCTCCAGTTGGGCACGGCAGGTGGGCAGGCGCTTGGCAGCAGTCAGGGCCCCGGAAGCCCTCGCCGCCTCTTCCTGGGCATCGCGGGCGGCGGCCGCGGCCTGGGCAGCCGCGGACGCACCGGCCGCGGCGCGGGCGTCCGCCTCCCGGATGGCCCGGGCGGTCTCTTGGTTCACGCGGCCGAGCGTGGCGCCGCACGCGGCGGCGTCGGACTGGGCGGTGGCGAGGCGGGCGGACAGCTGCGCGCGGTCCCTGTCGCCGAGCGCCACCCCAGCCGCCTGGCCGGCGTCGTAGCCCAGGCCGCGCACCCAGAAGAACAGCAGGGCCACGGCCAGCGCGATCCCGCCCCACTTGAGCGCAGCCCACGTGCCCGGCGTCATCGCCGCGTCTCCAGGCCGCGCTGGCGAAAGCTGGTGGCCACCGGCACGGCCATCGCCGAGCCCACGGCCACCGCGCCCAGCGCGATGAGCGCCCAGTCCGGGAACAACGCCTGCGCGCGCTCCGGCATGAGCGCGTACGCGCCGAGCCCCGCCGTGGCCGCGGCCGAGGCGATGGCCAGCCAGGTGGAGATCCGCACCCACAGGCACGACCAGTCCCAGCGGGGCGAGGCGCAGGGCGTGTGCGGTGCATCGCCGTTCATCGCTTCAGCCCCTGGAGCTGGCGCAGCTCCTTCGTGTCCTGCTCCAGCCGATCCACGCGCACCTTGGTTTCAGCCACGTCGCGCGTCAGTCGCGGCACGTCGCTGAGCTGCTGGGTGAGCGTGGCCACCTGGCCGTTCGTAACGGCCTGCTGCGTGACCACCTGGCCGACGGTCGCGGTGAGCGCCTTGGTGTTCTGGCTGCCTTCGTCGATCTTGGTGGTGATGCCCACGTACAGCAGGCCGATCAGCGCCACCAGCGCCGTTGCGCCCAGGCCCACCACCCAGCGCTCCACCGCGCCCAGGACGAAGTGCATGCGGCCACCGCCCGGGCTCTGCAGGTCCATCACGCGTTGTCCCCGGCGGCGTGCCGCAGGTTGCCGGCCACGCGCCGCACCCAGCCGCGGCCGAACGTGGCGAAGGTCGACAGCGAGGCGTAGAAGTCCAGCCGCGCGGCGTTGAAGCGCAGCAGCAGATCGTTCTGGTCCGCGGCGCGCACCGCGGCGAGGGTGCGCGGGCCGATGAGGCCGTCAGCCGCGGCGCCGGCGGCGGCCTGCAGCCAGCGCACGGCGTTGCCGGTGCCGTGGTTCACGCCGGCATCGAATACCTGGAAGGCCACGGCCTGCGGCAGCTTGCCGAGCTGCTGGGCATCCCAGAAGTCGCGGCGGTAGATGGCCACCGCCTGGTCGCGCGTGAGCGCCTTGATGTTCAGCGCCGGATAGCTGCGCTTGCTGATCCCCCACTTCGTCTCGCCGCCGGGGTCGCGCTTGTCGAACACGTAGCCGCCCTCGTGGGCCAGCACGCGCTCGATGAAGATGTGGAAGCGGTCGGTCATGGGAGCATCCGAGTGTTCGAAGACCCTGCCCGCCCGCGCGCCTGGCCACAGGACGCGCGGACGGGAGGGAGAGAGGTCAGGCGCTGTGAATGGCGCCGGCGCCGGGGCAGAGCCGCACCTTCACGGTGGGGCTCGGATTCGCCGCGGCTTCGACCGCGTAGCCGAAGCCCACCAGGTCGCCGTTGGCCGGCGCGCCGGTGATGATCTGCCCCGCGCTGACGTCCCAGGTCACGGGCGCGCCCACGGCGATCACGGCGGTGCTCAGCTTCGGCAGGGTGAACACGCCCTCGACGTGCGCGGCGATGGTGTCGCCGGTCTTGCCGTTTGTGACGGCGATGCCGAGCAGGCGGTTCTGCAAGACGACGCCACCGCTGGCGACATCGGCGGCGAGCGTCACGTCCAGCACGCGGCCGTCCTGGAATGCGTTCTTCATGGTCTTTCTCCGGAAGTGCGGGGTGATGGCTTGTGCTGCGAGACCGGGGAGGCGGCGGGCTCACGCCCACCGCCGCCCCCTTCCCGTCACGCGCCGGGGTTCTTGAAGATGCCGCGGTAGTCGGCGATCGCCGGCGCCGCGTCCAGGCGCACCTTCCAGGCCACGCCGTCGACGGTGAAGCCCTCTTCCTGCTCGAGATACGGCGTCTGGTTGCCGTCGAGGTAGCCGACCACGATGCTGTCGACGAACTGCGAGGCCGCCACGCCGTACCACGCAGCCGGATCGGCATCGTCGAAGCGCGCGTCGTCGACCACGTCGAAGGTGTTACGGACGATGTTGGGCGTGGTGAGGTTCTTGTTGCCGTCGACCGCGTACTGGCTCTCGCGCACCGTCCGGGCCAGGCCGCCCAGCGCGATCGGGGTGAGCAGGGTCTTCAGCGGCACGCGGATGCGGTTGCCGTCCTTGTCCTTCTGCTTCGCCATCGCCGCGCGCATGGCGTCGACGCTGGTGGTGCTGATCGCCGACCCGGTGAGCAGGTTGCCGTGCTCGGCACTGAACAGCGCGAAGCCGTCCGGGAGGATCGGGTTGCTGTTGATCAGGTCGAACACCGCCTTGGCGATCGTGCGGCGCGCGGCCTGGCCGAGCTTGCGCGGCACCTCGCTGAAGATGCCGAGCTCGTCGTTGATGATGGCCTGGCGCGTGATGGAGAACAGGCGGCCGTAGGTGACGATCTTCATCGCCTGCGACTGCTCGCTGAAGGTGCCGTACTTGAACTCGCCGCCCTCCGGCACGACCAGCAGGTCCGAGAACGCGCCCAGGCCCACGAGGTTGGTCGGCTTGAAGTCAGGCACGCTGACCGCGCGGGTAAACGCATCGATCTGCTCTTCGGCCTCTTCGTAGCCGCGCAGCACCGAGCGGCGGGCCGCGTCACCCAGCAGGCCGGGGAAGTCCGACGTGGAGTGGGTGAACGCCGTGCCGACGATCTGCATGCGGTCCATGCCGCGGGTGTTCACGCCCGCGGCGGTGACGCACTCGCGCGCCAGATCGACCAGGGTGTGGCCGCGGTACGGGTTGTCGCCCGTGGCCTGCACCAGGCCGGCGCGCGAGTCCAGGGCATTGGCCATCGCCGAGCGGGTGAGGTCGCGCTGGTCACCGCCGGCGACGGCGGTGATGTTGCCGGCGAGCGGAGCCGCGCCCTGCGCCAGCAGCGCCAGCACGTGGCGGCCGACGTTGTCGGCGGTCACGGCCGGGTCCGCCTCGTCGATCACGCGCGCGACGTACTCGCTGACCTGGGCATTGCCCATGTGCGGCTGCGCCATGGCGCGGATCTCGGCGTTGCGGGCGCGGATGGCGCCCAGCGCCGCGGTGACCGCGTCAGGCGCAGCGGCCGCGACAGGCGCCGGGGCCGCGGCGGTCACCGGGGCGGCGGGGGCGGCCGGCACCGCGGCCGGAGTGGCCGGTGCCGCGCTGGCCTGTGGCGCGCCGGCCGACGCGGACGCCGGCGCAGCCGACGCGAGGACGCGGAGTTCGTTGTAGTGCTGCTTCATGGTGGGATCCTCGAGTTGGCCGATCACGGCCTGCTGTGACACCTCGGGAAGCGAGGCGAAGACGGTGGGCGACAGGGCCGCGGTGATGTGCCCGCGGAGGCAGGCGGTGACAGGTGCGGGTGCATTGGCGACGGCGGCCAGATAGCTGGCCATGGCCACCACGCGGAGGGACTCGGCAGCGACGGCGGCCTCGTTCGCTTCGACGCGGTCGGCGAAACCGAACTCGACGGCCTCGCCGCCGGTGTACCAGTGGTCGCGGCCATCGCCGAGCAGGCCGGCGATCTCGTCCGGCTTGCCGGTCTTGGCGGCATAGGCCTCGGCCATGGCACGCGAGTGCGTGTCGAGCGTGTCCGCGAACTCCCGGAAGTCGCTCGCATTGCCCATGCCGATGGTGGACGGCGCATGCAGCATGAACAGCGACGTGGCGTACATCACCACCTCGTCGCAGGCCATCAGCACCACGCCGGCGATGGAGGCCGCCTGGCCATCCACGAAGCCGATCTTGCGCGCCGGGTGCGAGCGCAGCGCGTTGTAGATGGCGATGCCGTCCGGCACCACCCCGCCCTCGCTGTTGATGCGGACGTGGATGGTGGCGGCGTTGATGGCGGCGATGTCCTGCGCCAGCTGCCGCGCGGACACGGAATCGCACCACAGGCTTTCGCCGATGGATCCGTAGATCATCACCTCGGCCACGCCGCTGGCGAGCGCGGTGACTTTCATGTAGCTGGGCGAAAGGCTGCCTTCCCCGGCATCGGCGGTGACGGCGGCCATTCCGTGGCAGGTGCCCAGGATCGCCAGCGCGAGTGCGGTCTTGTTCATCAGTTCAGTCCCTCAGCATCGATGCGGTGAGCGAAGCGCGGATGGCCGCCGCGGCGGCCGCGGCCGGGCCGGCAGGCGCGCTGGCCGGCGCCGGCAGGACCGCCTCGCGCTGCGCGTTCCAGTCGCGGGTCTGCATGGCCACCTCATTCGGGTTGTTGCCGTACTGCAGCGTGTTGGCCTGCGGCGACGTCCAGCCACGGTCCTCCGCCTCGCCGCGGGCATAGGCTTCCTTCAGCGGGTCGATCCACGGCATCACCGGGCGCACGTAAGTGCTGGCGGCCAGGTGTCGCAGCTCCCACCCGCGCGGCAGGCGCACGCGCCCGGCCAGCACCGCGGCCTCGACAAAGCGCACGCGCTGCTTGCGCACGCCCATGGCGATGAAACGCTCGGACAGCATTTGGTAGGCGATCCACTTCTCCACCAGCTCCTGGCGCTGGGCGGAATAGCTGCCGTCGTAGTCCAGCGACAGGCTGCTGTAGCTGACGCCGATGCCGCCGGCGGCAGCGCGCAGCTGCTCTTTGCGCCAGGCGGCCGCGTTCGGATTCGGGCGATTGCTCGCGATCATCCCGATGTCCTCGCCTTCCAGCAGGTCGTCGAAGACGATGCCGGGGGTGAAGCGGAGATCGCGGTCCAGGCCGCCATCAGGCACGATCATCTCGCCGGTGAGGGAGCTGCCGGCGTTCGCGCCGTAGCGCTCGGGGTTGCCCTTCTTGATGAAGGCGCACATCGAGGCAGCCACCTTGGCGGCGATGCGCTCGGACTCTTCGTAGTCCTTCACGTCCTCGAAACGCGACATGGACGACGCGAACACGCTGAGGCCGCGCACCTGGTGCAGGCGCTTGATGTTGTGGATGCCGTGCAGGATGTCGGCGCTGACGCGCTTGGTCTCCTGCGACCAGCCCATGCGGTCGCCCGGGTGCGTCTTGTAGACGTGGAAGGCGACAGGCCGGCCCCATGCGTTGCGCTCGACGCCCTGCAGGATGTTGCGGCCCGGATCGGTCATATCGAGCGGGATCAGGTCCGGCTCGATCATCTCGATGCTGTAGGGCACCACGCTGCCGTGCTGCAGGAACGGCACGGGGCCGATCAGGTCCTGGTAGTAGCTCTCCCCATCACGGAACCACGTGCGCGCCAGCAGCTGCTGGCAGGCGCCGTAGTCGTGCATGCCGGTGACTTCCGGCGCGTCCCACCACGCATCCCACAGGTCGTCGAGCTGCAGCGCCAGGTCGCGATTGATCGGCTCGCCCGGCAGGCGCGGCGCAGCCAGCACGTCGATGCCACTGCCGACGGTGTTCTGCACCAGGATGTTGAGCGCGTTGTCGGCGAGGTCGAGATCGCGCTCAAGGTGGCGCGCCTGGTCGCGCAGCTGCCGCGCGTCCATCCCGACGATCGTGTTGCCGCTGCCCCAGTCGCGCGCCAGCTTGCGGGCGCGCGAAGGGCGGGTGACTTCGTGCGCACGGGCCTTGACCTCGGCGCGGCGGGCGACCGCGAGCGCCGCCTGCGTGGCGCGATCGGTCGCGACGGCAGCCGAAAGGCGGCTGCGGGCGATCACGGCGCTGCTCACGTGGTACCACCGAAGTCGGCCGTGGCCCAGCCGCAGCGCCCGCGGCGGCCTTCGGCGTCGACGCGCAACTGCCACTCGCGGCGGCCGGCGCGGATCTCGGCCAGGTCCGCGCGCGTGAGATCGCGCTCACCGAAGCGGACCCGCTGGCCCTTCAGGACCGCGATCTCCGCATCGGTGTAGAACACCAACATCTCTTGCGCCGTCGCCATGTGTATAGCGTGGCGATGTCGGTGTCCGCGGACTAAATGAAACCGCGGACAACCCCCTTTGCAAGTTACTGATTTGAAAGGGACCAAAAACTAATTTGTCCGCACTTTCAATGAAACCGCGGAATCACCCCTCTTCCGATGCGATTTCAGGCCGCGGCAGGCCTCCGGGGAACAACTTGTGGAGCGTGGAACGCGAGACGTCGAACTCCCGCATCACCCGCTTCACGGGCGCGCCCGACTCCAGCGCCGCGCGAATGTGCGGCACCGGATACTCGCGAGGTGCCGCAGGGAAGTACGGCTGCTCGCCGGCGAAGCAGCGCAGGATCGAGTCCACGAACGGCTGGGCCATCTGCTCGCTCACGCCGACGTCGCGGATCAGCGCATCGGTGATCTTGGCGCGCAGCTGCTCGGCGGTGGCAACCGCGCGGCTCACAGGCCCCACCCGTCACGCGTCGTGATGCCGGCCCGAGGCCGTCGGATCGGTGTTCCACGGGAATCGGGCGCCGCGGCGGGGAGCGCCCCCGCCGGTGTTTCACGGGAATCCGCCAACGCCACCTTGCCGGCGCTGGCCAGGAGCTGCGCCTCCCGGAGATCCCACTGCGCCCGCGTCCACCGGTTCATCCGCAGCTCGGGGTGCAGCGCCGCCGCGTAGGCATACACCCACGTGTCCAGCGGCTCGTTGCGCGGCGCGCCGCGCACGCGCTCGAACCGGTTCTTCCTCGGGTCATAGGTCTCGCTCACCAGGCCGCCGAAGTACTCGCGCGAAAGCTGGTCGCTGAAGCGCACGCGACGGTCCTCGGCCGGCTTGTCGGCGTCGGTCGAGAGCAGGCCGAACAGGTGGTGCTTGATGGCCACGGTGCCGACCGGGTAGGCGTGCACGCCGCGCTTGTCGACCAGACCGCGCCAGTTGATGTCCTGCAGCTTGGCCTTGCCCAGCGGCGGCGCGGTGTTGGCGGTGGCGCCGAAGATGGCGATATGCCGGCGCAGGCGGCGCGAGCGCACGAAGGCCTTCACCGCCTCGGTGCGGTGGCCGAGCATGTCCTGGGCGCTGCACTCCACGCGCAGCACCGCGCCGCTGGCGTGCTCGATCGGCTGGCTCAGCAGCTCCACCAGCGCGGTCCACACCTCGTCGTCGGCCGGGTCTCCCGGCAGCTCCACGTAGTCGATGGGCCAGCACGTCATGCCCTTGCCCCAGCCGACGATCTGCACCGCCAGGCGGTTGTCCTGCGTGTCGATGCCGGCGGTGGCGGCCAGCACCCAGCCGGGCACCGGGCGCAGCGGCAGCGGCTCGGCCCGGTCCTCGATCACGTTGAACTTGACGCCGCGCATCGCCGGGTCTTCCCACGGCTCGGCCAAGCGGTCATTGATGAAGGTCTTCAGCTTCGCGTTGTCGCCCTGGGCATCGCGCCACATGCGCTCCAGCTCGTGCCAGCGCGGGCCCAGGCCCATCGGGTAGTACAGGGCGTTGGCGTGGTAGCCGCGGATCAGCGCACCGGGCTCTTCGGGCACCCAGCCGCCCTTCGCGATCATGGTGGTCTTCTGGTATTCGTCGATGGCCGCCCCGCACTCGCGGCAGACGTACCAGCACTGCGAGCCGTCCGGCGTCCACATCAGGCCGGCCCACTGCAGCGGCTGCTCGTGGCTGCACTCCGGACACGGCACGTACCACAGGCGGCGGTCGCTCTTGTCGTACAGCTCGCTGATGCGGCAGCGCCCGGCGATCTCGGGCGTGCCCACCTTCAGCCGCTTGTACTTCGACGGGAACGCCGAGGTGCGGCCGTCCAGCATCTCGCTGGGGTCGTCGCCGGACTTCAGCAGGCTCGCGAAGCTGGAGAACTCGTCGGCCAGCACCAGGCCGGCGCTGGTGGACTTCAGGCGCACCGGCGCGCCGGCGTGCTCCACGTACAGCTGGCCGCCCTGGAAATCCTTGAAGCTGCGGCGGTTCGACGCCTCGCGGCTAGACAGGCTGGTCATCACCGACTGGATGGCCGGCGTCTCTTCGATCAGCGGGTTGAGCTTCTGGTCGATCCACTTGTTCATGGACACTTCGGCCGGAAGCGCCACGATGATCGGCATCGGGTTCTCGCACATGGTGTAGCCGAGGATGTTGACCTCGAGCTCCGACTTGCCGAACTGGATCGGCAGCCGCGCCACCACGTCGCGCACCGGGCTGCGCGCACTGAAGCAGTCCATGATCTCGACCAGCAGCGGGTTGCGGTCGTTGCGCCACGGACCCGGCTCCTGGCTGCCCTTGCTGGACAGCACGCGGTAGCGCGCCGCCCACTCGCTGACGCGCATGGGCTTGCGCGGGGCGAGCGAGCGCGCCAGGACGTTGGCGACGATGGGCTCGGCGGCGGCGAAGGTCATGCGCCCTTCCCCGCCACGGCGAACTTGCGCGACAGATCTTCGAGTGCGTGCTCGATGGCGTTGGCCAGCAGCACGCGGCAGCGGGCTTCGTCGGTGGTGGCGGCCAGCTCCGGCGCCAGGGTAGCCGGCACATTCTCCAGCGTGGTGCGCAGGCGGGTAGCGGCGTCTGCCAGCACGCGCTCCACGTCTTCGCGCTGGATCAGCTCGCCCAGCTCCACCTGCTCGTCGCGCAGCGCCTTGCGGGCAGCGGCTTCGGCCTGGTCGGCCAGCGCCTTGGCGCGACGCTTGGCGTGCGGGTCGTCAGGCACGAAAGTGGGCGGCGCCACGTCCGCCGCATCCTGCCCCTCGCCGCCCGGGGTGGAGGAAGAAGTCCGCGCGACATTTCGCGCCGCGGCGTGGCGCTCCTTCACGCCGATCTTGGACGGGTCCCGGAGGGCGGCCAGCTTGGCCAGGGACTCCGGCACGCGCACCTGGCGGCCGTCGTCGGTCAGCACCAGGTGGCCCTTGCCCTTGAGCTCGGTGATGTAGCTGGGGCGCCAGCCCTGCAGGTCGGCAAAGGCCCGGAAGCCAAGGGTCGCGGGCAGCTCGCGCGGCTCAGCCATGGAGGCGGCCTCCTTCAATCTTCTTTTCAGGATTCAGGGTCAGGAAGTCGTGCGCGCGCGCGCGATCGGCCCTGTGCGGGGTCGCGGCCGGCTGTGCGGGGACCTGTGCGGGGACGGCCGCCCGCAAGTGCCTGATGCGCAACGTCTGTGCGGCCTGTGCGGCCTGTGCGGCGTGCGCCCCACGTGCGCGCATGTGCGCGCGCGGGTGCCCGCACTGGCTGGCCGGTACTCCCATACGCGGGCGCGCGAAGTGCCCGCACAGGCCGCACAGGCCAGCAATGACGCCATTTCTGCCCGCACAGGTCCCCGCACTGGTGCGGGGACGTGCCCGCACAGCCACGGCCGCCATCATCGCGACGCCCTCTGGTCGCCGGACTTCGCGCGCAGCGCCGCCACGTGCTTGCCCAGCCACTCGGCCTCGTCCTCGCCCTCCGGAGCCTCGTTCCCGAGCAGCAGCACGCTGTGCGGGCCGACCTTCGTCGGCACGCCGTACTCCGGCCAGGTCATGTACCGCTTGCGGTCCGCCCGGTAGGCGCGCTTCTTCTCCAGCGCGTTGACGAAGCGCTTGAGCGAGGCGGGCTTCACGCCCACCTGGGAGCACCAGTGGCGGTAGATGTCGAACCAGTCCTGCGTCAGCCCCGCCGGCACCACGGGTTTCCCGCCGACGTCGACGATGGTGTTGGCCACGTCGCGGCGGAACACGGCATCGATGAACTCGACCGGGCTGTCCTGCGCGAGGTCGATCAGCTCGCGCTTGGCCGCGGTTTCCGGCGGCAGGGTGCCGGGGTTGAAGTCGCCCAGGTCCAGGTGCAGCAGGTAGTCGTGCAGCGCCGCGGCGCCGCCGGCGTCGATCTCCGCCAGCAGCTCGGCGTAGAACTCCTTCGGCTTCTTCGGCGGCGTCCAGATGATGCAGTGGCGCCGATCGTCTTCCTCGAGCACCACCGGCATCGATTCGTTCGACAGGAACACCAGGTTGACGTGGTTCGCCTCGTCGTACGCGGCGATGTGCTTCGGGTTGATCCGGATCCACGTGCCCGTGATCAGGGTCTTGAGCTTGTTCTTGACCTCGAACCGGTGCGCCTGGGCCACCACCTCGTCGGCGATCAGGAACAGTTTCCGGCTGGCCCAGTCGTTGTGCTTGTCGGTCAGGGCGTCCTGGTCGAGGATCCGGCCGTACTTGCCGTAGATCGCCATCACCGTTTCGAAGAACAGGTTCTTGCCGGTGCCCTGCGGCCCGTGAACCACGATGGTGGTCTTCATCTTCGCGCCGGGGTGCTGGATCGGATACGCCACCCAGCGCAGCACCCATTCGTACAGCTCGCGGCTGTTGCGCTCGCCGCTGCACATGTACGCCAGCAGCTCGAGCAGCTTGTCGCACTTGCCGGCCTTCGGCGACGTGGGCCAGCCGCCCCACAGGTTGCAGGTCACGCTGGGGTCGCTGCAGGCCGGGTCGAAGCCCACCTCCTCCTGGCGCACCACGTCGCGGTCACCGTGCTCCATCCACGCCTTGTGGACGTCCGGACGGATGCAGAGGTTGCGCATGTCGGTGATCGGCAGCAGGCAGTGCTCCTGCCGGTCGAACACGGCGCCGCCGGCGGCGTACACCAGCGAGTAGCGCGACAGCAGCTCGTCGACGTACTGGATCGGCTTGAGCTTGGCCGCCCCGCCCCCTGGTGTGGAGGAAGAAACGGCGCGCGGTTTTGGAGCATCCCACTGCAATTCCGAGAGGCGGGCACGCACTTGCGCGCCCACGGCGGCGAGCCCCTCCAGCGCGTGGAGGTCGTTGAAGTCGGAATCCTTGCGGCCGGACGAGATGAACTTCTCGCGCCGCGCCGCCTCATCGTGGAACGCCGGCTTCAGCCAGGCCCCCGACACGGCGACGGCCACCGCTCCGGCGGCGTTGATGCCCGCGTTGTCGCAGCGGTGCGGTTGGCCGCACTCCGGGCACGTGGCCGGGTGCTCGGTCAGCACCACGCGCGCGGCGCAGCGCGTGCCATTTTCGGCGCGCGCCTGGCAGGTGCCGAACAGGTCGTCGTCGGCGCACACCAGGATGCGGGCGCGCTTGTAGCGCTTGCGCAGCGCCTCGGCCACCGGCAGCAGGTTGCCGGCATCGAAGGCGCAGGCCACCGGCAGCCCCGTGGCTTCGTACAGCGATGCGGCCGTGGCATAGCCTTCGGCCAGCAGCACGATCCACTGCGGCGCGTGGCCGAGCAGGTGGAAGTGGCTCTTCTTCGCCAGGCCGGCGGGCCAGAACTCCTTGGCCGGCCGATTGGCCTCGCGGGCCTGGGCCGCCGTGCGGAGAAACTGCAGTCCGTGGATCTTGCCGCCGGTGTCGACGATGGGCAGCACGGCCGAGCCGTTCTTCGTGAACTTGAGGCCGTGGCCGCCGACGCCCTTCTGCTTCAGGTACGGCGCCTCGCCTTCGGCAGGCAGAACCGCCCAGGCCTTGCGGGCGCGTTCGGCGGCGCGGGCGGCTTCGCGCGCGCGCTCCAGCTCGATGCGCTTGCGGTCCTCGGCCAGGCGGCGCTTCAGCGCGGCGGCCTGGTCGGCGGTGAGCGGATCGGCCTTGCCCAGCTCGATCTTCTGGGCGTTGTTCTCGTTGCCGCGCCAGACGCCGTAGCTGCCGACGATCAGCAGCGTGCCGTCCGACTTCGGGAATTCGTGGAGCATGTACCAGCCGCGCTTCTCGCGGCCGCCGCCTTCCACCTTGCAGCGGACCATGCGGCCAATCTCCAGGCCGCCGCGGTCGAGGATCAGGCCGAAGGCGGTGAGCTGGCGCAGCACGTCATCGTAGTTCGTGCCCATTTCAGTAACTCCCGCCGGCACTGACTACCCACCAATTGCGGCCGCCATTACCCGCGTCCGCTGCACCCCAGGAGGACCCGCGCCCGGCCGTCGAACGAGGCGGCGAGACAGAGGCGACGCCCCCGCGCACGCCCGCCCCTGCAATCGCAGCGCGATCATTCCTCTCACCCGGGGGCGAGGGGGTGCGGGGCCGCGAACTCACGAGGCCGAAGTCCCGAGCCGCAGCTCGCCCTGCCTGCGCGCCGTGGCTTCCGCCTCGCGCGCCAACCGCTCGCGCTCGGCCAGCAGTGCATCGCTGCCCTGCTCCGTCACGGGTGCCGACAGCACGGCCAGCGCCGCGGCCATGCCCCGCATCGAGGCGGGCTTCGGCGGCGCGTGCGTCACTCGGCGCGGGCCGGCCCAGGTGGCCACGGCTCACCGCCTGCCCCACGTGCGGAAGTGCACCTCGCGTGCTTCCTCACCGCGCTGGCAGTCCATGCAGAACTGGGCGCCCAGCGCGGTGCGCTCGGGGCTGATGGGTTCGCCGCAGTCGTGGGCGGCGCAATGCGTGCGCCCCTGCGCCCGCTGGGTCTGTGCGGCCACGGCGGCCTCGGTCTCGGCCAGCACGCGGTCCTGCACGGCATCCATGAAGTCAGGCATCGACGCTGCCCTCCGGCTCGGCCATGGCCTGCAGCCGCTCCAGCAGGGACGCCATGCGCTGCTGCACCGCATAGGCCGCCGTGCGGATCTGCGCCAGCTCGGACTGCGTGAGCGCGCCGTCGGCCAGCGAGGTGTGCACGGCCGTGCCCAGGTCGCCGTTGCGCGACCACAGGGCGCTGATGGCCTCGAGCACGGCCATGTCGCAGGCGTCTTCCGCGCCGGCCGGCGAGACCACCACCTGGCCGTGCTCGGCCGCCAGCGCGTGGAGGATCCGCAGATCGCCGCTGAGGCCCATGATGCGGGACGCCTCGGCCAGGCTCAGGTGGTGCGTGGTGGTCTTCGGGTTGACCTTGCTGTTGAGCACGGCGGCACGCATACCCAAGCGCGGGGCCAGTGACTCGGCACCTCCCGGATAGGCGTGCACGCACGCATGCGCGGCGTCTGCAACGTTCATCGATGCCCCCTGCGAACGTGGAAAGCGAAAGCGCCGGCAGTCAGGCTGTCGGCATGGACGGAATACGGTTTGAAGCGCTGCGCACCTGGCACGTCACCCGGGGTCCGGGGGACGTCGTGGCCCTGCTCTTCCGGCGTGCGGAAGCCGGCCACTCAGGCCACCTGCCCCGGCAGCAGATCGGGACGCTTGACCGCCACCTCGAGCGCGCGAAGGCGCGGGATCGGGGCGTCCTCCTCCCACTGCGAGACAGCCGACTGGCTGATGCCGAACCAGCGGGCCAGATCGGCGTCGCTGAGGTCGGACCCATCGGGATCGCGCAGGGCGACCCGGAGCTGGCGCTTCGTAATGTTGTTCATGGCTGGCCCAACCTTAAGGGGTCTTAAGGTGCAGAGTCAAGCCCACTTGAGTGAAGGCGTCTTAAGCTGGCGTATGCCTTCCGCATCCATCGGAACCCGCCTCGCCCGCCGCATGGGGGAGCTCGACCTGCACGCTGCCGAGGTGGCCAGGCGCGCGCGCACCACGGAGGCCACGGTCAGCAACTGGCTGGGGGACAAGATCTCCCCGGACCACGTGAAGGCCACCATGCTGCTGAGCATCGCCGACGCCGTGGAGATGGACCCCCGGGAGCTGCTTCTCGGTGAACCGTCTCGAACTAATTCCATTCATGAGTCGGTGCCCGCCTACAGGTCTCAGGATCTGCAACCCGACACCCTCACCCTCGCGTTCCAGCTGGCAACGGACGCCCTCGCCGAACTCGGCAAGCACGGGAAGACGCTGCCACCCTCCAAGCTCGGCGAGATCGCCAAAGTAGCTTTCGAGCTGCTCGAGGAGGGACTGCCCCGGGCGAAGGTGCTGCGCTTCGTCCTCGCCGCAGCGGCCTGACGCCGCACAGGGGGAGCCCATGCGCGATCGTGAGTTGCAGGCCAAGGTGTCACGCCTTCGCCAGATCATTTCCGAGGCCGTTCCGGTCGAGCCTCCCAAGGGCCCGGGGGAAGACGATGCCTGGCGGCGCTTCCAATCCTTCGCGGCCAACGACCCCCTGCCCGCCTTTGATGACAGCGAACGCGCCCGGCAGATCCGCGCGATCAACCGGATCGCGACCAGCTACGGGTGGATTGCCGAGATCCAGCGGCTCCTGGACGGCCTCGGCGCTTCCAGCCTTTCGAGCCTTGACGACGACCAGGTCGCGCTCGCCCACGAGCGCCTGGTCATGCTCGAGGACTGTGCTCGCGAAGGCTTCGATCCACCGGACTGCCCCGTCGCACGCTGATCAGAAGGCGCGGAAGGTCTCGCGCCCGCCGCCCTCGTCGAGTCCAGCCGGTGCGTCCCCGAACGTGGGTGGCTCGCCTTCGGTGGCGCGGAAGACGTATACGCCCACCAGCTCACCGGTCATGGCTTCCTGCTGGCCCGAGAACATGAACTTGTCCCGCGTCGAGGCTGACAGCGGGCGGTAGACGTAGCCGGCGTGCACCAGCACCCAGCCTTCCGCCTCGATGCCGTCGAGCGAAGCGTCGGCGGCGAGCGATGCAGTCGCTACGCGTGCGCCAACGAAGGCGTACACCTCGCCGGTCGTGCGGCTGACCGGGAGTTCGATCTGGAAGATTCTCCGGCCCGCGCGCCGCGCCGTTCGCGCAACACCGCGCGGCGATTGCCAGAAGCTGCTGTCGGCGCCATGCCCGGCCGCAATCCCTGCTGAAGTGTCCATTCGCCCTCCTTGGGGACATTTTGGCGGATCAGGACTTAAGGCCGCTTGACTTCTACGCTTAAGGGGTCTTAAGGTGTGCATGCCCCGGACGCCCCGGGGCGGGCGACCGGCGGGTCGCCACGCCGGCCTCCCCTCCGGCTGCGACGGCCCCTCCCCTGGCCTGAGCTCGACCCGCCGGCGCCCTCTTCGAATCCGAGGAGGTGCGCCGTGCACGAACTGCTGGACACACTGACCAACCCCACCTTCTGGCAGGGCTTCGCCGCCGCCTCGCTGGTGGCCCTGATCGCCGGCGTGATGCTGGCCACCCTGATCAGCCGCGCCAACGAAGACATCGCGCTCAGCGCGGAGCAGCGGCATAGCGACGCCGCCGCGTGGCCGGGCCGGGCAGCGAACAGCCCCAGCCTCAACCCGCGCCGCGCGCAGCGCGACAGGTTCCGCAGGGGCCCGCTGTGAGCGCGCCCCAGCCGCCCGTGGCGCTGGTGAAGCGCGCCTACCACGTGCACATGGCCAAGCTCTCGGCCGAGGCCGCCTTCCGGGTTGCGCATCAGCGTGCCCACCAGGCCCTCGATGCCGAGATCGACGGGCGCGAGACGGCCGCGGGCCGCTTCGACCTGTACCTCCGCTCCGGGGAAGCCCGCGAGTGGAAGGGCATCGTCGCCGCCTGCCGGCGCGAAGAGAACCGCCTGGCGAAGCTTCAGCAAGGCGGTGCGCGATGAGCGCGTCCTTCAGGCCTATGAGCTTCGAAGCGTGGCGCGACGAGCAGATCGCCAACAGGCCGGCCGACATGAAGGTGGAATGCCCCACCTGTGATGGCGAAGGCGTCGACGAGTGCAGCTGCTGCGGCCATGAGCGCGAGTGCGAAGGCTGCGACGGCGACGGGCATGTCGAGTGGGGCGATCTCCAGCCGTGGCAGAAGGAGCGGCTCGTCAGCCGCGCCGCGTACGCGGCGGCGATCCTCGAAGACGGCGTCGCGTGGGCCAGCTGGCTCGGGCGCGAGCCCGCCGAGGTGCTATTCGCCGCCGGGTTCCGGGTCTGGAGCGCTGTCACTTCGAAGACCCTCGGCCTGGACACCGGCTCACCGGAGGTGACGGCATGAACGCCCGCACGCTCCCCGACACCCCGGCGCAGCCCGAGCACGCCACCGACGCCACCGGCGTGCTGACCGGCAACTCCGACCTGTCCGGCGTCCCCGACTGGCGCCCGTGGCCCGGTGCTGCCGAGCGCCCGACGCTGCCCGGACACGAGCACCAGATCGACCCGGCCAGCTGGGTCGAGCCGCTCGCCCGCAAGGCGTTGTTCGCATGGGGCGTGGTCGGCTGGCTGGTGGTCATCCCGATCGCGCTGATGCGCCTGGGCGGTGCGCAATGACCGGCTTCGCCAAGGCCCTGGCCGCGTTCCGCGTGCGGCAGCCCGCCCAGGTGCAGGCCGAGACCGACGCCATGGTCGCGCGGCTGCTCGCGCCGCTCGACGAGCTCGCCCGCGACTTCCAGACCGAGCTCGGCCGCATGCACGCCGACGGTTCCCTCCCCGACCGCCGCAAGGCCCCGCGAAAGGAGCCCGCCCGATGATGCTCGTGGCCATCAAGCCGCGGCGCCCGCTGGCGCCCCACTCCACCTGCGGCCATGCGCCGCACCTGATTGAAGCCCGCGGCCGCGTGTGCGGCGATCTGCGGCTGCTCGGCACGCCCGCGCGGGCGTGGCACGTG
Source organism: Luteimonas colneyensis (assembly GCF_014836665.1). Taxonomy (GTDB): domain Bacteria; phylum Pseudomonadota; class Gammaproteobacteria; order Xanthomonadales; family Xanthomonadaceae; genus Luteimonas; species Luteimonas colneyensis. The sequence goes on from NZ_JACSQJ010000001.1 coordinate 810,834, forward strand.
GAGTGCTCGCGGTGCGGCGTGTCCACGCAGATCCACCCCTCCGCCCGCCTCGCCGAGCTCGCCTGGTGCGTGCAGGCGGACCTCGTCGACATCACCGCCCTTCCCACCCTGCGACTGGCCGCCGAGCGCGCCCGGGCCGCAGCCGCCTGACCTCCAGGAGCCTCCGCATGCACATCACACCCAAGGTCGCCGAAGCCCTGCGCGCGTTCGCCGCCAGCCCCACCCGCGAACTGGTCCGCTGCTCGGGCGGCTACCGCGCCGCCGGCGTGGCCGCGCGCGACGCCGCGCCCATCACCATGCGCACCGTCCGCGCCATGAACAACGAGTGGCTGGTGCAGCTGCACGGGCCGTTCTCCAGCGGCGCCAGCCTCACCGACAAGGGCCTCCGCGCCCTGGCCGAACTGCTGGCGCCCACGCGGCAGGCGAGGGTCGGCTGATGCACCTGCATATGCCCGGCATCGCCGAGCACGCCCTCACCTGGGCGCGCAACCGCTACATCTTCGCCCGCTGGCCCGACTTCATCGTCGGGGAGGACGCCCTGGGCGGCCCCTACCTGCTGCGCTGGTACGTCACGCCGTGGCGCCGCTGGCGCGAGCAGGCCGAAGCCGACCCGACCGCCTGGCGCAGCGCCAAGGCCGCCGTGGCGCGCGTGCTGCCCAACCTCTACGTGCACATGTTCCTGCGCGACGACGACGACCGCGCGCTCCACGATCACCCGAGCTGGGCCTGCAGCCTGATCCTGGACGGCGCCTACATCGAGCACACCATCGCCGATGGCGGCATCCACCAGCGCCGCGCCTGGGAAGCCGGAAGCCTGCGCTTCCTGCCGACGCGCCACACGCACCGGATCGAGCTTCAGGAACTGCTGGCCGGGGCGGCCAACGACGACGCGCAGCCGGTCAAGGTGCCGTGCGTCACGCTGTTCCTGTTCGGGCCGACGGTGCGCGAGTGGGGCTTCCACTGCCCCGAGCGCGGCTGGGTGCACTGGCGCGACTTCACCGCCCCGGGGCGGCCGGGCGAAGTGGGCGGAGGCTGCGACTGATGGCCCGGGGCGTACACGGCTCCGGCCGCACTCAGCTGATCCGCGAGTTCCTCTCGAAGCACTGCAACGAGGCGTTCACCGCGCGGGAGACCCGCGACGCCGTCGAGCCGGGCGCCAGTGTCGACGTGTTCTCCGCCACGATGACGTCGATGGCCAGCCGCGGCGCGATCGCCCGGCTGGGCGCGGGCACGGGCCGCGTGCACTACTTCTGGCCACGCGGCATGGCCACGATCGACCGGCGCAGGGCGCCGGGAACAGGGCGCAGTGCGGCGACGGCCAAGCCACGCGCCGCGGTGCCCAGGGCCAAGGCCACTGCCACCACGCGCCCCCGCCGCAACCCGGCAGCACCGCCGCCCACGCGCGAGGCCGCCAAGGCGATCAGCGCGCTGGCCGCCGCGAAGCGCACCGCCGCTCCGCGGCGCGCCGAGAGCAACTTCCTCGCGCCGATCGCCATCACCGATCCGACCTTCAACGCCCGACGCGCCGCGAGCGCCCGCCTGGCCGCCGACATCGCCGAGTTCGAGCGCAAGGGCGGCCGGATCGAGTGCCTCGACGTCACGAAGCTCTTCACCCACCCGGACGACTGCCAGGACTGACCATGGACACGACCAACAGCATCAGCGGCCCCGACTTCCTCGAGCGCGTGGCCGACGTCGAACTCGCCAACGGCAACGAGATCAACGCTGCAGCCTTCCGCGACCGCGCGCGCCAGTGGCGCCTGGACCAGGTCGACCTGCGGTACGCGAAGACTCGTGTGGCGGACCTCGAGGCTGCGCTCGCCGACATCCAGCGCACGGCGAAAGCCGCATGAGCGCGCCCCAGCCCCCTGCCGAGGCGCAGGCGCAGGGCGACAGGAAGGTGTGGGACGAGGATCACGACCTTCTGCTCCGGGCGATTGCGTCTCAGCTCCGGAAGAACGGTAACGCCGTGCAGGCGCGGGTCATTGAGGCGGCGGCTTCGGCCCTTGCTGCGCGCACCGCACCCCCGAGCGCGCCCGTGGGGGTTCGCTCTGATGGCGCTACCCAATGCGGCGCTTGCGGAGGTTGGAATTTGCCGGGGTGTGAGCAGTGTTGCCCTGCACTGAGCGCGCCCGTGGGGGTGGATTTGGACAAAGTGGCGGCGCACTTGGCTGAGCATGGAGGCGACTTCGACGCGCTGATTCGGCTCGTGCAGGAGGCCGCCCTCGCCCAGCAGCCCGCAGCCGCGGATGGGGCTGACACGCGGCGGCTTGACTGGCTCGATGGGCGCGCACATTGCGCCGACTGGGATACCGGCGGCCGCGAGGTTATGCGGCGCGTGATCCGCGCGGACGATGGTGAGGAGTTCTGCGCCGACACGTGGCGCGAAGCCATCGACATGGCCCTCGCCGCCCAGCCCGGAGGCTCCGACCGTGAGTAAGAGAGACGCCGTGGCACCGCTGCGCGTGGTGGCGGCGGTCGCCGAAAATCTCGCCAACAACATCGCCACAGGCGCGCTGTGGCCAGGGCAGGCCCGCGACGCGCTGGCGCAGATCGAGCAGGCGTTGCAGCAAGCCCGCGCGGCAGTAGGAGCCGACCGATGAGCAGTAACGAGGATCTGCTGCCGATGCCAGAGTGGCAGGGCGACTTCATGACCGAATCCGAGTTCCGCGAGGAAGCACACGCCTACGCCCGCGCCTGCGTCGCCCACGCCACCGCTGCAAAGGACGCCGAGATCGAGGCGCTGAGGGCGGAGGTGGCAAGGCGAGTTGAGGGCTTCGCGGACAGGGCGGAGCAACTGGAAGCCCGCGCCGAGCGGCTGGCCGCCTGACCATGATCGGCCCGATCCTCCAGTTCCACGACCTCCAGGAGCTCTGCAAGCCCGGCGCGAACCCGCGCCTGGCCACCGTGGAGCGCTGGGCGCGGAAGATCGGGCTGAACTACACCTACGATGCCGAAGGCGGCATCATCACCACGGTCGACGCCTTCAACGCGGCGATCGGCCTCACCCGCCCCGCTGCCAACGACGACAAGCTGGGCGCCGACGCGTTCTAGGGAGAGAGACCATGCGCTTCATCCTCGCGGGCCTGCTGGCCCTCGCCGCTTTCCAGGCCCAGGCCTTCGACAGCTTCGCGTTCTCGCGCGGCATCGTGAGCACCGGCGACAGCACCGCCGTGCTGATCCAGAAGGGCGGCCAGCCGGACCGGATCGTCACCATCGAGAACCACCGCGGCGCCGCCGTGGGCGAGCGCTGGGAATACTACCTGCGCGACAAGCAGGTGAACTTCACGGTGCACGACGGCCGGGTAACCCGGGTCAACGAGATCCGCTGACGTGGCCCGCGGCCGCCCCCGCAAGCACGACCCCACAATCCCGGCGCACATCGACCAGACGAAGCTGCCGCCCGGGATCCTGTGGGACCGCAGCGGCAACGGCCGCTGGTACGTGCGCGAGCCGAAGCCGGAGGGCGGCACCCGGGCCCGCGTGGTGGCGCAGCGCGGCGCCAGACTGTCCGACCTCCACGCGATCGCCGAAGCGCGCGCCGGCGGCGCCAGGAAGGGCACGGTGGCCTTCGTGCTCGACGCCTTCCACGCGCACCGCGACTTCAAGACGCTGGCGGCCAGCACGCGCACGCACTACGCGGCCTACGCACAGGCCATCAAGGCCTACCAGTCGAAATCCGGCCCGCTTGGCGAAATCCTCGTCGACCGCATCGGGCCGCCCTTCATCCGCGCCCTGGTCGACCGCATCGCCGACGGCGTCCCGGCCGAGGCCGGGCGCGAAGCCGTTCCCGGATACCCGACGAAGGCCAACCACTGGCTGCGCTACCTGCGCCGGGCCTTCGGCTGGGGGATCGAGCACGGGCACTGCCAGACCAATCCGGCGAAGGGCGTCAAGGCCGTGGCCGAGGTGGCCGACCATCGCATGCCCAGCCGCGTCGCCTTCCGTGCCGTCCAGGCCTACGCCAAGGCTTGTGGCGCGCTCGGTGCCCGCGAGAAGGGTCGCCAGCCACCCTACCTGTGGGCGGCGATGGAGCTGGCCTACCAGGCGCGCCTGCGCGGCATCGAGGTGCTGACCCTGCATGACGGCCTGGTCGACGCCGACGGCGAGCTCCTGCTCACCAACCGGCGCAAGGGCAGCCGCGACAACCAAGTGCGGCTGGGCGCCCGCACGCGCGAGGCGATCACCACGCTGCAGGCGTATCGCCGCGAGGTGTGGGCGCGCCGCGGATTCCCGACGCCGATCCACGCCGAGCAACGGCCGCTGTTCGTCAGCGAGGACGGCACACAGCTGACCAGGGCCGGCTTCAACACCGCGTGGGGCAAGATGATGCGCGCGGCAGTCACCGCCGGCACGATCGACCAGGCGGACCGGTTCGGCCTGCATGGCCTGAAGCACCGCGGCGTGACCGACACCCCCGGCAACCACGGCGACAAGCAGCTGGCCAGCGGCCACAAGACGCTCGCCATGGTGCACGTGTACGACCATGACGTGCCGGTAGTGGAGGCCGCCGCGGACCCTGAAACGGGCTCCGCAGGCTCCTGACAATTCCGTCCGCAAGGCGCTGCAGCGGCGCTCAACGGCTCCGGGCTCCTGATTATCAGGACGCCTAACGCGTTGAATTCCCGACTGACTGCTCCAACCTTCTAAGCCGGTGGTTGCAGGTTCGAGTCCTGCCGGGCGCGCCACAGGCCTGCCCACGCGCACGTCGCACTTTTCGCATCGAGCCGCTACAATGGCCGGCCCCCGGCACTGCCGGCGGCACCCAGTGGTGGATGTAGCTCAGTTGGTTAGAGCACCGGATTGTGATTCCGGGGGTCGCGGGTTCAAATCCCGTCTTCCACCCCAGCTTTCCCGCCTGGCCGGCGGGTGTTGATCGACCGGCCAGCGCTTTGGTACCATTTCCCGCTCGGGGCCGTTAGCTCAGTTGGTAGAGCAGTTGACTCTTAATCAATAGGTCCAAGGTTCGAATCCTTGACGGCCCACCAAACCCGAAGCGCCCGGCACCGCCGGGCGTTTTTTTTGCCCGGGCCCACCCCGGGCCGATGCGAAAGTGGCGGAATTGGTAGACGCCCTGGTTTTAGGTACCAGTGCCGCAAGGCGTGGGGGTTCGAGTCCCCCCTTTCGCACCACCCCCTGCAGATGCACGCCGCGCACCCCGTGTATCCTCGGGGCCGGCACCTTTCATCGAACCCTTGGGGGGACTTCATGCGCAGCGGCAATCCGGTCCTGTCGGACTCCACGTTCCTCGACCTCGGCAGCGGCACCGTCGTCTCCCGCGACGCCGGGGCGATGACCATCAACGGCACGGTCAACAAGACCGCGTTCCTGCTGCTCCTGACGGTGCTCACGGCGGCCTTCGCCTGGAGCCAGGCGTTCGCCGCCCCCGGCGAGCTCGCGCCCGGCTTCTCGGTCTACATGTGGGGCGGCGCGATCGGCGGCTTCGTCCTGGCACTGGTCACGGTGTTCAAGAAGGAATGGGCGCCGGTCACCGCGCCGCTGTACGCCCTGGTCGAGGGCTTCTTCCTCGGCGCGATCTCGGCGCTCTACAACCACCTGTACGAAGGCATCGTGCTGCAGGCGGTGATGCTGACCTTCGGCACCCTGTTCGCCCTGCTCTTCGCCTACCGCTCGGGCTGGATCAGGGCCACGGAGAACTTCAAGCTGGGCGTGGTCGCGGCCACCGGCGGCATCGCGCTGGTCTACCTGGCGACGATCGTGCTGGGCTTCTTCGGCATCAACATCCCGATGATCCACGACAACGGCATCGTCGGCATCGGCTTCAGCCTGTTCGTGATCGTGATCGCCGCGCTGAACCTGGTGCTGGACTTCGACTTCATCGAGGCCGGTGCCGAACAGGGCGCGCCGAAGTACATGGAGTGGTACGGCGCCTTCGGCCTGATGGTCACCCTGGTCTGGCTGTACATCGAATTCCTGCGCCTGCTGGCGAAGCTGCAGTCGCGCGACTGAGCCTCCCGCACATGCAGTGAGAGGAAGGGCGCCTTGTCGGGCGCCCTTCGCTTTTTTTGCCGGGAGAAAGGAAAAGCTTTTGCCACGGATGACGCGGATGGACGCGGATCTACACGGATAGGGCAAGAGCTGTTTTTTGCAGGAGGGCAACCGTGGCTCGGGGAGCGGCCGGAAACCTGGCAGCAGCAACTGCTGCGACCCGCCTGGGCTTCAGCCCGCTGCAGACGCGGTGTTCCGGGATCAAACTGAAGGAAGCTCCTGCTCTATCCGTGTAGATCCGCGTCCATCCGCGTCATCCGTGGCAAGGCATCTGCTTCCCACGCCCCCGCCAACGCCCGGGAAGGTGCTCAGGCCGCGCGCGTCGGGCTCGCCGCCGGGGCGTCCGCGCGCCGCGGCCAGGCCATGAAGGCCATGGCGACGAGGGCCAGGATCCAGCAGTAGAAGACGGTGCCGGCGAGCGCCAGCGGGGAGACCGAGGCCAGGCCGGCGGCCAGCAGGATCTGCGCGCCGTAGGGCAGGATGCCCTGGGGCACGCAGGCGAAGATGTCGAGCACGCTGGCTGCCCTGCGCGGACTGATGCCGTGGCGCTGCGCGATGTCCCGGGCGACATCGCCGCTGACCAGGATCGCCACCGTGTTGTTGGCGGTGAACACGTCCGCGGTCGCCGACAGCGCGGCGATGCTGAACTCGCCGGTGCGGCGCCCGGTATGTCCGCGGGCGAAGCGCGCGATCGCACGCGCCAGCCACTCGAGGCCGCCGGCGGCCTTCATCAGCGCGCCGACACCGCCGATCAGCAGGGACAGCAGCAGGATCTCGGTCATGCCTTCGAAGCCGGTCCAGATGTCGCCGGCAAGGTGCACCACGTCGTAGCCCGGAGACAGGGCGATGCCGGAGATGCCGGCCAGCGCGAGCCCGATGCCCAGCACCAGGATCACGTCCAGCCCGCTCAGCGCCAGCACCAGCACCAGCACATAGGGCAGCACCAGCCAGGCCGAGGCCGGCTCGTCCGTCGTCACCGGCGCCGGCTCGCCGAGGAACGCCAGCAGGGCGATGGTCACCAGCGCGGCCGGCAGCGCGATCGCGAAATTCTCGCGGAACTTGTCGCGCATCTCGGCGCCCTGGCTGCGGGTCGCGGCGATGGTGGTGTCCGAGATCACCGACAGGTTGTCGCCGAACATGGCGCCGCCGATCACCGCCCCCAGCACCAGCGCGCGGTCCAGGCCCGATGCGTCGGCCACGCCGAGCGCGATCGGCACCACCGCCGCGATCGTGCCCATCGAGGTGCCGATGGCCAGCGAGATCAGCGACGCGACCACGAACAGCCCGGGCAGCAGCAGCGCCGACGGCACCGCGCCGATGCCCAGCGCCACCACCGCGTCGACGGCACCGATCGCCTGCGAGACGTAGGCGAAGGCGCCCGCCAGCAGGAAGATCAGGCACATGGTCATGATGTTCGGGTCGCCCATGCCGCGCAGCAGGGTTTCGCCGGCGCGCACGCCGCGGCGATGGGCGATCCAGGCCGCCAGCGCCAGCGCCGGCAGGATCGCGACGGGTGCGCGCAGCTGGTAGAAGCCCATGTCCTCGCCCTGCAGGGTGAAGTACAGGCCGCTGCCGAAGAACAGCGCCAGGAACAGCAGCAGCGGGGTCAGCGCCACGGCGCTGGGACGGGTTTCCATCGCTTTATCCGCATGAAGGGATTCGCGATTGTGGCGGTCGTGGGCCAGCGCTGTCGAGGCGCCCGCCGGGATGCCGGCGTTCCAGAAACGAAACGGGCGCCGAAGCGCCCGTTCCATATCCGCCCGGGGCCTGCCTGCGCAGGCGATGGGTCAGGCCGCCACGCGGCCCGCGATCGCCTTCGCGAAGGACATCGTCGTGCCCGTGCCGCCGAGGTCGGGGGTCAGCGAGTCCTTGGCCTCCAGGGTGGCGACGATGGCCGCGCGCAGCCGCGCCGCCTCGTCGACCATGCCGATGTGCTCAAGCATCTGCGCCGCGCCCAGCAGCAGGGCGCAGGGGTTGGCGACGCCCTTGCCGGCGATGTCCGGCGCGGAGCCGTGCACGGCCTCGAAGATCGCAGCGTCCTTGCCGATGTTGGCGCCCGGGATCAGGCCCAGGCCACCGATCAGGCCGGCGCAGAGGTCGGAGATGATGTCGCCGAACAGGTTGGTGGTCACGATGATGTCGAACTGCTCGGGGCGCATCACCAGCTGCATGCAGGTGTTGTCCACGATCATCTCGTTGCACTCGATGTCCGGGTATTCCTTGGCCACGTCGCGCGCGGCGTTGAGGAAGATGCCCGAGGTCGACTTCAGGATGTTGGCCTTGTGCACCACGGTCACCTTCTTCCGGCCGGCCTTGCGGGCGAGGTCGAAGGCGTAGCGCACGATGCGCTCGGAGCCCTTGCGCGTGTTGCGGGTGATCGAGACCGCCCAGCTGCCGTCGGGCGCGGTTTCCTGGCCTTCGGCGGTATAGGCACCCTCGGTGTTCTCGCGCACGGTGATGATGTCCACGCCCTCGGTGAAGCGCGAACGCGTGTTCGGGAACGAGGTGGCCGGGCGCACGTTGGCGTAGAGGTCGAAGTGGCGGCGCAGCTGCACGTTGATCGACGAGAAGCCGCCGCCGACCGGCGTGGTGAGCGGGCTCTTCAGCGCGACCTTGTTGCGGCCGATGGAATCCAGCGTGGCCTGCGGCAGCAGCTCGCCGTGCTTCTCGAGGGCCACCAGGCCGGCATCGGCCTCTTCGTACACCAGCCCGAGCTTCATCGCGTCGAGCACGTGCAGGGTGGCGTCCATGATCTCCGGGCCGATGCCATCGCCGCGGATGACCGTGATTGTCTGGGTCATTGAAGTGGGGTCCATGCAGGGGGGACGCCGGGCGCGATGCGGGGCGTCGTGGGACGGAATGCAGCAGCCAATTATGCCAAAAGCGGCCCCGCCCTGCCGGAGCGGGGCCGCTACGGAGCGGCCTGGCCGTCGCCGTGCTCCCGGGCCTCAGCCGTGCGCATGCTCCGCCGGCGCCTCGGCCCCGGCCTCGAGCTGGTCGAGGAAGTCGACCGCACGGCGCAGGTGCGGGATGACGATGCTGCCGCCCACCACCAGGCCGATCGAGAAGGCCTCGAACATCGCGTCGCGCCCGACCCCGGCGTCGCGGCACTTGGCCACGTGGTAGCTGATGCAGTCGTCGCAGCGCAGCACCAGCGACGCCACCAGGCCCAGCAGCTCCTTGGTCGCCACGTCCAGCACCCCGGCCTGGTAGGCCTGGGTATCGAGCGCGAAGAAGCGGCGCACCACCTGGTTGGGCTCGGCGAGGATCCGTTCGTTCATGCGCTCCCGGAATTCCGTGAAGGCGCGGACGCGGTCGTCGCTCATGCGCCCTTCCCTTCCAGCAGCGGCTCGAAGCCGCCGGCGCGGTGCAGGGCCATCATGTCGTCGTAGCCGCCGACGTGGACGTCGCCCACGAAGATCTGCGGCACCGAGGTGCGTCCGGCACGCGCCACCATGCGCTCGCGCTCGGCGGCGTCGAGGTCGACCCGGACCTCGGACCAGTCCAGGCCCTTGCTGCGCAGGAAGTTCTTGGCGGCGACGCAGTAGGCGCACACGGCGCTCGTGTACATCGTGATCTGGGGGGTGGCTTGCTCGTTCAAGTCGGTCTCCGGGAACTTGCGGGGGTGGCGATGGTCCGATTGTGCGGCCCCGACGCGTGAAAGCCACCCCGCAGGCGCGGGCCGCAGCGTCGCGGCCATGCGGATTAACGCGGTATTCACTCCTCGCGCCGGCGCCGCCCGCATCCTGTCTCCAGCCTTCCCAGGACCCGACCGCACATCCGCATGCGCCCGCTTTCCGCCGCCATCGCCATGGTCCTCGCGTTCGCCTTTGCGCCCTCGGCCGCGCAGCAGCGCCTGCCCGACATCGGATCCTCGGCCGACACCCTGCTCGCACCCGCGCAGCAGGAGGAGTACGGCCAGATGCTGCTGGCGCAGCTGCGCCACTACGACTACGTCCTCGACGATCCGCTGGTCGACACCTGGCTGCGCGGCCTCGGCAACCGCCTGGCGGCCGCCAGCGACCAGCCGGCCCAGCCCTTCACCTTCTTCATGATGAAGGACCGCTCGATCAACGCCTTCGCCACCCTCGGCGGCTACATCGGCACGAACGCGGGCCTGGTGCTGGCGGCCGAGACCGAGGACGAGGTGGCCGGCGTGATCGCCCACGAGGTCGCCCACGTCACCCAGGCGCACGTCCTGCGCAGCGTCGAGCGCGCGCAGCGCGACAGCATCCCGCTCCTGCTCGCCATGCTGGGCGCCGTGGCCGTGGCCTCGCAGAGCGGAGGCAGCTCCTCCGGCGACGCCGGCATGGCCGCCATCGCCAGCCTGCAGGGCCTCGCCCTGCAGCGGCAGATCGACTACACCCGCTCCAACGAGTCCGAGGCCGACCGCCTCGGCATGCGCACGCTGTCGCGCAGCGGCTACGACACCGCGGCCATGGCGCGCATGTTCGAACGCATGCAGGCGATGTCGCGCACCAACCAGGGCGGCGAACGCGAGCGGCTGCCCGACTACATGCGCACGCATCCGGTCACCACCACGCGCATCAGCGAGACGCGGCAGCTCGCCGAGCAGTACCGCGGACACCAGGCAGGTTCGTTCGCCACCGGCGGCCTGGCCGGGAACAGCCTCCTGCTGCCACCGGGGTTGCGCCCGGGTCCGGGGCACGGCGAAGCCGGCGCGACCGACGGCACGATCCGGTTCGGCTGGGTCCGCGAGCGCCTGCGCGTGCTGAGCGCCAACACCCCCCGGGAGGCGATCGCCGAATACGGCCGGCTTGGCCGCTCCGCCCCGCTCGACGACGCCCAGCGCTACGGGCTCGCGGTGGCGCAGCTGCTCGCGGGCAGCGGCGCCGAAGCGGCACGCGGCTTCGAGGCGCTGCTGGCCACGCATCCCGACGACACCTGGCTGCTGCTCGGGCTGGCCCAGGCCGAAGCCCGCCAGGGCCGGCACGCCGCCGCCGACGCCCGCTTCGAGGCGCTGGTCCGGCGCATGCCGCGCAACCGCGCGGTGGTGCTCGCCTATGCCGAGGTCCTGGCCGAGCGCAACAACGCCGAGGCGGGCCGCCGCGCCCAGGACATCCTGAGGCCGCTGATGGCGGCGTCCGGGGACGACCCGGTGTTCCAGCGCACCTTCGCCCGCGCCAGCGAGATCGCCGGCGACCCGGTACGCGCGGGCGAGGCCTGGGCGGAGAGCGCCTACCTGAACGGCCGCGCCGAACAGGCCCTGATGCAGCTCAACACCCTGCGCCGGCGCGACGACCTGGACTACTACGCCCGCGCGCGCATCGACGCCCGCATCGCCGCCATCACCCCGACCGTGCTCGAACTCCGCCGCCAGGGCATCCGCGATCCCGACCTGCGCAAGTAGGGACTGCGGGCCGCCTCGTGACAGTGTCACCGGACTGTCACCAAACCGTCGTCTAATGGCCCCGACCCCCAGAAGCGAGCGGTGACCGCGTGCAGAAGCGCATCCTCATCGTCGATGACGAACCCGCCATCCGCGACATGGTCGCCTTCGCCGTGCGCAAGGGCGACTACGAGCCGGTCCACGCCGGCGATGCCCAGCAGGCCCAGGAAGCCATCGCCGACCGGGTGCCCGACCTGATCCTGCTGGACTGGATGCTGCCCGGCACCAGCGGCATCGAGCTGGCGCGCCGCTGGCGCCGCGAGTCGCTGACCCGCGAAGTCCCGATCATCATGCTGACCGCGCGCGGCGAGGAGAACGACCGCGTCGGCGGCCTCGAGGCCGGCGTCGACGACTACGTGGTCAAGCCGTTCTCCGCGCGCGAACTGCTGGCGCGGATCCGCGCGGTGATGCGCCGCTCGCGCGACGATGACGAGGACGGCAGCGTGGTGGTGGGCGGGCTCCGCATCGACGGCGCCGCGCACCGCGTGTTCGCCGGCGACGAGCCGGTCTCGATCGGCCCGACCGAATACCGCCTGCTGCATTTCTTCATGACCCATCCCGACCGCGTCTACACGCGCTCGCAGCTGCTCGACCATGTCTGGGGCGGCAGCGTGTACGTGGAGGAACGCACGGTCGACGTGCACATCCGCCGCCTGCGCAAGACGCTGGAGCCCTTCAGCCTCGATACCATGGTGCAGACGGTGCGCGGCGCGGGTTACCGATTCTCCGCCTCGGTCTAGACTGGCGGCATGCCGCCGACCCTCCAGACACCCTGGCAGCGGACCCTGGCCACGCTGGCCGTGGTCCTGGGCACCGCCGTGCTCGCGGGACTGGCCGTAGGCCATCCCTGGCCGGCGCTGGCACTGGCGGCCCTGGCGCTGCTGGCCGCGCACCTGCTGCGCCTGCGCCGGATCTCGCACCTGCTCGAAGCGCGCGTGCGCTTGCCCCCACCGCGGTCGGGCGGCGGGGCCTGGGCCAACGTCGAGCGCCTGCTGCATCGCGCGCGCGCCGAAGTGCGTGGCCGCGAACGCCGGCTGGTGGAGATGATGCGTGCCTACCGCGCCGTCGCCACCGCCCTGCCGGACGCGCTGGTGGTGGTCGACCGCAACACCCAGCGCCTGATCTGGTGCAACGCCGGCGCCGGCCGCCTGCTCGGCCTCGACTATCCACGCGACAAGGGCGCCAGCCTGGTCGAACGGCTGCAGCCGCTGCCGATCTCGCACTGGCTCAGCGCCGGGCGCCACGCCGAGCCCATCGTCGACGCCGCCTCGCCCGCCGACCCGTCGATCCGCATCAGCCTGCGCCTGATCCCCTACTCCGACGCGCTGTGGCTGCTGGTGGCGCGCGACGTCGGCAAGCTGATGCGCCTGGAGCAGGTGCGCCGGGACTTCGTGGCCAACGTCTCGCATGAACTGCGCACGCCGCTGACCGTCGTCCATGGCTACCTCGACATGCTCGACCCCGCCGACAACGAGGAGTGGGAGCCGATCATCGGCGAGATGCGGCGACAGTCGCAGCGCATGACCCAGCTGGTCGAAGACCTGCTGGCGCTGTCGCGGCTGGAGGCCCAGGACGCGCTGGAGGACGAGGACGTGGCGATGGGGCCGATGCTGTCCACCCTGCGCCGCGAGGCCGAGGCGCTCAGCCAGGGACGGCACGGGATCGTGGTCGAGGACCTGGCCGGCGTCGACCTGCTCGGCTCCGGCCGCGAGCTGCACAGCGCGTTCTCCAACCTTGTCGCCAATGCCGTGCGCTACACCCCGAGCGGCGGACGCATCGCCGTGCGCTTCGCCCCGGCCGAAGGCGGCGGCGCGACGCTGTCGGTGGAAGACAGCGGCTACGGCATCCCCGAGTCGCATATTTCAAGGCTGACCGAGCGCTTCTATCGCGTCTCAAGCAGCCGCACCCGCGAGACCGGCGGCACCGGCCTCGGGCTCGCCATCGTCAAGCACGTCCTGCAGCTGCACCAGGCCCGCCTGGACATCACCAGCGAGGTCGGCCGCGGCAGCACCTTCACCTGCAGCTTCGGCGCGGACCGCATCGTCCCGCGCGGAAAGGACCCCCATGAGCACCCGCAAGACCAGCACGCCTCCCGGCAGCACGCGTAGCCCGCGCGCGCGCCGCGCGAAGACCCCGGCCGATGCCGCCGCGCCCGCCGTGGTCGCGCCGCCGCAGGCCGAGGACCTCCTGCGCGATCCGTCGCTCTACCTCAACCGCGAGCTGTCGCAGCTCGACTTCAACTTCCGCGTGCTCGCGCAGGCGCAGGACGCCACGATCCCGCTGCTCGAGCGCCTGCGCTTCCTGTGCATCTCCTGCACCAACCTCGACGAGTTCTTCGAGATCCGCGCCGCGACGGTGCGCCATGCGCAGGACTTCGACGTCCCGCTGGCGCCCGACGGCCTTTCGCCGGTGACCGTGCTGCGCCGCATCCACGAGCGCACCGCCGAGCTGGTGGACGCGCAGTACGCCTGCTGGAACGAGGTCCTGCGCCCGGCGCTGGCCGATGCCGGCATCCGCGTGCTGGCGCGCGAGACCTGGAACGCGCGCCAGCGGCGCTGGCTGCGCGCCTATTTCCGCGAGGAGATCCTGCCGGTGCTGTCGCCGCTGGGCCTGGATCCCGCGCACCCGTTCCCCAAGATCCTGAACAAGTCGCTCAACCTCGTGGTCGTGCTCAGGGGCCGCGATGCGTTCGGCCGCAGCGGCCACCTGGCGATCGTCCGCGCGCCGCGCTCGCTGCCGCGCATCATCCGCCTGCCGCAGCGCGTCTCCGGCGGCGAGCACGACTTCGTGTTCCTCTCGGCGATGCTGTCGGAATTCGTCGAGGACCTCTTCCCGGGCATGGCCGTGCGCGGCGCCTACCAGTTCCGCGTCACCCGCAACTCCGAGCTGATCGTCGACGAGGACGAGGTCGAGAACCTGGCGCTGGCGCTGCGCGACGAGCTGGTCGGCCGTGGCTACCTGCGCGCGATGCGGCTGGAGATCGCCGCCGACTGTCCCGAGCCGATCGTGCGCGAGCTGCTGCGCAATTTCGACCTGCCGGACAACGCGGTCTACCGCATCAACGGGCCGGTGAACCTCAACCGGGTCATCCAGGTCTACAACGAGGCCGACCGGCCGGAGCTCAAGTTCCCGCCCTTCCAGCCGCGCCAGCTGGCCGGCAGCGACGCCATGTTCGAGCGCCTCGCCGCCGGCGACGTGCTGCTCCACCACCCCTTCGACGCGTTCACGCCAGTGCTCGAACTGCTCAAGCAGGCCGCGGCCGATCCGGGCGTGCTGGCGATCAAGCAGACGCTGTACCGCACCGGGCGCGACTCGCCGATCGTCGAGCACCTGGTGCAGGCCGCGCGCAACGGCAAGGACGTCACCGTGGTGGTCGAACTGCGCGCGCGCTTCGACGAGGAGGCCAACCTCGGCCTGGCCGACCGCCTGCAGGACGCCGGCGTGCAGGTGGTCTACGGCGTGGTCGGCTACAAGACCCACGCCAAGATGCTGCTGGTGGTGCGCCGCGAGGGCCGCCGCCTGCGCCGCTACGTGCACATGGGCACCGGCAACTACCACAGCGGCACCGCGCGCGCGTACACCGACCTCAGCCTGATGACCGCCGATCCCGACGTCGGCAGCGACGTGCACCAGATCTTCCAGCAGATCTCGGGCCTTGCGCCTGCGATCCGCCTGGAGCGCCTGCTGCAGTCGCCCTTCACCCTGCACGGCGGCGTGCTGGAACGCATCGAGCGCGAGGCGCGCCTCGCCGCCGCCGGCCGGCCGGCGCGCATCATCGCCAAGATGAACGCCCTCAACGAGCCGCAGGTGGTGCGTGCGCTGTACGCGGCCTCGCAGGCCGGCGTGCGGATCGACCTCGTCGTGCGCGGCGCCTGCACCCTGCGTCCCGGCGTGCCGGGGGTCTCGGACAACATCCGCGTGCGTTCGATCGTGGGTCGCTTCCTCGAGCACACCCGCGTGTACTGGTTCGGCAACGACGGTGCCCCGGAGACCTGGTGCGCGAGCGCCGACTGGCTCGAACGCAACCTGCTGCGCCGGGTCGAGACCTGCTTCCCGATCCTCGACCCAGCGATCGCCGCGCGCGTCTATCGCGAAGCGCTGCAGACCTACCTCGACGACAACACCAACGCCTGGGAACTGCAGGCCGACGGCAGCTACGTGCAGGTGTCGCCGGTCGACGGCGAGCTTCCGCATTCGGCGCAGTCCGCCCTGCTGGCGGGGATCTGCGGATGAGCGCGGCGATCGCCGCGGCATCGCAGAGCCAGCCCCTGGCCGACGGCGACATGCTCGCCGCCATCGACCTCGGCTCCAACAGCTACCACATGGTCGTGGCCCGCTACACCCTCGGCCAGCTGCGCATCGTCGATCGCCTGCGCGAGACCGTGCGCATGGCCGAAGGCCTCGACGCGCGCGGCGGCCTCGATGCCGAGGTGCGGCAGCGCGCGCTGCGGTGCCTGGCGCGCTTCGGCCAGCGGATCCGTGACATCCCGCCGCACCGCGTGCGCGCGGTGGCGACCAACACCGTGCGCCGGCTGGCGGCGCCGCAGGCCTTCCTGATGCCGGCCGAGACCGCGCTCGGGCATGCGATCGAAGTGGTGGCCGGACGCGAGGAGGCCCGCCTGGTCTACCTCGGCGTCGCGCAGGCGCAGCCGCCCAAGCCGGGCCACCGCCGCCTCGTGCTCGACATCGGCGGCGGCTCGACCGAATGCATCATCGGCCGCGGCTTCGAAACGCTGGAGCGCGAGAGCGTGCAGCTCGGCGCGGTCGCGGGCACGCTGCGCTACTTCGGCAACGGCCGGTTGTCGCGGCGCAAGTGGCGCGACGCCCTGATCGAATCCTCGGTGGAATTCCAGCAGTTCGCCGCGACCTACCGCAGCCTCGGCTGGCAGGAGGCGATCGGCGCCTCCGGCACCAACAAGGCGATCGGCGAGATCTGCGCGGCGATGAAGCTCACCAAGGGCGCGATCACGGCCGAAGCCCTGCCCGTGGTGCGCGACGCGCTGCTGCGTGCCGGCCACGTCGACGACATCAATCTGCCGGGGCTGTCGGCCGAACGGCGGCCGATCATCGCCGGCGGACTGCTGGTGCTGGAAGCGGCGTTCACCAGCCTGGGCCTGCAGCGAATGGCGGTCAGCAAGGCGGCGCTGCGCGAAGGGGTGCTCCACGACCTCGTCGGCCGCGCCGGCGACCAGGACCCGCGAGAGGCTTCGGTCGACGCGCTGGTGCAGCGCTACGGCATCGACGTGGCGCAGGCGCTGCGCGTGGAGGCCAGCGCGCTGCGGCTGTTCGACCTGGTCGCGCCCGCCTGGCAGCTGACGCCCGACGACCGCCTCATGCTGTCCTGGGCCGCGCGCCTGCACGAGCTCGGCCTCACCATCGCGCACAGCCAGTACCAGGTGCACGGCGCCTACATCCTCGCGCACTCCGACATCGCCGGCTTCTCGCGCCAGGAACAGGAATTCCTGGCCGCGCTGGTGCGCGCGCACCGGCGCAAGGTCCCGAAGAACGTGTTCGAGGCGCTCCCGGACCGCCTGCTGCCGGCGGCGCGCCAGCTGTCGGTGCTGCTGCGGCTGGCCGTGCTGCTGCACCGCGGCCACGAACAGCCCGAGATCCCCGGCCTCGATGCCGTGGCGCGCGGCACCATGCTGGAGCTTCGCCTGCCTCCGCGCTATCTCGACGAGCGCCCGCTGCTGCAGGCGGACCTCGCGGGCGAACCGGCCGAGATTCCGGCGCTGGGCATCGCGCTGCGCATCGGCTGACGCGCACCATCCGCCACCGTATCGAGCGGTGCTATGCTCCGGCGAGTCCTCCCCGGAGACAGCAATGGGTCGTCGAATCACCCTCCTGGTCCTGTCGCTGGTCGTCGCGCTGGCGGCAGCCTGCTCCAGCGGTCCCGCGCGCCGCGTGTCCGAGCCGGCCGCGAGCATCCAGGAGCTGGCGGTGCAGCCCGACGGCAGCTGGTCGCTCAGCCTGCGCCTGCAAAACTACAGCAGCGTGCCGATGCGCTTCGACGCGGTCGAGCTCCAGGTCACCGTCGGCGACCAGGCCGCGGGCACGCTGGCCGACGCGCCGGGACTGGAGATCGGACCGGAATCGGCCGACGTGGTCGCCGTGCGCATGCAGCCTGCATCCGGCGCCCGCATGCTCCTGGCCGACGCGCTCGCCGCCGGCCGCGGCGTCGACTACGCACTGGACGGCACGATCAGCGCGGCCCCCGCCGACCGCGGCGGCGCCCGCAGCTACCCCGTGAAGCGCAAGAGCGCGCTGAGCCCTGCCCCGGGCCTGGCGGGCGTGCTGCGCTGAGCGCGCCCCATCGAAGACAGACAGGATCCTCCCCGCCCATGAGCCAGTACACCGCCCCGCTTGCAGACTTCCGCTTCGTCCTCGACGACGTGCTCGACGCGCAGGCACAGTTCGCCCGGCTGGGTCATTCCGACGCCACGCCGGACGTGATCGACGCCGTGCTCGAGGAGGCCGCGCGCTTCAGCGGCAGCGTGCTCGCGCCGCTCAACGCCGTCGGCGACCAGCAGGGCTGCCGCCACGACGCCGCGACCGGCGACGTCACCACGCCCGAGGGCTTCAAGGCCGCCTACGCACAGTACGTCGATGGCGGCTGGCCAGGCCTCACTGCCGCGCCGGAGCACGGCGGCCAGGGCTTGCCGCACCTGGTCGGCACGGTGGTCAGCGAGATGATCAACGGCGCCAACCTGGCCTGGGGCAACTTCCCGCTGCTCTCGCACGGCGCGGTCGAGGCGCTGCGCCAGCACGGCCAGGACTGGCAGCGCGAGGTCTTCCTCAAGCCGCTGATCGAAGGCCGCTGGACCGGCACGATGTGCCTCACCGAGCCGCACTGCGGCACCGACCTCGGCCTGCTGCGCACCCGCGCCGAGCCGGTCGGCGACGATGCCTACGCGATCACCGGCACCAAGATCTTCATCACCGCCGGCGAGCACGATTTCACCGACAACATCATCCACCTGGTGCTGGCCAAGCTGCCCGGCGCCCCGGCCGGCGCGAAGGGGATCTCGCTGTTCGTGGTCCCCAAGTTCAAGGTCGGCCGCGACGGCGGCGTGGGTGAGCGCAACGCGGTGCGCTGCGGCTCGATCGAACACAAGATGGGCATCAAGGGCTCGGCCACCTGCGTGATGAACTTCGACGGCGCCGAGGGCTGGCTGGTCGGCGAGGCGCACGGCGGGCTCAAGGCCATGTTCACCATGATGAACTCCGCGCGCCTGGGCGTCGGCCTGCAGGGCATCGGCCTGTCCGAACGCGCCTACCAGAACGCCCTGCGCTATTCGCGCGAGCGCCTGCAGTCGCGCGCGCTCACCGGACCAAAGTGCCCGGACAAGCCGGCCGATCCGATCATCGTCCACCCCGACGTGCGCCGCATGCTGCTCTCGGTGAAGGCGCTGACCGAAGGCAGCCGCATGCTGGCGATGCACGCCGGCAGCCTGCTCGACGTCGCCAGCCACGCAGCGGATGCAGCCGAGCGCGAGCGCGCCGAGACCCTGGTGAGCTTCCTCACCCCGATTTCCAAGGCCTGCCAGACCGAGTGGGGCATCGAGAACACCTACAACGCCCTGCAGTGCTTCGGCGGCCACGGCTATATCGCCGAGCACGGCATGGAGCAGCTGGCGCGCGACGCCCGCATCACCACGCTCTACGAAGGAACCACGGGCATCCAGGCGCTGGACCTGGTGGGACGCAAGACCGCCTCTTCGCGCGGCGCCGGCCTGAAGCTGTTCCTGGCCGAGGTCGAAGCCTTCTGCGCCGCGCATGAAGGAGACGCCGAACTCGCCGCCGACATCGCCACCCTGCGCGCGAAGTGCGGCGAGTGGACCGCGCTCACCACCGGGATGCTGCAGTCGGCCGCGGACAATCCCGACGAGCTCGGCGCGGCCTCCTGGGACTATCTCTTCTATTCCGGCTACGTGGTGCTGGCGTACTGGTGGCTGCGCGCGCGCGCGGCCGCCCGGGACTCGTCGATGCCCGCGGCGTTCAAGGACGCCAAGCGCGAAACGGCGCGGTTCTACTTCGCCCGCATCCTGCCGCGCACGCTGGCCCATGCCGAGGCGATCCGCGCTGGCGCCGGCCCGCTGATGGCGCTCGACGCCGACAGCTTCGGCGACTGAGGTCGCGCCGCTACACAAGCTGTCACCATGGGCGTATAAGCTGTTGTTCCCATGGAACCCGACAGAGCGCGGCTACGCCTTGTCAGCGGCATGGAACCCCCGGCAGCGCCGGCGTCCCGGCAGGTGGCCGGCACGGGGGTCCCGGCGCTGGGACGCGTACGCCTGCTGGCCCTGGATGCGCACGGGCGCGCCCTCGACTGGATGAGCTGGCAGGAAGCCACCTGCCTCTACGTGCGCGGCGCGGTGGCCTGGACCCTCGGGCAGCCTTGCCTGGCGGTGCGCGGCGGCACCAGCCGCGCGACCGGCCTGCGCAGCCTGGTCGAACTCCACCCGATCGTGGCCGCGCGCGGCCAGGCCCACGCCCGGGCCATCGACCCCACGCCGGCGCTCACCAACGGCGCGCTGTTCGCGCGCGACCAGCACCTGTGCATGTACTGCGGGCGCGGCCACCCCCGCCAGCAGCTCACCCGCGACCACGTGCATCCGGTCTCGCGCGGCGGCGCCGACATCTGGGAGAACGTGGTCACCGCCTGCTTCGCCTGCAACTCGCGCAAGGGCAACCGGACGCCCACGCAGGCCTCGATGCCGCTGTTGGCGGTGCCGTACCGCCCGAGCTGGATCGAGCACCTGATCCTCTCCAACCGCAACATCCTGGCCGACCAGATGGCGTTCCTGTCCAGCCAGCTGCCGAAGCGCCGCGGACACTGAGAGTCGCAGCGCAGCAGTTCGCAGTGCGATCGCGACACGCGTCACCAAACACCGCAGCAGGTGACGCATAGAAGCCGGAAGTGCCGTCCAGCGCGCGTTGACGCAGGTGGCGGCCTCCGCAACACTCCCCGACTCACCACCGTCGGGAATGCCGCGCGATGTCCTTGACCCTCGGCCTGACCGGGATGGATCCAGCCACCGAAGCCGCCCTCAAGGCCGCCTTCCAGGAAGCCAACGCGCGCCTCGGCGGTCACTGGTCGCTGGTCCCCGACGCGGAGGCCGGCCACGTCGTGGTCGACATGGACAGCATGTACGGTCCGATGAGCTGGCTGCGGCTGCACGCCGCTGGCCGCCACGTGATCGGACTGACCTCAGCGCCGCGGACGCAGACCGACTTCCGGCTCGGCCGCCCCTTCGACGTGGAGCAGCTGATGCAGCTGCTGGTCGACGTGGCGCGCAGCACCGGCATCGGACTGCAGGCCGCTGGCGAAGCGCGCCCGGCCGTGTCGGCCACTCCGGCTGCCGAGCCCGCGCCGGCCACGTCGTCCGAAGCCGCGTCCGTCTCTCCGTCGGCAGCAGGGCCCGAATCCGAGCCCGTCCCGGGTCCGTCGGAAGCGACCCGCGCGGAGTCCGAGCCCGCCGCAGTCGAACCCGCCGCAGTCGAACCCGACGCTCGCGAAGCCGGCGTTCCCGAGGCCGTGGCTGCAGCCCCGGTGTCCGGGCCCGCGAACGCAGCCGTCGCGAAGGACGAAGCGGAACCGCAGTCCCCGCCCGCCGGCGTCGACGCCGGACGCGACCTGGCCGCCTGGCTGCGGCCGGGCGTGCTTGCCGGGCGCGTGCGCTGCCGCGGCGCCGATGGCACCGTGCTGCTCATCGATGCGGGCACCGACACCTGGCACGGACCGACGGCGCTGAAGCCGGTGGCCGGCTGCTTCGAAGGCGTCATCGCCCGGGACGAACTCGAGAAGGTCGACGACGCCACCTGGCTGCGCGAATCCGCGGCCGCCGGTGCCCCGCAGCCGCTGTCCCGCCTGCGCTGGCTGGGCGGCCTGCTCGCGGGCAAGGGCGAACTGCTGCCCGGATTCAGCGCCTCCGACCGCTTCCAGCTCAACAAGTGGCCGCAGACCGAGCGCGAATACCCGCGCCACTTCCGCATCGCCACGCAGATGATGAAGGGTCCGGCGACGCTGCCGGAGATCGCGCAGGCCAGCGGCGTGCCCGAACCCGACGTTGCCGACTTCATCAACGCCAATCTCGCCACCGGCTTCGCCGAACCCGTGGTCGAGGCGCCGCCCGTGGCCGAGGAACCAGTGAAGGCACGCGGCGGACTGCTGGGCCGCCTGCGCAACCGCTGAACAGGGTCGGAGGCCGCCCGGCGGCGTACATGCGCCGCGGTACGCCGCACCGTCTTACAATGCGCGGATGATCGACTCCACGCGCCATCCGCGCCTCGCGCGCATCGACAGCCCGGCCCGCCTCCGCGAATTCGACGAAGCGGAGCTGCCCGCGATCGCCGACGAATTGCGCGCCTACCTCATCGAATCCGTGGGCCGCAGCGGCGGCCACTTCGGCGCCGGCCTGGGCGTGGTCGAGCTGACCACCGCCCTGCACTACCTCTACGACACGCCCCGCGACCGCATCGTCTGGGACGTCGGCCACCAGGCCTATCCGCACAAGATCCTGACCGGCCGCCGCGACAGCATCCACACCGTCAAGCAGAAGGACGGCGTCGCGCCCTTCCCCAAGCGCGAGGAGAGCGAGTACGACACCTTCGGCGTCGGCCACTCCTCGACCAGCATCTCGGCCGCGCTGGGCATGGCGATCGCCTCGGCGCGCGCCGGCGACGACCGCCGCGTGGTGGCCGTGATCGGCGACGGCGCGATGACCGCGGGCATGGCCTACGAGGCGCTGAACCACGCCGGCGGCATGGAGCCCGAGCCCGACATCCTGGTGATCCTCAACGACAACCGGATGTCGATCAGCGAGAACGTCGGCGGCCTGACCAAGATGCTCGGCCGCGCCACCGGCAGCCAGACGCTCAACGCCCTGCGCGAAGGCGGCAAGAAGCTGCTCGGCGACCGGAACGGCCCGCCCGCGCGCTTCGTGCGCCGCTGGGAGGAGCACTGGAAGGGCATGCTGCTGCCGTCCACGCTGTTCGAGGAAATGGGCTTCCACTACACCGGCCCGATCGACGGCAACGACATGAAGGCGCTGGTCTCGGCGCTGAAGGTCGTGCGCGGCCTGAAGGGTCCGCAGTTCCTGCACGTCATCACCACCAAGGGCAAGGGCTACGAGCTCGCCGAGGGCGACCAGATCGGCTACCACGCGGTCTCCCCCTTCGACCCCGACCAGGGCGTGGTGAAGAAGCCCGGCGCGGTGAAGAAGCCGACCTACACCGACGTCTTCGGCGACTGGCTGTGCGACATGGCCGCCGCCGAACCGAAGCTGATGGGCATCACCCCGGCGATGCGCGAAGGCTCGGGCCTGGTGCGCTACTCGAAGGAGTACCCGGAGCGCTACTTCGACGTCGCCATCGCCGAGCAGCACGCGGTCACGCTCGCCGCCGGCATGGCCTGCGAAGGCGCCAAGCCGGTGGTCGCGATCTATTCGACCTTCCTGCAGCGCGGCTATGACCAGCTGGTGCACGACGTCGCGATCCAGGGCCTCGACGTGCTGTTCGCGATCGACCGCGGCGGCGTGGTCGGCCCCGACGGCGCCACCCACGCCGGCAACCTCGACCTGAGCTTCCTCCGGTGCGTCCCGAACATGATGGTGATGGCGCCGGCCGACGAGAACGAGTGCCGGCAGATGCTGTCCACCGGCTTCCGCTTCGAAGGCCCGGCCGCCGTGCGCTATCCGCGCGGCAGCGGCCCCGGCACCGCGATCGACGCTTCGCTCGACCCCCTGCCGATCGGCAAGGCACAGCTGCGCCGCCAGGGCACGGGCATCGCGCTGCTGGCGTTCGGCGCCACCGTGCCGGCTGCCGAGGCGGTGGGCGCCGAACTCGGCCTCACCGTGGTCAATATGCGCTTCGTCAAGCCGCTCGATCGCGACCTGGTGCTGGAACTCGCCCGCACGCACGAAGGCTTCGTGACCACCGAGGACAACGTGGTCGCCGGGGGCGCCGGCTCGGGCGTCTCCGAGCTGCTGGCCGCCGAGCGCGTGCTGCTGCCGGTGCTGCACCTCGGCCTGCCCGACGCCTTCCAGCACCATGCCAGCCGCGAGGACCTGCTGGCCGAAGCCGGCATCGACGCCGCGGGGATCCGCGCCGCCGTGCTCGAACGCTGGCCGCAGGCCGGCCAGGCGGACGCGGCCGGTGCGCGCAGCGCGGCGGGCTGACACCGCTCCCCTGCGTCTATACTCCCGGCATCCGGCGCGCCGCTGCCGGGCGGCCGACCGGGGGGAGGGCCAGTGAAGACAGGACCATCGGGCACGGAAGCCTCGCAGGCGACGGTCTTCGGCTCGCCACGCGCACGCGCCGCGCTGCCCAGGCGCATCTACCGCTATCGCATGCTCGGCATGGGACTGGGCGCGCTTGCGATGGCGATGGTGCTCTGGGAACTTCAGGCCGGGCCGCTGCGCTGGATCCTGTGCGCGCTCACCGGCCTGGCCTGGCCGCACCTCGCCTACCAGCTCGCGAAGCGGAGCGCCGATCCGTTCAAGGCCGAACAGCGAAACCTGCTGGCCGATTCCGCGATCGCCGCCCTCTGGGTGCCACTGCTGCACTTCAACCTGCTGCCGAGCGTCCTGCTGGTGGCGCTGTCGGCCGCCGACAAGGTCAACTCCGACGTGCCCGGGATCTTCCGCCGGACGCTTCCGGTCTCCCTGGCCGCCCTGCTGGCCGGCGGCCTGGCCACCGGCTTCGCCTTCGAGCCGACCTCCAGCACCGCGGTGATCCTGGCCTGCCTGCCGATGCTGCTGATCCACACCGGACTGGTCAGCCTCGGGCGGCAGCAGCTGGTGCGCAAGGTGGTGCAGAAGAACCGCGAGCTCGACCTGCTCGGCCGCGTCGACCGGGTCACCGGCCTGGCGCTGCGCGGCCACTGGGAGCGCGACGCCGCCCTGGCGCTCGACGACGTCCACGCACTGGATCGCCCTGCGGCCCTGCTGCTCATCGACGTGGACGGCTTCAAGCGCGTCAACGATGCCAGCGGCCACCTTGCCGGTGACGCCCTGCTGCGGGCCGCCGGTGCCGCGCTGCGCGCGCTGCTGCGCCCGGGCGACATCGCCGGCCGCTATGGCGGCGACGAGTTCGCAGTGGTCTGTCCCGCCACCGGCCTCGGGGAGGCCGCCCGGCTGGCCGAAGCCTACCGGGCCGCGGTCGAGGCGATCGTGCTCGCGGAGGCGCCGGGCCACGGGCACTCCGTGAGCATCGGCATCGCGCTGGCGGACCGCGGGCACGCGCGCATCGAGGACTGGATCCACGAGGCGGACGCGGCGCTCTACGAGGCCAAGCGCGGCGGCCGCAATCGCCTGGTGCTGTCGCCGGGGGAGGCACTGGGCGCGACCGGCTGAGGTCGGCCGCAGGCGTCCCTAGGGCGCCTCGATGGCATAGCCACGGGCCGCCAGCTTCTCCAGCATCCCGTCCGCGCCGAGCAGCTGGTGCATGGGCAGCATCGCGAAGCTGGACGGGTGCTCGGCCAGCGCCGCATCCACGTTTTCCAGCCAGGCTTCGCCGGCGCGGCGCGGCAGGTCGGCGATGCCGAGCCGCCGCGCCAGCGCGCTGCCGGTCAGCGCCTCCTGGCAGCTCGCGTAGTGGTTCTCGTAGGGCAACGCGCGCAACCCGTCGATGTCGCCGACCGCCCAGGCATTGGCTCGCGCACGCATGTTGTGGAGGTCGGTCTCGATCCGGTCCATGGTGCCGGCGAAGCATTCGCGGTCAGCCAGGTCGCTCTCGGCGAACTCCCTGAGCACCGCCTTGGGGTCCTCCACCGTCAGCCGCACCGTGGTCTCGACCAGCGGGACATCGCCAGCCTTGCGCGCCCTGCGCACGACGGGACCGACGACGCCGCCCATCCGCAGCCCGGACCTGTCGAGCGCCGCCTCGTACAGCGCCTGCGCGGCCAGCAGCGGCCGGCGCTTCTCGACGCCGCGGTCGCGACCCATGTAGCGCGCCTTCAGGACTTCCCAGCGCGCGTACAGCTCGGGCGACACCACCTCGCGCAGCGGCCGCTTGCCCGGGTTGTTGCGGGCGCGGAGCATCGCCGGCACCAGCGCCATGCCGCGAAAGAACCCGACGTCGGCATCGACCGCGATCGACGGCGCCCCGATCACGACCTGCGAGCCGGCGATCACGGCCTCGACGTCGGCGGAACTCCAGTCCATGCGTTTCGGCAGAGGCGATACCGTGCCGAGGATGTGCAGCACATGGTCGCCCTTGCGCACCTTCCACATGCCCGGACCCGGCTGGGCACCGGACACCACCATGGCGTCAAGGTCGACGATGCCCCGGTCCGGGGCAGCCCCGGAGCCCTCCTCCCCGCCCACGATGGCTGGCCGCGCCGTCGCGGCGGCCGCAGGCGGCACCGCGCGCGCGCCGGTGGCGGTCGCGCTGCACAACGCCAAGAGCACGATGATTCCCGCCTGCCTTCCCCGCATGCTCCACTCTCCCTGAGGGCGATGACGCGGTTGGAACACGGCGCGCCCCGAAGGTTCCCGGCGCCGGAAAGCACGAAGCCCGCGCGAGGCGGGCTTCGTGTTCGAGATGGTCGGGGTAGCCGGATTCGAACCGACGACCACTTGTCCCCCAGACAAGTGCGCTACCAGGCTGCGCTATACCCCGGTCGGAGAATTATAGCCGCCGCGGCGCCCCGATGGGAGCCGCGCGGCATCGAAACTTTCACCGTGCTCAGCGCCGCAGCAGCTGCAGCACGTCCTCCAGCTCCATCCGCACCTGGCGGACGATCTGGGTGCTGAGCGCGGATTCCTGGCGGGCGTCCTCGCCCTCCAGGCGCAGGCGCGCGCCGCCGATGGTGTAGCCCTGCTCGTACAGCAGGCCGCGGATCTGGCGCACCATCAGCACGTCGTGGCGCTGGTAGTAGCGGCGGTTGCCGCGGCGCTTGACCGGGCTGAGGCTGGGGAACTCGGTTTCCCAGTAGCGCAGCACGTGCGGCTTGACGTCGCAGAGCTCGCTGACCTCGCCGATGGTGAAGTAGCGCTTGGCCGGGATCGGCGGGAGTTCGCGGTTGCTGCCGGGGTCAAGCATGGGTGCCTCCCGCGTACGCTTCCACGCGTTCCTTGAGCTTCTGGCCGGGGCGGAAGGTGACCACGGTACGGGCCGAGATCGGGATCTCCTCGCCGGTCTTGGGATTGCGGCCGGGGCGCTGGTTCTTGCGGCGCAGGTCGAAGTTGCCGAAGCCCGACAGCTTGACCTGGCGGCCGCCCTGCAGCGCCTCGCGCAGCGCGTCGAAAAACGCGTCGACGAACTCCTTCGCCTCGCGCTTGTTCAGGCCGACCTCCACGTAGAGCCGCTCAGCCATTTCAGCCTTCGTCAACGCCATGCCGCCAGTCTCCTCAGCCCCTGATCCGCGCTCCATGCGCGACCGCGACGGCATCGGTGACCGAGGCCACCACCGCATCCACGTCGCGGTCGACCAGCGTGCGCGATGCGTCCTGCAGAATCAAGCCCATGGCGACACTCTTGAATCCTGTTTCCACGCCTTTCCCGGCGTAGACGTCGAACAGGTGCAGGGCCTTCAGGAAGGGGCCGGCCGCCGCCGAGGCGGTCGCTTCCAGCTCCCCCCAGGACACGCTGTCGGCGACGATGAACGCGAGGTCGCGGCGCACCGAGGGGAACTTCGACAGCGTGCCCGCCCGCGGCAGCGCGCGCGCGGTGATGGCGGTCAGGTCGAGCTCGAAGGCCACCACCGGATGGTCGAGGTCGAGCGCCTGCTGAAGCCGCGGATGGAGTTCGGCGATCGCACCCACCACGCTACCGTCGCGCAGCACCTCGGCGGCGCGCCCCGGATGTGCCCACGACGGCGCGGCGGCGCGGAACTCCAGCCGTGCACCCGACAGCGCGGCCAGTGCCTCGAGGTCGCCCTTGAGATCGTGGAAGTCGACCCGGCGCGCGGGCACGCCCCACTGCTCCGCCAGGGCGTCACCGCTGGCGACGGCCGCGATGCGCGGGGTTTCCAGCGGGGCTTCGCCAGCCCGGGCGCTGAACACCTTGCCGAGTTCGAACAGGCGCACGCGCCCCTGCTGGCGCGCGGCGTTGCGCGCCAGCGCGTCGACCAGCCCTGGCAGCAGGCGCGGACGCATCACGCCGAGTTCGGCGCTGAGCGGGTTGGCCAGCGGCACCAGGGCCTCGTCGGCCTGCCAGCGCGCGAGCAGCGTGGCGTCGACGAAGGCGTAGTTGATCGCTTCCAGGTAGCCGCGTCCGGCCAGCGCGCGGCGCAGGTCGCGCTCGGGCACGCGGCCTTCGGTCGGCGCCACCAGGCGCGTGGCACCGCCGGGCAGCGTGGTCGGGATGGCGTCGTAGCCGTGGATGCGCGCGATTTCCTCGACCAGGTCCTCTTCGATCGCGAGGTCGAAGCGGCGGGTCGGGGCGGTGACCGTCCAGCCTTCGGCCGTGGCCTCCACGCCCAGGCCCAGCGCGCGCAGGATGCGCTCGACTTCGGCATCGGCGATGTCCACGCCCAGCACGCGGGCGAGGCGGGCGCGGCGCAGCACGATCTTCGCCGGGCGCGGCAGCGCCTCGGGCAGCACGGCCTCGGTGACCGGACCCGGCGAGCCGCCGGCGATGTCGAGGACGAGCTTCGTGGCGTACTCGATCGCGGTGCGCGGCAGCTCCGGGTCGACGCCGCGCTCGAAGCGGTGGCCGGCATCGGTGTGCAGGCCCAGGCGGCGGCCGCGGCCGATGATCGCGGCCGGGGCGAAGTGCGCAGCCTCGAGGAAAACCGTGCGGGTCGCATCGGTCACGCGGGTGTCGTGGCCGCCCATCAGGCCGGCCAGCCCGACCGGGCGGTCGGCGTCGGTGATCACCAGGAAGCCGTCGTCGAGCGCGGCCTCGCGCCCATCAAGCAGCTTCAGCGATTCGCCGGCGCGGCCGCGGCGCACGCCCACCGGGCCCTTCAGCAGGCCGCGGTCGTAGGCGTGCATCGGCTGGCCGAGTTCGAGCATCACGTACTGGGTCACGTCCACCAGCAGCGAGACCGGTCGCACGCCGCTGCGGCGCAGGCGCTCGGCCATCCACGCCGGCGTGGCGCGGGCGGCGTCGACGCCCTCGATCACGCGGCCGAGGTAGCGCGGGGCGTCGGCGCCCGCCTCCAGGCGCACGTCGACCGTGGCCTCGCTGGCGGCCGGAACCGGCGCGGCGTCGAGCGCGGCCACTTCGCCACCGCAGGCCGCGGCCACGTCGAAGGCGATGCCGCGGATGCCGAAACAGTCGGCGCGGTTGGGCGTGAGCTTGAGTTCGAAGCTGGCGTCCGGCAGGCCGAGGTAACCGGCCAGCGGCGCGCCGAGGGGCGCGTCGCCGGGCAGCTCGAGCAGGCCCGAGGCGTCGGCGTCGAGGCCGAGCTCCTTCGCCGAGCACAGCATGCCGTTCGATTCGACGCCGCGCAGCTTCGCGGCCTTGATCGTGAGCTCGCCGACGGTGGTGCCGATGGTCGCCAGCGGCGCGACCAGGCCGGGGCGCGCGTTCGGCGCGCCGCAGACGATCTGCAGCATGCCCGCGGCCCCGGCATCGACCTGGCAAACCTGCAGGCGGTCGGCCTCGGGATGCTTTTCGGCGGACACGATGCGCGCCACCACCACGCCGTCCAGCGCCTCGCCCAGCGGCGTGACCTCTTCGACCTCCAGGCCGATCGCGGTCAGGGTCGCGGCCAGCCCGTCGCGGGTGGCCGTGGTCGGCACGTGCTGGCGCAGCCAGTTCTCGGAGAATTTCATCGCAACACCCGGTTGTCAGGGTCGAAGGACTGACGCTGGCGCGTCAGGCGAACTGGCGCAGGAAGCGCAGGTCGTTGTCGAAGAAGCTGCGCAGGTCGTCGACGCCATAGCGCAGCATCGCGAAGCGCTCCACGCCCAGGCCGAAGGCGAAGCCGCTGTAGCGCTCGGGGTCGATGCCGACCGCGCGCAGCACGTTCGGATGCACCATGCCGCAGCCCAGGACCTCCAGCCAGCGGGTGCTGCCGTCGGGCTGCGCCCAGGCGATGTCGACTTCGGCCGAGGGCTCGGTGAAGGGGAAGTAGCTCGGGCGGAAGCGCATCTCGAAGTCGCGCTCGAAGAAGGCGCGGACGAATTCCGACAGCGTGCCCTTGAGGTCGGCGAAGCTCGCGTGCTCGTCGACCAGCAGGCCCTCGCACTGGTGGAACATCGGCGTGTGGGTCTGGTCGGAGTCGCTGCGGTAGACCTTGCCCAGCGCGATCATGCGCAGCGGCGGCTGGCCGCCGCGGGCAAGCAGGTCCTGCATGTAGCGCACCTGCACGCCCGAAGTGTGGGTGCGCAGCAGGCGCCCGTCGGGAAAGTAGAAGGTGTCGTGCATGGCCCGCGCCGGATGGTGCGGCGGGAAGTTCAGGGCCTCGAAGTTGTGCCAGTCGTCCTCGATCTCGGGGCCGTCGGCGAGCTCGTAGCCCAGGCGTCCGAAGATGTCGGCGATGCGCTCCATGGTCCGGCTGACCGGGTGCAGGCCGCCTGCTTCGCCGTTGCGGCCCGGCAGGGTCACGTCGATGGTTTCGGAGGCCAGGCGGGCGTCGAGCGCGGCGGCGTCGAGCGTTGCCTTGCGCGCGGCCAGCGCCTCGCCGATAGCGTCGCGGGAGCGGTTGATGGCTTCGCCCGCGGCCTTGCGCTGGTCGGCCGGCAGCGCGCCCAGCGACTTCAGCTGCGCGGTGACGCTGCCGCTCTTGCCCAGGAGCGCCACGCGCAGGCCCTCGACGGCGTCGGGGCTCGCGGCTGCGGCGATATCGGCGAGCGCCTGCTCGCGGATGGATTCGATCTCGGTCATCGGAGCACCATCGGGGGCCCTTTCCCGGGCCGTAAACGAAACATGGGGAAGGACTTGCGCCCTTCCCCATGCGTGTATCGACTGCCTCTTTCCGCCTAGCGCTCCTGTAGGAGCAGCTACAGCTGCGACCCCGTTCTCGCCGGATTGCCGGTCGCAGCCGTAGCTGCTCCCACAACGTCGGCAGGACGGCGCCGGGCAGGTTTACGCTGCGAGCGCGCCCTTCGCCTTCTCGGCCAGCGCGGCAAAACCCGCCGCGTCGTGCACGGCGATGTCGGCCAGCACCTTGCGGTCGAGGGTGATGCCGGCCTTCATCAGGCCGTTCATGAAGCGGCTGTAGCTCATGCCGTTGATGCGGGCCGCGGCATTGATGCGGGTGATCCACAGCGAGCGGAAATTCCGCTTCTTCTGCTTGCGGCCGATGTAGGCGTACTGCAGGGCCTTGGTGACGGCCTGCTTGGCAACGCGGAAGACCTTGCGGCGCGCGTTGTAGTAACCCTTGGCCTGCTTGAGGACCTTCTTGTGACGACGGCGCGCCTGCACGCCACGCTTGACTCGTGCCATGGTTCAGTCCTCCTCAGAGATACGGCAGCATGCGGTCGAGACGACCGGAGTCGCACGCCGGGATGTGGTTCGTCTGGCGGAGGTTGCGCTTACGCTTCGTCGCCTTCTTGGTCAGGATGTGGCTGCGGTTGGCGTGGCCAGCCTTGTACTTGCCGGAAGCGGTCTTCCGGAAGCGCTTGGCCGCGCCCCGATGCGTCTTGATCTTGGGCATTGCTGTGTCCTTGTCGGTGCTTCGCTACTGGCCCGGGCGGTGGCCTGCGCCACGCTTTCCGTCCTGCCCTTGCCGGTTTGATGGCCGCGGCCCCAGGGGCGCCGTGGCGGGTCCAACCGGTCCGTATGCACAAGGCATGCGGACCGAGCCGCGCATTATGCACGGCATGGGGTTCTGTCTGCAAATCAGGGGGCTCGGGCGGCCTGGGCGACCCATGCGCGCCGGGCGGCGCGCGGGCTCACTTCTTCTTCGGCGCGATCATCATGACCATCTGGCGGCCTTCCAGGCGCGGCCGGGACTCGATCACGATGTCCTCGCCCAGGTCGGCCTCGATGCGCGCGGCCATGCCGCGGCCGAGCTCCTGGTGGCTCATCTCGCGGCCACGGAAGCGGATGTTGACCTTGATCTTGTCCCCTTCCTCGAGGAACCCGCGCATCTTGCGCAGCTTGATCTGGTAGTCGCCCTCGTCGGTCACCGGGCGGAACTTCACTTCCTTGATCTCGACCTGCTTCGACTTCTTCTTGGCCTCGTTGGCGCGCTTCTGCGCCTCGAAGCGGAACTTGCCGAAGTCCATGATCTTGCAGACCGGCGGATCGGCGTTGGGCTGGATCTCGACAAGGTCTAGTCCTTCTTCCTCGGCCATGGCGATGGCCTCGTCGCGCGAAAGCACGCCGACCATCTCGCCATCCGAGCCGATCACGCGTACGCGGGGGACGCGGATTTCGAGGTTCCTGCGGTTCTGCTTGTCCGGGGTACTGATATTGCGATCTCCGTGGGTGGCACTTCTGGCTGGGCCCATTTCCGGGACCCAAGGCGCCTGCCGCATGGCAGGCACCGGGCTACATGATACTCAGGGACCCCGCTCCGCGTGCAGGCGGGCCGTGAAATCGGCCAGCGGCATCGAACCCAGGTCCTCCCCTGCACGCGTGCGGACGGCGACCGCGCCCTGTTCCTTCTCGCGGTCCCCCACCACGAGCAGGTACGGCACGCGCGCAAGCGTGTGCTCGCGGATCTTATAGCCGATCTTCTCGTTGCGCAAATCCGATTCGACCCTGAGCCCTTGATCCGCAAGGGTTTTCCGGACCTCGGCGGCCCAGTCGGCCTGGGCGTCGGTGATGTTCGCCACCACCGCCTGGACCGGGGCCAGCCAGGCCGGGAAGGCGCCGGCGTGGTGCTCGATCAGGATGCCGATGAAGCGCTCCATCGAGCCCACGATGGCGCGGTGCAGCATGACCGGGGTGCGCCTGGCGCTGTTCTCGTCGACGTACTCGGCGCCCAGGCGGCCCGGCATCATGAAGTCGACCTGCATCGTGCCCAGCTGCCAGGTCCGGCCGATGGCGTCGCGCAGGTGGTATTCGATCTTCGGGCCGTAGAAGGCGCCCTCGCCCGGCAGCTCCTGCCACTCCACGCCGGCGGCCGACAGCGCGCCGCGCAGGGCGGCCTCCGCCTTGTCCCAGGTGGCGTCGTCGCCGAGGCGCGACTCGGGGCGCAGGGCCAGCTTGACCTGGACGTCGGTGAAGCCGAAATCGGCGTAGACCTTCATCGCCTGGGCGTGGAAGTCGGTGACCTCCTGCTCAATCTGCGATTCGGTGCAGAACACATGGCCGTCGTCCTGGGTGAAGCCGCGCACGCGCAGGATCCCGTGCAGCGCCCCGGAGGGCTCGTTGCGGTGGCAGCTGCCGAACTCGCCGTAGCGGATCGGCAGGTCGCGGTAGCTGTGCAGGCCCTGGTTGAAGACCTGCACGTGTCCCGGGCAGTTCATGGGCTTCACCGCGTAGGTCCGCTTCTCGGACTCGGTGAAGAACATGTTCTCCTTGTAGTTGTCCCAGTGGCCGGACTTCTGCCACAGGCTGACGTCGAGGATCTGCGGGCAGCGCACCTCGCCGTAGCCGCTGGCGCGGTAGACGCCGCGCATGTACTGCTCCACCACCTGCCACAGCGCCCAGCCCTTGGGGTGCCAGAACACCAGGCCCGGGGCCTCTTCCTGCAGGTGGAAAAGCTCCTGCTGCTTGCCGATGCGGCGGTGGTCGCGCTTCTCGGCCTCCTCGATGCGCTGCACGTAGGCCTTGAGCTGCTTGGCATCGGCCCAGGCGGTGCCGTAGATGCGCTGCAGCTGCTCGTTCTTGGCATCGCCGCGCCAGTAGGCGCCGGAGGTGCGCAGCAGCTTGAAGGCCTTCAGGAAGCGCGTGTTGGGCACGTGCGGGCCGCGGCACATGTCCACGTATTCCTGGTGGTGGTACAGGCCCATGGCGGTGACCTCGGGGCCCATGTCGTCGATCAGGCGCAGCTTGTAGTCCTCGCCGCGGGCCTTGAAGGTCTCGATGACTTCGTCGCGCGGGGTCATGCGCTTGATGACGTCGTATTCGGTGTCGATCAGCTCGCGCATGCGCGCCTCGATCGCGGCCATGTCGTCGGGCGTGAACGGCTGCGCGCGCCAGATGTCGTAGTAGAAGCCGTCCTCGATCACCGGGCCGATGACCATCTTGGCGTCCGGGTAGAGCTGCTTGACCGCGTGGCCCACGAGGTGCGCGCAGGAGTGGCGGATGATCTCCACGCCCTCGGCGTCCTTCGGGGTGAGGATCTGCAGGCTGGCGTCGTGGTCGATGAGGTCGGAGGCGTCGACCTGGCGGCCGTCGACCTTGCCGGCCACGGTGGCCTTGGCGAGGCCCGGGCCGATGGACTCGGCGACCTGCATGACGGTGACGGGGGCGTCGAACTCGCGGCGGCTGCCGTCGGGGAGCGTGATGGTGATCATGGCGGTGGGGTGTCTGGTGGGTTCGGGCAGTGGCCTTGGCCGGCGCCCGTGGGCATGAAAAAGGCGCCACGCGGGCGCCTTCCGGAATCGGCCGCGGGCGGGATCAGCAATGGGCGGAGGTAGTGTCCATGTCGCACGCTCGGCCGGCGCGTTGGCGCGGGCCACCTGTCTCCCGGGGATGCGGCCCGATTCTAGCCGAAACCCGGCGGCCGGACGGAACCCGGAATCTCAGCCGCCGCGTCCGACCACGCCGGGTGGCAGCCCCGAACCCGGCGGCGGGGCCGCACCGCCGCCGGTCGCCACGCCGACCGCGTTGTAGGGCGAGAA
This sequence comes from Luteimonas colneyensis, assembly GCF_014836665.1. Taxonomy (GTDB): domain Bacteria; phylum Pseudomonadota; class Gammaproteobacteria; order Xanthomonadales; family Xanthomonadaceae; genus Luteimonas; species Luteimonas colneyensis. The sequence continues at coordinate 844,887 of NZ_JACSQJ010000001.1, forward strand.
CTGGCCCAGCACTCCGTTGAAGAACATCGCCGCCATTGGCGGGGCGCTGACGATGAGCATGGTCAGGATCAGGCCCATGCCTCCCTGCTGCATCGCCATCGAAACCAGGCTCTCCTGCGGCGCGCCGGTGAGCCAGTCGGCCACCCAGAACGCCAGGCCCACAGCGATCAGCATGTCCAGGGCCAGCGTCACCATCACCGTCAGCAGTGCGAGCGAGAACAGCGTCCCCAGCCCGTAGTACAGCCACTTGCTGAACAGCTGGCGCGTGGCCCGGAACAGCAGGCAAAGAATGAAGAGCGGCCCCAGCCCCACCACCAGCGCGATGGCCACCTTGTTCAACAGCAGCATGGCCGCGGCGATGATTGCCGGACCGCCGAGCCCGACGCCTGCAAACCACATCGCGCGCGACTTGCGCTCTTCGGTGAGCAGGTCGCCGCCGCCGTCGATGGAATCGATCACCTGGAGCGCGACCTGCATGATTGCCAGCACCTGGTCGATGTCCTCGTAGGCGCCGCCCTCTTCGTCTCCGGTCACCATCTGCGACACGGCCTCTCCCAGTCCGTCGGTGAGCACGCGGTATGTCGAGCCCGCGCCGGCCGCCGCGCCGGTCGCGATGCCGATCACCAGCACGGCCTTCAGCGCATCCCCCACCAGCGCCATCATCGGCTCCCGGGACAACCCCGTGGCGATGCGATAGCCCTGGACCAGGATCCAGAACGTGAGCAGGGTCAGCGCCGCGCTGCCGGCGACCGTCACCACGCGGCCCAGCAGGTTCCCCGCGAACTCGCCGATCTCGGCATCGAGGAAACCGTTGATCTCCTGGAAGAAGACCATGTTGGGCAGGCCCTGGGCCTGCGCCCAGTCCATTCCGGCCACCGCCAGCCAGGCCACGCTCTCGATCGCCACGCCCGCGCCCCTACCGGTCCCGCTCGCGGGCGGCCCTAAGCGCAAGCTTCAGCATCACGCCCTGCGCGACCGCGCCCGCTCCGGAACCCTCCAGGGCCTCGTTGGCCACGCGGACATGGTTGTCGCGCAGCGCGCGCAACGCGGTGTCGTAGGCCGACATCAACCGCTCGCCGCTCTGGACGTCGTTCTGCAGCTGGCCCTGGATGGAGAGGATGCGATTGGTGTTGGACGCGAGCTTGCCCTCCTCCTCCGGCTGGATCCCGCCGCGCTCGGCATAGGCCTCGCGGAGTTCCCGGTCACGCTCGTTCACGTCGTCCAGCATCGCCACCAGTGCGTTGAAACGGCGGTTCTCGGTGCGCACGATGGACACGCAGTAGGCGTGCAGCTCCACGCCCTTTGGATTCTTCGGCGATGCCGTTCCACAACGCTCGTCGACGCCGGCATCCTCTTCGACCTGCTGGAAGTTCTCGCGGTGGCTGCTGCCGCCCGCATAGGCCTCGCCGGTCACCAGCGCCTGCTCGAACTGCTTGTCCAGCGTCTGCAGCTGTTCGACCTGCCGCTTGTAGTCCTCGATCATCTGCTGGTACTGGGCCACCCAGCCCAGCGCGGTCTTGACGGTGTGCGGGATATCCACCACCGCCCACTGCGCGGACGCCGGCCACGCCGCCAGCCCGACGCACACGCCCAGCACCAGCCCCGCCACCCGCAGGCGGGGCGTCCCTGCCCCTGCGACTTCCCTGTCGTCCATGTCCCTCTCCCTGGGTTGAATCAGCTGCCGCCGTGTCCGTCGGCGGTCCCGGATGGCCGCCTGCCCTTGCGTCGCGCCTGGAACGCCCCGAGCCAGTCCTGCGGGCGCAGCGCGTCCGGCGCCACGCCCCGCTCGGCCGCCTGTTCGGCGACCACCTCGTGCATCACCGCGATGTTGTCCGTGGAGGCCGAGATCACGGCAAGGATGTCGTCCAGTCCCTCCAGGTCGAGCCTGCAGACGGCCGACGCGTGCCCCTGCTTGACCAGGAAGCTCCGCGAACGTTCGTCGAGCGAGACGACGACGCGGTACTCGGCCTCGGTGAGCTTCAGTCCTTCCACGTAGTCCCGGCGGCTGGCGTTGGGATTGGGCAGCAGCACGAGCGTCGCGGTCTGTTCGACCAGTGCGGCCGCGATGTCACTGGCCAGCGCATCCTCCGGGCTCTGCGTCGCGAAGATCCCGAGCCCGTTCTGCTTGCGGATGGTCTTCTGCTTGTTGCGCGCGAACTCCTTCAGCGCGCCGCCGCCGTCCAGGATCTTCCAGAACTCGTCCATCACGTAGACCAGCCGACGGCCATCGATGATCCCTTCCAGCCGGTGCAGCAGGTAGCGCACCACCGGCACCCTGACCTCGGCGTTGTCCAGGAGGTCGGTGTAGTCGAAACCGATGATGTTCGAGCGCGACAGGTCGATCGTGTCCACCGGGTTGTCGAATACCCAGCCCAGGCTGTGGCCCGCGGTCCACTTGCGCAGGCGCGCGTGGAGGCCGTCGTCGCCCATGTTGGGCAGGCTCTTCTGCAGGTTGGCCATGCTGCGCAGGTGCATGGGCGTGTCCAGCAGGCCGGCGATGGCGCGGAAGATGTCCTCGTCCTCGCGCGCGGTGTACGCCGGCTTGCCCGCGAGCAGTCTCACCAGGTCCGCCAGGAACTGGGCATTGGCGTCGCTGCGCTCGCACTGCAGGGGATTGAAGCCGGTCGGCCGGCCGTTCTCCAGCGCCAGGTAGTTGCCGCCGCAGGCGCGCACGAAGATCTCGGCCCCGCGGTCCTTGTCGAAGAAGAACACCGTCGGGGCGGGATCGAGCTTCTGCGACTGCGCCAGCAGGAAGTTCACCAGGGCCGTCTTGCCGGTGCCGGACTTACCGATCACGAGCGTGTTGCCCAGCGCCTTCTCGCCCAGCGAATCCTCGCCGGGATGCGTGGCGTGGAAGTTGAAGTGGTAGGGCTGGCCGTTGCTGGCCTGCAGCGTGGTCACGCAGTCGCCCCACGGGTTTCCCCTGCGCTTTCCGCTGGCGAAGTTGTGGAGCGGCGAGAGTCCGAGGAAGTTCAGCGAACTGACGTTGGCCAGGCGCGTCCGGTAGCGCCAGTTGGCGGGAAGCTGGGCATAGAACGCCGATGCGACGGCAAGATCCTCCTTCGCGGACACGAAGCCGGCGTTCGAGAGCTCCGCGCGGGCCTCGGCGACGTGCCGGGACAGCGCGTCCTGGGTGGCGGCATGAACGGCCAGCGAGAAGTGGTACTCGCCCAGCACGAAGTTCCCCGAAGCGAGCTGGTCCATCGCCTGGTCGAGCTCGGCGATCTGGCTGACCGCGCGGTCGCCGGAGGACACCATCATTCCCTTCGTGCGGTCGAGCACCCGCAGTGCGTCCTGCCGGCCCATGGGGCTGAAGGACTGGGTGAGCACGTATTCGAAGCCGAGGTACTTGAGTCCGTTGAGGATTCCGGGCCAGGTGGCGTCCGTGTACTCCTTGATGTTGAGGATGGCCCCGTACTCGTGGCCGCCGTCCGGAAGCGCGACGACGAAATCGCCGGTCCGTGCCGAGAACGTATGCCGGCTCACGGAGAGATAGTCGGCGATCGGCGCGGGCAGCACCGGAACCGGCTCGTCCAGGCGGTTGAGGATGTAGCCATACAGCTCCAGCACCTCGGAGAACGCGACCCCGTTGTCCCGGTCGTACATGCCGAGGCGCCGCGGGGAGTAGTCCCCGAGCACCGCTTCGACGTTGCCGGCAAGCTCGCGCACCCGGCCGACCGCCTGCTGCTCCGCCGCGGCCAGCCTGTCCAGATCGGCGGACCGCTCGGCCAGGCGGCGACCCGCAACCACGGGCCGGTAAAGCAGGGTCAGGTAGAGCTCGTTCTGCAGCGAATCCTGCGTTTCCAGCTTGCGGAAGTAGGCGTCCGAGAGTTCCTGGTTGAAGACGCCTGCGAAGCGTCCGCCCCCTTCGATGCGCCCACGCCTGCGGATGTCATGGGTCCAGAACGCGACGTTGGCGAAATCCGGTGCTCGCAGCGTCTGCAGCATGCGGTTGAAGGTGGCGTGCCGGTGCTCCAGGTCCCACTCCTCACGACCGACGAACGGCAGCCCGGCAAGCCGCCACGCGACGAGGTAGTCACCCCCGGTGGTCTTGACCACGTCGCTGGCGACATGGCTCGACAGCGGCACGAAGCCGGCAACCGCGGCGTCGGCGACCTGGGCATTCATCCGCGCCCTCCGGGCGCACGGCCTGCGATCGGCGAGAACGACCAGTCACCCCCGCGGATCCCGCGATTCCGCACCCTGGCGAGGACCTGCCAGCGCAGGCCCAACAGCCGAAAGACCATCTCATCGCGCCTGGCCATCTGCCGCATGCCGAGGATCACCAGCGGCATCAGCGCCAGCAGCAGCAGGTTCACGTACACCGCGAGCAACAGGCAGGCCCCGGCGCCGATGAAGAACGGCACGTAAGGCACCCCCAAGAACATCGCCGGCCGGGTGCAGCCGCGGAACAGCACGTCCTTACGCATGGAACACGGGCAGCACGGCGTCGAGCATCGCCGTGCACTCGCCCGCCTCCGGTCCGAGCAGCATGCGCGCGATCTGTGCCGCCGCGCCGATCAGCAGACCCCCGACCAGGATCGGAGCCACGTCCGAGATCCGCTTGTGCGCGAAGGCGATCTGGTAACCGGCAAAGATGATGGCGATGGTGACCACCGCGATCGAGGCCATGTTGAGCAGGCCGTTGACGTTGTCGAAGAAGCCGCAGACCTTGGCGTCGGCGCCGCCAAAGGCCTGCGCAAGGACTGTGGCGGGCGCGGCGGCCAAGGTGGCGGCCAGGCCTCCGGTCGCGATGCGCGTGCCGGGCCGGCGGCGTTCATGGCGGCCGATGGAGCGGATGGAGCGGCTACGGTGTGTGCGGGTGTCCATGATGCGTCCTTGCGTTGGTGGTGGCTGGGTGCCGCGTTCCCTGTCGCGGCGGTATGTCAGAAGACGAAGGCGGCGTCCCGCGCCTGACTGCCGGACCCTGAGCGCGGCGGATCGCCCGTTGCCGAATTGGGCGGTACTGGCCGCGGGCCGGTCACGTGCGGCACGAACGGCTGCGTCGAGGGCATTGGCGCCGGCGGCGGGGAGAACGTCCCCGCGGGCACGTCGGCATCCGCATCGCCCTGGACCTGCGCAGCCACCAGCGCCGCCGGCATGGAACGGCGCTCGCGCAGGCTGGCGACGCCTGCACCACGCGCTTCCACGGGTCGCCGGCCGGCCAGCGGGATGGCCGTCAGGGATTCCGTGGCCGGGACCACGCCTGCCCGCTGCATCGAACCCTGGACCTTCTGCACGTAGCCGTCCTGGAAGCCACGGACGAAGTTGCCGGAGTAGTAGCAGCTGAAGGCCTTGCCCCAGTCCCCGCCGGCACGCGCATGGCAGTCGGCAAGGATCCGCGCGCCGGCCGCGAGGTTCGGGCACGCCGTGAAGGCCTTCTCGTAGCTGTCCAGCCCCTGCTTCGCCAGGTTGTGCCGGTTCACCTGCGCCAGGCCCAGCGAGAAGTTGTAGCCCCCGCGCTCGAGATGTTCCGCCGTCGCGACCGCTTCCCCGAGGCTGCGCGGCTGCCTGGCAAGGCGCGCGCCGACAACCCCGATGGCGTACGGATTGAACGAGGATTCCACGCCCACCACGTGTTCCATCACGGCCATCGGTACCGCCAGGTCCGGGCAGGCCAGCATTTCAAGCCCGGGGATCATGCCTGCCCCCCGGCCGAAGCACCGCTGCCGAACTCGATCCCGGTGATGCACCGGCGTCCACCCTGCGCGCTGACGTGGACAACGATGTCGATCGTCATCGCCAGGAGCCGCCGAATCGTGTCGAACTCCAGCCCCGCGCCTTCGTCCGAGGCCTTCACCATCAGCGCGAGCTGGTCCCAGGTCTGGGAGGTGCTGCCTGCGTGGCAGCTCGTGATCGACCCCGGGTGGCCTGATGCGCAGTTGCGGATGAAGTAGAAGGCCTCGTCCCCGCGGAGTTCGGCGAGGATGATCCGGTCCGGCTTCATCCGCAGGCAGGCCTCCATGCACGACTTGGCGGTGACCTTCGCCGTGCCCTGGCCGCCCTTGGAGTACAGCAGGTGCACGGCGTTCGGCTGGCTGATGAAGAGTTCGCGTGCGTCCTCGATGGTGACCAGGCGCTCGTCGGCCGGGATGTGTTCGACCAGCGCCTTCATGAACGTCGTCTTGCCGCTGCCGGTAGCGCCCGAAACCACGATATTCCGCCGCAGCTGGACCGCACGCCGGAAGAACTCGGCATGCCGGCCCGCGGCGTGCAGTTCCAGCAGTCCGGCATCGCGCGTGCCATCGGCCCCGCTGGCCCGGATCGACGCGAAGAAGCCCTCCGCTTCGTAGTCCTCCAGTCGCCGGAGCTTGCGCGACGGCAGGCGGATGGTGATCGACACGGCGCCCGCTTCGCAGGCGGGCGGGATCACGAACTGCGCCCGCTGTCCGGTCGGGAAGGTCAGCGAGACCACCGGTTCGGCGTCGGTGATGCGTTGCCCGGTATTGCTCTCGTTGACCACGGCGGTGCAGAACTGGCGTGCGCGCTCGAAGCTCAGGCCCGGGACATCCACACGCTGCCAGCCCCCGCTGCGCTCCAGCCAGACCTCGCCGGGGCGGTTGATGCAGATCTCGGTGATGTCCGGCGCGGTCATGTAAGCGTCGATACCGAGCACCTGGTACTGGTACTCGAGGAAGGCATCGCCCGCCCCCATGGTCGCTGCAAGGGCTCCGGCGACCGTCACAGCCGCGCCACCACGGCCGAGAAGTCGACGTCGCGGGCAACGTAGACGTTGAGCAGGGTTCCCTGCTGGATGGTCACCGTCGGCGGCCGCCGGGTGTCCAGCGCCTGGTTGGCGAGCCGCTCCATCGTGCGCGCGGTGCTGCTCTCGTAGGGCGAACTGACCACGACGCCACCCTCGCCGATCACGGCGCCTGCCGGCCCTTCCTTGGCCGCCGCGTACTTGAATGCATCGCTGACCAGGCTCACCAGCAGCGCCGAACCGATCCTCGAGCCCCAGTGTGCGCTGTAGTGCCCGGGATGGCCCGCACCACCCAGCCCGTCCACGCCGGGGCTGGCCATGCTGATGTCGATGCCCTCCGGCGTGGTGATCCGGTCCCAGACCACCGCCACCCGCGGCCCCCTGGGCTCGGCGTCGTAGCGTCCGAGCACTTTGGAACCGCTCGGCAGCAGCAGGCGCCGGCCATTGATCGAGTAGACCGGCTCGGTGACGACGCAGGACGTGAAGCCGGGTATATCGGTGACGATGCGCGTTTCCAGCACGCAGCGGATGTAGGTGCCGCGCACGAGCAGCGCATCCGGACGGGCGATCGGCCTCGCGGCGGTCGTCGCGGCTCCGGGCGGACCGGCAGCCTCGGCTGGCTCGGCGCCTGGCAGCCCCGCGAGCATCGCCTGCATGTAGGGGTCATGCGCCTGCGGGGCTTCGGCCCCGGCACTCCGCCGTTCGCGCAGGCCCGGTCCCGATGGCGGCTGGGGCAGCGCGAGCGCAGGCCCGCTCCACGACGGCGCATTCGACGCCGGCGGCGGCAGGGGCACGACCGGCACAGGCTCCATCGCCATCGGCGGCACCGGCGGAGGCACTGGAGCCGCTCCCACGCGAGGCAGGTCTGGGATCACGACATCCTGCGCGCGGGGGCCGGCGGTGCCGGCATCGTCGCCACCCGCCGCGCGAAGCATGCCGACGATGGCCAACACCAGGAGCAGGACGATGCCGGCCAGGAACACCAGGGCCTTGCGGTTGAGGCGCTGGACATCCTCGGCGCGAAGCACCGGCGCGGCGGCATCGAGGTCGGGCCCGGCCTGGCGCGCCGCGTAGTGTCCCTGGCCCACCGAATCATCCCTGCCGGTTGCGGTCATCGCGCGTTCCTCCTCAGTCCCACCACCTCGCGTCCGTGGCGCACGACCAGGAACGGATACGTGCCATGCACCACGAGGACGTCGCCTTCGACCGTGGTGTTGACCACGAACTCGTCGCCATTCCGGCTCCGTCGGCCGAACACGGCCGGGAAGGTGCCGGTGGGAAGCGACGCATGGCTTCCCATGCGCAGGTAGGTGAAGCGACCGTCGTCGTAGACATGCATCGGGACCAGCCAGGCAGGTGCGCGGCGGGCGGCGACGTCGTAATCGAAGTGGTAGGCCCTGTCCCCGGCCAGCACGGTGCTCTGCCCGGCATCGGCCGGCATTTCCTCTTCCGGCTGCGCGAAGGCGGCATCGGCGGGATAGCGGAAGCCGATCCTGTACTGCACGCCTGCGCGCCGCACCTGTTCGAGGCTGGTCCAGTCGGCAGCCACGACCTTCAGCTCGAAAATGTAGGAGTGCGCCCGCGTCCGCACCAGCATGTTCGTGTCCACGTCGACGTCGCGCGGGCGCAGGTAGAACACGTTGCCGCGGCGCGTCAGGTCCCAGCCAGCGCTGAAGCCGGCGCTGAAATCGAGAATCTCCTCGGCCGGGTCGAGCTCGATCTGGGTGGTGATGCCGAGCGCCGTGCGGACCTGGTAGATGCCGTCGGGCACGTAGTCGAAGGTATCGACCTGCGGCGATGCACTGGCCGGTTGCATCGCGGCGGGACACGCGAGCGGAAGGCACATCCACAGGACAAGCGCGGCGATGACGTGCCTCATTGGCTGGCTCCTTCCGTGGCGACTCCGCCGACGTTCGCGTGCGTTGCCTCCGGCAGGTCACTGTCTGCCACGAAGGGGTCGGGCCCGAATACCGCAGGCTCGCTTTCCGCGGGTGGCAGCGGCGCATAGTCGGTGTCGACGCGGTAGCTGGTGACCTGGAACCCCAGCGGATTCTCGAGCCGGTCCGGTTCGTCCATGCGCAACGCGAGGTTGTAGGTGAAGCCCAGCGTGGCGATGCGGCTGTCCAGCGGCCGCGTCGCACCGCTGGCCTTGTCGTACACGCTGCGCTGGAAGCGCACGGTGGCGCCGCCAGGCGCGCCATCCGGCCCATCGAGAAGCTGGATGCTCAGGATCCGCACGCGGATCGCGCGGCTGCGCCCCCAGGTATTGAACGGGCTGTCCGCATTGTTGGCGGCATGCAGCGCGGCGTATTCCTTCCCGACCTCCGGCGCCGACATCGCGTGCACCGCGCGCCAGTCGCGCAGATTCATCATCGCCACGTCGTAGGACTCGCGCAGGCTGATGAAGCCCGCCACGTTCGCGCGCGCGATCGCTTCGCTGGCGCTGACGCTCTTGTGGCGGAAGTCCTCGTCCAGCCGCGCGACGGTGGCGTTGCCGCTGGACGCGTCGGCCATGACCAGGAACGGCACGCGCTCCTTGAGCGGCATGACCCGCAGGTAGCCTGCCCCGAGCAGCAGCGCCAGCATCGAGGCCACAGCCGCCACCCGCCAGGCGCGACGCTCGCTTCGACACGCCAGGTCGGCGATGCTGGTCTCGTAGTCCACCGCGCGGGCGATCGCTTCCCTGCTCGCCGGCCCCGGCCGCTTGTCCTTGGACATTCTGCAATCCATGCAATGTTGTTGGAGCGCCACGCCAGGCGCCGGTCAGCCGTCCGCGGTGGCCTGTGCCATCACCACGACCCGGTTGCCCTCCATCCGCAGCAGCAGCCCCTGTCCGCCGAACGCGCGTGCCAGCTGCGCAAGCGCATCGGGCAGGTTCTGCGCACGCACCTCGCGCACGGGCTGGTGCAGGGTGAAGTCGGCCGGATGCCGATAGTCGAGTTCGCTGCCGCTGTCACGGGCCCAGCGCATCAACAGGTTGCGCAGCGTCCCGTCCATCGGCGAGGCCTGGTACACCGGCGCCCCCACCAGCGGAATCGCTTCGGTCGCCGCCGCATACTGGTTCGCGGGCGTCCACCTGCCCCCGAAGTCGCGCGCCTCGCGGCTGGCGCAGCCGGTGCCGGCGGACATCACCACCACCGTGGCCGCAACAGCGCAGACGAATAAAAAGGGCTTCCTGCCCATGCCACCCTCCCTGGCCTGTTTCCGTCATCGAAATGAAGAGGCCAGAACGATCCTTGTCCTCGGCCGTGGTACCCCTTTCTGCCGCGTTCCGCTGCGGACTGCGCGATGCCTCCCCTCGCGCCATGGCTGAACGCTAACCGCGGACGAAGTGCGGTTCAATACGGTTTTTGTGGCATTTGTGTGACTTCGGCCAGAGAACGGAGAAGTCCTACGACGCTTTCAGATCCCGGTCCCGGAGCGAAGCCGTCATGCAGTCGCCGTATCATGGCCGCATGCAACCACACGCACGATCCACGGCAAGGCTTGCCGTGCTGCTGGCCGCCGCCTTCTCCCTCGCTGCCTGCAGCACCACGCCCGGACAGCCGGCGCCCCCTCGTTTCGACGGCCAGCACCAATCCACGGCGGCCCCGGACGCACTGCTGCTGATCTCCATCGACGGCCTGCATCCCGACCGCATCAACCCCACCGACTCGCCCAACGTCGCCCGACTCGCCGCCACCGGCGTCCAGGCGCGCTGGATGACGCCCTCCTACCCCAGCCTCACCTTCCCCAACCACTACACGATCGCCACCGGACTGCGCCCGGACCGCCACGGCATCGTCCACAACTCGATGCACGACGAGGAACTTGGCACCTTCCGCCTCTCCGACCGCGACGCCGTCGGCACCAGCGACTGGTGGGGCGGCGAGCCGATCTGGGTGGGCGCTGAAAAGGCCGGCCTGCCCACGGCCACGATGTTCTGGCCGGGCTCGGAAGCCGAAGTCGCGGGCGTGCGGCCCACGCGCTGGCACCTGTACGAGGAGTCGATCCCGGCGGCCGAGCGCGCCGCGACCGTCGGCGGCTGGCTGCTGGAGCCGGAGGCCACGCGTCCGCGCCTCGCAACGCTCTATTTCCACGCCGTCGACAGCGCGGCGCACGCGCACGGCCCGGATTCGGACGAGGCGCGCGCGGCGCTGGCGGAGATCGACGCCGCCATCGGCCAGCTCCTCGACCAGCTCGCGCGTGGCGGCCGCCTGGAGCACACCAACATTATCCTGGTGTCCGACCACGGGATGGCGCCGGTGCCGGCAGGCCAGCAGCTCTCCGTCAGCGACATGGTCACGATGGAGCAGGCGCGCCTGTCGAGCATCGGCCAGGTGGTCCAGGTGCAGCCCAATCCCGGCTTCGAGGCCGAAGTGGAGGCACGCCTGCTCGGCCGCCACGACCACTACGAGTGCTGGCGCCGCGATGAACTCCCGGCACGCTGGCACTACGGCACGCATCCGCGCATCCCCGCCATCGTCTGCCAGATGGACGAGGGCTGGGACGCACTGCCGCCGCGGATGCTGGAGGCGCGCGCGCAGGGCGGCACGCGCGGCTCGCACGGTTACGACCCGGCGCTGCCGTCGATGCGCGCGGTGTTCATCGCCAGCGGGCCGGCGTTCCGCCAAGGGGCCGTGATCGATCCGATCGACAACGTCGACGTGTATCCGCTGATGACGCGGCTGCTGGGGATCCCGGCGGCCGACCACGACGGCAACGCCGCGGCGCTGCTGCCCGCACGTCGCGAGGCCACGCTGCGTTGAGGCACATCCGGGGCGGCTTCCCGCTGCCCTCGTGCGCGGCAACCCGTTCCGGAACCAGCGCTCGCATCCCGGGCCGCGCTGAAGCAGCGCGGCCCGCGGGCGGCGCTCAGAGCGCCGCGGTCACCACGATCTCCACCTTCCAGTCCGCGTCGGCCAGCCGCGCCTCCACGGTGGCGCGCGCCGGCGCCTGGCCCGGCATTACCCACGCATCCCAGGCGCGGTTCATGCCGTCGAAGTCGGCGAGATCCGCCAGGTAGATCTGCGCGCGCAGCACGCGGGTCTTGTCGGTGCCCGCCTGCGCGAGCAGGGCGTCGACGGCCTCGAGCACTTCGCGCGTCTGCTGCTCGATGCCTGCACCGGCGGTTTCCGGCACCTGCCCGGCGAGATGCACGATGCCACCGTGGATGCAGGCCTCGGACATGCGCGGGCCGGCGTCGATGCGGGTGATGTGCTGCGCCAGCGCGAAGTCGAGCGCGGCGCGCACGGCCACGGCCTGTGCCTGGTTGCACTGCTCCGGCGTGGCGCGCGGGCTGTCCGGATAGACCTCGGTGGTGGTGGTGTAGCGCGCGCCGGACACGCCGGCGCACAGCCCCAGCCCGACCACGTCGTATTCGATCACGCCGGGCGCCACCACCGGCGAGCCGATCAGGGTGCCGTCGGGATCGGCCGGGGCGATGTGGGTCACCCGCGCGACCGCGTCGTTGATCGCGCGCTGGAACGCCGGCCGCGGGTTGCGGCTGTCGTCGACCAGGTAGAAGCCGTCGGGGATGGTGCCGGGCTCGAAGGGCTTGCCGTCGCGCGCGGCCAGCGCCGGGCGGAACTCGCTCTCGTCGCTGTCGGTGGTCTCGTGCAGGTCGATGTGCATCAGCACGCGGCCGCGCAGCGGGGCCACCAGCGCCATCAGCGCCGCGGATTCGCCGGCCGGGCTGTCGGCCACGAACGAGCGGTTGGGATCGACGGCATCCGCGTTCCAGCGCTGGAAGCGCTCGTAGCCCCAGGGGCTGACGCAGGGGACGATGAGCAGGTTGGCGCGCCCGGCATAGGCCGCCGCGTCCTCGCGTGCGAAGCGCAGCGCGCCGTGCACGCCGCTGGTCTCGTAGCCGTGCACGCCGCCGGTGACCAGGGCGACGGGCAGCGCCTCGTCCCAGTTCCGGCTGCGCAGCGCGAACAGCGGGTAGCGGCCGTCATCACCGTAGTCGAGCTCGCCGTACTGCTCGACGTCGAAGCGGTCGCGCAGGGCGTCGATCGCCGCGACGACCTCGTCGTGGTAGCTGCGCTGGCGCTGCTGGCGCTCGCGCCAGGCGGTCTTTTCGGCGGCGCCCCAGGGAGTGCCCGGGGTGCCTATGTCGTGGAAGGATGTCTGGTTCATGCGCCCATGGTAGCGATGCGGCCACTGCACCGCGCGTCCGCCGGAACCTTGGACAGCGGTGCGCGGCGCGACCGCTGCTTCCGCGGGCCGCTCAGCACCCCGCCGCCCTGGTGCAGGTCCAGCGACACGACTTCGCCGTCGGCACCGCGCTTGAACGTGATCTCGATGCCGTACGCGGCGGCTTCGAACCGGTCCTGCCCGGCGGCGTCGAGCGCGAATTCGCCCTGTCCCGTCGCCTGGGCGAACAGCCCGCCGTCGCGCGCCCGCACGGTCAGCGCGAAGCCGGGCATCAGCGTGTACTCGCCGGCGTAGCCCGCAAGCGCCGCCGGGTCCAGCGCGGGTCGCGGCGCCGCGGCACCCGGCCCATCCAGCCGCGTCGCCGGCAGCGCGCCACCGCCCTGCATCCAGGTGAAGACGTGGCTGCCATCGGCCTTGCGCTGCGGCTTCAGCAGCGCATCCACCACGCCGGGGAAGAAGTCGCCCTCGCTGTCGTAGCCAAGCGCGAACTCCGGCTGCCCCTCCGCCTGCGCGAACAGCGTGCCGTCGCGCTGGCGCAGGCTGATCTTCATCGCGCCCTGCAGCTGGTACTCGCCGACCAGGCCGTCGAGCAGCGCCTGCGGCGGCGCCTCGACCGTGCGCGGGCTGCCCAGCGGGAACGAGGCGTCGACCAGGTGCAGGCCCAGGCTTCCCAGGTTGCCGACCGCGCTCCAGGACGTGTCGGACAGGATCACCACGCCGCGCCGTGCTTCGCGGTCGACCGAGACGAAGGACGAGAAGCCACCGGTGCCGCCCTCGTGCACCAGCACCGTGCGTCCGGCCACCGGCAGCAGCATCCAGTTCATCGCCATCGGCGGCTGTTCGCTGAGCGGCGTCTGCGCCAGTTCGATCGCTTCCGCGAGCGGCGTCGCGGACGGATCGAGATTGGCCTGCACGTAGCGCACCATGTCGTCCAGCGTTGCTCGCACGCCTCCAACGCCAGCGAGATCGCCGGCGAAGGTCCAGGCCGGCGTCGGCAGGCCGTTGGCGGTGTGCCCGCCGGCCGCGCGCACGCCCTCCGGACGCCGGGCGAGGCCCACGTGGGCGCCCTTCATCCCCAGCGGCTCGAACAGGCGCTGCTGCAGCAGGGTCTCGAAGTCGACGCCGGCCCGACGGGCCACCGCCAGCGACAGCACCATCGAGGCGAAGTTGGAGTACTCGAACTGCGTGCCCGGCGCACGCGACAGGGTCGCGTCCCCGAGCGATGCCAGCAGGTCGTCGGGCGTCAGCGCGGCATAGGGGTTGCCGGGATTCGGCGTGCCCATCCGCGAGGGCAGCGCCGGCAGCCCGCTGGTGTGGGTCACCACGTGGCGAAGCAGGATCGGCTGGCCCTCGAACTCCGGCACCACCGTGCCCTCGGGCAGCCAGGTCGACAGCGGATCGTCGAGCGAACCCTTGCCCTGCACGATGAGTTCGGCCAGCAGGGTCGAGGTCATGGTCTTGCTGACCGAGCCGATCTCGAAGGCACTGTCGGCGCCGATGCGCGCGGCGTCTCCTGCCTTCGCGCAGCGGAAGGCGCGCGACACCGCGCCCTTGTCGAGGACCGCCACCGCCATGCAGGCGCCGGTGCGGTCATTGGCCAGGCGCTGGTCGACCAGCGCCGACAGCGTTGCGTCATCGGACGCGTGGACGCTGCACGAGACCGCCAGCGCGATGCCGGCCGCCAGCGGAAGGATCGAGGTCCGTGTGTTCATGTGGTTCTCCCTGGGAAATGCCTGGTCAGACGGTGATGCGGGTGCGGCACGGGATGTGACCGGCTCAGCCGCCATTGGCCGTCAGTTCGTCGATCTGGCGCTGCAGCACGTCGGCGTGGGCGCGGAACCGGGTGCGCGCGGTCCAGCGGTTGAGCCAGGCCAGCCCCACGTACAGCACCAGCATCACACCGAGGTAGGCGAGCGACCCGGCGGTGGGGCCGTCCTGCGCCAGCCTGAGCCCGATGATGCCGATGGCCGGTGGCGTCAGGTACCAGAGCCAGACGCGCTCGAGCATCCGCGCCTGCAGCAGCGAGGCGTGGCGCTGCTGCCGCAGGTAGTCGAGCGTCGGCGCCCCGGGCCTGTCCGGCTCGGCAGCCCGGCGTGCCTGCCGGAGCTTGAACGGCAGCCAGGCGCCCCAGGACGCGATCAGCAGCGCGGATGCGACCTGAAGCCACTCGCCTTCGGCCAGTGCACCGATCACGACCAGCGAGAAGAAGGCCACCACGATCACCGCGGCCACCGTCTCCACCAGGTCGCGCCGCCTGACCTGCTTCCACAGCGAGCGGTCGCGCGCACGCAACTCCTCGGCCGCCATCATCGAAGCCTCCGGCGTTGCCTCGCGCCACTCGCTCCTCAGCTTGTCCCAGTCCATGTTCAACCCTCCACGAAAAGCTGTTCGAACAGGTGGCGCAGGCGTGTCATGCGCACGGCCACGGCATTGACGCTGAGCCCCAGCACCTCGGCCACCTGCTCGCGCGGCAGGCCTTCCAGGTCGAGCAGCAGCACGCTGCGCTGGAGCGGATCGAGGATGGCGAGGAAGTCGTCGAGCACGTGCAGCGGATCGCCCGCGTGCCCGCCGTCGCCCGGCTCGGCGACCTCGTCGAGCGGGCGGTGGTCACGGCGCGGCTTGCGCACATGGCTCAGCGCGGTGTTGAGCGCGACGCGGTACAGCCAGGTGGAGCGCTGCGAGCGGCCGTCGAAGGCGTCGAAGCTGCGCCAGAGCTGGAGCTGTATCTCCTGCAGCAGGTCCTGCCAGTCGTCGGGGCCGGCGTAGCGCCGTGCGAGGCGCACGAGTGCGCCGCGATTCTCCCCGACCATGGCGGTGAACGCCGTGTCCCTGTCCATTCCGTGCGAACGCCTTCCAGCATGTGTCTCGAAAGGATTAGTCGCAGCGGCCGCCGGAAATTTTCATCCGGCCGCATCGCGCGGCCGGGACATCCTGCCCGCGTCGCGGGGGGGGCGCCCCCCCCCCCCCCCGGGCCGGTTATTCGGCCCAGACGCCCCGCTCGGGCGTCCAGTACAGCGTCCTGCGTTCGAACGCCTGCTTGCGTCCGTTGCTGCCGTGCGCCTGTTCCGCCGACTTCGGATAGCCGAACGCGGCCTCGCGCCCGTTGTTCTCGAAGTGCGCGAGGATCGCGCCGTGCACCGGATGCGCGCCGGTGGCCGCCGTCCACAGGAACAGGCCGTCCTCGAAGTACTGGAAGCGGCCGCGCTGGCCCGACACCGGCGACACCGCCGCATCGAGCTCGTCCATCAGCGCGAAGCCCCAGCGCGTCTCCGACCCGGTGGCGCGATACCCGTCGAGGATGCGGCCGTGCACCGCGAACGCGCCGGCGTCGGCGTGCCACAGGATCATCCCGTTGCGGAACTGCTGGAAGCGTCCGCCGAGCTGGGCCGCGGCTTCGGCGAGCTCGGGCACGCCCAGGTGGCTGCGCACGCCACCCATCGCGTAGTACTTCTCGCCGATCTTTCCGTATGGCAGCAGGTCGCAGCGCGGGATGTCGTAGCCGTCGTTGTCGCGCGCCTCGTCGTTGCCCCAGCGCGAGAGGTAGTAGGCCGAGACGTACTGGCCCGCCGGGCCGACGTCGAGGTCGGTCTTCAACCACCAGCGGTTGAAGGCGGTGCCGCTGCGGATCTCGCGGCCCCAGGCCTTGCAGTAGACATAGTGCGTGCCGCGGTTGAGGGTGCCGCTCTGCGCGGTGCTGGTGGGCGACGGGAAGCCCGGCGCGGCGGCGTGGGTGTCGACCCAGTAGGTCGGCGCGGTCGCCGGTGGCGGCGAGCCGCCGTTGATCAGGGTGTAGAAGTTCGCCCACGGGAAGTAGCGGCCGGGGTCGTAGCGGTTCTGGTTGCTGGTCAGCATGCCGTGGCCCTTGATGCGCACGCTGTCGGGCACGACCTGCCAGTAGTCGTAGCCCGGGCCCTTCCAGGCCGATGCGCAGTTGACCGGCTGGCGCGCGCAGATGCTCCGGGTCAGGCGCGCGGACGCGTTCACCATCGCGGACGTCCAGTTGCCGGCGTCGCCGGCGCGGCCGTCGTGCTCGATGCCGATGGTGTAGTGGTTGTGGTACGCCGCGTGCCAGGCCTGGTGGTGCTCGCGCACCATCTGGGTGATCTGTCCGTCCGAACGGCGGACCACGTAGTGCGCCGACACATTGGCCGCCGGGTTCTGGAACCAGGAGATGCCGCCGGCATAGCTGCCTTCGATGGTGTGCATGATCACCGCCGAGCGGCCGTTGCCGGCGGTGCTGTAGTTGCTCGAGTGCGCCGGATTCCAGATCGCCTCGCCGAAGTCCAGCGCGGCGCGGCCGACGTCGCCGGCCTTCGCCGCCGCGCGCGGGACGGCGGCAAGCGGCGCCGGGGCCGCAGCGGCTTCGTCGATGGCGGTGACGGTGTCTGCGCCGTGATCCATGCGCAGTGCCGGAGCGCCGAGCAGCGCCAGGCGCTCGCGCGGGAACGCACGCGCCATTTCCACCGGCATGGCGGGAATGCGCACACCGTCGGCCTCCACGCCGCGCGAAAGGGTCTGCAGCACCTCGTAGGCGAAGCTCTGCCGCGCGAAGCCCTGGATGTTGCCATCGCCCGGGCCGTAGCCGGCGTAGCGTGCCAGCGCGCCGGCCATGGCTTCCACGCCGCCGTCGGCGCGCACCTGGTGGCCGTCCTGCTTCGCCGCGCGCGCCAGCAGCGCCGCTGCGGCGAGGATGTTGGTTTCCGGATCGGACATCACCAGACGCTCGCTCACGCCCAGCAGCTTCGCGCCCTCGGCGACCTGGTTGGCGAAGCCCTCGCCGCGGTACAGGCCCATGACGCCATAGGAGGCCGGCATGTGGCGGTGCCCGGACTTCTCGTGCGGATCGGGCTGCGCATGCGTCCAGTTCGTTTCGGCGAACGCGATCGCCTCGAGCACGCCGCGCGGCAGCGTGTCGTAGTGCTCGTAGGCTCGCGCGAAGTACGCCGGGTAGGCGGCCCGCTCGCGGGCCTGCCGCGCCAGTGCCTCGCGCCGTTCCAGATCCTGTGCCTTCGCCTCCGCGCGGAGGCTGCTCCCCTGCCCGCCGGCATGCGCCAGACCGGCGTACCCCGTTCCCGCGGCGGCCAGCAGCAGGGCTGCGGCCGGCAACATCAACTTGTTCATGGACTCTCCCGTCCCGTGTCGTTCGTGGCCCCCTGGTGCCGCCACGAGGCCACAGCGCCGGCGGCCGCGCCACATGGGGTAATCCCCAAGCCGTGCCGAAGCGTGACCCCCATCCAGGCTGGGTCCCGCCCCAGCTTGTCCGGGCCTGGCGGCCTCCGGAGACTCGGCGCACGCCACCGCAACGGGACCCGCCGCATGCTCCAGCCCCTCATCCAGGACGCGATCCGCGCTGCCGACCAGTTCCTGCGCCAGGTGCAGGCGGAGTTCAATCCCTCGCGCGGCCAGGTGCCCGGGCGCGACGGCGGCTTCGACCAGTCGGTGAGCGGGGCGGAGCCGAAGTGGGGTTTCGACGGCGCCATGGCCGACGTCGCCGGCGCCGTGTACTCGCGCAGCGACGCGCCGGGCTGGACGCGCATGGGCGACGGCGAGCTGCAGGCCGCGGGAATCGACGCCGGGCTGCTGTACGCCGATGGCATGGAGGCTGGCATCTACACCGACGGCGATGGCCGCTACGTCGTGGCCTATGCCGGCAACGACACCGGCGGCGTGCAGGACGTGGGCACGGTGATCGCGCAGTCGGCCGGCTTCCAGACGCGGCAGTACGACAACGCGGTCACGCTCGCGCACCAGGTGGAGCACGCCTTCGGTGGCGACAACGTGGTCTACACCGGGCACTCGCTGGGCGGCGGCCTGGCCTCGATCGCGGCGGCCGCCACCGGCAGCACCGCGGTGACCTTCAGCGCCCAGGGCGTGCACGACAACGTGCTGCGCCAGCACGGGCTGGATCCGGTGGTGGTCCGGCACCGCGCCGACCAGGGCCAGATGCGCCACTACAGCATCGACGGCGACTTCGCGACCTTCGCCCAGCGGCAGATGCCCATCATCGACATGCTGCCCGACACGCTCGGCACCCACATCCAGTTCAACAATCCCGCGGGCCTGTCCAACATCGGCGACGCGCACAACATCGGGCCGCTGAAGGCGCAGATCGACGCACGCGCGGACTACCGGCACGAGTTCGTCGACCCGGTCGAGCGCGTGCTGCAGGAGGTCTATTCGGCGGTGACCTCGGTGATCGCCAACGCCTGGCGCGCGGTGGCGCCGCCGATCGTCTGACCGGAGCGCCTCACGGCGCGCGCTTCGGGTCAGAAATCGCGCAGCAGCGTGGCCATGGCGCGCGCGCAGCCCGCCGCTGCGGCATCGCGATCGCGGTGCACGCCGCCGGCCACCACCCGCCGCCCTCCCACGTGCACGTCGCGCACCATGCTGCGGTTTCCGCTGAAGATCCAGCGGTCGGCGACGTCCGCGGCGGTGGCGCCGGCCAGCAGCGGCGAAGCGCCGTCGAGCACCACGGCATCCGCGTCCGCGACCCTGGCGAAGCCGGTGGCATCGGCGGCGCTCGCCGCCACGCCGGCGAGCAGCGTGCCGCCCACGCTCGACGAGGCCGGCGACACCGCGATGTTGCGCCGGTGCGTCGCCAGCCGCTGTCCGTACTCCAGCCAGCGCAGCTCCTCCACCGGCGACACCGAGATGTGCGAGTCCGAGCCGATGCCCCAGGCGCCGCCGGCATCGAGGAAGTCGCGCAGGCGGAACAGGCCGTCGCCGAGGTTGGCCTCGGTGGTCGGGCAGATGGCCACGGTGGCCCCGCTCTTCGCGATGCCGGCCACTTCCCAGTCGTTGAGATGCGTCGCGTGCACCAGGGTCCAGCGCGCGTCGACGCCGGCGTTCTGCAGCAGCCATTCCACCGGACGCCGGTCGCGGATGGCGAGGCAGTCCTGCACCTCGCCCACCTGTTCGGAGATGTGGATGTGGATGCGTGCATCGGCCGGCAGCGCGGCCAGCACCGCACGCATGGCGTCGGGCGGCACCGCGCGCAGGCTGTGCAGGGCGCAGCCGACGTGGAGCATGTCGCCCTGCTCCGCGCGCAGCGCCTCGAACAGGCGCAGGTAGCCGTCGACGTCGTGGCCGAAGCGCCGCTGGCGCTCGCCCAGCGGGCGGCCGTCGAAGCCGCCGGTCATGTACAGCACCGGCAGCAGGAGCAGGCGGATGCCGGTGTCGCGCGCGGCCTGGACGAGCGCGCGCGACATCGCCGCCGGGTCGTCGTAGGGCCGGCCGTCCGGCGCGTGGTGCAGGTAATGGAACTCGCAGACCGTGGTGTAGCCGGCCTCAAGCATCTCGACATAGAGCTGGCTCGCCACCGCATGCAGCGTGTCGGGATCGAAGCGGCCGGCCATGCGGTACATCGTCTCGCGCCAGGTCCAGAACGAATCCTCGGGGTGCGTCTGGCGCTCGGCCAGCCCGGCCATCGCGCGCTGGAAGGCGTGCGAATGCAGGTTGGCGATGCCGGGCAGCCGCCAGCCGCCGTCGACCGGCTCGACGATGGCGGCAGCGTCGCGGGTGGAAGTGGCGGTCATGGCGGGCGATCCGGCGGCGGGGTGCGATAGGCTACCGCGTCGACGCCAGACGAGGTCCGCTCCATGCCGCATCCGCACGACGACGACAACGCCGGAGCCCGCGATGGCCGCTGAGCGCTGGGACGGACTGCTCACTGGGGCGCGCCTGGCCACGCTGGACGCGGCGACCGACGATGGCGGCTCCGCTGCGGCTCCGTCGGACGACAGGGATGGCGCGTCACGATACGGGCTGATCGAAGCCGGCGCGCTGGGCTGGCGCGACGGCCGCATCGTCTTCGCCGGCCGCATGGACGCCCTGCCCGCCGCGCCCGCCGACCTGGCGGCCGCCGTGATCGATGCCGGCGGCGACCTGGTCACGCCGGGCCTGGTCGACTGCCACACCCACCTCGTGTTCGCCGGCGACCGCGCATCCGAATTCGAGCAGCGCCTGACCGGCGCCAGCTACGAGGACATCGCGCGCGCCGGCGGCGGCATCGTGTCCACGGTGCGCGCCACCCGCGCCGCGTCGGAAGACGAGCTGCTGGCGCAGTCGCTGCCGCGCGCACGCGCGCTCGTCGCCGACGGCGTGACCACGCTCGAGGTGAAGTCGGGCTACGGCCTGGACTTCGCCAACGAGCGCAAGATGCTGCGCGTGGCGCGCGCGCTCGGTGACGCGCTCGGCGTCCCGGTGCGCACCACCTTCCTCGGCGCGCATGCGCTGCCGCCGGAGTTCGCGGGCGATGCCGACGGCTATATCGATGCGGTCTGCGACTGGCTGCCGCGCCTGCACGCCGAAGGCCTGGTCGACGCGGTCGACGCGTTCTGCGAGCGCATCGGCTTCACCGGCACGCAGACCCGCCGCGTGTTCGAAGCCGCACGCGCACTCGGCCTGCCGGTGAAGCTGCATGCCGACCAGCTCAGCGACGGCGACGGCGCGGCGCTGGTGGCGGAGTTCGGCGGACTTTCGGCCGACCACGTCGAACACACGTCGGCCGCCGGCGTGCGCGCGATGGCCGCGGCCGGCACCGTCGCGGTGCTGCTGCCGGGCGCCTTCCACGTGCTGCGCGAGACGACGCTGCCGCCGATCGACGCCTTCCGCGAGGCCGGCGTGGCCATGGCCGTGGCCACCGACTGCAACCCCGGCACCTCGCCGCTGATGTCGCTGCGCCAGGGCATGCAGCTGGCCTGCACGCACTTCCGCCTGACGCCTGCCGAAGCGCTGCGCGGCGCCACCGTGCACGGCGCGCGCGCGCTGGGGCTGGGCGATCGCGGCGTGCTGCGCACCGGATTGCGCGCCGACTTCGTGCGCTGGCGCGTGCGCGAGCCGGCGGCGCTGTGCTACTGGCTGGGTGGCGACCTGGTCGCCTCCGTCCATTGCGGCGGGCGCAGGGTGGTTTGATGGCGCGGGCCATGGCCTTCATCCGGTGAGGGGCGGTCGCAGCTGTAGCTGCTCCTACAGTGGAGTGTCGAGGTGTTTCCTGTAGGAGCAGCTACAGCTGCGACCCGCCCCCAATTCCCGCCATCCGCCATCCGCCACAGTCAACCATCAACCCCACAGGACCGCCCGATGCCAAGCCCCCAGCACCGCCACGCCCTCGCCTGCGCCTTCGCGCTCGCACTCGCCGCCCCCGCCGCCGCGCTGGCCCAGGCCACCGACGCGGCCCGTGCGCTGGCCGCCGACGCGCTGATCGTCGACACCCACATCGACGCGCCGGGCGTGCTGGTCTCGAGCTGGGCCGACCTCGGCGGGCCGGCGCCCGACCGCGAATTCGACTATCCGCGCGCGCGCGAAGGCGGCCTGGACATCGCCTTCATGTCGATCTACACCTCCGCGCGCCAGGACGAGGCCGGCAGCGCCTGGCAGGCCGCCAACGCGCAGATCGACGCGATCGAGGCGCTGGTCGCGCGCCATCCCGACCGCTTCGCCATCCTGACCTCGCCCACCGACGCGCAGCGCCTGCTCGAAGGCGGCCGCGTGCTGCTGCCGCTGGGCATGGAGAACGGCGGCCCGATCGGCGACGACCTCGCGCAGCTGGCGTTCTTCCACCAGCGTGGCGTCCGCTACATCACCCTCGCGCACAGCGGCAACAACCGCATCGCCGACTCCTCGTACACGGTGGAGAAGCGCTGGAACGGCCTGAGCCCCTTCGGCCGCGAGGTGATCGCCGAAATGAACCGGCTCGGCATCATGGTCGACGTCTCGCACATCTCCGACGAGGCCACGCGCCAGGCGATCGAACTGAGTACCGTGCCGGTGATCGCCAGCCACTCGGCGCTGCGCCACTTCACGCCGGACTTCGAGCGCAACCTGAGCGACGAACTCGCGAAGCTGATCGCGGCCAAGGGCGGCGTGGTGCAGATCCCGTTCGGCACCGCGTTCGTCAACCCGCAGGCCGCGGCCAACACCCGCGACTGGTTCCGCGAATCGCTGGCCTTCGACCGCCGCAGCGCGGAACGCGTCGCCGCCGGCGAGCCGCCGCTGGACCGCAAGGCCTTCGAGGCGCAGTGGGAGAAGGACCACCCGAAGGTGGAAGCGCCGATCAGCGACGTGCTCGACCAGATCGACTACGCGGTGAAGCTCATCGGCGTCGACCACGTCGGCATCGGCTCGGATTTCGACGGCGTCGACGGCGAGCTGCCCGAGGGCCTGCGCACGGTGGCCGACTTCCCCAACTTCATCGCCGGCCTGCAGGCACGCGGGCATTCCGACGAAGACATCCGCAAGATCCTCGGCGGCAACCTGATGCGGGTCTGGGCCGAGATCGAGGCCGGCGCGAAGCGCTGACCGCGACCACCGCCCCTGATTCCCTGATTCCCTGATTCCCTGATTCCTGTAGGAGCAGCTACAGCGACCGGGGCCGCGGAGAATGCCGGTCGCAGCTGTAGCTGCTCCTACAGAGGCGAGGGGGATCCAGGGGCGAGGGAGATCCGGGCATTGGAGGGTTCGAGGCCCGGATGGATTCCGGCCCCGGAAACGACGAAGCCCCGCTGGTCGCGGGGCTTCGCAGGTGACGCTGGCAGCCGGGACTCAGTCCTTGGCGACGGTCTTCTTGGCCACGACCTTCTTGGCCGGCGCCTTGGCCACGGTCTTCGCGGCGGCCTTCTTCGCGACCGGCGAAGCGGCCGAGCCGGTCGCCTTGTCGGTGGCCTTGCTGCGGGCGTTGCCGTAGCTGGAGTTGTAGCGCTTGCCCTTGGCCGTCTTGCGGTCGCCCTTGCCCATCTGATGCTCCTGGATTCGTATCGTTCGGTGGGCGCGCCCTTGCACGCCACAGGGCGCGCATCCTAGCACGGGCGCGGGTTTCACGCCGGCGGGCACGCCGCCGCGGCGTGGGTCAGGCGCAGGTTCAGCAGGTGCGCGCCGGCGATCATCAGCCCGCCCACGGTCATCAGCCCGGCGTGCAGCGGCCCATGGTCGTGCAGCGGGCTGAAGGCACCCACCCAGACCAGTACCAGACCCGGAAGCAGCAGCATCCAGGCGCGGAAGGCGCGATGGCGGCGCCAGCCGATGGCCAGCGTGGTGCAGCCGAGCAGGGTCGCGAACACGGTGACCGCCTGGTCGATGTCGACCCAGCCGCCGACGGACAGCCCCAGCGTCGGCATCAGCGCCAGCGCCAGCGGCAGCAGCGCGCAGTGCAGCGCGCACAGGAAGGACGCCGCGAAACCGATCCGGTCGGCCCTGTCGAGCTTGCAGTCTGTAGCCATGTAATTGGTTGGGTGGCGTCGAAGTTGAAACAATATAACATTCCATCCGAACCCATGCACGTGATTCCGATGCCTTCTTCATTCCCGCCCCGCCCCGCCCTGCTCGCCACCGCCCTGCTGCTCGCCCTGTCCACCCCGCCCGCGATCGCGCAGGACGCCGGGGACGCGGCCGGGCACGCCCATGACCATGACTACGAACACGGCGTCACCGACCTGGATGCCCTCACCGTCCGCGCCAATCCCCTCGCCCGCACCGCCGAAGACCTGGCCCGCCCGGTGGCCGTGCTGGCCGGCGAACGCCTGGACGAAGCCAAGGCCGGGTCGATCGGCGAAACCGTCTCGCGCCTGCCCGGGGTGCAGTCCTCGTTCTTCGGCGCCGGCGTCGGCCGGCCGATCATCCGCGGCCTCGAGGGCGCACGCGTGCAGGTACTGAGCGACGGACTGGCCGCCGGCGACGTGTCGACGGTCAGCGTCGACCACGCGGTCAGCATCGAGCCCTTCCTCGCCACCCAGATCGAAGTGCTGAAGGGACCGGCCAGCCTGCTGTACGGCAATGGCGCCATCGGCGGTGCGGTCAACGTGGTCGACGGGCGCATTCCCGAGGCCGCCACGTCGCGCCCGCTGGAAGGCCGCGCCGAGCTGCGCGCCGGCAGCGTCAACGACGAGCGCACCGGCATGGTGCGGCTGGACGGCACTTCGGCGTCCGGACGGCTCGTGTTCCACATCGACGCCCTGCACCGCGAAACCGGCGACATCGACATCCCCGGCTACGCCGAAAGCGCGGTGCTGCGCGATGCCCACGGCCATGACGACCACGATCATGACCATGACCATGACCACGACGAAGGCGACCACGAGGACGCGCGCGGCACCCTGCCCAACAGCTTCGTGCGCACCGACAGCGGCGCCCTGGGCCTGTCCTGGGTGGGCGACAGGGGCTTCATCGGCATCGGCCAGAGCCTGTTCAACACGCGCTACGGCGTGCCCGGCCACGTGCATGCCGAAGACGACCACGGGCACGGGCACGGTCACGACCATGGCCATGACCATGGCGAGCACGAGGGCGACGACCACGGCGGCGTCCACATCGTGATGGACCAGCGTCGCACGGAGCTGCGCGGCGGCCTCGACGACCTCGGTCCGTTCCAGAGCCTGCGCGCCCGCGTCGCGCATACCGACTACACCCACACCGAATACGAAGGCGCCGCCGTCGGCACCGTGTTCGACAACGAAACGGTGGAAGGCCGGCTGGAGCTGGCGCACCGGCCGCTCGGCGGCTGGGAGGGCGCGTTGGGCCTGCAGTGGTCGCAG
This sequence comes from Luteimonas colneyensis, assembly GCF_014836665.1. Taxonomy (GTDB): domain Bacteria; phylum Pseudomonadota; class Gammaproteobacteria; order Xanthomonadales; family Xanthomonadaceae; genus Luteimonas; species Luteimonas colneyensis. The sequence goes on from NZ_JACSQJ010000001.1 coordinate 870,252, forward strand.
CGCGATTTCGCCGCCGTGGGCGCGGAGGCTTTCGTGCCGGATTCGGAGTCGCGCGATGCCGGCCTGTTCTGGATCGGCGAGCGCGACTTCGGGGCGGCCAGCCTCGAGCTCGGCCTGCGCCACGACCGCAACGCCATCGACATCGCGGCCGACGCCGGCCCATCGCGCGACTTCAGCACCACCAGCCTGTCGCTGGCCTCGCGCTGGGACCTCTCGCCTGACGTCCACCTCTCGTTCGGGCTCGACCGCGCGCAGCGCTCGCCCACGGCGGAGGAGCTGTATTCCAGCGGCCTGCACGTGGCGACGCAGAGCCACGAGCTCGGCGACCCCACGCTCGACGTCGAAACCGCGAACCGCGCCGAGATCGGCCTGCACTGGCACCAGGGGCCGCTGCGCGTGGGCGCCTCGCTGTACCACGTGCGCTACCGCGACTTCATCTACCTGGCCGACACCGGGATCGTCGACGGCGGGTTCGACGTGCGGGCCTGGAACCAGGCCGATGCGCGCTTCACCGGCGGCGAGGTCGAGGCGGAATGGACCTTCATCGACAACGACAGCGGCGCCTGGACCGCGCGTGTGTTCGGCGACGTCGTCCGCGGCCGGCTGGATGGCGACGGCACGCGCACGGTGGACGTGTCGGTGCCGCATGGCGACCACGGCCATGACTACGTAGCGGAGCTGGCGCTGGATGGCCACCTGCCGCGCATCGCACCCGCACGCCTGGGCGCGGAGCTGCGCTGGGCCGGGGACCACTGGCGTGCCGGGCTCGGCGCGGTGCGCCATGCCCGCCAGGACGACGTGGCGGCGCATGAGACGGCCACCCCCGGCTACACCCTGGTGCACGCGAACGTCGCCTGGCACATGGATACCGCCAAGGGCAACGCGGTCGAGCTGTTCCTCAACGGCAGCAACCTGCTCGACGAGGAGGCGCGCGTGCACACCTCGTTCCTGAAGGACCTGGCGCCGCAGGCGGGCCGAGGCGTGAGCGCCGGCGTGCGGATCCTGTTCTAGCCCGCGTCCGGGCGGGCCCACCGTGGCCCTCCCGGCGCTGATGTCCGAAAACGGCCAGTCAATGGCCCCGGACCGGTGCTAGCCTCGCTGCATGTCCCGGCCCGCCCTGCCACCGCCCGACACCTGCGACCAGGCGCGCCGGAGCCGCGATCCGCGCTTCGACGGGCTGTTCTTCACCGCGGTGCACAGCACCCGCATCTACTGCCGCCCGGTGTGCCCGGCGCCGTACGCGAAGCGCGTGAGCTACTACGCCAACGCCGCCGCCGCGGAGGCCGCCGGCTACCGGCCCTGCCTGCGCTGCCGGCCCGAGCTGTCGCCGTCCGACGGTACCTGGCGCCGCGGCGACGCCGCGATCGCGCGTGCGCTGACCCTGATCGACCAGGGCGCGCTGGCCGATGCACCGCTGTCACGGCTGGCCGCGCGCGTCGGCCTCGGCGAACGCCAGCTGCGCCGGCTGTTCGTGGAGCGCCTGGGCGCGCCGCCGGTCGGCGTACACGGCACGCGTCGCCTGCTGTTCGCGAAGCAGCTGCTCACCGAAACCGCGCTGCCGGTCACCGAGGTCGCGATGGCCGCGGGCTTCGGCAGCCTGCGTCGCTTCAACGCCGCGTTCCAGGACGCCTACCGCATGCCGCCGCGCGACCTGCGCCGGCAGCCGGGCGTGGCCGCGCGCGCCGACGGCGACACGCTCACGCTGCGGCTGGGCTATCGCCCGCCCTACGATTTCGCCGCGATGCTCGACTTCCTGCGCGGCCGCGCCCTGCCCGGCGTCGAACGCGTGGACGATGCGGCCTACGCTCGCGTCATCGCCGGCCCCGACGGCGCCCACGGCTGGCTGCGCGTCTCGCCCTGGCCGGGCGAGCACGCGCTGAGGCTGGAGCTGCACGCCGTGCCGGCCGCGCGCCTGCTGGACGTGGTGCAGCGGCTGCGGCGGATGTTCGACCTCGACGCCGACCCGCAGGTGATCGCCGACGCGCTGTCCGCCGATCCGCGCCTGCGGCCGCTGCTCGCGCTGCGCCCCGGCCTGCGCCTGCCGAGCGGCTGGGACGGCTTCGAGATCGCGGTGCGCGCGGTGCTGGGCCAGCAGGTCAGCGTCGCGGCCGCGCGCACCCTGGCCACGCGGCTGTCGCAGCGCTTCGGCGAGCGGCTGCCGGAACCCTTCGGCGACGGACTCGAGCACCTGTTCCCGACGCCGGAGTCGCTGGCCGGGGCCGACCTCGAGCCGATCGGCCTCACCCGCGCGCGCGCCGCGACCGTCCGCGGCGTCGCGGCCGCGCTGCTGGACGGGCGCGTCGATTTCAGGCCGGAGCATGGGCTCGATGAATTCGCGGCGCGCTGGGTGGCGCTGCCCGGCATCGGCCCGTGGACGGCGCAGTACATCGCCATGCGCGCGCTCGGGCATCCGGACGCGTTCCCGTTCGGCGACCTCGTGCTGCGCAAGGCACTCGCGGACGGCGGCGCCGCGCCGACGGAGAAGGCCACCGCAGCACGCGCCGAGCGCTGGCGCCCGTGGCGCGCCTACGCGGTGATCCACCTCTGGAAAGACTTCATGCGAGGAACAACCTGATGGGCAGCATCCGCTTCATGCACATGCCGACGCCGATCGGCGTCCTGACCCTGGCTGCCGACGACGACGGCCTGCGCCGCATCGACTTCCCGCCGCCGCGAACGCCACCAGCCGGCGAGGACTGGACCGAAGGCGACAGCGAGGTGCTGCGCGAGACCCGCTGCCAGCTCGAGGACTACTTCGCCGGCGAACGCCGCGACTTCGACCTGCCGCTGTCGCCTGACGGCACGGAGTTCCAGCGCGAGGTCTGGCTGACGCTGGCGCACATTCCCTACGGCGAGACCTGGAGCTATCGCGACCTCGCGCAGCGCATCGGCCGGCCCTCGGCCACGCGCGCCGTGGGCGCCGCGAACGGCCGCAATCCGCTGCCGATCGTGCTGCCCTGCCACCGGGTGATCGGCGCCGACGGTTCGCTGACGGGTTTCGGCGGCGGGCTGCCGACGAAGGCCTTCCTGCTGCGGCTGGAGGGCGCGCTTCCCGGCGGCACCGGGCCCCTGTTCCAGGCCTGAGTCGTTTCCCGGCGCGGCACCGGCCGCTGCATCCCGCCGCGCGGCGGGATTCAGCCGCTGGCGGACGTCCCGGCCGCGCAGTCCGCGCAGGTGCCGTGCACTTCCAGCGTCTGCGCCCGCGGCCGGAACCCCAGCGCGCGCGCGCGTTCGTCCAGCGCGGCCACGATCTTGCTGTCCTCCAGCTCCACCGCCGCGTGGCAGGCATCGCAGATCAGGAACGGCACCGAGTGCTGCGCAGTGCTCGGATGGTGGCAGGCGACGAAGGCGTTGACCGACTGCAGCTTGTGGATGAAGCCGTTGGCGAGCAGGAAGTCGAGCGCGCGGTACACCGTCGGCGGCCCCGCCGCGCCCGGGCCGTCGCCGCCGCGGACGCGGTCGAGCAGGTCGTAGGCCTTGAGCGGCTGCCCGGCGTCCGCGATCAGGCCCAGCACGTGCGCGCGGATGGGGGTCAGGCGCAGCCCGCGGTCCCGGCAGGCACGCTCCACCGCGGCCACGAAGGCGGGACCGTCGTGGACGTGGTGCTTGGGATCGGTGCAGGCATGCGCGGCCATGCCCCGATGATGGTGGCGATCGACCGGCGACTCAAGCCGCGGGGATGAGCGCGATGGCGGCGTCGATGCGGCCGAGCGCTTCATCGCGTCCGGCCAGGTACACCGTGTGCGCGATGTCGGGGCTCACCTGGGTGCCGGTGATCGCCACGCGCAGCGGCTGCGCGACCTTGCCCATGCCCAGGCCGAGCGTTTCGGCGGTGGCCTGCAGGGCGGCCGCGATCGCGTCGACGGTCCACTCCGGCAGCGCATCCAGGCGATGGCGCGCCTCGGCCAGCGGTGCCTTCGCCTCGGGCTTGAGATGCTTGGCGACGGCCTTGTCGTCGTACTCCGTCAGCGGCTGGAACCACACCGCCGCGCGCTCGGCCATGTCCTTCAGCGTCTGCACGCGATCGCGCAGGGCGAGCACCACGTCGGCCGGCGCCGGGCCGGCGGCGAGGTCGTAGCCGGCTTCGCGCAGGTGCCATTCGAAATGCTTCGCCACGTCGCCAGGCGCGTCCTCCTTGAGGTACTGCTGGTTGAGCCAGCCCAGCTTGGCCATGTCCAGGCGCGAGGCCTTGGCATTGACGTCCTTGAGGTCGAACAGCGACTTCATCTCCTCGATCGAGAAGATCTCCTGGTCGCCGTGCGACCAGCCCAGGCGCACCAGATAGTTCAGCAGCGCGTGCGGCAGGTAGCCGGCGTCGCGGTACTGCATGACGTCGGCCGCGCCGGTGCGCTTGCTGAGCTTGGCGCCCTGCTCGTCCAGGATCATCGGCAGGTGCGAGAACGCCGGCACCTCGGCGCCCAGCGCGCGGTAGATGTTGATCTGGCGCGGGGTGTTGTTGACGTGGTCGTCGCCGCGGACGACGTCGGTGATGCCCATGTCGAGGTCGTCGACGACCACGGCGAAGTTGTAGGTCGGGTAGCCGTCGGGGCGGAAGATGACGAGGTCGTCGAGCTCGGTGTTGCTGATCTCGATGCGGCCCTTGACCTTGTCGTCCCAGGCGACGACGCCGTCGAGCGGGTTCTTCAGGCGGATCACGCGGTTGGGGTCGTCGCGGTACGGCGCGCCCTGGTCGCGGTAGGCGCCGTTGTAGCGCGGCTTCTCGCCCTTGGCCATGGCGGCTTCGCGCATGGCGTCGAGCTCGTCCTTCGACTCGTAGGCGTAGTAGGCCTGGCCGGACGCGACCAGCTGCTCGGCGACCTCGCGATAACGCTCGACGCGCGCGGTCTGGTAGATCGGGCCCTCGTCGTAGTCGAGGCCCAGCCAGTCCATGGCCTCGAGGATGGCGTCGATCGCGGCTTGGGTGCTGCGCTCGCGGTCGGTGTCCTCGATGCGCAGGATGAACTGGCCGCCGCGGCGGCGCGCCTCGAGCCAGCAGTACAGCGCGGTACGGGCGCCGCCGATGTGCAGGTAGCCGGTGGGGCTGGGGGCGAAGCGGGTGCGGACGGTCATGGGGTGTTCGGTGCTGGCCAGGTGACCGGCGATTCTAGCGTTTCGGCGCCACCGGCCGCCCGCTGCTTACAATCCGGGAATGACCACGCTTTTCATATCCGACCTGCACCTCGATCCTGAACGACCAAACATCACCCGCCTGTTCGGCGAATTCATCGACCGCGAGGCGCGCGGCGCGGAGGCGCTCTACATCCTTGGCGATCTGTTCGAGGCCTGGGTGGGCGATGACGATCCGTCGGAAACCGGAGCGTTCGTCGCAACGAAGCTGAAGGCGCTGGCCGATAGCGGCGTGCCGGTGTTGTTCATGCACGGCAACCGCGACTTCCTGGTCGGCAAAGCTTTCGCGCAGCGCGCCGGGATGAGGCTGCTGGCCGATCCGGCGCGGATCGACCTGCATGGGCGGCCGGCGCTGCTGATGCACGGCGACACCCTGTGCACCGATGACGTCGCCTACCAGCAGTTCCGCACGCAGACGCGCGATCCGCGCTGGCAGGCACAGTTCCTCGCCCAGCCGCTGGCCGCGCGGCTGGCCTTCGCACAGCAGGCCCGCGCGGCCAGCCAGGCGCGGCAGGGCGAGCTGCGCGATGCGGGGACGATGGAGACGATCACCGACGCGGCACCGGCGGCGGTGCAGGCGGTGTTCCGGGAGCACGACGTGGACCTGCTGATCCACGGCCACACCCACCGGCCGGCCGTGCACACGCTCGACGTCGATGGTCGCGCCCGCAAGCGGGTGGTGCTGGGCGACTGGTACGAGCAGGGGTCGGTGCTGCGGGTGGATGCAGCGGGAATGCGGCTGGAAGGCCTCGCCCCCCTGCAGGAGCAGCTGTAGGAGCAGCTACAGCTGCGACCACGGGACCCGGCGGCGGCGTGGTCGCAGCTGTAGCTGCTCCTACGGGGAGGGGCTGGGCTGCGGATGCAGGCCTGGGCTCAGGCAGACAGCTGCTGCAGCGCCGCCAGCTCGTCCTCGCTGAAGCCCGCCGCACTCCGCGCATCGACGTTGAACGGCCCGTGCAGCACCGCGCGCGCGTACTCGGCCAGCAGTTCCCGGAACTTCGGCTCGGGGTCGATGCCGCGGCGCTCGCAGTGCCAGCGGAACCAGCGGCTGCCGGCGGCGACGTGCGGGACCTCCTCGCACAGGATCACCTCCAGGATGTCCGCAGTGGCGTCGTCGCCCAGCGCGCGCAGCTTCACGATCATCCCGGGGGTCACGTCCAGGCCGCGCGCCTCCAGCACCCGTGGCACCAGCGCCATGCGCGCCAGGCCGTCGTGCGCGGTCTTCTCGCACATCTCCCAGAGGCCGTTGTGGGCGTCGAAGTCGCCGTAGGCATGGCCCAGCTCCGCCAGCCGCGCGCGCAGCATCCCGAAGTGGCGCGCCTCGTCGTTCGCGATCCGCACCCAGTCGGCGTAGTACTCCGCCGGCATGTCGCGGAAGCGATAGACCGCATCCCAGGCCAGATCGATGGCGTTGAGCTCGATGTGGACGATGGCGTGGATGAAGGCCGCGCGGCCCTCGGTGCTGCCGAAGCCGCGGCGCGGCAGCTCGCGCGGATGCACCAGACGCGGGCGCTCCGGGCGGCCCGGCATGCGGATCGGCTCCGGCGGCGGCGCGCCGGCATCGGTCACCAGCAGGCCCTGGTCAAACGCGAGCGCGGCGGCGTGCGTGGCCGCGACCTTGTCGTCCGGGGACGCCGCGGCAAGGCAGTCGCGCGCGGCGTCGAACAGCGAGCCGGCCACGCGCTCAGGCGCCCGCGCGGCGCTTCTTCTTCGCCTCGTCTGAGCGCAGCTGGCGCAGGCGCTCGAAGTAGCCGGGATCGATCCCGGTCACGTACTCGCCGCTGAAGCAGGAGCTGTCGAAGGTCTTGCCGGGGAACTTGTGCCCGGCCACGGCCGCCTCGAGGTCGGCCAGGTCCTGGTAGACCAGCCAGTCGCAGCCCAGCAGGGCCTCGATCTCCTGCTCGCTGCGGCCGTTCGCGACCAGCTCCTCGACCGACGGCATGTCGATGCCGTAGATGTTGGGATGCCGCACCGGCGGCGCAGCCGAGGCCAGGTAGACCTTGCGCGCGCCGGCGTCGCGGGCCATCTGCACGATCTGCTTCGAGGTGGTGCCGCGCACGATCGAGTCGTCCACCAGCAGCACCACGCGGTTGCGGAACTCCAGCGGGATCGGGTTGAGCTTGCGCTTGACCGACTTCGCGCGCTCGCCCTGCCCCGGCATGATGAAGGTGCGGCCGACGTAGCGGTTCTTGACGAAGCCCTCGCGGTACTTCACGCCCAGCACGTTGGCCAGCTCCATCGCCGAGTCGCGCGAGGTGTCGGGGATCGGGATCACCACGTCGATGTCGTGGTCCGGGCGCTCGCGCAGGATCTTCTCGCCCAGGGTCACGCCCATGCGCATGCGCGCCTTGTGCACCGAGATGTTCTCGATCATCGAGTCCGGGCGCGCGAAATAGACGTACTCGAAGATGCAGGGCGCGCTGTCCGAAGGCTCCGCGCACTGGCGCGCATGCAGCTCGCCGCGCGCGGTGATGACGATGCCTTCGCCCGGTGCGACGTCGCGCATGCGCTCGAAGCCGAGGATGTCCAGCGCCACCGATTCCGAGGCCACCGCGTACTCGGTGCCGGCGTCGGTCTCGCGCCGTCCCAGCACCAGCGGTCGGATGCCGTTGGGATCGCGGAACGCGACCAGGCCCAGGCCCAGCACCAGCGCGACCGCGGCATAGCCGCCGCGCGCGCGCCGGTGCACGCCTTCGACCGCGTTGAGCGCGGCATCGGGCGTCAGCCCGCGCTGGCCGTCGAGCTCGTGCGCGAAGACGTTGAGCAGCACCTCCGAGTCGGACTCGGTGTTGATGTTGCGGCGGTCGGTCTCGAAGATTTCCTGGCGCAGCGCGTCGGTGTTGATGAGGTTGCCGTTGTGCGCCAGCGCGATGCCGTAGGGCGAGTTGACGTAGAAGGGCTGGGCCTCGTCGTGGCCCTCGCTGCCGGCGGTGGGATAGCGGCAGTGGCCGATGCCGACGCGGCCGTCGAGCAGGGCCATGGCCTCGGCGTCGAACACGTCGCGCACCAGGCCGTTGCCCTTGTGCACGCGCAGGCGGGTGCCCTTGCCGGTGGCGATGCCGGCGGCGTCCTGCCCCCGGTGCTGCAGCACCGTCAGGCCGTCGTACAGCGCGGCTGCGACTTCAGTGGTTCCGACGATGCCGACGATGCCGCACATGGGGGTCTTTCCAGGTCAGGGTGGAGCGGAGGAATCAGGGATGCGAGCGCACGAGGCCGTCGATGCCGACGCTGGACTTCACCCGCGCCTTGAGCTGGTCGGCTTCGGCACGCGTCACCACCGGGCCGGCCTTGACGCGGGTGAGCGCGCCCTTGTCGGTCTGCACGGTCTCGGTGAAGGCGGTGATGCCGGCCGCGCGCAGGCGGTCACGCAGCGCGGTGGCATCGGCGGCGCTGCCGAACGCGCCCAGCTGCACCGCGAAGCCGGTCGACGAGGCACCGGAAGGCGCCTCGGCCGGCGCCGGCGCAGCGGCTGCGGGCGTCGCGGCGGCAGGCGCACGGGTGGGCGGCGCGGCCGCCGCGGACGTCGTGCCGCCGGACGCGGGCGCCGCGGCATCGAGCGCGACCACGGTGGCTTGCGCGCGCGAACCGATGCTGCCGGCGCGCACCCGCGCCGCTTCGGCATGGGCGCGGGTGGCATACGGGCCGATGCGCACGCGCCAGGCGTCGCGTCCGCCGACGCGGGTTTCTTCGACGTACGCGGGCAGGTTCTCCTGGCGCAGGCGGGTGACCACGGTGCCGGCGTCGCCGCGGCTGCCGTAGGCACCGAAGTTCACCGCGTAGTCGCCGCCGGCGGTCGCGGGCGGAAGGCGGGGTGCGGGCTGCGGCGCGGGTTCCGGCTTGGCAGGTTCAGGCTTGGGGGGCTCCGGCTTCGCCGCCTCGGCCGCGGCCAGCCTGGCCCGCTCGGCGGCCGCTTCGCGCGCTGCAGCGGCGGTGTCCGTCGTACGGGTGTCCCCGGGCATCGGTGCCGGTAGCGGCTGCGCCACCGCAGCGGTGTCCTGCAGCGGTGCGGTCTCGACGCCGGACGCGAGGTCGGCGGCGTCCTCGGAGACGACGTCGCCCGCGGGCTGGGCGGTCGCCGTGTCCACGGTCGCCAGGCTGCCATCGTCGGCCAGCAGGCCGGAGCTGCCGGTCGCCGCCGGCGCGACCAGCGGCAGGTCACGGGTGACGTAGTCGCCGGAGGGCGCGTCGGGCACCTGCATCGACAGGTCCGACACGCCGCTGTCGGGCGCCGGGCCCTGCACCAGCATCGGCAGGAAGATCACGGCCAGGGCGATCAATACCGCGGCGCCGATGAGGCGCTGTTTCAGTCCGGAATCCATGGGCGCTCGGGCAGCGGGAAGGCCGGGGAATTATACGGCCGCGTCGGTCGCCGCTTCTGAACCTGCGGCAGCCAGCCACGCCAGCGCCGCACCGGCGACGTGGAACGAGCCGAAGGCGAGCACGCGCCCGCCGGCGCCGGCATCGGCCAGCGCCGCGGACAGCGCCTGCTCCACGCCGGGATGGCGCGACGCGCCGGCGGCCGTGCTGCCGGCAAGCGCGGCTGCCAACGCATCGGCATCGCGGCCACGGCTGCCGGCGGCGGTGGTTCCCGCCAGATGCCAGGCGTCGACCCCGTCCGCGAGCGCCGCCACCACGCCGGCCGCGTCCTTGTCCGCGAGCGCGCCGTACACGGCCACCGTGCGCGCGGGCGCCGCCGCGCGCAGCCAGTCGGCCAGCGCGCGCGCCGCCTGGGGGTTGTGCCCGACGTCGACCAGCACCTCCACGCCCGCGTGCTCGAAGCGCTGCAGTCGCCCCGGCACCCGCGCCGCGGCCACGCCGCGCGCCCAGGCGCCATCATCGATCTCCAGGTCCAGCGCGCGCAGCGCCGCGATCGCCGCGGCGGCGTTGCGCAGCTGCGCGGGCGCCGCCAGGCCGGGCAGCGGCAGGGCCAGCTCGAATCCGGGCTCGCGCCACCACCAGCCGTCGCCATCCTTGTCGCGGCCGAAGCGGTAGTCGCTGCCGGCGCGGATCGCCGAGGCGCCGATGGCGTAGGCGTGGCCGAGCACGCTCGACGGCGGGTCGTCCTCGCCCAGCACCAGCGGCGTCCAGGCGCGGGCGATGCCGGCCTTCTCCGCGCCGATCGCCTCGCGGTCGTGGCCCAGCCAGTCCTGGTGGTCGAGGTCGACGGTGGTGATCACCGCGACGTCGGGGTCGACCAGGTTGACCGCGTCCAGGCGCCCGCCGAGCCCGACCTCGAGCACCGCCAGGTCCAGGTCCGCGCGCGCGAACAGCCACAGTGCGGCCAGGGTGCCGTACTCGAAGTAGGTCAGCGAGGTGTCGCCGCGCGCGGCCTCGACCGCCTCGAAGGCCTCCACCAGGGCGGCATCGCCGGCGTCACGGCCGTCGATGCGCACGCGTTCGTTGTAGGCCAGCAGGTGCGGCGAGGTGTAGGCGCCCACGCGCAGTCCCGAGGCGGCGGCGATGGCCTCGATGAAGGCCACCGTCGAGCCCTTGCCGTTGCTGCCGGCCACCGTCGCGACGAAGCGTGCCGGCCGGCCGAGCCCGAGCCGCGTAGCCACTTCGCCCACGCGCCCCAGCCCAAGCTCGACCTCGCGCGGATGCCGGCCCTCGATGTCGACGAGCCAGTCCTGCAGGGTTCGCGATGTCGCCATGGTTCAGAGCGCCCGGTGCACCGCTTCGCCGAACAGCAGGGTGTGGTGCGCGCAGTCGTTCAGGCGCACCACGTCCAGATGCTGCGGATCCGGACCTTCCAGCAGGTTGAGCGTCGCCGGCGCCTGCCGGAAGGTCCACAGGCGGAACAGCGGCAACCCCAGCACGCGGCACAGCAGCACGCGGTTGACCGCGTCGTGCGAGACCACCAGCAGCGTGTCCTCGGGGCCGAGACCCTCGCAGGCGGCGGCGAACGCCGGCCAGGCGCGCTCGAGCACCTGCTTCAGCGATTCGCCGCCGGGCATCTGCACCTTGTCCGGGGTATCGCGCCAGGCGGCCAGGCGTTCCGGGTCGGCTTCACGGATCTCGCTGGCGAGCTTGCCTTCCCAGCTGCCGTGGGCGATTTCCATCAGCCCCTGGTCGACCTCGAGCATGTCCGCGCGCGCCTCGCCCAGCGCCAGGCGCGCCGTGTCGTAGGCGCGCGCCAGTGGCGAGGCCACGGCGCGGTCGATGCGCACGTCGTGCAGGCGCTCGCCCAGGCGCAGCGCCTGCTTGGCGCCGGTGTCCGACAGCGGGATGTCCTCCTGCCCCTGGTAGCGGCCGGCGCGGTTCCACTCGGTCTCGCCGTGGCGGGCGAGCAGGATCCTCACCGCTTCGGCTCCAGCCCCAGTTCGGCCAGTACGCGCGGCGCCGGATAGACCTCCTGCATGATCCAGCGCATGTAGCGCTGGTCGACCGAGATCATGCGCGTCATCACCGGATCGAACACCCAGTTCGAGGCCACCGATTCCCAGTTGCCGTCGAAGGCCAGGCCGACCAGCTTGCCGTGCGCGTCGAGCACCGGCGAACCGGAGTTGCCGCCGGTGATGTCGAGGTCGGCGAGGAAGTTGACCGGCACCGACTTCAGGCGACGATCGGCCAGGCCGCCGTACTCCTTGGCAGCCACGGCGTCCAGCAGCGCCTTCGGCGCGTCGAACGGATCCTCGCCGGTGTCCTTGGCGGGAATCTCCTCGAGCACGGTGAACGCCTTCTGCGGCGTGCCGTCGAGCTTGGTGTAGGGCTTGACGTTGCCGAAGGTGATGCGCAGCGAGGAGTTGGCGTCGGGATAGACGAACTCGCCCTTGCTGGCCTTGTAGTCGGCCACCGCCTGCAGGTAGACCGGGCGCGCCAGCAGCGCGTCGCCGGCGCGGGCCTTGCGCTCGGCCTCCTGCGCCAGCAGGGTCGGCATCACCGCCACCGCGTAGCGGATCGCCGGGTCCTTGCTGGCCTCGTAGGCGCTGCGGTCGGCCTGCAGCCACTTCAGGCGCGCGTCGGTGCCGTCGGCCAGCTCGCTGCGGCCAAGGCGGTCGAGCGCGCCGTCGATGGCCTTGTCGCCGGGGCCGCCGAGCCATTCGTCCAGGGCCTCGATGCGCTGGCCCTCGGGCAGCTTCGCGTATTCGTCCAGCCAATAGCGCTGCAGGCCGCGGTCCATCTCCTTGACGTAACGACGCTCCATCTGCCGCACCGAGCCCTCCAGGGTCGGCAGGTCGCGCTCCTGGTAGCCCTGCTCGCGCTCGGCGTCGGGCTTCTCGCGCTCGATCGCCAGGCGGTAGCCGCGGATGGCGGTGGCGAGGATGCCCGTGCCGTTGAACTGGCTGAACACCAGGTCGCGGTCGCGGGTGGCGCGGCTGGCTTCGTTGAGCTCGAGCAGCTTCGCGTGCGCATCGAGCACCGGCTGGCCGGCCTCGCCCTGTTCGCGCGCCCAGGCCAGGACCGCGGCTTCCTGCTGTTCCTTGGTGGCCATGGCGTTGGTGCGCTGGAAGCCCGCGAGCTGGCTGTCGTAGTTCTTGTAGACGTTCTCCCAGCCGCGCATGGTGCTGGCGTACTTCACCTCGATGTCCGGATTGGCCTTGCCGGCCTCGGCCACCATCTTCTGCATCGCCTTGTAGTGGCGGACGATGGTCGGGTACTGCCAGTCCTGGGTGTCGCGGAACTCGCTGGCCAGCGCGTAGCGCGCGGTGCGGCCCGGGTAGCCGGCCACCATCACGAAGTCACCCTCGCGCAGCGGCTCGTCGGCGAAGCGCAGCCACTGCTTCGGCTGGTAGGGCACGTTGTCTTCCGCGAACGGCGCCGGCTTGCCGTCCTTGCCGACATAGGCGCGATAGAACGCGAAGTCGCCGGTGTGGCGCGGCCACATCCAGTTGTCGACCTCGCCGCCGTAGGCGCCGACGCTGCCCTGCGGGGCGTAGACCAGGCGCACGTCCTGGATTTCGAGGTTCCTGAACAGCCGATAGGTGTTGCCGCCGGCGAAGCTGTACAGGCGGCAGCGGTAGCCGTCCTCGGCCTCGCACGCGGCCACCAGCGACTTCTCGATCGCGTCCAGCGCCCTGGTGCGGCCCAGCGCGTCCGGCGCCGCGGCCACCGCCTGCTGCACGCGGTCGGTCACGTCCTCGATCGACTCCAGCGCGTAGATGCGCGAGGTCGGGCCGGCGCTGATCTCGTCGCCGATGGCGCCGGCGTAGAAGCCGTCGCGCATCAGGTTGTTCTCGGGCGTCGAGTTCAGCTGGATGGCGCCGTACGCGCAGTGGTGGTTCGTGGCGACCAGCCCCTGCGGCGAAACGAAGCTCGCGGTGCAGCCGCCGAGCGAGACCACCGCGCCCAGCGGGTCGCCGGTGAGGTCGGCCAGCTGCTCGGGCTTCAGCTTCAGGCCGGCGCGCTTGAGCGGCCGGGAGATCTCCGGAAGCTGCTGCGGCACCCACATGCCCTCGCCCGCGTGCGCGGGGACGGGGCTGGCGATGGCGGCCACGAAGGCGGCCGCTGCGGTGGCGAGGACGGTCTTGCCCATGTCTGGTTTCCTGGTGCGGTGTGGAAAGGGGGTCGAACGGATGGGCCGAGTCTAGCGGCCCGCGGCGGCGGCCGGCGCCGGGCCACGGTCGGCGCCGTCGAGCGGGAGGCCCATCTCGGCCAGCAGCTGCGGCGCGGGATAGACGCGGGCCATGATCCAGCGCATGTAGCGGGCATCGACGTGGATCGCGCGCTTGTAGCGCGGGTCGAACTTCCAGCTGGCGCTGACCGCCTCCCAGTTGCTGTCGAAGTTCAGCCCGATGAGGCGGCCGCGCGCGTCCATCACCGGCGAACCGGAGTTGCCGCCGGTGGTGTCGAGGTTGGTGAGGAAGTTGACGGTCTGGGTGCCCAGGCCGGGATCGGCGGTGGCGCCGAAGTCGCGCCGCGCGATCGCGTCGCGCAGCGGGCCGGGCGCATCGAACGGCGCCACGCCGGTGTGCTTTTCCACGATGCCTTCGACCGTGGTCAGCGGCGCCCAGCTGACCGCATCGCGCGGCTGCAGGCTTTCGATGCGGCCGTAGCTCACCCGCAGCGTCGAGTTGGCGTCGGGGTAGACCGCCCTGCCCTCGCTGCGTGCGTGGCCGATCATCCCGCGCATGTAGGCGGGGCGCAGGCGCAGCAGTTCGCCGGCGCGGGCCTTGTCGCCGTCTTCGAAGCGCAGCACTGCCTGCAGCAGGGTGGCGGCGGCGCGCATCAGCGGATCGGTGGAGGCCTGCACCTCGGCCGGCGCGGCCGCCAGCAGGCGCAGGCGCTCGTCCTCCGAGGCCAGCACGGTGTCCGCGTACAGCGTGTCAAGCGCCGCGTCGGCGGCCGCGGCGTCGGCGCCGAACACCTGCTCGATCTCCGGCACCCGCTGGTCGGCCGGCAGCGCGCGGTGGCGCGCCAGCAGTTCGGACAGGATCGCGCGCTCCACCTCCGGCGCGTAGCGCCGCTGGGCCTGGCGCAGCGCCGCCTCGATGCGGGCCTCGTCGCGCAGCTGGTAGCCGCCCTCGCGCTCGGCGTCGGGCTTGCCGCGCTCCAGCGCCAGGCGCTGCAGCCGCATCGCGCCGCCCAGCAGCTGGGTCTGCGCCTGCATCAGGCCGAAGAGCTGGTCGCGCTCGCGGGTGGCGCGCGCGGACGCGATCACCCGCGACGCGGCGTCGATGTCGGCGCGCGTCGCGGCCGCGTCCGGCTGGCTCGCGAGCCAGGCCGACATCGCGGCTTCCTGCCGGCGGCGCTCGGCCACCGCATCGCTGCGGCGCAGGCCGTCGAGTTCGCCCTGGGCGCGCTTGAGCGTGTTCTTGAGGCTGGCCACCTGGGCGGCGTAGCGCACCCCGGCGTCGGCGCTGCCGGCCGAGCCGCGCTCGATCGCCGCCAGCAGCGCGGACATCAGTTCCACGCGCGAGGGCAGCTGCCACTCCACCTGGTCGGCGAACTCGGCCGCGGTGCGGTGGCGGAAGGTGCGGCCGGGATAGCCGGCGAGCATGGCGAAATCGCCCTCGGCCAGCGGATCGGTCGACACCGTCAGCCACGCGGCCGGCTTGAACGGCACGTTGTCCGGCGAATACGCCGCCGGCTTCCCGTCGGGGCCGACGTAGGCACGGTAGAACGTGAAGTCGCCGCTGTGCCGCGGCCACATGAAATTGTCGATCTCGTCGCCGTAGCTGCCGATGGCGTCCGGCGGCGCGTAGACCAGGCGCACGTCGCGGATCTCGAGCTGGCGCACCAGGTGGAAGTCGGTGCCGTAGTACATGTCGACCACGCTGCAGCGGTAGCCGGGCGCTTCGGCCTCGCACTCTGCGACGGCGGCCTTGGAGGCGGCCTCGACGGCGTCGTGGTAGGCGCGGCCGGTCGCGCCACGGGCATCGGCCAGGATGCGGTCGGTGATGCGCTCGAAGCGATCGGTCACCAGCACCCGGGCGCCCGGGCCGGCGGAGAGCTCGTCGGCCATGGTCGCGGCGTTGAAGCCGTCGACGATGAGGTTGTTCTCCGGCGTCGAGTTCAGCTGGATCGCGCCGTGCGCGCAGTGGTGGTTGGTCACGACCAGCCCCTTCGGCGACACGAAGCTCGCGGTGCAGCCGCCCAGCGAGACCACGGCGCTCATCGGCGGCTTCGACAGGTCGGACAGGCTCCCGGGATCGCCCTGGAAGCCCGAGTCGCGCATCGCCGATTCGACCTCGGGCAGCTGGGACGGCAGCCACATGCCTTCGTCGGCAACGGCGGGAGCGGACAGCAGAAGGGCGGCAAGGGCGGCGGCGACGGGACTCGGGCGCATGGCGTTCCGGTTGGGCTGGACAGCCCGCGACCATAGGCCGGCGCGCTAGGCGGGCGCAAATGCCGGGGGTCACGGCCACGGGCACGGCCCCGGCCGGCGGTACAATCACGGTTTCGACCCACCTGACCGGCCCGCCCATGTCGCAGCTCCAGCAGCCCCCCCTCCCGACCACCATGAAGGCGCTGGTCAAGCGCGAGCTCGCCAAGGGCATCTGGATGGAAGAGGTCCCCGTCCCCGAGCCCGGCGCGAACGAGGTCCTGATCCGCCTCGAGAAGACCGCCATCTGCGGCACCGACCTGCACATCTACCTCTGGGACGAGTGGGCGCAGCGCACCATCCCGCAGGGCCTGACCATCGGCCACGAGTTCGTGGGCCGGGTGGTGAAGCTGGGCCCGGGCGCGACCGGCTACGAGATCGGCCAGCGCGTTTCGGCCGAAGGCCACATCGTCTGCGGCCAGTGCCGCAACTGCCGTGCCGGCAAACAGCACCTGTGCCCGAACACGGTCGGCATCGGCGTCAACCGCAACGGGGCGTTTGCCGAGTACATCGTGATGCCGGCCAGCAACCTGTGGCCGATCCCCGACCAGATCCCGAGCGAACTGGCCGCGTTCTTCGACCCCTACGGCAACGCCGCGCACTGCGCGCTGGAGTTCGACGTGGTCGGCGAGGACGTGCTGATCACCGGCGCCGGCCCGATCGGCGTGATGGCCGCGGGCATCTGCAAGCACATCGGCGCGCGCAACGTGGTGGTGACCGACGTCAACGACTTCCGCCTGAAGCTGGCCGCCGACATGGGCGCCACGCGCGTGGTCAACGTCAGCAAGACCTCGGTCAAGGACGTGATGTCCGAGCTGCACATGGACGGCTTCGACGTCGGCCTGGAAATGAGCGGCAACCCGGCCGCCTTCAACGACATGCTCGACTGCATGTACCACGGCGGCAAGGTCGCCCTGCTCGGCCTGCTGCCCAAGGGTGCGGGCATCGACTGGGACCGGGTGATCTTCAAGGGCCTGACGCTGCACGGCATCTACGGCCGGCGCATGTACGAGACCTGGTACAAGATGACGCAGCTGGTGCTGTCGGGCTTCCCGCTGCACAAGGTGCTGAGCCACCAGCTGCCGGCGGACGAGTTCCAGAAGGGGTTCGACCTGATGGAGTCCGGCAAATCAGGGAAGGTCGTCCTGAGCTGGTAAGCATCACGCGCCCCGGTTGATCCGGGGCGTTTTCTTTCGGGCTCTGTGCGGGCGAGCCGCGCGGGCTGTCGGCTGCGGGTGTGAGCGTGTCGCTGCGGGGTGGGTGTGGACCGCCGCATCAGCCATCCATGGCTGAAGCGGCTACCGCGCACATCCATGTGCGCTGTCCACACCCACCCCGCAGCAACCCGCGCCGCGTACGTGGGGCGCGCGGCTTCGTTGTCGGGGACCCATGCGGTCCGTGCTGCAGGACGCATCGGCGCAGGCCTGGCCGCTCCCATGCACTCCTGCCCGTACGGTGCCCTGCGGAAGGCCGGCCCCCGCCCTGCCGTCGACACACCCACGGACACCTCGCCCCAGCGCACGGCCGCACTTCCGTGCACGGCGCGGCGGGCATCTCGAGCTGCACGACACAGCGACGCGCACACACCCGCGCACCCGCACCACCACGCAGCACGCAGCACGCAGCACGCAGCACGCAGTAATGGTCCAGCGCAAACGCTTTTCCAAACCAGCCGAAGCCGACGACGGTGGTGCGGGAGGTGGTTGGCGGGGGGAGTGCGGAGAGTGGGCCATGGATGGCCCACGCCCCGGCTTCAGAC
>NZ_JACSQJ010000002.1:0-345241 GCF_014836665.1 Luteimonas colneyensis
GCGTACACCACCACGGAGCCGACTTGCATCACGACCCAGCTCCGCAAGCATCACTGGCCGTAGCAGACGCCGATCCAACATCACCACAGCCAGCTCGACCGCGAGCCTCTTCTCCTCACCTGCGAGAAGAATCTTTTCATTGCGGTGCCTGCCCCGGGAGTTCGCGCTTCACTTCAGCCTGGCGAACGAGAACAGCTCCGCCAGCGGATGCCGCCGGCGCTCCACCAGCGCCCGCAGCAGGCCGGCGCCGAGCATGCTGTAAGTGATGCCGTTGCCGCCGTAGGCCATGGCGAAGTGCACGCGCGGCCCGTACTGGGCATGCGGGCCGAAGAACGGCAGGCCGTCCGCGGTCTCGGCGAAGGTGCCGGCCCAGGCGAAGGCCGGCGCCAGCGGCAGGTCGGGGAACAGCGCGGCCACCTGCTTCCGCAGCCGCCCGGCCTTGGCATCGACCCGCCGGTCGCGCCGCGCGGCGACGTCGATCGCATCGTCCTCGCCGCCCACCAGCAGGCGATCGTCGGACGTACTGCGCATGTAGAGGTAGGGCCGGGCGGTTTCCCACAGCAGCGTGCGGCGCAGCGCGCCCAACCGCTCCGGCGCGATGGGATCGGTCACGAAGGCGTAGCTGCTGCGGTTTCGCGCGACCCGCTGCCGCAGCCACGATTGGCCGGCATAGCCGGCGGCGAGGACCACGTGGCGTGCCCGCACGGTGGCGCCGGCGTCGGTGCGCAGGGTCACGCCACGGGCGTCGGGCACGATGTCCTCGACCCGCGTGCGGTCGTGCACGTGCACGCCGGCGGCCCGGAGCTTCGCGAAGATGCGCAACGCCAGCCGATAGCTGTCGACCTGGGCACCGGTCCGGCTGAGGATCGCGCAGGGCGCGTCGAAACCGTAGCGGTCCCGGACGTCGCCGGAATCAAGCCACGCCACCGCGAAGCCACGTGCGGCGCGGGCCTCGAACTCCTCGCGCAGGGCGCCGCGATGCCGGCGCTTGCTCGCGTAGTACAGGCTGCCGCAGCGCCGGAAGCCGACGTCGCGCACGCGCGCGGCCAGTGCCGCGAGCTGGTCGATCGCCTCCACGCAGGACCGGTAGGCGAGAAGTGCCGCGGCCTCGCCGTGTCGCCTCGCCAGATCGACCATGTGCGTGTCGATCTCGTACTGCAGCAACGCCGTGCTCACCGCGCTGCTGCCCCAGCCGACGTCGCGTTGCTCGAGGACGGCGACCTCGTGCCCGTGGGCCGCGAACTCGTCGGCGATCAGCGCGCCGGTGACGCCACCACCGACCACCGCGACGTCGCAGCGAAGGTCGCGCTCGAGCGGGGGAAAGGCGTGCATCAGCCCGTTCTTCACCGCCCACCAGGGGTAGCCGCTCTTCAGGTCCATGTGCCGGGGTCCGCGGGGAGGAAACCCGGCGCAGTCTGCACAAGCTGGTGGTGAACCCGGTTTCACGATGCACGGTCCCTGCGCAATACTCGGGCCTTTCGCCACGGCCACGCCCCGGGGGTTCCGCAATGCGCAAGACCCTGTCCCGTCCGCTGTTCGCAGTCGCCGCCCTCCTCGCCTACGGCCATGCCGATGCCAGCCTGCACGGGCGCAACGGCTTCTCCGGCAACCCCGCCACGCAGAACGGCGCGACGTGCACCGCCTGCCATGCCCGCGGTGCCAGCACGCCCACGGTCACCATCAGCGGGCCGCAGGTGCTCGATGCCGGCACCATCGCCGATTTCACGGTGACCATCAGCGGTGGCCCCGGCGCGACCGGCGGCCTGGGCGTGTCGTCGTCGGGTGCCGCCGGCAGCTTCCAGGCCCCCGGCAAGGACGTGCACGTGATCGGCGGCGAGATCTCGCACACGCAGCCCAAGGCCTTTTCCGGCGGCGCGGTGAGCTTCGGCTTCCGCTGGCGCGCACCGACCTGGAACGGTCCGGTCACGCTGTACGCCGCCGGCAATTCGACCAACGGCCAGCTCGACCTGCTCGGCGACGGGGTCGGCACCGGCCAGCTCGCGATCACCGTGCGCAACGGCAGCGGCGGCCCGCCGGAGCCGCCCGCGCCGCCGCCGTCGGAAGCGACCCTGGAGCCGTTCGCCAGCGGGCTGTCGCAGCCGGTGGTCATCACCCACGCCGGCGACGCGCGCCTGTTCGTGGCCGAGCAGCCCGGCCGCATCCGCGTGATCGACCAGGGCACGCTGCGCCCGCTGCCCTTCCTGGACATCCAGGACCGGGTCGACGACTCGGGCAACGAGCAGGGCCTGCTCGGCCTCGCCTTCCATCCGCAGTACGCGAAGAACGGCTGGTTCTACGTCAACTACACCTTCGATCCACCCGGCAGCGGCCTCGACCGCACCCGCATCTCGCGCTTCAAGGTGGGCACGGACGCCAACGTGGCCGACCCCGCCTCCGAGCTGGTGCTGCTGGAGTTCGAGCAGCCCTACAGCAACCACAACGGCGGCGACATCCAGTTCGGCCCCGACGGCTACCTCTACATCGCCTCGGGCGACGGCGGCAGCGGCGGGGACCCGCAGAACAATTCGCAGAACCCCGGCCGCCTGCTCGGCAAGCTGCTGCGGATCGACGTCGACGGCAGCGGCGGGCGCGACTGCAGCATCGCCAGCGGCGCCAACTACGCCATCCCCGCCGGCAACGCCTACGCCGACGGCCCCGGCGGCGCCGGCTGCGACGAGGTCTTCGCGCTGGGCCTGCGCAATCCCTGGCGCATCGCCTTCGACGCCCTGCTGGGCGACCTGTGGATCGCCGACGTCGGCCAGAACGCCTACGAGGAGATCAACTTCATCCCGGCCGGCACCGGCGGCGGCCTCAACTTCGGCTGGCGCTGCTACGAGGGCGACCAGCCCTACAACACCGCCGGCTGCAGCGGCGCCTACTTCGAGCCGCTGGCGACCACCAGCCACTCCGCCGGCAACTGCTCGATCACCGGCGGCCGCGTCTACCGGGGCGCCGCCTACCCGTCGCTGGCGGGACGCTACTTCTTCACCGACTACTGCAACACCGCGGTGCGCACGATCACCTTCGACGCCGGCCAGCCGCGCATCGAGGACCCGATCCCCGCCGGCACGATCAGCCAGCCGGTGGCCTTCGGCGAGGACGCCGACGGCGAGCTCTACCTGGCCAGCCTCACCGGCACCCTCTACCGCATCGTCGGCACCGGCGACACGGTGGAGTCCCGGGTGTCGACGCTGTCGGGGCAGTGCCTGCACGCGCCATCGCCCGCGGCCGGGACCGCGCTCGCCGCCTGGCCCTGCACCGGCGCGGCCGGGCAGCGCTGGATCCTGCGCGGCGACGGCTCGCTGTACAACCCGGCCTCGGAGCGCTGCGCCGCCGCCTCGGGCACGACCCACGGCGCGGCGCTGCGGCTGCAGGCCTGCAGCGGCGTGGCCACCCAGCGCTTCACCGCCACCCAGGCGGGCGAACTGCGCGTGGCCGGACTGTGCATGGACCATTCGCGCACGAGGCGCCGCGCGGTCCAGGCGTCCACCTGCACCGGCATCGACAGCCAGGCCTGGCTACTCTCGCCGGCGGACTGAGGCGCGGGGCCTCAGCCCAGGTGGAACATGAGCTTGGCCAGCAGCACGATGCCGACCATGTGCCAGAACAGGCTGACGTGGAGGCGCCTGGACACGGAAGACACCAGGCGCCCACTGCGGCGCAGTGACATCGCCAGGATGAAGTGGCCGGCGACGCTGAACGCGAGCACGATCTTGAGCGCCAGCAGCAGGCCGAAGCCGCCGGCCAGCGCGTCCGCGAGCAGCGCGCGATAGCGCCAGGCCATGCCCAGTCCGCTGCCGTAGAGCACCAGCAGCACCCACGGCATCAGCCGGCTCGCGCGGCGGCCGATGCCGGCCTCGACCAGGTGCATGGCGTTGCGCGGCACGTGCCGGCGCACGCGCTCGAGGATCAGCACCTCGAAGAACACGGTGCCCACGAACACGAACGCGGCGAACAGGTGCAGGACGTGCATGACGGCGTAGTGGCCCATGCCGCCATGGTCGCGCCCGTGCCGCCCCGGTTCCCATGATCCGGGTCAAGCCGCACGGACATGCCGTGCACCTGTCCCGCCCGCGCTGCGGCGTTGACGTCAGCCCCGGTCGCGCAGGAACCGCGCCATCGACACGCCCGACGGCGGCGGTGCGAACTCGGCGGCCACGTCGATGAAGCCGCGCATCACCGCGACCTCGCGCGGCGTGCGGTTGAGCGCGTCGCGCAGGTCGGGATCGCAGCCGGCGCGCAGCAGGTGGCGGGCCAGGCGCAGCAGGCCGTGCAGGGCGGTCAGGTGCAGCGGGCCGAAGCCGCGCGGGTCCTGCGCGTCCAGCCGCGTGTCCTCGTCGAGCAGGCGGTCGACCGCGGCCTGCACCACGTCCTCGTCGCAGGCGGTGCCGGGCTCGGCGCGCGCGCCCAGCAGCAGCAGCAGCGGCGTGACCCCGCCGGCGGCCTCGGCGTCGGCCTCGGCACCGGCCAGCAGCAGGGTGTCGAACAGGGCCAGCAGGCGCGGGCGGTCGCGCGCGGTGAAGCCGTAGAGCGCGGCGCAGTGCAGCGGCGTCAGGCCCTGGGCGTCGGCGGCCTGGATGTTGGCGCCGGCGGTGAGCAGGCGCGCGCAGATGTCGGGCATGCCGAGCGCGGCGGCGATCATCAGCACGGTGACGTCGCCGGGCAGGCGGTGTTCGAGCGCGACCTTCGCGCGCAGCAGGCGTTCGACGATGACGCCGTGGCGCATGCTGACCGCGGCCGAGAGCGGGGTGGCGCCGGTGTGCGCGGCGCGCTGCGGGTCGGCGCCGCGCTCGAGCAGCAGCTCCAGCACCTCGGCGTGGCCGCCGCCGGCGGCGCGCAGCAGGCCGGTGCAGCCCTTGTCGTCGACGGCGTCGACCGCGAATCCGAGATCGAGCAGGCGGCGCACGGCGCCGGCATCGCCGGCCATCGCGGCGGCCGGCACGTCGGCTTCGCGCAGCGGGCGGCCGGGAAGCGTCCAGCCGGTCCAGTCCAGCCAGTCGGCGAGGTCGCGGCGGCCGGCGGACAGCGCCACGCCCAGCGGCGTCTGGCCGTCGGCGGCGCGCACCGCCGGCGAAGCGCCGCCCCTGACGAGCAGTCGCAGCGCCGGCTCGCGGCCGAGCGCGGCGGCCAGGTGCAGCGCGGTCATGCCGTGGCCGTCGCGGCGGTCGAGATCGACGCCGTCGGCGACCAGGCGCTCGAGCAGGCGCATCCAGCCCAGCCGCACCGCCAGCCCCGCCGCGGGATCGCCGCCAGGCGACGGGGCCAGGATGTCGGCGCCGCGCTCGACCAGCTCCAGCGCGAACTGCTCCAGCCCGCGCGCCGCCTGGTCCTCGCGCACGCAGGCCTCGAGGAAGCGCGCCAGGCCGCCGGCGCCGGCCGGCGATGCGCCGCCGCGCAGAAGCGCCTGGGCGGCGGGCAGCGCCGCCGTGCCCCGGCCCAGCAGCTGCAGCAGCGCGGTGTCTTCGCCCTCCGCGCGCGCATCCGGGTCGGCGCCGTTGCGCAGCAGCCACTCGATGCGTGCCGGCGCCGGCGGCGACTCGCCATCAAGCAGCAGCCCGCCAAGTTCGGCGGGAGAAACAAGCTGCGCCAGCGGCTCGAGTTCCTCGAAACGGCCCTCGGCGAGCTGTTCGCGCAGCACCTCCAGCGGCGCGCGGTCGACCGGCGCTTCGCTGTCGCCGCCAAGGACGCTGGCCGGGAGCGGATGCGCCGGGTCGAGCACGGCGACCATCGCCCAGCGCCCGCCGGACGCCGCATGCTCGACCGGGCGCTTGCCGCCTTCGTCGGCCAGCTGCGCGTCGACCTCCAGTTCGAGCAGGCGCGTGGCCAGCGCCGCGCTGCCGCTGCCGCACAGGCAGGCCAGGTGCAGGGCGTTGCGGCCTTCGGCGTCGACGGCGTGCACGTCGGCGCGGCCGGCCAGCAGGTCGAGCGCGGCCGCGTGCCCACCGGCGGCGGCGTCCAGCAGCGGCGTGCGCCCGGCGGCGTCGCGGGCGTCGGCGTCCGCCTTCGCCTCGAGCAGCGCGGCCATGATCTCGACGTGGCCAGCGAGCGCGGCCTCGTGCAGCGCGCTGCGGCCGCGGGCGTCGCGGGCGTCCACGCGGGCCTTGTGCCGGAGCAGCAGGGCGACGCCGGCGGCATCGTCGTCGTCGCCGCCGGCCGCGGCCAGCAGCGGCGGCGAGCCGCCTTCGGGCTCGGTGCGCGCGCCGCGTTCGAGCAGGAAGCGGGCGAGGCGCCAGTTGCCGCAGCCGCAGGCGATGCCGAGCGGGGTCACGCCGTCGGCGTTGCGGGCATCGAGCTCGGCGGCGGCGTCGCGCAGCAGGGCGGCGACGCCGGGATCGGAGCTGCGCGCGGCGTGGTGCAGCGGCGTGTTGCCGTCGCGGTCGGCGGCGCGCGGGTCGGCTCCGTTGGCGAGCAGGGTCATCACCGCTTCGGGGCGGCCGTGCCAACTGTCGCGGGTCGCCGCCAGCAGCGGCGTCAGGCCGGCGTGCGCGTCGTTGAGGTCGACGCCGCGGGTGATCAGGTCGCGCAGCAGGCGCAGGTCCGGCAGCACCGCCGCCAGCACCGCCAGCGAGCGCTGGTCGCGGCTCTCCGGCTCCGGCCGGGCGTGCGGATCGGCGCCCTGGGCCAGCAGGTCCAGGGCCCGCTCGACCCGGCCGCCGCGCGCCGCGGCATACAGGGCCGCGACGGGGTCGGCGGCCGCGGCTTCGGCATCGTCCAGCGCGGCCGGGTGCGCCGGCTCGGGCATCTCGAGCACGTCCAGCGCCACCTGCGCCAGCGGCGTGCGCAGCAGCGCCAGGTGCAGCAGCGGCCAGGCGATGGCGGCCAGCACCGCCAGGATCCAGCGCGCGCCACCGGCCACCAGGCCCGGCCATGCGAGCGCCAGCGCCAGCGCGAGGATGGCGGCGATCGCGAGCGCGGCGCCAAGCCCGCGCCAGCTGGAGCCATCGACCTCGTCGAGCGAACTCCAGTGCCCGGCCAGCGTCCGGCCGCCCTCGCCCTCGGCGCGCTGCCACAGCGGCCACAGCCGCCAGAGCGCGATCACGCCCAGGCCGGCGGTGGCGCTGAGCGCGAGCGCCGGGCCGGGCGAGGCGCCGCGGCTGGCAACCAGCGCCGACAGCGGCCAGCCCACCAGCAGTGCGCCCGCGGCCAGCGCCAGGCTCCACAGCAGCAGCACGGCCAGCAGGTCGCGGCGGAGCGCGGCTCCGGCGGGCAGCCCGCCGCCCAGGCGCGCGCGCAGGCCGAGCGCCAGCGCAGGCTGCGCCAGGCAGGCCGCCAGCGCCGCGACCGCGGCCTCCGGTGCGCCGGCCAGCAGCGCCAGCAGGACGCCGGCAACCAGCGGCAGCCAGGTCTTCATGGACGCGCGCTCAGGCATCGGTGCCCCAGTCGCCGGTCAGCGGATCCACGCCCGCGCGGGGCGGCATCTGCAGGTGGAAGCCGCGGCCGGCGAGGTTGGCGCGGACCACGTCGGCGTCCTCGCGCGCAAGGCGGCGGCCGGGGACCAGCGCGACCTCGAGCACGAAGCGCAGCTCGCCGAGCTCGCCGCGGACCGGGTCGGGGATGCGGCCGAAGTCGTCGCGGCCGGCGAGGTAGACGTAGGTATCGGCCTTTCGAAGGCTCTTGTAGACGAAGGCTTGCATCGGCGGTTCCAGCGCGCGGGCGCACGCGTGCAGGGATGAAGCATAAAGCAAGCGCGCCGCGGCGCCCCGGCGCCGCGCGTGGACGGCGCGGCGGAGGCTCAGTGGTAGCCGGCGTCGGCCTGGATCTTGCCCCGGAACACCGAGTACGACCACGCGGTGTAGCCGAGGATGATCGGCAGCAGGATGGCCAGCCCGACCAGGGTGAAGCCCTGCGACGACGGCGGCGAGGACGCATCCCAGATGCTCAGCGACGGCGGGATGATGTTCGGCCAGATCCCGACCACCAGCCCCGCGAAGCCGAGCACGAAGAAGCTCAGCGTCAGCAGGAACGGGCGCGCGTCGCGCCCTTCGCGCATCGCCGCGCGCCACAGCCAGAACGCGTTCACCAGCGCCAGCAGCGGCACCGGCGCCAGCCACCAGAAGTTGCCGCCCTCGAACCAGCGCGCCATGACCTGGGAGTCGAGGAACGGCAGCCAGGTGCTGACCAGGCCCATGAACGCGACCACCACCAGCACCAGCGGCCGGGTCACCGTGCGCGCCACCTGCTGCAGGCGGCCTTCGGTCTTCAGGATCAGCCAGCCCGCGCCGAGCAGCGCATAGCCGAACACCACCGCCACGCCGGTCAGCATCGAGAACGGGCTGAACCAGTCGAGCGCGCCGCCGAGGTACTTGCCCTCCTCCAGCGGCATGCCCTCGACCAGCGCGCCCAGGATCACGCCCTGCGCGAACGCCGCCACCATCGAGCCGGCCGCGAACGCGCCGCCCCAGAAGCGCTTCCCGCGTCGGGCCTTGAAGCGGAACTCGAAGGCGACGCCGCGGAAGATCAGCGCCACCAGCATCACCAGCACCGGCAGGTACAGCGCCGACAGCAGGATCGCGTAGGCCCTGGGGAAGGCGGCCAGCAGTCCGGTGCCGCCGAGCACCAGCCAGGTCTCGTTGCCGTCCCAGATCGGCGCGGCGGTGTTCATCATGTGGTCGAGCTGGTCGCCGTCCTCGGCGAAGGGCGCGAGGATGCCCAGGCCCAGCACGAAGCCGTCGAGCAGCACGTACATCATCACGCCGAAGCCGATCACGAAGTACCAGGCCACCGGCAGCCAGGTCGCGGTCTCCATCACGGGCCCTCCGTGCGCGTGGGTGCCGTGCCCGCCGGCGCCGTGCTGGCGGGCTCAGTGCTGGCATGCTCGCGCTCGCCGACCGAGAGCGGGCGCGCCGGGGTCTTGTCGCCGCCCTCGGTGCGCGGCGGCTCCTCGAACGGCTGCGGCCCCTTGCGCACCAGGCCCAGCAGGTACCAGATGCCGGCCCCGAAGATCACCGCATAGGCCACCGCATAAGTGGCCAGCGAGGTCATGACGGCCGCCGCGGTGATGTTGGGGCTCACCGCATCGCTGGTGCGCAGCAGCCCGTACACCACCCAGGGCTGGCGGCCGATCTCGACCACGTACCAGCCCGCGAGCAGCGCGATGAAACCCGCCGGGCTCAGCAGCCGCCAGCCGTCGAGCAGCCAGCGCGACTCGAACAGCCAGCCGCGCCGCCAGGCCCAGGCCGAGGCCAGCGCCAGCAGCAGCATCGCCACGCCCAGCCCGACCATGATCCGGAAGCCCCAGAACACCGGCGCGATCGGCGGCCGTTCGCTTGCCGGCACCGCGGTCAGCGGCTCGACCTCGCCGTCCCAGCTGTGGGTCAGGATCAGGCTGCCCAGGCGCGGGATGGCGACTTCGTAGCGGTTGTTCTCGTTCTCCGCGTCGGGGATCGCGAACAGGATGAGCGGAACGCCGGCACCCGGTTCGCCGTGCTCCCAGTGCGCCTCCATCGCCGCCAGCTTGACCGGCTGATGTTCGCCGACGTTGAGCCCGTGCAGGTCGCCAACCAGCACCTGCAGCGGCAGCGCGATCGCGGCAAAGGCCACCGCCAGTTTCAGCATCCGGCGCCCCTCCTCCACGTGCACGCCGCGCCGCAGGTACCAGGCGCTGACGCCGCCGATCACGAAGCAGGTGGTGATGAAGGCCGCCAGCACCATGTGCGCCAGGCGGTAGGGGAACGAGGGATTGAAGATCACCGCGAACCAGTCGACGGGCACGAACATCCCGTCGACCACCTCGTGGCCCTGCGGCGTCTGCATCCAGCTGTTCGCGGCCAGGATCCAGAAGGTCGAGAACAGCGTGCCCAGCGCGACCATGCAGGTCGACAGGAAGTGCAGCTTCGGCGACACCCGGTTCCAGCCGAACAGCATCACGCCGAGGAAGCTGGCCTCGAGGAAGAACGCGGTCAGCACCTCGTAGCTCAGCAGCGGGCCGAGGATGGCGCCGGCGCGCTCGCTCAGCACCGCCCAGTTGGTGCCGAACTGGAAGCTCATCACGATGCCGCTGACCACGCCCATGCCGAAGCTGATGGCGAAGATCCTCAGCCAGAAGAAGTACAGGTCGCGCCACTTCCCGTCCTGCGTGCGCAGCCAGCGCCACTCGAGGAAGGCGAGCCAGTGCGCCAGGCCGATGGTGAAGGCCGGGAACAGGATGTGGAAGGTGATGACGAAGCCGAACTGGATCCTCGACAGCAGCAGGGCATCCACGCGGTTCTCCGTGGCGTTCAGGACAGGGCAAACGCCATTCTGCGCCGGCACGCCCGCGCTGCGGTTCAGGCGGCGTGAACGCGCCCCGGCGGGCGCGGCCATGACCACCGGCCCAGAGCCGGCGCGGCCGCGGCTGATACGCTGGCGCGTCACGTTTCCGGGGCCATCGCACCATGCACGACCGTTCCGCTGCTTCCCTGCTGTCGCTTTCACTGCTGCTCGCGACGGTGCCGGCGCTGCCGGCTTCGGCCCAGCCCACGCAGGCGCTCGACCTGCACCGGGTGATGGCCGACCCCGACTGGATCGGCGCGCCGGTGGAGCGCATGTGGTGGTCCTGGGACGGCGACACGGCGTATTACCTGGCCAAGCGCAGCGGCAGCAACGTGCGCGACACCTGGGCGCAGCCGGTGGCCGGCGGCGCGGCGCGCGTGGTCGAGGGCGCGGCGCGCGGCGGCATCGATGCCGCCGACCCGCTGTTCGACGCCACCCGCGCGCGCATGGCCTTCCTGCGCAACAGCGACGTCTTCGTGCGCGACCTGCGCAGCGGCGGCCTGACCCAGCTCACCCGCACCGAAGGCGGCGAATCCCAGCTGCAGTGGGGTCGCGACGGCTCGCTGTCCTGGCGCAGCGGCAACGACTGGTTCCGCTGGACCGCCACCACCGGCGTCGGCCAGGCCGCAAGCCTGAAGGCCGAGGACGCGCCCGGCACCGCGCCGAAGCCCGACGCCCTGCGCGAGCGCCAGCTGCGCTACATCGAAACCCTGCGCACCGAGCGCGAGCGCCGCGAGGAGCTGCGCACCCAGGCCGAGGCCTGGCGCAGCGAGGATCCCTCGCGCGCGCCGGCACCGGCGTACCTGGGCAAGGACGTCGAGATCCAGGGCAGCGCGATGTCGCCAGACGGCCGCTGGCTGCTCGTCGTCACCCAGGCCAAGGGCGCGGACGGCGGCCAGGCCGGGAAGATGCCGAAGTACGTCACCGAGTCCGGCTACGAGGAGTTCGAGGACGTGCGCACGCGCGTAGGCCGCAACGATCCGGCGCCGCAGGCGTTCTGGCTGGTCTCGGTGGCCGACGGCCAAGTGCGCGAACTGAAGACCGACGCGCTGCCCGGCATCGCCACCGATCCGCTGGCGGCACTGCGCAAGGCCGCCGGCAAGGACGCGCTGAAGGGCAACCGCCCGGTGCGCGTCGAGGGCTGGGGCGGCGACGTCTCCGGCGGCGCGCGCTGGAGCGACGACGGCCAGGGCCTCGCGCTGATGCTGCACTCGGTCGACAACAAGGACCGCTGGCTGGCCACCGTCGACCTGGCAAAGGCCGCGCTGCAGCCGGTGCATCGCCTGACCGACGAGGCCTGGATCAACTGGAGCTTCAACGAGTTCGGCTGGATGCCGGACGGCCGCACGCTGTGGTTCCTGTCCGAGGAATCGGGCTGGTCGCAGCTGTACACCTCCACCGGCGGCCGCGCGCGCGCGCTGACCTCGGGCCGCTGGGAAGCGTCGATGCCGGTGCTGGCCGCGGATGGCCGCAGCTTCCTGTTCCTGTGCAACCGCGCGCGTCCGGGCGACTACGAGGTCTGCCAGGTCGGCGCCGACGGCGGCGAAGTGCGCGAGCTGACCGCGCTCGACGGCGTCGAGGACTTCGTCGCCTCGCCCGACGGCCGCCAGCTGCTGGTGCGGCACTCGACCAGCTACATGCCGCCGCAGCTGTCGGTGCTCGATGCCGCCGGCGGCGGCGCGCGCCAGCTCACCGACACGCGCACGGCCGAGTTCAAGGCCTACGACTGGCTGCAGCCCGAGACCGTGCAGGTGCCCTCGAAGCACGGCGCCGGCACCGTCTGGGGCAAGTACTACGGTCCGGCCACCATGGAGCCCGGGCGCAAGTACCCGGTGGTGCTGTTCGTGCACGGCGCCGGCTATCTGCAGAACGTCAGCGACCGCTACCCGAACTATTTCCGCGAGCAGATGTTCCACAACATGCTGGTGCAGCAGGGCTACATCGTGCTGGACCTCGACTTCCGCGCGTCCGAGGGCTACGGCCGCGACTGGCGCACGGCGATCTACCGGCAGATGGGGCATCCGGAACTGGAGGACTACCTCGACGGCATCGACTGGATCGTCGCCAACCGCCAGGGCGACCGCGACCGCGTCGGCATCTACGGCGGCAGCTACGGCGGCTTCATGACCTTCATGGCGCTGTTCCGCGAGCCGGGCGTGTTCAAGGCCGGCGCCGCGCTGCGCCCGGTGACCGACTGGTCGCAGTACAACCACGCCTACACCGCCAACATCCTCAACACCCCGGAGCTCGATCCCGAGGCCTATGCGAAGTCCTCGCCGATGGAGTACGCCGAGGGCCTGCAGGATCATCTGCTGATCGCCCACGGCATGATCGACGACAACGTGTTCTACCGGGACTCGGTGATGCTGGCGCAGCGCCTGATCGAACTGCGCAAAGACAAGTGGGAGCTGGCGAGCTATCCGCTGGAGCGCCACGGCTACGTGCACTCAGATTCGTGGTACGACCAGTACCGGCGGATCCACGAGCTGTTCGAGCGCGCGCTGAAGCCCTGATCCCCGCATCCCGCCCCGCTCTTCCGCAGAGCCGCTACAGCGGCTCCTGCAGGGAGCGTCCGGGTGCGGCCTGGTGGCCGCTGACGGCCTACAATCGCGTCATGAACGACTTCGACGCCGTCCGCGACTACCTCACCGGCCTGCAGGACCGCATCTGCGCGGCCATGGAAGGCGCCGACGGCGCCGCCCGCTTCCACGAGGACGCGTGGACGCGCCCCGACGAGAGCGCCAGCGGCGGCCTGTCGGGCGGCGGCCGCACCCGCGTGATGCGCGACGGCGCGGTGTTCGAGCAGGCCGGCATCGGCTTCTCCGACGTGCGCGGCACCCGCCTGCCGCCTTCTGCCACCGCGAACCGGCCCGAGCTCGCCGGCGCCTCCTGGCGCGCGGTCGGCGTATCGCTGGTGTTCCATCCGCGCAATCCGTACATCCCGACCACCCACGCCAACGTCCGCCACTTCCGCGCCGAGCGCGACGGCGAAACGGTGGCGTCCTGGTTCGGCGGCGGCTTCGACCTCACGCCCTTCTATCCCTTCGACGAGGACGTGCTGCACTGGCACCGCACCGCGCGCGCGCTGTGCGAGCCCTTCGGCGGCCAGGCGCGCTACGACGCGCACAAGGCCTGGTGCGACGAGTACTTCTTCCTCAAGCACCGCGGCGAAACGCGTGGCGTCGGCGGGCTGTTCTATGACGACCTGGCCGACGACTTCGAGCGCGACTTCGCCTACACCCGCGCTGTAGGCGACGGCTTCCTCGACGCCTGGCTGCCGATCGTCGAGCGCCGCCGGGCCACGCAGTACGGCGAGCGCGAGCGCGAGTTCCAGCTCTACCGCCGCGGCCGCTACGTCGAGTTCAACCTGGTCTGGGACCGTGGCACCCACTTCGGCCTGCAGTCCGGCGGCCGCAGCGAATCGATCCTGATGAGCATGCCGCCGCTGGCGCGCTGGGAATATGGCTACAGGCCGGAGCCAGGCAGCCCCGAGGCGCGGCTGGACGACTACCTGCGGCCGCGGGATTGGCTTGCGGAGCTTTGACGGAGCGAAACGGCTTTACCACGGATGACGCGGATTGCGCGGATTTACGCGGATCAGGCCGAGGCAAGATCGGTTGCGAAACACCTTTTGAAGGTTTGCCGGGCCCTGGTCGTGGCCCATGCCATCGCCCGGAAGCGATCCGCGTAAATACGCGCAATCCGCGTCATCCGTGGTTGGATGCTCTTGTTCGAGCTTGGTTCCGTGGCAGGAACTGTCCCACCTCAGTCCTTCTTCCGCGGTATCACCGTGATGGTGCCGTCGACCTCCAGGGTGATCATGGCGGCGCCGGAGACATCGGCCAGGCCATTGTCGCGCAGGGCCTCCTCGATGTCCTGGCGGCTGAGGTTCTCCCGCCGCATGGCGGATTCGAACAGCTGGCCGTCGCGGCCCACCAGCACCGGGGTGCCCTCCGCCAGCCGGTCGAGCGTCCTGCTGCGCGAGGTGGCGAAGCCCACGAGCCAGTTCCATGCAATGAGCGTGCCCGCGAGGATGAGGCCGCCGAGCAGCGACACGTCCTCGCCGATCAGCGAGTTCTGCACCGCCGTGCCCAGCAGCACCACCACGAGCAGGTCGAAGGGGGTGAACTGGCCGACCGTGCGCTTGCCCGACATCCGCACCATCGCCAGCACCACGAAATAGACCACGGTGGCGCGCAGCACGAACTCCCACCAGGGCATCGCGAGTTCGAACAGTCCCGACATGGCACGCGCTCCGGCGAAAGAAGCTCCATCAGGCCATCGGCGCCGTGAAGGCGGCGCGTGCCGACGGCGCCGTCATTTCCTACACTGCGCCCCTGTGCACCGGGGAAGGACATGCAGAGCAAACGCGACCGGGTGACCTCGATCGACATCGCCCACCTGGCCGGCGTGTCGCAGGCGACGGTGTCGCGTGTGCTCAACGGCTCGCCGCTGGTGAACGTCGAGACCCGCAGGCGGGTGGAGGCGGCGGTGCGCGAGCTCGGCTATTCGGTCGACCGCCGCGCGTCCAACCTGCGCCTGCAGCGCAGTGGCACGCTCGCGCTGCTGCTGTTCGAGGATCCGACCTCGGACGATTCGCACATCAATCCGTTCTTCCTGGCGATGCTGGGCTCGATCACCCGCGCCGCGGCGCGCGCCGGCTACGACCTGCTGGTGTCCTTCCAGCAGCTGTCCGACGACTGGCACGCCGACTACGCCGGCAGCATGAAGGCCGACGGCCTGATCCTGCTCGGCTACGGCGACTACCTGAGCTACCGCGGCAAGCTGGAAGCGCTGGTGGCGCACGGCACCCGCTTCGTGCGCTGGGGTGCGGTGCTGCCCGACCAGCCCGGGCTGTCGATCGGCTGCGACAACCTGCAGGGCGGGCGCCTGGTGGGCGAGCACCTGCTCGGGCTCGGGCGCCGACGGATCGCCTTCCTCGGCGATGCGTCCACGCACTACCCGGAGTTCTTCGACCGCTACCGCGGCTGCGACGCGGCGCTGCAGGCGGCGGGGCTGGCGATGGACCCGGCGCTGCAGATCGACGCGCAGAGCTCGGAGGACGACGGCTACGGCGCGGCGCGGGCGCTGATCGCGCGCGGCCAGCCTTTCGACGCCGTGTTCGCCGCCAGCGACCTGATCGCGATCGGCGCCCTACGCGCGCTGGCCGAGCACGGTCTGCGGGTGCCGGAGGAGGTGTCGGTGGCCGGCTTCGACGACATCCCGGCGGCGCGCTTCACCACGCCTGCGCTGACCACGGTGGCGCAGGACACGTCGAGCGCGGGGGCGATGCTGGTCGAGACGCTGATGGCGCTGATCGACGGCGGGCCCGCCGCCAGCCGGATGCTGCCGGCGCGGCTGGTCCTGCGGCAGTCCTGCGGGGAGCGCTGAGGCCGGGATCATCGGGGGAGACGGCGCAGCCGGACTCAGTCCCGCGGACGCGCGCCCTCCATCGCCGCGACGAGCGCTTCGCGCAGCGCGGCGTCGCGCACCGGCCCATCGCGCAGGAACACCTCCACGCCGTGCGCCGGGACCGTAGCCTCCAGCGCACCGCCGGCGGCGATATCGACGCGCGCACCGGCAAGCGCGCCACGCCACTCGCCCGGCTCCAGCCACTGCGTGATCCGGAAGTCCGCCGGCGCGTCGCCCTTGTTGAGCAGCACCAGCGCCGTCTGCGCCACGCCCCCGTGCTGCAGCACGCGGTAGAAGGCGGCGCGGTCGCCCTGCAGTTCGAGGTTGAGCTGCAGGCCACGCTGCAGCGCCGGAGTCCCGGCGCGCACGCGGGCGATGCGCGCCATGGCCTCGCGGATGGGATGCCCGAGCGCCGCATCCACGCGCGCCTGGCCGAAGTAGTTGCGGTTGCCGGCGTGCTCGCCGGTACCGCGCATGAAGCCGGTTTCGGAACCGTAGTAGATGACCGGGATGCCGCGCGCGGTGAACAGCCAGTGGTGCGCGTCGATGAAGCCTTCGTCGCTGGCGTCCATGCGCGGCATGTCGTGGTTGTCGTAGAAGGTCATCAGCTCGTAGGGATTGGCGTAGGGCCCTTCGGCGAGGTACAGCCGCTCCTCCAGGCGCTCGAAGCCGGCGCCCTCGCGGCCGAACACCTCCACCAGCCGCTCCTTCAGCGGGAAGTCGAGCACGCTGACGCCGCCGTTCTCCGCCCATGTGTGCGGGGCGATGTTGGCGGCCTCGTGGTCGAAGGCCTCGCCGAACATGAAGAAGCCGGGATGCTTCGCGCGGATCGCATCGCTGAAGGCCTTCCAGAACGGATGCGGCACGTGGCGGATGGTGTCGATGCGGAAGGCGTCGGCGCCCTGCTCGATCCACTGCGAATAGGCGCGAACGAAATAGTCGAGCACCGCCGGGTTGGTGTCGTCGAGGTTCGAGAGCTGGGCCAGGTCGGGCTCGGCGTGGAAGAAGGCGTGCAGCGGATTGTTCGCCGGATCGAGTCCGGCCGGTGCCAGGTTCTGGTGGTCGGCGACGAGGCGGCCATCGGCGTCGTACAGCTCGCCGAACTTCGGCTGGTCGGCCGGCATCGTGAACGAGGGCGAGCCGTGGTTGGCGACGATGTCGAGCACCGTCAGCAGACCCGCGTCGCGCAGCCCGGCGGTGAGCCCCGCGAAGTCCAGTCCCGGGCTCGGCAGGTGCTCGTCGAGCTCGAAGAAGTTCACGCCCCAGTAGCCGTGGTAGCCGGTCTTGCCGCGGTCCTTGAAAAGGGCGTCGGAGTTCTGCGAGTCGCCGCCGGTGAAGGCTTCGTCCGGGTTGTCGACGATGGGCGTGAGCCAGACCGCTCCGAAGCCCATGTCCCGGATGTAGCCGGCGTTGTCGAGCAGGCCGCGGAAGTCGCCGCCGAGGTAGCCGATGTTGTCGCCGCTGTCGCCCGCGCCCGGCGTGGGGCGGTCGAACGTGCGCCGTTCGGGATCCGGCCCGCCCTGGTCGCGGCGGTCGTTGCCGGGATCGCCGTTGACGAAGCGGTCGGTGACCACGAAGTACACCGCGTTCGCGGCGAAGCGTTCGAGGGTGCCGTGGTACTCCGCCATGGGCGGCGCCTCCGCTCCGGGCGGAGCATGCGCGCACCCGGCGACCAGCACGGCAAGGACCGACGGCAGCAGCCAGCGCTTCATCACGAGGCCTCCCGCACGCGCAGCACGCACAGCCCCGACACAACCAGGCTGATGCCACCGATCACCAGCGCGAACTGCGGCTGGTTGCCGAAGAAGGTCTTGAGCAGGAAGCCCAGCAGGCTGGCCGCGACCAGCTGCGGGATCACGATGAAGAAGTTGAAGATGCCCATGTACACGCCCATCTTGCTCGCCGGGACGCTGTCGGACAGCAGCGCATAGGGCAGCGAAAGGATCGAGGCCCAGGCGAAGCCCACGCCCAGCATCGACAGCAGCAGCCAGGCCGGATCGCGGATCAGCAGCATCGACAGCAGGCCCAGCCCGCCCAGCGTGGTGTTCACCAGGTGGCTGGCGCGCAGGCCGATGCGCCGCACCATCCACGGGATCACCACCGCGGCCAGCGCGGCGAAGCCGTTGTAGGCGGCGAACAGCACGCCGACCCAGTTCGCGCCATCGTTGTAGGCGGCCGAACCGGTATCGGTGCTGCCGTAGTGCAGCGCCGTCACCGCCGGCGTGGTGTAGATCCACATCGCGAACAGCGCGAACCAGGAGAAGAACTGCACCAGCGCCAGCCGGGGCATGGTGCCGGGCATGTCGCCCAGGTCGTCCATGATGCTGGCGAAGCCGCCGCCCCCCGCGACGATCGTACGCAACAGCAGCGCGATGCCGTAGGCCGCGACCAGGCCGGCCAGGATGTGGAGCTGCCTGTCCAGGCCCGACCAGGCCACCGCCGCCGCACCGATGGCACCTGCCGACAGCCAGACGAACCCCATCCGCCGCGCCTGCGCCGGATCGCGCGCGCGGCGCGCAAGCGGCGGCGCCTCGTCCCAGGCCTGCAGCCGCTCCGGCGGGTATTCCCGCGTGCGCAGCACCGTCCAGCCCATCGCCAGCAGCAGCACCACGCCGCCGAAGTAGAAGGCGCAGCGCACGGTATCGGGCACTTCGCCGGGACCGGCGGTGTTGCCCACGCCGGCCTTGGCCAGCAGGAAGGGCAGCATGCTTGCCACCACCGAGCCCACGGCGATGAAGAAGCTCTGCATCGCATAGCCCGACGGCCGCTGCCGCGCCGGCAGCTGGTCGCCGACGAAGGCACGGAAAGGCTCCATGGCGATGTTGATCGAAGCGTCGAGCACCCACAGGGTGCCGGCCGCGACCCACAGCGCCGGCGAGTTCGGCATCACGAACAGGGCCAACGTGGCCAGCACCGCGCCGACCAGGAAGTAGGGGCGGCGGCGACCGAGGCCGGTCCAGGTGCGGTCGGACAGGTAGCCCACGATCGGCTGCACGATCAGGCCGGTCAGGGGCGCCGCGATCCACAGGATCGGGATCTGGTCCATGTCCGCGCCCAGCGTCTGGAAGATGCGGCTGACGTTGGCGTTCTGCAGGGCAAAGCCGAACTGGATGCCCAGGAAGCCGAAGCACATGTTCCAGATCTGCCAGAACGACAGCTGCGGCTTCCGGTCGGTGCCCTGCTGCTCCATCCACTGCTCCCCGTGCGTGCTCTCCGCGGCCATGGTAGTCACAGCGCGGGCCGGGCATCGCTGCTGCAAACGTATTCATGGCGAAGCCGCCCGGTGCCGCAACATGCCGCGCGGCGGCCATGGAATAGTGCCCCGGCGTTTGCGGCGAGCAATGGGGACACGATGTCGACGGCGGTTTCGAAGGCGGCGGACTGGTGGCGCGGCGCGGTGATCTACCAGATCTACCCGCGCAGCTTCATGGACAGCAACGGCGACGGCATCGGCGACCTGCCGGGCATCATCGCGCGCCTCGACCACGTCGCCAGCCTGGGGGCGGAGGCGATCTGGGTCTCGCCCTTCTTCAGGTCGCCGATGGCGGACTTTGGCTACGACATCGCCGACTTCCGCGACGTCGATCCGATGTTCGGCACGCTGGACGACTTCGACCGGCTTCTGGCCAAGGCGCACGCGCTGGGCATCAAGGTGATGATCGACCAGGTGCTCAGCCACTGTTCGATCGAACACCCGTGGTTCGCCGAGAGCCGCCAGGACCGGAGCAATCCGCGCGCGGACTGGTTCGTCTGGGCCGACCCGAAGCCCGACGGCACGCCGCCCAACAACTGGCTGTCGCTGTTCGGTGGCGGCGCCTGGACCTGGGAGCCGCGGCGCGAGCAGTACTACCTGCACAACTTCCTGTCCTCGCAGCCGCAGCTGAACTTCCACAACGCGGACGTGCGCGCGGCGGCGCTGGCGAACCTGGAGTTCTGGCTCGAGCGCGGCGTCGACGGCATGCGCCTGGATTCGATCAACTTCTGCTTCCACGACGCCCGGCTGCGCGACAACCCGCCCAAGCCCGCGCACCTGCGCCAGGGCCGCGGCTTCAGCGCCGACAACCCCTACGCCTACCAGTACCACCACTACAACAACACGCAGCCCGAGAACCTCGCGCTGATGGAGGAGCTGCGGGCGCTGTTCGACCGCTACCCGGGCGCGACCACGCTCGGCGAGATCTCGTCGGAGGACTCGCTGGGCACGATGGCGGAGTACGTTACCGACACCCGCCTGCACATGGGCTACAGCTTCGAGCTGCTGGTCGAGGATTCCAGCGCCGCCTACATCCGGCGCACGGTCGAGGACCTCGAATCGCGCATGCAGGGCGGCTGGCCGTGCTGGGCGGTGTCCAACCACGACGTGGTGCGCGCGGTGACGCGCTGGGGCGGCGCTGATCCGTCGCCGGCGCTGGCGCCGCAGCTGGTGGCACTGGTGTGCTCGCTGCGCGGCTCGGTCTGCCTGTACCAGGGCGAAGAGCTCGGGCTCCCCGAGGCCGACGTGCCCTTCGATGCGCTGCAGGATCCCTACGGCAAGGCCTTCTGGCCCAGGTTCAAGGGCCGCGACGGCTGCCGCACGCCGATGCCCTGGGACAGCGATGCGGACGATGCCGGCTTCGGCAGCGTTGCGCCCTGGCTGCCGATCCCCGACGCGCACCGCGCGCTGGCGATGTCGCGGCAGGACGCCGACCCGGCC
The DNA here is from genome assembly GCF_014836665.1 of Luteimonas colneyensis. GTDB lineage: Bacteria > Pseudomonadota > Gammaproteobacteria > Xanthomonadales > Xanthomonadaceae > Luteimonas > Luteimonas colneyensis. The sequence goes on from NZ_JACSQJ010000002.1 coordinate 20,357, forward strand.
TCGACGCTCAACGCCAGCCGCCGCTTCCTGCACTGGCGGCGCACGCAGCCGGCGCTGCTGCGCGGCGCGATCGCCTTCGTCGATGCCCCCGAGCCGGTGCTGGCCTTCGTGCGCGAGTTCGAGGGCCAACGCCTGCTGGTGGCCTTCAACCTGTCGGACGCGGCAGTGGGCTGGACGCTGCCGGATATCGGCACGCCGCGCGTGATCGACGGCCACGGCCTGCCGACTGCGCAGCCCGACGGCGGCACCCTGGAACTGCCCGCGCGCGGAGTGTTCTTCGCCGCGCTCGACTGAGGAGACGACGGCATGCGGATGCGGAGCGCTGGGATCGGGATCACGGCGATGCGCGCCGCGCTGCTGGCGGCGATCACCACGGGTAGCCTGGGCGCGGCGGCGGTCGCCGCACCGATGGCGTCGGCCCTCGCCACCGCATTCGCGTCCACGGCTCCCGCGGGCTTCGGTGCAGCCGTTCCGCCGACGCAGGACGCAGCGATTGCGGAGTGCAATGGCCCGGCGTTCGCCACCACGCTGCATGCATGGCCTGGCGCTGCGCCAGCCAACCAGGGCAGCCAGGGTGCCGCCTCTGCGGACGGGGTGGCCAGCCCGCAGCCCGACGCCCGCGCGTACTGGCTCGACCGCAGCCTGATCGCCTGGCCGGGCATGCCGGCAGCCACGTCCGGAGATGACGCAGGCACGCGCTACCGGCTTCTCCACTCCCGCGAGGGCCAGCTGCAGGCCCTCCCCGGCCAGCCGGTGACGGGTGCCGACGAGGCGATTGTCCTCGCGCCGTACGCCGCGTCGCTGCCGTCCACGCTTGCGGAGCGCTTCCGCTTCATCGGCGCCGGACCGGTGTTCGCCCTGCCGCCGGCCGACGTGGCGCGCCTGCCCGCGCTGCTCCGCGGCCAGCTCGTGCTGGTGCGCGAGGACGCCGCGGGCCGGGTGCTCGATGCCACCGCGCTGCAGCTGCCCGGCGCGCTCGACGATCTCTACGCCACCGCCGGGGCCATCGATGATTTCGGCGCGTATCCAGCCGCCGACGCCACCGGCTTCCGGCTCTGGGCGCCGACCGCGCAGCGGGTCGCGCTGTGCCTGTATCCCGACGGCGCCTTGGACGCCTCGTCCATCGTCGCCATGCAGCTCGACGAGGCCACCGGCGCCTGGTCGGCACGACTTCCGGGGGACCTCTCCGGCCAGGCCTACCGCTACCTCGTCGACGTCTTCGTGCCCGGCACCGGCGTGGTGCGCAACCGGGTGACTGATCCCTACTCGGCCACGCTGACCGCGGATTCACGGCGCAGCGTCGTCGTCGACCTCGATGCCACGGCGCTGAAGCCGGCCGGTTGGGACGATGCGCCGCGCCCGGCACCGCTGGACGCGCAGACCGACATGGTCATCCATGAGCTGCACGTGCGTGACTTCTCGCGCGACGATCCGGGCGTGGACGTGGCGAACCGCGGCAGGTACCTCGCCTTCACCGATCCGGGCTCGGCCGGCATCCGCCACCTGCGTGCGCTCGCCGAAGCCGGCCTGACCGACGTGCACCTGCTGCCGGTGTTCGACCTCGCCACCGTGCCGGAGACCGTGTGCGTCGAGCCGACGTTGCCCGACGCTGCGCCCGATTCCGACGCCCAGCAGGCCGCGGTCATGGCCGTCGCCGCGAACGACTGCTTCAACTGGGGCTACGACCCCTTCCATTTCAATGCGCCCGAAGGCAGCTTCGCCAGCGATGCCGCCGACGGCGCGGTACGCGTGCGCGAGCTGCGTGCGATGGTGCAGGCGCTGCACGCCGCCGGACTGCGCGTGGGCATGGACGTGGTCTACAACCACACCAGCGCCTCGGGCCAGGATCCGCGCTCGGTGCTCGACCGCATCGTGCCCGGCTACTACCACCGCCTCGACGCCCATGGTGCGGTGGAGCGCTCGACCTGCTGCGACAACACCGCCACCGAGCACATGATGATGGCGAAGCTGATGATCGATTCGGCCGCGCACTGGGTGCGCCACTACCGCATCGACTCCTTCCGCTTCGACCTGATGGGCCACCAGCCGCGCGAAGCGATGGAGCGACTGCAGGCGCGCGTGGACGCCGCCGCGGGACGCCGCGTGCAGCTGATCGGCGAAGGCTGGGATTTCGGCGAGGTCGCCGGCGGCGCGCGTTTCGTGCAGGCCTCGCAGCGCTCGCTCGGCGGGACGGGCATCGGCACGTTCAGCGACCGTGCGCGCGACGCGATCCGCGGCGGCGGGCCCTCGGATGCGGGCGGGGCGCTGTTCGTACAGGGCTGGGTGAACGGGCTGCACTACGCGCCCAGCGCGGTGACCGCCGCGACCGGAGCCGCACTCGAAGCCCTGGGCGAAGACCATGACCACGGCCGCGGCGCCCTGCTGCACGCCGCCGACCTCGTTCGCGCGGGGCTGGCCGGCACGCTGGCCGACTACGAGCTTGTCGACGCCAGCGGCGCGACCATTCCGCTATCGCGGCTGGACTACAAAGGGCAGCCCGCGGGCTACGCGGCGCAGCCCGGCGAGGTCGTGAACTACGTCGAGAACCACGACAACCAGACCCTGTTCGACATCAACGTCTTCAAGCTTCCGGCCGACACCAGCGCCGGGGACCGCGCGCGCGTGCAGGTGCTGGCGCTGGCGCTGAACGCCTTCAGCCAGGGCATCGCCTACTTCCACGCCGGCATCGAGCTGCTGCGCTCGAAGTCGCTGGACCGCAACAGCTACGACTCCGGCGACTGGTTCAACCGCCTGGACTGGAGCGGCACCGACACCGGATTCGGCCGCGGCCTGCCGCCCGCGCCGGACAACGCCGGCGACTGGGCGCTGATGCGTCCACTGCTGGCCGATGCCGCCATCCGTCCGGAGCCGGAGCAGGTCGCCTTCACCCGCGACGCCTTCCGCGACCTGCTGCGCATCCGCTCGAGCTCCAGCCTGTTCCGCCTGCGCCGCGCCGACGAGGTGCGCGCGCGGCTGCGCTTCCAGAACGTCGGTCCGGCGCAGAACCCGGTGGTGGTCGCCGGTCACCTGGACGGGCGCGGCTACCCGGACGCGGGCTTCGCCGAGCTGCTGTACCTCGTCAACGCTTCGCCGGAGGCGCAGGTGCTGGAGATCCCGGAACTGGCCGGCCGCGCGTTCGCGCTGCACCCGGTGCATCGCGCCGCGGACGCCGCCGATCCGCGTCCGCGCGAGTCCGCCGCCTACGACGCCGTCTCCGGCCGCTTCATCGTTCCGCCGCGAACCGCCCTCGTCTACGTCGTCGAAGCGCCACCCCGGTAGGGGCGGCCATGGCCGCGACCGGAGCCGCGAAAAGCCGCCGCCACGATCGCCCCGCGCGCCCACCACAAGGAATCCGCCAGATGCGCCTTCGCCTCCGCCTGCTCATCCCGGCACTCGCGCTGTGCGCCGCGGCATGCGCCGCCCACGCCGAAACCGTCGCCAGCGTCGAGTCCCCCGGCAAGGTCCTGCGCTTTGAACTCGACCTGCACGAAGGCCGCCTCGGCTACCGCGTGCAGCGCCTGGGCGAGCCGGTGATCGACACCTCGGCGCTGGGCTTCATGCTGCGCGGCAGCGGCAAGCTCGAACGCAACCTCGCGCTGTCCGCACAGGCGACCCGCCGCGTGGACACCACCTGGGAACAGCCCTGGGGCGAGAACCGCTTCGTGCGCGACCACCACAACGAGCTGCGCGCCTCCTTCACCGAAACCATCGTTCCCGGCCGCAGCTTCGACGTGGTCGTGCGCGTGTTCGACGACGGCCTGGGATTCCGCTACGAGGTGCACGCGCCGGCGGGCCCCGCGGCATCGGCATCGGCATCGGCATCGGCATCGGAGTGGATCATCGACGACGAACTCACCGAGTTCGCCATTCACCAGCCCGAGGGCAGCCCGCCGCCCACCGCATGGTGGATCCCCGCCGGCGAGTGGAACCGCTACGAATACCTCTACAGCCGCACGCCGCTCACCGAAGTCACGATGGCGCACACGCCCATCACCCTGCGTACCGCCGACGGACTGCACCTGGCCTTCCACGAAGCGGCGCTGGTGGACTACTCGGGGATGTGGCTGCGCCGCGTCGAGGGCAGCCGCCTGCGCGCGCAGCTTGCGCCGGCCTCGGAGGGCTGGAAGGTGAAGCGCAGCCTGCCCTTCCGCACGCCCTGGCGCACCGTGCAGATTGCCGACAGCGCGGCCGCGCTCTACGCATCCTCCAACCTGATCCTCAACCTGAACGAGCCCAACCGCCTGGGCGACACCAGCTGGTTCACGCCCGCCAAGTACGCCGGAATCTGGTGGTCGCTGCACCTGGAAACCGAGACCTGGGCGACCGGCCCGAACCACGGCGCCACCACCGCCAACACGAAGCGCTACATCGACTTCGCCGCCGACAGCGGCCTGCGCGGCGTGCTGGTGGAAGGCTGGAACCCGGGCTGGGACGGGCAGTGGTTCGGCAACGGCTACGGCTTCGATTTCACCCGCGCCACGCCGGACTTCGACATCGAGGCGCTGTCCGCCTACGGCCGCGAGCGCGGCGTGCACCTCGTCGGCCACCACGAGACCGGCTGCGCCGCCAGCCACTACGAAGACCAGATGGAAGCCGCCTTCGCGATGAACGCGCGCCTGGGCATCGACGCGGTCAAGACCGGCTACGTCTGCGACGCCGGCGGCATGGAGCGTCGCCTGGACGACGGCGGCATCGCCCGCGAATGGCACGACGGGCAGTGGAGTTCGAACCACCACCTGCGCGTGGTCGAAGCGGCCGCGCGCCACCGCATCGCCATCAACACCCACGAGCCGATCAAGGACACCGGCCTGCGCCGCACGTATCCGAACTGGGTCACGCGCGAGGGCGCGCGCGGCATGGAATACGCCGCCTGGGGCCAGCCGCCGAACCCGCCGGAGCACGAGGCCAACCTGTTCTTCACCCGCATGCTCTCAGGCCCGATGGATTTCACCCCGGGCATCCTCAGCCTGCAGGGACGCGGCCAGCCGATCGAAACCACGCTGGCCAAGCAGCTGGCGCTGTACGTGGTGCTCTACAGCCCGCTGCAGATGGCGGCCGACCTGCCGGAGCACTACGCGAAGCATGACGAAGCCTTCCGGTTCATCCGCGATGTTCCGGCCGACTGGGCGGAGAGCCGCGTGCTCGCCGGCGAGGTCGGCGACTTCGTCGTGGTCGCGCGGCGCGACCGCAACAGCGAAGACTGGTACCTGGGCGCGATCACCGACGAGCACGGTCGGCTGCTCGAGGTGCCGCTGTCCTTCCTCGAACCCGGCCGCCGCTACACCGCGCAGGTGTACCGCGATGGTGACGGTGCGCACTGGCGCGATGCGCCCTTCGAGTTCGTACGCGAGCACCTGGACGTCGACACCGATGCGCTGCGCCTGCGCCTGGCCGCGGGCGGCGGGCAGGCCGTGCGCTTCGTCGCACGGTAGTCGGCAGGAACGACGCGGGACCGCTCGCGCCCCTAGTCGACGCCCAGCGTGAGCTGGACCGCATCCATCACCAGCGGATCGACCGCACCATCACCGCCACCGAAGGCATGCGCACCCGCCTCCGGGCGCAGCGGGCGATAGCCGGCGTCATAGTCCCAGGTGGTGACGTGGAGCTTCGCACCCTGCAGCGTCGCCGGCTGGCCGATCGCGGTGGCCGGAACGGTGAAGGTCAGCGTGCCCGCGGCGGTATCCACGGCGATGTCCGGCGCCGGCATGACCGTGGCGCCTTCGTCCACCGCGTCCGCGCCCGCGGCGCTGCCGAGCAGGTTCGACCAGCCATGGCTCCGCATCCGGTAGTGCCAGCGCATGCCGTCGGGCAGGGTCGCGTTCTGCAGCGGCATCACCGTTTCACCGCCGTCGCGTCCGGGCAGCTGCAGGTAACCGGTGATCGCGACATGGTCGAAGCCGTTGGCCGGGTTCCAGGCCTGGCTCAGCGCGCGCATCGTCAGCTCCACGCGCAGCGCGCCGCCGGCGCCCCAGGCGCGCACGCGCAGGATGTCGGCGGGCCGCAGGCTGCTCCAGGCACCGGCGGTTGGATAGACGTAGCGTCCTTCCGGGCCGGCATCGTCGCCGCGCGGATCCTCGACGTCGGCCAGCAGCCGCCAGTCGTGCTCGACGCGGAAGCCGCGTGCCACCGATGCCTGACGCGTGCGCGGATCGAAGGCGACCACGCGGTGCGGCGCCTCCGGATCGATCATGCCGCCGGTGCGCACGAGGGCGGACCAGCGGCCGGTCGCGTCGGCAGTCACCTCCTGTGCGGACGCGAGATCGCCATCCACCACGACGTGGACGCGACCGTGGGGCGGCGCCTGACCATGCACGGTGAAGTCGCCGCTCTGCACCGGCGCCGGCAGCGGCTCGATGTCGAGCGCGGGGTCCTCCGTGGCATCCGTTGCCGCGTCCTGCGAAATGCCCATCGCCGCGCGCGTGGCAGGCAGCGACGCTGCACCATCCGCGTGGATCACCGCGTCCGCCGGAAGTGCCCACACCTGCCCGCTGCGCGGCGGCAGCACCAGCGTGAGCCTGCCGGCAGCGTCGGCGACCACCGCCCCGGGCGCGCCCTCGATCGCGAACAGACCCTCCAGGCGCGCTCCTGCGGTGACGCCCGGCGCGAGGTTGTCGAGCAGCACCGGCACCTCCGCGGTGTTGAGTACCACCAGCGCCGCCTCGCCCTCGTGCTGCATGCGCCAGGCGATCGCACCCGCGGCCGCGGCGTTCGAGGCCAGCACGGTCGGCGTGCCGCGCGAGAACAGTCGATGCCCGCGGCGCAGGGCGATCGCCCGCTGCAGGTAGCGGTACAGCGGTGCGTCGACGTCGAAATGATCGCGTCCGCCGCTGTCGAAGCCGCCGGCGAACATCGCCCTGCGCTGCGCGGTGAAACCCTGCCCGGTGCCCTGCCAGATCACCGGGATGCCCGGCAGGGTCAGCATCGCCAGCAGCGCCTGGCGCAGTGCGGGCTCGCTGCCGCCGGCAAGGAAGCGGTCGACGTCGTGGTTGTCGATGAAGCTCGGCATCCGGTGCGGATCGCGGTGGATGGACATGATCGATTCGATGCGGTGCCCGAGCTCGGCCGTCGGCCTGCCGCGCGCGAACACGTCGCCGAAGGTGCCGTAGAGCGGGAAGTTGATCATCGACGGCAGGCCGCCGGGCGTGCGCACGTAGGCTTCGAGCTTGCATGCCTGCGCGTCGCCGTAGGGCCGATCGCTGCCGAAGCCTTCGCCGAAGGACAGGAAGTCCGCGCGCCCAGTCGCGCGCGCCACCCGCTCGATGCCCGGCGCTTCCGCATCGTCGGCATGCAGGAAGTCGGCGAAGAAGTCCTCCTGCACGTGGAAGGCGGTATCGACGCGGAAGCCATCCACGCCCGCCTCGTGGATCCAGCGGCCGTAGCTCGCACGCAGCGCGCGCCGGACCTGCGGATTCTCCGTGTCGAGGTCGTCGAGGCCGGCGAGCGCGAACTCCAGCTCCTGGCGACGGTCGGTGAAGTCCGCGATGTCAGGCGTCCAGTGGTAGGCCGATGCGTCGCGATGCGCGGGATCGGCCGGGTCGTTGCGGTCGAAGGGCGCCTGCACCGGCGCGCTGCGCCCGCGCGGGTCGCGGCGCACGCGGCAGTCGCGCGCGGGATCAGCCGCGCGTGGCTCCACGCCATCAGCCACGTCATTGCCATCGGCGGACGCCACGCACTGCAGCCAGTCGCCGACGTGGTTCACCACCACGTCCTGCACCAGGTACATGCCGGCGCCGTGCAGCCTGCGCGACAGCTGCCGGTAGTCGTCGAGCGTGCCGTAGTGGGCATCGATGCGGTCGAAGTCCTCGGCCCAGTAGCCGTGGTAGCCCGAGTAGCCGGCGCCGGGGTTGAGCCACTGGTTGGCCACGGGCGGCGTGATCCACAGTGCGGTCGCGCCCATTCCCTGGATGTAGTCGATGCGGCGCGCGAGCCCCGCCAGGTCGCCGCCGCTGTAGCGGCTCGGGTCGGTCGGGTCGTATTCGCCGATGCCCTGGTCGTTGTTCGATGGATCGCCGTCGTCGAAGCGGTCGATCATCGCGAAGTACATCACCTGGTCGCGCCAGTCCGGCGACGGCACGTGCAGCGGCCCCAGGCCTTCGCCAACGGCCGTGCCGACGGGGATAGTGGCGGCCAGCGCCAGCACCGCTTGTCGAAACCACTGCGGCATCCCGCGCCCCCATTGTCCAGCCCTGGCACGCCCCGGTCGCAGGCATGCGTCCGCAGCCACTATTCCACAGCGCATGACATCGGCGACCGCGTGCTGCAGTGCAGCGCCATGAATACGTTTGCAACGCAGGGCCTGTCGGCCACCGCAGCCCTACCATCGACCCATGCCGGAGGAGGGGCCTCCAGGCGCATCGCCGTGAATGGAATGGGGACTGACATGCTGAGACTCGAACGGAACCTGCTGAGTGCCGCGCTGGCCTCCGTGTTGACCCTGGCCGCGCACGGCGCCAGCGCGCAGACGGTGGCCGCGGATACGCCCGCGCAGGAAGACGCCGACGCGGTGACCCTCGACCGCGTGCAGGTGACCGGCATCCGCCGCGGCATCGAGGACGCGATCGACGCCAAGCGCACCTCCACCTCCATCGTCGAGTCGATCTCGGCGGAGGACATCGGCAAGCTGCCCGACATGTCGATCGCCGACTCGCTGGCGCGCCTGCCCGGCCTGACCGCGCAGCGCTTCGGCAACCGACCGCAGGAGATCAACATCCGCGGCTTCGCCGGCGACTTCTCCACCACGCTGCTCAACGGCCGCGAGCAGGTCAGCCTGGGCAACAACCGCGGCGTCGAGTTCGACCAGTACCCGTCGGAGCTGATCAGCCAGGTCATGGTCTACAAGACCCCGGACGCCCAGCTGGTCGGCCAGGGCCTCTCGGGCACCGTCGACCTGCGCACGGTGCGCCCGCTGGCCTTCGGCGAGCGCGCGGTCGCGCTCAACGCCCGCGGCGACATGAACCGCCTGGGCGACAGCGACGAATGGGGCAGCCGCTTCAGCGCCTCCTACATCGACCAGTTCGCCGACGACACCATCGGCGTCGCGATCGGCTACGCGCGCATGGACAACCCGACGCAGGGCCGCCAGTACGAGTCCTGGGGCTACGACAACGGCGTGCTCGGCGGCGCCAACATGCACCTGATCGAGGGTGACAACCAGCGCGACGGCCTGATGGGCGTGCTCGAGTTCAGGCCCAACGACCGCTACCACTCCACGCTGGACGTCTTCTACTCGCAGTTCGACAAGGAGGAGTCCAAGCGCGGCCTGCAGATGGGCCTGGTCTGGGGCAACGGCTCCACGCTCATCGGCGGCACCCGCAACGCCAACAACACCATGACCGAGGCGCACTGGACCAACGTCAAGCCGATCGTGGTGCGCAACGACTACAACGCCGCCGACGACAGCCTGTTCGCGATCGGCTGGAACCAGGAGCTCAAGGTCAGCGACGACTGGACGGTGAGCGCGGACATCGGCCACTCCTCGGCCAGGCGCGACGAGCGCCTGCTGGAGATCTACGCCGGACCGGCCGACCAGGGTCGCGACACGGTGGACCTGGTCTACAACCCCGCGGGCTACTTCGACTTCACCCTCGGCCGCGACTACACCGACCCGTCGGGGCTGCGCATGTACGACCCGGGCGGCTGGGGCGGCGAGCGCGCGCAGGCCGGCTACCTGAAGGACTTCCGGGTCAAGGACGCGCTGGCCTCGGTGCGCCTGGACGCCACCAGGACCTTCGACACCGGCTTCATCAGCAGCCTCGCCTTCGGCGCCAACCTCACCGACCGCACCAAGAGCCGTGCGTCGAGCGAGGCGACGCTGTGCCTCACCGCGGCCTGCACCGACAACGTCGAGGGCGTGATCCCCGGCCAGTACGTCACCAACACGTCCTTCGGCCAGTTCGGCCTGCCCGGCGTGCTGGGCCTCGACGCCCTGGGCATGTTCAACGGCGGCGTGTTCCATCTCTGGACCAAGGACCACGCCGACATCTCCAACAAGAACTGGGAGGTCGAGGAGGAGATCGCGACCTTCTACGTGCAGGCCAACATCGACTTCGACATGGGCTCGGTGCCCGTGCGCGGCAACGTCGGCGTGCAGGTGGTCAATGCCGACCAGGCCTCGACCGGCATCGCGACGTTCCAGGGCGTGGCCCTGACCGAGGAGGCCAGGCGCGGCAGCAGCATCACCGAGGTGCTGCCGAGCCTCAACCTGTCCTTCGAGCTGCCGGCCGAGCAGGTCGTCCGCTTCGGTGCGGCGCGGCAGATGGCGCGGCCGCGCATGGACGACCTACGCGCGAACGCCGGCTACGGCTTCGACACGCAGCGCGGCATCCTCAGCGGCAGCGGCGGCAATCCCGAGCTGGATCCGTGGCTGGCCGACGCCTTCGACATCTCCTACGAGAAGTACTTCGGCGGCAAGGGCTATGTGAGCCTCGCCTACTTCCACAAGGACCTGAAGACCTACATCTACAACCAGACCACCGAGTTCGACTACCGCCAGCTGCCGCTGCCCGCCGGCCTGCTGCCGCCGGGCCTTCCGGACGGCTGGTGGGAAGGCGAGTACTCGCAGCCGATGAACGGCGAAGGCGGGACGCTCAAGGGCTTCGAGGTCGCCGTGTCGATGCCGCTGGACCTGCTGTGGGCACCGCTCGAGGGCTTCGGCGTGGTCGCCAGCTATTCCGACACCGACAGCGAGATCGAGCCGCTGGGTCCCGGCACCACCGAGCCGCTGCCGGGCCTGTCGAAGTACGTCTCCAACGTCACCGCCTACTACGAGCGCTTCGGGTTCTCGGCGCGCGTCAGCCATCGCCGCCGCTCGGATTTCCTGGGCGAGGTCCAGGGCGCCGGCGGCGACCGCACCAAGGTGTTCTTCGCCGGCGAAGGCGTGACCGACGTGCAGCTTGGCTACACGTTCCAGTCGGGTCCGCTCGAGAACCTGGCGCTGCTGCTGCAGGTCAACAACCTCGAGAACGAGCCCTACCGCACCATCAGCGATGGCCTCGACGAGCGTCCGCACCAGTACTTCGAGTTCGGCCGCACCTACCTGCTGGGCCTGAACTACAGGTTCTGAGCGCAGGCACCGCGTGACCCCGGCCCCTGCCGACCCCGTGCGGGCCGGCAGGGGTCTTCCGTTCCGGGCCATGGCCACCACGCCCGCGTGGCCGCAGGAGAACACGATGGAATCGAACCTCGTCCAGGTCGCGGTGTTCCTGGTCCTCACCGCGCTGGTGGCCGTGCTCACCTGGTGGCGCTGCCGGCGTGAGCCGCGCGGCACCGACGCCGCGCGCGACTACTTCCTCGCCGGCGGCACCCTGTCCTGGCCCTTGATCGCGGGCTCGCTGCTGCTGACCAACATCAGCGCAGAGCAGATCGTCGGCATGAACGGCGGCCAGTCCATGCTGCTGGCCTGGTGGGAATTCGGCGCCGCGGCGGGCCTGCTGGTGCTGGCGCACGTGCTGGTGCCGATGTACTACCGCTACAGGTGCACCACCACCACCGAGCTGCTGGAACGTCGGCTTGGCGATCCCGCGCTGCGGCGCGCGGTCTCGGTGCTGTTCATGCTCGGCTACATGTTCATCCTGCTGCCGGTGGTGCTGTACACCGGCGCGGTGTTCATGAAGTCGATGTTCAACCTCGAGATGTCGATCCTGGCGATCTCGGCGCTGTTCGCCGCCGGCGGCCTGGCCTACGCGGCCTTCGGCGGGCTGCGCGCGATCGCCATCTCCGACACCTGGAACGGCGTCGGCCTGCTGGTGATGGGCCTGGCGGTGACGGTGTTCGCGCTGGCCGCGGTCGACTGGGACCTCTCGGGCATTCCCGCCGAGCGCTGGACCCTGGTCGGCGCGGCCGACTCCGACATCCCGTGGACGACGCTGCTCACCGGCATGCTCTTCATCCACGTCTTCTACTGGGGCACCAACATGGTGATCGCCCAGCGCGCGCTCGCGGCACGCTCGGTGCGCGAGGCGCAGAAGGGCATCTACGCGGCGGCGGGCCTGAAGCTGCTGACCCCGCTGATCGTGATCTTCCCGGGCGTGATCGCCTACAAACTCTATGGCGACGTCGGCGACGTGGCCTATGGCCGCCTGGTCGGCGACGTGCTGCCGCCCGCGCTGTCGGGCGCCTTCGCGGCGATGATCACCGGTGCCGTGCTGTCGAGCTTCAACTCCTGCCTCAACTCCGCCGCGGCGCTCTACACCTGCGACATCCACCTGGCAACGGTAAATCCGGATGCGGACGTGAAGCGCATCGGCCAGCGGGTGACGGTGCTGTTCAGCCTGGTCGCGCTGGCGATGGTGCCGGTGTTCCAGAACGCCGAGAGCATCATCGCCATGCTGCAGCAGCTCAACGGCCTGTACTCGATGCCGGTGCTGGCGGCCTTCGTGGTGGCGATCTTCTTCACCCGCATCGATCCGCGCGCGGTGCGGGCCGGGCTGCTGTTCGGCGTGGCGCTGTATGCGCTCTTCACCTTCGCCTGGACCCCGCTGCACTACATCCACCTGATGTTCATCACCCTGGTGTCGACGGTGGTGGTGATGTGGGGGCTCAGCCGGGTGATGGCGCTGCGTGCGCCGGCGGCACAGGCGGCCTGAAGCAGGGCGTCCGGCAGCCCGGCAGGCTTGCGGCCTTGACGGAGCCGGCACGACGGCCGGGCGGATCCGCGCAGGACCTGCGTGCTACCGGGCGACGCTCCCTGCCAGCATCGCAGCCTCGCGCGCAAGCCGGCCGATGGCCGCCCAGTCGCGGGCCTGCAGCGCCGCGGCCGGCACCATCCACGAGCCGCCCACGGTGACGACGTTCCGCAGCGCGAGGTAGTCCGGCGCGCTGCCCGCGTCGATGCCCCCGGTGGGGCAGAAGCGCACCTGGGGAAAGGGGCCGCCGAACGCGCGCAGCGCGCCGGTGCCGCCCGAGGACGCCGCGGGAAAAAACTTGAAACGCCGATGGCCATGCCCGAGGCCGCGCATGATGTCGCTGGCGCTGGCCACGGCGGGAATCCAGGGAATGCACGCGGTGTCCGCGGCCGCATAGAGCGCGTCGGTCGCGCCCGGGGAAATGGCGAAGGCCGCGCGTGCGGTGTCCGCCGCCGCGAGGTCCTCCGGACGCAGCACCGTGCCGACGCCGACCACGGCGTCCGGCACCTCGACCACGATTCGCGCCACCGCATCCAGCGCCACCGCCGTGCGCAGGGTCACCTCCAGCACCGGCAGGCCGGCGTCGACCAGCGCGCGCGCCAGCGGCACCGCGTCCTCCAGGTGTTCGATCGCCAGCACCGGCAGCACCGGTGCACGCGACAGCAGGGCGTCCACGCGCTCGGCGCGGGCATCGGGCGTCCACAGGCTCATGGCGCACCCTCCCCGCCGCGCAGCGCCACCGCCGCGCCCAGCAGGCCGGGATTGGGATGGATGGCGACCTGCACCGACACCGGCTCCAGCCAGGCGGCGAAGCGGCCCTTGGCCAGGAAGCGCTCGCGGAAGGCGCTCGCGCGCAGGAAGGGCAGGAAGCGCGGCACGATGCCGCCGGCGATCACCACGCTGCGCGCGCCGTGCACCAGCGCAACGTCCCCGGCGACGCTGCCGAGGATCGCGCAGAAGCGCGCCAGCGCGCGGCGCGCGACCACGTCATGGCCGTCGAGCGCCGCGGCCACTACGTCGGCGGGGTCGCGCATCGGGCCCGGCGGCCCACCTTCGCGTTCGCGCAGCACCGCGTCGATCGCGGCCAGGCCGCTGCCCGACAGCAGCCGCTCCCAGGAGGCGCGGCCATGGCGCGCGATCGCCCAGTCGGCGAGCGCGCGCTCCTCGTCACCCAGCGGCGCGAAGCTGACGTGGCCACCCTCGGTCTCCACCACCGTCCAGCCCTGCGCGGCGCTGCCCGCGAGCAGGCCGACGCCGAAGCCGGTGCCGGGCCCGAGCACGCTGATCGGCCCGCGCTCCAGCGCGTGGTCCTGGCCATGCAGCACCACACGCTCGTCCGCTGCCAGCGCGGGTACGGCGTGCGCGATGGCGCCGAAATCGTTGAGCAGGCGCAGCTCGTCCAGGCCCAGCGAGGCGCGCAGCTCGTGGCGGTTGAAGGACCAGGCGCGGTTGGTCAGGCGGATCTCGTCGCCGCCGACCGGGCAGGCCAGCGCGATCGCCGCCCGCCGCGGCCGCGCGCCGACCTCGGCCAGGTAGTGCTCCGCGGCGTGCTGCAGGCTGGCGAACCCGGCGTTGCGCAGCGAGCGCGGCTCCAGCAGCTCCGGCACGCGCGCGGACGGATCGCACAGGGCGAAGCGCGCGTTGGTGCCGCCGATGTCGGCGATCAGCGCAAGGTCGGCACCGGAGCCGGCCGCGGTGGCACCGATGCCGGCCTGCGCCGTGGCTCTGCTTTCGCTGCCTGTACCGGCCGCTGCCTGCATCATCGCGCTGCTCCTTCCCCGGCCCGGGCATCCACCGCATCCACCGCAAACAGGCTGCAGGCGCCCTCCTCCGCCGTGCCCGCCTGCCTGCGCATCAGCGCGAACAGCTCGCGGCCCATGCCGGAGTGGCTGCCCTCGCCACGCGCGGACACCGGCACCCGCGCCTGCCATTCGTCCTCGTCCACGCGCACGTCGAGCGCGCCGGCCTCGGCGTCGATGTGCACCAGGTCGCCATCGCGAAGGCGCGCGATGGCACCACCGGCCGCCGCCTCCGGCGTCACGTGGATCGCCGCCAGCACCTTTCCCGAGGCGCCGGACATGCGCCCGTCGGTCAGCAGCGCGATGCGCTGGCCCCGGTCCTGCAGCACGCCCAGTGTCGGCGTGAGTTTGTGCAGCTCGGGCATGCCGTTGGCGCGCGGGCCCTGGCCGCGCACGACCGCGACGAAGTCGCCCTCCAGCGCGCCCGCGGCGAAGGCGGCCAGCACCGCATCCTGCGATTCGAATACCTTCGCCGGCGCGGTGATCGCGCGGTGCTCCGGCGCCACCGCCGAGACCTTCACGATCGCGCGGCCGAGGTTGCCGTCCAGCCGCCGCAGCCCGCCCTCGCTGTCGAACGGCGCCGCGACGCCGCGCAGCACGTCCGGATCCAGCGACGCCGGCGGCGGCTGGCGCCAGCGCAGCGCGAGGTCGTCGAGCCAGGGCTCCAGCATCTGCCGGCGCAGGTCGCCGCCGTGCACGCAGGCGATGTCGGGATGCAGCAGGCCGGCGTCCAGCAGCTCGCGGATCGCGAAGCCCATGCCGCCGGCGGCGTGGAAGTGGTTCACGTCCGCGCCGCCGTTCGGATAGATCCGCGCCAGCAACGGGGTGACCCGCGACAGCGCATCCAGGTCATCCCAGTCGATCACGATGCCCGCCGCGCGCGCCATCGCCACCAGGTGGATGGCGTGGTTGGTCGAACCGCCGGTCGCCGCCAGCCCGACCATCGCATTGACGATCGCCTTCTCGTCCACCGTCCGCGCCAGCGGCCGATAGCCCGGCGCATCGGCATCGTCCGTGGCATCGCCGGCCAGCGCGCTGATCCGCAGCGCCTGCTCGGTCGCCGCGACGGTGAGCGCGTCGCGCAGCGGCGTGCCCGGATTGACGAAGGCGGTGCCCGGCATGTGCAGGCCCATCACCTCCATCATCATCTGGTTGGAGTTCGCGGTGCCGTAGAAGGTGCAGGTGCCGGGCGCGTGGTAGCTGCGCGCCTCGGCGTCGAGGAGTTCCTCGCGGCTGGCCTTGCCCTCGGCGTAGCGCTGGCGCACCGCGGCCTTCTCCCTGTTTGGCAGCCCCGACGGCATGGGCCCCGCCGGCACGAAGAGCACCGGCAGGTGGCCGAAGGACAGCGCGCCGATCAGCAGCCCCGGCACGATCTTGTCGCACACGCCCATCAGCAGGGCCGCGTCGAACATGTCGTGCGACAGCGCCACCGCGGTGGCGAGCGCGATGGTGTCGCGCGAGAACAGGCTCAGCTCCATGCCGGCGCGGCCCTGGGTCACGCCGTCGCACATCGCCGGCACGCCGCCGGCCACCTGGGCGCTGCCACCGGCGTGGCGCGCGGCCATGCGCACCAGCGCCGGGTAGTGTTCGAAGGGCTGGTGCGCGGAGAGCATGTCGTTGTAGGCGGTGACGATGCCGATGTTGCCGGCGTGTCCCGCGCGCAGCACCGACTTGTCCTCGCCCGCGGCCGCGAAGCCGTGCGCGAGGTTGCCGCAGGACAGCCGCATGCGCGCGGGACCGGCGCCGCGCGCGTCGTCCATGCGCCGCAGGTATTCGGCACGGCTGGCGCGGCTGCGTTCGATGATGCGCGCGGTGACGCGCTCGACGGTCGGGTGCAGGCTCATCACGGGCTCCAATGTACGTGCAGCTGCGCGCCGCGGGCGTGCAGGAGGGCCGCCACCGGCCGGCGCCGCGGGTCGGCGCCGGCCATGGCCTCTTCCAGCACGGCACGCTTGCCCGCGCCGGTGACGGCAAGCAGCAGTGTGCGCGTGCGCAGCAGGCGCGGCAGGGTCAGGCTGATGCGCGGATACGGCGCTTCCGGCGGCAGCGGAACGGGATCGATGCGACATGCGTCCAGCGCCGGGTCGAAGTCTTCGTCCAGGTTCGCGGCACCGGGGAACAGCGACGCGAAGTGCCCGTCCCCGCCCATGCCCATGCCCATGCCCAGCAGCACCGCGTCGAAGGGTTGCGGATTCGCGGCCAGCAGCGCCCGGGCGTGTGCCAGCGAGGCCCCGGCCAGCCGTCCACCGTCGGAGTGCGCGTGCAGGATCCAGCCCATCCCGCCCTCACTCACGCCAGGCGTGGCCGTGGCGTTCGGCCAGGGTGACGGCGCGGCCCGGCCCCCAGGTGCCGGCGGGATAGGTGCGCGGCTGCATCCCGGCCTGGTGCCAGCCTTCGCGGATGGCGTCGACCCAGGCCCAGGCGGCTTCGGTCTCGTCGCGGCGCACGAACAGGGTGCCGTTGCCCTCGATGGCATCCAGGTACAGGCGCTCGTAGGCGGGGCGCCGGCGGTGCGCGGCGAACTCCTCCTGCATGTCCAGGTCCAGCGCCACCTGCGACATCTGCAGGCCGGCGCGGTCCAGCCCCGGGGTCTTGGTCATCAGCCGCAGCGCGATCCGCTCTTCGGGCTGCAGCTGGATCACCAGCGCGTTCGGCTGCAGCCGCGCCTGGCCATGGTCGAAGATCGAGTGCGGCACGTCGCGGAATTCGATGTAGATCTCGGTGCTGCGGCGCGGGAGGCGCTTGCCGGTGCGCAGGTAGAAGGGCACGCCCTTCCAGCGCCAGTTGTCGACCCGTGCGCGCAGCGCCACGAAGGTCTCGGTGTCGCTGGCGTGTCCGAGCTCCTCCAGGTAGCCGGGCACCGCCCGCCCGCCGATGGCACCGGCGACGTACTGCCCGGCGACGCTGTCGGCCTCCACCTCGGCGCGCCCGATCGGACGCAGCGAGCGCAGCACCTTCATCTTTTCGTTGCGCAGCGCCGTGGGCTCGAACTGCGAGGGCGGCTCCATCGCCACCAGGCACAACAGCTGCAGCAGGTGGTTCTGCAGCATGTCGCGCATCGCGCCCGAGCCGTCGTAGTACTCGCCGCGCCCCTCGACGCCGACGGTCTCGGCCACCGTCACCTGCACCTGCGCGATGTGGCGCGCATTCCACAGCGGCTCGAACAGCGCGTTGCCGAAGCGCAGCGCGATCAGGTTCTGCACGCCTTCCTTGCCAAGGTAATGGTCGACGCGGAACACCTGGTCCTCGGCGAACACGCGCGCGACCGCGTCGTTGATCGCGATCGCGCTGGGCAGGTCGTGGCCGATCGGCTTCTCGAGCAGCACGCGGGTGCCCGCGCCGGCGAGGCCATGGGCGCCCAGCGCCTCGCAGACCGGCGCGTACCAGTGCGGCGCGGTGCTCAGGTGGTAGACCACGTCACCATCGCGGCGGGCGGCGACCGCCGCGGCGAGCTCCGCCAGGCCTTCGGCGTGGTCGAGGGCGGCGGGCTGGTAGCCGATCCGGTCCAGCAGGGCCTCGAGCGCGGTCTGGTCGCGCTCGGCGGCCGGCACCTGCGAGGCGACGGCCTCCGCGACCATGGCCCGGAAGCCGGCGTCGTCGAGCCCGCTGCGCGCAGTGCCCAGGATGCGCAGCCCTGGCGGCAGCAGCCCGTCGCGCTGCAGCCCGAACAGCGACGGCAGCAGCATCCGCTTCGCCAGGTCGCCGGTGGCGCCGAAGATGGTCAACAGCGGGGCAGGTGCGGTCATCGGGGCGTCCGTGGGCAGGACAGCCGAGAGTAGCGTCCCGCCCCACGCGCGGCGGATGCATACGATTGCATCGGGCAGTAAAAAGCCCCGCAGGCAGGGGGGGCCGGCGGGGCTGGAGAACGGGGCTCGGGGAGAAGCCGTCGTTCCGGGGTCGATCATCTCCAGGGGAGGGGAGTGATCTGCGACAGACCTTGCATCTGTCGCGACCTATATGACCACCGTGAACATGGATGGTTCGTGAAGATCACCGTTAACTTTCTGTTGGGTTCAGCCGGCATTTACCCGTTTCCGGCGCAGCGCCTGCGACGCCTGCGCAACCGCTCCCACGCCGGCCCTGTTCATGCTGGCGCAGGCCCTCAGTGGGCCTGTTCCCAGTTGTCGCCGACGCCGCTGTCGACCACCAGCGGCACCCGGAGCGCGGCGGCGCCGGTCATCCGCGAGACCACCCCGGCCAGCAGCTCGTCGACGAAGTCCGCGTCGCACTCGAACACCAGCTCGTCGTGCACCTGCAGGATCATGAGCGCGCGCCCGGCCTGCCCGGCCAGCCACGCATCCACGGACACCATCGCGCGCTTGATGATGTCGGCGGCGGTGCCCTGCATCGGCGCGTTGATCGCCGCGCGCTCGGCGCCCGCGCGCTGGGCCTGGGTGCCGCGGCTGATGTACTCCAGGTACAGGCGGCGGCCGAAGACGGTCTCGACGTAGCCTTGTTCGCGCGCCTGGGCGCGCGTGCGCTCCATGAAGTCGCGCACGCCGGGATAGCGCGAGAAGTACAGCGCGATGTAGTCCTGCGCCTCGCCGCGGGAGATGCCGAGGTTGCGCGCCAGGCCGAAGGCGCCCATGCCGTACATCAGGCCGAAGTTGATCGCCTTGGCGGCGCGGCGCTCGTCGCCGCTGACCTCGTCCAGCGCGCGCCCGAAGACCTCCGCCGCGGTGGCCCGGTGGATGTCGGCGCCGGCCTCGAAGGCCGCGACCAGGCCGGCGTCGCCCGAAAGGTGGGCCATGATCCGCAGCTCGATCTGCGAATAGTCGCAGGCCACGATCTTCCGCCCCGGCGGCGCCACGAAGGCGGTGCGGATGCGGCGGCCGTCCTCGGTGCGGATCGGGATGTTCTGCAGGTTGGGGTCGCTCGACGCCAGCCGCCCCGTGGCCGCCCCGGCCTGCTGGTAGCTGGTGTGCAGGCGCCCGGTATCCGGATTGACCATCTCCGGCAGCTTGTCGGTGTAGGTGCCGCGCAGCTTGGCCAGGCTGCGGTAGTCGAGGATCACCCGCGGCAGCTCGTGCAGGTCGGCGATGGCCTCCAGCGCCTCCTCGTTGGCCGAGGGCTGGCCCTTGGGCGTCTTCACCAGCGCCGGAAGCTTGAGCTCGTCGTAGAGCAGCGCACAGACCTGCTTCGGCGAATCGAGGTTGAAGGTCCGTCCCGCAAGTCCGGTCGCGCGCTGCTGCAGGTCCAGCATGCGCCGGCCCAGGTCGGCGCCCTGGCGGCGGAGCTCGTCGCCGTCGAGCAGCACCCCGTTGGCCTCCACGCGCGCCAGCACTTCAACCAGCGGCATCTCGATGTCGCGATACACCGGCAGCAGGTCCGGCTCGGCGTCCAGGCGCGCCGACAGTACGCGGTGCAGGCGCAGGGTGACGTCGGCGTCCTCGGCCGCGTAGCGGGTGGCGTCGTCGATGGCCACCTGCGAGAACGGGATCTGCTTCGCACCCTTGCCGGCGACGTCGGCGTAGGCGACGGCCTGGTAGCCGAGCTCGCGGCGCGCCAGGGAATCCATGTCGTGGCGCGCGCGGCCGGAGTCAAGCACGAAGCTTTCGAGCAGCGTGTCGTCGGCGTATCCGGCCACGGCCACGCCGTGGCGGCGTAGCACGTGCAGGTCGTACTTGCCGTTCTGGCCGACCTTGCGTACCGCGGGGTCCTCCAGCAGCGGACGCAGCAGCTCCAGGGCGACGGCGCGGTCGAGCTGGGCCGGCGCGCCGGGATAGTCGTGCGCCAGCGGCACATACGCCGCATGGCCGGGTTCGCAGCAGACGCTGAGGCCGACCAGGTTGGCGCGAAGGGCGTCGAGCGAATCGGTCTCGGTGTCGAGCGCGAAGCGTTCCGCCGCGCGCAGGCGCGCGATCCAGGCCTGCAGCGCGGCTTCATCGAGGATGGTCTCGTGGCGCCCGGGTTCGGCCAGGGCGGGATCGAGCCCGGCGGCGGCACTGGCGGCCACCGGCGCCACGAAGCCCGCACCCGGCCGCGCGATCGCCGACTTCGCCGGCACCACGCCGTTGGCGCTGCCGCCATCGAGCTCCTTCAGCGCCTGCCCGAAGCCGTAGCGCGTGTAGAAGGTGCGCAGCGCATCGACGTCCGCCTCGCGCAGCGCGAGCTGGTCCGGGCCCACGTCCAGCGCGAGGTCGGTGCGGATCGTCGCCAGGGTGCGGTTCAGCGGCAGCCGGTCGAGCGCCGCGCGCAGGTTGTCGCCGACCTTGCCCTTGATCTCCGGCGCGGCGGCGATCACGCCGTCCAGGCTGTCGTAGGCGCCCAGCCACTTGGCCGCGGTCTTTGGCCCGCACTTCTCGACGCCGATGATGTTGTCGACCGCGTCGCCCATCAGCGCGAGCAGGTCGACGATCTGGTCCGGGCGCACGCCGAACTTCGCCATCACCGCTTCGTCGGAATCGGTGCGGCTGCCGCTCATGGTGTTGACCAGCGCCACGCCCGGCCGCACCAGCTGCGCGAAGTCCTTGTCGCCGGTGGAGATGGTGACGTCGATGCCCTCGGCCGCCGCGGCCAGCGCGAGCGTGCCGATGACGTCGTCGGCCTCGACCCCGGGCACGCGCAGGATCGGCAGCCCCAGGGCCTCGACCACCTCGCACATCGGCTGCACCTGCGCGCGCAGGTCGTCGGGCATCGCCGGGCGGTTGGCCTTGTACTCGGGATACAGCTCGTCGCGGAAGGTCTTCCCCGGCGCGTCGACCACGAAGGCGACGTACTCGGGCCGCTCCTTCAGGGTCGCGCGCAGCATGTTGACCACGCCGAACAGCGCGCCGGTGGGCTCGCCCCCGGCATTGGTCAGCGGCGGCAGCGCGTGGAAGGCGCGGTAGAGATAGGAGGAACCGTCGATCAGGACCAGGCGTGTCATGCCCCGGATTCTACGTCCTCACCGCCTGCGGCCGGGCCGCTGGCGCATAATCCAGGCAGCCTCCAGGGAGACCGCCATGAACCGTTTCGTGCCCGCGCTTGCCGCCGCCCTCGTGCTCGGCGCCTGCGCCACCTCCGCCGATCCGCTCGTCCAGGCCGGGATCCCGGAGGGCGCGGAGGAAACCGTCCGCACCGAGGCCAACGGCGACGTCGTCACCGAGTACCGCGTCGACGGCCGCGTCCGCGCACTCAAGGTGGAACCCTCGCGCGGCCCGACCTACTACCTCTACGACCGCGACGGCGACGGCATCGTCGACAACGAGCGCGACGGCGTGTCCCCGGTCTATTTCAAGCTCTTCGAGTGGAACTGATCACGCCACCCGGCCACGACCGCGGCGGCGACAGCGAGTACGTCGGGCTGCGCCGCCACCTGCAGCCGGTCGTCACCACCTGGCTGACCGGCCTGCTGGCGGTGCTGCCGCTGGTGCTCACCCTGGTGCTGCTGGGCTGGGCGGTGGGCATCGTCAACCGCTTCCTCGGCCCGAGCAGCCTGTTCGGGCGCTCGTTCACCGTGTTCGGCGAATGGTTCGAGGCGAACCCGATCGTCGCCTGGCTGCTGGGCACCCTGCTCACGCTCGGCCTGATCTACCTGCTGGGCCTGCTGGTGCGCTCGCGCCTGACCGCGCCGTTCAAGACCCTGGTCGGGAACACGATGCGCCGCATCCCGCTGGTGGGCAGCGTCTATGCGCTGGCCGAGCGCTTCGTGTCGGTGATCGGCGACCGCCAGCACGCCGACATCGCCGCGATGAGCCCGGTGTGGTGCTTCTTCGGCGGCGACGGCGTGGCCGTGCTGGGGCTCCTGCCCAACCCCGAGCCGATCGAGATCGACGGCCGCCTGCACCTGACCGTGCTGGTGCCGACCGCACCGATCCCGGTCGGCGGCGGCCTGCTCTACGTCCCCGCGGCCTGGGTCAAGCCGGCCGAGATCGGCATCGACACGCTGACCAGCGTCTACCTCTCGATGGGCATCACCTCGCCGCGTCCGGGCGCGGCCGCTGCGGCGGCGCGCGCCAGGGTCGACATCCCCACGGCGGAATAGCGCCGGCCGCGCCCTCGGCCTGCCGGATCCGGTGCTGGTGGCCACGCGCATTCACGCCGCGGCTGCGGCGTGCAGGGCAGCATCGTGCGTTGCACCACGACCTGTCAGATCCTCGATGTACGGACGCGAACGCCGCCGGGACACGCCACCCGATCCCGCCGCCCTGCGCGCCGGCCTGACGCCGGGCCAGCTCAAGGCGCTGGAGACGCTGGAACAGTTCAAGTGGACGCTGAAGTTCGTGCGCCGGCCGATGTTCCTGGACCCGATCCCGGTGGTGTTCGACCGCACCGGGGAACGCTGGGCGGTGCTCGAGCCCGACGGCTCGCTCAACGAGTCGCCGGGCTTCAAGCTGCGCGACTGAAGCCTCAGGCCGGCTGCAGGTTGGCGTAGGCCATCACCAGCCACTTGCTGCCGGCGTCGTCGAAGTTCACCTGCACGCGCGCGTGCGCGCCCGCGCCCTCGATGTCGGTGACCACGCCCGCGCCGAACTTCGCGTGCACCACGCCCTGGCCCACGGCGATGCCCGGGGTCTCGTCGACCACCGCGTGGCCATGGTCGCGCCGCGGCGCCTGGGCGTAGCGGGTGCGCGACACCTGCACCTTCGGGCGCACGTCGTTGAGCAGCGACGGCGGGACCTCGCGCAG
Source organism: Luteimonas colneyensis (assembly GCF_014836665.1). GTDB lineage: Bacteria > Pseudomonadota > Gammaproteobacteria > Xanthomonadales > Xanthomonadaceae > Luteimonas > Luteimonas colneyensis. Next base: position 43,389 of record NZ_JACSQJ010000002.1, read on the forward strand.
GAAGCGCGAGGGCATGCCGTACATGTCCTGGCCGTGCAGGCGGCGCGTTTCAGCGTGGCTCAGCACCAGCTTCTGACGTGCGCGGGTAATGCCGACGTAGGCCAGGCGCCGCTCCTCCTCCAGGCGCCCGCTCTCGTCGATCGAGCGCGCGTTCGGGAACAGGCCTTCCTCAAGCCCGGCCAGGAACACCAGCGGGAATTCCAGGCCCTTGGCGCTGTGCAGCGTCATCAGCTGCACGCCGTCCTCGCCGGCCTGGGCCTGGCCCTCGCCGGCCTCGAGCGCGGCGTAGGCGAGGAAGGCGACCAGCTCGGTGAGCGCCGCCGACTCGTCGTCTTCGCCGCGCACGAAGCGCGAGGCCACCGAGACCAGTTCGTCGAGGTTGTCGACGCGCGAATCCAGGCTGCCCTTGGACTCGCGCGCGTAGTGCTCGCGCAGGCCGGAGCGCTCCAGCACGTGGTCGATCTTGTCCTTGAGCGGCAGGTCGGCGAGCTCGCGGTCGATGGCGTCGATCAGCGCGTGGAACGCCGCCAGCGCATTGCGCGCCCGCCCGGCCAGTCCGCCGCCCTGCGCGCAGCGCAGCGAGGCTTCCCACAGCGAGACTCCGTCCTCGCGCGCGCGCATGCGCACCTCGTCGAGCGTCCTGCCGCCGATGCCGCGCGTGGGCGTGTTGACGGCGCGCTCGAAGGCCGCGTCGTCGGCGCGGTTGGCGACCAGGCGCAGGTAGGCCAGGGTGTCCTTCACTTCCGCGCGCTCGAAGAAGCGGACGCCGCCATACACGCGGTAGGGCACCTGGGCCTCGAGCAGCTTCTCCTCGATGATCCGCGACTGCGCGTTGCTGCGGTAGAGCACGGCGCAGTCGCCGTGGCTGCCCCCATCGCGCACCCATTCGCGGATCCGGCCGACGATGTAGTCGGCCTCGTCGATCTCGTTGTAGGCGGCGAACAGGTCGATCGGCTCGCCCGCGCCGCTGTCGGTCCAGAGCTTCTTGCCGAGCCGCCCGGGGTTGTGCGCGATCACCGCGTTGGCGGCGTCGAGGATCGCCGCGGTGGAGCGGTAGTTCTGCTCCAGGCGGATGGTCCGCGCGCCGGGGAAGTCCTGCAGGAAGCGCTGCACGTTCTCCACCTTCGCGCCGCGCCAGCCGTAGATGGCCTGGTCGTCGTCGCCGACCACGAACACCTGTCCAGCGTCGCCGGCGAGCAGGCGGATGAAGCCGTACTGGATGGCATTGGTGTCCTGGAACTCGTCCACGAGCAGGTGCGCGAAGCGCTGGCGGTAGTGCGCCAGCAGCACCGGCGTGTCGCGCAGCAGCTCGTGCGCGCGCAGCAGGATCTCGGCGAAGTCGACCAGGCCGGCGCGGTCGCAGCGCTCCTGGTAGAGCGCGTAGGCCTTGAGCATCACCGAGCCCCATTCATCCTGGCCGTCCTGGATATGCGCCGGGCGCCGGCCCTCGTCCTTCTGCGCATTGATCCACCAGGCGATCTGCCGCGGCGGGAAGCGTGCCTCGTCGAGCTCGAGCTGCTGCACCACGCGCTTGACCAGGCGCAGCTGGTCGTCGGAATCGAGGATCTGGAAGCCCTCGGGCAGCTTCGCGTCCTGCCAGTGCAGGCGCAGCAGGCGGTGGGCGAGTCCGTGGAAGGTGCCGATCCACAGGCCGCGCGCGCCGTTGCGCAGCAGGCCGTCGGCGCGGTGGCGCATCTCGGCCGCGGCCTTGTTGGTGAAAGTGACCGCGAAGATGCCGTGCACCGGCACCCCGAAGACCTCGTTCAGCCAGGCGATGCGGTGGGTGAGGACGCGGGTCTTGCCGGAACCGGCGCCGGCGAGGACCAGGTAGTGACCGGGAGGCGCGGACACGGCCTCGCGCTGGGCATCGTTGAGCCCGTCGAGCAGGTGGGAAACATCCATCGCGGCATTCTACGGGAGCCCGGTCGCGCCCTCCGCGACGCCCGTCCAGCCGGTGCGCGTGCCCAGCCGGCACAGCACCTCCTCGAACGGCAGCGGCCGGGCAAGCAGGTAGCCCTGGAATTCGTCGCAGCCGCGCTCGCGCAGCCAGGCGTGCTGCTGCCAGGTCTCGATGCCCTCGGCCACGACCTTGATCTCCATGCCCTGCGCCATCTGCAGGATGGCGGCGCAGATCGCCTCGTTGCCCGGATCCCGCCCGAGGTCGCGCACGAACGACTGGTCGATCTTCAGGCGCTGCAGCGGCAGGTCCTTCAGGTAGGCCAGGCTGGAGTAGCCGGTGCCGAAGTCGTCGATGGCGATGGAGGCACCGAGTCCGGTCAACGTCCGCATCGCGCTGCGCGCCTCCAGCGGACTGGCCAGCAGCACGCTTTCGGTCAGCTCGAGCTCCAGGCGGTCGCCAGGCAGGCGGAAGGTCCGCATCACCTCGCGCACGCCATCGACGAGGCCTTCCTGGAACTGCAGCGGCGAAATGTTCACGCCCATGCGCAGCGAGCCCCAGCCCCGGGCGTCGAGCAACTCCCAGTGACGGGCCGCTTCCCGCAGCACCCAGCGGCCCAGCGGCAGCACCAGCCCGGTTTCCTCGCAGGCCTCGATGAACTCGCCCGGACCAAGCAGGCCGCGCCGGGGATGGCGCCAGCGCACGAGAGACTCCAGGCCACGCGGCCGCCCGTCGGCGTCGAACTGCAGCTGGAAAGCCAGCTCGAACTCGTCGCGCGCCAGCGCCAGGTGCAGCTCCTGCACCAGCAGCAGGCGCTCGCCGGCGTGCGACTCGAAGTCGTCGCGGTAGGCCACGCTGCGGTTGCGGCCCAACCGCTTGGCCTGCACGCCGGCCTGGGAGGCCGCGCGCAGCAGCGAGGTCGCGTCCAGTCCATCCGTCGGGTGGATGCTGTAACCTAGGCTCGGCGTCACGTGCAGCGACGTGCCCTGCATGCGCACGTTGCCCGCGACCGCCATGCGCAAGGCCTCCACCCGCGCCGCTGCCGCTTCGCCGGACGTGTCCCGGAGCAGCACGCCAAACTCGTCGCCGCCCAGGCGTGCGACGCATGCTTCGGCGCCGGCCGCGGCCTGCAGCCTGCGCGCGACGGAGACCAGGAGTTCATCGCCGATGGCGTGGCCCAGGCTGTCGTTGACCAGCTGGAACCGGTCGAGGTCGAGGTGGCAGACGATGATCGCCCCCCCTCCCGACGCGATCGCGGCGTTGATCGCTTCGAGCAGGCACTCGCGGTTGGCCAGGCCGGTCAGGGCGTCGTGCCGGGCGCGGTACGCCGCGTCCTCGGCGGCGCGCTTGCGCACGGTGATGTCGGTGACGATGCCGACGAAGTGGGTGGCCATCCCGGCACCGTCCAGCACCGGCGTCATGCGCACCTCGAGCACGCGCACGTCGGCGGGATCGCGGCGGTCGCGGACCTCGACCTGCACTTCCCTTGATCGGGCGATCGCGCAGAGCACCAGCCGGCGCGTCTGCGGATCGACGATGGCATCCACGGACGCCTTGCGCAGCGGACCCTGCTCGTCCGGGTCGATCCCGGTCAGGCGCGCGAAGGCGAGGTTGCAGTAGACGAGCGCCGCCAGCGGCACGCCGAGGATGAACACGCCCTCCTCGGCCGCCTCGACCGCGCGCCGGAGCAGCTCGAGGTTGGCCTCCGCGCGCTCGCGGTCGGTGACGTCGACCACCAGCACCAGGCGTGCGGGGCGCCCGGCGAACGAGGCCAGGTTGCGCGCGAACACCAGCCCGCTGAAGTGGCTGCCGTCGGATCGCCGGAGCACCCAGACGCGGCGACCCAGTGACGTCGGATGCGCCTGCATGTGCCGGCGCACGTCCTCGGTGCTGCCCTCCCCCAGCAGGTCGCCGGCCTCGAAGCCGGCCATCGCGTCGGGGCCGTACCCGAACTGCAGCTGCGCCGCCTCGTTGGCTTCCAGGATCGTCAGGTCTTCGAGGTCGTAGACGAGGGCCGGCAGCGGATGCTGCCGGTAGAGGAAGCGGTACTGCTCCTCGGCGTCGCGCACGCGCTCGCGCAGGTGGTCCACCGCATGTTCGCGGGCGGCGATGGCGCGGCGCATGCGGGATTCGCGGCGGGCGGCCCGCATCAGGAACGCCATGCCGAGCAGCCACGCGGCGGCCAGCAGCGCCATGCCGAGGGCCAGGCTGAAGGCGAAGGTGCGCCAGCCGCCATGGAGCGCCTCCGGGGTCATGCCGACGGTCGCCACCAGCGGGCGCCCGTCGATCCTGAGGTAGCCCACTATGCGCTCGATGCCGTCGAGCGGTCCCGTCGTCTCGACGAATCCCCGGCTGCGTCCGGCGTGTTCGTCGAACACCGGAGAGTGGCTCGCGTCCTTTCCTGCGTGGGTCGTCCCCGAGTCGGAGCGCGCGATCAGGATGGCGTCGGTCGTCAGCAGGCTCGCCACGCCGTGCTCGCCCACCTCGTGCGCCTGCAGGATCGTGGCGAAGGCTGCGACGTCGAGCTCGGCGCGCAGCCAGCGCATGACCGACCCGCCGGGCGCAGGTTCGAAGGGCATCGCCAGCGGGATCACCCAGCGCCCGTCGCCATCGCGCTCCGGACGGTCGAGGTACAGACCGTGCAACCGCGGCCGCTCCGGAACGAACGCGGGCCGGGCCTGGTCGACGCGCAGGCCCAGGATGTGCGGATGCCCGGAGACGATGCGCGCGGCCTGTTCCCGCATGAAGACCTGGGCGCCGTCGGGCCACTTGCCCTCGAGGGCCACCAGGCCGTTGGCCAGTCCGTGGAGCGCGCGCTCGAAGCTGTCGATGCGCGACCCGACCTGGCGTGCATGGCTGTCCACGAGCGCACCGAGATAGCGCGCCCCGGCTTCGCGGCGCACCCGGTAGTCGTTCCATGCCACCGCCATGCTGGCGACCAGCACCGCGGCGACCAGGCTGCCGCCGAACCACCAGGCACGGCGCATGCGCGCCGAGCCCTCCCCGCGCGCCCGTTCCGGGGCGCGTGCACCCGCATTCGTTGCCGACCGGGCTCCGCGCTTCATCGACCGTCCATGCAGGGCAGGTCGTCGCAGGGTACCCGGGATGCGCCGGCGGCGCCTCAGTGCGCCGGAGGATGTTCCCGGCGGCTCGCAGACCCCGTCATCAGCTTGTCGGTCCAGGCGATGCCCATCGCCGACAGGATGAAGGCGAAGTGGATGATGGTCTGCCAGAGCACGCCCATCTCGGTGGCGTTGGTGCAGGCCTTGCCCTTGAGCCCGGCGGCGGTGGCGGCGACCGCGGCGGCGATGCCGTCGGCGGAGCTGCAGTGCGGCAGGCCGCTGCCCAGCGTCCCCGCCTCGATGAAGGTCTTGAGCAGGTGGATCGAGGAGATGCCGATGATCGCCATCGCCAGCTTCACCTTGAGCACGCTGGCGTTGACGTGGCTCAGCCATTCCGGCTGGTCGGGGTGGCCGGCGAGGCCGAGGCGCGAGACGAAGGTCTCGTAGCCGCCCACGATCACCATGACCAGCAGGTTGGAGATCATCACCACGTCGATCAGGCCGAGCACGATCAGCATGATGTCCTGCTCGCCCAGCGACGGGGTCTCGTGGATCAGGTGCCAGAGCTCCTTGCCGAACAGGAACACGTACACGCACTGGGCGGCGATCAGGCCCAGGTACAGCGGCAGCTGCAGCCAGCGCGAGCTGAAGATGAGGGCGGGCAGCAGGCCCAGCCTGGGGGCGGGCGCTTGCGGGTTCATCACGGGAAGTCCTTGGAAAGGCGGAAAAACCGGCGCAGGTTAAATGCGCCCGCCAGCGGCTGCCAAGCGCTTTTTCCAGCGACGGCGGCCGCAAGGCAGCGTTGCGGAGGTGGCGTCCCCGGGCGCAGCGCGGGGACCTAGACTCGAGGCCCCACTCCGAGGAGCCCCCGCGATGATCGATCTCCACTACTGGCCCACCCCGAACGGCCACAAGGTCACCCTGTTCCTCGAGGAGGCGGGCCTGGAGTACCGGATCCATCCGGTCGACATCGGCAAGGGCGCCCAGTTCGAACCCGGATTCCTCGCGATCTCGCCCAACAACAAGATGCCGGCCATCGTCGACCACGCGCCGGCCGACGGCGGCGCGCCGCAGAGCGTGTTCGAGTCGGGCGCCATCCTCCTCTACCTGGCGGAGAAGACCGGCCGCTTCCTACCGGCCGGCCCGCGCGGGCGCATCGAAACGCTGGAATGGCTGTTCTGGCAGATGGCCGGCCTGGGCCCGATGACCGGCCAGTACGGCCACTTCAATGTCTACGCGCCGGAGAAGATCCCCTACGCCATCGAGCGCTACACGAAGGAGGCGCAGCGCCTGCTCGGGGTGCTCGAGACGCGCCTGGCCGGCCGCGCGTTCATCGCCGGCGATGACTACACGATCGCCGACATGGCGGCCTATCCCTGGATCAACGCCTACGACCGCGCACCGCTGGACATGGCGCCCTTCCCCGAAGTGCAGCGCTGGCAGGCCGCGATCGCCGCGCGCCCGGCCACGCAGCGCGCCTACGCGCTGTCGAAGCAGGTGAACCCGGACGCCGGGAAACCGATGAGCGACGAAGAGAAGGCCGTGCTGTTCGGCCAGGGCGCCCGTCCCGCCTGAACCGATGACCCGCGCCCCCCGTGGGAGTCGCCATCGCCGCTCCCGCGGCCGGGCTGCGGCATCATGGGGGCTTGATCGCTTCCCGGACCGCCGCATGCGCCTGCTCCTGGCCACCGCCCTCATGACGTTCGCCCTTTCCAACACCCACGCCGCCACGCCCGGCGCCGCGCGCGCCCAGCCCCTCACCCTCGAGGCGATCACCGGCGACGCCGCGCTGTCCGGACCCACGCTGCTGCGGCCGAAGGTCGCGCCCGACGGCTCGAAGGTGACCTTCCTGCGCGGCCGCGACGGCGACCGCAACCGCCTCGACCTCTGGGCCTATGACGTCGCCAGCGGCGAGACCGCGATGCTGGTGGATTCGGCCGTGGTGCTGCCCGGCGAGGAGGTCCTCAGCGACGAGGAGAAGGCGCGCCGCGAGCGCCAGCGCATCGCCGCGCTCTCGGGCATCGTCGACTACCACTGGGCGCCGGATTCGCGGCGCCTGCTGTTCCCGCTCGGTGGCGAGCTCTACCTGTACGACCTGTCGAAGCAGGGCGCCGCCGCCGTGCGCAGGCTGACCTCCGGCGGCGGCTTCGCCACCGATCCCAAGGTGTCGCCGAAGGGCGGCTACGTCAGCTTCATCCGCGGCCGCAACCTGTGGGTGGTCGATCTCGCCAGCGGCGACGAGGTGCAGCTGACCCGCGACGGCGGCGGCGCGATCGGCAACGGCGTGGCCGAGTTCGTGGCCGACGAGGAGATGGCGCGCCACACCGGCTACTGGTGGGCGCCGGATGATTCGGCCATCGCCTACGCGCGCATCGACGAGTCACCGGTGCCGGTGCAGAAGCGCTACGAGGTCTATCCCAACCGCACCGAGGTGGTGGAGCAGCGCTATCCCGCGGCCGGTGACGACAACGTGCGGGTCGAGCTGTTCGTCGCGCGCCCGGGTGCGCCGCAGGCCGCCCCGACCCCCATCGACCTCGGCGAGGAGCGCGACATCTACCTCGCCCGCGTCGATTGGCGCGACCCGCAGCGGCTGACCTTCCAGCGCCAGTCGCGCGAACAGCAGCGCCTGGACCTGGTCGAAGTGGAGCTGGCCAGCGGCCGCCAGCGCACGCTGGTGACGGAAACCTCGGACACCTGGGTGCCGCTGCACGACAACCTGCGCTTCCTCGCCGACGGCCGCTTCCTCTGGTCGAGCGAGCGCGACGGCTTCGAGCATCTCTACATCGCCAGCGAAGACGGCTCCACGCTGCGCCAGCTGACCCGCGGCGACTGGCCGGTGGACGCGCTGGAGGCGGTGGACGAGGCGCGTGGACTCGTCTACTTCACCGCCGGCCGCGCATCGCCCACGCAGCGCGCGCTGTATTCGGTGCCGCTCGAAGGCGGCGACATCGTCGAGCTCGGCGCCACGCCCGGCATGCACGCCATCACCTTCGCCGGCAACGCCAGCGTCTACGTTGACAGCTGGTCGAACACGCGCACGCCGCCGCAGCTGGAGCTGTACCGCGCCGACGGCACGCGCATCGCCGCGCTGGTGGAGAACGACCCGGCCGACGCCGGACACCCATACGCCGAGTACCTGGGCGCACACCTGCCCACCGGGTTCGGCACGCTCACCGCCGCCGACGGCCGCACGCCGCTGCACTACAGCGTGATCAAGCCGGCCGGATTCGATCCTTCGAAGACCTATCCCGTGGTCGTGTATGTCTACGGCGGCCCCGCCGCGCAGACCGTGCTCGACGCCTGGCCCGGGCGCGCCGACGCCTTCTTCAACCAGTACCTGGCGCAACAGGGCTACGTGGTGTTCTCGCTCGACAACCGTGGGACCCCGCGCCGCGGCCGCGACTTCGGCGGCGCGCTGTACCGGAAGCAGGGCACGGTGGAGGTCGAGGACCAGCGCAAGGGCGTGGAATGGCTGCGCGCGCAGCCCTGGGTCGACGGCGACCGCATCGGCGTGCACGGCTGGTCGAACGGCGGCTACATGACCCTGATGCTGCTCGGCCAGGCGCCGGACGACTACCGCTGCGGCATCGCCGGCGCGCCGGTGGCCGATTGGGCGCTGTACGACACCCACTACACCGAGCGCTACATGGGCCTGCCAAAGGCCAACGTCGACGGCTACCGCACGGCGAGCGTGTTCACCCACCTCGACGGCATCCGCGACGACGCGCTGCTGCTCGTCCATGGCATGGCCGACGACAACGTGCTGTTCAGCAATGCCACCGCGCTGATGTCGAAGCTGCAGGCCGCCGACACCCGCTTCCAGCTGATGACCTATCCCGGCGCCAAGCACGGTCTGCGCGGCGGCGATGCGCTGCACCGCTACCGCCTGGCCGAGCGGTTCCTCGGCGAGTGCCTCGCGCGCTGAGGATCGGACAACCGACCGGGCGCACTCCCTGCACCCGGCTCCCCGGTCCCCGCGCTGGTCCGGCGGTAGACAGGGGGCTGCGTCGGGATGGACGGCGCTCCCGGCCGCCATCATCCGGGGCGACGGCCGGCGTGGCTATACTCGGCCCCCTTTCCACCGCCGGATCCGCGCCTTGCCGTCATCGCAGTCGTTGCCGCCCATGCCGGCCCTGGCGATCACCGCCCACACCGCCACCACCGCGCTCGGTCGCGGCCTCGCGGCCCAGGTCGAGGCGCTCCGCGCGCGTCGCGGCGGGCTGCGGCCCAACGATTTCGGCGCCGACCCGCTGCCGGCATGGATCGGCCGCGTCGACGGACTCGAGGACGAGGCGCTGCCGGCGGAGTTCGCGCAGTGGGACTGCCGCAACAACCGCCTGGCGTGGATGGCGCTGCAGCAGGACGGCCTCGTGGACGCGGTGGCGTCGGTGCGCGAGCGCCACGGCGCCGAGCGCGTGGCGGTGATCATCGGCACCTCGACCTCGAGCATCGGCGCCAGCGAAGAAGCCTATGCGCGGCTCGTGCCCGGGGCCGACGGCGCACCGGCGTTTCCCGCCGACCTCGCACGCCCGATCGTGCACACGCCGCACTCGCTGGGCGACTTCGTGCAGGCCGCCACCGGCCTGCGCGGGCCGTGCATGACCGTGGCCACGGCCTGTTCCTCGAGCGCCAAGGTGTTCGCCCAGGCGGCGCGGCTGATCCACGCCGGCCTGGTCGATGCCGCGCTCGTTGGCGGCGTCGATACGCTCTGCGGCAGCGTGCTGTTCGGCTTCAACTCGCTGGGGCTGGTGTCCGCCAACCCATGCCGGCCGTTCGACCGCGACCGCGACGGGCTGTCGCTGGGCGAGGCCGGTGGCTTCGCCGTGCTCGAGCGCGCGCAGGTGGATGCCGGCGGCCTGCAGCTGCGCGGCTACGGCGAGTCCAGCGACGCGCACCATATGTCGGCGCCGCATCCCGAAGGCCTCGGCGCGACGCTGGCGATGCGCGACGCGCTCGCGCGCGCGGGCATCGCGCCGGCCGAGGTCGGCTATCTCAACCTGCATGGCACCTCGACGCCGGCCAACGATGCGGTCGAGGCGGCGGCGGTGGCGGCGCTGTTCCCCGACACGCTGCACGCCAGCTCCACCAAGGGCTGGACCGGGCACACGCTGGGCGCGGCGGGCATCGTGGAGTCGGTGTTCGCGCTGATCGCGCTCGAGCACGGGCTGCTGCCGGGGATCCTGCACAGCGCCATCCCCGACCCCGCCTGCGGCCCGCAGATCCGCTTCGACAATGCCGATGCCGACATCCACTACGCCATGAACAACTCCTTCGGCTTCGGCGGCAACAACGCCGCCCTGGTGTTCGGGCGCGCATGAACACGCTCACCGCACGCATCGAGGGCATCGGCTTCTGGGCCCCCGGGCTGCCGTCCTGGCAGGCCGCGGTCGACCACGTCCGCGACGGCGTGCCGCCGGGCGCGGCGGGAAAGCCGTCCCCGGCGCTGCTCGCCCCCAACGAGCGCCGGCGCGCACCGCCGTCGGTGGCCGTGGCGCTGGACGTGGCGCTGGCCGCCTGCGAAGCCGCCGGGCGCGAGCCGGCGGCGCTGTCGTCGGTGTTCGCCTCCACCCACGGTGACCTCGCCATCACCGATTACATGTGCGCGACGCTGGCCGACGACCCGCGCGCGATCTCGCCGACGAAGTTCCACAATTCGGTGCACAACGCCGCCGCCGGCTACTGGACCATCGGCGCCGGCTGCGTGCGCCCAGCCACGGCGCTGAGCGCGCACCGGGCGAGCTTCGCGCAGGGCCTGGTCGAAGCGCTGGCGCAGCTGGCCTGCGGCGACGACGCCGTGCTGCTGGTCGCCTACGACACCGAAGGCACCGGCCCGCTGGGCGCGGTGTCGGACAGCCGCGGGCTGCTGGGCGGCGCGCTGGTGCTCGTGGCCTGCCCGGACGGCGGCACGGACACGGCCGGCGGCAGCACCCTGCTGCGCGCCACCCTGCTCGATGCCGACGCACCCGAGCGCCACGGCCCGCTGGCGCGTCATGGGGCCGGCAACGCAATGGCGCCGATGCTGCCGCTGTTCGATGCCCTCGCCGGCCGCGGCGACCTCGCGCTGCTGCACGCCGGCCACGGCCGCACCCTGCGCGTGGAACTCGCGCATGGCTGAGCGCGCGCCGCTGCAGCGCGACGACGTCGCCGTGGTGATCCCGGCGCTCAACGAATCCCTGCGCATCCGCGGCGTGGTCGAGGACGCGCTGGCGCAGGTGCCGACCGTGATCGTGGTCGACGACGGCTCCGACGACGACACCGTGGCCCGCATCGCCGACCTGCCCGTGCGGGTGGTGCGCCACGCCCGCCGCATGGGCAAGGGCGCGGCCCTGCGCAGCGGCTTCGCCGAGGCCGAGCGCCTGGGCATGCGTGCGGTGGCGACCATGGACGGCGACGGCCAGCACGACGCCGCCGACATCCCGCGGCTGATCGCCGCGGCCAACCGCCATCCCGGCTGCGTGATCGTGGGCGCGCGCCTGCGCAAGCGCGCGTCGCAGCCGCCGCACCGGCGCCTGGGCAACGACTTCGGCGACTGGGGCATCAGCTGGGGCTGCGGCTTCCGCGTGGTCGACACCCAGAGCGGGCAGCGGCTGTATCCGCGCGAGGTGTTCACGCTGCGCGACGTGCCGGGCGAGGGCTTCGTGTTCGAGGCCCAGATGCTGATCTCGGCCGCCCGCCGCGCCGGTGCGCGCGTGGTCGCGGTGCCGATCGAGACCCGCTACGCCTGCAACCAGCCGGACCAGCAGTTCCGCAAGAGCCATTTCCGACTGGTCCGCGACCTGTGGGCGATCACCTCGCACGTGGTCGGGCAGGTGCTGCGGCACGGCGACGTCATCGCTGAATACACACGCGTCAGGCGGAACCCGCCGGTCATCGACGACGACCGCGCGTGTTCGGCTACCGTGGTGGCGGGCAATCGCATCGAAGAGGCCAAGGGAGGCCATGGTTGATGGACAACGCGCAGCATGTGGATGTCGCGATCCTGGGCGGCGGACTGGCCGGCCTCACCCTCGCACTGCAGCTTCGCCAGGCGGACCCCACCCTCGCCATCACCATCTTCGAGCGGCGCACACACCCGGCGCCGGAAGCGGCGTTCAAGGTCGGTGAATCCACGGTCGAGATCGGCGCGCACTACTTCGCCGAGGTGCTGGGCCTGCGCGAACACCTCGAAGAGGAGCAGATCCGCAAGTTCGGCTTCCGCTTCTTCTTCTCCGACGGCCGCGACGACATCGACCGCTGCACCGAGATCGGCGTCAGCCGGCTGCTGCCGACGCCGTCTTGGCAGATCGACCGCGGCCGCTTCGAAACCATGCTCGGCGAGCGCGCCCGTGCGCTGGGCATCGACTTCCGCGACGGCACGATGGTGCGCGGCGTCGAGCTGGCCGGGGGCGATGGCGACCACCGGGTCAGCTGGTCGCGTGGCAACGCGCAGGGCACCGTGGACGCGCGCTGGGTGGTCGACGCCAGCGGCCGCGCCGGCGTGCTCAAGCGCAAGCTCGGGCTGGCCGAGGCCAACGCGCATGACGCCAACGCCGTGTGGTGGCGCGTGGAAGGCCTTGTCGACCCCAACGACTGGTCCGATGACGCCGCCTGGCGCGACCGCTGCACGCCGCCCGACCGCTGGCGCTCGACCAACCACATGTGTGGCACCGGCTACTGGTTCTGGCTGATCCCGCTGGCCTCGGGCGCTCATTCGCTGGGCATCGTCTGCGACGCCACGCTGCATCCGCTCGACACCATGGACACCCACGACAAGGCCATGGACTGGCTGCGCCGGCACCAGCCGCGCGTGGCGGCGTCGCTGGAAGGCCACGCGGTGATGGACTTCCGCTTCCTGCGCCACTTCTCGCATGGCTGCCGCGAGGTCTTCGGCGAGCGCTGGGCGCTGAGCGGCGAGGCCGGGCTGTTCTTGGATCCGTTCTACTCGCCGGGCAGCGACTTCATCGCGATCTCCAACACCTACATCACCGACCTGGTGCTGCGCGACCGCGCCGGCTCGCCGTTCGCGCCGCACGCGGCGATCTACGGACAGCTGTACCGCTCGTTCTACGACAACACCATGACCCTCTACCAGGACCAGTACGCGCTGTTCGGCGACGAACAGGTCATGCCGGTCAAGGTGATCTGGGACTACACCTTCTACTGGGCGCTGCTGGCGCCGGTGTTCTTCGCCGGGCGCATCGCCGACATCGGTATGTACGGGCGCCTGCGTGCGATGTTCGAGCGCGGCAGCGCACTCAATGCCGCGATGCAGCCGCTGCTGCGCGAATGGGGCGAGCGTAACGCGGCGCGCGGCGGCGGAGCCGCGGCTGCGCCGGGCCGCTCGCTCGACCAGCACGGGATCGAGTGGTTCCACGAGCTCAACCGCCAGCTGGGCGACCCGGCCGACGACGCGGCCTTCGACGCGCGCATCGCCGGCAACGTCGCGCGGATGGACGCGCTCGCCGCGGAGATCCTCGTGCGGGCGCGCGAGGCGCATGCCGACATCGGCGACCACGGACTGGACCGCCTGCTGGCCGGCCTGCCCGCGCCGGTGCCATCGCTCGAAGCCGTCTGGTACGCCGCCGCCTGACCCACCGGGAATCCCGATGCAACACAGCCCGCTTCTGCTGCAGCTCGTCATCATCCTCGGCACCGCGCGCGCCTGCGGCCTGCTGCTGCGCCATGTCGGCCAGCCGCCGGTGATCGGCGAGATGGCGGCCGGCCTGGTGCTCGGCCCGATCGTGTTCGGCGCCTGGTTCCCGGAGTTCCACGCCATCGTGTTCGCGCCGGAGTCGCTGTCCGGCCTCGCGTCGCTGGCCGAGCTGGGCCTGGTGCTCTTCATGTTCATCGTCGGCGTCGAACTGCGCGCACCCAACGGGGTGAAGGCGCAGCTGAAGTCGGCGGGGCTGGTCGGCGTGGCCAGCGTGCTGGTTCCGATGGGGCTGGGCTTCGCGGTCTCGCCGCTGCTGCATCCCTATGCGCCGGACGGCGTGGGGCTGGCGCCGTTCGGCCTGTTCATGGCGGCGGCGATGTCGATCACCGCCTTTCCGATCCTGGCGCGCATCCTCAAGGAACGCGCGATGACGCACACGCCGCTCGGCCGTCTGGCCCTGAGCGGCGCGGCGATCGCCGACGTGCTCGCCTGGATCATGCTCGCCCTGGTGGTGGCGCTGGTCGGCGCCGGCAACGGCTATGGCGGCTTCGTGCGGGCGACCGCCGGGCTCGCGCTGCTGGCGGTGGTGGTCTTCGTGCTGCTTCGGCCGCTCTACGCGTGGTTGCTGCGCACCCACGCGCCGGACGGCGCACCGTCGCTGATGGTGCTGGCGGCGCTGCTGATCGGCGCCTTCGCCTGCGCCGCGGTCACCGAATGGCTGGGCGTGCACGCCGTGTTCGGCGCCTTCCTCTTCGGCGCCTGCCTGCCGCGCGACGACCGCCTGCTGAAGTCGCTGATCGAGCGCGTGGAGTACCTCGCCATCGTGGTGCTGATGCCGATCTTCTTCGCGCTGGCCGGCCTGAGCACCACCCGCGACGCCTTCGCCGGCGCCGCGCTGGGCGCGATGCTGCTGATCCTGGCGGTGGCCGTGGTCGGCAAGGTCCTGGGCGGCGCGATCGGCGCGCGCCTGTCGGGACACGGCTGGCGCGAGAGCTTCGCGGTCGGCTCGCTGATGAACGCGCGCGCGCTGATGGAGCTGATCGTGATGAAGGTGGGCCTGGACGCCGGGATCATCGGCCCGGACCTGTTCACCATGCTGCTGGTGATGGCGATCCTGACCACGGTGATGACCGGCCCCCTGCTCAGCCTGTCGCTGGGGCGCCGCCGGGCCGCCGGGCTTTCGGGCGGGGCCCTGCCCGAAGGCTGACGGCCTGGAATGGTGTCAGTTCCCCGGCGTCGGCAGCGGAGGGCGCTCCGGCGGCGGGTTCGCCATCCAGATCGCCACGCCGCGGCCCTGCTTCTGCCTCGGGCTGATGTTCACGCCCACGCCGCCGCTGGTATAGCTGCGTCCGCCGAAACGGCCGGTGCCGGCACCGACGCTGACGCCGCCACCACCGTAGCCGTCGGCCGTCCCCTGGAACAGGATGCCGTTGGCGCCGAGCGAAGCGGCCTCCTCGCGCAGCTTGCGCATGACCGAGTCGGTCTTGTTCTGCTCGCCATAGGTGAAGGCGCCACTCGAGGTCTCCAACAGCGCGATTTCCTCGTAGGGCACGCCGGGGGCGCCGTAGTAGACGCTCACCTGCGCGGGGTCGATCGGCGCGCGCGGCGTGCCGGTCAGGATGTGGGACGAAGCGCAGCCGGCGAGCAGCAGTACGGTGCCGGCGGCGGCGAGGCGGAGCATGCGTGAGGCGGTCATGGCGTCAACCCCGGGGACGATGGCTCCGGATCATCCTCCGCCAGCCATGAACCCGGCGTCACTGCGGGCGTTGCGGGCACCGGGTGGCCCGTGCGGCAGGAGCCGCCGTCAGCCCATGCCGCCGTTGACGCCGATCACCTGCCCGGTGACGTAGGCCGCGGCGTCCGAACACAGGAAGCGCACCACCGAGGCGACCTCGTCCGGGGTGCCGGCGCGGCCGGCGGGCACGACCTGCTTCACGACCTCGGGCGGGAACGCCGCCTCGGCCATGCGCCCGGCGACGACCCCCGGCGCGACCACGTTCACCGTGATCCCGCGGCTGGCCATTTCGCGCGCCAGCGACTTCGAGGCGCCGTGCAGCGCCGCCTTGGCCGCGGCGTAGTTCGACTGCCCGCGGTTGCCGAGCACCGCGGCCACGCTGGACACGCTGACGATGCGACCCCAGCGCGTGCGCGCCATCGGCAGCAGCAGCGGCTGGGTGACGTGGAAGAAGCCGTGCAGCGAAACGTCGATGACCCGGCGCCACTGCTCCGACGACATGCCGGCCATCGGCGCGTCGTCGTGGATGCCGGCGTTGTTGACCACGACCTGGACCGGGCCGGCCTCCAGCAGCGTCGTGATGGCGGCCGCCGCCGCGTCGCCGTCGGCCACGTCGAAGGCGATGGCTTCGGCGCTGCCGCCGGCGGCGGTGATGTCCGCCACCACCGCGTCGGCACGCGCGAGGTTGCCGTTGGCGTGGACGATGACGTGGACGCCATCGGCGGCCAGCTGGCGGCAGATCGCGCCACCGAGGTCGCCGCTGCCACCGGTGACCAGGGCGCGGCGGCGCGGCGTGGCGGCAGCGCGTGGACCGGGCGAGGGCGAGGGCGCGCTCGCGGTCGCGGGCGTGGTGCGGGGGGCGGGCGTGGTCGTCTGGCTCATGCGGTGATTATCCCGGCATCGCCGCGGCGTCGCCCAGCACCACCGCGGCGCGGCCTTCGGCCAGCAGCACGCCGCCATGCGAGATCCGGAACGCGTACTGCTGGCTGGCCTCTCCCTCCATCAGCAGCTCGGCCTCCCCCTCGAGGGCGCCGGGCAGATCGTCGATGCGCGCGACATGCAGCGTGACGCCACGCAGGGCCACCAGCATGCCCGGGCGCACCGCGCCGCCGGACTCGCGCCCGCGCAGGCCGCCGTGCACCGCCATCGCCTGCGCGCCGTACTCGCACAGGTGGACGGCGCGCAGCAGGCCGCCGCTGCGCAGCGGATGCGTCGGGTCGCGATGGTTGCCGGCACGCAGCGCGATGCGCCCGGCATCGTGGGCCACGACCTCGTCCCAGAGGCACATCGCGCCCTGGTGGGGTACCAGCGCCAGGATCTCCGCGCGGCCGATCACTCCAGGGCTCCCGGCTTCGCTCCTGCAGGGAGTTCAGCGGTGGAGCCGGCGTCGTGGCGCGACACCAGCAGCGCCAGCACGAAGTTGCAGGCCACGCCGATCGCGACCGTGCTGCCGATCGCGCGCAGCACCGGGATCGACGACAGCGCCAGCAGGCTGAACACCAGCAGCGTCATCAGGCTGCACACCAGCACCGCGTGCAGGGTGCGCAGCTGGTCGTCGCGGCGGTCGCCGGCGTGTTCGAAGAACAGCGCGTAGTCGAGGCCCAGGCCCGCCGCCAGGATCAGCGCGACCAGGTGGAACAGGTTGAGCTCGACGCCGAAGCCGCGCAGCAGCGCCAGGATCACCAGCGTGGTCAGGGCCATCGGCAGCAGCACCCGCGCGACGCGGCCGGGCGTGCGCAGCGACAGCCACACCGTGGCCGACAGCAGCAGGGCGGCCAGCGCCAGCGCGGCGAGCACGCGGCCGCGGTACTCGGCCACCAGCGATTCGGAGGCCAGCTTCATGTCCATCAGCTCCCCGCCGCCCGCGTCGATCGCGCGCTCGACCGCGGCGACGTCCGTGATCCCGCTGAGCGAGACCAGGGCGATGCTGCCGTCCGCGGTGTCGAGCAGCAGGCCGTCCACGGTCGCCGCCAGCGGCGTGCCGGCGAGGTCGGCCGGGCGCAGCGGCGCGGCGGTGCGCGCGCGCTCGACGTCGGCCAGGAACGGGGCGAACGCGTCCTCGCGGAACGGTGACGTCGCCAGCGCGTCGGCCAGCGCGTCGCGCAGCTCGGCCGGCGCCGGCAGCGACTGCTGGCGCGCGCGCTGGGTGGCCACCGGCGGCAGGTAGCGCGCGGCGCTGTCCCAGCCGTCGAGCGCGCCATCGGCGACCAGCGCGTCCAGGCGCGGATGCAGGGCCTCGGTCGCCGCCAGTGCGGCGTCGGCGTCCGGACCACGCAGCACCGCCACGTAGCGCACGTCGGGAGCGCCCAGCTCCTCGCGCAGGCGGGCGTCGAGTGCCATGCCGTCCTCGGGCACCGGCGTCAGCTTCGACAGGTCGTTCTCCCAGAACGGCCCGCGCGCGGTGGCCAGCACGGCCACGCAGGCCGCGGCCACCAGCAGCAGCGACCAGCGCGGCCGCGGCAGGCGCTGGATGCCGCGCCACAGCGCCTGCAGCCGTGGCGAGTCCGCGAGGTCGCGCGGTGCCGGATCGACCAGCGCCGGCAGGCCGAAGCGCGTGGCCAGCGCGGCCGCCGCCAGCGCCGAGATCGTGAACACTGCCAGCTGGCGCAGCCCGTCCACGCCGGAGAACAGGAAGGTCAGGTACGCGATGCAGGTCGCCACCACGCCGGTCAGCAGCGCCGGCCACAGCGCGCGCACGTTGTCGCGCGGGCTGATCCCGGCGCGCTGCTGGCTGAGGAAGTGGATCGGATAGTCCTGCACCACGCCGATCAGGGTGAAGCCGAAGGCGATGGTGATGCCGTGCACGGCCTCGAACAGCAGCGCCACCGCGCCCAGCCCCGCGAGCCCGGCGGTGGCCAGCGGCAGCACGCCCATCAGCGGCGCGCGCCAGCTGCGGTAGGCGACCAGCAGCAGCAGGACCAGGGCGATGCTGTCGACGGTGCCGATCCACTGCGCCTCGCGCGCGGTGCGGCCGCCGATCTCGACCGAGAACGCGCCCGGCCCGGTCATGCCCAGCCGCGCGCCGCTGTCGCCGGCGGCGTCGGCGAAGGCCGACTGCACGGCGTCGTAGGCGCGCTGTTGCGCGGTGGGATCGAACCCGCCGGCGCGCGTCTGCGCCAGCAGCAGGGCCTCGCGGCCGGCTCGGTCGAACCAGACGCCATGCAGGCGCTGCGGTGCGGCCTTCGGCTGCCAGGCCTCGGCCAGCGCGAGCATCTCCAGGGTCGGATCCGAGGGCAGCAGCGGCTCGACCAGCGCGGCCATCGGCGAGCCCAGGTCCTGCAGGCGCTCGCCCAGCTGCCCGCCGAGGTAGTCGGCGTCCAGGCGCCGGCCGTCGAGCGCGGGCGAGAGCAGGTAGCGGTAGGGGCGCAGCGATTCCGGCACTGCCTCCAGCCCGGCATCGATGCCGTTGGCGACGAATTCGAAGTCGGGGTTGGCCGCCAGCGCCGCCGCGACCGCGCGCGACTGCTCCGCCAGCGCTTCGGGCGCGGCGCCCGACAGCGAGAGCAGCAGCAGGCGCGAGCCCGGGCCGTCGCCCAGCTCATCGACCAGGAGCGTCTGCGCCGGCGTCCGCGGCTCGGGCATGAAGCGGCGCAGGTCGCCGCTGAGTTCGAGCCGCTGGCCCACCAGCCAGCCCGCGACCAGCAGCGCCGCCAGCCACAGCAGCGCCAGTGCGGTACGCCGCGCGGGACTCATCGCGCCGCGGCGCCGGGCTCGCGGCACAGGGCCTCGTCGTCGGCGGCGGCGCCGGCCTCCACCGCGGAGCGCGCGGCGCCGGCGAGCAGGGTGCGCTGCAGCTCGCCTTCGACCGGGCGGGTCTCGATGCAGCGCAGCTCGGCGCCTCGGCCACGCAGTGTGATGTCGCGGACGCTGGCGGCCAGGGCGGCGTCGCGCGGCTGCATCACCAGGGTCCAGTCCTCGCGGCTGCCGCTGGCCGCGACGCGGTAGTCGCGCGCGAGGGCGTCCGCGTCACCCGCGAGCAGGGCGCCGAAGCTCGCCTGCAGCCCGGCCAGCTCGGGCGCCCGCGACAGCGGGAACGTGCGCGGCCTGCGACCCTCGCGGGCGATGGTCGCCTCGCCCTGGCGGATGGTGGTGGTCTCGGCGTAGGGCGCGAGCACGCGGCGCACGAGGGTGTCGTCGTCGGGCCGCGCATACTCGCCCTGGATGCGCAGCGGCGCCTTCAGCATCGCCGAGCCGCGCAGCTCGACGAAGGGCGTCGACACCGGCGCCGGGCGCGCCAGCCGCTCGAGGATCCAGGCCGGCTCAACCGCTGCCGGCTGCGCGGCGGACGGGAGCGCCGCCGCCAGCAGCATCGCCAGCAGCAGGGCCGGGCTGCGGCGCAGGCGCCGGCCCGGGCGTGGTCGCGCCCGGCGCGGGGTCTTGATGGCTTCGGCTGTGCTCACGGTCGCCCCAGAAGTCGTAGAAGTTGAACCAGTTGTACGGCGCATCGCGCACGTGATGTTCGAGGCGCGCGGCATAACGCGCGATGAGCGCCGGCACTGCCGCCGCGCGTTCGCGCCGCGGGATCGCCAGCCCGTCGCTGAACGGTTCGAAGGCCAGATCGTAGCGGTTGCCGCCGCGGTACAGGCCGAAGGCCAGCTGCACCGGCACCTGCAGCACCGAGGCCAGCAGCCACGGCGCCACCGGGAACTCCGCGTGGTCACCGAGGAAGGGCACCGCCAGCGAGGCCTCGCCCGGCTGCGTGCGGTCGACCAGCAGCGCGACCAGCGCGCCTTCGGCCGCCGCCTGCTGGATCGCGAACATGATCGCCGGCCCGTCCTGCGAGGCGTCGATCACCGAGGCCGCGATCTCCGGGTTGAGCGCGTCCAGCAGCTGGGTGACAGCGGGGCTGTGGGCCTTGTCGAGCACGACGCGGATCTTCTGCTCCGGACGCTGGCGGCCGAGTACGCGCAGCACCTCGAAGCTGCCGAGGTGGGAGCCGAACACCAGCACGCCCTGGCCGCGGTCGAGCGCCGCGTGCAGCGACTCCAGCCCCGACACCCGGATGTCGAAGCGCTGCATGTCGCCGCCAAGCAGGAACACGCGGTCGAGGATGGTGGCGGCGAAGGTGTGGATGTGGCGGGCGACGTCGCGCAGGCGCGCCGGCCGCCCGAGCACGCGCGACAGGTAGGCGCGGGAATCACGCCGCTCCTCGCCGCGGCGGGCCAGGAAGTAGGCCGTGATCGGGACCAGGAGCAGGCGCGCCAGGCCGCGGCCGCCGCGCAGGCTGAAGCTGCGCAGCAGCCACAGCGCGAACAGTCCGCCGCCTTCCCGGCGCTGCTTCCAGCTGCCGCTCATGCCAGCGCCACCTCGCCCGAGGCCACCAGCACGTCGCCTCCGGACGCGTCGCCGCGCAGCACGCGGAAGCGCCAGCGCGGCGCGGCGCCTTCGAGCTCGACGCGCGCGACCTGCCCGGGCAGCAGCGGGCTGGCGAACTTCACCTGCGGCAGGCGCAGCGCGCCCAGCAGCCCGTGCCCCCGCTCGATCGCGGCCAGCACGTGGTCGAGGACAAGCACGCCGGGCACCAGGGGACGGCCGGGGAAGTGCCCCGGCAGGCAGGAATGGGCGTGCTCGACCACGAACTCCATGGCGCCGCGCGCGTGCCTCAGGCGGACCGGCGCAGGAGCGCCAGCACGGACGCGTGGGCCGCGTCGGCCAGGGCCTGGCGGCCGGCCGCGCCGGAGGCGTCGCCGGTCGGCAAGGGCGCGCCGAAGCGCACGGTGATCACGCCCGCGCGCACCCGGAAGCCCTCGGGCGGCAGCACGTCGCCGGCCCCGTCGATCGCCACCGGCAGCACGTCGACGCCGGCGTCGATGGCGGACTGGAAGGCGCCGCCCTTGAACGGCGCCACCGCGCCGGTGCGGCTGCGCGTGCCCTCGGGAAACAGGCACAGCGTATGGCCGTCGCCGAGCAGGGCCGCGGCCTCGCGGCGCAGGCGCGGGCCGGCGCGCGGATTGTCGCGCTCGATGAACAGCATGCCGCAGGCGCGCGCGTACCAGCCCACGAACGGCACCCTGGTCATCTCCTGCTTGAGCAGGAAATGCAGCGGCACCGGCACCGCCTGGAACAGCGCGCAGATGTCGATCACCGACTGGTGGTTGGACACCAGCAGGTACGGGCGCGACCAGTCGACGGCGTCGGCGCCTTCGACCACCAGCCGCGCGCCGGCCCCGCCGACCAGGCCCGGCGCCCAGCAGCGCGCGGCCATGCGCAGCGCGACGTCGCGGCGGCGGGTGGCCAGCAGCACGAGCAGCGCCAGGCTGATCCAGCCGGCGGTCCAGAACAGCGTGAACACGAAGCCGACGGCGTTGTGCACGCCCCAGGCCAGTCGTCGCGCGGCCGATTCGGCCACATCCATGTTGTCGACGCGCTGCTGCATCCGCGAAGCATACCCAATGGAAGCGGGCGGCTTCCCGTTCAGCGCAGGAAATCGCGCCAGAACGCGGGGCCAAGCCCGGCCATCTGGCGCAGGAAGCCCGCGAAGCTGTGGTAGCGGCCGGGAAAGCGGCGCTTGCGGTAGGCGAACTCGACCACGAAGAAGCCGCCGACGATGCCGTAGTTCAGGATGTTGGCGAACAGCGACCACTGCTCGCGGGTGATGGTGACGGGCGGCTGCAGGCCAAGGCTGGCCAGCAGGCCGCCGGGCGAGGCCACCATCGCCAGCGCCAGGTTGGCCAGGCCGAGCACGGCCAGCGCGATGGCCCAGGCGGCGGTCAGCCCGCGGCTGTAGGCCACCAGCTCGGGCGCCAGCGTGGCCGGCGTCGTGCCATCCAGGGCCGCGACGATGCGGGTGATCAGGGCTCCGTGCGGGGAGCGCAGGCTGCGCGCGAACAGCCAGGCGATCGCGGCCACGAAGGCCACCGGGGCCAGCAGCAGCGGCAGCCCGGCATGCCCGGCCCGGTAGAGCGCATGGCAGGCCGCCAGCGACAGGGGCAGCGCCACCCAGGCCCAGGGCCGCCGGGCGACGAGGCCCGCGGCGAGCATCATCGCCACCAGCGCCAGCAGCGCGGCGTAGGCATAGCGATCGTCGAGGGTGGCGCTGGCCAGGTGCGCGAAGGCGGCGTAGGCCACCGCCATCGCGATGGTGAGGGCCAGGCCCATGGCCGGCTCCCGGCAGGCGTCAGGCGCGGTTGGCTTCGACGTGCGCCGACAGCGCGCGCAGCGAGGCGAAGATGCGGCGGTTCTCCTCGCTGTCCGAACGCAGCTGGAAGCCGTAGCGCTTGCCCACCGCCAGCGCCAGCTCCAGCGCGTCGATCGAATCCAGGCCCAGGCCGGCGTTGAACAGCGGCGCTTCGGGGTCGATGGACGCGGGGTCGACGTCGTCGAGGTTCAGGGCCTCGACCAGGAGTTCGGCGAGTTCACGTTCGGCTTCGGACTGGGTGGACATCTGGCGGCTTCCATTGCGGCTGTGGGCGCGGATGGCGGCAGGCCGGCCCACGGCCGCCTGCGCGCTATCATTCGCGGCCCCGATGATCGCATGGCCGACGTACGCCGCGAAATGCAGAGCACCGCCGAAGACAGCACGAACCAGCCCCCGGTGGAGGACTGCGATGTCCTCGTGATCGGCGGAGGCCCGGCCGGAAGCGCCGCCTCGACCTTCCTGGCGCGGCGCGGCTGGCGGGTGGCGATGCTCGAGAAGGACGCGCACCCGCGCTTCCACATCGGCGAGTCGCTGCTGCCCATGAACATGCCGATCCTCGAGCGCCTGGGCGCCTTCGACAAGGTCGCCGCGATCGGCGTGCGCAAGTCGGGCGCGGACTTCCCGGCCGACGAGGGCGGCTACAACGTCTTCCGCTTCGATCGCGCGCTCGACGTCCGCTGCGACCACGCCTTCCAGGTCCGCCGCTCGGACTTCGACCGGGTGCTGTTCGACCACGCCGCCGAGTGCGGCGTGGACGCGCGCCAGGGCGTGCGCGTGACCACGGTCGATCCGCTTCCCGGCGGCGGCAGCCTGGTCGGCGCGACCGGTCCCGAAGGCGCCTGCCGCTGGCGCGCGCGCTACGTCGTGGACGCCAGCGGGCGCGACGCCTTCATCGGCGGCAAGCGCCGGATCAAGCGCAGGAACCCGCGCCACCAGTCGGCCGCGGTCTTCAGCCATTTCGAGGGCGTGGAGCGCCGCGAGGGCACGGATGCCGGCAACGTCAGCATCTACCGCCACGAGCACGGCTGGATCTGGCTGATCCCGCTGCCCGACGGCGTCACCAGCGTCGGCGCGGTCTGCTATCCCGACTACATGAAGACCCGCCGCGGCGACAGCGAGGGCTTCCTGATGCGCACCCTGCAGTCGGTGCCCGAGGTGGCCCGGCGCATGGCCGGCGCGCGCCGCTGCGCCGACGTGCACGCCACCGGCAACTACGCCTACGAATGCACCGAGATGGCGGGCCCGGGCTGGGTGCTGGTGGGCGACGCCTACTGCTTCGTCGACCCGATGTTCTCGTCGGGCGTGTTCCTGGCCATGCACGGCGCCGAGAAGGCCGCGGACATGGTGGACGCGGCGCTGCGCGAACCCGCGCGCGAAGCGGCGCTGCAGCGGGCCCTGCGCCGCCACATCGACGCCGGCACCGACGAGTTCAAGTGGTTCATCTACCGCTTCACCTCGCCGGCGATGCGCCACCTGTTCGCCAACCCGAAGAACGTCTTCCAGGTGGAGAACGCCGTGGTGGCGATGCTGGCCGGCGACGTCTTCGACAATCCGCGCGTCCGCCGCCGGCTGCGCGTGTTCCGCGCGCTGTACGCGGTGGCGTCGCTGGCGATGCTGCCGCGATCGCTGCGCAACGGCCTGCGCCGCCGGCGCCAGTCACGCGTCGGCTTCAGCGGCGACACGCTGCAGGCGGACGAGCCATGAGCCGCGCGATGCAGGATGCGTCGCGGGGCGGCGCGGCGCGGCTCGCGGTGGAGTACGTCCACGCGGACGACCCTGCGCGACTGCTGGACGGCGACGACGTGCTGGCCGTGTTCGGCTTCGGCACCGCCGCGCCCGGTTCGCTCGGCGACCCGCGCTACCTGCGCGTGCCGCTGGAGCCCCACGGCGATGCGCCCTACGAGGTCTGGCACGCCAACGCCCCGGTGATGCGGGGCTGCGACGACGGCGTACGCTGGGCCAGCGACGGCGAGCTGATGTTCGGCGTGATCGAGGTCGCCGAGCACGACGGCGACGTGCAGGAGGCCGCGCGCGCCGCCTATGCGCGGATGGCCGCCTTCACCACCGGGAGCCGCACCCCGCGCCTGCTGCGGATCTGGAACTACGTCGACGCGATCACCTTCGGCGAAGGCGACGACGAGCGCTACCGCGCGTTCTGCGTCGGCCGCGCGCAGGGCCTGGGCGACTTCGACGTGCGCAGCCTGCCCGCGGCCACCGCCATCGGCCGCTGCGACGGCGAACGCGTGGTGCAGGTCTACTGGCTGGCATCGGTCGCGGCCGGCACGCCGGTGGAGAACCCGCGCCAGGTCAGCGCCTACCGCTACCCGCGCCGCTACGGGCCGCAGCCTCCCAGCTTTGCCCGCGCGATGCTGCCGCCGGCGGGCAGCGCGATGCCGCTGATGCTGTCGGGCACCGCCGCGGTCGTCGGCCACGTGTCGATGCATGACGGCGAAGTGCTGGCGCAGCTGGACGAGACCTTCAACAACTTCGACGCGCTGGTGGGCGCTGCCCGCGCCCACGATCCGTCGCTGCCGCCGCGCTTCGGCGCCGGCACCCGGCTCAAGGTCTACGTGCGCGACCGCGACGACCTGGCGCTGGTCGCCGATGCGCTCGACCGCCGCTTCGGCGACGCGGTGCCGCGCCTGCTGCTGCACGCGGCGATCTGCCGCCGCGAACTCGCCGTCGAGATCGACGGCGTGCACGGGCGCCCGGCCGACTGAGCCGGCCAGCATGCGCGCTGCCCCTGCTGCAGCGCAAGATTGAGCAGAGCGCCCGAAACGGTGCAGACTCGGGACGGGCCAATGGCGACACGGCCCATCGGCAAGACCACCTTTGCATTGATCTTGGAGGCACCGTCCGGGGGGGACGCGGCTTCGGCCACGACGTCTCCGGGTGTCCCGTTTTTCGAGGAAACACCCGATGAAATGCACGACCCTGTTTCTGCTAGCCGGCCTGTCCGTCGGCTTCGCCGCGCATGCGGCCGAGCCCGTCGCGGATGACACCGCCGCCGGTTCCTACGCCGGCGTCACCGTCGCCATCGACCCCGCCACCGGCCGCCTGCGCGCGCCGACTGCGGCCGAACAGGCGAAGCTGCGCACCGCCGTGTCGTCGCGCCTGCGCACCGCTGATCCGATGTCCATCGCCAAGCCGGGTCCGCGCACCGTGGCCGAAGCGCGCCGCACCATGCGCCGCCTTCCGAACGGCGCCATGTCGATGCACGTTCCGGAGGAACTGATGTCCAGCGTCACCGCCCACCAGCTCGAGGACGGCTCGATCGTCATCGGCCACGGCGACGCCCACGCCGCACCGGCAAGCACCGTGGAGGCCGTCCGTGAATAAGACCCTCCTCGCCTGCGCCCTTGCGGCCGCCACCACCTTCGCGATCGGCAGCGCCGACGCGGCCAACATCGTCCTGGTCAACATGAACCAGCCCGGCGTCGGCCTCAACGACCCGACCCCGGCGACGCCCGCCGGCGGCAACCCCGGCACCACCGTCGGCGAGCAGCGCCAGATCGCCTACCGCTTCGCCGCCGACCTGTGGGGTGCGGTGCTCGAGAGCGACGTCGACATCAACGTCCGCGCGCAGTTCACCGCGCTCAGCTGCGACGCCACCAGCGGCGTGCTGGGTTCGGCCGGTGCCCGCCAGATCTTCGGCGACTTCCCGAACGCGGTCGCGGCTACCGCCTATGGCGGCGCGCTGGCCAACGCGCTGGCGGGCGAAGACCTCGATCCCGACGAGGACGAGATCAACAGCAACTTCAACGCCAACCTGGGCACCCCGGGCTGCCTCGAGACCTCCGGCTGGTACTACGGCCTGGACGGCAACACCCCGGCGGGGATGATCAACTTCCTCGACGTGGTGATGCACGAGATCGGGCACGGCCTGAACTTCCAGGGCTTCTACAGCCTGGCCACGGGTGCCCCGATCGCTACCGGCTATACCGACATCTACTCCAGCTTCGTGTTCGACAACGTCTCCGGCCAGGCCTGGTCGCAGATGACCGACGCCCAGCGCGTGACCGCAGCCACCGGTGGTGGCCTGGTGTGGACCGGCGCCAATGTCACCACCCAGGTACCCGACGCACTCGCGCCGAAGATCGTGCTCGCGGGCGGCGGCACCGTCTCCGGCGAGTTCGCATTCGGCACGGCGGTCTTCGGACCGGCGGCCACCCCGGCGAACTTCAGCGGCCAGCTCGTGCTGGTCAATGATGGCAGCGGCGCCAATGGCTCGCAGGGCTGTGCGGCCTCCCCGGCCAACGCCTACGCCGGCAAGATCGCGATCGTCGATCGCGGCACCTGCGCCTTCGAGATCAAGGCGAAGCTCGCCCAGGATGCCGGCGCCATCGGCGTGATCGTGGCCAACAACGTCGCCGGCGTGATCCAGATGGCCGATGACGCGACGGTCGTGGCCACGGTCCCCACCCTGAGCGTCTCGCAGGCCGACGGCGCCACCCTGAAGGCCGGCATCCCCGGCGCGACGGTGGCCCTGGCGGAAGTCGCGGGCAGCTTTGCCGGCACGGACGACGAGGGTCGCGCCCTGATGTACGCACCCGCGACGCTGGCACAGGGTTCGACGTTCTCGCACTTCGACATCAGCCACAGCCCCAATGCGCTGATGGAGCCGTCGATCAACCAGGACCTGGACGGCAACCTGCGCCTCGACCTGACCCCGGCCCTGTACGAAGACCTGGGCTGGGTCGTGAACAACGGCAATGCCACCACCAACGGCGGCACCTGCAACACGGGCGTCCCGGTCACCGAGGGCGTGGGCCTGATCGGCGGCGCCAACCTGCAGGCTGCCGACGCGCTGTGCCGCAACGCACATGGCGGCGGCACGTCGGCATACCGCAGCTGCATCGCGCCGTTCGTGACCCGCCTGCGCGACCTCGGCTTCGTGCCGAAGTCCAAGGCCAGCGCCGTGACGCTCTGCACCAGGCGCTGATCCCGTTCCACAGCTGACACAGCCGGCGCCCAAGTGGCGCCGGCTTTTTTTTCCGGGCGTAGAATGGCCCGCATGACCTACCCCGACTCCCGCTTCCGGCGCATGCGCCGCGACGCGTTCTCGCGCCGCCTGATGCGCGAGCACACGCTCACCGTCGACGACCTCATCTATCCGGTCTTCGTGCACGAGGCCGATGGCCGCGCCGCGGTGCAATCGATGCCCGGGGTCTCGCGCATGTCGATCGACGAGCTGCTGCGCGAGGCCGAGCAGGCCGCCACCCTCGGCGTGCCGGCGCTGGCGCTGTTCCCGGTCACCGCGCCCGAGGCCAAGTCGCTCGACGCCACCGCCGCCTGGGACGACGACGGCCTCTGCCAGCGCGCGGTCCGGGCGCTGAAGGCGCGCTTCCCGGAGCTGGGCGTGATCACCGACGTCGCGCTCGACCCCTACACCAGCCACGGCCAGGACGGCATCGTCGACGACGCCGGCTACGTGCAGAACGACGTCACCGTCGAGGCCCTGGTCAGGCAGGCGCTGTCGCACGCGCGCGCCGGCGCCGACGTGGTCGCGCCCAGCGACATGATGGACGGCCGCATCGGCGCGATCCGCATGGCGCTGGAGGAGGACGGCCACGTCCACACCCGCATCCTCGCCTACGCGGCGAAGTACGCCTCCAGCTTCTACGGCCCGTTCCGCGATGCCGTGGGCAGTGCTTCGGCGCTGGGCAAGGCCGACAAGCGCACCTACCAGATGGACCCCGGCAACACCGACGAGGCGCTGCGCGAAGTCGCCGCCGACCTCGACGAGGGCGCCGACATGGTGATGGTGAAGCCGGGCATGCCCTACCTCGACGTCGTGCGCCGGGTGAAGGAAACCTTCGGCGTGCCGACCTTCGCCTACCAGGTGAGCGGCGAGTACGCGATGCTCAAGGCCGCCGCGACCAACGGCTGGCTCGACGAGCGCGGCTGCGCGATGGAGGCCCTGCTCGGCTTCAAGCGCGCCGGCGCCGACGGCGTGCTGACCTATTTCGCGCTCGACGCGGCGCGCTGGCTGCGCGAGGGCTGACGGCACGGCGGTCGCGGCTGTCGCTGCGCCCACTCCCGCCACGCACAACCGGCGTAGACTCGAACCAGGGGCGATGCAGCGGGCACCGCCATGCTTCGGGAGACCGTCATGAAGCACTATGCCGTGTTCGGGCATCCGGTGGCGCACTCGCTGTCGCCGCGCATCCACGCCGCCTTCGGCCGCGAGGCCGGCATCGCCATCGACTACCAGGCCATCGATGCCGACGTCGGCAGCTTCCGCGCGCGCCTGTCGGAATTCGCCGTGCGCGGCGGCGCCGGCGCCAACGTCACCCTGCCGCTGAAGCAGGAGGCGCTGGCGCTGTGCGCCGACGTCACCGAGCGCGCCCGGCGCGCCGGCGCGGTCAACACCCTGGTGCGCAACGGCGACGACTGGCACGGCGACAACACCGATGGCGAAGGCCTGGTGCGCGACCTGACCGGCCGCCACGGCCTCGACCTGCGCGCGCGACGCACGCTGCTGATCGGCGCCGGCGGCGCCGCGCGCGGAGTCGCGCCTTCGCTGCTCGACGCCGGCATCGGCGACCTCTACATCGTCAACCGCACCTCAAGCCGCGCCGACGCCCTGGCCGACCTGCTCGGCCAGCCCGGACGCGTACATCCGCGCCACCTCGCCGACATCGGCACGCTGGGCGAGTTCGAGCTGGTCGTCAACGCCACCTCGGCCGCGCGCGGCGGCGCCATGCCGGTGCTGCCGCGTTCCCTGGTCGGACGGCGGATGGCCGCGGTCGACCTCAACTACGGCGAGGCCGCCACGCCCTTCCTGGCCTGGGGCCGCGCGAGCGGCGCCTATGCCGTGGTCGACGGCCTGGGCATGCTGGTGGAGCAGGCGGCGCTGTCGTTCGCGCGCTGGCACGGCGCGCGTCCGGAAACCGACGAGATCTACGGCGAGCTCCGCGCCGAGCACGCGCACCTGGTGACGGCGGACTGAAGCGCGCCACCGGCAGGCGCGCGCCCTCATCGAGCCCCCCGCCGCACGCCCTCACCGCGCGCGCCAACGCTCCCTCCCTGTAGGAGCAGCTACAGCTGCGACCGCGCCAATGCCTCGCACGTCCGGGCCTGATGGTCGCAGCTGTAGCTGCTCCTACAGGGAGGCGGCGCGCGGGCGATGGCCCGGGCCCGCCGCACCGCCGTCAGCCGGCCGCCAGGTATTCGTCCTTGAGCCGCACGTAGTGCGCCGCGCTGTACAGCAGGCCTTCCACCGCCGCGTCGTCCAGCACCCGCACCATCTTCGCCGGATTGCCGAGCCACAGCTCGCGGCTGCGCACCACCTTGCCCGGCGGCACCAGCGCGCCGGCACCGACGTAGCCGTGGTCTTCCACCACCACGCCGTCCATCACCGTCGCGCCCATGCCGACCAGCGCGCCGTTGCCGATGCTGCAGGCGTGCACGATCGCGCCGTGGCCGATGGTGACGTCGTCGCCGATCAGCGTGGGATAGCCGTCCATGCGCGAGTGCGGGCCGCGGTGGCTGACGTGCACGATGGTGCCGTCCTGCAGGTTGCAGCGCGCGCCGATGCGGACGAAGTTGACGTCTCCGCGGACCACCGTGCCGGGCCAGATCGAGCTGTCGTCGCCGATCACGACGTCGCCGATGACGGTCGCCGCGGGATCGACGTAGACGCGCGCGCCGAGGGTGGGCAGGGTGCCACGACAGGGACGGATGTTGTTGGCCATGCGCGGATTCTAGCCCGGCTATAGTCGCGGCCATGGACGACCCGACCCCGCTGGACGCGCTGCGGCCCACGCTCGACCGACTGCGCGGCGCCTGGGAAGCGCGTCGTCCCGACGCGCGCCAGCGACGCAGCGACCTCGATCGCCTGGCCGAGGCGCTGCGCGCAGGACGCGATGCGATGGTCGACGCCATCGACGCCGATTTCGGCCACCGCTCCCGGCACGAGACGCTGCTGGCCGAAGGCATGGGCGCGGTGTCGGAAGTGCGGCGCTTGCGGCGCTCGCTGGGCCGCTGGATGCGTCCCGCGCGCGGCGGCGCCGGCTGGCGGCTGTGGCCGGCGCGCGCACAGCTCCGGCGCGAGCCGCTGGGCGTGGTCGGCGTGATGTCGCCATGGAACTACCCGGTGATCCTTGCGCTGGCACCGCTGGCCACCGCGATCGCCGCCGGCAACCACGTCTACCTCAAACCGTCGGAGCAGACGCCGCGCACTTCGGCCTGGCTGCGCGATCTGCTGGCCACCGTGTTCCCGGAAGACCGCGTGGCGGTGGCCCTGGGCGGGCCGGAGCTCGCGTCGGCCTTCTCCGCGCTGCCCTTCGACCACCTGGTGTTCACCGGCTCGACGGCCGTCGGGCGCCGGGTGATGGCCGCGGCGGCGGAGAACCTGACCCCGCTGACGCTGGAACTGGGCGGCAAGTCGCCGGCGATCGTCGCCGCCGACTATCCGCCGGCGAAGGCCGCCGCGCGGCTGGCGACCGGCAAGTGGTTCAACGCCGGCCAGACCTGCATCGCACCCGACTACGTGCTCGTCGCGCGTGCCTCCCGCGACGCCCTGGTCGATGCGCTGCGCGCCGAGGTGCGGGCGCGCTACCCCGACCTCGCGGCCTCGTCCGACTACACCTGGATCATCAGCGGCGGGCAGCACCGCCGCCTGCGCGGACTGGTGGAGGACGCCCGCGCCCGTGGACTGGAGGTCATCGAGCTGGCCGAGGTGCACCCGGCGGTCGCCCTGCGCCACCGGATCGTCCCGCCGACCCTGGTCCTCGATCCCGGGGACGACGCCCTGCTGATGCGGGAGGAGATCTTCGGCCCGGTGCTGCCGGTGATCGCCTACGACCGCCTGGAGGACGCCATCGCCTTGGTGCGCCGGCGCGACCGGCCGCTGGCGCTGTATCCCTTCAGCCACGACCGCGCGACGGTCGAAGCCATCCTCGGCCAGGTGGTGGCGGGAGGAGTGACCGTCAACGACACCCTGCTGCACTTCGCCGCCCACGGCCTGCCCTTCGGCGGCGTCGGTGCCAGCGGCATGGGCGCCTACCACGGCCGCGCCGGCTTCGACGCCATGACCAGGGCGATGCCGGTGCTGTGGCAGCGCCGCGTCGCCGCCAGCGACCTGCTGCGTCCGCCTTACCGGGGCCTGGCCGACCGGCTGGTGCGGCTGCTGGCGCGATGAGCGGCCGGGCCCGCGGGCGCTCGCGACCGCGTCCGTCCGCGGACAGTCGGGGCCGGGTTTGCCCTGCGTGCCGCCGAACGGGGATCATCCGCGCATGAAAATCGCCAGCTGGAACGTCAACTCCCTCAACGTCCGCCTGCCGCACCTGCAGCAGTGGCTCACCGCCTTCGCGCCCGACATCGTCGGCCTGCAGGAAACCAAGCTCGACGACGCACGCTTCCCCGACGACGCGCTGGCGGCGCTCGGCTACCGCAGCGTCTTCCTCGGCCAGAAGACCTACAACGGCGTCGCGATCCTCGCCCGCGACCGCGCCATCGGCGAGGTGCAGTACGGCATCCCCGGCTTCGAGGACGAGCAGAAACGCGTGATCGCGGCCACCGTCGGCGACCTGCGCATCGTCAACCTGTACGTGGTCAACGGCCAGGACGTGGGTACCGACAAGTACGCCTACAAGCTGCGCTGGCTGGCGGCGGTGCGCGACTGGCTGGCCGCGGAACTGCAGCGGCACCCGCGGATGGTGGTGCTGGGCGACTTCAACATCGCGCCCGATGCGCGCGACGTGCACGATCCCGAGGTCTGGGACGAAGGCCACATCCTGACCTCGACCGACGAGCGCGCGGCGCTGCGGGATCTGCTGGATCTCGGCCTGCACGACGCCTTCCGCCTGCACAGCGAAGAGGCCGGGGTGTTCAGCTGGTGGGACTACCGCCAGGCGGCATTCCGCCGCGACCTCGGCCTGCGCATCGACCTGACCCTGGTCTCGGATGCGCTCCGCGCCGGGGCCCTGGCCTCGGGCATCGACCGCGAGCCGCGGACCTGGGAGCGGCCCAGCGACCACGCGCCCGCCTGGGTCCAGCTGGCCTGAGCCCCGGAACGACGAAGGCCCGGCACAGGCCGGGCCTTCGCGTGGATCGTCAGGGCGGCGCCTCAGCGCACGCTGCCCCGCTTGAACAGGTTGACGATCGCCAGGAGGATGATCGCACCGAGCAGCGAGACGATGAAGCTCATGATGCTGATGCCGTCGTTGATCGAGCCGGCGCCCAGCAGCGGGCCGATCAGCCAGCCGCCGATGAACGCGCCGACGATGCCGACGATGATGTTGAGCAGGATGCCCTGCTGCGCGTCGCGGCGCATGACGATGCTCGCCAGCCAGCCCACGACGCCGCCGATGATCAACCAGATGATGATGTTCATGTTGCCTCCCTGTCATTCGCCCCAGCGGCGCGGCGCCAGTCTGGGCACGCGGCCGTGATGGCCGCGTAGGGAGTCGCGAGCCGCGTTCACCCGGCGGCCAGCAGCTCCAGCAGCGCCCGCCGGGGCAGCTTGCCGGTCTCGTTGCGGGGCAGGGCCGTGACGATGCGCAGGGGGCGGGGCAGGAACACGGGATCGACGGCCTGGCGCAGCGCGTTCCGCACCGTCGCCTCGTCCATGCCCGGCGCGACCACCGCAGCCGCCAGGCGGCGCACGCCGCAGGCATCGGGCTCGAGCTGCACCAGGGCGGCGTCGAGGACCCCGGGAACCGCCAGCAGGCGGTGGGTCAGGTCGCCGAGCGAGGCGCGCTTGCCGGCGATCTCGAGCAGGTCGGACTGCCGCCCGCACAGCCGGAAGCGGCCCCCGGGCAGGAGTTCCACGATGTCGGCCAGCGCGACCGCGTCGCGCAGGTGGGCGGCCCGCACCAGGGTGCCGTCGGGCTGCGGCTGCAGCTCGACGCCCGGCAGCAGGGTCCAGGCCTCCTCGCAGGCGGTGCGGCGGCGGGCCAGGATGCAGGTCTCGGTGGACCCGAACATCTCGCGCACCTCGCAGCCGAAGGCGGCCTCGGCTTCGGCCGCCAGCGCCTGCGGCAGCGGCGCGGTGGAGGCGACGATGCCCGCCAGCGGCGGCAGCGCGACGCCGGATCCGACCAGGGCGCGCAGGTGCACCGGCGTGGTCACCAGCAGCGGCGGCAGCGGCGACGAGGCCAGCGCGGCCGCGATGTCGACCGGGAAGAACGGGCGCGCCTCGTGCACGGCCACGCCGCCCAGCAGCGGCAGCAGCACCGACATCTCCATGCCGTACATGTGCTGCGGCGGCACGGTGGCGACCACGTGGGCCGTGTCGCCGACCACGGGCAGCAGGCCGGCCAGGGCCGCCATGTTCTGCGCGGTGCTCGCGGCGAAGCTGCCCCAGGTCTTCGGATTGGCCTTCGGCGCGCCGGTGCTGCCCGAGGTGTAGCCGATGGCCACGACCGCGGCGTCGGCGACCCGGGGCATGTCGCCGCCCGCGCGCGGCAGCGCGTCGGGCAGGCGCAGGTAGTGCGGCAGCGGCGCGATGTCCTCGCAGCCGCAGGCGTCGGCATCGCCGAGGCAGTAGCTGTCGGGATGGCGGGCGCGGACCTCGTCGATCGCCGCGCGCGTGCGCGAGGGCGGCAGCAGCGTGACCTGGCCGCGCACGGCGGCGGCGGCGAAGGCGACGAGGAAGCGGTGGCGGTCCTCGCACAGGTTGAGCGCGAACGGACGGTCGGGCAGCAGCGCGGCCAGACCGCGCACCTCGTCCAGGAAGTCGCGTAGCGCGACGCCGCCAGCGCTGCCGAACGCGATCGGACGCTCCGCGGCGCCGGCCACCAGCGCCGAAGCCGTGCCGGTGGCGACGTCCTGCCGCCCGTGGTTGCCGATGACTGCCGACATGCGCTCCATTCTCCCGGACGCGCCTGCGCCCCCCGTGACTCCCGGCGGAACGCCTGCGCGCCGGGGCGGTTACTTTACGCTGGGCGCCCGCCGCGCTCCAAAGGATCCCGTTTCGATGCCGCTCGCCGCAGGCCACCTCCAGCTCGGGCCCGTCCGCTGTGCCTGGCGCCCCTACCGCCACGGCGAGGCGGCCGAGCCGCTGGTGCGCGACTGGCTGTCCGGGGAACTCGGCGCGGCCCCCGAGGCGCTGGCGATCCGCCGCAGCCGCCACGGCCGCCCCTGCCTGGACGCGGCGCATGCCGACTGGGACGCCAGCTGGAGCCACAGCGGCGAGGGCCTGCTGATGGCGCTGGCGCGGGACCTGCGCGTGGGCATCGACCTGGAGGTGAAGCGGCCGCGGCCCAAGGCGCAGGTGCTCGCCAACCGTTTCTTCGCGCCGGCCGAGGCCACGGCGCTGGCCGCGCTGCCGGACGCGCGGCGCGAGGCGGCCTTCGTGCGGCTCTGGTGCGCCAAGGAGGCGGTGCTGAAGGCGCATGGCCAGGGTCTGTCCTTCGGCCTGCACCGGCTGGTATTCGCGCGCGCGGCCGACGGCTGGCAGCTGGTGGAGTGCGATCCGGCGCTGGGCCAGCCTGCGGACTGGTCGCTGCGGACCTTCCGCCCCGCGCCCGACTACCTCGCGACCCTGGCCTGGCGCGCCCGCTGGGACTGAACGGCCGGGGCGGCAGGCCGGCCCGGCCGGGCACCTACAATGCCCGCATGAACGACGCCCCCCACGCCCTCCTCGACGCCGGCCTGGCCACGCTCGGCCTCGACCCCGCGCTGGCGGCGCCGCTGCGCCGCTACCTCGACCTGCTCGCTCGCTGGAACCGCACCTACAACCTCACCGCCATCCGCGATCCCGGCGAGATGGTGACCCTGCACCTGCTCGACTCGCTGTCGATGCACGCGCACATGGACGGCGTGTCCAGGCTGGCCGACCTCGGCACCGGCGCCGGCCTGCCGGGGATCCCGCTGGCGATCGCGCGCCCCGGGCTCGAGGTCACCCTGGTCGAGTCCAACGGCAAGAAGGCGCGCTTCCTGCGCGAGGCCGTGCGCAGCCTCGGCCTGGCCAATGCGCGCGTGGCGGAGTCGCGGGCCGAGGCCGTCGACATGCCCGGCGCCTTCGACGCCATCACCGCCCGCGCCATGGCGACCCTGGCCGATATCGTCGCCGTCGGCGGCCACCTGCTGGCGCCGGGCGGTCGGCTGCTGGCGATGAAGGGCGTGCGCCCCGACGCCGAGATCGCCCTGCTTCCCGCGGGCTGGGAGGTCGAGGCGATCCATCCGCTCGCCGTGCCCGGGCTCGGGGCCGAACGCCATCTGGTGGTGGTGGGCCGCGCGGCGCCGGGCGGGGCATAATCATCGGCCCGGCCGGGGATTCCGGGCCGGGGAATCCCGCCGCATCCTGCATCGAGGCAGACGAGCCCATGGCCCGCATCATCGCCATCGCCAACCAGAAGGGCGGCGTCGGAAAGACGACCACGGCGGTGAACCTTGCCTCCGCCCTCGCGCAGACGCCCAAGCGCGTGCTGCTGGTCGACCTCGACGCGCAGGGCAACGCCACCATGGGCAGCGGCGTCGACAAGCGCGAGTTGACGGCCTCGACCTGCGACGTGCTGCTCGAGGAGGTGCACGCCGCCGACGCGGTGGTGGCCACGCCCGAGGGCTTCGACCTGATGCCGGGCAACACCGACCTCACCGCGGCCGAGATCGAGCTGATGGACGAGGATGGCCGCGAGCAGCGGCTCAAGCGCGCGCTCGACACGCTGCGCCCGAAGTACGACTACATCATCATCGACTGCCCGCCGGCGCTGTCGCTGCTCACGCTCAACGCGCTCACCGCCGCCGACAGCGTGCTGGTGCCGATGCAGTGCGAGTACTACGCGCTGGAAGGCCTGACGTCCCTGCTGCAGACCATCGACGCGCTGAAGCAGAAGCTCAACCCGGCGCTGGAGATCGAAGGCGTGCTGCGCACCATGTTCGACGTGCGCAACAACCTGGCCAACGCGGTCTCGGCGGAGCTGGTGGAGCATTTCGGCGACAAGGTCTTCCGCACCATCGTGCCGCGCAACGTGCGCCTGGCCGAGGCGCCCAGCCACGGCCAGAGCATCGTCGGCTACGACCGCGCATCGCGCGGCGCCATCGCCTACCTCGGCCTGGCCGGCGAGATGCTCCGCCGCCAGCGCGAGCGCGAACAGAAGGAGAAAGCGGCATGACCGATGCCAGGAAGGCAGCCGCAGCCAAGACCCCGGCGAAGAAGCGCGGCCTGGGCCGCGGGCTGGAGGCGCTGCTGGGACCCAAGGCGGCGGAAGAGGCGCCGGCGCTGGAAGCGCGCCCCGGCGACACCCTGCGCACCCTGCCGGTCGACGCGCTGGCGCCGGGCAAGTACCAGCCCCGCCGCCACATGGACCCGGCCAAGCTGACCGAGCTGGCAGAATCGATCCGCGTGCAGGGCGTGATCCAGCCGATCGTGGTCCGCCAGCTGCCCGACCGCACCTTCGAGATCATCGCCGGCGAACGCCGCTGGCGCGCCTCGCGCGAGGCGGGTCTGGCCGAGGTCCCCGTGGTGGTGCGCGAGGTCGACGACCGCACGGTCGTGGCCATGGCGCTGATCGAGAACATCCAGCGCGAGGACCTGAATCCGCTGGAAGAGGCGCAGGCCCTGCAGCGCCTGATCGACGAGTTCGACCTGACCCACGCCGCGGCCGCCGAGGCCGTGGGCCGCTCGCGCGCGGCGGTGTCCAACCTGCTCCGCCTGCTGGAGCTGCCTCCGGCGATCCGGGCGCTGGTCGAGGCCCGCCGGCTGGAGATGGGACATGCCCGGGCCCTGCTGACCCTGTCGCCGGAACTCGCCAGCAAGCTGGCCTCCGACGCCGCCGAGCACGGCTGGTCGGTGCGCGAGGTCGAGCACCGCGCCCAGCAGTTCGCCGCCGGCCGGCTCCCGGCCACGGCCAAGAAGAAGAGCGGCGCCCGCAAGGCCCGGCCGCCGGCCGACATCCTGGCCCTGGAAACCGAACTGTCCGAGGCCCTGGCGGCCAAGGTCAGCATCGCCCACGGCCGCGGCAACAAGGGCAGGCTGGTGATCCACTACACCGACCTCGACACCCTGGACGGCGTGCTGGAGCGCCTGCGCCGCCAGCGCTGAGCCCCCCCGTTGCCCGCCCCCACCCTGTAGGAGCAGCTACAGCTGCGACCCGGCGGTGCGACGAATCCGGGCGTGCGGCGAATCCCGGTCGCAGCTGTAGCTGCTCCTGCAGGGCAGGTCGTGGCTTGCCTTGGGCGGGCGCGGGCCGCATAATGCCGGGCTCGCTGTGTCCGGCCGCCCCATCGTGGGCGTCCCCGGCGGCTCCGGAATGCGATCCGGCGCCCCGCCCGGCAGCGACCCTGACCCGCATCGCATGGCGCATTCCCCGAGGGGAGCACGCCGGGGCCGCCGTCCCCCAGGCCATGGGGAACACCAATCACCATCGAGGTGCGTTATGTCCCGAGTTTGCCAGGTCACCGGCAAGCGCGTGCAGACCGGCAACAACGTCTCGCACGCCAACAACAAGACCCGCCGCCGCTTCCTCCCGAACCTGCACGAGCGCCGGTTCTGGGTCGCCAGCGAGAACCGCTGGGTGAAGCTGCGCGTTTCCACGGCTGCCATGCGCACCATCGACAAGAACGGCATCGACTCGGTCCTGGCCGAGCTGCGTGCCCGCGGCGAGAAGATCTGAGGAACCGACCATGCCCAGCAAGCGCGACAAGATCCGACTGATCTCCTCGGCCAACACCGGCCATTTCTACACCACCGACAAGAACAAGAAGAACACGCCCGGCAAGATGGAGATCAAGAAGTACGATCCCGTCGTCCGGAAGCACGTGATCTACAAGGAAGGCAAGATCAAGTAAGGCCCTGCCTTCCTCGTTCCGGAAAGCCCGCCGCAAGGCGGGCTTTTTCGTGGGCGCGGGCCAGGCATGCCCGGCCGCGAACTGCGGGCTGCGGCTTCGCGGTATCGTGGGCATGGTCGCAGCTGTCGCTGCGCGCATAGGGGCGGAACGGTCCAGGCCGGGGAACCGACGGGTCGTCGCCGAGGGTTCGAGGGGAGGTCGGATGCTGCCGGGCTGGTTGCTGCTGCTGGTGTCGCTGGGCTACGCCGCGCTGCTGTTCGCGGTGGCCTGGTGGGGCGACCGCCATCCGGTGCACATGCGCGCCGGCGGCAGCTGGCTGCGGCCGCTGGTCTACAGCCTGTCGCTGGCGGTGTACTGCTCGTCGTGGACCTTCTACGGCGCGGTCGGCTCCGCGGCCCGCAACGGCATCGGCTACTTCGCGATCTACCTCGGTCCGCTGCTGATGCTGCTGTTCGGCTGGCGCATCCTCGAGCGCCTGGCGCTGGTGGCGCAGTCGCAGAGCACGGTCTCGATCTCCGACTTCATCGCCGCGCGCTACGGCCGCGACCAGCGCCTGGCGGCCCTGGTCAGCCTGATCGCGCTGATCGCGGCGGTGCCCTACCTCGCGCTGCAGTACAAGGCGGTGACGCTGAGCCTGCACGTGCTGGGCGGCGAGGACCGCCTGCTGGCCAGCATCGGCGACCCGGCGCTGTACGTGGCGGTGCTGATGGCGCTGTTCGCCATCCTTTACGGCACCCGCCAGGTCGATGCCACCGAGCACCGCCCGGGCATGATGCTGGCCATCTCGCTGGAGTCGATGGTCAAGCTGGTGGCGCTGGTGTCGGTGGGCGTGTTCGCCATGTTCTGGTTCAACGGCCGCGACATCGACCTGGGCGAAGCCACCACCCGCCTGATCCGCGATTCGCCGCCGGTGGGCTTCATCGGCCAGACGCTGCTGGCCTTCGCCGCGATCATCTGCCTTCCGCGGCAGTTCCACGTCGCGGTGGTCGAGTGCATGGACGTCTCGGACATCCGCCGGGCACGCTGGATGTTCAGCGGCTACCTGGCGCTGGTGTCGCTGGCGGTGTTGCCGATCACCGCCGCCGGCGTGGCGATGGGCGCCGGCACGCCCGGCGATTCCGCCGACACCCTGGTGCTGGGCCTGCCGCTGTCCGAAGGCCGCGACCTGCTGGCGCTGTTCGCCTACGTCGGCGGCTTCTCCGCGGCCACCGGCATGGTCATCGTCTCCAGCGTGGCCCTGGCGACCATGGTCTCCAACGACCTGGTGATGCCGCCACTGCTCAGGCGCGGCTGGGCCCAGCGCAACGACGGCAACGTCGCCTCGACCGTGCTCTGGATCCGCCGGGTCGCCATCCTGTGCTTCGCGGCCATGGCCTACGGCTACTACCGGGTGAGTGGCAGCGACACCACGCTCGCGGCCTTCGGCCTGATGTCGTTCGCGGCGGTGGCGCAGTTCGCGCCGGCGCTGATCGGCGGCCTGTACTGGCGCGGCGCCAGCCGCCAGGGCGTGGAGGCCGGCCTGCTGCTCGGCTTCGCGATGTGGATCTACACCCTGATGCTGCCCACGCTGACCCAGGCCGGCTGGCTCGACGATGCCTGGATGCTGGACGGACCCTTCGGCATCGAGTGGCTGCGCCCGCAGGGCCTGTTCGGCCTCTCCGGCTGGGACCCGCTGACCCATGGCACGTTCTGGTCGCTGCTGGTGAACATCGGCGCGCTGTTCCTGGTCTCGGCGCGCTGGCGCCCGAGCTTCGAAGAGCGCCTGCGCACCGCGCCCTTCC
Organism: Luteimonas colneyensis; assembly: GCF_014836665.1. GTDB lineage: Bacteria > Pseudomonadota > Gammaproteobacteria > Xanthomonadales > Xanthomonadaceae > Luteimonas > Luteimonas colneyensis. Next base: position 83,372 of record NZ_JACSQJ010000002.1, read on the forward strand.
TCGACCCCTATGCCTCGGCGCAGCTGCTGCCGGGCAGCGGCGTGCCGCACGGCAGCATGCCGCTGGGCGACCTGATGACGCTGGCCGGACGCATCGTCGGCGAGTCCACCGCGCGCCGCGCCTTCGCCGACCACGCCGCCGCCAGCGACCGCGAGTTCAACCCGGCCACCCCGACCGACCGCGCCTGGGCACAGTTCACCGAGCGCCTGCTCGCCGCCGCCATCGGCGCGCCCTCGGCGCGGCTGGTGATGACCAGTGCGCTGAAGGGCTCGGGCATGGACGTCGCGCACGTCGTGGCCGTGCTCGACGAGGCCGGCCAGGACCTGCGCTTCGACCGCGCGATTCTCTCGGCCACGCTCGACAACCTCGACCAGGGCGTCAGCGTGGTCGACCGCGACATGCGCCTGGTGTCCTGGAACCGCCGCTACCAGGAGATGTACGACTACCCGGAGGGCATGCTCTACGTCGGCCGCCCGGTGGCGGACCTGATCCGCTACAACGCGCGTCGCGGCGAACTTGGCGGCGGCCACCCCGACATCGACGCCGAGATCGACAAGCGCATCGAGTACATGCGCGCCGGCTCGCCGCACGTGTTCGAGCGCGTGCGCTCCACCGGCCAGGTGGTGGAGATGCGCGGCCAGCCGCTGCCCGGCGGTGGCTACGTCACCAGCTACAGCGACGTCACCGACTACAAGCGCGTGGAGCGAGAGCTGCGCGAAGTCAACGAAACGCTGGAGCAGCGCGTGGCCACCCGCACGCGCGAGGCCGAGGCGGCGCAGGCCTCGCGCACGCGGTTCCTGGCCGCGGTCAGCCACGATGTGCTGCAGCCGCTCAACGCCGCGCGCCTGTTCGCCTCGGCGCTGCGCGAAAGCGACTCCGCCGCCGAGCAACGCCACCTGGCCGAGCGCGTGGACACGTCGCTGCGCGCGGCCGAGGAGCTGCTGGAGGGCCTGCTCGACGTCTCGCGCCTGGACACCGGCGCGCTGGCGCCGCAGCTGTCGGACTTCGACGCCGCCGAACTCCTGGCCGACCTCGCCGCGCAGTACGCACCGCTGGCGGCCGCGCGCGGCATCGACCTGCGCGTGCACGCGCGCACCCTCCCGGTGTGCAGCGACCGTCGCCTGCTGCGTCGCGTGCTGCAGAACTTCCTCGCCAATGCACTGCGCTACACGCGCGAGGGCCGGATCGTGCTGGCCGCGCGCCCGCGCGGCGGCGAGGTCGAACTGCAGGTCTGGGACACCGGTCCCGGCATCCCCGAGTACCACCTCAAGCAGATCTTCGACGAGTTCTTCCGCATCGACCAGCCCGGCAGCTGGGACGCCCAGGGCCTTGGCCTGGGCCTGTCGATCTGCCAGCGCATCTCCAACGTGCTCGGCCACCCGCTCAACGTGCGCTCGCGCACCGGTCGCGGCAGCATGTTCTCGATCCGCGCGCCGCGCTCCCGCCATGCCGCGCTGCCGCGCGCGCCGCTGCCCGAAGCCGGCGCGGGCATCCCCGACTCGCTCGAGGGCATGCGCGTGCTGTGCGTGGACAACGACGTCGACATCCTCGCCGGCATGGTGCTGCTGCTGGGGCGCTGGAAGGTCGAGGTGCTGCGCGCCACCACGGTCGACGAGGCGCTGTCGAAGATGGCGGAGTCGCCGGACGTGCTGCTGGTCGACTACCACCTGCACGACCGCCTCGACGGGCTCGACACGCTGGACGCACTGCGCGAGCACGGACCGCGCGTGCCCGGCGCGCTGGTGACCGCCGACGGCAGCGACCAGGTCAAGCGCGAAGCGCGCGCGCGCGGCTACCGGGTGCTGACCAAGCCGATCAAGCCGGCCTCGCTGCGGGCGTTCCTGGCGGCGCAGCGCAGCGCCCACGCCGCGGGGCACGGCCCCTGACCCGGGCCTCCGGTCACATCCGCGGCGGTCGATGCGTCCGGGGACTGAACGGATGACAAACGGGGCTGGCATGATGTCCGCCCCCGGGGGACCGGCCGCAGCGCATCGCCGCAGCGGACACAGGAGGCGGGATGGACGCGTTTCTCAACACATCGCTCGGCTTCCCGACGCTCGTCTACAGCGTCCTGCTGGGCGGCTGCATGGCCTACTGGCTGCTGGCCGCCACCGGCCTGGTGGAGATCGATGGACTCGACCTGCCCGAGTTGGGCCTCGACGCCGAGCCCGGCGGCATCGCCGGCATCTTCGGCCGCCTGGGACTGACCGGCGTGCCGACGATGCTGGTGGTGACGCTGGTCGTGTTCTTCGCCTGGGTGCCCACCTATTTCGTGCAGCTCCTCCTGCTCGATCGCTTTCCCGGCCCGCTGCGCTGGCTGCTCGGCGGGGGCGTGGCGCTGCTCGTGCTGCCGCCGGCGATCCTGGCCACGGCCGCCGCGCTGCGACCGGTGCGGCGCTGGCTGCTGCGCCTGCGCCCGCCGCCCACCACGTCCCTGCTCGGCCGGGTGGCCGTGGTCCGCACGCCGGACGTGGACGCCACGCACGGCATGGCCGACCTCGACGACGGCGGCGCCGGCCTGGTGCTGCAGGTCCGCGGCGAGGCCGCGGCCGGCATGAAGCGCGGCGACCGCGTGGTGCTGATCGCCCACGCCGTCGACGACAACACCTGGAACGTCGTGCCCGAGCGCGACTACGCACACCTCTGATCCGAACGCACAAGACCCGACTGGAGACCCACCGATGGAATTCGCCCTGTTCGCCCCCTTCCTGATCGGCATTGGCATCGTGCTGGTGGTGCTGGTCGGCATCGCCGGCCTGTTCAAGGCCTTCTACAAGAAGGTCGACCAGGGCACGGCGCTGATCGTCAACGACCTCAGCGCGACGCCCAAGGTGCGCTTCACCGGCGCGCTGATCATCCCGGTGCTGTACCGCGCCGAGCTGATGCAGATCAGCCTGATCACCCTGCAGATCGACCGACGCGGCAAGGAGGGCCTGATCTGCCGCGACAACATGCGCGCCGACATCACCGTGGCCTTCTACCTGCGCGTCAACGAGACCCAGGCCGACGTGCTGCGCGTGGCCAAGGCGCTGGGCGCCGACCGCGCATCGGACAAGCATGCCGTGGACGAGCTGTTCAACGCCAAGTTCTCCGAGGCGCTGAAGACGGTGGGCAAGAAGTTCGAGTTCACCGACCTGTTCGAGAAGCGCCAGGAATTCCGCGACGAGATCATCAAGGTCATCGGCAACGACCTCAACGGCTATGTCCTGGAGGACGTCGCAATCGACTACCTCGAGCAGACGCCCAAGCACGTGCTCGACCCGAGCAACATCCTCGACGCCGAGGGCATCCGCAAGATCACGGAGCTGACCGCCTCGCAGAACGTGATCACCAACGAGCTGTCGCAGAACGAGCACCTGGCGATCACCAAGAAGAACGTCGAGACCCGCGAGGCGACGCTTGCGCTGGAGCGCCAGCAGGCCGAGGCCGAGGCGCGCCAGAAGCGCGAGATCGAGACCATCCAGGCGCGCGAGCAGGCCGAGACCGCGAGGGTGCAGGAAGAGCAGCGCCAGCTGGCCGAGAACGCGCGCATCGAGGCCCAGCAGCTGATCGACATCCGCGACCAGAACCGCCTGCGCGAGGTGGAAGTGGCCGAGCAGAACCGCCAGCGCGCGGTCGCGATCGAGGCCGAGCGGGTGGCGCGCGCGAAGCAGCTGGAGCAGGTCACCACCGACCGCGAGGTGCAGCTGCAGGGCGTGGAGCGCGACAAGGTGGTCGAGCAGGGCCGGATGGACGTGGCCAACATCACCCGCGAGCGCATCGCCATCGACAAGACCGTGGCCCAGGAGGAGGAGCGCATCAAGGAGGTGCGCGAGATCTCCGAGGCCGACCGCCTGAAGCAGATCGCGATCCTCGACGCCGAGGCGCGCGCCCAGCAGGCGCTGCTGGAGCAGGTGAAGGAGGCCGAGGCGCGCGAGACCGCGGCGAAGCACCGTTCGGTGGAAATCACCACGCTGGCCCAGGCGGAGCTGGAGGCCGCGCACAAGCAGGCCGAAGCGAAGAAGACCCTGGCCGAGGGCGTGCGCGCCGAGCAGGCCGCACCCGGCCTCGCCGAGGCCCAGGTCAAGGAAGCCGGCGCGGTCGCGATCGAGAAGGTGGGCGTGGCCGAGGCGCGCGTGGTCGACGTCATGGCCGATGCCAACCTCAAACAGGGCAAGGCCGAGGCCACGATCCTGGCCGAGAAGCTGTTCGCCGAGGCCGAGGGCCTGACCAAGAAGTTCCAGGCCATCGACGCCCTGACCGACAACGCGCGCAGCCACGAGGAGTACCGCATGGCGCTCGACACCAGCCTCAAGCAGGCGCTGGCCTCGATCGAGGCGGGCAAGGAAGTGTCGAAGGAGAACGCGGAGGTGGTCGCCACGGCGCTGCGCAACGCCGACATCGACATGGTCGGCGGCGACGGCGGCATGTTCGACAGCCTGGTCAGGGCGATCTCGCTGGGCAAGTCGATCGAGGGCCTGACCGACAAGAGCCCGGTGGTGCAGGAGCTGCTGCAGAAGTACCTGGGCGTCGCCGGCGGCCGCGCGCTGCCGGGCCAGGCTGCCAGCACGGACTGATGCCGCACGCCCGCGCGGCGATCCGCGCGGGCACCTTCGAAGCACGGGAACAACGCAGCCGATGACCGAACCCAACACCAGCAGCGAGTCCGCGCAGGCCAGCGTCGACGCCGGCGCTTCCGCCGCCGTCGACCAGGCCGTGGCCCAGGGCGGCGCCTACGAGGTCCTGCGCCGCCGCCTCGGCGAACAGGGCGCGCGGCTGCGCGGCATCGTCGACGGGCTCAACGCCCGCCGCCTGGAGGAGTTCGGCGACAGCCGGATGGAGGTCGCCGGGCGCTTCCGCATCCGCACGGAGAACAACTGCGTCGGCCGCGACATCGTCCAGGTCGGCGGCGACCTGCTGCTGTTCGGCTACAACGTCTACATCGGCCTGAAGACGCAGACCCGCATCGAGGACGTGTTCGGCCTCTATCGCCTGGTCGAGGGCCCCGACGGCTACGACGTCACCCCGGTGGACTTCAAGGGCACGTTCCTGGCCGACCCCGGCTTCGTGCGCGACTTCACCGAGCTCTACGCCTACTACAAGCACGCCCGCCTGCTGCAGCTGATCGTGCGCGACGGCAGGCTGCTGGCGGCGTTCCAGATCGGCGAGCGCAGCAGCGACGTGCGCGTGTTCCGCTGGGCGATCGCCAGCGACGGCGCGATCAGCTGGATCGATACCCGCGGCGAGCGCGACATCGCCCTGCCGCCGGCCTTCGACTTCGAGTGGACCCGCGCCACCCGCGACCTCGAGGAGACCGGCCGCCACCCGCACCTCAACATCCTCGACACCGTCTTCGTCGAGACTACCGGCGGCGACCTCACGGTCAAGGTCGAGAACAACACCGACACCGGCCAAGGCGTGTACAGCGAGCCGGTGGAGGACGCGACCCAGTCGCTGGACGACGCCACCATCGACTTCGCCCGCGTCGGCCCGCTGCTGCTGCTGAAGGTGCTGCCCTACCGCGAGACCGCGTGGCGCGGCCTGGTCTACAACACGATCACCGGCACCGTGACCCGCATCGACGCCATCGTGCAGGCCTGCGTGCAGCTGCCGGAGGACCACGGCATCGTGTTCCCCGGCGGCTACTACCTGCAGAACGGCGAGCACAAGGCCTTCGACGCGCAGATGGACGGCATGCAGTTCAAGCGCAGCCTGCGCTCGCCCAACGGCGAGGACGTCATGTACGTCTTCTACGACCGCGAGGCCGGGCGCTCGGCGCTGTTCGTCTACAACTCGATCCGGCGCGCGCTGCAGAACCCGGTGTTCGGCCACGGCTACGCGCTGCTGGCCGACGGCCGCATGGTGCTGTTCCACGCCGAGGGCGACGCGCCCACGCGCATCCACCCGATGCAGGTCTGGCGCACGCCCTTCACCAGCGAGGAATACGCCGCGCAGCGCCCGCCGGGCACCAGCTTCATGGGCCGGATCGGCAACGCCGCGCTGGTGCGCGGCATCTCCGACCTGCTGGAGCTGGCGCGGACCATCGACGACCCGGCGGCCTCGCTGCAGCGCTACCAGCGGCTGGTCGAGGACGCCCGGCGCATGTTCGACGCCCATCACTGGATCGACGACGCCCATTGCGACGGCGCGGCCGAACTGCTGCGCGCGATCAGCGCCACCGGCGAGTCGGTGCTCGACGAGTACGAGAAGGTCGAGGACATCCGCCGCCAGTCCGACGCGGCCATGGCCCGGGCCAGCGCGGCGCATCGCGCCCTGCTCGGACGGCTCAGGCCGGAGAACTGGAGCGGCATCGGCGAGTACGTCGAGGCGCTGCAGGAGATCTCGCGCCAGCGCGGCCAGCTGCTGACCATCCGCGAGCTGCGCTACATCGACACCGCCGCCATCGACGCCATGGGCGCGGAGCTGCAGGAGGCGCACGACGCCATCGGCAGCGCCACCGGCGGGTTCCTCGGCGGCGACCGGGCGCTGCAGGCCTTCCACGAGCGCCTGAAGCAGCTCGACGCGGACGCGCATGCGGCGGAGACCGCGCGCGCGCTCGACGCCGCGCTCGAAGGCCTGCACGCGATGTCGGCCGAGCTCGACATGCTGTCCGAGCTGATGGCCAGCCTGAAGGTCGACGACGCCACCCGGCGCACCGCCGTGGTCGAGGCGATCTCGGCGATCTACGCCCGCCTCAACCAGGCCCGCGCGCGCGCCGGGCAGAAGCGCCGCAGCCTGGGCTCGGCCGAGGCCGTGGCCCAGTTCGGCGCCCAGTTCACGCTGTTCGGCCAGTCGATCGCCAGCGCGCTGGGACTGGCCACCGATCCCGAGCGCGCCGACGAACAGCTGTCGCGGCTGATGGTGCAGCTGGAGGAGCTGGAGAGCCAGTTCGGCGAGCACGAGCAGTTCCTCGGCGACATCCTCGCCAAGCGCGAGGAGCTGCTCGATACCTTCGAGGCGCACAAGCAGGCCCTGCTCGACGATCGCCAGCGCCGCGCGCAGGCGGTGTTCGACGCCGCCGCGCGCATCCTCGACGGCCTGCCGCGGCGCACCGAGCGCTTCACCGGCGCCGACGAGCTCAACGCCTTCTTCGCCGGCGATCCGCTGGTCCTCAAGCTGCGCGAGCTGGCCGGGCGCCTGCGCGAGCTGCGCGACAGCGTCAAGGCCGACGACGTCGAGGCGCGCCTGAAGGGCGTGCGCGACCAGGCGGTGCGCAGCCTGCGCGACCGCAGCGACCTGTTCGAGGACGGCGGCAGCGTGATCCGCCTCGGGCCGCGCCACCGCTTCAGCGTCAACACCCAGCCGCTGGACCTGACCATCCTGCCGCGCGGCGACGCGCTGGCGATCCACCTCACCGGCACCGACTACTACGAGACCCTGCACGATCCCGAGCTCGAGGCCCTGCGCGACTGGTGGCAGGTGACGCTGGAGTCCGAGTCCGCGGCGCTGTCGCGCGGCGAGTACCTGGCCGGCCTGGTGCTCGACGCCGCGCGCCACGGCCGCGACGGGCTGGACATGGATACGCTCGAACACGCGGCCGCCGACCCGCAGGCGCTGGAACGCCTGGTCCGCGACTTCGCCGCCCCGCGCTACCGCGAGGGCTACGAGAAGGGCATCCACGACCACGACGCCGCGCTGCTGCTGCGCGCCCTGCTGCCGCTGTATCGCGGCGCCGGGGCGCTGGTGCACGCGGCGGAAGCGCGCGCGCTGGCGCTGCTGGGCTGGCGGCAGCTCAGGAACAATGCCGACGCGGCGGCCTGGCCGCAGCGCGCCGTCGGTGCCGGGGCCGTGCGCAGCCTGTTCGGCTCGCGCGAGGCGCTGGACGCGCTGCGCACGGAGATCGCGGCGGCACTGGCCGGCTTCGTCGCCGAGCATGCGCTGCCGGTCGAGGCCTCGCTGGCCGGCATCGGCGCCGACTACCTGCTCGAGGAGCTGCGCGGCGGCGACCCCACCTTCGGTTTCAGCCACTACGCCCGCGAGCTCGTGGATGCGCTGCGCGCGAAGCTGCAGGCCGCGGACATGGAGGAGGTCTTCGACCGCTCGCTGGAGCATCTCTCCGATCGACCCGGTGCGCAGTGGGCGCTGGCCGCGCAGTGGCTGCGTGCGATGTGTGCCAGCGGCGGACACGCGGAACTCGCCGGCTACGTGCCCGAGGCCATCGCCCTGCTGCTCACCGGCGATGCGCTGCGCCACCGCATCGTCGACGCCAGCCTGATCGCCCGCGTCGAAGGCCTGCTCGGCCAGCATCCGCGGATCGAGGGCGGGCGCATGGAGCTACCGGTCGACGACTTCCTGCTGCGCTTCCGCCACCACCGCGAGCACTTCATTCCCGGCTTCGAGGGCTACCAGGCCATCCGCCAGCGCATCGCCAGCCGCGAGCGCGAGGCGCTGCGCCTGTCCGAGTTCAGGGCGCGCCCGCTGAGCTCCTTCGTGCGCAACAAGCTGCTCGACCAGGTGTACCTGCCGATCATCGGCGACAACCTCGCCAAGCAGATGGGCACCGTGGGCGAGGACAAGCGCAGCGACCTGATGGGCCTGCTGATGCTCATCTCGCCGCCGGGCTACGGCAAGACCACGCTGATGGAGTACGTGGCCAACCGCCTGGGCCTGGTCTTCATGAAGATCAACGGCCCGGCGCTGGGCCACGAGGTGAAGTCGCTGGATCCGGAGCAGGCGCCGGACGCCACCTCGCGCCAGGAGCTGGAGAAGCTCAACCTGGCGCTGGAGATGGGCAACAACACCATGCTGTACGTCGACGACATCCAGCACACCCATCCCGGGTTCCTGCAGAAATTCATCTCGCTGTGCGACGGCACGCGGCGCATCGAGGGCGTGTGGAAGGGCCGCACGAAGACCTACGACATGCGCGGCAAGAAGTTCTGCGTGGTCATGGCCGGCAATCCGTACACGGAGTCGGGCGAGGTGTTCCGGATCCCGGACATGCTCGCCAACCGCGCCGACATCTACAACCTCGGCGACGTGCTCGGCGGCATGGAGGAGGCCTTCAAGCTCAGCTACATCGAGAACAGCCTGACCTCGAGCCCGGTGCTGGCGCCGCTGGCCACGCGCGACCTGGCTGACCTGCACCTGCTGGTGGAGAAGGCCGAAGGCCGCGACGTCTCCACCAACGCCCTCTCGCACGCCTACAGCGGCGCCGAGGTCAACGAGATCGTCGCCACGCTGCAGCGGCTGATGCAGGTGCGCGACGTGGTCTACCGCGTCAACCAGCAGTACATCGCCAGCGCCGCGCAGGCCGACCGCTACCGCACCGAGCCGCCGTTCAAGCTGCAGGGCAGCTATCGCAACATGAACAAGCTGGCCGAGAAGGTCTCGCCGGTGATGAATGCCGCCGAGCTGCAGCAGCTCATCGCCGATCACTACATGGGCGAGTCGCAGCTGCTGACCACCGGCGCCGAGGAGAACCTGCTCAAGCTGGCCGAGCTGCGCGGGACCATGACCGAGGCGCAGTCCGGGCGCTGGGCGCAGGTGAAGCGCGACTTCCTGCGCAACAAGGCCATGGGCGGCGAGGACGCCGATACCGGCGCGCGCGTGGTCGCGCAGCTGGCCGACATCGCCGCGAACCTGGAGTCGCTGCAGGACGCGCGCGCGGCGGCGCCAACGCAGGCCGAGGTGCCCTGGGAACAACTGCTGGCCTCGCTGCGTGCGGACACGGCGGCCACCGACAGTGCGGACCGCCAGGGCGACCGCGACGCCGGCATGGCGATCCCGGCCCTCCTGCAGGCCCTGCCTGAAGCGATGCGCGGCGCCTTCGAGCCGGTGCTGCTGCATCTTTCCGGCGGGGCCGAGCGCCAGGCCGAGCTCAATTCCGCCCTGGTCCGCATCCTCGACCTGCTGCGCACCAGGCTCGAGGCATCCCTGGCGACGGCCGCGGCGCCCGCGCAGCGCCGCAAGCGCAGTCCGACCGCACAGGAGATCGAGCTGGAGGAGCTGCTGCGCCAGCTGCGCATCCGCAACGGCGAAAGCCCGGACGACATGTGAGCACGCCCGGACCGCAGGCCGGGCCGCCGGTCGATCTCGACGATGCCCTGGCCGTGCTGCGCTACGGCCAGGACGTCCTCGACGAGGGGCTGGAGGCGCGCATCAACGCGGCGCTGGATCCGGCCGCCGCCGGCAGCCTGGTCGCGCGCCTCGACGAGCTGCGCCGCGCGCTGCAGGCGCACGACCCGCGCAGCGCCCGCCGCGGCGTGGGGCTGCTCGGTCGCCTGCTCGGCCGCGACGTGCTGGCCGAGTCCGAAGCGGCCGGGCTGCGGGCCCGCATGGGCACCCTGGTCGCCGCCGCCGACCGCAGCGCCGCCGACCTTGAAGCCCGCGGCGAGACCCTGCGGCGGCTCCAGGACGAAGCCGCCGGCGTGATCGCCGGCATCGGCGCCGCGATTGCCCGCGCGCGTGACTGGCTGGCCGCGCAGCCCGACGACCGCACCGGCACCGCGGCCGGCGGCCTCCCGGCCCTGCCCACCTCCACGCCGCGCGCGAACCTCGAGCGCCGCCTCGACCAGCTCGCCATCGTGCAGGCCACCCGCGAGCAGGGCCTGCAGCAGCTGGCCCTGCTGCAGGCCCAGGACCTCGAACTGCTGGCACGCTACCGGCGCATCCGCGACGTGCTGCTTCCGGCCTGGCGCCAGCAGGCGCTGGCCGAAGCGGGCCGCGCCGGTCGCGCGCGCAGCGCCGCCGCGGCGCAGGCCTGGGCGGCCATCGAATCGGAAGTGGATGCGATGGCCGCTAGACTCGACTGAACGGCGACCGGGCCGCGGCCATGGCCGCTCCCGCGTGAACCGGCGGCCTTGCCGCCAACGACGACAGACACCCACGGAGAACCCGCATGAGCCAGGACCCCAACGACACCGGCGCCCTCGTCCCCGCCGCCGAGGTGCTCGACGACGCCACGCTCAAGGCCCTGGGCCTGACGGCCGACGACAGCGGCGCCATCGCCGAGATCGCCAGGTCGCTGCAGGACATCAGCCCCGGCAACCTGCACGTGTTCGGCCGCGAGGCCGCCAGCAAGACCGCGGCCTTCTCCAGCCGCATGCTCGACCAGGTGCGCAACAGCGACCTCGACGAGGCCGGCAGCAAGCTGGGCGAAGTGGTGCGCATCGCGCGCTCGCTGGACCTGGACAGCTTCGCCGGCCGATCGAAGGTCCCGGTGATCGGTGGCCTGATCGACCGCCTGCGCGCCTCGAAGGACGACCTGGTGCAGAAGTTCAGCAGCACCAACCAGCAGATCGAGCAGCTGATGCGCGACGTGGCGCAGAAGCAGGACGCGCAGGCCAGGCGCGTGGGCGAGTTCGACCGCATGCACGAGATCGTGCGCGAGGAGCGCCATGCCCTTGGCCTGCACGTCGCCGCCGGCAAGCAGCGGCTGGCCGAGCTGGCCGCCGAACAGCGGTCGCTGGCCGGCCTGGAGGATCCCGTCTCGCGCGACCGCCGCGCCGGCGTCGAGACCGCGATCCGCCTGCTCGACAAGCGCGTCGGCGACCTGACGGTGATGCAGCACGCCGCCGACCAGTCGCTGCCGATGATCCGCCTGATCCAGGCCAACGCGATCCAGCTGATCGAGAAGTTCAGCGCGGTGCGCAACGTCACCATTCCCTCGTGGAAGCGCCAGTTCGCGATCCAGCTTTCGCTCGACGAGCAGAAGAACGCCGTCGAGCTGTCCAACGCGATCGACGACGCCACCAACGAGATCATGCGCAAAAACGCCGACCTGATGCGCCAGACCTCGGTCGAGACCGCCAAGGCCAACCAGCGCGCGGTGATCGACATCGCCACCCTGCGCCACGTCCACGAGCAGCTGATCCAGACCGTGGAGGAGGTCCGCGACATCCACCGCGAGGGCATGCAGGCGCGCCAGCAGGCGGAAGTGGAGCTGGCGCAGCTGCGGGACGAGGTGCAGCAGCGCCTGGCCGCCCCCGCGCAGGAGGGCTGAGCTCAGTCGGGCTCGTCGGGCTGCGGCGCCAGCGCACCCGGCTCCAGCGCCAGCTTGCCGGCGATCAGCACCGCCTGGGTGCGGTTGCTGGCGCCGAGCTTGCGCAGGATCGCGGTCATGTGGGCCTTGATGGTGGCCTCCGACACCTTCAGCTCGAAGGCGATCTGCTTGTTGAGCAGGCCCTCGCCCAGCATCTGCAGGACGCGGAACTGCTGTGGCGTCAGGCCGGCCACGCGCTGTGCGGCGTCGTGCTCGTCGGCCGCGGCCGCGGGCGCGGCCAGCGCCGCCGCCGGTGCCCAGCGATCACCTTCCAGCACCTGGCCCAGGGCCTGGCCGAGGATGGCGGAATCCACCGACTTGGGGATGAAGCCCATGGCGCCGTGGTCGAGCGCGCGACGCATCACCGCCGGCTCTTCGCGCGCCGACACCACCACCACCGGCAGCTCCGGATGGTGCGCGCGCAGGTGCACCAGGGCGCTGAAGCCATGGGCTCCCGGCATGTTGAGGTCCAGCAGCAGCAGGTCGGCGTCGGGTTCGGATTCGACCAGCGCGTAGAGCTTCTCGACGCTGTCGGCCTCCTTCAGCGTGGCCCCCGGCAGCACGCGTGCGACCGCCCCCCGCAGCGCTTCGCGGAACAGGGGGTGGTCATCGGCAATCAGCAGGGTGGCCACGTGCGTTCAGGCACCCCGGCGGTTGTCCAGCAGCGCGTCGACCACCGACGGGTCTGCGAGCGTGCTGGTGTCGCCGAGCTGGTCGGGCGCGTTCTCGGCGATCTTGCGCAGGATGCGGCGCATGATCTTGCCCGAGCGCGTCTTCGGCAGCCCCGGCGCCCACTGCAGGACGTCGGGCGAGGCGATCGGGCCGATCTCCTTGCGCACGTGCGCGACCAGCTCCTTCAGCAGCTCGTCGCTCTCGACCTCGCCCGCCACCAGGGTCACGTAGGCATAGATGCCCTGGCCCTTGATGTCGTGCGGGAAGCCGACCACCGCGGCCTCGGCCACCTTGGGATGCAGGACCAGCGCGCTCTCCACCTCGGCGGTGCCGATGCGGTGGCCGGAGACGTTGATCACGTCGTCGACGCGGCCGGTGATCCAGTAGTAGCCGTCGGCGTCGCGGCGTGCGCCGTCGCCGGTGAAGTACATGCCGGGATAGGCGGCGAAGTAGGTGTCGAAGAAGCGCTGGTCGTCACCGTAGACGGTGCGCATCTGGCCCGGCCAGGAATCCATGATCACGAGGTTGCCCTCGCACTCGCCCTCGAGGATGTTGCCGGCGGCGTCGACGATCGCCGGCTGCACGCCGAAGAAGGGCTTCGTGGCCGAACCCGGCTTGGTCGCCCAGGCGCCGGGCAGCGGCGAAATCAGGATGCCGCCGTTCTCGGTCTGCCACCAGGTGTCGACGATCGGGCAGCGGCCCTCGCCGACGACGTCGTAGTACCAGCGCCAGGCTTCGGGATTGATCGGCTCGCCGACGCTGCCGAGCAGGCGCAGCGACTTGCGCGAGGTCTTCCTCACCGGCTCTTCGCCCTCGCGCATCAGCGCGCGGATCGCGGTGGGCGCGGTGTAGAAGATGCTGACCTGGTGCTTGTCCACCACCTGCCAGAAGCGCGAGGCGTCGGGATAGCTGGGCACGCCTTCGAACATCAGCGAGGTGGCGCCGTTGGCCAGCGGGCCGTAGACGATGTAGCTGTGGCCGGTGACCCAGCCGACGTCGGCGGTGCACCAGTAGATGTCGTCGTCCTTGATGTCGAACACCGCCCAGTGGGTGTAGGCGGCGAACAGCAGGTAGCCGCCGGTGGTGTGCAGCACGCCCTTGGGCTTGCCGGTGGACCCGGAGGTGTAGAGGATGAACAGCGGGTCCTCCGCGTTCATGCGCTCGGGCTCGCAGGTGTCGGGCTGGCTGTCGACCACGGCGTCGTACCAGCGGTCGCGCGGCATCTGCATGTCGACCGCGCCGCCGGTGTGGCGGACCACGAGCACGGTCTCGACGGTGGTGGTGCCGGGCAGCTTGAGCGCGGCGTCGACGTTGGCCTTCAGCGGCACCTTCTTGCTGCCGCGCAGGCCTTCGTCGGCGGTGATGATGAGCTTCGCGCCGCTGTCGCGGACGCGGTCGGCGATGGAGTTGGCGGAGAAGCCGCCGAAGACCACGGTGTGGATCGCGCCGATGCGGGCGCAGGCGAGCATCGCCACCGCGGCTTCGACGATCATCGGCAGGTAGATGGTGACGCGGTCGCCCTTGCCGATGCCGAGGCTGCGCAGGGCGTTGCCCAGGCGGCAGACGCGGGCATGCAGCTCGCGGTAGCTGATGTGTTTGGCCTCCGAATCCGGGCCGTCGGGCTCGAAGATCAGCGCGGTCTTGTCGCCGCGCTCGGCGAGGTGGCGATCCAGGCAGTTCACGCTCACGTTGAGCTCGCCATCGGCGAACCAGCGGATCTGGAAGTTCTGGCGGTCAAAGCTGACGTCGCGGACGCGGGTCGGCGGCTTCATCCAGTCCAGGCGCTGCGCGATGCGGCCCCAGAACGCGTCCGGGTCGCGGATCGACTCGGCGTAGTCGCGCGCGTAGTCGGCGCTGGTGACGTTGGCCTGCGCGGCGAAGTCCTCGGGGACGGGATAGAGATCGGACATGGCGGCTCATCCTCTGGAACGTGGCCACCCCAGTTTGCCGCATCGCAGCGCGACGCGGTTTAGACCTTGGTCTATTCACCGCCCATCGCAGGCGACGCACAATGCGGCCATGGATCCCGTGCCCGGCCTGGACCTCAGCCTGCCGCCGTTCGACCTGCTCGACGACGCCGGTCGCCAGCGCCTGCAGGCGGACGTCGACATCGGCTTCCATCCCGGCGGCAGCACCCTGATCGAGGCCGGGCGTGATTCGCCGCACGTGGTTGTCATCCTCAAGGGCCTGGTCCACGCGTTCCAGGTGGACGACCGCGGCCGCGCGGAGCGCTTTGCCGACTACGGGCCGGGCGACGTCATCGGCGCCTGGGCGGTCATGGCCGGACGCGCCCGCCTGAGCTACCGCGCCGAGGGCGACTGCCTGAGCCACCTGATCCCGGCCGCCACCTTCCGCCAGCTGCTGGCCGACAACCCGCGCATGGCGGCGTACTTCAACGAGGGGCTCGCAACCAAGGGCCGGCTCTCCAGCGGCAGCGAACGCCGCGAGGCCGCTGAGCTGATGGTGATCCGGGTCGGCGAGGCCGACCTGGCGCCGGCCGAGCGCGTGGACGGCGCGACCAGCATCGCCGATGCGAGCGCCCGCCTGCGCGAACGCCGCGTGGACTGCCTGCTGGTCTATGACCGGGAGCAGGACGCGCCGGGCATCGTCACCCGTACCGACCTGCTGGAAGCGCTGACCCACAAGCGCCTGCCGCTGGACGCCCCGATCGGCCCGCTGGCCAGTCGCCCGCTGGCCACCATCGGCACCGGCGAAGTGCTGTTCCAGGCCCTGATCGAGATGACCGAGCGCCAGATCGAGCGAGTGGTGGTCACCGAGGGCAGCCGGGTGGCGGGCACCCTGGGCATGGCCGAAGTGCTGGCCCACTTCGCCAGCCACTCCCACCTGATCAGCCTGCGCCTGGCGCGCGCGCAGAGCGTCGACGAGATCGCCGAAGCCGCATCGGGCATGACCCGGCTGGTGCGCAGCCTCAACCTGCACGGCGCGCGCATCCCCTACATGATGGAGCTGGTCAGCGCGCTCAACGGCCTGATCATGCGCCGGATCTTCGAGCTGGCGGTGCCGGCGGAGCGGCGTGACGGCGTCTGCCTGCTGGTGATGGGCAGCGAGGGCCGCCGCGAACAGCTGCTCAAGACCGACCAGGACAACGCCCTGGTGCTGGCCGACGACCTCGACTGGCCCGGGCTCGCCGAGGCGATGGAGCAGTTCAGCGCGGGGCTGGCGAAGGTCGGCTATCCGCCCTGCCCCGGCCGGGTGATGGTGGACAACCCGCACTGGCGGATGCGCGGCGGCGAGTGGCGGGAGCGCATCGGCCAGTGGCGCCACGTGCACGGCGGGCAGGGCGCGCTGGACCTGTCGATCGCGCTCGATGCGCGGCCGATCGCCGGCAACGCGGCGCTGTTCCCACCGGTCAAGGACGCGCTGATGGCGCTGGGGCGCGACGAGATCCTGCTCCACCACCTGGCGGGCGCCACGCTCGAATTCGCTACCCCGCTGACCTTCTTCGGCCGGGTCAGGAGCGGTGGCGCCGGCACCGACATCAAGAAGGGTGGCATCTTTCCGGTGGTGCACGGCCTGCGCTGCCTGGCGCTGCGCCACGGCATCACCGCCACCGGCAGCCGCGAGCGCTGCGCCGCGCTGGTCGAGTGCGGCGAGCTCTCGCCCGGCCTCGGCCGCGACCTGCCGCAGGCGCTCAACGTGTTCCAGCACATGCGCCTGGACGCCCAGTTCGCGGCGTTGGCCGAAGGCCGCGCGCCCGACAACCACATCGACCCCGCGCGGCTGCGGCGCCTGGACCGCGAGCTGATGCGCGACGCCCTGCACGTGGTCAAGGACTTCCGCGCCCACGTCCGCAGCAGCTTCCACCTGCGTGACTAGGATGCGCGCGTTCCGGCGCTGGTGGCTCAAGCGCAAGGTCCGCGACGGCGAGTGGGCGGGCCTGCTGCGGCCGGCACCGCCGGGCGAGTGGGTCAGCCTGGACCTGGAAACCACCGGGCTGGATCCGAAGCGGGACCACATCCTCAGCCTCGCCGCGGTGCCCGTGCGCGACGGCCGGGTGCTGACCTCGGAGCGCTTCGAGCGCCGCATCCGCGCCGACCGCGACTTCGGCATCGACTCCATCCGCCACCACCGCATCACGCCCGACGAGGCCGCCGCGGGCGTTTCGGTGACGACGGCGGTGCGCGAGTTCCTGCACTGGCTGCAGGGACGGACCCTGCTCGGCTACCACCTGGGCTTCGACCTGGCGATGCTGTCGCCGCACGTGCGCGGGCTGACCGGCTTCGGGCTGCCCAACCCGCGCGTGGACCTGGCCGATGCCTTTGCGGCACGGGCGCGCCGCGCGCAGCCCAATGCCCCGCCGAACCTCGACTTCCAGCACATCGCCGACAGCCTTGGCGTCACCGTGCTCGGCCGCCACAGCGCGCTCGGCGACGCGGTCACCGTCGGCCTGTGCTGGCTGGCGCTGCAGGCCCCGCGCTCAACCGCGCCCGGGGCTGCGCGGCGCTAGCACGGTCGCGTGGCACCAGCCCGGCGTATTCGACCAATGGCGAATAGGCGGGGGCCGGCCCCGCAGTCAGGCTCGGGGCACCGCGCGCTGCGCGGACGTCCTGTGGGAGGGAGAAATGACGACGAAACGACGCAATTCACGGCAGTTGCTCGCAACCGCCGTGCTGGTGGCGCTGGCCGCGCCCGGCATGGCCTTCGCGCAGACCGCGAAGGAAGCGGAGCTGGAGGCCCGCGTGGCCCAGCTCGAGGCACAGATCCAGACCTTGCTGCAGGCACAGCAGCAACAGCAGGACAGCATCAGCCAGACCCAGGCCCGGCTGGACGAAGTGCAGGTGGCACAGCCGGCCGCCAGCCCGCTGCAGTCCAAGCCGATCCTCGCGAACCCGGATGCGGTCTTCAGCTATGGCGGCTTCATCAAGTTCGACGCCATGGTCACCGACACCAGCGACGGCGCGATCGCCGAGGGTTCGGCTGGACGCATGTTCTACGTGCCCTCGACGATCCCGGTGGCCGCCAACGGCGCCGAGGCCGACGCGGATCCCTACACCGACTTCCACGCCGCGTTCTCGCGCTTCTGGTTCGCCGCCGACCACACCACCGAGGGCGGCGACAAGTTCCGGGCCTTCATCGAAGCCGACATGTACGGCGGCGGCACCTCGAACCTGGGCAACGAGGTCAACACCAACACCCACGGCCTGACCCTGCGCCACGCCTACGTGAGCTGGAACAACTGGCTGGCCGGCCAGACTTGGTCGAACTTCCAGGACGTGGCCGCGCTGCCGGAAGCGGTGGACTTCGTCGGCGTCACCGAAGGCACCACTTTCGTCCGCCAGGCGCAGATCCGCTACACCAGCGGACCGTTCTCGATCGCGCTGGAGAACCCGCAGACCACGGTCGGCAACGTGGCCACCGGCGCGCGCAACAACGCCGGCGGCAGCGATTCGCTGCCCGACGTGAGCGCCCGCTACGTGATGAAGGGCGACTGGGGCCACTTCAGCGCCGCCGGCCTGCTGCGCCAGCTCAAGTCCGGGGACGAGAGCGAGACCGGTGCCGCGGTCAGCCTGTCGGGCAAGTTCAACATCGGTGCCAACGACGACATCCGCTGGATGGCCAGCTACGGCAGCGGCATCGGGCGCTACCTCGGCTTCGGCATCGGCCCGGACTCGGTGGTGGATGCCAACGGCGACCTGCACGCCCAGGACGGCGGCGGCGGCTTCGTGGCCTGGCGCCACGCGTTCAGCGACAAGCTGCGCAGCAACCTGATGTATTCGGTGGCCGAGTTCGACAACGACCGCGACCTGTTCGGCTGGGGCAGCATCATCGACGGCAACGGCGTCGTGCAGAGCTTCGGCGTGACCGAGCGCTCGCAGTCCTTCCACGCGAACCTGATCTATTCGCCGTTCCCGAAGCTCGACATCGGCGCGGAGATCGGCTGGGGCCAGCGCGAACTCGAGGACAACCGCAAGGGCGACCTCAAGCGCATCCAGACCACCGTCAAGTACACCTTCTGATCGACCCACCCGAGGGGGCAAAGACAGACATGTCCGAGAAATCACCAAGCAATTACTGGAAAGCCAACCTGCGGATCATCTTCATCTGCATGGCGATCTGGGCCCTGGTTTCATACGGGTTCGGCATCATCCTGCGCCCGCTGCTGGCGGGCATCCGCATTGGCGGCACCGACCTGGGCTTCTGGTTCGCGCAGCAGGGTTCGATCCTGACCTTCATCGCGCTCATCGTGTTCTACACCTGGTACATGAACCGGCTCGATCGCGAGTACGACGTGCACGAAGAAGACTAAGGGGCCATTCCATGGATCAGTTCACGCTCAATCTCATCTTCGTCGGCGGCTCGTTCCTGCTCTACATCGCGATCGCGATCTGGGCGCGCGCGGCCTCGACGTCGGAGTTCTATGCCGCGGGCCGCAGCGTCAATCCGGTCATGAACGGCATGGCGATCGCGGCCGACTGGATGTCGGCGGCGTCGTTCATCTCGATGGCCGGCCTGATCGCCTTCGTCGGCTACGGCAATTCGGCCTACCTGATGGGCTGGACCGGCGGCTACGTGCTGCTCGCGATGCTGCTGGCGCCCTACCTGCGCAAGTTCGGCCGCTTCACCGTGCCCGAGTTCATCGGCGACCGGTACTACAGCCGCACCGCGCGCCTGGTGGCGGTGGCGTCGCTGCTGATGATCTCGATCACCTACGTGATCGGACAGATGACCGGCGCCGGCGTGGCCTTCTCTCGCTTCCTCGAGGTCGACACCAACACGGGCCTGCTGATCGCCTCGGCGGTGGTGTTCGTGTACGCGGTGCTGGGCGGCATGAAGGGCATCACCTACACCCAGGTGGCGCAGTACATCGTGCTGATCATCGCCTACACGATCCCGGCGGTGTTCATCTCGCTGCAGTTGACCGGCAACCCGATCCCGCAGCTGGGCCTGTTCTCCACCCACGTCGACAGCGGCATGCCTCTGCTCGCCCGGCTCGACCAGATCCTGGTGGACCTGGGCTTCAACGACTACACCGGGCTGCACGATTCCACCCTCAACATGACGCTGTTCACGCTGTCGCTGATGGTCGGCACCGCGGGCCTGCCGCACGTGATCGTCCGCTTCTTCACCGTGCCGAAGGTGTCCGACGCGCGCAGGTCGGCCGGCTGGGCGCTGGTGTTCATCGCCCTGCTTTACACCGTGGCCCCGGCCGTGGGCGCGATGGCGCGGCTGAACATCCTGACCACGATCTATCCCGAGGGCACCCGCGCCGAGTCGCTCACCTATGACGCGCGCCCGGACTGGATGCACAACTGGGAGCAGACCGGCCTGTTGAAGTTCGAGGACAAGAACGGCGACGGCATGATCCAGTCCTACAACGAGTCCAGCGCCGAGTTCGCCACGGTGGCGGCCGAGCGCGGCTGGCAGGGCAACGAGATGGTCACCTTCAACCAGGACATCCTGGTGCTGGCCAACCCGGAGATCGCGCAGCTGCCCGGCTGGGTGATCGCCCTGATCGCGGCCGGTGGCCTCGCGGCGGCGCTGTCGACGGCGGCGGGCCTGCTGCTGGCGATCTCGTCGGCGGTGAGCCACGACCTGATCAAGCGCACCTTCAAGCCGGACATCACCGAGAAGGGCGAACTGCTGGCCGCGCGCGTCTCGATGGCTGCGGCGATCGTGGTGGCCACCTGGCTCGGCATGAATCCACCCGGATTCGCCGCCCAGACCGTGGCCTTCGCGTTCGGCCTGGCGGCAAGTTCGCTGTTCCCGGCGATCATGATGGGCATCTTCTCCACGCGGATGAACTCCACCGGCGCGATCGTGGGCATGCTGGCCGGCCTCATCTCCACCAGCGTGTACCTGTTCACCTACAAGGGCTGGTTCTTCATCCCGGGGACCAACATGCTGCCCGACACGCCCGACAACTGGCTGTTCGGCATCTCGCCGCTGGCCTTCGGCGCGCTCGGCGCGGTGATCAACTTCATCGCCGCCTACATCACGATGAAGATGACCGCACCGGTGCCGGAGCACATCCAGCACCTGGTCGAGGACATCCGCCTTCCCCGCGGAGCGTCCGCGGCCACCGGCCACCATTGATCCGGCACAGGACCCGGACGATGTCCTGAAACGCGGCCCGCTCCCGGCCACGGGAGCGGGCCGCCCTGTTTCCAGCGCGCCGGTCGCGCTGCGGCGCACGACTACAATCGCTTTCAATTCCCTGCCACCCCATCGGGAACGTCCATGCTGCTGGAATTCATCGCCATCCTCGCCGCCGGCTTCGGCCTGGCCGGCCTCGTGCTCTCGCTCAACATCGCCCTGCGCAGGCGACTGCCGCAGTGGGTCGTGCCGGCCTCGGCCGGTGCCGGGATGCTGCTGATGGCGATCTGGCTGGAATACTCGTGGCTCGACCGCACCACCGGGACCTTTCCCGACGGCGTCGAAGTCGCGTCCACCAACCAGTCGCGGTCCTGGTACCGCCCCTGGACCTACGTCGTGCCCCTGACCAACCGCCTGATCGCGGTCGACCACCGCTTCGACCGGCGCCACGCCGACATGCCCGGCCAGGTGCTGACGCGCGTCATCCTCGCCGGCCGCTGGGAGCCGACGCGTCAGTACGGGGTGGTCTACGACTGCACCGCGCACCGCCGGGCCGACCTGCTCGACCAGGTCCAGCTGGACGAAGCGGGCCGACTGCGGAACGCCAGCTGGATCCAGCTGGCGGCGGACGACCCGGTACTGCGCAACGCCTGCGGGCGCTGACCGGCGTTGCCGCCGGCTAGAGCCAGCGCAGTGCCGCGATCGCGACCAGCGTCGGCGGCAGCGCCGCGAGCAGCAGGCCCAGCGGGTGCACCGTCTGGTCCCTGAAGTGCCGGCGCACGATCGACATGCCGGCCGGATTGGGCGCGTTCGCGATCACCGTCAGGCCGCCACCGGCCACCGCGCCGGCCACCAGCATGTACTTGAACTCCTCGCTCAGGCCCTCGACCAGCGAACCGAGGTAGGTCAGCGCGGCGTTGTCGGTGATGGCGGTCAGCGCCGCCGCCCCGAAGAACACCGCATCGGTGCTCATGTCCATCAGCAGCGGCTGCAGCCACCAGCGCTGCTGGCCGCCCAGCACCACCAGGCCGGCGAGGAAGAACGCCACCAGCAGGCCTTCGCGCAGGATCAGCCGGTCCTGATAGCGCCTGTAGGCCGTGGCCACGCCCATGAACAGCAGGAAGATGCCCATGAACATCGCCGGGTGGTGCGCGAACACCACGAGCCCGACGAGGAAAAGCACGTGCAGCGCCACGATCCAGGGCGGCATCGCGTCCGGACGCGTGCCGGCTTCCCCGGTCTTCAGGGTCCCGAGCTCCTTCCGGAACACGAACACCACCAGGGCCGCGTTGACCACCACCGCCAGCGCGGCCTTCCAGCCGAACTGCGTCATCATGAAGGCGAGGTCCCAGTTCCACTTCCCCGCCACCATCAGCACCGGCGGCGCCGCGAACGGCGTCAGCACGCCGCCGATCGAGATGTTCACGAACAGCGTGCCCAGCAGCGCATAGCGCGCGCGCGTCGAGATGTCGGCCACATAGACGCGGCGGGACAGCAGCATTGCCGCCAGCGTCATCGCCGCCGGCTCCGTGATGAACGACCCCAGCAGCGGCACCAGCGCCAGCACGCTGAAGCAGAACTCCAGGCCGTTGCGCCACGGCAGCAGGCGCGCCAGGCCATCCACCAGGTGGGTGGCGAGCCAGAGGACCGGTCGCGTTCCCGCGATCACCATGATCGCGAACACGAACATCGGCTCGGTGAAGTTGCGCGATTCCACGTAGGCGGTGGCCTGCGAGGGCCCGGCCATCACCATCATCACGACGATGAAGAGCATGGCCCAGGCGCCGAACACGACCTCGACCTCGGCCAGCAGGTGCCAGATGCCGGAATGCGCGGGCTGGCGATCGGCCAGGCGCTGGAAGTACTTCGTGCTGAAGGTGTGGGCCACCGCGAGTGCGAACAGCACGGTGGCCACGAGTTCGATTGGAGTCGCGTTCAAGGTCCGTCAGCTCCCCTGAGCATGCGGACATCCTAGGCCGGTTCGACACGACGTGTCCCGACGAGCCACCGCGGCTGCGCCCACGCGTGGCAGGACGCTAGCGCGGCGGCGCGGCGAGTTCGTCGGCGTCGAGCCAGCCGTCGCCGTTGGCATCCTGCCTGCCGAAGCGCTCGGCCAGCCGCGCGAGGTGGACCGCCCGCGCCAGCGGCGGTCCCCTGCCGCCGGGCTGCTCATGCGCCGCCAGGACGCCATCGCCGTCGCGGTCCATGCCGTCGAAGGCGTAGCTCATCCAGGCCTGGTACTCGGACAGCGACACGCGGCCGTCGCCGTCGGCGTCCATGCGTGCGAGGTACTCGCCCGTCGCCATCACCTGGGCCGCTGCCGCCGCCGGCAGCGCCGCGGCGGCGAAACAGGCGACGAGCACCGGCACGCGCATGCCTCAGCCGCGCGCCGGCTGCAGCGAGTAGCCCTTCAGCCGCGCGGCGTAGTCCTGCAGCGCACGGATGCCGCTGGCCTCGGCCTCGCGGCACCAGGCCTGCAGGTTGGCCAGCGACTCG
Organism: Luteimonas colneyensis; assembly: GCF_014836665.1. Taxonomy (GTDB): domain Bacteria; phylum Pseudomonadota; class Gammaproteobacteria; order Xanthomonadales; family Xanthomonadaceae; genus Luteimonas; species Luteimonas colneyensis. The sequence goes on from NZ_JACSQJ010000002.1 coordinate 106,557, forward strand.
GCGGCGTTGTGGCTGCGCGACTCGAGCAGGGCGGCCAGGCGCGCGCGGTACTCGACCAGGGTGCGGATGCGCGGACGTTGTTCGACCCAGTCACGCAGCTCTTCGCGCGCGTCGGGCTTGAGCCAGCGGCCGTCGTCGACCAGGCCGCGACGCAGCCTGCGCGGCAGCAGCGAGCGCAGCTTCGCGCCGGCGCCGGCCGCCTCTTCGCGCAGCGCGGGCTTGAGCACCCGCCGCTGGTAGTCGGTCATGGCCTGGAAGCGCAGGGCCAGCAGTGCCTTGAGGGTGTCGGCGTCGGGCACGTGGATGTTCGGGCGCACGTCCAGCGAGGGCGCGACGCGCAGCACCTTCGCCAGCCGCAGCGCCTGCAGGCCCTTGATCGCGGCCCAGCCGATGTCGAACTCCCAGCGGCGCAGCGCGAACTTCGCCGAGCTCGGGAAGGCGTGGTGGTTGTTGTGCAGCTCCTCGCCGCCGATCCACACGCCCCAGGGGCTGAGGTTGGTGGCGGTGTCGGTGGTCTCGAAGTTGCGGTAGCCCCACCAGTGGCCCAGGCCGTTGACCACGCCTGCGGCCCAGAACGGGATCCACAGCATCTGGATCGCCCAGATCGCGACGCCGGCCGCGCCGAACAGGGTGGCGTTGATCGCCAGCATCAGCACCGGGCCGAGGTTGGCGTGCGGTGTGTACAGCTTGCGCTCGATCCAGTCGTCGGGCGTGCCGCGGCCGTACTGCTCCATGTCGGCGCGGTGCGTGCGCGCCTCGCGGTAGAGCTCGGCGCCCTTCCAGAACACCTCGCGGATGCCCTTGTGCATCGGGCTGTGCGGGTCTTCCTCGGTTTCGCAGCGGGCGTGGTGCTTGCGATGGATCGCCACCCACTCCTTCACGATCATCGACGTGGTAAGCCAGCACCAGAAGCGGAAGAAGTGCGCCAGCACCGGGTGGAAGTCGACGCCGCGGTGCGTCTGGCTGCGGTGCAGGTACAGCGTCACGGTGAAGATGGTGAGCTGCGTGACCACCAGCAGGTAGGCCAACAGGCCCCAGATGCTGGACTGGACGAGGCCGCCGGCGATGAGGTCGAGCAGGGAAGCGGGCATGGCGTAGACAGTTGTGCGGGAATTCGTCCGCCATGATGGAATGCGCACGCGTCGATTGCCACCCCGGGCCCGTCGTCGGGGCGTTGCTCGTTCACGAAACCGGCCTCCGGCGCCGCTTGCCACCGCCCCGGGCCGCCCCCACGCTGGGTCCATGCCCGAGCTGCCCGAAGTCGAGACCACCCGCCGCGGCCTGGCACCGCACCTGGAGGGGGCGCGCGTGCAGCGCGTGCTGCTGCGCCGGCCGGACCTGCGCTGGCCGATCCCGCCCGAGGTCGGCGAATGCCTGCCCGGGCAGCGCATCGACGCCGTGCGCCGCCGCGCCAAGTACCTGCTGCTCGATACCGCCGCCGGCAGCGCCGTGCTCCACCTCGGCATGTCGGGCAGCCTGCGCGTGCTGCCGGCGGACACGCCGGTGAAGCCGCACGACCACGTCGACATCGCCCTGGCCGGCCACGGCGCCGGGCGCGTGCTGCGCCTCACCGACCCACGCCGCTTCGGCTGCCTGCTGTGGCAGGCGCCGGGCGAGGTGCATCCGCTGCTGGCCGGGCTCGGACCGGAGCCGCTGGGCGACGCCTTCGACGGCGAACACCTGTTCCGGCTCAGCCGCGGCCGCAAGGCCCCGGTCAAGGCCTTCCTGATGGACCAGCGGGTGGTGGTGGGGGTCGGCAACATCTACGTCGCCGAAGCCCTGTTCGCCGCCGGGGTCTCGCCGCTGCGGGCCGCCGGCCAGGTGTCGCGGGAGCGCTACGGTCGCATCGCCGACGAGATCCGCACCGTGCTCGCGCGCGCGATCACCCGCGGCGGGACCACCCTGCGCGACTTCCTGGCCCCGGACGGTGCGCCCGGCTACTTCGAGCAGGAGCTTTCGGCCTATGGCCGCGGCGGCGAACCCTGCTCCCGCTGCGGCCGGCCCATGCGCCAGGCCACCATCGCCCAGCGCGCGACGGTCTGGTGCGGCACCTGCCAGCGCTGAGCGCAGGCGCTATGATCGCCCCTCGAGGGGAGAGTCCATGGCCGGAACCGCTGAGATCACCCTGTTGCTGGATGCCGCCCGCGGTGGGGACCGCGTCGCGCTCGACAGCGTGCTGGCGACGCTGTACCAGGAGCTGCACAGCATGGCCCGGCGCCAGCTGGCGGGACAGTACGGGCAGACGCTCGACGCCACCGCGCTGGTGCACGAGGCCTACCTCAAGCTGATCGGCCGCCGCGAGGCCCAGTTCGACGACCGCGCGCACTTCTTCGCCTATGCCGCGTCGGCGATGCGCAGCGTGGTGGTGGACTACGCCCGCCAGCGCATGGCGCAGAAGCGCGGCGGCGACCTGCACCGGGTCACCGACCTGCCCGAGGACATCGAGGGCGGCCTGCGCCTGGACGAGGACATGCTGGCGCTCGACGTCGCCCTCACCCGCCTGGCCGGCGTCGACCCGCGGCTGGCCCAGGTGGTGGAGCTGCGCTATTTCGCCGGACTGTCCGAGGTCGAGATCGCGGAGCTGCTGAAGCGCTCGGAGCGCAGCATCCGCCGCGACTGGCAGAAGGCGAGGCTGTACCTGCTGGCCTCGCTGAAGTCGGACTGACGGGGCGCCGGCTGGCGCGAGACGATGGATCCCGACCGCTGGCAACGCCTGTCCCCGCTGCTCGACGCCCTGCTCGAGCTGGAGCCGGGGCCGCGGGCGCAGAGCCTGGCCGCGCTGCGCGAGGACGACCCCGCGCTGGCCGATGACCTGGAAGGCCTGCTGGGCCTCGAGGAAGGCCAGGAGGACTTCCTGTCCGAGCCCGTGGTGTCGCAGCTGCCGCTGGCGCGCGCGAACGCGGTGATCGGCCCCTACCGGCTGGAACGCATGATCGGCGAGGGCGGCATGGGCCAGGTCTGGCTCGCCAGCCGCGCCGACGGCCTGTACGAGCGCCGCGTGGCGCTGAAGCTGCTCCGTCCGGGCGTGGCCGATCCGAACCTGCGCCTGCGCTTCACCCGCGAGCGCCAGATCCTGGCGCGGCTCGAGCACGCCCACATCGCACGCCTGCTCGACGCCGGCATCAGCAGCGACCAGCAGCCCTACCTGGCCCTGGACTACGTCGACGGCGAGCCCATCACCGACTGGTGCCGGCTGCGCGAACCGTCGGTCGAGGCCCGGCTGCGCCTGTTCCTGCAGGTGTGCGAGGCGGTGAGCCACGCGCACGCCAACCTGATCGTGCACCGCGACCTCAAGCCCTCGAACATCCTGGTCACGCCGCTGGACGAGGTGCGCCTGCTCGACTTCGGCATCGCCAAGCTGCTCGACACGCCGGACGTCGGCAGCGATGGCACGCGCACCGACGTGCGCGCCTTCACCCTGCACTACGCCGCGCCCGAGCAGGTCCGCGGCGAGCCGGTCACCACCATGACCGACATCTATTCGCTGGGCGTGGTGCTGTACGAGATGCTGGCCGGCTGCAAACCCTACCGGCCGCGGCGGTCGAGCGACGCGGAGTGGGAGGAGGCGATCCTCAGCGCCGACCCGATGCGGCCCTCGATGGCGCTGCAGCGCGGCATCGACGCGGACGCCGGCGACGCGCGCCCGCGCCCGGGCACCGTGCGTCCCCAGGCACAGCTGCGGCGCGAAGCCCGCCTCATCGCCGGCGACCTCGACAACATCGTGCTCAAGGCGATGTCGAAAGCCCCCGAGCAGCGCTATTCCTCGGTCGAGGCCCTGGCCCAGGACATCGGCCGCCACCTCGACGGCCGGCCGGTGCGGGCGCGGCCGCAGGCCCTGGCCTACCGCGTCCGCAAGTACGTCGTCCGCCACCGCTGGGCGCTCGGCACCGGCACGGCGATCGCGGCGGTGCTGGTGGCCGCGCTGGCGGTGGTGCTCTGGCAGGCGGAGCAGGCGGTGCAGCAGGCCGCGCGCGCGCGCGCGCTGCAGACCTTCATGGTCGGCCTGTTCGAGAACGCGGGCAGCACGCCCGGCGGCGCGCCGCTGGACATCCGCCGCCTGCTCGACGAGGGCGTGCGCCGCGGCGAACTCGAGCTTGCGCAGCAGCCGGTGGCGCTGGCCGAGCTGCTGGGCGTGATCGCACGCCTGCGCGCGGGCCTGGGCGACTATGCCCAGGCGCTGGCGCTGCAGCAGCGGCAGGACCGCATCGTCGCCGGGATCGCGTCACCGCCGCCGGGGCTGCGGCTGCAGGCGGCGACCGACATGGGCCGCACGCGCCGCCTGCTCGGGCAGGCCGGCGCCTGCACCGCGGCGATGCAGCCGCTGCAGCCGCTGGCGCTGCGCGAACAGGAGCGGCTGCCGTCGCTGGCCGCCGACTTCCACAGCCAGCTCGCACGCTGCCAGCGCGACACCGGCGACATCGAAGCCGCGCGCGCCGGCTTCCAGCGCGCGCTCGCGCTCCGCCGCACGGTGCCGCAGCACGAGGCCGGGGTGGTCGAGAGCCTGTCCGACCTGGCCGTGCTGCGCGCGGCCGGCGGCGACAGCGCGCTCGCCCTGCGCGAGCAGCGGGCGGCGCTGGACCTGCTGCGCACGAGCGTCGGCGAACGCCATCCGCAGGCGATCGACATCCTGCGCTCCACCTGCGCCCTGCACCGCGACCTCGGGGACCTGCGGGCGGCCGAGGCCGACTGTCGCAAGGCGCTCGAGCTGGCGCTGCAGATCCGCGGCGCCCAGCACCACGCCACCGTGGACGTGCGCCGGCAGCTGGGGGCACTGCTGGTCGACGACGGCCGCCTGGGCGAAGCCGAGGCGATCTTCCGCGACGCCCATGCCTGGCTGCTCGCGCGCCTCGGCCCGCGGCACAGCGACGTCGCGCGCAACGCGAACAGCCTCGCGATCGTCGCCTGGGAGCGCGGCGACTTCGCGGGGGCCCTGTCGGGCCTGCGCCAGGCCACCGCCATCTGGCGCGAGGCGGGCCAGGACAACCTGCTGGCCACCGGGCTGTTCAACGAGGCCCTGGTCCTGCACGAAACCGGCGACCAGGCCCGGGCGGCGGCGCTGCTGGAAGAATCGCTGCGCCTGCGCAGCAAGCGCTTCGGCGAGGACCACGGGCTGGTCGGCGCGACCCTGCGCCTGGTGGGCGAAGTGGAGGCGGCGCGCGGCCACGATGCCGCGGCGCTGGCGGCGCTGCGCCGGGCGGTGGCGCTGACCAGCGCCTCCTACGGTCCCGCGCACCCGGTGACGCGTCGCGCCGAGCTCGCGCTGGCGCAGCTGGAGGCGGGCCAGGGCACCGGCGGCGCGATGGCCCGGCTGGACCACCTGGCCAGCCTGCCCGACACCGACGCCGAGCTGCGCAAGATCGCCTGGCTCGCGCGCGCCAGCGCCGCGGCGATGCGCTGCCATGGCCCGAGGCATGCGGAATCGCTGGCGGTGTTCACCGCCCTCGGACAGCGGGTGGCGATGGCACGGCCCGAAGGCGGGACCGTGGTGCGCGAGGTGGAAGCGTGGCGGCGACGCTGCGACGAGGGCGCGCCCCCTGGGGCGACCGCCATCGCCGGGGACGAACCCGGGCCCTGACGGCCGCTCAGCCGAGGGGCAGCTGCTGCTGGGCGGGTTCGATCCGGCCTTCGCCGCGCACGATGCGCTTGAATTCGGCGCGGCTGACCGAGACGTAGCGCTCGTTGCCGCCGATCTCCACCTGCGGCCCGTCCTGCACCGCGTGGCCCTGTTCGTCCACGCGCACGGTCATCGTGGCCTTGCTTCCGCTGTGGCAGATCGTCTTGATCTCCTGGATCTCGTCGGCCCAGGCCAGCAGGTGGCGGCTGCCTTCGAACAGCTCGCCGCGGAAATCGGTGCGCAGGCCGTAGCACAGCACCGGCACGCCGAAGGCGTCGACGACCTCGGACAGCTGCCAGACCTGGGCGCGCGACAGGAACTGCGCCTCGTCGACCAGCACGCAGTGCAGCCGGCCGTGTCCGTCGATGTCGGCGCGCACCAGGTCCTGCAGGTCGTCCGCCGGGCCGAAGGCGCGGGCCTCGGCCTGCAGTCCGATCCGCGACGCCACCGTGCCGCTGCCGGCGCGGTCGTCCAGCGACGGTGCCAGGATCAGCACGCGCATGCCGCGCTCGCGGTAGTTGTGCGCCGACTGCAGCAGGGTGGTGGTCTTCCCCGCATTCATCGCGGAATAGTAGAAGTAGAGCTTGGCCATGGGCGAAGTTTACGGCGCGGCCGGTGGCCGCAGCAGGGCCGCACGGCGTGGACGCGCCGGGGCGGCCGGCGGCGCGGGCCCGCGGCACCGTGCCGCAGCCAGCCGATAGAATGGCCGGCCAGCGACCCTCCCCGGCACGATGTCCCTCAATCCCCAGCAACAGGCCGCGGTCTCGCACTGCGAAGGCCCGCTCCTCGTCCTCGCCGGCGCCGGCAGCGGCAAGACCCGCGTGATCGTGGAGAAGATCGCCCACCTGATCGGCTCGGGTCGCTACCCGGCGAAGCGGATCGCGGCGATCACCTTCACCAACAAGTCGGCGAAGGAGATGCGCGAGCGCGTCGCCAGGCGCATCCGCGGCGACGCCGCCGAGGGCCTGACCGTCTCCACCTTCCACGCGCTCGGCCTGCGCATGCTGCAGATCGAGCACGAGCGCGCCGGCCTGCGCCGCGGCTTCTCGATCTTCGACTCCGACGATTCGACGGCGCAGTTCAAGGACCTGATGCCCGGCGCCAAGCCCGACGCCATCCAGGCCATGCAGGGCCTGGTGTCGCGGGCGAAGAACGCCGGCCTGTCGCCCGAGCAGGCGCGGGCGCTGGCGCGCTCCACGCCCGAGCACGAAGCGGCGATGATCTACGAGCTCTACCAGGCCCGTCTGGCCGCCTTCAACGCGGTGGACTTCGACGACCTGATCCGGCTGCCGGTGCAGCTGCTGGAAGAACACGAAGACTGCGCGCTGGCCTGGCGCGAACGCATCGGCTACCTGCTGGTGGACGAGTGCCAGGACAGCAACGATGCCCAGTACCGGCTGCTGAAGGCGCTGGCCGGCGAGAAGGGCAACTTCACCGCCGTGGGCGACGACGACCAGTCGATCTACGCCTGGCGCGGCGCCAACCCCGAGAACCTGTCGCAGATGGCGCGCGACTACCCGGCGCTCAAGGTGGTGAAGCTGGAGCAGAACTACCGTTGCTCCAACCGCGTGCTGCGCGCGGCCAACGCGCTGATCGCCAACAACCCGCACGAACACCTGAAGACGCTGTGGAGCGCGCAGGCCGACGGCGAGCGCATCCGCATCTGGGAATGCCGCGACGCCGCCCACGAGGCCGAGCGCGTCGCCGCCGAGATCCAGTTCACCAATGCCGCGCGCAAGGTGGAGTGGAGCGAGTTCTGCATCCTGTTCCGCAGCAACTACCAGTCTCGCGCGCTGGAGAAGGCGCTGCAGATGCTGCGCGTGCCCTACCACCTGTCCGGCGGCACCGCCTTCCTCGACCGGGGCGAGGTCAAGGACGCGCTGGCCTGGCTGCGCATGCTGGCCAACCCGGACGACGACGCCGCCTTCCTGCGCGCCGTGCAGGCACCCGGCCGCGGCGTCGGCCAGACAACGCTGGCGAAGCTGGCGGAGCTGTCGCGCAGCGCCGGCATGCCGATGTCGCGGGCGATCGAGTCGGTGGGCCTGCTCAAGCAGCTGGCCCCGCGGGCGGCGGCGGCGCTGTCCTCGTTCGCCGACCTGGTCCGCGGCCTGCGCGCCGAGGCCTCGCGGCTGCCGCCAGCGGAGCTGGTGCGCGTGCTCAACGAGCGCTCGGGCCTGCTGGCCGCGCTGCGCGCGCAGTGCAAGACCGAAGAGATGTTCCGCATACGCCGCGGCAACCTCGACGAGCTGGCCGACTGGTTCGACGGTGCCCGCGGCGGCGCCGGCCCGGGCGAGCTGGCGGCCTCGCTGGCGCTGCTGAGCCACGCCGACAAGGGCGAGCCCGGCAACCAGGTGCGGCTGATGAGCCTGCACGCGGCCAAGGGCCTGGAGTTCCGCTACGTCTTCATCGTCGGCGTCGACGACGACACCCTGCCGCACGAGGCCAGCGTCGAGGAGGGCCGCATCGACGAGGAACGGCGCCTGCTGTACGTCGGCATCACCCGCGCCAAGGAGCAGCTGTGGCTGTCCTACCCGCGCGAGTCGCAGCGCTGGGGCGAGCGCCTGAAGCTGGTCCCGAGCCGCTTCCTGGCCGAACTGCCGGCGGCCGAGCTGCAGCGCGACGGCGCCGACCCGGTGGCCGACGCCGCGCGCAAGAAGGAGCGCGCGGACGTCGGCTTCGCCGCGATCCGGGCGATGCTCGAAGGCTGACGCCCTCCCGACCGTGTGTGCAGGAGAACGGCCAGGGCCGCCACGGCGCGCGCCGGCGTCTCGGCTACACTCGCGGGCCTCTCCCGACCGGTGTTTCCGATGCGCCTGCAGCCGCGTTCGAACCTGACCCACGCCGCCACCCTGCTCGCCGCCGCGCTGGCGCTTGCCGGCTGCCGCAGCCTGCCGGCCGATGGCGCGCCGGCGGCGCCGGGCGCGCCGCAGGCCGCGTCCGTCCCCGCCGACGACAACCTCAACGCCGTGCTCTGGATGCAGCGCTCGATCGAGTACCGCGCGCTGGCGGAAACCGTGTTCCGCGCCGCGACCGGGCACCTCGACGCGGCGCTCGCCGACCCGTCCTGGGACGCGCTGGTCGCCGCGGAGCGCGCCGCCGCGGGCGACGCCTCGGCCCTGCCGCCGGCCGTGATCCTCGACATCGACGAGACCGTGCTCGACAACTCGGCCTACCAGGCGCGCCTGGTCGTCGACGGCAAGGAGTTCACGGATCCCGCATGGGACGCGTGGGTGGAGGAGCGCCAGGCCATTCCGGTGCCGGGCGCAGTCGCCTTCACCCAGGCCGCGGCGGCGAAAGGCATCACCGTGTTCTACATCTCCAACCGCAGCGCGGCGCTGACCGACGCCACGCTGGACAACCTGCGCAGCCAGGGCCTGCCCGTGCAGCACGACGACGTGTTCCTGGGCCTGGGCATGCAGGTGCCGGGCTGCGAGCAGGCCGGCTCCGGCAAGACCTGCCGCCGCCAGCTGGTGGGACGCACGCACCGCGTGCTGATGCAGTTCGGCGACCAGCTGGGCGACTTCGTCCAGCCCGCGGCGAACACGCGGGCCCAGCACGACGCACTGCACGGGGAATACCGCGACTGGTTCGGTACGCGCTGGTGGGTGCTGCCCAATCCGACCTACGGCGCCTGGGAGTCCGCGCAGTTCAACAACGAACGGGCGCTGCCGAAGGACGCCCGGCGACAGCGCAAGCGCGATGCCTTGCGCACTGACAGGTAGTTAAAACAATACGTTACAAGGCAAATCCTCAGGTATTGCATAAGGATTTGCGGAGCGGTAGGCTGTCCGCGCCACAACACAGTCCTCCGGCTCCGGCCGGTTTCACGGGAGGCCCCTCGGCCTCCCGTTTTTTATGCCAGCCGCGCGGCCAGCGGGCGGGACCTCGGGTTGACCCGAGGGTGCGGATTCGCACTGCACGGCCTACCTTCGTCATGGAACCGAGGGGGGTTGCCGCCCACGCAGCTGCGAGGCACCGATGTCCATCATCGAGAAGGTCACCAGCCACCTCCCCGGCCCCTTGGGCAAGGGACCTCCGGGCGTGCCCGCTCCCCACAACGTGTCGTGGAACACGCCGCACGAGCAGGTCCACCGCGGGGCCGGCCAGAACGGCTTCCCGGGGCGGGGAGACCCGGGTGCACACGGTCATGGACCGCACGGCCATGGGCCTCACGGGAACGGTCCGCATGGCCTGGGGCCGCCGGGCGTCGGGCGCCCGAGCGGCCTGATTCCCCCTGTACCACCCGGGCCCGGTCCCGACCCCCGTGGTGGGCCGCCGGGCGTCGACCGGCCCACCGGCAATGGCTGGGGCCCGACCCCGGGAGCAGGGCCGGGACGTCCCGACGCTCCCGGCAATCACGGTCACGGCGCGGAGCGCCCCAACGGACCGGGCTGGGCTCCGGGCCAGGAGCGGCCCGCGGGTCCCGGCAATCCTGCACCCGGCCAGGGGGTTGAACGTCCCACCCCCAACATGCCGGGGCAGGTGATCCGCGATGTGATCGGCCCGCCGCCTGGACCGCAGACGCCCGGCTCGCCCCATGGCGGGCAGCAGCCGGCAGGAGTGCATGCCGGTCCCCAGGGGCCAGCGGGAGCGACTCCGCAGGGCGCTCCCGTCGCGGTCCTCTCCCCGGGTGCCGCCCCGCAGTCAATGTCTGCAATGACAGCCCAGGGCGCCCAGCCGGCGCACGCGTCCACCATCGTTCCCCGCGCGGATGCCAACGCGCATGCGGCCCAGGTCGCGCCGGGCGTGCGCGCGGACGCGGCCGCCACGCCTGCGGCCCTGGCACCCGCGAGCGCCCGCCCGGATGCGGTCGCCATGCCCCGTACGCTCGATCCCGGCACGGCATCGCTGCAGCGCGGCCACGCAACGGTTGCCACGATCGCCTCGTCTGCCACGGCTGCACAGGGCACGACAGCCGCGAACGCGCCCGGCAGCACGGCCGCCACCGCCGCCGCGACCGCGGCGACGCAGGCGGCTTCGCCCGTTGTGGCCGGCAGCACCGTCGCCACCCCGCCGCCGGTCGCGCAGGCCGCGGACGCACGCAATCCGGGCAATCCGCTCGCGGTGAACGATCGCGGCCTGCCTGCCCGCGCCGATGCCGCGGGCCACACCGGCGAGAACGCGCAGCGGCGAGGCCTCGAACGGCGGATGCGCTCGCTGCCGGGGGGTCTGTCCACGCTGCTCCTCGCCCTGGGCGCCCAAGGGCACGCGGGAAGCAGCGCACATGACCGCGCCGCGGCCGAACGCGAGCTTCGCGACGCCGTGCTGCAGTGGCTGTTCTGGCTCCTCGCGATCATCGCCTACGGCTGCATCGCCTTCGCGGTGATCGCCCTCCTGCCATCCGGCAGCCTCGGCCCCCTGGATGGACTGGTGCCACAGCGCAGCTGGACGGGCGGCTTCGTGGTCGCCGGTCTCTTCACGGCGCTCGGCGCCTGGTGGTTCGCGCGACGGATGTCCCGCGGCGCAGACCAGGACCGCGGCGGCCGCTAGGCTACGGGCTCAGCGCGCGACCAAGCCCGCCGGACCCAGCTCAAGCGTCCGCAGGTCGATGCCGCTGCCGAGCACGCTGCGGCGCACGCTGTCACGCAGCGCCTCCAGGCGAGCGCGATCCTTCCCGCCCTCCAGTTCACGCGCGAGCATCGTGGCGAGCAGCGCGAGATAGGCGCTGCGCTCGGCCTGCGCCTGCTTGGCCGCGCCATCGAGGCCGGCGACGGCGTCGACGCCCGCAAGCGGTCCTGCCAGCTGCCGGCGCACCGCACGCAGCCCATCCGGCTGGGCGGTCGCATCCCGCCCGTTGGCCACTTCCCAGGAAAGAACGAGGTAGGCGGCCAGGACGTCGCCGAGGTTGGTGGGTGAATACCCGTAGCGCCGCAGCAGCGCATCGAACTCGTCGAGCATGGCGCCCGAGCGGATCCGCGCTTCCAGGGCCTCCGCGTGCCCTCCCGAACGCTGCAGATGCGCGATCGCACGCTCCTGTTCGCGTGCGGTCACGGCCGGATCGCGCTGGAAGTCCAGCGCGGCGACCGCCGACGGCGCGACGCCAGCAGGCGCCGGACGCGACAGCGCGCTGCGCAGCGCCGCTTCGAGTTCACGCTGGGCCGCGGCTCCTGGCGCCGGGGCACCGGCCAGCAGGAGCGTGGCGGCGGGCGATGAGGCGGCTGTCACCGGCATGGGCCAGGCCGCCAGGAGGAGCAGTCCAAGGAAGCCCGAAAGGCCGGCGCCGGCGAGAGGAGTGTCGTTGCTCATGTGCAGTTCTCCGATGCCCGGAAACAGGAAGGCCCCGGATCGCTCCGGGGCCTTCCGGGTCACACCCCGCGGCTTACTGCTTGCGGGCGATCGACGAGTTGCCTTCGCCGATGGACTTGATGATGGTGGAGATCGACTCCTGCAGCATCTTCATCTGCTGCGCCATCGCCGTCATCTCGGCGTTGAGCTGGGTGAGGTTGCTGTCCTTGATCTCCTTGCCGTCCTCGCGAAGGCCGGCCTGGCGGTTCATTTCGGTGTCGATCTTCTGGGCCTGGTCGACGATGGCGTCACCGAGGCGGTCGGCCATCTTGCCGAGCATGGTGGCCAGCGCCACCATCCAGCTGCCGCGGGCAGCCTTCGACTCGTTGGCGCGGTCGGATTCGACGACGGCGTTGAAGCTGTTCATCTTCGAGATGAAGTTGGCAACGGTGCTCAGGTCGCTTGCAAAGCTCATGGGAATGTCTCCATTGGGTTCGAGGTATTCGTTCGTGCGTTCGTTCGTGCCTGCGTGAGGCGTCGACTCAGCGCGGCGGGCCCCGAAGGCGCCTCGACCTGGAGGTGGTGATCATGTTGAGGCCATGCGGCACGTCCTGTCCGGCGGGCAGCGGCGACGCGGGCGAGGCCTCGGCGGCGTCGGCCTTCGACACCTGCTCGCGGTACCAGGCCAGCGCCTGTTCGCCGTCTTCGGCGTAGCGGCGGCTGAATTCCATCGCCAGCTGCACGTTGCGCGTACGCATCGGCTGCAGCGCGTCGTCGAGCTTGCGGACCAGTTCGCCGGCCTGGGAATCGTCCAGCGCGCCTGCCTGCTTCAGCACCTCGACGGCCTGCAGCCAGTCCGAGCGCTCGAGGCTGGCCATGCCGGGCTCGCCGCTTTCGGCCCTTGCCGCCGCCTGCTGCACAACGTCTTCGAAATAGGCTCCGAGGAACTCCTGCTCCTCGCGATCCAGGCCCGAGTCGCGCATGGAGGCGACGAAGCCCTCGTGCAGCGCCTGCGTCCCGGTGAGCGGCGCGGGCTCCGCGACGGCGCCGGCGGCCTCGCTGCGATCGCGCAGCGCCCAGTCGAAACTGGCGTCACCGGGGCGCTGCGATGTCGGGGCCTTGGCCATCATCTCTCCGCTGCGTGGACCGCATGCCGCAATCCTTGGAGTCGACGATAGCGCCGCGGAAACGGCTTGCCAGCTAGGTCGCACCCTAGGGGGGCGTGTTTCCTCAGCGCTCCGCCAGGCCCTGGGCCGTGGCCCGGGCCGCGTGCAGGTCCACGCCGAGCAGGCGCGCGACGCCGGCCAGTCCCTCCTGCAGCACCGCGCGGTCGGCGGGATCCGGATGCCTGGACCACGCGGCGCCGCTGAGCATCTGCAGCAGGGCGAGGGTCTCGGCCAGGTCCTGCTTGGCTTCCCCGGACATGGCTGGCGGTGCCCCCGTTGCGGCCAGGGCCTTGCGCGAACGCGCGCGCTGGGCGGCGTAAAGCCCGTCGACATCGAAGCCGGGCCCATGCAGGAAGCCCCAGGCATGGATGAGGAATGCGTTGTTGACGTCGGCCACGTTGTGCGCCGAGTACCCGCGCGCGGCCAGTCGTTCGGAATAGCGGCGGTGGAGGACGCCGGTGTCCAGCGCCGCGACGATGGCTGCCCGCTCTCCGCCGAGCTGCGAGGCCAGGAGTTCGCGCAGGCGCGGGTCGTCGCGGACCACGGCGCCCAGCACCTCGACGGCGCCCGATGCACCGCCGGGTTCCCTGCCGGCGAGGACATCGGCGAGCGCCCGGTTGACCCGGGCCGTCACCGCCGGCGAAGGCTGGAAATCAAGCGCGCCCAGACCCTGGGTGCGGGCATCGCTCCCGCTCGCAGCTGCGTCGTCTTCGCTGACTTCGCGCTGCTCGCGTCCTGCGGAGTTGCGCTCCGAGCCGGCTCGCGCGTTGTCCTGCATGTTCTGCAGCTGGCGCTGGAACTGCTGCGCGTCCTGGTAGGCGCCCAGGTAGTCCTGCGCGGCCGTCGCGGGCATGTGCATCACGGCGAGCGCGCCCATCACGATCGCCAGCAGGCCGCTGCCTGTCTTCATGGAGTCCTCCGTCACCGTACGTCGGGGCCCCACCATCTTGCCGGTCATGGATGAACCTGCGTTCGACCCCGGAGCCGGCACTGCGCACGCGAAAAAGAAGGCGGACGCAGGGCGCCCGCCTTCCATCGCAGCCCTCTCAGCCCGTGACGACGCGTAGCTGGTCGGTGATGGCGCGGGTGGCTTCGCCATGGCGGCGGCCCAGATCGGCCGCGGCCTCGCGCAGCCACGCGTTCGCCTTGTCCAGGCCGTCGTCCTGCACGCGCCGTTTGTACTCGGGCTCGAGTACCGCCTTCCGCTCGTTGACGTCGCGGAGCATGCTGTCGAACTGCTCCAGCAGGCGCTCTTCCTCATGCACGTCGAGGACACCCTGCTGCCGCAGGTCGGCAAGCCGCTCGACGAGCTCTTCGCGGGACTTCGGGGGTGCGGCTTCGATCGACATGCGTCAACCGCCTCCGAAACCGAAGTCGAAGCCGCCCGAATAGGCCTGGCCGAAGATGGAGTCGAAGTTGAAGCCCACGGCCTCGGTCATGCCCTCGCCGAGGATGCCGCCGAGCCAGGACCCCAGCTGCTGGCCGATGGCCTGGCCGAGGGGACCACCGAAGTAGGTGCCGACGAGGCTGCCGACGACCGAACCGATTTGACTGCCCATATCCTTGTCCTCACTGGAGTGGTTGGAATGCCCGGTGGACTCCGGACGCAACCCGCAGTTTCCGCACTGGCTCGCGCGATCCAAGCTGGTGCGCGCCCCATCTAGGGTTGTCCCGGGGCCGGCTGGGCGCACGCGGATGCATACTCGGCCCATGCCCCGACAGCCGACCGCCGACGCCTTCCTGCACACACGCCGGATGACCCTGCGGGTGCTTCGGCCGGCGGATGTCTTCGACCTCCAGGCCCTGGGCCGCGATGCGCGCGTGACCAGCGCGCTGCTCGATGCGCCGGTCGACGACATCGCGTCGGCGGCGGCGCTGATCCAGACCGCGGAGCGCGTGCATCGCGAACGGCCCGGCCTTGGCATCTGGCGCGCCGACGACGCGCGGGGTTTCCTGGGCTTCTTCTCGCTGATGGCGGAGTTGGATCCGCACGAAGTGGAGATCGGCACCCGCCTGCTGCCACGCGCATGGGGTCGCGGCTATGCGCTCGAGGGCGGCGCGGCGCTGTGCGGACACGCGTTCGGGACCCTCGGCCTGCCGGCCCTGGTGGGCCTGTGCGATCCCGCGAACCGCTCGGTACCGCCGCTGCTGTCGCGCCTCGGGTTCCGGCCCGATGGCACCACCGAACAGTTCGGCCGGCCCGCGCTGCGCATGCGACTGCCGCGCGCGGAATGGCGTGGCGTGCGCCGGCGCGATCAGTCCGCGGCGGCGCCCGCCGGCACATAGGCGCCGGCCTCGTAGCGCAGCCGCTGCGGGCCGCCGTCCCCGCGCTCCAGCTGCAGGTCGGCGAACTGCGGTGCCCGGGCGGGCAGCAACTGGATCGCCCGTGCGCGCCCCAGCGCGCCGACCAGCCGCGCCGCCGCACCCTCGTCGACGTAGGCCCACCAGTCGGCGCCATCCTCGCCGGACAGGCAGCGGTGGCGTCCCTCGACCAGCCAGTCGTCGCGTCCGTCGCCGTTGAAATCCAGCGGATGGGCCACGACCCAGTCCGGCCCGAACGCCGAGCGCCCGCCGATGACGCCGTCGGGGCAATCAAGCACGCGGGCATCGGTCGACAGGCCGCGGGCGACGTCCGCGGGCAGGACCGTCGCCATCGCGTTCGGGTCACCGGCCACGACGCGCACCGCGACCGCCGCTTCGGCGGCGGCGTCGCGCGTGGCGGCATCCGGCGCCGCCGGCACGCTCCGGCGATCACAGGCGCCCGTTGCCAGGCCGGCGACGAGCAGCGCCGCCAGCCAGGCCGATCGCCGCGTTACTGGCGGCGACCGTCGAAGCGGCCGTCGAGGAGGTCGTGGACCCATCGGTCGATGGTGGCGGTCGGGGCCTCGATGTGCACGTGCGGGCCGGTGGAGTGGCCGGTGGATCCCTGGTTGCCGAGGTCCTGGCCGTAGCCCACGCGCTGCCCCGGGCGGACATCGATGCTGGACATGTGGAAGATGTAGATCAGCTCGCCCTGGTCGCCGCGCAGGATCACGGCGTTGCCGGCGTTGCCCATCGGCCCGGCGGACACGACGGTGCCCGCCACCGGGGAGGGAATGGCCTGACTGGTCTGCGACTGGCCCGGGCGGTGCAGCACGATGTCCCGGACTTCCAGCGTCTGGCCTTCGCGGACCTTGGTCTGGTAGTCGTGGTGCGGCTGCATCTGGTCGGGATGCGACACCGAGATCGCAGGCTGGTGGCCGGTGCTGTACACGGTGTAGGGCGGATAGGTCGGCGCGTCGCCTGAAGGCGGCGGCGCGGGCGCGGGACCCGGCGCGGGTGCAGGCGATGGCGTCGCGCCGCCCGTGCCCGGCACATGCACGACCTGGCCCGGATGGATGAGGTCGGGATTGCCGATCTGCGGGTTGGCCGCCAGCAGCGCCGGCAGCGATACGCCGTTGCGCGCGGCGATCCCCGACATGGTGTCGCCGCTGCGCACGGTGACGTCGTGCGTGGCACCGGCACCGGCGCCGCCCGGCAGCCTCACCACCTGCCCCGGGTGGATCAGGTCGGGATCGCGGATCTGCGGATTGGCCGAGAGCAGCGCGTCGAGTCCGACGTCGTTGCGCGCCGCGATGCCCGAAAGCGTGTCGCCGCTGCGCACCGTCACTTCGCCGCCACCGCCATCACCCGGCAGGTGTACGGTCTGGCCGGGATAGATCAGGTTCGGATTGCGGATCTGCGGATTGGCCGCGAGCAGGTCGGGAACCGACACCTGGTGGCGCGCCGCGATGCCCGAGAGCGTGTCGCCACTGCGCACTGTGACCGAACCGGTGGGCGACGGCGACGGCGTGGTGCCGGGTCCATCGTTGCCGCCCGGGTCGGGCGAGGGCGCCGGCGAGGGTCCGGCCGGTGGCGGCGCGTCGCCGTCGATGCGCTGGCGCACGAAGGACGTCGCCTCGCCGGCGGTGATGCGGCCGTCGCGGTTGACGTCCAGCGGCGCGTTCATGCGGTAGGCGGCACTGCCCTGGCTGAAGAGCGTCGAATCCGGATCCGGGCGCGGACTGCCGTAGAGCACCGTGGTGTAGACGCCCTCGAGGGTGTTGAGGTCACCTGGGTCGGAGCGGTTGTTGAAGTAGCGCTCGACGTACTGCAGCTGGTCCATCGCGCTCATCCGCGCCAGCGCGTCGGTGGACGTGCCGAGCTCGCTGGCGGTCCCGGGCATGAACTGGATCAGGCCGGTGGCGCCGCTGCCGGCGCCGTTGCGCACGCCGGGGCTGAAGCTGCCGCCGGTCTCGAAGCTCATCACCGCCATCAGGTATTCGGGCCGGGTGCCCAGGCGCTGCGCCATGGCCTCGACTTCGCGGATGAAGGCCGGCGTGACGTGGGCGTTGCCCTGCACGCCCTGGATGCGGTTGTAGTCGAAGCCGGAAGGACTGAGATGGTCTCCGGAGGCGTTCTGGACACCCTGGTTGCCGACAGGTGCGACCATGTGGGAACTCCCGCTGTCATGCGGCAGGCGCCGCGCATGGCTCCATTACAGGCACGCGCGCCGGGTGTCGCCAGCTAGGTCGGACCCTAAGTCCGGGCGGTCGACGGCGTCGTGCCGCGACCGTCGTCGCATTCATCCGTTGAAGTGCGGATCCACGCGCAGCGCACCGAGGTTGCGCTCGGCGAATCGCCTGGCCAGCTCCGGGGCGGCCTCGCGGATGGCGTCGTAGCTGTCGCGCGAACGCACGTCGGCGCGCAGCACCCAGCCATCGCCCTCGCGGCTCAGCAGCAGGTCGGTGCCGGGCAGGGTGGCGTCGGACATGCGCAGCAGCACGCGGCCATCGCCGTCGGCGCCGGTGGCGCTGCCGCCTGCGGCGAGCTTGCGCACATGGCGTTCGATCAGCTCGGCGACCGCGGTGCTCGCCCCGGTGGGCGCAGGCATCGCGGGAGCCGCGTCGCCACCGCCGCGCAGTGCATGCTGCGCCTGCCACAGCAGGGCCGGATCCAGCAGCTTCGCCTCGCCGTCGCCGCCGTCCTGGCCGTGGCCACCGTGCTCGCGCTCGCCGTCGCGCGCGGCATGCACGGCGTCGCTGGTGGCGGTGCGGGCCAGCCCGGCCTCGTCGCTCGCCGGCTCGCCAGCCGCGGCCTGTCCCTGCTGCGACTGTTGCTGCACGCCCTGGCGCGCACCGTCCAGCGCGCTGCGGAACCGGTCGGCCTGTGCCGGATCCGCCGGGGTGCGCTCACGCGCCTCGCCGGTGCCTTCGCGGGCGCGGGCGGCTTCGGAGGCCGATGACTGCGTGCGTTCGATGGACATGATGTTCTCCCTTGTCGGCCGTCAGTGGCCGGCCAGATGGCGCGCCTGCAACAGGTCCTCGGCGGCGCCTTCCTCCTGGCGTGCTTCGAGCATGGACTGTTCCCCATTCCAGACCTCGCGCCGCTTCTGCAGCGCATCCAGGCGCGCCTTGGCACGGAAGAACTCCGCGCGGGCCTCGGCCACGGCCGCTTCCGCGGCGCGCAGCGTCTCCTGGGCCTTGAACAGGCGCTGGCGCGCGGCCTCGGCCTGTTCGCCGAGCAGTTCGATGTGCGCCTCGCGCTGGGCCAGCGCGTTGGGCCACGACACGCCCGGGGGCGGCGCATCCAGCAGGCGTCCACGCTGCTGCTTCTGCTCGAAGTCCAGCGCGATGATCTCGCCCTCCAGCGCCAGGCAGGCGTCGCGGCAGGCCTGCGCTTCGCGCTGGCGCTCGAGCACGCGCTGGCGCGCGGCCTCTGTGCGGTGCTCGCGCAGGCGGACCAGCGTGTGCAGCGGATAGCGCTTCACGGGAACAGCGCCTTCAGCGCGGCCGCCGACTGTTCGAACGGCACCAGCTCGTGCGCGGACTGCTGCAGCAGCTTGCGGATGGCGCCGATCTTCTCGATCGCGGCGTCGGCGTCGGGATCGGTGCCGCGCTTGTATTCGCCGAGCTGGATCAGCAGCTCGATGTCCTGGTACTTGGCGAGCAGCTTGCGCAGCTGGCCCGCGCCGCGCAGGTGGGCCTGGTCGACCACGCGCGGCATGGTGCGGCTGAGGCTCACCAGCACGTCGATCGCCGGGTAGTGGTAGGCCGCGGCGAGCTTGCGCGACAGCACGATGTGGCCGTCGAGGATCGAGCGAACCTCCTCCACGATCGGGTCGCCACCGTCCTCGTCCTCGGCCAGCACCGTGTAGAAGGCGGTGATCGAGCCCTTGTCGTTGTTGCCGGCGCGCTCGAACAGTCGCGGCAGCGCGCTGAACACCGACGGCGGGAAGCCGCGCCGCGCCGGCGGCTCGCCGACCGCAAGGCCCACGTCGCGCAGCGCGCGCGCGAAGCGCGTGACCGAATCGACCAGCAGCAGCACGCGCTTGCCCTGGTCGCGGAAGTGCTCGGCGATGGCGGTGCCGACCCAGGCGGCGCGACTGCGCTCCAGCGCCGGACGGTCCGAGGTGGCGACCACGATCACGGACCTGGCCAGTCCCTCCGGACCCAGGTTGTCGTGGATGAATTCGTTGACCTCGCGGCCACGCTCGCCGACCAGCACGATCACGTTGACGTCCGCGTCGCCGCCGCGCGCGAGCATGCCCAGCAGGGTGCTCTTGCCGCCGCCGGCCACGGCGAAGATGCCGATGCGCTGGCCTTCGCCTGCGGTCATCGTGGTGTCGATGGCGCGCACGCCGGTGGAGAACGGGCGTTCGATCAGGTTGCGCGCCAGCGGGTTGGGCGACGCCGCGTAGATCGGTGCATCGACGGTGGCGCCAACCGGACCGAGATCGTCGATCGGTTCGCCATGCGCATCGAGGATGCGGCCGAGCAGGCCCGGCCCGACCCGCACCGCGGCCTGGCGCCCGCTGGCATAGACCTCGGTGGTCGCGGACACGCCGTCGAGCGCGCCGAGCGGCGTCAGCAGCGTGAGCTGCTTCGACACGCCCACCACCTCGGCGGCCAGCCGGAACGCCGGGTCGCCTTCGCCGCGGGGATTGCGCAGTTCGCACAGCTCGCCGATCGAGGCCTTGAGGCCGGTGGCGCGGATCAGCGTGCCGTAGGCCTCGGCCACGCGACCGACGCGCTCGATCGACTGCACCCTGGCCAGTGCGTGCAGCAGCGGATCGGCGCCCCCTGCCGCATCCGCGAATGGCGCCGGCGAGGTGGCGCTCATGCCTGCCGCTCCGCATGGGCGGTGCTGCCCGCGAGTGCGGTCCGGATCGCCTCGATCTGCTGGGCGACGCCGGCGCGGACCTCGCCGGCCTCCGATACCACCACGCAGCTGGTGGGCTCCAGGCTCGGGTCGTCGACGAGCTCGATCACGCCCACCGCCGGATGCGCCTGGCGCACCGCGCCCAGGCCCGCGCTGACGCTGTCGCGCACGCTGGGATGCACGCGGATCAGCAGGAACTGCTCGGCCTGCGCCGCCTCCACCGCCCGCATCACCAGCGGCGGCACCACGCTGCGGGCGTCGAAACCGGGCGCGATGCGGTCGACGATCGCGCAGGCCAGCTCGGTGACGCGGCCGGACGCCTCGCCGAGCACGCGCGCGCGGCGCTCGTTGAGCGCGGCAAGCTGCTCGGTCATCTGCAGTTCGGCCGCGGCGATGCCTTCGGCGAAGCCCTGGGCATGGCCCTGCTCGCGGGCGCGGGCCAGTTCGGCGACCGCTTCCTCGTACAGGCCGTTGACCCGCTCGAGCAGCGCATCGAGCTCGCCCAGCTTCGCCCATGCCAGGGCGGGCACCACGCTCGCGCCGAGCGAGCGCGAGAACCTGCGCTGTTCGAACACGGCCACGCCACCCGACGGGGCCGCGGCCGGCCGGGTGCTGGAGGCGTCGCTTCTGGTTTCGGCGTTCATCATGCGTCCGTCCGCGCGCTCATGCCGCGCGTGTCTCGTGGTGCGTGTAGACCCGCAGCACCGGTTTTTCCGGCAGGCGTGCAAGGGCCTCGTCCGCGGCGCCGGGGGAATGCAGCAGCCGGCACCAGTCCGCCAGCGCGGGATCGCGCCGGCGTGCCCAGGCCTGGAGCTCCGCGCGACCCTGCCGGTCGAAGACGTCGTGCAGCGGGGCCGGGTCGTCCGCGGCGATCGCGGCGTCCAGCGCGGTCCGGAAGCCTGCCGTGGCCTGCTCGAGCCGGTCCGGCGGCAGCCGCCCGTCCCACACCGACTGGTCCAACGCCAGCAGGTAGCTGTTGCCCAGCGTCGCCTTCAGCCTGCGCACCGGTTCCCGCCGCACTTCGGCGCGGATCGGCGGCGCGTGCGCGAGGATGCCCAGGTCGCGGCACAGCGCGTCCACGCGCGTGCGCCGCCAGCGGCCGCGGACCACGTCCGGATCGCGCGAGGGATCGGGCGCGAGCAGCGCCAGCGCCGGTCCTTCCGCAAGCCACGCCGCCAGCAGGCGACGACCCAGCGCGCTGTCGCGCGCGCGCGCGACCAGGGCGGGATCGAGCGGCGTTCCGGCATCGTCCAGCCACCCCGCGTCGACCTCGGCCAGCAGCGCCCGCAGCGACATGCCTCAGCCGTTCCAGACCTGGCCGGGCGCCTGCTTGTCCTGCGTCGCACCGCGCAGGCGGCCACGGAAGGCCACCAGCAATCCGAGCAGCAGCACGACGCCGGCCGCGATCGCCAGCGCCAGCGGACTGATCGCCGACAGCGCCGGGCCCTGCGGCCTCTGCGCCGGCATCGCCGGGGCTTCGGCAAACTTGACCGTCACCTTGTTGAGATCGGTCAGGCCCTTCACCGAATCCTTCATCAGCAATTTGATGTCGGTTTCACGGTCGCGCATGCTCGCACCCGGGGCCTCGAAGATCGCGACCGCCACCGTGGAATCCTGGCTGGTGCCGCCAAGCGGGTCGCGCTCGGCAAGCGTGACGTGCACGCGCGCGTCGACCACGCCCGGGAAGCGCGACAGGGTGTCGGCGAGCTCCTGCTGCAGCGCGCACTGTTCGCGCCCGCGCTCCTCGGTGGAAGAGGACGCGAAGCCTTCCTTCTTGAACACGTCGCAGCCGTTGGCGTACTGCTCGCGCGGCAGGCCCTTCGCGGCCAGCACCTGCATCGCATAGGGGAAGTCGGAGGTCGCGACGCTGATTTCCCAGCCCGTCTTCGAGGGCGACGGGTTCTTGTCGGCATCCACGCCGGCGGCGATGAGCGCGCCCATCACCTGGTTCGCCTGGACTTCGTCGAGCTGGCTGTAAAGCGGCTTGCCGCCGCATGCGGCGAGCAGCGCGGCCGCCGCCAGCGCGGCGAGCGCCGCGCGCGGCGACCGCGACCACGGGAGGAACTTCATCGACACCCTCCTCCTGCGGTCAGGACTGCTGCCGGAACAGCTGCTGGATGCCGTCCGAGGTCCGGTTGGCAACGTTCGATGTCAGCTCCGCCTGGAACAGGAACTGATGGCACTTCATCGTCATCTCCATCATCTGCCCGGGCGTGAGCTCGGCGATGTTGCCGCTCATGCTCCGCGACAGCGCGTTGATGTTGTCGGCACCGGTGTTGAGGTTGTTGATGGCCTCGATCAGCGCCCGCGTGCCCTCGGAAGGCTGCGCAGGCGTGATGTCGGCGACCTGCGGAGTGCCGCCCACCTGCTGCGGGCCCGAGGCCCCGCCGCTGCGCTCGAGCGCCGCGGCGAAATCACGGACGTCGTAGGGCGTGGCATGCGACAGCCCCCCTGTTCCCTGCGGGCCGGCCTGCCCGGCCATCGCCGGGTCCATGGCCGCCACCTGGATGGCTTCGATCATTTCGATCTCCCGTTTCGGCGCTTAGCCGCGCTTGCCCAGCGTCTCCAGCGCCTGGCCCACGCTGTTCTGCGAGGTCGAGGCGTTGTTCGACATGAACTGCATCTTGAGGCTGGCGGCGGTCAGCTGGACCATCGACGAGGGCTGGTCGTCCCCGGCGCCGATGCTGGCGGACATGTCGGTGATGACGGCCGCCTGCGAGTCGAGCGTCTGGCCCCAGGCGCGCGACATCGCTTCGTACCAGCTGCCACGGTCACCGGCGGACGAGCCGCCGCGGATGCCGCCGGCGCCGCTGGTGGCCGCCGCGCCCGCGATGAACTGGCCAAGGCCAGGGGCTCCTGCTGCGATATTGGTCATGGTCCTCTCCTTTCCCTTCTGTGTTGTCTTCGGTGGTGCATACGGGTGCCCGCGCTCCCGCGCGGTGCGTGCTACATCCGCAGCGGCGTGACGTCGCTGCGCACGTTCGAGAAATCCTTCGGTTCGTGCTCGTCCTCGCCCGCGGCCGGCGCGGGTTCGGGCTTCAGGCGCTCCAGGCTGCCGTCCGGACGCAGCGCGTGCGCCGCGCCCTCGGTGATCGAGACCAGGGTGCCGATGCCGGGCAGGTCCGCGCCGACCTCGTAGCGGTCGCCCTTGCCCGACACCACGTGCGGGTTGTCGCCGCGCACGATCGACGCGACGCGAATGCGCACCGGCTTCGGCGGCGTGGCCGGCACCTGGCGGCGCGCGGCGGCCGACGTGGACAGGTCGACCGGGATCACGCGGGCCACGCCCTTGACCTCGCGCATCGCCCGCGAGAGGGACGCGGCGCGCAGCGCGGCCTCGTCCTCGAAGGCACCGGTGACTTCGACGTCGCCGTTGCCCAGGTAGCGCGTGCGCGCGGAGATGCCCTGGCCTCGCAGGATTTCGGCGACGTCGCCGGCGATGTCGTCGCCGGTGCGCAGTTCAAGCCGCGCGTCGATCTGCTCGTCGGCGATCCGGCGGGCGATGCGCTCGCGCGTGGCGGTGTCGGCGACCGTGCCGGTCAGGACCAGCCGGCCCTGCGGGTCCAGCGAGGCCCGGCCGTCATCGATGCCGTACTCGGGCACCAGTCGCTGCAGCTGCGCGCGACCGTCCGGTGCCTCCTCCTTCTGCGGCATGACCGCGGCGAAGATCGCCAGCGAGGCCAGCGACAGCACCGCGATCGCCGCGACGGCCGGCAGCCTGCGGGTATACGGCCGTACGGAACGCTCCGGCGCGGGACGCGGGCCCAGGCCGCCGGGCACGTGCCGCTCCCAGCCCGCGTCGTCGGCGGCGCCGAAGGCGATCGCGGCCTCGCCGATGCCCACCCGCTGCACGCGGTCGAGTTCGACCGGATCGCCCGGATGGATCATCGCGGTGCCCACGTGCAGGGGCGCATCCAGCGCGCGCAGCGAGAAGCGGCCGTCGAGGAAGCTCAGCAGCGCATGGTGCGAGGCGACGCCGGCATCGGCCAGCACCATGTCGCAGTCCTCGCCGCTGCCGATCAGGATCATCTCGCCGCCGTCCAGCTCGCGTTCGGCGCCGGAATGCAGGCCCGACACGACGCGCAGCACGACGCCGCGATCCTTTCGTGCCTCCTCGTCTTCCCGGTCCTTGCCCATGCCACCCTCCGTTGTTCGAATCCTGCGACTGCCTCGTTACCCTGCGGTGAAGCGCCCGTTCAGGCGTTCACCTGCCCGGCCTGCACGATGCGCAGGTCGGGCGCGAGCTCCTGGTACGACAGCACCGGCAGCTCGAAGAAATCGACTTCCATCAGCTTGCGCAGGTGCCTGCGCACGTCCAGCGAACACAGCAGCACCGGCTTCACGCCGGGCGCCTGCCGCGCCAGATGCGCGCGCACCTCGTTGCCAAGCCGCGACGCCAGCTCCGGCGAGATCGCGAGCTGGCTCGCGCCGCCGGCCACGCGCACCGACTGCCGCAGCTTGTCCTCGAGCTCCGGGTGGATCAGCAGCACGTGCAGCGTGCGGTCGTCGTCCGCGTGGCGTTCTGCGATCTCCCGCTTGAGCGCGACGCGCACGTACTCGGTCAGCAGCACCACGTCCTTCTCGCGGCCACCGACGTCGGTGATCGCCTCGAAGACGTCGCGGAGGTTGCGGATCGGCACGCCTTCCTCGGCCAGCCGGCGCAGCACTTCGGCGACGCGCTGCGGCGCGACCACGCGCAGCATCTCCTTGACGAGGTCCGGGTAGTCACGCTGCATGCGCGCGAACAGGTTGGCGGTTTCCTGGATGCCGATGAAGCCGCCGAGACGGCGCTGCAGCGCGGCGCGCGCATGCATGTCGAGCAGGTCCTCCGGCGCCAGCGCATCCGCGGTGCCGGCGGCGACCCAGTCGCCCGCAAGCACCGGGAAGAAACCGGCCTGGCGGTTGTCGGCCGTGGCCGCGGGCGCGCGCCGGAAGGCGGCGTCGGTGCGCAGCTGGCCCGACGCCAACCGCGCGCCGAACGCGCTCAGGCGGTAGCCGCCCTCGCCCAGGCCTTCGACCAGGCGCAGCTTCGGCACGGGGACCGGCACGCCGAACTCGTCGCGCATGCCCTGCGCCACGGCGGAAACCCTCGACATCAGCACGTCCTGCAACGGCGCAAGTGACGGCGAGAGGTCCAGCTGCAGCGGCGCCGGCGGCGCGAGGTCGTCGACCTGGTCGGCGACCTCGGACTCGGCGATCTCGCCCTCCGGCACCCGGAATGCACGGCGCAGGACCTGGAAGCCGTGCCGGTAGCGCCATGCGCTCATGCCCAGCAGCGCCAGGCCCAGGACCAGGAACACCAGCCTCGGGAAGCCGGGAACCAGCGTCATCAGCAGCGCGAGCAGGCCGGTGATCAGCATCACTCGCGGCTGGCCGCTGACCTGGCGACCGATGGCTGCGCCCAGGTGCTTGTCGTCGACCTCGCTGGTGGTGCGCGTGACCACGAGGCCGGCGGCGATGGTGGCGAGGATGGCCGGGATCTGCGAGACCAGGCCGTCGCCGATGGTCAGGATGCTGTAGGTACGGGTGGCGTCGGCCAGGGCCATGTCGCGCTGCAGGACGCCGATGGCCAGGCCGCCGAGCAGGTTGATGATGATGATGACGATGCCGGCGATGGCGTCGCCCTTGACGAACTTCATCGCGCCGTCGAGCGCACCGTGCAGCTGGCTTTCGGTCTCGAGGTGGCGGCGCTTGCGCTTGGCCTCGTCCTTGTCGATCAGCCCCGAGCGCAGGTCGGAGTCGATCGACAGCTGCTTGCCGGGCATGGCGTCCAGGGTGAAGCGCGCCGACACCTCGGCCACGCGCTCGGCGCCCTTGGCGATGACGATGAACTGCACCACGGTGATGATCAGGAACACCACCAGGCCGACCACCAGGTTGCCGCCGGCGACCATGTTGCCGAAGGTCTCGACGATGTGGCCGCCTTCGGCGTCGAGCAGGATCGAGCGCGTGATCGCGATCGACAGCGCCAGGCGGAACAACGTGGTGAGCAGCAGGACGCTCGGGAAACTCGAGAACGCAGTTGGCGAAGGGATGTAGATCGCCAGCAGCAGCAGGCCGAAGCCGATCGAGATGTTGACCGCCACCAGCGCGTCGATCACCACCAGCGGCAGCGGCAGGATCATCACGCTGATGATCAGCACCGCCGCGACGGCGAGCACGATGTCGCTGTAACCCAGGCGTGCGCGCTTGCCATTCGCGGGTGCCGCGAAGAGGTTGTCGATCAGCGCGCGCATGCGTTGGCCCCCGCCATGCGGCATGCCATGGGCGTGGCGTGGCCACTCCCGTTCGCGTGCTCTGCCATGTGATTCGCCTGCCGCATTGATCGCTGACCTCATGCGTCACTTTGTGGCAAATTACGATAGTCTCGTTGCAAGGGCAATCGCGGGAAATTTTGGTCGGGCGTTTCCGGTTCGCGCTTCAGGGACAGGGCCAAACGCCTGTAATGGCAGGGAAATTTTGCGGTAACAGATAAGTGTGACGACGTTCGCTCTTTATGAGGCCTCGACCTCGGGTTTCCCCGTAGTGACAAGATCGTCGGCATCGAGGTCGGTGACGAAATTGACGCTCTGGGCACCGACCCCGATGGTGAATACGCGTCCCGAGCGCGACTTCACCAGCACGAGGCGTTCACGCGGACCCAGCGGAAGGATCTGCAGGATCGACAGCGGTGCGTCGGCGCCGGTCAGCTTGTAGCGCCGCCGCACCAGGCGCAGGACGACCAGCAGCCCGGCAATGATGAAGGCCAGGGGCAGCAGGATCGCCAGCAGCTCACCGGCGACGGACGAGGTCGCCGGAGCGTCGGAGACGGCTTCGGCCGACATGGCAGTGCCACTTGCGAGGGACAGGATGGCGGTGATGGCAGTCAGGGTTTGCTTCGACATGTGGGGACGTTCCGGCCTCGGGGATCGCGCGGAGGGCGCGCGCGCAGCCTACCGCAGGCGCACGTGCCGCCGTCGCGCGACGGAACCCGCTGCATGACGCCGGCCAGGGGCACCGCCAGCCGAACGCAGGCGGCCCGTGATGGCGATGCCACCACGGTGTCCTCGATGCTCGAGGCGATCCCGTTTCCCTGCGCTGCGTTCAACCGTGGCGATGGCGGCCTGGCCGCCGCCAATCGCAGCTATCGCGACGCCTTCGGCGGCCTCGATGGACATGACGACCGCGCCCGCCTGCTGGCGTCGCTCAGCGGCGTCGACGACGATTCCCCGGCATCGCCCCACGAGGTCAACGCACCGCACAGCAACCGCTGGTACGCGCTGCACTGGGGCATCGCCGAGATCGCCGGCGCCACGCTGGACATGCTGACGGCGGTCGACATCAGCGCCCGCATCGAGGCCCTGGACTCGCACAAGAGCCGGCAGGAAAAGCTGCTGTTCACCTCGCGGTTGATGTCGGTCGGCGAGATGGCCGCGACGCTCGCGCACGAGCTCAACCAGCCGCTGGCGGCGATCGTGAACTATCTCAACGGCAGCCTGCGCCTGGTGGACCAGGCGGGCGGCCCGGTGCAGGTCGAGCGTGCCCTGGTCGCCGCGCGCACCCAGGCCGAACACGCCGCCGCGGTGATCTCGCGGGTGCGCGAGTTCGTCCGCGCGCGCGAACCGCGTCGCGACGCCCACGACGTCGCCCAGATCACCGGAACCGTGGTCGAACTGCTGCGGCTTGAGGCCGAGCGCCTGCAGCTGCGCATCGAACTCGCGCTGGCGGCGGACCTGCCGCCCGTGCACGCCGACCGGGTGATGGTGGAGCAGGTGCTGCTCAACCTGGTGAAGAACGCGATCGAAGCGATGCGCGAGGTGCCCGCGGCGCAGCGCGGCCTGCGCATCGAGGGCCGGGTCAACCTCGACGGCGAAGTCGAAGTGCGCGTCTGCGACCGCGGCGAGGGACTGAGCGAGGAACAGGGGCGGCAGCTGTTCTCGCCCTTCTTCACGACCAAGAGCGACGGGCTCGGCATTGGCCTGGCGATCTGCCGCTCGATCATCGAATACCACGAAGGGCGGCTGTTCTTCGAGCCGCGCGAGGGAGGCGGGAGCGTGTTCGGCTTCACCCTCCCGCCCGCGGAAGGAAGGGGATAGGACATGACGGTGACACGCGTCTACCTGGTGGACGACAACGACGGATTCCGCGACTCGACGGCATGGCTGCTCGAGACCGCCGGCTTCGAGGTCGAGAGCTTCGCCTCGGGCGCGGCCTTCCTCGAGGCCTACGCCGGCCACCGCCACGGCGACGCCAGCGAATGCCTGGTGTCGGACATCCGCATGCCGGAGATGAGCGGGCTGCAGCTGCAGGACGAACTCGGCCGGCGCGGCATCCAGCTTCCCCTGGTGTTCGTGACCGCGCACGGCGACGTGCCGCTCGCGGTGGAGGCGATGCGCAAGGGCGCGTCCAACTTCCTCGAGAAGCCGTTTTCCGAGCAGGCACTGGTCGACGCGCTGCGCACCGCGCTGGCCCATGCGCGCAACCGCGGCAGCGGCGGAGGCATGGCCAATGAACTGCTCGCGAAGCTGAGTCCGCGCGAGCGCCAGGTGCTCGACCTGGTGGTCGCGAGCAAGCCGAACAAGATCATCGCCGACATCCTCGGCATCAGCATCAAGACCGTCGAACTGCACAGGGCGAACATGATGGGCAAGCTGGGCGTACGCTCCCTCCCGGAGCTGATGAAGGTGGCGCTTGGCCACGGCTGACCGCGGCGTGCGCGCGGCGAAGCCGCGGCGGACGCGCGACCCCGTCCCGTCCCTGCCGGAACCGCCGCCCGTGCGCCCGCTGCGCGGGCTGCTGCCGCTGGTGGATGCGTCCGGCTGCGAGGCCCTGCGCGGATTCTTCTCGGTGCCGCGCTGGTGGCTGCTGGGCGACGGCGCGGCGGTCCAGGCCAGGACCGCGGAGGCCCCCGCCGCATCGGTCGCGGTCGACGCCGAAGGCGCGCGGCTGCAGCTGCACGTCGACGGCCCGGCGGGCACGGACGACGACGCATCCCGGCTGCGCTGGAGCGACCACTCCGGCCGCTCGCGCATCCTGGCCTGGAGCCTGGCCCACGAATCCACGCTGCGACGCCTGAGCGAGTGGCTGGGGGTGTCGCTGCTGCCGTCGGTCGATGCCGGTGGCGACGGCGAATCCAACACCACGGGCGCGGCCACGCTGTGGCTGGAAGTCCGCATAGACGAACCGCCCCGGGACGACGGCGACGACGCGGATGCCAGCGATGCCCGACCGCCCACGCTCGCGCGCCTGCGCCTTCCCATGGCCTGGCTGCCGGCGCTGGCGTCACGCGCCGAGCCACCGCACGAGGACGACCCCGCACCGACCGCGGGACGCTGGCGGTCACTCGCGACCTCGGTGCAGGTGCTGTTCCCGGTCACCTTGGCCATGCGCGACTGGCGTGCGCTGCGCGAGGGTGACGTGATCGTCGCCGGCCACCGCTCGCAGCCGCCCGCCTGCGTGGCGCGCGCGAGCGGCCGCGACTGGCCGCTGGCGCCCGCGCCGGGCGGCTGGACCGTGCGCAGCCACTCCATCCCCGCTCCAGTCCACTACGAGGAAACCCCGATGACCCAGCAGGAACACGACGGCGGCGCGCCGTCCGAGGCGCCCGCCGCGCCGGCCCCCGATCCCGCGCGCAGCCTGCCGGTCCAGGTGGAGTTCGAACTCGGCCGGACCGAGATGAGCATCGGCGAACTGGCCGACCTGCAGCCGGGCTACGTGTTCCCGCTGGCGACGCCCCTGGAAGGCGCCAGCGTCACCATCCGTGCCAACGGCCGCATCGCCGGCCGCGGCGAACTGGTCGCCGTGGGCGAGACGCTGGGCGTGCGCCTGCTGTCCTGGAGCTGAGGCATGGACTTCACCACCTTCTCGCCGGCGGTCGTCCTCGTCACCGTCGTCTTCATCGCGCTGGCGCCGTTCGTCGCGGTGATGGTGACCTCGTTCACCAAGATCGTGGTGGTGCTGAGCCTGCTGCGCAATGCGCTGGGCCTGCAGCAGGTGCCGCCGAACGTGGTCATCAACGGGCTGGCGATCGTGCTGTCGGCCTACGTGATGTCGCCGGTGCTGCTGGACACCCACGCCGCGGTGAGCGCCTACATGGCCGGGGAGCCGCCGCCGGCGCAGATCCAGGCGCAGATCGAGCAGCGTGCGATCGCACGCGCGGAGCGCCAGGCCGCACGTCGCGCGCAGGCGCCGCAGGCCGCTGGCGAAGCCGCTCCCGCGCCCGCGGACGGCGCGTCCCTGGATCCGCCCCCGGCCAGCCCCGCCGCCGCCGATGCGCTGCGCGCGGAAGCCGAGGCCGCGGCGCGCGGTGCCGATGCGCCCGCGGCTGGCCCGGGCGACGCCGCGCCTGCCGCCACCGGCTTCGTCCGCGCCCCTCAGTTCGCGAACGTCGACAACGGCCAGGATCCGCCCGACGACGCCGGCGCCGCCGCTGCCGCCGTGGACGACGAAGGCCCGCTGGTGATCACCGCCACCGGCGCGCCGCGTCCGCCGACCCCGGCCGCCGGCGCGCCGATGGACGCCGCGCGCATGCTCGGCATCTTCGAGGCCAGCAAGGAGCCCCTGCGCAGCTTCCTGATCCGCCACTCCAACGACCAGGAACGCGCCTTCTTCCTGAAGAGCGCGCAGCGCCTGCTGCCCGCCGACCGCCGCGACGACCTCGACGTCGACGACTTCATCGTGGTGATCCCGGCGTTCACCGTCAGCGAGCTGACCACCGCCTTCCAGATCGGCTTCCTGATCTTCCTGCCGTTCCTCATCATCGACCTGGTGGTGGCCAACATCCTGCTGGCGCTGGGCATGATGATGCTCTCGCCGACCACGATCTCGCTGCCGTTCAAGCTGCTGCTGTTCGTGCTGGTCGACGGCTGGGCGAAGCTGGTCCACGGCCTCGTGCTGACCTACGCGGGCGGATGACGTGAACGAGGTCCTGGAACTCACCAAGGAAGCGCTGTACCTGGTCATGCTGCTGTCGGGCCCGCCGATCGGCGCCGCGGCGCTGGTGGGCCTGGTGATCGCCTTCCTGCAGGCCGCCACCCAGCTGCAGGAGCAGACCTTCGCCTACGCCTGCAAGTTCATCGCGATCGTACTGATGCTGTTCCTCACCGCGGCCCTGATCGGCGGCTCGCTGTACGGCTACACCGAGCGCATCTTCCGCGACTTCCCGGGCCTGGTGGTCCGGAACTGACCGGTGTTCGAGCTCCTCGGCAATCCCCTGCTGGCGCTGGCGCTGGTGCTGCCGCGCGTCATCGGCGCGTTCCTGATGCTGCCGCTGATGACGCAGGAGACGGTGCCGCCGATGGTGCGCAACAGCTTCATGGTCAGCCTCGGGATCATGGTCCTCCCGGCGGCGCTGGCGGGCACGCCGATGGACAACCTGGGCACGATCGAGTGGCCGATGATCATCCTCAAGGAGGTGTTCATCGGCGTCTCGATCGGCTTCACCTTCGGCATCGTGTTCTGGGCGGTTTCCGCCGTCGGCGGCGTGATCGACACCCAGGTCGGCATGTCGATGGCACAGATCTTCGATCCCATCCAGGGCCACCAGGTGACGCTGCATGGCGAGTTCCTGTCGCAGCTGGCCACCTGGCTGTTCATGGCCAGCGGCGCCTTCCTGGTGTTCATGGACATCCTGATGTCCAGCTACGCGCTGTGGCCGGTGACCTCGTATTTCCCCGATCTGCCGGCGGTGGGCATGAACCTCTTCGTCGGCCAGTTCAACTTCATGATGACCACGGTGCTGGTGATGGCGGCGCCGGTGATGGTGGTGCTGCTGATCATCGACCTGTCGTTCGGCCTGGTGAACCGCTACGCGCCGCAGCTGAACGTGTTCGCGCTGACGCTGCCGATCAAGGCCTGGCTGGCCACGGCCATGATCCTGCTCCTGCTGGGCATCTACGTCGAGATCCTGCTCGAGCGCCTCGGCAGCAACCGCCACCTGCTGGGCCTGCTGCGCCAGGCGCTGGGCTGATCACTCGCCGCGGCGGATACCCTCGGCCCAGAACAGCACTTCGGCCACCGCGTCGAAGAACTCGCTGCCGATGTAGTCGTCGACCTCCACTTTCTCGTGCAGCCCGCGCGCCAGCGGGATGTTCTGCAGGACCGGCACGCCGGCCTCCTCGGCGACGCGCTTGATCTCCTCGGCCTCGGCGCCCTCGCCCTTGGCCACGACCACGGGCAGGTCGGTGACGCCGTCCTCGAACTGCAGCGCGACGGCGATGTGGGTTGGGTTGGTCACCACGACGTTCGATCCCCTCACGGCATTGAGCATGTTCTGCTGGGACCACTCCTGGTGCAGCTGCTTGCGCCGCTGCTTCACGTAGGGGTCGCCCTCGTTCTCCTTGACCTCCTGCTTGATGTCGCGGCGGCTCATGCGCAGCTGCTTCAGGTAGGAGAACTTCTGGTACCACGCGTCCAGCACCGACACGAAGAAGAACACGCCGATGGTCCAGATGCCGATGCGCAGCAGGCCGTGCCAGATCGCCGTGCCCATGGCCTCGGGCGGCGCGAACGGCAGGGCCATGAGGCTGAAGCGCATGCCGTACAGCACCACGCCGCCGATGAAGATCAGCGCCACGCTCTTGAAGAACGCCTTCACCAGCTCGACCAGGTTGTCCATCGAGAACATCTTCTTGATGCCCTCGACGGGATTGAGCTTCGAGGCGTCGGGCGTGAGCTTCTTCATGCTCGCCACCGGGCCGACCTGCAGGAACTCGACCACCACGCCGAGGAACAGCGCCAGCAGCAGCAACGGCACGGTCATCGCGACCAGGGTGTCGAAGGCCTGCCGGCCGAGCACCGGCGCAGCCTCGGCGAAGGGCGTGCCGATGGCGTCGAAGCTCGCGTTGAACAGCGCCTCCAGCCGGCCCCACATGAAGCCGAGCATCATCCAGCCGCCGACCAGCCAGCCGAGCACCAGCACGGTGCTGGTGAGCTCCTTGCTCTTGCTGACGTTGGCGTCCTTGCGGGCGTCGCGGAGCTTCTTCGCGGTCGGCTGCTCGGTCTTGTCGGCGCCCTGGTCCTTCGCCATCGCATCCTTCCGGGTGTTCGCGCGGGCACGCTAGCATGCGCACGCGGAGCGGTCATGGCCACTGCCGCCTGAACGGAGGGCGCCCACTAGGGTCGCCCCGAGGTGGCAGGCAGCCCCTGCGGCGATACAGTCGCTCCATCGCCCGCAATCCCCCCGACAGCCACGCAGCATGAGCACCATCGGACCCGACTCCCACCTCAGCCTCGCCTCCGGCCTCCACCGGATCGACGGACAACTGGACGACCTGCGTCGCCAGCAGGGTGGCGATGCGCACGAGGTCCAGGGCAGCCAGCACGCGGCCGACGTCGAGGCGACGCCGACCGCGCTTGCCGATGCCGGGGAACGGGTGCTCGCGGCGCCGGCTTGGGACGGCACCGGCCCCCGGATGCTCTCCGGCGACCGCGGCCTGGAAGGCGGCCTGGCCGCACTGCCGCTGGCGCAGGCCGCCGAAAGCGCCGTCGACGCCATCCTCGGCGTATTCAGCTGACGCCCGCCAGCGTCGTCCAGCCGCGATAATGTCGCGGCCATGACCGAACCGCTGCCCACCCCCGAAGCCCTGCGCACCGCCGCCGACCGGCTGGTATCGGCGCTCTCCGCGCATGCCGATCCGGAGTACCGCCTCGCCGTGCTCAAGCGCCTGGTGCGCCGTCTCGGCGAAGAGCAGTACCCGCTGTTTCTGCGGATCGTCGGCGTCGTGGCCGAAAGCGACGACGAGCACGCACAACGCCTGCTCGCCGACACCTTCGGCACCGCCCTGCGGCGCATGGACCTGCCCGGCGGCGCACTCAGCTCCTGGGGTGCCACCGGCCTGCCCGAGCACGGCGCTCCGGTGGCGGCCAGCGCGCTGTCGGGCCACTTCTTCGGCGCCACGCCCCGGCGCATGCTGGGTCCGGTCGAGTACCTGGTGGTCTGGCACCTGCAGCGGACCCAACGCACGGCGCTTACGGCGGAGGGATTCCGCGGCAGCCTGGCGCGGTTGATCACGATGCTCAACCGCAGCGAGGAGGCGCGAAGGCTGTACCCGCAGAAGCTCGCCGCCGATGCCCAGAACGAGCTCGAGGGCGCCTATACCCGCGCCACCCGCGAGCGCCTGGCCGCGATCGCCGCCGCGTGGGCCGCGGGCGAAGCGCCCGAGCGCGTGGCGGCCGCCGCGACCGGTGCGCCGGCGACGACCGCGCACGACTGGGTCCTCCGTGACCTGTGACCGCCTTGGCTTGCCGGGGGCCAGCGCCCGCGGCCAAGATGCGCCCTGCCTCCCGGGGAGGGGATGCGATGCAGATGCCGACAATCCTGCGGTCGCTGCTGGCCGCCGCGGCGCTGGCGGGCCTGCTCGCCGCCTGCCGCCCGGTCCCGTCGGCCCCCGAGGCCCGGACGGGGAGTGATCTCGGCCGGCCCGCGCTCGCCGTGCAGGCGCTGACCGGACACATGCGCCGCGGCGACTTCTCCGCCTTCGCGCGCGATGCCGTGCCGCCGCCGCTCCATGCCCGCCTCGAAGCCGCCTGGCGCGCCGGCCGCACGCGCTGGCCGCTGGACGAGCTGGCCTTCTCCGACCGGCTGCCCGAGGTCATGACGGCACTGGCGGCCCCGGATGCCGAGACCACGCTGGCGGCGGGCTTCGATCGCCAGTTCGCCAACGCCACCCGCGAGATCCGCGCCGCCGCCGCCACCCTGGGCCTGTTCGGCGTCCAGTACGTCGAGCACCAGGGCGACTTCAGCGAGGGCGAGCGCGACCACTACGCGCAGCTCGTGACCGCCGTGGCGCAGTGGGCCGCGAAGGCGCCACTGGGCGAACCCGCGCTGGCCCACGCCGCCATTCCCCGCCTGGCGGCCGCCGCCCGCGCCGCGGGCCCGACCAGCGCCGAAGGCATCGCCGCGGCCGGCATGGACGCGTCGCTGCAGCGCGTGGGCGCGTTCTCGCTCGAAGCCCGGGCCGTACTGGCCGGCTACGGCCTCGACCTCGATGCCGCGCTCGACGGCGCCCAGGCCAGCCTGCAGGTCCAGCAGGGCGACCGTGCCACGGTGCGCCTGCGCTACACGCTGGCCGGCAGCGCCATCGACACCGTGCTCGACATGGAGCGCATCGATGGCCGCTGGTACCTGTCCGACTATCTCCGCCACGCCCGCGAGGCCGCCGGCGCCCCCGTCGACGGCCAGCCGGACGTGCCGGCCACGCCTGCGCCGGCCGCCACCGCCCCGCCGGAACCCGTCGCCGCCCCCTGAGCGCCGCCGCGCGCCGGCACGTGGCGTCGCCCCCCCATTGGCATAATGCCGACGATGCCCAACCAGCCTTCCCTGTTCGAACACCGCGCCGCGGGCGCTGCCGACGCCGGCCCCGATGGCGCCGACCCGTCCCTTCCGACCCTGGAATCCACGGTGCCGGCGGGCGGTCCGCGCCGTCCCCGCCCGCCGGCCCGCCGCGCCGCACCGTGGTGGGCGCGCCTGCTCGGGCGCGTCCTGTCGCCCTGGATCGATCTCAGCATCGAGCCGCAGGCGCCCGGCAGCGACATCGACGAGCGTCCGGTCTGCTACGTGCTCGAGGACTACGGCCTGTCCAACGCCCTGATCCTCGAGCGCGCCTGCCGCGAGGCCGGCCTGCCCTCGCCGCTGGTGCCGCTGGCGGGCGATCCGCTCGGACGCCGCCGCGCCTACGTCGCGCTGTCGCGCCGCAACGCCGGCAGCGCCCTGGCGCTGGCCACCCAGATCGCCACCCAGCGCAGGCCGGAGAAGAAGAAGAGCCATTCCGACTCGCTGGCGCGCCTGCTCGAGGCCCACCGCGGCGATCCGGCGCTGGACATGCAGCTGGTGCCGGTCTCGATCTTCGTGGGCCGCGCGCCGGACAAGAACAGTGGCTGGTTCTCGGTGCTGTTCTCCGAGAACTGGGCCCTGGTCGGACGCTTCCGGCGCCTGCTGGCGATCATGCTCAACGGCCGCGATACGCTGGTGCGCTTCGCGCCCCCGGTGGCGGTGCGCGACATCGTCGCCGAAGGCCTGGAGCCCGAGCGCGAGGTACGCAAGCTCTCGCGCCTGCTGCGCACCCACTTCAACCGCATCCGCGCCGCGGTCATCGGCCCCGACCTGTCGACGCGCCGCCTGCTGGTGGACAAGGTGCTGTCGTCGACGCCGGTGCGCGAGGCCATCGCCGACCAGGCGCGGCGCGAGGGCGGCGACGCCGCGAAGGCCCAGGCCGAAGCCTGGAAGAAGGCCCACGGCTACGCCTACGAGATCGCCGCCGACTACTCGCACCCGGTGGTGCGCTCGGCCAGCTTCCTGCTGACCACGGTCTGGAACCGCATCTTCCGCGGCGTGCTGGTGCACCACCTCGACCAGCTCAAGGCGGTCGCGCCCGGAAACGAAGTGGTCTACGTGCCCTGCCACCGCAGCCACATGGACTACCTGCTGCTGAGCTACCTGCTGTACACGCGCGGCATCGTGCCGCCGCACATCGCCGCCGGCATCAACCTCAACCTGCCGGTGATCGGCACCATCCTGCGCAAGGGCGGCGCGTTCTTCATCCGCCGCAGCTTCCGCGGCAACGCGCTGTATTCGGCGGTGTTCACGGAGTACGTGGCGCAGCTGGTGGCCGGCGGCTATTCGATCGAGTACTTCATCGAGGGCGGCCGCTCGCGCACCGGCCGGCTGCTGCAGCCCAAGGGCGGAATGGTCGCGATGACCGTGCGCGGCTTCCTGCGCCAGCCCACGCGCCCGGTGCTGTTCCAGCCGGTCTACATCGGCTACGAGAAGCTGATGGAGGGCGGCAGCTACCTCGACGAACTCAGCGGCAAGCCCAAGGAGAAGGAGTCGATCTGGGCCCTGCTCTGGGGCATCCCCAAGGTGCTGCGGCAGAACTACGGCCAGGTGGTGGTGAACTTCGGCGAGCCGATCGCGCTGTCCGACATGCTCGCCGAACACGCGAGCGAGTGGGACGGCAAGCCGCTGTCGGACGAGGACAAGCCCGCCTGGCTGTCGACCACCGTGGACGCCACCGC
Source organism: Luteimonas colneyensis (assembly GCF_014836665.1). Classification (GTDB taxonomy): domain Bacteria; phylum Pseudomonadota; class Gammaproteobacteria; order Xanthomonadales; family Xanthomonadaceae; genus Luteimonas; species Luteimonas colneyensis. The sequence goes on from NZ_JACSQJ010000002.1 coordinate 143,733, forward strand.
GCAGCGCATCCAGGAGCGCGTCAACTCCGCCGCCGACGTCAACCCGATCAACCTGCTGGCGATGTCGCTGCTGTCCACGCCCAAGCACGCCATGGGCGAAGCCGACCTGACCGCGCAGATCCTGCTGTCGAAGAAGCTGCTGGCCGAAGTGCCCTACAGCGCGCTGGTGACGGTGACCCCGCACTCGCCGGCGCAGATCATCGCCCACGGCGAGGAGATCGGCGTGCTCCACCGCGTGGCGCACCCGCTGGGCGACGTGCTGCGCGTGGACGGCGACACCGCGGTGCTGCTGTCCTACTTCCGCAACAACGTCGTCCACCTGTTCACGGCCTCGGCGTGGATTGCCTGCTGCTTCCTGCACAACCGGCGCATGTCGCGCGACACCCTGCTGCGCATCGGCCGCACGATGTACCCGTTCCTGCAGGGCGAGCTGTTCCTGCCCTGGGACGAGGATGGCTTCGCCGCGCGCATCGACGCCACCATCGAGCTCTTCATCCGCGAGGGCCTGCTCGAGCAGGTCAGCGTCGACGATGGCGGCATCCTGGCCCGCCACGCCGGGCAGTCGGACGAGGTCTTCCGCCTGCGCGCGATCGGGCATCCGCTGCAGCAGGCCTTCGAGCGCTACTACATCGCGATCTCGGTACTGGCCAAGAACGGTAGCGGCACGCTCGGCGCCGGCGAACTGGAAGGCCTGTGCCAGCTCGCCGCGCAGCGGCTGTCGCTGCTGTACGCGCCGGCGGCACCCGAGTTCTTCGACAAGGCCCTGTTCCGCGGCTTCATCCAGAAGCTGCGCGAACTGGGGCTGGTGAAGCTGGACCGGAACAGCAAGCTGGCCTTCGACGAGCGCCTGTCGGGCTTCGCGCGCGACGCCAAGATCATCCTCGGCCGCGAGCTGCGGCACACGATCGAGAAGATCAGCCCCGAGGCTGCGCGGCCCGTCGAAGGAACCGACGACGACGCCAGGCCTCCCGGGCAGGGTTGAGGGGCGCCGGGGGACGCCCGCTCGCGGACCCGTCACCGCCGGCGGCCAGCTTGCGGCACAATCGCGTCCGCCTCAGACCTGTCACGGAGTCCTCCATGCGTATCCGCATCCTCGGCCTGGCGCTCGCCGCCACGGTCATCGCAGCCGCTGCAACCCCGGTCGATGCGCAGGCGCGTGGCCGGCAGGCCGACACGCCCAACGGCTACCTGTGCTGCAACATGCGCGCCTATGACGGCGAGGCCTACGACATCAATTACGTGAACGAAGGCGACCGCATCCTCGCCTTCGGCAGCCCGGTGGCGTTGACGGGACAAAGTGCCCGCAAGCTCCGGATGCGCATCGGTGGCGAGCGCTACGTGCTGGAGAACCACTACAGCCGCGATCTCGACGAAGCCGCCTTCGTGGCCCGCTACGTGCTCGCCGAGGATCCGCGCGTGGCCGCAGCGAGCTTCCCCGCGCACATCCGCCAGGCCATCGAGGCCGGCCAGGTCACGCCCGGGATGACCCGTGAACAGGTGCGCATGTCGCTGGGCTGGCCAATCAGCAGCGAGAATCCCGATCTCGATGCCCCCGTGTGGCGCTACTGGCTGAGCAGCTTCGACGAGATCCAGGTCGAGTTCGACGACAGCGGCCACGTGGTCGACCTCACCGCCAGCGCACTGACCCGGCGCCGGCTCTGGTTGCCCTGAACCGGGATCCGGCGAATCGCACCCTCGCCGCTTCAGGCCGGCTCGTCGGGAATCAGCGCGGACTCCAGCCGCTCGATGCAGTCCTTCAGCTGCAGCTTGCGCTTCTTGAGGCGCTTGACCAGCAGCTCGTCGGCGCCCGCATCGAGCTGCAGCCGCGCCACCGCGGCGTCGAGTCCGCGATGCTCGGTCCGGAGTTCATGCAGCCGCGCGTTCAGTCGGGCCTGCTCTGCCGGGTCGGTGGGATGCATTCCGCGAGGGTACACGCGGCCGGCTAAAATGCACGCCATGAGCATCGTCCTGCCCCTCGCCGAACCCGCGCCCCGCGCCCGCCGCACCGCCCACGAGGCACAGCGCCTGGGCAAGCGCCTGCGCCACCAGGTCGGTCGCGCCATCGCCGATTTCGGCATGATCGAGGACGGCGACAGGGTGATGGTGTGCCTGTCCGGCGGCAAGGACAGCTACACGATGCTCGACGTCCTGCTGCAGCTGCAGAAGAAGGCGCCGGTGTCGTTCTCGATCACCGCGGTCAACCTCGACCAGAAGCAGCCCGGCTTCCCGGAGCACGTGCTTCCCGAGTACCTGCGCTCGCTCGGCGTGGACCACCACATCATCGAGCAGGACACGTATTCGGTGGTTTCGCGCGTGGTGCCCGAGGGCAAGACCATGTGCTCGCTGTGCTCGCGCCTGCGCCGCGGCGCGCTGTACACGTACGCCGCCGAGCACGGCTACACCCGCATCGCGCTGGGCCACCACCGCGACGACATGGTGGCGACCTTCTTCCTCAACCTGTTCTTCCACGCCAAGCTCAGCGGCATGCCGCCCAAGCTGCTCTCCGACGACGGCCGCCACGTGGTGATCCGCCCGCTGGCCTACGTGCGCGAGGACGACATCGCCGCCTATGCCGAGGCGAAGGCCTTCCCGATCATCCCCTGCAACCTCTGCGGCTCGCAGGAGAACCTGCAGCGCAAGCAGGTGCAGCGGATGATGCGCGAGTGGGAGCGCGAATCGCCCGGGCGCATCGACCAGATCGCGCGCGCGCTCGGCGACATCCGGCCCTCGCAGCTGGCGGATCCGAAGCTGTTCGACTTCCTCGGCCTCGGCCACCGCGAGGCCGCGGCCACCGCCGATGCCCACGGCTGGCTCGCCGGCGAGCCGCACGACGCGCTCCATGCCGACGGAGCCGGCGACGCCGCGCCACGCCGCACCCCCGCCTGATGCCGCCGCCCTGAAGTTCCCGACCCGCTTTCGCGGGCCGCCGGCGCGTCGACCGCACGCGGCGCGCCCATGCTGACCCCTTCCCCGACCAGGCACCCACTCCCATGTTCTTCCGCAACCTGACCCTGTTCCGCTTCCCCGTCTCGCTCGATCTCGAAGGCCTCGAGGAGGCCCTGGCCAACCATCCCCTCAAGCCGGTCGGACCGCTCGAGCTGTCCTCCCGCGGCTTCGTGCCCGCGCTGGGTCGCGACGCCGAGGCGCTCTCGCACCGCGTCGGCGACGCCGCCTGGGTGGCGGTGGGCGGCGAGGACCGGCTGCTGCCGGCGGCCGTGGTCAACGACATGCTCGCGCGCAAGCTCGACGAGGCCGAGGAGCGCGAAGGTCGCCGCCCCGGCGGCCGCGCGCGCAAGCGCATGAAGGACGAGCTGGTGCACGAGCTGCTGCCGCGCGCCTTCGTCCGCCCCTCGCGCACCGACGCACTGCTCGACCTCAAGCACGGCCTGTGCATCGTCGACACCTCCTCGCGCAAGAGCGCCGAAGCGGTGGTGTCGGCGCTGCGCCAGGCCCTGGGCAGCTTCCCGGCCCTGCCGGCGAACGCGGAAATCGCGCCGCGCAGCGTGCTGACCGGCTGGATCGCCGGCGAGCCGCTGCCCGACGGAATCTCGCTGGGCGAGGAATGCGAGCTCAAGGACGGCAACGACACCGGCGCGGTGGTGAAGTGCCAGCGCCATGACCTGGGCAGCGACGAGATCAGCCACCACCTCGAGGCCGGCAAGCAGGTGACGAAGCTGGCGCTGGTGCTCGACGACCACGTGTCGTTCGTCCTCGGCGAGGACCTGGTGGTGCGCAAGCTCAAGTTCCTCGACGGCGCAGTCGACCAGCTCGAGGGCGGCGACCACGACGACATGCGCGCCGAACTGGACGCGCGCTTCGTGCTGATGTCGGCGGAAGTGCGCAGGCTGTTCGAGATCCTGGAGCCGGCGCTCAAGCTGTCGCGCGTGGATGCCTGAACGTCTGCGCGTGGATGCGTCACGGTAGAATCGTCATATGTCGTCCCTGCTCCGCCTGCTGCTCACGAAGTCCGATGCACCGGGCACCCGCAACGTGAAGCGCGATATCGTCGCGCTCACGATGGACGATGGCACCGAAGTCGAAGTGGTGCGCGTGCGCGATCCGCGCGCGCGCCGGCTGCGGCTGTCGGTCGACGAACGCGGCGCGCGCCTGACCCTGCCGCCGCGCGCGAGCGCGGTCTCCGGGACCCGCTTCCTCGAGCAGCACCGCGACTGGCTGGCCGCGCAGCTGCGCGCGCACGCCATCGACGACCTGGTCGAGCCGCTCGAGCGCGGCGTGACGCCCGCGCTGCCGCTCCGCGGGGCCATGCTGCCGCTGCGCTGGGAGCCGGGCCGCTACGCCTGCGTCATGCGCGAGGGCGAGGGCCTGGTCTTCCGGCACACCGGCCGCGGCGGTGATGCGGCGCTGCGGCGCGCGCTGCGCGACTTCTACGAGGGCGAAGCACGGGCCGACATCGGCGCCTGGCTGCCGCGCTACCTGCCCGCGCTGCCGCGCGCGCCGGCGCGCATCCGGCTGAAGGCGATGTCCTCGCAGTGGGGCTCGCTCGCGCCGGACGGCACCCTGGCGCTGGATCTTTCGCTGGTGCTGGGCCGGCCCTCGGCCTTCGAGTACGTGCTGGTCCACGAGCTCTGCCACCTGGTCCACGCCGACCATTCGCCCGCGTTCTGGGCCGAGGTCGAAGCGCGCTTCCCCGACTGGCGGACCGAGCGTGACTGGTTCCGGGTCCATGGCCGCCGGATCAAGGCGATGCTCAGGCTGCTGTCCGGTCCCTCGGCCTGAGGGCGTTCTACCGGTCAGGCACACCGCCACCGGGCTCGACGCATGCGCCATCCCCTGCCTCTCCTGATCCTTGCCGGCCTTGGCATGCTGGCCGCATCCGGCTGCCAGCGCGCCGCGGACGCCGCCACCGAAGCCGCCATCGAGCGCGCCAGCGGCCAGCAGGTCGGCATCGACCGGGACGGCGAGCGCCTGCGCATCACCAGCGCCGACGGCGAGGCCGTCATCACCGCAGGTGCCGGCGTGGCCCTGCCCGCGGACTTCCCCGACGACCTCTTCCTGCCGCCCAGCTACGGCATCACCAGCGTGATGGACGTCGGCGGGGCGCGCCTGGTGAACCTGGAGTCGGACGGCGCGGTGGCGTCGATGTTCGAGGCCACGCGGGCGTCGATGGCCGGCAAGGGCTGGTCGCAGACGCTGGCGATGCAGCAGGCCGACAGCGCGATGCTGGGCTTCAGCCAGGGCGAGCGCGAAGCCACGTACACCTTCACCCGGCACGCGGACGGCCCCGTGCTGGTCGGCATCCAGCTGCGCGCCGATCCACGCCAGTAGGCGCCGACGGCGCCGACCCGCTCAGCCGCGCAGGAACCCCGCGATTGCGGCGGCAACCTCGCCCGGCTGCTCCATGTGCAGGTGGTGCCCGCCCCGCAGCACGACCAGCTCCCCCGCCGGCAGCAAGGCGGCCCGCGCACGACGCACCGGATCGGGCAGGTAGGGCTGGGCGGGATCGGCGAACACGATCTTCGCCGGGCAGGTGATCCCGGCGACCAGGTCCTCGATCTGGGCCTCGGTCATGCGCACCATGGTCGGCAGGGTCAGGCGCGGGTCGCTGCTCCAGCACCAGCCGCCCTCCACCGCGTCCGTGCCGCGCTCGACCAGCAGCCGCGCCACCGCTTCGGTCAGGCCATTGGCCTTCATGCGCGCGCGCACCGCCGGCTCGAGGTCGGGGAACACGCGCAGGCGCTTGCCCGGCAGCGCGCGGGTGGCGGCGACCGCCTCGCGCAGGCGCTCGACGGTGCGTCCGGGCACTTCGGCCAGCGCGCCGAGCGCCTCGATCGCCACCAGCCGCTCCACGCGGTCGGGGCAGGCCGCCGTGACCAGGCTGGCGATGCCCGCGCCCATCGAATGGCCGAGCAGGGTGAAGCGCTCCCAGCCCAGGGCATCGGCGATGTCGAGCACGGTGTGCACGGCGCCCGCGAAGGAATAGTCCATGCCGCGCGGCAGGTGATCGCTGCGGCCGTGGCCGGGCAGGTCCGGCACCACCAGGTCGAGGCCCGGCAGGTGCGGCGCCAGCGGCACGAAGCTGGCGGCGTTGTCGAGCCAGCCGTGCAGGGCCAGCACCCGGCGTCCGCCTCCGCCGCCGGCGCGCAGTCCGCGCACCGTGCCGCCCGGCAGCGCGAGCTCGAAGCCTCGAGTCAGCGCCACGCGTCGAAGCCGCGCTGCGCCAGGCCGGCGATCGCACGCGCATGCGCCGGCTCGTCGTTGAGGCAGGGAATATAGGACAGCGTTTCGCCGCCGGCCTCGCGGAAGAAGCCGGCGTTCTGCATCGAGATCTCCTCCAGCGTCTCCAGGCAGTCGGCCGAGAAGCCGGGGCAGACGACGTCGATGCGCTTCACGCCTTCGCCCGCCAGCGCGCGCACGGTGGCATCGGTGGCCGGCGACAGCCACTTGCCGCCGCCGAAGCGCGACTGGAAGGTCAGCTGCCACTCGCCATCCGCGAGCCCGAGCTCCGCGGCGATCGCGCGTGCGCTGGCATGGCACTGGCGCTCGTAGGGATCACCCTGGTCGACCACGCGCTGCGGGATGCCGTGGAAGGAGAACAGCAGGCGCTCGCCGCGACCGTGGTGCTCCCGGTGTCGGCGGATGGACTCCGCGACCGCCCGCACCCAGTCCGGATCGACGTGGTAGTCCTCGACCATGCGCGCGGCCGGCAGCTCGCGCGCGATGACGTCGGCCATCGAGGCGGTGGTGGTGGTCGAGTACTGCGGATAGAGCGGCAGCACCAGCACGCGCGCGCCTTCCGCGCGCAGCTCGCGGAGGCGGCGGGTGAGCGCGGGTTCGCCGTAGCGCATCACGTGCTCCACGTGCACGCCCGGCAGCAGCGGCTGCACGGCCGCGGCCAGCCGGCGCGTGTGCACCTCCAGCGGCGAGCCGCCGTCCATCCAGATCTCGCCGTAGTTGTGCGCGACCCGGCGCGAGCGCAGCGGCAGCACCACCAGGCGCAGCATCGGCAGCCAGAACAGGCGCGGCAGCTGCACCACGCGGGGATCGGCGAGGAACTCGCCGAGGTAGCGCGACACCGCCTCCGGCGTCGGCGCCGAAGGCGTGCCGAGGTTGGCCAGCAGCAGGACGTCGCGGGGGGTGGGCGTGGTGTCGGTCATCTGGAACGGGCTGGCGTCGGCGAGCGGTGCAGGCAAGTGTACGGACGGCGCGGCCACCGCGCGCGCACGCGGCGCGGAACGCAGAGGCTCATCGTCGATTCATCGCGACGCGCCTAGCCTCGGGGCGCTGCACCGCGGTCGACAGCGCGCGCCGCGCCGCGCATCCTCCCAAGCAACCATCCGTCCGGAGTCCCCGATGACCGCCAAGCGCCACCTGCTCCGCCTGCCCGTCCTCGCCAGCGCGCTGTGCATCGCGCTGGCCGCCGCGCCCGCCGCCGCCGGCCCCGACGAGGACGCGCGCGCGCTCAACGCGGTGCGCGTGCTCACCGACATCCAGGCGATCCCGGAGTCGGCGATCCCCGAGAAGCTGTTCGACGAGGGCCGCGCGATCGTGGTCGTGCCCGATACCATCAAGGCCGGCCTGGTGATCGGCGGCCGCCGCGGCCACGGCCTGATGTCGGTGAAGACCCCCGAGGGCACCTGGTCCAACCCGAGCTTCATCAAGCTCACCGGCGGCAGCATCGGCCTGCAGGCGGGCGTGCAGTCCTCCGACGTGGTGCTGGTGTTCCGCAGCGACCGCGGCCTGGAGTCGATCGTCAACGGCAAGTTCACCCTGGGCGCCGACGCCGCGGTCGCCGCCGGCCCGGTGGGCCGAAACGCGTCCACCGCCACCGACGGCGAGCTCAAGGCCGAGATCTGGTCGTGGTCGCGCGCGCGCGGCCTGTTTGCGGGCATCGCCCTGGACGGCGCGGTGCTGTCGATCGACGACGAGGCCAACGAGGCCGCCTACGGCCGCGACACCACGCCACGGATGATCTTCGAGGGCCGCGCCACCGGCCAGCCGTCGACCGCGCTGGTCGACTTCCGCGACAGCCTGGAGGAGGCCACCGCGCTGGCCCGCGCCAACCGCGGCACCGACGGCAGCGCGGCCCACACCCGCACGGCCACCGCCGCCCCGGCGCCCGCCTCCGTCCCGGCGGCACGGGTGGAAACGGCCCCGATCGGGACCGGCACCGCGCCGGCGCAGGCGCCAAGCACGTTCGAGCCGGTCGACGAGTCACCGGTCACGTCCGAGCCGCTGCCGGCCGACGACCTGCCGGCGCCGCTGCCGGACCCGATCGACTGAGCGATCCCGCCGTCGCCCGCGGCCGCACCGCGGGCGACTTGGTATCCTGAGCCCCCGAACACATCCAGGACTCGCGGCAATGGGCAGTTTCAGCATCTGGCATTGGATCATCGTCCTGGTGGTCGTGCTGCTGATCTTCGGCACCAAGCGCCTGCGCGGCGCCGGCCGCGACCTCGGCGAGGCAGTGAAGGGCTTCAAAAAGGGCATGGCCGACGAGGACGACAAACCCGCCGGCCAGCTCGGCGACCAGTCCCGCGAAGGCGAACGCAAGGCCGAGCGCGACAACGACTCCGTCCAGCGCTGATCCCCGGCGCGGCGTCCGGGCATGTTCGACCTCGGGTTCAGCGAACTGCTGTTGATCGCCCTGGTGGCGCTCGTGGTCCTCGGACCGGAGCGGCTGCCGAAGGCCGCGCGCTTCGCCGGCCTGTGGGTGCGGCGCGCGCGTGCGCAGTGGTACTCGGTGCGCTCCGAACTCGAGCGCGAGCTGGCCGCCGAGGAGCTGAAGCGCAACCTCGACGCCGTGCGCACCTCGGCCACCGATTTCGAGCGCCAGGCGCGCAGCGCCGTGGATGACCTGGATGCCGGCGTGCGCAAGGCCGAGGCCGACGCACGCGGCGGGCTCCGGGCGCTGCGCGACGACCTGGCCGGCACGCCGCCGGCGCCGCCGGACGCCACCGCCGAAGACGACGCCCCGATGCCCGGGCCGCCGTCGACCGCGCCGCTCCCGGCGACCGACGCCGACGCTGCACCCGAAGGAGACGGCGATGGCCGGCGCTGACGGCGAAGGCCACCTCTTCGACCACCTGCTCGAGCTGCGCTCCCGCATCCTGCGCGGGATCGTCGGCCTGGGCGTGGTGCTGGCCGCGCTGCTGCCGTTCGCCAACAAGCTCTACGCGCGACTGTCGCAGCCGCTGGTCGACAAGCTGCCCGAGGGCGCGCACCTGATCGCGGTCGAGGTCGCTTCGCCGTTCTTCGCGCCGCTCAAGCTGGCGTTCTTCGCCGCGCTGGTGCTGAGCATGCCCTGGCTGCTCTACCAGGCCTGGGCCTTCGTGGCCCCGGGGCTGTACCGCCGGGAGAAGAACCTGGCGCTGCCGCTGCTGGCGAGTTCGCTGCTGCTGTTCTACGCCGGCTGCGCCTTCGCCTTCTTCGTGGTGCTGCCGTCCGTGTTCGGCTTCCTCACCATGGTCACGCCCGAAGGCGTGGCGATGATGACCGACATCAACGCCTACCTCGACTTCGTGCTGGTGATCTTCCTCGCCTTCGGCCTGAGCTTCGAACTGCCGGTGGCGCTGGTGATCCTGGTGCTGATGGGCTGGGTGACGCCGGCGCAGCTGCGGGAGGCGCGCGGCTACGCGATCGTGGGCATCTTCATCCTCGCGGCGATCATCACCCCGCCGGACGTGATCTCGCAGCTGATGCTGGCGATCCCGATGTGCCTGCTGTACGAGGCGGGGATCGTGGCCTCGCGCATGCTCTCCCCGCGCGGGGCGGCGGCCGGCGACGCGGGCACGGACTGATGCGTCCGGCCGGCTTCTGGCGGCGCTGCGCGGCATGGTCGCTGGATGCGCTGCCGGTCGGCGTGGCCTCGTTGGCACTGGCATTGCGCAGGCGCTCGCCGGGCACTGGCGGGGACGCGCTGGCTTCGGCCTGGGCGTCGCTGGTCGAGGCGCTCGCGCATCGGGTGGCGGCCGCGGTCACCGGCGCGTACGGAGAGTCCGGCGCGGGCGCGCTCTATGTGCTCGTCCGCGGCGCCCTGCGCGATCCAGTGCTGCTCACGGCGGCGGACGCGGTGCAGGCGGCACTGGCCGCGCTCGTCATCCCGCCCCTGATCGCCTTCAACGCCCTGTTCCTGGCCTGGTGCGTGGGCTTCGAGCGCTCGCCCCTGCGCGCCACGCCCGGCAAACGCGCACTGGGGCTGCGCGTCGCCACGACGGACGGGAGCGCGCCCGGCACCGGGCGTCTGCTCCTGCGCTTCTTCGCGGGTGCGCTGTCGTGGCTGAGCCTCAACCTCGGCCATCTGCTCGCGGCCATGCCGCCCGCGCACGCCACGCTGCACGACCGCATCAGCGCGACGCGCGTCGTGCTGGCGCCGGAGGCATCGGAAACGTTGCCATCATGGGCCAGGGCCTGGCTGTGGGTCCTGGCCGCCGCGCTGCTGCTGGCCAGCGCCTGGGCAGCGGCCGCGATGGCTGGGTCGATGCGGCTCGCGCTGGACCGCGCGCTATGGGGCTGAGGGCCGCCCGGCGTCAGGCGGCGACGCGGCTGCCGTCGTCGCGGCCGGCACCGTCGCGGTCGCCGTCGCCGCAGATGTCGCGCCACATGGCGTACATCACGCCGAAGCTCACCACGACCATCACCAGCACCACCAGCAGGTAGACCGGGATGCCGATGACCATGGCGACCATCATCGCGGCGCCGCTGCCGCCGGCGAGGCCGCCGAACAGCACCGCCAGCAGGCCGATCACCAGGCCGAACACCAGCATCGCCACCAGGCCCAGCAGCATCAGCACCACCAGCGGCAGCACGTTGCGCACGGCGCCGGCGGCACCGTCGGCCAGCGCCCCGCCAATGCCGCGGTTGCGCAGCGCCACCTGGCCCAGCGCGAGCGCCTGCGCCGCATAGGTCAGCACGCCGACCACCATCACCACCGCCAGCAGGCGGCCGAAGCCGGGGGGCATCTCCGCCACCTGGTCGGGCGTGACCGCCGTCGCCGAGGCCATGTTCTCGAGGTACCAGCGGCCGGCATCGGGCGCGACCAGCATCACGCCGCCGGCCATCAGCAGGTACTGCAGCACCGCCAGCACCACCAGGATCACCACCGCCTGCATCCAGGCGCCGCGATCGGCGAAGCCCGAGAAGACCTGCGTCGCCGTGGCGGGACGCCCATCCTCGACGGCGTCGATCAGGCGCAGGTAGCCGACCATCAGCGCGGCCATCAGCGCGAGCAGCGGCAGGGTGACCAGCACGCTGCCGGCCATCTGCGCGCCGCCGCCTTCGGGCATCACGAGGGCGAGCAGCACGCTCAGGACCATCGCCGCCGCGAACACCACCGCCAGCAGCAGCGCCGCGCCGCCGAAGATCGCCCTCGGATTGCTGCCGCCCAGGTTCACTGCGGCCATCAGCCAGCGCCAGCCCGCGGCCGGACCCATCGTGCGTGTCGTCATCCCGTTCCCCGGTTGCGGTGTCTGTCAGCGTGGCGGCGCCACGCCGTCATCGTACCCGATGGCTCAGGCATGCCGGCGTGCGCGGCGCACGAAGCGGCGCAGCACCCGGCGCGCGTCGGGAGCCGCGCGCACCGCGTCGTGCATCGCCGCCGCGTCGCGGCCTTCGGCGGCCAGCGCCTCGCGGCGTGCGGCGATGTAGCCGCGCATGTGCGTGGCGCTGAACTCGGGATGGAACTGCACGCCCCAGGCATCGGCGCCCCAGCGGAAGGCATGCGCGTCGTCGAGGGCGGACGCGGCGAGCACGGTGGCGCCCGGCGGCGGCGCCAGCACGCTCTGCAGGTGGGTGGACTGGGTGGCGAAGCGCGCGGGCAGCCCGGCGAACAGCGGATCGTCGCCGGCATGCGGATGCAAGTCGATATCGACCGTGCCCATCTCGCGCCCGCGCGGGTTGTCGCCGACCTCGCCGCCGAGCGCATGCGCCAGCAGCTGGTGGCCGTAGCAGATGCCGAAGACGTGGGCGCCGTCGTGGGCGGCGTCGCGCAGCCAGTCGGCGGCGCGCTCGCTCCAGGCCTCGCGGTCGCTGACCATCGCGCCGGAACCGGTGACCAGCACGCCGGCGTAGTCGCGGTGCGACGACGGGACGTCGCCCGACTGCACGTCCACCGCTTCCAGCTCGCCGCGCGCCAGTCCCGCGGCGGTGCGGATCCAGTGTGGAAACCCGCCGTGGCGGCGCATCGAAGGCACCGGACGGCCGGTCTCGAGGACCAGGAAGGGGCGTGCGTGTCGGGTCATGTTCGGCAACCGGGGAAGCGCGCGGCGCGGGCCGCGCGGGGTCGACCGCTATACTAGCCCGCCCTCGGACCACGCCGCGCAGGCGGCACGGACGCGCATGACCGCACCCACGTTCCAGCAGCTGATCCAGCGCCTCAACGAGTTCTGGGCAGCCCAGGGCTGCGTGCTCATCCAGCCCCTGGACCTGGAGGTCGGCGCCGGCACCTTCCACCCGGCCACGTTCCTGCGCTCGCTCGGCCCGGAGCCGTGGAACGCCGCCTACGTGCAGCCCTGCCGCCGCCCCACCGACGGCCGCTACGGCGAGAACCCCAACCGCCTGCAGCGCTACTACCAGTACCAGGTGGTGATGAAGCCCAGCCCCGACAACATCGTCGAGCTGTACTTCGATTCGCTCAAGGCGCTCGGGGTCGATCCGCTGGTGCACGACCTGCGCCTGGTCGAGGACAACTGGGAGTCGCCGACGCTCGGCGCCTGGGGCCTGGGCTGGGAGGTCTGGCTCAACGGCATGGAGGTGACCCAGTTCACCTGGTTCCAGCAGGCCGGCGGCCTCGAGTGCCGCCCGGTGCTGGGCGAGATCACCTACGGCCTCGAGCGCCTGTGCATGTACCTGCAGAACGTCGACGACGTGTTCGACCTGGTGTGGACGCACGGCCCCGACGGCACGCCGGTCACGTACCGCGACGTCTACCACCAGAACGAGGTGGAGCAGAGCACCTACAACTTCGAGCACGCCGACGTGGCGGAGCTGTTCCACCGCTTCGACGCCTGCGAGGCCGAGGCCATGGCGCTGGTCGAACTCGGCCTGCCGCTGCCCGCCTACGAGCAGGTGATGAAGGCCAGCCACAGCTTCAACATGCTCGACGCCCGCCGCGCGATCAGCGTCACCGAGCGCCAGCGCTACATCCTGCGGGTCCGCAAGCTGTCGCAGGCGGTCGCCGAAGCCTATTACGCACAGCGCGAGAAGCTGGGCTTCCCGGGGCTGCGCAACGCGCCGGCCACCGCCGCCTGAACCCGGGGACCACGATGACCGACACCGCTCCGCTCCTGATCGAACTGGGCACCGACGAGCTGCCCGTCAACGCGCTGCCCGGCCTGGCCCGCGCCTTCCTCGACGGCGTGCAGGGCGCGCTGTCGCGGCGCGGCGTGGCCTTCGCCGAGGGCGCGCGGCCGCTGTACACGCCGCGGCGCCTGGCGGTGCTGCTGGACGACGTCGCCACCACCCAGCCCGAACAGGCGTCCGAGGTCCTCGGCCCCTACCTCCACATCGCGCTCGACGCGGAAGGCCAGCCGACGCGTGCGCTGCAGGGCTTCGCGCAGAAGGCCGGCGTCGAGTGGACGGCGCTGGAGCGCATGACCGACCAGAAGGGCGAACGCTTCGTGCACCGCTCGGTCAAGCCGGGCGCGGCCACCCGCGAGCTGCTGCAGGCGGTGCTCGACGAGGCCATCGCGGCGATGCCGATCCCCAAGCCGATGCGCTGGGGCGCGCACGCGCACGCCTTCGCGCGCCCGGTGCACTGGCTGGTCGCGCTGCTCGGCGACGACGTGGTGCCGGCCACCGTCTTCGGCATCGCCTCCGACCGCATGAGCCGCGGCCACCGCTTCATGCACGACAGGCCGGTCTGGATCGGCGCGCCCGGCGACTACGTCGAGGCACTGCATGCCGCGAAGGTGCTGGTCGATCCCGACGCGCGCCGCGATGCGATCGTCCAGGGCGTGCAGGCCGCGGCCGGCGCCGGCGGCGGCGTCGCCCGCATCGATGCCGGCAACCTTGCCCAGGTGGAGTGCCTGGTCGAGTGGCCGCATGCCGTGGCCTGCTCGTTCGAGCCGGAGTTCCTGGCGGTGCCGCAGGAAGCGCTGGTGGCGACGATGGAGGCCAACCAGAAGTTCTTCCCGGTGCTCGACGCCGAAGGGCGGCTGACCGAGCGCTTCATTGGCGTCGCCAACATCGCCTCCCGCGACGAGGCCGAAGTGCGCAAGGGCTACGAGCGCGTGATCCGCCCGCGCTTCGCCGACGCCAAGTTCTTCTTCGTCGAGGACATGAAGCAGGGCCTCTCGGCGATGAACGACGGCCTCGCTGGCGTGACCTACCAGACCAGGCTGGGCAGCGTGGCCGACAAGGCCGCGCGCGTGGCGACGCTGGCGGAAACGCTCGCGCCGGCCGCCGGCGTGGCGCCGGCGCTGGCCCGCCAGGCCGCGCTGCTGTCCAAGGCCGACCTGCAGTCGCGCATGGTCAACGAGTTCCCGGAACTGCAGGGCATCGCCGGGCGCTACTACGCGATCCAGGACCCGGCGCTCGCCAGACTCGCGCACGAGGACCGCGAGGCCCTGGCCAATGCGCTCGACGAAGCCTGGCAGCCCCGCGGCGCCGGCGACGCCATCGCACCCTCGCCGCTGGGCCGGCTGCTGGCCGTGGCCGAGCGCATCGACACCCTGGCCGGCGGCTTCGCCGCGGGGCTGAAGCCCACCGGCAACAAGGACCCCTTCGCCCTGCGCCGGGCCGCGCTCGGGCTGGCGCGCACGATCATCGAGGGCGGGATGGCGCTGGACCTGCCGGCCTCGCTGGCCGCCGCCATCGACGCGGTGAAGTCGGCGATGGCCCGGATCCCCGGAAAGCCCGCGCAGGTGACCATGCGCGAGGTTCCCGAGTGGAATGCCGGCTTCGACCAGGACACCGGCGAGCTCTACGACTTCATCCTCGAGCGCCTGCGCGGCTACTACGCCGACCGCGGCGTGCCGGCGCAGCAGTTCAACGCCGTGGCGGCGCTGCGCCCGGCCTCGCTCGCCGACTTCGACCGCCGCATCGAGGCCATCGCCAGCTTCGCGCGCCTGCCCGAAGCCGAGGCCCTGGCCGCCGCCGACAAGCGCATCCGCAACATCCTGCGCAAGGCCGAGGGCCCGGTCGGCGACGACGTCGACGCGGCGCTGCTGGTGGAACCGGCCGAACAGGCGCTGGCGTCCGCTGTCGAGGCCGCCTGGGCCGACGCCGGCCCGGCGCTGGAGAACGGCGACTACGTGGCCGCGCTGGCGCGCCTGGCGCGGCTGCGTCCGGAGGTCGATGCCTTCTTCGACGCGGTGATGGTCAACGCCGAAGACCCGGCGCTGCGCGGCAATCGCCTGGCGCTGCTGCAGCGGCTGGCGAAGCGCCTGGGCGCGGTGGCGGAGCTGGGGCAACTGTCGGCGTAAGGGTGCGCAGCCCGGCGTCCGTTAATGGATCCTGCACCCAACGCCGGTATCCTGCCGCGATGCCTGCATTCTCCCATGCCGCTGCCGTCCTGCTGCTGTCCGCCTTCGCCGGCAGCGTCCACGCCGCCAGCGTGTCCGTCGTCGAGATCAACGGCCTCGACGAGGAGATGGAGGACAACGTCCGTACCTCGCTCTCGCTGGTCGACGCCATCGGCAGCGAGGTGACCTGGCGCCGGCTCGCCTACATGATGCGCGCCGCCGGCGACGAGACCCGCGAGGCGCTGCAGCCCTTCGGCTACTACTCGCCGCGCATCGTGGTCGAGCGCGTGCGCGGGGGCGACCGCCGCGTCGTGCTCGACACCGCGGCGCAGGAAGAGCAGGAGGCATCGGACAGCGCAGCGGCGACCGCGCAGGCGGTGCGCGAAGCCGGCAGCACGGCGCGCGCCGCCGGCGACGCCCAGGCACCGGTGTCGGTGGTGATCACGGTGGAGCCGGGCGAGCCGGTGCGGGTGCGCCGCGCCGACATCGCCATCCTCGGCGACGGCAACGACGACCGCTACCTGCAGGACGAGCTCGAGGACTTCATCCCGCGCGAAGGCTCCATCCTCCACCACCCGTCCTACGAGGCGAGCAAGACCCGGATCAGCCGCCGCCTCGCCGAGCGCGGCTATTTCGACGCCGACTTCAGCGCGCGCCGCGTGGCGGTGACGCGCGCCGAGCAGGCCGCCGACATCGAACTGGTGTGGACCAGCGGCGAACGCTATGACATGGGCCCGACGCGCTTCGTGCAGGCGCCGGCCGAGGTGGTCAACCCCGCGCTGCTGGAGCGCCTGGTGTACTGGGACGAAGGCGAGTACTACCACCAGGGCCGCCTCGACCGCCTGCGCACCTCGCTCGCCCGGCTCGACTACTTCAGCCGCATCGACATCACCCCGCGCCCCGAGGACGCCGTCGACGGCGGGGTGCCGGTGGATGTCGCGCTCACCCCCGCCAAGCGCGACGTCTACACCGCCGGCCTGAGCTACGGCACCGACAGCGGCGCCGGCATCCGGCTCGGGCAGGAGCGCCGCTACGTCAACCGCCGCGGCCACAAGGCGCTGTGGCAGGTGGACTACGCGCGCAAGCGCAAGACGCTGTCGCTGCAGTACCGCATCCCCGCCTTCCGCTGGCTCGACGGCTGGTACACGGTGGGCCTGCAGGCCGCCGACGAGCAGACCGACTACATCGACAGCCGCCGCGTCGAGTTCGCCGCCAGCCGCAGCGGCCAGTACAGCCGCAACCTCAACCTGGTGGCCTCGATGCACGCGCTGCGCGAGCGCTGGGCCTACGAGTACGAGGACGACGGCGATCCGTCGACGCCGGCGCTCTACCGCTATGCCACGTTCACCTATCCCTCGCTGCGCGCGACCTACGTCGACCTCGACGACACCCTGTTCCCGCGCAGCGGCTACAGCGGCAGCCTGATGCTGCGTGGCGGCGTGGAGGGCGCGGGCTCGGAGGCCAGCTTCTTCCAGGCGCACGCGCGCGCGCACTGGTACCTCGGCTTCGGCGAGAGCGACCGGCTGATCCTGCGCGGCGAATGGGGCCGCACCGAGACTAGTGCACTGGTCGACATGCCGCCCAGCCTGCGCTTCTACGCCGGCGGCGATGGCAGCATCCGCGGCTACGAATGGCGCGAGGTCGGCCCGCGCGTGGTCGATGCCAACGACAAGGGCTTCGCGCTCGGCGCGCGCCACGTGGTCAGCGCGAGCGCCGAGTACGAGCACTATTTCGGCGGCGGCCCCTGGGGCATGGCGGCCTTCGTCGACACCGGCAGCGCCTTCGACGGCTCGCCGGAGCTGCGCACCGGCGTCGGCGTCGGCCTGCGCTGGCAGACCCCGGTGGGCCCGCTGCGGCTGGACGTCGCGCGCGGCCTGGACGACCCGGATTCGCCCTTCACCCTGCACCTCAACATCGGCACCAGCCTCTGATGGCGCGCACGCCCGTCCCCGCCGACGTCAGCCCGGAAGAGCGCGAGCAGCGCATCCGCGAGCTGCGCGCGCGTCGCAAGGCGCGCATGCGCACGCTGGCCCTGCGCAGCGCGGCCGGCACCACCGTGCTGGTGGCGCTGCTGCTGGTCGCAGGCTGGTGGCTGCTGGGCACGCTCGGCGGCCGCGACTTCCTGCTGGGACAGGTGGTGGCGCGGCTGCCCGCCGGCACCACGCTGGAATGGCGCGAGGCCGAAGGCCCGGCCTCGGGCCCGCTGACGCTGCACGACGTGGTGTTCCAGCAGCAGGTCTGCCCCGAGGCCGACGACCAGCCGGTGCCCTACGGCCAGTGCGCCGCGCCCAACACGCTGCGCTTCAGCGCGAAGCGGGTCACCCTGGATCCGGCGCTGCGGCCGCTGCTCGGGCGCACCCTGCGCCTGGACGCCGCGCAGGTGGAGGGCGCGCTGCTGGAACTGCCGCCGTCCGACGACGGCGAACCGTTCTCGCTGCCGCGCTGGCCCGAGGTGCTGCCGCGGATCGAGCCGCCGCTGGGCCTGCAGGCGGACGCGATCGAGATCGACGGCTTCCGCGTGCTGCGCGGCGGCGAACCGATGATCGACATCGCCGACGTCCGCGGCGGCATGGAGGCGCAGCGCGGCCTGCTGCGGCTGCGCCGGGTGCTGGTGCACAGCGACCGCGGCGACCTGCTCGTCGACGGCGAATACGCCCCCGCCGACGACTACCGCATGGACCTCACCGCCTCGGCGCTGTTGCCCGCCCCGCCCGGCAGCACCCGGCCGCGCCTGGGCCTGGTGGCGCGCGGCGACGTCTCGGCGCTGGACGTGGCGCTGTCGGGGCACGTGCCGGCACCCGTGCGGGCACACATCGGCCTGCGCGGTGCCGGCGCGCCGGAATGGACCTTCAGCGCGGCGAGCGAAGCCCTGGACCCGGCCCTGCTCGCGGGGCTGGGCGAGCCCGGCACGCCCGTCGCCTTCGACCTGGCCGCGCACGGCACTGGCGGGCGCGCGCAGCTGCAGGGCGAGCTGGCCTACGGCGAGCTGCAGGCCACCATCCAGCCGTCCGCCGCCATCCTCGAGGAGCAGGTGCTGGAGTTCGATCCGCTGGTGGTCGACCTGCTCGAGGGCCGCGTCACCGTCACCGGCCGCGGCGACTTCGCCGATCCCCGCGCCGCCGACCTGCGCTACGCCGTGGTCGCCCGCGACCTGGCCTGGGCGCCGACGCCCGCGGACGGCGCCGCGCCCGACCCTTCGGCCAGGGTTCGCGCCGACGCCGACCTCGGCATCGCCGGCACCGCGGCGCTCTGGGCGATCGTCGGCGAGGCGCGGCTGGAGCGCGGCGGCGACCGCGCCGAGGTCGAACTCAGGGGTCGCGGCAACCAGGAACGCATCGACATCGGCAGCCTGGTCGCAAGCACGCCGACCGGGCGCCTGGACGGCAGCGGGCACGTCACCTGGGCGCCGGCCCTGGCCTGGGAGTTCAACGCCGCGCTGACCGGCTTTGATCCCGGCTACTTCGCGCCGGGCTTCGACGGCGCCATCGACGGACGCATCGCCACCACCGGCGGCACCCGCGACGACGGCGGCCTCGACCTGCGCGCCGACATCGAAGACCTGGGCGGGCGCCTGCGCGGGCGCGCGCTCGGCGGCCGCGCCGGCTTCGCCATGCGCGGCGCCACGCCCGGCGGCACCGACGCTGCGAGCTTCGAGGGCGACGCGGCGCTGTCGATCGGCCAGAGCCGCATCGACGCCCGCGGCCGCGTCGACGACCGCATCGACATCCAGGCCTCGCTGGATCCGCTGCGCCTGGACGACCTGCTGCCCGGCGCCGCGGGCCGGCTCGACGGCCGCCTGGCCGTGGCCGGTGGCCGCGACAGCCCGGACCTGCGCGCCGATCTCGCCGGCGCCGGCCTGCGTTACGGCGCCTACGCGGCCGAGCGCCTGCAGCTGCGCGGACAGCTGCCCTGGCGCGGCGGTGGCGGCGAACTCCAGGTCGACGCCGGCGGCGTGCAGGCCGGGATCGCGCTGGACACGCTGTCGGTGCAGGCGCGCGGCGCGGTGGAGGACCTGCGCTTCGACGCCAGCGCGCGCGGCGACATCGGCAGCGCCTCGCTTTCGGGCAGCGCGCAGCGCGGCGCCAACGGTCGCTGGCAGGGCACGCTCGCCGCGCTGCAGGCCGCGCCCGCGGTCGGCGCCTCCTGGCGCCTGGAATCGGCGGCGGTGTTCGCACAGACCGCCGGCGGCTTCACGCTGTCGCCGGCCTGCCTGGATTCCGACGTCGGCGGCCACCTCTGCGCCAGCGCCGACTGGCCGCGGCAGGGCCTCGACATCGACGGCGAGGACCTGCCGCTGGCCCTGGTCGGCCCCTACCTGCCGACGCAGGACAGCGGGCGGCCCTGGCACCTGGACGGCAGCATCGACATCGACGCCCGCCTGCGGCCCGCGGGCCGGGCCTGGCAGGGGCACTTCAACGTCGCCTCCAGCGACGGCGCGCTGCGCACCAGCCCGCGCTCGCGCCGCAACGTGCTGTCCTACAGCGGCCTCGCGCTGGACGCGGTGTTCGACGCCAACCGCATCGACGCCAGCCTCGGGCTGGGCTTCAACGGCAACGGCCGCATCGCCGCGCGCCTGCGCACCGGCTGGGACGCGTACGCGCCGCTGCAAGGCGAAGTGACCGCGGCCACCAGCGAGCTGACCTGGCTGGAGCTGTTCTCGCCCGACATCGTCTCGCCCACCGGGCGCCTGGATGCCGACGTCAGCCTGTCGGGCACGCGCGCGGCGCCGGCGCTGGGCGGCTACGCGGCGCTGTCGGATTTCGCGGCCGAGATCCCGTCGCTGGCGATCGCGATCGTCGATGGCCAGGCGCGGCTGGACGCCCGGCCCGACGGCGACGCCCGCATCAGCGGCAGCCTCGGCACCGGCGGCGAGGGCCGGCTGGCGATCGACGGCAGCCTCGGCTGGCGCAGCCCGGGCGCACCGCTGCAGCTGCGCGTGAGCGGCAACGACGTGCTGGTGTCCGACACCCGCGACCTGCGCGCCGTCGCCAGTCCCGACATCGAGGTGCGCTACGCCGCCGGCCGTCCGCTGCAGGTCGCAGGGCGCGTGCTGGTGCCGAGCGCGCGCATGGACCTGGAGCGCCTGAGCGACGGCGTCTCCGCCTCGCCCGACGTGGTGGTGCTGGATCCGGTGGATCCCGAGGAGGGGCCGTCGATGCCGATGGAGCTCGACCTGACGCTC
This sequence comes from Luteimonas colneyensis, assembly GCF_014836665.1. Lineage (GTDB taxonomy): Bacteria > Pseudomonadota > Gammaproteobacteria > Xanthomonadales > Xanthomonadaceae > Luteimonas > Luteimonas colneyensis. The sequence continues at coordinate 164,334 of NZ_JACSQJ010000002.1, forward strand.
GCGATGGGCGACGACGTGCACCTCAACGGCTTCGGGCTGGAGGGCGAGCTGACCGGCGAGCTGCGCGTGCTGTCGCGCGCCGGCCGCGAGATGACCGGGCACGGCCTGCTCGAGGTCGGCGGCCGCTACGAGGCCTACGGCCAGGAGCTCGCGATCACCCGCGGGCGGCTGTCGTGGTCGAACACGCCGGTGTCCGATCCGCTGCTCGACATCCGCGCCGAGCGCCGCGTCGGCGACGTCACCGCCGGCATCGACGTCGGCGGCCGCGCCTCGGCGCCGCGCGCGCAGGTGTGGACCGACCCGGCCAGCGATGAATCGGAAGCGCTGGCCCTGCTCGCGCTCGGCCGCCCGCTGTCCAGCCTCAGCGGCCGCCAGGCCAGCGACATCGACGCCGCCTCGGCCGCGCTCAACGCCGGCGGCAGCCTGCTTGCCGGACAGATCGGCAAGCGCATCGGCCTGGACGATGCCGGCGTGATGGAGTCGCGCACGCTCGGCGGCAGCGTGTTCGGGATCGGCAAGCAGCTGTCGCCGCGTCTCTACGTCGGCTTCGGCGTATCCCTGCTGGGCACCGGCCAGGTGCTGACGCTGAAGTACCTGCTGCGCAAGGGCTTCGACGTCGAGATCGAGTCGAGCACGCTGGAGAGCCGCGGCTCGATCAACTACCGCCACGAGCGCTGAGCACGAGCACCTGCGCACGCACCCCTTGTAGGAGCAGCTACAGCTGCGACCGCGACTGCCGGTGAGTCCGGTCGCAGCTGTAGCTGCTCCCACAGGGATCGACGATGGGTGACGAGCGATCGGCGGCGATCGGCGATGGGCGATGGGCGACGGTTGGCGGGACGCGGCGCGCGCTATCGCGCCGGGACGATGCGCGCGCTGCGCAGGCTGGCGACGCCGTCCTCGACGTCGGTCCAGACCAGGTGGGCGACGCCGCCGGCCACGGCCAGCTGCGGGAAACCGGTGCCGCGGCCGCGGCCGGCAAGGCGCGCGACCTCGAGCCGCTGGTACTCGGTCGCCAGCTCCGGCGAGCGCCGCGACAGCCACAGCGACTGGCCGTCGCCGTCCTCGCGCAGCCACACAATCCAGGCCTGGGACTCGTCCAGGGCCACGGCGACGCGGCCGTGCACCGCCTCGCCGGCATCGATCACCACCGGCGCGGCGAAGCTGTCGCCCGCGTCCGCGCTGTGCGCCACGCGCACCTCGGGCACGTCGCCGGCGGCGGCCGTGTACCAGGCCACGACGGCGGACTCGCCGCGCGCCGCCACCGCCGGCCCGTTGACCGGGCAGGCCGGCATCACCCAGCCGTCGGCGTGCACCGGCGCCGGCGCGGTCCAGGCCTCGCCGTCCAGGCGCGTGGCCATGATGTCGCGCACCTCGCCCTCGGCCCGCCCGCGATAGACCAGCAGCGGCCCGCGCGCGGTGACCGCGGCGCTGGTCTGGCAGCAGTCGCAGACGCTGGCGTCGATCTCGACCTCGCCGCTGCCGCGCAGCGCGGCGTCGAAACCGGCGGCGCGCAGGGTCATCGCGCCGGCGGCACCGTGCGCGCCGCCGCCGTGCGCACTGGTCTCGCCCTGCTGCACCGATGATCCGCCGGCGTCATCGGCGGAACCGCCCGCCGCAGCCCCACCGTGGCCCGTTGCGACGTCCACCGCCGCCTCGTGTGCACCCGCGGTGTTGCGTCCGTCCAGCCAGGCGATGCCGAGGCCGCCGCCCGGCCGCGGCCACATCGAGACGAAGCCGTGTTCGGTCTGCGTGCCGTCGGCGTGCGGACGCACCGGCTCGCTCCAGCGCCGGCCGCCGTCGCGCGAGACCGCGAGCACCACGTCATAGGCATAGGGCGCCTCGCCGTTCTTCTGCAGCCAGTGCGCCCACAGCGCGCCGTCGGCGGTGGCCATGATGTGCGGGGTGTCGGCCCAGTTGACGAACATGCTGTTGCCGACCGCGATGGTGGTCGGCGCGGTTTCCCAGCGCGCGCCGGCGAGGTCGTAGCTGGAGAACTGGAAGATGTGTCGGCGCCCGGGCTGCGAGTTGGTCCACGACAGCAGCAGCTTGCCGCCCTCCACGGCGACCAGGTCGGGCAGCGCGGAGCCGGGCAGCATCGCCGGCAGCGGCCACTCGGCAACCACGCGTTCGGCCATGGGATCGGCCATGGCGCTGGCGGGGGCGTCGACGCCGGGCGCCGGCGCCTCGCCGCCGCAGCCGGTGGCGAGGCCCAGCACGGCAAGGGCAAGGATGGCGGTGCGCATGGCCGCAGCGTACCGTGGCGGCGACCATGTTCACCACCGTCGCCGCCTACTCCGATCCGATGGAAGCGCAGCTCGCGCTCGGCCTGCTGCAGGCCGAGGGCATCCCCGCGCGCCTGGACGACATCGGCACGGCGATCGCCAACTGGGAGTGGCGGCTGGCCATCGGCGGCATCCGGCTGCGCGTGCCCGAGGCGCAGGCGATCCATGCGCGGCGGGTGCTGGCGGCGCTGGAGGCTGGTGAATATGCGCTCGTCGACGACGAGGCGGAGCTGCGCGGCGACCGCGACGACGGCGCGCTGCAGCCGCCCGATCGGGAAACCCCGTCCAGCCGCATCGCTTGGGCGGCGCTGATGCTGTTCGGCATCCCGCTGCCGTGGCGGCGCCGGACCGGTGCTGCGAAGGCCACGCGCCGCATGTAGGAGCGGCCATGCGCTGCCGGCACCCGCCTGACGCGGCCCCGCCGCGCTGTCAACGGGTACCGCACGCCGGCACGCGGGGCGACAATCGGCGGCTCCGCGGCATCCGCCGCATGACGCAAGCTCCCTGATGCCCGAAGTCTCCCCCGCGCTCGCGCGCAAGATCGCCCAGACCATCGCCGACGAGATCGGCGCCCAGCGCAGCCAGGTCGAATCGGCCGTGGGCCTGCTCGACGAAGGCGCGACCGTGCCCTTCATCGCCCGCTACCGCAAGGAAGTCACCGGCGGCCTGGACGACACCCAGCTGCGCGACCTCGAGACCCGCCTGTCCTACCTGCGCGAACTGGAAGACCGGCGCGGCGCGATCCTCGCCAGCATCGACGAGCAGGGCAAGCTGACCGACGAGCTGCGCGCCGACATCGAGGCCGCCGACAGCAAGTCGCGCCTGGAAGACCTCTACCTGCCGTACAAGCAGAAGCGCCGCACCCGCGCCCAGATCGCGCGCGAGGCCGGGCTGGAGCCGCTGGCCGACGGCCTGCTGGCCGATCCCGCGCTGGTGCCCGAGGAGTTCGCGGCCGGCTTCGTCGACGCGGAGAAGGGCGTGGCCGACGCGAAGGCCGCGCTGGAGGGCGCGCGCGCGATCCTGCTCGAGCGTTGGGGCGAGGACGCGGCGCTGATCGGTGAGCTGCGCGAATGGCTGGCGCGCGAGGGCGTGATCCGCTCGAAGGTGGCCGAGGGCAAGGAGGCCGCGGGCGAGAAGTTCCAGGACTACTTCGACCACGCCGAGCCGCTGGCGAAGATTCCCTCGCACCGCCTGCTGGCCCTGTTCCGCGGCCGCCGCGAGGAATTCCTGCAGCTCGAGCTCGAGCCCGGCGCCGACGTCGACGCCGGCAACGCCTATGCCGAGGGCCGGATCGCGCTGCACGCCGGCATCCGCGCCGCCGGCCGCCCCGCCGACGCCTGGCTGCTCAACGCCTGCCGCCTGGCCTGGCGCGCCAAGCTGCAGCTGCACCTGATGCTGGACCTGTTCGCGCAGGCCCGCGAGCAGGCCGAAGCCGAGGCGATCGCGGTGTTCGGCGACAACCTCAAGGACCTGCTGCTGGCCGCGCCTGCCGGCCCGAAGGCCGTGCTCGGCCTCGACCCGGGCCTGCGCACCGGGGTGAAGCTGGCCGTGGTCGACGCCACCGGCAAGCTGGTCGCCACCGACACCATCTATCCGCACGAGCCGCGCCGGCAGTGGGACCAGTCGCTGGCCGCGCTGAAGAAGCTCTGCAGCGCGCACGGCGTGCAACTCATCGCCATCGGCAACGGCACCGCCAGCCGCGAGACCGACCGCCTGGCCGGCGAACTGCTGAAGCTCGCGCCCGAGCTGGCGATGCAGAAGATCGTGGTCAGCGAGGCCGGCGCCTCGGTGTACTCGGCGTCCGAGCTGGCCGCGAAGGAGTTCCCCGGCCTCGACGTCTCGCTGCGCGGCGCGGTGTCCATCGCCCGCCGGCTGCAGGATCCGCTGGCCGAACTGGTGAAGATCGAGCCGAAGGCGATCGGCGTCGGCCAGTACCAGCACGACGTCGACCAGTTCAAGCTCGCGCGCGCGCTCGACGCACGCGTCGAGGACTGCGTGAACGCGGTCGGCGTGCACGTCAACACCGCATCCGGCGCGCTGCTGTCGCGCGTGTCCGGGCTGTCGTCGACGGTGGCGGCGAACATCGTCGCACACCGCGACGCCAACGGGCCGTTCAAGCGCCGCAAGGACCTGCTGAAGGTGCCGCGCCTGGGCGAGAAGACCTTCGAACAGTGCGCGGGCTTCCTGCGCATCGCCGATGGCGAAGAGCCGCTGGACGCCTCGGCGGTGCATCCGGAGGCCTATCCGGTGGTCGAGCGCATCGTCGCCGCCACCGGCAGGCCGATCCAGGCCCTGGTGGGCGATGGCGGCTTCGTGCGTTCGCTCAAGGCCCGCGACTACGTCGACGAGCGCTTCGGCGAGCCGACCGTGCGCGACATCCTCGCCGAACTCGAGAAGCCCGGCCGCGACCCGCGTCCCGAGTTCAAGGCGGCGAAGTTCGCCGACGGCGTGGAGGACATCAAGGACCTGCGCGAGGGCATGGTCCTGGAGGGCGTGGTCAGCAACGTCGCGGCCTTCGGTGCCTTCGTCGACATCGGCGTGCACCAGGACGGCCTGGTCCACATCTCCGCGCTGTCGGACCGCTACGTCAAGGATCCGCGCGAGGTGGTGAAGGCCGGCGACATCGTCAAGGTGAAGGTGCTGGAGGTCGACGTGGCGCGCAAGCGCATCGCGCTGACGCGGCGCCTGGACGACACGCCGGCGTCGCGCGAGGAGCGCCAGGAGGCACGGCGCGACGGCGGCCCGCGCGGCGGTCGGGGCAGCGGCGGCCAGCACCGTGGCGGTCCCGCGCCCCGCGGCGGCGGCCAGCCCGCGCGCACCGGCGCGGCGCCCGCCAACAATGCACTCGCGGAGGCCTTCGCACGCGCGAAGGGGGGCTGAGCCAGGCCCGGGCCCCCGCCCCCCGGCCGGGGGCCGCGTCAGTTCGCGACGACCCGGTCCCTGCCGCGGCGCTTGGCCTCGTACAGGCACACGTCCGCACGCCGCAGCAGGTCGTCGGGCTGCTCGTCCCCGGCCCGCTGCACCAGGCCCGCGCTGATGGTGCAGGCCAGGCCGTCGCCGGGCGCGTCGAGCCGCATCGCGGCGATCGCCATGCGCGCCTGTTCCAGCTTGGGCAGGGCCTCGCCGAGGGCCATGCCCTCGAGCACCACCAGGAACTCCTCGCCGCCGGTGCGCGCGACGAACACCGACGGCTGCCGCAGCGAGTACAGCAGCCGCTCGCCGACCTGCGCCAGCACCTGGTCTCCGGCCTGGTGCCCGTGGCGGTCGTTGATGGCCTTGAAGCGGTCGACGTCGAGCAGCGCCACGCACAGGGGCCCGCCGTTGGCGTCGGCGTGCGCCACCGCGGCCTCCAGGCGCAGGTCGCAGGCGCGGCGGTTGGGCAGGCCGGTCAGGGCATCGTGGTGGGCCTGGTGGGCCAACTGCTTCATCAGCTGCTCGCGTTCGCGCGAGGCCTGCTCGAGCTCGGCGTTCTTCTCGCGCAGCTCCTCGGTGCGCTGCGCGACCATCGACTCCAGTCGCCGCTGGCGGTGGCGCTGGCGGCGGCTCAGCCATGCGTACAGCCCGGCCAGCAGCAGCGCCAGCGCGGACACGCCCAGCAGGCGCACCGGCGTGCGCTCCCACCACGGCGTCGCGACCTGCAGGTCCACCCGGGCCTCGCCGGCCGGCCGCGACCAGTCCGCCGGCGCCCGCGCGACCTGCACTTCGAAGCGCGCGCTTCCCGGCGGCAGGTGGGTGTAGGTCACCTCGCCGGACTGGCGGGCCTCGATCCAGTCATGGTCGACGCCGTGCATCCGGTAGCGGTAGCGCAGGCTGTTCGGGCTGCGCTGGCTGACGCCGGTGAACTGGATCACCACGCGCGCGCCCGGCGGCACCTCCGTTCCCGCCACGCCGTCCACGGTGACCCGGTCGATCACGAGCGACACCTCGCCCACGGCCGCCTCCACCAGGCGGGCCGGATCGAACACGGCGATCCCGGCGGCGGTGGGCATCCACAGCTCGCCGCTGGCCATCCGCCAGCCGGCCGGCGAACTGCCGCCGTTCGACTGCCGGCTGGGCATGCCGTCGTCGCGGGAGAAGGACTGGATATCCAGCAGCTCCGCTTCACCGCGGTCGACCGCTTCGAACGCCGCGCGCGGGATCCGCGACACGCCCTCGTTGCTGCTGACCCAGAGATTGCCGAAACCGTCGGGGAGGATGCGGAACAGCGCGCTCCCGGTCAGCCCCTGCCGTCGGCCATAGAGGACGAATGCGCCATTGCGATTTCGCAGCACGCCGCGGTCGCTGGCGATCCACAGGGTGCCGTCGGGATCGGACAGGAAGTCCATCGCGGACAGCCCCGGGAAATCGACCTCCGGCGCCAGCACCACCACGCGCCCGTCCGGCTCGCGGAACGCAAGGCCGCCCATGAAGCCGATCCAGAGCCTGCCATCGCCGGCGAGATGCAGGGCGCGCACCGGCAGCGCCGGCAGTCCGGGCAGCGGCTCATCGACTCGCTGCCCGCCGCGCCAGGCCTTGAGCCCGCGCTCGGTGCCGATCCAGAGCGTTCCGTCGGGATCCTCCAGCAGGGCGCGTACCTGTTCGGTGGCGAGCAGGCTGTCCTCCGGCGCCAGCGGACGCGCCGGCGCCTGCGCGGAGGCGCCGACGTGGATCACGCCGCGGTTGTAGGTCCCGGCCCAGACCCCGCCATCGGCGGCCAGCGCCAGCGCCAGCACCGAGGCCGAGGGCAGGCCCGGCCGCGGCATCAGGACCTCGACCTGGCCGTCGCGCACCCGGCTCAGGCCCCCGGAATGTCCGACCCAGACCTGGCCGTCGGCGGTCTCCACCAGGCTTCGCACGAAGTCGTTGCGCAGCCCCTGCTCCTTGCCGAGGCCCCAGACCGGACCGTCACCGACGCGGAACAGGCCGTGGGTGGTGCCCATCCAGACCAGCCCTTCGCGCCCTTCGAACAGCGCGCCCGAGGCGAAGCCCTCGATGCCGTGGCGCCGGTCCAGCTGCTGCCACCGGCCCTGCCAGTAGCGCAGCAGCGTGCTGTCGGTGGCCGCCACCCAGAGCGCGCCCTGCCGGTCCTCGAGCAGCCCTTCGGCCGCACCGGGGCGCAGCCGCTCCAGGCGCTCCCCTCGCAGCCGCCACACCCCTTGCTCGCCCGCGATCCAGAGGGCGCCGTCACGCGACTGCTGCAGGCCGCGGACTTCGCCCTCGGGCAGGCCCAGCCGCTCGCCCCACGATTCAAGCCGGCCCCCGTGCCAGCGGTACAGGCCATGCCGGTTGCCCGCCAGCAGGCTGCCGTCGGCAAGGGCCAGCAGCGCAGTGGGCTGGAGCCCGGCCAGCGCCTCCCCGCCGTCGACGCGGGCACAGTCGTCGCCCTGTCCCAGCCGGTACGCGCCGTCGCGGGCCACGACCCACTGCCCGCCGTCGATGGCGTGGGCCACGCGGATCACATCCAGCTCCGGGAACGCCGCGCAGGCCGGCCGGGGCTCGCCGCCATCGGGTACGCGCATCAGGCCCAGGTGGTCGACGCCCACCAGCACGCTGTCACCGTCGCGCAGCAGCAGGCGCGAGGCCAGGCGCCGTCCATCGGGGTGGTTCAGCGCTTCGACCTCGCGGAAGCTGCGCCCGTCGAAGCGCACCGTGCCTTCCCAGGTCGCGACCCACAGGAAGCCGTCGCCGTCCTGGCTGATGGCATGGACCTGGCCGTGCGGCAGGCCGTCGTCGGCGTTCCAGCGGGTCACCGTGTAGCGTTCGGGCGGCAGCGCCGGGTCCAGCGCCCGGGCGGGGCCCGCAGCGAACGCCACCAGCAGGAAGGCATACGCCAGCACGCAGGCCCGCAAGACGCCGGGCCACCCGCTCGTGGCCGGGGTGGCTGCTTCCACGCCTGGCATGCTGTCAACGCACCCCTGTCCAGGTCGACCGGAGAAGTGTAGCAACCAGACCGCCGTCACAATCGCCGTTTTGAAAGCCTGCGCACCGTCCCCATCCTGTCCATGCGATGACCACGACTTTCCAGCCCTTGGCCGAACTCTCCCCCGACGCGGACGACCCGCGCCCGGTGCCCCCGGAAGCGCCCCTGCCCAGCGACTGCTGCGACAGCGGCTGCGATCCCTGTATCAACGACAGCTACGCCGAAGAGCTGCAGTACTACCGCGAGCAGCTGGCGAAGTGGCTGGAGCGGCATCCCGGCCAGGCCTGACTCCCGGGAGGCAGGGCACAATAGGCGGATGGACAACACCGGTAGCCCGCCCGCGACCAGGCCGGACCTGAGGAAATACGCCTGGCTGGCGATCGCCGCGGCGGTGCTGACGGTCCTGCTCAAGACGGCCGCCTGGGCCATCACCGGCTCGGTGGGCCTGCTGTCGGACGCCGCGGAGTCGCTGGTCAACCTGGTGGCGGCGATCGTCGCGCTGGTCTCGCTGACCATCGCCGCCAGGCCCGCCGACGAGGACCACCACTTCGGGCACAGCAAGGCGGAGTACTTCTCCGCGGCCCTGGAAGGGATCATGGTCTTCCTCGCGGCGGCCTCGATCATCTACCTGGGCATCGAGCGCCTGCTCAACCCGCGGCCGCTGGAGTCGCTGGGCATCGGCCTGGCCGTATCGATGGTAGCCGCGGTGCTCAACGGCGTCGTCGGGCGGATCCTGATCCGCGTCGGCGAACGGCACCGCTCGATCACCCTGCGCGCCGACGGCAAGCATCTGATGACCGACGTCTACACCTCGGTCGGGGTGGTGATCGGCCTGGGGCTGGCCTGGCTCAGCGGCTGGACCTGGGTGGACCCGGTGATCGCGATCCTGGTGGGGGTGAACATCCTGTTTACCGGCTACAGGCTCATCTCCGAGTCGACCGCCGGGCTGATGGACGCGTCCCTGTCGCCGGAAGACAACGCCAGGATCCAGGCCATCCTCGATGCCCACACCGAGCAGGGCCGGATCGAGTTCCACGCCGTGCGCACGCGCGAGTCCGGATCCCGCCAGTTCATGGAGATGCACATGCTGGTGCCCGGCGACTGGACCGTGCAGCGCGGCCATGACGCCATGGAGGACCTGGTCGAGCTGATCGTGGCGCAGTTCCCGGCCATGAGCGTGACCGGGCACCTGGAGCCGGTCGCCGATCCGCGCAGCTACGAGGACATGGCCCTTTAGGGGCCATGCCATTCGCCAACACCCCTCCGGAGTCGATCCGTGTCCGTCACCTATCCACCGCTGCGCGAGCAGTGGTTCGGCAACGTCCGCGGCGACGTGCTCTCCGGCGTGTTGGTCGCGCTGGCGCTGATCCCCGAAGCCATCGCCTTCTCCATCATTGCCGGCGTCGATCCGCGGGTGGGCCTGTACGCCTCGTTCTGCATCGCGGTGGTGACCGCGATCGCAGGCGGCCGGCCGGGCATGATCTCCGCCGCCACCGGCGCGATGGCCCTGGTGATGGTCGACCTGGTGCGCGACCACGGCCTGCAGTACCTGTTGGCCGCCACCATCCTGGCCGGCGTGCTGCAGATCCTCGCAGGCGCGCTCAAGCTCAACACCCTGATGCGCTTCGTCTCGCGCTCGGTGGTGGTCGGCTTCGTCAACGCACTGGCGATCCTGATCTTCCTCGCCCAGCTGCCGGAGCTGATCGGCATGCCGATGACGGTTTACGCGGTGTGCGCGGCGGGGCTGGCGATCATCTACCTGCTGCCGCTGCTTACGAAGGCGGTGCCCTCGCCGCTGGTGGCGATCATTCTGCTGACCGGCGTCAGCATCTGGCTGGGCCTGGACATCCGCACCGTCGGCGACATGGGCGAGCTGCCCGACGCGCTGCCGGTGTTCCTGTTCCCGGACATCCCGCTGGCCATGGAGACGCTGCGCATCATCCTGCCGGTGTCGGCCACGCTCGCGGTCGTGGGCCTGCTGGAGTCGCTGATGACCGCGCAGATCGTCGAGGACATGACCGACACGCCCACCGACCGCCGCCGCGAGTGCGTCGGCCAGGGCAGCGCGAACATCGTGGCCGGCCTGTTCGGCGGGATGGCCGGCTGCGCGATGATCGGCCAGTCGGTGATCAACGTGAGCTCCGGCGGGCGCGGGCGGCTGTCGTGCTTCGTCGCCGGCGTGGTGCTGCTGGTGCTGGTGGTCTATGCCTCGGACTGGGTGTCGCGGATCCCGATGGCGGCGCTGGTGGCGGTGATGATCATGGTCAGCATCGGCACCTTCCACTGGAAGAGCTTCCGTGAGCTGCGCACGCATCCGAAAACCGCCAACGTGATCATGCTGGGCACGGTGGTCGTCACCGTGGCCACCGGCGACCTGGCCAAGGGCGTGCTGACCGGCGTGCTGCTGACCGCGCTCTCGTTCACCCGCCGGGTCAGCGCGGTGCTCGACGTCACGCACGAGGACGCCGCCGACGGCACGCGCACCTACCGGGTACGGGGCCAGGTGTTCTTTGCCTGCGCGGTGCAGTTCGCCAACAGCTTCGACTACGTGCACACCCCCGGCCGGGTGGTCATCGACCTCACCGCGGCGCATTTCTGGGACACCACCGCGGTGGCCGCGCTGGACCGCGTCGTGCTCAAGCTGCGCAGGCACGGCGCCGAGGTCGAGGTGGTGGGACTGAACCGCGCGAGCCAGTCGCTGGTGGACCAGCTCGGCACGCACGGCGGTCAGGCGGCGGGCTGAGCCGGCGGACCCGCATGGGGCACGCGCAGGCACGTGGGCCGGCGGCCAGCGATCATCGCGCGCCGCAGCGGCGACGTGGCCTCAGGCCCAGTCGCGGTCCGCGGTGAACGACACGGTCAGCCAGCGGTCGGGCGTGTCATCGCCGATCTCGTCGCGGAGCTCGTCCCAGGCCTCCAGCGTGCGCGCCGGCCAGCCGCGCGGCACGATGAAGAACACCTCGATGTGCCGGCCACGTCCCTTGCGCACCACGTACGACCGGTGGCCGAGGAAACCTTCGCGCTCGACGAAGTGCCGCGCCACTTCGTCCACGTGCTGCTTCAGCAGTGGCGGCGTCACCATCAGCACGTCGGCCATGGCACGTCGGACCGTGCGGTACGGGATCGGCAGGATCAGCACGCACACCAGCGCCAGTACCGCCGGGTCGACATAGGGCACCAGCCAGCGCTGGGCGGTCCCCTCCAGCGCCAGCCCGATCACGAACGCCACCAGCAGTGCCAGCGTGATCGCCGCCGACATCGCCCAGGCCTGGATGTCGATGGCCACCAGCTGCGAACCCAGCCGGCGGTTGGCGCGCCAGCCGTAGAGCGCCAGCGCCACGCTGACCACGAGCGTGACCACGGCGTAGGCGATGCCCATGCCGAACTGCATTTCGCGCCCGCCCGACAGGAAGCTGTCGATGGCGTTGATCAGCGCATAGCAGGTGGCGCCGATGAGCAGCAGGCCGGTCACCGCCAGCACCATCGGCTCCAGGTGCCACACGCCCATGGTGAAGCGCTCGGACAGTTCGCGGCTGCGCTCGCCGCTGGCGGCGTAGTCGGCGATCATCCGTGCCACCAGCAGCGCCACGATGCTGGCCAGCGCATCGAACAGCGAATACACGCCGTCGAACACCACCGCGAACGAGCCCGACGCCAGCCCGGCCACGATGCCCAGCGCGGCCACGAGCACGGTGGCGATGATCGACGCGCGCAGGACCGCATGTTCGGCGCGTGCGGCCAGCGCATCGTCCCCCGGGCGCGGACTGGAGGTGGGCATGACGCCAGCTTGCCGCGCCGGATGCGGAGGCGCCAGCGACACATCCGCGCGGCCTGTCCGGGGCCGCGGACGGCGTAGCGGCCGCTGCGGCAGGCTGCGCGCGGGCGCTCAGGCCGCGCTGCTGCGCCGGGCCCGCTCCAGGTGCACCAGCAGCAGCGAGATCGCCGCCGGCGTCATGCCCGGGATGCGCTGCGCCTGGCCGACGGTCTGCGGGCGCACCTGGGCCAGCTTCTGTCGCAGCTCCGCCGACAGCCCGCGCACCGCCGCGTAGTCGAAGTGCTCGCCGATCAGCGTCTCCTCGCTGCGGCGCTGGCGCGCGATCTCCTCGCGCTGGCGCTCGAGGTAGCCCGAATACTTGGCCTCGATCTCCACCTGTTCGGCCACCGCCGGGTCGGCCACCTGCGGACCGAAGGCCGGCACCGCGGCCAGCTTCGCGTAGTCCAGCTCCGGCCGGCGCAGCAGGTCGAGCCCACTGCATTCGCGGCTGATGTCGATGCCCAGCACCGCGGAGGCGTCGCGGCCGATGGCGTTGTTCGGCGATGCCCAGAGGCCGCCCAGGCGCTGCGTTTCGGCCGCGACCGCGTCGCGCTTGCGCGCGAAGGCCGCCCAGCGCGCGTCGTCGACGATGCCCAGCTCGCGGCCGACCGGCGTCAGCCGCAGGTCGGCGTTGTCCTCGCGCAGCTGCAGCCGGTACTCGGCGCGGCTGGTGAACATGCGGTAGGGCTCGCTGGTGCCGTGGGTGACCAGGTCGTCGACCAGCACGCCGAGGTAGGCCTGGTCGCGGCGCGGCGCCCAGCCGTCGCGGCCCTGCACCGCGCGCGCGGCATTGGCGCCGGCCAGCAGGCCCTGCGCGGCGGCCTCCTCGTAGCCGGTGGTGCCGTTGATCTGCCCGGCGAAGTACAGCCCGGCCACGGCCTTGGTCTCCAGCGTGGCCTTCAGGCCGCGCGGGTCGAAGTAGTCGTATTCGATCGCATAGCCGGGCCGGGTAATGTGCGCGCGCTCGAAGCCCTGCACCGAGCGCACCAGGGCCAGCTGCACGTCGAAGGGCAGCGAGGTGGAGATGCCGTTGGGATAGATCTCGGCCACGCCCAGACCCTCGGGCTCGACGAAGACCTGGTGGCTGTCCTTCTCGGCGAAGCGCACCACCTTGTCCTCGATCGACGGGCAGTAGCGCGGCCCGGTGCCCTCGATCCGGCCGGAATACATCGGCGAGCGATGCAGCGCGCCGCGGATGATGTCGTGCGTGCGCGGCGTGGTCTGGGTGATCCAGCAGGAGACCTGCGCGGGATGGTCGTCGCGCGTGCCCATGAAGGAGAACACCGGACGCGGGTCGTCGCCCGGCTGCTCGACCATCACCGAGTAGTCGAGCGTGCGGCCGTCGATGCGCGGCGGCGTGCCGGTCTTGAGGCGGTCGACCACGAACGGACCGTCACGCAGGCGCTCGGCCAGGCGCACCGAGGGCGGATCGCCCATGCGCCCACCGGCATGCTGCGCCTCGCCGACGTGGATCCGGCCGGCGAGGAAGGTGCCGGCGGTCAGGACCACGGCCGGCGCTTCGAAGCGCAGCCCGGTATTGGTCACCGCACCGCGCACGGCGCCGCCCTCGATCACCAGGTCGTCGACCGCCGCCTGGAACACGGTCAGGTGCGGCTGCGCTTCCACCGCGCGGCGGATGAAGGCCCGGTACAGCGCGCGGTCGGCCTGGCAGCGCGTCGCGCGCACCGCCGGACCCTTGGACGCGTTGAGGCGCCGCCACTGGATGCCGGCGGCGTCGGCGGCGCGCGCCATCACCCCGCCCAGCGCATCGATCTCGCGCACGAGGTGGCCCTTGCCGATCCCGCCGATCGCGGGGTTGCAGCTCATCGCACCAATGGTCTCGATGCTGTGGGTGAGCAGCAGCGTGCGCGCACCGGCACGCGCGGCGGCCAGCGCGGCTTCGGTGCCGGCGTGGCCGCCGCCGATCACGATGACGTCGTGGCGGTGGAAGTCGTGATGCATCTCGCAATTATCGCGCTTGGCCGCGCTGCCGCGGCGGAAGGACTGAAGTTGGCACGCATCCTGCGTTCGATACAGGCGCACCCGGGATGGCAATCGCCTAGGGGGGCGTGGCCGGAGATTGGAACAGGGCTGGCCAAGCGCATCCCGGGGAAGCGAAGGGGCCGAACGTCGGGGGACGTTCGGCCCCGTTTTTTTTTTGGCGGGACCTGGTGGCCCGCGATGCCGGGAAAGGCGCCGACACCCGGCAGGAGCGGAACAGGGGGGATCCGGGCTCCCCCGCCGGGTGTCGACATTGGTCACCCCGGATTACGTCAGGAAGCGACGCAACCGGTCAGTCGGCCCTAGCTTGCGACGACTCCGGCCGCGGCGCAAGCGCCCGGAGCGCTCCGGAGCGCGACGCCGGTCGCGTTACCGCTCTTCCTGCGAGGCCGGGCGTCCGCGCTGCGGTGAAACCCGCGTCGGCCGCTGCGGTGCAACCCGGCTGGGCGCCGCCGGCCGGGGTGCGGACTGCCTCGCCGGGCTCGCGATGCGACTGGCAGGGCCCTGCCGGGGCGGAGCCTGCCGCACCGGCGCGACCACGCGGGATGGCGGCTGCGGGCGCGACATGGCCGGCGCGGCCGGCACGGGACGCAGGCGGGGAGCCTGGCGCGGCACCTGCGTGCCAGCGCCCGGCGAGCGGAGATCGCCGCCACGCAGCCTGCTGCGATCGACGGGCATCGCACCCGGCGCCGGAGTGCGCTGGCGCGGCAGCGGGGCGCTTCGGGGCGCAGGCGCAACCTGCCTCACCTCGCCGGGCGAACGCAGGCGGTTGCGCGGCGGCTCCGCCGCCTCGCGCACGGGCACGGCCGCGGGGCGCGACCCTCGCGCCTGCGAGCGGCGAGCCTCACGCAACCGCTCGATCTCCTCCGCCGAGCGCAGCCTGCTGGCCGGAGACGGGCCGCTGCGGTCGGGCGGCCGCACGTCGGGCCTCAGGTGGCTGTCCGGTCGCGGACGATAGGGAGGCCGGTGGTGGTGCCCGGGCCGGTCGTACCAGCCCGGGTAATAGCCGCCGTACCACGGATAGCCCCAGCCGCCGTACAGCCCGCCGTAGTAGCCGGTGCCACGGTAATAGCCCAGCCCGCCGGACCCGCGGACGTAGCCGCCGTAGTACGGATCGTAGTAACCGGAGTAGCCATGGGGGACGGCGTCGCCGTAGTAGTAGTCGCCGTAGCCCTGGCTGCTGTAGCCGCCGTATTCGCTGTAGCCATAGCCGGTCGCGCAACCTGCCAGGAGGGCGGCTGATGCGAGGCCGATGAGGATCTTGCGCATGTTCGCGTCCCCTGTGTGGTTGCCGTCACAGGGTCTGCCCAAGGCATTGAATTGCGGCTTAACCCCTGCCCCCGATCCTGACCGCTGCTGAACGCAGGCGGCAAGTCCGCTAGTCTGGCGGGCATGCCCGCAGCCGTCACGTTCGACGACGTCCTGGCCGCCGCCGCCCGGATCGCACCCCACGCGCACCCGACACCGGTGCTGCGCTCCAGCGCGATCGACGCGCTGGCCGGCTGCCGCGTGTCGTTCAAGGCCGAACACCTGCAGCGCACCGGAGCCTTCAAGTTCCGCGGCGCCTGCAACGCGGTGTGGGCGCTGACGGATGAACAGGCCCGGCGCGGCGTCGCCACCCATTCCTCCGGCAACCACGGCGCCGCGCTCGCACTGGCCGCGGCCAGCCGCCGCATCGCCTGCCACGTCGTGGTGCCGCACGGCGCGGTCGCCAGCAAGCTCGCGGCGATCGCCGCCTATGGCGCGGTCCTCCACCGCTGCGAACCCGGCATCGCGGCGCGCGAAGCCGCCTGCGCGGGGATCGTGCAGGCGACCGGCGCGCAGCTGGTCCACCCCTATGCGGACGCTGCGGTCATCGCCGGCCAGGGCACGGCGGCGCTGGAGCTGCTGGCGTCGGCCGGGGGGCCGCTGGATGTCGTGGTGGTGCCGGTCGGCGGCGGCGGCCTGGCCGCAGGCACCGCCCTGGCGCTGGCCGGGGCGGCGCCGGGCTGCCGGCTGGTGCTGGCCGAGCCCTCGGGCGCCGCCGAAACCCGCGACTCGCTCGCCCGCGGCGAACGCGTCACCGATTTCGTCCCCGACACCGTCTGCGATGGGCTGCGCGGCACCCTGGGCCAGCCCGGCTTCGAGATCCTGCGCGCGCACGGCGCCGAGGTCCTCGTGGTCGACGATGCCGACACCGTCGCCGCGATGCGCCTGGCCTGGCAGCGGATGAAGCAGGTGATCGAACCCTCGTCCGCGATCGCGCTGGCCGCGGTGCTCGGCCATCCCGCGCGCTTCGCCGGACTGCGCGTGGGCGTGGTGCTGAGCGGCGGCAACGTCGACCTCGATGCGCTGCCCTGGGCCACGGCGGCATGACGCGCCGCAGGCGCCATCGCGGCACGCGACCGCGCCGGTTCTGGCGCTGGCCGCTGCGGCTCCTGCTGCTGGCGACGCTGTGGCTGGCGGCGGTGGCCGCCTGGATCGTCTACGTCGGCAACCGAGACCAGGCCCGGGCCGCCGACGCCATCGTGGTGCTGGGCGCGGCCGCTTACGACACCCGGCCATCGCCGGTGTTCACCGAGCGCATCCGCCACGGCATCGATCTGTACGAGCGCGGCTATGCCCGCGCGCTGGTGTTCACCGGCGGCTACGGCGACGGCGCGCGCTTCTCCGAGTCCCAGGTGGCGCGGACCTTCGCCCTGCGCGCCGGCGTCCCGGAAGACGCGATCCTGATCGAGACGCTGTCGCGCACCACCTACCAGAACCTGGCGCGTACGCGCGACCTGCTGTCCGACCACGGCCTGCGCCGCGTGATCGTGGTCAGCGACCCGCTGCACATGGCGCGCGCGCTGCGACTGAGCCGCCAGCTCGGCATCGACGCCGTGGGCTCGCCGACGCCGAGCACGCGCTTCCGCAGCTTCCGCACCCAGTGGCGCTTCCTCGCGCGCGAGGTCTACTTCTTCCACCGCGACCTGGTGGTCAGGCCGGACTGAGCCGGTCAGCCGGGCCCGCCGACCAGAGTCAGGCCCTCGCGCAGCAGCCAGCGCGTGGCGGCGGCGCGGTCGGCCTGCGGCAGGCCGTCGAGCACACCCACCAGCCAGCGGAAGGACCGGCAGCGCGCGGCGCGGCTGGCCTCGTCGCGGCCTTCGGACGCCAGCCCGAGCATGAAGCCCTCGTGCAGGAAGGTGGCGCTGACCGCCGCCGACTTCAGCACCTGGCGCGCATGCGCGGGATCGTAGGGCTGCACCTGGCCCTGCAGGCCGGCGAGCGCGATGTCGGTGAAGGCCAGCGCGAAGCGCTCGCGGCTGGGGTCGCCCAGGCGGTCGACCGCGCGCTGGAACGCCGCCACGTCACGCGCGGCGTCGGGGTCGAAGAGCTCGCACAGGGCCGCGGATTCGCTGTCCGAGCGCGAGCTCGCGTGCACCGCCTTGAACAGGCGGTCAAGGACCGGATCGGGCGCGCGCAGCAGCACCTCGTCGCCCAGCGAGAGCACGGCCGCGGGATCGAGCTGCGACAGGTCGATGTCGTAGCGCTGGGCGTCGGCCGACAGCGCCGGCACGAGACCGAGCAGCAGCGCCGGCAACGCAAGCGCGCGGCGCAGCAGGCGCGGGCGGGGGCGCCGCACGATGGTGATGGCGGCCGCGGCCGCGCTGCAGCGGGATGGAGGCGACGGAATTCGCATGGCGCGAGTGTAGGCAGGCACCCGCGGCGCTGGATGAACGCGGGCCGCGCCGCCTTCCGTGACTGGTACGCGCGCGCAGGCTCGGTGGCGCCGCCTGCCGCGGCCGGTTTCAGCCGCCGCCGCGACGTCGCACGGGGATGCCGGAGGCGGGGAAGCGCGCCACGTCCTCGCCGCCCTCGCGGATCGGCTGGCCGTGCGCCGGCGCCCAGGCCATCGCGGTGATGATTTCCCAGGTCGCCGGCAGCTGGCCGTCCTCGCCACGCCACGACTCGTAGGCGGCCTGCGCGGCGGCGAAACGGCCACGGCCGGTGAGCGCGCGGCGGCGCGAGGCCAGCGCGTTGGTGGCGCCGAGCTCGCGCAGGCCGCGCATCAGGTCGGCCATGGCGGGGTGGCGATGCAGCTCGACATCGCGGTCGAGCACCGGGTCGCGGAAGCCCGCGCGCATCAGCGCGTCGCCGAACTCGGCGATCGCCGGGAACGGCGACACATGGTCGGCGGCGTCGGCCGCCGCGAACGACGCACGCAGCTCGTGCAGCGTGTCGGGGCCGAAGGTCGACACCAGCAGCAGGCCGCCCGGCCGCAGCACGCGACGGAACCCGGCGAACAGCGCATCGAGGTCCTCGACCCACTGCAGGCACAGGTTGCTGAAGATCAGGTCCACGCTGTCGTCGGCCACGGGCAGCGCGCGCGCGTCGGCGCAGACGCGGTCGATGGGGCGCTGCAGCGGGTTCCAGCCGCGCTTCGGCGCGACCTGGCGCAGCATCGGCAGCGCGAGGTCCATGGCGACCACGCGCGCCTTCGGCCAGCGCCTGCGCAGTTCCAGCGCGCCGGTGCCGGGCCCGCTGCCGAGGTCGAGGATGCTCGTCGGCACCTGGTCGCCCAGGTAGTCGAGCGACTCGAACAGCCGTGACTCGATCTCGCGCTGCAGCTCGGCGGCGGCGGAATAGCTGCCGGCCGCGCGCGAGAAGGCGCGGCGGACCTGGCGGTGGTCGAAGACGTCCTGGGGATTCATGGCGTTGCGCTGCTGTCCGGATCGGGTGATGGCGGCCGCGGTAGTGGCGGGCGCGGCGGACGGCCGGTACCGGCCAGGAAGCCGGCAATGGCCCCGGCCACGTCGTCGGCGTGGGTGAGGAAGGGCGCGTGGCCTCCGTGTTCGACCTCGACGAAGCCGGCGCCGGGCGCCTGCGCCGCGGCCGCGCGCATCGCGCGCGGATCGACCACGCGGTCGCGGCGGCCGGCGATCCACAGGCTGGGCACGCCGAGCGCGGGCAGCAGCGGGCGCTGGTCGACCGTGCGCAGCAGGTCCAGGCCCTGCGCCAGCGCCGCGGCGGGCGGCTCGCCGCGCGCGAAGACTTCGGCGCGCAGCGCGCGCAGCTCGCCGCGGGCATCGTCGGAGCCGAAGGCCTCCAGCGCGATGAAGCGCTCGAGGGTGCCGTGGTAGTCGTCGCGCAGGCCGCGGGCGAAGCCGGCGAAGATTTCGGGGGACATGCCGTAGCGATTGGCGGCGGCAGTCCCGCCGTCGCGGGTCGCAGCTACCGCTGCGGCCCCCGCGACATCCCGCACGAACCGCGGCGCCGAACACACCATCACCAGCGCCGGCACCCGCGCCGGCCGCGTCGCCGCCGCGCGCAGCGCGAACATCCCGCCCAGCGACCAGCCCAGCCAGGGCGCCACCGGCACGCGCGCGGCCACCGCATCGACCACGGCATCGGGCTCGAGCGCCACGGCGCTGTCGCGGCTGCGGCCGTGGCCGGGCAGGTCGACGACATGCAGTTCGAAGCGGTCCGCGAGCCGCGCTACCAGCGGTGCGAACACGCCACCGTGCATCGCCCAGCCGTGCAGCAACACCAGCGGCGCGCCACGGCCTTGGACCTCGATGTGCAAGTCCACGCTCATGCGCCCTTGTCCGTGCGCAGCGCGCGCTGCCGCGCGGGGCTGCCGGCGGCGTGGCGCGCCACCAGCCAGGCGAACATCCCGATGCCGCCGACGATCAGCGCGGCGCCGACGAGGCCGACCGCGCCCGGCACCGGCTCGCCCAGCCACAGCACGCCAATCAGGATCGCGAACAGCAGCTCCGAGCCCTGCATCGCCTCCACGCCGCCGAGCGCCGTGGGGTTGTCGCGCACCATGCCGGTGGCCTGGAAGAACAGGATCGTGGCGACCACGCCGGCGCTCAGCGCCACGCCCGCGGCCAGCCAGACCTGGTCGGCCGGCGGCGCGCCGCTGCGCGTCCAGGCCCAGGCCGCCACCGCCCACCACAGCGGCTGGCTGGCCAGGGTCATGCCGAACACGCGCTGGGTGGCATTGAGGTCCTCGCCGCTGCGCTCCAGGTGCAGCAGCAGCAGGCGGTTGCCGAGCGGATAGGCGATGGCGGCGCCGAGCACGCAGGCCAGCGCGATCCACCCGGCGCGGTCGATGGCGCCGCCGCCGTGGCCGGCCTGCAGCAGCAGCACGCCGGCGAGGATCAGCGCCGCGACCATCAGCGCCGCCCTCGGGATGCGCCGGCGTGCGTCGCGGTACAGCAGCGGCGCGCACAGGATCCCCGCGACCACGGTGAACTGGAAGCTGCCCGCCACCAGCCACGAAGGCCCGCTGGACGCCGCGAACGACAGCAGCAGGTAGAACGCGCCGAAGCCGATGGCGCTGCAGCGCAGCCAGGCCCAGGGGTGCCGGCGGATCGCCCGCCACACCGGGGCCGCGCCGCCCTGCCAGGGCAGCAGCGGCAGCAGCAGGGGCAGCGTGATCACGTAGCGCAGGGTCGCGGTCCAGGCCCAGTCGCCGCCGGCGTTCGCGCTGACCCGGTTGAGCACGTAGGTCATGGTGAAGAACAGCGCCGAGGCCAGGCCGATGCCGACGGCGGCCAGCGCGCGGCTGGTGGCGGGCGTGTCGCCGGACATGTGGATCAGGCCGCGCGCGCGGCGTCCGCGTGGTCGCGGGCCCGCGCGAGCGCGTGGACCAGCGCATCCACCTGGTCCTCGCCGTGCGCGGCGCAAAGCGTGACGCGCAGGCGCGCGCGGCCCTCGGGGACGGTCGGCGGGCGGATCGCGGCCACCCGGAAGCCGTCGGCCTCCAGCCGCGCGGCCATGTCCAGCGCGCGCGCGTTGTCGCCGCAGGGCACGGGCTGGATCGGCGTGGCGGAATCGGGCAGGTCGAAGCCGCGCATGGCCATGCCGTCGCGGAAGCGCTGCACCAGGGCCGCCAGCTTCTCGCGCCGCCAGTGCTCGCGCCGCGCCAGCTTCACCGCGGCCAGCGCCGCCGCGGCCTGCGGCGGTGGCAGCGCGGTGGTGTAGATGTAGGGGCGCGCGTTGCCGGCCAGGTGTTCGACGAGGTCGACATCGCCGGCCACCACCGCGCCATAGCCGCCCAGCGCCTTGCCCAGCGTGACCAGCTGCAGCGGCACCTCGTCCACGCCCAGGCGCGCCTCGGCCACGCTGCCGCGACCGCCTGGCCCGAGCACGCCCACGCCGTGGGCATCGTCGACGTACAGCAGCGCCGACTGCACGCGCGCCACCAGCGCCAGCTGTCGCAGCGGGGCCACGTCGCCGTCCATGCTGAAGACGCCGTCGGTGGCGAGCATCGCCGCGCCATCGGGCACCGTGCGCAGCTGGCGCAGCGCGCCTTCGGCATCGCCGTGCGGATAGCGTCGCAGCCGGCAGCCGGCCAGGCGCGCGCCGTCGATCAGGCTGGCGTGGTTGAGCCGGTCCTGCACGCTGGTATCGCCTTCGCCCAGCAGCGCCTGCTGCACGGCCAGGTTGGCGGCATAGCCGCTGCCGAAGACCAGCGCGCGCGGTACTTCGAGCCAGTCGGCGACCTCCCGCTCCAGCGCCTCGTGCGCGACGTGGTGGCCGCAGACGAGGTGCGAGGAGATGCCGCCGATGCCGTCGCGCGCGGCCGCGCCCTGCACGGCATCGACGACCTGGAACTGCTGGGCCAGGCCGAGGTAGTCGTTGCCGCAGAAGTTCAGCAGCCAGCGGCCGTCGATCTCCATGCGCACGCCGTCGCGGCGGGTGACCACGCGGCGGCTGCGCACGAGGTCGTGCGCAAGCGCGTCCGCGCGCTGGGCCTGGGCGCGGCGGCGCAGGTCGGGGCGTTGGGCGGCCATGCGGCGATCCTAGGCCACGCAGCGGCCGGGCTGGTCGACGATATCGGCATGCACCGTGCCGCCGTGGTCATGGCCTTCGGCATCCACGGTCACCTGCATCGCGCGCAGGCCGAGGCGGTCGAACAGCGCCTGGTCATGCGCGACGTCGGGATTGCCGGTGGTCAGCAGCTTCTCGCCGTGGAAGATCGAGTTGGCGCCGGCCGAGAAGCACAGCGCCTGCAGCTCGTCGGACATCTGCTCGCGGCCGGCCGACAGCCGCACCATCGACTTCGGCATCAGGATGCGCGCGACCGCGATCGTGCGCACGAACTCGAAGGGATCGAGCTCGGCGGTGCCGTGCAGCGGCGTGCCCTCCACCTGCACCAGGCGGTTGATCGGCACCGAGTCGGGGTGCGCCGGCATCGTCGCCAGCGTCTGCAGGAAGCCGGCGCGCTGGCGGCGGGTCTCGCCCATGCCGACGATGCCGCCGCAGCAGGTCTTGAGCCCGGCGTCGCGCACGTGTTCCAGGGTGTCGAAGCGGTCCTGCAGCTCGCGGGTGCGGATGATCGAACCGTAGTGTTCGGGATCGGTGTCGATGTTGTGGTTGTAGTAGTCGAGGCCGGCGTCCTTGAGCGCCTGCGCCTGGCTGCCGGTCAGCATGCCCAGCGTGGCGCAGGTTTCCAGGCCCAGCGACTTCACCCCGGCGATCATCGCGGCGACCTTCGGGATGTCGCGGTCCTTGGGCGAGCGCCAGGCGGCGCCCATGCAGAAGCGCGAGGCACCGGCGGCCTTGGCCGCGCGCGCCTTCTCCATCACCGCCTCGGTCTCCATCAGCTTCTGCGCGTCGACGCCGGTGTCGTAGCGCTGGGCCTGCGGGCAGTAGGCGCAGTCCTCGGGGCAGCCGCCGGTCTTCACCGACAGCAGGGTGCTGACCTGGACCTCGGCCGGATCGAAGTTCAGCCGATGGACGCCGGCGGCGCGGAACAGCAGCTCCGGGAACGGCAGGTCGAGCAGGGCTTCGACCTCGCTGCGGGTCCAGTCGTGGCGCGGCGTGGCGGCCTCGGAAGCGCGGAATTCGCTGACGGCGGGCATGGCGGGGTCCTGAGTGCCTGGCGGGGGCAGACCGGGCAGTCTGGAAACCATGCCCGGACCTGTCAACCTCGCGCAGGCCGCTCCAGTTGACGGCTGGCTGGCGCGGATCGGTCGCGGGCTGTGGGCGCCGCGCTGCCTGGTGTGCGCGGAAGGCGCGGCGGGGCCGCTGGATCTCTGCACGCGCTGTGCCGCCGCCCTGCCCTGGATGCCCCCGGCCTGTCTGTGCTGCGCGATGCCGCTGCCGGCGCCGGCGTCGGCGTCCGCGTTGTCCCGCCCCGTAGGAGCAGCTACAGCTGCGACTGGCGCTACCCGGGGCTGCCCGGCGATTCCGGTCGCAGCTGTAGCTGCTCCTACAGGAGGATGGGTTGCGGCGGGGCGGCTGTGCAGCGCCTGCCAGCGGCATCCGCCGGCGCTGGCGCAGGCGCACGCGGCCTTCCTCTACGGATTCCCGCTGGACCGGCTGCTGCCGCGGCTGAAGTTCCACCGCGACCTCGCCGCCGGACGCCTGCTGGCCCAGGCCATGGCCGCCACCTTCGCCGCCTGCGAGCAGCCCGACGCCCTGGTGCCGGTGCCGCTGCACCGGGCCCGCCTGCGCCAGCGCGGCTACAACCAGGCGCTGGAGCTGGCGCGTCCGCTGGGCAGGATGCTGGGCCTGCCGGTACAGCCGGGCCTGCTGCTGCGCATCCGCAACACTGCCGCGCAGTCGCGCCTGGACGCGGGCGCGCGCAGCGCCAACCTGCGTGATGCCTTCGACGTGCCGACCCGGGTCGGGATCCCCGCGCACCTGGTCCTGGTCGACGACGTCATGACCACCGGCGCCACCCTCGACGCCGCGGCCGAGGCCCTGCTCGAGGCCGGGGCCGACCGCGTCGATGCCTGGGTCTGCGCCCGCGCGCCCTGAGCCTCAGCCCGGCCGGATCGTCTCGGTCACCGGCTGGGTCAGCGCCTGCGGGCCGGACTCCGGCACGCGGTGCAGCTCGCCGGGCTGGCGCTCGATCATGCGCCGCACGCGCGGCCCGTCGGGGCCGGCATGCAGCGCGCGCAGCTGGGCCGGGACGTAGGCATCGTCCTGCGTCAGCCGGCTGGTGTGGCGCAGGTACTCGAGCCAGGTCGGCGTCTCGTAGCGTTCGATCCAGACCCGGGGATCGGCCAGGTCGCGCAGCAGCCGCCAGTGGCGGGCACCGTCGCGCCGCCGGATGCGCCGGCGTTCGGCCATGGCCGCCAGGAAGTCGTCCACGTCCTGTTCGGCGATCACGTACTCGATCGTGACCACCACCGGCCCGGTGCGCGGCTGCACCGGCACCGTGGTCTCCGGCTCCTGCCAGCGGCGCAGCGGGTCGAGGTTGAGCTCGGCGAGCTTCGCCAGCGGAATCCAGAGGCCAACCAGCGCGCAGGCCACCATCACCAGCGCCGCCCCGAACAGCGCGACGCGCACGTCGGCCTGGTCGGCGACCTGGCCCCACAGCCAGCTGCCGAGCGCCATGCCGCCGAAGGCCGACATCTGGTACAGCGACAGCGCGCGCGCCACCACCCAGCGCGGCGTGGACAGCTGCACGGTCACGTTGAAGGTCGACAGGGCCAGCACCCAGGACGCGCCGGCCAGCATCAGGCCCGCCATGGTCAGCAGCAGCACGCTGCTGGTGGCCGCGACGGCCACGGCCAGGGCGAAGGCGATGCAGGCCGCCCGCACCAGGCCCTCGCTCGACAGCCGCTCGCGCAGCCCCGCGCTGCCTACCGCGCCGCCAATCGCGCCGACGCCGAAGGCACCCAGCAGCAGGCCGTAGGTCATCGGTCCGCCCGCGACCAGATCGCGCGCCACCAGCGGCATCAGCGCCATCGCCGCGCTGGCGCCGGCGCCGAACACCACCGCGCGCGCCAGCACGATGCGGATCACCGGGGACATCGCCACGTAGCGCACGCCCGCCGCCATCGCCACCCCGAGCGTCTCGCGCGGCAGCTGGCGCGCGGCCACCTGCGGCCGCCAGCGCGCCAGCACCACCACCAGCGCCACGTAGCTCACCGCGTTGACCGCGAACGCGGCCGCGGCGCCGGCGGCGGCGACGATCGCGCCGCCCACCGCCGGCCCGACGCTGCGCGCGATGTTGAAGCCCATGCTGTTGAACGCCACCGCGCCCGCCAGCTCCGTGCGCGGCACCATGTCGCCGACCGAGGCCTGCCAGGCCGGCGCGTTGAACGCCGCCCCGCAGCCGATGAGGAAGGTGAAGAGCAGCAGCAGCCACGGCGTGACCAGGTCCGCCCAGGTGCACAGCGCCAGCGCCGTCGACACCAGCAGCATGAAGACCTGCGCCCAGAGCATCATCCGGCGCCGGTCGTAGTTGTCGGCCATGGCGCCGGCCACCAGCGAGAACAGCATGATCGGCAGCGCCACCGAGGACTGCACCAGGGCCACCATGTCGGCCGACTGCGCGATCGAGGTCATCAGCCAGGCCGCGCCGACCGACTGGATCATGCCGCCGAAGTTGGACGAGGCGCTCGCCAGCCACACCCGGCGGAACACCGGATAGCGCATCGGCGACAGCGCCGTCGGGCGCGGTGCGGGATCGGGCGTGGTCGGCTCCGGAGTCGCGCCAGCCATCAGCCCGCGCCGCGCAGCGCCAGGTCGCCGGCAATGCCGATGAACACCGCCAGGCCCACCCAGTGGTTGTCGAGGAAGGCGCGGAAGCAGGGCTCGCGCTCGCGATGGCGGCAGATCCAGAACTGGCGCAGCACCAGCAGCAGCGCCACCCCGAGCGAAGCCCAGTACACCCCCCCCAGCCCGGCCTGGCGGCCGGCCAGGGCCAGGCCCAGGAACACCAGCGCGTACAGCACGCCCTGGATCACCAGGTCCATGTCGCCGAACAGGATCGCCGTCGACTTCGAGCCGATGCGGATGTCGTCGTCGCGGTCGACCATCGCGTACCAGGTGTCGTAGGCGGTCGACCACAGGATGTTGGTGGCGTAGAGCACCCAGGCCAGCGGCGGCACCTCGCCCTGCACCGCCGCGAAGGCCATCGGGATGCCCCAGCCGAAGGCCATGCCCAGGTAGACCTGGGGCAGGTGCGTGTGGCGCTTGAGGTAGGGATAGGTGGCGGCCAGGAACACGCCGACGAAGCTCATCAGGATCGTGAGCCGGTCGAGCGTCAGCACCAGCGCGAACGCCGCCAGCATCAGCCCCGCGAACAGCGCCAGCGCCTCGCGCCCGCGCACGGCCCCGGTCGCCAGCGGACGGTGGCGGGTGCGCTTCACGTGCGGGTCGAGCCAGCGGTCGGCGTAGTCGTTGATCACGCAGCCGGCGGCGCGCGTGAGCCACACGCCGGCGCTGAAGACGAACAGGATCCAGGGCGGCGGCACGCCGTCGGCGGCCAGCCACAGCGCCCACCAGGTGGGCCAGAGCAGCAGCAGCCAGCCGATCGGACGGTCGGCGCGCATGAGCTTCCAGTACAGGCCGAGGCGCTCGCGCCAGGCAGGCGCGGCGGGCGGCCGCGCCTCGAAACGTTCATAGGACATGCGGCCATGGTACCGCCGCGGCATCACGGGACCGTGCGCGCGGACGGCGGGTGCGGCCCGTGCCCGGGACTCGCGCCGGTCGCCGGGATCGTGGACAATGGCCGGCCGGGCGCCTGTAGCTCAGCCGGATAGAGTAGTGGCTTCCGAAGCCATTGGTCGGGGGTTCGAATCCCTCCAGGCGCGCCATCTCCCCCTATGACGAATGGGACGCTGACGGGACAGCGTTCGCATGGCGCTGCGCTGCGACAGCCCGGCAGCGGCGCGCTGCGCTAATGTCCAACCTGGACGCGGCTGCCCCGGTACGAGGGCGCGGGACAGGGGGAGTTTCATGCAGGGACGATCATGGCTGCTGACCGCGGCCGGCCTGGTTCTGGGGTGCCTGCTGGCATGTCCCGCCGATGCCGCCGGCAAGCGCGTGGCGCTGGTGGTCGGGATTTCGGAATACCCGGGGGTCGACCGTCTGGACGCCGCCGTGTCCGATGCCCGCCTGATCAGCCGGCAGCTGCGCGGCATCGGCTTCGAAGTCACGGAATCGACCAACGGCAGCTACCGCAGCCTGGGCGAGGACCTCGCGGACTTCGCGGCCGAGGCGGCGGACGCCGAAATCGCGCTTTTCTACTACGCCGGCCACGGCTTCGAGGTCGGCGGCGAGAACTTCCTGATGCCGGTCGACATCGGCCAGCCGATGGCCACGATCGACCGCGCCGCGGTGCGCATGCGCGGGCTTCCGCTGTCCACGGTGCTGCGCGACCTCCGGGCCGCGAACCCGCATGCGCTGGTGGCGGTGATCGACGCCTGCCGCGATGCGCCCACCCGCGGCGGGCAGACGCGCGGACTGGTCACGACGGAGACCGGCGACGGCACCTTCCTCGCCTTTTCCACCAGCCCGGGCCAGCGCGCGATCGACTCGGCGGCGAGCCTCGGGCATGCCAGCCGCAACAGCCCGTTCGCGCTGTTCTTCGCCGAAAACCTGGCGGAGCCGGGGCTGGGCATGCTCGACCTGATGCAGGCCACGCAGTCCCAGGTGGATGCGCTGACCCGCGGCCGACAGCGCCCCTGGTTTGCCAGCGAGCTCAACGGGCCGCTGGTGCTGAACCCGCGCAGGCCGGCGTCTGCCGGGCAGGCGGCACGTCCCGGCCAGCCGCGTGCGGCATTCGGGTCGCCCGCCATGTGCCCGCCCGAACGCACCGAGGCTTCGCGACTGTGGAACAGCGAAATGCGGGCCGTGCTGCTTGCAGGGCAAACGCTGACCGCCGACGGCCTCCCGCGGCTGCGCCGCGAGGCCGAGGCGGGCGACCTGCGCGCGATGACGGTGCTGGGCAAGGTATTGAGCGAGGGCACCGGGGTGGGCCGCGACCGTGCGCAGGCCCGGCGACACTGGCTGCGCGCCGCCGAGGCCGGACACGCCGTGGCCCAGACCCTGCTTGGCGAGGACCTCCACGATGACGCCCCGGACGAACGCACCCGGCGCGAGGCGCGCAAATGGCTGGAGCGCGCCAGCCAGGCCGGTTTTGCCCGCGCCACGCTGGACCTGGCGAGCCTGCAGGACAACAACCAGGACGCGGCCAGCGCACTGATGCTGGCGTTCTGCCAGGGCATCCAGGGGTTCAACACGCCATGACGCAGGCAGCGCGCAGGGGGATGACACGCCGGTGGCCGTGGCTGCTGGTGCTGCTGGCGGTGGCGGTCGCCGTCGCCATCTGGTGGCTGTTCCTGCGGCCGGGAATCATCTACCGCGGCCCGCCCATCCCGGTCGGCGCCGGCACCGTGCCGGAGCGCGAGCTGGTGCTCATGGAGAACACGCCGGGCGAGGACCGGACCGGTTTTCTCAAGCGCGTGGGCCGGGTGCTGGCCGACCATTCAGACCGCACCGGCCACGAGGCCTGCGGCCAGGTCTGCCAGAACCGGGACTCCAGCCGGTTCGCCGTGCAGGTGGTGACCAACGATGCCCACATCATGTGCGCGATGTGGACCACCTGTCCGGAGGGCTACATGCCCACCGGCACGAACATCCATTCGCACTGCCCCGCCAAGCGCGTGCTGCGGGCCAACGCCGCCGACATGGCCATGAGCGCCAACCGCTACAAGCTCGGCGACCGGCTCAAGCCCTGCGTCGACGATCGATTTTCAGCCATGGACTTCGACGCCGGCCCCGGCTATCTCGCGACGCCCTCGCGCCTGCTGTTCCAGGAAGGCAGGAAGCAGCTGGCCGACCTCGGCCCGCTGCCGCCGGAGGCCAGCCGCGCCCTGGTCGACGCGGGAACCCCGGTGCCCTGACGCAGGCAGCGGGCGCGCTGGCCGAGGCTGACGTCCGCCGCCCTGCGGCCGGGCCGGTCAGACCAGGTCTTCGCCGCGCTTCTTCGCGCGCCGCACGTCGCGCCACACGCCGCGGCCCATGACGAACATCATCACCAGCACGATCGCCGGCCACACCAGCACGTAGGCGGTCATCAGCAGGTCCCTCATCGCGTCGCCTCCCGGGCAGCGTCCAGCGCGGGCGCCGGCCCATGCATGTCGTCGGCCGTCGGGGCCTGCTCCTGGTCGAAGTTGCGCACGCGCCGGCCGAGCAGCGCGAAGTCGAAGTCCTCGCGGCTGCGGAAGCTGAGCAGCGAGCACACCACCGTGCTCACGCCATACGCGTTGAGCGAGCTCAGCAGCACCGGATAGTCGCGCAGTAAGCCGAGGGTGAAGGGCGCCAGCGCCAGCGTCGCCAGCACACCGACGCCCAGCCCCACCCGCTTGCCGAAGAAGCCGAAGGCCATCAGGCCCAGCACCACGCCGGCGCCGACGGTCGCGAACAGCTCCAGCACCAGCGCCACCAGCCCCTCGATCGGCACCAGCTGGAACCGCGCGACGATGAACGCCGTCACCGAGACCGCCACCGCGGTGGTGAACGCGCGGTTGTTCACCTTCTTCCAGTAGAAGCTCGCGATCACCGGGAACACGATCGAGCCCCACAGCGCGCCCACGAACACCAGCAGCGAGAGGATGTCGATCCGGAAGCTGGCGAAGACGAGCCCCGCGGTGGTGGCGACGATCATGGTGATGCGCCCGACCCACAGCATCGTGGCCGGGTTGACGCGGCCCTTCGCGATGTTCTTGCCGTAGATGTCGGTCATCATGATCGCGGAGAGTGCGGCGAGGTCGGAATCCGCGGTCGACGACAGCGAGCCGATCACCATGATGAAGAACACGCCGATCATCACCGGCCCGAGGTAGCTCGAGGCCATCTGCGGGATCAGGTTGTTGTGGTCGCCGCCCGCGGGCTCCATGCCCACCATCAGCGCCACCACGCCGAGCATGCCCAGGCCGATCACGGTGGCGCCGTAGCTGACGGTGGCGGCGAGGAAGGTGGGCTTGATCAGGTCCTCGCGCACCGCGAACAGGCGCTGGGCGATGGTCTGGTTGCCGATCGCATAGGCCAGCACGGCCACGAAGTAGGGCGCGCCCTGCTCCAGGAACGCGGTCTTCGAGAACATCGAGGCCTGCTCGGCGCTGAGACGGTCCCAGCCCTGCGAGACCGCCTCGATGCCGCCGGCGTTGAAGAACACCAGCGGGATGATCAGCGCCGCGGCGCCCAGCATCGCCGCCACCTGCGCGACGTCGGTCATGATCGAGGCGCGGAAGCCCGACCACAGGGTGTACGACAGCGTGCCGATGCCGGCGATCAGCACGCCGTGCACGAAGTCCAAGGGCGACAGCATCGCCACCAGCGCGCCGGCGGCGGTGAAGTTCGCCATCAGGCTGATGACGCTGCCGGCGATGTTGGAGCCGGCGAGGATCAGCTGGCTGGAGCGGCCGTGGCGGGCGTGCATGATCTCGGCCAGCGTGTGCGCCTCGGGCGCGACCTCGCGGAAGCGGCGGCCGAAGGGGTAGATGAAGAGGATCATCAGCGCGCCCC
Organism: Luteimonas colneyensis; assembly: GCF_014836665.1. Taxonomy (GTDB): domain Bacteria; phylum Pseudomonadota; class Gammaproteobacteria; order Xanthomonadales; family Xanthomonadaceae; genus Luteimonas; species Luteimonas colneyensis. The sequence goes on from NZ_JACSQJ010000002.1 coordinate 194,575, forward strand.
ACAGACCGTAATGGATGGGGCCGGAGATGCCGTACTTGTAGCCGGAGGTGGCGGCGGCATAGAAGGAGGCCGCCCAGATCCAGGTGGCGGTCATGCTGGCGGCGGAAACGCCGAAGCCGATCGCGCCGTTGGAGGTCATGTAGCCGTCGACGTTCTCGTCCTTGCGCGCGATGCGCCGGGACATGAGGAACGTGCCGCCGTAGAAGGCGACCAGCAGCAGCAGGACGGTGGGTGTCTGGAGTTGGTAGAACGATGGGTCGGCCACTGGCGGTCAGGCGCTCCTCGTGAAGCCACTCGGGCTTGGCGGGACGCAGCACGCAGGCGTCCGGGGGACGGGACCGTCCGGAACGGGACCTGCAGCGCGGAAAACCGGGCCAGCTGCGCCATGGGGCGCCTCCGGAAACCGTCACGGGACGGCAGGCATCGGAGGCGCGGCGAAGCGGACATCCTAGCAGCCCCGGCGAAATGGCCGGGAACGCGGCGTCCCACAGCGCCCAGCGGACGTCGTCCGCCATGCCACGTCCGCGGGGCTGTGCTCTATAATCCTGCGCAGCTGTGGCCGTCCGGCCACGCCCGCCAAGGTGTTCCGTGCGCAATTACGATCTCGACTTCCTCAAGCGCTTTTCGCTGGTGATCGGCTTCCTGACCCTGGTCACGATCGGCCTGATCGTGGGTTCCTACTTCGTGCACAAGTCGCTGCCGGGCGAAGTCGATCCGGGCGTGGCGCAGCGCACCGCCAACCGCATCGCGCCGGTCGGCGCCGTGTACGCGGGCGACACCGGCGCTGCCGCGCAGGCCGCCGCCGCCGCCGCCGCCGCCGCGTCCGCCGCGGCCCAGGTCGCCTATGGCGGCACGCTGGACGGCTCGGTGATCTACAACAACCTGTGCGCGGGCTGCCACACCTCGGGCGCCGGCGGCGCGCCGAAGATGGTCGCCGCCGAGTGGACCGCGCGCATCGCGCAGGGCGCCGACACCCTGCACCGCCACGCCATCGAGGGCTTCACCGGCGCGGCCGGCATGATGCCGGCGAAGGGTGGCAACCCGGCGCTGACCGACGAGCAGGTGGTCGCCACGGTCGACTGGATGGTCGAGAACCTCCAGTAAGCCGGCCTCCCGCCGCCGCCGACGCCGCCCACGGGCGGCGTCTTCGTTTCCGCCCCACGACATCGACGAGCGACCATGACCACCACCGGCACCGTCCGCACCACGTCTTCCGCCCTGGTCCTGGCGATGCTGCTGGCCGGCTGCGCCGGCCTCGGGCGACAGCCCGATGCGCCGGCCACCGCGGCCACCGCCACCGCCGCGGTGGAGATCGCCTCGGTGCCGGAAGACTGGTCGGCGCTGGACGGCCGCCGCGTGCGCATCACCGCGCCGCTGGTGATCTCCGGCAACCATCGCCTCGACCGTGACGCCAGCGTCGTGGTTGCGTTCGGCGAGCGCCTGCGCACCCCCACGGAGGTCGCGCTGCCCGGCGCCGCGGCCGACGCCGTGGCCGCCGCCAACCGCGCGCGCAGCCTGTCCCTGGCGCTGCCGCCGAAGGCCGCGCGGCACGCGCAAGTGTGGCGCGGCGGCGGCACGCTCGAGGTGCTCGAGGGCGTGCTCACCGTTGGCGACGACGGCCCGCGCCTGGCGGTCGCCGACGTCGACACCCTGCAGCCGGCATCGCGCCCGGCGGCACCGACGGTGGCCGGCGAACTGCGCCTGGCCAGCCTCAACCTGCAGAACCTGTTCAACGGCGACGGGCGCGGCGGTGGCTTCCCGACCGCGCGCGGTGCGCGGACGCCGGCGGAATACGCGGAGCAGCTCGCGCGCCTGGTGGCCACGCTGTCCTCGCTCGACGCCGACATCGTCGCGCTCCTGGAGCTGGAGAACGACGGCTATGGCACCGACTCCAGCATCGCCGGACTGGTGGCCGCGCTCGATCCGGACGGCCTGCGCTGGCGCTTCGTCAACGCCGGCCGGGGCCCCGGCGACAACCCGATCCGCGTCGGCCTGATCTACCGCGCCGACCGCGTGGTCCCGCTGGGCCGGCCGGCCACGCTGGAGGACGGCGTGTTCGGCCCGCTCAGCCGCGCGCCGCTGGCGCAGGCCTTCCGCGCCGGCAGCGGCCCGGCCTTCGTGGTGGTCGCCAACCACTTCAAGTCCAAGGGCTGCCGCGACGCCGCCGGCGCCGACCTCGACCAGGGCGACGGCCAGGCCTGCTTCAACGCCACCCGCCGGGCGTCCGGCGAAGCGCTGCGCGCCTGGCTGGCCGGCGACCCGACCGGCCAGGGCAGCGACCTGGTCGCGGTGCTGGGCGACCTCAACGCCTACGCGATGGAGGATCCCGTGCGCGGCTTCGTCGATGCCGGCTGGACCGACGCGCTGGCGGACGTGGATGGGGGCCAGCCGCATACCTACGTCTACGACGCCCAGGCCGGCCGCCTCGACCACGCCCTGCTCAGCCCCGCGCTGGGCGCGCGGCTGGAGGATGCGGCGATCTGGCACAGCAACGCCGACGAGGCGCCGGTCGCCGCCGACGCCGCGCCTCCCCCGGAAGGCGCAGGCGACCCCGCCCCCTGGGGCGCGTCGGACCACGACCCGGTGATCGTGGGGCTGAGGTTGCGGACGCTGTAGGCCCGACCCCCTCGTACACCCGCCGACTATCATGGCCGCCATGAGCCCCCAGCCTCCCTTCCCCGACGCCTCCGGCGCCCTGACCCTGCCCGGCCCCGCCGGCGCGCTCGAGGTCGCCGTCGACCTGCCGGAGGACGACGTCGTCCGCGTGCCGGCGGTCGCCATCGTCTGCCATCCGCTGCCCACCGAGGGCGGCACCATGCACAACAAGGTCGTGACCATGGCCGCGCGCGCGCTGCGCGAGTCGGGCCTGGCTACGGTGCGCTTCAACTTCCGCGGCACCGGCGCCTCCGAAGGCGCCTTCGACGAAGGCCGCGGCGAGCAGGACGACCTGCGCGCGGTGGCCGATTGGGTCCGCGCCACGCGTCCCGGCGACCAGCTGTGGCTGGCCGGCTTCAGCTTCGGCGCCTACGTCAGCCTGGCGATGGCCGCCGAGCTGCAGCCGTCGATGCTGGTCTCGATCGCGCCGCCGGCCGGGCGCAGCTGGGATTTCGAGGCGATCACCACGCCGACTATGCCCTGGCTGGTGATCCAGGGCGACGCCGACGAGATCGTCGACGCGCAGGGCGTCTACCGCTGGCTGGACGGCCTCAAGGCCGACCCCGAAGTGGTGCGCATGCCCGACACCAGCCATTTCTTCCACCGCAAGCTGATCGACCTGCGCGGCGCCATCAAGAGCGGCGTGCGCCGGCACCTGCCCGCCGCCCATGGCTGACGCCGCGGACGCGCCGCGGCCATCGCAGGCCTACCGCGCAGGCATCGCCCGCGGCGACTGGGACGACGATCCGGCGCAGCACGCGCCGCTGGCCGCGCTCGACCGGGTCCACGACGCCCTGCTCGCCGGCCGGCCGCGCCGTGGCTGGTTCGCGCGCACCTTCGGCGGCGACCCCGGCGGCGAGGCGCCGCAGGGGCTGTATCTCTGGGGCGGCGTCGGCCGCGGCAAGACCTTCATGGTCGACCTGTTCTACAACGGCCTGCCGCTGCCGGTGGCGAAGCTGGACGCGAAGGGCGGCGACGGCAACGGCAAGCGCCGCACCCACTTCCACCGCTTCATGCGCGTGGTCCACGAGCGCCTGCGCGAACATGCCGGCGAACGCGACCCGCTGGCCTCGATCGTGGCCGAGTGGCGGCGCTCGCTGCGGGTGCTGGTGCTGGACGAGTTCTTCGTCAGCGACATCGGCGACGCCATGCTGCTGGCGCGGGTGCTGGAGCGGATGTTCGCCGAAGGCATCGTGCTGGTGACCACGTCCAACATCCAGCCATCGGGCCTGTACGCCGACGGCCTGCAGCGCGCGCGCTTCCTGCCGGCGATCGCGCTGCTGGAGCGGCACTGCCAGGTGCTGGAGATCGTCAGCGACACCGACTACCGCCTGCGCGAGCTGACCCGCTCGCCGGTGTACCGCACGCCGCTGGACGCGGGATCCGACGCCTGGCTGGAGTCGCGCTGGCACGCGCTGGGCGGCGATGACGGCCACCGCGACGGCAGCATCGAGCTCGACGGCCGCCGCATCCACACCCGCGCACGCTGCCCGGGCATGGCCTGGTTCGATTTCGCCGCGCTGTGCGAGGGCCCGCGCGGATCGTCGGACTACATCGAGATCGCCACCGAGTTCCACACCGTGCTGCTGGGCGGCGTACCGGTGATGGACGGCACGCGCGACGATGCCGCGCGCCGCTTCGTCACCTTCATCGACGAGGCCTACGACCGCAACGTGAAGCTGGTCTGCACCGCCGATGCGGCGCCGCCCGCGCTGTACGCGGGCGAGCGCCTGGCCGGGGCCTTCGAGCGCACCGCCTCCCGGCTGATCGAGATGCAGTCCACCGACTACCTGGCGCGCCACCACCTGTAGGAGCGGCTGCCTCAGCGCGCGGCGTTGCTGCTCATCGTCGCGTTGCGGCTGCTGTCGCGGTACTGCGCCGGATCGCGCATACCCGCGGTGTGGCACTGGCCGGCGGTGTGCCCGCGGTTGGTCGCGCCCGGAAGCTGGGCATACGCGCGCTCCACCGTGCCGTCTTCGGGATCGCCGAGCACCAGGTCGCTGGCGGCGTTGCAGTAGTCGTTGGTGTACCAGTTCGTGGTGCGGAACGCGGTGGTGTAGTAGTTCACCTTCGACCGCGCCGAGGTCGGGATGCCCGCCAGCCAGGCCGAGGCGCCGCTGTAGGTCATGTTGCTGTTCGAGCCGCAGGCCACGCCGAACCAGTTGCCCACCGTGGCGATGATGCCGGAGAGGTTGGTGCCCTGGTAGGGCGTGCCCACCGACTGCATCAGGCGCGAACCGCTGGCGTTGTCGAGACCGCTCCAGTAGTAGGCATACAGGTGCAGCGAGGCCGCGCCACCCTGGCTGTGGGCGACGGTGCCGAACGAGTTCCACTGCGCGCCGAAGCTCTTGATGCGCTGCGCGAACTGGTCGTGGCTTCGGTTCTGGTTGGCGTCGAGGAAGGTGGCGGAGTTGGCGAACTGCGCCTGCGGCCAGACGCCGCCCGAGCAATAGCCGTGCACCAGCACCAGCTTGCGCCCGGTGGCGGCGGCACGCGCGTCGGCTGCGGCGGGACGCGGTCCCATCGTCATCAGCTCGTCGATCGCGGCCTGCCTGGCCGGGGCGGTGCGCGCGAGGCGCAGGCGCGGCGTCGACAGCGGCAGGCGCGTGGCCGTCGCCAGGGGGATGAAATGGTCGGGGTCCTCGATCCTGAGCGCGCGCAGTTCGAATGGCGCCAACGCGCCCGCGCGCGCGATCCAGCGCTCGTCCAGGCCCAGCGACAGTCCGCCGTCGCCGGCCTCGGCCATGCCGCCGATCCAGGCCACCGGCACCTCGCCGCCCTTGCCGTCGCGGCCCCAGACCTCGGCGAGCACGCGGTAGTGCGCGCCCTTGCCGGCGTTCGCGAGCGGCAGCCGCACCGACAGCCGCCCAGGCGACGAGTACGCCGCAGAAGCCGTGCCCGCCGCCAGCCGCGGCCCCGCCTCGATCACCGGCAGCGCGTGCTCGGCGGTGCGCACGAAGGGCGTGCCGAGGCGGTCATGGCCGTGGACGATGACCTGCGCGATCCAGGTGCCGGTGGCGTCGGGCACGAAGCCGCCTGCCAGGCGGCCGTCACCGGCGCCGCCATCGCCGTGGCGGCCGTCGTCGTGCATCGGGCGCAGCGTGGCCGTGCCGTCGGGCGCGACGATCCGCAGCTGCGCAGAGCGCACGTGCCCGGCATCGCGGCCCAGCGCGACACGCGTGCCGTCGTCGGCGGCCAGCATCGCGACGATGTCCATCCGCTCGCCGACCAACTGCCGGCGATGCGCCTGGTGCGATGCGAGCTCGAGGCGGTCGTCGCCCTTGAGCAGCAGGTAGCCGCGCCCACCCTCGCCCGGCCGGGCCTGCAGGTGCAGGGTCCAGTCGCCTCGGACCAGGCCGTCGAGGCGGACCACGGTGCCGGACTGGCCGTCATGCTCGCCGCCCAGTCGCGACGCCCGCGCGCCGCGGGCGAGCGTGGCCTGCGCCAGCTCCACGCCGGCCGGCGACACCAGCCGCGGCGACCAGTCGGCGCCGCCGGACAGCAGCATCGCGTCGAGCCGGCCGTGGTGCACCGGCACGCGCAGCGTGGCGTGGCCGGAGGCGTCGAACACCACCGGCAGCAGCGCGCTGCGCGACAGGATCGCGGCATCCGCCGGATCCGGCGCGCGCATGGCCTCGAACTCCGTGGCCGGGCCGGCCAGCTGCTTCGGCTGCAGCGGCGCCCTCCCGGCGCCGGTCGCCGCTCCCGTTCCCATCGCGATCAGCATCGACGCACACAGCATCGTGCGCACGACCGTTCCCGTCCGCTTGCGCATACCGGTTCTCTCCCGTTGGTGGGCGGATCCCCATCCGCCGCGCTCCCTTATAGACCAGCCCCGTGAAGGCGGGCGACGGAGCGCTGCCGCCGCGTGCCGACCTGGTGCACGATGTCGACTCCATCGACCGCCCGGGGAACACCATGCCGAAGCTCCTGTCGCTGTCCTGCGCCCTGGCGCTTGCGCTGGCCGCCCCTTCCGCCCTCGCGCAGGAGGCGCAGCGCGCCGAAGTCGCCGAGGCCGCGCAGCGCCTGCAGGCCAAGGTGGTCGACTGGCGCCGCGACATCCACCAGCACCCCGAGCTCGGCAACCGCGAGACGCGCACCGCGGCGCTGGTGGCCGGGCACCTGCGCGCACTTGGCCTGGAACCGAAGACCGGCATCGCCACCACCGGCGTCACCGCCGTGCTCAAGGGCGGCAAGCCCGGCCCGCGCATCGCGCTGCGCGCCGACATGGACGCGCTGCCGGTGACCGAGGCCACCGGCCTGCCGTTCGCGTCGAAGGCCACCGCGACCTTCAACGGCGAAACCGTCGGCGTGATGCACGCCTGCGGCCACGACGCCCACACCAGCATCCTGATGGGCGTGGCCGAGGCGCTGGTGGCGATGCGCGACGAGCTGCCCGGCGAGGTGCTGTTCGTGTTCCAGCCGGCCGAGGAAGGTCCGCCGGACGGCGAGGAGGGCGGCGCGGAGGTGATGCTGGCGCAGGGCATCTTCCAGGACTTCAAGCCGGACGCCGTGTTCGGCCTGCACGTGTTCTCGACCCTCAACGCCGGCCAGCTCGGCGTACGCAGCGGCCCGACGATGGCCGCCTCCGACCGCTTCAACATCGTGGTCCAGGGCCGGCAGACGCACGGCTCGCGGCCCTGGGGCGGCGTCGACCCGATCGTGGCCGCGGCCGACATCATCGGCACCGCGCAGACCGTGGTCAGCCGCCGCCAGGACATCTCGCGGCAGCCGGTGGTGCTGAGCTTCGGCGCGATCCGCGGCGGCGTGCGCTTCAACATCATTCCCGACCGCGTGGAGATGATCGGCACCATCCGCACGTTCGACGAGGACATGCGCAAGGCGGTGTTCGCCGACCTGGCCAACGTGGCGGAGAAGGTCGCCGCCGCACACGGCGCCACCGTGGTGGCGAAGGTGCCCGACATCGAAGGCACCCCGGTCACCGCCAACGACCCGGCGCTGACCGCGCGCATGCGCCCGAGCCTGGAAGCCGTGGCCGGCGCCGGCCACCTGGTCGACATGCCGCTGAACATGGGCGCCGAGGATTTCTCCTACTACGCGCAGCAGGTCCCCGCGGTGTTCTTCTTCGTCGGCGCCACGCCCGCCGGGCAGGACCCCACGACGGCGCCGAGCAACCACTCGCCGGAGTTCTTCCTCGACGAATCCGCGCTGGACCTGGGCCTGCGCGCGATGCTGCAGCTCTCGCTGGACTACCTGCACGGCGGCACTGGGGCGTCCTGAAGAGCTTTTGCCACGGATTTACGCGGATGAACGCGGATTTACACGGATCGAGCAAAAGAAGAAGGCATGGTCCGAGGCACCAGCCGGCGCCTTTCGATTGACCTGCTCTATCCGTGTAAATCCGCGTTGATCCGCGTCATCCGTGGCAAGGCGTTTCCCGGCACCCGGCCGCACGGCGCGCGATAATGCCGGCATGACCAGTGAACTCCCGCTCGGCCGCGAGGTCGCCTACCCGCGCGCCTACGATCCGTCGCTGCTGTTCCCGATTCCGCGTGCGCAGGGCCGTGCGGCGCTCTGGCTTGGCGGCGGTGCCCTGCCCTTCGCCGGCCACGACCGCTGGCATGCCTACGAGCTGTCCTGGCTCGACGGCCGCGGCAAGCCGGTTGTGGAGACGGCGACCTTCCTGGTGCCGGCGGATTCGCCGCACCTGGTCGAGTCGAAGTCGCTGAAGCTCTACCTCAACTCGCTCAACAGGTCGCGCTTCGACAGCCGCGACGAGGTCCGCGCGCGGATCGGCGCGGACCTGTCGGCGGCCGCGGGTGTCCCGGTCACCGTGGACTTCGGCCTGCCGCCGGTCGATGCCGGCGACGGCGCGATGCCGGGCGCGCCCGTGCCGGTGTCGCTCGACGGACTCGACGTGGCCTGCGACGAGTACGACGCGCCCAACCCCGCGCTGCTGTCGGCCGACGACGGCGAGGTGGTGGACGAGGTCCTGCATTCGGCGCTGCTGAAGTCGAACTGTCCGGTCACCGGCCAGCCGGACTGGGCCGGCATCCGCATCGCCGTCCGCGGCCCGCGCATCGACCGCGCAGGGCTGCTGCGCTACCTGGTCTCGTTCCGCGAGCACGCCGGCTTCCACGAGCAGTGCGTGGAGCAGGTCTTCGTCGACCTGATGGCGCGCTGCCGGCCGCAGGCGCTCTCGGTCGAGGCGCGCTACACCCGCCGTGGCGGCCTCGACATCAATCCCTGGCGGGCCACGCCCGGCCTGGCGCCGCCCGCCGCGGCGCGCGACCCGAGGCAGTAGCCGGCTTCGATATTTCCTTAACGGGGCCGGTGTATACCTGACGGCGCTTCGCGCGGCACAGGAGGCCCCATGAGCAAACCCCAGAACCCCAACGACCCCGGTTCGCTGTCGCTGAAGCCGGGCACCAAGTCGGCCAGTCCGGACCGGCCGGACGGCAAGCCCGACTTCGGCAACGTGCGCTCCGGCGTCAGCAGCACCGAGGCGAAGGCCACGTCCCGGCCGGACTTCGGCAACGTGCAGTCCTCGGTCAGCTCGACCGAAGAGGCCGTGGGCGAAACCCGGTACACCGTGCAGAAGGGCGACACGCTTTCGCACATCGCCCAGGCGCACTACGGCCGCGCCAGCCAGTGGTCGCGCATCTTCGAGGCCAACCGCGACCAGCTGGACGATCCCGACCGGATCCAGCCCGGCCAGGTGCTCAGGATTCCCGCCGCGGCCCGCGAGGACGGCGGCACCACGACCAGCCCCCACGGAGACCCGCTATGACCCGACGCCCCATGAACGCCCCCGCCGTACTGGCCGCGACGCTGCTGGCCACGCTGGCACTGGCCGGCTGCAAGAAGGACGAGCCCGCCCCGCCGCCGCCCGCGGCGACCCCGGCTCCGGCTCCGGCGCCCGCACCCGCACCGGCTCCCGCGCCGGCCGCGCCGGTGGTCAGCGTGACCTCGGTCGATCTCGGCAACGCCATCGGCGCCGACAACCGCGTGACCACGCCGACCACGACCTTCGCGCCGACCGACACCATCTACGCCTCGGTGGCGACGACCTCGTCCGACCCGGCCTCCCCGCAGCGCGGCCAGCTGACCGCGCGCTGGACCTACGAGGGCAACCAGGCCGTGGACGAGACCAGCCAGGACTTCGACTTCACCGGCACCGGCGCCACGGCGTTCAAGGTCAGCAAGCCCGACGGCTGGCCCACGGGCAATTACCGGGTGGAGATCCTGCACGACGGCGAAGTGGTGCAGACGCGCGATTTCGAAGTGCGCTGAGGCGCGCCGGGCGCATCGAAGCGCGGTCCCTTGGGGGGGCCGCGCTTTTTTTTGGTCGCCCCCGCACACGCCCCACCACCCTCGCGCCTTTGCCCGCGCCGCGCCGAAGCGCGACAATGCCGGTCCACACCCGCCGCGCGCCCCGGCGCCGCGGCACCCCACGGAGGAACCCGATGGCAGACTTCACCCCGGCCGTGCCGGCAGGCGCGAGCCCGATCACCAAGACCGCGCAGGGGCTCAACGTCCCCGACCGCCCGGTCATCCCCTTCATCGAAGGCGATGGCACCGGTCCCGACATCTGGCGCGCCAGCGTGCGCGTGCTCGACGCGGCGGTCGAGAAGGCCTACGGCGGCAAGCGCAAGCTGGAGTGGATGGAGGTCCTGGCCGGCGAAAAGGCGTTCAACCAGACCGGCGAGTGGCTGCCGGAATCCACCGTCGAGGCCTGCCGCGAATACCTGGTGAGCATCAAGGGCCCGCTGACCACGCCGGTCGGCGGCGGCATCCGCTCGCTCAACGTCGCCCTGCGCCAGATGCTCGACCTCTACGTCTGCCTGCGCCCGGTGCGCTGGTTCGAAGGGGTGCCCTCGCCGGTGAAGAAGCCCGGCGATGTCGACATGGTGATCTTCCGCGAGAACACCGAGGACATCTACGCCGGCATCGAGTTCGAGCCGGGTTCGGCCGATGCGCAGAAGGTGCTCGACTTCCTGCAGAAGGAGTTCCCGAAGGGCTTCGACAAGATCCGCTTCGGCACCGCCGACAAGGCCGCTGGCTGGAACGAGCAGCTGTCCGCGGTCGGCCTGGCGGCCACCGACGCCACGGTCAACGTCGGCATCGGCATCAAGCCGGTCAGCTGGCAGGGCACCGAGCGGCTGGTGAAGTCGGCCATCGAGTACGCGATCGCCAACGGCCGCAAGTCGGTGACCCTGGTGCACAAGGGCAACATCATGAAGTTCACCGAGGGCGCGTTCCGCGACTTCGGCTACAAGGTCGCGCGCGAGCAGTTCGGCGCGGTCGAGCTCGACGGTGGCCCCTGGCACATCATCCCCGAGGGCAAGCCGGGCGCGGGCATCGTCATCAAGGACGCGATCGCCGACGCCTTCCTGCAGCAGATCCTGCTGCGCCCGCGCGAGTACGACGTCTCGGCCACGCTGAACCTCAACGGCGACTACCTGTCCGACGCCCTGGCCGCGCAGGTCGGCGGCATCGGCATCGCGCCGGGCGCCAACATCAACTACGTCACCGGACACGCGGTGTTCGAGGCCACCCACGGCACGGCGCCGAAGTACGCCGGCCAGGACAAGGTGAACCCGGGCTCGGTGATCCTGTCGGGCGAGATGATGCTGCGCTACATGGGCTGGACCGAGGCCGCCGACGCCATCATCAAGGCGATGGACGGCGCGATCGGCTCCAAGCGCGTCACCTACGATTTCGCCCGCCTGATGGACGGCGCGACCGAGGTGAAGTGCAGCGAGTTCGCGGACGAGATCATCAAGCACCTCTGATCGCACCCGCATCCCCCGCAATGCGGGGGACGATCCGGAATGCCCGCGATGCGAGTCGCGGGCATTTTTCGTTGATCCGTCGACCCGGGACCCACGGCAGGGCCTTGCCGGGCCACACTCGCGCCATGGCGCCGCCGAACTCCATCGATCCGCTGGTCCACCGCGCCGCCGCGCTGGTGCTCGATGCCTACGAGGATTACGAAGCACGCTTCGGCGACCTGACGCGGCGGGCACGGCGGCGCTTCGAGCGCCGTGACTGGCGCGGCGCGCAGGCCGACGCGGTCGCACGCATCGACCTGCAGGACAGCTTCCTCGGCGAGGCGTTGGGACGATTCGAGGCCCTGGCCGGCGAGCGGATGCGATCGCGGCCGTTCTGGGCGGCGGTGCGCGACTGCTATGGCGGCATGACCGCGGGCAGGCACGACGCGGCGCTGGCGCGCACGCTGTTCAATTCGATGTCGCGGCGCTTCTTCCTGACCGAAGGGGTGGCACCGGCGCTCGAGTTCCACGATCCGGACGATGGCGCCACCGGTGATCCGGAGTGTCCGGGCGAGCTGCGACCGCTGCCCGGGGGCGGCAGCGGCGTCGAACGCTGGCGCGGCGCGCTGCGGGCGCGAGGATTCCGGCACCGGGACCTCGATGCCGACGCCCGGGCCATCGCCGAGGCGCTCGACGAACGCCTGGGGCTCGCAGGCGCTGCGGGAACGCCCCCTGATCCAGCGGCGGCACCAGAGTCCGCGGCCAGGCCCGGGGCGGCATCGGACGCTCCGGCGGAAGCCACGGACATGGCCCATCGCGGCGACGCCGACATCCACCTCCTCGACACCGTCTTCTACCGCGAGCGCCGCGCCTACCTGGTCGGTCGCGTGCAGGCGGAGGACGGCCCGCGTCCGCTGGTGGTGGCACTGCTGAACGACGCCGACGGCGTGCGCGCCGATGCGGTGCTGCTCGAACGCGCCCAGGTCTCGATGCTGTTCGGGTACGCGCGCAGCTGGTTCATGGCCGACCTGCCGCGCGTGGGCGATGCGGTCGCATTCCTGCACGCGCTGCTGCCGGCCAAGCCGGTCTCCGAGCTGTACTCCGTGCTCGGCCGCGGCAAGCAGGGCAAGACCGAGCGCTTCCGCGAGATCCAGCGCCACTTCGCCGCGCATCCCGGCGAGCAGCTGGTGCGCGCCGAGGGCGTGCGCGGGATGGTCATGGCGGTGTTCACCCCGCGCGCGCTGCCGGTGGTGTTCAAGGTGATCCGCGACCGCTTCGCCGAGCCCAAGGACAGCGTGCGCGCCGACATCGAGGGCAAGTACCGGCTGGTCGCGCGCCGCGACCGCGTCGGCCGGCTGGTGGACGCGCAGGAGTTCCGCCGCCTGCGCTTCCCGCGCGCCGCGTTCGAACCCGGGATGCTCGACGAGCTGCTCGCGGAATGTGCCGACACCGTGTCCGCCGAGCACGACGTGGTGCTGCTGCGCCATTGCTACGTCGAGCGCCGGCTGCATCCGCTCGACCTCTACGCGCGGCGGATGCCCGAAGCCGAGGCGCGCCGCGCCGTGCTCGACTATGGCCAGGCGATCACCGACCTGGCGCGCAGCGGCATCTTCCCCGGCGACCTGCTGCTGAAGAACTTCGGCGTCTCGCGCCACGGCCGCGCGCTGTTCTACGACTTCGACGAGCTCTGCCTGCTCGAAGAGGTCCGGTTCCGCGACCTGCCCGAAGCGCGCGAGGAGGACGAGACGCGGCCGCTGGAGGACTGGCTGTACGCGCGCCGCGACGACGTGTTCCCGGCGCTGTTCCCGCACTTCCTGGGCCTGTCGCCGGGTCTGCGCCAGGCCCTGCTGGACGCGCATCCCGGCGTCTTCGACGCCTCCTGGTGGCGCGGGATCCAGGCGCGGCTGCGGGCCGGCGGCTATCTCGACGTGCCTCCGTACCCGGCCTCGGCCCGCCTGCCTGCGCGCAGCCACGGGGCGGCGGCGGGCGCCGGCACGGCGGCGGACTGAGCGGCGTTTGCGGTTAGGCTTTCCATCCCGCACACAGGAACGCCGCCATGATCCGAAGCCTGCCGCTTGCCCTGACGCTGCTGCTCTGCGCCTGCGCCGCCACCCCGGCCGCGGACGCCCAGGCCGGCGCCGCCGACGCACCGCCCGCGAAGCCCGTCGGCCTGTCCATGCGCGCGCCCGACCCGCTGCTCGACCAGGCCCTGGCGGGCGCCTGGCGTTCGCCGGAGAACGTGGCCCGCGACCGGTACCGGCATCCGCGCGAGACCCTGGCCTTCTTCGGCATCGAAACCGGGCAGACCGTGGTCGAGATCACGCCAGGCGGCGGCTGGTACGCCGAGATCCTGGCGCCCTGGCTGCGCACCGGCTACGTGGCCGCGGTGGTCGATCCGCAGGCGCGGCCGGAAGGCCGGGCGCGCGACTACGCCACGCGCTCCAGGGACGGCCTGGAGGCCCTGTTCGCCGCGAAGCCCGCGCAGTTCTCCGATGCCCGCGTGGTGCTCTACGACCCCGCGGCCCCGGTGTTCGGCCCCGCCGGTTCGGCCGATGCGGTGCTGACCTTCCGCAACGTGCACAACTGGCGCGCCGACGGCGTGGCCGGGGCCATGTTCAAGGGCTTCTTCGAGGTGCTGAAGCCGGGCGGCGTGCTCGGCGTGGTCGAGCACCGCGCCGCCGGCGACGTGGCCGACGACGACCGCTCGGGCTACGTCGGCCAGGACCAGGTGATCGCGCTCGCCACCGCCGCCGGCTTCCGGCTCGACCAGGCCAGCGAGATCAACGCCAACCCGCGCGACCCCCGCAACCACCCCAACGGCGTGTGGACGCTGCCGCCGGTCAACAACCACGACGCCGAGGACCGGCAGATGTACCAGGCCATCGGCGAGAGCGACCGGATGACCCTGCGCTTCATCAAGCCCTAGTGCTGGTCGCGTTCAACAAGCCGCACGGCGTGCTCTGCCAGTTCACCGACCGGAGCACGCCGCCGCGCCCGACCCTGGCCGGCTTCGGCCTGCCGTCGGGTGTCTACCCAGCCGGCCGGCTCGACCACGACAGCGAGGGCCTGCTGCTGCTCACCGACGACGGCGCCCTGGTCCACCGCATCACCGACCCGCGCCACAAGCTGGCCAAGACCTACGTGGTGCAGGTGGAAGGCGCGCCGTCGGCGGAGCAGCTGCAGCGGCTGCGCGACGGCGTCGAACTGCGCGACGGCCCGACCCTGCCGGCACGGGCGCGCCTGATCGACCTGCCGCCGCCGCTGTGGCCGCGCGATCCGCCGGTGCGCGTACGCAGGACCGTGCCCGACGCCTGGCTGGAACTGAGGATCCGCGAGGGCCGCAACCGCCAGGTGCGGCGGATGACCGCGGCCGTCGGCCTGCCGACCCTGCGCCTGGTGCGCACGCACATCGGCGGCGCCGGGCTGGACGGACTCGCGCCCGGCCAGTGGCGCGAGCTGTCGCCCACGCGCCCGTTTTCCTGAACGGTTCAGCCAGCGCTGGGCGGCGGCATGCGCCGCACGGGCCCGCGATGCGATCGGCGCGCGCTTTCTGATAACGTTTTCAAACCCCGCGCGACCGGTGTCGCGCGGTTCGCGGAAAAGGGGCCATGAAGGCAAACCAGAACCGCGGCCGGGTGCTCGTCGTCGACGACCAGGCCGCCAACCTGCGCGTGGTGAGTGCCCTGCTCGAACGGCAGGGCTACGAGGTCGCAGTCGCCGGGGACGGGGAGTCGGCGCTCGAGATCGCCGAAGGCCAGGCGCCCGACCTCATGCTGCTCGACATGATGATGCCGGGCATGGACGGCTTCGGCGTCATGGAGGAAATCCGCCTGCGCGCGCTGCTGCCGCGGGTGCCGGTGGTCTTCCTCACCGCCGCCCAGGACCGCGCCCTGCTGCTGCGCGCCTTCGAGGCCGGTGCGGTCGACTACGTGGTGAAGCCCTTCATCCCCGAGGAACTGGTGGCGCGCGTGAACGCCCACATCGGCCTCAAGCTCGCGCGCGACCGGCTGGAGCAGGTGGCGCGCGAACGCCAGGAGCTGGTGAACCTGGTCGCGCACGACCTGAAGAATCCGCTGGCCAGCGTGGTCTTCGCCAGCGACATCATGGTCAGCGGCACGCTGCGGCCCGAACGCGTGCCGCGCTACCTGCAGATGATCCGCGACAGCGCCGAGGAAGGGCTGGGCTATATCAGCCGCTACCTGGAAACCCAGGCGCGCGCGCGCGACGCCCGCAGCGCCCGCGACGCGCGCGTCGAGCTGGCCAGCGTGGTGGAATGGATCGTGGGCCGCTACGAGCTGCAGTTCGAGGACAGCGGCAGCCGGCTGCGCGTGTGCGGGCCGATCGAAGGCGTGGTGGCGATTGACGAACTGGTGCTGCGCCAGGTGGCCGGCAACCTGGTCGGCAACGCCATGAAGTACGCGCCTTCCAGCGACGTCGACATCCTTTGCAATCCCGGCGCGCCGGGGTTCCGGCAGCTGCGCGTGGCCGACCGGGGCCCGGGCGTGCCGCGTGACCGCCAGCGCGAACTGTTCAAGCCCTTCTCGCGCCTGACCGAGGTCGATCCGGCGCGCGCCGGCACGTCCAGCGGCCTGGGACTGTCGCTGGCCCGCCAGATCGTCAGCGACGCCGGCGGCCAGCTCTGGTACGAGGACCGCGAGGGCGGCGGCGCCTGCTTCGTGGTGGAGCTTCCGGAGGCGCCGACCGCCTGAGGTCGCGGTGGGCCGGGCCTGGCGGACTCCGCCGGCCTGGCCGGAGCTCAGTCCTCGCCGCGGGTCGGCCGCTCGCCGATGTCGGTCGCGTGCGGATCCGGCTCGGGGCGGTCGAGCGCCTCGCGGATGCGGCTGGAGCGGCCTTCGATGGCGTCGCGCTCGGCCAGCTTGCGACGATGGCGCGACACCGCGTACAGCGCGACGCCGACGCCGACCGCGGCCGCGGCCAGCGCCACCGGATGGCGGCGCGCCACGGTGCCGACCGCGCGCGCACCGGTGCGCGCCGCGCCCACGGCCATCCCGGCCTGCAACCACTTGCCGGCTCCGGCCTGGGCGCCCTGCAGCCAGTGGCCGGCGCTGCCGGGCGCATCGTGGAACCACCTGCCGGCGCCATCGGCGCCGTTGCGGAAACCGTCGCCGAGGCGGCTGGCAAGGTCCAGCGCGCGGTCGGGGATTGCGTTGCGGACGTCGCGGATGAGGGTGCGCTTGCGCATGCATGACTCCTGGGGGCGGTGCGACGGCGTGCGCCGGCGCGGGATCGGGAGGGTTGGATCGGGCCTGGCAGTGTCGGACGCCCGCCGTGGTGCCGGCGTGATCCGCGGCGTGTCCGTTCAGCTGCCGCGCGGACGCGCTCGATGGGTCGGAACGGCGTTCCACGGATCCTCGGGCCACGCGTGCTTCGGATAGCGCCCCTTCATTTCCCGGCGTACTTCCGGCCATGTGCGGTCCCAGAAGCCGCGCAGGTCGGTGGTGACCTGCAGCGGGCGACCCGCGGGCGACAGCAGGTGCAGCAGCAGCGGCACGCGGCCGTCGGCGACGCGCGGCGTGTCGGCCAGGCCGAACAGCTCCTGCAGCTTCACCGCCAGCACCGGCGGGCGCGGCGCGCCGTCGTCGCCGATGCCGTAGTCGATGACGCGCGCCTGGCCCGAGGGCACGGTGATGCGCACCGGCGCCAGCGCGTCGAGCGCCTGCTGCAGCGGCCAGTCGAGGCGCGAGCGCAGCGCGTTCGAGAGCTCCTCGGCGCCGAGCGCATCCAGGCGCGTCTTGCCGGCGAAGGCCGGGCGCAGCCAGTCGTCCAGGCCGTCGAGCAGGGCCGCGTCGCCGACGTCGGGCAGGCCGAGGTCGGGCCGCCAGGCGCGCAGGCTGGCCACGCGCGCGCGCCACTGGCGCAGGCCGTCGCTCCAGGGCAGCACGTCCAGGCCGAGATCGCGCACCGCCTCGGCCAGCGCCTGCGCCGCGGCCGCGGGATCGGGGCGGCCGGCGGGCCGGCTGTCGAGCACGATGCCGGCGAAGCGGCGCACCCGCTCGGCCACCAGCGCGCGGCGGTCGGCGTCCCAGCGGGTCTCGTCGCGCTCGCTGAAGCGGTCGCCGAAGTCGCGCCGCAGCGCCGCCTCGTCCACCGGCGCCGCGCGCAGCAGCAGGGCGTCTCCGCGCGCCTCGAAGCGCAGCTCGGTGGCCACCAGCCAGGGCTCGCCCACCAGGTCGCTGTCGTCGGCCAGTCGGGCCATGCGGCCGTTCGCCAGCTGGTAGCGGCGCAGGTCGGAAGCGTGGCGCGCCGCGATGCGGTCGGGGAAGGCGTGCGCGAGCAGGTCGCCCAGCGCGTGGGCCGGCAGGTCGCCGGGCGGCGGCGCCTCCACGCGCAGGCGGCGACGCCACTGGCGCGCGGCGGCATCGATGGCGGCGAGCGCGGCGCGGCTGGCGTCGGCGGGCACGCGCCGCTCGCGGAATCCGGCCAGCGCGCGCCAGCGCCCGGCCAGCGCGTCGCTGCGCGAACGCAGCGGATCGCGCGCCTCGACCAGCGCGGCCAGGTCGCAGGCCAACGCGCGCGCCACCGGGTCCGGCGCGGCCTGCAGCATCGCGGCCAGCCGCGGGTGCGTGCCGAGCGCGAGCATCCGCCGGCCCATGGGCGTGATCGCCCCGCCGGCATCGAGCGCGCCGAGCCCGCGCAGCAGGTCGCGCGCCGCCGCCATCGCCCCCGGCGGCGGCGGATCCACGAAGCGCAGCGCGTCGCTGCCCCAGGCAGCCAGCTCCAGCGCCAGGCCCGCCAGCTCGACCTGCGCGATCTCCGGCCGGCGCTGCGGCTCCAGCCGCTGCGACTCCGGCCACAGCCGGTACGCCCGGCCCGGAGCCACGCGCCCCGCGCGCCCCGCGCGCTGGTCGGCCGAGGCCTGCGCGATCCGAACCACGTCGAGCCGGCTGAAGCCGCTGTTGGGATCGTGCCGCGGCTCGCGCGCCAGCCCGCTGTCGACGACCACGCGCACCCCGGGCAGGGTCACGCTGGACTCGGCCACGTTGGTCGCCAGCACCACCCGCCGGCGGCCATCGGCCGCCGGCTGCAGCACGCGCGACTGCTGCTCCACCGGCAGGTCGCCGTGCAGCGCCAGCACCTCGACGCCGGGCATCGCGGCCCCGGTCGCCGCGGCATCGCGCCCGGCATCCTCCAGCACCCGCGACAGGCGCTCGATCTCGCGACGCCCCGGCAGGAACACCAGCACGTCGCCCGGATGCGACGCCAGCGCATGCTCGACCGCCCGCCGCGCCTGGTGTTCGACCGCCTCGTCGCGACGCGCCGGGAAATGCGCCACCTCGACCGGAAAGCTCCGCCCCGCGCTCGACAGCCGCGGCGCCTCCAGGAAGCCCGCCAGCCGCTCGCCGTCCAGCGTCGCCGACATCACCACGATGCGCAGGTCCTCGCGCAGCCCCGCCTGCACGTCCAGCGCCAGCGCCAGCCCCAGGTCGGCCGCGAGATGGCGCTCGTGGAACTCGTCGAACAGCAGCGCCCCGACGCCGTCCAGCATCGGATCGTCCTGCAGCATCCGCGTAAGGATGCCCTCGGTGACCACCTCCACCCGCGTCGCCGCCGACACCTTGCGCTCGAAGCGGATCCGGTAGCCGACCGTCTGCCCGACCTCCTCGCCCAGCGACGCCGCCATGAACCCCGCCGCCGCCCGCGCCGCCACCCGCCGCGGCTCCAGCATCACGACCCGCCGTCCCTCGAGCCACGGCGCGTCCAGCAGCGCCAGCGGCACGCGCGTGGTCTTGCCCGCCCCCGGCGGCGCCTCCAGCACCAGCCGCGGATGCGCCTCGAGCGACGCCCCGACCTCCGGCAGCACTCCATCAATGGGAAACGTCGGCTCGCTCACCCGCAAAGGATAAGGACCTCCGGCCCGTAAAACAGCGCGCGACAGCGCGTCGGGCTCGCCCCCACCGCCGAAGCCGGAGCACATCACGTCGCCGAAGCGCGCCGCTGCGCAGGGGGCATGGCCAGCGCACAAGGATGTGCGCGGAAGGCGAATCAGCCACGGACGGCTGCTTCGCCGGTCCATGCCCCCTGCGCAGCGGCGCGCTCCCTCCCGAAGCCGAACGCCTCCACCGGCAGCCCACCAACAGGCACCCACCTACAATGCCCGCATGGACCTCATCGACATCGGCCTCAACCTCACCCACGACAGCTTCGACCACGACCGCGACCAGGTCTGGCAGCGCGCCCGCGCCGCCGGCGTCGTCCAGGCCGTCCTCACCGGGGCCAGCCGCGAGCACTCCCCGCTCGCCCTCGAACTCGCCCGCACCCGCCCCGGCGAATGGTTCGCCACCGCCGGCGTGCACCCGCACCACGCCAGCGAATACACCGCCGAATGCGACGCCGAGATGCGCGCCCTCCACGCCCATCCCGAAGTCGTCGCCGTCGGCGAATGCGGCCTGGACTACTTCCGCGACTTCTCCCCGCGCCCCGCCCAGCGCAAGGCCTTCGAACGCCAGCTGGAAATCGCCGCCGACACCGGCAAGCCCTTGTTCCTTCACCAGCGCGACGCCCACGCCGACTTCGTCGCGATCATGAAGGACTTCGAGGGCCGCATCGGCCCGGCCGTCGTGCACTGCTTCACTGGGACGCGCGAGGAACTGTTCGACTGCATCGACCGCGACTGGCACGTCGGCATCACCGGCTGGCTCTGCGACGAACGCCGCGGCCAGCACCTGCGCGACATCGTCGGCAACATCCCCGCCCACCGCCTGATGGTGGAAACCGACGCGCCCTACCTGCTGCCGCGCACGCTGAAGCCGATGCCGAAGGACCGGCGCAACGAACCGGCCTTCCTGCGGCACATCGTCGAAGAGCTCGCGCGCGACCGCGGCGAGGACGTTGCGGTGACCGCGGCCAATGCCACCGCGACCGCGCGGGCGTTCTTCAGGCTGCCGGGCTGAGCGCAGCGCACCGGAACAGGGCCGTGCGCACCAGCGGCCGGGCGAGCTAACGCTTCGGCATCATGGCGTCCCGGTCCAGCGGCGCGCCCACCACGAAGGTCGTGGTTTCCAGTTCGTAGCCGATGGCATCCGGCGGCGCGTCCGCATCCAGCACGATCTGGTCGGCATGCATGCCGGCGCCGGGGTCGAACTCGCGGTCGGTGTGGCTGGCGAAGCCCCAGCGCGCGCCCCCGGACCAGACGCAGGCCGTGCCGCCACGCTGCGACCGCCAGCGGTTGCAGGACTGGCCAGCCACGGTTTCCGGCGCGGAGCCTGCCTGCGGATCGCTTCCGCTGGACGCATCGACAGCGGCCAGGACGATGTCGGGATTGCCTTCGCCCTCCGTGCGCGTCCCCGTCTCCAGGTCGACCAGGATCGAGCGCTGCGCGTCCACGTATCCGTGGATGCCGGTGAGGGCGAGCGTGAACGTGCAGAGCGCCTCGGGCGTGCGGGCCGCGTCCGGCGGCTCGGCATGCCAGGTTTCCATGCGATAGGCGAAGTGCTCGCGGTCGCGCCACATGCGCCAGCGCGATGTACCGACCAGGTGCTCATCGGACGACGGCAGGGGCTGGGTCGCGATTCCCGCATTCCTGCAGCTTTCGACGCGGTGCCGGTAACCCTCCAGCTGGGCATTGCGTCCGTTCTCGAGCATCTGCACGACCTGATCGAGGTACAGGCTCGGCGCGTCTCCTGCATCAGGGGATGCCGGGTCCGTGGATCCCGGCCGCCTTTCGTCCTGATCGCCCGCATCGCTGCAGCCAGCGCCAAGAAACAGCAACAGCGCGAAGGCAAGTCCGGTTACCCGGCCCGTGCGCACGCTGCGGAATGTGTCCTGCATGGTCCGGAACTCCATGGGTTCAATCCAGGCGGACGAGTTCTACCCGACGGTTCTTCGCGCGCCCCTCGTCGGTGTCGTTGTCGGCCACAGGCTGCGACTGGCCGTGGCCCGTGGCTTCCAGCCGTGATGCGCCGATGCTCTGCACCACCAGCGCGGCCACCACCGACTGCGCTCGCGCTTCGGACAGGCGCTGGTTGTGCGCGGCATCCCCCGTGGCGTCGGTATGGCCATCGATCGACAGGCGCAGCGCGGGATCCTCGCGCAGCAGCGCCAGCACCTGGTCGATCTGCGGCTGCGAGTCGGAAAGGATGTCGGCCTTGTCGACGGCGAAGTTGACTTGGATGGCCACGCGGCCGTCGGCGTCGATCTGCCGCTTGAGTTCGGAGGCCTCGAGCAGGCCGGCGGTGATTTCGAGCGGCGTGGTTTCGACCACGCGCAGGTTTCCGCCGTTCGAGTAGCCGCCCACCTGGATCCAGATGTCGCGGTCGTGCCGGCGGATCACGAAGGTTTCCACCGGTCCGGAAAAGGTATTGCCCATCGACGAATAGAGGCGGGACTGGAGCTCGGGATCGGCATCCTCCACCGCCTCGCGGAACTCCTCGGGAATGCGTCCCTGCGCGATGCTCTGGCCGCCCGCCTGCCGGATCGCGGCCTGCATGTTGCGCTGGTATTCAAGCAGGGAGAACGTCTTGCCCTGCGCCTTGTCGCCGATGATCCGGCCGCCGAACAAGCGGCCCTCGACCCATTCCATGCGGTCTCCGGTCCAGAACGGGATGCGCTCGTAGTCGGAGGCCTCCTCGCCCTGGTACACGTAACCCGCGGGCAGGCGCAGGTACGGGAACTCGCCCAGCGCAATTTCGCTGAGCGGAACGTTCGCGATGTCGAAGCCGGGTTCCGGGGCGCTCTCCGCTTCGCTGGCGGCGGATCCGGCATCCGGATCCGGCGTCGCCTGCTGCGCAGGAGGTGCCGCAGTTGCGGCCGCGGACTCCTGTTCTTTGTCAGGCGCGCCTCCGCACGCCGCCAAGCCCAGGGCCAGCGCAACGGCCACTGCAGGATTTCGGTTTCGCATGGTCTTCTGCTCCTTCAGTCAGTCCAGCCGCACCAGCTCGACCCGGCGGTTCTTCGCCCGGCCTTCTTCAGTGTCGTTGTCGGCCACCGGCTGCGACTGGCCGTGGCCCTTGGCTTCCAGTCGCGATGCGTCGATACCCTGCGCCACCAGCGCGGCCACCACCGACTGCGCGCGCGCTTCGGACAGGCGCTGGTTGTGTCCGGCGTTTCCGGTGTCGTCGGTGTGGCCGTCGATCGACAGGCGCAGCGCCGGATCCTCGCGCAGCAGCGCCAGTACCTGGTCGATCTGCGGCTGCGAGTCGGGAAGGATGTCGGCCTTGTCGACCGCGAAGTTGACCTGGATGGCCACGCGGCCGTCGGCGTCGAGCTGCTGCTTCAGCGCGGAGGCCGGCAGCAGCGCCGCGGTCTGCACGAAGCCCTTGCGCTCGGCCACCACCCAGCCCGAGGAGAGGTAGTCCAGCGCGGCGTGCACCCAGACCTGGCGCCCGTCCGCAAGGTCGACGCGGTAGACGCGCGATTCATAGTCGTCCCAGCCGAAGCCCGTGGCATCGCTGTAGAAGCCCTTCAGGTCGCTGTCGTAGCGATCCGACGCTTCTTCGGGGATCCGGCCTTCGAACACCAGCACGCCGCCGGCCTCGGCCATCATCGCCTCGAGGTTGCGACGCACTTCGTGCATGGAGTTGGCGCGCTCCCGGGCCCTCACGTCCGCGGCATAGGTCCTGCCCTCCACTTCCTCGAACCCGTTGCCGGTCCAGAACGGGTACATGTCGAAGTCGCGCTGCTTGGGCCGGTTGCCATCGGCATAGCCCGCCGGAAGCGACAGATGGGGGAACTCGTCGCTCCAACGCGCGCTGGCCTCGAACGGACGTTCTTCCACCACCACCAGCGCAGCGCCGTGGGAATGCGTGGACAGCTGCATCCAGATGTTCCGGTCCGTCTGGCGGATGACGTGGACCGTGGTCGCCGCCTTGGCGTCGAGATTGACACCCTCGATGAAGCCGCCGCCGATCTCGGCCTCGAGCTGCGGGCCGTAGTAGAAGTCGCGCTGCAGCGGACCCTCGAACACCTGCTTCGCGCCCGCCTGGGCGAACACGGCCTCGAGGTTGCGGCGCAGCTCGAGCTGGGAGAACTCCTTGTCGCCGCCATGGTCGCGGTCGATGTCCAGCAGGCTGTTCCAGCTCGGACCTTCCACCCAGTGCAGTCCGTCGCCGAGCCGGAACGGGAAGCGCGCGAAGCTGCGCTGGTCGGGCCGGTTGACCGGACCGTAGCCCGCAGGCATGGAGAAGAACGGAAGCTCGCCCAGCGACGCACTGCTCAACGGGACGCTTTCGATGTCGAACGGCACCAGCGCGATCGGGTTGCCTTCCTTGTCCTCGAGGCCCGACCCGGAACGCGCCGCATCGTCAGCGCCGGCGTCGTCCGTATCGGGCAGCGCCGCCCGGGCTGCTGCGCCGTCGACGCGCGGAATCGTGGCATCGTCGGAAGGCCCGGCGGCTGCGCCCGCTGCCGCATCGCCGGCGGGGTCGGTCGCACCGCCGCAGGCGGACAGCATCATCGCGAGCACGCACGCGGCGGCCAGGTTTCCGTTGCGCATTCCTCTTGCTCCTTCGGTCGGAAAGCGGCGAGCTTACCCGATGTTCCCGACGGTCCCGAGACACGCGCCGCGGCGCGGCGCGCGACTCAGCTGCGCAGGCCCACTCCCCGCTTCAGCAGCCACAGCCCCAGCGCGCCCAGCGCGACGACGAAGCCGAGCATCAGCGCGTACGCCACCCACAGCGGCACGTCGCTCTGGCCGAGCAGGCCGTAGCGGAAGGCGTTGACCATGTAGAAGATCGGGTTGGCGTGCGTGGCGGCCTCGGCCCAGTCCGGCAGCAGCCGCACCGAATAGAACACGCCGCCGAGATAGGTCAGCGGGGTGAGGATGAAGATCGGCACGATCGCGACGTCGTCGAACTTCTTCGCGAACACGGCGTTGACGAAGCCGGCCAGCGAGAAGATCGTCGCGCCCAGCAGCACCGTCGACAGCGTCACCCACGGGTGCGGGATGCGCACGGTGGTGAACAGCATCGCGATGCAGAGCACGATCACGCCCACCATCAGCCCGCGCAGCACGGCGCCGGCGACGTAGCCGCCGAGGACCACCCACGGCGGCATCGGGCTGACCAGCAGCTCCTCGACGTGGCGACCGAACTTGGCGCCGAAGAACGACGACGAGATGTTGCCGTAGCTGTTCTGGATCACGCTCATCATCACCAGGCCGGGGACGATGAAGTCCATGTAGGTGATGCCGTCCATGGTCCCGATGCGGCTGCCGATCAGCCCGCCGAAGATCAGGAAGTACAGCGTCATGGTGATCGCCGGCGGCACCAGGGTCTGGCTCCAGATGCGCAGGATGCGCATCACCTCGCGGCGCGCGATGGTGCCGAGGGCGACGAGGTTGGCGCGCAGCGGAGAGGCGTCGGCCGGGGGCGGCGTGGTCGGGATGCGGCTCATGCGGCGGGTCCGTTGGGGCCTGGGGGGGTGGCAGCGCGTGCGGGGGTGGCGGCTGCTCCCGGGTCGCCGGTCATGCGCACGAACAGCTCCTCCAGCCGGTTGGACTTGTTGCGCATCGAGCGCACGCGGATGCCGGCGGCATCGAGCGCTGCGAACACGCGGTTGAGGTCCATCGCGCGCGGCATGTCGACGTCGAGGGTGTGCGCGTCCGCGGCGCGCACCTGGGCGCCGGGAATGTCGGGCAGCATCGCGGGCAGGTCGTCCTCGACGTCGAACAGGAAGCCCTCGACGTCGAGCCTGGACAGCAGCGTGCGCATCGGCCCGGCCTCGACGATGCGGCCATGGTCGATGATCGCGAGGTTGCGGCACAGGTTCTCCGCCTCCTCCAGGTAGTGCGTGGTGAGGATGATGGTGGTGCCGCTGGCGTTGATCCGGCGCAGGGTCTGCCACATGCCGCGGCGGATCTCGATGTCGACGCCGGCCGTGGGCTCGTCGAGGATCAGCAGCTTCGGCTTCGTCATCATGGCGCGGGCGATCATCAGCCGCCGCTTCATGCCGCCCGACAGGGTGCGGCTCATCCTGTGCGCCTTGTCCCACAGCTGCGCCGAGCGCAGCTCCTCCTCGGCGCGGACCATCGCCTCGGCGCGCGGGATGCCGTAGAAGCCGGCGTAGTTGACCAGGATGTCGAGCGGCTTCTCGAACATGTTGAAGTTGATTTCCTGCGGCACCAGGCCAAGCAGGCGCATGGCGCGGTCGCGCTCGGCGTGCAGGTCGACGTCGAACACGCGCACCTCGCCCGAGGTCTTGTTGACCAGGGACGAGACGATGCCGATCAGGGTGGACTTGCCGGCGCCGTTGGGACCCAGCAGCGCGTAGAAGTCGCCGGGGGCGACATCGAGCGAGACCCCCTTCAGCGCCTCGACGCCGTTGTCGTAGGTCTTGCGCAGGTCGCGCACCGACAGCGCGGCGGGCGTGGCGGCTTCGCTCATCGGGACTCCTTGGCCGGCGGGAGGGTGCGCGCGGGGGAGCGGTATTATAGGTGCCCCATCGCCCCAGGCCCGGCAACGGTCCATCCCAAGTGCCCGCATTCTTTCCCCTGAAGCTCGCCTCCCGCCGCATGCTGGCACCTTCGGTCGCGCACCTCGCGTTCACCCGCGACGACGGCGAGCCGCTGGACTACATCCCCGGGCAGTTCCTGCAGGTGCACTTCGAGTACGCCGACGGCACCGCGGCCAGGCGCAGCTACTCGCTGGCCACCATCCACGACCACGCCATGGGGCCGGGCGAGCTGGTGGAGATCGCGGTGAGCTACGTGCCCGGCGGCGCCGCCACGGCGCTGTTCGAGAACCTGGCGATCGGCGACACCGTGCGGGCCAGCGGCCCCTTCGGCCGCTTCTGCCTGCAGCCGCGCGACGCCAACCGCCGCTACGTCCTGATCGGCACCGGCACCGGGGTCACGCCCTACCGCGCGATGCTGCCGCTGCTGGAAGCGGCGATGGCCGGGCGCGGCATCGAGGTGGTGCTGCTGTTCGGAGCGCGCACGCCCGACGAACTGCTCTATGGCGACGAGTTCCGCGCCTTCGCCGACGCGCACCCCGGCTTCCGCTTCGTGCCCTGCTTCTCTCGCGAGCTGCCGGCGCCCGGTTCGGCGCACGACCATGCCGACGTACGCCATGGTTACGTGCAGCAGTTCCTTGAGGAGTTCGCGCCCTCGGCCGACGGCGACATCGCCTACCTCTGCGGCAACCCGGACATGGTCGACGCCTGCTTCGAGGCGCTGAAGGGACACGGCCTGCCGGTGCCGCACATCCGCCGCGAGAAGTACGTCAGCAGCAAGTAGGCACCGCGCCCGCCGCCCCGGTACGCGGCGGATGGCGGGCGGGTCACACACGGGGCCGGGCGCGCGTCCGGGGATGACAGGACGAGCCCATCGAAACCATCTTCCAACCCGGGGACGACGAATGAGAACAGGACGAACCACCAGGATGGCCCTGCCCGCCGCGGCGCTGGCGGCGCTGCTTGCCGGCTGCGCGCCCGCGCCCGAGGGCGGCGGGGCACCCGACGCCCGCCTGCGCGTGGGCGACATCACGTTCGAGCCGTGTTCGCTCAGCGCCGTGGGCGCGCGTGCGGTCGAGGCCCAGTGCGCCCGCTTCGAGGTCCCCGAGGACCACGACGCGCCCGACGGACGCCGCATCGGACTCGCGCTGGCGCTGCTGCCGGCCGAGGGCACCGCCGAGCCCGACCCGGTGGTGATGATCGCCGGCGGCCCTGGCCAGTCGGCGCTGGAGTCCTATCCGCAGGTGGCGACGGCGTTCTCCGACCTTCGCCGCAACCGCCACGTGCTGCTGGTCGACGCCCGCGGCACCGGCGGCTCGCACCCGCTGCACTGTGCGGCGGAGGACGAGGGCAGCGCGTTCGACGTCGAGCAGATGACGCCCGAGGCCATGCGCGCCTTCGCCGAGCGCTGTCGCGACGCGCTGGCGGCCGACGGCACCGACCTGCGCCGCTACGGCACCATGGACCACGTGCGCGACCTCGAGGCGGTGCGCAAGGCGCTGGGCGCACCCCAGCTCAACCTCGTCGGCATCTCCTACGGCACCCGCGTCGCGCAGCAGTACGCGAAGGCCTGGCCGGAGGCCACGCGTACCGTCGTGCTCGACGGGGTGGCGCCGAATTCGATGGTGCTGGGCCAGGAGCACGCGCGGAACCTCGAGCAGGCGCTGGACACCCAGTTCCAGCGCTGCCGCGACGAACCCGCCTGCGTCGGCACCCTGGGCGATCCCTCGGCGCAGCTGGACGCGGTGCGCGCCACGCTGGAGGCCGGCGACCTGGCCCCGGTGCAGTACCGGCATCCGGTCAGCGGCGAATGGCTGGAGGACCGGCCCTCGTTCGGCCATCTCGCGGCCCTGCTGCGCATGTTCTCCTACCAGCCCGCGGCCTCGGCCACGCTGCCGCTGCTGCTGCACGACGCCTCGCAGGGCCGCTACGCGCCGATGATGTCGCAGGCGCGGATGCTGGCCGACTCGCTCGGCAGCCAGATGGCGCAGGGCATGCAGCTGTCGGTGATCTGCACCGAGGACGTCGCCGACATGACCATCGATCCCGCGGATGCCGGCAGCCTGCTCGGCACCGGCATGGTCGAGTTCTTCCACGCGCAGTGCCCGGTCTGGCCGACGGCACCGCGCGCGGACGGCTTCCGCGATCCGCTGTCGGGCGACGTGCCGGTGCTCGCGATCAGCGGCGAGTTCGATCCGGTCACGCCT
This sequence comes from Luteimonas colneyensis, assembly GCF_014836665.1. Taxonomy (GTDB): domain Bacteria; phylum Pseudomonadota; class Gammaproteobacteria; order Xanthomonadales; family Xanthomonadaceae; genus Luteimonas; species Luteimonas colneyensis. The sequence goes on from NZ_JACSQJ010000002.1 coordinate 222,578, forward strand.
GCGCGCTACGGCGACGAGGTGGTCAGCCACCTGGCCAACGGCCGCCACCTGGTCGCCCCCGGCCAGGGCCACAACGTCATCGGCGCCGGCTGCATGCCGAAGCTGTTCGCCCAGTTCGTCGAGCGCGCGGACGCATCGGGCATCGACGCCAGCTGCCTCGACCGCCTCGCGGCGGCGCCGCCCTTCGCGGGCAACTATGGATGGGAGCCCTGAGATGATCGAAGTCCACGACCTGCACAAGACCTTCAAGGCCAAGTCCGGGCCGGTGCACGCGGTGCGCGGCGTCGGCTTCCAGGCCCGCGACGGCGAGATCACCGGCCTGCTCGGCCCCAACGGCGCCGGCAAGACCACCACCCTGCGGATGCTCTACACGCTGATGTCGCCCGACCGCGGCTCGGTGCGCGTGGACGGCATCGACGTCGCCCGCGATGCCACCGCCGTGCGGCGCACGCTCGGCGTGCTGCCCGACGCGCGCGGCGTGTACAAGCGCCTGACCGCGCGCGAGAACATCGCCTACTTCGGGCGCCTGCACGGGCTCGACGAAGCGACGATCGCGGCGCGCACCGAGTCGATGGCGCGCACGCTGGGCATGGAGGACTTCCTCGACCGCCGCACCGAGGGCTTCTCGCAGGGCCAGCGCACCAAGACCGCGATCGCGCGCGCGCTGGTGCATGCCCCGCGCAACGTGATCCTGGACGAGCCGACCAACGGCTTGGACGTGATGACCACCCGCGGCCTGCGTGCCTTCCTGCAGGAGCTGCGCGCGCAGGGCCACTGCGTGATCTTCAGCAGCCACATCATGCAGGAGGTCGCGGCGCTCTGCGATCGCATCGTGATCATCGCCCAGGGCGAGGTCCGCGCCAGCGGCACGCCGGACGAGCTGCGCGCGCAGTCGGGCGAGGACAACCTCGAGGACGCGTTCGTCAACCTGATCGGCACCGAGGAGGGACTGTCCGCATGAAGCTCACGAACAACACGGTGTGGACCGTGGCCCGCAAGGAGCTGGTCGACCTGTTCCGCGACCGGCGCACGGTGATGCTGGGCCTGCTGATGGGGCCGCTGCTGTTCCCGCTGCTGATCATCGGCATGGGAACGCTGGCGGAAAAACGCGCGCGCACCCAGCTCGAGTCGGTGCTCGAGGTGCCGGTGATCGGCGCCGCCAACGCCCCCAACCTGGTGGCCTTCCTCGGCACGCGCGACATCGAGGCGATCGACCCGCCGTCCGAGCCCGAGCGCGCCCTGCGCGAACAGGACCACGACGTGGTGCTGCGGATCCCCGAGGCGTTCCCCGAACAGTGGCGCGCCAGCCGCATGGCCACGGTCGAGATCCTGTACGACTCGTCGCGGCAGGACTCGCGGATCCCGGTGGAGCGCGTGCGCTCGGCGCTGGGCGAGTACGGACAGCAGGTCGGCGCACTGCGCATGATCAGCCGCGGCCTGGGCCCGGAGGCGACGATCGCGGTCATGGCGGCGCAGCGCGACGTGGCCACGCCCGAGGCGCGGCGGGGCATGTTGCTGGCGTTCCTGCCCTACCTGCTGATCCTCAGCGCGTTCCTCGGCGGCGCCTACCTGGTGATCGACGTGACCGCCGGCGAACGCGAGCGCCAGTCGCTCGAGCCGCTGCTGGCCACGCCGTCGTCGCGCGCCGCGATCATGAGCGGGAAGATCCTGGCGGCCTGCCTGTTCGGCCTGCTCAGCCTCGCGCTGATCGTCATCGCCTTCCGGCTGAGCTTCGCGCTGGCGCCGGCGGCGATGCAGATGGTCTCGGTGTCGGCGGCGATGATGCTGAAGATCCTGCTGGTGCTGCTGCCGATGGTGCTGATCGGCACCACCCTGCTGACCCTGATCTCGGCCAGCGTGAAGTCGGTGAAGGAAGCGCAGAGCTACATGAGCGTGCTGATGCTGCTGCCGATCGTGCCGACGATCGTGCTGCTGGTGAACCCGCTCAAGAACGAGCTGTGGCAGTTCGCCGTGCCCTTCCTGGCCCAGAACCAGATGCTGCTGAAGATCATCCGCAGCGAGTGGGTGTCGCCGCTGGAATGGGCGACGTACCTGGGTGCCGGCTTCGGCATGGGACTGTTGCTGTGGCTGATGGCGGCGCGGTTGTACCACCGTGAGAAGCTGGCGATCTCGGCCTGATCCCGCATCACGCGGACAACAGAAAGCCCGGCCGATGGCCGGGCTTTTCCGTTGCGGCGTGGCCGCCTCAGCCGCCGGGATTGAACGCGATCGTGCGGCGCGTGGTCACCGGCTGCGAAACCGGTTCGAAGCGCCAGCGACGCACGGCGGCGACGGCTTCGCGGTCGAACACGCGCGGCGGATCGGCGCGCACCACGCGGGCGTCGCTGACGCTGCCGTCGGGCGCCACGGTGAACTCCACCTGCACTTCGCCCGACTGCGCGGCGCGCAGGGCCTCGGCGGGATAGCGCGGCGCCGGCGTGCTCAGCGGGCGCAGCGTGGGCGCCGCCGGCGTCGCCGGAGCCGAAGCCGCGGCCTGCTGCTGCGCGCGCCTCTGCTCGGCGGCACGCTCTTCGGCGGCGCGCTGCTCGGCGGCCACGCGCTCGGCCTCGGCGCGGTCCGCGGCGTCGCGCTCGGCGGTGCGCTGCTGCTGGGCCAGCTGCTCCGCGGCGGCGCGCTGCTGTTCGGCCTGCGCGCGTTCGCGCTCGGCGGCGAGCTGGCGCTGGCGTTCGGCTTCCTGCTCGGCGCTCAGCGCCTGCTGTTGGATGCGGGCCTTGGCCGCTGCGTCGGCGCCATCGATCGAGGCCTGCAGGCGCTGCAGCGCGGGATGGTTGGCGTCCGCGCGTGCCACCAGTGCGGCGAGGCGGCGCGATTCCTCGAAATCCTCGCGGTCGCGGGCCTGCTCGGTGGCGATGACGAGCATCGGCATCAGGTCGGTCAGCGCGCTGGCGACCGCGGCGTCGCCGGGCGACTTCTCGCGCAGCGCGAGGTAGTACTCGAGCGCGTTGTCGGCCGCGGGCGCGTACAGCCGGCTCTCGGCATAGGCCGCGCGGCCGCGCTCGCGCAGCTCGTCCGGGGAGAGCGCGGCCAGTGCGTCGGCCTTGGCCGCGACCTCGGCCGCGGCCTGCTCGGCGGCGGCTTCGGTTGCGGCGGCGGCGTTGGCCGGGCCAGCGCCGGCGGCCGCGTCGGCAGGCGCCGCGGCCTCGTCCTTGCCGCAGGCCGAGATGGCGACGAGCAGGGCCGCCGCGAGTGCGAGGCGCGGCAGCGCGCGCCACGCGGAAGCTTGGTTGTTCAGCAACATCGATGTGTACTCCCCCTGGTGTGCGGATCCGCACGTATGCCTAGGACGCGATACGCGGGGCCGTTTGTCAACACCCGGTCACGATTCGTCCGGGCCTATTTTCCGATGCAGAAGCGCGAAAAGATGTGGCCGAGCAGCGCATCCGCGTCCACGCGGCCGGTAATGTCGCCCAAAGCGTGATGCGCATCACGAAGCGACTCGGCCGCCAGGTCGAGCGCTTCCGCGTCCAGCGCGTCCGCGGCGGCCGCCAGCGCGTGTGCCGCCCGCTGCAGCGCATCGACATGGCGGGCACGGGCGGTGAATTCGCCCTCGCCGGACGCGTCGCCCACGACGAGCGCGCGCAGGCGCGCGTGCAGCGCGGCCATGCCCTGCCCGGTCGTCGCGGAGACGCGCAGCGCGCCGTCGGGCGCAGGCGGTGAGTCCGGCGGGAGCAGGTCGGCCTTGTTGTGCAGCCAGAGTACCTGCGGCACGCCGTCGAGATCGGCGGCCACCGCGGCGCGGCCGGCGTCCGGATCGCGCGCGTCGACGACCGCGATCGCAAGCCCCGCGCGCCCCAGTTCGTCGCGGGCGCGGCGCATGCCCTCGCGCTCGATCGCGTCGCCGGCGTCACGCAGGCCCGCGGTGTCCACCAGCACGAGCTCCGCGCCGTCGACGTGCACGGTCTCGCGCAGCAGGTCGCGCGTGGTGCCGGCGACGTCGGTGACGATGGCGCGCTCGCTGCCGGCCAGCGCGTTGAGCAGCGAACTCTTGCCGGCGTTGGGCGGCCCCACGATCACCGCGTGCAGGCCGTCGCGCAGGCGGCGGCCGCGCTCGGCGTCGCCCAGCAGGGCGGCGAGATCGGCGCGCGCTTGCTGCAGGCGCGCAACCAGCTGCGCGCCGCCCAGCGTCTCCAGCAGCTCGTCGGCGAAGTCGATCGCGGCCTCGGCGTGCACGCGGATCGCCAGCAGCTCGTCGGCCAGGGCTTCGACGCGGTGCGAGAACCGGCCTTCGAGCGAGCGCCGCGCCGCGCGCGCGGCGGTCAGGTCGCCGGCGGCGATGAGGTCGGCGACGGCCTCGGCCTGCGCCAGGTCGAGGCGACCGTTGAGGAAGGCGCGCTCGGTGAATTCGCCGGCCCGGGCCATGCGCGCACCCAGCGCGCAGCAGCGCGCGACGATGGCCTGCAGCAGCACCGGATTGCCGTGTCCCTGCAGCTCGACGACGTCCTCGCCGGTGTAGCTTGCGGGCGCCTGGAACAGCAGCACGATGCCATCATCCAGGGCCTCGCCGTCGGCGTCGAGGAAGCGCACGTGGTGTGCGTGGCGCGGCCGGAGGGCCTGGCGGCCGCAGAGCGCGCGCGCGATCGCCGCGGCGGCCGGGCCGGACAGGCGCACGATGCCGACGCCGCCGCTGCCGGGCGCGGTGGCGACGGCGGCGATGGTGTCGGTGGCGGCGCTGGTCATCGCGGCGGCCGGCGGAACGTCCGCCCGGCTTCAGTTCCCGGCAGTGGCCTTCGCGGGCTTGGCGCCGGCATCGGGCTTGTCGCTCCCCGGCTTGTCGGCGAACTTGCGGATCAGCCACCACTGCTGGAGCAGGCCGAGCGCGCCGTTGGTCACCCAGTACAGCACCAGGCCCGACGGGAAGAAGATCATGAAGACGCCGAAGACCAGCGGCATCAGCTGCATCATCTTCTGCTGCATCGGGTCCATGCCGACCATCGGCGACAGCTTCTGCGTGGCCCACATCACCAGGATGTTGAGCACCGGCAGGATGAACCAGGGATCGCGCGCGGTCAGGTCCTGGATCCAGCCGATCCACGGCGCGTGACGCAGTTCCACCGACTCCAGCAGCACCCAGTACAGCGCCAGCCAGATCGGCATCTGCAGCAGCACCGGCAGGCAGCCGCCGACGGGATTGATCTTCTCCTTCTTGTACAGCTCCATCATGGCGACCTGGAACTTCTGCTTGTCGTCGCCGTAACGCTCCTTGAGCTGCTGGATGCGCGGCTGGAACTTGCGCATCTTCGCCATCGACTGGTACTGCGCCTTCGACAGCGGATACAGGATGGCCTTGACCACCACCACCAGGCCGATGATCGACCAGCCCCAGTTCTGCAGCAGGCCGTGCAGCTTGTCGAGGATCCAGAACAGCCCCTCGCCGAGAACGGCGAAGACCGAGAAGCGGCTGTAGTCGACGGCGCGGTCGAGGCCCGTCACGCCCTGCGCCTTGATCTGGCCCACGAGCTTCGGACCCACCCACAGGCGCGCGCTGGTGCTGGCCTGGTCGCCCGGCGCCACCGCCAGGCCGGGGCCGACCTCGCGGACCAGGTGGTGCATCCCGCCCGCGGGACCCGGCACGGTGTGCAGCGAGATCGTGACCTCGTCGCTCGACCCCGGGATCCAGGCGCTGAAGAAATGGTGCTGGAGCATGGCCAGCCAGCCGCCGGACTGGCGCGCGTTGACCGCGCCCTCGTCGGCGAAGTCCGCGTAGCGCACGCGGCTGTAGCCCTCGCCCGGGCTGAACCAGGTGGCGCCGTACAGGCTGAAGGACTCGGGGTTGGTCCAGCCGGTCTTGAGCACCTGCGGCAGGCGCACGAGCTGGCGGTAGACGTGGCCCTGCCAGAGCCTGTCGCTCCTGTTGTAGATGGTGTCGCGCACCTCGACCACGTAGCTGCCGCGGGTGAAGACATAGCTGCGGCGGATGCTGACGCCGTCGGCGCCGTGCCAGACGAAGGGCACTTCGAGCGTGTCGGCGTCGGCGGCCAGCGCGTAGTCGGTGCCGGGCGACTCCGGCACGAAGCCGGACTCGTGGCTCGGGGCGGCGCTGGTGGAGCTGACCCAGCCGCTCTGGGCGGCATAGAAGCGCTCGGGCGCGTCGTCGAACATGCGCACCGGCGCGCTGCCCTCGTCACGCGTCTGCGGGAAGCCCAGCAGGTCGGCGCGTGCGACGGCGCCGCCGCGCAGCGCCAGGTCGAGCACGTCCGTGCGCACGTGCACCAGGCCCTCGGCCTGCGGGGCCGCGGCCGCCTGCGCGTTGACGCCCGGCAGCGCCGCGGCCTGCGGGGCATCCGGCACCGCGCCCGGCGTGGCCGCCGCGCCCGGGACGGCCGGGGGCGCACCCGGCACCGTGGCACCGGAATCGGCGACGCTGGTCGTGGCCTGCGCGGCCGGCAGCGGTTCGCGCTGCTCCTTGCCCCATTCCATCCACAGCAGGGTCGCCACCATCAGCCAGGCGAAGATCAGGAAGGTACGGGTCTGGTTCATCGGGCAGGCAGGCTCATTCGCCGCTGGGGCGCGGCGTCGGGACGTGGACGGGGGAAGCGGCGGGCATTGTGACGCCCGCTTCCGGCGCGGGCAACGCACCGGCGCGGCGCAGCGCGTCGTGGAAGGCCTCGCGCAGCGCGACGCGGGTCGCGGTCGCCGCGGCATGGCGCGCCACCACGACATAGGCGGCGGGTGGCAGGCGGTCGCGCAGGGCGCGGAATTCCTCGCGCAGCGCCCGCTTGATGCGGTTGCGGCCGACCGCGCGACGGTCGACCTTGCGCGAGACGGTCAGGCCCAGCCGTGCCGGCTGGCCGTCGCGAAGCAGGTGCAGGGCGAGCAGGGGCGTGCCGGTGCGGCGACCCTCGCTGAAGACGCGGTCGAAATCCGCGCGCACGCGTACGCGCGCTTGACGGGGCAAGCGGCGGTCCATCGGAACTGGGGACGCGACGGGGCGGCCGGCTTGCGCGCCGCCCGCGGTCATCAGGCGGTGAGGCGCTTGCGGCCCTTGGCGCGGCGGCGGGCCAGGATCTTGCGGCCGTCGGCGGTCGCCATGCGGGCACGGAAGCCGTGGTCGCGCTTGCGCTTGAGGTTGCTGGGCTGGTAGGTGCGCTTGGTGGCCATGGCGGTGTGCTCTGAGCGTGACGCGGAGGAAAGAACCGGCGATTCTAGTACGCCGCTCCGCTGCGGGTCAAACCCTGCCGCCCTGCCCCGCCTCCGTCCCGTGCTCCCGCCAGCCTCCGGCGGGGCGCAGGTGGTAGGCTGGCTTCCCCCTTTCCACCCCCCGCCGCACGTGGTCCGCCACGCCGCGCGGCGGGTCCGCCGTCGGTACGTGAACCCTACATGGAAGCCTGGCCCCGCTGCCTCGAACGCCTGGAAGCCGAACTCCCGGCCGAGGATGTCCACACCTGGCTGAGGCCGCTGCAGGCCGCGCGCCGCGAGGACGCGACCGTGCTGTACGCACCCAACGTCTTCATCCGCGACGCGGTGATGGAGCGCTACCTGCCGCGCATCCGCGAGCTGCTGGACCACTTCGGCGGCGGCGGCGACGTCTCGCTGGAGATCGGCTCGCTGCCCGCGGCCCCGGCCCCGGCGCGCGTGACCCCGACGGCGGCCGCCAATGCCGCCTCGGCGACCGCGAGCGCGGCGGCGTTCCACGGCAACCTGGACCCGCACTACACCTTCGACAACTTCGTCGAGGGCCGCAGCAACCAGCTCGGCCGCGCGGCCGCCTGGCAGGCGGCGCAGAAGCCGGGCGACCGCGGCCACAATCCGCTGCTGCTCTACGGGGGCACGGGGCTGGGCAAGACCCACCTGATGTTCGCCGCCGGCAACGAGATGCGCCGCAACAACCCCGGCGCGCGCGTGCTGTACCTGCGCTCGGAGCAGTTCTACAACGCCTTCTTCCGGGCGCTGCAGGAACGCACCGCCGACCAGTTCAAGCGCCAGTTCCAGCAGCTCGACGCGCTGCTGATCGACGACATCCAGTTCTTCGCCGGCAAGGACCGCACCCAGGAGGAGTTCTTCCACACCTTCAACGCGCTGTTCGAAGGCCGGCAGCAGATCATCATGACCTGCGACCGATTCCCGCGCGAAGTGGACGGCCTGGAGCCGCGGCTGAAGTCACGCCTGGCCTGGGGCCTGCCGGTGGCGATCGACCCGCCGGACTTCGAGACCCGGGCGGCGATCGTGCTGGCCAAGGCGCGCGAGCGCGGCACCCACGTGCCCGAGGAGGTGGCGTTCCTGCTGGCCAAGAAGATGCCGTCGAACGTGCGCGACCTCGAGGGCGCCCTGAACACGCTTTCCGCTCAGGCCAACTTCACCGGGCGCGCGATCACCACCGAGTTCGCCCAGGAGACGCTGCGCGACCTGCTACGCGCCCAGCAGGCGGCGATCAGCATCCCCAATATCCAGAAGACCGTGGCAGACTACTACGGCCTCCAGATCAAGGACATGCTGGGCAAGAAGCGGACGCGTTCGCTGGCCCGCCCGCGCCAGGTGGCGATGGCGCTGGCCAAGGAACTCACCGAGCACAGCCTGCCCGAAATCGGGGATGCCTTCGCGGGCCGGGACCACACCACGGTCCTGCATGCCTGCCGACAGATCCGCGCCCTGGCGCAGACCGACGGCAAGCTCCGCGAGGACTGGGACAAGCTCATCCGCAAGCTCAGCGAGTGAGGCCGGTCGAGGGGCGCTGAAACCGGTGGATCGGGTCGGGACAAGCTGTGGACAACTCGGGCTCCCGCCCGGGACCCGAAAGTTGTCCACAGGTTCTCCCACCGCTGGATGCAGCGTTGTCCACGGGGTTGTTTCAAGAAATTCTCGATGTAAATCAACGGCTTGGATGTGTTGTCAACCGAATTTTCCGACACCACCACCACCGCTTTCTGTATTTATCCAATTCAAGAGCTAGGGCAAGGGGATACCACCGGCATGCGTTTCAGTCTGCAGCGAGAAGCCTTCCTCAAGCCGTTGGCCCAGGTGGTCAACGTGGTCGAACGCCGGCAGACCCTGCCGGTGCTGGCGAACCTGCTGGCACTGGTGCAGGACGGCCAGCTCTCGCTGACGGGCACCGACCTCGAAGTCGAAATGGTCGCCCGCTGCGCGGTCGACGATGCCCAGGACGGCGAGGTCACGATCCCGGCGCGCAAGCTGTTCGACATCGTCCGGGCCCTGCCCGACGGCAGCAAGGTGACCGTCAGCCAGTCCGGCGACCGGATCACGGTGCAGGCCGGGCGCAGCCGCTTCACCCTGGCGAGCCTGCCGGCCAACGACTTCCCCTCGATCGACGAGGTCGAGGCGACCGAGCGCGTCGAGGTCCCCGAGGCCGCGCTGAAGGAGCTGATCGAGCGCACCGCGTTCGCCATGGCCCAGCAGGACGTCCGCTACTACCTGAATGGCCTGCTGTTCGACCTGGGCGAGCACCGCCTGCGCTGCGTGGCCACCGACGGCCACCGACTGGCGCTGTGCGAGGCGGCCCTGGACGGCGGCACGCAGGCCAAGCGCCAGATCATCGTGCCGCGCAAGGGCGTCACCGAGCTGCAGCGCCTGCTGGAAGGCGGCGACCGCGTGCTCGAGCTGGAAATGGGCCGCAACCACATCCGCGTGAAGCGCGACGATGTGACCTTCACCAGCAAGCTGATCGACGGTCGCTTCCCGGACTACGAGGCCGTGATTCCGATCGGTGCCGATCGCGAGGTCAAGGTCGACCGCGAGGTCCTGCGCGCATCGCTGCAGCGTGCCGCCATCCTGTCGAACGAGAAGTATCGCGGCGTGCGCATCGAAGTGTCGCCCGGCCAGCTGAAGATCAGCGCCCACAACCCCGAGCAGGAAGAGGCCCAGGAAGAGGTGGAAGCCGACACCTCGGTGGACGGGCTGGCCGTGGGCTTCAACGTGAATTACCTGCTGGATGCGCTGGGCGCGCTGCGCGACGAGACCGTCGTGCTGGCGCTGCGCGACGCCAATTCCTCGGCGCTGGTGCGCGAGGCGGCCAACGAGCGGTCACGCCACGTCGTGATGCCGCTGCGGCTGTGAGCCCGCGAGGGTTCCACGTGGAACAGCGACGCCCGGCTTCGACCGGGCGTTCTGCTTTCCAGGGACCGGTGCGAGGACCTTGGGCATGCATCTGATCCGCCTCGAGCTGCGGAACCTGCGGAATCTGGTCGATGTCGTGCTGGAGCCGGGTGCCGGACTGAACCTGCTGGTCGGGCGCAATGGCGCCGGGAAAACCAGCGTGCTGGAAGGCCTGCACCTGCTGGCCTATGGGCGAAGCTTCCGCGGACGCGTACGGGATGGCCTGGTCCGGACCGGCAGCAGTGTGGTCGAGGTGTTTGCCGAATGGCATGCGGCGACCGGAGAGGGCCGCCATCGCGCCGGCCTGCGGCACGGTGGCAGCAGCTGGGAAGCCAGGATCGACGGCGGTACGGTCGGCCACCTCGGCGAACTCTGCGCGGCCTTCATGGTGGTGACCTTCGAGCCTGGCAGCCATGCGCTGGTGTCCGGGGGAGGCGAGCCCCGGCGCAGATTCGTCGACTGGGGACTGTTCCACGTGGAACAGGGCTTCCTGCAGGTCTGGCGCCGGTATTCGCGGGCGCTGAAGCAGCGCAATGCGCTGCTCAAGTCCGGGGCCGGCGTCGGGCAGATCTCCGCATGGGACCACGAGCTGGCGGTGTCCGGGGAGGAGCTGACCCGACGGAGGGCGCTGTACCTGGAGCGGCTTCAGGAACGGCTGGAGCCCGTGGCCGCGGCGTTGGCGCCCTCGCTGGGGCAGGCCATGCTGGAATTCGAGCCCGGCTGGCGCCAGTCCAGCCTGTCGCTTGCGGATGCGCTGGCGGTCGCGCGGGAGCGGGACCGGACGCTGGGTCATACCAGCGTGGGCCCCCATCGTGCCGACTGGCGCCTGCGGCTGTCCGGGAAAGGCGAGGGCGAGAGCCTGTCGCGTGGCCAAGCCAAGCTGGCGGCGCTGTCCTGCCTGTTCGCGCAGGCGACGGACTGCGCCGTGGAGCGTGGGGACTGGCCCGTGATCGCGCTCGACGACCTGGCGTCGGAGCTGGATGCCGAGCATCGAGGTCGCGTGCTGGCGTTCCTGGGGAACGTGCCGGCCCAGGCGTTCATCACCGGAACCGATCTGCTTCCGCTGGATGAAGGCGGCAGGGTGTTCCACGTGGAACAGGACACCGTGACCCCGCGCTGAGCGGATCAACGCCACAATCGAGGTCTGATTCGCGTTCCACGTGGAACATCATCGTGCTCCGAGGCTCTCGGCCCCAGGTCGGCCGGATGCTGGCGGTGGACCCTTCCCGGGTCATGGCAGGTCCGCTTGCCGGAAGGGGAGGGCCTGCGCATATCGTGCGGAGCCGCCCGCGCTGCCCGCCACGACAAGGCATGCCCGTCCATGAAGCCCTTGCCAACGGGCCTGAAATGCTATAATCGCCGTCTCAAGCCCCTATAAGTAATGTGTCGCGCGCGTCCCCGCGCGCCGGCCATTGCCGGGCGTTTCCACGGCCAGAAGCACCTCGATGACCGAAGAACACGGCAGCACCCCCGAGACCGCCGCCAACACCGGCTACGACTCCAGCAAGATCACCGTCCTGCGCGGTCTCGAGGCCGTCCGCAAGCGCCCGGGCATGTACATCGGCGACGTCCACGACGGCACCGGCCTGCACCACATGGTGTTCGAGGTCGTGGACAACTCGGTCGACGAGGCCCTGGCCGGCCACGCCGACGACATCACCGTGACCATCCACGAAGACGGCTCGGTGTCGGTGTCCGACAACGGCCGCGGCATCCCGGTCGACATCCACAAGGAAGAGAACGTCTCGGCGGCGGAGGTCATCCTCACGGTGCTGCACGCCGGCGGCAAGTTCGACGACAACAGCTACAAGGTTTCCGGCGGCCTGCACGGCGTGGGCGTGTCCGTGGTCAACGCGCTGAGCGAGCACCTCTGGCTCGACATCTGGCGCGACGGCGAGCACCACCAGCAGGAGTATTCGCTGGGCGAGCCGCTGTACCCGCTGAAGGCCGTGGGTCCGGCCGGAAACCGCCGCGGCACCACGCTGCGCTTCAAGCCGGCGCGGGAGATCTTCAGCGACGTCGAGTTCCACTACGACGTGCTGGCGCGGCGCCTGCGCGAGCTGTCCTTCCTCAACTCCGGGGTGAAGATCACGCTGGCCGACGAGCGCGGCGAATCGCGACGCGACGTGTTCCAGTACGAAGGCGGCATCGCTTCCTTCGTCGAGCACCTGGCCCAGCTCAAGACCCCGCTGCACCCGAAGGTGATCGCGGTCGCGGGCGAGGAGAACGGCATCACCGTGGAAGTGGCGCTGCAGTGGACGGACTCCTACCAGGAGACCATGTTCTGCTTCACCAACAACATCCCGCAGAAGGACGGCGGCACCCACCTGCAGGGCTTCCGCGCCGCGCTCACGCGCACGCTCACCAACTACATCGAGCAGAACGGCGTCGCGAAGCAGGCCAAGGTCAGCCTGTCCGGCGACGACATGCGCGAGGGCATGATCGCGGTGCTGTCGGTGAAGGTGCCCGACCCCAGCTTTTCCTCGCAGACCAAGGAAAAGCTTGTCTCGTCCGACGTGCGCCCGGTGGTCGAGCACACCTTCGGCGCCAAGCTCGAGGAGTTCCTGCAGGAGAACCCGAACGAGGCCCGCGCCATCGCCGGCAAGATCGTCGACGCCGCGCGCGCCCGCGAGGCCGCGCGCAAGGCCCGCGACCTGACCCGCCGCAAGGGCGCGCTGGACATCGCAGGCCTGCCCGGCAAGCTCGCCGACTGCCAGGAGAAGGATCCGGCGCTCAGCGAACTCTTCATCGTCGAGGGTGACTCGGCGGGCGGCTCGGCCAAGCAGGGCCGCAACCGCAAGAACCAGGCGGTGCTGCCGTTGCGCGGCAAGATCCTCAACGTCGAGCGCGCGCGCTTCGACCGCATGCTCTCCAGCGCCGAGGTCGGCACGCTCATCACCGCGCTCGGCACCGGCATCGGCAAGGACGAGTACAACCCGGACAAGCTGCGCTACCACCGCATCATCATCATGACCGACGCCGACGTCGACGGCGCCCACATCCGCACCCTGCTGCTGACGTTCTTCTACCGGCAGATGCCGGAGCTGATCGAGCGCGGCCACGTCTACATCGGCCTGCCGCCGCTGTACAAGATCAAGCAGGGCAAGACCGAGCTGTATCTCAAGGACGATGCCGCGCTCGACGCCTATCTCGCCGGAAACGCCGTTGAGGGGGCCAGCCTGGTGCCGGCCAGCGGCGAGCCACCGATCACCGGGGAGGCGCTGGAGAAGCTGCTCCTGGCCTATGCGGCCGCGCGCGACACCATCGCCCGCAACGCCTGGCGCTACGATCCCGAGCTGCTGGGTGCGCTGGTCGACTTCACGCCGCTGGATGCCGCGATCCTGGCCGGCAACGTCGACGAACGCCACGAGCTCGACCAGCTCGAGAAGCGCCTCAACGAATCCGGGCTCGGCAAGCCGCGCTATTCGCTCGAGTTCCAGCCGGGCACCGACACCGTCGGTCCGGCGCTGGTGGTGAAGCGCCGTCACATGGGCGTGGACACGGTGCAGGTGCTGCCGTTCTCCGCCTTCGAGGGCGGCGAGTTGCGTGCGCTCAGGGACGCAGCAGCGCTCCTGCACGGCCTGGTGCGCGAAGGCGCCCAGATCATCCGCGGCAACCGCGCCCAGCCGGTCACCAGCTTCGCCCAGGCCCAGGCCTGGCTGCTCGAGGAAGCGAAGAAGGGCCGCCAGATCCAGCGCTTCAAGGGCCTGGGCGAAATGAATCCCGAGCAGCTGTGGGACACCACGGTGAATCCCGAAACGCGCCGCCTGCTGCAGGTGACGATCGAGGACGCCGTGGGTGCCGACCAGATCTTCAGCACCCTGATGGGCGACGTGGTCGAGCCCCGCCGGGCCTTCATCGAGGACAACGCGCTCCGGGTGTCCAACCTCGACGTCTGAACGGGCGGGTTGACGCCGCCTTCAGCCGGTGCCGCCTACAACGTCTGCAGCCCAACCAGGACGTCGCCATGAGGATATTGCCGATTGCCGCCGCTGCCGCCGCCACCCTGGCGGTTGCGGCCTGCGCCACCACCACCTCGTCCACCGGGCGCACCCAGTACGTCGGCGCGGTGTCCCAGGCCCAGCTCGACCAGATGGGGGCCCAGGCCTTCAACGAGCAGAAGGCGCAGATGCGCCAGACCGGCGACGCCGCGCAGAAGCGCTACGTCAGCTGCGTGGTCAACGCGATCGTCGCCCAGCTGCCCGCGGACCAGCGCCGGATCGCCTGGGAGTCGGCGGTGTTCGTGGACGACAATCCGAACGCGTTCGCGCTCCCCGGCGGCAAGGTCGGCGTGTACACCGGCATTTTCAGCGTGGCGCGCAACCAGGACCAGCTGGCCGCGGTGATCGCGCACGAGGTCGGCCACGTGGTCGAGCACCACCACGACGAGCGCATCACGCGCCAGATGGGCGCGCAGGGCGCCCTGGGCGTGGTCGGCGCGCTGGTGGGCTCGCGCTATGGCGAGGGGGCCACCCAGGCCACCAACCAGCTCGGCGGGGCCGCGCTGCAGACCGCTTTCCTGCTGCCGGGCTCGCGGGTGCAGGAAAGCGAGGCCGACGTGGTTGGCCAGCGCCTGATGGCCGCCGCCGGGTTCGATCCCCGCCAGGCGGTCAACCTGTGGCAGAACATGATCGCCGCCAGCGGCGGATCGCGCCCGCCGCAGTGGCTGTCCACCCACCCGGATCCCTCCGCCCGCATCGGCGAGCTGCAGTCGCGCGCGACCGCGCTGGTGCCGACCTGGGAGCAGGCCCGCGCGGCCGGCCGTCGACCGGCCTGCGGCTGAATCAGCGCGCCATTGGCCGATGGTGCGCTCGCGCCACCGGCCCGGATTCTGTTAGGTTTGGCACCCCCCGTGCGCAGGCCGGCGTCGCCGGCATGCGTCCTGCAGCCAAGAGGTCCTCCATGTCCGCTTCCACTTCCCATCGCCATCTCCTGGTCGTCGCGATTGCCGGCGTGCTCGCCGTGGGCACGGCCGCCGATGCCTTCGCGCAGGCCCGTGGCTCCGCCGAGCGCCGGGGCGCCCGGCAGGAACGCGCCGCCGAGAAGACCGAGGTGGTGAAGGAATATCCGGCCGCGACGCGCGAGGAACCCGGACTCCGCGCCAGCCCGCGCATCGGTCCCCAGATCAACAAGCTGTCGGAAGCACAGCAGGCCGGCGACCTCGCCGCCGCGGAAGCCGCTGCCAAGGAGATCCTGGACAACGACAAGGCCAACGCCTACGAGCGCGCCATCACGCTGCGCCTGCTGGCCGACCTGCTGATCAACGACGACAACGCCCGCGCCGCCGACCTCCTGCGACAGGCGCTGGAACTCGACGGCCTGGGCAACAACGAGCATTACGGCACCATGCTGGCGCTGTCCCAGGTCCAGCTGGTCGAGGAAGACTACGCCGGTGCCCTGGCCACGCTCGACCGCATGGTGGCGGAGACCCGCACCGACAAGGCCGACGTGCAGGTCATGCGCGGCAACGCGCTCTACCGCCTCGAGCGCTATGACGAGGCGATCGCCGCGCTCGAGCCCGTGGTCAAGGGCAATGCGGAAGCCCGCCCCGAATGGACGCAGCTGTTGATGGCGTCGTATGCCGACGCCGGTCGCGCCGGCGAGGCGGCGACGCTGGCCGAGCAGGTCGCGTCGCAGGCGCCGGGCGACAAGCGCGCCCAGCTCAACCTGGCCAACATCTACCTGCAGGCGGACGACCACGCCAGGGCGATCGAAGTCTACGAGCGCCTGCGCCAGGCCGGCCAGCTCGACGAGGACCGCGACTACAGCAACCTGGCGGCGCTCTACCTGAACACCGAGAACGGCGAGCCCAAGGCCATCGCGGTGCTCAACGAAGGCCTCGACAAGGGCATCCTCAAGGGTGACTACCGCACCTATGCCTCGCTCGCGCAGGCCTACTACTTCTCCGACCAGTACGAGAAGGCGATCGAGTTCTACGGCAAGGCGGCGCCCCTGGACGACGACGGCAGCACCTACCTGAACCTCGCGAAGGCGCTGTCCAACGAGGGCCGCGACGCCGAGTCCAAGGCCGCGGCGCAGAAGGCTCTCGACAAGGGTCTGTCCAATCCGGAAGAGGCGCGCAAGCTGCTCGCACGCTGACGCCGCGCGCAAAACATCTCCTTTAATGCGGTGGTACTGCGCCGCACGATTGGGGTAAGCTTGGAAATTCCCGCGCAGAACACGGTCGCGGATCCAGACAACATTCGGGGCGCTCGCCGCCCGGCCAGAATCGAGTTCCCCGCATGACGCAGCACGCCACGACCCTTGACCGGAACAACGACCAGGACGAGGGCCTGAACTGGGCGCGTATCGCCGGCTTCACCATGGTGGTGGCGTTCCACGCCGCCGCCGTCCTGCTCCTGCTGGCGCCGGTGAACCCGCCGAACGCCGCGCAGGAGGAAGAACAGGTCACCCGCGTGGTGATCATCGAACCGCCGCCGCCGCCCCCGCCGCCGCCGCCGCCGCCGCCGAAGCCGCCGGAACCCCAGCCGATCAAGGAGCTGGTGCCGCCGCAGCCCTCGCCGCTGCCGCCGCCGCCGGAAGAGCCGCCGGTGGTCTTCGACGAGCCCTCGCCGATGGACACCCCGGCCCCGCCGCCGGCCCCGCCGGCGCCGCCGGCCCCGGCTCCGAGCATCGGCGCCAGCGTCGACCCCTCGTCCAAGAGCATGAACCCGCCGAAGTATCCGCCGGCCGCGCTCCGCGCCGGCATCACCGGCCAGGTCGTGCTGGTGGTGGACGTGGACGCTTCGGGTAACGTGACCAACGTGTCGGTGGAGAAGTCCAGCCGCAACCGCGACCTCGATCGCGCCGCGATCGACGCCGCCCGCCGCTGGCGCTTCAACCCCGAGGTCCGCGACGGCGTCCCCGTGGCCGGCCGCGTCCGTGTCCCGGTGGACTTCGTCCTCTAAGGGCGCAAGCACGCCGCGAGTGCCGCAAGCTTTGCAACACCGCTCCGCCCGCTCCACCCTTTCCAACATCACAACATCTAGAAGGTAAGCGTCATGCTGCAGGAAACCACTAACGTCCCCGCCGCTGGAGGCAGCAACGCCGCAGCGCTCCAGCAGATGGGCTTCGCGGACATGATCCAACACATGGACGCGGTCGGCTGGGTGGTGCTCATCACCCTGCTGGTCATGTCGGCCATGTCGATCTACTGGATCATCTTCAATGCCATCAAGCACGCCCGCCTGCGCGGCCGCTCGGACCGCGTGATCAACACGTTCTGGGAAACCCAGAACGCGCAGGACGCGATCCGCTCCATGGAAGAAGAAGCGCGCAGCGAGCCCTTCTCGAAGGTCGCCCTCGATGCCGCCCAGGCGGCCGCGCACCACCAGCGCCATGAAGGTTCGCGCCTGGTCGAGTCGCTCAACCGCTCCGAGTTCGTCGACCGCGCGCTGCGCCAGGGCGTGACCCGCGAGTCGCTGAAGCTCGAGGCCGGCCTGACCGTGCTCGCCACCGTCGGCGCGACCGCGCCGTTCGTCGGCCTGCTCGGCACCGTGTGGGGCATCTACCGCGCCCTGATCCGCATCGGCGCCAGCGGCCAGGCCGACATCGGCGCGGTGGCCGGCCCGGTCGGCGAGGCGCTGATCATGACCGCCATCGGTCTCGGCGTCGCGATCCCGGCGGTGCTCGGCTACAACTTCTTCGTCCGCCTCAACCGCGGCGTGAACAACAAGCTCGACACCTTCGCCCACGACCTGCACGACTTCTTCGCCACCGGCTCGCGCGTCGGCGAGCAGAAGCACTAAGCGCAGACGTACGGGTCCGAGGAGAACCGACATGGCTTACAGTTCAAGTGGTAGGGGCCATGACAAGGTCAACGCCACGATCAATATCGTGCCGCTGGTCGACGTGATGCTGGTGCTGCTGATCATCTTCATGGTCACGGCACCGCTGATGGCCCACAAGGTCAAGGTCGAGCTCCCGGAGGCCAACCTGGACGAGCGTCCGGAAACGTCCGGGGCGGCGATGCCGATCACGATCGCGGTGACCGACAACGGCGACATCTTCCTCAACGATTCGCCGGTGACCCTCCAGCTGCTGGAGAGTTCGCTGGCGGTCGAGGCCCAGAAGACGCCGCAGCCGCCGGTGAACGTGCGTGCCGACAGGACCACGAAGTACGGGATGGTGAAGGAAGTCGTCCAGATCGCGCAGCAGCAAGGCATGCGCAAGGTCGGCTTCGTCGCCACCCGAGAGCCCAACTGATCCGGAGTAGTTCGCACCATGGCTTTTTCATCCGATTCCGGTGACGGCCCGATGGCCGACATCAACATCATTCCGCTCTGCGACGTGATGCTGGTGCTGCTCATCATCTTCATGGTCACCGCGCCCCAGCTGTCGTACCCGATCGACATCGACCTGCCGCAGCGTTCGACGAATCCGCCGGTGAACCCGGTGGATCCGCCGGAGCCCATCCGGCTGCGCATCGACGCCGGCGGCCAGGTGTTCTGGAACGACAGCCCGGCCCCGATGTCGGCGCTGCGCAACATGATGGAGAGCGAGGTGCAGCGCGATCCCAACAACCAGCCCACGCTCGAGATCGACGTCAACGCCGAGGCCGATTACGGCGTGCTGGCCAAGGTGCTGGCCGAAGCGAAGAATGCACAGATGATGAAGATCGGTTTCGTGAGGAACTGATCCGCAAGAGTCTCCCGGCGTCGCCTGCAGCGCGTCGCGGAGGAACAACACGCTTGCTTTCTTGCGCCGCCCCACAAGGGCGGCGCTTTTTTGCGTAAGGGTGAAAGAAAAGCGTTTGCCACGGATTTACGCGGATGGCGCGGATTTACACGGATAGGGCAACAGCTTTGCCAGGAGCCGGTAGGAGCAGCTATAGCTGCGACCGGTGTGCTGAACGGCGTAGCAGCCTTGCCTCGCAAACCGTCATTCGTGGGCGCGGCGCTTATGCGATGGTTGTCCGCAGGTATCGGTCGCAGCTATAGCTGCTCCTACACAAGCGAGCTGTGCTTTATCCGCGTGATCCGCGTGATCCGCGTGAATCCGTGGCAAGAGCCTTCTGCGCCGCTACAGAAGAGCGAGGTACCGGCCGACGGTGGTGGACAGGCCGTCGTAAAGGGCTTCGCTGATGAGGGCGTGGCCGATGGAGACTTCCTCGATGCCAGGGACGGCGGCCAGGAAGTCGCGCAGGTTGGACTGGCTGAGGTCGTGGCCGGCATTGACGCCGAGGCCGGCGGCGCGCGCGCGGCGCGCGGTGTCGGCGCAGGCGGCCAGCGCGGCGGCGGCATCGCCTGCGGCGTGGGCGTCGGCGAAGGGGCCGGTGTAGATCTCGATGCGGTCGGCGCCGGTTTCCGCGGCCGACTCGACGGCGCTGCCGGCGTCGGCGAACAGACTGACCCGGCAGCCGAGATCGCGCAGTTCGGCGACCAGCGGGGCGAGGCGGTCGCGGTCGCGTTCGAAGTCGAAGCCGTGGTCGGAGGTGATCTGGCCGTCGTCGTCGGGCACCAGGGTCGCCTGCGCCGGCCGCGCCTTGCGGCAGAGCGCGATGAAGCCGGGATAGCCGGGCCGGGGAGCGGCGAAGGGGTTGCCTTCGAGATTGAGTTCGACGCCACGCTCGCCGGCGAGCGCAGCCAGGGCGATGACATCGTCGGCGCGGGCGTGGCGTGCGTCAGGGCGGGGATGCAGGGTCAGGCCGTGGGCGCCGGCGTCCAGGCAGGTGCGCGCGGCGCGCAGCATGTCGGGCTCGGCGCCGCCGCGCGAATTGCGCAGCACGGCGATCTTGTTGAGATTGACGCTGAGGCGGGTCATGGGGCGGCAGGATACGCGCGGAACGCGACGTCAGCCGCGCGCGGTATCGCCCGGGGCGGTGTCCGTGACTGCGGCCGCGGCGCGGCGGGCCTCGGCCTCGTCGCGCAGGCGCTTCAGCTCCATCGGGTCGAGCATCATGCTGTCGTCGCGCGACTGGTTGCCGACGCGCTGCGCCAGCAGCCCGAGCACCCAGGCCACGGTGCCGGCCAGGGCGACGAGCAGGCAGATCACGGCCAGCGCCATCGAGGATGCGTTCAGCGCCACCGCGAAGGCGGCCACGGCCAGGAGCAGGAACAGCCAGGGCATGGGGTGTCTCCGCGGGGTCGGATGCGCAGTCTAGCCCGCCTGACGCCGCGCCCGCGCGGCCGCCGGACGGCGGGAGCCTGCCGCCGGTCGCGGTTCGGGACACGCAGCGCCCGGCCATGCGTCGCCGGGGACGGCCGGAGCCGGCGGCGCGCCCGCCTAGAGCAGCGGTGACAGCAGGCGGGCGAGGGCCTCCGGCAGGCGGGCACGCAGCAGCGGGCGATGGCGACCGCGCTGGACGCGCGGCGCATTGGCGAGCTCGCCTTCGAGCAGGGTCGCCAATGTGGCGGCGATGCCCGGATCGTCGAACAGCACCGAGACCTCGAAGTTCAGGCGGAAGCTGCGGTGGTCGAAGTTGGCGCTGCCCACCAGCACCAGCTCGTCGTCGACCAGCAGGCTCTTGCTGTGCAGCATGCGCGGCCCGTACTCGTAGATCTTCACTCCGGCCAGCAGCAGGGCGCCGAAGTAGGAGCGCGCCGCCAGCGTCACCAGCTTCGAATCGCTTTCGCGCGGCACCAGCAGGCGCACGTCGAGGCCCGCGGCGGCGGCCGAGGTCAGCGCCATCATCGCGGCCTCGCCGGGCACGAAGTAGGGCGTGGTCATCCACACCCGGCGCTTCGCGGCGTGGATGGCGGACACGTGCATGCGGTGGATGGCCTCCCACGGCGAGTCCGGGCCCGACACCAGCACCTGGGCGCGGATCGGGCCGGGGCCGGTGTCCGGCGGCGTGTCGCGCGCGACGCTGGACAGGAAGTCGCGGCTGCCGGTGGCATAGGCCCAGTCCTCGCAGAACACCAGCTGCAGACGCCGCACCACCTCGCCCTCGAGGCGCAGGTGGAGGTCGCGGTAAGCCTGGTCGCCAAGGCGCTCGTCCTGCTCGTCGGTGACGTTCATGCCGCCGGTGTAGGCGACGCGGCCGTCGATCACCACGATCTTGCGATGGGTGCGCAGGTTGGCCCAGGGCCGGCGCCAGACGTGCCCGAAGCGCATGGGGTGGAACCAGGCGACTTCGCCGCCGGCATCGAGCAGCGGCTGGAAGAAGCGGCGCGAGCGCGCCGACCCGATGGCGTCCACCAGCAGCCGGACCTCGACGCCCGCGCGTGCACGGGCGGCCAGTGCGTCGCGCAGCGCGGCACCGGTGCGGTCGGGCTCGTAGATGTAGTACTCGAGATGGACGTGCTTCGTGGCGGCGGCGATGTCGGCCAGCAGCGCGTCGTATTTCGCCGCGCCGTCCACGAGCAGGCGCACGTCGCGCGCGGTCGACGGTGCGAGCCCGGTGCTGGCCACGGCGAGGCGGGCGAGCTCGGCGGCGTCGGCGTGCGCCGCGTGTTCGAAGGCGGCGCCGGCATCCATCGACTCGCGGCTGCGCGCGCGCCGGAGCCGCTGGCGCCGGATCCGCTGCGGCCCGAACACGTGGTAGACGAAGAAGCCGAGGTAAGGCAGCAGGGCGAGGCCGAGCAGCCAGCTCAGCGTCGCCACCGGCTCGCGCTTCTGCAGCACGATCCAGCCGCCGAGCAGCAGCAGGTAGGCGGCCCACAACGCCAGCAGCCACGTACCCAGGTGGGGGATCGACAGGAGGGCCTGCCAGGCTTCGCGCATCGCGTCCAGACGCTTCCCCCGTCGCAGGGACTGAGACCACCAGCGGCTAGGCTAGCCGTATGCGCGACGATGGCAAAGCACGGCTGGCCGCCCTGGGGCCCCTCAAGGGCCGTGGCGCGGCGTCGCGCGTGACGGGCCGCTTCGAGCAGCGCAGCGCCAGCCGCGAGGACGACGGCTGGGGCTCGGGCCACGATTTCACCGACGCCAGCGGCGAGGCGCTGGAGCCGGGGCCCGCGACCACGGTCACCGTCGAGCGCGCGCGCAGCATCATCAGCCGCAACCAGTCGCCGGACATCGGCTTCAGCCAGTCGATCAATCCCTACCGTGGCTGCGAACACGGCTGCGTCTACTGCTTCGCCCGGCCCAGCCACGCGTATCTCGACCTGTCCCCGGGCCTCGACTTCGAGACCCGCCTGTACGCCAAGACCAATGCCGTCGAGCTGCTGCGCGCCGAGCTGGCGCGCCCGCGCTACGCCTGCGCGCCGATCGCGCTGGGCGTGAACACCGACGCCTACCAGCCGCTGGAGCGCCGCGAGCGCCTTACCCGCGGCCTGCTCGAGGTGCTGGCCGAAACCCGCCACCCGGTGCACCTGATCACCAAGAACGCGCTGGTGCTGCGCGACCTCGACCTGTTGGCGCCGATGGCGGAGCAGGGCCTGGTGCAGGTGTCGCTGTCGGTGACCACGCTCGACAACCGCCTGGCCGCGCGCATGGAGCCGCGGGCCTCCGCGCCGCACGCGCGGCTCAGGGCGATCGCCGGGCTGCATGCGGCCGGCGTGCCGGTCAGCGTCATGGTCGCGCCGGTGATCCCGGCGATCACCGACGGCGAGCTCGAGGCGATCCTCGCCGCCGCGCGCGAGGCCGGCGCGGTGGACGCGTCCTACGTGCTGCTGCGACTGCCGCATGAGCTCAAGGAGGTGTGGCGGGAGTGGCTCGCGCAGCACTATCCCGACCGCGCCGCGCACGTCATGAGCCTGGTGGCGCAGATGCGCGGCGGGCGCGACTACGACAGCGCCTTCGGCACCCGCATGCGCGGCGAGGGACCGTTCGCCCAGCTGCTCGCCGCGCGCTTCGCGAAGGCGCGCAGACAGCTGGGATTCACCCGGCTGCCAACGCTCGACTGCAGCCGCTTTGCCGCACCGGCCAGGCCCGTGCCAACGCCGCCGCCCTCGCCGCAGGGACGCCTGTTCTAGCCTTCCGGCTGCACGTGCCGTACACGCACCGGAGACAGGCCGCTGGTGTACCGTGCCGCGATGAAACAGTTCCACGACCAGCGTGCTGCCGAGGGGGACGCGCCGGCTGCAGCCGCGAATGCGGCTGCCTCGGCCGCCGGCGATCCCTGGCAGAAGCTGCGTGACTGCCAGGCGGAACTCGAGCGGATGACGAGGGACAACGCGCTGGTGTCGCAGGGCATCGCGCACGACCTGCGCGCGCCGCTGCGTGCGATCGAAGGCTTCTCGGCGATGCTGGAGTCCGGGTCCGGTGCGCGCCTCGACGAGGACGGCCGCAACCAGCTCGCGCGCATCCGCGCCGCCGCCCTGCGCATGGCCTCGCTGCTCGACGCGCTGCAGGCGCTGTCGCGCGCTTCCCACGACGCGCTCGAGATCGGCGAGGTCGACGCCAGCCTGCTGGTGGACTGGGCGCTGGTGGAACTGTGCGATGCCGATCCAACGCGCCGCGTGGAGTCGAGCGTGCAGCCGGGCATCCTGGTGCGCGCCGACGAGCGCCAGCTCAAGCTGGTGTTCGACCATCTGCTGCACAACGCGTGGAAGTTCTCCGCCGGCCGCGACGCCGTGCACATCGACGTCGACGCCGGACAGGCGCAGGACATGGTGCGCATCCACGTGCGCGACCGTGGATGCGGGTTCGACACGCGCTACGCCGGCCGCATGTTCGATCCCTTCCAGCGCCTGCACGGCGCGGACGAGGGTGGCGGCCACGGGCTGGGCCTGGCGATCGCGCGCCGAATCACCGAGCGCATGGGCGGCCGCATCGGCGCCGACAGCGTGCCCGGCGAGGGCAGCGTGTTCCACGTCGAACTGCCGGCGGCCCAGGGTCCGGCGTCGCCATGAGCAACCGCCCGATCCTGCTGGTCGAGGACAATCCCGACGACGTCGAGCTCACCCGCATCGCCTTCGCCGAGGCCAAGATCGCCAACCCGCTGCACGTCGTGGGCAACGGCGTGGAAGCGCTGGACTACCTGTTCGGCCGCGGCGCCTGGGCGGACCAGGCGCGCCACGAGCCACCGGCCCTCGTGCTGCTCGACCTCAACATGCCGCGCATGGACGGCCGCGAAGTGCTGCAGGCGATCCGCGCCGACAGCGAGACCCGCAGCCTGCCGGTGGTGGTGATGACCACCAGCGCCGAGCCCTTCGACGTCGAGGCCTGCTATTCGCTGGGCGCGAACAGCTACATCCGCAAGCCGGTGGACTTCGGCCAGTTCATGTGGGCGGTGAAGCAGGTCGGGATGTACTGGCTGGTGCTGAACCACCCGCGCGAAGGCTAGGGCGGACCGCGGCGACGCCGCGGCCTGCGGAGCCCGGGCTCAGCCCCCGGGGAACAGCGCCTCGGCACGCTGGAACAGGATCCAGCTGGTGGCGATGAACTTGTCGCCGCCCTGCGGGCGGTTGCCGCGGTGGGTATGGGTGAAGGCGGTGGGCGCGATCAGCAGGTCGCCGGCACGCGGCGAGACCTTGCGGTCCTGGAACAGGAACTCGGTCTCGCCGGCCTCGAAGCCGTCGTTGAGGTAGAGCGTCCACAGCAGGTGCCGGTGCAGGGTCTCGGCCTGCGGATCGTGCGGATAGAGTTCGCAGTGCCAGTACGGATAGCCGCCTTCGCCGGCCGCGTACCACTGCAGGTTGACCGTGCCCGGACGCAGGCAGGCCATCGCCAGCCGGCCCAGCGCGCGATCGTCCATGGCGGAGATGTCGTCGGCCTGCAGCCGCCGGAGCGCACCGTCGGCACCGGGATGCTGCAGCATCAGCGGCGCGATCAGCGCCTGCGGATACCTGCGCAGGTAGGCCAGCAGCCCGCCGTAGACGGCGACGTTGAGCGCCTGCTCGACGTCGGCCCAATCGGCGCGCCCGGCCAGTCCGATATCGCGGCTCTTCTTCAGCTCCGGAAACACCCCGCTGCCCACGCGCCCGGGCTGCAGCGCATCGCTGCCGCGCATGCGCTCGACGATCGCCGCGCAGGTCGCCGCGTCGAGCGCACCGGGGGTCACTTCGATGAAGTCGGCGGTCGGTGCCATGGGTGCTCGCTGTGGTGGGGGAAGGGGTTTTTGCCACGGATGACGCGGATGGACGCGGATTTACACGGATAGAGCAAAAGCAAGGGAGGGAAGAAGCCGAGAGCTTTTTTGCCGCGAATTTACGCGGGTTACGCGGATCTGGCCGAGGCTAATGCAAGCACTACGCCTGACCTGGCGCCGTTTCCAGTTGTGTTTCTACCTGGCAATCCTGCCTCGGCTGAATCCGCGTAATCCGCGTAAATCCGTCGCAAGAATGCTTTTTCCCAGTCTTCTGCTCTATCCGTGTAAATCCGCGTCCATCCGCGTCATCCGTGGCAAATGCTTTCCTGCCCAGCCGCTCCGTAGCAGCAGCAGCGCGATCAGCCAGCGTCGTGGTCGAGGTGGTAGCGGGTGGCGGCTTCGACTTCGGATTTCGAGCCGAGGAAGACCGGGACGCGCTGGTGCAGCTGGGCCGGTGCGATCTCCATGATGCGCTCGCGGCCGTTGGTGGCGGCGCCGCCGGCCTGCTCGACCAGGAAGGCCATCGGGTTGGCCTCGTACATCAGGCGCAGCTTGCCGGCCTTGCCCGGGTCCTTGCGGTCCCAGGGATAGATGAAGATGCCGCCGCGGGTCAGGATGCGGTGCACGTCGGCGACCATCGAGGCCACCCAGCGCATGTTGAAGTCCTTGCCGCGCGGGCCTTCCTTCCCGACCAGCAGGTCGCGCACGTAGTCCTGCATCGGCGCCTCCCAGTGGCGCTGGTTGGACATGTTGATCGCGAACTCCTTCGTCTCCTCCGGGATGCGGATGGATTCGCGGGTCAGCATGAAGGTGCCGGTCTCGCGGTCGAGGGTGAAGGCGTGGGTGCCGTGGCCGAAGGTCAGCACCAGGGTGGTCTGCGGGCCGTAGACGCAGTAGCCGGCGGCGACCTGGGCGGTGCCCGGCTGCAGGAAGTCGTCGTCGCCGATCGCGGCGACGCCGTCGGGCGCGCGCAGCACCGAGAAGATGGTGCCCACCGAGACGTTGACGTCGATATTGCTGGAGCCATCCAGGGGATCGAACAGCAGCAGGTAGTTGCCGCGCGGATAGGCGTCGGGGATCGGGAAGCAGTGGTCCATCTCCTCCGACGCGCAGGCCGCCAGGTGCCCGCCCCAGGCGTTGGCCTCGAGCAGGATCTCGTTGCTGATCACGTCGAGCTTCTTCTGCGCCTCGCCCTGCACGTTGCCGGTGCCGGCGTCGCCCAGCACGCCGCCGAGCGCGCCCTTGCCGACCGCGATCGAGATGCTGGTGCAGGCGCGCGCGACCACCGCGATCAGCTGGCGCAGGTCGGCGTTGATGCGGCCGGCGCGCTGCTCCTCGATCAGGTGGCGGGTGAGGGAGACGGCATGGCGGGGGCTGGACATGGCGACCTGCGAGGTGTTGGACAGGGCCATTCTCCGGCCTGCCGCCGGGGAAGCAAGCGCATGGCAGACTGCGGCTCCCGTCGATACCGGCCTCCGGCGTGACCGAAGACACCATCGCATTGCTGTACGCGTTCTCCGCCGCGCTGGGCGCCGGCCTGCTGGTCGGGCTGGTGCGCGAGCGCGCCCACGCCACCCATGCCACCGCCGGCCTGCGCACCCACGCGCTGGTGGCGCTGGCGGCGGCGGTCGCGGCCTGGCTTGGCACCGGGGTGTTGCTGGTGGCGCTGGCCGCGGTGGCGCTGCTGGCGGCGATGTCCTACCACGCCAGCCACGAACACGATCCCGGCCTGACCGGCGAGGTCGCGCTGGTCGCCACGGCGCTGCTGGGCGCGCTGGCGGTGCGCTCGCCGGGGATCGCGACCGGGCTGGCGGTGGTGGTGGCGGTGCTGCTGTTCGCGAAGCGGCCGCTGCACACGCTGACGCGCGAGCTGCTGAGCGAGCGCGAGGTCTTCGACGGCCTGTTCCTGCTGGCGTCGGCGCTGGTGGTGCTGCCACTGCTGCCCGACCGCGGCTTCGGTCCTTACGGCGCGCTCAATCCGCGCACGCTATGGCTGCTGGTGGTGCTGGTGATGGCGGTCGGGGCCGTGGGCCACGTGGCGCTGCGGGTGATCGGCAACCGCTGGGGGCTGGCGGTGTCGGGCTTCTTCGCCGGCTACGTGTCCTCGACCGCGGCGGTGCTGGGCTTCGGCCAGCGCGCCAAGGAGTCGCCGCAGCTGATGCGCTCGGCGGTGGGCGCCGCGCTGCTGGCCAACCTGGCCTCGCTCACCCTGGCCGTGCCGGTGCTGGGCGCGCTGTCGCCGGCGCTGGTCGCCGAACAGCGCTGGATCCTGGCCGCCGTCGGCGCGGTGCTGCTGGCCGGCGGCCTGCTGGGGCTGCACGCCGGGCGCGAGGACGCGGTGGCGCCGCCGACCGCGCAGACGCGGATGTTCCGCTTCGGCCACGCGCTCGGCTTCGCGGTCCTGGTCGGCGGCATGGTGCTGCTGGCGGCGGCGCTGAACCGGTGGATCGGCGCCGGCGGCGCGATGGCGGCCGCGGTGATCGCCGCCGCCGCCGAGCTGCACGCGTCCATCGCCACCCTGGGCAGCCTGCGCGTGGGCGGCGCGATCGATCCGGCGCAGGGGCGCTGGCTGATGGTCGGTCTGCTGGCCGCGAGCCTGGGCGCGAAATCGGTGCTGGCGGTGGCCAGCGGCGGACGCGGCTACGGGCTGCGGGTGGCGGCGGGGCTGCTGGCGGCGCTGGCGGCCGGCATCGCCGCGGCCGCGCTGGCGCCGGGCTGACGGCGTTCAGATCACGCGCAGGGTGATCGCCTTGAGCACCGCGCGGGTGCGGTCGCGGGTGTCGAGCTTCTCGAGGATGCTGGACACGTAGTTCTTCACCGTGCCCTCGGCCAGGAACACCGAGCGCGCGATCTCGCGGTTGGAATAGCCGCCGGCCATCAGCCGCAGGATCGCAACCTCGCGCGCGCTGAAGGGTTCGCGCGGCGCGTCGGTGGCGTGGAAGGCGTAGCGCGCGCGCACCGGCCCGGTGCTGACCGGCTGCAGCAGGGTCTCCCCGGCGGCGAGGCGCACGATGGCATCGCGCAGGTCCTCGGGCGCGGCGTCCTTGAGCAGGAAGCCCTGGGCGCCGGCCCCGGTGGCGCGCAGCAGCAGGTCGCTGTCGTCGAAGGTGGTGAGCAGCAGCACCGGCGTGGCATCGCCGCGCGCGCGCAGTCGGAGCAGGGCGTCGATGCCGTCGGTGCCGGGCATGCGGATGTCGCTGAGCACGACGTCGACCGGAGTGGTGGCGAGGCCTTCGAGCAGGGCGGCGCCGTCCTCGGCCTCGAAGGCGATGGCGATGCCTTGGCCCTCGAGCAGGGCGCGTAGTCCCGCGCGCACCAGGGCCTGGTCGTCGGCAAGCGCGATGCGCGGCGCACTCATGCCGGCAGGCTCGCGTCGATCTTCAGGGCGCCACGCGGCGAGGCCGACAGCGCCAGGCTGCCGCCGGCCTCGGCCAGGCGCTCGCGCATGCCGGCCAGGCCGTTGCCTTCGCGCAGCGGCGCCTGCAGGCGACCGTCGTCCTCGATGCAGACGACGATGCGCGAGCCTTCGCGGCGGATGGCGACGTCCAGGTGGCGGGCCTGGCCATGGCGGGCGCTGTTGGTCAGCGCTTCCTGGACCATGCGCAGCAGCGCTTCGGCCACCTGCGGGTCGCCGATGCGCACGTCGTCGGCGATGTCCAGGCGCAGGGCCGGGCGCGGCATCGGGGCGGCCAGCGCGTGCAGGGCGGTGGCCAGGTCCAGGCCGCGGTCCTCGCGCAGCTGCTGCACCACCTGGCGCAGGTCGCCCATGAGCTCGCCGGCAAGCTGGCGGGCGACGTCCAGCCCGGCGTGCCCGGCCAGGCCCGGCTCGGCGGCCAGCGCGCGCAGGTTGAGGGTCAGGGCGGTGAGCTTGTGGCCGGCCACGTCGTGCAGCTCGCGCGCCACGCGCAGGCGCTCGGCGTCGCGCGCGCTGTCGGCCAGCAGCGCGCGGGTGGCGAGCAGGTCGGCGTTGACCAGGGCCAGACGGTCGCGCGCGCGCTCGGCGCTGCGGGCGTAGTGCGCCACCAGCGCGGCAAAGGCCTGGAAGCCGAGGTAGAGCGTCACCTTGAGGCCCGGCGCGGGATGACTGGCCGCGGCGAGCAGCAGGTAGAGCGCGATGTTGAGCGCCGCGGCCACCAGCAGCACCCGCCCGGGCGGGTAATCCATGGCCAGCGCCGCGAGCAGGATGACCAGGATCACCGGTGAAGTGCCGGTGCGTGGCGCGAGCGCGACCACGCCCAGGGCCAGCAGGGCCAGCACGCCGTAGCAGGCCGCGCGCAGCCAGGGCCGCGCGGCGATCGGTTCGAGCAGCAGGAACAGCAGGCTGAAGGCGGCCAGCAGGGTCCAGCCCAGCGGCCGTGCATCGCCGAGCTCGCCATGGATGGAGAGCGCGACCGTGCCCAGGGTCAGCAGGGCGGCGAGATTGAGCGGTTGCAGCGCCGCCTGCAGATAGCCGCGCATGGCCGGTCTCCGCGAAGGGGGTTCCATGCTGCGGCGGGCGGCGTGGGCAATGCAACGCGCGCGGCGGAGAAAGTGACTTCCGGCACCGCGGATCGGTGACCGCCGGGACTGCGGTCGCCGCCGCGCGGGCGGCACGCTGGCAGCACGTCCACGCAAGGCCTGACGCCAATGACCGGATACGCCGCCTTCGTCACCCTGCACATCGCCGCCGGCACGGTGGCGCTGATCACCTTCTGGCTGGCCGCCGTGCTGCGCAAGGGCAGTGCGCGGCACCGGCTCGCCGGCCGTGTCTACCTGCTGGCCATGCTGCTGGTGATCGCCAGCGGCGTGCCGCTGACCCTGCAGCGGGTGCTCGACGGGCAGTCGGCCAGCGCGGCCTTCCTCGGCTACCTGCTGCTGCTGGTCACCACTTCGGTGTGGCTGTCGTGGCGGGCGATCCGCGACAAGGCGCAGCCTGCGCGCTACCTCGGCCGCGCCTACCACGCGCTTGCGGTCGCCAACCCGGCGGCGGGCCTGGCGGTGCTGTGGCTGGGACTGGAGCGCGGCAGCCCGCTGCTGGCCGGGTTCTCGCTGGTCGGGATCCTGGTGGGCGCGGACATGCTGCGGCGCCGCCGGGTCATCCCCACGCAGCCGCGCTGGTGGCTGGAGGAGCACTACGCGGCGATGGTCGGCAACGCCGCGGCCACCCACATCGCCTTCCTCGCCATCGGCCTGCCGCGGCTGCTGCCGGCGCTGCAGGGGCCGTCGTGGTTCTACCTCGCCTGGTTCGGGCCGGTGCTGCTGTCGATCGCGGCCAAGGCCTGGCTCGACCGCCGCTACCGCATCGCCGCGCCGGCCCGGCCTGCGCGGACCGCGCACGCCTGAACCCCGAAGCCTGATCCCACCCGACGACGCAAGGAGCACTCCCCATGACGAGGTCCCGCCGAGCGATGCCGCTCATCGCCGCCGCGCTGCTGGCCGCCGTGTTGGCATGGCCGGCCTTCGCGGTCGAACTGACCGTGGACATCGAGCGCGTGGGCGCACAGACCGGGCGCCTGACGGTGTTCCTGTACGACTCGGAAGAGGCCTGGAACGGCAAGCGCGACGCCCTGCGCATGCAGCGCGCCCATCCCGACGGCAGCGACCGGCTGCAGGTGCGCTTCGACGGCCTCAAGGCCGGCCGCTACGGCGTGATGGTGCTGCACGACAAGGACGGCAACCGCCGCTTCGACGTGGGCCCGCTGGGCATCCCGAAGGACGACTACGGCTTTTCCAACAACCCGCCGGTGTTTTCGAAGCCGGGGTTCGAGCGGATCGCCTTCGCGCTGCCGGCCACCGGCATGCGGATCAGCGTGCGGATGAAGTGAACCGGGGCGGGGCGCAGTCCCGGGATCCAACGGCGGCGGTCAGCGGCGGTCGAACGTCCACTCGAGCCCGAGCAGCCAGGTGCGTCCGGCGCCGGGTTCGTAGAAGCGGCCGTTGCCCTCGTTGACGATGACCGAGCCGACGTGGTCGCGGTCGAGCAGGTTGTCGATGCGCGCGAACAGGCGCAGCGGGCCGGTGGCGGTGGGCCAGCTGCGCGAGGCCTCGGCGTGGAGCAGGCCGTAGCCCGCGGCCGTGCCGGTGCCGGCATCGTTCACCACCACGTCGCCCATGGCCTCGGCCTCGAGCGCGGCCGACCAGGCGCCGCCGTCGTTCCACTGCAGGCGTGCGAAGGCGTGGCGCTCGGGGACGCCGGGAATGCGTCGGCCGGCGACGATCGCGCCGGCGTCCGGATCGCCGCCGCGGAACTCCGCTTCCAGCTGCGTGGCCGCCAGCTGCAGGTCCCAAGCGTCGCCGAGCGGCTGCCACCAGGACAGCTCGACGCCCTGGCGGCGCGCGCTGCCGGCGTTGCGGTAGCTGCTGCGTCCGGCGACGTTGGCCGCCACTGCGATCTCGTCGTCGGTGTCGGCGCGGAACAGCGCCGCTTCCAGCCGGCCCCCGGACGGCGTGCGCCACTTCATGCCCAGCTCGACGTTGTCGCTGACCGCGGGGCGCAGGCCGAAGGCGAGGCCGGCGCCGCCGTCGGTGCGATACGACAGCTCGTTGAAGGTCGGCGTCTCGAAGCCGCGACCGGCGGAGGCGTAGAGGCGCAGGTGCTCCGAGGGCGCGAAGGTGATGCCGGCGACCGGCGCGGTCTCGGCGTAGTCGACGCGGCCGCTGTCGTCGGGATTGCCCGCGGTGACGTAGCGGTCGCGCGAGGTGAACGTGGCCTCGCTGCGGCGCGCGCCGAGCAGCAGCGACCAGCGCGGCGCGAACCGCCACCAGGCCTGCGCGTAGAGATCGTCGGACTCGACCTCGTTGCGCTCGTCGCGGCGCAGAGTGCCGCGCACGCCCAGCGACTCGCCGACGAAGTTCTCGAAGCCGCGACGGTGCTGGCGCTGGCGCTCTCCGGACACGCCCGCGGCGAGCTCCAGCGGACGGCCCGCGAGCGCGCCGCTCCAGGACCAGCGCGCGTCGTATCCGGCGTAGCGGTTGTCGAGGTCGATCACGCCGCCGGAATGCAGCGGGTTGCGCTGCGGCGCCGGCGGGATCGGCAGCACCTGGGTGACCTCGCGGTCGCCGCCCCAGGCCGACAGGCGCAGCGCCTGTGCATCGCCGAAGCCCTGCTCGAACACCGCGCCCGCCTGCGACTGGCGCACGCTCTTGCGGGTGTCGTAGACGTAGGCGTTGGCCACGGCCTGGCGCGGGTCCTCGCGCATCTGCGCGGCGGTCAGGCCCAGCGGATCGCGCGCCTCCGGGATGTCGACGTGGTTGAGCACCAGGTCCAGGCGCCGGCGCCCGCCAAGGTCGAAGCCGAGCTTGAGGTTGGCCACGTCGCGACGCGCCGCGGAATGGTCGCGCCAGCCGTCGGTGTCCAGGCGCGAGACGGCGAAGTTGTAGCCGACCATGTCGTTGCCGCCGAGCAGGCGCGCCGCGCCGGTCCAGGTGCCGTCGCTGCCCACGGTGGCGCGCAGCCGCCAGGGATCGCCGGCCTCGCCGTCGGCGCTGTGGATCGAGACCACGCCCCCGGAGGAATTGCCGTGCAGCGCCGAGAACGGCCCGCGCAGCACCTCGATGCGCTCGGCGCCGGCGAGGCTGAAATGCGAGAGCTGGCCCTGGCCGTCCGGCATCGACGCCGGGATGCCGTCGGCGTACAGCCGCAGGCCGCGAACGCCAAAGGTCGCGCGCGCGCCGAAGCCGCGGATCGACAGCTGCGTGTCCTGGGCCAGGTTCTGACGGTCGCGCGCGAGCAGGCCGGGAATGCCGCGCAGCGCCTCGGAAACGTCGGCGTCCGCCGTGGCGCGCGGGCCTTCGAGGTCGATGGTGGCGGTGGAGGCGGGCGTGTCGAAGGCCGGCACGGTGCGCAGGCGGGTGGCTTCGACGACGACGGCATCGAGGGTGGTGGCGTCCTGCGCGAGCGCCGGGGCGGAGGCGAGGGCTGCGGCGATGGCGAACGGGAGGGTGGCCAGCGCGACGGCCGGCATGCGGTGCAGGGGTGAGGCAGTCATGCGGGCATTCTCGCCCGCGGGGTGAACGTGGCGACGTGAGCGCCGGCCGCACCCGCGGAACGGTGTGGGTGCAATGCTGCGGCCCGAAGCTGTCGCGGCTGCAGCCGCTCCTGCAGTGGCGCTGCCCGGGGTCGCGTCAGTTGGGTCCGGCGACGTGTACCGGGCAGGCTCAGACGTCGCCGTCGGTGGCCCAGCCTTCGCCGGTGCCGCGCTGGAAGACGGTGTCGGATTCGAGCACGGTGCCCGCCGGGATCGACGGCTGTTCCGCCAGGCGCGCATAGATCGGCGTGAAGTCGGGCTCCGTCGCCGCCATCAGCTGCTCGAAGCTGTCGATGACGAAGTAGGTCTTCTGGTAGGTGTCGATGCGATAGCGCGTGCGCATGATGCGCTCGAGGTCGAAGCCGACGCGGTTGGGCGCCGCCGACTCCAGCGAATGCACCGACTCGCCGCTGGACGACACGATGCCGCTGCCGTAGATGCGCAGCCCTTCCGCCTCGCGGATCAGCCCGAATTCCACCGTGTACCAGTACAGCCGCGTCAGGTTCTGCAGCGCGTCCGCGCCGATGCCGTGCGCCTTGACCCCGCCGCGCCCGTAGGCCGCCATGTAGTCGGCGAACACCGGGTTCATCAGCAGCGGCACGTGGCCGAAGAGATCGTGGAAGAGATCGGGCTCCTCGATGTAGTCGATCTGGTCGGGGCGACGGATCCACCACGTGACCGGGAAGCGGCGGTTGGCCAGGTGCTCGAAGAAATCGAGCTCCGGCAGCAGGCCCTCGACGCCGATCAGGCGCCAGCCGGTGGCCGGCTCCAGCACCGCGTTGAGGTCGTCGTACTTCGGGATGCGGTCGGGCGTCATGCCCATCGCGTCCTGCGCGCGCAGGAACTCGTCGCTGGCGCGGCCGACCAGCAGCTCGCGCTGGCGCGCGTACAGCGTGGCCCAGGTCGCGTGGTCGTCGGCGGTGTAGCTGTCCCAGGCCTGGTCGACCACGCCGGTGGCATAGACCGGCACCTTGCCCTTGTCGGTGTGCAGGTTCTCGACGCGGCGGGGCTGGGCGGGGCCCTGGGCGGACATGGCGGACTCCGGTGGATGGCGGGAGCGGTGGCGGTGGCGGGCATAAACGCAGTTTTCGTGCGCTCCAACCCGGCAGACAATCGACTTTAGCTGGCCACATGCGCAATATGGTTGCCATTCGTGCGTAGCAATCGCGGATGCACGCAACATTCGTGCACCGCAAGGAGGCAGAACGACCCATGCCCGCCACCGACACCAGCCTCGACCGCATCGACCTGCAGCTGCTGGCCGAACTGCAGCGCCACGGCCGCCTGAGCAACGCCGACCTTGCCGAGCGCGTGCACCTGTCGCCGTCGGCCTGCCTGCGCCGCGTGCAGCGGCTCGAGCGCAGCGGCGTGATCGCCGGCTACCGCGCCGAAGTCGACCCCGAGCGCATCGGCCTGGGCCTGACCGCCTTCGTCCGCATCCGCCTCAACCACCACGACGCCGCCGCCGTCGCCGACTTCGCCCGCGGCGTCAACGAATGGCAGGAAGTGGTGGCCTGCCACGCCCTCACCGGCGACATGGACTACCTGCTGCAGGTGATGGTCACCGACCTCGAGCACTTCTCCCGGTTCCTGCTCGACCGCGTGCTCGCCCGCCCCGGCGTCGGCGACGTGAACTCCAGCTTCGTGCTGCGCACGGTCAAGGCGATGCGCGGCCTGCCGTTGCCGGCGGTGTAGATCGCAGCGGCAGCGGACAGGGCAGGCCGAAGCCCGGACTTCAGTCGCGGTCCAGCGGGCTGAGCACGCCACCGGCGCCGCGGCCCAGCACGTGCGTGTAGATCTGCGTCGTCGCCACGTCCTTGTGCCCGAGCAGCTCCTGCACCGTGCGGATGTCGTGGCCGGACTCGAGCAGATGGGTCGCGAACGAATGCCGCAGCGTGTGGCAGGTGGCCGGCTTGTCGATCCCCGCCGCTACCCGCGCCGACTTGACCGCGCGCTGCAGCACCGCCTCGTCGACATGGTGGCGCCGCCGCGTCCCGCTGCGCGGATCCTCCGACAGGCCAGAGGCCGGGAACACATACTGCCAGCCCAGCTCGCGGCCGGCCGTGGGATATTTGCGCGACAGCGCGTGCGGCAGCCAGACCTCGCCATAGCCCTGCGCCAGATCGCGCCCGTGCAGCACCCGCACGCGCTCGATCTGCGCCTGCAGCGCCGCCTCCAGCCGCCGCGGCAGCGGCACCCGCCGGTCCTTGCCACCCTTGCCGTTGCGCACGACGATCTCCCAGCGTCCGAAGTCCACGTCCTTGACCCGCAGCCGCACGGCCTCCATCAGGCGCATGCCCGCCCCGTAAAGCAGCGACCCCATCAGCGCGGCCTGCCCGTCCAGCAGCGCCAGCAAGGCGCGCACTTCCACCGGCGTCAACACCACCGGCAGCCGCTTCGGGCGCTTCGCGCGCGTGACCGAGCCGACCCAGGGCATCTCCAGCCCGAGCACCTCCTTGTAGAGGAAGAGCAAGGCCGACAGCGCCTGGTTCTGCGTGCTCGCGGCGACGTCGTCGCGCACCGCGAGCGCCGAGAGGAAGGCCTCGACCTCCGCGAGGCCCAGCTCGCGCGGATGCCGGCGACCGTTGGCCAGGATGAAGCGCCGCGCCCAGCCGACATAGGCGCGCTCGGTGCGGATGCTGTAATGCTTCGTCCGGCAGCGGATGCGGATCTGGTCGAGGAGGCGGGGAGGGGCGGCGGCGGGAGCGGGGGCGGTGGCGGGAGCACCGTCGGCGGCGCCCGATGCCTCGTCGAGAGGCCGGGAGGAGCCGGATACCGCTTCGTCCATGCGCCGGTATGACATACCGCCCCATCCGTAAGGTACTTTGCGACAGCATTACCGCCCGTTCGGAGCCGCAGAAGGCTCCAAAGGATTGATTCGGGGTGGGATTTTTCCGAAGGTCGGAGGCAGGCTGAGGGGAAAAGGGACCTGCTACATTCCGTTTTTGGAATCTACTTAGTGTTAGACCTGCATGGAAGATTTAGAAGAGTCCGAGATTCAACGTCTGGTTGCCGCGCTGGACACCAGATCGACCTCAGAGGAAGAGGCTGCTTGGGCAAAGCTCAAACCGCTCGGGTCTGACGTTGTCGATCACCTTGCAGATTTCTATCCAAAGGCAAAAACATGGCAAGGCCGCGCATCCCTTGTCTTTCACTCCATCAGATACGCCCGCCAGTCTGAGGCTGCATTCCAGCTCGGCTTGGCTGCGCTTGCGGACAAGTCAACTGTGGTTCGTTATCGCGCCTGCGGACTCTGCGCCTACTCCCAGCGGCAAGACGCCTTGCCAGGCCTTCGGCTTCTCGTTTCTCACAAAGACACAAGAACTGCGGAGGATGCCGCTGCGGCTATTGACGCAATTGAGTATCAGAACCACCATCTGTTCGTAGACCGTACGCACTCGGGTCGCTCATTCTGGGTCGTTAATGAGAGTGATCGGCAGCAGGTCTAACAATTCATTCAAGCCGACGCCGCTTCGCGGCGCGGCTTAATTCAGGTGTTAGGCCTTGCTTCCCGCACTGTTGTTGCCGGGTTCCAGGCATTCTGCAGCGCCTCGCTTATCCGCAGCGTTTGTACCTCGCGCGCGCGGTGCAGGCATTGGTAGTCAGCCCTGCAGAACCTCGGCTTCGGACAGACGGGACTCTTCGCAAGCTTCGACCTGCCGGGTCGGCTTCGGATAGTGCGCGGTGAGAGTTATTGGCCGCGCGCAGGGTGCGTTCCGGCAGCACCAGGTACGGCGCTTGTTGTACTGTTTGCCTCAGGGGTTGGGCTGCCGCACGTCGGGCGCAGGTGCCAGGGAACGGCGGCCTAACGAGTCGTTCAAGCCGATGCCGCTTCGCGGCACGGCTTAACTCTGGTGTTAGGCCGCAGGAACGAGCTATGCGGATACTCATTTCATTAATTGTCGGCCTACTGCTTTCTGCACTCGTCACTGGGGTGGTGCTCACCACTGATGGTGCTGGCGGCATCTGGCATCAGCTCCGTGACATCTTCATCGATCCACCTTTATGGCTGCTCCGGGACGCGCTTCCTGCGCTGTTCCCATCCTTCGTCATAAAGCCTGGCAGTCCTTACAGTGGCGCATCGTTCTTCTTGCTGTTCTTCGTACTCTTCTGGTGGCTTGTTTGCTCTGTATTAGTGTTTGCTATCCGTCGCCAGCCGCCTAACAATGCGTTGAAGCCGAAGCCGCTTCGCGGCTCGGCTTAACTTGGGTGTTAGGCCGCAATGGAGGAATCTCTGATCCCCAAGCTGATCAAGCAAAGGCGGCGGCTGCTACAAAGCTATCTGGTTCACGTTGCGTGGTTCGCCACCATGATCGTCACCGCAATCACACATTCATCCAGAGCGGTGGTCGCCAGTTCCATCTTCTTGGCGCTCATCACGGTTCCGCCAGTCATCGCTTACGCGGCAGCAGTACACCGCACTTGCCGAGCGATTGACCCGAGCGCTAAGACCATCGGGATCGTTCCAATGATCATCATGACGGTTCTGTTTACCCCATTCGAGTCAGGCTTGGTCGTTCCAGCAAAGAACCTTCTGGTCTCGGGCAGACTGGTCCGAGAGCATCCGGCCGAAGCTATGCGGCCTAACGAGTCATTCAAGCCGACGTCGCTTCGCGACGCGGCTTAATTCTGGTGTTAGGCCTTGTTTCCCGCACTGTCGTTGCCGGGTTCCAGGCGATCTGTAGCGCCTCGCTTAGCCGCAGCGTTGGCACCTCGCACGCGCGGTGCAGGCATCGGTAGTCAGCCCTGCAGCAGCTCGGCTTCGGACTGGCGCTACTCTCCGCAAGATTCGACCGGCCGAGTCGGCTTCGGACAGGGCGCTGTGAGAGTTCTTGGCCGCGCGAGCCGCTGGTTTTGGCTTCGGCCCCGGCAAGTGCCAGCCTCAGGCCGTTCGGCCAGACTTGTTGTAGTGTTCGCCTCAGGGGTTGGGCTGTCGCAAGGTCGGGCGCAAGCTCGGAGTGCGGCGGCCTAACAAGTCGTTCAAGCCGAAGCCGCTTCGTTACGCAAAACACATGGCAGGTAAAGCTTGCCATGCGTTTCGCTCCACTACGCGTCTCGGCTTAACTCTGGCGTTAGGCCGCACGGGGGGTGCATGCCTAGATCAAAGTTCAGCCTTAGCCTGATAGCCGCTCTGTGCTTGGCGCCAGGGATGGCACTTAGCCATCCCGGTGGCCTGAACAGCGAGGGATGCCACAATAACCGCAAGACCGGCGACTATCACTGCCACCGCGCCCCTGCGACAGCTCGCCCAGCTCTCCAGCAGAGCAACTTCGCGCCTGCACCCGCAGCTCCGCGCCAACAAGGCGCTTTCGCCAACTGCGCCGCTGCCCGGGCTGCAGGAGCCGCACCGGTCCGCCGTGGTGATCCGGGATATGGTCCGCATCTGGACCGGGACAATGACGGGGTGGGCTGTGAGTAATGCTGCGGCAGGTGCCGGCCTAACAAGTCGTTCAAGCCGAAGCCGCTTCGTTCCGCAAAGCACATGGCAGATACAGCTTGCCATGTGCTTCGCTCCACTACGCGTCTCGGCTTAACTCTGGTGTTAGGCCGCATGTCTGATTCATCGCAAATTTCAGCACTAGAAGCCTCGCACGTCGCTTACAGCGTGTTTCTCTTCACGCTTGAAGCTCTCGCCGGCCCGGCTGAAGAGCAATGCGAGCTCATGGGTGACTACAACACCGCCTGGGAGCTAAGAGATGACGCTCTCGCGGGCCACTACCTAGTCGGCTCTGGCCTTTTCACGGAGCAACAAGAGACTGCGGTTCTGGAGTTTCTAGCGTCAGTGGATCCGGTACCGGTAAATGACATGCCGGCCGGCTCCGGTCGCGCCGCGAATCTTGCCGCTATGCAAAATCCGGCCTGGGAGCCTGTCCGTGGCCTCGCACAACGTCTTCTGGCTACATTGGCGCCAGTGACTGCAAAAAATCGGGCGTATCTTGGCTTGCAAGCGGATGCGCCCTAACAATTCGTTCAAGCCGAACTTTCTTCGTTACACCAAACACATGGCAGAAAAAGCTTGCCATGTGTTTGGCTCCACTACGCAAGTCGGCTTAACTCAGGCGTTAGGTGCCGCACTGAAATGATCGCAACATGAGCCAACAAAGCCCTAGCGATGAGGCCCAGCGGCCCATCCCACCAGCTTGGCGGCACACGTTCCGAGAGATCGTGTCCGCACTCGTCGCCGCCGACTACCGCCTGGAAGCACAAATTGCAGGCGTCGAGCCTGTCTCAATCGAAACAGCCACCCAGATTCGCGACTACCTGCGCGACTACGGCGCTACGTTGGTAGAACTGCCGGAGGCAACTTGGGAGTCTTCGGTCTGCATCTGGACCGGTAGCCACGGGGATGTCATCGTCGACCTCTGGACGCAAGAGGAAGGTCGGAGCGACTTGGTACTCCACGCGCAGGTGGTTGAGACGCAATCGGACATCTCGGTTACTGTCCATTTGGTCTATGTGCCGTAATGGGGCGGCACCTAACAATTCGTTCAAGCCGAACTTGCTTCGTTACACCAAAGCCATGGCAGAAAAAGCTTGCCATGGCTTTGGCTCCACTACGCAAGTCGGCTTAACTCGGGCGTTAGGCGGCATGGACAGTAATCTCGCTCGTTTGATCTCCGATTACCAAGTCAACGTTCGCGCCGCCGTGGAGCTCATGCGGCAATCCGGTATCCCGTTGCCTGCCACGAATACGGACTGGGCTGCAACGGACATTCCACAGCGTGGAGAGTTAAAAGGTGGCGTTGCCTACTTCAAGCATGGCTACGGATGCGCGGTCAGACTGCCCGCGGGCACAGTAGACTTCGACTTCGGGGAGCACGGCGAGATTTATGGCTTTGACGCATGGCGGCTTGTCGGCTTTGCCGGACCAAGACTGCCGGAGTACGGTTTTGTTAGTGAGGCCTCGTTCAATGAGTGCTTCAAGGCAGAGGTGGCGGCAGGCTCCCTGGTGTACTCGGGGTACATCCTTTACTACATCGCGGATGCCGCCTAACAATGCGTTCAAGCCGACACCGCATCGGGGCGCAAACCACATGGCAGGTGCAGCTTGCCATGTGCTTCACGCCCCGCTGCGGCGCGGCTTAACTTAAGTGTTAGGCCTCATGAGCGACACCTTCGACCGTCCAATGTTGTTGCTCTCACTCCAGCGAG
Source organism: Luteimonas colneyensis (assembly GCF_014836665.1). Lineage (GTDB taxonomy): Bacteria > Pseudomonadota > Gammaproteobacteria > Xanthomonadales > Xanthomonadaceae > Luteimonas > Luteimonas colneyensis. The sequence continues at coordinate 262,718 of NZ_JACSQJ010000002.1, forward strand.
CACTTCTCGGTGAGGTGCACGTTGAGTTGCGCCAAGCCTCAATCGAGGCTGATACAACCTCAAAGACCGTTCGGCTCCGCTTCGAGTACGACGGGCCTCCTTCCGAACGGGCATGGGAGAGTTGCTCTTGCTCCGCTGCCGAGGTCATCGCTGACTTTCCGGCGCAGTGGCAACTAGACGAGCAGCACCTTACTGTTCCCGTGCCTGCACCTTTGGAGCCATTGGCCCATGTTGCATATTGTCGGGCCGAGTCTCAGCATGAGGCCTAACAATTCATTCAAGCCGACGCCGCTTCGCGGCGCGGCTTAACTCAGGCGTTAGGCGCTATGAAACGTTTGCCGCAACTTGCAGCTGCCTTCTTGCTACTCCCTGGCCAGGCCTTGGCAACGAACACGCTGTGCGATTTCGACGGAGCGGATAAATCCGGTCGCTACTCGTTCGAGTTCATCGGCTCGGGTGAGATAGCGATGATCCAAGTCAATGAGCCACGCTCCATGCGCTTGGCGAGCTACGACGTCCATGACTTCAGCTATCGCGAGCGGCGCGTACACATTGTGCATGCGGGATCGGACAAGCAGGGCTTCCTGCCTGCATTCACCCTCAAAGGTTCTGGGGAGCATGTGCTACTCAGCATCGCAGGTCGCAGTATCGTCGGAGAACTAACATGTCAGTGGCAACACGACGCGTAATCGCGCCTAACAATGCGTTCAAGCCGAAGCCGCTTCGTTCCGCAAAGCACATGACAGGTACAGCTTGCCATGTGCTTTGCTCCACTACGCGTCTCGGCTTAACTTAAGTGTTAGGGGCTACTGAAATGGCATCGCAAGCTTTGTACCTCGGTACCGTTCTTCTCGCAGCTGTGCTCGGAGGCTGCGCGAGCGCGCCTGCAGGGCCATGCAGCTCTCTCGGCACTTCAGCCTGCGGAGACCAAGCAGCGAACGTTGCCAGAGACGTTGCGGGTTGGCACAACGCACAGCACCCAACTTGCCCCTATGTACGGCCCATCTCAGCGGAGATCCTCCGGCGTGAGAAGGGTTCAGTCGTAGAACACTGGAAGATAGAGGCATGCGATGCCAAGGAGTTCACCTACCGCGCCTATCTCATGCCGTCGGCGGGTGCGCTCACCGTGATGGTCTCGGACGTGCGCCCCGATGATCGCGCAGCCGCCCCCTAACCATTCATTCAAGCCGACGCCACTTCGTGGCGCGGCTTAATTCAAGTGTTAGGCCTGCGGAGCGAGGTATGAGGCTGATTGTTGCAATAGCTGGTGCCGGGTTGCTGCTGCTTGCCGGGTGCGACGCATATGCTGGACATGCCGCTGACGCTATTGAGCAACAGTTGCGTTCATCCTCGTCTGTTTCGTTCTACTTCGTCTCTCGGACCGAGAACTACGACTACGACGCGCGCACAATCCAGTCTGAAGCAAGCGTTCAAGTTCGGCGATCTTGCGGCGCCAACTGTCACAATTTCATGGAACCCGTTCTGGCCAACCTCCGAGCATCTAAGACATCCAGCTGCCTGCCAGGGCAACAGGATCTTTTGATCACGTTCGGCGAATCGCAGATTATTTACAGCTACAGTGGCCGGCACGTCATGTACCAAGATCAGTGCTATTTCAACCCGGAAAGTGTTCACCAGCTCCTCAAGAGTGATGGGTTCTTTTTTCGGTAGCGTCATGGGCCGCAGGCCTAACAAGTCATTCAAGCCGATGCCGCTTCGCGGCACGGCTTAATTCTGGTGTTAGGCGGCACAGGGACCGCACCACACATGATGTCTCAAAAGAAGATTGGCCTTGTCGCAATAGCCACTCCGGCATGGTTCTTGACCGTCTATTTAGTAATGTCGGCTATGCGGCCGGACTACGTACACACCGACCAGGCTATTAGTGAGCTGGGCAGCTTGGATGCACCCAACCTCTGGGCTTGGAACGTTCTCGGTTACATCCTGCCCGGCCTCGCTATAGCACTCTTGGGCATCGGGCTCCGGCGCGAGTTCGTAGGCCGCGGGCTTCCGGCCACTGCCCCAGCAATGGCATTGGTGGCCGCAGGCCTCCTGATGGCACTGTCCGGCGCGTTTCCCGCCAACATGACGGACTTCAAATCCACTACGACGCTCCTGCACTCGGTAGGCAGCTTTGGCTGCTACATCGCGTTCTTAGTAGCAGGCTTCTGGCTGCCTTCGCTGTTCCGGAAGGTCAACTCATGGCATTGGGCAGCAACGCCGTCGCTCGCCCTCGTAATCGCGTCAATCGCTACTGGGTTTCTGCGCTTCGCTGGCATGGCCAGCATCGGTCAGCGCATCACCTTCTTGTGCTTCTTCCTGTGGGTTGCGCTGGTAGGCTGGGCGCTGTGGCGGGCCAACAGCTCCTCGGTGCCGCCTAACAATTCGTCCAAGCCGACGCCGCTTCGCGGCGCGGCTTAACTCAAGTGTTAGGCCGCACATGAAGAGTCCCGCACCTTTCTGCTTTGTCGCTTTGCTCCTCTTCGGGTGCGCTCATAGCCAGCCGGAGCACCCGCGACCATTTTTTCCTCAGCTAGCTTCCCCGCCTCCTGGACTTGAAGAAGTTTGGCTGACGGCAGCTTTCGAAGGCACTCTCGTAGTCGCGGATGGATGCGTAAAGGTCCGCTCATTCGATGGGCAGTTGGACACAACCGTCCTGTGGTACCAAGGGATAGAGTTGGTGCGCGATAATTCGGGGCGGTCCATCCAGAACATCCACACAGGAGAGACCGCAAGATTCAACGTGCCTGCTAAATTCGGTGGAGGGGACGCTTCGGACGAACATGTACAGCGAAACTATCCGGAGGTGGCGCGCCGTTGTGGCCCTCCTTACGCTGTCGGCTACCCGTCAGATGCGCCCTAACAAATCATTCAAGCCGACGCTGCTTCGCAGCGCGGCTTAATTCTGGTGTTAGGCCGCTCTCGGTACTCCACAGCAAGATCGTTCTTTCGGTTGTTTCTTCGGCCGGGTTCCGGCCAGCACCAGCGGTCGCGTCGTTGAGCATCGCTCTGCCTGCTTCCTTGCGCTGGCCGTTGCATCGCAGCTTGCCGGTATCGGCACTCAGAAGCACAGCTGGCTTCGGGTGGCCCGCCAGTCCAAGCGGCTCACCAGGCCCAGGCGCGGACACCCGCCCTCAGCTAGGTTTGGTCGCCAGTCCGCGGCCAAGTTTTTGTAGTGTTTCGGCTCAGGGGTTGGGCTGTCGCGGGTCGGGCGCAAGTGCCGGGCGTCGGCGGCCTAACAAGTCGTTCAAGCCGAATCCGCTTCGTTACGCAAAACACATGGCAGGTAAAGCTTGCCATGTGTTTTGCTCCACTACGCTGCTCGGCTTAACTCTGGTGTTAGGCGTCTCACACACTTCATCGCAACTCGATTTCCCCACCGCAAGAGAAGGAGAACGGCATGGCAGGTTGGTTCGAACTAGGTAATAGCTCGGATGGGCAGTTCCGCTTCGTCCTGAAGGCTGGCAACGCTGAAACCATCCTTACAAGCGAGCTCTATAAGTCGCGAGATTCGGCAGAGAATGGCATTGCATCTGTGCAGTCAAACTCGGCCGACGCTTCCCGGTACGAGAAGAAGGAGTCGAGCAACGGAAAGTCCTACTTCACGCTTAAGGCTGGCAATCACCAGGTCATCGGAACCAGCCAAATGTATGCGTCGGCAGCCTCCCGCGACGCAGGCATTGCGTCCGTTCAAGCCAATGGGCAAACGTCCAGCGTCAAGGTCGTCGCCTAACAATTCGTTCAAGCCGAAACTACTTCGTTACACCAACAACATGGCAGGTAAAGCTTGCCATGTTGTTGGCTCCACTACGCAGTTCGGCTTAACTCAGGCGTTAGGCCTTGTTTCCCGCACTGTCGGTGCAAAAGTCCAGGCGGACTCCGCATCTCGCTCATCCATTGCTTTTGCACCTCGCACGCGCGGTGAGCGGCGTCGGCGGTCGGCCCTGACGCACCTCGGCTTCGGACAGGCGCGACTCTCCGCAAGATTCGACCGGCCGAGTCGGCTTCGGACAGAGCGCAGTGAGAGTTCTTGGCCGCGCGAGCCGCTGGTCCTGGCTTCGGCCCCGGCAAGCGCCAGCCCCAGGCCGTTCGGCCAGACATGTTGTACTGTTCGGCGCAGGGGTTGGGCTGTCGTAAGGTCGGGCGCAAGCTCGGCGTGCGGCGGCCTAACAAGTCGTTCAAGCCGAAGCCGCTTCGTTACGCAAACCACATGGCAGGTAGAGCTTGCCATGTGCTTCGCTCCACTGCGCGTCTCGGCTTAACTCTGGCGTTAGCCGCTGTGAGAGAGAGCTGCGTGGAAACCATTAGCTTCGACGATTTCCTGAAAGTTGAGCTGCGCGTTGGCCGGGTCGTAAGCGCGTCGGTGTTTGCGGAAGCGCGAAAGCCCGCCTATGTCTTGCACGTGGACTTCGGCAAGAACCTTGGCGTCAAGAAGTCCAGCGCACAGATCACGGCGCTCTACCGACCTGAGGAGCTTGTCGGCAAGCTGGTGGTAGCCGTCGTCAACTTCCCTCGCAAGCAGGTAGGCCCTTTAATGTCCGAGTGTCTGGTGACCGGGTTCCATAATGAGCAGGGGGAGGTCGCGCTCTGCGTGCCCGATCAGGCAGTTCCACTTGGTACGAGGCTGCTGTAGTGGCGGCTAACAAGTCATTCAAGCCGATGCCGCTTCGCGGCACGGCTTAATTCTGGTGTTAGGGGGCCACGAATGAACGAAGCTGACCTCATAAAACTCGTAATCGCCTTAGCATCGGCTTTCGCGGGTTGGATCCTCGCTCAGTTCACTAGTGCAGCTAAGACATGGGCGCAACGACGTAAAGTCGCGAAGCTGCTTATTGAAGAACTTCGTGACATTGAAAAGCAAGTCGGCCGGTTACAAATGTTCTACTCCAGGCAGCTCCAAATCGTCGGTGCACAAGGAGTTGGAAATACAACTTCCACTGGCATCTCGAATCCTATCTACAAGAACTATTACAAAGATGCGCTGCTATCGCTCAATCAAGATCAGCGGCTTTCTTTCCAGATGATTCACAGCCTCGTGGATCAGGTAAATACCGGCGTTGAGGAGCTCAAAATGCTCACGACTGACATACAGAACGAGCACGCCGAGAACGGAATGTCCGAAAGAATTGTCAAAGCCGGCGGCATTTGGGGTGAAAAAGTTAAGGCGGAATACTCTCACTGTGCCTCCTTGCTATGGCAGGTCAAGTACCACTTAGGGAATCAGCAGGGACCCGACCTGTCGCCATTCACTAAGGCACACGAGGATTTTTGTCGCTACCTTGAAGAGGCCGACGGGCAAGCCGACAAGCTTATCGAAGGTGGGAAGACCATCGACCCATCCAAATTCGATCGGAAGTACAACCCTGAAGCGTTCAACACAGCCCCCTAACAATGCGTTCAAGCCGAAATTGCATCGCTACGCCGTCAACATGGCAGAAAGAGCTTGCCATGTTGCCAGCTACGCGCTGCAATTCGGCTTAACTTAGGTGTTAGGGGTGCATGGAAAGTAACGTCGAGGCCATCGCGGAAGATCTGATGCTACGGTCTGGAGCGATGTCGGCCGGAGCATCAATGGATGCGAAAGACAAACTTCACCCGGAAATTGATGCCTTTGTTCGGGAGTCCCTGAAGGCCGGAAGTGAGCTTATGTCCTCATGCGCAAGTCTTGCTGTTGGCCCCCACGAGCTTGCTGTTAATGTCCTTGTGCGCTCTATCATTGAGCTATCGCTCAAGCTCCACTGGGCCACACTTTCCTCTGACAATGCAAAGCATCTCTTGGCTCTCTCTACAGAGCAGGTAAAGACGATCTTCAGAGTCAATGCACGAACTGGAATAGCAAAGATCGTTGATCGGCAAGGAAACGACTTCACTGCCGAGTTCCTTGCGAGCGGGCGCGCAGAGCGTGGACAAAAGCAAGTGTCGCTTGAGGCTATGGCACAACAATCTGGGTTGCATGGCATATACAACTTGTTCTACCGGTTTCAATCTATGCACTCCCACGGCAACAATGTTTCTGGCTCAAGCGCGCTGACCACGACGAATACATTGGGCGTAGTTGGCGTCTTCTCCATCTTGCTCGGGCACTTAGGTGTTCGCTGGCTTGTGCATCGGAGTCGGCCAGACAATGAAGAGATTCGATCGCTGCTTGGGCTGGGTGCTAATGTGCACCCCTAACAATTCGTTCAAGCCGATGCCGCTTCGCGGCACGGCTTAACTCAGGCGTTAGGGCGCTAATGGAAGAGTACGAGCGCAACATACATTCACACATTGAGGAGCACGGTTGCAGTGTCACCTCAGTGTTCGATGCGAAGGGCGACGAGCCGCCCTTCGCGTACTCCATTGGCATCGCCAAAACAGCGATGGCCCCGGAGCTTATCGTCGTCGGCCTCAAGCGAGAGATAGGCCATTGGCTGGTGAACGAGTACAACCGTCGCGTCAAGGCCGGGGAAAGATTCGTACCTGGTGTTCTGTATCTCGGTTTCTTGGAGGGCTTCGCGGTGCAGTTCGGCCCGGTGGCTCGTGAGCATCGCGAGGAGTACATGCGCTCCGCAACTTGGCTGCATGGCGGCCCAGACTTTGAGGCGCTTCAGCTCATCTGGCCAAGCACGGCGGGCGTCTGGCCTTGGGACCAACATGCAAGTGAATGGTTTCGTGCCAATCAGCCACTCTTGACGGGAGACAGCCGGTGACGCGCCCTAACAATTCGTTCAAGCCGAAGCCGCTTCGCGGCTCGGCTTAACTCAGGCGTTAGGCCGCATGAGAGTTTTCCGCAAGATGCTCAGATGGATTCTCTTGACCGCCGGGATTGTCTGGGGCCTTTTGCAGCTCAACGGTGCCATTTTTGCTGCATGGGTCGCGGGCGGGCCGCCTTCACCCAACCCAGGCGGCTGGCTATTTGTCGCAGGCAACCGTTTGGCCTGGGCCGCCGCATCTTTCTTGGCGGGAGTCGGTCTGTTCGTCCTGCTGCGCCGCGATCGCCCTGCCAGCCGCTATGCTGTAGTGGCACTGGTGGCAGCGGTTCTTCTTATAGCCTTTCCATACATCCGCGAGTTCATCGCCTCGGATGCTTGCTTAGACTCAGGTGGTCGCTGGTCGGATCTCCAGTGTGTTCATAGTGATCCGTCTGCGGCCTAACAATTCATTCAAGCCGACGCCGCTTCGCGGCGCGGCCTAATTCAAGTGTTAGGTGCAATGGGAAGACTTCTCGCGCTTGGACTGATTCTTCTAGCATTGCTCTGCGAAGACGCCCGCGCCTGTTCCATTGTGATACAGCCGCCGGAGAAGATGTACCGGGAGAGCCGAGATGTTGTCTTTGCAATCCCTGTTGCTCGCTCGTACCAACCAAAGCAGGCGGCTGTTCCTGGCTATGAGGGTAGCGTCAGAGAGACCATTCTTTGGAGATCAATGATCCGTTGGAAAGGTCAGTACAGTTCTGGTCGTACATTCACCACTAGGCGCTCATTCGAGGTTACAGGCAGAACAACGTGCGGACGTTGGCTTCCTGCCTACCGTGCAAAGGAACCGGTGATACTGTTTCTGGAGGGGAGCGAGCCTCATCAGTTCTTTTTCTCCTACGACTCAGACAGATCTGACTTGTTCGAGTTCTTGGAGTCCACCCGGAGCAAGTAAGCAATGGCACCTAACAAGTCATTCAAGCCGACGCCGCTTCGCGGCGCGGCTTAATTCTGGTGTTAGCCCTCATAGGAGCATCATCGTGACAGAGACAAAGTTCGAGGGCGGATGTCAGTGTGGCGCCGTCCGGTATCGGATCGCGGGCGAGCCGCTTATGACGGCAATCTGCCATTGCTCCATGTGCAGGCGGGCCAACGCAGCACCGGCAGTCGCTTGGGCCATGTTTGAGGAGCCACAACTGACCTTTGTTCAGGGCGAGCCCAAGTTCTACGCTTCATCGGAGGAGGGGAAGCGGGGCTTCTGTGGGGCCTGCGGTACGCAGATCTCCTTCTCCGCAACGTACATTCCTGGTTTGGTGGACATCACCATCGGCAGCTTGGACGAGCCGGCCGCGATCGCACCGCAGTTTCACTTTTGGCATTCCAAGCATCTTTCTTGGGCGGAGTTCGCGGACACTCTGCCCCGTCATGCGGAGTTCCCTCCCGCGGGCTGAGGGCTAACAATGCGTTCAAGCCGAAGCCGCTTCGTTCCGCAAAGCACATGGCAGGAAGAGCTTGCCATGTGCTTTGCTCCACTACGCGGCTCGGCTTAACTTAGGTGTTAGGCCTTGTTTTCCCCACTGTTGTTGCCGGGTTTCAGGCGATCTGTAGCGCCTCGCTTATCCGCAGCGTCTGCACCTCGCACGCGCGGTGCAGGCATCGGCAGTCAGCCCTGCAGCAGCTCGGCTTCGGACAGGGGCGACTCTTCGCAAGATTTGACCGGCCGAGTCGGCTTCGGACAGGGCGCTGTGAAAGTTCTTGGCCGCGCGAATCGCTGGTTTTGGCTTCGGCCCAGGAAAGTTCCAGCCTCAGGCCGCTCGGCCAGACTTGTTGTACTGTTCGGCTCAGGGGTTGGGCTGTCGCAAGGTCGGGCGCAAGCGCGGCGTGCGGCGGCCTAACAAGTCGTTCAAGCCGAAGCCGCTTCGTTACGCAAAACACATGGCAGGTAAAGCTTGCCATGTGTTTCGCTCCACTACGCGTCTCGGCTTAACTCTGGCGTTAGGCCCCATGATCTTTGCCGTCGAGACCGAAGAAAGAGCACTCACCGTCTTCCCAACCGAGAACGAGGCCGTTGCGTATTGTGAGGGGCTCGATGTTGAGGCAGCTACTTGGCTGTTCTGGGCGGCTGACGGATCGCCACTAGAGGCGGAGTTCATTACACCCAACAAACGGGGCTGGTTCTCTGTCCAGAATGGCACTTACCGGCTGGTTCCTGCATTGCCAGAGCATCACGCGGATCTAGCTGAGGCGCTCGATGAAACCCTGCGGCTAGAGCCAAACCCATTCTTTCATTCGCTTCTTCAAGTCCGTGAGCACCTTGCCCAGGTAAGCGCTGGAGCTCAAGATGGTGCCTAACAATTCATTCAAGCCGACGCCGCTTCGCGGCGCGGCTTAATTCTGGCGTTAGCCTCATGACCAGGTTTCTCGCACCCTTTCTCGTGGTTCTCTGCAGCTGTGCTGCCGAAGTAACGGTATCTCCTGAATCAGCAAGTATTGAGCAGCTTGTTCGAGCATCACGCGGCTACAACAACGCCATAGTTGAGGTTCGTGGATTCGCGGTTATGAGGTGGGAAGCGAACTTCATCTGTCAGTCGCTGGATGACATCGACTCAAACCTCAACCGATGCTTGTGGCTCACCCCCACGAGGAAAGACGGCAAGATCAGCCCGCTGGATCCCGCAACGTTCCACCAAAAGGAGCTGGTGATAGTGGGAGTCTTTGATCGGGAGAACAAAGGTCACGGCGGAGCATATCCAGGAGCAATCGCCCCGTTGAGAGTTCGACAAGTCGGGACTCATCACCGGGGTGAAGTACCTCCACCACCGCCCAAGCCGGCGGCTAACAAGTCATTCAAGCCGACACCGCTTCGCGGCGCGGCTTAATTCTGGTGTTAGGGCCCACTGATGCAGAGTCGCAATTGGTCAAAGACGTTTCTCGTCGCTTCCTGGGCTCCCAGCGCGTTCCTAGTTGCCTACATTCTTTGGTACATGCTCATTTTCCGCCCGTCAGGCCAAGAGGTTTGGGGCGACGGTGCAACCATTTTCTACCTCGGTGTACTTGCGTACCCGTTGGCGCTTCTGCTTCTGGCAATTGGCACATACATGAGCTTTCGCTGGCATCGCCGGCATCCCGGTCAACGCACCACAGACCCGGCGTTGTTTGTGGTCTCAGTTGTGCTTCTCGTAGCGCCGTTTGTGGCACTCTTCGCCGGGACTGCTCTGGGTGGGCCCTAACAATGCGTTCAAGCCGAAGCCGCTTCGTTCCGCAAAGCACATGGCAGATACAGCTCGCCATGTGCTTCGCTCCACTACGCGTCTCGGCTTAACTTAGGTGTTAGCGCTCCTTCAAGTGCTCTGAGGACCACAGTGAGCAAACTCAAAGTCGTCGCAACCGCTTGCGTTCTGCTGACGGGTTGCGTTCAAAGTGCTGCAAATCTACGAGCCAACGACGGTGCCGGGTCCGCTACTTGGACCTCTGACAAATCAGTCACCGACGCCTTCGCGATCATCCAATCGAGCGCGGTGCATTGTTGGGCTGATGCGGCCAACTTCATCATTGCTGCCGCCCCGCCTTCCCCTGCAAGGCCTCCCTCCATTCAGATCAACAGCAGCCTGGGCCACCTGATGTCTGTCGTCGATTTTACAAGCACGGGAAGCGGGAGTCGGGTAGACGTCAAGGTCGGCTACTCATTAGGCAACAAGTCTCGGACGCGAGATTGGCAGAGAGCGCTACAGTCTTGGCTCGGCGGGCAGGATGTGAACTACTGCCCCAGGATGCCGTAATGCGCGCTAACAAGTCATTCAAGCCGATGCCGCTTCGCGGCACGGCTTAATTCTAGTGTTAGGTTGCTGGGGGAGCAACTATGGAACTCAAGCAGAATCCATTCTCACTCTACGACTTCTTAGGCTACTTCACGCCTGGGGCTATTCTTCTCTACATCGCCGGATACTTCGGCAAGATCATTTGGCCAGGCGCACCAACGTTCCATGATGTTGCGGCTCAGGCCGGGCTAGAAAAGGCAGAAGCTTACGTGCCGTTTGTCCTGTTTGCCTACGCGATCGGACACCTTCTTAGCTTTGTCTCATCCGTGACAATCGAGCGATACTCAATCTGGGCAATGGGCTATCCATCCAAGTACTTGCTTGGGGTCTCGCAAGCCGGCTACTTCCACTCAGATAGACATCCCGCAGTCAGAGCGGTCATTCGCTCCGCAGTATTCGCTCTGATCCTTCCTATCTCTCTTATGGACCTTGTCCTTGGCAGGTTGCTTGGCATGCGCGACCTCTATGCAAAGCCGCTAGATGATCTGCTTATACAAATCATCAGGGAGAAAGTCTATAAGCTGATTCAAGTTGTAGGTGGCGTTGAGAATCCCGCACAACATGGCAAGGCGTATGGCACCGACTTCTTTCGCTTTGCCTACCACTATGCAGTTGAGAATGCGCCGCACCACCTTCCGAAAATGCAGAACTACGTAGCTCTGTTTGGATTCCTTCGCAACATGTCGCTCATCGTTGTTATTGCGTTCTGGCCCACCGCTTACGCGGTCGTTAAGGGGTTGGTTGCCTGGCCTGCGTTGCTCGCTTTGGCGGTAGTGTCATATCTGTGCTTCATGGCGTTCGTGAAGTTCTACCGCCGTTTCTGTCTTGAAGCTCTTATGGCAACTGCTGTTTCATACAACAGGCCAGCAACCTAACAAGTCATTCAAGCCGACACCGCTTCGCGGCGCGGCTTAACTCTGGTGTTAGACCTCAGATGACTCGAGACGAGCTCTTGAAGGCTCTAAACAACGCACTCGATGAGACCGCGCACGTCGCGGTTCCGCATGTGAAAGATGACCTAGGGGAGGTCCCGAGGTGGCGTGCGGATCTCATGGCCGCATTAGTCGACCCCCCGCAGTTGGTCTTAGCAACAGCCGGCGCGCACGCCAAATCGTGCAAGGTCACGCAAGGTTCCATACAGGCTTATGCTCTAGCGCGTAAGGACTTGGGCTGGAACGACTCTTGGCTGTTGTATGACCCGGAAACAGGCCTCTTCTGGCTGGCCTGGGGAAGGGATCCGAGTTCGCTGGAGCTGTCCGGCTTCGACGGGCATGATCCGCTTGAGGTCTGGCACTCTTGAGGCCTAACAATTCGTCCAAGCCGACGCCGCTTCGCGGCGCGGCTTAACTCAGGTGTTAGGCCTGCGGAGCAAAGTATGAGGCTGCTTGTTGCAATAGCCGGTGCCGGATTGCTGCTCCTCGTCGGGTGCGCTGCACATGCTGGATCTGCCGCCGACGCTATTGAGCAACAGTTGCGTTCATCCTCGTCTGTTTCGTTCTACTTTGTCTCCCGGACCGAGGACTACGACTACGACGCTCGCAAAATCCAGTCCGAGGCTAGCGTTCAAGTTCGGCGGTCTTGCGGCGCCAACTGTCACCACTTCATGGAACCAGTTCTCGCCAGCCTACGAGCATCTAAGGCATCCAACTGCCTGCCAGGGCAACAGGATCTTTTGATCACGTTCGGCAAATCGCAGCTTATCTACAGCTACAGTGGCCGGCAGGTCATGTACGAAGAGCAGTGCTATTTCAACCCGGCAAGTGTTCACCACCTCCTCAAAAGTGATGGGTTCTTCTTTGGGTAGCATCATGGGCCGCAGGCCTAACAAATCATTCAAGCCGATGCCGCTTCGCGGCACGGCTTAATTCTGGTGTTAGGCGCACTACTGCACCGCAAGGAGGCGTGAAGTGAAACTGACAGACTCGGAAATTCGCCACTTCAAGAACGTACTGTGGGGCACCCGCTTCTGGGCGTGGTTCCGCTGGGTTCTGTTGGGTGTCTTGGCCTACACCGCCGTCGCACACTTCAGCGGCTGGAAGCCGCTGACCCGCCCGGACTGGCTGGTTGCCGGGGCTCTCTACATGCTTGTCGCTTGGCCAGGTCTGTGCCGCACCTACGTATTTCACACGCTTCGCCGCGTGGTTGCGGAGGATCCGGAGGCCCGGGCACAGCTCGCTGCGGCTGGCGTTAAGGAGTTCGCGCTTGGCACACCGGCGGGGCGCGCCTAACAATGCGTTCAAGCCGAAGCCGCTTCGTTACGCAAAGCACATGGCAGGTACAGCTTGCCATGCGCTTTGCTCCACTACGCGTCTCGGCTTAACTTAGGTGTTAGCGCCCATGAGAAAGTCGGCATTTGTCCTGATAGCTCTGATTGCAGGCTGCACCTCTGCTCCAAGCCCAGAGGCATCGCGGCCGTTAGCAACGCTTCCAGACGGTTGTTCGCCGCGAGAGATGGCGGAGGCTGAAAGCAAGGCGGCAAGGCTCCAGTCGCTTGTTCCAAAAGCATCCACGTCAGATTCAGACGTGTCCGAGGAGGAGCTACTGGCTGAGGTGGATGCCGGGGCCGACGCAGGAGAAGCTTGGGCTCTTCTGGAAGAGCTGATAGCGCGCTGCGGCAGTGGGCGCTAACAATTCATTCAAGCCGACGCCGCTTCGCGGCGCGGCTTAATTCTGGCGTTAGGCCGCATGACAAACCTCCTTGATCTGCTAGACAAAGGCGTTGGCGGCGTATCTTTCAACCCGAAAGATTTGGCCGTGGAGCTTGTCGCATACGGGGAGCCGGATGTCGCACGGATGTTGCTGGACATGTCGCCGGACACTTACACCCAGATCAGTGTATTGGCTGGCCGCCTTCTATCAGGCAATCTCACCATCGACAAAGCTATTTGCCTGGCTGCCGTCGAGGTGTTTGAGGGGCGGTCTCGTCCGCTGCGTCGCAAGCGTCGCGTTTATCCCAAGGCCGTGTGATGCACCGTCCAGCGCGGCCTAACAATGCGTTCAAGCCGAAGCCGCTTCGTTCCGCGAACCACATGGCAGGAAAATCTTGCCATGTGCTTCGCTCCACTACGCGTCTCGGCTTAACTTAGGTGTTATGTGCGCATGGGGAGTGCGTCGAGATATGGTGCTTGGTCAACGAACGCTCCAGTGCTTGCGCGAAATGATCAACGAGCGAACCCAGTACCGGTCGGGTCCGCAACTCGTGCGATTCTTCAACGCCTTGGGGTGTCAGGACAGCTATGGCCAAGGGTTCCCATCCCGCTGGGTATACACCGATGATCGTCTGGCTAAGCTCAACGGAACGCCGAAACTAGATCAGTGCATCCGCGAGGTTTTTTCACCGGCCAGCTTCGTGGGGCGCTTGAACGAGTTGGATACGCTCGTGGTCGAGTTCAACCAATACCTTGTCTTTGATAAGTGGCGGCTGGAGCGTGATGGGGCCGAGCTTCGCTTCAAGAAGCTCGACAAGATCGAGATTCAGGAGCCGCCCGCGCCGAAGCAGGAGGAAGACGCGTTCCTGAGCCGAGAATTCAACAACGTCACTTTCGGTGGGCTCGGTCTGGAGCCCTCCGTAGTTGGTGTGCTCGAACAACGTCTTAGAGAGATTGAGCGTTGCTACACGTCAGGATCGCCACTAGCCGTCATCCTCCTAGCTGGGAGCACACTTGAAGGCGTTCTACTGGGTCTCGCCACAAGCTACCCGAAGGCCTTTAACACCTCATCGGCGGCGCCAAAGCACGCGGACGGGAAGGTCAAACGCTTCCAAGACTGGTCACTAAGCAGCTTCATCGACGTCGCACGCGACCTGCGCCTAGTCGAGCATGACACTCACAAATTCAGTCACTCCCTCAGGGATTTCCGGAACTATATCCACCCGTTTGAGCAGATGGTTTCCGGCTTCTCGCCTCGCGAGCACACCGCTAAGATCTGCCTCCAGGTGTTGCGCGCTGCCGCAGAAGAACTGCGGTCCAATCTTGCTCGGCTGCGCACATAACAATTCATTCAAGCCGAAGCCGCTTCGCGGCTCGGCTTAATTCTGCTGTTAGGCAGCATCCACCGTTGGCAAGGGACTGACAGGTTTTCCATGAGACGTTTCTTAAGATACCTGCTTGGGATGGTCGCGGGTCTAGTAGCGATTTTTGCTCTGGGCGTTCTTTGGCCATCGGCAACGGCCCCACTGCCCGACGCCGCCGATAGCCGGTTGATCCGCAATGCCCGCATCATCGATGTGGAGCGGGCCATCGCCGGCGAGCCGACCGACGTGTTGATCAAAGGCGGCACCATCAGTCGCATCGGCTACGGCTTGCGTGCAGCACCGGACTTGCCGGTGCTAGAGGCAGACGGCCGCTACCTGCTTCCTGGTTTCTGGGACATGCATACGCATGCGTTCAAGTTATCACCGCAATTGCACCTGCCCCTGGCCGTCGCGAACGGCATCACCGGCACCCGCGACCTGATGGATTGCCCCGGCAGCGATGACACCTTGATTGCCTGCGTTGCCGACAAGCGCCACTGGACCCGCGCCGCTGTCGAGGGCCGTATGGTCAGTCCGCGCTTTGTCGAGGTGGCCAGCTTCTACTTCGAACGGGCCGACATGACGCCCGATCAGGCCGCCAGGCTCGCCGCGGACTATCGCGCGCGCGGGCTGGATGCGCTGAAAGTGTACAACCGCCTGTCGCCGGCCACCTACAAGCGCCTGACCGACGAAGCGCGGCTGTGGGGTATGCCTGTGGTCGGCCACCTGCCCAAGGCTGTGAGCCTGGACAACGCCGTCGCAGCTGGGCAGCGTAGTTTTGAGCATGGCCATGTCTTCGCGCGCCATTGCTTCCGTGATGCAGCAGCATGGCGCAGTGGTGCTTTGGACGCGGAAGTGCCCACCGCACTGGTCGAACGTATGGTCACCCATTACGACGCAGCAGCCTGTGCGCGCGCATTCGCGCAGATGCGTGAGGCGGGTACATCGTTCGTGCCCACACACGTGACACGCGAGGAGGATGCGCGCGCGCGCGATCCCGCCTTCACCGGAGATCCGCGCCTGGCATTCCTAGACCCTCTTTCGCGTTGGGCGTACCGCGACGATCTGAAGTCCACCGTGGTGCGCTATCCCGCCGCGCGCGGCGAGGCCGCCCTGCGGGGCTACTTCGAGCACGGCCTAGCGTTGACGCACGCGGCGTACCGGGCAGGCGTGCCGGTGCTGGTGGGCACGGACACCGCGATCGGCGGTTTTCGCTACCACGACGAAATGGCCCTTCTGGTACGCGCCGGCCTGTCGCCGGCCGAGGTGCTGCGTGCGGCCACACTGGACGCTGCGCGCTATGCCGGGCAGACGCACCGGCACGGCCGCGTGGCCGTCGGCAATGCTGCGGATCTGGTGCTGCTGGAGGCGAATCCGCTGGACGACATCGCCCACACACGTGGCCTCTATGCCGTGCTGCTGGCCGGGCGGCTGTACGATCGCCCGCGCCTCGACGCGCTGCTTGATTTCACCCGTGCCCAGGCTCGCTCACCGGTCAACGCAACCAAGCTGGTTTGGGGGTTCTCGGCCAGTTCTGTCAACGGCGAGCTTTGACTCGGGGCAAAAGATTGGGCAGGTTCGTGAACCCGCGACCGACATGACGTTTCGGGCTCACGACACCGTGGCTCTGGCTCTTTCTCGCCGTGGCGGCAACAGTGGCTGGCGGCAGAACTCCTAGTCACTGCTGCCCAACAGTTCATTCAAAGCCGACACCGCTTCGCGGCGCGGCTTAATTCAGGCGTTAGGCCTTGTTTCCCGCACTGTTGTTGCCGGGTTCCAGGCAACCTGTAGCGCCTCGCTTATCCGCAGCGTTTGCACCTCGCACGCGCGGCGCAGGCATCGGCAGTCAGCCCTGCAGCACCTCGGCTTCGGACAGGCGCGACTCTTCGCAAGATTCGACCGGCCGAGTCGGCTTCGGACAACGCGCAGTGAGAGTTCTTGGCCGCGCGAGTCGCTGGTTCTGGCTTCGGCCCCGGCAAGCGCCAGCCTCAGGCCGTTCGGCCAGACTTGTTGTACTGTTCGGCTCAGGGGTTGGGTTGTCGCAAGGTCGAGCGCAAGCTCGGCGTGCGGCGGCCTAACAAGTCGTTCAAGCCGAAGCCGCTTCGTTACGCAAACCACATGGCAGGTAAAGCTTGCCATGTGCTTCGCTCCACTACGCGTCTCGGCTTAACTCTGGCGTTAGGCCTTCAATGGAGAACATCGCAACATGAAGATCGCATTCGCCGCATGTGGTTTGCTGCTGGTACTTGCAGGCTGCGCCACGCAGAACGTAGCTGGCATTTCGTCCTATCAGCTCGTTTCCGCAGAACGCGTTACAGGCGCAATTGTCGAGCCACCGATCGGGGAGCCTGCCGGCACCATCGTAATCAAGCGCGACCCCGGAATTCTGGGAGCCGCTTTGTCCTCAACTCTTCTAGTCAATGGCAAGCCGGTGGCGCGCGTGAAGCCCGGTGAGTATCTGCAGTTCCGCGCCGCACTTGGCGAGCATCTCTTTGGCGTTTCGTGGTCTGACAATCTCGGTGCGGCTGCAACCTCATCTACTCGCGAGCTGGCCGTAGAAGTACGTGCTGGTCAGACTTACTACCTTCGTATGTTCCCCCAGCCTGGAAGCGGCGTAGTAATTGAGCGCAGCAGCCGGTGAAGGCCTAACAATTCATTCAAGCCGAAACCGCTTCGCGGTTCGGCTTAATTCAGGTGTTAGGGTGCACATGAGACATCTCCTTCGCTTTGGGATTTCCCTCCTCTTCTTGTCGGCAGCGTTTCCATCCTCGGCAACGAGGCCATTGATTGATACGATCGTTGTTGGTGAAGAGAACGGGGAGATCTTCCCCAAGAACTGCTGTTGGATCGAGCTCCCAAAAACGGAAAGCCTTAGAGCCGCAAAACGCGCGGAATCTTGCAGTGCCATAGGTGGCCCTGTGGGTAGGTTTGAGCTAGTCGATGAGAAAATCTGGCTTGTGGGTCTACTTCGGTGCGGGGGCGAAATGCCCTTGAGCTATGTTTACCCTGAGATGCCTGATCGAGTTCTAGCCACATGGCTTAACGGAACCTACTTCGTTCAGCTCTCGCCGAGATGCTTTGGTTCTATGGGCGCTACAAAAAGTCGCAAGCATCTGACACTCAGCGTTGAGGCCGGGATCGCCTCCATTGAGGCGCAAAGGATCGATGAGTCAGAGTGCAGTGGTGCGCCCTAACAATGCGTTCAAGCCGAAGCCGCTTCGTTCCGCAAATCACATGGCATGTACAGCTTGCCATGTGCTTCGCTCCACTACGCGTCTCGGCTTAACTTAAGTGTTAGGCCGCTTGTTGCGTGATGCGCAACATGATACAGTACCGCCATGATCAAGTCGTTCCGGCACAAAGGCCTACGCAAGTTCTTTGAGACCGGTAGCACTTCGGGCGTCCAGGCCAGCCACGTCAAGCGGCTTCGGATGCAGCTGGCTGCCTTGGACACTGCGCAGGCCGTCGAGGACATGGATATCCCCGGCTTCCGGCTACACCCGCTCAAAGGACAAATGCGGGGGCGCTGGTCCGTAACGGTCAATGGCAATTGGCGGCTGACGTTTGAGTTCCAAGATGGGAACGCCTACGTCCTGGACTACGAGGACTATCACTAATGACTATGTACAACCCTCCCCATCCTGGTGAGTTCATTACGGATGTTTACCTGGAGCCCAACGGCATCAGTGGCCGCGAGCTCGCGGAAAATCTGGACGTAGCGGCCTCGACTCTGAGCCGCGTGCTCAAGGGCACTAGTCGGGTCACTCCGGAAATGGCGCTTCGCCTTTCCAAGGCCGTTGGCCGCTCCCCCGAGAGCTGGCTTGCCATGCAGGACGCCCATGATTTGTGGGTGGCTCGGCAGCATGTAGACCTGAAGCGCGTGGGTAAACTTAGGCTGGCCGCGGCCTAACAATGCGTTCAAGCCGACACCGCATCGGGGCGCAAACCACATGGCAGGTACAGCTTGCCATGTGCTTCACGCCCCGCTGCGGCGCGGCTTAACTTGGGTGTCAGGCCGCTCTGGAGGACTTTGCCTCATGGAGATATCTGCACACATCCGAAGCGGCTTGGACGTCCACGAGCTCATCGTTTCAACGGACGGGGCTTCGCGACCGCTGGTCATCTCTGCCAGGCCTTCCGGTCGAGGCAGCGCCGTAAACGGCGGCGAGCTTCTGATGGCTGCACTCGCAACCTGCTACTGCAATGACCTGTACCGGGAAGCCTCCCGACTGGGTGTCCCAATCGCGGGCTGCAAGGTGCGGGTACAGGGTCACTTCAACGGTGTTGGCCTTGCCGCCCAGAGCGTTACGTACTCAGCCGTGGTGGAGTCCTCGGCGCCGGCGGTCGAGGTCGAGGCTTTGCTGTCTGAGACGGATCGCCTGGCCGAGATCCATAACACGCTCAGGCGCGGTTGCGCTGTCGAGCGTGTTGCGTGGCATGGGCCCGCGGCCTGACAATGCGTTCAAGCCGAAGCCGCTTCGTTACGCAAATCACATGGCGGGTACAGCTTGCCATGTGCTTCGCTGCGCTACGCGTCTCGGCTCAGCTTAGGTGCTAGACCGCGTGGGATCGATCCTCGCCATCGTCCAGCTCATTCTCGTGCCGCTCCTGGTCGTGGCCGCCTTGGCTGTCCGCTCTGCCGGAAGTTCAAGGCCCCTCAACATCGTGGACTATGTGCGAGTCACGGATCCTGCTGCACTGCATCGCTGTGCAGGCACACGGCTGCTACTTCTGCCTGCGGTTTTCCTGGTTGGAGGCTTGGCCTCTTTCCGCAGTCCGGAACTGGCGCTCCTGTTTTTCGGTGCTGCAACTGTCGTTTGCCTCTGCGTGGCTGTTTGGGTAGCGCTCGGCGCCGAGAGGTTTCAAAGTGCTGCCTGACAATGCGTTCAAGGCAAACCCGCATCGCGGGTCGGATCAATTCAGGAGTTGGGCGTCGGTGGCAGCAATGCGCAAGTTCATGTCTCCAGGTTTTCTCACTTTCGCGGCTATCGGCGCTTCCGTTGCCGCGGCCGCGGTTCTCTTTACGTATCCCGCGAATCCACTCATCTGGAACGCCGCTACATGGACACTTGTGGCAGGACTGGCCGGTCTACTGGTGGTCGTTCCTGTCTCGGGCTACGTGCTCGCCAGGGATCGCACGGCAAGGACCTGGCAACGGATCGCCACCTTCCTCATTGGCCTGGCATGCCTGGCTGCGGTTGCCGTCGTGTTCTTGTAGGTTGCACGCTTGGACGGGCGGGCACTGCATCCGTCCATGACGGCGCCTGACAGGTGTTGGCTGGCGCATCACCTTCATTCTTCATTCGATGTGACGCATGGAACGCTACAGGCTCGGTGAGTACGTGGCGTTTGCCGCCGGCTTGCACGGGCGGGTCGACGAGGCGCGGGGATCCAGAGGTCCGGATGATGGAACTGTTCAAGGTGCTCGCGCTCTTCATCGCCACGGCGCTCGCCGAGATCGTCGGCTGCTACCTGCCGTACCTGTGGCTCAGAGAAGGCCGTACGCCGTGGCTGCTGGTGCCGGCGGCGCTGAGCCTGGCGGCGTTCGTGTGGCTGCTCACGCTGCATCCGCAGGCGGCGGGTCGCGTCTACGCGGGCTATGGCGGGGTGTACATCACCGTGGCGCTGATGTGGCTGTGGGCGGTCGATGCGGTGCGGCCGTCGCTGACCGACTGGATCGGCGTGGGCCTGTGCCTGGCCGGCATGGCGGTGATCATGCTGGGCGGGCGCCAGGGCTGAGCGCGCGCGGCCGCGCCGGCGCTATCATCCCGCCACGCGCAGGCGAGTCGCCGCGCGCCACTGACAGGGGACACGGATGAGGAAGACCATCATCGGCCTGGCCGCCGGCCTGGCCATGGTCGCGAGCGCGCCTCTGGCCGCGGGCGAGCACCAGGAGCGGCTTGCCAGCTGCCTCAAGGAGTCGAGCACCCAGGCCGACCGCGACGCGCTGGTGCGCTGGATCTTCGTGGCGATGTCGGCGCATCCGCTGACCGCCGACCTGGCCGTGGTGCCCGCGGACACGGCCTCGGCCGTGAGCCGGGACGCCAGCGCGGTGTTCGCGAAGCTCATCACCGTGACATGCGGCGCGGAGTCGGCGGGCACGATCAAGTACGAGGGCACCGAGGCCTTCGGCAAGGCGTTCGAGGTGCTGGGCATGTCGGCGATGGACGGACTGATGGGCCATCCGCGGGTGGCAGGGGCGGTCGCCGAGATGACGTCGCACCTGGATCCGGCGCAGTTCGACGAAATGATGAAGCGTTACGCGGATTAATCCGCGCCGAAGCGTTCGCCGAAGAAGTCGCCGTCATTCCACGCCGGCCGTGCGTCGGCGTCGCCGATGCCGCGGGCGAGGGCCGCCGACAGTCGCGCCAGGCGCGCGGCGTCGCCGTAGTGGATCGGCAGCTCGGCTTCGTCGCAGGGCTGGTGGTAACAGTTGCGCATGAACCAGGTGGCGGAGACCTTGGGGTCGCGCTCGGCGTCGGCGGCCTCGATGCCGCCGTCGAGGTAGACGGCGGGGATGCCTTCGCGCACGAAGGAGAACTGGTCGCTGCGCACGAACACGGCTTCCTCGGGGAAGGGGTCGGGCGAGACCCTGACCCCGACCTCGCGCGCGGCGGCGTCCACCGCGGCCTTCAGCGAGGAGTGCTCGACGCCGATCGGCACGACGTCGCGGCTGGGCGCGGTCAGCACCGGCATGTCCAGGTTGATGTTCGCCACCAGGGTGGCGCCGGCGCCGGGGTGGCGCGCGAACCAGCGCGAGCCGAGCAGGCCCTGTTCCTCGGCGGTGACGGCGACGAAGGCCTGCGAGCGCCGCGTGGCTTCGGTGCCCTCCGCCAGCGTGCGCGCGGCCTCGGTCATGATCGCGACGCCCAGGGCGTTGTCGAGCGCGCCGTTGTAGATGCCGTCGCCCTCGACCTCGAGGCCGGTGCCGACGTGGTCGAGATGCGCGGTGTGCACGACGTACTCGCCGGCCAGCGCGGGGTCGCGGCCGCGCAGCACGCCGACGACGTTGCGCGAGTCCAGCGGCTCCACGCGGGTGCGCACGGCCAGCGCCAGGCGCACCGGCAGGTCGAAGCCGCCGGCCTGCCCGCCGCGGGCGCGCTCGGCCAGCTGCGCGGCGCTGCGGTCGCCGCCGGCGAACAGGGTGTCGGCGGCGGCGGCGCTGACGCGCGCGACCACCTGCAGCGCGGGGAAGGTGTCGATGCCGCGTCCGTCGGCATCGCGCAGGCGCATCGACGGCCGCTCCCAGCCGGCGGCGCTGCGCGCCCAGGGCGTGCGCACCTCGTCGGCGGCGGTCCCCACCAGCACCGCGCCCACGGCGCCGCGTTCGGCGACGCTGCGCAGCTTCTCGTCGAGCGCGGCGTGGAAGGCGCGGCGGGTGTCGTCGAAGCGTTCGGGGGCGCCGCCCAGCAGCACCGCGACCTTGCCGCGCAGGTCGAGGCCGGCGAAGTCGTCGTGGCCGAGGCCGGGGGCGTGGATCGCCTGGCCGACGAACACGGCGGGCGCGTCGACCGAGGCATCGGCGGCGTTGAAGTTGGCCATCGGCAGGAACTGGCCCTGGAAGGCCAGCGTCGCGGACTGGCCGCCGAGCCTGACGTCGAACCTTGCGCCCTCCGCCACCAGGGTGGCGCGCAGCAGCGGGACGCGCTGGAACCAGCCGCCGTCGTCGCCACCGGGCGCGAGGCCGGCGGCGGCGAAGCGGGCGGCGACGTGTTCGGCGGCGAGGTCGAAGCCCGGCGTGCCGGTCTCGCGGCCCTGCATGCGGTCGTCGGCGAGCGCGCGCACGTCGTCGGCGATGCGGTCGGCGGCCGGGTCCTGCGCCTGCGCGGCGTCCGGGGGGGCCGGCAGGGCGTCGGGATCGTCCGCGCGCTTGCAGGCCGAGAGGCCGGGCAACAGCAGGAGGGCGGCGGCGATGGCGAGCGCGAGGGCGGCCGTCGGGCGACGGCGGATGGCGGCGGGCATGATGGATCCGGCGGCGGAACAGGCCACAAGCCTAGCGTGCGGCGGCCTCGCGCAGGAACGCTTCGCCGATCGCGCGGGCGTCGGCATGGGGCTCGGGATCATTGCGATTGGTCAGCATCACCACGGTGAGCCGTTCGGCCGGCCAGCGCAGGATCACGTTGCGGAAGCCGATGGTCTCGCCGGAATGCCAGAGCGCGCCGCGACCGTCGATGCGCCAGCCATAGCCGTAGGCGGCGACGTCGTCCTCGCCGGTGGGCGTGGTGGTCTGCGGCGCGAACGCCAGCGCGCGCGAGGCGTCGGACAGCAGGCGGTCGTCGGACAGCGCCGCGTCCCACTTCGCCAGGTCGTCGATGGAGGAGTAGATGCCGCCGTCGCCAAGCACGGCGCTGGTGGTGGACTGGTCGGTGCGGCGCCAGCCGGCACCGTCGGCGCTGTGGCCGAAGGCGCGCGCGGGCACGGTGTTGCGGCCGTCGACGAAGGCCACGCTGTGGTCCATGCCGAGGGGGGCGAAGATGCGCTCGCGCAGGACCTCGGGATAGGGACGACCGGCGGCGCGTTCGACGACCAGGGCGAGCAGGGCGTAGCCGGAGTTGCTGTAGCGGTAGGCGCTGCCGGGGGCGAAATAGGGCGCGCCCGTGGCCGCCGCGGCTGCGGCCGGGTCCGTGGCTGTGCCGTCGGCCCCGGCGGCATCGGCCGTGGCATCGGCCGCGCGGGAGGCGGGCGGCTTCGCGGCGGCGTCGGCGGTGAAGGTGGCTCCGACGTGGTTGGCGGCGCCGTCGTCACCGGAGGCGCAGGGCAGGCCGCCGGCCAGCAGGCACAGCACGTCGGCGTCGCGCACCTGGCCCTGGAAGTCGGCCGCCATCAGGTCCTCGTAGTCGTGCAGGCCCGAGGTGTGGCTGAGCAGGTGGTGCAGGGTCACGCCGTCGGCGCTCGCGGGCAGCTCGGGCAGCCAGCGCCGCACGGGATCGTCCAGGCGCAGCCGGCCGTCCTCGGCGAGCAGCAGCACGGCGGCGGCGGTGAACTGCTTGCTGACCGAGGCCAGTCGGAAGTTCGTGGCCGGCGTCACCGGGGTACCGGCGGCGATGTCGGCCAGGCCCACGGTGCGGCGCAACAGGGGCTCGCCGTCGCGCAGCACCAGCAGCGCGGCACCCGGCACGTCGCCGGTGTAGCGCTGCAGGCGCGCCTCGGCGTCGGCGGCGGCCTCGCCCGCGGTGGCTGTGGCCCAGGGCAGGATCGTCATCAGCAGCAGTGTGGTGGTCAGGCGCATCGCCCGAGTCTAGCCGCGCACGGCCGACGGTGGCACACGGGGCGACGCAGGGTCCGGGCCGCCGCGCGGCAGGCGCGTCCGCTCAGGAGCGACCGCGCGGCGGGAAGGGCAGCACCTTGCCGCGCTCGTCCGCCTCGGGGTCGGGGCGGTGCCACAGCACCGGCACGTCGTCCGGGGCGGCGGGCTCGAACTGCGCGCGCTCGGCCGCCGCGCGCTCGGCATCGGCGGCGGCCTGCTCCTCCTCGAGCTCCCAGCTGTAGCGCTTGCGCGGCGGCGCGGGATCCAGGCGCCGGAACAGCCACGCCGCAAGGATCCCACCCAGCGCGCCGCCGAGGTGCGACTGCCAGCTCACGCCCGGCTCGCGCGGCAGCACCGTCAGCAGCATGCCGCCGTAGAACAGGAAGCCGATCATGGTGGCGGCAATGGCGGCGCGGTCGCGGCGCAGTACGGCCAGCGCGAGCACCAGGAACATCAGCCCGTGGGTCACGCCGCTGGCGCCGAGGTGGAACGAGCCCGGCGCGCCCAGCGCCCATGCGCCGAGCCCGGAGCCCAGCCACATCAGCGGCAGGCCGCGCAGGGACGCCTTCGGGTACACCCAGCCGGCCAAGGTGCCGAGGAACAGCACCGCCGCGCCGTTCGCGACGATGTGCTCGAGCGAGCCGTGCAGCAGCGGCGCGGTGAGGATGCCGAACAGGCCGCGCAGGGCGCCCGGCTGCACCGCGAACAGGCGCGCGTCGAAGCCCGCCTGCGCGCCGTAGACCACCGCCAGTACCGCGACGAACGCCGCCGAGACGCCCGCGGCACGACGGAACCGGCGCCAGTCGGCCGCGCGCTGGGCGGCCGAGTCGGGCGGATGGTCGTGGACGGGCAGGTGCATGGGCGAAGCATGGCGGCGGATGGCGGCAACGCAAGGGCGGGGGCCGTGCCGGACTTCGCCGCGCCGCACCGGCGCCGCGGGGAGCGCAGGGCCGCACCCGGTAGAATCACGCCATGAACGAAGCCCTCCCCGTCGTCCGCCTGCGCAACGCCTGGCGCTCCAGCCACCCGTGGATCTTCCAGAAGCTGGTCGAGAAGCCGAATCCGCGGCCCAGGCCCGGCACCATCGTCGATGTCGTCGGCATCGACGGCGAGTGGATCGGCCGCGGCTTCTACAACGGCCATTCGCGGATCGCGGTGCGGATCCTGGAGACGGACCCGAACGTGGCGGTGGACGCGGGCTGGTTCGCGCGGAAGATCGCCGATGCCGTGGCGCTGCGCCGCGACGTGCTGCGCCTGGACGAGGTGAGCGACGCCTGGCGCGTGGTGCACAGCGAGGGTGACGGCCTCAGCGGCCTGGTGGTCGACCGCTACGCCGACCTGCTGGTGCTGGAGTACTTCTCGGCCGGGATGTTCCGCCACCGCGAATGGATCATGGATGCGCTGCGCGCGCAGTTCCCCGGCTGCCGCTTCCATGCCTTCGCCGACGAGCACGTGCAGAAGCAGGAGAGCTTCGACTTCCACGGCACGCCCGGCACCGAGCCCGCGGTGATCACCGAGCACGGCATCCGTTTCCGTGCCGATCCCGCGGGCGCGCACAAGACCGGCTTCTTCGCCGACCAGCGCGAAAACCGCGAGTGGCTGAGCCGGCAGGTCGCGGGCAAGCGCGTGTTGGACCTGTGCTGCAACACCGGCGGATTCGCGGTGTATTCGGCGGTGCGCGGCGCGAGCGAAGTGACCGGCGTGGACATCGACGCCGACGTGATCGAGCTGGCCAAGGGCAACGCGAAGTGGAACGGCGTGCGTCCGCGATTCGTGCAGGCCGACATCTTCCCCTGGCTGCGCGACGCCGCGAACGCCGGCGAGCAGTACGACGTGGTGATCCTGGACCCGGCCAAGATGACCCGCGACCGCGAGCAGGTGATCCCGGCGCTGAAGAAGTACCTGGACATGAACAAGCTGGCGCTGTCGGTGGTGAAGCCGGGCGGGCTGTTCGCGACGTTCTCGTGCACCGGGCTTGTGGCCGAGGACCAGTTCCTCGACATGCTGCGGCGCGCGGCGTTCTTCTCCAACCGCACGGTGCAGGTGTTGAAGGTGTCCGGCGCCGGCCCGGACCATCCGTTCATGGCGAACGCGCAGGAGTCGCGCTACCTCAAGGCGGTGTTCTGCCGCGTCCTGGACTGACGTGCAGGAGCGGCTACAGCCGCGATCGATCGTTGGGCCGGGGCGGGGCATCGCGGCGGTAGCCGCTCCCACAGGGCGCCCTGCATGCACAGGATTTGTACAGGCCCGGGATTGATCAGCGGCTAACCGGAGCGTGCCTAGCGTGACAGGGCCGCAGCGGGCACGGACGACGTGCCGCCACTGCGGACCGACCCCTGTCACCGCTCCGGAGCCTCCCATGCGTACCTTGCTGATCCTCCCCTTGGCCCTGCTCGCCGCAGGTTCCGCGCACGCCGCCGGTCCCGAGGCCGGGCGCTGGTCGATGTCCCTCGTCGGCGGCCTCGACGCGCCGGTCAGCGGCGACGTCCATGACGGCGCCACGGTCACCATCCCCGACCTCGGTCCGCTCAACCCCGACCTCACCGGCGTGGACGCCGAGCTGCGGATCGGCGCGCGCAGCCACGACCGCATCTACGACCACGCCGGCACCGTCGGCCTCGAGCTCGCCTACGCGCCCAGCGACCGCAGCGAGATCTTCGGCCAGGTCCGTCGCACCGAGGCAGACGATGCCCGCGTGCAGGTGGGCGGCGCCTACGTGCCGGCGCTGGACACGGAGCTGCCGGTCTACGGCACCTTCGGCGACTACAGCGCCTTGTCGGCCGAGGTCGGCTACCGGACGTATTTCGGCACCGCAGGCTCCGCGCGGCCATTCGTGGGCGCGCGCATCGGCGCCGCGCGCGTTAACGAGATCCGCGCCACGTTCGAGATCCCGGATGCCGCCATCACCATCCCCGACGCGGCGTTCTACGACAAGGGCTGGGCGGCGAGCGCCGGACTCGACGTGGGCGTCATCGTGCCCATCGGCGAGACCTTCAGCGTCACGCTCGCCAGCGGCGTGCGCTACATCGCCGACCTCAAGGACGACGACAGCGCGATCGGCGGACTGGGCCTGGCCTCGATCAACGACACCGGCAGCCGCATCTCGGTACCGGTGATGCTTTCGGCACGCTGGGATTTCTGAGGCGTGCCCGCGTGCCCGCTGGCCGGGTGACAGCCGGCGGGCACGCGTCTTTGGCCGGGCGGAACCCGGCCGCTCAAGCTTCCACCGGGTCGGGTGCCGAACGGAGCACGTCGACCAGCGCACGTAACGCCGGAGGCACGGCGCGGTGCCCGGGGTAGTACAGGGCCATCCGCTCGGTGCCATGCATCCAGTCGGACAGCACGCACCTGAGCCGGCCCGCGGCGATGGCCGGCCCGGCGGCCCGGTCCACCACGTAGGCGATGCCGAGCCCGCGCTCGGCGGCGTCGACCATCAGCTCCTCGTCGTCCAGCACCAGCGCGGCATCCGTGTCGACCAGGCTCTCCTGCCCGGCACGCTCGAATTCCCAGCGGTACAGCCGGCCGCCGGGCAGGCGATGGCCGACCAGCCGATGCCGTGCCAGGTCGTCCGGCGCGCGTGGCTCGCCGGCCTGGGCGAGATAGTCCGGGGAGGCCACGCACACGAAGCCGACCGGCCTGCCGAAGGGCACGGCCACCATGTCCGCGGGAATGGAGCCGGCCAGGCGCACGCCGGCGTCGAACCCGGCGCCGACGATGTCGACCAGGCGTCCCTCGGCCACCAGGTCGACCCGCACGTCGGGGAAGCGCGCGGCCACCAGGGGCAACACGTTGCGAACGAGGTGCCCGGCCACCACCCGAGGCGCGTTCACCCGCACCCGGCCGGAGATGCGTCCGTGGAAGGCGGAGGTGGCCTCCAGGGCCTCGTCCAGCGACTGCATGGCACCGCGCAGCCGCTCGAGCAGCGCCGCGCCCGCTTCGGTGGGCGAAACGCTGCGCGTGGTCCGGTGCAGCAGGCGCACCCCCAGCCGTTCCTCGAGCGCGCGCACCGCGTGGCTCAGCGTGGACGGGGCGGATCCGAGCTCGTCCGCCGCGCGACGGAAGCTGCGGTGGCTGGCCACGGCGAGGAAGGCGGCGAGTTCGTTGAGGGAGGGGCGCATGATTGCTGCGATTCTTGCAGCAGCGCATGCGGATTCCAATGTCTTATCGCATCAGTCGCCGGCTGGTATTCCTGTCGTCGGCCACGGAGAAGACCCCTCCGGACGCCGCCCCCCCCACCGACCGGAGCAGGACATGCCCACCCGCGAACCCGTGTTTCCATCCAGCCGCCAGGCGCTCTATTCGATCAATCGCTATTCCGCCGCCATCCGCTCGGGCGACCTGCTGTTCGTGTCCGGACAGGTCGGCAGCCGCGAGGACGGCTCGCCCGAACCGGACTTCGGTGCCCAGGTCCAGCGGGCCTTCGACAACCTGGCCGACGTGCTTGCCGCCGCGGGCTGCGGCATGGACGACATCATCGACCTCACCACCTTCCACACCGACCCGGAGGCGCAGTTCGCCGTGGTCAGCGAGGCGAGGGACCGGGTGTTCCCGCGCGCGCCGTACCCGAACTGGACAGCCGTCGGCGTCAACTGGCTCGCCGGCTTCGACTTCGAGGTCAAGGTCATCGCGCGCATCCCGCCGCCGGCCTGAGCCCCGGGTCGCAGGGGCTGCGAACGCATCGCCTTAGACTGTCGGCATGAATGTCGAAACCGTGCTGGTGCTTCTCCTGGTGGTCGCGATCGCGGCCATCGCGTTCCTCGTCGCGCAGTTGCGCCGTAATCCGCTGGAGGCCGAACTGCGCGCCGAACGCGAGGCCGCCCGCGCCGCGGTGGAGGCCGCGGGCCGGCTGCAGGGCCAGCTTGGCGCCGTGACCGCCGAGCTGGACGGGGCGCGGGCCCGCCACCAGCGCGATGCGGAGGCCCTCGAGGCCGCGCGCGCCGCGCTCGAATCGGCCCGTACGCAGGCCGGGCTGGCCGAGCGCAGCCTGGCCGAACGCAGCGAGGCACTGGCCTCGATGCAGCGCCGCGCCGAGGCCGCCGAAGCCAACTGCGGCGAACTGCGGCAGCAGTGCTCCAACGCCGAGCGCCGCTGCGCGGAGCTCACCGCCAACCTCGAGCACTCCCAGCGCGCGCGCGCCGAGATGCAGGCTTTCGTCGACGAGGCGCGCACGCGGCTGTCGTCCGACTTCGCGGCGCTCGCCGGCAAGGTGTTCGACGAGCGCGGCAAGCAGTTCGAGGCCAGCGTGCGCGCGGCCAACACCCAGGGCCGCGCCGACATCGAGACCCTGCTCAAGCCTTTCCATGACCGCCTGGGCGAGTTCCGCAACCGCATCGACACGCTCTACAGCGAAGAGGCGAAGGAGCGCTCCGCCCTGTTCGGCGCGGTCACCGAGCTCAAGACCCTCAACCAGGACATGGCCGGCCACACCGCGGCGCTGACGCGCGCGCTGAAGGGCAGCAGCAAGGTGCGCGGCGACTGGGGCGAGCTGATCCTGGAAAGCGTGCTGCGCGGCAGCGGCCTCGAGGAGGGCGTGCACTTCGAGCGCCAGGCCGGCGTGCGCGACGACGAAGGCCGCGCGCTGCGCCCGGACGTGGTGGTGTTCCTGCCCGACGAGCGCAGTGTGGTGGTCGACAGCAAGGTCAACCTGGTCGCATGGCAGGAGGCGATGGATGCGTCCGACGAGCCCGAGCTGCACGCCGTCGCGCTGCGCCGCCATTGCGATGGCCTGCGCCGGCACGTGAAGGACCTGGCCGACCGGGCCTATCCGGCTGCGGTCGGGCCGCATGCGCTCGACGTCACCATCGCCTTCGTGCCGATCGAGGGCGCGCTGTCGGCGGCGCTGGGCTCGGACCCGTCGCTGCAGACCTACGCCTTCGAGAACAAGGTGGTGTTCGCTTCGCCGAACACGCTGATGGCGCTGCTGCGCGTGGTCGACCGGCTGTGGACGCGCGACCGCATCCACCGCCAGGCGCTGCAGATCGGCGAGACCGGCGGGCTGCTGCTGGATGCGCTGCAGGGCTTCCTCGAGGACTTCGAGCAGGTGGGCACGCGGCTGGACGCGGTGCAGAAGTCCTATGGCAACGCGAAGCGGCGGCTGGATGAATCCAACCGCAGCGTGCTGGCACGCGCGCGCAAGCTCACGGAGCTGGGCGTGCGCGGCAAGAAGGCGCTGCGCGAGGAGCTGAAGCCGGACGGGGCGGCGCTGGCGCTGCCGGCGGCGGAGGACGAGGCCGAAGTGGCGGCCGATGGCGACGCGACCGTCTGACGACGGTCGCTGCGCGTCGCGCGGGGATCAGGGCGGGGTGGAGCCCGGCACGATCGGCATGACGTCGACGGGGACCGTGGGGTTGGTCTCGTCGTCGAGCAGGTAGTCCGGCAGGTCCTGCTGGTCCTCGCGGATGCGGTCGCCGTGGATCTGGTAGCTGCGGCGCTGCATCCAGGCGTCGCGCACCAGGGCGTACTCGTCGGCGGCGCCCTCGCGCAGGCGGTCGACGGCGAACAGCTGGGTGCGCAGGTCGACCAGCTGCAGGCCCTGCAGGCCGATGCGCACGGTGTCGTCGTTGATCTGGCGCGTGGGCGAGACCTGGCCGTCGCCGACCAGGCCGAACACGTCGCGCACGGTGCGCGGGCCGAACAGCGGCAGTTCGACGAAGCGCGACTGCTCCCAGCCCCACACGCCCAGGGTCTGGCCGAAGTCCTCGCTGCGGTTGGGGATGCGCATGCGCGTGGCCGGATCGAACAGGCCGCCGACGCCGATCGTGGCGTTGACCAGGAAGCGGCCCAGCGACTGCCCGGCCTGCTTCGGCTTGCCCTGCAGCAGCGCGTTGAGCGCGCTCACCGGCTGGCCGAGGTTGGAGAAGAAGTTGCCCACGCCCAGGCGCACCGGTCGCGGCACGACCTTGACGTAGGCGCGCGCCAGCGGCTCGGCCACGGCGCGGTCGATGGCCATGTTGAAGCCGTGGACCTTGCGGTTCCAGTTCTCCCACGGATCGTGGCCGGGGGCGCCGATGGTGGCGGGCTCCGGCAGCGTCGGATCGGCGATCGGGTCGTAGACCTCACCGCCGTAGATCGCGGCGAAGTCGAGCTCGGCCTGGGTGGCGGCGGAGCTGGCGGCATCCATGTCTGCAGATGCGGGTCCGTCGATTCCGCCTTCGCCGTCCACGCCGACATCGCCCGCGGTAGTGGAATCGAGCGCCGGCTGGCCGGCCTCGTAGGACCCACCGTCCGTAACGGTCGAGGCCATGTCGGCGTGCGGCGTTGCCACGTCGCTCGCGGCCACCGGCGGCGCGTCGGCGGGCGCGGGCGTGCGCGGCGCGTGACCCGCGCAGCCCGCCAGCAGGACGAGGCCCAGCGCCAGCGCGGTGGCGCGCAGCGGGGCGGAAGACGGGCTGTGCATGCGGTGGATGCCCATGTCAGGTGCCGAAGCCGAGCGCGGCGTCCAGCCGGTAGGCCGCGCGCAGGTCGGACAGGCCGGGTGGGCTGCCGACGACCTCGATGCCGGCGCTGCCGGCCGCGTCGGCGAGCGCCGACAGCAGCGCCAGGCCGGCGCTGTCGACGCGGGTCACGCCGGTGATGTCGATGCGACGCACGCCAGCGCACTGCGGGCGAGCGCTGCGCCACAGCGCGGGCACGCGCTCGCCGGTGACGTCGCCGCGGACCCGCAGCGCGTCACCCTCGCGACTGACGCCGGGATCAGTTGGTGCGGGCATCGGCCTGGATCCGCCCCGCGCGCAGGTCGGCCGCGACGTCGCGGATCGACTTGCGCGAGAGCGGGGTGTCGAACTGCTGGCGGAAGGTCTGCACGAAGGACACGCCCTCGACCATCACGTCGAACACGCGCCAGCCGGCCGGCGTCTGCCGCATCAGGTAGTCGACCGGGATCGGCTCGCCGCCCTGGCGCAGCATCTCGCTGGAGACCTTCACGCCAAGGCCGCGCGGCAGCGGTGTTTCCGACTTCACGCGCACGCGCAGGCGGGTGTTGAAGTCGAGCAGCGAGCTGCCGTAGCGGCGCATCAGGCTGTCGGCGAGCGCGTCGGCGAAGACCTTCACGTCGGCGTCGTCGGCACCACGGCCGTGGCGGCCCAGCACCTGGCGCGCGGAGTACTCGCGGTCGAACATCTGGTCGAACTCGCCGGCGATGAAGGCCTGCAGCTTGCTGCGGTCGGCGGTGAACTCGGCGCGGCGCGAGTCCAGCGTCGACAGGATGCGCTGGCTGTTGTCGAGCACGAGCTTGCTGGGCGAGCCCTGCATGGTGGCGGCCGGCGCGGCCTGCGCCTGGGCCTGCGCGCAGGCGCCGAAGGGCGCGGTGGCGAGCAGGGCGGCGGCGAGGATCAGGGGAACCAGGGGGCGGGACGTCATGGGGTGCTCTCCGTGGGGGGCGGGGTGTCGTCGGCAGGCGCGTCGGGCGCCGGGGTGCCGCCGGCATCGGCGCCATCTTCGCCAGTGCCGCTGAACATGTACTTGCCGACCATCTGCATCAGGTCGACGGCGGGTTGGGTGTAGACCAGCTCTTCGCCGGGCTTGAAGACCTCCAGGTCGCCACCGGGCTGCAGGCCGACATAGCTTTCGCCCAGCAGGCCGCCGGTGAGGATCTGGGCCGAGGTGTCGATCGGGATCTCGTTGAAGCGGCTGTCGATGGCCAGCGTCACGATGGTGTCGAACTTGACCGGATCAAGGTCGATCTTCGAGACGCTGCCGATCGTCACCCCGCCGACCTTCACCGGCGCGTTGGGGCGCAGCTGGCCGAGGTTGGTGAAGCGCGCGGTCAGCTCGTAGCTGTCGCGTGCGAAGCCGAACTTGCCGTTGGTCGATGCGACGGCCAGCACCAGCACCGACGCCAGCGCCAGCACCAGGAAAGCGCCGACGGCGAACTCGAGTCTTGGGCCACGGGATGTGTTCATAAGGACACCTGGTAGAAGCTTTCTTGCCACGGATGACGCGGATGGACGCGGATTTTCACGGATAGAGCAGAAGCAATTCCTGTTTGGCTTTATCCGTGTAAATCCGTGTCATCAGCGTGCATCCGTGGCAAATGCTCTTCACGTTGCTCATCTGAACAGCAGCGCGGAGAGGACGAAGTTGAACATCAGGACCAGCAGCGAGGCGTTGACGACGGCGCGGGTGGTGGCGACCGAGGTGCCTTCGATCGTCGGCTCGGCGTGGAAGCCCACGTAGGCCGCGACCAGGGCCGCGGTGCCGCCGAAGATCGCCGACTTCAGGAACGCGACCAGGAAGTCGTCGCGGAAATCGACCACGTCGCGCATGGTCTGCCAGAAGGTGCCGTTGTCCACGCCCAGTACCTGCACCGCCTCGAACCAGCTGGCCGTGAGCGCCAGGCTGACGAAGAACGCGGTCAGCAGTGGCACGCAGACCACCGCCGCCCAGAAGCGAGGCGCGACCGCCTTGGCCACCGGGTCGATGGCCATCAGGCCCAGGGCCTGGATCTGGTCGGTGGCGCGCATCAATGCGAGCTCCGCCGCGATCGAGGAGCCGGCGCGGCCGATGAACAGGAGCGCGGTCAGCACCGGCGCCAGTTCGCGGTACAGGCCCAGGCCGATCAGCACGCTGACCTGGTTGGCGGCGCCGTAGGTCTCGAGCGCGCGGTAGCCGAGCAGGGTCAGCGACAGGCCGACGAAAGCGCCGCCGACGGCGATGATCGGCAGCGAGCGCGCGCCGATCTTGTAGATCTCGCGCACGAGTTCGGCGAAGAAGTCGCGCGTCGGCTTCGAGGCGGCGAACACCGACAGCGAGAACAGGCCGGCGCGGCCAAGCGAGCGGGTGCTGGAGACGAAGGGCATCAGCGGGCCTCGGCGTCGGGGCGCGGCGCGGTGGCGACGTGGGGTGCGGCGGCTGCGTCGAGCACGTCGGCGACAACGCGCGCCGGCGCGGCGGCTTCGGCGCGTGCCAGGGCATCGCGCGCGCTGGGCTGCGCCGAGGCCGGGTCGAAGGCGATCGGGCCGTCCGGCTCGCCGCGCAGGAACTGGCGCAGCAGCGGGTCGTCGCTGGCCTCGAGCTCGGCCGGCGTGCCGGCGAAGACGATGCCGCGGTTGGCGGTCACCAGCACCTGGTCGGCGATCGGCACGGTCTCGCGCACGTGGTGGCTGACGATGATGCTGGTCATGCCGAGCGTGGCGTTGAGGCGCGCGATCAGCGACATGATCACGCCGGACGCGATCGGGTCGAGGCCGGTCAGCGGCTCGTCGTAGAGCATCAGCGGCGGATCGAGCGCGATCGCGCGCGCCAGCGCCACGCGCCGCGCCATGCCGCCGGACAGCTCGCGCGGGTACAGGTCGGCGGCGGTGCGCAGGCCCACGGCGTGCAGCTTCATCAGCACCAGCTGCTCGATCACCGGGGTCGGCAGCGTGGTGTGCGTGCGCAGCGGCAGCGCCACGTTCTCGCCGGCGGTGAGGTCGGTGAGCAGGCCGTTGCCCTGCAGCAGCACGCCGATGCCCTTGCGCAGCGCGAGCAGCTCGCGGTGGCGGCGCGGCACCGGCTGGCCGAAAACCTCGACCGTGCCGGCCGCCGGCACCAGCTCGCCGGTCAGCGCCGCGAGCAGGGTCGATTTGCCGCTGCCCGAGGGCCCGAGGATGGCGGTGATGCTGCCGCGCGGCACCTCAAGGTCGATGCCCGACAGGATCGTGCGCGCACCGCGGTCCAGGCGCACGCCGGAGAGGCGGACGGCGGGGACGTTCGATGCGGGAGGCACGGCGTGGGGCATTCTGGGATCGGGTGACAGGGCGGCAGAACCCGAGGAGCATGAGGCTCTGCCGCTGAACAGGGGCAAGACAAGCCCATTATCCCTTGCAATGCGGGTGCGGTTGCTACACGTCAGCCGGTAGAGGCTGGGACCAATCCTGAATCGCTGCTTCGAACTCATCCTTGAAGTGGTACATCAGCCGATCCAGCTCCCAGCCATTCAGACCTGCGGACCGGGCGACTCCCAGAAAGAAGTCCTCTTCTTCCGTGTAGCTCCCCAAGGACAGTCCCAGAGCCGACAAGATCGATTTGATGCGGGCATCCACCGCGATACTGTCCCGGAAATCCTCGTGGTAGACATCCATCATGATGTTCCGCGCGTACTTCGGCCCAATCCCGGGAAACTGCTTGAGGAACCTGATTTTTGCATCGCGCCCTGGAAGAGCCAGGAGCTTGTCCCGGGCTGCGAGCGGCCCGCCAAGCATGTTGATGCGTTCGAAGCAGCCAAGAAGGAAGGCGGCCTTGCGATCTGGCATGCGGACCTTTGCCTCCCTGCAAACGGACTTCAACGTCGCCTCCCTGGCGTCCGGGGTCAGGCGGTCCAGGGCTTCGAAGGTGACACGATCGTAATTCGCCTTGTTGCCGATCAGTCCATGCCATCCGGACGATCGACCCATCGTCGCGAAACTTTGTAGGAGGAAGTGCCAGAGAAAATCCTCGCGACGCAGGTTGACGTAATCCGCCTTCAGGGCCTCAAGGTAATCAGCTTTTCCAAGCGAAATCATCTTCGCGATAGCCGCGAGCTTCTCCGACGCTTCTGTACGTGTCATCCAGTAAGTCTCTTGACAGCTTCCACGGGAGCGTGGCAGGAGCTCGGCCACGCCATTCTCAGTATCTATCCGGATCCAATCGCAGGGGTGTTCTGGCGTATCGGCAAACGTCGCATACAAGCAAACATCCGCCGCCAGCTTCCTGTTTCGATGACTCCGAGTCGATTTGAATCCAAGTGAAGTCCATCTGTCGAGCAAAAGCGCGAATCCCAGCGGGTCCATTGCGCCGTCGCGGAAAAGCTCGCCGTCGTGACAGCAGGAGCCGAAACTGGACGCTTCGCGGCGCAAGCCATGATCCTTGCGGCACCTGTCCCATCCGCCCGGATACTTGCGATCGATCACCCGGATCGGAATGATCAGGTTGTAGAACTCGAGTCGAATGGCCACCGGCGCCTCCGAAGCAACACCCGGACTGTGTGGCATTCCCGTCTCATGGTTTGCGATGTCCACCATCCACCGCTCCGGGAGGGGTAATGAAGCATGCGTCAGTGAAGTATCGCTACCGGAAAACCGTCGGCTCGGGCGGCTGGACCGGAAGCTCATGGAGCGGCAATGTGGCAGCACAGAGCGAGCAGCTCGTCATGCAGATCCTCCGTAAACGTCATCCCGGCTATGAGGTCGAATTGATCGAGATTCGATGGAAATGAGCTGAGTTCCGGCCAGGCGCGGTATCAGCGCCTGCGACCGGGCTGCGGCATCATGGCACCTGGTACGGGGGAGCAACGATGGGTCAGGGCCTGGCGGCGCATCTGCGGAAGGAATTCCGCCTCGACTGGAACGGCATCCACGGCGCATCGCACTGGGCGCGGGTGCGCTTCCACGGCGTGTCGCTGGCGCGCGGGCTGGGCCTGGACCCGCGCGTGCCGGCGCTGTTCGGCCTGGTGCACGACTCGCAGCGGCGCAATGACGACCACGATCCCGAGCACGGCCCGCGCGCGGCGGAGTACGCGCACTGGCTGTGGCGCAAGGGCGTGATCGCGCTGGATGCCGCCTCGATGGCGCTGCTGAGGGAGGCCTGCCACGGCCATAGCGACGGCCACGTGGAGGCGCATCCGCTGGTGCAGGTGTGCTGGGACGCCGACCGGCTCGACCTGGGGCGCGTGGGCATCCGCCCGGATCCGCGCTACCTGTGCACCGTGGCGGCAAAGGATCCGCGGCGCATCGCGCGCGCCTGGGCCTGGTCGACGCGATGAGCACGCCGCCCGACTTCCGCCTCTACCACTCCAACGCGCTCGAGGTGCTGGCGGGCATCCTCGCCGACCTGCTGCGCGCGCCGGTGGCGCCGGAGCGCCTGCTCGAGCCGGAGGTGGTGCTGATCCCGCAGGTGGCGATGCGGCGCTGGCTGCAGGCCACGCTGGCGGCGGCGCACGGGGTGGCGGCGAACATCGACTTCCTCACGCCGGGTGAATTCGTGGGCCGCGTGCTGGCGGCCAACCTCGGGCCGGCGCAGGACGAGCTGGACGCGGACACGCTGCACTGGCGGCTGTACGCGGCGCTGCGCGAGCCGGCGCTGCTGGAGCTGCCGGCACTGGCGGCGATCGCCGCGCACGTGGGCGGCGGCGACCCGCTGCGCGCCTGGGCGCTGGCCGGCGAGCTGGCCGCGGTGTTCGAGAAGTACCAGGCCTGGCGCCGCGACTGGCTGCTGCGCTGGGAGGCCGGCGCCGATCCGGACGATCCGCAGGCGATCCTGTGGCGGCACGTCGCGCGCGGCCGCGTGCACCGCGCGCGCCGCATCCAGGACTACCTGGACCGCTTCGAAGCGCCCGATGCGCCGCTGCCCGCGGGCATGCCGGCGCGGCTGTCGGCCTTCGCCACCCTCAACGTCTCGCCCGACGTGCTGCGCGTGGTGGCCACGCAGGCGCGCGTGGGCACGCTGCACTGCTTCGTGCCCTCGCCTTCGCAGGCCTACTGGGGCGACCTGCAGCGCATGCGCGCGGTGCCCGAGGCCGAACTGGCCACCGAGGGCGCACTGCTGGCCGGCGGCGAGAACCGGCTGCTGCAGGCCTGGGGCGCGGCCGGCGTGGACTTCATGCGCCTGGTGGGCAACTACGAGGTGGTGCACGCCTCGGCCGAACTGCGCGCGCACGCCGATCCGGCCGACGGCGGCGGCCCGCTGCGCGGCAGCCTGCTGCGGCGCATGCAGTCGGACGTGTTCCACCGCCGCGGCGAGCCGGGCGTCCCGAAGCGCGAGGCCGTGGACCGCGCTGATCCCAGCCTGCAGCTGCACGCCTGCCACACGCGACTGCGCGAACTGCAGGTGCTGCGCGACCAGCTGCGCGCGCTGTTCGACGACAAGCGCTTCGACCCGCCGCTGCAGCCGCGCGAGGTCGCGGTGCTCGCGCCGGACATCGATCCCTACCTGCCCTACCTCGGCGCGGTATTCGGCGACCGCGGCGGGGACGACGCTATCCCCTATGCGCTGGCCGACGCCAGCCCGCTTGCCAACGAACCGCTGGCCGAAGTGTTCCTGCGCCTGCTGGCGCTGCCTGTGTCGCGCTTCGGGCTGCACGAGATCCTCGACCTGCTGGCAAGCCCGGCGCTGGCCGAGGCCAACGGTCTCGACGCGCCCGCGCTGGAACGCCTGCAGGGCTGGCTGTCGGACGCGGGCGCGCGCTGGGGCCTGGACGCGCAGCACCGCACGCGCTTCGACGCGCCGGCCGATGCCGCCTACACCTGGGCCTTTGCGCTCGACCGCCTGCTGCTGGGCTATGCCAGCGGCAGCGACGCGCTGGTGCAGGCGAATGACGGACAGCTGGTCGCGCCGCTGCCGGACCTCGAAGGCGGCGCGCTGGATGCGCTCGACACCCTGCTGCGGCTGCTGCGCGTGCTTGCGCGCAACGCGGAGTTGCTGGGCGAGGCGATGCCGCCGGCGCAGTGGCGCGAGCGGCTGCTTGAGCTGCTCGATGCGCTGCTGCCGCGGCCGCCGGCGAGTGCCGCGGGCCAGCGCGCGCTCGACCGCCTGCGCACGCTGGTGGATGCCTTCGCGCGCAGTGCCGCGGAGGCCGGCTTCGACGCGCCGGTGCCGGCCGAAGCCGTGCGCGCGCACTTCGGCGCGGTGCTGGCCGAGGCCGACGTGCGCGCGCCGCTCCTCACCGGCGGCGTCAGCATCGCGCGCATGGTGCCGATGCGGCTGCTGCCGTTCCGGGTGATCTGCGTGCTGGGCATGAACGACGCCGAGTTCCCGCGCCGCGATCCCGCGCCCGGCCTCAACCGCCTCACCGCCGAACTCGGCACCGGCCGCCGCCGCGCCGGCGACCGCTCCACGCGCGATGACGACCGCTTCCTGTTCCTGCAGCTGTTCACCGCCGCGCAGGACGTGTTCTACGTCAGCTGGCAGGGCGCCGACCCGCGCGACGGCAGCCGCCGCGAACCCTCGGTGCTGGTGTCGGAGCTGATCGATGCCGCCGCGGCGCAGCACGCGGACGATGGCAAGGACGTGGGCGAGGCGCTGGTGGTGCGGCACCCGCTGCAGCCGTTCTCGCCGCAGGCCTTCGGCCCCGTCGACGAGCCGCGCCGCTTCTCCTACCACGCGCGCTGGCAGCAGGCCGCGGCCGGTGCCGCGGATCGCCGGGTGCCGCTGCCGCCGTGGTTCGAGGGCGTGCCACTCGCCGACGCCGATGCCGAACCGGAGCTTCCGATCGGCGCGCTGCGCCGCTTCCTGCTGCACCCGGCGGAAAGCCTGCTCGAGCGCATGGGCCTGCGCCTGGTGGGAGTGGAGGAGCAAGGCGACGACCTCGAGCCGCTGGCCGGCCCCGACGGCGGGCTGGAGCGCAGCATCCTGCAGCGTGCGCTGTTCGACGAGCTGCTGCAGGGTCGCGATGAGGCCGGCATCCACGCCATGCTGCGCGCGCGCGGCCTGCTGCCCTCGGGTGCGGCCGGCCGCCGGGTACTGGCCGACCAGCGCGATGCGCTCGCGCCGTGGCTGGACGCGTTCGCTGGCTGGCGCGACGACGCACAGCCGGAGTCGCTGCTGGCCGAGGTCGAGATCGACGGCGTGCGCATCCACGCCCGCATCCAGGACGTGTATCCGCAGGGCATCGCGCGCCTGCGCTTTGGCAAGCCGAACGGCCCCAGCGTGATCCGCAGCGGCCTCGACTGGCTGCTGGCGCGTGCGGCGGGCATCGAGCTGCCGTTCCATGATTTCTTCGAAAGCCGCGCCGCCGGGGTCGGGCCGCATCCGCGCCCGGCGCTGTCGCGGCAGCAGGCCGTGGACGCGCTGCGCCGGCTGCTGGCGCTGCGTGCGCTGGGCCTGCGCGCGCCGCTGTCGTATGCGCCCTACAGCGCCTGGGCCTACGCCAGCGTCGACAACGACGACGACCCCGACAAGGCGGTGGAGGCGGCACGCAAGCAGTGGCACGGCGTCGGAGGGGGCTTCGCCGAAGGCCAGGGCGATGCGCTGCGCCAGGTGCTGCGCGGTCGTGACCCCTTCGCCGACGAGGCGATGCTGGTGCGCTTCGCCGACGCGGCGATGACGGTGTTCCTCGCCGTGCGCGACGGCAAGGTGTACGACGGCGTCGATCCCGCAACGCTGGCCGGCCTCGCCCGCGCCCATGACCCGGAGGAAGGCGAGTGAACGCGCCGCTCGACCCGTACGCCACCCAGCCGCTCCAGGGCGTGTTCGCCATCGAGGCCTCGGCCGGCACCGGCAAGACCTTCACCCTCGCCACGCTGCTGGCGCGGCTGGTGCTCGAGCGCGGGCTGGGCGTGGGCGGGATCCTCGCGGTGACCTTCACCGAGGCTGCGACGCAGGAGCTGCGTGCGCGCGTGCGGCAGCGGCTGGTGCTGGCGGCGGAGGTGGCCGCGGACGGCGGCGCGGAAGCCGCGGGTGCTTCCGATGCCGCCGTCGATGCAACCGACACCTCGCGCGGCGGCGCAGGCGCGCCGGCCCGCGCAGCAGGCGCGCCGCGCGTTGCCGCCAACACCTCACCCGAAGCCGTACTGATGCGCCAGCTCATCGACGCCCACCTCGCGCGCGGCGACGAGTCGCGCGATGCCCTGCGCCGCCGCCTGCGCCGTGCCGCCGATGACATCGACATGGCGGCCATCTTCACCATCCACGGCTTCTGCGCCCGCGTGCTGCGCGAGCATGCGCTGGAGAGCGGGCAGGGCTTCGACCCGCCGGAGCTGCTGGCCAGCGACGCCGAGCTGCGTTCCGCCATCGCCGCCGACCTGTGGCGCGCGCACGCGGTGGACGCCGACGCCGTGGACGACCTGCATGCGCTGTGGCCGCAGGGCCCCCACGCGCTGGCGAAGGACCTCTCGCTGCTGGTGCGTGAGCAGGTGCTGCGGCCGGAAGCCCCCGACGACTTGCCCGATCCCGGCCCGATGCTCCGCGCCGCCGCGAAGACCTTCGCCGAGGCCGCGCGCACGCACGGCGACGGCTTCCGCGTCGAGCTGCTGCGCGCCACCGAAGGCAAGCTGCTCAACGGCAACAGCTACAAGGCCGAGTGGATCCAGGACCTGTTCGACCAGCTCGCGCGCTGGTGCACGCGCGCCGACGCCGGCATCCGCTTCCACCACGACAAGCTCGGCAACCTGCACCGCGAGACGCTCATCAAGCGCACCAGCAAGGCCGGCGCCGGGCGCACGCCGGACTCGCCGCTGTGCGATGCCGTGGAGGCCTATGCGCAGGCGCTGGCCGAGGCCGACCGCCTGCGCGAAGGCCGCAAGGCCGCGCTGCTGCACCGCCTGCGCGACGACGCCCGCCGCCGGCTGGCGCGGCACAAGCAGCTGGCGCGCGTGCTCACCTTCGACGACCAGATCGACCGCGTGGCCGACGCGCTCGCCGGCCCGCACGGCGACGCCCTGGTCGAGCGCCTGCGCGCGCAGTACCGCATCGCGCTGGTGGACGAGTTCCAGGACACCGACCCGCGGCAGTGGGCGATCTTCGACCGCGTGTTCGGCGCCGACAGCCCGGAGCCGGCGCTGTTTTTGATCGGCGATCCCAAGCAGGCGATCTATGGCTTCCGCGGCGGCGACGTCGAGACCTATCTCGCCGCGCGCGCCACCGCCACCATGGCGCCGCCGCTGGCGAGCAACTTCCGCTCGCGTCCGGCGGTGCTGCGCGGCATCGAAGCGCTGTACGCCCAGGCGCAGGCCGCGCACGACGCCGCGCCCGAGGCCGTGCCGCCGCCCTTCATCGACGCGCGCATCGCCTTCCATCCCGTGCAGCCCGGCGGCGTGCGCGACGACGCCGAATACCAGCGCGACGGCCAGCCCGCGCCCGCGATCACGCTGTGGCGCGCGCTCGAGCCCGCGGCCGACGACAAGGGCAAGGTGAAGCCGCACAGCTCGCCGTACTCGCGCGAACTCGCCACCCGCGCCTGCGTCGCCGCGATCCACCGCGTGCTGACCGACGCCCGCGAAGGCCGCGCCACGATCAAGGGCCGCCCGGTGCGCCCCGGCGATATCGCCGTGCTGGTGCGCAAGCACGGCGAGGCGGTGATGATCCGCGACGCCTTGGCCACGGTCGGCATCCCGGCCGTGGCCGCCGGCAAGCAGAGCCTGTTCGCGACGCCCGAAGCGCGCGAGCTGCACACCCTGCTGCAGGCGCTGGTGCACGGCGCCGACGACCGCCGCCTGCGCGCCGCGCTCGCCACCGTGCTGGTGGGCGAGGACGCGCACGCCGTCGCCGCGCTCGATGCCGATGGCGAGCTTTTGCAGAAGAAGCAGCTCGACGCCCTTGCCTGGGGCGAACGCCTGCGTCGTGCCGGCCCGCTGGCGCTGGTGGGCGAGCTGTGCGCCCAGCATGCGCCGCGCCTGCTTGGCCTGATGGACGGCGAGCGCCGGCTGACCAACTACCTGCAGCTGGCCGAACACCTGCAGGAAGCGCAGCGCACGGCGCTTGGTCTGCATGGCCTGCTCGACTGGCTGGCGCGCGCCATCGCCGATGCCAGCGCCGACGACGAGGCCCAGCAGCTGCGCCTGGAGTCCGACGCCCGCCGCGTGCAGATCGTCACCCTGCACAAGAGCAAGGGCCTAGAGTACCCACTGGTGTTCCTGCCCTACGTGGGCATCGGCGGCAAGCCGCCGCACCACGGCGGCCGCGTGGTGGTGCACGGCGACGACGGCCGCGTGCTGCACTGGAAGCTGCAGGAAGAAAGCAGCGG
This sequence comes from Luteimonas colneyensis, assembly GCF_014836665.1. Taxonomy (GTDB): domain Bacteria; phylum Pseudomonadota; class Gammaproteobacteria; order Xanthomonadales; family Xanthomonadaceae; genus Luteimonas; species Luteimonas colneyensis. The sequence continues at coordinate 305,103 of NZ_JACSQJ010000002.1, forward strand.
CTGGAAGGACGCGCTCGCCGCGTGGGAACGCCACGAACGCGCCGAGAACGCGCGCCTGCTCTACGTCGGCCTCACCCGCACGCGCGACGCGCTGTGGCTGGCCACCGGCCGCTTCTACAACCACGCGCAGTCGCCGCTGTGGCCGATGCTGGCCGATGCCGACGCGCTGGCCGCGCGCGCGCCCGGCACCATCGCCATCGACCGCGCCACGCAACCGGCCGCGCTGCCCTGGCTGGGCGCCGACGCCCGCGAGGACGTGCCCCCGGCCCGCAGCGCCACGCGCGCGCTGGCCAGCGACTGGTGGGTCTACAGCTTCACCCAGCTCGCCAATGCCGACGGCGGCCACGACACCGCCAGCGCCGCCACCCAGCCCGCCGCCGGCGGGCGCGACGAACCCGCCGAGGACGCCGCACAAGTGGATGCCGAAGCCGAAGCCTATGACCCGCGCTTCGGCGGCGCCCGCTTCGGCGTGGTGCTGCACGACGCCTTCGAACACGCCGACTTCGCCGCCTGGCGCGGCTGGCGCCCCGGCGACAGCGCGCCCGACGGCGAGCTTGCAAAGATCACCGCCGCGCTGGGCCGCGGCGGCTACCCCGCCGACGACATCAAAGACGGCGTGGCCGTGATCACCCCGATGCTGGGCCACTGCCTCACCGCCGTGCTGCCCGAAGGCAGCGCGCTCGCGGACGTGCCCGCCGCGCAGCGCCGCCCCGAGATCGAATTCCAGTTCGCGCTCGCGCCCACGCGCGTGGACGCACTGCTCGCCCTGCTGCACCGCCACGGCGTGGTCACCGCCCGCCAGGGCTTCGGCCTGCGCCGCCGCCTGGAAGGCCTGATGACCGGCCTGATCGACCTCACCTACCTGTCTGATGGCCGCTGGTACGTGCTCGACTGGAAGTCCAACCGCCTGCCCGGCTACGGCGCGGCCGACCTGGAACAGGCCATGGCCCAGAGCGAGTACACCCTGCAGGCGCTGATTTACACCCTGGCCCTGCACCGCTGGCTGCGCTTCCGCCTGGGCGACGGCTACGACTACGCCCGCGACTTCGGTGGCGCGCGCTATCTGTTCTGCCGCGGGATCGATGCGGGCGCGGGCGATGGCCGCGGCATCGCCGCATGGCGCTTCGCGCCGGAGCTGGTGCATGCGCTCGATGCGCTGTTCGCAGGCGAAGCGAAGGAGGTGGCCGCATGAGCCTGCTGGATGCGCTGGACCGCGCACGCGCGCTGCGGCCGCTGGACGTGGCGCTGGCGCAGAGCCTGCGGCGGCTGGATCCGGAGACGCCGGACGCCGTGCTTGTGGCCGCGGCACTGGCGTCGCTGGCGGTGGCAGCAGGGCATGCGGGTTTTGATCCGGCGGAGCCGCAGCGGCTGGTGGAGGCGCCGTTCGCGTGGCCGGAGATCGGCGCGTGGCGCGCCGCGCTGGAGGCGTCGCGCTGGGTGGCGCGGCCGGAGCGTGGCGATGACGAGTCCGCGCCCTATGCGCCGCTGGTGTTCGAGCATGGGCTGGTCTACCTGCGCCGGTACCGCGAGTACGAGCGGCGGCTGGCCGAAGGACTGCGGCGGATCGGGCATGCGCCGCCGCAGCATGGGGCTGCAGGCGCGGACGCATTTCCGGCGGACATCGATGCCCTGGTGCCCGAGCCGCTCGCGCCGCTGTTCCACCAGCTGTTCCCCGATACCGCCAGCGGCGACGACGCCCAGTCCCGCGCCGCCGCCGCCGCCCTGCGCCACAGCCTGCTGCTGGTCACCGGCGGCCCCGGCACCGGCAAGACCACCACCATCACCCGCATGCTGGTGCTGCTGGCCGCCCAGGCCCGCGACGCCGGGACCCCACCGCCGCGCATCGCCCTGGCCGCCCCCACCGGCCGCGCCGCCGAGCGCATGGCCGAAAGCGTGCGCCACGCCCTGCAGGCCCTGACCGCCCTAGGCGTGGACGAAGGCCTCTGCGCCCAGCTCCCCACCGCCGGCACCACCCTGCACCGCCTGCTCGAGACCATCCCCGACAAGCCCGTGTTCCGGCGCGATGCCGACAACCCGCTGTCGTACGACGTGGTGGTGGTGGACGAGGCGTCGATGATCGACCTGCCGCTGATGGCGAAGCTGGTGGAGGCGGTGCAGGACGGGGCGCGGCTTGTCCTTCTGGGGGATCCGGACCAGTTGCCATCGGTGGAGGCGGGCGATGTGCTGGCGGGGATCCTGGGGGCGGCTTCGGAAGCAGAGCAGGGCAAGCCGTCTGTCGAGGGCGACCCCGCCGCTTTCCCTGCGCGCCACATCCATCTCACGCGTGGTTACCGGCAGAGTGCGGCGCTGGATCTGGTGCCGCTCGCTGCCGCCGTGCGCGAAGGCGACAGCGATACCGCGCTGTCACTCCTGCGCAGTGGTGAACTTTCCGGCGTGCACTTCCACGAAGGCGATGTCGACGTCTTGCAGTCGCATGGCAAACATCTGCTGGCCCACTGGACGGCGCTGGCCGAGGCGAGCGATCCCGCCGAGGCGCTCGCCCGGGCAGGCCGGCTGCGCATCCTCACCGCCGTGCGCGAAGGCCCGCAGGGCGCGCGAATCCTCAATGCGCGAATCGAGGAATTGCTGGCCGGCACCCGCCGCGGTTCTGGCCCCGCTTCAGGCGGGAGCCGCTACTTCCACGGCAGACCTCTGCTGATCACTGAAAACAGCTACCGCCATCGCCTCTTCAATGGCGATGTCGGCATCTGCCTGCGCGACGACAGCGGCACGCTGATGACGTGGTTCCCGGGCGATGACCCGCGCAATCCGCGCCCGTTCCACCCCGCGTCGCTGCCAGCGCACGACAGCGCCTTCGCCATGACGGTGCACAAGGCCCAGGGCAGCGAGTTCGACGAGGTATGGCTGGTGCTGCCTGAGCGATACAACCGCGTGCTGTCGCGGGAGCTGGTGTACACGGGGATGACGCGGGCGCGGAGCATGTTGCATGTGGCGGGGACTGCGTGCGTGATCGCGGAGGCGCTGGCGCGACATGCGGGGCGGTGGTCGGGGTTGGGGTGGCGGCTGGGCGAGTCAGCCTGGTGCAACTGATGCTGCAGATCCCGCCAGGACCCTTCTTCAGCCCTATCGGCCATCCGCCACTGTTTATGGCATTACCATCGGGACCGACAAATGGAGCACGCCGTGGCCAATCCCATCCAACGCCTCCAGGGCGCGCAGCGCCAGTTCGCCGCCGAACGCGATTGGGAGCAGTTCCACTCGCCGAAGAACCTCGCGGCGGCCCTGTCGGTCGAGGCCGCGGAACTGCTTGAGATATTTCAATGGCTTTCCGAAGAGCAGAGCACGGCACTCACGCCGAAGCAAATGGGCGCAGCTCGCGAAGAGATCGCGGACGTTTTCCTGTACCTGCTCCGAATCAGCGACAGGCTAGGCATCGATCTTGTGGCCGCGGCCGACGAAAAGCTGGCACGCAATGCCGAGAAGTACCCAGTGGACCGCGCGCGCGGCAGCATCGCCAAGTACACCGAGCTGTAAGGGGCAGCGGGGGTGATCGTTTATCAGGCCAGCAAGAGCGAGTTCGTCCGGGACACGGATGATCTCGGTATCGAGTACCGCATCGCCCAAGCCTACCTACAACGCTGCGGCCGGTACGCGCCCGATGCGGAGATGCGCGCGTGGCGTCATTCCCTGCGCCATATGGCGGACGTGCTCCGCGACGAAGGGATCCCGGTAGACGCAGGGGTGGCTGTCGAGTTCGGCATTCCGCAGACCTCCAAGCGAATCGACTTCCTCCTTTCCGGGCGGGGCGCCGATGACAGGCCGCGGGTGGTGATCATTGAACTCAAGCAGTGGTCGGAATCCAAGCTCAGCGACAAGGACGGGATCGTCATCGCAAGCCGCGGGGGCGGCACAGAGCGCGAAGGAACGCACCCGAGTTACCAGGCCTGGTCCTATGCCGCGCTCCTGGAGGGATTCAACGAAGCGGTGTACCAGGACGATGTCCAACTCAGCCCGTGCGCCTACCTTCACAACCACGGACCTGGTGGTGCCGTGGATGATGACCGGTACGTGCCCTATACGCTCAAGGCGCCGCTGTTCCTGAAAGGTCGCCCTGAGCTGGAGCGACTGCAGGCCTTCATTCGGCAGCACATCTGCAAGGGCGACATTGACTTGCTGTATCGCATCGAGAACGGGCGCATCAGGCCTTCCAAGATGCTGGCCGACAGTCTCTCGAGCATGCTCAAGGGCAACCGTGAGTTCGTGCTGATCGATGACCAGAAGCTTGTCTACGAGACCGCCTTGGCGAAGGCACGGAAAGCGTCGCCCGGCGCCAAGCAAGTTGTCATCGTGGAGGGCGGGCCGGGTACCGGCAAGTCGGTCGTCGCCGTCAACCTGCTCGTGGCGCTGACGGGCGAGGGTCTGCTGGGCAAGTACGTATCGAAGAACGCCGCACCACGCACCGTTTACCAGCAGCGACTGCAGGGGGGATTCCGGCGTTCGGTGATCGACAACCTGTTCGCCGGTTCGGGCGGCTTCATTAATGCGCCGCATGATACCTACGACGTGCTGATCGTGGACGAAGCGCATCGCCTCAACGAGAAGTCGGGCCTCTACGGAAATCTCGGAGAGAACCAAGTCAAGGAGTTGATCGGTGCGGCGAAGTGCACGGTGCTGTTCGTCGACGACGACCAGACTGTAACGCTGAGCGACGTTGGGGAGACCGCGGAGCTGGAGAGGTGGGCAACCATGCTGGGCGCAGAGGTCACCCGCATGCAGCTCGCCTCACAGTTCCGTTGCAACGGCTCCGACGGTTACCTGACATGGCTCGACGACGTACTCGGCATACGCTCGACGGCTGCGATTCCTCCTCGCCCGGAGGAATTCGACTTCCGTGTCTTCGACTCCCCCACGGCGATGCACGCAGCGGTCGAGGAGCTCAACAGGAAGAACAACAAGTCGCGGGTAGTCGCCGGGTATTGCTGGGACTGGGCCAGCAAGCGCAACCCGGACGCCGATGACATCGTCATCCCCGAGTACGGGTATGCCAGGCAATGGAACCTCGGGAGAGATGGAAGTTTATGGATCGTCGCGCCGGACTCCATCGAGCAGGTCGGCTGCATCCATACCTGTCAAGGACTGGAACTGGAGTACGTCGGGGTGATCATTGGCGCCGACCTCGTCGCGGGCGAGGCCGGCCCAGTGCCGGATGCGAAGCAGCGGTCCAAGATGGATCGGTCGATCCGGGGATGGAAGAAGATGATGAAGCAGGATCCGGTGGTCACGACGGAACGTGTGAATCGCATCATTCGCAACACCTACCGGACCCTGATGACCCGCGGCATGAAGGGTTGCTTCGTCTACTGCGTCGATCCGGCGATGGCGGATTACCTGCGTAGGAGGCTGGTGCAGCCTGGCGAGCTCCAGGAGTCCGCATCTGCGGCGATGGATCCGTAGAGCTTTGCGCCGGGCGACGCGCAGCACCCGCCCGCTCGAGCCAGCATGGCATTCCGCCGGGACTCGAGACCTACCCATGACAGTGCGCGCCGGTTGACCCGCGATATCGCACCTCAGCGCGCCCGCCGCACCCGTGCCTGCCGGCGCGCTCGGCCACGCCAGCCCAGAACACATAGCCCCGCGGCCACAGCCGCAGGGCGCCGAGGCTCCAGGTGATGGCAAGCAGGAGCAAAAAGAAGACGACAGCCATGGGAGCGACCCCTCACCGCCGCATGCACTGCTCCCACCGCTCCTGCACCCGGTTCGCGAACTACGCGGTCGTCAGCGTGCGGGTGATCTTCGGGCTCTCCAGCACGATGCCCGGCAGCACGGCGCGCGGCACAGGCATGCCTGCAGCGGCGTCGGCCAGGGCGAAGACGCGGGCGTAGAGGTCGGTCTCTTCGAAGTCGAGGTCGCGGCCCTTCTGCAGGGCGCGACGGATCTGCTCGGCATCCATGCCGATGCGGCCGCCCAGCGCGCGCACGGCGCGTTCGGTGGCGCCGGGGTTGTCGAGGTTCGCGCCGGGCATCAGCAGGTCGCCGTCCGGCGCCAGTTCGATGCCGGACGCCTTGCTCACCGCGTTCTGGAAGGCGGCGTTGCGGCTGGCATACCAGCCGGCGTTGAAATCGGCGAAGCGGTACAGCGGCGTCCCGTAGTTCGCGGGGTAGCCCAGCAGGTGACGCGTTCCGAAGTACAGGCCGCCGCGGCGGGTGAACACTTCGTGGCGGATCTCGCGCTCGATCGTGTACGGGTAGCCGCGCGCATGTTGTTCGGCGAAGTCGATGCGCACCTGCATCGGCCCGCCGGTGCGCACCGGGTTGTGGCCCGCGAAGAGCCGGCTGCCCAGCGGCACCATGCCGATGAAGTCCTCGTAGAGTTCGCTCAGCTCGCGCTCGGTACGCACGCGCTCCAGGCGCTGCGCGTAGCTGCGGCCATCGGGCGATTCCAGCCGCAGCGCGGCACTGAGCACGAAGCCCGGCACGTGCGCGGCGGCGGCGCGGCGCTCGATCTCGGCGCGGGCGATCTTCGCCAGGCCAGGCACCTCGGGATCGGCGGTGTAGGTGCTCTCCTGCTGGGTGACGGCCAGCACCGCGCACACGTTGTCGCTGCCGGGTTCGATGTCCTGCGCGGTCAGCGCGACATAGACATCGTTGGCCCAGCCCTGGCGGTCTTCCACGCTGGTCGGCAGCTTGCGCAGGATCTCCGCGCGCACCTCATCGGGGCTGCGCTGCATCTGCAACGGCGCCTGGCTGGCGCAGCCAGCAAGCAGCAGCAACAGGAGGCCACAGAGGAGTCGGGTCATGGGACGCGCAACACATCGGGCGGTGCGGCATCGTGCCATGGCGGCGATCAGGGGCTGCATGACCCACCGCTGCGTGCCGCACAATGCATGGCCCCGCACGACCAGGACATCACATGGACGCTGAAGCACTCCTCCGCGCCGCCCTTCGCGAAGCCGGCTACGGCCCCGACGCCATCGGTTCCGCGCTGCCGCGGATCATGCGCATCCTGCAGGCCGAAGACGTGCGCCTGGAGGCCGGCCGCCCGCTGTCGCGCAAGGAGCGCGAATACGTGCGCGTACAGCTGGAGATGGGCGTGGATGTGTCGGAGATCGTCGCGGGGCTGAAGCGCGCACCAGCCCGGGGCCCTTCAAAGCCCGCATGACCGCGATGTCCGCACCTTGCCCTTGCAACCCCTCGGCCGCGTACGCCGAGTGCTGCCAGCCCTTGCACGGGGGCGCGCCGGCAGAGACGGCCGAAGCCCTGATGCGTTCCCGCTACAGCGCCTACGTGCTGGGACTGCGCGACTACCTCGTGGCCACCTGGCACCCGTCTACGAAGCCGGTGCCGTTCGAACTCGACGCCACGCCGGGCCGGCGCTGGCTCGGGCTGGAAGTTAGGCGCCATGCGCAACTGGGCAACGAGTCGGCCGTGGTCGAGTTCGTTGCGCGCTACAAGCCCGGCGGCGCGCCGGCGGTGCGCCTGCACGAGATCAGCCGCTTCGAGCGGGTGGGCGGGCACTGGCTGTACGTGGACGGGGAGTTCCCGAAGTAGTCATGGGCTCCCCTTCGGCACCTCGCCATAGCGGCTGCGCAGGGTGTCGGCCAGGCTGGCGCCGGTGAGTTCGCCCAGATGGGTGTCGACCAGGCGGCCGCTGGCGTCGAAGAAGAGGGTGGTGGGCAGTGCGCGGGCGCCGGTCTCGGCCATGGTCCGGGAGTGCGGGTCGCGCAGCACGTGCTGCAGGTCGAGGCCGGTCTCTTCCAGGTAGCCCCGGATGGTGTGGAGGTCTTCACCCTGGTTCACCAGCACGAAGCTGACGCCGGGATAGGCCGCCTGCGCGCGGGCCAAGACCGGCATCTCGCGCCGGCAGGGCGGGCACCAGGTGGCCCAGAGGTTCACGACCACGGGCTGGCCGCGATAGTCCGCCAGGGCCGTGGGCTGGCCGTCGAGCGTGGCAAGCGCGCTGTCGGGCAGTGGCTGGGCGCTCTGCTGCATCCACCAGAACGCAGCACTGGCGGCGGCCCAGGCCAGCGTGCCGGCCGCGATCCCCGCCAGGACCGGGCGCCGCAGCAGGGTCGCGGCCCGCGTACGCCACGCAACGAACGCAATGCCCGCGGCCAGGCCCGCCCAGGGATTGAAGCCGCCGTCCCCGATGCGGATGACCGACACGGGGGCGATGGCGTATTCGCGCCACCAGACGAGCACATAGGCGATCCGCGCCGCCAGCAGGCCGACGAACAGGGCGTCGACCACCAGCGCGCCGGCCATGCGGTGCGAAGCATCGGGCAGCCTGCGTGCGAGCGTGCGCGCAACGCCCCAGGCCAGGAGCGCGCACAGGCCCACCACCACCACGTGCAGCGGAAAGGGCCCGACGCCGATCATGTCTCTCCGTTGCCCTGGTTGGACCCTTCAGCTTCCGGCGCGATGGCATGCATCACCTCGCCCTCGGCGTTCAGGAACTCGATGGCGCCGAAGCCTTCCTCGGTCACCGTCAGACGCAGCCGCTGGCGATCGTTCCTGTCCGAGAGCGCGACGACAGGGGTGCCGTCCGCGGCCACCGACAACTGCATGCGGGTCGGCGTGCGCACGCCGGGCACCAGGGCGTCGCCGAGCGCGGGCTCGCGGACCAGGGGCGGGGCCTGGTTGATGACGAAGCTGACGGCGCCGTCGGGCGACACGCGCCAGCCGACGGCGTCCATTGCGGGATGGTCCAGCGCCAGGACCGCCATGCCGCCTTCGACGTCGGCCGTGCCGAAGCCGCCGCGCTCGCTTCCCTTGTCGTCGTAGAGGATCAGTCCGGCGACGTTGAATGCGCGCTTGTACTGGATCCCGTCGATGATCGGCGGCGGCGTGGCGCCGGCCAGCGTCATGCGGATGGTGCCGTCGGCGTCGACGATGTCGATGCGGCGCGCGGTGATGCGATCGTGGTCCGGCGCTTCGATCTTCGTTTCCGGCGTCCGGGTTTCGATGATCCGCTCCAGCGCCTGCAACGAGGGGCGCTCCGGCGCGGTCTGCGCCGACGCGGCAGGCGGCAGGGTCGCGATGGCGGAAATGCAGACGCACAGGGCGTGCGCGTACGGCGGTCGGGTCATTCCGGTGTCCTCCTGGGCGATGACGTGGATGGAAGCGGCCGGTGTGTCATCAGGCCGGTCCCTCGGAAGCGCGCGCCTCGCGGGAGCGCGGCTCCGGGCGATCTCCTGCGGCCGCGCCGAGCTTGCCCGCGATCCGCTCGATATCCCGCAGATCCCGGGCATCGAGCAGGTCGGCGAAGTGGTGGCGGACGGACGCGAGGTGCGTCTGCGCTGCCGCGCGCAGTGCGTTGCGGCCCGGGCGGCCGAGGATCAGCAGGCAGCCGCGCCCGTCGGAAGGATCGGCGGCACGCTCGATCAGGCCCCGGCTCTCCATGCGCGAGGCATGGCGCGAGAGCCGGCTGCGTGACCAGCCCATCTTTGCGGCCTGCGCATGCAGGGTGCTCGTGGTGTCCGGACGCTCGACCAGGGTGCTGAGGACTTCGTAGTCCGCTTCGGACAGGCCGGTTTCGGCCAGCGCCTGGCCGATCTGCGCGCGTACGTGGATGGCCATGCGCCGGAATGCGCGCCAGGCTTGTTCCTCGGCCGGGCTGAGCCAGTCGCGAGTCGCCGTCATCTTTTTCGTTGACATGTCATCGACTTTGCACCAGTGTTGTTTACATGTCAACGAACAAGCTCCGCATCATGGTGCTGGTCTGCAGCACACGCCCCGGCGCCTTGGCCCCGGCCGTCGGCGACTGGTTCCTGCGTGCGGCGTCGGCGCGGTCAGAGGTGTCGGACGCTCAACTCACGGTCGTTTCACTTGCCGAGCTGGCCCTGCCCTTCCTGGACGAAGCCGCGCATCCGGCCGCCGGCGACTATCAGCACCCGCATTCCCGGGCCTGGAGTGCGCTGGTGGACAACGCGGATGGCTTCATCTTCGTCACGCCCGAGTACAACCACGGCATGCCGGCCGTGCTCAAGAACGCGCTCGACTACCTCGGCCGCGAGTGGGCGTGGAAGCCCGTCGGCTTCGTCAGCTACGGGCACACGTCCGCCGGGACGCGAGCGGCACAACACGCCCGGCCGGTCCTGGCGGCGCTTCGGCTCGTTCCGACCGGAGCGACGGTGGCGCTCCGGATCGGCGATGACATCGTGGATGGCGAGGTCCGGCACGACGCGCGGCTGGACGGACTCGCGTCGCGGCTCCTGGAGGAAGTCGTCAGGCTCGGACACGCGCTCCGGCCCATGCGCGAGCCGCTGGATGGGTCGGCCCGGGCGGGACCGGTGGCAGGCAGCTACGCACGACGCCTCACGGCGGCGGATGCGGCCGATGTCATCGTCCTCCAGCGCTGCTGCTGGGTGGACGAGGCCCTCGCCAACCAGACCCTCGACATCCCGGCACTGCACGAGAGTCCCGACGACGTGCGGGACTGGCTGGATCAATGGTGGGCCGTGGGGCTGTGGCGCGACGGCAGGCTGCTCGGCATGGTCCGTGCACGCCGCGATGGCGCGTCCTGGCACATCGGTCGACTGGCCGTGGCGCCGCACATGCGCGGAGCCGGCATCGGACGCTGGCTGTTGGAACTCGCCGAGCGCGAGGCCGATGCCGGCTGCACCATGGCGGCACTGGAGACCGGCGCGCGAAGCGTGCGGAACATCCGCATGTACGTGAGCGAAGGCTTCGAGCGTCTTCCGGAACGCGACACACCTGAGGTCGTCCATCTGGTCAAGCCGTTGCGGAAGCCCGTTGGCGCGACTTCCCGAAGTGGATGACGGTCCCGCGACGGGTTTAGGCTTGGGGGCATGGCCCTCCGCGCGCCCGCCCGAGTCCGCTTCAAGGCACGCCTCCTGTGCCCGGCGAAGCCCGCCGACGCCGACTGGGCCTTCCTCGTCCTTCCGCAGGCCGCCAGCAACAGATTGCCGGCGCGCAGCCAGGTATCGGTGGATGGCACGTTCGGCACAGTGCCCTTCCAGGCCACGCTGGAGCCGGACGGGCAAGGCAGCCACTGGCTGAGGGTCGGGAAGTCGCTGCTGGATGCGGCCGGTGTCGTGGCCGGGGACACGGTGGCGCTGAACGTGGCGCATGTTGCGGAAGAGCCCGAGCCGGACGTACCGCCGGACCTTCGCGAGGCGCTCGATGCCAACCCGGCCGCCAGCGCCACCTGGGACGACATCACGCCGCTGGCCCGCCGCGACTGGATCCAGTGGATGACCTCGGGCAGGAAGGCGGAGACGCGGGTGAAGCGCATCGCGAGTGGCTGCGACATGCTGTCCTCGGGCAAGCGGCGCGCGTGTTGCTTCGATCGCTCCGGGATGTACAGCCGCGGCAAGCTGGGCCCGCCTGAAGCCGCCGGATAGCGGCCTGGATGGCCGCGGCTCAGCGCCCCGCCCGCAGCGTCGCGCCCGCGGCCACGCATGATTCATCACCGATCCCCAACCATGGACGCCATGGACACCTCAGGCTACGAACTCCTCCATCACGAAGGCGAGACCCCCATCAAGGGCTGGGTCCGCGGCGTGCCGCTGGAAGACCAGGCCCACGCGCAGCTGCGCAACATCGCCAGCCTGCCCTTCGTCGGGCCGTGGGTGGCGGTGATGCCGGACGTGCACCTGGGCATCGGCGCGACGGTCGGTTCGGTGGTGCCGACGCAGGGCGCGATCATCCCGGCCGCGGTCGGCGTGGACATCGGCTGCGGCATGGCCGCGGTGCGCACCACGCTCAATGCCCGCGACCTGCCGGACTCGCTGGCGCGCCTGCGCTTGGCGATCGAGCGGGCGATCCCGGTCGGCAACGGTCCGCAGGGCGAGCACCGCAAGGCGCCCGATAGCATCGAAACCGCGTTGGGCAGCTCCGGACTGTGGCAGCGGCTCGAACGCATCAAGGCCAAGCATCCGCGCATCCGCCTCGACAAGGTGGAGAAGCAGCTGGGCACGCTCGGCGGAGGCAACCATTTCATCGAGGTCTGCCTCGATGAGAGCGAGGCGGTGTGGGTGATGCTGCACTCGGGCTCGCGCGGCACCGGCAACCTGATCGGCACGTACTTCATCCAGCGGGCGCGCGAGGAGCTGGGCAAGCGCGTGCTCGGCTACCACGTGCCCGACCGGGACCTGGCCTTCTTCATGGAGGGCGAGGAACTCTTCGACGACTACGTCGAAGCCGTGGGCTGGGCGCAGGACTACGCCCGCGCCAACCGCGAGGCGATGATGCAGCGCGTGCTGCACGCGATGCGCGCGGAGCTGCCAAAGTTCAAGCTGCAGGCGATGGCCGTGAACTGCCACCACAACTACGTGCAGAAGGAGACGCACGCCGGCCGCGAGGTGTACGTGACCCGTAAGGGCGCGGTGCGCGCGGGCCGGGACGAGCTCGGCATCATCCCTGGCAGCATGGGCGCGAAGAGCTTCATCGTGCGCGGGCTGGGCAACGCCGACAGCCTGGAGAGCTGCAGCCACGGCGCCGGCCGGGTGATGAGCCGCACGGCGGCGCGCAACAGCATCACGCTCAAGCAGCACCGCGAGGCCACGGCGCACGTGGAATGCCGCAAGGACCAGGGCGTGATCGACGAGTCGCCGGCCGCGTACAAGGACATCGACGCGGTGATGGCGGCGCAGGCCGACCTGGTGGAGGTGGTGCACACGCTGCGGCAGGTGGTGTGCGTGAAGGGCTGACGGCGCGCGACGCCGGGCGTGCGCGTGTCAGCGCCCCCGGCGTACCCGGGCCTGCCGGCGGCGTTCGGCCACCCCGGCCCAGAACACGAAGCCGTGCAGGCTCGCCACGCACAGCGCCACCAGGGTCAGGATGAGGTCGAGCGAGAGATAGACGTTGGCGGCGCGGTCGAGCAGCGGCCAGCCGGTGCTGCCGAACCACCGCGTCCCCGGACCGAAGAGCCGATGCGCCGCCTGCGCGTTCGTCAGCGCCTGCCAGTCGCCCTGCCGCAGCACGCCCGCGAAACCCCAGGCGACGCACGCTGCGACGCCCAGCGCCAGCGCGCCGCCCAGCCACATGGACAGGTCGCGGACCCGGCCCGCGCGCGGCCACAGCTGCAGGGCGCCCAGGCCCCAGGCGGTCGCGATCAGCAGCAGGAGGAATGTCAGGGCCATGGGTCCGGATTCTGCCTCGCGCTCAGCCCAGGCCGAGCCGCAGCGCCAGCGCCGCCAGCGTCGCCAGCAGCACCGGCAGCGTCAGCACCAGGCCCACCTTGAAGTAGTAGCCCCAGGTGATCCGGATCCCCTTGCGCCCCAGCACGTGCAGCCAGAGCAGGGTCGCGAGGCTGCCGATCGGGGTGAACTTCGGGCCGAGGTCGCTGCCGATCACATTGGCGTAGACCATCGCCTCGCGCACGTCCCCCGCGGCCTGGCTCGCATCGATGGAGAGGGCGACCACCAGCACCGTCGGCATGTTGTTCATGACCGACGACAGGAACGCGGCGAGCAGGCCGGTGCCGATCGTCGCGCCCCACACGCCATGCGCGGCGAAGCCGTCGAGCAGGCCGGCGACGTGGTCGGTCAGCCCGGCGTTGCGCAGGCCGTATACCACCAGGTACATGCCCAGCGAGAACACGACGATCTGCCAGGGCGCGCCCTTCATCACCTTGCGCGTGGAGATGCGGTGGCCGTGCGCGGCCACCGCCAGCAGCACCAGCGCACCGGCGCCGGCCACGGCACTGATCGGCACGAGGTGGCCCAGGCCGAAGAATCCCACCAGCAGCAGGCCGAGCACGCCCCAGCCGGCGCGGAACGTCGCGGGGTCGACGATCGCGCTGCGCGGTTCGCGCAGCCCGGCGATGTCGTAGCTGACCGGGATGTCGCGGCGATAGAACCACAGCAGCATGCCCAGCGTCGCGGCCACGGACACCAGGTTCACCGGCAGCATGACCGCGGCGTACTCGGCGAAGCCGATGCCGAAATAGTCCGCGGACACGATGTTGACCAGGTTCGACACCACCAGCGGCAGGCTGGCGGTGTCGGCGATGAAGCCGGCGGCCATCACGAAGGCCAGCGTGGCCGCCGGGCTGAAGCGCAGCGCCAGCAGCATGGCGATGACGATCGGGGTCAGGATCAGCGCGGCGCCGTCGTTGGCGAACAGCGCCGAGGTCGCGGCGCCGAACAGCACCAGCAGCGCGAACAGCCGTCGCCCGTGGCCGCGGCCCAAACGCGCCACGTGCAGCGCCGCCCATTCGAAGAAGCCGGCCTCGTCGAGGATGAGGCTGATGACGATCAGCGCGATGAAGGCGAAGGTCGCGTTCCAGACGATGCCCCAGACGGTGGGGATGTCGGACAGCCCGACCACGCCGGTCGCGAGCGCCAGCAGCGCGCCGAAGCTGGCGCTCCAGCCCACGCCCAGACCTTTCGGCTGCCAGATGACCAGCACGATGGTGGCGATGAAGATCAGCAGCGCGAGGAGCATCGATCAGGCCCCGTGCGCCTGCGTGCCGCCCTCGCGCGGTTCCTCGGGACCGGGCTCGATGGTGCCGATGCCATCCAGCGCCTGCTGCAGCGCCTCGCGGTCGTCCCACAGCGCGGGAGGCAGCGCGATGAAGGCCTCCAGGCGCGCCTTGATGATGCGATGGGCCTCGCGGAATGCGGCGCGCTTCGCCGCGTCGTCGCCCTCGATCGCGGCGGGATCGGGCAGGCCCCAGTGCGTGCGCATGAAGTCGCCGAACACGGCGGGGCAGGTCTCGGCGGCGGCGGACCCGCAGACGGTGACCACCAGGTCCAGCGGCGCGGCATCGGCGGTCGCGAACTCGTCCCAGGACTTGCTGCGCAGGCCGTCGGTCGGCAGGCCCTCGTCGGCGAGCTGCGCGAGCGCCCAGGGATTGACCGTGCCGGTGGGCTGGCTCCCGGCGCTGGAGACCTCGTAGCGGTCGCCCGCCCAGGCGCGCAGGGTGGCTTCGGCCAGCACGCTGCGGGCGGAGTTGCCCGTGCACAGGAACAGGACGCGACGCTTCATCGTGAGGGCCTCGTGGTGGATCAGGTGATGGGGTGGGGGAATCAGCAGCGGCGCGTCGACGTCGCGCCGGGGGCGCAGCCGTCGTCGCCGGAGCCGGCGCAGCAGTTGTGGGTCAGGTAGGCCACCAGCGCGTTCATGGCGTCGAAGCGGGCGCGGTAGCAGACATGCCGCCCCTGGGCTTCGCTGCTGGCCAGGCCGGCGTTCACCAGCTCCTTCAGGTGGAAGGACAGCGTCGCGCCGGGCACGCCGAGCGCCCCGCCGATGTCGCCGGCCATCCGCCCGGCCGGGCCGGCTTCGACCAGCAGCCGGAACGCGGCAAGCCGGGTGGGGTGGCCGAGCGCATTCAACGCGGTGATTGCCTGATTCGTTTCCATGTTTCTAGAATAGTCGAATGAATATCGACCCGCCAAGCCACTCCCCCGAACTTCTCCACGTGGACAGGGCCCTCCTGCCCGGTCCGCGCCACGACCTCCTCGGCGCCGATGCGGGCGCGCATCCGCCGCGCATCCTCCTGCTCTACGGCTCGCTGCGGCCGCAGTCCTACAGCCGCAAGCTGGCGCTCGAGGCCGAGCGCATCCTCCGGCGCCTGGGTGCTGAGACCTGCGTGTTCGACCCGCACGGCCTGCCGCTGCTCGACAGCGTCGACCGCGACCATCCGAAGGTGCAGGAACTGCGCGCGCTGTCCGAGTGGTCCGAGGGCCAGGTGTGGGTGTCGCCGGAGCGCCACGGCAGCGTCACCGGCGTGTTCAAGAACCAGATCGACTGGCTGCCGCTGGAGGACGGCGGCGTGCGCCCGACGCAGGGCCGGACGCTGGCGGTGATGCAGGTCTGCGGCGGCTCGCAGTCGTTCAACGTGGTCAACCAGCTGCGCATCCTCGGCCGCTGGATGCGCATGGTGACGATCCCCAACCAGTCGTCGGTGGCCAAGGCCTGGCAGGAGTTCGACGAGGACGGGCGCATGCGCGCGTCGGCGTTCCACGACCGCGTGGTCGACGTGATGGAGGAGCTGGTGAAGTTCACCCTGCTGGTGCGCGGGCGCAGCGACTACCTGGTCGACCGCTACAGCGAACGCAAGGGCGCGGAGGCGGCGCGGCGCACGGCCGCCGGTGCCGGGGTGGTGGAAGACGCGGCCCCGGCGTCGACCTGATCGGCGCCATGTCGCGGTGCTAGTGTTCCGGGATCGTCGATCCGGGACGGCGCCATGCGATTCAAGGCACTCCTCCAGCGGCCCGCGCAGCCGAAGAATGCGACCTGGGCCTTCCTCGTGCTGCCCGCCGCCGCCAGCGCGAAGCTGCCCACGCGCAGCCAGGTGACCGTGGCCGGCACCTTGGGCGACGCGCCCTTCCAGGCCACGCTGGAGCCGGATGGCGCGGGCAGCCACTGGCTGAAGGTGCCGAGGACGCTGCTGGATGCGGCGGGCGCGAAGGCCGGCGACACGGTGGCGCTCGGGATCGCGCCGGTCGCGGTCGAGCCCGAGCCGACCGTGCCTCCGGACCTCCGCAAGGCGCTGGCGGCGAATCCCGCGGCGAAGGCGACGTGGGACGACATCACGCCGGTGGCGCGCCGCGACTGGATCCAGTGGATGACCTCGGGCAAGAAGGCGGAGACGCGGGTGAAGCGCGTCGCGTCGGGGTGCGACATGCTGGCCTCGGGCAAGCGGCGGGCCTGCTGCTTCGACCGTTCGGGGATGTACAGCCGGGGCCGGCTCGGCCCGCCGGATGCGGCGCAATGAGCGGTCGGGACCGGCGGGCAGCATCCGCCGCCGGCGCGCCTGCCACCATCGCCCAGCGCCGCAGGCTCAGCGTCCCTGCAGCGGCCTGGGCCGTCCTTCCGGATCGAGCGCGATCATCACGAAACGGCCGCGCGTGCAGGCGTGCCGCACGCCGCTCAGCAGGTCCTCGCTCACCAGTTCCACTTCCACCTGCATCGACGTCCGGCCGACGCCGACCACGCGCGCGATCGTCTCCACCAGCTGTCCCTGGCGGATGGGCCGGCTGAAATCCACCTGCTCGGAGCGCGCCGTGACCACGGTGCTGCGTGCATAGCGCGAGGCGGCGATGAAGGCCGCCTTGTCCATCCAGGCCAGGGCCTGGCCACCGAACAGGGTGCCGAGGTGGTTGGTGTGGTCGGGGAAGACGATGTCCAGCATCCGCGCCTCGGTGGGGGCGACCGTCATGCGGGCGCGCCGCCGGCCTGCGCTTCGACGGCCTGCGTGATCTGCGCCGGCGTCTGGAAGCCGGGCAGGCGCGCGGCCTCGCGGCCGTCGACGTGCAGCGCAAGCGTCGGCGTCTGCCGCAGGCCGAGGCCGCGGAAAAAATCTTCGCCGACGGTTTCCAGCTTCACCTTCAGCAGCACCAGGCCGGCGGCGCCGGGGCTGGCGGCGAACTGCCGCAGTGACATGTCGAGCATGCGGCAGGCCGGGCAGTCGTCCTTGTAGTAGTCGACCAGAAGCCACGGGTGGGCGGCGACGGCGGCGTGGACGTCGTCAGGCGTCGAGGCGTGCAGGGTCTGCATGGAGCGAGTCCTTGGCAACGGGTGTGGGGAAGTCGGCGCGCGGGCGGGCGCGAGTGCCGGCAACGGCAACGGCCGGAGGCGCGGATCCCGCAGTTGCGCCGGCCGCGGCAGTGGAGTCCATGGTCGCGAGCACCCGGTCGGTCCAGTGCCGGACCTTCAGCGCATCCCGTGCGCCGTGCGGCATCTGTTCGATGTCCAGCGGCGGATGGGGGCTGCCGAAGAAGTCGGCCATGCGCCTCAGCGCGCCGCAGTAGTACTCCTCGCCCCACTGCGTCTCGCCGGTGCCGAACACGGCCACGCGATCGGGCTTGCCGACGGCCTCGACCAGCTCCGAGATGAAACGCTTCATCGCCGCCGGCGTGCGGCCGGCATTGTCGGTCCAGGTGCCGAGCAGATAGAGGTCGTGGCGCGGATCGGGGCCGGCCTCGGCCAGGGTCTGGATGCCGGCTTCGATCCAGGTCACGTCATGGCCGCGCGCTTCGCAGCATCCACGTACCATCCGCGCGAGGTCGCGGGTGTTGCCGCTGAGGGAGTCGTAGGCGATCAGGATGCGCATGAGCGGTCCCTCACAGGTCGTCGAATCCGTTGTCGAGGTTGGTCTTCTTGTACGAGGCGTTGCGCATCTCGAAGAAGTCGGTCTTGGTCTCGGTGAAGTTGTCGGCGTAGGCGCGGATCCAAGGCATCACGTTGCCGGTGGATTCCGGGTACAGGCTTTCGATGCCCAGCATCCCGGCCATCTTGTTGGCGCGGTACTTCACGTACTGGATCATCTCGTCGACGTTGATGCCGTCGATGCCGTCCAGCACCTCGCCGGTCCACTGCACTTCCAGCTCCACCGCGTGCTCGAAGGCGCGGTGCACGTACTCCGTCAGCTCGTCGGTGCGCAGCTCCGGGTTCTCGCCGACGATCGCGCGGATCACCTCGCTGATGAACTTGGTGTGCGCCAGCTCGTCGCGGTTGATGAAGCTGATGATCTTGCCGGTGCCGGCCATCCGGTTCTGGCGCACCAGGTTGTAGAAGTAGGCGAAGCCGGAATAGAAGTTGATGCCCTCCAGGATCGAGGACTGGATCAGCGAGCGCAGCAGGGTCTCGGCGGTCTTCTCGCGCATGAAGTCGTCATACGATTCCATGATCGGCGCGTTGCGCTTGAGGATCGTCGGGTGCGTGCGCGCGATCTCGAAGATCCGCTTCTGGTTGTCGAGGTCGGTGATCGAGGCCAGCACGTAGCTGTAGCTCTCGTTGTGGATCACCTCCTGCTGGCCGATGATCGCCGCGTTGGCGTGCGCCGCCGGATCGGTGATGTACTCCGCGACGTTGTAGATGAAGCGCGTCTGCGGCGAATCCAGCGTCGCCAGCAGCCCGATGATCGAGTCGTACGCGTTCTTCTCGCGCGCCGAAAGCTCGCCGTAATGGCGCGCATCGGCCTTCATGTCGACCTCGTCAGGAATCCAGAAGTTGGTCGAAAGCTCCTTGTAGGCGCGATAGAACGACGGGTACGGAATGTCGTTCCAGTTGAGGATCCCCGAAGTGCGCCCGTTGATGATCCCGGTCGAACGGTTCGGATGCCGGGGCTCCAGGATGCGAATGCGGTCAAGCGGCGTGGCGGTGCGAGGTACGGCGAAATTCATGACGATGTCCTGTTCCTGCTTTTTCTGTAGGAGCAGCTATAGCTGCGACCGGCGGTGCGGCAAGGCCGGGTCGCGGCTGTAGCCGCTCCTACAGGGAGGGTTGGCGCGGATCTTCCGAAGCGGCGATGGCGGATGCCGTCAGCTCGAACACCATTCGCATTCATTGATGTCGATGTCGTTCGACCTGACGTAGTAGGTGGTCTTCAACCCCTCCCGCCACGCCGTCATATGCAGCTCCAGCAGCGTGCTGGCGCGAATGGTGCTCGGCACGTAGAAGTTGAAGCTGATCGACTGGTCGACGTGGCGCTGGCGGCGCGCGTTCTGGCGCACGCTGGCGAACTGGTCGACCTTGTACGCGCCCTTCTCGTAGTAGGGCCAGGTCTCCAGCGACAGCTCCGGCGCGGCCACCGGGCGGCGGTAGTCCTTCTTCTCCTCGTAGTAGAACGCCGAGTAGATCGGGTCGATCGAGGCCGTGCTGCCTGCGATCTGCGCCGTCGACATGTTCGGCGCCACCGCCAGGAGCCAGCCGTTGCGCACGCCGTTCACCGCGACCTGTGCCGCCAGGTCCAGCCACTGCGGGCTGTTGTAGCCGCGGTCGCGAAAGTAGCGGCCGGTGTGCCAGTCGCTGCCGGCGAACACCGGGTAGCAGCCCTTCTCCTTCGCCAGCGCCATGCTCGCCTGCACGGTGAGGAAGTTGATGCGCTCGTAGAGCGCGTCGCTGAAATCCTCCGCCTCCGTCGACTCCCAGTGGATGCCCTTCCGTGCCAGCAGGTGGTGCCAGCCGAAGGTGCCCAGGCCGATCGCGCGGTACTTGCGGTTGGTGATCGTCGCCTGCGGCACCGGCAGCAGGTTCAGGTCGATCACGTTGTCGAGCATCCGCACCTGGATCGGCACCAGGCGCTCGAGCACGTCGGTGATCAGGTCGCCCTGGCCGTCCTGCGGCAGGATCGCGCGGCCGAGATTGATCGAGGACAGGTTGCAGACCACGAAGTCGCCGGCCTGCTTCGTGGTCACGATCTGGTTGCCGCTGATGATCTCCTGCATCAGCCGCGTCGGGCTCATGTTCTGCAGGATCTCGGTGCAGAGGTTCGACGAATACACCATGCCCGCGTGCTTGTTCGGGTTCTTCCGGTTGACCTCGTCGCGGTAGAACATGAACGGGTTGCCGGTCTCCAGCTGGCTGACCATCAGCCGCTTGAAGATGTCGATCGCCTTGACGGTCTTGCGCGGGATGCGCTCGTCGGCGACCACCTCCTCGTACTTCTTCCGGAACGTGCCTTCGCCCTTCGCCTCGTCGAAGAAGTCCTGCAGGTACCAGCCCTTGATCCGGTGCACCTCGTGCGGATCGAACAGGTACCAGTCGCCTCGGCGCTCCACGGCCTCCATGAAGATGTCCGGGATGCACACCGAGGTGAACACGTCGTGCGCGCGCAGGCGCTGGTCGCCGTTGTTGAGGCGCAGGTCGAGGAAGGCCTCGATGTCGCGGTGCCAGACGTCCAGGTACACCGCCACCGCGCCCTTGCGCTGACCGAGCTGGTCGACCGAGACCGCGGTGTTGTTGAGCTGCTTGATCCACGGCACCACACCGCCGGACGAGTTCGGCACGCCGCGGATCGCCGAGCCCGAGGCGCGCACGTAGCCCATGTAGGCGCCCACGCCGCCGCCGCCCTTGGACACGCGCGCGATGTCGGTGTTGGAGTCGTAGATGCCCTGCAGCGAGTCGTCGACGGTGTCGATGAAGCACGAGGACAGCTGGCCGCCGGTCTTCCCGGCGTTCTGCAGCGTCGGCGTGGCGACGGTCATGTACAGGTTCGACAGCGCCCAGTAGGCCTCGCCGACCAGGCGCATGCGGCGCTCGCGGCCGTCCTGTCCGCCGCCGCCTTCGCCCTGCATCAGGTACAGCGCGATCGTCAGCCAGCGCTCCTGCGGCAGTTCGTACACCTCGCGCGAGGCGTCGGTGGCCAGGTAGCGCGTGGCCAGCAGGTACAGGCCGTTGTAGGCGAACAGCTTGTCGCGTTCCGGGTCGATCATGCGCCCGGCTTCCTGGAGCTCCTCCTTGGAGTAGGCACGCAGGATGTCGTTGGAGTAGACGTTGCGGTCGGCGAGACTCTCCTGCAGGCCGACGTAGGAACCGTACTTCTGCTCGGTGTCGTAGAAGCGGTTGCGGCTGGCACGCTTGTACAGGCGGTGTAGGTAGATCCGCGCCGCGAACATCTCCCACTCCGGCGCGCCCACGTCCACGCGCGCCTCGGCCTCGCGGATCAGATGGTCGACCAGGTCGTCGGCATTGACCGACTCCTTGCGCTCGACGAAGCCGAACACGCTGCGCTTGAAGTCGTCGACCTCGAGCTGGGGGAACTCGGCGTGCACGCGGTCGATGGCGCGCTCCAGGCGCGCGCGCTCGTAGGGCATGCGGCGGTTGCCGGCCTCCTTGGTGATCCAGGTGGCGACGCCGGCGTCGTGGCCGGTGCCCGCGTCCGGCATCGCGAGGGTGGGCGCGTGGTGGCCGTGGTCGGCCAGGGCGTCGGTTGTCGCGATGCGGGTGTCGGTCTCGCTCATGGATGTGCTCCCGGTGCATGCGCACGGCCGCTGTCCCTCGACAGTCGGCGGGCCAGGAGTCACAGGTTGGGAAAGCGGCGTCGCAGCGCCCGCGACGCGCTCCGGTGGACGGATCGCGGCCGCATGCCTGCTTCACCAGCCATCTCCCCCCGGAGATTCCGCAGCCGGCACCGCGCGATGTGCTTTGCGCGCGGCTGTCGGCAGGTCTTCGGGCTCGTGGATCCGGGAACCACCGGCTGTGCGCCGGGGATTCCTCGCCTCGGTCGCCGCTTCCCGGGACCACCGTCCCAGTGCGTGCGCGACCTCGTTTCCACCTACCGCTGCGGGGCAGCGCCGGGATGGGCGGGGGTCTGGACGCATCCGACCGCCGCCGCACCGGCTTCCCTTTTCATCCCGAGCCCTCTGGCGCGGGAACCGACGGGGCACAACATATCGGGGCCGGTGTGCATCGTCAACGCAATATATTGGTTCAGTCCAGCCCGCGATGCTCCAGCAGCGGCTCGACGCTGGGCTCCTTGCCGCGGAACTCGCGGTAGGCCTTGGCGAGATCCCGCGAGTGCCCGATCGACAGGATCTTCTCGCGGAACACCTGGCCGTTCTCCCGCGTCAGCCCGCCGTTCTCGCGGAACCACTGGAAGGCGTCGTGGTCGAGCACCTCCGCGCCGAAGTAGGCGTAGTAGCCGGCCGCGTAGCCGCCGCCCCAGATGTGGCTGAAGTAGCTGGTGCGGTAGCGCGGCGGCACCGCCGCCAGGTCGACCTTGTACTTCGCCAGCGCCTCCTTCTCGAACGCGTCCACGTCCTTCTTCGCGTCACGCGCCGGCAGGGTGTGCCAGGCCATGTCGAGCAGCGCCGCCGACAGGTACTCGGTGGTCGCGTAGCCCTGGTTGAAGGTGCGTGCGCGGACGATCTTCTCGACCAGCGCCTGCGGCATCGGCTCGCCGGTCCGGTAGTGCTTGGCGTAGTTCGCGAACACCTTCGGGTCCAGCGCCCAGTGCTCGTTGAACTGCGAGGGGAACTCGACGAAGTCGCGCGGCACGTTGGTGCCGGCCAGGCTCGGGTAGGTGGTCTTCGAGAACAGGCCGTGCAGGGCGTGGCCGAACTCGTGGAACAGCGTGGTGGTGTCGTCGAAGCTCAGCAGCGCCGGCTGGCCGGCCGCGGGCTTCGTGTAGTTCTCGACGTTGTAGATCACCGGGATGTCGCCGGTCAGGCCGTTCTGCTCGACGAAGTTGCCCATCCAGGCGCCGCCCTGCTTGCTCTCGCGCTGGAACGGGTCGAGGTAGAACAGCGCGAGCTGGGTGCCGTCGGCGTCGAAGATGTCGAACACGCGCACGTCGGGGTGGTAGACCGGCAGATCGCTGCGCTCCTTCGCGGTGATGCCGTACAGCTGTTCGGCGGCGAAGAACACGCCGTCCTTCAGCACGCGGTCGAGCTCGAAGTAGGGCTTGATGGCCTCGGCGTCGAGGTCGAACTCGGCCTTGCGCACCTGCTCGGCGTAGAAGTCCCAGTCGGCGGCGCCGGCGGTGAAGCCGCCGCCCTGGGCGTCGACCACGGACTGGATCTTCGCAAGCTCGGCCTGCGCGCGGGCGGTGGCTGCGGGCACGGTGTCGGTCAGCAGCTTCAGCGCGACCTCGGGCGTGCCGGCCATCTGGTAGGCGATGCCGTAGGCGGCGTAGCTGGGATAGCCCAGCAGTTCGGCCTTGCGCGCGCGCAGTTCGGCCAGGCGCTGGATGGTGGCGCGGGTGTCGTTGGCGTCGCCCTGTTCGGCGCGCGCGATGGATGCGGCCAGCACCTGCTCGCGCAGGCCGCGATCCTTCAGCGAGGCCAGTACCGGCTGCTGGGTGGTGTTCTGCAGCACCAGCATCCACTTGCCGTCGTGGCCGGCGTCCTTCGCGGCGGCCGCGGCAGCGGCGATCGTGGCTTCGTCCAGGCCGTCGAGCTTCGCGACGTCGTCCACCAGCACGCCGCCGGCCTTGGTCGCGGCCAGCAGCCTGTTGGAGAACGTGGTGGTCAGCGAGGACTCCTCGCTGTTGAGCTTGCGCAGTTCGGCCTGCTTGTCCGCGTCCAGCTCGGCGCCGGCGCGGACGAAGTTGTCATGCGTGCGCTCGACGAGGAACACCTGCTCGGGCGTCAGGCCGGACTCCGCGCGCTGTGCGTACAGCGCCTTCACCCGCGCGAACAGCTTCGGATCGAGGTGGATGGCGTCGGCGTGCTCGGCCAGCTTCGGCGCCAGCGCCTGCTCGGCGGCCTGAAGCGCCTCGTTGGTGTGCGCCGAGGTCATGGCGAAGAACACCGAAGCCGCGCGGGTCAGCAGCGCGCCGCTGCGCTCCAGCGCTTCGATGGTGTTGGCGAATGTCGGCGGCTCGGTGCTGTCGGCGATGGTCCGCACCTCGGCCAGGTGCTGGCGCATGCCTTCCTCGATCGCGGGCTGGTAGTGCGCGTCCTGGATCAGGTCGAAGCGAGGCGCCTGGAAGGCGAGGGTGCTGGCGACCAGCAGCGGGTTTTCGGTCTGGGCGGGCGCGGCGGGCGCGGCGGCGGTGTTCGGCATCGGGGACTCGGTGGCGGTGCGGTCGCAGGCGCCCAGGGCGAGCGCGATCGCGGCGGACAGCAGGAGGGGACGCAGCATGGGATGGGGTTCCTGACGGGCGGAGGCAAGCCTGGCCGTTCAGGATGCGCGCGGTGGCGGCGCGGCAAACGTGCCGTTCGGCACTCCGGGGCGCTCAGCGGTAGGGGCCGGGGCCGCTCCAGACCGGCTTGCCGCGGCGGTAGACCTGGTACATGGCGATCACCTCGCGGGCGTCGCCGATGCCGGCCAGCTCCGGGTCGTCCGGCTCGACCAGGCGGCAGGGCCCGGAGTCGCGGCGCAGTGCGGTTTCGAGCGGGCAGACCATGAGCTGGCGTACGCCCGGCAGCGGCAGGAAGACCTCGGTCATGCCCGCGTCGCGCCAGGCGCGCAGCCGGGTCTCGGCCATGAGGTCGTAGACCACCTGGAAGCCGCCGGCCTCCAGCGCGGCGCCGCTGGCCGTGCCCCGGGGGCGGGAACCGCGGCTGATCGAGGGGCTCGGGGCGGAGCCGGCGTCCACCACCGCGTGCTGCGCCGCCTGCGTGCCCGGCGGCTGGCCCCAGGCCTGCTGGCTGGGGTGCGGGCGCTGCGGCGCGGGAGGTGCCGGCGGGGCCGCGGCCTCGGGCCGGGGACGCCGCGGCTGTGGCAGCGGCGCGTCGGCCCGATCGACCTCGACCACCTGCAGGCGCGAGGGGTCGGGGCGTTCGGCGGGATCGGGCTCGACGGGCCTGCGCGCGCTGCGCTGCGGGGACGGCGGCGGCGGCGAAGGAATGGCCTGCGGCGCGTCGATGAAGGTGACGTCGAGCCTGCCGCCGGCGGCGGCGCCCGCCGGGTCGGAGGGCTCCAGCGGCTCGGCGGTCAGCGCCAGCAGCAGGAGCAGCGCATGCAGCAGCAGGGTGGCCGCGCCCGCGCCGATGCGCTGCAGGCGCTCCACGCGCGAGCGGTCGCCCCGCGACGCGACGGGCGCGGCTTTGGCGCGCGCGCTCACGGGGCGCGCAGACGCAAGCACCCCGGCCGTGGCCGGGGTGCGGGTGGAGCGGGGTGGAGCAGGCGGCTCGCCACCGATGATCCGGCGGTCCGTCAGTCCTTCAGGTCGTCGGGCACCTTGCCGCCGTTCTCGGCCAGCTTGCGCATCACCGCCTTGTGCAGGGCGATGTTCTGTTCGGCGCTGCCGTGCGCACCGGCGTTGACGTCGAGTTCGGCGGCCAGCTCCTTGCGCGCGTCGAGGCTGGAGTCGAGGTCGAGCAGCTTCAGCAGGTCGACGATCGAGCGGCGCCAGTCGCTTTCGCCGCCCTTCTCGCGGGCCATGGCGGCGAGCACGGCTTCGACGTCGACGGGTTCGGGCGCGGGCGCCGGGGCCGGGGCTGGCGGAGCCGGCTTCAGCGCGGGCGGCGCGACCTTCGGGTCGTCCTGGCCGCCGTCGAAGATGACGGGCGCGGGCTTGCCACCCTGCGAGGACGTGCCGGGCGAGGTGGCGGTTTCGGTGTTGCGACCCAGGATGCGGTCGCGGATCTTCGAGAACAGGCCCATGGTGAACTCCTGGCGGAAGGCTGCGATTCTGCAGCGATGGGAATTAAATTGCATGGCCGGATACCACAGGCCCCGGCATGGACCGGGGCCTGTGGCGGATCGGACGTGCGGAGTCGACGGCGATCCGCGGCGGGGATCAGCCCGCGTTCTTCATCGCGATCTTGCGGTTGCGCATGATGTCGTGGCACTCGGTGACGCGCGGCAGGTACTTCTGCGCCGCGGCACGCGCGGCGGCCGGGGTGTCGCTGTCTTCCAGCGTGTCCTTGAAGGCGTCGAGCAGGCGGTCCTCGAGCTCTTCGAGCTCCGCCACGTACGCATAGTTCGTGTCACCAAGCGCGGCGCGCGCCTTGGCGTAGGTCTGGCGCATCGAGCCGACCATGGTGCCGTGGTCGGCGGGATCGCCCCCGGTGGCGGCCACGTCGGCGCTCAGGCCGGTCACGATCTCGCGCTTGTGCTCGCCCATGCGGCGGAACAGCGTGGCGAGTTCGGCGCTCTCCACCTTGCCGGCGGCCTCGGCGTAGAACTCGCTGCCGTCGCGGGCGATCTCGATCAGGTCGTTGAGGCTGTGCTGGATCTTCTTGTCCGTCATGGAGCTGTCCTTGGGGGGAAGGGACGTCCACTCTGGGGGCACCGCCATGAAGTCCACGTGGAACGCGGGCCCGCAGGTGCGGCGCGGACACGGCGCATTGGCCTTTGTCGACGTGGCGTCGATGCATGTCATCCGGCCCCTGGCGCGACTCCCCGGTTCACGCCTGCGTATCGCGCGGGCTGCGAACGTCGCGCGCATGAACGAGGGCGGACCCGCACGCGAGGGCACGGCCCCGGACCTGCCGTCCGGGCTGCACGGATACGGCGCGCGGAGCCTGCCGTGAAGCGCTACCGCGGCAGCGACTCGGGCATCGCCGCGTACGCGTGCGGCCCGGGCTGGATCGTCATCCGCTTCCATCGCGGAGGCACCTACCGCTACGACGACCGGCATCCCGGCGCGGAGCACGTGCTGGAGATGCAGCGGCTGGCCGAGGCGGGCGAAGGCCTGAACACCTACGTCAACCAGCATGTCCGCGACGATTACGCGGCGCGGATGGCCTAGGCGGGGAGTGACTGCTGCCGCTCCCCGCCCGGCACCGCCTGCGCTCAGCCGGCCAGCAGGCGGTTCACGCGCTGCAGGAACGCGGCCGGATCCGGCAGCGGCGCGCCGGCGGCCAGCTCCGCCTGCTCCAGCAGCAGGTGGGCGAGGTCGGTGGCGCGGGCGTCGTCGGCCTCGCCCTGCAGGCGGCGCAGCAGCGCATGCTGCGGATTGATCTCGAGCGTGGGCTTCTGCTCCGGCACGTCCTGGCCGGCGTCGCGCAGCAGCCGAGCCAGGTGCGGCGCCATTTCCCACTCCGACATCGCCAGGCACGAGGGCGAATCGGTCAGGCGCGCGGACACGCGCACGTCCTCCACGCGCTCGCCGAGCAGGCGCTTGATGCGCTCCAGCAGCGGGGCCGCGGCGCCGGCGGCGTCGGCCAGCTTCTGCTTCTCCGCCTCGTCCATCGGCAGCTCGCCCTTGGCGACGTGCTTCATCGGCTTGCCGGCGTATTCGCGGAGGTGGCCGAGCATCCACTCGTCGATGCGGTCGGACATCAGCAGCACTTCGATGTCGCGGGCCTTGAACGCTTCCAGCTGCGGGCTGCCGGCCGCGGCGCGATGGCCGTCGGCGGTGACGTACCAGATCGCGTCCTGGCCCTCCTGCATGCGGCCGACGTAGTCGTCCAGCGAAACGTCGCGCGCCTCGCCGGCGCCCTTGGTCGAGCTGAAGCGCAGCAGCTTCGCGATGCGCTCGCGGTTGCCGGCGTCCTCGACGATGCCTTCCTTGAGCGTGTTGCCGAAGGCCTTGAGGAAGGCGTCGAACTTCGCCGGCTCGTCGCGCGAGAGCTTCTCGATCAGGTCCAGCACGCGCTTCACGCAGGCGCCCCGGATGCGCTCGAGCTGGCGGTTGTGCTGCAGGATCTCGCGGCTGACGTTGAGCGGCAGGTCGTCGGCGTCGACCACGCCGCGCACGAAGCGCAGGTAGTTCGGCAGCAGCTCTTCGGCCGCGTCCATGATGAAGACGCGCTTGATGTAGAGCTTCAGGCCCTTGCGCTCGTCGCGGCCGCCCATCATCAGGTCGAACGGCGGCTGCGACGGCAGGTACAGCAGGGTGGTGAAACTCTGGCTGCCCTCGACGCGGTTGTGGGTCCAGGCGGCGGCGTCGTTGAAGTCGTGGCCGAGCGCCTTGTAGAAGTTCTGGTACTCCTCGTCGCCGATCTCCGCCTTCGGGCGGGTCCACAGCGCGGAGGCGTCGTTGACCGTCTCCCACGCGGGCGCCGCCGCCGTCGCCGTCTCCGCCTCCTGCGCGCCTGCTTCGCCATCGGTGCCGGCATTCGCGTCCGCTCCGGCATTCGCGCCTGGCGCGTCCTTCGGCATCCGGATCGGGAAGGCGACGTGGTCGGAGTACTTCGTGATCAGCGAGCGCAGCGTCCACGGCTCGAGGAATTCGTCCTCGCCGTCCTTCAGGTGCAGGACGACGGTGGTGCCGCGCTCGGGCAGCTCCACGGCCTCCAGCGTGTACTCGCCGCGGCCGTCGCTTTC
This sequence comes from Luteimonas colneyensis, assembly GCF_014836665.1. Lineage (GTDB taxonomy): Bacteria > Pseudomonadota > Gammaproteobacteria > Xanthomonadales > Xanthomonadaceae > Luteimonas > Luteimonas colneyensis. The sequence goes on from NZ_JACSQJ010000002.1 coordinate 333,416, forward strand.
CCACTTCACGCCCTCGCCGGCGGGCGCGTCGGCGCGGCGGGTGAGCACGGTGACGCGGTCGGCGACCACGAAGGCGGAATAGAAGCCGACGCCGAACTGCCCGATCAGGCGCGCATCGGCCTTCTGCTCGCTGCCCATGGCCTCGAGGAAGCGGCGGGTGCCGGAGCTGGCGATGCTGCCGATGTTCTCCACCACCTCGTCGCGCGACATGCCGATGCCGGTGTCGCGGATGGTGACGGTGCGCGCCTCGCGGTCGGCGCTGACGTCGATGTGCAGCTCGCCGGCGCCTGCCAGCAGGTCGGGCTGGGCGATCGCCTCGAAGCGCAGCTTGTCGCAGGCGTCGGAGGCGTTGGAGACCAGCTCGCGCAGGAAGATCTCCTTGTGCGAGTACAGCGAGTGGGTGACCAGGTGCAGCACCTGGGCGACTTCGGCTTCGAACTTGCGGGTTTCGGGCGTCGTGGTCATGGGGTTCCGGACATGGCCAGGGGATTGGTCCACGGATATGCGCGCGCCTGCGCGGTTTTCAAGCGCGTGGCCGCCGGTGACCGGGACTTCTGTCCCGCGCAAAGTGGTCGAGGGCGCGGCTAAGGTCGACGGTTTGCACTCCGGAACCCGCCGCATGATCCGCACCACGCTCGCCCTCGCCCTGGCCACCGCGCTCGCTTCGGCCCCCGCGTTCGCCCAGGACCCGCCGCGGCCCGCGCCGTCGCCCTCGCCTGCACCGCAGCCTGCGCCGCCGGTGCAGCAGGATCCGGACCGTCGCGACAACGTCGAACTCGAACAGGAAGCGCTCGACCGCTCGGGCCAGGATCCGGCCGAGGCGCCGCTGGAGAGCGCGCGCGGCCAGCGCCGTGACGCCAACGGGGCGGAGGGCGAGGCGAAGTGGGACGTCGAGTCCGTCCAGGGCCAGGCGAAGACGGTGCGCTTCGAGACCAGCGAAGGCACGTGGATGGACGTCGACGTGTCGCCCGATGGCCGCGAGCTGGTGTTCTCGCTCCTCGGCGACCTCTACCGCATGCCGATCGCCGGCGGCGCCGCCACCCGCGTCACCAGCGGCCGCGCCTGGGACGTGCAGCCGCGCTGGTCGCCCGACGGCCGCCGCATCGCCTTCACTTCCGACCGCAACGGCGCCAACAACATCTGGACGGTGGCGGCCAACGGCGGCGACGCGCGCCAGGTGACCGACGAGGACTTCCGCCTGCTCAACAACCCGACCTGGACGCCGGATGGGCAGTACATCGTGGCGCGCAAGCACTTCACCTCGACGCGCTCGCTGGGCGCCGGCGAGCTCTGGCTGTACCACGCCGCGGGCACCACCGGCGGCATCCAGCTGGTGGAGAAGCCGAACGAACAGCAGGACCTCGGCGAGCCCAGCGTGTCGCCGGACGGGCGCTACGTGTACTTCTCGCAGGACGTCAGCCAGGGGCCCAGCTTCGAGTACAACCGCGATCCGCACGGCGTGATCTACGCGATCAAGCGCTTCGACCGCCAGACCGGCAGGGCCGAGACCGTGGTGGCCACGCCCGGTGGCGCGGTGCGTCCGCAGGTGTCGCCCGACGGGAAGACGCTGGCCTTCGTGAAGCGCGTGCGCGACGCCAGCGTGCTGCACCGCATGGACATCGCCAGCGGCGAGGTGCGCCCGGTCTGGGACGGCCTGAGCCACGACCAGCAGGAGGCGTGGGCGATCTTCGGGCCGTACAGCGGCTTTGGCTGGACGCCGGATTCGAAGTCGGTGGTGGCCTGGGCACAGGGTGGCCTGTGGCGCGTGGACATGGCGAGCGGCGCGGCGTCGAAGATCCCGTTCACCGCGCAGGTCGAGCAGGTGGTGTCGCAGCCGCTGCGCTTCGAACGGGCGCTGCCGGAAGGCCGCTTCAATCCGCGCATGATCCGTGACGTGGCCACCTCGGCCGACGGCGGCACCCTGGTCTTCCACGCGCTCGGCCAGCTGTGGCGCAAGTCGCTGCCGGGCGGCACGCCGTCGCGCCTGACCGCGAACCGCGACGTGTACGAGTACCAGCCGAGCTTCAGCGCCGACGGCCGCCAGCTGCTGTACACGACCTGGTCCGACGAGGGCCTGGGCGCGATCCATGTGCGCGGCGCCGGTGGCACCGCCGAAGGTCGCAAGCTCACGCAGGAGCCCGGTTTCTACTACCACCCGCGCTTCTCGCCCGACGGAAAGCACGTGGTCTACAGCCGCAGCAGCGGCGGCGGCCTGACCGGCAGCCTGTGGTCGGGCGAGCGCGGCATCCACGTGGTGCCCGTCGGCGGCGGCGACCCCGTGCGCGTGGCCGAGAGCGGGCAGTCGCCGCAGTTCAGCCATGACGGCACGCGCGTGCTGTACCTGGCCGGCAACGGCATGGAGAAGAAGCTGATGTCGGTCGGCCTGCACGGCGAGGAGCCGCGCGCGGTGTTCGACCTGAAGTACGTGGATTCGGTGCAGATCAGCCCCGACGGCAAGTGGGTGGCCTTCACCGAGCTCTTCAACGCCTACGTGGCGCCGATGCCGGAGACCGGGCGCACCATCACGCTCGACCGCAAGACCAGGGCGGTGCCGGTGCGCGCGGTCAGCGCCGACGTCGGCAGCTACCTGCACTGGGCGGCGGATTCGAAGTCGCTGCACTGGATGGTCGGCGACCGCTACCACTCGCGCCGCCTCGACCAGACCTTCGACTTCCTGCCCGGCGCCCCGGAGGAGATCGCCGCGCCCGCGCCCGGTGGCGGCATCGCCGTGGGCCTGGGCGCGGAGGTCTACGCGCCGCGCGACGTCGTGGCCTTCACCAACGCGCGCATCGTGACCATGCGCGACGCGGAGAACGCGCAGGACGTGATCGAGGGCGGCACGATCGTCGTGGACGGCCACACCATCACCGCCGTCGGCGCGGGGGGAGCGGTGCAGGTGCCCTCGGGCGCACGCGTCATCGACGTGGCCGGCAAGACCATCATCCCGGGCATGATAGACGTGCACGCGCACGCCTCGAACTTCGGCCAGGGCGTGGTGCCGCAGCAGAACTGGGCCTACTACGCCAACCTCGCCTTCGGCATCACCACGCTGCATGACCCCTCGGCCACGACCGAGTTCGTGTTCTCGCAGTCCGAGCTGCTGCAGGCCGGGCGCATGGTCGGCCCGCGCATGTTCTCCACCGGCACGATCCTCTACGGCGCCGACGGCGGCTTCAAGGCCGAGATCGATTCGCTCGACGACGCCCGCAGCCACCTGCGCCGCATGCAGGCGCACGGCGCGTTCTCGGTGAAGAGCTACAACCAGCCGCGGCGTGCCCAGCGCCAGCAGGTGGACCAGGCCGCGCGCGAGCTCGGCATGCTGGTGGTGGAGGAGGGCGGATCCACCTTCCACCACAACATGACCATGATCCTCGACGGCGTCACCGGCATCGAGCACAACCTGCCGGTCGCGCCGCTGTACGCCGACGTGGTCAACCTGTGGAAGGAAACCGACGTGCGCAACACGCCGACGCTTGTCGTGAGCTACGGCGGCCTGTCCGGCGAGTACTGGTGGTATGCGCGCGACAACGTCTGGGAGGACGCCAAGCTCAACCGCTTCTTCCCGCGCGAGACGCTGGACGCGCGCTCGATCCGCCGCGAGGTCGCGCCGGACTGGGACTACCACCACATCGAGGTGGCGAAGTCGCTGAAGGTGCTGCGCGATGCCGGGGTCAAGGTGCAGGTGGGTGGCCACGGCCAGCTGCAGGGCATGGCCACGCACTGGGAGACCTGGATGCTGACCCAGGGCGGCTTCACGAACTTCGAGGCGCTGCGCGCGGCGACCATCGACGGTGCCGACTACCTCGGCCTCGCCGGCCAGCTCGGCTCGCTCGAGGTCGGCAAGCGCGCCGACCTGGTGGTGCTGGACGGCAACCCGCTGGACAACATCCGCCACACCGCCGACACCCGCTACGTGATGGTGGACGGACGCCTGTTCGACGTCGCCGCCGACATGGCCGAGGTCGGCAACCAGGCGGCGCCCGCGCCGACGTTCTACTGGCAGCACCACGGCCACGGGCAGACGTTCGGCGAGTCCTTCGGGCCGACATCGATGTGCCACGGCGTGCACTGAGGTCCGGGAAGGACATCGTGGTACGCAAAGGGCCCGGGATTTCCCCGGGCCCTTTCGTTTGCCTGGCGGCCCGGAAGGCCGGTGGCCACGCGCCGACGCAGGGCGCCGGCGCGCCGCCTCCGTCAGCCCGCCTTCCGCGAGGCGATCCAGCGGTCCACGCGCTGCTCCAGCAGGTCCAGCGGCATCGCGCCGCCGCCGAGGATGGCGTCGTGGAAGCCGCGGATGTCGAAGGCGTCGCCCAGCTCGGCCTCGGCCTTCCGGCGCAACTCCTGCATGCGGATCATGCCGATCTTGTACGCGGTGGCCTGGCCCGGGAACACGAGGTAGCGCTGGATCTCCGAGCGGATCGCGGCGTCGGGCACCGAGCTGTTCTCGCGGAAGTAGGCCACGGCCTGCTCCTCGGTCCAGCCCTTGGCGTGCATGCCGGTGTCGACCACCAGGCGGATCGCGCGCCACATCTCCGACATCAGGCGGCCGTATTCCGAATACGGGTCCTGGTAGGTGTCGGGCATCTCCTTGGCCAGCCACTCCGAGTACAGGCCCCAGCCCTCGTTGTAGGCGGTGTCGAAGGTCTGCGTGCGGAAGGTCGGCACGCCGGTGAGCTCCTGCGCGATCGAGATCTGCATGTGGTGGCCGGGCAGGCCCTCGTGGTACGCGATCACCTCCAGCTCGGTCTTCGGCATGGCGTTCATATCGGAGAGGTGCGCGTAGTACACGCCCGGGCGCGAGCCGTCGGGCGAGGCGGGGTTGTAGTGCTGGGCGGCGCCGTCCTGCTCGCGGAAGGCCTCGACGCGCTTCACCACCAGGTCGGCCTTGGGCAGCAGGCCGAAGTACTGCGGCAGGTGCTTCTTGATGTTGTCGATGGCCTTCGTGGCGTCGTCGATATAGGCCTGACGGCCGGCGTCGGTGTTCGGATACAGCCGCTTGGGATCGGCCTGGACATGCTTGAAGAAGGCCTGCAGGTCGCCCTCGAAGCCGATCTGCTTCTGCACCGCCTCCAGCTCGCCGCGCAGGCGCGCGACCTCGGACAGGCCGAGCTCGTGGATCTGGTCGGCGGTCATGTCGGTCGAGGTGTTCTCGCGCAGCTGATAGGCGTAGTACGCGGCGCCGTTGGGATGGGTCTGGCCCACGCCGGTCGGGTTCGCGGCGGCCTTCGGCAGCTCCTCGGCGGCCAGCGCGAGGATGCGCTCGTAGGCGGGCTTCACCTCGTCGACCAGGGCCTTGCGCGCTTCCTCCTTCAGCTCGGCCGCGCGCTCGGCGGTGATCCTGCCGGCGGTGGCCAGGGCGTCCGCCTTGGCCTGGGCGTCGGCCCAGAGCGCGCTGTCGGCGCCGTCGTCGAAGGGCGCGCCGGTGATGATCTTCCGCGACTGGTCGGCCACCCCTTCCCACGCGAACTTCGGCGGCCGGATGCCCTGCGCCGCGGACGCGCGCGCGCGCTCGATCAGGATGTCGAACGTGGCCGGCAGCTTGCGCAGGCGCGACATGTAGGCCTGGTAGTCCGACTCCTCGTCGACCTTGTGGAAATTGATCATGAAGGTCGGGGCCATGCTGTGCATGCCGTTCATCTGGTCGAAGGGATAGCCGTCGAGCAGGAAGGGCATGCCGTCGCGTGCGCTCTCGTACTGCTTCTTCCACAGGTTCCAGGACAGCTGCGCCTCGGGCTCCAGGCGGTCGTAGTCGAATTCGGCCTCCATCTCCTCCACCGAGGCCTCCATCCACGCGAGCTGCTTGCGGATGCCGGCTTCGGAGGCGTCGTCGATCTGGTCGTAGAGCTCCTTGCGGCCGAGGAAGGTCAGCCGGATCGGGCTGAACTGCAGTTGCTCCTCGTACTTGGCCTCGAACCAGGCGTTGAGGCGCGCGGTTTCGGCCTCGCGCTCGGCGGGCGTGGCCTCCGCGGCGGCGGTGCCAGCGGGCACGGCCTGGCCTGCGGCCGCGTCTGTGGGCGTGCGGTCGCACGCGGCAAGGCCAAGGGGCAGGACCAGCGCGAGCGCGATGGCCAGGGGCGAGCGTGCGGAAGCGGTGCGCATCGGGGGATTCTCCGGGGCAGGACGGTGGGCGGTCGGGGCAGGCGCGGACGCCGGACGGAGCCGACTTTCCCACGAATCGACGCCGCCGATGTGGCCCATTCGTCCCGCCCCTGCGCCTGACCGCCTGCAGCGCGCGCGGTACCATGGCGTTTTTCGGCGACAGGACGCAGGCCATGGCCAATCCGGACGATGAGCGCAACGGCGTGGCCCGCGACGAGGCGGAGGCCGCCGTGCGCACCCTGCTGCGCTGGGCCGGCGAGGATCCGTCGCGCGAGGGCCTGCTCGACACCCCCAAGCGCGTCGTGGATGCCTACGGCGACTGGTTCAGCGGCTACGGCGACGACCCGCGCGCCTACCTCGAGCGCACGTTCGAGGAGGTCGCCGGCTACGACGAGATGATCGTGCTGCGCGACATCCAGTTCGAGAGCCACTGCGAGCACCACATGGCGCCGATCATCGGCCGCGCCCACGTCGGCTACCTGCCCGACGGCAAGGTGGTGGGCATCAGCAAGCTCGCGCGCGTGGTCGAGGCCTACGCGCGCCGCTTCCAGGTGCAGGAAAAGATGACCGCGCAGATCGCCGCGGTGATCGAGGACGTGCTGAAGCCGCGCGGCGTCGGCGTGGTGGTCGAGGCCAGCCACGAGTGCATGACCACCCGCGGCGTGCACAAGCGCGGCGTGAGCATGGTGACCTCGAAGATGCTCGGCGGCTTCCGCGACGACGCGCGCACGCGCCAGGAGTTCCTGCGCTTCATCGGCGACCCGCGCGGCTGAACGCGGCCCCTCGGGTCCGCCCCGGGTAGTGCCCCGCGGCACGGTGTCCTAGCGTCGGGCCGGTACGGACGGCGGAGGCCCGGTCATGAGCGATGGTGCAGGCGGCGTAGGCGGCAGCGACGGTGGTTCGGGTGGCAGCAGCGGCGCGGACAGCGCCGGTGCCAGCGCGGCGGCCGACAGCCTGGGCAGCGTCGCGGAATCGGTCGCGGAGTCCGTGGCCGAGGCCGTGGGTTCGGCGCTGGGCGCGATGGCCGATGCGATTGGCCTGGGCGAGGCGCTCGGATCGGTCGCGGATGCCCTGGGCCTCGATGCGCACGACCTGCAGGGGCTGGTGGGCGCGGCGCTGATGGGCGCGATCACCGGCGGGCTGCCGGGCGCGGTGGCCGCGGTGGCGAACGCGGTGATCGGCGGCACGGTCGCTTCGGCGGCCCACGACGCGGTGGATTCGATGCCGGCGCCGATGCAGGCCCTGGCCCACCAAGCGGTCGACGCGCTGCTCGGCAGCGTGCCGGGCGGGTTCGCGTCCGCCAGTCCGCAGGGGGTGCTGGGTTCGCTCGCCAGCGGTGCGCTGACCAACGGCGTCGGGCCGTCGATCGGCGATCTCGGCGAAGTGGCCCGCTCGATGACCGGCCTGGCCGATGCCGCGCGCGACGTCTTCAGCGGCGTCGCGAAAGGCAACTACGCGGATGCGGTCGAAGCGGCCTCGGCCTTCGAGGGTGTGCTTGGTGCACAGCTCGCACAGGGCCGCGGGATCGCCGCCCAGGTGTCCGATGCGTTCGGCGCCGGCCATGGCCTCCACGCCGACGGCGGGCTCGGCGCGGTCGGTGATGCAATGGAGCAGCTCGCGGTGTCAGCGGCCCGGCTGATGGCGTCGCGCTGAGCGGGTTGATCCCGTCGCCGGTGTCGGTCAGGCTCCGGATTCACCGGAACCGGATGTCGCCCGTGCGCCTGTCAATCACCGCCTGCCTCTTCTCCGCCCTGCTGCTCGCGGGATGTGCCGGGACCAGCGACTATCGCGACACCAATGCCGCCGTGGATGCGAATCCGCTGTGCGCCTCCCGCCCGGATCGCCCCGGCGAGCCGGTGGCGCGCGACTGCGAGCGCCGCAGCGAGGGCAGCGTCAGCACGCAGCGCGAGAGCCGCCAGATCGATTTCCGCAAGGATCGGGACGACTGACCCGCGCAGGGCGCCGCGGCGCCGGGACTACGGCGTCGGCGGTGCCGGATCGGCGTCGTCTTCCATCGTCGGATCCACCGGAGGCGGACGCGTGGCTTCGTCGATGGGTGGCACCGGATCCAGCGGCGGGGGCACTTCCGGGTCCATGGGATCCATCGGGTCCGTCGGCACCGGCGCGGGATCCATGGGGTCGATGCGGTCCACCGGATCCGCGGTGGCGTCGTCGTCGATCGGGGTGGTGGGCGGCGATGTCGTGGTGGGCGGCGCGGTGTCGGGCGGAGTCGCCGAGGGCAGCTCGTCCACCGGCGTGTAGGCCTCGGATGGATCGCTGCAGGCGGTCAGGGCGAGCGCGAGCGTCGCAGCGGCGGCGCGCAGGATGAGTCGGTTCATCGCAAGGGTCCCACGGGATGGGCGTGGCCCGAGTATCCCCGTGCGCTCGTCATCGTCACGTCGACGTGGCGTGAACGCGACTGGCGCGGTCAGGCGTCCGCCGAGGCCAGCGGCAGGACCGCCCAGAACGGCACGCCCTGGCCGGCATGCGCGCGCGCGGCCTCGTCGAGGATCTCGAGCAGGGTGGCGAAGTCCGCGGGCGCGGCCTCGCGGAGGTCGGCGCAGTGGTCCAGCAGCAGCACGTAGCCCGGCGCGGGCCGCCAGGACAGGTCGCCCAGGCTGTCGGCCAGCGCGTCCCAATTGGCGCCGAACGTGGCAGGGAACTCCAGCGCAGCGGCCAGCTCGTCGAGCAGCGCCGCCTTGTCGTCGGCGTTCTCCAGGTTGGCCTCGGCCACGTGGTAGCCGAGCGCGTTGGCCGCCTCGACCACGGCGGCACGGTCGCGCACGTCGATGAAGTAGGCGGCGGCCTGGCCGGCGTCGGCGAGCAGGGCGCCGAGTTCGACGTCGATCATCGGGCCGGGCTCCGCTCGAAGCGCCGGAAGCTGCGGTAATGGTCGGCGGTGTAGTACCACTCGGCAGGCGGGTCGCCGCCGGTGACGATGCGGCGTGCGCCGCGATGGTCCAGGCCGGGCGTGTCGACGGTGTACTCGCGGTAGTGGCCGCGCGGCTGCAGCGGCAGCAGGCGCTCGCGGTTCTGGAACACGCTGCCGTCCTGGCGATGCGGGAACGGCCCGCCGCGGTCGATCAGTGCGAGCGTGGCGTGGGCTTCGGCCGGCAGGAAGTCGGGCGCGGGATCCTGCGCCCGCCGCGTGGCCACGTCCGCTGCCGGGAACGTGTCCGCCACCGGCGGCATCCCCGGCCCGGCCTCGCGCTGCAGCAGCTGCCAGCTGCCGACCAGCACCAGGGCCGCGACCAGCCAGGCCCAGCCGCGCGGCGTGCGTCCCCCTGTTGGCCTGGCCATGGCGTCAGCCGCAGCTGGCCTTGACGATGCGGCCGGCCTCGTCGAGTTCGAGGTTCAGGCGCCCCGCGCGGTAGTCCATGGTCACCGCCATGCCGGGGCGGATGATGCGCACGCCGCGGGCGCCGGCGGCGGCCTTGGCCTGTTCGGCGACCTCTTCGCTGATGGCCTGGCCGACGTAGGCGCTGGCGGCCTTGGCGTCGCAGGTGCCGCCGAGGCCGCCGTCGCTGATCACCGGCGGTGGGGTCCCGCTGCCGCCGGGCGTGGTCGAGGAGCAGGCGGCCGCCATGCAGACGAGCGGCGCGGCCAGCAGGGCGGCGGCGGTACGGGCGGTGGGAAGGATGGGCATGGCGACTCCTTGGCGGTCGTGGGACGGATGATGCCGCAGCGGCGGCGCGGTCGCACTCAGCGGTCCGGGCGCGGTGGTTCGTCGGTGCCCATGTGGCGCTCGAGGCGCCGGAACAGCGCCAGCACCACCACGCACAGCAGCGACGCGCCGAGCGCGAGCAGGTAGTGGCCGAGGCCGGCGGCGATGCCGATGGCGGCGGCCATCAGCAGCGAACTGGCGGTGGTGAGGCCGGAGACCTGCTGTTCGCCGCGCGCGCGCAGGATGGCGCCGGCGCCGACGAAGCCCACGGCCGCGACCACCGATTCGATCAGGCGTACGGGATCGATGCGCAGCAGGTCGCGGTACTGCTCCTGGGAGAAGTGCTGCGCGACGACGTCGCCCAGGCCCACGATCAGCGCGGCGGCGCCGGCGATCAGCATGTGGGTGCGCAGTCCGGCGGCGTGGCGGCCGAGCTCGCGCTCGATGCCGAGCACGCCGCCCAGCGCCATCGCGGCGGCGACGCGCGCCAGGATCCAGAGTTCGCCGTTCTGCAGTGCGTCCATCGCGTGTCTTCCGGTGGTGGACGGCCGATGACAGCGCAGTCAGGGTCTGGCGACCGTGAAATCGTGACGCGTCGTGCATGCATGGCCGTGCCTACAATCCGGGCGAACCGAACCGGAGCCTGCGATGCGCCTGCCAACCACGTCCGTCCTGCTGCTGGCCCTGCCGCTGGGCATGGCGTGTGCACAGCAACCGTCGCCGGTCGCGCCGACGCCCGCCACCGCGGCGACGCCGCTTCCCGCGCCCAGCGACGTCGAACTGGCGACCTACCGCGAGTGCATGGCGCGGCTGCGCGGGTCGGCGATCGACAAGGGCGTGGACAGCGCCACGTACGACCGCCTGACGGCGGAGCTCATGCCGGACATGACGGTGCTGCCGCTGCTCGACCAGCAGCCCGAGTTCACCACGCCGATCTGGGACTACCTCGCCGCGCTGGTCGACCGGCAGCGCGTGCACGACGGGCTGGCGATGCTGCGCGGGCACGCCGCGACGCTGCAGCGCGCGGAAGCCGAATACGGCGTGGATCCGGCGACGGTGGTGGCGGTGTGGGGCGTGGAGAGCGACTACGGGCGCAGCTTCGGCAAGCGGCCGCTGCTGGTGTCGCTGTCGACGCTGTCGTGCTTCGGGCGCAGGCAATCCTTTTTCCAGGGCGAGTTGATCGCGACGCTGCAGCTGCTGGCGCGGGGCGACCTGCGCGATCCGGGCATCACCGGCTCCTGGGCGGGCGCGTTCGGGCACACGCAGTTCATGCCTTCGACCTACCAGCGGATCGCGGTCGATTTCGACGGCGACGGCAGGCGCGACCTGGTGGACAGCATCCCCGACGCGCTGGGCTCGACCGCGAACTACCTGAAGCGCTCGGGCTGGCGCACGGGCGAGCCCTGGGGCTACGAAGTGAAGCTGCCCGCCGGATTCGATGCTTCGCAGGCCGGGCGCACGAAGCGGAGGCCGCTGTCGCAGTGGCTGGCGCAGGGCATCCGCCGGGTGGATGGCGGGGCGTTCGATGGCGTGGCGACGGAGGCACGCGCGGCGGTGGTATTGCCGGCGGGTGCGTCGGGGCCGGCGTTCGTGGTGTTCAGGAATTTCGATGCGATCTACTCGTACAACGCGGCGGAAAGCTATGCCTTCGCGATCGCGCATCTGGCGGACCGGCTGCGCGGCGGTGGCGATTTCGCGACGCCGTGGCCCACCGACGATCCGGGTATCGACCGGGCGGAGCGGCGCGAACTGCAGGCGCTACTGCTGGCGCGTGGGCATGCGATCGGGGAGGCCGACGGCATGGTCGGTACGCTGACCCGGCGTGCGATCGCGGAGGAGCAGAAGCGACTCGGGATGGCGCCAGCCGACGGACGTGCGGGGCTGCGGATCCTTGAGGCGCTACGGGCGGAGGCCGCCACGTCGCGGCCGCGCGCACCGACCCCGTAGGAGCGGCTGGGCCGGATGCCCCCAAGGCCGCAGCGACCGGGAGCGGTCGCAGCGGCGGGGGGGGGGGGGGGGGGGGGGGGGGGGGGGGGGGGGGGGGGGGGGGGGGGGGGGGGGGG
>NZ_JACSQJ010000002.1:345251-587442 GCF_014836665.1 Luteimonas colneyensis
ATTCGCAGCATGTGCTCGGTGGGCACGTCGCGCCCCGCGAGCCTGCGAAGCGGTGCGGTGGGTCGGTGGAGCGGGGAGGGCTCCGTGGTGCCGGTGGATGCGGCGGTATGTGCGTGGGGAGCACAATCGTGGATCTTCGTACGGGGTGATGCTCATGGCGCGCGCGGCGGGTTCGATGGTGGGGTTGGCGACGGCGTCGGTGCTGTCGCTTCTTCTGGTGGGCTGCAGTGCGCGGCCCGTGGCGGCCCAGGGGGAAGAGGGCGGTGACGCCGCAGGGGACGTAATCAGCGGGGACAGGCTGGCGGAGCATCTGCGCGTGCTTGCGTCGGACGGGTTCGAGGGCAGGGCGCCGGCGACGGCGGGGGAAGAGAAGACGGTCGCCTACATCAGCCGGGAGTTCGCGGCGGCGGGGCTGGGGCCGGCGGGCGAGGCCGGGGGCTGGACGCAGGCGGTGACCTTGGCGCGGACGGAAATCGCGGGGCCGGTGGCGGCGTCGTTCTCGGTCGGGGGGCGGGAGTGGGCCCTGGCGAACGGTGAGGACGTGGCGCTGGAGACGCTGCATCCGGAGGGCGACGTGTCGCTGCGCGGGGTGCCGGTGGTGTTCGCGGGCTTCGGGATCACGGCGCCGGAACTGGGCTGGGACGATTACGCGGGCCTGGACGTGAGCGGCAAGGTGGTGGTGGTGCTGGTCAACGATCCGGATTTCGGGACGGCGCCGGGGCGCTTTGGCGGGCCGGCGATGACGTGGTACGGGCGCTGGGCCTACAAGTACATCGAGGCGGCGAAGCGCGGGGCGGCAGGAGTGCTGATCGTGCACGAGACGGCGCCGGCGGCGTATCCGTGGGCGACGGTGCGCAACGGGCGCGCGGCACCGCAGTTCGACATCGTGCGCGCGGACGCGGCGACGTACCACCTGCCGGTGCGCGGATGGATGCAGCGGGCGACGGCGGAGCGTCTGTTCGGGGAGGCGGGGCTGTCGTTCGAGGCGGCGAAGCGGGAGGCGCAGCAGGCGGGGTTCCGGGGGCGCGCGCTGGACGGCGTGGCGTTCTCGGCGGGCTTCGCGGTGAAGCGCAGCCGGATCACCAGCCACAACGTGCTGGGGCTGCTGCCGGGTGCCGGGCGCGCGGACGAGACGGTCATCGTGTCGGGGCATTGGGACAGCTTCGGCGAGGGGACCCCGGATGACAGCGGCGACGCGATCATCAACGGCGCGGTCGACAACGCCACCGCAATCGCGTCGATGCTCGAGATCGCGCGGGTGATGGCGGCGGGGCCGGCGCCGGCGCGCAGCGTGCTGTTCATCGCGCTGACGGCGGAGGAGAGCGGGCTGCTCGGGGCGACCCACTACGCCGCGCATCCGCTGCGGCCGCTGGCGACCACGGCGGCGGCGATCAACATGGAGATGTGGAGTCCGGACGGGCCGACGCGCGACATTTCGAGCTGGGGCCAGGGCAAGGTCTCGCTGGAGCGCGCGCTGGCGACGGCAGCCCGGGCGGAAGGGCGCACGTACTCGCCGGATCCCGAGCTCGAGGCCGGCTTCTTCTACCGCGCCGACCATTTCGCGTTCGCGCAGGCGGGCGTGCCGGCGATCACCGTCGGCCCGGGCATGGACCAGGTCGAGGGCGGCGTCGAAGGCGGCCGGGCGGCGCGGGCGGACTATTTCTCCAGGCGCTACCACCAGCCCGGGGATGAATTCGACGACGGCTGGGACATGCGCGGTCCCACCGCCGATACCGCGGTGGTGCTGCGGCTGGTGCGCGAGGTGGCCAACGCGTCGGCGTGGCCGGAATGGGATGCCGGCAGCGAGTTCCGCGCGGTGCGCGAGGAGACGGCGGGCATGCGTGCCCGCTGACCGGATGGTTCACGGCGCGCGGGCCCTGGCGGGCGCGTCGATCGAGGCCCAGGCGCGGGCCACGCGGGCGGCGTTCCTGGTGCCGGGGCTGGTGTTGGCGGCCTGGGCGGCGATCGTGCCGTTGGCCAAGTGCGCGCGGGGCTCGATGACGCGGCGCTGGGACAGCGTGGGCAGCCTGGTGGGTGCGGTGGGCGCGGCGGGGTTGCTCAGGCTGGGGTCGGCGCAACGCTGGCGGAGCGACCGCCCGGCAGCGGGAGGGCGGGGTTTCGCGCTGCCGCGGGTCGTGGTGGTGGTGATCGGGGCGGTGTGCTTCGTGTCCTTGCCGGGCTGGTGCTGCTGGCCCTGGTGCCCGGCTTCTGGACGGCGATGCTCGGCTGCGCGGTGCTCGGCCTGGGCTGCACCAGCATCGTGCCGGTGATGTTCAGCCTCGCCGGCGAGCAGACCCGGATGCCGGCGGAGCTGGCGATCCCGGCGGTCACCACGCTGGGGTATGCGGGCGTGCTGCTGTGACCGGCGCTGATCGGTTTCATGGCCGAGGCGGCGTCGCTGACTTCGGCGCTGGTGCCAGCGTCCGGCGTGCGGCACGCTGGCGCGATGGATCCCGAAACCCCCAGGCCCCACGCCCCCGCCTGCGACCGCAATCGCGATCCGATCCTCGCCGTGCTGCGGCGGCACTTCGCCGACCGCCGTCGCGTGCTGGAGATCGGCAGCGGAACCGGCCAGCACGCGGTGTATTTCGCGCAGGCGATGCCGTGGCTGGCCTGGCAGGCGTCGGATGTCGCCGTGCACCTGCCCGGGATCCGGGCGTGGCTGGCGGACGCAGCGCTGGCGAACACGCCGCCGCCGCTCGCGCTCGATGTGCTCGATGCGCGCTGGCCCGCCACCGGGGCCGACGCGGTGTTCACCGCCAACACGCTGCACATCATGGGCATGCAGGGCGTCGAGGCGTTCTTCCGCGGCGTCGGCGCGGTGCTGGCACCCGCGCCGGGCGGCATGCTGGTCGCGTATGGGCCGTTCAACTACGACGGCGGCTATACCAGCGACAGCAACCGCGCCTTCGATGCCTGGCTGAAGGCGCGCGACCCGCGTTCCGGCATCCGCGACTTCGAGGCGATCGATGCGCTGGCCCGCGCGGCCGGGCTGGCGCTGGTCGAGGACGTCGGGATGCCGGCGAACAACCGATGCCTGGCGTGGCGGCGGGTTGAGGGCACCTGACGCGCTCAGCGCGGAAGCGGAGACGGCGGCGGCACGGCGCGAAGCTGGCGCACCTGGCCGACAGCCCAGGTGGTGGCGATACAGGTGGCGGCGATCGCCGTCCACGACAGCGTGTCACCGCCGAGACCGAGCCGCAGCGCCCGCCATGCGGGAGCGATCGCGCCCGCGGCCGCGAGCGGTGCGGCGATGCCCAGGAGCAGGAGCAGGCCCCCGGCCAGGCGCCGCTCGAAGCCGGTCTGGGCGGCGTCACTGCGCGCGTGGATGCCGACGCTGGCCGGACGCGCCGGACTCGCCGCACGCGCCGGACTCGCCGCACGCGCCGGACTTGCCGCACGCGCCGCTACCGCGGCCGCGAAGCCGGCGGGCGGGGCGCTGCGCGGCGCGGTGGCGATCGCCGTCGCCACGAGCCGGTAGTCGTTCAGCGCAGCGTCGTCCGTGACGGGCAGGGCGACGTCCGTGGGGTGTCCATGCGCCTCCGGGGCCGCACCCTGCGCCCGGCCCCGGGAGGCCTGCAGGCCGCGCTCCTGTCGTGCCCATTCCGCGGCATCGACCGCGGGGAGGATGTGCTTCCTGGTCATGCCGGTACTCCCATGCGTGCGTCCAGCAGGTCGCGCAGCCGCCTGCGCGCGCGGAACAGGTGGCTCTTGATCGTGCCTTCGGCCAGTCCGGTGATGCCCGCGATGCCGGCGATCGGCATCTCCTCCAGATGGTAGAGCGCGAGCAACGTGCGCTGCAGCGGCGGCAGTGCCTCGATGGCGAGGTGAAGGTAGCGGGCGCGCTCCTGGTCCGATGCCGCGGCCTCGAGGTCGAAGCCAGATCCCCATCACCCTCTTCATCGCCGTCGCCTATGCCATCAAGGTGACGGTGGAGGCCTACACCCGCCGCCGCATCATCGAGACCCGTGGCTCGGAGGAGCTAGTGCGCGCACTGCTCGAGGGCGAGACCCGTCGGCGCCGGCAGTCGTCGCTGCAGTGGGGCGCGGTGATGGTGGCGCTGGCCGTGGGCTTCGGCCTGGTCGAGCTGACCGGCGTGCGCGAGGTGACCCCGGGCGTGGTGGCGCTGCTGCTGGGCGCGACCGGGCTCGGGCACCTGGCGTACTTCATGCTCGAAAGCCGCGTGAAATGAGCTGCCGGCCGGGCATCCCGTGATAGAACGGGCGCCTGTCCCTGGAAGCGAGGAGCCACGCATGCTCACCCGGCGTGAGTACCTGAAGTTGTCCGCCGCGGCGGGCGTGACGCTGGCGATCCGTCCGGGGCTGTTGCTGGCGCAGGACGCCCCGCAGGCGCTCGTCACCCGCGCGATCCCCGGCACCACCGAGCGGCTGCCGGTGGTGGGCCTGGGCAGCTCGGCCTCGTTCGCGCGCGTGGCCGGCGAGGGCGACGCCGCGCGCATCCGCGACATCCTGGAAAAGCTGGTGCGCCAGGGCGGCCGCGTGTTCGACACCGCGCCGAGCTATGGCGCCTCGGAGGAGGTCGCGGGCCGCGCCGCGCAGGATGCCGGGATCACCGACCGGCTGTTCTGGGCGACCAAGCTCAACGTCGCCGGCCGCGGCGGCGGCAAGGCCGATCCCGAGGCGGCGCGTGCCCAGCTGGACGCGTCGTTCGCGCGCATCGGCAAGTCGCCCATCGACCTCGTGCAGGTCCACAACCTGGGCGACGTGTCCACCCAGCTCGCCATCCTGCGCGAGGCCAGGGCCGCCGGCCGCGTCCGCTACATCGGCCTGACCACCACCTTCGAGCAGCAGTACGCGGATCTCGAACGGCACATGCGCGAAGAGGACATCGACTTCATCGGCGTCGACTACGCGGTCGACAACCGGACGATGGAGGAGCGCATCTTCCCGCTGGCGCAGGAGCGCGGCATCGGCGTGCTGGCCTATGCGCCGTTCGGGCGCAGGCGGCTGTGGGAACTGGTCGAAGGCAGGACGCTGCCGGACTGGGCGGCCGAGCATGACATCGCCACCTGGGGGCAGTTCTTCCTCAAGTTCGTGGTCTCGCATCCGGCGGTGACGGTGGCCACGCCCTCCACCAGCCAGCCGCGCAACCTGGTCGACAACCTGGGCGCGGCCACCGGGCGGATGCCCGATGCGGCGACGCGCAGGCGGATGGTCGAATACATCGAAGCGCTGGGCTGAGCGCGGCAGATGGCCGACGAGGTGATGGACGCGCACGCGGTGCTGTCCGCGGGCGGCGCCGGACACTGATCCAGCGCAAGCGGTGGCCGCCGCGGCGCGGCCATACTCGGCCCCTCTTCCACTGCAGGAGACGGGCATGGATCTCGAACTCGGGGGCAAGGCGGCGATCGTCACCGGTGCGGCCTCCGGCATCGGCCGGGCGATCGCGCTGGTGCTGTCGCGGGAGGGCGCGGACCTGGTGCTGGCCGACCTCGACGCCGCGGGCTGCGAACGCACGCTGGCGCTGATGCGCGCGGAGCGCGCCGACGCCCGCGGCGTGGTGGTGCGCGCCGACGCTTCGCGGTACGACGACCACGAAGCGACGGTGAATGCCGCCCTGGACGAATACGGCGGCCTCGACATCGCGGTCAACAACGCCGGCATCGGCGGCGAGCCGAAGATCACCGGGGAACTGGGGCCGGAGGCCTGGCGCCGGGTGATCGACGTCAACCTCAACGGCGTCTACTACGCGATGCATGCGCAGCTGCCGGCGCTGCTGGCGCGCGGCGGCGGCGCGATCGTCAACATCGCCTCCATCCTCGGCCAGGCGGGCTGGCGCACGGCCTCGGCCTACGTGGCCTCCAAGCACGGCGTCGTCGGGCTGACGAAAACCGCGGCGCTGGAATACGCCACCCGCGGCATCCGCATCAACGCGGTGGGGCCGGGCTTCATCGAGACCCCGATCCTGGGCGACGACCCGGAGGCGCTGGCGCAGCTGGCCGCGCTGCATCCGGTCGGACGCCTGGGCCAGCCGCAGGAGGTCGGCGACCTGGTGGCATGGCTTTCCAGCGCCCGCGCCAGCCTGGTGACCGGCGCGTACTACCCGGTCGACGGCGGCTACCTGGCGCAATAGCGCCCCGGCGGCCGGCCCGGGCTTGACCTGGGTCAGCGCGCGCCGGCAGGTGCGGCGCCAGCATGGGCCATCGGCGCCCCCGGCGCCGCATGCAGGAGACGATGATGGAATTCCACGTGCGCGCGTCGCAGCCGCTGCCGCCGCTGGCGATCATCGAGGACGCGCTGCTGGCCTTCGATCCGGCATCGGTGGTCGACGTCGACCTGGTGCAGGGCCTGCGCGTGAACGCGGCGATCGACGCCGCGGCGCTGATGGAGCTGCTGAACGGCATCGGCGCACGGGTGCTGCCCGGCGAGGTCGAACAGCAGCCTTCGGTCTGCTGCGGAGGCTGCAGCGGGTAAGGGTCTGCCCCCTTACGCCGCCTGCACGATCCGCAGCGGGTTGTTCCACTCCCTGAGCAGGTCCGCCTCGCGCGCCTTCGCCTTCTCCAGGTGGGCGTGCTTGACGTGGCCGTAGCCGCGGATGTGCTCGGGCACCGAGGCGATCTCGGCCGCGAGGTCGACGTTGCCGCCGTCCAGCGTCTCCAGCAGGCCGCCGACCGTGCGCTCGTAGTCGTCGATCAGCCGGCGCTCGGTGCGCCGCTCGCCGGTGTAGCCGAACACGTCCAGCGGCGTGCCGCGCATGCGCCTGAGCTTCGCCAGCAGCCTGAACGCGCTGAACACCCACGGACCGAAGGCCTTCTTCCGCAGCCGGCCCTCGGCGTCGCGCTTCGCCAGCAGCGGCGGCGCGAGGTGGAACTCCAGCCTGAAGTCGCCCTCGAACTGCTGCTTCAGCCTGCGCTCGAACTCGCCGCTGGTGTACAAGCGCGCGACTTCGTACTCGTCCTTGTAGGCCATGAGCTTGAAGAAATAGCGCGACACGGCCTCGGTGAGGTCGGTGCCGCCGGGCGCGCGGGTGGCTTCGGCGCTGCGCACGCGGGCGACGAAGTCGGCGTAGCGACGGGCGTACTTCGCATCCTGGTAGTCGGTGAGGAAGGCGGTGCGGCGGGCGATCAGCTCGTCCAGGCTGCGCGACAGGCGCGCGTCGTCCAGCGGCAGGAAGGCGATGTCGTCGCCGTCGGCGGCGCCGTCGCTGCCCGTCGCGGCGCCGGTCGCCGACGCGGGCAGGTGGCGCAGCCCGTCGTCGCGGCGCTGCGGCTTCGGCGCGCTGGTCGCACCCCACTCGTTGCCTTCCCAGTCGCCGGGCGGCAGCGGATCGAGCAGCGACGGCGTGGCTTCGGCGCGCGTGCGCGGATTGCGCACGATGCCGGCGGCTTCGTACACCGCCTCGATGTCGACCGCGGCCAGGCGGCCCCAGGCGAAGGCGGTCTTGTTCATCTCGATCGCGGCGCCGTTGAGTTCGACCGCGCGCATCAGCGCGTCCAGCGACAGCGGCACCAGGCCGCGCTGCCAGGCGTAGCCGAGCATGAACAGGTTGGCGGCGATGGCGTCGCCGAGCAGCGCAGTGGCGAGCTGGGTGGCATCGACCACGCTCAGCGCGCGCGCGGCCGCCGCGGCCTCGCTCATCGCCGCCTCGTCGCCGCCACCCAGCGCCTTGCGCACCGCGCTGATGATGTCGGTGGCCGGGAACTGCATGTCCGGCCGCGTGGTGAAGGTGCCGGGCATCGCCTCGTAGCTGTTGAGCACCACCTGCGAACGGCCGGCGCGCAGCTTCGACAGCGTCCAGTAGTCGTTGACCACCACCATGTCGCAGCCCAGCACCAGGTCGGCTTCGCCGGCGGCGATGCGCACGGCGTGGATGTCGGCCGGCTTCGGCGCGATGCGGATGTGCGTGGTGACCGCGCCGCCCTTCTGCGCCAGCCCGGTCTGGTCGAGCACGGTCGCGCCGCGGCCTTCCAGGTGCCCGGCCATGCCCATCAGTGCGCCGATGGTGACCACGCCGGTGCCGCCGACGCCGGTGACCAGGATGTTCCAGGGCCGCGTGCCGTCGCTGGCGAACACCGGCTCGGGCAGGTTGGCGAGCTTCGACAGGCCGGTGGCCGGCTTGCCCTTGCGCGGCTTGCCGCCGTGCACGGTGACGAAGCTGGGGCAGAAGCCCTCGACGCAGCTGAAGTCCTTGTTGCAGGCCGACTGGTCGATCTCGCGCTTGCGCCCGAACTCGGTCTCCTTCGGCAGCACCGAGACGCAGAACGACTTCACGCCGCAGTCGCCGCAGCCCTCGCAGACCAGCGAGTTGATCGCCACACGCTTGTCGGGGTCGACCATCTTGCCGCGCTTGCGACGGCGGCGCTTCTCGGTGGCGCAGGTCTGGTCGTAGATGAGCACGCTGGTGCCCTTCACCTCGCGCAGGCGCTTCTGCACGTCGTCCAGCTCGCGGCGGTCATGGAAGCTGACGCCGGCGGGGAAGATGGAGTGATCGCTCCATTTTTCGATCTCGTCGGACAGCAGCGCGATCACCTCGACGCCTTCGCTCCGCACCTGGTGCGCGATCTGTGGCACCGACAGCGTGCCGTCCACCGGCTGGCCGCCGGTCATCGCCACGGCGTCGTTGTAGAGGATCTTGTAGGTGATGTTGACGCCGGTGGCGACCGACTGGCGGATCGCCAGCGTGCCGGAGTGGAAGTAGGTGCCGTCGCCGAGGTTCTGAAAGACATGCTCGGTCGCGGTGAACGGCGCCTGCCCCGACCAGGTCACGCCTTCGCCGCCCATGTGGGTGAAGGTGTCGGTGCTGCGGTCCATCCACGTGACCATGTAGTGGCAGCCGATGCCGGCCATGGCGCGCGAACCGTCAGGCACCTTCGTGGAGGTGTTGTGCGGGCAGCCCGAGCAGTAGTGCGGAACGCGCGGGAACTGCGCGCGCGGCAGCGCCAGCGCGCCTTCCTTCTCCTCCATCCAGCGCAGCACGTCGCGGATGTGCTCCGAGTCATGGAAACGCTGGATGCGGCGCGCGATCACGCCGGCGATGGTCGCCGGGGTCAGCTCGCCGGTGGACGGCAGGATCCACTCGCCGGCCTCGTCGTGCTTGCCGACGATCGACGGGCGGCGGCCGCCGGCGAGGCCGAAGTCGAAGTTGTAGAACAGCTCCTTCATCTGGCTCTCGATGAAGGACAGCTTCTCCTCCACCACCAGGATGTCCTCGAGCCCGCGCGCGAAGGCGCGGATGCCCATCGGCTCCAGCGGCCAGGTCATGCCGATCTTGTAGACGCGGATGCCGAGCTCCGCGCAGGCGCGCGCGTCCAGGCCCAGGTATTCCAGCGCCTGCAGCACGTCGAGGTAGCTCTTGCCGGTGGTGGCGATGCCCAGGCGCGCGTTGGGCGAGTCGATCACCACGCGGTCGATGCGGTTGGCGCGCGCGAAGGCCTGGGCCGCCTTGACCGCATAGCGGTGCAGGCGCATCTCCTGCTCCATCGGCGGGTCGGGCCAGCGGATGCCGAGGCCGCCCGGCGGCATCTCGAAGTCGTCGGGCGTGACGATGTCGAGCGCGAACGGATCGACGTCGACCGAGGCCGAGGACTCCACCGTCTCGGCGATCGTCTTGAAGCCGATCCAGCGCCCGGTGTAGCGGCTCATCGCCCAGCCGAGCAGGCCCATGTCGAGGATGTCCTGCACGCCGGCCGGGTTGAGGATCGGCATCAGCGCGCTGGTGAACTCGCCTTCCGAGCCGTGCGGGAGCGTGGACGAGCGGCAGGCATGGTCGTCGGCGGCCAGCGCCAGCACGCCGCCATGCTTCGAGGTGCCGGCGGCGTTGGCGTGCTTGAACACGTCGCCCGAGCGGTCCACGCCCGGGCCCTTGCCGTACCACATGCCGAACACGCCATCGACCTTCGCGCCCGGGAACAGGTTGGTCTGCTGCGTGCCCCAGACCATGGTCGCGCCGAGGTCCTCGTTGAGGCCGGGCTTGAAGTGCACGTTCGCGGCTTCGAGGTGCTTGCGCGCGCGCCACAGCTCCAGGTCGAAGCCGCCCAGCGGCGAGCCGCGGTAGCCGGACACGAAGCCGCCGGTGTCGAGGCCGGCGGCCTGGTCGCGCAGGCGCTGCATCAGCGGCAGCCGCACCAGCGCCTGGACGCCGGAGAGATAGATCCGGCCCTGCGTGCGCGCGTATCTGTCGTCCAGCGTGTAGTCGGGGTCGGTGACGCCGCGGGTGAGCCCCGTGCTGGCGGAGGCGGGCGAGGAGAGTTCGGCGGTGCTGGTCATGCGGGACCCCGTGCGGGCAAGGCGCTGGCTGAGGGCGCGGCCCGGCCGCCCGGCACGGTGCGTGGGGGCGGACGGGGACGCGGAAGCGGCGCGGATTCTATCAGCGACGCCATTTTCATGACCTTTTCTTAACTCCTGCGGGCGCTACATGGGCCGCGGGGCCGACGGGGGACCAGGAGGTGGCGGCCATGCAGGAGCGTTGCGCGGAGGCGCCGCCGGTGGACGACGGCAGCAGCGCACGCAGGCACAACCAGGCGCTGGTCGCGCTGGCGCGGCAGTGCTGGACCGGGCGGCAGAGCCTGGAATGGGCGCTGGCCCGCATCTGCGAGACGTCGGCCGAGGTGCTCGAGGTCGACCGGGTCAACGTCTGGCGCCTGCATCCCGCGCATGGCGTGCTGCGCTGCATCCACGCCTACGACCGCCGCAGCGGCGAACACAACTATCCGGGCTACGACGAGGCCCTGGACGCCGACTCCGAATACGGCCGCCGCCTGGACGAGGTCCGGGTGATCGATGCCGCCGACGTGCACCGCGATCGCGGGCTGTCGACGCTGCGGGGCTATTTCGACCGCCACCAGGTCGCGTCCCTGCTCGACGCACCGGTCCGCGGAGAGGGCGCGCTCGTGGGCGTGGTCTGCCACGAACAGATCGGACGCCCGCGGGCCTGGAGCGCGGTCGAGCAGGCCTTCGCCGCCAGCATCGGCGACTACGTGGCGATGGTGACCGAGATCCATCGCCGCCACGAGGCCGAGCGCCGCCTGCGCTACCTCGAACTGCACGACGCGCAGACCAACCTGCCCAACCGCGACCACCTGCTCGAGGTCGCGCATAGCGCGCTGCGCCCGGCCGGCAGCGGCGAGCCGGCGATCACGGCCATCCACCTGCAGGTGGACTGCGGGGATGACGATCGCGGCGCAGCGCTGGTGGCCGTGGCCGCGGCGCTGCGCGAAGGCCTGGGCGAGGAGGCGACGCTGGCGCGGGTGCGCGACGACGCCTTCGCCCTGGTGCCCCATCGCAGCCTGCGCGAGGCCGACGCGCTGGCCCTGGCCGGCCGCTGCGTCGAACTCGTCGAGCGTGCGGGCGGTGGCCGCGGCGGGCTGCGCGCCGTGGCCGGGATCGCGTTCTCGCACGACCTCGCGGCGCCGTCGGCGGACATGCTGCTGCGCAATGCCGAGCTCGCCAGCCACCGGGCGCGCAGCCTCGGCCGCTTGGACCGCTGCGAGGTCTTCGACGCCGGCCGCCACCGCGCGCTGGTGGAGCGCATGCACCTGGAGCGCGCGCTGCGCGAGGCGCACCAGGAGGGGCGCCTGCACGTTCACTACCAACCGCTGGCGCGGCTCGTGGACGGAAGCTTCGTGGGAGCCGAAGCCTTGCTGCGCTGGCGTGACGACGTCGGCCAGTGGCGGCCGACCGGCGAGTTCATCGACGTCGCCGAGGCCTCGGGCCTGATCGTGCCGCTGGGTCGCTGGCTGCTGGGCGTGGCCTGCCACGCCGCGGCGGCCTGGCCGTCGTCCGCGTCCGGGCCGCTGACCCTGGCGGTGAACATCTCGGCCCGCCAGCTCGAACAGCCGGGCCTGGTCGACGACGTGGCCGCGGCGCTCGAGGCCAGCGGGCTGGCGCCCGGCCGGCTGTGGCTGGAGCTCACCGAGACCGCCCTGCTGGCGGACGCGCCGTTCGCGATCGCCACCCTGGAGCGCCTGCGCGAACTCGGCGTCCAGGTCGCGCTGGACGACTTCGGCACCGGCCAGTCCTCGCTGGCCCGGCTCAGGCACCTCCCGATCGACGGCCTCAAGGTGGACCGCAGCTTCGTCGCCGGCCTGCCCGGGGATCCGCTGGACATGGCGATCCTGGCCGCGATCGCGACGGTGGCGGCCAAGGCCGGGCTGAAGGTGGTGGCCGAGGGCATCGAGCGCGCGGAGCAGGTGCAGGCGGTCATGGACTGCGGCATCGCCCTGGGCCAGGGCTATCACTTCGGACGCCCGGTCCCGGAGGCGGAACTGCGTTCCATCTTCAGCCTGCAGGGCTGAAATCCCGGGGCGGTTGCCGCTACCATGGCGGCGGGGTACAGGGGCCCCGCTACCCGTATCGATGCAATGAACCATGCTTTCGCACGCCGGCTCGCCGCCCTCGTGCTTGCTTCGCTGCCCTTCGGTCTGTGCGCGCAGGATGTGCCACGACCCAAGGAGTTCTACTTCGAACCCGACACCGACGTGGCCAGTCCGCTGGTGCTCTATCCCGGGAACGACGACGCCACCATCGAGCGCCTGCTGAAGGTCCATCGACAGGGACGCCGTGGCGCCAGCCTGGCCGCCGCGCAGCTCGCGCACCTGTCCTATGCAGCCGGCCGTACCGACACCGGGGCCGCGCTGTACCAGGAGGCCAAGCAGAATCCCGACAACGCGCGCCAGCTCGATTCGCTGCACTGGAACCACGGCTGGGACCTGTACCGCAGCGGCGACGTCGCCGGCGCGGTGGCCCAGTGGCGGATCGCCGGCGCCGAGCGCCTGAAGGGTCCGGCCTGGCTGCCACCGACGCTTGCACTGGGGCTGTGGCAGCTGGACCGCCGCGACGAGGCCATCCGCTGGTACGCGGCCGCCGTGCGCACCGAGCCGACGCTGTGGACCTCGCCCGACCTGGCGCGCCTGCTCCCGGACTGGACCGACGAGGACCGCGCCGTGCTGGCGCGCGTGGCCGAAGCCTGGAAGGTCGCGCCGCCGCCCTGGCCCTGAGCCGGGCGTGCCGCCCGTGGCGGGCGGTGCGCCGCGTTCAGCCGCCGCTGCCGGCTTCGAGCGGCACGTCGTGCGCGCGCAGCCAGGCGCGCACCGCCTCGCGTTCGTCGCGCGCCCGCGCGTTAAGCAGGGCCTCGCGCATCTGGAAGTAGTAGGGCTGGAAGGTCTCGCCGGCCGAATTGGTGGCGTGCGCCGGGGCGCCGGCCTCGAGCAGCTCCAGCACGATGCCGCCGGCATTGATCGACCCAGCCGCGTGCAGCGGCGTGGTGCCGTTGTGGTCGGCCGCGCCGGGGTCGGCGCCTGCGGCCAGCAGCATGCGCACCTGTTCGCGGCCGCCGCCGAGGATGGCGCGCACCAGCGGGGTCTCGCCGGTCACGCGGTTGGGCTGGTCGGGGTTGGCGCCGCGGTCGAGCAGCAGCTTCAGCAGCGCCGGGTCGTCGCCGAAGGCGGCCACGTGCACCGCGCTGCCGCCGCCCGGGGCCTGGCGATCGGGATCGGCGCCGGCATCGAGCAGCACCTCGACCACGTCGGCGCGCCCCGCGGCCACGGCCAGCTGCAGCAGGCTGCTGCCGTCGCTGCCCGGGGTGTCGGGGTGGACGCCGCCGGCCAGGCCGGCGCGCAGGGCGTCGGCATCGCCGCGCGCGACGGCGTCGGCGAGCGGGGCAAGCTGCGGATCAGTGAAGGGATGGTCCAAGGTGGGGGCTCGGCTGCACGCGGCCGCGCTCGCCGCCAGGAGGAGGATCAGGACACCGCTGCGCATGGAGCCCGATGGTGCCACAGGCGCGTGTTATCGACGGAACAGGCTGCCGACCAGGTCGAACCCCGTCTCCAGCACGTTGCCGCCGAAGTCGGCCACGCCCTCGACCACGCGGCCGCCGCCGGAGACCAGGCCCGCGGCGATGTCGCCGACCGGACCGCCCACGCTGTTGTCGATGCGCTCGGCCAGCGCGTCGGTGCCGGTGCGCACGGTGTCGCCGGTGGAGTTGAACACGCCCTCGACCACGTCGCCGGCGATGCGGATCCCGCCCTCGACCACGTTGCCGCTGGCGATGTTGGTCTCCCATTCGCCGGCGATGTCGCCGACCAGGTCATGCGTGTTGCGCGCGAAGTCGTCCTGCAGCACGTCCGGCACCGCGTCGATCAGGCTGCCGGCGGTGCTCTGCGGCGGGTTCTGGTAGCCGGGCTGCCAGGGCTGCTGCTGGATCATGGCCTCGGTCAGCAGCTCGGGGCTGTGGCTGACCGCGCCGCGCACCAGGCCGGCCACGCCGCCCAGCACCGGCACGTTCAGCCGGTCCGCCGCCTCGAGCCCGGCGCCCAGTACCCAGGCCACGGGCGTCGACAGGCCGGTCTCGGCGTCGAGTCCGCGCGGCACCAGGGTCAGGTCCTGCACGCCATCGGGATCGACCACGATCTGCGTGCCCAGCGCGTCGGGCGCGGCGAGCGCGAACGGGCTGTTCTCCTGGAAGTTGGTCAGCAGGTCGTCGCCCATCGAGTACCGGCGGATCAGGCCGCCTTCGGCCAGGTCGCGCGCGGCCTGCGGGTCGATGCCGAGGCGGTCGAAGGTGTTGGGATGGATGCCGGAGGCGTCGAAGGTGACCGCCGGCACGCCGGAGGCCAGCGAGGCCACCGAGGCCAGGCCGCCGCCCTGCGAGTGCCCGGTGATGGCGAGGTTGGTGGCGTTGCCGTCGGCGTCGGGCGTGCCGAAGCGGCGCTCGAACTCGACCGCGGTGCGCGTGGCCAGGCCGCTGAACTTGTCGATCTCGTCGCTGGTGGTGAAGCCCGCGCCCTGGCGGAAGTTGTTCATCCAGTCGGTGCCGCTGCCGTCGGTGCCGCGGTAGGCGAGGACGAAGTTGCCGTTGCAGTCCTGGTAGATCTCGGCCTTGAAGTGCTGGGCGGTGAGCTGGTCGCCGCCGTCGAGGTACTGGGCGCGCCAGGCGGCGGGATCGTCGATGCCGCGGGCGGCCAGGTCGGCGTCGGTGACTTCGGTCCAGCCGGCCGGCGGCGCGCCGCGCGTGCCGTAGACGGCGGTGGCGAGCTGCGACAGCACGACGTCGAATTCCTGCGCCTGCTGGCCGCTGGCCAGTGCCGAGAGCTCGCCTGGGCCGACGCCGCCGGGGGCGCACTGCGGCGACTGCGACTGCGGTTGCGGCCCCTGGGGCGCGGCGGGCGACAGCGCGCCCAGCTGCGGGTGGTAGCCGGGCTCGTGGCGGCCCTGCAGCGGCTGCAGCGCGGGGGCGTTGGCGGCTTCCGGCGGCGCGGGCGGCGGAGGCGACGGCTGCAGGCCGCGCAGATGGAGGGCGGAGGTCGAGTCGTTGTCCAGGCGCGCGTGCAGCATGGGAGCGGTCCCGCAGGAGTCTGCGGCCAGTGGACCGCTCCCGCCGCCGCGGTTCAATCGGGGGCGCACCCTAGGTGGGCTTGCTAAGGTCGCGCTTCCGCCATCCCCGGTCCGCTTGCGAATGTCCCTGCAGCCACGCCTCCTCCTCGCCGCCCTGCTGTTGGCCACGGTGCCGGCCACCCATGCCGCCGACCGCATCACCGGCCAGCCCTTCGCCACCCGCAGCGAGGTGCATGCCCCGCACGCGATGGCCGCGACCTCCCACCCGCTGGCGACCCAGGTCGCGCTGGACGTGATGAAGGCCGGCGGCTCCGCTGTGGACGCGGCGATCGCCGCCAATGCCGCGTTGGGCCTGATGGAGCCGACCGGCAACGGCATCGGCGGCGACCTGTTCGCCATCGTCTGGGACCCGGAGACGCGCCGGCTGCACGGTTACAACGGCTCGGGCCGCTCGCCGCGCTCGCTCACCGCGGCCGAGTTCAAGCGCCGCGGGCTGACCGACATCCCCGCGCACGGCCCGCTGCCGGTGACGGTGCCGGGCACGGTCGACGGCTGGTTCGCGCTGCACGAACGCTTCGGGCGGCGCACGATGGCCGAGAATCTGGCGCCGGCGATCCGCTACGCGCGCGACGGCCATCCGGTGCACGAGACCATCGCCTACTACTGGGCGCGATCGGTGCCGCGGCTGTCGAAGTGGCCGGGCTTCAGCGAGCAGTTCACCGTGGCCGATGCCGACGGCAGCCGCCGCGCCCCGCGCAGCGGCGAGACCTGGAAGAACCCGAACCTCGCCGACACCCTGCAGAAGATCGCCGACGGTGGCCGCGATGCGTTCTATGCCGGCGACATCGCGCGCGTGATCGGCGACTACTTTGCGGCCAACGATGGCTTCCTCGCCTACGACGACCTGGCCGCGCACCAGGGCGAGTGGGTCGACCCGGTGTCCACAAACTACCGCGGCCATGACGTGTGGGAGCTGCCGCCCAACGGCCAGGGCATCGCCGCGCTGCAGATCCTCAACCTGCTCGAACCGTACGACCTCGCGTCCTACGGCTTCGGCAGCCCCGAGCACGTGCACCTGTTCGTCGAGGCCAAGAAGCTGGCCTTCGCCGACCGCGCGCGCTGGTACGCCGACCCCGCCTTCCATCCGGCGCCGGTGGCGAAGCTGGTGTCGAAGGGCTACGCCCGCGAACGCGGCAGGCTGATGTCGCTCGACCGCGTGCTGCGCGAGGTCCAGCCGGCCACGCCGCGCGAGCTGGAGGAGGGCGACACGATCTACCTCACCACCGCCGACGCCGACGGCATGATGGTCTCGCTGATCCAGTCCAACTACCGCGGCATGGGCAGCGGCATGGCGCCGCCGGGATTGGGCATCATCCTGCAGGACCGCGGCGAGCAGTTCGTGCTCGGCGACGCCTCGCATCCCAACGCCTACGCGCCGGGCAAGCGGCCCTTCCACACCATCATCCCGGCCTTCGTGACGAAGGACGGCAAGCCCTGGCTGTCCTACGGCGTGATGGGTGGCGCGATGCAGCCGCAGGGCCACGTGCAGATCCTGCTCAACATGATCGATTTCGGCATGAACCTGCAGGAGGCCGGCGACGCGCCGCGCATCCACCACGACGGCTCCACCGAACCGGCGGGGCAGGCGACGGTGATGTCCGACGGCGGCTGGATCGAACTGGAATCCGGCTTCCCGCAGGCGACGCTGCGGGCGCTGATGGATCGCGGGCATTCCGTGCGCTCGGCGCTCGGGCCCTTCGGCGGCTACCAGGCGATCATGGCCAACCCGCACGGCGGCTGGACCGGCGCCAGCGAATCCCGCAAGGACGGCCAGGCCGCGGGCTACTGAGGCCGCGCCTCAGCCGCGCGGCTGCACCGCGACGCCGTTGGCTTCCAGCCAGGCGTCGATCTTCCCGAGGTCACGGCGCGTGCCTGCGTTGAGCAGCTTCGGGTCGCCCTTGAACAGGTAGTCCTGGAAGGTCGCGCCGGTGCGGTCGGTGGCGCGCGGATCGGCGCCGGCCTCGAGGAAGCGCACCACCGCGCCGGTGTCCTTCACCATCGCCGCGTGATGCAGCAGGGTGGTGCCGTTGCGGTCGGCCACGTCCACGCGCGCGCCGGCGCGCAGCAGCACGTCGACGTTGCCGTCGCTGTCGGCGCGCAGCGCGTCGTAAAGCGGCGTGGCGCCGGTGACGGTATTGGGCGTGTCGGGCGACATGCCGTGTTCGAGCAGCGCCTCCAGCCAGTCGCGCGACTTGCCCATCGCCGCCAGGTGCAGGGCGGTGCGGCCGTCGCGGTTGCCGCGCGCCGGGTCGGCGCCCAGCGCCAGCAGCAGGCGGAAGGCGTCGCGGTCGCCACGCTTCATCGCCCACTGCAGCAGCGGCTGGCCGTGGTCGTCCTCGGCGTTGGGGTTGGCGCCGGCGGCGATCAGTTCGCGCGCCAGCGCGTCGTCGCCCGCCAGCACGGCGTCGGCGAGCTGGGCGCTGCCCGGGTTTGCAAAGGCCTGGCCTTGGGTCACGTCTGTCCCTTGCCGGGCGCAGCCGGCGGTGGAGGCGAGCATCAGCGACGCGGCCACCAGCAGGCGCAAGCGACGCGGCGCCGTCCCGGGGGAGGGCGCCGCGACGGGCTGCGGTCTGGGGGCGTCGGACATGCGGGCCAACTTACTACGTCAGGGCCGCGCCTTGCGTGACCGGCGCGGCGGCTGCGGTCAGAACCAGTTCACCGGGTTGAGCTTCTCGCCCAGCCACGTCGCGCCGTCGCTCACGGCCTGGCCGACGTCGCCGGCCACGTCCGCGACGATCTCCACGCCGTCGCCGACCACGTCGACCACGGTGTCGACCGCGTCACCCACCGCGTCGGCAGCGTCGCTCACCACCTGGCCCGCGCCCTCGACCACGCCGGCCACGGCGTCGAGCGGGGCTTCGAGGCCGGTGGCGTCGCCGATGTCACGCAGCAGACCGCCGCCGGCGTTGGCGAGGTTCTGGGTGGTGTCCCCGACCAGGCCGATGGCGCCGTCGGCCAGGCTGCCGACGGTGTCGATGGCGAAGTCGGCGACGTCGCCCACCGCCTGCGCGGTGGCGTCGACCACGTCACCCTGCAGGAACTCGTCGCCCGCCTGCGACAGGCCGTCCATCATTTCCGAGGCGTTGCCGCGTGCTTCCTCGGCCACTTCGACGCCCTGGCGGATGACGCTGCCTAGCTGGTTCAGGTTGTACTCGCCGACGCGCTCGAGGCCGTCGATGGCGATGTTGCCGGCCGTGCTGATGCCGGCGTCGAGGACGTCGCCACCCACGTCGAGCAGGCCGTCTACCGCCCAGCCCAGCGCGGGCTCGCCGCCCGCGGTCAGCAGGCCACCGGCGAAGTCGCCGAGGCGGTCCAAGCCGGTGTTCACGGCGCCGCCGGCCTGCTCGGACAGGGTCGGGCGGGTCGCGGGGTCGTAGGCCGCGTTCTGGCGCAGGGCGTCGACGTAGGAGGCGCCGTCGCCGCCGCCGCCGTGCAGCGCGGCCAGGTCGCCCAGCCCGCCCATGCCAGCGGGCGGGTCGATGCGCAGCTCGTGGCCGACCGCGTTCGGCGGCGACATGTTGAGGATCGGGATCAGCGGCACGTCCTGTTGTGCGGCGTTGAGCGGGTCGCCATTGACGATGTAGCGGCGCAGCTGGCCGCTGTCGGCGGCGTCCTCGCGTACGGCGTTGGGATTGAAGCCCAGCGACTCGAGGGTCTGGTCGCTCAGGCCGGCGGCGTTGAAGGTCACGCCGGGCACGCCCGTGGCCAGCGAGGCGGCGGACGCCAGGCCACCGCCCAGCGAGTGGCCGGTGAAGGCCACGTTGCCCTCGCCGAACGCCTGCTGCGCGGCCTCGGCCAGCGCGACCGCGTCGCGGTACTGCCCGGTTTCGAAGCCCAGGCCCTGCAGGCCGTTGTCGTCGGCATCGCCCGAAGGCGCCAGGCCCCAGTCGTCGGTGCCGCGGTAGGCGACCACGTACTGGCCCTGCTCGTTCTGGTAGATGGCGGCGTCGAAGCCCTCGCTGGTGCTGAGCAGCGCCGGATCGATCGGGATCTCGTTGCCCTGGGCGTCGACCAGCGCGCTGCCGTCGGCGCTGGGCTCGAGCCGGTGCCAGCCGGCATCCTGCAGCGCCTGCTCGGTCTGCGGGTTGTCGGCGGCGTAGACGTCGTTGGCCATCATCGCCAGCTGCAGGTCCAGGTCGGGCTGCGGCTGGGTGCCGGCCACCTGGCTGGCGAAGCTGCCGTCGCCCTGCGGATACGCATTGGCCACCTGCTGCAGCGACGGGGGCGGCTGCAGCGCCTGCGTGAAGCGATCATCGATGCGCATCTGCTGCGCGACGGACAGTTGGCTGGCGATGGGCAGGCTCATGGCCGACTCCGGATCTGGATGCCACCAGACTAGGGACGCCGACGCCGGTCGCCAGCTGGGATCGACCCTAGGCAGCTCAGTCGGCGGGAACGGTGCGGCCGCGCGCCCAGTCGCGCAGCGCCTGGACCGGCTCGGCCATCACCACCGACAGCGGCCGGGTGCGCCTGAGCTCGGCGCGCAGCCCGAAGTCGTTGAGCGGGGTGCCGGCGGCGTGCGCGGCATACAGGCCGGAGACGATGGCCTGCTCGATCTCGGCGCCCGAGAAGCCGTCGGCGGCCGCGGCCAGGCCGTCGAGTTCGAAGTCCTCGGCTGCCAACCCGCGCCGGCGCAGGTGCAGGGCGAACAGCTCGCTCCGGGTGTCGGCGTCGGGCAGGTCGACGAAGAAGATCTCGTCGAAGCGGCCCTTGCGCAGCAGTTCGGCGGGCAGGTCCTGCACCTGGTTGGCGGTCGCGACCAGGAACACGTGCGACCTGCGCTCGGCCATCCAGGTCAGCAGGTAGCCGAGCACGCGCCGCGAGACGCCGCCGTCGCCGTCGCCGTTCGAGGACGCCAGCCCCTTCTCGATCTCGTCGATCCACAGCACGCAGGGCGCCAGCTGCTCGGTGGATTCGAGCGCGGCGCGCAGGTTCTTCTCGGTCTCGCCGTGGAACCTGTCGTACAGCGTGCCGAAGTCCAGCCGCACCAGCGGGACGCCGAAGCCGCCGGCGATCGACTTGGCCAGCAGCGACTTGCCGCAGCCCTGCACGCCCAGCAGCAGCACGCCCTTCGGCGGGTCGAGCCCCGGCGGAGCCTCGCCGGACACGAACACCGTGCGCCGCTGGTCGATCCAGCGCTTCAGCGCGCGGGCGCCGGCGACGTCGGAGAACCGGGCGGTGTCGTATTCGTAGTGCAGGTGGCCACTGCGGTTGAGCAGTTCGAACTTGAGCTTCGCCAGCCGCGGCAGGTCGTCGTGGCCGAGCGCGCCGTCGCCGAAGATCAGCTGGCGCGCGATGCGGCGGGCGTCCGGCAGCGACAGCCCGCCGAGGTTGCGGACGATCAGCTTCACCGCGTCGGCGTCGGCCTCGACGCGGCGGCCGCCGTGCTCGGCCTGGTAGCGCGTGGCCTCCTCGCGGACCATCTTCAGCAGGTCGTTGGCATCCGGCAGCCGGGTGCGGAAGCGCACCGCCTTGGCCTCCAGCTCCGCCGGCAGCTCCACCCGGTGGCCGACCAGCACCAGCACGTGGGGCAGGCAGTCCCGGCGCTGCAACAGGTCACGCAGCATGCGCTGGGTGCCGGCGTAGCCGAGGTAGGGGTGGAAGTCGAGCAGCAGGTAGACGCCGCGCTGTTCGGCGGAGTGGATCGCGCGCAGGGTGGTGGTGGCGTCGGGCGCGGCCTCGGCCGGATCCTCGCCGTCGAGGTCGATGCGGCGCAGGCCCTCGGTGATCGTCCAGCGGTACAGCGCGCGCCAGACGTGCAGCAGCGACTGCCGGAACAGCTCGACCACCCGCGGCTCGTCGGGCGTCTCGACGATGACCAGGGGGGTGTCGGCGCGGATCAGCGCGGCCAGGTCCTGCAAGTCGCTCATGGCTCGCGTGCATGATTCGGGAGAGTGGACATTCTATGTGCGCCAGCGCAGCCGGGGCGGTGTACCCTCGACTGCGAACGCGGACGGACGTGACCGGAGAGCGGATGAAGACGGTGCTGGTGGCCAGTTCGAAGGGCGGCGCGGGCAAGACCACGATCGCCACCCACCTCGCCGCGCACGCGGCCCTGGAAGGCCGGCGCACGGCGCTGGTCGATGCCGATCCGCAGCAGTCGTCCACGCGCTGGGCCGAGCGCCGCGCGGCGCTGGAAAGCGCGGTCCTGCCGGTGCCCGGCGCACGGCGTGCCAAGGCGGCCTGGAAGTCGCTGCCCGAAACCACCCAGCGCGTGGTGGTCGACGCGCCGGCCGGCGCGATGGCCGAGGACCTCGGGGTCTGGCTCGAGCATGCCGATGCGGTGGTGGTGCCGGTGCAGCCGTCGGCGCTGGACCTCGATGCCACCGTGCACTTCCTCAACACGCTCGCGCAGCACCCGCGGGTGCGCCGCGGCGAACTGCGCGTCGGCCTGGTGGCCAACCGCATGAAGCCGTGGACCAACGCTTCGCAGGCCACGCTCGACCTGCTCGGCCAGTGGCCCTACCCGGTGGTGGCCACGCTGCGCGACAGCCAGGCCTACGTGCTGCTGGTCGGCCTCGGGCGCAGCCTGTTCGACTACCGTTCGGCCCAGGTCCGCGACCATCAGGCGGACTGGGCCCCGCTGCTGAAATGGCTGGGCAGGCCCTGACCGCGCCCGGCAAGGAGAAGGACACGATGGCGATCGACACCCGGGACATCCTGCTGCTGCGCCACGCCCATGCCGAAGCCGCCGGTCCCGGGCAGGCCGACCTCGACCGCCCGCTGTCGCCCGAAGGCCAGGCCGAAGCCGAGGCTGCCGGGCGCTGGCTGCTCGAACACCGGCTGCTGCCGGATCTGGTGCTGTGCTCGCCGGCGCGGCGCACGCGCGAGACCCTCGAGGCCGTGCTCGCCGTGATCGGTTACGTCGACCAGCGCCTGGAGCCGGCGATCTACGACGCCACGCCCGGGACCCTGGCGGCCCTGGCCGATGGCCATCGCGATCTCGGCCGGCTGATGCTGGTCGGCCACAACCCCGGCCTGGAGCGGCTCGCGGCGCTGCTGCACAGCGGCCAGTCCGGCGACTACCGCGGGATGCCGCCCGGTGCGATCGCGCATCTGCGCCTGCCCGTGGCCGCCGAGGTCGAGCCGGGCGCCGCGAGCCTTGCCGACTTCTGGTGGCCGTGAGGCGTGCAGGCGTCATTGCATGGCTGTCCCTCGTCGCGGCCACGCTGGCCGCGCTGCCGGTGCGCGCGACCGGGATCGACGCCGCCGCCTCGCGGGTCGGCTTCCAGCTGGTCACCCGCTGGGGCGAGACGATCGATGGCCGCTTCCCGGTCTTCGACGGCGAGGTGACGCGGCTGCCTGATGGGCGGCAGCAGGTCCGGCTGTCGCTGTCGGCGGCCGACGTGGAGATCCTGGACAGCGCGCGCCGCTCGCAGATGACCCGCGGCGCCGGCTTCTTCGACGCCCGGCGGTTTCCCTGGATCACCTTCCTGTCCGACCCCTTCGATCCGGCCCTGCTCGAACTGGGCGGGCAGCTGCGGGGCGTGCTGAGCATCCGCGACATCCAGCGGCGCGAGGCCTTCACCGTGCTGGCGTCGGCCTGCGCGCGCCCGGCGCTGGACTGTCCGGTGCTGGCGGCCGGCGTGGTCGACCGCACGGCGTACGGCATGAACCGCTGGCCGATCGTGGTCGGACGCAAGGTCCGCTTCGAACTGCGCATCCGCATGGAGGGCGGCGGGGAGTGAAACCGCTGCTGAAACTCCTGCTGCTGGCCTGGATGCTGGCGACCGGCGCCTGCGCCACGCTGTCGGATGAGCAGGCCGGGGCGGCGGCGCGCATCGCGGCCCAGGCGCGGCCGGTGCTGGTGGATTGCGCGCGCGACGACGCCTGCGCCTCGCCCTCGTCGCTGCGCGCGCTGGGCCTCGACGCGATGGCGGCGAGCACGCCCGCCGCCTCCCGCCACCACGCGCTGATCCTCGACTACGGCCAGGACGCGCTGCTGGCGCGGCTGAGCCTGATCCGCTCCGCGCAGCGGTCGGTGGACCTGCAGACCTACATTTTCGACGAGGACGATGCCGGCCACCTGTTCCTCGACGAACTGCTGGCCGCCGCGCGCCGCGGGGTCAAGGTGCGGGTGCTGGTGGACCAGCTGTCGGCGCTGCGCGAGGTGGAGACGCTGGCGGCGCTGGCCGGCGCCCACGCCAACTTCGAGATGCGCATCTACAACCCGCTGCTCGGGCGCGCGCGCATCAACTATCCGCAGTACGTGCTGGCCGCAGCCTGCTGCTGGCGGCGGCTCAACCAGCGCATGCACAACAAGCTGCTGCTGGTCGACGGCCTGGTCGGCATCACCGGCGGGCGCAACTACCAGAACAGCTATTACGACTGGGACCCCGAGTACAACTTCCGCGACCGCGACCTGTTCGTCGCCGGCCCCACGGTGGCCGGCATGGCCGCGAGCTTCGACGAGTACTGGGACGCGCGCCTCACCCGCACGCTGCCGGAGCTCGCCGACGTCGGCCGCCTGCTGCTGCGCGAGGGCGTGCCGCCGGTGCCGCACGCGCCGTTCGAGCTGCCGGAGCGCGTGGAGCGGATCTCGCGCGACGCGGACGATCCGCTGCTCGTCGATGCGCTGGCCGCGGCGTCGATGCCGGTGGGCGCGGTCGACTTCATTTCCGATCCGCCGGAGAAGCATCGCTCGGGCTACGAGGGCGTGGCGCCGTCCACGCGCGGCCTGCTGGAGCTGATCGAAGGCGCGCGCGAGGAAGTGATCCTGCAGACGCCCTACCTGGTGCTGTCGCCCGGCGCACAGGACCTGTTCACCCGCCTGCACCGGCGCGACGACCCGCCGCGCGTGCTGGTGTCGACCAACAGCCTGGCAGCCACCGACGCCTTCATCACCTACGCGCTCTCGTACAAGTACAAGCGCCGCCACCTGCGCGAGTTCGGCTTCGAGATCCACGAGTTCAAGCCCTTCCCGCAGGATGCGCCGATCGACGTCGAGGCCACCGGCACGGTGGACCTGGGCGATCGCGGCGCACAGGCGCCGGTGGCACCCGCCGACGAATCGCGGGCGCCGCGCACGCGCCCGCTGGAACGGGAGTATTCCGCGCTGCGCTGGTCGGGCTTTTCCGCGCACGAACGCGTGCCGCTGAAGCGCGGCGGCGTGCGCTTCGGCCTGCATTCGAAGTCGCTGGTGGTGGACGAGCGCATCGGCGTGGTCGGTACCCACAACTTCGATCCGCGCGGCGACGACTACAACACCGAGAGCGCGGTGGTGATCGAGGACGACGCGTTCGCGCGCGCGCTCGCCGACAGCATCCGTCGCGACATGGCTCCGGCGAACGCCTGGGTGGTCGCGCCGCGCGACCGGCCGGTGGTGCTCTCCGGCCTCGACTACTCGCTGGGCAAGGTGTCGGAGTCGCTGCCGGTGTTCGATCTCTGGCCGACGCGCTATGCCACCGCCTACGAGTTCCGCCCGGGGCCGGACTGCCCCGTGCCCCTGCCGCCCGGCGATCCGCGCTTCCGCGACTGCCACGAGCCGGTGGGCGACTTCCCCGAGGTGCGCATCGGGCTGAAGGCGATCCTGACCCGGATCTTCACCGCCTTCGGCGCGGGCCTGGCCCCGATTCTCTGAGACCCCCCCGAAATGACCGTTCGTCGGCGCGCGGGCCCGGCGCGGGCACCTGTGACCTTTGACCTATTGCGGTAGGTGGGTGGTGTGGTAGTCTACCAACACACCGAGTCACAACCCCCCCGCAGGAGATCGCCATGTACCGCACCGACACCAACGCCGCCTCCGTCCGGACGCCCGCCGCCGCCCGCCTGCCGGTCCACGCCCCCCGCTACCGCGCCCGTGATTTCGGCACCGGCTACGGCAGCAGCAGCGGCTACGCGGCCAGCCGCCGCTACACCCCGGGCAGCCAGCCTGCGGCGCGCTTCCGCCTCGCCTGAAGGCCTGATTGACCCGGGGGGGACCCGGTCCTAGGCTGGCGCGCCCCGGCGCCAGCCCGGGACACCGGAGCCCAGCATGACCCCCCAGCCTTCGATCTTCCGCCGCGGCCTCGACCTGGCCGCCCTCAACGCCCTTTCCAGGGGCACGGCGATCGAGGCCTTGGGCATCGAATTCGTGGACATCGGCGACGACCGCCTGGTCGCGACCATGCCGGTGGATCCGCGCACCGTGCAGCCCTACGGTCTGCTCCATGGCGGCGCCTCGGTCCTGCTGGCCGAAACCCTCGGCAGCAGCGCGGGCAACATGTGCGTCGCCGAAGGCGAAGTCTGCGTCGGCCTCGAGATCAACGCCAACCACGTGCGCGCCGTCCGCGAAGGCCGGGTCACCGGCACCGCCAGGCCGCTGCACCTCGGCCGCAGCACCCAGGTCTGGGAGATCCGCATCGAGGATGCGCGCGGGCGCCTGGCCTGCGTCTCGCGGCTCACGCTCGCCGTCGTCCCGGCGACCTGATCGGCCTCTCCGCTACCGGCCTCCGACCCCATCCGGTATCGTGCCGCCATGCGTTCGACCACCGTTCCCAGCGCACGCGCCGGAGGCCGCCTGGTGCGCGCGGGCCGCTATGCCCTGCGCGTGCCGATGCTGCTCTGGCACGCGCTCGTCCACCTGCCGCCGGTGATGCTGGGCCTCATGCTGCCGGGCGACCTGCGCGACCGCGACGGGGCGGGATGGCATGCCAGGCTCGTGCGCCTCTGGCAGGGCGGGCTGATGCGCGTGTTCGGGATGCGCATGCGGCGGGTGGGGGAGCCGCTGCCCGGCGCGACCCTGTTCGTGGCCAACCACGTCAGCTGGATGGACATCTCGGCCCTGCACAGCCAGCGCATGATGGGCTTCGTGGCCAAGCGGGAGATCGACGGCTGGCCGCTGGTGGGGCGGATGGCGCGCCGCGGTGGGACCATCTTCCACCAGCGCGGCAGCCAGGAGTCGATGGGCGGCGTGATCGACGCGATGCTGTCGCGGCTGCGCGAAGGGCGCTCGGTGGGCGTGTTCCCCGAGGGGCGCACCCGCGGCGGCGACGAGGTCGGGCCCTTCCACGCCCGCATCTTCATGGCCGCGGTCGAGGCCGGGGTGCCCGTGCAGCCGGTGGCGCTGCGCTACGGCGCCGGCGGCGAAGGCCAGCGCGCGGTGGCGTTCCAGGGTCGCGAGAACTTCCTGCAGAACTTCCTGCGCCTGTTGGGTGAACCCGCGCGCACGGTCGACGTGGTGTTCCTCGAGCCGGTGATGCCGGGCGAGGCGGAAGGCCGCGCCGCGATCGCCAGGATCGCGCGCGAGCGCATCGTCGAGGCGCTGCGCGCGCCGTGAGCCCGGCCGCGCCCAGCGGCTACCGGCCGCCGCGCTGGCTGCGCAACGCCCACGTGCAGTCGGTGCTGGCGGGCAGCCCGCTGCGCCGCCGCCGCGGCCTGGCCGCGCTGGCCGCCGCGGGGGCTGAGACGCGCCAGGTGATCGTGGACGGCGGCGACGGCGTGCGCCTGCTCGGCCTGCACACGGCACGGCCCGGCGTAGAGCCGCAGGGCATGGCGCTGCTGCTGCACGGCTGGGAAGGCAGCGCGGATTCGGCCTATGTCTGCCTGGCCACGGCCGGCTTCCTGGCGCGCGGCTGGGACGTGTTCCGGCTGAACTTCCGCGACCACGGCGGCAGCCACCACCTCAATCCGGACATCTTCCACTCCGCGCGCATCGACGAGGTGGTGCACGCGGCGGTGGATGTCGCGCGGCGCATGCCACGGCCGCGCCTGGTGGTGGCGGGCCACTCGCTGGGCGGCAACTTCGCGCTGCGCCTGGCCCTGCGCGCGCCCGCGGCAGGGCTGCCGCTGGAGGCCGTGGCCGCGGTCTGCCCGGTGCTGGATCCGGCGCGCACGATGGCGGCGATGGAGCAGGGGCTGCCGCTGTACCTGCGCCACTTCGAGCGCAGCTGGCGGCGCTCGCTGGTGCGCAAGCGCGCGCTGTTCCCCGGGCACGTGGACGTCGACGACCGCGTGCTGCGCCTGCGCATGCGCGCGCTCACCGAATGGCTGGTGCTGCGGCACACCGACTTCGGCAGCCTCGACGCCTATTTCGACCGCTACTCGATCGCCGGC
Organism: Luteimonas colneyensis; assembly: GCF_014836665.1. GTDB lineage: Bacteria > Pseudomonadota > Gammaproteobacteria > Xanthomonadales > Xanthomonadaceae > Luteimonas > Luteimonas colneyensis. The sequence continues at coordinate 372,635 of NZ_JACSQJ010000002.1, forward strand.
GACCGGCTGGCCGGGCTCGCGGTGCCGGCCTCCATCCTGACCAGCGCCGACGATCCGGTGATCCCGGTCGACGATTTCGGACGGCTGGTGCTGCCGGCCGACGCCCTCCTCGAGGTCGCGCCCTGGGGCGGCCACTGCGGCTTCCTCGAAGGTCCGCGACTGGACGGCTATGCCGAGCGCTGGATCGTGGAGCGCCTGGCGGGCGCGCGTCAGGGGCGGGCTACAATCGGGGGTTTCCGCGCCCAGCGCCCGTAGGAACCCCCTTCGATGCAAGACCAGATCCTCGACGCCCTGCGCCGCGGCGACACCGCCGCCGCCGTTGATGCCGCCCGCCGCTTCGCCGACGCCTCGCCGGAGGATGCGCAGGCCCAGCGCCTGCTCGCCCACGCGCTGCGCAGCAGCGGCGACGACGCGGGCGCGCGCGCGGCCATCACGCGGGCGGTGGCGTTGGCGCCGGACGACGCCGGCCTGCACCTCGAGCAGGCGGGCATGCTGCTGGGCATGCGCGACGTCGAGGGCGCCGGGCGTTCGCTGGACGCGACCATCGGCACCAATCCGAACGCGTTCGGGGCCTACATCGTGCAGGCGCAGCTGGCCCTGGGCCGCAACGACCTCGCCGAGGCCGAGCGCCTGGCGCGGCTGGCGGCGCGCGTTTCCCCGGACGAGCCGGCGCTGCTCGCGGTGAACGGCGCGCTGGCGCTGCGCCGCGGGCGCGTGGACGAAGCGCTCGCGATGCTGTCGCAGGCGGTGAAGCTCGATCCGGAGGATCCGGTGGCGCTGCACGCGTTGGGCATCGCGCACATGGAAAAGGGACACCTCGCGTTCGCCGAACAGGCGTTCCGCAGCCTGCTCGAGCGCGCCCCGGGCGCCGGCATGGTGCGCCTGCTGATCGCGCAGCTGCTGCAGCGCCAGGGCCGGACCGCCGAGGCCGCCGACGAACTCGCCACCCTGGTTTCGGACCCGGCGCTGGCGACGGCGGAGCTGCGCCGCCATGCCGGCCAACTGCAGCTGGCCGCGGGCCGGCCCGAGCGCGGACTGGAGCTGCTGCGCGGGGCGCTGGCGGCCGATCCGCGCGACGCGCGCACGCTGAGCGCGATCATGGCCGTCTGGGGCCGACTCGGCGCCATCGACGATGCGCGCCGCACGCTCGACGCGGCGCTGGCGACGGCGCCGGACAGCGACGACCTCTGGCGCGCGCGGCTGATGTTCGAATGGCGCGATGCGCGCGTGTCCTCCGGCCTGGTGGAGCGCTGGCGCTCGATCATGCCCGACTCGCTCGAGGCGCTGGACGCCGCGCTGGCCCTGCATGTCCGCGAGGGCCGGCAGGACGAGGCCGACGCGGTGGCGCGGACGCTGCTCGAGCGCGTCCCCGGCCACATGCGCGCCGAAATGCAGCTCGCCGACAGCATGGTGGCCAGCGATCCGGCCGGGGCCGCGCAGCGCCTGGAATCGCTGCTGGCGCGCGCCGTGACTCCGGGAGACCATGACGTGCTGCGCCAGCGGCTGGGCCTGGCCCACCACCACGCGGGCGATTTCAAGGCCGCGCTGGCCAGCTGGGAGCGCCTGAACGCGCGCCAGGCCTCGGACCGCGTGCCGCTGCCGCCGACCACGCCCGCGCCCGGCCAGTGGCCCGAGGCGGTTCCCGCCGAGGCCGATGCGCCGCAGGTGGTCTTCCTCGCCGGCCTGCCGGGCAGCCCGGTGGAACGCGTGGCCGACCTGCTGGCCGGCGCCGTTCCGGGGTTCCGCGCGGACCGCTTCGGTGCCCGCCCGCCGTCCGATGCATTCCAGAACATCGCCACGACGACCGCCATCGCCAGGGGGACCGTCGCCCCGGCGGCCGTCGCCGCCTCCTGGCGCGAGGCGCTTCCGGCGCGTGGCGTCGAGGGCGCGGTGATCGACTGGCTGCTGTGGTGGGACAACGCCTACGCCGCGGTCATGCGCGAGGCGCTGCCCGGCGCCACCCTGGTGGCGGTGCTGCGCGATCCCCGTGACATGCTGCTGAACTGGCTGGCGTTCGGATCCGCCACGCCGTTCGCGCTGGCCTCGCCGCAGGTCTCGGCCGAATGGCTGGCCGCGTCGCTGCAGCAGCTGGCCGACCTGCACGAGCAGGACCTCGTGCCGCATCATCTGCTGCGGCTGGACGACATCAGCGAGGATCCCGCCGCGATCGTGGCGCGCCTGCGCGAGGCCCTGGGGATCGAGCTGCCGGAGCCTCCGGCGGGCTACTTCGGTGCCCCGCGCTTCCGCGCAGGCGGCTGGCGCGACTATGCCGACCTGCTGGCCGGCCCCTTCGCCACCCTGGCCCCGGCCGCGCGCCGCCTCGGCTACCCCGACGCCTGACCCACGAGGACACCCACGATGCACATCGCCAGCGAAAGCTTCGGCCACGGCCAGCCCATTCCCGCGGAGTTCGCCCTTGGTGCGCCCGGCGGCGGCTTCGGCGGCAACCGCAATCCGCAGCTGTCCTGGGGCGGCGTTCCGGAGGGCACGCGTTCGTTCGCGCTGCTGTGCATCGACACCGACGCGCCGAGCGATCCGGCGCTGGTCGCCAACGACCAGGTGGGCATCCCGGTGGCGCATCCGCGTGGCGACTTCGCCCACTGGGCGATGGTCGACATCCCCGCCACGGTGACCGCGATCGCCGCGGGCAGCTGCAGCGACGGCGTCAGCAAGGGCGGCAAGCGTGCGCCGTCCGGGCCCGAAGGCGCACGCCAGGGACTGAACGACTACACGGGCTGGTTCGCGGGCGACGCGGAGATGGGCGGGGACTGGCTGGGCTACGACGGCCCGTATCCGCCGGCGCACGACCTGCGCGAGCACCGCTACTTCTTCCGCGTGTTCGCGCTCGACGTGGAGCGCCTGCCGCTGCCGGAGCGCTTCACCGCCGGCGACGTGCTGCGCGCGATCCAGGGCCACGTGCTGGGCGAGGCCGCCACCTGGGGCACGTACACCCTGTCGCCCGACGCCGCCTGACTCCCGCCTTTTGTAGGAGCAGCTACAGCTGCGACCGCAAGGGTCCGGCCTGACCGGTCGCAGCTGTAGCTGCTCCTACATGGGATGGGTGCGGCGGGGGCTCAGTCGCCTGCCGTGGCCGGGCCGGTCTCGACCACCATGTCGAGTACATAGGCCACGGACGAGGCATCGGCCGGCACGTTTCGGCGCTGGTAGCGGTCAAGGCGCAGCACGCTGCGGATGCCGGGCTGGTGTTCGAAGCCTTCGATCTCCTCGTACAGCGGGCCCCATTCGCCGGTGCCCTGCTTCAGGCCGCGGTCGTCGTAGCGCACTTCGCGCACCCGCAGGCAGCGGTGGTCGGGCATCAGCGGGTGCTGGCACTCGATGCGCTCGGCGGCGACTTCCAGGAACACGCGTTCGGGCGCGCTGCCGTGGCGCGTCTGCGCGGTGGGCACGCCGCTGAACACCAGGGTGTCGCCCAGCGCGTTGACCAGGCGCAGCCGCGGGGGCTCGCCCGGCTGCAGCTGGACCTGGTGGCGGCCCGCCAGGCGCGTATGGGCCTCGCGTTCCATGGCCATCAGCGGCTCCGGGCAGGCCATCTGCGTGCTGGTCATCGGCCCCAGGCCAAGTTCGCCGGCATCGAGCGTGAAGTCCGCGCCCATGGCGTTGCAGGCGTTGCTCACCGACACCCGCCCGTCGCGGAAGTCGAGCTGCAGCGGCGCGTCCGGGTTGCCGGACAGCGCGTCGATGCGGCTGCCGTCGGCGGCGCTGGCCGACTCCAGTCGCCAGTGGTGGCCGGCGAGCGTCGCGGACAGATCGGGGGCCGGCGGGCGGCCGGGAGGCGAGGGGGCCGCATCCGGCTGGCTGGCCGCGTGGCCGCGCGCCTCGGAGGCCAGACCTTCGTCGGCCGGAGCCGCGGTGTCCGGCGTGTCCCGCGGCGAGCAGGCAGCCAGCGCCAGTGCCAGGGGGAGTGCGAGCGGAAGCAGGTGTTTCATCGGAGACCTCCGGTGGGCAGGGACCCGGGCCAACGCGCGGGTGCCCTGGACGGGGTCGCCCCGCTCACTCGCCGGCCGGGATCCAGAGCAGCAGGGCGGCACCCAGCAGGATCCGGTAGACGGCGAATCCGGTGAACCGGTGGTGTTCGATATATCCCAGCAGCCATTTGACGACCATGAAGCCGGTGATCGTGGCCGCGGCGAAGGCGATGCCGACGTCGGCCCAGGCCTCGCCGCCCAGGCCGCCCTCCATGGCCAGTTCGAGGAAGGTGTAGGCGCTGGCGGCGAACATCGTCGGGATGCCGACCAGGAACACGAACTCGGCTGCGGCCGTGCGCCGGGACAGGCCCAGCAGCATGGCCATGAAGATCGCCGCCGCCGAGCGCGAGGTGCCGGGAAACACGCCGGCCACCACCTGCGCCAGGCCCACCGCCACCGCGATCGTCCAGGTCACTTCGCTGCCGTCGGGACTGCGGCGCTCGGCCAGCCGCTCGGCCACGATCATCCAGGCGCCGCCGATGATCAGCGCCCAGGCGATGGGGGTCACGGTTTCCGGCAGCTCCCAGCCGAGCAGGCGAACGGGCAGGCCGACCAGCGCCGTGACGAGGAACGCCACGGCCAGCTTCATCGCATAGTCGCGGTTGCGGGCTTCGCCCAGGCCGGTGGCCAGCGCCGTGATGCGCTCGCGGAACACCAGGGTGATGGCGAGGATCGCGCCGGCCTGGATGACGATGTTGAAGAAGTCGGAGCGCGCCCCGAGCCAGCGCTGCGCGATCAGCAGGTGACCGGTGCTGGAGATCGGCAGGAATTCGGTGAGTCCTTCGAGGATGCCCAGGAGCAGGGCGGCCAGCGGATCGGTCATCGGTGGAGTCCGGCGGGATGCGGTGGGTCGGTGAGCGGCCCGTGGGCCGCGCGGCAGCATAGCGGATCGAGGTATGCACCATAACCGGGCATTCCGGCTGCGGTTGGCACCTTTGTGGTGCGAATTCCTGTTCCGGTACTCCGCGGCTCCATGTGTTTCAATGACTTGCGGTCTGGCATGGCGCTTGCGTTGCCATGGCCGACGCCCGGATCCACCGGGCCACCTGCCTGCCCCGGAGCCCCGCATGACCTTCGAGAACGTCGAAAAGCTGATCGCCGACCACCGCGTCGAATTCGTGGACCTCCGCTTCGCCGACATGCGCGGCGTGCAGCACCACGTCACCTTCCCCAAGTCGATCGTCGAACCCGGCCTGTTCGAGGACGGCAAGATGTTCGACGGCTCCTCGATCGGCGGCTGGCGCGGCATCCAGAACTCGGACATGGTCCTGCTGCCCGATCCGTCCACCGCCTTCCTCGACCCCTTCACCGCCGACCCGACCCTGGTCCTGACCTGCGACGTGCTCGACCCGGCGACGATGCAGGCCTACAACCGCGACCCGCGCGGCATCGCGCGCCGCGCCGAGGCCTATCTCAAGGCCAGCGGCATCGCCGAGCAGGCGTTCTTCGGCCCCGAGCCCGAGTTCTTCATCTTCGACTCGGTGCGCTACGCCAACGACATGGGCCACACCTTCTTCCACGTCGACTCCGAAGAAGCCGCCTGGAACTCCGGCCGCGAGTACGCCGGCGGCAACAGCGGCTACCGCCCGGGCGTGAAGGGCGGCTACTTCCCGGTGGCGCCGCTGGACTCGCTGCACGACATCCGCGCCGAGATGTGCAAGACGCTCGAAGCCGTCGGCATCGAGGTGGAAGTGCACCACCACGAGGTGGCCAACGCCGGCCAGTGCGAGATCGGCACGAAGTTCAGCTCGCTGGTGCAGAAGGCCGACGAACTGCTGACGATGAAGTACGTCATCAAGAACGTGGCCCACCGCAACGGCAAGACCGCCACTTTCATGCCCAAGCCGCTGGTGGGCGACAACGGCAGCGGCATGCACGTGCACCAGTCGCTGGCCAAGGGCGGCGTGAACCTGTTCACCGGCGACGGCTACGGCGGCCTCAGCCAGACCGCGCTCTGGTACATCGGCGGCGTGTTCAAGCACGCGCGCGCGATCAACGCCTTCGCCAACTCGAGCACCAACAGCTACAAGCGCCTGGTGCCGGGCTTCGAGGCGCCGGTGATGCTGGCGTACTCGGCGTCCAACCGCTCGGCCTCGTGCCGCATCCCCTACGTGTCGAACCCGAAGGCGCGTCGCGTCGAATTCCGCTTCCCGGATCCGATGAACTCCGGCTACCTGATCTTCACCGCGCTGATGATGGCCGGCCTGGACGGCATCCGGAACCAGATCGACCCGGGTGGCCCCAGCGACAAGGACCTCTACGACCTGCCGCCGGAAGAGGCCAAGGGCATCCCGACCGTCTGCCACTCGCTCGACCAGGCGCTCGAAGCGCTCGACGCCGACCGCGAGTTCCTCAAGGCCGGCGGCGTGATGAGCGACGACTTCATCGACGCCTACATCGCGCTGAAGATGAAGGAAGTGACCGCGTTCCGTGGCGCGGTGCATCCGCTGGAGTACCAGCTGTACTACGCGATCTGACGCGATCCGCTCACTGCTTCCTGTAGGAGCAGCCATGGCTGCGACCCGGGCTCGCCGCACCTCCGGTCGCAGCTATAGCTGCTCCTGCAGGATTGTTTGCGAGGGCGCGGCCTCGTGGGCGCTTGCATTGGCCGCGCACGCAGGCTGCAATGCGCTCCATGAAGAAGCTGGTCGCCGCGGCCCTCTGCGCCGCCCTGTTGTCCGCGTGCGCCCACCAGGCGCCTCGCAACCCGATGGCGACGTGGGTCGCCTCGCCGAACTTCGACGAGCGCCGCCCGGTCGTCATCGTCCTGCACTACACCGAGCAGGAGTCGGTCGAACAGAGCCTGCACACCCTGCGCACCGCCAACAGCGGCGGCCCGGTGAGCTCGCACTACCTGGTCGGCGACGACGGCGGGATCTACCAGCTCGTCGCCGACGCGCACCGTGCCTGGCATGCCGGCGGCGGGCGCTGGGGCACGATCACCGACCTCAATTCGGCCTCGATCGGCATCGAGATCGACAACGACGGCCGCGAGCCCTTCACCGAACCGCAGGTCGAGGCGCTGCTGCGGCTGCTGGACGATCTCGCCACGCGCCTGCGCATCCCGCGCAGCCAGGTGATCGGGCATTCGGACCTCGCGCCCTCGCGCAAGATCGATCCCGGCGCGCTGTTCCCGTGGCGGCGCCTGGCCGAGGCGGGCTTCGGCATCTGGCCGGCCGACGACGCGCCGCCGGCGCCGGCGGACTTCGACGCGATGCGCGCGCTGGAGCAGGTCGGCTACGACACCTCGCACGGCGACGCCACCATCCGTGCCTTCCGCCTGCGCTTCCGCGGCGACGCCGCCACCGTGCTGGACGACGAGGACCTTCGCATCCTGCATGCGCTGACGCTGCCCGGCGGCGCCGGCCTGCTGCAGCCTGCGCCCCGGTAGGATCCTCCGGCCCGGCAGCGGGCGCTCCCGCCGCGATGCCGCGGCATCGACACGGATGTCCCCACGACCATGCGATTGCTCGTACCCATCCTGATGGCCTGCGCCCTCTACGGCGCCTGGGACTGGTGGCACGAACGTGGTCCCGGCGCGGCCGCCGCGACCGCGGCCATGACCAGCGACAACGGCTTCGTGCCGGTGGCGATGCCCGGCGGCACGCCGCGCAACGCGGTGCTGGTGCTGGCGCCGCGCAACTGCCCCTCCGACCAGGCGCAGCGCACCGAGGCGCTGGTCGCCGCACTCAGCCGCGCCGGCGTGCCGGTCGTGCGCGGCGACGGGTTCTCCTTCGACGTGGCCAATCCCACGCGCGAGCAGATGCAGGCGATGGACCGCACCGTCGAAGTCTTCAAGCGCGGCGCGCCGGCGGTCTACGTCAATGGCATGGGCATGTCGAACCCGAGCGCGGCGCAGGCGATCGCGGAGTACCGGGCGACGCGGGCACGGCGATAGGCACGGTTGCGGGACCCTCGCGCCATGGCGCCGCGGGGCCTGACAGGACGCCCGCCGTGCACTAGATTGGTGCAATGCCGTCCGCCTTCGATCCCGCCTTCGACCAGCTGAGCACCCCGCTGCTCGCGGTTTCGCCCGTGGGCACGGTCGAGGCCGGCAACCTGGCCAGCGGCCAGTGGTTCGGGGTCTCGCTGCGCCGGCTGGCGGGACTGCCGCTGGCGGCGCTGGAAGTGGACGGGGAGGCGCTGGCCGGCGCGCTGTCGCTGGATGCCGGTGCGGCGGCGACGTCGGGGTCCGCTGCGTCCGTGGCGGCGCCGGAAGCATTCGGCGTCCTGCGCCTGCCGCGCCTGGCGCTGGCCTGTCCCGGAGGCCCCGTGCGCTTCGCCGAGGCCTGGCTGACCCCGCGCGCGGACGGCGGCTGGCTGCTCGAGCTGCATCCGGTCGACGAGTTCCCCGGCGGCGATCCGCTGGCGGCGCTGCCGCTGGCGCTGTCGGCCGCACTCAAGGGCCTGGCCCACGAGCTGCGCAATCCGCTCGCCGGCCTGAAGGGTGCGGCCCAGCTGCTGGCGCGGCGCATTCCCGGCGACGACGCCTCCGCGCGCGAGCTGGTCGCGCTGGTCGATTCCGAGGTCGCGCGCCTGGCGCAGCTCGTCGACCGCCTGCTGGATCCGGCGCCGCCGAACCCGCACGTCCGGCTCAACCTCCACGCCGTGCTAGAACGCGTGCTGCGCCTGGCCGAGGCCGACGCCGGCTGGGCGGTGAAGCTGGTGCGCGACTACGACCCCAGCCTGCCGGAGCTGGAGGGCGACGCCGACCGCCTGGTGCAGGCGGCGTGGAACCTGGTGCGCAACGCCATCGAGGCCGGGGCCGGCGAGGTGGTGCTGCGCACCCGCGCCGAACACGGCGTCCGCATCGGCAGCGAGCTGCATGCGCTTGCGCTGCGCCTGGACATCGTCGACGACGGCCGCGGCGTGCCGGACGAGTTGGCCGGGCAGGTGTTCGTGCCGCTGGTGTCGGGACGGGCGGACGGCAGCGGGCTCGGCCTCGCGATGGCGCAGCAGGTCGCGCGCGAACACCGCGGCAGCATTGCCTTCCGCTCGCGCCCGGGGCACACGGTGTTCACCCTGCTGCTGCCGTACGCGGCTGCGGCCGCGGCCGCAGCGGATGCGATCCCGGCCGACGCCGATACCGACGCCGATAACGATGCCAATGTCGATACCGATACCGGCGTCGGCACCCAAGCCTTCGCGCAGGACATGGACAATGGCGCTGCGGCGGGCGGCTCCGGTGGCAACGCCGGCAGGCGGCGTGACGACATGAAGGAGTCCGGCGATGGCCGACGCTGAGGGCGCCCGCATCTGGGTGGTCGACGACGACCGCGCCGTGCGCTTCGTGCTCGCCACCGCGCTGCGCGAGGCCGGCTTCGAGGTCACCGCATTCGAGTCCGCCGCGGATGTGCTGTCCACCCTCGACCGCGGCGCCGCGCGCCCCCGGCTGCTGTTCACCGACGTGCGCATGCCCGGCGACGACGGCCTGGTGTTGCTCGACGCGCTCAAGCGCCGCCTGCCGGCGCTGCCGGTGGTGGTGATGAGCGCGCACACCGATATCGCCAGCACCGCCGGCGCCTTTCGCGGCGGCGCGCAGGAATTCCTGTCCAAGCCCTTCGACCTCGACGACGCCGTGGCCCTGGCCGAGCGCGCGCTGGGCGGGCGCGACGCCGCCGCGGACGTGCCCGCGCCCGGCGGCGACGATGCCGACGGACGCCCCGACGACGACACCCTGATCGGCGATGCGCCGGCGATGCAGCAGCTGTTCCGCGCCATCGGCCGCCTGGCGCAGGCGCCGCTGTCGGTGCTGGTCACCGGCGAGACCGGCACCGGCAAGGAGCTGGTGGCGCGCGCGCTGCACCGCGAGTCGCCGCGCGCGCGCGCGCCATTCGTCGCGCTCAATACCGCCGCCATCCCCGCCGAGCTGCTGGAAAGCGAGCTGTTCGGCCACGAGGCCGGGGCCTTCACCGGGGCCACGAAGCGCCACGTCGGGCGCTTCGAGCAGGCCCACGGCGGCACGCTGTTCCTGGACGAGATCGGCGACATGCCGCTGGCGCTGCAGACGCGGCTGCTGCGGGTGCTGGCCGAGGGCGAGTTCTTCCGCGTCGGCGGCCGCGAGCTGATCCGGGTCGACGTGCGCGTGGTCGCCGCCACCCACCAGGACCTGGAGGCGAAGGTGCGCGACGGCGGCTTCCGCGCCGACCTGCTGCATCGCCTGGACGTGGTACGGCTGCGCCTGCCGCCGCTGCGCGAGCGCCGCGGCGACGTGCCGCGGCTGGCCGAGCGCTTCCTGCAGCGCGCGGCCGCGCGCTTCGACGCGCCGGCCAAGCGCCTGTCGCGGCCGGCGCTGGCGCAGCTCGAGGCCCATCACTGGCCGGGCAACGTGCGCGAGCTGGAAAACCTGTGCTGGCGCCTGGCCGCGCTGGCGCCGGGCGATGTGGTGGAGGTCGCGGACCTGCACGAGGCCTGGGGCGTCCACGCTGGCGCGGCCACGCCCGCCAGCGCCACCGCGGCGGGCGAGCCCGGCTGGGAGGCGCCGCTGCGCGCCTGGGCGCTGGCCCGCCTGGCCGCCGGAGCGCCCGGCATCCACGCCGAGGCCCGCGACCGCCTCGACCGGGTGCTGCTCGAAGCCGCGCTCGAACAGACCGGGCAGCATCGGGGCGAGGCCGCCGCGCGCCTGGGGGTCGGGCGCAACACGCTCACGCGCAAGCTCGGCGCGCGGCGTCCGCCGCGCTGACATGGTCACGCATCCACAACCCGGGCGCGGCTACCCTTGTCGCCCCACCGGAGCCCATCGGAAGGCATGCGACGCATCCCCGCCGCCCTGGCCGCCACCCTGTTGCTGGCCGCCTGCGCCAGCACCCCGCCCACGCCGCGCGAACCTGGCCCCGCGGCGCCGCTTCCGCGCGCCGACGCTGGCACCGCCACCGCTGCGCGCGCCAACCTCGCCGCCGCCTCCGCCACCCTCGCCAGCGGCCGCATCGACCTGCGTGCCGAGGCCGCGGGCGTGCGCCTGTCGGGCGAGATCGGCGGCCTCAGCCGCCACGGTGCCCACGTGCTGCAGGTGCATGCCCGCGGCGACTGCAGCGCGGTCGATGCTTCGAGCGCCGGACCGTATTTCGACGCCACCGGCCAGGGAGCGACGGACGGCGGCAGCGACCGGATCGTCGCCGACGGGCGCGGCGTGTCGCGGGTCGACCAGCTCGTCCGCGGCGCCGTGCTCGGCGGCGGCGCGGCCAACGACATCGCCGGGCGCTCGCTCGTCGTGCTCGGTTCCACCCCCGGTGCGACCGGCGCGCGGATCGCCTGTGGCGTCATCACCCTTGCGCCTGACGGCGCGCCCTAGGAAGGAGTAGCACCCCATGCGCACGATCCCCATGACCCTGCTGGCCGCGTCGCTGGCCTTTGCCCTGGCGGCCTGCGCCGAGCGCAGCGACGATGCCGCCACGCCGTCGACCGACGCCGCCACCGCGGCCGCTGCCGTCGACGCGCCCGCGGACGGCATCCCGCCTCCCGCCATGTCCGACATGACCACCACGCCCGCGCCGCACACCGTGGCGGTACTGGCGGCGACCGAAGGCAATTCGGTCACCGGCGAGCTCGCGTTCGAGGCGGTGGACGGCGGCGTCGCCATCACCGGCCAGGTCAACGGCCTGGCGCCGGGCAGCGAGCACGGCTTCCACGTGCACGAGAACGGGGACTGCAGCGCGCCGGACGGCACCAGCGCCGGCGGCCACTTCAACCCGGCGGGCGCGGCCCATGGCCGCATCGGCTCCGGCGAGCACCACGTGGGCGATACCGACAACATCACCGCCGACGACACCGGCGTGGCCGTGGTCAACACCCGGCTGGAAGGCGCGACGCTGGCGGATGGCGCGCCGAGCGACGTCCTCGGCCGCGGCGTCATCGTGCACGCCGATCCCGACGACTACGCCACCCAGCCCACCGGCAACGCCGGCGCGCGCCTGGCCTGCGGCGTGATCACCCAGGCCGGCGCCCAGGCGCAGTAGGCGGGCGCCGTCAGCGCGCGGGCAGGGCCGCGAGCTCCGCCCGCGCGTCGTCCCGGCAGTGGATGAACTCCACCGCCAGGCCATGCGCGCGCAGCAGGCTGGCCAGCTGGCGCTGGCGCGCCTCGAAGTGGGCGTAGAGGCGTTCGAGGCGGGCGACCGACGCCGCGTCCCCGTCTCCGGCGGACGTGCCTCCGGCGTAATGCGCGTGCCAGGCCGCCGGCGCGAACAGCGCCATGCGCACCTGGCCGCCCCCCGCGTAGTGCAGCAGCGGTTCCGGCGGCGCATCCATCCACGCCTCGCGCGCCGGCGACAGCAGCGCGGTCTCAAGCAGCGGCCACAGCGCTTCGAGGCCGGCGTGTTCGTACTGCATCGCGGTCATCGCGCACAGGTCGTGCACGGTCAGGTAGCGCGCGTGTTCGACGCGCATGCCGAAGGCCTCCTGCGCCGCCAGCGCGGTGCCTGCGCCGGCCATGCCTTCCTCCATCAGGTCGGCTTCGAAGCGCGCGGACACGCGGGCGACGGTGGCGGCGTCGCCGTCGAGCACGAAGGGCAGCAGGCGCAGCGGCCCTCCGGCATGCTCCGGCGCCGGTGACAGCGCGCCGGGAAGCTGGCCCTCGTGGCTGCCGAAGGCCAGGATCCGGGCGCCGCCGCCGGGGGCGCGCGGCGCCTTGGCGGCGAGCTGCCACAGTTCCTGGTGCAGCGGCCAGCCGGGGCGCAGCAGTTCCACCGGATCGAAGTGCGCGGCGACCAGCGTGCAGTCCAGGCCCGCGGCCTCGGGCGCGAAGCCGGCCAGGTCGGCCGCGACCAGCGCGGCAAGCGCGCCGGCATCGGCCTGCGTGATCGCGTCGCGGCCGGTGTCGCTGCCCGGCGAACGTTCGAGTGCGAGCGCGCCGAGCACGCGCGCGGGTCCTTGCCTGGTGGTCGTGGTCTGGTTCATTGGCCCTGCGCATGAGCGGCGCTAAACTCGTCTCCATTATGCCTGCCACGGTCGGCGGGCCGCCTGCGAGGTTCCCGATGCTGCATGGTCGTCCCGTCGCCGTCCTCGGCGGCGTCCGCATCCCCTTCTGCCGCCAGAACACCGCCTACGCGGACGTCGGCAACCTCGGCATGTCGGTGCGCACGCTGGGTGCCCTGGTGGAGAAGTTCGGCCTGCACGGCCAGCGCCTGGGCGAGGTCGCGATGGGCGCGGTGATCAAGCACTCCAGCGACTGGAACCTCGGCCGCGAGGCCGCGCTGTCGTCCGGGCTGTCCCCGCTGACGCCGGGCATCACCCTGCAGCGCGCCTGCGGCACCTCGCTGGATTCGATCATCACCATCGGCAACAGGATCGCCGCCGGGCAGATCGACAGCGGCATCGGCGGCGGCAGCGACACCACCTCGGACGTGCCGATCGTGTACGGCAAGTCGCTGCGCCGACGCCTGCTGGCGGCCAACGCCGCCAAGGCGCCGCGCGACCGGCTGGCGCAGTTCCGCGGCTTCCGCCTGCGCGAGCTCAAGCCGGAGTTCCCGGGCGTGGCCGAGCCGCGCACGGGCAAGTCGATGGGCGAGCACTGCGAGGACATGGCCAAGGAGTGGAGCATCTCGCGCGACTCGCAGGACGAGCTGGCGGTGACCTCGCACCACAGGCTGGCCGCGGCCTACGAGCGCGGCTTCTTCGACGACATGGTGGTGGCCTTCCGCGGCGTCTCGCGCGACAACATCCTGCGCGCCGATTCCACGCTGGAGAAGCTGGCGACGCTGAAGCCGGCCTTCGACCGCAGCTCGGGGCGCGGCACGCTCACCGCAGGCAACTCCACGCCGCTCACCGACGGCGCCGCGGCCTGCCTGCTGTCGACCGACGAATGGGCCGCCGCGCACGGCCACGAAGTGCTGTGCCACGTCCGCGACGCGCACGTGGCCGCGGTCGACTTCGTCCATGGCGAAGGCCTGCTGATGGCGCCGACCGTGGCCGTGGCCGAAATGCTGGCGCGCAACGGCCTCACCCTGCAGGACTTCGACATCTACGAGATCCACGAGGCCTTCGCCGCCCAGGTGCTGTGCACGCTGCGTGCGTGGGAGAGCGAGGACTACTGCCGCAACCGCCTCGGCCTGGACGCGCCGCTGGGCCGCATCGACCCGGCGAAGATCAATCCGGTCGGCTCGTCGCTGGCCACCGGCCACCCCTTCGCCGCCACCGGCGCCCGCGTGGTCGCGACCGCCGCACGCCAGCTGCAGGAGCGCGGCGGCGGCCGCGCGCTGATCTCCATCTGCACCGCCGGCGGCATGGGCGTGGTCGCGATCCTGGAGCGCTGAGTCCGGGGGTTGGCAAGAGCTTTTTCTGCCACGGATTTACGCGGATGACGCGGATTTGCACGGATAGAGCAAAAACGGCTTGGTGGGGTCGTGGCGAGCTTGGGTGCCATGCTGCGTAGGGCTGCGTAGGGCTGCGGATGGAGATGTCCGGATGTCCACTGTTCCGTACGCCGGCAGTTTCCGCGCCCATGACTCGCGGAGCCATGATCACTCACGCCCCGTAACAGCACACCTCTGGACAGCACGCCCTGAACAGCACGCGTTTGCTCTATCCGTGCAAATCCGCGTCATCCGCGTAAATCCGTGGCCAAGGCTGTTACAGCTCTTCCACCCCCGGTTCGAAGCCCCGCACCGGCGCGCGGTCGACGAGCGGAGTGACCGGTTCGCCGCGCTGCATGCGCAGGGCGTTGGCGTAGGCGATGCGGGCGCGGGCGTCGTCGCCGGTCGCGGCAAGGCCATCGCCCAGTTCCTCCCAGGCATCGGGGCCCGCGCCCTGCGCGATCGCACGCTGCAGGTGGTCTTCGGCCTGCATCCAGTCACCACGGGCCCGCGCCATCCGCGCGAGGGTGAGCAGCAGGGCCGGACTGCCGGGATGCTGCTGCAGCCAGCGCTGCGCCGTGGTGTCGCGGTGTTCGACGCGGCCGATCGGCAGGCGGCCGTAGCGGGCGGCCAGGTCCTCGTCCCAGCGGGCGTCGAGCGCATGCTCGATGCTGGACGTCGCGGCATCCTCCCAACCCAGCGCGGCCGCGCGGTCGGCATAGGCGGCGACCACCTCGGGATCGTTGCGCAGTCCCTTCGGCACGCTCTCCCAGCGGTCGGCCAGCGCGTTGGCGTCGGCGGCCTGGGACAGCGCCTGCGCGGCCCAGGTGCGCTCACGCTGCGCCAGCGCGGCTTCCGGCAGGGCCTGCTGCTGGCGCATGGCGCCGAGCAGCGCGTAGGCGTCGGCGGCGCGACGCGAGGCGGCGTAGGCGTCGGCGCGCAGGGCCAGGCCGCGCGGTGACAGCGGCTGGGCGGCGGGGTCGTCCAGCGCGACCAGTGCGTCCGTGGGACGGTCCTCGGCCAGCGCGAGCTCGGCGCGGCCGATGGCGCGGGTCAGCGCGTGGCCGGCGTCGATCGCGTCGAGGTGGCTGCGCGCGGCGGCATGGTCGCCGCGCGCCATGGCGGCGCGGGCGGCGGCCAGGCGCGCGACCGCGGCATCGCTGTCCTCGGCCGCTTGCGGCAGCAGCTTCTCCGCACGGGCGTAGTGGCCCTGGTGCAGGGCCTCGAGGCCGCTGCCCAGGCGCTCGCGCGACTGGCGCTCGCGGCGGCTGCGCCACGCGCGCAGCGGCAGCGCCACCAGCGACCACAGCAGCCACAGCGCGAGCAGCCCGGCCACGACGGCCACCGACACCCAGAGCAGGTTGGTGGTGTAGTCCCAGCCGCGGTAGCGCACCAGCACGTAGCCGGGATCCTGCGCGAGCAGGTGCCAGGCCATGGCGCCGATGATCGCCAGCAGGATCCAGACAAGCAGGTTTCGGAACAGGTTCATGGCAGCCTCCGATGTCGCCGCCACCCTAGCCGCGGCGATGTCGCGGCCGTGTTCACATTGGCGCGCGGGCGTCGGCGCGGCGGCCGCGCTGCAGGCGCAGCTGGTCGAAGGTGGTGCCCAGCGTCGGCAGTTCGACCGCCAGCGGCAGCGCGGCGATGGCGTCCAGGTCGCGCAGGCGGGCGTCGCGCGCCGCCGACCGGGGCCACAGCCGCGGTACCAGGGCGCGGACGCGGGCGAGGGCGGCGACGTAGCCGGCGCGGTCGCGGCGCTCGGCCGCCGTGCGCGCCAGCGACAGCTCCAGGCGCAGTGCGGCCAGGCCGGCCGCGCGTTCGCCTGCGTCGACCACCAGCACCTCGTCGCTGCGGCGGACGTCGACGATGCGGCTGGCGACGCGCTGCCACCAGGGCTGCGCCGACGCCGCGGCGTCGCGCTCCGGCACGGCCGTGGCAGGCGCGCCGGCCGCATCGTCGAGGCCCGCCTCGAACGCGTCCAGGCGCGCGACCGCGGCGACGCGCGGGTCCGCGCCGAGCGCGTCGAGCATCGCGCGCTCGTCGGCCAGGACCTGGCGCAGGTCGATGTCGGCCGGGGCGTCGAGGGCATCGAGCAGGCGCGCGGCCAGCGCATAGGCGCTGCGTGCGCCCTGCAGGTCGCCGGCGAGCAGCAGCCGCTGCTTGCCCTGCGCCAGCAGCAGTTCCACCTCGTCCAGGCGAAGCGCGCGCGCGGCATCCTGCGCCGGGTCGGCCAGGCGCTGCACGCTGTCCTCGAGCAGCGCCGCGCGCTGGCCCATCGCCAGGAGCTCGTCGCGCAGCAGGCGGTTGGTGGCCTCGGCCTGCTGCAGGCGCTTGCCCTGGGCCTGCTGGCCCTGGCGCAGGATGGCTACGCGCTGCTGCAGGGCTTCGATGCGCACGCCTTCTTCGGCGTCCGCGGCGCGTCGCGCGTCGCGCTCGGACTGCCACGCGCGCCAGCCCAGCGCCGCGGCCAGCGGCAGCGCCACCAGCAGGAGCAGCCAGGCCAGTGCGGAGGTGCGGCGACGGGGTGCCGCGGGAGACTCGGGGGCGTTCAAGGGCGCGCGCGGAAAGGTGCCGGGGCGCACATGTTAGGGCGTCGCGGGCGCCCCTGCGCAGGCCGCGAGCATGTCCGGAACGCGCGCGCTGGCGGCGACCGCGGCGACGTGCAGGCCGTGGTCGCGGGCCAGGTCCGCGAGGCGGTCGCTGGCCGCGACCACGCGCGCGCGGCGCAGGCCGGCCAGGGCGTCGGCGGGCAGGGTCGCGAGCACCCGCTCCAGCGCTTCGCCGCTGCTCGCCAGCAGCCACGCCGGCGCGTCCAGCGCCCGCAGCGCCGCGGTTGCGCGCGGCGACGGCGGCACCGGTACGCGCGCGTAGACATTGGCGCGCAGCACCCGCGCGCCGCGATCTTCCAGGGTGGCGGCAATCACCCCGCGACCGCCGGGCGCGGTCACCAGGCCGACGTCGAGGCCGTCGACGTCCTGCAGCTGCGGCAGCGCCAGCAGCCCCTCGCTGTCCATGCGCTGCGGCGAGGCGACATCGCACGCGCCCGCGCGGCGCAGGGCACGCGCGGTGCCGGCGCCCACCGCCACCCATGCCTGTCCGTCGACCGGTCGCAGCGCCCGCAGGCGGCGCGCGGACGCCACCGCGGCCGGGCTGGTGAACACCACCCGGTGCGCCGCGAGTGACCGTTCCAGGGCGCGTCGCGCGTCGTCGTCATCGAGATCTTCGATGCGCCAGGGCGACAGCGCGAGGGTGCGCGCGCCCAGCGCGGCGGCGGCACGCCGCACGCCGCCGTGGCCGCCGACCGGGCGCAGCGAGATCACGTAGCATCCGGACAGCGGCCCGGTGGAGGCGTGCGCAGGCATCGCGCCAGCTTGGTGCCTGGCGCCCGCACCCGCAAGACGGCCACAGGCAGGACTCTGGAACGCGACGCATGCAACTGGACGAAGAACTCCGCGCGCTGGATGCGCACTACCGCTCGATGCCGCCGGTGGCGGCCATGGACATCGCCATCGCCGGCCGCGACGTCGAGGCCGACACGCTGACCCTGCGCGCGCCGCTGGCGCTCAACGTCAACGACAAGGCCTGCGCCTTCGGCGGCAGCCTGGTGTCGCTGCTGACGCTGGCCGGCTGGGGCCTGGTGACCCTGCGCTGCCACCAGCTCGGCATCGACGCCGACGTCTTCGTGGCCGACAGCGAGATCCGCTACCTGGCCCCGCTCTATGCCGACCTGCGCGCCACCGCGGCGCTGGCCGACGGCAGCGGCTGGGCGCCGTTCGACCAGGCGCTGCGCAGCCGCGGCCGCGCCCGCGTGCGCATCGCCGCCAGCGTGCCGCTGCCCGACGGCGGCGTCGCCACCACCCTGCGGGCCGGCTACGCCGCCATCGCCAGGGGTTAGGATGGCCGCCGCCATCCGACGGGAACCCCATATGCGACCGACGTACGCCCGTACCGCCCTCGTCCTCTTCGCGCTGCTGGCCTGCGCGCTGCTGCTGCCCGGCTGCGCCAGCACCGGCAAGGGCGAGGCGCTGCAGCGCGCGCAGTACGCCTGGTCGGCCGCGATCCGCTGGGGCGACTTCGAGGGTGCCTGGAACCTGGTCGACCCGGACTACCGCGAGCAGCACCCGCTGACCGACGTCGAGCTGGAGCGCTATGCCCAGGTCCAGGTGTCCCATTACCGCGAACTCGGCGTGCAGCCGACCACGGACGGCACGGCCGTCCGCGACATCGACATCGGCGTGATCAACCGCCACACCATGGCCGAGCGCGGCATGCGCTACCGCGAGTCCTGGCGCTGGGACGAGGCCGCGAACACCTGGTGGAACACCGGCGGCCTGCCCGACTTCTGGCGCGGCGAGTAGCCGCCGCGCGCTTTGCGCCGCCGGCGGCGCTGGGAGACAATCGCCGCCCGCCGCCGGATCGCCGACCAACGTGAACTTCGAAGAACTGTGGGCCTTCCTCGGCCGCAACCCCATGCTGTCGCTGGCCCTGGCCGGCATCACCGTGGCGATCGCCTACACCGAACTCATGCGCGTGTTCCGCGGCTTCAAGGGCCTGCGCCCGGCCGAGCTCACCGCGCTGGTGAACCGCGAGGACGCGCTGGTGGTCGACCTGCGCCCCGCCGCCGAGTTCGAGAAGGGTCACATCCCCGGCTCGAAGAACGTGCAGATGGCCCAGTTCGATCCCGAGAACAAGGCACTGGCCGGCGCGAAGTCGCTGCCGGTGGTGGCCGTGTGCAAGACCGGCGTCACCGCGGTCGACGCTGCCAAGCGCCTGCGCAAGGCCGGCTTCGGGAAGGTCTACGTGCTCGAAGGCGGCATCGGCGCCTGGCAGCAGGCCGACCTGCCGCTGGCCAAGGGGCGCGGCAAGTAGCCGACGGCCCCGTGCGATAATCCCCTCCTTATCCGAATCCCGCTGGAGCAACACGAGATGTCCGACCAGGAAGCCACCAACGCCAATGGCGCCGCCGGTGCGCAGCAGCCGAACGGCCCGCAGTTCACCGTCGAGAAGATCTACGTCAAGGACGTCTCCTTCGAGGCCCCCAAGACCCCGCAGGCCTTCGGCGAGCAGGGCCAGCCGCAGCTGCAGATGAACCTCAACCAGCGCGTCACCCGCATCGCGGACAACTCGTTCGAGGTGGTGCTGGGCATCAACCTGACCTGCAAGCTGTCCGACGAGAAGACCGTGTACCTGGTCGAAGTGCAGCAGGCCGGCCTGTTCAACCTCTCCGGCTTCGACGACCAGTCGCTGGACGCGATGCTCGGCACCCACTGCCCGACCATCCTGTATCCCTATGCGCGCCAGGTCATCGGCGACCTGATCCAGGCCGGCGGCTTCGCGCCCTTCCTGCTGCAGCCCATCAACTTCGAGGCGCTGTACGCCGAAGGCCTGCGCCAGCGCGCGCAGCAGTCCGCGCAGGGCGTCGACCTGGCCAGCGGCGAGACCAGCGGCAACGCCTGAGTGTCCGCCAGGCCTTCCATCGCACCGTCGGGCAGCAAGCCGGCGGTCGCGGTGCTCGGTGCGGGCTCCTGGGGAACCGCGCTCGCGGCGCTGATCGCGCGCCACGAACACCCGACCCTGCTCTGGGGTCGCGACCGGGCGGTGGCGGATGCCATCAATGCCGGCAGTGGTAATCCACGCTACCTGCCGGGCATCGACCTGCCGCCGGCGCTGCGCGCGACCACGGACATGGCCGAGGCCCTGGCCGGCGCCGACCTGGTGCTGGTCGTGGTGCCGTCGCATGCGTTCACCGACACGCTGCGCACGCTGGCGCCGCTGCGCCCTGCTCACGCCGGCGTGGCCTGGGCGACCAAGGGCTTCGAGCCCGGCTCCGGCCGCTTCCTGCACGAAGTCGCGGGCGAGGTGCTGGGGGCCGGGGTGCCGCTGGCGGTGGTCACTGGTCCTTCGTTCGCGAAGGAAGTCGCGGCGGGCATGCCGACCGCCGTCACCGTCCACGGCGATGACGAGGAGTTCGCGCAGTCCGTCGCCGACGTGCTGCACGGGCCGGCCTTCCGCGCCTATACCGGCAGCGACATGCGCGGCGCCGAGCTCGGCGGGGCGATGAAGAACGTGCTGGCGGTGGCCACGGGCGTGGCCGATGGCATGGGCCTGGGCCTCAATGCCCGCGCCGGCCTGATCACCCGCGGCCTCAACGAAATGCTGCGACTGAACATCGCCATCGGCGGCCAGCCCGAGACCCTCATGGGCCTCGCCGGCCTGGGCGACCTGGTGCTGACCTGCACCGGCGACCTCTCGCGCAACCGCCGCCTGGGCCTGGCACTCGGCCGCGGCCAGAGCCTGGACGACGCCGTGCGCGGGATCGGCCAGGTGGTGGAGTCGGTGCAGACCGCCGACGAGGTCATGCGCCAGGCCGACGCCCACGGCGTCGAGCTGCCGATCTCCAGCAACGTCCGCGACGTGCTGCATGGCGACATCACCCCGGCCGAGGGCCTGGCCCGCCTGCTCGCGCGCGAGCAGAAGGCCGAGTACGCCGGCAAGCTGATCGGCTGACGGCACTCCCGCGCCTGGCGCGGGCAAAAGAAAACCCCGGCCTTGCGGCCGGGGTCATGTCGCGGAGCGGGGAGAGAGGTCGCCCCGCGACCCGGGGACTACCCGTTTTACCAGGTGAAGCGCGGGCCGATGAACCACTCGGTCACGTCGCCGTTGAACTTGACGTCGCCGTTGAGGCCCCAGTTGGCGTTGAAGGCCACGTTGGCGCCCAGGCGGCCGTAGAAGTCGCCGTCGATGCCGCCGTCGTAGTCCTCGTAGCCGACCAGCGCATAGCCGTCGAAATTGCGCGCCAGCAGGCCGCGTACGCCGACCTCGGTGCTCCAGCCGTCGAAGTCGAGCTCCTGGCCGAGCACGCGGCCGGCGTCGAGCTTCTGGTAGGCGACGCGCGCCAGCAGGTCGGTGCGCGGCGCGATCTCGAGGTTGTAGCCGACGCCGATGCGGTAATCGTCGATGTCGAGGCTGGTGTTGTCGATCTCCTGGCTGCCGAAGCCGCCGAAGACGTGGAAATTGGGGTGGAAGGCGACCGAGCCGTTGACGTCGTAGCCGTCGGCGTCGACATCGCCGCTGCTGGCCTGGTAGCCGGCCTGGAGGTAGTTGTAGGTGACGCCTTCGGCGGCATTCGCGGCGAGCGGCATCGATGCCGCCAGTGCCATGGCGATCAGGGAACGCTTCATCAGGGGGGATCCTCTGTTTAGTTCTTGCTTTAGGAAGAGGACCGGCCACGGGGGCAGGGGAGGGGAGAGAACCGATCGGGGAAATCGGATACCGCCCGTGGCCGGTGGACGCATTCTCCCAGCGTGAAGACAACGCCACCTGAATATTGAACCGTCTGGTGCAGGAACTTTTCGCGAAGCTGTGTGCCAGCGCCGGAACGTTGGCCTGGCGCATCAGCCGGCGCCGGTGAATTCCAGCTGGCGCCAGGCCTCGTAGGCCACCACCGCGACGGCGTTGGACAGGTTGAGGCTGCGGTTGCCGGGGCGCATGGGCAGGACCAGCCTGTGTTCGCCCGGGACGCGCGCCAGCGCCGCGTCGGACAGCCCGGACGTCTCGCAGCCGAACAGGAAGGCATCGCCCGTCCGGTAGCGGGGAGCGTCGTAGCGGACGGCCCCGCGCGTGGTGAGGGCGAACAG
The DNA here is from genome assembly GCF_014836665.1 of Luteimonas colneyensis. Taxonomy (GTDB): domain Bacteria; phylum Pseudomonadota; class Gammaproteobacteria; order Xanthomonadales; family Xanthomonadaceae; genus Luteimonas; species Luteimonas colneyensis. The sequence continues at coordinate 394,544 of NZ_JACSQJ010000002.1, forward strand.
CCGTGTTGGCGCGATCGCCGCCAACGCCGCGTCCAGGTCGTCGTGCACGGCGACGCGTGCGTACTCGTGGTAGTCCAGGCCTGCGCGCCGCAGCTGCCGGTCCTCCATGTCGAAGCCCAGCGGCCGCACCAGGTGCAGGCGCGCGCCGGTGTTGGCGCACAGCCGGATCACGTTGCCGGTGTTGGGCGGGATCTCGGGCTGGTGGAGGATGATGTCGATCATCGTGCGCTGGCGGCTGCGGCGGGCGGGCAGGATACCCGGGCGGCCCCGCTCACCAGGGCAGTGCGGTCCCGCGCCAGTCGAGGAAGCGCCCGCTGTCGCCTTCGCCGAGGCCGTCGATGACGTCCAGCAGGCCGGCGGCGGATTCGCCGACGCTCTCGGTGGCCTGCTCGCCGCCCATTTCGGTCTGTACCCAGCCCGGATGCAGGGCGATCACCCGGATGCCGCGGTCGGCCAGCGCATGCGCCAGCAGGGCGGTCGCCATGTTCTGCGCGGCCTTGCTGATGTTGTAGCTGGGCGTGCCGAAGCGGCTGCACCCCGCGATCGAACCGAGCTGCGAGGACAGGTTGGCGACCGTAGCGCCGTCCGCCAGCAGCGGCGCCAGCGCCTGGGCGAGCAGCAGCGGCCCCGCCGCGTTGACGCGGAAGCTGTGTTCGAGGTTGGCCTCGCCCAGGCGCCCGAAGCGCTCGCCCGAATGCAGCACGCCGGCGTTGTTCACCAGCAGGTCGATGCCGCCGGCCTCGCCCAGCACCAGCGGCAGTTCGGCGGCGAAGGCCGCGCGGGAGCGGGCGTCGGCCACGTCCAGCGGCAGGACGTGCAGGCGTCCGGGATGCTCGCCGGCCAGGCCGTTGAGCGCGGTGGCGCGGCCCGGTGCGCGGCATGCGGCGATGACGTGGTCGCCGCGCTCGAGCAGGCGCCGGGCCAGTTCCAGTCCCAGGCCGCGGTTGGCGCCGGTGACCACCGAGGTGCGGATGCGGGGGGTGTCCATCCCCGGAGGATGCACCAGTCGCGGTGGCGGCGCCGTGCGGACCGGGACCAATGACCCGCTCGGGCGCGGCCGCGGCGCGCCTACCATGGCCGTTTCGATCCAGCAGGAAGCCCCATGCCGACCTCCAAGCCCCAGCCGCGCCGCGCCACCGTCCTCGCCATCGCGCTCGCCGCCGCCCTCGGCATGGCCGCGCCCCTGGCCTGGGCCGCGGCCCCGCCGGTGCCGGCGGACACCGGCGTGGACATCGCGTACGAGCAGTTCACCCTGCCCAACGGCCTGCGCGTGGTGGTGCATACCGACCGCAAGGCGCCGATCGTGGCGGTGAACCTCTGGTACCACGTCGGCAGCAAGGACGAGCCGTCCGGGCGCAGCGGCTTCGCGCACCTGTTCGAGCACCTGATGTTCCAGGCCTCCGAGAACCACGATGGCGAGTACTTCGCGCCCTTCAAGCAGGTCGGCGTGACCGACCAGAACGGCACCACCAACACCGACCGCACCAACTACTTCCAGAACGTGCCGACCACCGCGCTCGACACCGCGCTGTGGATGGAGTCCGACCGCATGGGCCACCTGCTGGGCGCGGTCACCCAGGCGGCGCTGGACGAGCAGCGCGGCGTGGTCCAGAACGAGAAGCGCCAGGGCGAGAACCAGCCCTATGGCCAGGCCTGGACCCGGCTCATGAAGGCCCTGTACCCGGCCGGCCATCCCTACCACCACACCGTCATCGGCTCGATGAACGACCTCGATGCCGCCGCGCTCGAGGACGTGCACGCCTGGTTCCGCGCCTGGTACGGCCCGAACAACGCGGTGCTGGTGCTGGCCGGCGACATCGACCTGGCGACCGCGAAGGAGAAGGTGGCGAAGTACTTCGGCCACATCCCCGCCGGCCCGGACATGGCCCAGCCGGAGGTGGACGTGGCGCGCCGCGCGCAATCGACGCGCGAGGTGATGGAGGACAAGGTCCCGCAGCCGCGCATCTACCGCGTCTGGAACGTGGCCGAGGTCGGCAACCCGGACCTCGACCGCCTGCAGCTGCTGGCCCAGGTGCTGGGCGGCAGCCGCTCCTCGCGGCTGGACGCGCGCCTGCTGCACCGCGACCAGCTGGTCGACAGCATCAGCGCCGGCGCCTACGGCAAGCAGCTGGGCTCGAACTTCATGGTCATCGCCAACGTGAAGCAGGGCGTGGACCCGGCGGCCGTCGAGGCCGCGATCGACGAGGAGATCGCGCGCCTGCTGGCCGAAGGCCCGACCGCCGAAGAGCTGGAGCGCGCGCGCGCCGTGTTCCGCGCCGGCTTCATCCGCGGCATCGAGCGCATCGGCGGCTTCGGCGGCAAGGCCGACGCGCTGGCCGAATGCGCGGTGTATGCCGACGATCCGGGCTGCTTCCGCGAGTCGCTGCGCATCATCGACACCGCGACCGCGGCCGAACTGCAGGCCACCGGGCGCGAGTGGCTGGGCAAGGGCGAGCACACCCTGGTGGTGATGCCCGGCGAGCGCACGCCGCTGGCCGAAGAGCCCGCGGGCGTCCCGCGGCCCTGGAACCTGCCGGAGGTCGACGCCCGCTACTCCACGCTGGCCGCCGCGGTCGACCGCAGCCAGGGCGTGCCGATGCCCGAGGCCTTTCCCGAGCTCAAGTTCCCGGCCGTCGAACGCGCCGCCCTGTCCAACGGCAGCACGGTGGTGCTGGCGCGGCGCAGCGGCGTGCCGGTGGTGCAGCTCAACTACCAGTTCCCGGGCGCGGGCTACAGCGCGGACGGCGAGAGCCGCATGGGCACCGCCAGCTTCGCGATGGGCATGCTCGACGAAGGCGCGGCCGGCGTCGGCCCCCTGGAGTTCGCCGAGCGCGCCGAAGCGCTGGGCGCGCAGCTGGGCGCGGGCGCGTCCCTGGACGCCGGCACCGCCTGGCTGTCGGCGCTGAGCGACCGGCTCGACGCCTCCGTGGCCCTGTTCGCCGACATGCTGCGCCGGCCGGACTTCGCGGCCTCCGAGATCGAGCGCGTGCGCGCGACCTGGATCGCCAACATCGCCCAGGAGAAGGCGCGGCCGCAGACCGCGGCGCTGCGCGTGCTGCCGCCGCTGCTCTACGGCGAGGGCCATCCCTATGCGATGCCGTTCACCGGCAGCGGCACCGAGGCCACGATCGCGGCGCTCGGCCGCGACGACCTGGTCGCCTTCCACCGGGCCAGCGTCCGCCCCGAGGGTGCGACCCTGGTCGTGGTCGGCGACACCACCCTGGCCGAACTCGTGCCGGTGCTGGAAAAGCACCTCGGCGACTGGCGCGGCACCGGCGCGGCGCCGGCCGCGACGAAGATCCCGGAGGTCGCGCGCCCGGCGCAGGCGCGCGTGTTCCTGATCGACCAGCCCGGCGCGGTGCAGGCCAACATCTACGCCGGCCTGCTGGTCCCGCCGAGCACGGATGCCGGCGCGGTGCGCCTCGACATCGCCAACGGCGTGATCGGCGGCGACTTCACCGCGCGGCTGAACATGAACCTGCGCGAGGACAAGCACTGGTCCTACGGCGCGCGCAGCGGTGCGTCGGGCGCCCTGGGCCAGCGCCCGTGGCTGGCCTCGGCGCCGGTGCAGATCGACCGCACGGCCGACGCCATGGCCGAGATGCAGCGTGAGATCGCGGGCTTCGCCGACGGCGAGGCGCCGCCGACGGCCGCCGAGGTCGACCGGATCCGCGCGATCAACACCCTGAGCCTGCCCGGCGCCTACGAGACCGCGGCCTCGGTGGCGTCCACCATCGCCGGCAACGTGATGTACGGGCGGCCGGACGACTACGTGGCGCGCCGCAAGGCCGAGATCGAGGCGATGACCCCGGCGCAGGTGGCCGAGGCGGCAAAGGCCCTCGATCCCGACGCCCTGACCTGGGTCGTGGTCGGCGACCTCTCGCAGATCGAAGCCCCGGTGCGCGCGCTGGAGCTGGGCGAGGTCACCGTGCTCGACGCCGACGGCAAGCCCGTCGCGCGCTGAGCCGCGCCGCCGCCTCGCCCGCCCACCCACCGCCCCGCCGTCTCCCTGTAGGAGCAGCTACAGCTGCGACCCACTCACCCCGCAAACCCTGAACCGGGCTCGCACACCGGGTCGCAGCAGTAGCTGCTCCTGCAGTGGGCGGAGTGATTCCTGGGCACAATCGGGGCCTTCGCCACGGAGCCGATCCATGCGTCCACTGCTGCTGATTCCCCTGCTCGCCACGCTGTCCGCCTGCACCTGGGTGCACATGGCGCCCGGCGCGTCCTCGGTGCGGGTCGCGGCGTCGCCGCCGGCCGGCTGCGAGAAGCGCGGCGAGGTGGAGGTCGCGGTGAAGCACAGCGTCGCCTTCATCGACCGCAACCCGCTGCGGGTGCGCGAGGAACTGGAGACCCTGGCCCGCAACGAGGCGCCGGGCCTGCAGGCCGACACCATCCACCCGCTGTCGGATCCGGTCCGCGGTGCCCAGCGCTGGGCGGCCTGGCGCTGCGGAGGCTGACCGTTCCCGCCTTCCGGAGCCAACCGGAACCGCGCACCCCACTGTAGGAGCAGCTACAGCTGCGACCTCTGTCCCGTATGAGCGGATGTCCTGGCTCTCCGGGTGGTCCGGTAGCAGCTGTAGCTGCTCCTACATGAATGTGAGAGGCCGCCGGGAGCAGCCATGTGGACGGCCGCGGAGCAGCAACGTGAACGGATCTGCGGGCCGGAAAGTGCGCCGGGGGGCGGAAGCCGGTACCCTAGGAAATCTTTGTTCCTGCAATCTGGCGGCAAGCCCATGTTGTTCCAGCACGTAGCCATCGCCGGTCTCGCCCACATCGACGCTCCGCGCCGGCTGTCCTCCGACGAGATCAACGCCCGCCTGAAGCCGACGCTCGACCGGCTGGGCATCAAGGCCGACGTTCTCAAGGACATCGCCGGAATCCACGCCCGCCGCCTCTGGGACGGTGACGTCCAGGCGTCCGACGCCGCCACGCTGGCCGGCGTGAAAGCCCTGGCCGACGCGGGCATCGACCCGGACAAGGTCGGCCTGCTGGTCAACACCTCGGTCAGCCGCGACTACCTCGAGCCGTCCACGGCCTCGATCGTCAGCGGCAACCTGGGCCTGCCCGACACCTGCCAGAACTTCGACGTCGCGAACGCCTGCCTGGCCTTCATCAACGGCATGGACATCGCCAGCCGCATGATCGAGCGCGGCGAGATCGACTACGCCCTGGTGGTGGACGGGGAGACCGCCGACCTGGCCTACGAGAAGACCATCGAGCGCATGACCCGCGCCGACGTCACCGACGAGGCCTTCCGCAACGAGCTGGCCACGCTGACGCTCGGCTCCGGCGCCGCCGCCATGGTGCTGGCCCGCGCCGAGCTGGCCCCCGGCGCGCCGCGCTACCGCGGCGGCGTGACCCGCGCGGCCACCGAGTGGAACAAGCTCTGCCGCGGCAACCTCGACGGCATGGTCACCGACACCCGCCTGTTGCTGATCGAGGGCATCAAGCTCGCCACCAAGACCTTCGAGGTCGCCAAGCAGAAGCTGGGCTGGGTGGCCACCGAGCTCGACGAATTCGTGATCCACCAGGTCAGCAAGGTGCACACCGCCGCCATCACCAAGGCCATGGGCATCGACCCGAAGAAGGTCATGACCATCTTCGGCGAGCACGGCAACATCGGCCCGGCCTCGGTGCCGATCGTGCTGAGCAAGCTGCGCGAGGAGGGCCGCCTGAAGAAGGGCAACCGCATCGCCCTGCTGGGCATCGGCTCGGGGCTGAACTGCTCGATGGCCGAGGTGGTCTGGTAAGGCCGGACCGCTTCGACGCCTGACCGGGGCCGGCTTGTCCGGCCCCGCGTCGTTTCCGGAGGCTGCATGGAATTCGGGTTCGAGGTACTCGCGTTGCTGGCGCTGGCGGCCTTCGTCGCCGGCACCATCGACGCGCTGGCCGGCGGCGGCGGCCTGATCACCATCCCGGCGCTGATGGCCGCCGGCATCCCGCCGGTGCAGGCCATCGCGACCAACAAGCTGCAGTCCAGCTTCGGCACCACCAGCGCCGTGCTGGCCTTCGCGCGGCAGGGGCGGATCGACTTCCAGCGCTTCCTGTGGCCGGCGGTGGGCGCGTTCGCCGGCTCGGTGGGCGGCGCGATCGCGATCCAGCTGGTGGATCCGTCCTTCCTCGCCGGCCTGGTGCCGGTACTGCTGGTGGCGATGGCGGCCTATTTCCTGCTCGGTCCCAGGGCCAGCGAGGCCGAGCGCCACGCGCGGCTGGGCCAGGCCGCCCTGGTCACGATCATGTTCGCGCTGGGCTTCTACGACGGCTTCTTCGGGCCCGGCACGGGTTCGTTCATGGCGACCGTGCTGGTGGCGCTGTTCGGCTTCGGTCTGGTGTCGGCCACGGCGCATACCAAGCTGCTGAACCTGTCGAGCAACCTCGCCGCCCTGGCGACGCTGGTGATCGGCGGCCAGGTGCTGTGGACGGTGGGTCTGGTGATGGCGGTCGCGAGCATCGCCGGTGGGCAGCTGGGCGCGCATCTCGCACTGGGCAAGGCCGGCGCGCGGCTGATCCGGCCGCTGCTCGTGGTGATGTCGCTGGCGCTGACGGCGAAGCTGCTGGCGGAGCCTGGGAATCCGCTGGTGGAGTGGGTGAGGGGTGTGCCGGGCTGAACGGTCGATCAGCGCCTGCCTTTCTCAGCGCGAAATCCGCCGCACCAGATCCCGATGAAACCGCTCCGGCGCCTGGATATGCGGCGAATGCCCCAAGTCCTCGTATTCCACCAGCACCGCGCCCGGGATCGCCTCTGCGGCCTTGCGCCCCAGCGCGCGGTAATCCCCAAGCCTCGCCTGCACCTCCGGCGCCGCCGCACCCCTGCCCAGCGCAGTCCTGTCATGCACGCCGATGAACAGCGTGGTGGGAACGTCCAGCCGCGGCAGCTCGTACACCACCGGTTGCCACATCAGCATGTCGAACGTCAGCGCCTGGTGCCACGCCACCACCTCGCGGCCCGGGCCCGCGTACATGCCGGCCTGCATCCGCGCCCAGCGCTCGAACTCCGGGCGCCACTCGCCGGCGTAGTACACCGCGGTCTGGTAGTCGCGGATGCTGTCGTAGGTGGTGCGCAGCTCGGCGGCGTAGACCTGTTCCACCGGCTGGTAGGGCACGCCCTCCGCCTTCCAGTCCTCCAGCCCGATGGGGCCGATGAGCGCGAGGTGCTCGACGGCGTCGGGATACATCAGCGCGTAGCGCGTCGCCAGCATGCCGCCCATGGAGTGGCCGACCACCACGCTGCGCTCGATGCCCAGCGATGCGAGCAGGCCGCGGGTGTTGTGCGCGAGGCCCGCGAGCGCGTACTGGTAACCCTCGGGCTTGCTGGACTTGCAGAAGCCGATCTGGTCGGGGGCGATCACGCGGTATCCGGCGTCCGCGAGCGCGGTGATGGTCTGCTCCCAGGTGGCGGCGCAGAAGTTCTTGCCGTGCAGGAGCAGGGCGGCGCGGCCGTTGGCCTCACCGGTCGGCGGTACGTCCAGGTAGGCCATTTCGAGCTGCCGGCGCTGCGATTCGAAGGCGTGGGTGCGGACGGGGTGGGGATAGTCGAAGCCTTCGAGGCGGGGGCCGTAGGTGGTGTCGCCGGCTTCGGATGCCGCGACCGCCGTGCCGGCCATGGCGAGGAGACTGGCGATCAGGGTCGCCGCGCCGGTCGATCCGGTCCACTTGCCCATGATCTGCTCCTGTCAGTTGGTGCGCGGGTGCGCTCAGTGCGTCCCGCAGCACTTCTTGTACTTTTTCCCGCTGCCGCAGGGACAGGCTGCATTGCGCTCCGGCCCCGCATCACGGCGGATCGGCGTGCGCGGCGTCAGCGCGTCCACCCGGTGGTGGTTGAGGTCGGCCATCATCCCGGGGATGTCGATGACGATGCCCAGGCGCTCGCGGTAGTCGACGGGCATCGGTTCGGCAGTGGGGTCTTCGGGGTTGATGGCCTCGCCGCTGGCCAGCCGGTCCAGGCCGTCGAAGATGTCCTCGATCCAGTCGTGGTCGTCCAGCCAGCGGTCCCACTCGGCCTCGCGCAGCATCACCGCGGTGAAGAAGCCCTGGGCCCAGTCGGCGCCGACGTCGAGCTCGTCCTCGCGCAGGGCCTCTTCGCCGGTGAGTTCGGGATCCTCGGGCAGCCACATCAGCGGGGCGAGGTGGTCGGGCAGGTCGCCGTCGTCGTAGCGCACGCGTGCGGTGCACATGTTCAGGTGGCCCATCAGCAGCTGCTGGACCTCGGCGGCCTCGGCCTCATCGTCCCAGGTCGGCGCCTTGCCGCCCCAGACCACGGGCTGCCATTCCTCCGGCGGCACCGACGAAGGCGAGACCGCCAGCGCGGTCAGGAAGCCGTCCAGCGCCTCGAGGTTGAAGCCCTTGAAGGGCACGGCGCGCCGGTCGAGGAGATCCGCGAGGCGTTCGATGCGCGCTTCGTCGAGGTAGGGAGGGGCGGAGGTCGGGCTGGACATGGCGCTCTGCGGAAGGCGGGGAGCATGCATGGTAGTCGCGCCGCGGCGATGGCGGGACGTCCGGCCCGGTGGACCGCCATTGCGATCGGCGAGGGCGTCCTACAATGGCGGCTGTTGTCCGCCATGGCGCCACCATGCATCTCCCGGGTTATCCCTCGACTCCGCATCGCTTCCAGGTTCGCCCCGGCATCGGGATGTCCTATCTCGACGAGGGCCCGCGCGACGGCGAGGTCGTGGTCATGGTCCACGGCAATCCTTCGTGGAGCTACTACTGGCGCACGCTGGTGGCGGGCCTGTCCGATCGCTACCGCTGCATCGTCCCCGACCACGTCGGCATGGGCCTGTCCGACAAGCCCGACGACGCGCCCGACGCCATCCCGCGCTACGACTACACCCTGCAGTCGCGGGTCGATGATCTCGGCGCGCTGCTGGAGCACCTCGGCATCGACGGCCCGGTGACGCTGGCAGTACACGACTGGGGCGGGATGATCGGCTTCGGCTGGGCGCTGTCGCACCAGGCGCAGGTGAAGCGGCTGGTGGTGCTCAACACCGCGGCCTTCCCGATGCCGGACGCCAAGGCCATGCCGTGGCAGATCGCGCTGGGCCGCGACTACAACGTCGGTGAGATGGTGATCCGCGGCTTCAACGCGTTCTCCTCCGGTGCGTCCTGGCTGGGCGTGGAGCGGAAGATGCCGGCCGATGTGCGCCGCGCCTACGTGGCGCCCTACGACAGCTGGAAGAACCGCATCTCGACCGTCCGCTTCATGCAGGACATCCCGCTGTCGCCGAAGGACCGGGCCTGGCCGCTGCTGGAGGAGTCCGGTCGCCGGCTGCATGAATATGCGGGTCTGCCGGTCTTCCTCGGCTGGGGGCTGAAGGACTTCGTGTTCGACCACCATTTCCTCGAGCGCTTCCAGGCCGAACTGCCGGGCGCGGAGGTCATGGCCTTCGACGACGCCGGGCACTACGTGCTGGAAGACCGGCACGAGGTGCTGGTGCCGGCGATCCGCGATTTCCTGGATCGCAATCCCATCCCGTCCCCCGGCCCCTGACACTTCCCTGTAGGAGCAGCTATAGCTGCGACCCGGCGCCTCCGGTCGCAGCTATAGCTGCTCCTACAGGAGGGTGGCGGCGGTCGGGCGGCAGTCAGACGGCAGTAGACGGTGGTCAGGGCGGTGATCATGGCGCCGATCAGGGTTCGCAGTCAGGCGGCGATCGGCGGCGGCAGCGCGGGCGGCGGGGTGCCGCGGTCGTTGGGGTTGTCGCTGCCGTCGGGATTGCCGTCGCGGTCGTTGGCCGCGGCTTCGCGCCAGATCCAGTCGGCCGGGGTCAGCGGCGGCAGGCCGTGGGCGATGCGGGCCTGGTCGCACTGGCGGCTGGGCTCGCCGTATTCCCAGGAGGCCGCCACGTCGCGGCAGGCCTGCGGACGCACCGGATGGATGCTGCAGCGTGAAAACCGCCCGATGTCGGCGTCCAGGGCCACGCAGCGCGGATCGCCGCCGCCTTCGGTGCCGCGCATGGCGCGCTCGTGGCTGCGCAGCGGGACGGTCAGCTCCGACGGCACCAGGCCGCCCAGGGCGGGCTCGGCCTCGGACCAGTGGAAGCTGACGCGGTAATGGGCGCAGCAGGCGCCGCAGCTCAGGCAGGGATGGGGCACGCGGGCGGGTCGCGGAGTGGCGGGCGCGGAATTTTTCGGCAAGCCGCGGTGGCGCGCAAGGGGAATCGGCGCCGGACGGTGGTTCGGTGCATCCGGGCGGATCCGACCGGGTCGGCGAGGCCCCAACCACTGCTGGCTCATGCTGCTTCGGCCCATCCGCATCATTGAGGAAGTCCCCGATGTCCGGCGCCGTCCGCGTCCGCAGGCGTGTTTTTGACGAGGAACTACGCGGCCTCCAAGCCCTGCTCCCAGAAGTCGGCTTCCAGCCGCGAGGCCTTGCGGAAGATCGCCACCAGCTCGGGATAGCGATTGTCGCTGGCGTAGCGGCGGCCGAGATCGTCCAGCCACGCGTGTGCGGCCACGCCCGCCTGCTGGAAGGCCTCGCCGGAGTATTCGGCGATCCAGTCACGGTAGGGATGCCCGGCCGGAATGGCGTCGACGCCGTCGGGCGCAAGCCGGCGGCCGATCTCGGCATAGCCCAGGGTGCAGGGGATCAGTGCCACCTGCAGGTCGAGCAGGTCGCCGGACATGCCGATGTCGAGCACGAAGCGGGTGTAGGCCACGGTCGCCTGCTGCTCTTCGGTGGCCTCCACCTCGCCGGCGGAGAGGCCCCAGCGCTCGCAGACGCGCAGGTGCAGGCCCATCTCGTCGAGGATCGCACCCAGGCCGCCGCGGGCCGCCTGCATGTCGGCCAGCGTGCGGCTCTTGTATGCGGCCAGCGCATGCGCGCGCGCGAACTGGATCAGGAACAGGTAGTCCTGCACCAGGTAGTTGCGGAAGGCGGCCCCGGGCAGGCTGCCGTCGCCCAGGCCGCGTACGAAGGCGTGGTCGACGTAGGCGTTCCAGTCATCGGCGGCGCTGGCCTTGAGGCGTTCGAACAGCGACATGCGCGGTCTCCGGTGCGCGGCCCGGCCGCGGGGCCGGCGATTGTCGGACATCGCGGAAGGCGGAGCCACGGTCCCGCCATGAAGCCGCGGGCGGGAGCGGCGATAATCGCCCGATGACCGAAGCCTGCAACATCGCCGCGGCGCTGCCGCGCATGGCCGCCGTGGCGCCCGACCGGATCGCCATGCGCTGCCCCGGCCGCGATGGCCGCTACGACGTGGCGATCAGCTACGGCGAGCTCGACCGCCGCAGCGACGCCATCGCCGCGGGCCTGGCGAAGCGCGGCATCGGCCGCGGCAGCCGCACGGTGGTGATGGTGCGGCCGACGCCGGAGTTCTTCCTGCTGATGTTCGCGCTGTTCAAGGCCGGTGCTGTGCCGGTGCTGGTGGACCCGGGCATCGACAGGCGCGCGCTGAAGCAGTGCCTGGACGAGGCCGAGCCGGAGGCCTTCATCGGCGTGCCACTGGCGATGTTCGCGCGCGTGCTGCTGGGCTGGGCCAAGTCGGCGACGCTGCGCGTGGGCACCGGGCGGCGGGCGCTGTTCGCCGATGCCACCCTGGCCGAAATCGAGCGCGAGGGGCAGGGTGCAGGCCCGCAGCTCACCGCCACCGCGCCCGACGACGTCGCAGGAATCCTGTTCACCAGCGGCTCCACCGGCGTGCCCAAGGGCGTGGTCTACCGCCACCGCCACTTCGTCGCCCAGGTCGACATGCTGCGCGAGGCGCTCGGCATCACCGCCGACGGCGGCGTCGACCTGCCGACCTTCCCGCCGTTCGCGCTGTTCGATCCGGCGCTGGGCATGACCTCGATCATCCCCGACATGGATCCCACGCGGCCGGCGAAGGCCGATCCGCGCAAGCTGCACGCCGCCATCGAGCGCTTCGGCGTGACCCAGCTGTTCGGCTCGCCGGCGCTGATGCGGGTCCTGGCCGACCATGGCCAGCCGCTGTCGACCGTCGCCCGCGTGACCTCGGCCGGCGCGCCGGTGCCCGCCGACGTGGTGGCGAAGATGCGCACGCTGCTGCCTGCCGACGCCGGGTTCTGGACGCCCTACGGCGCCACCGAGTGCCTGCCGGTGGCGGTGATCGAGGGCCGCGAGCTGGTGACCCTGCGCGAGCGCACCGCGACCGGCGCCGGTACCTGCGTCGGCCGCCCGGTGCCGCCGAACGAGGTCCGCATCATCCGCATCACCGACGAGGCGATTCCCGAGTGGTCCGATGCGCTGCTGGTGAAGCCCGGCCAGGTCGGCGAGATCACCGTGGCCGGGCCCAGCGCCACCGACACCTATTTCAGGCGCGAGGCGCAGACGCGGCTGGCGAAGATCGCGGAAACGCAGCCGGCGGCGGCCGGTGGCGAAGGCGCCCGCCGCATCGTCCACCGCATGGGCGACCTCGGCTATGTCGACGCCGAAGGCCGCCTCTGGTTCTGCGGGCGCAAGTCGCAGCGCGTGGTCACCGCGGCGCGCACGCTGTGCACCGAACAGGTCGAGCCGGTGTTCGATACCCATCCCGAAGTCCGCCGCACGGCGCTGGTCGGCATCGGCGAGCGTGGCGCCCAGCGGCCGTTGCTGTGCGTGGAGTTGAACGCCGGCATCGCGAAGGCCGAGCGCGCGCGCATCGCCGACGAGCTGCGCCACCTCGGCGAAGGCTTCGTGCACACCGCGCACGTCGACACCTTCGCCTTCCACCCCGCGTTCCCGGTCGACATCCGCCACAATGCGAAGATCGGCCGCGAGAAGCTGGCCGTCTGGGCCGCGCGCGAACTCCGCGCCGGCAGGGCTTTCGAACCGGCGACCGCGCCGGACTGACGGCAGCGAGGAACGAGGTGCGGGTACTGGTCACCGGCGGCGGCGGATTCCTGGGGCAGGCGCTGTGCCACGGCCTGGTCGAGCGCGGCCACGACGTCTCGAGCTTCAACCGCGGCCACTATCCGGAGCTCGACGCCATCGGCGTGCGCCAGCTCCGCGGCGACCTTGCCGACCGCGACGCCGTGATCGCCGCCTGCGCCGGCATGGACGCGGTGCTGCACAACGCCGCCAAGGCCGGCGCCTGGGGCAGCTACGACAGCTACCACCGCGCCAACGTCATGGGCACCGGCCACGTGCTGGCCGGCTGCCGCGAGCACTTCGTGCCGAAGCTGGTCTACACGTCCACGCCCAGCGTGACCCACCGCGCCACCCATCCGGTCGAGGGCGGTACCGCCGACACCGTGCCCTACGGCGAAGACCTGAAGGCGCCGTACGCCGCCACCAAGCTGATCGCCGAGAAGATCGTGCTGGCCGCCAACGACGAATCGCTCGCCACCATCGCGCTGCGTCCGCGGCTGATCTGGGGCCCCGGCGACACCCAGCTGGTGCCGCGCCTGGCCGAGCGGGCGCGCGCCGGGCGCCTGCGCTTCGTCGGCGACGGCCTCAACCGCATCGACACCACCTACATCGACAACGCCGCCCAGGCGCACTTCGACGCGCTGGAGCACCTCGGCATCGGGGCCGCCTGCGCCGGACGCGCATACTTCATCAGCAACGGCGAGCCGATGCCGATGCGCGACATCCTCAACGGCCTGCTGCGCGCGATGGGCGCGCCCGAGGTCACGGCCACGCTGCCGTTCCCTGTGGCCTACGCGATCGGCGCGGCCTGCGAGGCGGCCTGGCCGCTGCTGCGCCTGCGCTCGGAGCCGCCGCTGACCCGCTTCCTGGCCGAACAGCTCAGCACCACGCACTGGTACGACATGGCGCCGGCCACGCGTGACTTCGGTTACGTGCCGCGCGTGTCGATCGCCGAAGGGCTCGAGCGGCTGGCGGCCTCGCGGCGCGCTGCCGTCACTTCCTGACGACCCCCGCTTGGCAACCATGGCTCCAGCCGTCCGTGTCCCGACGGACTGGAGAACCGACATGCTCAGCTACGCCGTCATCTTCCTGGTCATCGCCGTCATCGCCGCCGTCCTCGGCTTCAGCGGTATTGCCGGTGCCGCCAGCAACATCGCCTGGATCCTGTTCCTGGTCTTCCTGGTGCTGGCCGCGATCTCGTTCTTCCGCGGCCGGAAGGTCTGAACCACGCCGCCGCGACGGCCATCGTGCCGTCGCGGCGGAGGCGCGGGGCGGGCCGTTACAATGCCGGCCATGGCCCCATCCCCATCTCCCCTGTCCGGCTTGAAGCCGCTGGCCGGCCGCGCGCTGGAGTCGGCGCTCAACCGCGCATTGTCCCTCGATGACGACACCCGCCAAGCGCTGTCGCGGCTGGACGGACGCCGCGTGGCCCTGCACCTGGCCTCGCCGCCGCTGGCGATGTCGATCCGCGTGGACGGCGAGGCAATGCGCGTCGGCCCGGTCGACGGGGCCGGTGAACCGGACCTTGCCGTGCGCACCACGCTCGGCGGCCTGCTGGGCCAGCTTCGCGGCCTGCTGGCGCCTGGCGACGACCACCACGCCACGCCCAGCGGGCGCCTGCGCATCGAGGGCGACGCCGAGCTTGCGCGCGCGCTGCAGCGGCTCGCCCAGCGCTTCGATCCCGACTGGCAGCGGCCCTTCGTCGCCGCCTTCGGCGACGTCGTGGGCGTGCAGGTGGCCAATGCCGCCGCGTCCGCGCTGAAGGGCGCGCGCCGGGCGGGCGAAGGCCTCGCCGCGACCGCGGCGGAGTACGTGGTCGAGGAGTCGCGCGACGTGGTCGGGCGCCACGAACTCGAAGCCTTCCACGATGACGTCGACGTGCTGCGCGACGACGTCGAGCGCCTGGCCGCGCGCGTCTCGCGCCTGGCCGCGGCCGGGGGCGCACGGTGAGGTCGGGCCTGCACGCGCTGAGGATCGGCCGCGTCCTGCTCCGCTACCGCCTGCACACCCTGGCCGAAGGCACGCCGGCTGGCCGCTGGCTGTGGCTGCTGCGTCCCTTCGTGCCGCGCGCCAGCCGCGAGGTCGCCGACCTGCCGCGCGGCGCCCGCGTGCGCCTGGCGCTGCAGGAGCTCGGGCCGATCTTCGTCAAGTTCGGCCAGGTGCTGTCGACGCGCCGCGACCTGGTGCCGCCCGACATTGCCGACGAGCTGGTGCTGCTGCAGGACCAGGTGGCCCCGTTCGACGGCGAGCTGGCGCGCGCGATCGTCGAACGCGAGCTCGGCCGCCCGGTGACCGAGGCCTACTCGCGCTTCGACACCGTGCCGCTGGCCTCGGCCTCCGTGGCGCAGGTGCACGCCGCGCTGCTGCCGGCCACCGGCGACGCGCCGGCGCGCGAGGTCGTGGTGAAGGTGCTGCGGCCCGGCATCGACGCGCGCATCGACGCCGACATCCGGCTGCTGGCGAACATCGCCGCCTTCGTCGAGCGCACGCATCCGAACGCCGACAGGATCAGGCCGCGCGAGGTGGTGGACGAGGTCGCGAGCACGCTGGCGGCCGAGCTCGACCTGCAGCGCGAGGGCGCCAACGCCTCGGTGCTGCGCCGGCACTGGGAGGGCTCGACCGACCTGTACGTGCCGGCGCCGGTGTGGTCGCACAGCACCGAACGCATCCTGACCCTCGAGCGCGTCAGCGGCATCCCCAGCGACGACCTGGCTGCGATAGAAGCCGCCGGCCTCGACCGGAAGCTGCTTGCGGCCAAGGCGGTGCGGGTGTTCTACACCCAGGTCTTCCGCGACAACTTCTTCCACGCCGACGCCCACGCCGGCAACATCTGGGTCGACGATGACCCGTCGCGGCGCGCCAATCCGCGCTTCATCGCGCTCGATTTCGGCATCGTCGGCCAGCTCTCCGGCGACGACCAGTACTACCTCGCCGAAAACTTCATGGCGATCTTCAACAAGGACTATCGGCGCATCGCCGAGCTGCACGTGCAGGCCGGCTGGATGCCGTCTGACCTGCGCCTCGACGAGCTGGAAGCCGCCGTGCGCGGCGTGTGCGAGCCGTACTTCACCCGGCCGCTGGCCGAGTTCTCGCTGGGCGAGGTGCTGTTCAAGCTGATCCGCACCGCGCAGCGCTACCAGCTGACCCTGCAGCCGCAGCTGATCCTGCTGCAGAAGACGCTGCTCAACGTCGAGGGCGTGAGCCGGCACCTGGATCCGTCGATCGACATCTGGGCGGTGGCGCGGCCGGTGCTCGAGCGGATCCTGGCCGAGCGCTACAGCCCGCAGCGCCTGGGCGCCGAGTTCCGCCGCCGCCTGCCCGAGCTGGCCACGCGCGCGCCGGAGATGCCCGGCCTGCTGCACGCCTGGCTGACCCAGCAGGTCGAAGGGCGGCACCAGCTGGGCATGCGCTCGAAGGAGCTGGCCGAACTGGTCGGGGTGATGCGCGCGATGCAGCGCCGCACCGTGGCCGCGATCCTCGGCGTCGGCCTGCTGGTGGTGGCGGCCGTGCTGTACGGCCTCGACGCCGGCGGTCCGCGGCTGTGGTCGGTGCCCGTCACCGCCTGGATCGCCGGCGTCGGCGGCCTCTGGGCGATCATCGCCGCGCGCCCGCGCTGACCGCGGCCATGGCCGACCCCGTAAACACCGAGCCGCCGGATTCCCGCCCGGCACAGCCCCCCTCCGGGAAGCAAACGCTGACTCCTACACCACAGCGCGAGGTCGCGGCTGTAGCTGCTCCCGCGGGGGAGGAGGTCTTGCCGGCGGAGTCACCGGCCCTGCGCGTACTGCATCTGGAAGAGGGATTCGCGGTTGTCGACAAGCCCGCCGGCCTGATGGTCCACGACAGCAAGCTGGCGCGCGGCGAAGACGACTTCGCCGCCGATCGCCTGCGCGCGCAGTTCGGCCGCCCGATCCATCTCGTCCACCGCCTCGATCGCGCCACCAGCGGCTGCCTGCTGCTGGCCTTCGACCGCGACACCGCCTCCGCGCTCGGCAAGTCCCTGATGGCGGGCGAGGTGGACAAGGCCTACCTCGCGGTCTGCCGCGGCTGGCCCCCCGAAGACGCCTTCACCGTCGACCATGCGCTCGACGGCGGCCCCGGGAAGCCGCAGAAGAAGCCGGCCGTCACCCGGTTCGAGCGCCTCGCGATGGCCGAGCTGCCGATCCCGTCGGCGGGATTCGAGACCTCGCGCTATGCCCTGCTGCGCGCCTGGCCGCAGACCGGCCGCTTCCGCCAGATCCGCCGCCACCTCAAGCACCTCTCGCACCACCTGATCGGCGACACCAGCCACGGTGACGGCCGCCACAACCGCAGCTTCCGGATGATGGGCATCCACCGCATGCTGCTGCACGCCGAGCGGCTGGCCTTCCCGCATCCGCGGGAGCCGGCGCGGCGGGTGGAGGTGGTGGCGCCGCCGGACGCGGAGTTCGCGCGCGTGCTGGCATTCTTCGAGCCGCGATGATGGCGTCGGCGGTGCCTGGAGGCGGACAGCCGTGATCGTCGCGCAAGCCACCGGTTGCCAATGCCCATGACGACGACAAGCACCATCGACATTCCGGATGCCGAGCTCGTGGAACGCTTCGTGCGCGCCTCCGGCCCGGGCGGACAGAACGTCAACAAGGTCGCGACCGCGGTCGAGCTGCGCTTCGACATCGCGAATTCTCCGTCGCTGCCGGAGCCGGTGCGCGAACGCCTGCTCGCCCGGCGCGACCGGCGTGTCACCGACGACGGCGTGCTGGTGATCAGCGCCCAGCGCTTCCGCACCCAGGACCGCAACCGGCAGGACGCGCGCGAGCGCCTTGCCGCGTTCATCGAGGCCGGCCTGCGGGCGCCGAAGCCGCGCGTGGCCACGAAGCCGTCGCGCGCCGCGAAGGCGCGGCGGCTGGATGCCAAACGGGAGCGTAGTACGATCAAGCGCGGACGCGCCGGGCGCGACTGGGATTGACGGCGCCAGGGGGAGCCATGACCGCAGCCAGCGACGATCTCCTGCCCGAGCTGCCACCGAGGGTGCCGCGGGTGAAGCCGAACCGCTTCACGCGCTGGTTCGGCCGCAGCATCCTCCGCCTCGGCGGCTGGCGCATGGTCGGTGAGTTCCCCGACGTGCCGCGCGTGGTGCTGATCGGCGCGCCGCACTCCTCCAACTGGGACGGCATCTGGGGCTTCGCCGCCAAGCTCGGCCTCGGGCTGGACATCAAGATCCTCGGCAAACGCGAACTGTTCTGGTGGCCGCTCAGCCTGCTGCTGGATGCGCTTGGCGTGATCGCGATCGACCGCGGACGCTCCTCGGGCGTGGTCGAGCAGGTGGCCGCGATGCTGCGCGGCCGCGAGCAGCTCTGGTTCGGACTGGCGCCCGAGGGCACGCGCAAGCCGGTGGAACACTGGAAGAGCGGCTTCCTGAAGATCGCGCGCGCGGCCGACGTGCCGGTGCTGCCGGTGTATTTCCATTACCCGGAGCGGGTGATCGGCGTCGGCCCGCTGTTCCACGTCGGCGACGACGCGGAGGCCGACATGCGCCGCATCCGCGAGTGGTACCGGCCGTGGAAGGGGCGTAACCGCGGTACGGTATGAGGCTGCCTGCCGGCGACGTTCGCCGGCGGCGAACGGACGTTTTCCGGAGCGCGACGGGATGAAGCGGAACGATGGAGCAGGCCTGCTGGCCACGGCGCTGGCCTGCGTGCTGCTTGCAGCGTGCGGCGGGGCGACGGACAACGGCGCAGCCGGTGATGGCGCGGGTGGCGCGGACATCGCGGGCGTGTCGGTCACGGCAGCCGGCACCTCCGCTGCCGCTCCTGCAGCCGGACCCGTGCTGGCCATCCACGGCGGTGCCGGGGTGGTGAGGGCGGGCCTGTCGGCGGAAGACCAGGCGGCCGCGCGTGCGGGACTTGAGCGGGCGCTGCTAGCCGGACACGCGAAGCTGGCGGAAGGTGCGTCGGCAATGGACGCCGTGATCGCCGCGATCACCGTGCTCGAGGACGACCCGGCCTTCAACGCCGGCCACGGCGCGGTGTTCACCCACGAGGGCCGCAACGAGCTCGACGCCTCGCTGATGGATGGCCGCGACCGCAGCGCGGGCGCGGTGGCCGGCGTGCATCGGGTCCGCAATCCGATCCTGCTTGCGCGCGCGGTGATGGAGCATTCGCCGCACGTGATGCTGGCAGGCGCCGGTGCGGAGGACTTCGCCGAAGCGCAGGGCATCGAGCTGGTGGACCCGGGCTACTTCCGCACCGAGCGGCGCTGGGAGCAGCTGCAGCGCGCCCTGCGCGAAGACGCTGCCGAGGGTGCGGAGGCCGGCGCCGGCATCGCCCCGCCCATGGATGCCGGCGCCCGGATGGCCGCGGATCGCGCCCGGCACGGCGAAGGCCTGAAGTACTTCGGCACCGTCGGCGCGGTGGCGCTGGACGCGGCCGGCCACCTGGCCGCGGGCACCTCCACCGGCGGCATGACCAACAAGCGCTGGGGCCGCATCGGCGACGCGCCGATCATTGGCGCCGGCACCTGGGCCGACGACCGCTGCGCGGTCTCGGGCACCGGCTGGGGCGAGTTCTACATCCGCACCGCCGCCGCGCACGAAGTCTGCGCCCGCGTCCGTCACCGTGGCGAAGGCATCGCCATCGCGGCCGAAGCCGTGATCAACGGCGACGTGGTGGATGCCGGCGGCAATGGCGGTGCAATCGCGCTCGACGCCGCGGGCAGCATCGCCTTCCCCTTCAACACCGAAGGCATGTACCGCGGCTGGATCGGCGCCGACGGCGTGCCGCACGTCGCCGTATTCGCCGATGAGGCGCTGGTGGTGCCGGGGGACTAGGGCGTTTTGCCACGGCGCATCCGCGCAGATCCCGGCAAGGCTTCTCCAGCCTCAGCGCTCGGAATGCCCCGGATCCTCGTGGCTGCGGCGCACGAACAGATCGGGTCTGATCAGGTCGATGAAGGCGCGCGCCTGCACTGACAGCACCTTGCCCTTGCGCACCACCACGCCGTAGCTGCGCGCGGGGAACCACGCGTCCAGCGGCCGGATGGCGAGGCGCTCGCGGTCGGCGTCGTCCAGGCAGATCGAGCTCACGATCGAAATGCCCAGGCCCATCGCCACGTACTGCTTGATCACCTCCCAGCCGCCGACCTCCAGCGACACCGTGTAGGGCACGCGCGCCTGCTGGAACACCAGGTCCACCAGGCGCCAGGTCACCTGCCGCTGCGGCGGCAGGATCAGGCCGTGCTGCGAGATGTCCTCCAGCGTCAGCCGCGGCGCGGTGGCCAGCGGGTGGTCCCGCGGCGTGATCAGCATGGGCTGGAAGGAGTAGACCGGCACGTAGCTGAGGTCGGCGGGCACATCGAGCATCGAGCCGATCACGAGTTCCACCGTATCGGCGCGCAGCAGGTCGGTGCCGTCGGCGCTGATGGTGTTGTGCAGGCGCAGGCGCACCTCGGGGTGCTGCTCGCGGAAGGCGCCGACGATGCGCGGCAGCAGGTAGAGGATGGTCGAGCTGTTGGCCGCGATCTCCAGCTCGCCGGCCTCCATGCCCGCCAGCTGGCGTCGGAAGGCGGCGGGCAGGGCGTCGATGCCCTCGACCAGCGGACGGGCCAGCTCGTACAGCGCCTCGCCCTCCGGGGTTGGCAGGAGGCGGCGCCCGTTGCGCTCGAACAGCGCCGCGCCCAGCTCCCGCTCCAGGGCCTGGAGCTGCTGGCTGACGGCCGGCTGGCTGACGTACAGAGCCTCGGCGGCCCGCGACACCGAACCCAGGCGCGCGACCTGGCAGAAGGCCCGAAGCGGCTTCAGGCGGTCGCCCTTGTAGGCGAATCGGGGAGGGTTCGAGGGCGCCAATGCCGCATTCCGCCTTGTTTATAAGTACAACTTATCCATCGCATTGATATATATGTTTTGTCAAATATCCGGTGCCCGGGGATGGTGGTGGCCCAGCCGCAGCCGGAGCCGACGATGTCCGCAGCCCCCCATCCCGCCGTTCTCCAGGCCCGCCCCGCCGTGGGGGCGGACCCCGCGCCGGATCTGCTGGATGCGCGCGCCCTGGCCCTCCTTGCCGGCCTGCACCAGCGCTTCGAACCTCGCCGGCGCGCGCTGCTTGCCGCCCGCCGCCAGCGCCAGGCCTTCTTCGACGGCGGCGGCCTGCCGGACTTCCGCGCCGACACCGTCGCCATCCGCGAGGGCGATTGGCGGGTGGCGCCCCTGCCCGCGGCGCTGCGCGACCGCCGGGTCGAGATCACCGGCCCGGTGGATCCGAAGATGGTCATCAACGCGCTCAACTCCGGCGCCAGCTGCTACATGGCCGACTTCGAGGATTCGACTGCGCCCACCTGGGATGCCCTGCTCACCGGCCAGCGCGCGCTGCGCGAGGCCGTCGCCGGCACGCTCGCTTTCGATGCCGACAGCGGCAAGTCCTACCGCCTGAAGCCCGAGGCCGAGCGTGCGGTGCTGATCGTGCGCCCGCGCGGCTGGCACCTGGACGAGAAGCACCTGCTGGTCGAGGGCGAGCGCATCAGCGCCAGCCTGTTCGACGCCGGGCTGTTCTGCCTGGGCAACGGCGCCGCGCTGGTGGCGAAGGACCGCGGTCCCTACCTCTACCTGCCCAAGCTGCAGTCGATGGAGGAGGCCGCGCTCTGGAACGACGTGCTCGCGCACATCGAGCATGCGCTGGGCCTGCCCGCCGACTGCATCAAGGTGACGGTGCTGATCGAGACGCTGCCGGCGGTGTTCGAGATGGACGAGATCCTGCACGCGCTGCGCGGCCGCATCGCCGGGCTCAACTGCGGACGCTGGGACTACATCTTTTCCTACATCAAGACCTTCCGCGCCCATCGCGACCGGGTGCTGCCCGAGCGCGGCCAGGTGGGCATGACGGCGCCCTTCCTGAAGGCCTACTCCGAGCTGCTGATCCGCACCTGCCACCGCCGCGGCGCGCATGCGATGGGCGGCATGGCGGCGCAGATCCCGATCTCCGGCGACCCCGAGGCGAACGAGGCCGCGCTGGCCCGCGTGCGCGCCGACAAGGAGCGCGAGGCCGGCGCCGGCCACGACGGCACCTGGGTCGCGCACCCGGCGCTGGTGCCGATCGCGAAGCGGATCTTCGACGCCGCGATGCCCGGGGCGAACCAGCACGGCGTGGCGCGCGAGGACGTGGTCGCCGACCGCGACGCGCTGATCGCACCGTCGCGCGGGACCATCACCCGCGCCGGCTTCGAGGGCAACGTCGAAGTCTGCGTGCGCTATCTCGCCGCCTGGCTCGACGGTAACGGCTGCGTGCCGATCCACTGGCTGATGGAGGACGCCGCCACCGCCGAGATCGCACGCGCCCAGCTGTGGCAGTGGCTGCATGCCAGCGACGGCGGCGGCGAGCCGCTGTGCCTGGACGACGGCAGCGAAATCGACGACTGCCTGTTCGAGCAGTCGCTGCTGAACCTGCCCTCGCGCCTGGCCGCGCTCGGGCCGATGCCCGGCGCCGGCCGCGTTGCCGAAGCCATCGGGATGCTGGAGACGCTCACCCGCAGCGACGTGCTCGAAGAGTTCCTGACGATCCCGGCGTACGAGTGCCTCGCATAAGCACCTGGACCCGGGCCCCTGTCCATCCATTCGTCCCTGTAAAGCTTTTTCATCGCGGCGACGCCGCATTCGCACGACAGACCGGATCCACCGGAGGACTCCCGACATGAGCACCAAGCTTCCGACCGCCGAACAGATCACCCAGACCTGGGCCAACGACCCGCGCTGGGCCGGCATCACCCGCAACTACTCCGCCGAAGACGTGGTGCGCCTGCGCGGCACCGTGCACGTCGAGCACTCGCTCGCCCGCCTGGGCGCGGAGAAGCTGTGGGCTTCGCTGCACGAGCGGCCCTACGTCAATGCGCTCGGCGCGCTCACCGGCAACCAGGCCATGCAGCAGGTCAAGGCCGGCCTGAAGGCGATCTACCTCAGCGGCTGGCAGGTGGCCGCCGACGCCAACCTCGCCGGGCAGATGTACCCCGACCAGTCGCTGTACCCCGCCGATTCGGTGCCGGCGGTGGTCAAGCGCATCAACAACGCCCTGCTGCGCGCCGACCAGCTGCAGCATGCGGAAGGCGACGACAGCATCGACTTCCTGCAGCCGATCGTGGCCGACGCCGAGGCCGGCTTCGGCGGCGTGCTCAACGCCTTCGAGCTGATGAAGGGCATGATCGAAGCCGGTGCCGCCGGCGTGCACTTCGAGGACCAGCTGGCGGCGGTGAAGAAGTGCGGCCACATGGGCGGCAAGGTGCTGGTGCCCACCCGCGAGGCGGTCGAGAAGCTCAACGCCGCGCGCCTGGCCGCCGACGTCTGCGGCGTGCCGACCCTGCTGGTCGCGCGCACCGACGCCGAGGCCGCGGACCTGCTGACCAGCGACATCGACGACAACGACCGCCCGTTCACCACCGGCGAGCGCACCGTCGAGGGCTTCTTCAAGACCCGCAACGGCCTGGATCAGGCGATCAGCCGCGGCCTCGCCTATGCGCCCTATGCGGACCTGGTGTGGTGCGAGACCGGCAAGCCCGACCTCGGCTTCGCCCGCGCCTTCGCCGAGGCCATCCACGAGAAGTATCCGGGCAAGATGCTGGCCTACAACTGCTCGCCCAGCTTCAACTGGAAGAAGAACCTCGACGACCGCACGATCGCGAAGTTCCAGGACGAGATCGCGGGCTACGGCTACAAGTTCCAGTTCATCACCCTGGCCGGTTTCCACGCGCTGAACTACTCGATGTTCAACCTCGCGCACGGCTACGCGCGCCGGCAGATGAGCGCGTTCGTGGAGCTGCAGGAGGCGGAGTTCGCCGCCGCCGAAAAGGGCTTCACCGCGGTCAAGCACCAGCGCGAGGTCGGCACCGGCTATTTCGACGCGGTGACCCAGGCAATCCAGCAGGGGCAGTCCTCGACCACGGCACTGACAGGGTCGACCGAGGAGGAGCAGTTCCAGGAGAAGGCGGTGGCCTGATGCCAGCGGCTCCAGTCCGGCCCGGCCGTCTGCAGGATCCTGCAGGCGGCCGGAGCCGGGCGGCTTCCACATCCGCGTGGGAAGCGCTCAGAACGGAATGACCCGGGCCTCGGTGACGTGCGAGATCGTCTCGCCGTTCCAGTGATACTGCAGGTGCGGGCCCTGCCGCACCGGCTTGAGCATGTCCGGGTGGAAGGCCGCCAGGCAGGTGCCGCCGGGCGCGCGCACGCTGTCGTAGACGATGCCGTTGCTGCCGGCCGTGCGCAGTTCGACGGCGAAGCGCTGGCTGGCGACGTAGCTGTCGGGATCGTGCAGCTCCGGGTGGCCGCCGCTGATGTCGTGGAACCGGCCGTCGACGTCACCGAGGTAGCAGCGCATGTCGAGCACGCAGGCCGGCTCGCGGGTGGCGGCGAGGAAGCGCGACTTGTGGAATACGGTTTCGGCCACCGCGGTCTGCTGTTCGCGAGCGCAGTAGTAGACGCCGAACCAGCCCGGGCTGAAGCGCGAGCCGTCGGGATTGAGGTGGGTGAACGCCGCCATGATTGGCGTCGTGCCCGGCCCTGAGATGCGGCGCTCCGGCGGCACCAGTCCGATCGCACCGAACTCCTCGCGCATGCGCGGATTGGTCATCGACTCCAGCTCGATCAGCGCGGGGATGTCGGCCGGATCGGCTATGGCATCGAACACGCCCACCGGCGGGAAGCGGCTGGGCACCACCCGGTAGCCGGGGCGGAAGCGCACCCGCGCGGTGGGCGCTGCCGGCATCAGCCCCAGCCCCGCTGGGCGTCGAGGTACTGGCGCACCACGAACAGGTCCGCGACCTGGCCGCCGAGCATGCGCTCCAGCGCCGTGCGGCCGCCGAACAGCGGTGCGGTGTTGGCGCGGCCGATCCATTCGTCGGCCTGGCGGCCATTGCTGAAGAGGATGTGCAGGGCCTTGTAGATGCCGAGCACGTAGCTGATGCGCTCGAGCACGTCCTGCGGAAGCTGCCCGGAGAGGTCGCGTTTCCAGCGGTAGAAGGTGGAGCGGCCGGGGCTGCCGAGCAGCACGCGCTCCTGCTCGTTGCTCAGGCCCCACTGCCCGGCGATGTTGAAGAAGGCGCGCAGCGCCGGGCCTGCGAGGTCGCGGCGCACGGGGGCTTCGGCGATTCGGAGCTGGGTCATGGCGTCTGTCCTGTGCGGGACTACGCAATGACTTTAGTCCCTATCGGGACTGGGCGCAAGCCGCATTCCAGTCTCCGTTCAGGCCGCGGCTCCCTGGGCTCGCGGGTCGAAGCCGCGATAGCCGAGTGCCTCGGCGAGGTGCGCGCTGCCGATGGGTCCCGTATCGGCCAGGTCCGCGATGGTCCGCGCCACGCGCAGGATCCGGTGCATGGCCCGGGCAGAGAGCTGCAGGCTCTCGATCGCGTGCTCGAGCAGGGCCTGGTCACTGGCGGCCAGCCGGCAGTGGGCGGCGGTGCCCTGCTGGTCGAGATGGGCGTTGAGCACGCCGGCGCGCTCAAGCTGCACCGCCCGCGCGGCCTCCACGCGCCTGCGCACCGCGGCACTGTGCTCCCCGGCCGCCGCGTCGGGGCGCAGCTCGGCCGGCGCCATGCGAGGAACGTCCACGTGCAGGTCGATGCGGTCGAGCAGCGGGCCGGAGACGCGCATGCGGTAGCGCTGCACGGCGTCGGCGCTGCACTGGCAACGTCCCGAAGCATCGCCAGCCCAGCCGCAGGGGCAGGGATTCATCGCCGCCACCAGCTGGAAGCGCGCCGGGAACTCGCTCTGCCGCGCCGCGCGCGAAACGGTGACCGTGCCGGACTCCAGCGGCTGGCGCAGCACTTCCAGCACGTGCCGGCTCCACTCCGTCTGGGATGTTGGAGTACAGAGCGGGGCTTTAACCACAAAGAACTGATGCCACGGGGTGGATTCCTGTCCCCAGGGGGAGCGCGTCTCGCCCATTCAAGGCTCTAAGTCATCTCTCAGGTAACACGCGGCGGGAGACAAGCAAATGCTTTATCGTGCCGATGCTAATTTGTCGTTTCTTGATAATTGTGGCTAAAAATGGAACGTGGGAGCCGGCTCAAAGCTAACTGTCAGAGATCTGGCACCAACGACGTGGATCAGCAGGACCGACCTAATGCGACCACCTAGCGCAAGACGGTCAGCTCTGGGGGAAACGACCGCTTCCGGCCAAAAGCGGACATCACCGCCCTCGTCGTGCAGCTGGCCCGATGCCGCTCAATCCTTCGCAAAGCGCACGTGGGCCGTACCACGCCCGAGAGCTTCGGCCAACCCGGCCGCGTCGTCGACATGGCCGATGCGCGTATACGAGTAACTCGATTGGAATGTCTCGTAGAAAACGACGAGCGTGGTCGAGCCATAGAGCATCACGTCGCCGCTTTGGATCATTCCCGGACGCGTAGCCTGCGTCGGCAATGCGTCCGGCAGCTCGGCATGCTTTTCGTTGCCATTGAGCTCGGCCATCGTCAGCGTAAAAGGCAGACGGCTCGTCAGCGTGCGTGCGGCCTCGGTATCGGCCAGCGAAACGGCGAAGCGCCGTTCGCCGATGGTCATCCACATGCGTTGGCGCTCCTGTTGATGAGCTCGGGTCCCGTCGTGCGGGGCTCCCGATGTATCCATAGCCGGCTCCTTTGCACGGCAGCCTCCGAACATGAGCATGCCGATCAGACAGACCATTGCCGGCAGGATGCGCGTCCACCGGCCCCGATCACGAGTACGCCAGGTCGTCATCAGTCGTCTCCTCCCTGGCCAGCCCGTCTGCACGGCTCAGGTTCGATAACGCAGCGCATCCAGCACCAACGAGAACGCGGGCGATGGATGGCGCCGACTCGGGTAATAGAGGTGGAACCCCGCAAACGGCGGGCACCACTCCTCAAGCACGCGCACGAGTCGCCCCTGTTCGAGGTGGGGGCTGAATTCGTCCTCGGGCAGGAACGCGATGCCCATGCCATCCAGTGCGGCGGCCACGATGTGGGGTGAGGTGTTCATGATCACTTGTCCCTCGACTCTGACCTCGAGTTCGCGGCCGCGGCGATCGAACTCCCAGGCGTAGAGCCCGCCTGACACTTGTCGCTGTGCGATGCAGCGATGTGCTGTCAGGTCGCTCGGCTGTTTCGGCTTGCCATGGCGGGCGAAATAGTCGGGCGAGGCGGCGGCTGCCATCCGCATCTTCGGCCCGATCGGCACCGCGATCATGTCCTTGTCGACCTGTTCGCCAAGCCGGACCCCCGCATCGAAGCGGTCTGCGACGATGTCGCGGAGCCCGTAGCTCACGTCGAACTCGATCTCGATCTCGGGGTACTCGCGAAGCACGGGCACCAGCTTTGGCCAGAGGTTCGCGCGAAGCACGTGGTCGGCGCAGGTGATGCGCACGGTGCCTGCCGGCTTGTCGCGCAGGGCGGTGAGCGCCGCCAACTCGTCTTCGATCTCATCGATTCGGTGGCCGATCGCGTTTACCAGGCGCTCGCCCGCCGGCGTGAGCGACAGGCTGCGCGTCGTGCGCGTCAGCAGCCGGATATCGAGCCGCGCCTCGAGCGCCTTGATCGTCTGGCTGAGCGCGGACTGCGTGATTCCAAGCACCTTGGCTGCACGGGTAAAGCTCCCCTCCCGGGCGACGGTCACGAAGGCCAGCAGATCGTTCAGGTTGCGTCGCGCCATGCAAGCAGTCTGGCACAGCGCTTTGATAAGCGGAGCTAATAGGGGGTAGTAGGTCCAAGTATCTAATCAACACGATCGCGCAGGTCCAGACTGCTCTCCGTCCCTACGCACCTGCCACCAATCCCCGGTCCCGCCGGTGCCACCACTGGAGCGATCCCATGACTGTCCTGACTTTCCGCCACTCCTTCGCTTTGACCGGTCTCGCGCTCGGCATCGCCCTTTTCGGCGCATCGACGCAGGCAGCGGCGCAGCCCGCCACCCTCGATCAAAGAGCCCCCGCCATGACGCTCACGCAGGAGTGGGACAAGACCTTCCCACGAAGCGACCGGGTCGATCACCGGAAGGTGACCTTCACGAACCGCTACGGCCTGACGCTGGCCGCGGACCTTTACGTGCCGAAGAACCGCACCGGCGAGCGCCTGCCTGCGCTCGCGGTCGGCGGCCCGTTCGGCGCCGTCAAGGAGCAGTCTTCCGGCCTGTATGCACAGACCATGGCCGAGCGCGGGTTTGTCACGCTTGCATTCGACCCCTCGTACACCGGCGAGAGCGGCGGTCAGCCGCGAAACGTCGCCTCGCCCGACATCAACACCGAGGATTTCAGTGCGGCCGTCGATTTCCTCGGCCTGCAGGCGACTGTCGACCGCGAGCGCATCGGCATCATCGGCATCTGCGGCTGGGGCGGCATGGCGCTGAATGCGGCGGCGGTCGACAAGCGCGTCAAGGCGGTCGTCGTGAGCACGATGTATGACATGAGCCGCGTCATGTCGAAGGGCTACAACGACAGCGTGACGCTGGAGCAACGCACCCGCACCCTGGAGCAGTTGAGCAAGCAGCGCTGGGAAGACGCCGAGAACGGCGCTCCGGCCTACGGCCCTGTCATGAACGAGCTCAAGGGCGGCGAAGCCCAGTTCCTCGTCGACTACCACAACTACTACCGCACGCCGCGCGGCTTCCACCCGCGCGCGGTCAACTCCAACGCATCGTGGACGGTGACGAACCCGGTGTCCTTCATGAACATGCCGCTGCTCACCTACATCAAGGAAGTCTCGCCGCGGCCCATCCTGTTCGTGCATGGCGAGAATGCGCACTCGCGCTACTTCAGCGAGACCGCCCATGCGGCCGCGTCGGGGCCGAAGGAGTTGATGATCATCCCGGGTGCGAACCACGTGGACCTCTACGACCGCGTGGACGTGATTCCGTTCAAGCGGATCACGGAGTTCTTCTCGACGAACCTGAAGTAACCCCGAGGCTCCTATAGCCAGGGCCGAGCCTCAGGCCGGTCCTTCTGTTTCCGCATGGGCTCCTTCCGAGGACTGGATGCAATGAATCCAACTGTTTCCGCTGCCACAGGCCGCGCTTCGTCCTGGGGCGGCGTGTTCGCTCTCGCGCTCGGCGCATTCGCCCTCGTCGCCTCCGAGTTCATGCCGGTGAGCTTGCTGACGCCGATGGCCACGGATCTGCGCGTCAGCGAGGGGCAGGCAGGACAGGCAATCACGATCTCCGGCGCGTTCGCGTTGCTGACGAGCCTGTCGATCGCCGCGCTCGCCGGGCGGCTCGATCGCAAGCACCTACTCATCGGTCTGACCGGGCTGATGGTGGTGTCAGGAACCGTCGCCGCGTTCGCGCCGAACTACGTCGTGTTCATGGCCGGCCGCGCACTCATCGGCATTGCCATCGGCGGTTTCTGGTCCATGTCCGCTGCCACGGCGATGAGGATCGTTCCAAACGACCACGTCCCGCGCGCGCTTGCAGTCGTCAACGGCGGCAACGCGCTTGCCACCGTGCTGGCCGCACCGCTGGGAAGCCTGCTTGCGTCAATGGTGGGATGGCGCTGGGCGACGTTCGCGGTCGTGCCCATCGCCGCGCTCGCGCTCATCTGGAAAATGGCGGCGCTGCCGCCGATGAAGCCCCGCACAGCGGTGCGCCGGCGCTCTCTATTTGGCCTTATGAAGGAGCGGCGCATCGTGCTGGGCATGGCGGCGGTCGCGGCGTTATTCATGGGCCAGTTCACGCTCTTCACCTACCTGCGGCCGTTCCTCGAAACGGTCACCGGGGTCACGGCGGGAACCCTCTCCATGTTGCTGCTGATCATCGGCATCGCCGGCTTCATCGGCACCGTTCTGATCGGCCCGTTCCTCAAGGCGGGGCTGTATCGCACGCTCATCGCCATCCCGCTGCTGATGGCCGCGATCGCGATGACCTTGCCCTTCGTCGGAAGGTCCGTGGCAGCGACCGCCATGCTGCTGGCGGTTTGGGGTCTCGTGGGAACCGCCGCCCCCGTGGGCTGGTGGACGTGGCTTGCGCGGACGCTCCCAAATGATTCGGAAGCCGGCGGCGGCCTGATGGTGGCGGTCGTCCAGTTGGCGATCGGGCTCGGTGCCGGCGTGGGTGGATTGATCTTCGACCGGGCCGGCTACCAAGCAACGTTCGGTGCGAGCGCCGCAGTGCTCCTCGTAGCCGCCGCGCTTGCCTGGCTCGCTTCCCGCGCCTCGCTGCATGGTGCAACGCGCAATCAGAACGTTCCCGACCACACGACAGCCCTGGAAGTAGTCCAAGCATGAAGAGGTGTCAGTCTGAAGAAGATCCGCAGGTCAACTGATGCGGAATCGCGTGGATAAGACCCGGCTTCGCAACTTGACCTCCGCTTGCAATTTCGATGGGGCGTCTCTGAATCCTGACGCTGTCCCGGCTCTGCCCAGAAGATGGCGTCGATGGCTCAGCAGGGCCGCAATTGTCATTGCCTCACTCGTCGTTATCGTGGCTGCGGTCGTGGGCGTCGTGTACATGCTGGCTAGCTCCTCGCTGGGCCGCACACCCGAGGGGGCTCGCCTCGAACGGGTGAAGCTGTCACCGCAATGGGATGGCGAGTCGTTCTTCTCGGGACGTGCCTCGTGGTCGCCCGAGTCCAATCCGTCGGAGCCGTCCGCCGCCGCGGCGCCACCGCCCTCGGTCGCCGTGGTTCGCACCGATCCCGCTGTGCTGGAAACGGCACCGGCAACGGGCCTAAGAGTGACCTGGTTCGGCCACTCGAGCACCCTCGTGCAGATCGACGGCATCAACGTCCTCATCGATCCGTTCTGGAGCGAACGGGCCAGCCCGGTACCAGGCATCGGGCCGCGCCGCTGGTATGCGCCGCCGATCGCGCTGGCCGATCTTCCGAAGATCGACGCCGTGATCGTCTCGCACGATCACTACGACCACATGGACGCCGCCACGCTGCGCGCCCTGGACCGTGAAGGTATCCGCTTCGTCGTGCCGCTCGGCGCGGGTGCCCACCTCGAAGACTGGGCGATTCCCGCGGGTCGCATCGTGGAGCTTGACTGGTGGCAGTCCACCAATGTGCACGGTGTCCGCATCCATGCCACGCCTGCGCGCCATTACAGCGGACGGGTCGAGTTCCGGGGCAACGACGCGCTGTGGGTTGGCTATGCGCTCGTAGGACCGCGGAACCGCGTCTACTACACAGGCGATACCTCGTACATGCCTGAGATGGAGGAAGTCGGCCCAAGGCTCGGCCCGTTCGACGTCGTGCTGACAGACTCGGGGCAATACAACCCGGGATGGCCAGACGTGCACCTGGGTCCGGAGCAGGCGGTAGAACTGGCTGCCGCTGTCGGGGCAAAAGCAATGATGCCGATCCATTGGGGCCTGATCCGACTTGCGCATCATGCGTGGCCCGAACCGGCCGAACGGACCCTCGTTGCTGCTGCCTGCCATGGCGTGGGAGTCGTGATCCCGCCTCCCGGACTGCCCGTTGAGCCGGCCGGAAACAACCCGATCCAGAGGTGGTGGCCGCAGATTCCGTGGATGACCTCGACCGAAGCACCCGTCCGCTCCAGCAGGAACGGCGACGGCGCATCACGCTTTCAGCCACGCCCTTGCGTTGAGCAGCCGACGGTACATCCCATGCGCGCTCTGACTCGCTAGCTGCCGCGAGCAGCCTTTTCAGTCCTGCGATGTCCGCTTTGGGTCGATCACGCCCGTCTGGCACCCGTGAGAGAACCATCCCATCCCCTACCAATAGGAGATGGCCATGTCAGTCCTTCACAGATCGCAGCCCTGCCAGCCCTGGAACAAGGGAAAGCTGGTCGGCCAGAAGGCACCGCTCAAGCTCAAGGACATCTGGGCGATCCGGGTCCGGCTGCAGCTACGCAAAAAGGTCCGTGACCTGGCGCTGTTCAACTTGGCGATCGATTCCAAGCTCCGTGCCTGCGATCTGGTCAGACTCCGGGTTTCTGACGTGTCCCATGGCGGCCAGATGGCTTCTCGGGCCATGGTGATGCAGCAAAAGACGGGAAGGCCCGTCCAGTTCGAGATCACAGCAATGACGCGTGAAGCAGTCCAGACTTGGATCCAGAAGGCCGACCTGAACCCATCGGACTTCCTCTTCACCAGTCGGATCGCTGCCTCACCTCACCTGTCGACGAGGCAGTACGCCAGGATCGTCCATCGATGGGTCGAGGATGCCGGGTTGGAGACAGGATCCTATGGGACGCACACGATGCGCAGGACGAAGGCGTCGCTGATCTATCGTCGAACCCGGACCCTCAGGGCTGTCCAGCTTCTCCTAGGCCATACGAAGCTGGAGAGCACAGTGCGGTACCTCGGGATTGAAGTAGACGACGCTCTTGAGATAGCCGAGCAGACGGATGTCTGATGTATGGGGTCGATCCTCGGCCCGGGAAGGTCGAGGAGCGGCTAGGAGCGGTCGCCCGCGCTATCCAGAGGCACTCGCTCGCAACATCCCGAGACACGCTACACGTCGCGTCACTCTCGACCCGCCGCGACCAGCGTCAGCCACCGATCAGCCGCTGAACTGCGCGGTATTCCCGCAGCCAGCGCTGGCGCAACGTGCGGCTCAGCCAGAGGGTCGCCCCGAGCGATGCGACGGCCATGGCCAGCAGGGCCAGTCCGGCATCGCGCCACGCTTCGCCGGCCAGTAGCCAGACGCCCGCATTGGCCACCAGCGCATAGGCGAGCAGCAACCATCCTGTCATCCGTGCCAGCCACAAGTCGCGCAGGCCGGTGCGAAGCTGGGCGAGTCGAAGCCGTGCATACGTGCTCGCGCTACCGGTGGCATCCGTTGCGTGCCGGCGTGGCGCGCGCAGCACGACGGCCCACGCCATCGGCAGGAACACCACGAAGAACGGCATCAGAAGCCAGTGCGCGGGATCAACCTGGCCACTCAGCAGCGCCTGGCCGAACACCAGGAAGGCCACGACCGTCAGCGCCACTTCAAGGGTGCGCAGCAGTCGCAGCCGCAGCTGGCGACGGCGAACGCGGCCGGTCAGGTCCTGCTGCATGGCGGAGTGCGTCTGGCCCTGCCAGGCATCCTTCAGAAGATCGTCGAATTTCATGCAATGCCCTCTGCTTTTGACAGGGATTTCAGGCGCTCGCGGGCGCGATGCAGGCGCACGCCGACGTTTTCCGCACTGATGCCCAGCATGTTGCCGATCTCCTGGTAATCGAAACCTTCCAGTTGCAGCATCAATACCTGCCGCAACATGAGTGGCAGCGTAGCCAGCGCCTCGAACAGCCACTGCGTGCGGGCGCAGGCATCGGCCATGGCCGGGTCCGCGACGTCGTGCAGCGCATCGTCAAACGGCACCGGCGACGGCATCCGGGTTTCCGCGCGCACGTGGCTGGCGCCCAGGTTGTGCGCGATGCGCAATACGAACGGCAACAGCCGGTCCGCTTCGCGCAGCCGCGGGAGGCTCTCCCAGATGGCGAGTAGCACCTCCTGCAGCAACTCCTCGCGCACGGCGGGGTTGAGCTCATAGCCGCACACCGCACGCCAAAGCTGCGGATGGAAGGCTTTTACCTGTGGCCAGAGTGGATGCATGGAGTCGTGTCTGGAGTGGGTCGGCCGTCGACCAGTGGGATGGCCAGCAATACCTCAGTCGGCGCTGGGGGCGCATTTCTTACATGGAAACAAATTTTCTTTTTTTAGTAAGAAATTCCCGGCTTCCCGCCACTCATCAGGCGATCCCACTCGAAAGGACACACATGATGCGACCTTCCACCCTCGCAAGCCTGCTGCTCCCTGCCGCGTTGTACGCACCAGCCCTCGTGCTGGCCGGCGCGCCATCCGTCGACGGCGCCTTGGCGCTCGACAATGTGCATATCGTCGAGGCCGAAGACAACCGCGTCAGCCCGCGCCGATGCGTGCGCGTGGAAGGCGCCGGCATCACCACCATCACCGCGGCCGGCGAACCCGCCTGCCTGCGTGGTGCCCGAGCGATCGACCTGGAGGGCCGCTATCTGGTGCCAGGCCTGATCGACATGCACGCCCACCTCACCCTGGGGCCCATGGAGATCAAGCGCGAACGCGGCCGGGCCGTGATGCAGGCGCTGCCCGATGACGAGATCGCCGAACACAATGCTAGGCGGCTGGTGGCATTCGGCGTCACCACTATCCGCAATCCCGGTGGCGACCTGCACGCAGCGGCGCGGTACGAGGCACGCCTGGCCGCTGGCGAGCTGATCGGCCCCGAGAGCTTCAACGCAGGTCCGGTCATCAACAACGCCGACCTCCCCGGCCTAGCCACCGCGGCGCGCAACGCCGAGGACATGGAGCGAGTGGTCGGTGCACAGGTCGAGGCCGGTGCCGACTGGATCAAGCTCTATACCGGCCTCTCGCCCGAACTGCTGAAGGCCGGCATCGACGCCGCGCACCGGCATGGTCGTCCCGCCGTCGCGCACCTGGAAAGCATCGCGTGGCCCGACGCACTGGCGATGGGACTGGACGGCATCGTCCACCTGATGCCGCTGAGCCCGGACCTGTTGACTGCGAAGCAGCGCGCGGCGTGGCAAGCCACGGCCCGTGGCAGTACGTATTCGTTCTTCGAGTGGTGGGAGCACTTCGATCCCGAAGGGGCGCACGCCGACCAACTGGTCGCCGCCTATCAGGAGCATCGCCCAATCTTCGACGCCACGCTGGTCGCCTTCCATGCCGCCTTCGTGCAGGACCAGGACAACGCATACAGAGACGACGCACGCCGCCATGCCCATCCGAAACTGCTGGCGCATTGGAACGAATGGTTCACCTTCGCCATCGGCTGGCAGCCCGAGGACTTCGAGCGCGCGCGCGCCGTGTGGCCGAAGGTGCAGCGGATGGCCGCGCGGCTGTATGCCACCGATGCGCGCATGACCCTGGGCACCGACATGAGCAACCCGTGGATCGCCCCGGGCATCAGCCTGCATCGCGAAATGCAACTGCTGGCCGAAGCCGGCGTGCCGAACGCACGACTGCTCTTGGCCGCCACCCGCCATGCCGCCGAAGCGCTGGGCGCCGGCCAGCGCCTGGGGCGAGTCGCTCCCGGTTTCGAGGCCGACTTGCTGGTGCTCGACGCTGACCCGCTGGAAGACATCCAGCACACACGCGACATCCACGCCGTCGTACTCAACGGCACGTTGCTCACCGCCGCCGCACTGAACCAACTCAAGGGAGAATGACCATGAAGCGCACGTTCCAACACATCGCCGCCCGCACCCTGCTGGCAGCAGGCTTGGCCCTGGGTCTGGCCAGCACCGCCCACGCCGGCCCCGAGGACTGGGAATCCCCTGAGGCCATCGTGCATGCTCTGTATGAAACGATCTCCGCCGACGCCGGCGCAAAGCGCGACTGGGACCGCTACCGCGCCTTGTTCCTCGATGGCGCCCGCCTGTCGGTGGCCATGGATTCCAGTATCGGAAGCGGCATCATGGGCATGGACAGCGAAGAGCTGATCACCCAGACCGAGAGCGCTTACGCCGCCACGGGCTTCCATGAGATCCCCTTGGTTACCAAGGTCGAGCAGCACGGACTGCTGGCCTCGGTGATGAGCAGCTTCGAGATCCGCCTGCGCCCCAGCGACAAGGAACCGCTCATGCGCGGACTGAACCACTTCCAACTGCTCAACGACGGTGAACGCTGGTGGATCGTGTCCAACGTGGGCACGGTGGAAACGCCCACCTCGCCGCTGCCCGAAGCATTCCAGCTGACGACCCGGGGAGGTGCGAAATGAGTGGCCCCGTTCCAGTCACGCCCGCGGATTCGCACGCGACCCAACGCCGCAAGTGGATGTGGATCAAGCTGGCCGGCACCGCATGCCTGCTGTCGTGGGTGGCACTGGCGGTAGGCATCGGGCTGAAGGTAGACACCGGGGCGATGCTCGTCCTCGCCACATTGGCCGCGGTGACCACCGAAGGCACGATCTGGTTGGCGGCCCTACTCCTCGGGGTAAGCGCCTACCAAGCGCGCCGGCGCCTCTGGGAGAAACTCCGCCTGCGCATGCGTTGAACGACGGCCAAGCGGTCGCCGCTGGGCAGCGACCGCTTGGGGTCGGAAGCGGTCTTGTCAGCGATTAAGCGCGAAGTCGGATCGGCGGCGCCTCGGCCGCCGTCGACCGAACGGCAGTCTGCGCGCCTAGGGGATGCTGCCCCGACACCGGGCGCCCTTGCACGTCCTGGTAGCGGTGGGTCCCCGCGGGCCCGAGCGGTGCGTGGGCCGATCGCGCAAACTATGCGCCATCGTCGCCTTGCCGACCTTCCAAGGGCGTCTGGCCCTGCCCGTAAAAACGCGCTGGCGCCACCCCCACCTGCCGTGCCCCGCCCATGAAGAAGACGCCCCACCCGTCCCGAACCCCCGCCTTGCCCTCACCGCCCGATGCGGCTCGGCGTTCCGAACAGGCCGTGATGGTCGACCTCGAGGCCTTGTGCACCCGGCCGGGCTACATCCACGCCGTCGCGGCTTTGTGCTTTCGCGACAACATGATGTTGATCGGCGAGCACCTGACGGAGTCGGACCTGCAGGATCGGTTCAATCCAAATCGTTTGCTGCGGACCGAGATCAACACGCTGCTAGGGCTGATGCTCAAGGCACCCATCGACTGGTCCGTCCCGACGCGTGAAGTGCTCGGCGAGCACATCCAGGCGAGTGATCGGCTTCTGCAGGAGCTGCACGACGCCCTGTCGGGTGCGTTCGATCTGGGTGAAATGCTCCAAGTCCTGGAATGCGGCGAGACCCACAATCCCTTCGACTCGGGCGAGGTGCTGCGCGAGCCGATCTTCTACGCGGCCGAGTCGGCGTACAACTTCCAGTATCTGGACCTGGCGGCCCGCCGCTACGCCGCCGACGCTGACTGGTTGGCGGCGAACGTCGGCTTCACCATGGAGCAGGCGTGCGCGGTAGCGAACGCGGCCGATCAGTTGCTGATGCACCAATTCCCCGCCATGGTCGAGTCGCTCCGCGACGTGCCGGTGGAGCAGTGGTCCCTGCTCCATGCGTTCAGGATCAATCCTGCGCGCCTCGCGGACGCCACCGGCCTCTCGCGGGAGCTGGTCGAATGCATCCTGCTGCGTTTCACCGTGCCGGACGGGGACTCGAATCCGCGTTTCACCTCGCTCCAGGAGTTCAACCAGATCGCAGCGACGCCGCTGCTTCGCACGCCGCAGGGCGACTTCATCCTGCTGCAGAACTACGCGCTCGCGGAGGCGCTGTACGACTCGCCGTTCTACTGGATGAACGACGACAAGCCCTACCGGCCGCAGCGGGACAAGCATCGGGGTGAATTCACCGAGGACTTCGTTGCTGAGCGCCTGGCGCGCGTCTTCGGCGCCGATCGCGTCCACACCAACGTCGATCTTTGGCACGGCAAGACGAAGGTCGCCGAGATCGACGTGCTCGTGCTGTGGGCCGACCGCGCCGTCATCGTGCAGGCGAAGGCCAAACGGCTGACGGTGGAAGCGCGCAAGGGCAACGACCAGATCATTCGAGATGACTTCAAGAAGAGCGTACAGGACGCTTACGACCAAGGATTGGCCTGCGCTGAAGTTCTCGGCGCCGCGGGGTATACGGCGTCTCGCAACGACGGCTCCACCATCGACGTCTCGGGCATCACCGAGATCTTCATGTTCTGCGTGGTCAGCGACCACTACCCGGCGCTGAGCTTCCAGGCCCGGCAGTTTCTGAAAACCCGCGACGTGGAGCGAGTCCGCGCGGCACTCGTCTGCGATGTCTTCCTGATCGATGTGCTCACCGAGTTCCTGGAGACGCCCCTCCAGCTGCTGAGCTACATCGCCCGGCGCGCGCGGTACGACGACGGCTTGCTGGCCGCGCAGGAGCTCACCATCCTGGCGTACCACCTCAAGCACAACCTCTGGCTCGAGGACCGCACCTCGATGCTGCAGCTCGCCGAGGACTTCACCGCGGGCGTCGACGTCGCGATGACGGTGCGCCGGCGCGGCTTTCCGGGCGACGCGACCCCGGAGGGCTTTCTCACCCGCTTCGAGGGCAAGGCCCTCGGCCGCATCGTGCGCGAGATCGAGCGCCACCCCGAACCGGCCGTGCTCGAGCAAGGCTTTCAACTGCTCGAGATGAGCGGGGACGCCTTTGACGACCTGAGCCGCATGGTGGAACGCATGGCCCTTCGCTCGTCGCAGGACGGCGCGCCGCACGACGTCGCGCTCATCTTTGCCGACGGCAGCGGTGTCACGTTCATGAGTTCGAATGCGCCGGACCACGAGGCGGCCGAGCGGCTGGCGGCGCTGTGCGTTCGACGCAAGTATCGGCAAAAAGCGGATCGCTGGTTCGGCGTATGCGTCAGTGGAGGGGACGCGCGGCTTCGGTTCGGTCTTCGACTGGCCGAGCCGTGGGTGCAGGACGACACGATGGACGCATCCACCCACGGCATGACCCAGCCCCTCACCCCGAAGGCGGCGTACGAGCGCGCGTTTCGAGGTGGCCGAAGCAAGCCCAAGGTCGGGCGGAATGACCCCTGCCCGTGTGGATCAGGGCGGAAGCACAAGAAGTGCTGCATCGCCTGATTGCGTGCGCCGATAACGGCGCATTAGCGTTCCAGTCGCTCCTCACCAGCTCGCCGGTGTTGACCGGACGATGTCCGCTTCCGGCCAGAAGCGGACGTTCTGGCTGACCCGAACTGCCGCTTCGAATCCACTCTTTCAGAGGGTCGGCAGGGATTCGTGTAAAAAACGGCCAAAGGTGAGCTAACTGCCTGTCATAGCTGACTTTCTTGGCCGCTCCAGCCACGCTTCAGAACGGAGCATTTCTTCTTCGAGGACCGGACAACGGGCCGTAACTCGTTATTTCACCTCGTCCCGGTAACTCCGCCAAGCCATGCGGAGTACCCGAGCGGAGGACCGCAGAAACATCAGCAACAGTCCACCGGCGATGACCAGATCGGGCCAGCCGGCATCGAACAGCCACACGCCGGCGGCTGCCAGCAGCACCGCAACACCCTCGTACAGGTCATTGCGCGAGCACTCCCAGGCCGATGACATGTTCACGTCGCCAAAGCGGTACGGGGTAAGCAGCCACAGGCACAAGGCGTTGAACGCAAGATTGATCACGGCGGCGATGCCGATGGCCTCGAAGATCGGCACCTCCGGGTGGGCCAGGCGCCAGCCGATCTGGATGGCGACCGCAACCGCGGCACCGAGGATCAGCAATCCCTTGAACAACGCCACCCTGGCCTTGGCGCGCAGGCTCGCGCCGATCACTGCCAGGCTCAGCAGATAGGTCAACGCATCACCGAGGTTGTCGAGGCTGCCCGACAGCAACGAGGACGAGCCGCTGTAGATCGCTGCGGTGATCATCATCACGAAGCTGGCGATGTTGATTGCCAGCACGATCATCAACACGCGCCGCTGCCCCGCCTCCAGGGCGCGGATATCCACCGTGCTTCCGCAGCCGCACGAATCACTCATGATCATGTCTCCGAGTCGAGCGGGCGTCCGAGGATTTGCGGCCCGCTTCCAGGTCGGCGATCCTAAACCCCGGAGTCGCTACAGAGTCAAGCCCATGAAGATCGGAGAGGTCGCGGAGCGCAGCGGGTGCCATCCCGAAACCGTGCGCTACTACGAGCGCATCGGGTTGTTGCCTGCCCCGCCGCGCACGGCGGGCGGGTATCGCGACTACCGTCCCGCCGACGCGGATCGGCTGCGCTTCATCAGCCGCGGACGCGAACTGGGCTTCTCGCTGGAGGAGATCCGCAGCCTGCTGGGCCTGGCCGAAGACGACGGGTTGTCCTGCCAGGATGTCGACCGTCTTGCCCGCGGGCACCTGCTGGACATCCGGAACCGGCTAAACGACCTTCAGCGGATGGCCTCGGAGCTCGAACGGGTGATTGGCAGTTGCAGCGGCGGCGAGCGCGGCCAGTGCGCCATCCTCGACACGCTGCGCCACCCGCCATCCTAGGTCGGCACTCAAGCGTCCTCTTCGCCACGGGCATCCTGCAGGATCTCGATGCCCCCTTTCAGGGCGATCGCCGCCACTGCGAGCCCCACGACGAGGTCGGGCCAGGCCCGCCCGGTCCACAGCACCAGTCCGCCACCCACGAGCACGCCTGCGTTGGCGATGAAATCGTTGGTGCTGAAGGTCGTCGCGGCACGCACGTTCACATTGGCCTGCCGGATTTTCTTGAGCAGCCACACGCATGTCGCGTTTACCAGGCCGGCCCCCAGCGCCATCACCATCATCGTCGTACCAATGGGCTCGGCGTCACCCAGGAACCGACGGCCCACGTCGACCAGGATCCCAGCGGCGAACAGGATCAGCAGCCAGCCGGACACTTTGGCCGCCGACCGTTTCCAGGCTTGTGAGCGACTGAGTGCGAGCAGGGTGATGATGTAGACGGCGCTGTCGGACGCATTGTCCAGTCCATTTGCGATCAGAGCGCTTGAGCCGGCGGCGACGCCCGTGACCCCGAACCCCGCGGCAAGCGCGAGGTTCAGGGCGAGGACGATCAACAGGATCCGGCGCTGGTGCGCGTCGTGTATCTCGATCTTCTCTTCACTCAACTCAGTGGGCCTCCAGTTGCGGCTTCGCTGCGTCGCCGCGATGCAGAAGACGGTAAAGGGTGGGCAGGACAAGCAGGGTGAGCAGCGTTGAAGACACGATCCCGCCGATCACGACGGTGGCGAGCGGACGCTGCACCTCCGCGCCCGCGCCGACATTGAGCGCCATGGGGACGAAGCCGAGCGACGCGACCAGGGCGGTCATCAGCACGGGCCGCAGCCGCCCGAGGGCGCCGTTGAAGACCGCGTCGTCCAGCGACTGGCCTTGTTCGCGCAGGTTGCGAATGAAGGCGATCATGACCAGGCCGTTGAGCACGGCCACGCCGGACAGCGCGATGAAGCCGACGCCTGCGGTGATCGACAACGGGATGCCGCGCAGTGCCAGTGCGGCCACACCGCCCGTCAGGGCCAGCGGCACCCCGCTGAACACGATCACCGCATCCCTGGCCGAGCCAAAGGCCATGAACAACAGGCCGAAGATGAGGACCAGGGTCACCGGTACCACGACGGCGAGCCGTTGGCTGGCCGAGATCAACTGCTCGAACGTGCCGCCGTAGTCGATCCAGTAGCCCTCGGGCACGTCCACCTGCTGCCCGACGCGCTGCTGCAGCTCTTCGACAAAGCTACCCAAGTCGCGATCACGCACGTTGGCGGTGACCACCACCCGGCGCTTTCCATTCTCGCGGTTGATCTGGTTGGGCCCCAGCAGGCTTTCGATCTTCGCGACCTCCCGCAGCGGTACGGTCCGCGCGGTCGCCCAGCGTGGCTCCAGGCTCGACCGGTCCGCGTTCGCAACGTCGGGCAAGGGGATCGGCAGATCCTGAAGGGCAGTCGGATCGACACGCATCTGTTCCGGCAACCGGACCACGATGTCGAAGCGGCGGTCGCCCTCGAACAGCTGGCTGGCAACCTGACCACCGACCGCGGTGGCAATGGTCTGCTGCACGATCCCCGGATTCAGGCCAAAGCGCGCCAGCGCCGCACGATCCGGGACGATCGTCAGCAGTGGCAAGCCGGTCGCCTGTTCGGTCTTGACGTCCGCCGCGCCATCGACCTGCCTGGCAACCGCCTCGACCTGTTCGGCGACCTCGATCAGCATGTCCAGATCATCGCCGAACACCTTGACCGCCACGTCCGCACGCACGCCGGAGATCAGCTCGTTGGTCCGCATCTCGATCGGCTGCGTGAACTCGTAGTTGTTGCCTGGAAGCGTCGCCACCGCCGCCTCGATCTCCTCGAGCAGCACGTCCTTGGGCTTGCTCGGGTCGGGCCACTGCGCGCGTGGCTTCATCATCAAGAAGGTGTCCGCCACGTTCGGCGGCATCGGGTCGGTGGCCACCTCCGCCGTGCCGATCTTGCTGAAGACCCGCTCCACTTCAGGAACCTGCTGCAGGCGCTCCTCAACGGCGAGCTGCATCTTCACCGACTGCTCCAGGCCCGTGCCTGGGATACGGATCGCGTGCATGGCGATGTCGCCCTCGTCCAGGCTGGGAATGAACTCGCTGCCCAGGCGCGTGGCGACCAGCAGGGACACGGCAACCAGGGCGAGTGCCCCGCCAAGGACCCAGTTCTGCCGGCGGAGCGACCAGGCAAGCAAGGGCTCATAGCGGCCTCGCGTCCACTGGACCAGCCGGTTCTCCTTCTCCTGGACGCGATTGCCCATGAAGATCGCGATCGACGCGGGAACGAAGGTCAGCGACAGCACCATGGCGCCGGTGAGGGCCAGCACCACCGTGATCGCCATGGGATGGAACATCTTTCCCTCGATCCCGGTCAGGGCGAAGATCGGCAGGTACACCGCGGCGATGATGAACATGCCGAACAGGCTGGGCCGGATGACCTCGACCGTGGCGGTAGCCGTCAGGTCGTTGCGTTCTTCACGTGTCAGCGTCCGGCCAAGCCGATGCTGCATCTCGCCAAACCGGCGCAGGACGTTCTCGATGATGATGACCGCGCCATCGACGATCAGCCCGAAGTCGAGTGCACCCAGGCTCATCAGGTTGCCCGAGACGCCTCCGCGCACCATTCCGGTGATCGTGAACAGCATGGCCAGGGGGATGACGGCTGCGGTGATCAGCGCGGCGCGGAAGTTCCCCAGTAGCAGGAACAGGACCACGATCACCAGCAGGGCGCCCTCGACCAGGTTCTTCGAGATCGTCTGCATGGTGCGTTCGACCAGCCCGGTGCGGTTGTAGACCGCCGTTGCGATAACGCCTTCTGGCAGGCTCGCGTTCGCGTCCTGCAGCTTCGCCGCCGCGGCCTGCGCGACGCTGCGGCTGTTGGAGCCGACCAGCATCGACACGGTGCCCAGCACGACCTCTTCGCCGTTCTGGGTGGCCGCGCCCGTACGAAGCTCCGGGCCTTCACCCACCTGCGCCACGTCGGCAACCCGGATCGGCAGGCCTTCGCGCCGGTCCAGCACGATGTTGCGGATCTCGTCGATCCCGCCGACCTGGCCGGGCACGCGCACCAGGTACTGCTGGCCGTTGCGCTCGATGTAACCGGCGCCCATGTTCTGGTTGTTGGCCGCCACCGCGTCGACGATGTCATGCAGCGTGAAGCCGAGTGCGACCAGCCTGGACGGGTCCGGCGTGATGTGGATCTGCCGCTCGAAGCCGCCCATCGTGTTGACTTCGGTCACGCCCGGGGTGTTGCGCATCTGCGGCCGGATCACCCAATCCTGCAGGGTGCGCAGGTCGGTGGCGGTCCACGGCGTGCCGTCCGGTTTGACCGCCTCGGGCGCGGCATCGATGGTGTACATGAAGATCTCGCCCAACCCGGTCGAGATCGGCCCCATTTCGGGTTCCAGTCCCTCTGGGATCTGCGAGCGGATCTGCTGCAGGCGCTCGGCCACCTGCTGCCTGGCGAAGTACAGGTCGGTGCCGTCCTCGAACACCACGGTGACCTGCGACAAGCCGTAGCGCGACAGCGAGCGCGTGTAGTCGAGCCGGGGCAAGCCGGCGAGTGCCGTCTCGATCGGATAGGTGACCCGCTGCTCGGACTCCAGCGGAGAGTAGCCGGGCGCCTCGGTGTTGATCTGCACCTGGACGTTCGTGATGTCCGGCGTTGCATCGATCGGGAGCCGGGTGAAGCTCCAGATGCCTACTCCGATCAGCCCGAGGGTCAGCACCAGCATCATCCAGCGATGCCGGATCGAGAACCGGACGATCCGCTCCAGCAGGCCCGGCTGGCGGCCTATGGCGTCAGTGGTCATGCGCCGCGCCTTCCTTGCCGATGTCCGCCTTGATCAGGTAGCTCTCCGCGACGACCACCTCCTCGCCTTCACTCAGGCCCGAGAGGATCTGCACCTGCGTGGCATCGCGGGCACCGAGTTCGACGTGTCGGGTCAGGTACGTCTCGCCCTCACGTACGAACACGGACTCCTGGCCATCCATCGACTGCAGCGCGGTCAGCGGCACCATCAGGTCCACCGGTTCCTGTGCGACCGTGATCCGCGCCTTGACTGCTGTGCCCGGCCGCCATTGGTTGTCGGCGTTGTCGATCGTCGCGCGTGCCACCGTGCTCTGGCTGGCGGTGGCCATGCCCGGCAGCACGCGTTCGAGCGTGGTTCGGACGGTCTCGCCATCGCTCATGCGGGTGACCGCCACCGGCACGCCGGGCTGGATGTGCTGGGCGTCCGCGCCAAAGATGTGGAGGTCGACCCAGAGCTGCGAAAGATCGGCGATTTCGAACAGGGGCGCACCTTCGCTGGCCAGGCCGCCGACCGAGGCACTGCGCTCGACGACCACGCCGGAGATCGGCGCGGCGACGCTGTAGGTGCTCAGGCTCAGGTTGCTCTCGATCGTCGCCAGCACCTGGCCGGCGCGGACCGGGTCGCCGACGTTGGCGCGCAGCGAACGGATCGGGCCCGGGAAACGGGCGGTGACCTGCGCAACGCGACCCTCGACCGGGGTCAGCAGGCCTTGCACCTCATGCTCGTCGGCGATCACGCCGGGGCCGGCGGGCTGCGTCTTGATACCGGACTTTTCAGCGACTTCCGCAGCGATGACCGTGCTGGCGACTTCATCCGCCTCATGGCCGTGTTCGTCGGCCTCCGTTCCGTGGTCGGCGGCGTCGTTCGCATGTGCGTCCTTGGCCGGCTGGTCCGGCTCGCCACCGCAGGCTGCGAGGACCAAGGCCAGCGCCAGTGCCGGGATCAGGTGGACAGGCTTCATGGGGTTGCTCCTTGGTTGTGTTGCAGGCCCGGGCCGGCGACGAATGCCTGGCCGGTCAGCCGCTGGATCTCGATCAGGGCGCGCTGGGCTTCCAGCGCCGCCGCCAGCTGTTGCTGCCGTGCGGCGG
The DNA here is from genome assembly GCF_014836665.1 of Luteimonas colneyensis. Classification (GTDB taxonomy): domain Bacteria; phylum Pseudomonadota; class Gammaproteobacteria; order Xanthomonadales; family Xanthomonadaceae; genus Luteimonas; species Luteimonas colneyensis. The sequence continues at coordinate 439,060 of NZ_JACSQJ010000002.1, forward strand.
CGTGCTCCGCCTGCAGGCTCGACCACTCCAGATAACTGGCGGCGCCTGCGCGGTACGCGGTGGCGGCCGCGGCTTCGGCCTTGGCCAGACGTGGAAGCACGTCCTCACCTAGCCGCTGTGCTTCCAGGCGGGCCACCCCGAAGCGGCCATGCGCCTCAGCGAGGGTGGAGTAGAGCGACAGCCCCATGGCCTCCCGTTCGATTTCCAGCGCTGTCAACTCGGCGCGTGCGGCACGGATGCCCGGCTGTGCCCGGCGAGTGGTGCCCAGCGGGATAGAGACACTGCCGACCAAGCCGAAGTCATCGCCCTCCGCCATCCGTCGCACGCCCACCTGCCAGTCGAAGTCGGGGGTCGCTTCGCTGCGTGCCAGCTGCAGGCGCGCCTCGCCAATGCGCTGCTGGTCGACGAACTGCGCCAGCTCGGGAGTGCGTTGCAACCAATCGGCGAGTACCGCGAAGTCCGCGACCTGGGGCACATCCAGCGGATCGCCGCCGACGATCTCAAATGCGGGATTTCGCTCGCCCCACAGGGCCGCGAGGTGCTGGCGGGCGGCCGCCTCACGTTGCCGGGCACGGGCGCTATCCAGTTCGGCCCGCGCAAAGGCCGCCTGGGCGGTGAGTACGACCGACTCGGGCGAAGCGCCAGCCTCGTGACGCCGGCGCGCCGCAGCAACGGTGCGATCGCGCTGGTCGACGCCCAACTGCGCAAGCTCGCCTTCGCGTTGCGCACCGACGACTGCTAGGTAGCGGCGGGCCACTTCGGCCAGGAGATCCAACCGCCGCGCCTCGCGCCCGATGGCCAGCGCATCGATCCGGCTTTGCGCGAGCGTGCGGCGGGCATCGAGCTTGCCGCCGCGCTCCAGCACGGAGGCGAGGCTCAGCGTGATCTCGGCGCCATCCAGGCCGCTGGCCGGGCCGGTACCGAGCACGTTCTCGACCTCGGCTCCAGCGACCAGCGCCGGGCGCAACGAGGAGCGATCCAGTTCGGCTTTCAGGGCCTCATGGCGGGCGCCAAACAGGCGCAGATCGGGGTGTGTATCGGCAACGCGGAGGAAAGCGTCGTCCAGGGTGAGGGGGTCGGCGGCGTGCGTGGGGAATGCCACGGCACACACGGCGACGAACGCGGCCAGGGCCGCTGATCGCAAACGCATGGGGGTTGCTCCGATGAATCGAATTGACGGGAGTCGGCATCAGGCCGACGGCGCGGTCATCCGAAGATCGGAGGCTTGAATGGGCTCGGCAGACGCAAGGCGGCCGGGGGCGACGCTTTTTCGACCCCCATTCGACCGGCGACCGGTTGAGTGGAAAATGAATCCAGAACCGGCAACACGGCCGCGGCTGAACCACAGCAATGGGCGAAATCCAGCAACAGGTGCAACGTCTCCGATCCGTCCTGATCGTGCGCGTCCGCCGCGGCGAACTCCGGGTCCAGATCGTTGGCATGCGGGCCGTGGCTGTGCGCGCCAGACGGATCGTGCGCGAGCTCATGCATCTCGCCGGCGGCTGTCATCACCGGTTGGAACGCCAGCCCCAACGCAAGCACACCCAGCACGACGACGCGCAGGAGCGGCAACAAGAAGCGGGGATGCAGGCGGGTCATGGCCGCGCAGGGTACCTGCGGATGATGGGGTTATACAATTCCGCTGAATGCGTCGAGAGGGCTACAGGGAAAAGGCGCGTTCCAGTTGTCGGCCATGGCACCGCTTGTACTTGTTTCCGCTGCCGCACTGGCACGGCTGGTGATCGCGCAGCCCCGACGACAGTGCGTGTCCAGGAACTGGTGCGCCTGCTGCAGCGGTTCGATTTCATGCGCGGGGACACTGACCTCGCCGGGAGCCGCCGGGATGCCCCGGCTCAGTCTCTTCCTAGGGGCTCTTGCCGTTGCATGGGCTGCTAGCCCTTCGATGGCAGACAACAATACCCGGACTGCGCTCTACGAGGTCATGCGGTCGGGCTTGGCTGCCTGAGTGATCCGTGGGACGAAGTGGTGCGCGATGTTCCAACGAGACGTCCGCTTTGGGTCGGAAGCGGCCCATCCCCACGATATCCATCTCTATGCGCACGGAGACAGAGACGGAGCGGAAATCGAGCTTACGGTCGGCCCGAGGAGCGTCAGGCAGCCGCGAAAGGATCCGGGATTCGTAGCTGACCGGGACGATTGCTTCGTCGTCCAGAAGCGCTGGCCATGGCCGAAGGTCGGCTGGCAACGCTGGCCGCCGACCTGGTCGCTCACTGGCAGGCGCGCAAGGAGTCCATCGCCGGAAAGGCAATGATCGTGGCGGTCTCGCGCGAGGCCGCGGTGCGGCTCTACGACGAACTGGTCAAGCTCCGGCCCGAGTGGGCAGGTGACGACGTCGGGAATGGCCGGCTCAAGGTGGTGATGACCGGCAGCTCGGCAGATCCGGCTCACTTCCAGCCTCATCGGACGGACAAGCGTCAGCGCAAACTGCTGGAGAAGCGCTTCAAGGACGCGGACGATACCCTGGAACTGGTGATCGTCCGCGACATGTGGCTGACCGGCTTCGACGCGCCGCCGGTCCACACGCTTTATGTGGACAAGCCGATGCAAGGCCACGGCCTGATGCAGGCCATTGCACGCACCAACCGCATCTGGAAGGACAAACCGGGCGGCTTGATCGTCGACTACATTGGCGTCGGCGAAGAACTTAAGAAGGCCATCAAGCAGTACACCCGCGATGCTGGCAGTGACCGCGAGCCGGTGGACACATCCGGGCGCGCCTTGCAGATCCTGCTGGACACCCTGGACGTGCTGCGCAAGGAGTTCTTCCAAGGGTTTGACTACAGCGGCTTCCAGCACCCCCAACGGGCGCTGGCACTGCTGGGGCCGGCGATGGAGCACGTTCTGAAGCTGGACCCCGAGCCGGACGAGAAGGGCCGCAATCGCGGCGTGCGGGCCTACCTGGATCAGGTGGCGAAACTCACCACCGCCCAAGCCCTTGCCGGCACCCTGCCCGAAGCGATGGCGGTGCGCGAGGAGATCGCCTTCTTCCAGGCCGTCCGGGTAAGTCTGATCAAGCTGACCCGTGCTGGCAGCAACCTGTCTCGCTTCGAGAAGGAGGCCGCGTTGCGGCAGCTGGTGGCTAAGGGCGTGCTGGTGGAGGGTGTCAACGACATCTACGGCACGCTGGGCATGTCCAAGCCCGACATCAGCCTGCTGGACGAGCAGTTCCTCGCGCAGATCCAGGCGATGCCGACCAGGAACCTGGCCGCCGAGCTGCTGGAACGGCTGATCGCCGACCAGATCAAAGCACGGGGCCAGAAGAACGCGCTGCAGGGCAAGGAGTTCGCCGCCAAGCTGGAGGAGGCGGTCAACAAGTACCAGAACCGCGGCCTGACCACGATCGAGGTGATCGAGGAGCTGATCAACCTGGCCAAGGAGATCAACGAGGCCCGCCCCCCGGACGGGATGACTGAGGAAGAGTTCGCGTTCTATCAGGCGCTGGCCGAGAACGAGTCCGCCGTGCGCGAGCTGGGGCATCCCGTCTTGCGTGCCCTGGCACAGGAGCTCACCAACAAGTTGCGCAAATCAGCCACGATCAACTGGCAGAATCGCAAGGATTCCCGCGCCAGGATGATCGCGATGGTTAAGGTGCTGTTGGCCATCCACAAGTACCCGCCGGACAGGCAGGCCGAGGCGACTGAGAAAGTGATCGCCCAGGCGGAGCTATTGGCAGATGCGTGGGCTGCTGAGCGTTAAGCCAAGTGCAAGGAGGCAAGGGCCCCGCAGGGCCCTCGCAGTCGCACTGGGACTTCTACCGCCCCAACCCCCTTCTCGGCGCCCCAGACATGCGATGTCGATGGCGTTGTTCCGTTCTGATTGTGTTCCTGGGTGCTTCGCGACACGCACATCTTCCTGCGGCGCGTGACGCCGGCGCCAGAAGGGTTATATGTGGCGTCGTGTCGGATAAAGCCTACTCACGTAGACCATGGGCGCTGAGACCTCGGTCATCCAGGACGTCGTGCCGAAATGGATCGGCCTTGTGCCGGTGTAGGGCATGCATCCCTACGCCTCCCGAGGCTTCGTAGCTCCGAGAGCGGCCGCCGACTGGCACTTAGCGTGGTGGGGCGAGCTCTGCTGAATAAGAAGCTTTGCCAGATTGTCGTCCATCCGCTTCAAGATCTCCCTGCGTCTCGCAAGCGCGTCGTCCTCAACGATTTGCCCGCTCGACCCTCAGTTCCGTCGATCAGCGAGACATCTTAACCTGACCACGACATGTCATCGTCCTTTCCTCGTATGTCACAGAATGCGCCGGCGCTGTATCGGAACACGAAGGGCGGCGAGCCTCTACTTTGGACGTACACCTGCCATCTCAAATCCAACGACGAAATTTCAGCAAGAATCAGCTTGCGAGCTCGGGGAAGTCGCTTGAACCGATACTCTACCTTCAACGCCTCTGCTCTTGATCCAAGCGGTAGAGCGCCGAGCAGTTTGGTTGGCTCTAGCAATCTCATTGACTTCGCACCTTTGCCGGCTACGTGTTGGCGGAACCTGGAAATGGGATCGATCGAGACGCCGATGTAGATGCCGCGCTTGCAGAGAATGAAGTAGACCCAGACTTGGCCCTCGCAAGCTGTCATGACGTGGGCACAAGGGAGTCAATCAGCTTCAGGTGGGCTGGTGCGAGCGCCTTCACGTACTTTGTGACGCAGGTTCGCGTCAGGCCAAGCATGCCAGTGGCTACGGAAGGGTGGAACGCTTCTGACTGAACCAGCTGGGCGATACTTGATGACTGAAGTTGCTGTGGCTTCACGCCGTACGGGCGGAGCCAAGCGTGCAGTGTGTCGGTACTTAACGGGCTTCCGGCCCTGCGTCCAGGAAACAGAAATGGCGATGCGTCTGTTGCTTCGACCACCGAGAACTCACGACGCGTATCCATCCACACTGCCATTCGTTGGCTAACATCTGGGTCAAGGGGAACCCACTCTTGAGCGAACTGAACTTCCCATAGCTCGTCACGGAGCCGAGCCTGCTCACGTCTGAGCCGTAGGACACGATACGGCGCCTGCCCGTACAGGAGGCAAAGGAGCGATACGATCGCCAAGGCTCGATCGGGTGGGCTGTCGGCCTGCATCAGGATCTGAATGAGATCCTCGTAGGCGTCAGCGCTGAGGATCCCGTCTGGCAGCCCACGAGATCCACCGATTCGTGGAAGTTTTAGGCGGTGGAATCGAGGCGTTTCGGTGTTCAGGTACGCGACAAACCGCCCAAGTCGATTGGGGACGAGGTTGGATTGTGACAGAAGCGCCTGAATATCGCGCTGGGTGATGTCTTGAATAGTAGTGCCCCCGCGCTTTTCAGCGGTCTTTAGAAGATGGGTTGCACCATACATAGCCGACAGCACGCCCTTGGGTGTCATGGGTTCGCGTGTACGTCGGTGGCCACGAGACGCTAAGAATGACCGGCGCTCCAGCAGGTGAGTTTGGAACGAATCGAGCGCGTCCTGTGCCCACTCACTGCGGAGCTCGGCTTTCAGTGTGCAGACCCGCCATGAGGTCAGCGCCCACGAGACCTCTGGATTGGACAAGGATTCGATCAGGCCACTTGAAACAAGATAGCCACAGGCGCGTTGGTAGCGGTACATTTCCCGCGGGCCAATGAGCTGGGCAAGTCGTACATTGGTGAGCTTCGATGCGGATTCGAAGTGACGATCGAGATGCGCGAAGAGACCGACGTCTTTGCGGATGTACCCCGGAATGCTCCTGGACCCTTCGACCCGCTCAAGGAGGAGATCCGTGTAGGCCATGAAGGCTTGCCGCACCCATGTGCGACGCAAGCTTGCGCCGAGGCGCTTAGCGATTTTTGGTATGACGAACCTAGCCGCGTGAAACGAGCATCGTCCGTGGGCGAGACGATAGGACAGCCGTCCGCATTCGACGCATGGAAAGCGCTGTAGAGGACCTTTCGAGCAACTTCGACAAATGAGTGCGCCGTCCTTGTCAGCGTAAGCGAATATCCGCTTGCGCTGTCGGCAAGATGGGCAGATCGGCAAACGCCTCCGTAGGCACTTCGGACAGGCGAGGTGCGTAATGCCGAAGGTGCGTGCGCGTGAGCATAAGCGCGACTCACCTTTGCAATACCAGCACGGGCGCTTCGGTTTAACCTTGTGGTAGCAACACCGGCCAATGATGCCGCCGTCAGGAAGCCGCTTCATGACCCGTGGAACCTGTCGCTTGCAGATGGCGCAGCACTTCTTGGCGAGATCTCGCGCGTTTCGGCATGCACGGCAGCGTGGTGTCTTTGCGCGTCGTTCGGCGCGGGTTCGACGGGCGCAGTCAGAGCAGTCGCGCGGCACCAGGAAGTGGACGTAGCAGTGCTTGCAGTACGTACCCAGCATGGTGATCGTGGCCGGCGCGCCGTGTTTCCCGCATTGGCGACATGGCACGACGGTGGGGGAGCTCACGAGCGCCACCTGCCTTCAGGAAGCGCCGGCACGGCGGGCCCAACGAGCTTCGCAAGATCCTTGGCCTTTGGAGATTCTGGCTCTCGCATCGGGACAACGTTCTTGGTACGTCGCGGCTGATCGACCAGCACCAGAAGGTCTTGGGGTGTCACGCCGAAGCAATGGCAGAAAAGCGCGAGCACATGCAGATTCATGCGCTTTGGCTGACCGCGATAGATTCGCGTCAGCTGGCTTTCGCTCAGTTCCAATCCAAGCGGCTTCAAGCGGACGTAGAGCGCGCGACACGACAACACGCCGTGCTCCGCCGCCACGGTCTGGCCGCGCCAGTGGATCCTCTTGGAGGAACGACGCGGCATCCGTTAGGTGCTGCGACGGTTCTTGCCGTGCGGCTTCTTGGTGCGCGAACGCGCGACGGGGCCATTGACCATTGCGCGCAGGCGTGCGGCCTGTGCCCCCTTGGGGAGCTTGACATAGATTTGGGTCGTCGCCAGGTGGCGATGGCGTCCCAGCATCTGGGCAAATTCTAGGTCGATCCGCTCGCTGGCGTGTGTCAACGTGGATCGTCGGTTGGCGTGGCTTCCGCGTCCCTTGACCCAGAGCCCGGCCTCCTTGAGGTATGCACGGTAGTCCTGCATGTACATCCATTTCGAAAGACGGGTTCCCATCCGGTTCAAGAACACCGCCTTTCGCGCATCCTCGCCCTTCTCTGGAAAGCTAGGGCGAACAACGGAAAAGTACCAATCCGCGATCTGGCGAAAAGCGGGGCTGACGACGGGCGCGATAGCCACAGGCTTTGGGGAACAGCGTGAGGCTTTGCCGCGGACTTTCACGGCCCCGTAGCGACCGAGGGCGGCGCGGGTGGCGACCACAGACTGGAAGTCGCCTCGATTCAGCGCAACAAGCTCATGGATGCGGAGGGCGGCGTAATACTGCAGGGCCGTCATGACCTTGTTGCGTTGGTGTGCCCTCAGGGCAACCAGACAATTTGAGTGGGCTGCGATCTTGAGGTCAATCACATGCTGGAGCCGCCCGAACTCTTCACGTGTCAGTGCTTCAGTGGCATCGCCCTCGGATTCATCTTCAATGCGGTGAACCACAGCGGTGCGCGCGTTCACCGGATTCTCCAGGCGGTGCCCGCAGGCGTGGACGACCAGTGCCTGGAACTCCGGGTCGCCTACCAGGTATGCGTAGAAGCCCTTGACGGCTTGTTGATAGGTGCGCTGCGTGGAAATCTTGATCATTCGTTTGTCGAGCACTGAGAGCATCCAGCGTTCGTAATCCCGTGGGGTGATCTCCCACACCGGCTTGCCTACGAACGCGAGCATGCGCGTCACCAGCGTGCGGTAGTTTTTGATGACGTCGCTCGTCACGCGGCGGATTTTCAAGTGCTGGTCGAAGTACAGCTCGAATGCCACCGCGTCGGAGAGCGCCGACGTGGGCAGCGGTGAGGTTTTAACGAGCGTCAGCGCAGTCATGGCGACGACCTCCGCTGTGGCCCGAATTCGGGCGTGGGAAACCGCGTGCTGAGGTAGTGGGCCAAGTTGGCTCCCGCGTTGGCGCGGGATGTCTTCCTCTTGGCAGGCCGGTGCGCGGCTCGCATGCGCACCTCCAGGGCGATCAATGGGGCCATCGTGTCGGGGATGCGAATTTCCGGGCGCAGGGACGCGCCGTCGCGGCCGATCGCGCGAATTTTGATGATGATCATCGTGAGTCTCCAATCGCTCAGGACACACCTCGCCTGTGCGAGCCGACGAGCGGTCGCATTGCAAGGGGATCAGGGGTTGACCGCGGCGCGGTCGGGGCCGGAGAATCGGAGCTGCTAGCAAGCACCTCCGATTGTGACCAAGCCCGGGCTACCACCCGGGTTTTGTCGTTCTCGGCATCCAGTGTCATTAGTTCATGGCGCGACCTCCTTGCCAGGATGGGGCGCGAGGAACTGCATGCACGTCAGGCCTTGGGCCTGCAGCCATTGCGCAAGCACATGGGTTTTGATGAAGAGGCCGCGACGGTGGCGCAGGCGCATGAAAGGCACTGGGGTCTTGCCGCGGCGCCAAGCGCAGCGCGCCGCCTCCAGCGAGGAGAAAGACAACCAGCGCCAGGCGACGGCAACGGGCACATAGGGGCCATAGTGTCGAACGAGGTTGCGCTCGAGTGCCGGAATGTCAGTCTGAGCGGTTTGCATCAACCTGACCAAAGTGTTGGCGGGATCCCACGAACGCTGCGCGGCTCGCGCGGTCGCGTCAACCCTGGACGCGGGCGAGTGGCGTGTCAGGTCGCGCTTTGTCTGTTGAGTTTTACCTGGCCACTTGAAGGCAACTCGCCTTTGGATGGGTCTGACCGGAATGACCGCTTTTTACCGAAAAGCGGTAGCGAATCAACAGGGTAGGGGCGTCTGGTCACGCAGATCGGTCTCGTCTCCTGCGCGGATGCGGAGAATCGGCCGTTTGTCGGAAAGTGTCTCCAATCTTTCGCTTCGCCGGGATCGGCATTGGGCTCGGCGCGTCGATGCGCGGAGGTCCAGCTAGGCACCGCATCCTGGGCGGTCAGTTACGCATTTAATGCGGAAAGTTAGTGTCGGCATTTAATGCGCGGCGTTAAATGCGGAAGGGGTGCGCCAAGCGCTTGAAGGATGAAGAAAAAGCGCAGGCATCCGGCGCTCCCTGAACGTACTCCCGTATTCCAACATCGGAAGTTCGTCGAGGAACAGCACGCCGTGGTGCGCGAGCGAGATCTCGCCCGGTCGCGGCTCGCTGCCGCCGCCGGCCAGGGCGATGGCGCTGGCGGTGTGGTGCGGGGCGCGGAACGGCCGCTGCCGCCAGCGCGCCGGGTCGATGCCGCGGCCGCTCACCGAGGCGATGGCCGCGGCTTCCAGGGCCTCGGCCTCGCTGGCTTCGGGCAGGATGCCGGGCAGGCGCGAGGCGAGCAGGGTCTTGCCGCAGCCGGGGCTGCCGGCCAGCAGCAGGTGATGCCCTCCGGCGGCCGCGATCTCCAGCGCACGACGCGCGCGCAGCTGGCCGCGGACGTCGGCCAGGTCGGGGATGCCGGGCGCGGGGCCGATGGCCTCGGCGCAAGCCACCGCCTTTGGCAAGGGACGCTGTCCGGTCACGTGCGCGCACACCTCCGACAGCGTGCGCGCCACCCGCACGTCCACGCCGCGGGCCAGCGCGGCTTCGGCACCGTTCGCCGCGGGCACCACCAGCACCCGGCCGGCCTCGCCGCAGGCCAGCGCTGCCGGCAGCACGCCATCCACCGCGCGCAGCTCGCCGGTCAACCCGAGTTCGCCAATGAACTCATGCCCGGCCAGCGCGGTGCGCGGCAGCTGTTCGCTGGCGGCGAGGATGCCGAGCGCGATCGGCAGGTCGAAGCGGCCGCCGCCCTTGGGCAGGTCGGCCGGCGCCAGGTTGACCGTGGTCACCCGCGGCGGGAACTCGAACTGCGCGCAGCGGATGGCGGCGCGGACCCGGTCCTTCGACTCGCGCACCGCCGCCTGCGGCAGCCCGACCATCGACATGCGCGGCAAGCCGCCGCTCATATAGACCTCGACGGTCACTTCCGGCGCGCGCACGCCGGCGCGTGCACGGCCGTGCACGATCGCGAGTCCCGCCATGGCGGTGGCCTCAGTGCGGCTGTTGCGGCTGTTGCGGCGCTGCCGGCGCGGTGCCGCCGGCGGCACCCAGCTGCGCTTCGAGCTGCGACACCTGCGCCTGCAACGCCTCGAGCTTCTCGCGCGTGCGCAGCAGTACCGCCTGCTGCACGTCGAACTCCTCGCGCGTCACCAGGTCCAGCCGCGCCAGCCCGGCCTGGAGCACCGACTTGAAGTTTTCCTGCAGCTCCTCGCGGCCCTCGCGCAGGCCCGGGGGCACCAGGCTGCTGAGGCGGCGGGCGAGGTCGTCGATATGGCCAAGGTCGATCATGGGAAGTTCTCCGGTGTGGCCTGCAGCGTGGCCGAGGCGCGGGCCGCGCACCATCGGGCACGGGCGCGCGTGGGGGTGGGAAAAGGCCCGTCCGACGCCCGGGCCGCGGTATCCTGAGCGCTCTGCAAGCGGAGGCCGCGTGATGAAGATGATCATGGCGATCATCAAGCCGTTCAAGCTCGACGACGTCCGCGAGGCGCTGTCGGAGGCCGGCGTGGCCGGCATCACCGTGACCGAAGTGAAAGGCTTCGGCCGCCAGAAGGGCCACACGGAGCTCTATCGCGGCGCCGAGTACGTGATCGACTTCCTGCCCAAGATCAAGCTCGAGGTCGCGGTCACCGACGACCAGGCCGAGCTGGTCACCGAGGCCATCCTCAAGGCCGCCTCGACCGGCAAGATCGGCGACGGCAAGGTCTTCGTCTACGACCTCGAGCGCGCGGTGCGCATCCGCACCGGCGAACTGGACGCGGACGCGCTCTAGCCTCCGCATCGGAAGATTGCGGTTGCCCGATGCGCTCCGCTACCCTTCCGGTTCGTCAAACGGGAGGGGGCCCGTGATGAAGGCATTTGTCATCGCGTTCGTGGTGTTCGTCGCCGTGTCTATCGTGACCGGCTGGATGCAACTGGGGTGGCTCGGCACCATTGCTGCGCTTGTGGTGGCTGTGGTGGTGTATTCGAGGGTGTCGCGGTCGTCGTCCGCCGCCACAGGAAGCGAGGTCGCGGCCGGCAATGCCGGCGCCGCCACATTTTCGTGGAAGGGCATCGACGTGTATCAGGACCAGGGCTTCTTCACCTACCGCGGCGGCCGCTACGAGATCGCCAACGTCGTCAGGATCAGCTACGAAACGTCCGGCAATCGTGGTTGCCTGGGCGGCACGCACTACAAGATCCACATCCACATGAATGACCTGAAGATGCCGCGCGTGACCGTGGGCGCGGGCAACGTGACGCACGGTGGAAACGACGAGACCGAGCGCAACTATGAGCGCCTGGGCATCGTGCTCGGCTGCCGCTGACCGGTGTGGGCGGGCGCTGCTCGCCTTCGGCATTCACGCCTACCGCGCCTGCCTGCGCCCGCTGATCGGCCGCGAATGCCTATTCGCGGTCGGTTGCTCCGAACACGTGTTGCGGACCGCCCGGCGTGACGGGAGCCGGGCGGCATTGCGCGCGTTCGCCGTGCGCGTGCGGACCTGTCGGGGCGACTTCTCGATCGGCAGTCGCGCCGGCGTGCCTCACGCGCTGACACGCGATGGCATCATCCTGCCGCTCGACCAGCTGGCGGCGGGGACGAGACGGGCCGTCGAGCTGGCCTATACCGAGGCTCGCGAGCGCATCGGGCCGTCGGCCGGCTGATCAGGGCGTCGCCAGCGCTTCAGCCACGAACGGCGGCAGCACCTGCGCCGCCTTGTGCATGTCGGCGCTGTAGTACTTCGTCGCGAAGCCCTTCGCCGCCGCGTCCGCCTCGCGGAAATCGAACCCGCGCCCACCCTTGCGCGCCAGCGTGCAGCTCCACCAGCCGGTGGGATAGCAGGGCTGCGGGAAGGGCAGGGTCTGGAAGCTGTCGAAGCCGGCCTTGCCCATCTCGGCGCGGATGTCGCGGATCAGGTCCAGCAGCACCAGCGGCGACTCCGACTGCTGCACCAGGATGCCGTCGTCCTTCAGCGCGCGAAAGCAGCTGTCGAAGAAGGCCTGGTTGAACAGCCCGGTGGCCGGGCCGACCGGGTCGGTCGCGTCCACGATCACAACGTCCAGGCTGCCCGGCGCGCAGTTGGCCATGTAGGCGATGCCATCGTCGAAGAGCACCTCGGCGCGCGGATCGCCATTGGACTCGCACAGTTCGGGGAAATACTTCTCCGCCATGCGCGTGACCTGCTCGTCGATGTCGCACTGCACGGCCCTGGCCACCCCCGGGTGGCGCAGCACCTCGCGCAGCGTGCCGCAGTCGCCGCCGCCGATGACCACCACGTTCTTCGGGTCCGGGTGGGTGAACAGCGCCGGGTGCGACATCATCTCGTGGTAGAGGAAGTTGTCGCGCGTGGTCACCATCATCGCGCCGTCGATCAGCATCACGTTGCCCCAGTCGGTCGATTCGTAGATCTCGATCTTCTGGAACGGCGACTGCACCTCGTCGAGCTTGCGCGTGACCCGGTAGCCGATGGCGGAGCCGGAGGGTTCGAAGTTCTCGTAGAGCCAGTGCGGGGCGCTCATGGGCGGGGTCCTGGAAGCGTGGGCGAGGGCGCGGATTGTAGCGGAGCGCCAGCGACGGGCCGTACGATGCGCCAGGCGGCGCGGGGGCGCCGAGGGGAAGGGGAAACGGGAATGATGACGGTCCGGGAGCGGCGCGCGCTGGTCGCGCGCCTGGAGGACGAGGCCAAGGCCTCGCCGCGCGCGTACAGGATCCGGCTGGCGCTGCTCGCGGGGCTGGGTTTCGCGGTCCTGGGCGGCGCAGTGCTGCTGGCGCTCGGGATGTCGGTGGGGCTGGTGCTGGTGCTGCTGGCGATCAGCCCGATCCTGCTGCTGAAGCTGGCGAAGGTGATCTGGATCCCCATCGCCTTCGGCTGGATGGTGCTGCGCGCGCTGTGGGTGCGCTTCGAGCCGCCGGCGGGCCATCGCCTCGCGCCAGGCGAGGCGCCGCGGCTGCAGGACGAGGTCGAGCGCCTGCGCGTGGCGGCGGGCGCGCCGAAGCTCGCGGGCATCGTGATCGACGACGAACTCAACGCGGCCGCGGCCAGCGTGCCGCGCGCGCTCGGCCTGCTCGGCCACCGCCACTACCTGGTGCTGGGCCTGCCGATGATGCAGCTGCTCGACCGCGAGCAGTTCGCCTCGGTGGTCGCGCACGAGTTCGGCCATTTCGGCGGCGGCCACGGGCGCTTTACCGGCTGGATCTACCGCGTTCGCAGCAGCTGGTACCGGCTGCTGGACGCGCTGTCCGGACGTGGAAGCTGGACCGGGCGCGTGTTCTCGCGCTTCTTCGACTGGTATGCGCCCTATTTCGACGCCTACAGCTTCGTGCTTGCGCGTGGCAACGAGTACCAGGCCGACGCCACCGCGGCGCGCATCGCCGGGGCCGAGGTGGCGGGGCAGGCGCTGGTGCGCGTGAACGTGGGCGCGGCGCGGCTGCAGCAGGACTTCTGGCCCGGCGTGCTCGAAGCCAACCGCGGCCGGCCGGAGCCGCCGGCGCTGCTGTACCGCGACATGGCGGCCAGCCTGCGCCAGGCGCATGCCGACGACGGCGCGCGCATCGCGCTGCAGCTGGCCGCGTCCCCGGGCATCGAGGACACCCACCCGACGCTGGCCCAGCGCCTCGAGGCGCTGGGCGTGGCGCCGGCCGAGCCGCCGCCGCCGCAGGAGTCGGCGGCCGACGCGCTGCTCGGCACGCTGCTGCCGGAGCTCGAGCAGCAGTTCAGCGCGCAGTGGCGCGAGCGCGTGGACCAGGGCTGGCGCGAACGCCATCGCCAGCACGCGGCCGACGTGGAGCGCCTGGGCGAGCTGGAGCTGGCGGACACGCGCACGCCTGAGGAGGTGGTCGAGCACGCGCGCCTGGTGGAGCTGCTCCATCCGGAGGTGGACGCGCTGGCGCTGTACCGCCGGGCCGCGACCGTGGCGCCCGACCACCCGTTCCTGCAGTACCGCATCGGCACGCTCCTGCTCGCCCGCGACGACCGCGACGGCATCGCGCACCTGCGGCGGGTCATCGCGTTGGACCCGGCCAGCGAGGGCGATGTCCTGCTGGAACTGGCCGCGTTCCATTCGCGCGTGGGCAATGACGAGGCCCTCGAGGTGGTCGAGGTCCAGCTCGCACGCCTGCGCTCGCGGATGGAGGCCTCGAGCCGCGCGCGCGCGGCCGTGTCGCGCGGCGACCGCTTCGAGCCGCATGGCCTGTCCGCGGATGCCCTCGACGCGGTCCGTGATGCCCTGGATTCGACCGGCTGCGTGGCCAAGGCCTGGATCGCCCGCAAGGTGCTGGCGGACGATCCCCACGGCACGCCGCACTACGCCGTGCTGGTGGCGCTGCGCCGCTTCAGCTGGAGCCAGGACAGCGCGCTGCAGAAGGTGGTCGACGCGCTGGAACTGCCGGGAAGCTTCATCGTCTTCACCGCGCCCAACCAGCGGGCGATCGCGCGCCGCGTGCGCAAGGCCGCAGGCAGTCCCGACTTCGTGCGCTGAGGCGGCGCGCCGTGCGCGGCGTGGATCCGGCGCGCACGGCGCGGGGGCTAGAATGCGCGCCTTCCCCAGCGCTGACGGATCCCCGCCCATGACCGCATGGTCCATCGACCAGGCCCGCAAGACCTACTCGATCCCGCACTGGGCCTCGGGTTACTTCGATGTCGACGCGGCGGGCCGCGTGGTCGCGCGTCCGCAGGGCGCGGGCGGTCCGGCGATCGCGCTGGCCGACGTCGTGGACGACGCGCTGGCGCAGGGCGCGAACATGCCGCTGCTGGTGCGCTTCCCCGACATCCTCGGCGACCGCCTGGCCGCGCTGCAGGCGGCGTTTGCCCAGGCGCAGGCCGACTGGGAGTACCGGGGCGGCTACACCGCGGTCTATCCGATCAAGGTCAACCAGCATCGCGGCGTGGCCGGCACCCTGGCCTCGCACGCCGGCGAGGGCTTTGGCCTCGAGGCCGGCAGCAAGCCCGAGCTGATGGCGGTGCTGGCGCTGTCGCGTCCGGGCGGCCTGGTCATCTGCAACGGCTACAAGGACCGCGAGTACATCCGGCTCGCGCTGATCGGCCGCAAGCTCGGCATGAACGTCTTCATCGTGGTCGAGAAGCCCTCCGAGCTGAAGCTGGTGATGGAAGAGTCGGAGGCGCTGGGCGTCGAGCCGGTGCTTGGCGTGCGCATGCGCCTGGCCTCGCTGGGCGCGGGCAAGTGGCAGAACTCAGGCGGCGACAAGGCCAAGTTCGGCCTCAGCCCGCGCCAGCTGCTGGACCTGTGGAAGTCGCTGCGCGACGCCGGCATGGGCGGGGCGCTCAAGCTGCTGCACTTCCACATGGGCTCGCAGATCTCCAACGTGCGCGACATCGCGCGCGGCATGCGCGAGGCCACGCGCTACTTCATCGAGCTGTCGAAGCTGGGCGCGGACATCGACTACGTCGACGTCGGCGGAGGCCTGGGCATCGACTACGAGGGCACGCGCTCGCGCAGCTACAACTCGGTCAACTACAGCATGGGCCAGTACGCCTCGAGCATCGTGCAGCCGCTGGCCGACGCCTGCGCCGAAGCCGGCCTGCGCCAGCCGCGCATCGTCACCGAATGCGGCCGCGCCATGACCGCGCACCACGCGGTGCTGGTGGCCAACGTGTCCGAGGTCGAGGCCGCGCCGGAAGGCCGCGTGCCGGACGCGCACGACGACGAGCCCGCGGTGGTGCGCCACCTGCGCGAACTCCATGCCGAACTCGACGAGCGCCCGGCCGTGGAGTTGTTCCACGAAGCCGCGCACCACCATGCCGAAGGCCTGAGCCTGTACGCGCTCGGCCAGCTCGACCTGGTGCACCGCGCGCGCATCGACGACCTGTTCTATGCGATTGCGCACGCCGCGCGGGCGCGCCTCACCTATGACGAGAAGAGTCACCGGCCGCTGCTCGACGAGCTCAACGAGCGCCTGGTCGACAAGTACTTCGTCAACTTCAGCGTGTTCGAGTCGATGCCTGACGTCTGGGCGATCGACCAGGTGTTCCCGATCGTGCCGATCGAGCGCCTGGACGAGGCGCCGACGCGACGCGGCACCATCGCCGACCTCACCTGCGACTCCGACGGCAAGATCGACACCTACGTCGAGAACGAGGACCTGGACAGCTCACTGCCGCTGCACCCGCTGCGCGCGGGCGAGAGCTACCGCCTGGGCTTCTTCCTGGTGGGCGCCTACCAGGAGATCCTGGGCGACATCCACAACCTCTTCGGCGACACCGATGCGATCGAGGTCAGGGTGGACGGCCAGGGCCATGCAATCGCGCAGCAGCGCCGCGGCGACACCACCGACGTGATGCTCGACTACGTGGGTTACGTGCTCGAAGACCTGCGCGCGGAGTACGACGCCAAGGTGGCGGCCGCGAAGCTGCCGGCCGACGAGTCCGCGCGGCTGCGCGAGGCGCTGGAGGCCGGGCTCACGGGCTACACCTACCTCGACGACGCGCCGATCGACTGACGATCGCGCGCCGCCGCGCCGCCGCTACAGTGGCGGCGAAGGCGTGCGCCACGGCGCGGCCACGAGCAGGACACCCAGCAGCACCAGCGTCGCGCCGGCGATCCGGGTCCAGTCGGCCGGGCGCTGCGCCTGCAGCACGCCGAAGTGATCGAGCGCGAGCGAGGCCACCACCTGCCCGAGCACCGCCAGGCAGATCGCCGCGGCCGCGCCCACGCGCGGGATCAGCAGGGTGAACACCGCGACGTAGACCGCGCCGAGTACGCCGCCGAGCCAGATCCACGCGGGGAAACGGGCGTCGGGCGCCGCGCCCCACGGCGTGCGCGATGCCAGCAGCCAGCACCCCAGCACCACGCTGCCGACGAGGAACGAGACGAAGGCGGCCATCACCGGCCCATGCAGCGCGCCGGCCAGCCGCGCGTTGACCAGGCCCTGAAGCGGCAGCACCGCGCCGATGGCGACGATGGCCAGCATCGCCAGCCACTGGCTCATGCCGCGCACCCCGGTCCGCGGACCCGTGGCGCGCGCGCGGTCACCGCGCCGACCCGCGGTCGATCTGCAGCCCCGCCAGCGACTGGCTCACCGGCATCACTTCCAGCCGGTTGATGTTGAGGTGCGGCGGCAGGTTGGCGATCCACCAGGTGGATTCGGCCACGTCGGCCGCGGTGATCGGCTGCGCGCCGGCATACAGCGCGTCGGAGGCGGCCTGGTCGCCGCCGTTGCGCACGAGGGTGAACTCGGTTTCGGCCAGTCCGGGCTCGATCACGCTCACGCGCACGCCGGTGCCGTGCAGGTCCGAGCGCAGGTTGAGCGAGAACTGCTCGACGAAGGCCTTGGTGGCGCCGTAGACGTTGCCACCTGCATACGGATACACGCCGGCGATGGAGCCGATGTTGACGATCGCGCCGCGCCGCTCGATGAGCACCGGCAGCAGGCGGTGGGTGATCGTGACCAGCGCGGTGACGTTGGTGTCGATCATCTGGCGCCACTGCGCGAGGTCGCAGGCCTGCGCAGGCGCCGTGCCCAGCGCGAGGCCGGCGTTGTTGACCAGCAGGTCGAGGTCGCGGAAGGGCGCGGGCACGGCGTCGAGCGCGGCGGCCATCGCGTCGGCGTCGCGGATGTCGAAGCAGGCGGCGTGGACGCGGTCGCGGCCGAGGCGGTCGGCGAGGGCGTCGAGGCGGTCCTGGCGGCGACCGGTGGCGATCGCGCGCCATGCCCCGGACGAGACGAAGCGCTCCACGATCGCGGCGCCGAAGCCGGCGGTGGCGCCGGTGACGAGCAGGGTTTTCATGCGCCCGATTCTACGCCGCACCCTTGCGCGTGGACGGCTTCGGCGGAGGACGGTCGGCGGCCTTCGACGCCGCGCCGCGGCGACGGCCGGTCGCGGTCTTGCCGGCGGTGCGCGACTTCGCGGCGCGGTGCTTCTCGAGCATGTCCTCGGCCAGCACCACGTCTTCGGAAATGATGCCCGCCGCGCGTGCGATGGCGATCCGGGCCTCGGCGCGGTTCTCGTCAGGGTTGGCCTTCAGCAGTTCGCGGATGACTTCGCGCAGCGCCGCTTCGGCGTCGCGCTTGAGCCGGAGGTCGCTGCTTTCGCGGAACAGCGCCAGCAGCGCGTCGACCAGCGGCTTGACGAGTGCGGCTTCGATGGGCATGGAGGCGTCCTCCCCGGGGGAAGGACAGCCTGGACCCCGGCCATCGCAGCGACCGCGACGGGCCTGGAACCAGCCGGCGGGCCGACTGGCGGGCGGCCCCGGGGGGGGCGTCAGGCCGGGCTCAGCGGGCGCGGATCGCCAGCGCCTCGAGGCCGCCGTTGCCGAGCTTCTGCTTGGCCTCGGCCAGCTCGGACGCGGTGCCGTAGGGGCCCATGCGCACCCGGTACATGGCGCGGCCGTCGATCTCGGCCTGCTCGACGCGGGCGACCAGGCCGAGCATCGCGATGCGCGCCTTCAGCGCCTCGGCATCGGTGTTGCTGGCGAAGGAGCCGGCCTGGAGGATGTAGCGGACGCCGTCGGCGGCGGCCGGTGCGGAGGCGGCGGGCCTCGCCGCGGTCGCGGCCGCAGCCGCGTCCGGCGCCTGGGCTGCGGGCCGCGGCGGCGTGGTGGCCTGCCCGGGCTGCGCCGCGGCATCGGCGGCGAGGTCGGCCGCGTCGGCATCCAGTTCGCGCTGCTGCGCCGCGCGCTCGCGCGCCAGCAGTTCGTCGCGGCGCGCCTGCTCGGCGCGCGCGCTGGCGGCCAGTTCGGCGTCGGTCATGGCCACTTCCTGGCCCGGCAGCAGCGTGTAGAAGTCGTACTGCGTCTCGGCCGGAGCCTCCTCCTGCGCGTCGCCGGACCGGGATCGGGCAGGACGGGCGGGGGCCGGGGCGTCGTCGGCCACGCTTTCGCCGGCATCGCCGCGGGCGGCGGCCGGCGTCGCGTCGGGGTTCGGCGTGGGCCGGAAGAAGCCCGGTTCGCCATCGGACTCGAGCAGCTTCGGGGCCGCCAGCACCACCACGATCGTCAGCAGCACGCCGATGATCAGCCACGCCCAGCCCGGCAGCGGTGTGCCACCGCCGCCGGTACGCCGCGCCTGGGACTTGCCACGCTTGACCGCCACTTACATCGCCTCCGGGGCCTGCACGCCCAAAACAGCCAGTCCGTTCGCCAGCACCTGGCGGGTGGCCAGGGCCAGCGCCAGGCGGCCGTCGCGGACGTCCGCGTCGTCCACCAGGAACTGGTGATCGTTGTAATACGACTGGAAGGCCTGGGCCAGCTCCAGCAGGTATTGCGCCACCAGGTGCGGTTCGAGCAGCTGGCCGGCCGCGGCCAGGAGCTCCGGCCAGCGGCTGATCGACGTGACCAGCTCCAGGGTGGCGGGGTTGTCGAGGTCGAGCGCCTGCGCCAGGCCGTTGTCGAGGTCGAAGCCCAGGCCGCGCTCCTTCAGCTGCCGCAGCAGGCCGCAGATGCGCGCGTGCGAGAGCTGCACGTAGTACACCGGGTTGTCGAGCGACTGGCTGCGCGCCAGATCGATGTCGAACACCAGCTGCGAGTCCGGCTTGCGCGCCACCAGGAACCAGCGCGTGGCGTCGCGGCCGGCCTCGTCGATCAGGTCGCGCAGCGTCAGGTAGCTGCCGGCGCGCTTGGACAGCTTCACTTCCTCGCCGCCGCGCATCACCGTGACCATCTGGTGCAGCACGTACTCCGGATAGCCCTCCGGGATGCCCTTGTCGAGCGCCTGCAGGCCGGCCTTCACCCGGGCCAGCGAGCCGTGGTGGTCGGCGCCGAGCTCGGTGATGGCGCGCTCGTAGCCGCGCTGCCACTTCGACAGGTGGTAGGCGACGTCGGGCACGAAGTAGGTATAGGTGCCGTCGGACTTGCGCATCACGCGGTCCTTGTCGTCGCCGAAGGCGGTGGTGCGCAGCCACAGCGCGCCGCCGTCCTCGTAGGCGTGCCCGCCCTCGACCAGCTGGCGCACGGTCTCCTCCACCTTGCCGTCGGCATACAGCGACGACTCGAGGAAGTAGACGTCGAACGACACACCGAAGGCGGCGAGGTCGCCATTCTGCTCGTTGCGCAGGTATGCGACGGCGAAGCGGCGGATGGCATCGATGTCGTCGGCGTCGCCGGTGGCCTTCACGACCTGGCCCTCGACGTCGACGCTCTCGTGGTCGAGGAAGGCGCGGGCGACGTCGGCGATGTAGTCGCCGCGGTAGCCGTCCTCCGGCCAGCCGGCGTCGTCGGGGCGGATGCCGCGCGCGCGCGCCTGCACCGACTTCGCCAGGTTCTCGATCTGGACGCCGGCATCGTTGTAGTAGAACTCGCGCTTCACGTCCCAGCCGTTGGCGTCGAGCACGCGCGCGATGCAATCGCCGATCACCGCCGCGCGGCCGTGGCCGACGTGCAGCGGTCCGGTGGGGTTGGCCGAGACGTACTCGACGCCGGCGACGCGGCCCGCGCCGCTGGCGTTGCGGCCGTAGGCATCGCCCTGCGCATGCACCTCGCGCAGCTGCCGCTGCCAGGCATCGGGCGCCAGGCGGAAATTGAGGAAGCCGGGGCCGGCGATCTCGACCGCGGCGATGTCGCCGCCGGTGGGGATCCCCGCGGCCAGCGCCTGCGCGATCGCGCGCGGATTGCTGCGCGCGGGCTTCGCCAGCACCATCGCGGCGTTGCTGGAGAAATCGCCGTGCGCGCGGTCCTTCGGACGCTCGATCACGAAATCGGGCGTGGCCAGGTCTGCGGGCAGGATGCCCTGGTCGCGGAGGGCGGCGATGCCCTGTTCGACCAGGGCCTTGAGCGTGGATTTCACTGGGCTGGGGGCTTGGAGCGTACGGCCGCACATTGTACGCGAGGCCCAGCCCCGGCTCCGCCCCGAACCGGGCGGTTGCTGAACCGGCCGGGGGGCTACACCCAGCCGCGCGCCGCCAGCGACACCGGCGCGCCGTCACCGATCACGAAATGGTCGAGCAGGCGCACGTCCACCAGGTGCAGGGCCTGCTTCAGGCGCGCGGTGACGGCGCGGTCGGCGGCGCTGGGCTCGCTGCTGCCGCTGGGGTGGTTGTGGCCGACGATCACCGCCGCCGCGTTGTGCCCCAGCGCCCGGCGCACGACTTCGCGCGGGTGCACCTCGGCGCCGTCGACGGTGCCCCGGAACAGTTCCTCGAAGGCGAGCGCGCGGTGGCGGGTGTCCAGGAACAGCGCGGCGAAGACCTCGCTGGGGTGGCCGCGCAGGCGCTGTGCGAAGTAGCGCCCGGCGGCCTGTGGGTCGGTCAGGGCCTCGCCGCGCTCCAGGCGGGCGGCCAGGTGGCGGCTGGCCAGCTCCAGCGCCGCGCCCATCTGGCAGGCGCTGGCCGGGCCCAGGCCAGGCAGCTTCACCAGCTCGGCGGCCGGGAGCTCGAGCAGCCGCCGCAGCGGCCCGTGGTCGGCGAGCAGCTTGCGCGCGGTGGTCACCGCGTCCAGTCCGCGCACCCCGGAGCCGAGGAACAGCGCCAGCAGCTCGGCGTCCGACAGCACCGCGGCACCGCGGGCCAGCAGCTTCTCGCGCGGGCGTTCGCCGCTGGGCCAGTCGCGGATGTGCATGGGCGGTCTCCAGGAGGATGGTCGTCGGCCGCCGGTGCATCCACGACAGGGGAGCCGCGTGGCGGTGATCAGGGGGCGCCTGCACCGGCAGCCGACGTGGGTCCATTGCACGCGATCGGCGCCTGCGCCGCCGCCGGCCGGTCGCGGGCGTTCGGGTAAGCTGTCGGACCCTTCCCGGGTCAGGACACTCCGAGCGCGCATGGCCAGTGCCGACAGCCACCTCGACGGCGAACGCATCCTGCTCTGCGTGTGCGGCGGCATCGCCGCGTACAAGTCCGCCGACCTCGTGCGCCGCCTGCGCGATGCCGGCGCGCAGGTGCGGGTGGCGATGACCGAAAGCGCGACGCACTTCGTCGGCGCCACCACCTTCCAGGCGCTGTCGGGCGAGACCGTGCGCACCTCGCTGTGGGACCCGGCGGCCGAGGCGGCGATGGGCCACATCGAACTCGCGCGCTGGGCGACGCGGGTGCTGGTGGCCCCGGCCACGGCCAACACGCTGGCGAAGCTGGCCACCGGCTTCGCCGACAACCTCGTCACCACGCTGTGCCTGGCCACCACCGCGCCGCTGGCGCTGGCACCGGCGATGAACCACCGCATGTGGCTGCATCCGGCCACGCAGGCCAACGTGGCGCGGCTGCGCGAGCGCGGCGCGCTGGTGGTGGGGCCGGTGGACGGGCCGCTGGCCGAGGGCGAGTCGGGCCCCGGGCGCATGGCCGAGCCGCTGGACATCGTCGCCGCGCTCGCGACGCCGGCGGCATGAGCGGCGACCTCGCCGGCTTGCGCGTGGTGGTCAGCGCCGGGCCCACGTACGAGGACATCGATCCGGTCCGCTTCGTCGGCAACCGCAGCAGCGGCAAGATGGGCTTCGCCATCGCCGCGGCCGCCGCGCGCCGCGGCGCCACCACCATCCTGGTCGCCGGCCCGGTGGCGCTGGACACGCCTGCCGGCGTCGAGCGCCGCGACGTGCGCTCGGCCGCGCAGATGCACGCCGCGGTGATGGCCGCGCTGCCGGCCGACGTCTACGTCGGTGCCGCCGCGGTCGCCGACTTCACCCCGGCCGCGTTCGCCGAAGGCAAGATCAAGAAGACGCCCGGCGACGAGGGGCTGGTCCTCGAGCTGGTGCGCACCGCCGATATCCTCGCCGACGTCGCGACGCATCCGCGACGCCCGCGGCTCGTCGTCGGCTTCGCCGCCGAGACCGGCGACCTCGAGGCCAATGCGCTCGACAAGCTGGCACGCAAGCGCGTCGACATGGTCGCCGCCAACCGCGTCGGCGTGGCCGGCAGCGGCTTCGAGGCCGACGACAACACGCTGCATGTCTTGGACGCCGGCGGCGGCCGCGTGCTCGGGCCGGCAGCCAAGACCACGCTCGCCGACGCGCTGCTCGACCTCGTCGCCGCGCGCCTGCGCTGACCGACCGACAAGGACCGCCCTCCGCATGCCGCACACGCTGGACCTGAAGATCCTCGACCCGCGCATCGGCGGCGAATGGCCGCTGCCGGCGCACGCCACCGACGGCAGCGCGGGCCTCGACCTGCGCGCGGCCATCGACGCCCCGCTGGAGCTCGCGGGCGGCGACACCGCGCTGGTGCCGTCGGGCATCGCCATCCACATCGCCGATCCCGGCCTGTGCGCGATGGTGCTGCCGCGTTCCGGCCTCGGCCACCGCCACGGCCTGGTGCTCGGCAACGGCACCGGCCTGATCGACGCCGACTACCAGGGGCCGCTCATGGTCAGCCTGTGGAACCGCTCGCGGGAGGCGTACACCGTGCAGCCGGGCGACCGCATCGCGCAGCTGGTGCTGGTGCCGGTCGTGCGCGCGGGGCTGCGTGTGGTGGATACTTTCGACGAGAGCGCGCGGGGGGCGGGTGGCTTCGGCCACACCGGCGTGCGCTGACCCGGGGAGCAACGACGTGAAGCTATCGAACAAGACGCGCCAGGCCGTGCTGCAGTCGCGGCGGGCGCTGCAGCTGCTGGCGGCCCTGCTGGTCCTGCTGGCGGCGTGGCTGGCCTGGACCGGCTGGCAGCAGATGCAGGACGGCGCGCGCCGCGACCAGCTCGGCATCACCCGCGACGCGCTGGCGCAGGCCACGACGCGAGCGCTGCAGAACGAACTCCAGCGCTTCGACGAGCGCCTGGCCTCGACGCCGGTGCGCGACGCCCTGGCCGCCGGCGACTTCACGGCCGCGGCCGCGGCGCTCGGTCGCGACTGGCCGAACCTCGAGCACGCCGCGATCCTCGACACGGGGCTGGACGAGGAATACGCCAATGCGGAACAGGCGGGCTACGGGCGCATCGCGGTGGCCGAGGCCGCGATGACCGAAGGCAAGCCGGTGCTGTGGGTCGTGCGCGACGGCGAGGCCCCCGGGCTGGCGCTGGCCGCGCCGGCGCGCGTGGGCGACGCGATGGTCGGCGTCGCCTATGTCCGCCTGCCGGTGGCGCGCGCCTCCGCGGGGCTCGATGCCGTCGACGTGCCGGGTTCCACCTACCTCGCGCTGCGCCAGGGCGGATACACCCTCGCCGAGCGCGGCGACGCCGCGTACAAGGAGTCCGCCGAACGCATGGCGGTGCCCGTGGACGGGACCGGCCTGCGCGTGGCCGCCGGGCTGCCGCCGCGCCCGACCGCACTGTTCGGCCTGGCCGCGGTGCCATCGTTCGTGGCCGCGGCGATCCTGCTGCTGCTGGCCTACACGCTGTCGCGCCTGCCGTCGCTGGTCGGCAGGAGCGACGAGGACGAGGCCGGCCCCTCCCCCACCCTGGAGCAGACCCTGGAAATGGAACCGGTGAAAGACCCTGAAACCGCCGCCGCGCCGGTGCCGGTGCGCGAGGCGAAGGCGGCGGCGGTCGCGATCGACCCCGGCATCTTCCGCGCCTACGACATCCGCGGCATCGTCGGGCAGTCGCTCGACATCGGCGTGGCCGAGCTGATCGGCCATGCCATCGGTTCGCTGATGCACGAGCAGGGCCTGAAGGACATCGTCGTCGGCCGCGACGGCCGCCTGTCCGGCCCGGACATGGTCGCCGGCCTCACCGCCGGCCTGCGCAAGGCCGGCCGCGAGGTCATCGACATCGGCATGGTGCCCACGCCGGTGGTGTACTTCGGCGCCTACCACCTGCGCACCGGCTGCTGCGTCTCCATTACCGGCAGCCACAACCCGCCCGACTACAACGGCTTCAAGATCGTGGTCGGCGGCGAGACGCTGTCCGGCGCCGCGATCACCGACCTCTACGCGCGCATCGCCGACGACCGGCTGCACACCGCGCCGTCGCCGGGTGGCGTGACCGAGCGCGACATCGGCGACGACTACGTCGAGCGCATCGCCTCCGACGTCCAGCTCGACCGCCCGCTCAAGGTCGTGGTCGACGCCGGCCACGGCGTCGCCGGCGAGATCGGGCCGCGGGTGCTGGAAGCCATCGGCGCCCACGTCGAGCCGCTGTTCTGCGAGATCGACGGCACCTTCCCCAACCACCACCCGGACCCGAGCGAACCGCACAACCTCGCCGACCTGGTGGACATGGTGAAGCGCTTCGACGCCGACCTCGGCATCGCCTTCGACGGCGATGGCGACCGCCTGGGCGTGGTCACGAAGGGCGGCGAGAACATCTTCCCCGACCGCCTGCTGATGCTGTTCGCCGCCGACGTGCTCGAGCGCAACCCCGGCGCGGTGATCGTCTACGACGTGAAGTGCACCGGCCGCCTGCAGGGGCACATCCTGCGCCACGGCGGCAGCCCGCTGATGTGGAAGACCGGGCATTCGCTGATCAAGTCGAAGATGCGCGAGACCGAAGCCGAGCTGGCCGGCGAGATGAGCGGCCACTTCTTCTTCGGCGAGCGCTGGTACGGCTTCGACGACGGCATCTACGCCGCCGCGCGCCTGCTCGAGATCCTGGCCGCGCGCCCGGAGGAGCCGGGCGAGGTGCTGGCCGCGCTTCCGACCGGCGTCGCCACCCCGGAGATCAAGGTCGACGCGCCCAACGGCAACCCGCACGCCTTCGTCGAGCGCTTCCTGGCGCAGGCGAAGTTCGAGGCCGGCGCGCGCCCGTCGACCATCGACGGCCTGCGCGTGGACTTCCCCGACGGCTGGGGACTGGTCCGCGCCTCCAACACCACCCCGGTGCTGGTGCTGCGCTTCGACGCCGACAGCGAGGAGGCGCTCGACCGGATCCGCGCGGTGTTCCGCGAGCAGCTGCTGGCGGTGGACCCGGAGCTGCCGCTGCCGTTCTGATCGCCCGCTCAGACCGCCAGGCGCTCGATGGGCGCGCGGAAGAGGTCGAGGGCAATCCAGTCGGGACGGAAGCGGCCGTGCCGGTCGACCACTCCCGACTGGTCGAAGCCGATGCGGCCAAGCAGCCAGGACGGCTGGTCGTCGCTGGCATTGATGACCGGATCGCTGGTGAACGCGAGCTCGTAGCCACTGGCCCTGGCCCGCGCCAGCACGGTGTCGTCGTATCGGCCGTGCGGGAAGGACAGGGTGGCAGGCGGCGGCGCGGCGAGGTGCCGGCCGAGGATCGTGCGCGCCCCCGCCAGCTCCGCGTCCAGGTCCGCGGCGCGCGGCATCGGCACGTGGGTCTTGCCATGGGCGCCGATCGCCACGCCGCCCGCGGCCAGCGCGCGCAGCTCGTCGCCCGTCACCATCTGGCGGGTGCCATCGTCCATGGCGGCGGCGAAGGGCGCCAGCACGACCGCCCGCCGCTCCGGCGACAGGGCTTCCAGCGCGGCGATCACGGCGCGCAGGCCGTCGAGCGAATCGGCCGGAACCGGCGCCAGCGGATGCCCGGCCTCGGCCAGCGCGGCGAGCAGCGCGGGCATGCGCACGCGACCGAGCCGGAATGCCGCCACCAGCCGCTCCTGGAAGAAGGCCTCGTCGCGGTCGACCGCGTCGGCGACGGTGAACAGCAGCGCCGGCATGCCGGCCGCGCGCAGGCGCGGCAGCGCATGGTCGTGGTTGTCGGCCCAGCCGTCGTCGAAGGTGACCAGCAGGGCGCGGTCGGGCAGCGGCCGGCCGTCGCGGCGCGCCGCCAGCACGTCGTCCATCGAGACCGGGTTGTAGTGCCGCGCGAAGAACGCCAGGCAGCGGTCGAGCAGGCCGGCCTCGAGGGTGTAGTCCGGGTCGCATGATGCCCAGCGCGGATCCTGTTCGGTCAGCACGCGATGGAACATCACCACCGTCAGGGCGCGGCGGTTGCGGACGCGGTGGTACAGTCCAAGCAGGCCGCTGCGATAGAGCGCGCGCTTGACCAGGTCCGTCATGGCCGCCATCCCCGAAACCTCCGTCGTCATCCCCACTTGGAACCGGCGCCACCTGATCGCTCGTGCGATCGATTCGGTGCTCGCGCAGACGCGGCCGGTGGACGAGGTCATCGTCATCGACGACGGCTCCACGGACGGCACCGGAGCCTGGCTGGCCGATCGCTACGGAGAACGCGTTCTGTGCGTGCGGCAGGACAACGCCGGCGTCTCGGCGGCGCGCAACCGCGGCCTGGCGCTGGCGCGGGGACGCTATATCGCCCTGCTCGACAGCGACGACGAATGGCTGCCGGAGAAGACCGCGCGGCAGGTGGCCTTCCTGGAGTCGCATCCGGACATCGGCATGGTCCTGTGCGACGTGGAGCGGATGAATCCCGACGGCTCGCGGATCGACGTGTTCGACCGCCGCCGGCAGATCCCGCGGGACGGGCCGGCACTGCGCTGGGTGCTGCGCGAGCCAGCGCTGGCACCACTGTCGGTGCTGATGCGCCGCGAGGTGTACGAGACGGTGGGTGGGTTCGACGAAGGCCTGCGGACCGCCGAGGACCTCGACTTCCACCTGCGGGTCGCGGCGCGATGGCCGATCGGCGTGGTATCGGCGCCGCTGGCGCGCGCCCTGCGCGGTCACGACGGGCTGTCTTCGCTGGCTTCGACCGAGGACGACTACGTGACGGTGATGGAGCGCGCGGCGCACGCGGCGACCGGGCAGGTGCCCGAGGACGAGCGCCGCCAGGCGCTGGCCGCGGCCTACGTCAGGAACGCGGAGGAATACCTGTGGCGCGGGCAGTACCGGCAGGCCGGCCATCTGGCGCGCAAAGCCTGGGCGCTGGGGCCGGATGCGCCGCTGCGGCGCCGCCTGCTGCACCTGCTGCCGCGCGCGGGCAAGGCCTGGCTGCGGTCGATGCTGTCGCGACGGCCGGCGTGATCGCGGCCCCCGTGGGCCTTCAGCCCGGGGCGTCGAGGCCCTTCATGCTCCGGTAGCGCTCGAGCGCGCCGTCCAGGTCGCTGCCCAGCGAGGCGCGGTCGGCCAGCTGGCGCTCCATGATCGCCTGCTGGCGCACCAGGTCGCCGTGCTGGGCCTGGATTCCGTCGACCAGGGCCTTGCCCACGGGCTGCCCCAGCAGTTCGCGCTCGGCGGCCTGGCGCAGCAGCGACAGCAGGCTCTGGCGCAGGTTGGTGATGCTCAGCCCGGAGGTCTTCAGCGCTTCCTCCACCAGGGTGATGCGCTCGCCGTAGGCACGGCGCAGGTCGTTCTCGGTGGCGTAGGACTCCACCATCGCCAGGTCGCGGCGATGGCGCTCGGCCTCCGCCATCTCGGCCTCGGCCGCGGCGCGGGCGGCCAGCGCCGCTGCGGCGCGTTCGTCGCCGGTCAGCGCGCGCGGTACTTCGCCGGTACGGTTGCCGCTGGCGGCGTTGATCTCGGTGCGGGCGCGGTCGAGCGCGTCGGCCGGCAGCGTGTCGCCGCAGACCTGGACGCCGTTCTCGTCCCAGCAGTAGAGCTTCTTGTCCGTGGGCGCCTTCTGCGCCGCGGCGGCCAGGGGCAGCGCGGCGAGCAGGATGCCGGCGATGCAGCGGGTGGTCTTCATCGTGTCCGTCCCCCCGGTCGGTCGAATCAGGTGGCCGCGCTGCCGTAGCGCGCGCGGTAGGCGAGCAGGCGCTCGCGTTCGGCCGACAGTGTCGCGCTTTCGCCGGTGAACGCAAGCAGGTCGGCGAGGCTGGCGATGGCCACCACCGGCACGCCCTCGCCGGCGGCCACCTGGGCCGCGGCCGAGCGCCGGTCGGCCGCGGCCTCGTCCAGCACTTCCTGGCGGTCCAGCGCGATCGCCACGCCCGCGGCAATGCCGCCGGCCGCGCGGATCAGATCCAGCGCCTCGCGCACGGCGGTGCCGGCGGTGAGCACGTCGTCGACCACCAGCACGCGGCGTCCGTCGAGCGCGGCGCCCACTAGCGTGCCGCCTTCGCCGTGGTCCTTGGCTTCCTTGCGGTTGTAGGCCAGCGGCAGGTCGCGGCCGCGGCGGGCGTACTCGCAGGCCAGCGCGGTGGCCAGCGGGATGCCCTTGTAGGCGGGGCCGAACAGCAGGTCGAAGTCGAGTCCCGCGGCATCGATGGCGTCGGCGTAGCAGGCGGCCAGGGTGGCCAGCACGGCGCCGGAGTCGAAGCGCCCGGCGTTGAAGAAATAGGGGCTGGTGCGGCCGGACTTGAGCGTGAACTCGCCGAAGCGCAGGGCGTCGGCCTGCAGCGCCAGGCGCAGGAACCGGGTGCGGTGGTCGGGCATGGCGTGTGCAGGGCGGTCGCGGGAGCGCCATGGTAGCAACCCGGTGTGCATTGACCGGGATCAACGCTCCGGGGACACGGCATGGCTATGGTCGGCGTGACGGAATCCTTGTGGAGGAGCGACATGTACGACCGGACCAGGCTCGGGCTTGCGATCACGGCCATCCTGCTGGTGGCGGTGGCCTGCGGGAAGACGGACGGCGACCGCGCTGCCCCGGTGGCCGGGGGCGCCACGGCCGTGGATGCGCCCGCGGCCGCCACGCCGCCCGCCGGCGATCCGGTGGCGGTCGAAGGCGTGCCCGGTACCGCGCCGACCGCCGGCGCCGCGGACCCGGCGGACGCCGCGGCCGCCGGCGGCGGAAACACGCTGCGCACCACCGCCGCGGCGATGTTCGGCACCATCCCCGAGCGCGTGGAGGCGCTGCGCGGCAAGCCGCTGTCGGACGACCAGGTCGAACTCGGCCACATGCTGTTCTTCGACCCCCGCCTGTCGAGCAGCCAGCTCATCACCTGCAACACCTGCCACAGCCTCGGCACCGGCGGCGCCGACAACGTGCCGGTCTCGATCGGGCACGGCTGGCAGCGCGGCCCGCGCAACTCGCCGACCGTGCTCAACGCGGTGTTCAACGCCGCGCAGTTCTGGGACGGCCGCGCCGCCGACCTCGCCGAGCAGGCCAAGGGCCCGGTGCAGGCCAGCGTCGAGATGAACAGCACCCCGGAGCTGGTGGTGAAGACCCTCGAAAGCATCCCCGAATACGTCGACCGCTTCGGCAAGGCCTTCCCGGGCGAGGCCCGGCCGGTGAGCTTCGACAACATGGCGTTCGCGCTGGAGGCCTTCGAGGCCACGCTGGTGACGCCGGACTCGCGCTTCGACCGCTGGGTGCTGGGCGACGACGCCGCGCTGGACGCCACCGAGCGCCGCGGCCTGGAGCTGTTCGTGTCCTCGGGCTGCGCCTCCTGCCACAACGGGCGCAACTTCGGCGGCCAGGCCTATTTCCCGTTCGGCGTGATCGAGCGCCCGGGCGCCGAGATCCTGCCGGCGGGCGACAAGGGCCGCTTCGAGGTGACCGCCACGGCCAGCGACGAGTACGTGTTCCGCGCCGCGCCGCTGCGCAACGTCGAGCTGACCGCGCCGTATTTCCACTCCGGCCAGGTCTGGGACCTCGAGCAGGCGGTGGCGATCATGGGCACGGCGCAGCTGGGCCGCGAACTGGACGGGGACGAGGCCAGCGCCATCGCCGCCTTCCTGCGCACCCTGACCGGGCGCCAGCCGACGGTGGAGTATCCGATCCTGCCGCCGAGCACGGCGACGACCCCGCGGCCGGTCGCGCAGTAGGGCGCCGGCGACAGGAGGGAAGACGCCGGCCATCGCCGGCGCCGGTGCGCTAACCTTGGACCGCGACGGGCCTGTGCCCGCCGCGTCCGTCTTTCCAGCACCGGCAGCAGCATGCGCATCATCAGCTTCAACGCCAACGGCATCCGTTCGGCCGCCAACAAGGGCTTCTTCGACTGGTTCAGGGCCCAGGACGCCGACATCCTCTGCGTCCAGGAAACCAAGGCCCAGGAGCACCAGCTCGCCGCCGCCGATGGCAACGGCGTGCATCCCGACTTCCTGCCCGAGGGCTACCGCGCCTGGTTCAAGGACGCGAGCACGAAGAAGGGCTACAGCGGCGTGGCGATCTACAGCCGCCGCGAGCCCGACGAGGTGCGCACGGCGCTGGGCTGGGCGCCCTTCGACGACGAGGGCCGCTACATCGAGGCGCGCTTCGGCAACCTCAGCGTGGTCTCGTTCTACATCCCGTCCGGTTCTTCCGGCGAGCTGCGCCAGGGCTTCAAGTTCGAGGTCATGGACTGGCTGAAGGCGCACCTGGACGAATGGCTGGCCAGCGGCCGCGACTACGTGCTGTGCGGGGACTGGAACATCGTGCGCTCGCGCAACGACATCAGGAACTGGACCGGCAACCAGAAGAACTCCGGCTGCCTGCCGCCCGAGCGCGCCTGGCTCAACGGCATGATCGCCGACGCCTGCGGCGACGGCCTGTGCGAGCCGCCGGCGCAGGGCTGGCGCGATGCGCTGCGCGTGCTGCGCCCCGAGGCCGCCGAGTACACCTGGTGGAGCAACCGCGGCGCCGCGCGCGCCAACAACGTCGGCTGGCGGATCGACTACCAGTTCGTGACGCCTGGTTTGGCCGAGCGAGTCGAGGCCTGCGCCGTGCACGCCGAGCCCCGCTTCTCCGACCATGCGCCGCTGGTCGTGGACTACCGCGAATGAGCACGAAGCCTTCGGCCTGGCGCGCCTTCGCGCAGCCGTCGGCGTGGACGATGTTCTTCTTCGGCTTCGCCTCCGGCCTGCCCTTCCTGCTGGTGGCCGGCACGCTCGCCTACTGGCTGCGCGAGGGTGGGATCGAGCTGAAGGAGATCACCATGATCGCCAGCGCCGGCATGGCGTACTCCTTCAAGTTCGTCTGGGCGCCGCTGGTCGACCGCTGGCGGCTGCCGCTGCTGGGCCGCTTCGGCCAGCGCCGCGGCTGGCTGCTGCTGGCCATGGGCTGCGTGATGGCCGGCCTGCTGGCGATGGCGGCGCTGACGCCCGAGCGTCTGGCGGTGTTCGTCGCGCTGACGCTGTTCGTCGCCTTTGCCGGCGCCACGCTCGACATCGCCGTCGACGCCTACCGCGTCGAGATCGCACCGGCCCCGGCGCAGGGCGCGCTGGTGGCGACGTACTCGCTCGGCTACCGCATCGCCCTGATCGCGTCCGGCGCGCTGGCGCTGGTGCTCGCCGACCACGCCGCGTGGCCCGACGTCTACCGGGTGATGGCGGCGCTGATGCTGGTGCCGATGCTGGCCTGCCTGCTGGCGTCCGAGCCGGACGTCGTGCGCGTGCGCACGCAGGGCTTCGCCGCGGGGCTGCGCGAGGGCGTGGTCGAGCCCTTCGCCGACTTCTTCCGCCGCTTCGGCGGCGGAATCGGCCTGGTGGTGCTGCTGTTCATCCTGTCGATCAAGATCTCCGACCAGGCGATCGTCGGCGGCATCATCGGCCCGTTCTACCTCGACCAGGGCTTCAGCAAGACCGAGATCGCGGCGGTGACCAAGGTCTACGGCATCTGGGTCGGCATCGCCGGCGCCTTCCTCGGCGGCGTGGCGGTGGCGCGCTGGGGCATCCACTGGCCGCTGCTGGCCGCGATCATCCTCGGTGCCGCCAGCAACCTGCTGTACCTGGCGCTGATCGGCGCCGACGGCGACATCCGCCTGCTGACCCTGGTGATCTCGGGCGAGAACCTGGCCCAGGGCTTCCTCGGCACGGCGGCCGTGGCCTACCTGTCGGCGCTGGTCAACCAGCGCTACACCGCAACCCAGTACGCGCTGTTCTCGTCGCTGATCATGCTGCCGGGCAAGGTGCTGGGCTTCTTCTCCGGCGCGATCGTCGAGTCGAGCTCCGGCGGCTACGCCACCTACTTCCTGATCACCGCGGTGGTCGCGTTGCCGGCGGTGGGCCTGTTCTTCTGGCTCAAGCCGCGCGTGCGCGTGGGCGGCGAGGACGGGGCGGCGCTGGAGGACGCGCGGTGAGCGCGCACCCCTTGCCGCCGCGAGCGGGCCGTACTATCAATGGCGCGTTGACGTGAGCGGGGACGACTGGGCGCCGGCCATGACCGACATCGTGCTCAAGGACATCGACGAGCTGCTGCTGGAGCGCATCCGGCGCGTGGCCGACCGTCGGGGCTGGACGCTGTCGCACGCGCTTCAGCACCTGCTCGAGCAGGGACTCTATGCGGTGGAAGGCGAGGGCAAGCTCGGCTTCGACACCTCCGAGGCCGACGTGCTGCAGTCCGCGATCGCCGCCCTGGAGGGCGTGCCGGACGGCGTGTTCTCGCTGATCGGGCAGGTGCCCTCCGCCAAGCCCGACCAGCCCCTGTAGGAGCAGCTACGGCTGCGACCGCCATCGCGCCCACGGTCGCGACCTGCGGTAAAGCACGCAGGCTCCGGCACACCGATCGCGGCCATCGCCGCTCCCACGCGTCGGGAAGGAGCACTCAGGCCTGATGGATGGCACCCAGGATGCGCGGCCCGGCCGCGCCGGTCACCGCGGCCAGGTTGCCCGGCCGCCCCGCCAGCGTCTCCCGCGCCAGCCAGGCGAAGGCCATGGCCTCGATCGCGTCCGGGTCCAGGCCGTGCGCCGAGGTCGATTCCACCACCATCCCCGGCAGCTCCGCCGCCAGCGCCGCCATCAGCGCGGGATTGTGCACGCCGCCGCCGCAGGCGATCACGCGCGCGGTGTCCGGCTGGGTCGCACGCAGGGCGTCGGCCACCGTGCGTGCGGTCAGGGCGAGCAGGGTGGCCTGGACGTCCGCCGGCGCCTCGCCGCCCGACAGGCGCGATTCGACCCAGTCCAGGTGGAAGCGGTCGCGGCCGGTGGACTTCGGCGGCGGCTGCGCGAACCAGGGCTCGTCGAGCAGGCGCGCCAGCAGCGCGCCGTCGACACGCCCCGACGCGGCGAAGGCGCCGCCGCGGTCGAAGGCCTCGCCGCGATGGCGCAGGCCCCAGGCATCCATGAGGCCGTTGGCGGGGCCGGTGTCGAAGCCGCGCACCGGTCCCGAAGCCGGCAGGAGGGTGAAGTTGGCGATGCCGCCGAGGTTGAGTACCGCGCGCGATTCCGCCGGGTCGTGCAGGAGCGCGGCGTGCAGCGCGGGCACCAGCGGCGCGCCCTGGCCGCCGGCGGCGACGTCGCGGGCGCGGAAGCCGGCGACCGTGGTGATGCCGGTGCGTTCGGCGATGGTCGCGGCGCAGCCGAGCTGCAGGCTGTAGGGCAGGGGGCCGTGCGGGTCGTGGCGCAGCGTCTGGCCGTGCGAGCCGATGGCGGCGACGTCCGCGGCCGCGGTGCCGCTGTCGGCCAGCGCCTGCAGCGCGGCGTCGGCGAAGGCGCGGCCGATGGCGACGTCGAGCCGGCCGACCTCGTCCAGCGACAGCGTCGCATCCTGCTGGCCGAGCGCGACCAGCTGCGCGCGCAGGGCGGGATCCCAGGCGTAGGTGCGGGCGAAGCGCAGCGAGGGCCGCGCCGTGGAGGCGTCGCTGACGAAGTCGACCAGGGCGGCATCGATGCCGTCGGCGCTGGTGCCCGACATCAGGCCGAGGAAACAGCGCGGGCGCGGCGCCTGCACGGAGTGCGTGGCCACGGCTGGCGCCGGATCAGCCCCGCCCGCGACCCGCGGTGGCGTTGGCGCGGGCAGCAGCGACGCGCGTGTCGCCCGCGTCGTCGGCCGGCACCTGGGCGTAGATGATGTCCTCGACGGTGCGGATGCGCGCCAGCGCCGGACCGGTCTGGGCGCGGAAGGCGGCCAGCGCCGTGCCCTTCAGCGGCTCGGGCTCGGGCATGGTGTGCTGCAGCGGGTTGCGGTGCACGCCGTTGATGCGGAACTCGTAGTGCAGGTGCGGGCCGGTGGACAGCCCGGTGCTGCCGACGCGGCCGATCACCGTGCCCTGGCTGACGCGCTGGCCCTGGCGGATGTTGCCGAAGCCGGACATGTGCGCGTACAGGGTGGTGTAGCCGCGGCCGTGGTCGAGGATCACGGTGTTGCCGTAACCGCCCTTCCAGCCCTTGAACGCGACGCGCGCGTCGCCGGCGGCCATGATCGGCGTGCCGGTGCGGGCGGCGTAGTCCACGCCCTTGTGCATGCGCATCGTGCCGCGCACCGGGTGCCGGCGCGAGCCGAACTTCGAGCTCAGGCGCGCGTACTGGATCGGCATGCGGATGAAGCTCTTCTTCAGCGGCCGGCCGTCGGCGTTGAAGTACTCGGCCTTGCCGTCGCGCTCGTAGCGGAAGGCGGTGAACGGCGTGCCCTTGGCGGTGAACACGGCCGCCAGCACCTCGCCGGTGCGCAGCAGCTCGCCTTCGCGGTAGACCTGCTCGACGACCACGCTGAAGCGGTCGTTCTGGGTGACGTCGGTGTTGAAGTCGATGTCGTACTGGAAGATCTCGTCGGTCAGCTTGTTGATGCTGGCGCCCGACAGGCCGAGCTTGCGCGCGCTGTGGAACAGCGAGCGGCCGACCTTGCCGCTGACCACGGTGGTGCGCACCTCGAGCGGGCGCTCGAGCACGGTCTCGGTGACCTTGCCGTCCTCGATCGCGAGTTCGACGCGCTCGGTCTCGCCGCGGTCGTAGCGCAGCGCACGCAGCGGCGCGCGGCTGCCGTCGGCGGTCGGCGCGCCGAAGGCGAAGCCGAGCTGCGTGCCGGGACGCAGGCGGGTCAGCGCCTGGCGCGCGTCGGCGTTCTCGAGCAGGGCGTGCATGGTGGCGGCCGGGACGCCCAGATCGTCGAAGATGGCGCCCAGGGTCTGGCCCTTCTCGACGTTGACCAGCATCCAGTCGTTGAACGCGGCCTCGGTGCGGGCCGGCTGCGACAGCGCCGGCAACGCCAGCGACAGCGTGGTCAGGTGGGCGCGCGCCGGCACGTCGACGGCGGTGTTGAAACCGGGCACGATGGCCAGCAGCAGCGCACCGGCGGTGGCGGCGAGGCTGGCATGAGCCCACTGGCGACGCGCCCAGCGGCGACCCCCGATGGTTTCGGTCGCAGCGTCCTTCTGGCGGGAAGCGGTCTGGCGGGCCAGCTCGCGCAGGTTGCGGAGGCGGACGCGCGCACTGCGCTGCGCGTCGGACGGTGCGGACGATTCGGGCGTGGTCATGTGCGGATCGGACCCTTGGCCCTGGCGTGACGGGCGCGTCACGGGGCCACCATAATCACGCGAACACCATGCGTCAAACCCCTGATGCCGCTGGGATTTCCCGCCCGGCAAGATTTTAACCCGGTGTTAACAACGGAGGTAAACTCCGTCACGTTTTCACGACGCGCCGACGTCAGAACAGGAATTTCCGTGTCCCAGACCACCCCCTCCCAGGCCTTCCAGCTCATCTCCCGCGGCGTCGATGAGCTCCTCAAACCCGACGAGCTCGAGGCCAGACTCGCCTCCGGCCGCCCGCTGCGGATCAAGGCCGGCTTCGACCCCACCGCGCCCGACCTGCACCTCGGCCACACGGTGCTGCTGAACAAGCTGCGCCAGTTCCAGGAGCTGGGCCACACCGTGGTGTTCCTGATCGGCGACTTCACCGGGATGATCGGCGACCCGACCGGCAAGAGCGCGACCCGCAAGCCGCTCACGCGCGAGGATGTGCTGGCCAACGCCGGGACCTACCGCGAGCAGGTGTTCAAGGTGCTCGACGAGGCGCGCACCGAGGTGCGCTTCAATTCCGAGTGGTTCGGCCGCATGGGCGCCGCCGACATGATCCGCCTGGCCGGCCAGCACACGGTCGCGCGCATGCTCGAGCGCGACGACTTCGCCAAGCGCTACGCGGCGCAGCAGTCGATCGCGATCCACGAGTTCCTCTATCCGCTGGTGCAGGGCTACGACTCGGTGGCGCTGGAAGCCGACGTCGAATGCGGCGGCACCGACCAGAAGTTCAACCTGCTGATGGGTCGCGGCCTGCAGGAACACCACGGGCAGGCGCCGCAGGTGGTGCTGACCATGCCGCTGCTGGTGGGCCTGGACGGCGTCAACAAGATGTCCAAGTCGCTGGGGAACTACATCGGCGTCACGGATCCGGCGATCGAGTTCGTCAACAGGACGATGAAGATCGGCGACGACCTGATGTGGGACTGGATCGAGCTGCTGAGCTTCGATATCGGCATCGACGAGGCGGCGAAGCTGAAGGCGGAGGTCGCCTCCGGCGCGCTGAATCCGCGCGAGGTGAAGCTGCGCCTGGCGCGCGAGCTGGCCACGCGTTTCCACGACGCGGCCGCGGCCGAGACCGCGATCGCCGGCTGGCACGCGGCGGTGACCGGCCAGGGCGACACTTCGCTGCTGCCGCTGCAGGACGTCGCGGTGCCGGCCGAGGGCCTGCGCATCGCGGCGCTGCTGACCGCGGCGGGGATCACGCCGTCGAACTCCGAGGCCAACCGCAAGCTCAAGGAGCGCGCGGTCAAGGTGGATGGAGCGGTGGTCGAGGACGCGGGCGCGACCTTCGTGCCCGGTTTCGAAGGCGTGCTGCAGGTCGGCAAGCGCAACTTCGCGCGGGTGCGGCTGGTCGCCGGCTGAGGCCGGGCCGGCGAGGGCGCGCGCAGCCCGCGGGACGTGGCCGCGATCAGGCCACGCCGAGCGCCGCCAGCACCATCAGCGCGACCACGCAGGCGTAGCCGCCCATCCACGCCAGGCTGCGTGCCAGCGGCACGTCGGCGAGGTACAGCACGCCGTGCGCGATGCGCAGCAGCACGAAGGCGACGGCCAGCATCGCGATCCGCGCATGGTCGACGCCGGCGGCCTGCGCCATCAGCACGCCGGCGGCGAACGGCGCAAAGGCCTCGAAGGCGTTGAGGTGCGCGGCGTTCGCGCGCTGCACCTTGTAGTTCCCGGCCTGCTTGGCGATCCACGCGCGCGGGTTGCGGTTGTTGTAGCCGGGCGCGCCGGTCTTGGCGGCGAACGCCCAGGCGTAGGGCAACAGGGCCGTGATCAGGATGCACCAGTAGGCGGTGGCGAGGGTCATGGTGGAGGGCCGTGGACGGAGAGGCCGGAGTAGAGCAGCTTTCCCGCCGCAGCCGCCACTGTCCGTCCGGCCATGCCTGCGCTCACCCCTGCCGCCGTGGCGGACACGGAAACGGCGCCCTGCGGCGCCGTTCCGTCCCACGCGTGCGGCCGTCGCCGGCCGCGGCGGTGGCCTACTTTCCGGAGCGCATCGCGTCGCGCGCGGCCTTGAAGGCGTTGCCCTCGTACCAGTTCGGCCAGCCGCCCTCGTCGGCCAGGGTGCGGCCGACGCCGTACAGCGCCTCCAGGTCCTGGATCACGCCGTCGAGGTTCCAGGCGGGATCGAACTCGTCGGCGGGCTTGTGGTACGCGACTTCGGTGTAGCGGCGGCCGTACTCGGCGCCCGCCTCCTTGCCGCCTTCGACCAGGTCGTCGCCGCCCTTGGCGTACAGCGCCGGCACGCCGGCCTTCGCGTAGTTGAAATGATCGGAGCGGAAGTAGAAGCCGCCGGCCGGGTTGCCTTCCATCACCAGGCTGCGGCCCTGGGCGTCGGCGTAGCGCTTGAGGATGTCCTCGAGCTCGGAGTTGCCCAGGCCGGTCACGACCATGTCGCGCGCGGGGCCGGCCACGCTCATGGCGTCGAGGTTGACCACGCCCACGGTCTTCTCCAGCGGGAAGGCCGGGTGTGCGACCTGGTACTTCGAGCCGAGCAGGCCGGATTCCTCCAGGGTCACCGCGATGAAGGCCACCGAACGCTTCGGCTGGCCATCGGCCTTGAACTTCTCCGCGATCTCGATGATGCCGGCGATGCCGGTGGCGTTGTCGACGGCGCCGTTGTAGATCGTGTCGCCTTCGCCCTCGTGCTTGCCGAGGTGGTCCCAGTGGCCCATGTAGACCACGGCCTCGTCCGGCGCCTCGCTGCCGCGCAGGATGCCGACCACGTTGCGCGAGGAGCTTTCGCGGGTCGTGCTGTTCAGGTCGAACGACACGCGCGCGTCCAGCGGCACCGGCTTGAAGCCGCGCTGGTTGGCGGCGGTGTACAGGGCGTCGAGGTCCTGGCCGGCGTCGGCGAAGAGCTGCTTCGCCGCCTCGGCGCTCAGCCAGCCCTGCGCGGGCAGGCGCGGTTCCGGATCGTCGGAGGCGCGCAGGTCGAACTGCGGCCCGGACCACGAATTCTTGACCACGTCCCAGCCGTAGGACGCGCCGGCGGTGTCGTGGATGATCAGCGCGGCGGCGGCACCCTTGCGCGCGGCCTCCTCGAACTTGTAGGTCCAGCGGCCGTAATAGGTCATGCGCTCGCCTTCGAACAGCGAGGCGTCCTTGGCGTGGAAGCCCGGATCGTTGACCAGGATGACCACGGTCTTGCCCTTGACGTCGAGGCCTTCGTAGTCGTTCCAGCCCAGCTCCGGCGCGTCGACGCCGTAGCCGACGAACACCAGGTCGCTGTCGGCGACCTTGACCTCGGCCTCGCCGGTGCGGGTGCCGATCACCATGTCGGTGCCGAAGGCGAGGTCGCGCTGCTTGCCGGCCACGTCCAGGCGCAGCACGGTGGACTCGTCCGCGGTGGTCTCGACCATGGGCACGGTCTGGAAGAAGCTGCCGTCGTCGCCGCCGGGCTCGAGGCCGATGCGCTCGTACTGGGCCTTGATGTACTCGACGGTCTTCTCGCCGCCGGGCGCGCCGGGCGCGCGGCCCTCGAATTCGTCGGAGGACAGGGTCTTCACCATTTCGGCGAAGTCGTCCTTGCTCAGCTCCGGGCTGAAGGCGTGGCCGGAGGCGCCGGTGGCGGCCGGGGCCGCGGTGTCGGCGGTGGCGGGGGCGCTGGCGGGCTCGCCGCTGCATGCGGCCAGCGCCGTCGCGACGGCGAGGCTGAGCACGAGGTGGGTCGGTCGCATTCGTCGGGTCCTGCGTGGATGGAATCCCCGATTCTATGCGCTCGGCGCCGCGAAGGGGCCGGGTCAGTCGTCCGTGCGCGCGGGTGCGGTCGGCGTGGAGTAGCGCACCGGCTGCGCGCCGGTCACCGCGCCGATGCGTGCGCTGTCGTGCACGTACAGGACGACGTCGCGCTCGAACACCAGCGGTCCGTCGACCGCGGCGCCGGGGCCGATGACGACGCGGGGCAGGCGGGTGCTGACGCGCACCGGCATCCAGCTGGTGCCGGGCTTGCGCACCTCGACGCCGCCGCGCACGTGCGAGCCGATGCCGATGGTCAGGTCGCCGTTGGCGAGGCTGACGTCGCCCGTGACTTCGGTCGCCACCAGGCCGATGGCGCCGTTGGTGGTCTCCACCGGACCCACGCGACCGTGCCGGTCGATGAAGATGCTGCCGTTGACGGTGCGGACCTCGCCGGCCACGCGCACGCGCTCGCCGAGGCGGATGCTGCCATTGACCGTGGACACGCGTCCGACGGTGACGTCGTTGCCGGCGCTGATGCTGCCGTTGGTGGTCGAGGCCGTGTCCGCCGTGACCCGGTCCGCGAGCCTGACGCTGCCGTTGGTGGTGCCCAGGCGCCCGTACTCGCTGCCGGCGGTGGTCGTTACCGCGCCGTTGGTGCGGACGATGTCCTCGCTGGCGCGGACGGCGCCGGGGAACAGCGCGGCCAGGACCAGGAGGATGACGAGGAGGGTGGCGTGGATGGCGGCCATGGGGCGAGTCTGCGCCTGCCGGGCGCTACAATGCACCTGTCCAACGTCACAGGGTCGAACGTCGTGCCAGAAGCCGCTTCCGTCCGCCGCCCGAAGCCGGTGGTGCTGCTGATCCTCGACGGCTGGGGCCACCGTGACGACCCCCGCGACAACGCGCTCGCGCTCGCCGACATCCCGAACTGGCGCCGCCTCTTCGCCGCCCATCCGACCACGCTCGTCCACACCGAGGGCACCCACGTCGGCCTGCCGGACGGGCAGATGGGCAACTCCGAGGTCGGCCACATGAACATCGGCGCCGGGCGCGTGGTCTACCAGGACCTCACCCGCATCGACGCCGCGATCGCCGACGCCAGCTTCTTCGCCAACGACGAACTGCTTTCGGCCTGCGGCGCCGTGAACGCCACGGGCGGTACCCTGCACCTGATGGGCCTGCTCTCGCCGGGCGGCGTGCACAGCCACGAGGCGCACCTGTTCGCGATGCTGGAGCTGGCGAAGCGCGAGGGCGTGGCGCGCGTCGCCGTGCACGCCTTCACCGATGGCCGCGACATGCCGCCGCGCTCGGCCGCGCCGAGCCTGCGTGCGCTGCAGGACGCCTGCGCCGCCGCCGGCAACGCGCATGTCGCCAGCGTCAGCGGCCGCTACTTCGCCATGGACCGCGACCGCCGCTGGGAGCGCGTGCGCCGGGCCTGGGACGCGATCGTGGACGCGCAGTCGCCGCACCGCGCCGCGGATGCGCTGGCCGCGCTCGATGCCGCGTATGCGCGCGACGAGAACGACGAGTTCGTCGCGCCCACCGTCATCGACGGCGCGACCCCGGTCGCCGACGGCGACGCCGTGGTGTTCATGAACTTCCGCGCCGACCGCGCGCGCCAGCTCGCCGCCGCCTTCGTCGCGCCGGGCTTCGACGGCTTCGACGCGCGCCGCCCTGCGCTGGCGCGCTTCACCTGCCTCACCGAGTACGACGCCTCGCTGCCCGCGCCGCTGGCGTTCGCGCCCGACGACCTGCGCAACACCCTGGGCGAAGTGCTGGGCGCGGGCGGGCTCACCCAGCTGCGCATCGCCGAGACCGAGAAGTACGCCCACGTCACCTTCTTCTTCAACGGCGGCCGCGAGGCGCCGTTCCCGGGCGAGGAGCGCATCCTCGTGCCGAGCCCGAAGGTCGCCACCTACGACCTGCAGCCGGAGATGAGCTGTCCGGAAGTGACGGAGAAGCTGGTGGCCGCGATCGCCTCGGGCCGCTTCGACGCCGTGGTCTGCAACTTCGCCAACCCCGACATGGTGGGCCACACCGGCGACCTGCAGGCGGCGATCAAGGCCGTCGAGGCCGTTGACCGCGCGCTGGGCGAGGTCGCCGCGGCGGTGGCCGCGCAGGGCGGCGAGCTGCTGGTCACCGCCGACCACGGCAACGTCGAGATGATGCGCGACCCGGAGACCGGGGAGCCGCACACTTCGCACACCGTGGGCCCGGTCGACCTGATCTACGTCGGCCACCGCGCCGGGGCGACGCTGCGCACCGGCGGCGCGCTGCGCGACCTGGCGCCGACGATGCTCGACCTGCTGGGCGTCCCGAAGCCGGCGGAGATGACCGGCCGCAGCCTGCTGGCGTGAGCGACGCGGCGGCCCGCCTCCGCCGGTTCCGCCGTGCGCCGGTGATGGCGGCGCTGCTGCTGGCGCTGGCCATGCCGGCGGGGCCGCTGGCGGCGCAGGACAGCCGCGAGGCGCAGCGCCGGCTCGAGCGCGTCAAGCGCGAGCTCAACGAGGTCGGGCGCGAGCGGCGCCAGCTCGAAGGCCAGCGCGGGACCGCCAGCCGCGCCCTGCGCGAGGCCGACGAGCGCGTCAACCGCAATGCCCGCGAACTCGCCGCCACCGAGGCCGCGCTGGCGCGCCAGCAGCAGGCGCTGGCGGAGCTGGAGGCCCGCCGCGA
Source organism: Luteimonas colneyensis (assembly GCF_014836665.1). GTDB lineage: Bacteria > Pseudomonadota > Gammaproteobacteria > Xanthomonadales > Xanthomonadaceae > Luteimonas > Luteimonas colneyensis. Next base: position 481,190 of record NZ_JACSQJ010000002.1, read on the forward strand.
CGCCGCCGCCGAGGGGCTGTCGGCGCAGCGGGTCGAACTCGCCGCGCTGCTGCGCGCCGCCTACACCGTCGGCGGCCAGGCGCCGCTGAAGCTGATGCTGTCGCAGGACGATGCCGCCGGCGCCAACCGCAGCCTGGCCTACCACGGCTACCTGCAGCGCAGCCGCAGCGCGCGCATCGCCGAGCTGTCGGCGGAGCTGTCCGGGCTCGAGGAAATGGAGCGCAGGATCGCCGCCGAGCGCGAAGCCCTGGCCGCGACCGGCGAACGCCAGCGCAGCCAGGCCGCGGCGCTGGAAAAGGAACGCGGCGAACGCGCCAGGGCCGTCGCCGAGCTCGACGGCCGCTACCGCGACCGCAGCGCGCGCGAGAAGGCCCTGGGGGCCGACGCGAAATCACTCGAGGGCCTGCTCGCACGCCTGCGCGAGGCCGCGCGCCGCGCCGAGGCCGAACGCAAGGCCGAAGCCGCGCGTCGCGCCGCCGCCGCGCGCCGGGACTCCGCCGCCCCGGCACCCGGCAGTGGCGGTGGCCGCAGCCCGGTCCCGGACGCGCCGCGGGTGGCGGTGGCGCGCAGCGCGCCGGTGCAGGTCGGCGGCCTGTCCTGGCCGCTCACCGGCAGCCTGCTCGCCGGCTACGGCGGGCGCATGCCCGACGGCCGCCGCAGCTCGGGCGTGCTGGTGTCCGCAGCCGCCGGCACGCCGGTCACGGCGGTGGCCGAGGGCACGGTGGTGTTCGCCGAGTGGATGACCGGCTACGGCCTGATCCTGATCATCGACCACGGCAACGGCTACATGAGCCTGTACGCCCACAACGACAGCCTGCTCAAGGGCCCGGGCGACCGCGTGCGCCGCGGCGATGCGGTGTCCACCGTCGGCACCTCGGGCGGGCAGGGCGCGGCGGCGCTGTACTTCGAGCTGCGGCGCGACGGCAAGCCGGTCGATCCGAACACCTGGCTGCAGAAGCGCTGAACGACGACGGGGCGGCCAGGCGCGGGAGCGGCATAATCGGGTGGACCTCGCGCCCCGGCGCGGGGCCGTCCATCCCGCGAACCCGGAGTCCCGAATGCGCGCCAGCCTGTTGACGCTCGCCCTCGCCAGCCTGCTGGCCCTGCCCGCCGCCGCGCAGACGCCGCCGCCTGCGGAGCCGGAGGAGGCGACGCCGGTGGATCGTGCCAGCCAGGACGATCCCGTGCGTGACGCGCCGGAGCCTGGCGCACCGGAACAGGACGCACCGGAGCAGGAAGCGCCGGAGCAGGACCCACCAGAGCAGGAGACGTCGCCGCAGGATGGGCCGGCGCAGGACGGACCCGCGCGCGGGACCGATACCGACGTACCTGCCGGCACAGGCGGAACCGCGACCGGTGACCCCACCGACGGCGACGACGGGGAGACCGCCAACAGCGCGGTTCCGCTGGACGAGATCACCCGCTTCGTCCTGGTCTTCAACGCCGTGCGCGCCGGCCACGTCGACGAGGTCGGTGACCGCGAGCTGATGCAGGCCGCGATCCGGGGCCTGCTGCTCGACCTCGATCCGCACAGCGCCTACCTGCAGCGCAGCGACGCCGAGGCCTTCGAAGAGGGCACCACCGGCGCCTACGAGGGCATCGGCGTCGAGGTCATGCAGCTGCCCGACGGCAGCATGCGCGTGATCTCGCCGATGGACGGCAGCCCGGCGCAGCGCGCGGGCATCCGCTCGGGCGATGTCATCACCGCCGTCGACGGCCAGGCGCTGACGCCGGCCAGCCACGAAGGCCGGGGTCCGCTGCGCGGCCCGCCCGGCACCGAGGTCGGCGTGACGGTCCTGCGCGAAGGCGAGGCCGAACCGCTCGAGCTGCGCGTGGCGCGCGAGGTCATCCGCACCGCGAGCGTGCGCGGCAGCATCCGCGAGCCGGGCTTCGGCCTCGTGCGCATCGCCTCGTTCCAGGCCGACACCGCGACGGACTTCGCCGCCACCGTGGACCGCCTCAACGGCGAGGCCGGTGGCAACGGCCTGCGCGGCCTGCTGCTCGACCTGCGCAGCAATCCCGGCGGCCTGCTGACCTCGGCGGTGCAGATCGCCGACGACCTGCTGGAGAGCGGCGGCATCGTCAGCACCCGCGGCCGCATCCAGGTGGGCGACACCTCGTTCAACGCCACGCCCGGCGACCGCATGCAAGGCCGTCCGGTGGTGGTGCTGGTCGACGCGGGGTCCGCCAGCGCCTCCGAGGTCCTGGCCGGCGCGCTGCGCGACAACGAGCGCGCCTGCATCGTCGGCAGCCGCACCTTCGGCAAGGGCTCGGTGCAGACGCTGCTGCCGCTGGACAACGGCGACGCGGTCAAGCTCACCACCGCGCGCTACTACACGCCCGGCGGCACCTCGATCCAGGCCCGGGGCATCGAGCCCGACCTGGTGATCGATGGCAAGGGCGCGCCGGCCAGCGGCTACGCCGAGTCCGCGCTGCCGGGGCATCTCGCCGCCGACGGCGAGGAGGGCGGGCGGCCGGGGCAGGTGCTCGACGGCGACGAGCCGGTCAAGGCGGCGATGGACGCGCTGCGCCGGCTCGCCTCTGGCGGGACCTGCGCGCTGCCGGTGACGCCGGCGGCCGGGACGGCTCCTCCGGCGGACGGCGCTCAGTAACCCTTCTGGCGCCGCAGCCGCCGGGCGATCGCGCCGCGCGAGAGCAGCGCGAACGCCACGCCGAAGGCGAAGCCGGCGACGTGGGCCGACCAGGCCACGGCGCCGAAGGCCGGTCCGATGTAGGCGAACACCACCTGCAGCAGGGCCCAGATGCCGATCAGCAGCGAGGCCGGCGCGCGCACGAACTCGAGGAACAGGCCCAGCGGCAGCACCACGCCCAGGTGCGCGCGCGGGAACAGCGCCAGGTAGGTGCCGATCAGCGCCGAGACCGCGCCGCTGGCGCCGATCACGAAGCGGTCCGGCGCATCGACCACGAGCACGGTGACGAGGTTGGCGAACGCACCGCCGGCCAGGAACAGCGCCAGCATCCGCCACGAGCCGAGCGCGCGCTCGGCCGGCAGGCCGAAGATCAGCAGGAACACCAGGTTGCCCAGCAGGTGCGCCCAGTCGGCATGCACGAACAGCGCCGTGAGAAGGCGCAACCCGCGCTCGCCGTCGCCCCACCAGTCCGCCAGCGCATCCGGTGCCAGGCCGCCGGTCAGTGCGCCCCAGCGCGCCATCAGCGCCTGCTCGACGGCCTCCGGCCGGGTGCTCGCCCACAGGTAGACGCACCACAGGACCGCGCAGAGCAGCGGGGTGGCCCAGCGGAAGGCGGGGCGCGCGTGCGTGGGGATCGAGACGAACATGACTGGGGAGCGGGGTGGGAAGGCGGACGTGGTGGCCAAGATACCCGCCCGGAGGCGTGACGCGGGGCACCTGTGCAACACCATCCGCCACGGTATAGTGCGCGGCACTCCAACAACTGCAAGCCACTGCCAGGAGCCTTCCCGCAATGCGTATTTCCCCCGTCTACAAGGCCTCGGCCCTCGCGCTCGGCATCGCCGGCGCCCTGGCCTTCGCCCCGGTCCACGCGTCCGGTTTCCAGCTCAAGGAAAACAGCGTCAAGGGCCTCGGCGCCGCGTTTGCCGGCACCGGCATCAACGAAGGCGACGCCTCCGTCGTGATCAACAACCCGGCCGCGATGACCCGCTTCGAGGGCACCACGGTCCAGGCCGACCTCTCGGTGATCGACCTGAGCTACCAGTTCGAGGGCAGCGGCACCGACGCGTTCGGCCGCCCGCTCACCGGCGGCGACGGCGGCAACGCCGGCGACGTCACTCCGATCCCGGCGTTCTCGGTGATCCACAAGCTCGACAACGGCCTGGCGCTGGGCGCCATGGTCAGCGCGCCGTTCGGCCTGAAGACCGAGTACGAGCCCGACTGGCAGGGCCGCTACTTCGCCGACACCTCGGACGTGAAGATCATCAACCTGACCTTCTCGGCCGCGCTGGACATCACCGACCGCTTCTCGGTGGGCCTGGGCGCGATCTACTCCAAGGCCGACGTGACCCTGTCCAAGGCCGTCGACTTCGGCACCCTGCTCTATTCCAACCCGGCCACCCGCCCGCTGCCGTTCGCGGTGCCGCAGGCGCGTGACGGCCACGCCGAGATCCAGGGCGACGACACCGGCTTCGGCTGGGTCGCGGGCTTCACCGTGCGTCCGACCGACCGCTTCTCGGTGGGCGTGAACTACCAGTCCGAGATCGACTACGAGCTGCGCGGCACCGCCGAGTGGCAGGTGCCGGGCGACGTGCGCGCGGTGTTCAACAGCAACCCGATGACCGCCCAGCTGTTCCAGAACGGCGGCGCCGGCGCCAAGCTGACCACGCCCTCGACCTTCTCGGTCGCGGCCCGCTACGAGTTCACCGACCGCTTCGCGATGATGGCGAAGTGGGCCGAGACCGGCTGGTCCTCGCTGCAGGAAGTGCGCATCGACTTCGACAACCCGGATCCGGACTCGGTCGAACCCTTCGAGTGGGAAGACACGCAGTTCGCGTCGCTGGGCGCCGAGTACAAGCTCAACGACGCCTGGACCCTGCGCGGCGGCGTCGCGATCGACGAGACCCCGACCAGCATCGAGCACCGCACCCCGCGCCTGCCCGACGCGGACCGCAACTGGTACTCGATCGGTGCCACGTGGGACGTGAGCGACGCGCTGTCGGTGGACTTCGCCTTCACCCACCTGAAGCCGAAGGATCCCGAGGTCGACTTCACCAGCGGCGGCAGCACCATCGCCGGTCCGTTCGACGGTGACGCCAACCTGTTCGGCGTGTCGGCGCAGTACCGCTTCTGATCGCTCCGGCGTGATGGAAAAAGCCCCGCATCCGCGGGGCTTTTTCTTTCCTCAGCCTTCCGTTCGCCCGCGTCCCCGTAGGAGCAGCTACAGCTGCGACCGCGATCGCCGCCAGTACGGGTCGCAGCTGTAGCTGCTCCTACAGGATGGCGGGCGGCGGAGGGGGCTCAGTCGCCCAGCGTCAGCAGCGAGGCGTTGCCGCCGGCGGCGGTGGTGTTGATGGTCACCGTCTTCTCGGTGGCGAAGCGCGGCAGGTAGTGCGGACCGCCGGCCTTGGGGCCGGTGCCGGACAGGCCCTGGCCGCCGAAGGGCTGCACGCCCACCACCGCGCCGATCTGGTTGCGGTTGACGTAGATGTTGCCGACCTTCGCGCGCGCCACGATGCGCTCGACGGTCTCGTCGATGCGCGAATGGATGCCGAGGGTGAGTCCGAAGCCGGTGGCGTTGATCGCGTCGACGACCTGGTCGAGTTCGCTCGCCTTCCAGCGCACCACGTGCAGCGCCGGGCCGAAGTTTTCGCGCTCCAGGCGGCCGATCGAATCGATCTCCCAGGCGCGCGGCGCGAAGAAGGTGCCGTGCGCGGCGGCGTCGGGCAGCATGGCCTGCGCGATGAGCCGGCAGCCGGCCATTTCGCCGGCGTGGTCCTCGAGCAGGCGCAGCGCGTCGGCATCGATGACCGGGCCGACGTCGGTCGACAGCTGCCCCGGGTCGCCGACCACGAGTTCCGCCATCGCGCCGGCCAGCATGTCGACCACCTTGTCGGCGATGTCGTCCTGCACGAACAGCACGCGCGCGGCCGAGCAGCGCTGGCCGGCCGAGGTGAAGGCCGAACCGATCGCGTCCTTGACCACCTGTTCGGGCAGCGACGACGAGTCGGCGATCAGCGCGTTCTGGCCGCCGGTCTCGGCGATCAGCACGCCGATGGAGGCGTCGCGGGCGGCCAGCGCACGGTTGATCGCGCGCGCGGTGGCGGTGGAGCCGGTGAAGGCCACGCCGGCCACGCGCGGGTCGGAAGTGAGCGCGGCGCCGACGCTGGCGCCGTCGCCGGGCACCAGCTGCAGCACGGCCGCCGGGATGCCGGTCTCGTGCAGCAGGGCGACGGCCGCGTGCGCGACCAGGTTGGTCTGCTCGGCGGGCTTGGCGATCACGCTGTTGCCGGCGGCGAGCGCCGCGGCCACCTGGCCGCAGAAGATCGCCAGCGGGAAGTTCCACGGGCTGATGCAGACGAACACGCCGCGGCCTTCGAGCTGCAGCACGTTGGACTCGCCGGTGGGGCCGGGCAGGGCCTGCGCACCGAACTGGCGACGGGCCTCGCCGGCGTAGTAGCGCAGGAAGTCGACCGCCTCGCGCACCTCGGCGACGCCGTCGACGATGGTCTTGCCGGCCTCGCGCGTGCACATGGCGATGAACTTCGGCATCTGCCGCTCCATCACGTCGGCGGCGTGCTCGAGGATCGCGGCGCGCGACGCGGCCGGGGTCGCGTTCCAGGCCGGCTGCGCGGCGACGGCGTTGGCCAGCGCGCGCTCGACCGTGGCGGCGTCCGCGGCCTGCCAGCGGCCGACCACGCGGCGGCGGTCGGCGGGGTCGGTGACGTCGGTCCAGGCGGCGGCGGTGGTCGCGCCGGGCACCAGCGGCGCGGCCTGCCACTGCGCCGTTTCGGCGTCAATGGCGGCGGCCAGGGTGCGCAGGTCGTCGTCGTTGGCGAGGTTGATGCCCATGGAATTGGTCCTGTCGATGCCGACGCTGCGGAACAGGTCGGCCGGTAGCGGGATGCGCGGATGCGGGATGGAGTCGAACGCGGACACGACCTCGACCGGGTCGCGGACCAGGTCCTCGATCGCCACGTCCTCGTCGGTGATGCGGTTGACGAAGCTGGAGTTGGCGCCGTTCTCGAGCAGGCGGCGCACGAGGTAGGGCAGCAGGTCCTCGTGGCTGCCGACCGGCGCGTAGACGCGGCAGGGCACGTCCAGGCGGTCGGCCGGGATCACCTCGTCGTAGAGGTCGTCGCCCATGCCGTGCAGCTTCTGGAACTCGAACGGCCGGCCGGCGCCCATGCGGTGCACGGCGGCGATGGTCTGCGCGTTGTGGGTGGCGAACATCGGATAGACCGCGTCGCCGGCGTCGAGCAGGCGGCGCGCGTTGGCCAGGTAGCTGACGTCGGTGTTGGGCTTGCGCGTGAACACGGGATAGCCCGCGTGGCCCTCGACCTGGGCGCGCTTGACCTCGGCGTCCCAGTACGCGCCCTTGACCAGGCGCACCGGGATCCGGCGGCCGCCGCGGCGCGCGAGCCCGGCGATCCAGTCGATCACGAACGGCGCGCGCTTCTGGTAGGCCTGCACCACGATGCCGAAACCGCTCCAACCGGCCAGCGACGGGTCCGACCAGGCGGCTTCGATCACGTCCAGCGACAGCTCCAGGCGGTCGGCCTCCTCGGCGTCCACGGTCAGGCCGATGCGGTGGCCCTTCGCGCGCCGTGCGAGGTCCAGCAGGCGCGGGGCCAGTTCCGCCAGCACCCGTTCGCGCTTGGCGTGCTCGTAGCGCGGGTGCAGCGCCGAGAGCTTGACCGAGATCGAGGGCGCGACGATCTCGTCGGCGGCGCCGCCGGCGCTGCGGCCGATGGCGTCGATTGCGCTGCGGTAGGCCTCGAGGTAACGGTCGGCGTCGCGCTGGGTGAGCGCGGCCTCGCCGAGCATGTCGTACGAATAGCGGTAGTTCGCGTTGCGGCCCTTGCGTGCGCGCGACAGCGCCTCGCCGATCGTGCGTCCCATCACGAACTGGTGGCCCATGATCTTCATCGCCTGGCGCACGGCCAGGCGGATCACCGGCTCGCCCACGCGGCCGACCAGGCGCTTGAAGGCGCCGTGCACGTCGCGCCGGGTGTCGTCGGCCAGGTCGACAAGGTGGCCGGTCAGCATCAGGCCCCAGGTGGAGGCGTTGACCAGCACCGATTCCGACTGGCCGACGTGGCGCTTCCAGTCGGCCTCGCCCAGCTTGTCGCGGATCAGCGCGTCGGCGGTGTCCTGGTCGGGAATGCGCAGCAGCGCCTCGGCCACGCACATCAGCAGCACGCCCTCCTCGCTGCCGAGGTCGTACTGGCGCATGAAGGACTCGACCACGCCCTGGTCGCGCGCGCGCAGGCGCACGCGGCGCACCAGGCCGGCGGCGGTGGCGGCGATGGCGGCGGTGTCGGCGGGCGGCTGGCGCGCCTCGGCGAGCAGCGCGCGCACGCGGGTGGCTTCGTCCGCCAGCCAGTGCTGCGTGATCGCCGCGCGCAGCGGGTCGGACGGCGGCGGAAGGTCGCCGGGGAGTGGCTTGGTCACGGTGGTCCGGACATCGAGGGTGGGAGAGGAGGATTCTAGTCCTCCGGGTGCGCTTTGCGCCCTGTTCGCGAGGGCGTCCGCGGGCCCGCCGGGGCGCCCTTGGCGCATTTTTTCGCACGTCGTATTGACCGGGCGCGTTGCAGGCCCGCGATGGATGTGCTTGCCGGTCCGCGTACGCGACGGCTACCATCACTACGATCAGGCGCCCCCGGCGGGGCGTGGCCGGTTCGACCGCGCGCGGCAGAGGCCGGTGCGGATGGGCCATCCGACCAACGTAGATGGCAGGCGGCCGCCGGGCCGCGATCGAACATTTGGGGTTGCGCGCATGATGCAGGGGCGATTCTCGCGGTGGATTCTGGCGCTCGTCGCCGCGGCGCCGATGGCGGCCATGGCCCAGGTGGCCGATCCGTCGCGATGGCAGCTGAACATGGGGCGGGGCGTGACCGCGACCTCCCAGAACGCCTACGAGGCCCACATGCTGGCGCTGTGGATCTGCCTGGCCATCGGCCTGGTGGTCTTCATCGCCATGGGCTACGCGATGTTCGCGTTCCGCAAGTCCAAGGGCGCGGTGGCCGCCAAATGGAGCCACCACACCGGCCTCGAAGTGCTCTGGACGGTGATCCCGGTGATCCTGCTGGTGATCATGGCCTGGCCGGCCACCAGCAAGCTGATCGCCATGTACGACACCCGCGAATCCGCAATGACGGTCAAGGTGACCGGCTACCAGTGGATGTGGAAGTACGACTACCTGGGCGAGGACGTCTCCATCACCAGCCGCCTTGACCGCGAACACGACCGCATCCGGCAGGCCGGCGAGCGCCCCGACCCGGCGGCGCACCCCTACTACCTGCTCGAGGTCGACAACGAGCTGGTGGTGCCCGTCGACACCAAGATCCGCTTCGTGATCACCGCCGACGACGTCATCCACTCCTGGTGGGTGCCGGCGCTGGGCTGGAAGCAGGACGCGGTGCCGGGCATCGTCAACGAGGCCTGGGCCGAGATCCGCGAGCCGGGCGTGTACCGCGGCCAGTGCGCCGAGCTCTGCGGCAAGGACCACGGCTTCATGCCGATCGTGGTGCGCGCGGTGCCGAAGGACGAATACGCGACCTGGCTGGCGTCGATGAAGACGGTGGACACCGGGGTCCCGACCGATCCCTCGCTGGTGCCCGAGGGCGGCGACGGCAACGCGCCGCGGTCCATCGACCCGGACATGATCGAAGACATCCAGCAGGGCGAGGAGCCCACCGCCCCGCAGGCGCCCGCCGCCGCATCCGCCGACGCCTCCAGCGCCGCCTGACCGAACACGAAAGGCCGATCGCCATGTCCACCCATACCGCAACCGCCGACCACCACGACCACAAGCAGGGCTTCGTCGAACGCTGGTTCTTCTCCACGAACCACAAGGACATCGGCACGCTGTACCTGCTCTTCAGCTTCCTGATGTTCATCGTCGGCGCGGCGATGAGCGTGGTCATCCGCTTCGAGCTGGCTGTGCCGGGCCTGCAGCACGTCAGCCCACACTTCTTCAACCAGATGACGTCGATGCACGCGCTGGTGATGATCTTCGGCGGCGTGATGCCGGCCTTCGTCGGCCTGGCCAACTGGATGATCCCGCTGCAGATCGGCGCGCCGGACATGGCGCTGCCGCGCATGAACAACTGGTCGTTCTGGATCCTGCCGTTCGCCTTCGCGATGCTGCTGCTGACCCTCTTCCTCCCGGGCGGCGCGCCGGCCGGCGGCTGGACCATGTACCCGCCGCTGTCGCTGCAGGGCGGCTCGAGCATGGCGTTCGCGATCTTCGCCATCCACATGATGGGCATCAGCTCGATCATGGGCGCGATCAACGTCATCGCCACCGTGCTCAACATGCGCGCACCGGGCGTCGACCTGCTGAAGATGCCGATCTTCCCGTGGACCTGGCTCATCACCGCGTTCCTGCTGATCGCGGTGATGCCGGTGCTGGCGGGCGCGGTGACGATGCTGCTGACCGACAAGTTCTTCGGCACCAGCTTCTTCAACGCCGCCGGCGGCGGCGACCCGGTGATGTACCAGCACATCTTCTGGTTCTTCGGGCATCCCGAGGTCTACATCATGATCCTGCCGGCCTTCGGCGTGGTCTCGGAGATCATCCCGACTTACAGCCGCAAGCCGCTGTTCGGCTACCAGGCCATGGTGTACGCCACCGCCGCGATCGCGTTCCTGTCGTTCATCGTGTGGGCGCACCACATGTTCACGGCCGGCATGCCGCTGGGCGGCGAGATCTACTTCATGTACGCGACCATGCTGATCTCGGTGCCCACGGGCGTGAAGATCTTCAACTGGGTCAGCACGATGTGGCGCGGCTCGCTGACGTTCGAGACCCCGATGCTGTTCTCGATCGCCTTCGTGATCCTGTTCTCGATCGGCGGCTTCTCGGGCCTGATGCTCGCGATCGTGCCGGCCGACTTCCAGTACCACGACACCTACTTCGTCGTCGCGCACTTCCACTACGTGCTGGTCACCGGCTCGGTGCTGGCGCTGATCGCCGCCGTCTACTACTGGTGGCCGAAGTGGACCGGCCGCATGTACAACGAGGCCTGGGGCAAGTTCCACTTCTGGTGGACGATGGTGTTCGTCAACCTGCTGTTCTTCCCGCAGCACTTCCTGGGCCTGGCCGGCATGCCGCGCCGCATTCCGGACTACAACGTGGTGTTCGCCGACTGGAACCTGATCAGCTCGATCGGCGCGTTCGGCATGTTCGTCACGCCCTTCATGATGTTCGGCATCCTGTTCCACTCGCTGAAGAAGGGCGCCGTGGCGCCGCAGCGTCCGTGGGAAGGCGCGCGTGGCCTGGAGTGGACCGTGCCGTCGCCGGCGCCGCACCACACCTTCGGCACGCCGCCGGTGATCCGTCCGGGCGACCTCGCCCATGGCGACCTGGATCCCGAAGGCCACGAGATCGAGCCCGTGAACGAGGCCGGTCGTGCCTGACCAGCACGACCCCGTGCGCGTCGCCGCCCAGCGGCGGCGTGCCCTGCGCATGGCGCTGATCCTGGGCGCGGTGGCGCTGGCGATCTACGTCGCCTTCATCCTGTCGGGCGTGCTGGCGTCGTGACCGGCAAGGCCGCCAGGACCGCCGGCATCGGCAAGATGCTGCTCGCAGCGCTGGCCGCGTTCGCGTTCACCTTCTCGCTGGTGCCGCTGTACCGCATCGCCTGCGAGAAGGTGTTCGGCATCCGCCTCGACAACACCGCGGCGAGCGCGGATGCCGGTGCAGGCGCCGCGGCCGAGGCGCGCATGGTCACGGTGGAGTTCGATGGTGGCGTCAACTCCTCGCTGCCGTGGTCGTTCCGGCCCAACCAGGCGCGCATGCAGGTGCAGGTCGGCCAGCAGTACGAGACCACCTACTACGCGCACAACGACGGCGACCGCGCGATCGTCGGCACCGCCACGCCTTCGGTGGCGCCGGCGCGGGCCTCGGGCTACTTCGCCAAGACCGAATGCTTCTGCTTCACCGCGCAGACGCTGGCGGCCGGGGAAACCCGTGACATGCCGGTGCGCTTCATCATCGATCCGTCGCTTCCGGCGGACGTCAAGACGATCACCCTGTCCTACACTTTCTTCAAGAACGACATCCTGACCGAGCGCGAACAGCAGTCCGCCGCGGTCGGTGCGTCGTCCAACGTGCCGCACGCGGCACCCTGACCCGGCAACGACGGAACCCGACATGGCACAGACCCAAGCCGAGCACCACGACCCGAACGTCTACTTCGTCCCGCACGACAGCAAGTGGCCGGTGTTCGCGTCGGTGGCGCTGTTCATCCTGTTCTTCGGACTGGCGAGCTGGTTCAACGAGGTGTCGTGGGGCAGGACGATGTTCTTCGTCGGCGCCGCGGGCCTGATCCTGATCCTGTTCAAGTGGTTCGCGGACGTGATCCTCGAATCGGTGTCGGGCTACCACAACCGCCAGGTGGACGGCTCGTTCCGCATGGGCATGGTGTGGTTCATCTTCTCGGAAGTGATGTTCTTCGCCGCCTTCTTCGGCGCGCTGTTCTACGCCCGCCAGCTGTCGCTGCCGTGGCTGGGCGGCGCGGGCGACGGCGTCATGACCAACTCGCTGCTGTGGGAGGGCTACAGCGCGGCCTGGCCGTCGGCCGGTCCGGGCCAGGTCGGCGGTGCGTTCCAGACCATCCCGGCCTGGGGCCTGCCGCTGCTCAACACGCTGATCCTGCTGACCTCGGGCGTCACGCTGACCATCGCGCACCATGCGCTGAAGGCCGACAACCGCCGCCAGCTGCTGGTGTTCCTGGGCATCACCGTGCTGCTGGGCTGCCTGTTCCTCTTCTTCCAGGTCGAGGAATACATCCACGCCTACCGCGACCTCAACCTGACCCTGGGGTCGGGCATCTACGGCTCGACCTTCTTCATGCTCACCGGCTTCCACGGTGCGCACGTGACGCTGGGCACGATCATGCTGGCGATCATCTGGTTCCGCTGCCTCAAGGGCCACTTCACGAGGGACAACCACTTCGCGTTCGAGGCCGTGGCCTGGTACTGGCACTTCGTCGACGTGGTCTGGCTGGCGCTGTTCCTGTTCGTCTACGTGGTCTGAGGCACGCGCCCGCCAGGGCGGCCGTCATGGAATGACGAAGGCCGGCGATCGCCGGCCTTCGTGTCTGCGCCGGGGCCGCGCGCGCGGCCCCGGTCCCGGGCTCAGCCCTGGATGCCGTGCGGCGTGATCCACCCCATCCAGATCGAGAGGAGCACGATCAGGATCAGCGCCACCGACAGCGCGATGCGCCGCGTCAGCGCATTCACCGTGCGCTTGGTGGTGCCCTTGTCGACCAGCATGTAGTACAGGCCGGCGCCAAGGTTCCATACGATCAGGATCAGGAATCCGATGATGAGCAGGGTTTTCAGCGAGTCACTCATGCGCTTGGCCTCCGCGGCCGGTGTGATCGGCGCAGTATCGCACCCGGTCGACGCGCGGACATGAGCCGTGGCACCGGCATGGTGGTCGGGTGGATGGCGGCGCTGCTGGCGATCGCCGGCTTCTCGGCGCTCGGTCACTGGCAGCTCGGCAGGCAGCAGGAAAAGCAGCTGATGCTCGACCAGGTCGCGGCGACGATCGCCGCGAAGACGCCGGTGCCGCTGGCCGTCGCCGCCGACCCGGCGCGCACCCGCGGCTACGACTGGAGCGCCGGCCCGGGCCACTTCGCCGAGGCACCGGCGGTGCTGCTCGACAACCAGCAGCGCAACGGCCGCGCGGGCGTGCGCGTGTATCGCGCCTTCGTGCCCGACGCGGGTACCGGGGCGGTGCTGGTCGAGCTCGGCTGGCTGCCGCTGCCTCCCGAGCGGACGCTGCCCGAGGTGCCGCGGCTGGCGGGGCCGCGCGAGGTCGCCGGCCTGCTGGCGCCGCCGCCTTCGCATGGCATCGGGCCCTCGGGCTTCGAACAGCAGGCCAATGGCAGCCTGCTCGCGATCGGGCTGGATCCCGCCGCGCTGGCCGCGCCGCTGGGCCTGCCGCGGCTTGCGCCGAGGGTCCTCAAGCTCGACCCGGCGCTCGACATCGGCTACGCCCGCGACCTCGACGTGCTGCCCAACACCCTCCCGCCCGAACGCCACCTCGGTTACGCCGTGCAGTGGTTCGCGCTCGCCCTCGCGGTGCTCGCCACCGCGCTGATCCTGACGACCCGCAGGCAACGCCCATGAACGATCCCCGCACCGCCCCGTCCATCCCCGCGCGCGAGCGCAACCGCAACCGCGGGCTGCTCGTGCTGATCGTGGTGGTGTTCTTCGGCAGCGCGCTGGTGGCGGGCGCGCTGCGCTTCTCGGGCTGGCGACCGGCCGGCATGAAGAACCACGGCGAGCTGCTGCAGCCCCCCGGCGACCTGCGCCAGGTCGTGCCGCGCCTGGCCGGCGGCGGCGAGTACCCCTGGAATCCGGCCGAGCGCACCTGGCGGATCATGGTCGCGCCCCCGGCCGACTGCACCGACGCCTGCGTCGCGCTCAGCCACGACCTCGACAAGGTCTGGCGGCTGTTCGGGCACAACGCCGACCACGTCAACATCCTGTGGGTCGGCGAGCCGCCCGAGGGCGCGCTGCGCAACCGGGTCTGGAACGTGGTCGAGCCGGCGCCGGAGCTCAGTGCCCAGCTGCCGCGGGTCGAGGAGGGCGGACCGCAGGGCGCGCCGGTGTATGTTGTCGATCCCAACGGCTTCGTGATCCTGCGCTATGCGCCGGGCTTCGACCCCGGCCACCTGCGCACGGACGTGGCGCGCCTGCTCAAGCTCAAGTGATGACCACCGTTTCCACTCCTCGCGGCCAGTCCCCCCAGCACGGCGTCCGCCACATCCACCGCCACTTCCACCGAATCGCCTGGCTGGCCGTGGCGCTGGCGCTGGGCGTGATCGTGTTCGGCGCCTTCGTGCGGCTGTCGCACGCCGGCCTCAGCTGCCCGGACTGGCCGACCTGCTACGGGCGCGCGACCTGGCCGAAAGCGGTCGAGCACGCGGCCGATCACGCCGCCAGCGCGATTCGAACCTTCGAGGACCACAAGGCCTGGCGCGAGCAGGTGCACCGCCACATCGCCGCGCTGCTCGGCGTGCTGGTGCTGGCGATGGCGCTGCTGGCCGCGCGCCGGCGCCGGCTTGGCATCGCCCAGGTGCTGGCGGCCGCCGGCCTGGTCGCGATCGCGATTCCCACCTACATGGCCGGCGCGCACGTCGCCGCCTCGGTGCTGGCGGTCGCCGGCGAAGCGATCCTGCTGGCCGCCGCGCTGCGCTGGCGCGGGCAGGACCTCGCGCGCGAATCCTCGCTGACCCTGGCGGTGATCATCTTCCAGGCGCTGCTCGGCATGTGGACTGTCACCTGGCTGCTCAAGCCGGTGGTGGTGATGGGCCACCTGATGGGCGGCCTGCTGACGTTCTCGCTGCTGGTGTGGATGGCCTGGCGCGCGCTCGACCGGCCGATCGTGCTGGCCGATGCCGGGCGCCTGCGCCGGCTGCTGTGGGCCGCGCTGGCGGTCCTCGGCGTGCAGATCGCGCTCGGCGGCTGGGTGAGCGCGAACTACGCCGCGCTGTCCTGCGGCGCCGGCGGCTGGTCGATGGAGAATTTCCCGCAGTGCGCGGGCCTGTGGCTGCCGCCCACGGATTTCCGCGAGGGCTTCGTGCTGTGGCGCGGCATCGGCGTGGACTACGAGGGCGGCGTGCTCGACGGCGCTGCGCGCATCGCGATCCACGTCACCCACCGCCTGGGCGCCGTGGCCGCGGCCGCGATGCTGCTGTGGGCCGCGGCGCGCATGCTGCGCACGCCGGGCCTGCGCGGCTGGGGCGTGCTGCTGGCGCTGCTCACGGTGGCCCAGGTCACGCTCGGCATCCTCAACGTCAAGCTGTCGCTGCCGCTGCCGGTGGCGGTGATGCACAACGGCGGCGCCGCGCTGCTGGTGTTCGTGATGGTGTCGCTGCTGGCGCGCCTGCGCGGGGTGGACTGAGGTGGGCGCGCAGTTCGGCCAGTACTGGCAGCTGACCAAGCCGCGCGTGGTCGCGCTGATCGTGTTCACCGCGTTCGTGGGCATGTTCATGGCGGTGCCCGGCCTGCCGCCGCTGCGCCAGTCGGTGTTCGGCTTCATCGGCATCTGGCTGGCCGCGGCTTCGGCGGCGGCGATCAACCACCTGATCGACCAGCGCATCGACAAGGTGATGGTACGCACCGCCGACCGGCCGCTGGCCACGGGCGCGCTCAGGCCGGCGCAGGTGCTGGCGTTCGCAGTGTTCCTGGGCGCGCTGTCGATGGCGATCCTCGTCGCCCTGGTCAACCCGCTGACCGCGCTGCTGACCTTCGCCTCGCTGATCGGCTACGCCATCGTCTACACCGGTTTCCTCAAGCGCGCGACGCCGCAGAACATCGTCATCGGCGGCATCGCCGGCGCCGCGCCGCCGCTGCTCGGCTGGGCCGCGGTGACCGGCATGCGCAACGAGTGGGACTGGGCGCACGCGCTGCTGCTGGTGCTGATCATCTTCGTATGGACGCCGCCGCACTTCTGGGCGCTGGCGATCTTCCGCCGCGAGGACTACGCCCGCGCGCTGGTGCCGATGCTGCCCGTCACCCATGGCGTCGAGTACACGCGCTGGCAGATCCTGCTGTACACCGTGCTGCTGCTGGTGGTGACGGTGCTGCCCTGGGCGGTCGGCATGAGCGGCCTGTTCTACCTCGGCGGCGCGCTGGTGCTGGGCCTGGTGTTCCTGTGGCACGCTTGGCGCCTGATGGACCCGCCGGATGATTTCTACCCGATGCGGGTCTTCAACTACTCCGTGGTCTACCTGATGGCGCTGTTCGCCTTCCTGCTCGTGGACCACTGGCTGCTGCCGTTCCTGCAGCCTTCGCCCGTGTTCGAGTTGCAGCAGGTGGGCTGATTCCGTAGCGAAGGCAGCGCCCGGCCCCGGGCGCGCCGCCGTCGTGGCCCACGCGCGATGCCGATAGCCTGCCGGACATCAGGTGTCCGGTTGCAGCTTCGTCAACAGCTGCGGGCCTGCGCCGTGTTGCCGGATCGTCCCGTCCGCGAGCGCGTCCCCCCCGTCCCTGTCCACTTTCTGCAGCCAGGGTGCTGTCTGGCGAGGACCCGGGATGTAGCCGATCCAGCGTCCATAGTCGTCATGGGCCTCTCCTTGCATGACGAACGCAGTCGATGTCGTGATCGTCCAGTAGGGCGCGGCTGCCTGGTCTCCCGTGCTCGGCGGTAGAAACACCCACTCACGCGCGGCCTTGATCGCCGCTTCCGAAAAGAGCGTGCGCAGGCGGTCCGACCATGTGCCGTTCGCCGCCGAGCGCAGGTTGACCTGCTCGACGGCGACATCCAGGACCTCGCCCTCACGCCCGATCTTCAAGGCAAGGTAGACGGTACCGCTCGTATACAGGCGCAGCGCCGTGGATGGGTAGCGCGGCGGTGGCCGGGACACCGCGCGGACGGAACCGGTGTCTCCTTCGTCATATGCGCCGAAACTCGCGCTGCTGATCCTGACTTCAATGCCCTCGTCCGTGGCGGGTGCGGCGACCAGGCGCAGCGTCATGCGCGAGCGGGCCGGCACGCTGGTTCCGTCGACGATGACGGGCTCGAAGTGCCAGCCAGGCACCGCCTTGTCGACCACGTCGGCGACGAAAGGCGGCAACTTCTCCTTGTGATCCAGCACATAGGCCGACACCGAGCCATCCGGCTCGATATCGATCGTGCCGGTCACGAGCATCGAAGCCTGTGCCTGTGCGCGGATCTCGCGTTCACTCTGCGCGGCCGCGGCGAACGGCGCTGAAATCAGCACCAGCGCCAGGATCAATCGCAACATCGGTGTACTCCCTGTCTGGTCCCGAGGGTGCCGGGACGCTGGTACGAAGCCGGGGCGCCGAAGTGTGGCCCGGAAGAGTTCAGCTTTCCGGCTGCAGCGGGGTCAGCAGGCGTGGGCCAGCCCCGATTTCCTCGAAGCTCCCGGCGGCGACTGCATCATTGAAGCCCGCATCCTCGCCGGTGAGCCAAGGGACGGATTGGCGCGGGCCGGCCTCGGCTTGCACCATGACAGGCGCCGTGGCCAGCCAAAGCGCGACGAAAACCCGCAACATCCCTGTCACCCCTCCGGATCCCCAGGGCGGACTCTATCGTCAATGCCGCGGGGTGGACAGGGCCCGGGGCGGGGCAGGCGTCAGCCCGGGTCTTCGTCGGCACCTACCGGGCGTGCACGCGTGGCGACCGCAGCCAAGGTCTGCGGCGTGACGTCCCAGCGTTCCGGCACGTCGTACTCGAACTCCACCGCCATGCGCCCGCCGTCGCGCCACAGCCGCAGCACGCAGGCGCCCCATGGATCCTTGCCGGGCACGCGGGTGGCGTCGCGCAGGTCGTCGAAGGCCGGGCCCAACGCGTCGGCATCCGGCGTGGCGGCCGCGTACGCGCCGTCGGCGTCATAGCGGAAGCCGGCCATGCGGCGGGCGAGGGCGCCGTCGCCGTAGCGGACGATCAGCGCGTAGCCGTGCCACTCGCCGTCGGCCACCGCCGGATCGGCCACCAGCAGGCGGCCGATGCGGGCGATCAGCTCATTGCGGTCCAGCGTGGGGCCTGCGTGCATGCGCGACAGTCTGGGCTCAGGCGGCGGCCCTGTCGATCAGGTCCGGCATCTCGCGCGAGGCGATGGCGTCGAAGGACTGGCCGCCGCTGTTGCCGAAGGCGAGCAGCGAGGGGTCGTAGACCACGCTGCCGGTGACCGGATCGATGACTTCGTAGTCGACATGCACCTCGTCGGGGCGGGCGGCGTCGGTGCGCACCAGGTCGATGTCGATCCGCACCTCCATGCCGGCGCCGATCCAGTCGCTCCACTCCTGCTCCATCTTCGCGTAGGCGCCCTGGTTGAAGCTCGAGAACTGCGGGAACATGTTCACTTCGCCGTGCCCCTGCGCGAAGCGGTAGGCCACCAGGTGGCCGACGTCGTCGCCGCTGCCCTTCATGTCGTTGTCGACGCGGAAGCCGCTCTGGGCGTTGGCCTCGATGCGGTCGGAGTCACGGCCGCGGCTGGTCGGCTCCCAGGTCAGCACGGCCTCCGCGCCGCTGGGGCGGCCTTCGGCGTCGAGCGTCCAGGTGATGTCGTTGACCTCACCCGAGCCGGCTTCGGTGACGGCGCCGGTGACTTCGCCCGGCGCCACGTCCTCGCGGACCTGCACGGTGGCGTCGGGCACCTGGCCGGTGAGCAGCATGCGGGTGTACTGGGCGCGGTCGGTGCCGGCCGGGTCGGACAGCATCGTGGTGTGGCGGGTGAAGTCCTCGCGCTCGAGCGCGGGCGAGCCGGGCCCGCCGTCGCGTGGGGCGTCGAACAGCCGCTCGGCGCCGCTCATCACGCGCAGGCCCTTCTTTTCCGTCATTTCCAGCGACAGGCGCAGGTCGTCGATCGAGGCGAGGTCGTTGGCCGCGGCCAGTTCGCGGAAGGCGGGCTCCAGCGCGGTGCCCACGTAGTCGGCGCCGTGCACCTCGATGCGGGTGCGCGGCGGGATCGTGGCCGGGTCGAAGGGGTTCACCGCGGCCATCGCCGCCGGCGTCGCCTCCTCGTTGCGCAGGGTGACCTCGTAGCGCACCGGGACCTGGGTGCCGGCGCCGTCGGGGCCGCGCACGGTCATTTCGCCGCTGGCTTCGTAGTGGGTGTTCCACTGGTCGGAGCGCTCGCCGCTGGTCTCCACGCTGCGCGGGTCGAGCTCGAAGGCGACCTCGTCGGGCCTGGCATCCAGCAGTGAGGGATCCAGCCCCTCGGGGCGGCCGGCATCCGGGCCACGCAGGCAGCCGCCCGCGTCGCTCCAGGACTGCGGCGGAGGCAGGGGGGCAAGAAGGCTCTGGGCTTCGAACGACATGCGTCAGGCACCGGGCTTCGGGAGCTTTCCGGACAATACGGTGCCGTACCTGGCGCCGCCATTGGGGGAAACCCCTGTCTCCGGCGTGTCATGTGACGGACGCTCGCGGCTGCAGCCGCTCCTGCAGGGTGCTGCGAGTGCCCGCGGACGTGGCTACGGCTGCGATCGCTTCAGTCCGCACACGCCGGTCACCTCGCCGGCCCCCCGCGCGCCTGCAGCAGCTCGCGCAGCTCGGCCTTGTCGGCCGCGTCCAGGCCTTCCTCGCGCTGCTTCGCGTTGAGCTCGTCGATGCGCTGCTGCAGGGTCTGGCGGTCCAGCTGCGCCACCGCATCGATGAATTCGCGCCGCCAGCCGGCCTCGTCGCCGGGCATGTCGATGGCCGCCAGCCTGTGCAGGGCGTCGGCTTCGGGCCGGCCCTCGAAGGCGGCGAGGATCGCGCCGGTGCCGATGTCCGGGCGCGCGCTGACGATCGCCACCAGCTCGGTCAGCAGCCCCACGCCCGGCTGGCGCAGGGCGACGAAGCGGAAGGGCGGCTGCAGTTCCAGCGCCAGCTGCGGCTTCTGCAGCAGCAGGGTGATCGCGCCGCGCACCAGGCTGCGGCGCGGGGCCGTGCCCGCCGGCGCGCGCCGGGCGCGGGCGGCCGGCACGTGCACCTCGGGCGGTGCGGCGCGCGCGCCGACGCCGGTGAGTTCGGTCAGCCGCTGCTGCATCAGGTCGGCGAAGGCGCCGTCGGGCAGCTGCGCCAGCATCGGCTTCGCGCGTTCGGCCAGGCGCGCCTTGCCGTCGAGCGTGGCCAGGTTGATGCCGTCCTCGGCCAGGTGGTCGAACAGGAACTGCGACAGCGGCGTGGCCGCCGCCAGGCGGGCCTCGAAGCCGGGCGCGCCCTCGTTGCGCACGATGGTGTCCGGATCCTCGCCGTCGGGCAGGAACAGGAAGAAGGCCTGGCGGCCGTCCTTCATCCGCGGCAGCACCGACTCCATCGCGCGCGCGGCCGCGCGGCGGCCGGCGGCGTCGCCGTCGAAGCAGAAGTACACGTCGGGCGCGTTGCGGAACAGGAGCTCTGCGTGGTCCGGCGTGGTCGCGGTGCCGAGCGTGGCCACGGCCTGGGTGATGCCGTGCTGAAACAGCGCCACGACGTCCATGTAGCCCTCGACCACGACCAGCCGCGCGATCTTCTGGTTGGCCTGGCGCACCTGCCAGAGCCCGTACAGCTCGCGGCCCTTGTGGAACAGCGGGGTCTCGGGCGAGTTGAGGTACTTCGGCGAATCCTCCGCGCGCAGCACGCGGCCGCCGAAGGCGATCACGCGGCCGCGGCGGTCGTGGATCGGGAACATCACCCGGTCGCGGAACTTGTCGTAGACGTGGCCGCGGTCGTTCTTCGACAGCATGCCGGTGCGTTCGAGCAGCGACACGCGCCGCGGGCTGCTGCCAAGCGCGTCCTTCAGCGCCGAGAAGCCACCGGGCGCGTAGCCGATGCCAAACTGTTCGCGGATCGCGCCGTCCATGCCGCGGCGCGAGAGGTAGTCGTCGGCCTCGGTGCCGGGCACCAGCGCGGCGCGGTAGAAGCGCGCGGCCTCGTCGAGCACCGCGTACATGTCGCGGAAGTCGGGGTTCTCGTTCTGCTGCCGCGTCTCGCGCGGCACCTCGATGCCCGCGCGCCTGGCCAGTTCGTCGACCGCGTCGAGGAACTCGAGCCGGTCGAAGTTCATCAGGAACGAGATCGCGGTGCCGTGCGCGCCGCAGCCGAAGCAGTGGTAGAACTGCTTGGTCGGCGACACCGTGAACGAGGGCGAGCGCTCGTCGTGAAAGGGGCAGCGCGCCGAATACTCGCGGCCCTGGCGCTTCAGCGGCACGCGCAGGCCGATCACCTCGACGATGTCCGTCCGGGCGAGCAGGTCGTCGATGAAGGCGTCGGAGAGGCGGGCCATGGGCACCGCCATGATCGCATGCGGCCCCGCCCCCCTGTAGGAGCAGCTACAGCTGCGACCTGGGCTGCGCCTGGGCTGCACACCTGGGCCAGGCTGCGTCGCTGGCCCGGGTCGCAGCTGTAGCTGCTCCTACAGGGGGGCGGGGCGGTGGCGCCGTGCGGCCCGCTCTTCCAGCCGCCGGCGGACGTCGCTGAAGCGCCAGCGCTCGTCGATCACCGCGGTGATCATGGCGCCCACGAAGAACACCACCGCCGCGTAGTACAGCCAGACCAGCAGCACCACCAGCGTGCCCATCGATCCGTAGGCGCTGCCGGGCGCCGCCTCGGCGATGTAGAGGCCGATGCCCCAGCGCCCGAGCACGAACAGCAGCGCGGTCAGCACGCCGCCGAGGAAGGCCTGTTGCCAGCGCACGCGCCGGTCGGGCAGGTAGTGGTACATCAGCGCGAACGCCAGCGCGTACAGCGCCAGCGAAGCGAGGTTGCCAAGCACCGGCAGGGTGGGCGAGCCGGCGAACCAGATCTCCAGCGCCGTGGTCAGCGCCGCCGACACCAGCAGCAGGAAGCCCAGCGCCAGCACCACGCCGAACGAGAACACGCGTTTGCGCAGCCAGGCCTGCAGCCCGCCGCGCACCTGCTCGCCCGAGGTGTGGAAAATCAGGTTCAGCGTGCCCTGCAGGCGCGCGAACACCGCCGTGGCGCCGAAGAACAGCAGGCCGGTGCTCCAGAGCCCGGCCAGCGAACCGACGTCGGGCTCGGTGCTGGCGTTCTCCAGCACGGTGTTGGCCACTTCGCCCGCGCCGGTGCCGGCGATCGCCTGCACCTGCTCCAGCAGCGCCTGCTGCGCGGACGGGTACAGCGACGCGGTCAGCCACAGCAGCAGCACCAGCAGCGGCGCCAGCGACAGCAGGGCGAAGAAGGTCAGCGAGGCCGCGTGGGTGAGGATGTCGACCTCGACGAAGCGCTGCACGATGGCGTAGGGCAGCGACTGCTGCAGGCGTTCGAAGCTGGCCCTGAGGCGACCGGTGATGAATTCAGCCATGCGCCGGAGGATGCGGAGCGCCCCGTGCACGCCACGTGGCGGCGATGCCTCCGTGCAGGAGCCGGTGCGTGCAGGAGCCGATGCAGCGGCTCCTGCAGGCGTGGCGGCGGATCAGCCGGCCAGCGACTTCTTCAGCAGCGCCGAGACCTGGCCCATGTCGGCCTGGCCGGCGAGCTTCGGCTTCAGCACGCCCATGACCTTGCCCATGTCGGCCGGGCCGGCGGCGCCGGTCTCGGCGATGGCGGCGTCGATCGCGGCCTGGACCTCGGCCTCGCCCAGCTTCTCGGGCAGGTAGCGCTGGATCACCTCGATCTCGGCGCGCTCGATCGCGGCCAGGTCCTCGCGCGCGGCGGCCTCGAACTGGCTGACCGAGTCCTTGCGCTGCTTGACCATCTTCTCCATGACCGCCAGCACCTGGGCGTCGTCGAGCTCGACGCGCTCGTCGACCTCGCGCTGCTTGATCGCCGCCTGTACCAGGCGGATCACGCCCAGGCTGGCCTTGTCGCCGCCCTTCATGGCGGCCTTCATGTCGTCGGTGAGGCGCTGCTTGAGGCTCATCGTGGATGCTCCGGGTTGCGTGAACACGAAAAGCCGGCGACGCTCGCGCGTGCCGGCTTCAGGGTGCGACCTCGACCGCGGCGCCCGGGGGCGCCGGCAGGCCGGATCAGTACATGCGCTGGCGCTTGGTGACGTCGCGCGAGGTGCGACGGGCCTGGCGCTTCACCGCCGCGGCGGCCTTGCGCTTGCGCTCCTGCGTCGGCTTCTCGTAGAACTCGCGCTTGCGGGTCTCGGCGAGGACGCCGGCCTTTTCGCAGGTGCGCTTGAAGCGGCGGAGGGCAAACTCGAAGGGCTCGTTTTCGCGGACTTTGACGCTGGGCATTGGGAATCTCTGGTGTCGGAGTGCGCCGGTTTCCTGCCGGCGAGCCGCGTATGATAGCCCCTGTCCCCGGCCCGCGCAAATGGGCCTGGGTGGTCGCAGCTGTAGCGACCCGCCCTCCCGTCCCCACAGGCCCCCATGCGCGTCCTCGGCATCGAAACCAGCTGCGACGAAACCGGCGTCGCCGTCTACGACACCGGCCGCACGGGCGCGGACGGGCTGCTGGCGCACGCGGTCTACAGCCAGATCGCGCTGCACGCCGAATACGGCGGCGTCGTGCCCGAGCTGGCCAGCCGCGACCACGTGCGAAAGCTGCTGCCGCTCATCCGCCAGACCCTGTCCGAGGCCGGCCTGGCGGTCGACGACCTCGACGGCGTCGCCTACACCGCCGGCCCCGGCCTGGTGGGCGCCCTGCTGGTCGGCGCCGGCGTGGCGCGTTCGCTGGCCTGGGCGCTCGACCTGCCCGCGGTCGGCGTCCACCACATGGAAGGGCACCTGCTGGCGCCGCTGATGGAGGACGACCCGCCGGAGCCGCCCTTCGTCGCCCTGCTGGTGTCGGGCGGGCATACCCAGCTGGTGGCGGTGGACGCCATCGGCCGCTACCGGCTGCTGGGCGAGACCCTGGACGACGCCGCCGGCGAGGCGTTCGACAAGACCGCCAAGCTGATGGGCCTGCCCTATCCCGGCGGACCGCAGCTGGCCGCGCTGGCGGAAGCCGGCACGCCCGGCCGCTTCAGCTTCCCGCGCCCGATGACCAATCGCCCGGGCCTGGACTTCAGCTTCAGCGGCCTCAAGACCCAGGTGATGCTGGCCTGGCGCGACAGCGACCAGACCGACGCCACCCGCGCCGACATCGCCCGTGCCTTCGAGGACGCGGTGGTCGACACGCTGGCGATCAAGTGCGAACGCGCGCTGGACGAAGCCGGCTGCGACACCCTGGTGGTCGCCGGGGGCGTGGGCGCCAACCGTCGACTGCGCGCGCGGCTGCAGGAGATGGCGGCGAAGCGCGGCGGCCGCGCCTGCTTCCCGCGCCCGGCGCTGTGCACCGACAACGGTGCGATGATCGCCTTCGCCGGCGCGCTGCGCCTGGAGGCCGGCCAGCGCGCCCCCGACGCCGTGCACGTCACCCCGCGCTGGGACATGGCGACGCTGCCGGAAGTCCGACCGGGCGCGGCCTGAGCGCCGCGCCGGATCGCGGCCCTGTCGCTGCCGGAGCCGACGCGCCGACGCGCCGCGTTAAGCTGTCCCGCCCGTCCGGATCGCGCGCGCCATGGACCACGTCTTCATCGAAGGCCTCGAGATCGAGGCCCTCATCGGCATCTACGACTGGGAGCGCCGGATCCGCCAGACCCTGGTGTTCGACCTCGAGATGCGCTTCGACAACCGCGTGCCCGCGGCCAGCGACGACATCGCCGATACGCTCAACTACAAGGCGGTCAGCCAGCGTCTGGTGGAGTATGTGTCGCAGTCGGACTTCGGCCTGGTGGAGACGCTCGCCGAGCGCTGCGCGGAGATCGTGCTGCGGGAATTCAACGTTCATTCGCTACGCTTGAAGCTCAGCAAGCCCGGCGCCGTGCGCGGCGCGCGCGCGGTCGGCGTGGTGATCGAGCGCGCGCGGGGCGGCTGACCCGTCGCAACCGGAGATCCCATGCAAGACCATCTCGACGCGCTGCGCGAAATGCTGGCGCCTTATCCCTGGGCCTATTCCCTGATCGTGCTGTCCGCGCTGCTGCTCGTGGCGTGGCTGGCCAACCTCATCACCCGGCGCGTCCTGCTGCGCGGACTGCGCCACGTGATCGCGCGCGTGGCCGCGCTGACCGGCCACACCGGCGACTCCATCAGCCGCATGCGCGTGATCTCGCGCCTGGCCAACGTGGTGCCGGCGCTGGTGATCGGCGCCGGCATCGGCATGGTGCCGGACCTGCCGCCGCAGCTGGTCGCCTTCGTCAGCGGCCTGTGCAAGGTGTTCGTGATCTTCACCGTCGCGCTGGCCTTCGGGCATGCGCTCGACGTCGCCAACGAGGTCTACGAGCGCCGCCCGGACGCGCGCAACAAGCCGATCAAGGGCTATCTGCAGGTGGCCAAGATCATCGCCCTGGTGATGGCGGCGCTCGCCTCGGTGGCGCTGCTGGCGGGCGTGGAACTGGTGCATGTGCTCACCGGCCTGGGCGCGGCCAGCGCGGTGCTGATGCTGATCTTCCAGGACACGATCCTGTCGTTCGCCGCCAGCCTGCAGATCAGCGGCGACGGTCGCGTGCGCATCGGCGACTGGATCGAGATGCCCAGCCAGAACGCCGACGGCGACGTGATCGACATCGCGCTGCACACGGTCACCGTGCAGAACTGGGACAAGACCATCACCACGGTGCCCACGCGCAAGCTGATCAGCGACTCGTTCAAGAACTGGCGCGGGATGACGGAGTCCGGCGGCCGGCGGATCAAGCGCGCGATCTACCTCGACCAGCATTCGACGCGCTTCCTCGACGCCGACGAGGTGGCGCGATTCCGCCGCTTCCGCCTGCTCGATGCGTACCTCGACGGCAAGTCCAGCGAACTGCAGGCCTGGAACGCGACGCTGGCCGAGCGCGGCGCCGAGCCGGTCAACCGCCGCCGGGTCACCAACCTCGGCACCTTCCGCGCCTACGTGCAGCAGTACCTGCAGAACCACCCGGGCGTCCACCAGGACATGACCCTGCTGGTGCGCCAGCTGCAGCCCACCGACCACGGCCTGCCGCTGGAGATCTACTGCTTCACCTCCGACGTGGCATGGGCGGCCTACGAGGGCATCCAGTCCGACATCTTCGACCACCTGCTGGCGATCCTTCCCGAGTTCGGGCTGCGGGTGTTCCAGGCGCACAGCGACGCGCCGGTCGAAGTGCGGCTGCGGCGCGAGGACGATCCGGGCGCCGCGAGCCGCGCCGACGCATCCGGCTGAGGCCGGCCGGACGCGCCGTCGGCGACGTGGGGCCCGGCCACCCCGGGCCTGCCATGCCGGCGGGATCGCGGCCGTGGCGCTTCCGCGGGCGGGCACGGCGCGCGATCATGTGCGCCCCACGCGAACGCGTCCCGGAGCGCGCGCCATGCACACCGCCTGCCTCAGCCTCGGCAGCAACGTCGACCCGGAGCGCCACATCGCCATCGCCTTCGCGGCCCTGCGCGAGCGCTTCGGCGACATCCGCGCCTCGGCCGCCTACCGCACGCCGGCCGTCGGCTTCGAGGGCGCCGACTTCGTCAACGCCGCCGCGGTCATCGACAGCGACCTCGACGTGCTGGCGCTCAACGACTGGCTGCACGCGCTCGAGGACGCCCACGGCCGCGACCGCAGCGGCCCGCGCTTCGGCGACCGCACGCTCGACATCGACATCGTGCTGTTCGACGACCTGGTGTGCAGCGGCCCCGGCAACCTGCGCCTGCCGCGCGGCGAGCTGCGCCATGCCTTCGTGCTGCGGCCGCTGGCGGAGATCGCGCCCGGGGTGGTGGAGCCGGTGAGTGGCCGCCGCCTGGACGAGCTGTGGGCGGCATCCGCGGAGCGCGGCGTGGCCATGCACGAAGTGACGCTGCCGGTGGAGGCGGGCGCGACCGGCTGACCGGCGATCGCGACCGGCGCCGGTTTTGCCGCGGTCACATCCGTACCGCCGCCGCCGTCATGGACACCATGCGCTGGACGAGGCGGCAAACCGGCCGCCGCGGGGCGCGGTGACAAGGGAGGGAGTGCGATGTTCGACAGGTTTTCGCGCAGCTGGGACATGGTCAAGGCGAGCGCCGCGGTGCTGCGCTCGGACCGCGAGCTGATGCTGTTCCCGGTGCTGTCGGGGCTGGCCACGCTGATGGTGCTGGCGACCTTCGCGCTGCCGACTTTCGCGCTGCGGCTGTTCGCCGACGGCTGGAGCCTGGGCGGGGCGCTGGTCGGCTTCGCCTTCTACTTCTGCACCTACAGCGTGATGATCTTCTTCAACTGCGCGCTGGTGGGCGCGGCGATGATCCGCCTGGAAGGCGGCGATCCGACGCTCTCCGACGGACTGGCCGCGGCGCGTTCGCGGCTGGGCGCGATCTTCGGCTATGCCGCCATCGCCGCCACCGTGGGCGTGCTGCTGCAGGCGCTGAAGGGCAAGGACAACAACTTCATCGTGCGCCTGGTCGGCAGCGGGCTGGGCATGGCCTGGACGCTCGCGACCTTCCTGGTGGTGCCGGTGCTGGTCAGCCGCGACATCGGCCCGGTGGACGCGCTGAAGCAGAGCGTGTCGCTGCTCAGGCGCACCTGGGGCGAGAACGCCGTCGGCCAGCTCGGCATCGGTGCCGCCTTCGGACTGCTGACCACGGGCGCGGTGCTGGCCTCGGTGCTGCTGGTGGTGCTGGCGGCGCAGGCTTCGTTCGCGCTGGCGATCGTGGTCGGCCTGCTCTGCCTGCTGGCCGTGCTGCTGCTGGGCGTGTACCAGGCGGCGCTGACCGGCATCTACTCGGCCGTGCTGTACCGCTATGCGGTGGCCCACGAGCTGCCGCCGGCCTTCCAGGGCACGGACATCGCCCACGCGTTCGCGCCGAAGCGCTGACGCCGGCCGGCCGCCGCCTCAGCCGAGGTGGCGGCCGCCGTCGACCGCCAGCACGCCGCCGGTGGTGTAGCCCGCGTCGCGCAGCAGCCACAGCACCGCGCCGGCGATTTCCTCCGGCGTGCCGGTGCGGCCCAGCGGCGTCATCGCCATGAGCCGCGCCTGCAGCGCCGGGTCGATGCCGGCGTCGGGCCAGAGGATCGCGCCCGGCGCCACCGCGTTCACCCGTACCTCGGGCGCCATCGCCACCGCGAGCGCGCGCGTGGCCGCCTCCAGCGCGCCCTTGCTCACGGCATACGCCGCGAGGTCGGCGCGCGGCGCGCGGGCGTAGACGTCGGACAGGTTGACGATCGCGCCGCGCGCGGCGCGCAGGTGCGGCGCCGCAGCCTGGGCGAGGAAGAACGGCGCCTTCGCGTTCACCGCCATCATCGCGTCCCAGTGCGCGGGATGGATGCCGCCGAACGCGGCCGGCTCGAAGCCCGAGGCGTTGTTGACCAGCGCGTCGAGGCGGCCGAAGCGGCCCACAGTGCGCGCCACCAGTTCCGGCAGGCGGTCGAACTCAGCCAGGTCGGCCTGCAGCGCCAGCACGCTGCCCGCGCGCGCGGCATCAAGCTCCGCGGCCAGCGCCGTGGCCTCGCCGGCCGAACCGCGATAGTGCAGCGCCAGGTCGTAGCCTGCCGCGTGCAGCCGCCGCGCGATGGCGGCGCCCACGCGGCGCGCGGCGCCGGTGACGAGCGCGACGGGGTGGCCTCCGGGCATGAGCGGCTCCGTAACAGGTGACGGGACACGATAACGTCCCCCGGCGCGCCTTTCCGTATCCTGTCGCGCGCACGCCACGGAAATCCCCATGCCGCTTCCCCCGCTCGACCCCGCGGCGCAGGCCCACAGCGACCGCCTGCGCCAGCTGATCCACGCCGTGATCGCCGATGCCGGCGGTGCGATCCCGTTCTCGCGCTTCATGGAGCTGGCGCTGTACGCGCCCGGCCTGGGCTACTACAGCGCCGGCAGCACCAAGTTCGGCCGTGCCGGCGACTTCGTGACCGCGCCCGAGCTTGGCAGCCTGTTCGCCGAATGCGTGGCCGAGGCGCTGGCGCCGCCGCTGCGCACGGTGGGCGAGGGCGCCGTGTTCCTCGAGATCGGCGGCGGCAGCGGCGCCTTCGCCGAAGCCGCGATCCTGCATCTGGACGCGCTCGGCGCCATGCCCGCGCGCTACGCCATCCTCGAGCCCAGCGCCGACCTGCGCGAGCGCCAGCGCGAGCGCCTGCGCGAACGCCTGCCCGAAGCGCTCAACGCGCGCGTCGAGTGGCTCGACCGTCCGCTCGGCGAGGAGGAGTGGAGCGGCGTGCTGTTCGCAAACGAGGTGATCGACGCGCTGCCGACGCCGCGCTTCGTGATCCGCGGCGGCGAAGTGCGCGAGGAGGGCGTGGCCAGCGCCGGCGACGGCTTCCGCGTGGTCGAAGTGCCCGCGGACGCGCTGATGGAGGCGGCCGTGCGCCACGTCGAGCGTGACCTCGGCGTCCCCTTCGCCGACGGCTACCGCTCCGAACTGCTGCCGCAGCTGCCGTACTGGATCCAGGCGGTCATGGGCCGCATGCAGTCCGGCGCGATGCTGTTCATCGACTACGGCCATCCGCGCCGCGAGTACTACGCGCCCACGCGCGACCGCGGCACGCTGCGCGCCTTCCACCGCCACCACGTGGTCGACGACGTGTTCGCGCGCGTGGGCCTGCAGGACATCACCGCGTCGGTCGACTTCACCGCGCTGGCCGAGGCCGGCACCGGCGCCGGCTTCGAGTTCGCCGGCTACAACAGCCAGGCCGCCTTCCTCATCGGCAACGGCCTGCAGCAGCGGCTGGAGGCGCAGGAGGCGCGGGCATCGAACGACACCGCGCGCTTCGCCCTGCGCCGCCAGGTGCAGCAGCTGACCCTGCCGAGCGCCATGGGCGAGCGCTTCCAGGCCATGGGCTTCGAGCGCGGCGTGCCCTTCGAGGCGGCATTCCTCGGCGGCGACCTGAGCTTCCGGCTGTGAGCCACCGGCCGCGCGTCGGGCGTTCGCTCAAGCCGCTGCGCTGGCCCTGGGCCTGGTGTGTGCTGTGGTGCCTGGCGATCGCCGCGGTCGTGGCGTTCTCGCTGATGCCGGCGGTGGACCTGCCGGACGCGCCGGGCAGCGACAAGCTGCACCACTTCTTCGCCTATTTCGCGCTCGCGGCCAGCGCGGTGCAGCTGTTCGCGCGCTGGCCGTCGCTGCTGGGCGCGGGACTGGGCCTGGTGCTGCTGGGCATCGGCCTGGAGCATGCGCAGGGGGCGATGGCGTTCGCGCGCATGGCCGACCGCATGGACGCACTGGCCAATACGCTGGGCGTGGTCGCCGGGCTCGCCACGCGGCTGACGCCGCTGCACGACCTGCTGCTGCGGATCGAAGCGCGCCTGGTCCCGCCCACGCGCGGCTGAGCGGCATGCGCGCTGATCGCGCCGCGTCGCGCGCGGCGCAGGGTGGTCAGGCCGTGTCGCGCCGCAGCGTTCGCACGCGACCGATCGCGGCGATGCGCGCCTTGCGCAGCGCCTCGCCGAATGCGGGGCCCTCGAGCCCGAGGTGTGCGATGTCGGCCCCGGTGACCGCGGCGGCGGCGTCGCGCAGGCGCACCAGTTCGTCGGCCTGCGGATAGGGCCGGTCCTCCAGCCCCGCGCGGCCGCGCTTGTCGGCTTCGCAGACGGTGGCCAGGCGGCGGATGCGTTCCGGACGGCGGAAGCCGTCGCAGCGCGCCAGCAGGTCGTGCACGGTCTGGTCGCGCAGGTCGCCCAGGCGGTGCACGTTGAGATGTTCGCGGCAGGCGACCACGGCCAGGTCGCGGTGTGCGGCCGGCACGCGCAGGCGCTCACACAGTTCGCGCACAGGACGCACGCCGCGCTGCTCGTGCTGGATGTGCCTGGGCAGCTCGTCGGCCGGCGTCAGCGCCTTGCCGAGGTCGTGCACCAGCGCGGCGAAGCCGACTTCGTCGTCGCCGGGCGCCAGCGTCGCGGCCATGTCGCAGACCAGCTCGACGTGCACGCCGGTGTCGACCTCGGGGTGGTACTCCGCGCGCTGCGGCACGCCGTAGAGCGCATCGACTTCGGGCAGCACCGCGGCCAGCGCGCCGCAGTCATGCAGGGTGCGCAGGAAGGCCGAGGGCCGCGGCGAGCGCAGCGCACGCACCAGCTCCTGCCAGACGCGCTCGGGCACCAGTTCGGCGAGCTCGCCGCCCTCGACCATGCCGCGCATCAGCGCGCGGGTCTCGTCGGCGACGGTGAAGCCGAGCGGGGCGAAGCGCGCCATGAAGCGCGCCGCGCGCAGCACGCGCAGCGGATCCTCGGCGAAGGCCGGGCCGACGTGGCGCAGCA
Organism: Luteimonas colneyensis; assembly: GCF_014836665.1. Classification (GTDB taxonomy): domain Bacteria; phylum Pseudomonadota; class Gammaproteobacteria; order Xanthomonadales; family Xanthomonadaceae; genus Luteimonas; species Luteimonas colneyensis. Next base: position 512,418 of record NZ_JACSQJ010000002.1, read on the forward strand.
CGCGCGCCTCGAGATCGCGTTCGCCGCCATGGGGGTCGACCAGGCTGCCGTCCTCGCGCTGCGCGATGGCGTTGATGGTGAAGTCGCGGCGGCCGAGGTCCTCTTCCAGCGTCACCGTGGGCGCGGCGTCGACCACGAAGCCGCGATGCCCGCGCGCCGACTTGCGCTCGGTGCGCGCCAGCGCGTGCTCCTCGCCGGTGTCGGGATGCAGGAACACCGGGAAGTCGCGGCCGACCGCGCGGAAGCCCGCGGCCAGCATCGCGTCGGGCGTCGAACCGACCACCACCCAGTCGCGATCCCCCGCCGGCAGCCCGAGCAGCCGGTCACGCACCGCGCCGCCAACGAGGTACACCTCACCCATCACCTCACGCTCCCCCTGTAGGAGCGGCTATAGCCGCGACCGGTGTTCGGCCAGCCCGGGTCGCAGCTGTAGCTGCTCCTACAGGGGCCGGACACGCGAACGTGGTGCGCACGGCCGCCGTGCGCCCCAGCATGCGATCGCTCACCGGTACCGGCCTGTCGCGCAGGCGCCAGTCGTAGATCACGCTGAAGGCCAGCACGCGCGCCACGTAGTCGCGGGTTTCCTTGTAGGTGATGGTCTCGATCCAGAAGTCGGCGTCCATGCCGGGGCGCTGCGACTGCCAGCGCGCGGTCGGCGTGGGGCCGGCGTTGTAGGCGGCGATGGCGACGTAGGGCAGGGTGTATTTCTCTTTCATCTCGCGCAGGTAGGCGGTGCCGATGCGGACGTTGGTGGCCGGGTCGAACAGCGCCTCGGCGCCGGACCACGGAATGCCCAGGCGCCGCGCCACGCCGGCGCCGGTTTCCGGCAGCACCTGCATCAGCCCGCGGGCGTTGGCAGGCGAGCGTGCGCGCGGATTGAACGTGCTCTCGGCGCGGATCTCCGCCGCCACCCAGGCGGCGTCGAGGCCGTTGCGGGCCGACTCCGCGCGGATCAGCTGCTCGTGGTGCAGCGGGAAGCGCAGGGTGTAGAGCCGCAACTCCTCGGGCTTGCGCTCGCCGCCGACGTTGACCAGGCCGAAGACGCCGCGGTCGAACCAGCCGTTGTCCTGCGCGATCTCCACCGCGATGTGGCGCTGGCGGTCGCTGAAGCGCGTGAGCGCGTCCTGCCACTCGCGCGTGGCCCAGCCGGCGCGGTTGATGCGGAACAGCGCCATCGCGCGCTGCATCGCCGGGTCTGCGGCCACCGCCGCCCTGTCCGCCGCGCTGCCACCGTGCTCCAGCGGGCACAGCGCATAGGGCTGGTCGATGCGATCGGCGGCGAGGAAGCCGTGGAAGTCGGCGTCGCGCGCGGCGGCGGCGTACAGCGGCCGGGCCGCCGCGCGGTCGCCGGTCAGCTCGCGCAGACGGGCCTCGAAATAGGTCCAGCGCGACTGCGACCGCTGCGCGCGGCCCATGCGCTCGATGCCGGCCAGCGCCGCGCGCCAGTCGGATCGCGCCATCGCCTCGCGCACGCGCCACTCGTGCAGGCGTTCGTCGTAGGCGGCCTCGGGCACGGCCGCGAGCCGGCGCGCGCCGCCGTCGTGGTAGGACGCCACGGTCCACAGCGCGACCTGGTACAGCACGCGGTTGCGATCGGCGTCGGTGAACTGCAGCGCCTGCGCCACCTGCGGCAGCAGCGACTCGGCGGCGTCGGGATTGGAGCGCGCCAGCGCCGCCAGCCCGTGTGACGCGGCCAGGCGGCTGCGCGCGGTCTTCGGCCAGGACACGGCGCTCGCGTCGGCCGCGGACAGGTAGGCGGCATAGGCCTCGGCCTGGCGCCGCTGGGCGTCGGGGAGCCCGCGCGCCGCACTGCGCACCACGCCCGCTTCGCCCTCGGCGATCGCGGCCTCGATCCGCGCCCAGCGCTCGGCCTCGCCGAGGCCGCCACGCTCGGCGAGTGCGGCGAACACCGGATCGCACGCGTCGGGCTGCGAGCGCCCCGCGCCGCGCCAGCGCTCCTGCACCTCGCTGGTCCACGCCGCATCCGCCGCGCCCGTGCGCAGCCGCGCCTCGAGTTCGTGGCAGGCCAGCGTCGCCGTGCCGGTGCCGGGCACCCACGCGGCGCGGAACGTCACCCAGTCCTTGCGCTTCGCCAACTCCGCCAGCCAGGCGGCGCGGAAGGTGGCGGCCACGGCCTGGCCACGGTGGCGGTCGAGGAAGTCCTGCGCCTGCGCCGGCGTGACGGTCCCGATGTCGCGGTTGAGTCGCGCGTGGCCGATCCAGCCCTGCAACGGGTGGTCGGCGCGCAGCGGCGGAATCGGCTGGCCGATCTCCGCGGCGGTGAGCGCGCGTCGCGCGAGATCGTCGTCGGGCCGGACCTGCGCGAGCGCGGCGGCGGAGGCGGACAGGTACAGCGCGAGCGCCGCGGACAGCAGGAAGCGGGGGGGCGGTAGCATGCAGGGACTATATCGAATGGGTCCTGCACCCATGCTGCAGGAGCACGCGTGATCGAAGGGTTCTGGATGTTTCCGCTGCTGGGCGTGGTGGCCGGGGTGCTGGCCGGCCTGCTCGGCATCGGCGGTGGCCTGGTGCTGGTGGCCGCGCTGGCCTGGCTGCTGCCGCTGCAGGGGGTGCCCGCCGACCTGGCGATGCACGCCGCGCTCGCGACCTCGATGGCGAGCATCGTGTTCACCGCGCTGTCGTCGGCGTGGTCGCACCACCGGCGCGGCAGCGTGCTGTGGCCGACGGTGCGCTGGATGCTGCCCGGGCTGCTGGCCGGCGGCTGGCTCGGCAGCCAGGTGGCGGTGGGGCTGGAGGGCATGGTGCTGCGCTGGATCGTCGCGGGCTACTGCCTGCTCGCAGGCGCGCAGATGGCCTTCGGCGGCGCGCGCACCGACAGCGGCCGCGACGTCGTGCCCACCGGCCTGCCGATGACCACCGCCGGCACCGGCATCGGCGCGCTGTCGGCCGTGGTCGGCATCGGCGGCGGCAGCATGACCGTGCCGCTGCTGGTCTGGCGCGGCGTGCGCCCGGTGCGCGCGGTCGGCACATCGTCGGCCTGCGGCGTGGCGATCGCGATCGGCAGCGCGCTGGGCTATGCGCTCAACGCCCCGCCTGGCGGATTGCCGGGCGGCGCGATCGGCTACGTCTACCTGCCGGCCGCGATCGGCGTCGCGGTGACCTCGGTGCTGGCCGCGCCATGGGGCACGCGGCTGGCGCACGCCATCAGTGGGCCGGCGCTGCGGCGGGTGTTCGCGCTGTTCCTGGTGGGCGTCGGGCTGAGCCTGGTGCTGCAGGGCTGAGCCGCCGCCAGGCCGAGGGGACTTGCCCGCGCTTTACCGTTTGTTTACAACTGGGCCGCCGACGGCACGGGGGCAACGGGCCGGCACCAGTTCACCAGGAGAGCCCCATGGCCTTGCCCCCGCCTTGCCTGCTTGCGGCCGCCGTCTGCGCGGCGCTGTCCCTGACCGCCCCCGCAATCGCGTCGGCGCAGTCCACCGATCCCACCACGCTGGACTCGGTCACCGTCACCGGCTCCCGCATCAAGCAGTCCGAGCTCGAGACCCACGTCCCCGTGCAGGTGCTCACGCGCGAGGACATCGACCGCACCGGCTTCAAGTCGGTGGCCGACATCGTGCAGAACCTCACCGCCAGCGGCGCCGGGCTCAACACCAAGTTCAACTCCAGCGGCAACTTCGGCTTCCCGCCCGACGGCGGCGGCGTGGGCGCGGGCGCGGCCACGGTCGACCTGCGCCACCTGGGCCCCAAGCGCGTGCTGGTGCTGGTGGACGGCATCCGCTGGGTCAACGAATCCTCGGGCTCGGGCGTCGGCTCGGCGGTCGACCTCAACACCATCCCGCTGGCGCTGGTCGACCGCATCGAAGTGCTGGAAGACGGCGCGTCGTCGATCTACGGCTCCGACGCCATCGCCGGCGTGGTCAACATCATCACCCGCAAGGACGTGCAGGGTGGCGACATCGAGCTGCACTACGGCACCTACGACGACCTCGGCGGCGACACCTGGGGCGCGGACATGGGCTACGGCGGCGGCAACGACCGTCTGCAGTGGTTCGTCGGCGCGTCGTACTTCAAGCAGGAGGAGGTGTCGTCGCTGGAATACGGTCCCGCCTCCGTGCCGGTGCCGGGCACCGGGCTGGCCAACGGCAGTTCGGCGACGCCGCAGGGCCGCTTCGTGTTCATGGACCCGAACACCGGGCTGGTGCACGACATCACGCCGAACACCGGCGCCAACGCGCCGGGCTTCACGCCGGGGCAGGGCTGCGCGCGCACCGACGATTTCCACTGCTTCGCCACCGCCGACCGCTTCAACTTCGCGCCCTACAACCTGCTGCTGACGCCGTCCGAGCGCAAGACCGTGTTCGGCCAGGTGCGCTTCGCGTTCAACGACAACCTGGGCGGTTACGTGCGCGCGCTGTACAACGACCGCGAGTCGGCCAACCAGGCCGCGCCGGAGCCGTTCTTCCTCGGCACCGACGCCGGTATCTACAACCCCTACGGTGAAAGCACGCTGGTGATCTCGGCGCTGAATCCGTACAACCCCTTCGGCTTCGACCTCACCACCGTCGGCCCCGACGCCAACCTGTTCCTGCTCGGCCGCCGGCCGGTGGAAGGCGGACCGCGCCGCTACCAGCAGGACGTCGAGACCTGGTACGTGGCCGCGGGCCTGGACGGCACCTTCAACGTCGGCGCCCGTCCCTGGGACTGGGACATCAACGTGGTGCGCAGCGAAAGCCAGGCCGAACAGACCAACACCGGCAGCTACAACCTGCGCCGCATCAACGAGGCCCTGGGCGATCCCGCGGCCTGCGCCGCGATCGCCGGCTGCGTGCCGCTGAACGTGTTCGGCGGCGCCGGCACCATCACCCCGGAGATGCTGGCCTTCATCCAGCCGGTGGTGCGCGACGAGAGCGAGAACTCGCTGACGCTGGCTTCGGCCAACCTCACCGGTACGCTGGCGCAGCTGCCAGCCGGCCCGCTCGGCTTCGCCGCCGGCTACGAGTACCGCAAGTACGAAGGCGCCTACCGGCCGGATCCGATCACCGTGGCCGGCGAGTACAACGGCGTCCCCTCGGGCCCGACCTCGGGCGAGTACGACGTCAACGAGGTGTACGCCGAGCTCGCCGTGCCGCTGTACGCAAACGCCGAGCGCGGCAGCGCGCTCGACATGAGCATCGCCGGTCGCTATTCGGACTACTCCACCTTCGGCGGCGAAAGCACCGGCAAGTTCGGCCTGCGCTGGCAGGTGGCGGAGGAACTGGTGCTGCGCGGCACCTGGGCGCAGGGCTTCCGCGCGCCTTCGATCGGCGAACTGTACGGCACGCTGTCGCGCTTCGACGCCACCCTGGTCGATCCCTGCTCCGGCCCCGCCAACGCCGTGCGCCCCGAGTGCGTGGCGCAGGGCGTGCCGGCGGACTACGTGCAGACCAACTCGCAGATCTCGGTGGTCACCTCGGGCAACGCCGACCTGCAGCCGGAGACCAGCCGCAGCCTGACGCTGGGCGCGGTCTTCAGTCCGTCATTCGCCAGCGATACCGCCTGGTCGCAGCGCCTGGACCTGGGGCTGACGTTCTACAAGCACACCATCGACGACGCCATCCAGGCGCCCGACGCCCAGGCCATCCTCGAACGCTGCGTGTTCGAGGCCGATCCGTTCTCCTGCGCCTCGTACGACCGGAGCGAACGCGGCCAGATCATCCGGTTCGACGACATCCTCGACAACCTCGGCACCATCCGCACCGCCGGCTGGGACGCGAGCCTGTCCTGGCTGCTGCCGATGCAGGACTGGGGCCAGCTGCGCTTCGACGCCAAGACCACCTTCGTATCGAGCTTCGAACTGGTCAACGAGTCCGGCCAGGCCGAGCCCCGTGGCCCGGGCGTGGAGGTCAACGACAGCGCGATCCCGGAGTGGACGTCCAGCCTGACCACGCAGTGGAGCCAGGGCCCGTGGTCGCTGGCCTGGAGCCTGCGCTACATCGGCGAACTGCGCGAATCCTGCGGCGGCGCCAACGGCTTCGACATCTGCGGCGACAGCGCCAACGACCTCAACGTGCTCGACGCCACCACGTTCCACGACCTGCAGGCCTCCTGGAACAGCGACGCCTGGATGCGCGGCCTGCGGGTGACGCTGGGCGTGAACAACGTCACCGGCGAGGACCCGCCGATCTGCCTGAGCTGCTCGCTCAACGGCTACGACGCGTCCACCTACGACCTGCCGGGGAGGTTCTTCTACGCGCGCGTGGGGCTGAAGTTCTGAGTCGACGGGTTTCGCCGTCGGGGCTCAATCCCGGCGGCGGAGCCACTCGTCGCGCAGGATCCCGTACCAGGCTTCGTCGATCGACTCGCCGCGCACCACGCGGTTGTGGCGCAGCACGCCTTCGCGCCGCAGACCGGCCTTCTCCATCACGCGCTGCGAGGCCAGGTTGCGCAGGTCGGCCATGGCGCGGACGCGGTCCAGCCACGGCAGGGCGGTGAAGGCGGCATCCAGCACGGCGCGCACGGACTCGGTCGCGATGCCGGATCCCCACGCCGGCCGCGCCACCGAGTAGCCCAGTTCGCCCAGCCGGTTGGCTGGGTCGATGCGGATGTTGATGCCGCCGACCAGGACGCCGTCTCGCGTGACCGCCCAGGACACGTGGCGCGCCGGGTCCAGTCCGCGCTGCACTGCGATGAAGGCCTCGGCATCGCCGCGTGCGTAGGGCATCGGCACGGGCAGGTAGCGCGACCACTCCGGATCGGCCGCGTGGGCGAAGACCGCTTCGACGTCGTCGTCGTGCCATGGACGCAGGTGCAGGCGTGGAGTCGAGAGCGTTCCGGAAAGCAGGGGATCTGCCATGGCCGTGGGTCAGTGCGCAGGAAGGGACTCGTGGGCCGACATGCACCGGTAGTGGCGCTCGTGCGCGATCGCGAGCAGCGCGTGGTCTTCGGCCGTGTCGCCATAGGCGTGAATGCGGTCGAACCCTGCGGACGGGTCAGAACGTGATCTGCACTGACGGTGCGCTGCGCCGGGCCTCGCCGTGGTAAACGGCCTCGATGTTGTTGCCGTCCGGATCGATCACGAAGGCCGCGTAGTAGCCCGGGTGGTAGGCGCGTTCGCCCGGCGCGCCGTTGTCGCGCCCGCCGCTGGCCAGCGCCGCGCGGTGGAAGGCCTCGACCATCGCCCGGTCGCGCGCCTGGAACGCGAGATGGTGGCGGCCGGTCAGCGCGCCCTGTGCGGCCTCGCTGTCGCGCGAGGAGACGAACAGCTCGTCGGCCCAGAACCAGTCGTCGCCACTGCCGCCCATCGGCACCTCCAGCGCGTCCAGCACCGCGGAGTAGAACGCCTTCGATGCGGCCAGGTCGGCCACCACCAGCTGCAGGTGGTCGATCAGGCGGCCGCGGTGCAGTTCCTGCGTTTCCATGGGTTTCTCCTCGGGTTTCAGCCCAGCACTGACGGATTCATCTGCCACAGCCGCAGGTTCAGCATCGCCGCGAAGCTGATCCACGCGAGGTACGGCACCAGCAGCAGCGCCGCCAGGCGATTGTGGCGCCAGAACGCGACCACCGTCGCCACCACCAGCATCCACATCAGCGCGATGTCCAGCAGTGCCGCCGCGCCCATCTGCCAGGCGAAGAACAGCCAGCTCCACAGCGCATTGACCACCAGCTGCACCAGATACAGCGAGAGCGCCGTGCGCGCGTGGGCGAAGCCGCCGTGGCGCCACACCAGCCACGCCGCCAGCGCCATCAGGATGTAGAGCACCGTCCACACCGGCCCGAACACCTCCGGCGGCGGCGCCCAGGACGGCTGCACCAGCTGCCCGTAGACCTCTTCCGACCGGCGCGAGGCCATGCTGCCGGCGAAGGCGGCGATGCCGGTGACCACCAGCCAGCCGACCAGGCCGATGAACTGCTGTTTCCCGGTGATCCTGTGCATTGCGGCGTCCTGTCGAAGGCGAAGCCGCCACGCTAAGCGGCCTTTGCGTGAACAGGGCGGCAAGGTGCACGCCGCCCGGCGCGCTCAGCCGTGGCGCTTCCGCACCTGCGCGATGGAATCGCGGACCAGCTGCTCCAGCAGCGTCGCGTCGCTGTCGAAGCCATGCTCGGTGACCAAGCGGAGGTACTCGCCCAGCCGGTAGCGGACCGAGAAGGTGATGGGGGCGGCGTTGTCCATGAGGCTGGTCAGCCGCCACCCGCGCCGCGCAGCGCGCCCGCGATGCCGCCGATCACCAGGGCCAGGATCGGCATCATCGACAGCGCGAAGCCCAGCCCGCGGCTGGCCGGCGCCGCCGTGTAGCTGCGCCAGTAGACCAGCCGGCCCACCAGGTACACCGCGCCGGCCACCGCCACCCAGGCGGGCGGCCAGTACTTCGCCGCGATGAACAACGCCGGCAGGAAGGCGACCATCAGCTCCAGCGTGTTCATCTGCACGCGGTAGGCGCGCTCGAAGCCCTCGTGGCCCGCGGTCGCCGGCGCCTTCACCCCGTACCGGCCCCGCGCCCGCCCCACCAGCACCCCGAAGAACACCAGCTGCGCCACCGCCAGCAGCGCGACCAGATCGACATGGTTCATGGCACATCCCCCTTTGCCGCGGCCTCGCCCCATACCGCCAGTTCGTTCCCGCCGGGCTCGAGGAAGTGGAAGCGCCGGCCGCCGGGGAAGTCGAAGATCGGCTTCACCACCTCGCCGCCCGCGGCCTCGACCTTGGACAGCGTGGCCTCGAGCGCATCGCTGTACAGCACGACCAGCGCGCTGCCGCGCTCCGTGCGGCCCGCCGCCTCCGCGCGGAAGAAGCCGCCGTCCAGGCCCTCGTCGGAGAACGCGGCGTAGTCCGGGCCGTAGTCCTCGAAGCTCCAGCCGAAGGCCGAAGCGAAGAAGCGCTTGCTGGCCGCGAGGTCCAGCGAGGCGAACTCGACGTAATTGATCTTCTCGTGGCGTGGCATGGGGGCTCCGTGCGCGTCGCGGCGAATGTCCGCATCGAAGATCATACGGAGCCGTTCCAGCTCCCGGTGCCCCAGTGCGGCGCGGACCAGCGCCCAGGATGCGCGGTGCTTTGCAGGCCATTCCGCGGCCGGCACCTCGGCCGCGTAGTGGAAATAATCCCAGGCGATGGCCGCCCAGCTGTTGCAGCGCAGGCGCATGCCCGCGAGCTCGCCTTCCGGCGCGTCCGGGCAGGCGTCCCCGGGCGCGCCGTCGATCACGTAGGCACGCCCGTTCCAGCGCGCCGGCTCGCAGTCCAGCAGGATGCCGTCCACGTCGAACAGGAATCCATAGTCCGTGTCCTGCCTGTCGCGCGCGCCGAGGCCGGACAGCAGCGCGAGGAATGCGGCCTCCCGTTCGGCGGGAAACGTCAGGTCGATGTCGTCGTGCTCGCGGCTGACGCAGCCCCGGCGCGCGTCGATCGCCCAGCCGCCGCCGAGCCAGATCGGCAAGCCCTGTCGGGCGGCCGCATCGAACAGGCGGCGCATGAGCTCCAGGTGTCGGCGGATCATGCGGTGCGGCTGTCAACGGGCCCGTTGCAGGGCGCGACGGACATGCCGGCGCGGCCTCGTGAATTCCCGAAAGTGGCCGAGCATTCCATCGCGTCGCGCGCCTCCCGCGTGTCACCCGCCCATCAAAGCGGCCAACCCCGTCGCCCGGCCTGCGCGGACCAGCCAGCCCAGCGCCACGAGGTTCAGCGCCACCGTCATCCAGAACACCGCCTGGAACGGCTGCTTCACCGTCTTGTGCCGGAACAGCTGCTGCGCCAGCAGCGCGCCCGGCCAGCCGCCCACCAGTCCGGCCATGTGCAGCGTCGCTTCCGGCGTACGCCGGCCCCCGCCCTGCGCCGCCGACTTGTCGATGCGGTACATCACCAGCGTCACCAGGCTTGCGGCCGCGTACCAGCCCACCACAGCCAACGGCAGCCAGCCCATTGCACCGGCCACCGCCGCCGCCAGAAGTGCCCCGCAACCCAGCGCCACGCGCGGCACCCGCGACGGCTGGCGCGGCACCGCGATCTTCTGCCCCGCGTGCCGGACCTCCTTCGCATTGGTGCGTCCGCGCCCGTCCACGTCCGGCAGGTAGGACACCAGGTCGCCACCCACCGGCCGGCGCGAGCCGCGCTGGAAGGCGTTGATATGCACGAAGGCCCGCGTACCGCCGCCAGTTGGCGTCACGAAGCCAAAGCCCTTGTCGTCGTTCCAGTCGTAAATACGGCCAGCCAGTCTCATCGCGATTCCCTTCGTCGTCCCCCCGCCCCGGGCGGCGTGTCCGGATGGTAGGGCCGCGGCCGCGCCATGCACAGCGCGCGGGCTTCATGCGCCCGACACGGCGGCTGTGCGATCCAGAGCGCCCATTCACGCAGGAATTCCCCATGTCCCGTCCCGGCAGCCTCGTCGCCATCCTTGCGCTGCTTGCAGCGCCGGGCGTCGCCCTCACCCAGCCCGAGGAGCCGCCCGCCGCGCGCAGCCAGGAGGTGCAGGCGGTCGCCAGCGTGGATCTCGAGCGCTATGCCGGCACCTGGTACGAGCAGGCGCACCTGCCGCTGTTCTTCCAGCGCAACTGCGTGGCCAATACCACGGCCGAGTACGCCCTGCGCGACGACGGCCGCATCGACGTGGTCAACCAGTGCGACACCGACGAGGGCGAGCGCATCGAATCGCGCGGCATCGCACGCAAGGTCGATGGGAGCACCTCGAAGCTGGAAGTGCGCTTCGCCCCGGCCTTCCTCTCGTTTCTTCCGGCGGTCTGGGGCGATTACTGGGTGATCGACCTCGATCCGGACTACCGGTGGGCGGTGGTGGGCACGCCGGACCGCAAGTACCTGTGGTTCCTGACCCGCGACAAGCGCGTGACGCCGGAGCAGTACGAAGCGCTGGTGGGCAAGGCGCGTGCGCAGGGGTACGACACGTCGGAACTGATCCGCACGGAACAGGGCGGGGGCTGACCAACGCCCGGAAACAGCATCGATGCCGCGCCTCCTCGCCGCGGGTTGCGGGGAACGGGCATTCTTGACGTCCCGATTCGAACCGGGATCGAGGCAACGACACCACTCTCACTCCGGCCTGCCGTCGACGCAGAGCGCGCGCTCTGCAAATCGATGAGCCGCCGCAACATGGCGAGTTCTCGAGACCCCCAGGGCAGAGGGCGCGGGAAGCGGAGGGTATTCCGTGGGACCGGGGCTGTCGCGCTCGGCGGTTGGATCCACCAGTACCTACCACCCCCAACCTGACATGCTGCAGGACTGCATGATCCAGCTGCGGAGCTCGGAAGACTCCAACTCTTCAACGCTCCGGATCTTTACGTAGCGCGTTTCATCGCCAAGCTCTGGCGGTGGATCAAGCTGGCTGCCGTTGAGAAAAACCACATTGACAGAAACATCGTAGGCAACGACTTCCATGCACCAGCCATGATCTTCTGCCCCGTAATACGCCTTCCCCCACTTCACGGCGTAACGCGGCCTGGCCAGTTGCCTGCGAATCAGCTGGTCCAGCTTCTTCACAATGGGAGTCAGTGCTGGCCTGGTATCCGACATCCAGTCAGCTATGGTCCGGTGGCTCTCGTCGGGCTCCGGCGGCTTCTTTGTGGAGAGAGGTTTCTGCTTTTTCATGCCACACCTACCTGTCGCTCCAACGCCCAGGTCAAGCCGCGCCGCACGCGGCGGCTTCAGTGATCAGTCAGATCCAGCCGGCGCAAGTCCGAAGCCGGGCACCGGCGAATTCTCGATGTAGTTGGGGTGATACAGGTCCATGTAAATGAGCGAAATCCGCTTGCCGCAGAGGACCTCGAATCCGTCCACATGAAAGCCATAGATCCCGTCCCGGCTACCAACGCGCCTGTATCCAGGACGCTCCCCGTTGGGGCAGGTCAGTTTCGCAAGATACCTCTTCTGACCAGTCGGGCCGTGGGTCCGAACCGGATTCTCCCAGCTTCCCAGAGGGTGCTTTGCTACGTCCTCCGCCGAGACGTCGGGTGGCTCCCAACTCGGGTCGAAGCGCTTCATCCTTGCAACGGGATCGAACTCGGGTGAGTCCGGATGGCTCTTGTCCACTGCCAAGACCTGCGGAGCCGTCAGGAACATTGCCACGGATAGTAGAGCGCCGGGAATATTCGTCATGGATCCAGCACCAGGGTTATGCCGCGCCGCGGAGCGGTGTTCGGCCTGAGTGACGCGCTAGGCATCATGCCTATGCTCTGCGGCAGACTGTCGAGCGAATGCGCGATTGCCTGCGACGATGCCAGCGGCAGTCCCAATTGCGATGCCCGGACCCATGCCGAGAGCCAGATTGCCGAAGACCACGCCGAGAGCCGCTCCTACGGCTACGCCGACGACCATACCGCTGCCGATGTACTTACGCCGCGTCTGCTCAGGTTTAGTGCGCATGTGCCTCCGTGTGACACCTAACACTCAAGTTAAGCCGAATTGCAGCGCGTAGCTGGCCATAGGGCAAGCTGTACCTGCCATATGGACGGCGTAGCGATGCAATTTCGGCTTGAACGCAATGTTAGACCCATCCCTTTGCTCGATTCGGGTGTGACTCGATCCGGTTAGCCAATTCCAACGCAAGTAGACGGTAACCATGTGAGAGATCCGAATCCGGAATCGCAAGCGGCAGATTGCGATCACAGCATTGGAGCGCATCAAGAACGTCATCCCAAGCCAAGTTGGCAAAACTGCTTAATGCGCGAGGTGTAGGCACCAAGGTGACGAGGACGTTGGGCGTATCCGTTAGCAGTGAGGCCATGGCTGCTTGCTGCTGCTTTAGTTGCGCCTCCAAATCCGATGCCTTGAACCTGGCAGTCTTGGCCTCGATCCAAATGTTTGGCCGTCCGGCCAATCCGAGTCCAATGTCAGATTTGCAGTTTCGTTTGCTCCCGGGAAGCTCAAGACTAGGGTATGGCGTGACTTTGACTCTACCCTCTCCGAGTTGGCGAACCGCAGCAGCCGCTTGACTGCTACTTGCCGCGATGCGATCCAAGAGTGGACGCAAGAACAGACGTTGGGGAAGAACATCCAGAGCACGCAGCAACTCCCAAGTAAGAACCTCTTCCTGTTTCCAAGACGCTTTGAGCCTATTCTGGCGATAGTGAAACCAGTGGAGAATCTCTACTACATACGACTTCTGGCGCGGATCAGCCTCCGCCCAAAGCTTGAACTCTGTGTCTGATGTCGGATTATTCATTGATGGGACTAACACCAGAGTTAAGCCGTGCCGCGAAGCGGCATCGGCTTGAACGACTCGTTAGGCCGCCGTTCCCTGGCACCTGCGCCCGACGTGCGACAGCCCAACCCCTGAGGCGAACAGTACAACAAGCGCCGTGTTTGGTGCTGCCGAAGCGCACCACGCGCGCGGCCAAGAACTCTCACCGCGCACTGACCGAAGCCGATTCGGAAGGTCGAATCTTGCGAAGGGTCGCGCCTGTCCGAAGCCGAGGTGCTGCAGGGCTGACTGCCGATGCCTGCACCGCGCGTGCAAGGTGCAAAAGCTGCGGGCAAGCGAGGCGTTACCGATTGCCTAGAACCAGGCAACAACAGTGCGGGAAACAAGGCCTGACACTTGAGTTAAGCCGAGCCGCGAAGCGGCTTCGGCTTGAACGAATTGTTATACCCCATGCGCGAGTATTAGTTGGGTTACTGCATATACAATCAAGCCAAGAACACAAAGCGGAATTAGTGCTGCGCATGCGTATCCGATATGTGGGTGGCGTTGAAGCAATGCACAGTGATTCAGGGCGGCGATTGTTCCTCTAGCGCAGTGCAGGACGGCCTTAGAAGCCACAATCACGTAGCTGATCGTTCCGAGCACGAACAACGTCCAGAAGGAAAAGCTATTCGGCGCCTTTACGGCAAGGAGATAGAGACCTGCGGTCAAACCCAACCACTCAATCCAAGAGAACCACGTGCTGGGGCCGGAGCCAGCAACAAACGTTTCAACAACGCCATCAATTTTGGTCATGGGGTATAACACCTGAATTAAGCCGCGCCGCGAAGCGGCGTCGGCTTGAATGAACTGTTAGGCGGCGCACCAGAGTGCAATGCCGCCGATGACGAACAGTACCAGCCACGACAAGTGCTTGCCCCTGGTGAGAAGCAACGGCAGGACCCCGGACACAACGAAGGTTAGCCCGATGATCTGGAGCATGCCGGACATCGTGAGGTCACCGCGACCCGCATGCACTAAGAGTGCAGCAAAGCCGAACCATGCGGCCGTGGTGATGTGCCAGGCAAAGCGCAACGTTCGCGTCGTGAACTCCGAGCTGCCGAATAGCTTGGGCAAATCATTGCGGCGAAACAGACGGCTGAGAATGTACCGTTCCCCGAGGAACGAATGGGCCGCGCCCAAAGCCACGGCGAGAACTGCTGCGAAGTAGAGAATTCCTTCCATAGCCGCCTAACGCCTAAGTTAAGCCGAGACGCGTAGTGGAGCAAAGCACATGGCAAGCTGTATCTGCCATGTGCTTTGCGGAACGAAGCGGCTTCGGCTTGAACGCATTGTTAGGCGCGCCCGCCGCCAACGTTGTAAGGCTTAAGCAAGAGCTTGCCGTCCGCTACGTCTTGAGCGAATTGCTCTGCAATCTGTTCCGCTCTGGCCTCCAGTTGAGCAGCCATCGCCGCTAAGTACTTGACATGCCCCTCGAGCTTCTTCAGCTCTTCACGAACGTTAGATACGGGCATGAGTCCGTACTGCATGTTCGCCTCATCGTTCTCCTCAAACTTCACTGCGTCCATCGGAATCTTTTGATTGCTTAGGCTCGCCGTGAAAAAAATCAAGGCGTCATGACCAAGAACCCGCCGGCCAGCCCAGTGCGCGAACATATGGCGGAGGTGGCGATGCTGCACGAGGATCTCTGCAGCCTTCCGGATCCCCTCCGCCAAATCAAGATTCCAAGTGCAGGTCTCAGCGCAGGCCATGAGGTGATCCAGCGCGTCTTTGTCATTAAGCTTTAGCGCGAACTCGGTCGGAACGCCCTTCCTGATGTGAGTGAGGTGGTTGATCACTCGCCGCGACTCAAGGTCGGCGAAGCAGTACGTCTGAACAAATCTCCCGATCAACTCGTACTCTTGAGCTGAGAGTGGGTGAGAGTCATTTATGACATGACCTAGAGACATTCTCGCTTTGAGCAAACCGTCTGTCTCAAGGTCAGCCCGAGTCAGCGCCATTGTGTCCGGTCCCATTTCAAGCTCGCCATGACAGTTTCCAGCGCCTAACACCTAAGTTAAGCCGACCCGCGCAGTGGAGTGGACCAGGTGGCAAGCTTTACCTGCCGCCTGGGCCGCGTAACGAAGCGGGTTCGGCTTGAACGCATTGTTAGGCCGCGACACCGAAAAAGGTACCGAGCAGTAGGAGGCCTTGTACGGCGAGGGCCCCCGTGACGAAGTGCCACACTGGTCTCCGCGGATAGACCCGGTGCACAAAGAATCTGAGCGCCTTGGAATAGATGAACGTGTAGAGGAAGAACGCTGCGGAGAGGATGACAAGTGTGGCGCCAGGAAACCACGAGGCCGCCATGAGTCCTACGAAAACTGCCCAGAGATAGAAAGGGATGCCCAGCACTAGCATGATATTCGTGCCGAGCTTGGGCATCTGCGTGTAGATGAGCATCGAAGCCTCCGAGCGGCCTAACACCAGAGTTAAGCCGAGCAGCGTAGTGAAGCGAAACACATGGCAAGCTTTACCTGCCATGTGTTTTGCGTAACGAAGCGGATTCGGCTTGAACGACTTGTTAGGCCGCCGCTGCCCGGCACTTATGCCCGACCCGCGACGGCCCAACCCATGAGCAGAACAGTACAACAAGTCTTGCTGGAGAGCTCGACCTGGCGCGTGGCGCGAGCGAAGCCTAGAAGATCAAGTCGCGCGGCCAAGAACCCTCACCGCGCACTGCCCGAAGCCGACGCGGCGGGTCGAATCTTGCCGAGAGTCGCGCCTGGCCGAAGCCGAGTTGTTGCAGGGCTGACTGCCGACGCCCGCACCGCGCGTGCGAGGTGCAAACGCTGCGGATCAGCGCGGCGCTACAGATCGCCTGGAACCTGGCAGCAACAGTGCGGGAAACAAGGCCTAACACCTAAGTTAAGCCGCGCCGCAGCGGGGCGTGAAGCACATGGCAAGCTTTCTTTGCCATGTGGTTTGCGCCCCGATGCGGTGTCGGCTTGAACGCATTGTTAGGCCGCGCTACCGCGACTGCCACAGCACGACCGGATCCATTGTCCCGCCAGGTAGCAGCAAAATGTCTTTGCCACCGTCCACTGTCCGAGGCTGAACAAGGAGAGTGACCTTATCGTCCCCACAGCCTGCAAGATGTATCCGCCCCCGGCCTCCGTCCAGAACGATGCCCATTGGCCGAAGATCCGAGAAGGCCGCTGATTGGTCAGCACCGTCGAGGAACTTCATATCCGGACTACCGAGTCCAAGGTCCTCCATGTCTTGGTAAACCTGCGTAAGTCTCTCTTGCGACAAACCCTTGGCAAGAGCTAACGCTTCCTCTTTGCACCCGCATGATCCACAGGCACTCAGTAGCAGAGCCAGAAGAGCAGTTGCAAATGTTCGAGAGCGCATGATGAGCGGCCTAACACTAAGTAAGCCTCAAAAATGAGGCGGTAAAAGAGATGTTGTCGGACAAAAGCCCGGAAATGAAGCGGTAACGCTTACCGCCCCGAAACTGCCGGTATGCACCTGGCACGCCAGCAGGCCCCGAATCCCGCAGCCCCTGGTCCCGCCGCTTACCGACGAATATCCAACAACTCCACCTCGAACACCAGCGAGGCCCCCGGCGGGATCACGCCGCCCGCGCCTTTTTTGCCATAGCCCAGATCCGCCGGGATCAGCAGTTCGCGCTTGCCGCCCACCCGCATCCCGGCCACGCCTTCGTCCCATCCCCGGATCACCCTGCCCGCGCCCAGCATGAAGACGAACGGCTGTCCGCGGTCCACGGAGCTGTCGAATTTAGCGCCGCGCCTGTCGGCGGCCTTCGCGTCGTACAGCCAGCCCGTGTAGTGCACGCTGACTTCATCGCCGGCTTTGGCGGGGTCACCGCGGCCTTCGACGACGTCGATGCGCTGGAATTCGCCGACGTCACCGCCGGTGTAGGGCGGCGGGGCCTTGCCGCAGGCAGCGAGTGCGAACAGGCAGGCAAGCGCCGCGGCGGCGCGGCTCAGGCGGTGGGTCATGCGGGGCGGCTCCTTCGGATCGAGCCGTGAGGGTAGCCCGGCTCAGGCGGCGATGCGTACGTCCGGCCGCACCGCCAGGCTGCCGCGGTCGCCCATCAGCTGTAGCTCGCCGTCCTGCACCAGCACGTTCAGGCGCATGCCGCGCTCGCCCAGGGCGGCCAGCTGCTCCGGCACGTCGGCCGGCAGCGCCAGCACGGTGAGGTTCTTCAGCCGCGACAGGGTTGCGGCGTTCTTCTCCCACCAGATGTCCGAGGCGCGGCCGCCATAGTTCAGCACCACCACCTGGCGGGCACGCGCGCTGGCCTTGCGGATGCGGGATTCATCGGGGTGCCCGAGCTCGATCCACAGTTCGACGTCGCCGGTGTAGTCGCGCTTCCACAGCGCCGGCTCGTCCTCGTCGCTCAGGCCGCGGCCGAACTCCAGGCGTTCGTCGGCGTACAGGGCGAAGGCCAGCAGCCGCACCATCAGGCGCTCGTCGGTTTCCGACGGGTGCTGGGCCAGCACCAGGTTGTGGGTGGCGTAGTAGTGCCGATCCATGTCGCTGATCTGCAGTTCGGCCTTGACGACGGTGGACTTGGGCATGGGCTCAGCGTTTGAGGGCGGCGGGCGGCACGTCGAGCTCCACCGACAGCGCCAGGTGGTCCGAGAACGCGGCCGGAAAGGCCTGCATGTCGCGGCAGCCGAGGCCGTCGCTCACCAGGATGTGGTCGATTGCCTTTTGCGGCTTCCAGCTCGGGAAGGTGTGCACCATGCACGCCGGCGGCTGCAGGCGGGTCTGGCGGAACAGGCTGGCCATCTCGGGGCGGTCGACGGTGCAGTTGAAGTCGCCCATCAGCACGGCGTGCGGGGTGTCGGCCAGCAGTTCGGCGATGAACGACAGCTGCGAAGCCCGCGACTGCGCGCCCAGCGACAGGTGGGCCACGGCGATGGTCAGGCCGTCGTCGCCCTCGCCGAACCTCGCCACCAGCACGCCGCGGCCGGAGATGCGGCCGGGCAGGGAGTGCACGGCGATGTCCAGCGGCTCGAACTTGCTCAGCAGGCCGTTGGCGCTGGAGGCGAACTGGCCCACGCGGCGGTTGGGCTGGTGGGTCCAGTAGTCGAAGCCGCCGCGTTCGGCCAGATAGTGGGTCTGGTTGGTGAAGCCGGAGCGCCAGCTGCCGGGATCGGCCTCCTGCAGGCCGACGATGTCGTGGCGGCCGGCCAGCTTGGCAATGGCGTCCAGCATGCCGCGCTTGTTGCCCATCGGCAGCACGTGCGACCAGCTGCGGGTGGCGTAGTCGCTGTAGCGGCGGGTGCTCGAGCCGGCCTGGATGTTGGCGCTGAGCAGCTTCAGCCGCTGCGCGACGCCGTCGGCGCCGGCAGCGGGGTCGGGCGCGGCCGCGTCGGCCCGCGCCCGGATGCCGGGGTCAGAGGCTGCCACCGGCCTGGGTCGCGGCGCGCTCGCGCACGATCAGCTGGTCGGTGATGCGCAGGATATCCTCGAGGGTGCGGCCGCGCACGCGGTACTTGCCGTTGACGATCACGGTCGGGGTGGCGTCGATGCCGCTGCGCGCCATGAACTGCCGGGTGCGCGCGATCTGGGCCTTCACCGCGAAGCTGTCGATGGTGCCCTTGAGCTGGGCGGCGTTGGCGCCGTGCTTGGCCATGACGGCGATGATCTCGTCGGCGCTGGCGTTCGGGCGCAGGCTGCGCTCGATGTGCATGGCGTTGAACAGGGGGGTGTGCACGCGGTCGATCACGCCGTTGGCCTCGGCGGCGAAGAAGGCCGGGCCGAAGTTGTCCTGGTCGCTGAAGGCGGCCGGCAGCATGGTGAAGCGGACGTCGGACGGCAGGCGCTTCTTCCAGGCGCCGACCAGCGGGTCGAACGCCGCGCAGTGGCCGCAGGAATAGGCGAACACCTCGACCACTTCCACCTGGCCGTTGAGCGGGGCGAAGGGCTGGCCGCCGGGGATCTCGACGTAGTCGGTGCCGGGCACCAGGGCCGGGCCCTGGGCGGCGGCCTGCGTGGCGGCGGCGATCGCGGCTTCGTCGGCGGCGGGGTCGGCCGCGGCCGGAGCCGGGGCGCCCTCGGTGGCTTCGGCGGCCGGGGCCTCGCTGCCGTCGACGGCGGGCGCGGCGGTGTCGGCGGGCTCGTCGGCCACCGGGGCGGTGGCTTCGGCGGGGGCCGCCGGGGCCGGCGCGGCGTCGGGCGTCGCGGGCGTTTCGCCGCCGCCGCAGGCGACGAGCATCAGGCTCAGGAGCAGGGGGGCGAGGAGGCGCTTGGTCATGGTGTGCACTCGTTGTGTTGCGGATGCGGGAATCAGCGGGTGCCGGCAGCGCGCTCGCGCGCGACCAGCAGGTCGGTAATGCGGAGCAGGTCGCCGTAGCTGCGGCCGATGACGCGGTAGCGGCCGTTCACGATCATCGTCGGCGTGGCCTCCACGCCCGACGCCATCATGAAGTCGCGCGCGGCTTCCATGCGTGCGTCGGTCTCCGGCGAACGCATCGCCGCGAGCACCTGCGCGCGGTCGAGGCCGAAGCCGGCGTACAGCGCGGCGTATTCGTCCACCGAGGCGCCGCGCGCCGGCAGCGACTGCTCGACGTGGATGGCGCGGAAGGTGGGTTCATGCGTCTTCGACAGCGCGCCCAGCGATTCCGCGGCGAAGTATGCGCGCGCGCCGACGTCGTTCTGCGTGAACGCGCCGGGCAGGTAGCGGAAGGCGACGTCGGCGGGCAGGTCGCGCTGCCAGCGGCCGACCATCGGCTGGAAGTCGTTGCAGGCGTGGCACCAGTAGGCGAACACCTCCACCACTTCGACCTTGCCGGGTTCGAACTTCAGCGGCTGTCCGCCGGGAATCACCACGTAGTCGTGGCCCTCGACCAGGCCGTCGCCGGCGCGCGCGGCCGCGGGCAGCCACGCCAGGGCGGCGAAGGCGAGGACGAGCAGGGCGGTGGACAGTCGCTGGATCATCGGCAGGGAGCCTCGACGGAAACAAAAGCGCCGGCAGGGGAGCCTGGCCGGCGCTGCGGATCACGCATTGTGCAGGGCGCCGGTGGACGGCCGCCGGACCTGGGTCACGGGGCCTGCTGGACGTCCGTCGCCGGGGCGGTGGCGTCTTCGGCCGGGGCCGGCGCGGCGCCCTCGGTGCCTTCGGTGCCTTCCACGGCGTCCGTCCCTTCGGCCGGCGCGGTGCCTTCGGCGGCGGCGTCGGCCGGCGCGGCCTCGGCGGCCGGCGCGGGGGCAGCCGCCGGCATCGCGGCGATCGCGGCCAGGGTGGCGGCGTCGGGACGCTGGTGCAGGCCCTGCATGTAGCTCGACAGGGCGCCGATCTCTTCGTCGGTCAGCTGGCTGGCGATCGAGGCCATGATGTCGAACATGCCGGTGTCGCGCTCGGTGGTGGTGCCGGCGCGGTACTCCTGCAGGCGCCGCGCGGTGTACCAGGACTGCTGGCCGCCGACGAGCGGGTAGGCCGGGCCCGGGTTGCCACCGCCGCTGGGGCCGTGGCAGGCCATGCAGGCCGGGATGCCGCGTTCGAAATCGCCCTGGCGGAACAGCTGCTGGCCGATCTCGTAGAACTTCATGCCTTCGTAGCGGCCTTCGGCGACCAGGGTGTCGTCGGCGATGCCGGCCGACTTCGCCTGGGTGGCGAAGTGGGCGCCGACGTCGCGCATGTCCTGCGCCGACAGCATCGAGGCGAAGGGCTGCATGATCGCGTTCGCGCGCTCGCCGCTCTTGAACAGCGCCAGCTGGCGGGCCAGGTAGGCCTCGCTCTGGCCGCCGATGTTCGGATAGATCTCGGGGATGGTGCTCTTGCCGTCCAGGCCGTGGCAGGCGGCGCAGGTGCCGGCCAGGGTGGCGCCGTTCTGGGCGTTGCCGGGCTTGGTCTTCGCCAGCTCGGCCAGCGCGTCGACGGACTCCAGCGGCAGGGTCTCGACCGGCTCGGCTTCCTCCAGCGGCGCGACCGTGGTCTGGGCGAAGGCGACGGCGCCGACCGCGAAGGCGGCGAAACCGGCGAGGAGGTAGCTGCGGGCGTGACGCATCTGGCTGGACTCCGGGGATCGGGATACCGGGCAGACCCGGTCGCAAGGCCCGTCATTATCCGGCCCGGGCCTCGGGACGGTCAAACCCGCCTGCGGGAGCTTCCGTGCGATCCTGTGCGTCATGGCCAATCCCCTTGCCCGCGCCCAGTACATGCTGGCGGCGCACACTCCCCGCCAGCTGCCGCCCGACGGCGGCTTCGAAGTCGCGTTCGCGGGTCGCTCCAACGCCGGAAAATCCAGCGCGCTCAACGCCCTGTGCCAGCAGAACGCCCTGGCGCGGGTGTCGAAGACGCCCGGCCGGACCCAGCAGCTGGTGTACTTCGAGCTGCCGCAGCACGAGAACCGGTTCCTGGTCGACCTGCCCGGCTACGGCTACGCCAAGGTGCCGCTGGACCTCAAGGCGCACTGGCAGGCCTTCCTCGACAAGTACTTCCAGAACCGACAGGCCCTGCGCGGGCTGGTGGTGGTGATGGACATCCGCCATCCGCTGAAGGACTACGACCGCCACATGCTGGGCTATGCGGTGACGCGCGGCCTGCCGGCGCACGCGCTGCTGACCAAGGCCGACAAGCTGTCGCGCGGCGCCACCGCCGCTGCGGTGCAGGCGGTGAAGCGCGACCTGGCCAAGGACTATGGCGACACCGTGAGCGTGCAGGCGTTCTCGGGCGAGTCGAAGCTGGGCGTCGACCAGGCGCGCGGCGTGATCTGCAGCTGGCTGGAGATCGCGCCGGACTGAGTCCGCCGCGCCGCGCTCAGGCGGCGATGTCGAACATGCGGCCGATCAGGCCCGAGGCGAGCATGGCCGCCGCGCCCCAGAACACCACGCGCATCGCGCCGCGCCAGACCGGTGCACCGCCCAGGCGCGCCGCGGTGGCACCGGTGAGCGACAGTCCCACCAGCGTCGCCACCGTGGTCACCGCCACCACCTGCGCGTGCGGCGCCACCACCGCGCTGACGATCGGCAGCGCGGCCCCGGCCATGAACGCCAGCGCCGAGGCCCACGCCGCCTGCAGCGGTCGCGGCCGGCCGGCCTCGTGGAAGCCGAGTTCGTCGCGCGCGTGCGCGGCCAGCGCGTCGTGGGCGGTGAGCTGGCGGGCGACCTCCATCGCGAGCGCGGCGTCCAGCCCGCGCGCCTGGTAGATGCCGGCCAGCTCGGCGAGCTCCTCGGCGGGCTGCTCGGCCAGGGCCTTGCGTTCCTGGGCGAGGTCGGCGCGCTCGGTGTCGGCCTGCGATTGCACCGACACGTATTCGCCGGCGGCCATCGAGAACGCCCCGGCCACGGTGCCGGCCACGCCGCTGGCCAGGATCACGGTCGCGGAGGCGCCGGAGGCGGCCACGCCGACCACGAGGCCGGCGATCGAGACCACGCCGTCGTTGGCACCCAGCACGGCCGCGCGCAGCCAGCCGGTGCGCGCGCTGCGATGGTGTTCGGGATGCTGCATGGCGTGCTCCCCTGGGCGTCGGCCGGGCCATTGTATGGAAAGCCGCGACGCTGCAACCCGGCGGCGTCGCCGGCCGCGGAGGACGCGCGGGATATAGTGGCGGCCTGCAGCGCCGGGACGCGACCGGTCGCCTTGCCCACACGCGTCGACGAGGCCCACGTGTCCAGCCCCAGTACCAGTCCCGCCACCCCGATCCGCTCGCGCGACGAACTCGTCGCCCACATCGCGTCCGGCGCCAAGCCGCGCGCCGACTGGCGCATCGGCACCGAGCACGAGAAGTTCGGCTTCCGGCTCGACGACCTGCGTCCGCCGGAGTACGACGGCGAGCGCGGCATCGGCGTGCTGCTCGAAGGGCTCACCCGCTACGGCTGGGAGCCGGTGTCCGAGCATGGCCGCGTGGTCGCGCTCACCAAGGACGGGGCCTCGGTCACGCTCGAGCCGGCCGGCCAGCTCGAACTCTCCGGCGCGCCGCTGGAGACCATCCACGACACCTGCCGCGAAGTCGGCAGCCACCTGTTCGAGCTCAAGACCATCGCCGACGACCTGCGCCTGGGCTTCCTGGGCATGGGCTTCCAGCCGAAGTGGGCGCGCGTGGACATGCCGTGGATGCCGAAGGACCGCTACCGGATCATGCGCGCCTACATGCCGAAGGTCGGCGGTCTCGGCCTCGACATGATGACCCGCACCTGCACGGTGCAGGTCAACCTGGACTACGCCGACGAAGCCGACATGGCGAAGAAGTTCCGCGTGTCGCTGGCGCTGCAGCCGATCGCGACCGCGCTGTTCGCTGACTCGCCGTTCACCGAAGGCCGGCCCAACGGCTACCTCAGCTACCGCTCGCACATCTGGACCGACACCGATCGCGACCGCACCGGCATGCTCGACTTCGTGTTCGAGGATGGCTTCGGCTACGAGCGCTACGTCGACTACCTGCTCGACGTGCCGATGTACTTCAGCTACCGCGACGGCGTGTACCACGACGCCAGCGGCCAGAGCTTCCGCGACTTCATGGACGGCCGCCTGCCGGCGCTGCCCGGCGCGCTGCCCACCATGACGGACTGGGCCGACCACATGACCACCGCCTTCCCCGAAGTGCGGATGAAGAAGTTCCTCGAGATGCGCGGCGCCGACGGCGGGCCCTGGAACCGCATCTGCGCGCTGCCGGCGTTCTGGGTCGGCCTGCTGTACGACGACGCCTCGCTGGATGCCGCCTGGGACCTGGTGAAGGACTTCACGCTCGCCGAGCGCCACGCGCTGCGCGACGGCGTGCCGAAGCAGGCGCTGAAGCTGCCCTTCCGCGGAGGCACAGTGCGCGACCTGGCGCTGCGCGCACTGGAGATCTCGGCCGCGGGCCTCGCCCGCCGCGACCGCCGCAACGAGCAGGACCAGGACGAGCGCCACTTCCTCGACCCGCTGATCGAGTTCGCGCAGTCCAACGAAACTCCCGCGGAGCGCAAGCTCGCGCTGTACCACGGCGAGTGGGGCGGGGACATCGACCGGGTGTTCCGCGAGTTCGCGTACTGATACCGGGCGCGGGACACCTGCGGGCGCGCGTAGGCTGAACAGCAGGACGCCCCCGTCCAGGGGGCGCCGCGGTGGGGGCGGATCGATCCGTCAGCGGCGATCGTCGCGCGGGTTCCTGTCCTGGCGATGGCCTTCCTGGTCCTGCCGCTGCTGACCCTGCTGGCCTTGCTGGCCTTGCTGGCGACCCTGCTGGTCCTGCTGGCCGGGCGCCTGCTTGCCCTGCTGCTGCTTGTCGTTCTGCTGGTTGGTGGGCATGTCGCTGTCTCCACGTGTGTGCCGGGATCCGGCGCGCCCATCAGGCGCCTTCGGCCCGAAGCCAACCGTGAATTTTTCGGCAGGATTTTGCGCAGCCTTGCGCGGTTATTTCGGTGAATGCACGTTGTAGGCTGTCGCCATGACGACCATCGACGCCGACACCACTCCGCTGCGCGAACAACTCGACTTCGCCGATACCGATGCGCTGCTGCGCGACGACGTGCGCCGCCTCGGTGCGATGGTGGGCGACATGCTCGCCGAACAGGTGTCGCCGGCCCTGCTGCAGCAGGTGGAAGCGGTGCGACGCGCCGCGATCGCGCGGCGGGAGAACGCGGAACCGGTCGATGCGCTTGCGGCGGAGCTGGCCACGGTCACGCCGGAGAACGCCGACGCGCTGGTGCGCGCGTTCTCGGCCTGGTTCGGCGCGATCAACCTGGCCGAACGCGTGCACCGCATCCGCCGCCGCCGCGACCACCAGCGCAGCGACGAAGGTCCGCAGCCCGGTGGGCTCGAGGCGGTGCTCGCCGCGCTGCATGCCGATGGCGTATCGCTCGACGAGCTGCAGGCGCTGCTGCCGCGGCTGTGGGTGGAGCCGGTGTTCACCGCGCATCCGACCGAGGCCGTGCGCCGCGCGCTGCTGGCCAAGGAGCGCGTGATCGTCGAACGCCTGGTGGCCGACATCGACCGCACGCGCACGCCCGACGAGCGCCTCAGCGACGAGTCGCGCATCCGCCAGGCGCTGGCCACCACCTGGCAGACCTCGGAAGCGCCGCCGCTCAAGCCCACCGTCACCGACGAGGTCGACCACATCGGCCACTACCTGGGCGTGCTGTTCCGCGTGCTGCCGGCCTTCTACGAAGTGTTCGCCGATGCGGTCGAGCAGGCCTGGGGCGAGCGCATCGCGCTGCCCGACGTGCTGCGTTTCGGCACCTGGGTCGGCGGCGACATGGACGGCAATCCCAACGTCGGCGCGGCCACCATCGAAGCGGCGCTGGCCGCGCAGCGCGCGCAGGTGCTCGGGCAGTACCGCGACGAGCTGCGCGCGCTGGGCCAGGTGCTGACGCAGACGCGCGACCGCGCCGGCATCGACGCCGACGTGGAGGCGCGCCTGGCGCACTACCGCGACGCGATGCCCGGGGTCGCGGCACGGCTGCGCGCGCGCCAGGCGGACATGCCCTACCGGCAGCTGCTGGAGCTGATGTCGGCGCGCCTGGAGGCGACGGCGGCGGATCGGCGGCGGCCGGGCGCCGGCGACGGGTCCGGCAGCGCCACCGCCACCGCGGAAGCCTACGCCGGCGTGGAGGACTTCCTCGCCGACCTCGACCTCATCGACGCCAGCCTCGCGGCCCACCGCGGCGAGCACGCCGGCCGCTTCGCGCTGCGCCGGCTGCGGCGGCGGGTGACGAGCTTCGGCTTCCATCTCGCCGCGCTCGACCTGCGCCAGGACTCGGCCGCGCACGACGCCGCCCTGGGCGCGCTGCAGGGCGTGGACGACTGGGCCGCGCAGCCGCTGGCGCAGCGGCTCGACGTGCTGCATGCCCTGATCGCCGATCCGGCGCCCATGGACCCCGATGCACGGGCCGCGGCATCCGTGCTCGACGTGTTCCGCAAGGTCGCCTCGGCGCGCTTGCGCTACGGCGCCGCCGCCTTCGGTCCCTACATCGTCAGCATGAGCCGCAGCGCCGCCGATGCGCTGGCGGTGCTGGCGCTGGCGCGCATCGCCGGCTGCGTGGAGGGCGGTGCGGACGACGCGACGGGCGAGGTCCCGCTCGACGTCGCCCCGCTGTTCGAGACCGTCGACGACCTCGACGCGGCCGCCGGCGTGATGCGCGCGCTGTTCGACGACCCGGTCTACCGCCGCCACGTGGCGGCGCGCGGCGACCGCCAGATCGTCATGCTCGGCTACTCCGACAGCGCCAAGGACAGCGGGCTCATGGCCTCGCGCTGGGCGCTGCAGCGTGCGCAGGTCGACCTGATGCGGCTGGCGCGCGAGGCCGGCGTGCGCCTGGTGTTCTTCCACGGTCGCGGCGGCTCGGTCAGCCGCGGCGGCGGCAAGACCGGACGCGCGATCATCGCCGCGCCGCGCGGCAGCGTCGACGGGCGCATGCGCGTGACCGAGCAGGGCGAGGTGATCCACCGGAAGTACGGCATCCGCGCGCTGGCGCTGCGCAACCTCGAGCAGATGACCGGTGCGGTGCTGCGCGCCAGCCTGCGGCCGCGCCCTGCCGAGCCCCGGGTGCGCGCATGGCGCGCGATCGCCGACGGCCTGGCCGCGGAGTCGCGCGCCTGCTACCGCGCGCTGGTGCACGACGATCCCGGCTTCGACGCCTACTTCCGCGCCGCCACGCCGGTCGACGTGATCGAACGCCTGCAGATCGGTTCGCGGCCCTCGCGCCGGCGCGACGGCGGCATCGCCAACCTGCGCGCGATCCCGTGGGTGTTCTCGTGGTCGCAAAACCGCTCCGGCCTGACCGGCTGGTACGGCGTCGGGCACGCGCTGGAGCGCGGCATCCAGGCGCATGGCCTCGACGCCATGGCGGAGATGGCGCGCGACTGGCCCTTCTTCGCGGCGATGCTCGACGACGTCGAGATGCTGCTGGCCAAGTCCGACCTCGCCATCTTCGAGCGCTACTCGCAGCTGGCCGGCGACGCGCACGCCGCGTTCTTCCCGCGCATCGCCGCCGAGTTCGCGCGCACGCGCGACGCCATCCTCGCGATCAAGGGCGAGGACGGGCTGCTGGCCAATGACTACCGCCTGCGCCTGTCGATCCGGCTGCGCAACCCCTACGTCGACCCGATCAGCCTGCTGCAGGTGGAGTTGCTGCGGCGCTGGCGCGAGGGCGGGCGCGAGGACGAGGGCCTGCTGCGGGCGCTGTTCGCCACGGTCAACGGGATCGCCGCGGGGATCCAGAACACCGGCTGAGGCGGGCGGCGTGGCGGGTGCGTGCCGGGCGGGGGCGAACGGCCCCGGCTATCGCGCGACGCCGGCGCGCGGGAGTACCGTGTCGGTCCCACACCACGCCGGGATGCCCGCCATGGCCGACAGCGAACTCGTCTTCCACACCAACCCGATGTCGCGCGGCCGTATCGTGCGCTGGATGCTCGAGGAGCTCGGCGTCCCGTACCGAACGGTGGTCCAGGGCTACGGCGCGTCGATGAAGTCCGCCGACTACCTGGCGGTCAACCCGATGGGCAAGGTGCCGGCCCTGCAGCATCGCGGCGTGGTCGTGACCGAGACGGCCGCCATCTGCGCCTACCTCGCCGACGCGTTCCCGGAGGCCGGCCTGGCGCCGGCGCTCGACGATCCGCTGCGCGGGCCCTACCTGCGCTGGATGTTCTTCGCCGCCGGTCCGGTCGAGGCGGCGGTGACCGCCAAGGCCCTGGGCCAGCTGCCGCCTCCGGAAAAGGCCGGCTTCGTCGGCTACGGCAGCTACGAGCAGGCGATGGACACGCTGGAGCAGGCGGCGGCCTCGGCCTCGCCCTGGCTGCTGGGCGAGCGTTTCAGCGCCGCCGACGTCTACGTCGGCAGCCAGGTCGATTTCGGCCTGGCGTTCAAGTCGATCCCCGAGCGGCCGGCGTTCACCGCCTGGGCTGGGCGCCTGCGTGGACGCGAGGCCTACCGGCGCGCCCGCGAACTCGACGACGCGCTGCTGCCGCAGGCCTCGGGCCAGGGCTGAACCGGAGGACTTGCGCGCCCGCCTCCGGCCCATCGGCGCCGCGGCCACGCTGTGCGTCAGGCCCCGCGCGGCAGCACCGTCTGCACGCGCGCGATGAACTCGTGGAACTCCTTCATGTAGCCGGTGAGGAATTTCGCGGTGCCGGCGTCGGCGATCTCGCCGGCGTCGTTGATCATCCCGTCCTTGAACTGGATGTAGGCCTCGGGCGAGTTCATCTGCGGCGAGTTGAGGAAGCCGAGGATGCTGCGCAGGTGCTGCTGGCCCACCGCGGTGCCGATGGCGCCGGGCGAGGTGCCGATCACGCCCGACGGGATGTGCGCGAACGAGTTCTTGCCCCAGGGCCGGCTGGCCCAGTCCAGCGCGTTCTTCAGCGCGCCCGGGATCGAACGGTTGTACTCGGGCGTCACGATCAGGATCGCGTCCGAGGCTTCGATCGCCTGCTTGAAGTCGCGTCCGACCTGCGGGAAGTCGGCGTCGTAGTCGTAGCTGTAGAGCGGCAGGTCCGCGAACGGGATCTCCTTGAACTTCAGCTGCTCCGGCGCGAGCTTGAACAGCGCGTTGGCGAGCTTGCGGTTGATCGACTCCCTGGCGAGGCTGCCGATCAGATAGCCGACGTTGTAGGTCTTCATGGCGTGCTCCTGCTGGTGTGCTGGGCGGGTGGCCGGACGATGCCGGGTGCGCGACGACCGAGTATGGAACCGGGTTTGTTACGGCCGTGGCAGCGTGCGTGCCGCGCCTCGCGGGGTTCAGCGCAGCCTGCGATGGAGGCTCCGCGCCTCGGCATCCACCGCCTCAGCCGCCTGCGCCTGGATCCTGCGGTAGCGCTCGATGACCTCCTCGCCCATGGCGGTGAGCTTCGCGCCTCCGCCGCCCGCGCCGCCCTTGGAGGTTTCGACCACCGGCGTGGCGAAGTGCCGGTTCATGGCGTCGATCAGGTCCCAGGCCCGCTTGTAGCTCATCTTCATCCGGCGCCCGGCGGCCGAGATCGAGCCGGTGTCGCGCACGTGCTCGAGCAGGTCCACCTTGCCCGGCCCGACCACCAGGCCGGAGTCGAAGGCGATGCGGATCTGCAGGCGGGCGACCGGTTTTCTCGCGGGCATGGAACGATCCGGGGCGAAGACGGCCACGATGATAGCCGGCCACCGAATGGGCGATGCCCGCCGGCGGCGCAGTGCGCGCCCGCGCCTAGGGCCGGGGCGTGATGTCGTCCCGGAACAGCCACAGCATGGCGCGGCGGTAGGCCTCGCCGATGCTGGCGGCGTGCGTGCCTTCCGGCAGCACCGCCAGCTCGACGTCCCACGGCGCATCGGGCCGCTGCTGCCAGGTCGCCGACCATTCGGCGGCGTGCCGGACGCGCGCCTCGGTGTCGCGCGCGCCGCTGGCGACGACGAGTTGCAGGTCGTCGCGCCGGTGCGTGGCAGGCGCGCCGAACAGCTGTTCGCGCGCGGGTCCGTGCGAGGGGTTGCTGGCGATCCGCCCCCAGAACAGGTCGGGGTCGTGGACCGCGGACCAGAGCACGAAGTAGCCGGCGCGCGACTGGCCGACGAGGACGCGACGCGCGGGATCGGCGCGGTAGCGGCGCTCCACTTCCGGCAGCAGCTGTTCGCGCAGGAAGCGGTGGTGGGCTTCGGCGCCGCCCTGGTCGGGTGCGCTGTCCGCGCCGGCGGCGGTGAAGTCGAGGTTGCGCCTGTTGATGGCGGGATCGAAGCCGCCGTAGGCCAGGCCGACGATGATCGCCTCGGGCAGGCCTTCGTCGTAGCCCAGGAACAGGTGGGTCGGCGCGAGCAGCGGGAACAGGCTGTCGCCGTCGAGCAGGTAGACCACGGGATACGTCCGCCCGGAAGAGGCGTCGTAGCCTTCCGGCAGGCGCACGTAGACGTGGTGGGTGCGGCCGTCGGCCCGTGATGCCAGCGGGAAGTAGTCGCCAGCCAGCGCCGGCAGGTGGTCCAGCGGCACCGGATCGGCTGGGCCCGGCTGGCCGCGTGGCGTCGGGGCGGCCGCGGGCAGGCCTGCGCTCGCGGATGCGGACGGTGGGGCCTGCACGCTCGCGCAGCCGTGCAGGCAGGCCGTGAGCAGCAGGGTCGCGGACAGGATCCGGGCGGGCGTCATGGTCGGAGTCTAGCGCCGGGCCGCGCTGGAGTCGCACGCGCGGCGGATGTCCCATATACTATCCCCCACTATAGTTCCCGGTCACCGCCATGCCGCACTCGCCGGAGGAAAAGAAGAAGGTCCTCGCCCGCGTCCGCCGCATCCGCGGCCAGTGCGATGCGCTCGACCGCGCGCTGGAATCCGGCGCCGACTGCGCGCCGGTGCTGCAGCAGATCGCCGCCATCCGCGGTGCGGTCAACGGGCTGATGAGCGAGGTGCTGGAAGCGCACCTGCGCGAGCAGTTCGGGCAGGCCGCGCACAGCGACGCGGAGCGCGCGGAGCGCGTCGCCGAAATGACCGGACTGATCCGTTCCTATCTCAAGTGATTCATCGCATTCCAGGAGTCGTGACCATGAAGACCCGTGCCGCCGTCGCCTTCGAAGCCGGCAAGCCGCTGCAGATCGTCGAGCTCGACCTCGAGGGCCCGAAGAAGGGCGAGGTGCTGGTGAAGATCACCCACACCGCGCTGTGCCACACCGACGCGTTCACCCTCTCGGGCGAGGATCCGGAGGGCGTGTTCCCGGCCGTGCTCGGCCACGAGGGCGCGGGCATCGTGGTGGAAGTGGGCGAGGGCGTGACCAGCGTGAAGCCGGGTGACCACGTGATCCCGCTCTACACCGCCGAATGCGGCGAGTGCCTGTTCTGCAAGAGCGGCAAGACCAACCTGTGCGTGGCCGTGCGCGCCACCCAGGGCAAGGGCGTGATGCCCGACGGCACCACGCGCTTCAGCTACAACGGCCAGCCGGTCTACCACTACATGGGCTGCTCGACCTTCGCCGAGCACACCGTGGTCGCCGAGGTCTCGCTGGCCAAGGTCAACCCCGAGGCCAACCCGGAGCACACCTGCCTGCTCGGCTGCGGCGTGACCACCGGCATCGGCGCGGTGCACAACACCGCCAAGGTCCAGGAAGGCGACAGCGTGGCCGTGTTCGGCCTCGGCGCGATCGGCCTGGCGGTGATCCAGGGCGCGAAGCAGGCGAAGGCGGGCCGCATCATCGCCATCGACACCAACCCGTCGAAGTTCGAGCTCGCGCAGCAGATGGGCGCGACCGAGTGCGTGAACCCGAAGGACCATGACAGGCCCATCCAGCAGGTGATCGTGGAGATGACCGGCTGGGGCGTCGACCACAGCTTCGAGTGCATCGGCAACGTCGAGGTGATGCGCGCCGCGCTGGAGTGCGCGCACCGTGGCTGGGGCCAGAGCGTGATCATCGGCGTGGCCGGCGCGGGCAAGGAGATCTCGACGCGCCCGTTCCAGCTGGTCACCGGCCGCAAGTGGCTGGGCACCGCGTTCGGCGGGGTGAAGGGCCGCAGCGAGCTGCCGGGCATGGTGGAGGACGCGATGAAGGGCGACATCCAGCTCGCGCCGTTCGTGACCCACACCCTGCCGCTGGAGCGCATCAACGAAGCCTTCGACCTGATGCACGAAGGCAAGTCGATCCGGACGGTGATCCATTACTGAGCCTGCGGCCGTGCGCACCGGCGACGACAACGACGGCCAGGCCCCGCGCGGCCGCCACGTCGCCGTGGCCGGCGCCAGCGGCCTGGTCGGTCGCGCGCTGGTCGCGCGCCTGTGCGCGGATCCCGGCGTTGCGCGGGTGCACGCGCTGGTGCGCCGTCCGCTCGCGATGGAGGCGCGCGGCCTGCAGCTGCACGTGGTCGACTTCGAACGGCTGCCGGACCTGCCGCCGCTGGACGAGGCCTACCTCGCGCTCGGCACGACCATCGGGGTCGCGGGCAGCCGCGCGGCGTTCCGCGCGGTGGACTTCGATGCCAGCCTGGCCGTGGCGCGTGCAGCGGTGGCCGCCGGCGCACGACGCATCGGGCTGGTCAGCGCCACCGGCGCGGACGCGCGCTCGCACCTGTTCTACAACCGGGTGAAGGGCGAGCTGGAGAACGCGCTGCTGGCGCTGCCGATCGATGCGCTGGTGATCGCGCGCCCCTCGCTGCTGCTGGGCGACCGCGCCGCGCTCGGGCAGCCCGCGCGCCGCGTCGAGCGCCTGGCCGCGGCCGCGGACCGCTGGCTGCGCCCGCTGGTGCCCGCGCGCGTCCGCGCGATCGCCGCGGACGACGTGGCCGCGGCGCTGGTGGCCGTCGTCCCGCATGCGCGTGGACGGCAGCTGCTCGAATCCGAACGCATGCAGGGCGGCCGCGTCGCCGCACCCGCATGCGCGCCTTCCCCCCCGAACCACTGATCGTCCGGAGAATTCGCCATGGAACGCCTTGAACACCGCGCCTGCTTCGGCGGCTGGCAGGATGTCTACCGCCACCGCTCCGAGATCCTCGACTGCGACATGACCGTCGGCGTGTACTTCCCGCCGCAGGCGGAGCAGGGACCGTGCCCGGTGCTGTACTGGCTCTCGGGCCTGACCTGCACCGAGCAGAATTTCATCACCAAGGCCGGCGCGCAGCGCTACGCCGCCGAGCACGGCATCATCATCGTTTCGCCCGACACCAGCCCGCGCGGCGACGACGTCGCCGACGCGCCGGGCTACGACCTGGGCAAGGGCGCCGGCTTCTACGTCAACGCCACGCAGGATCCCTGGGCGGCGCACTACCGCATGTACGACTACATCGTCGACGAACTGCCGGCCTGGGTCGAAGCCGATCCCTCCGCCAGCGACCGCCGCGCGATCAGCGGCCACTCCATGGGCGGCCACGGCGCGCTGGTCGTCGCGCTGAACAATCCCGGCCGCTACCGCAGCGTGTCGGCGTTCTCGCCGATCGTGGCGCCGAGCCAGGTGCCCTGGGGCGAGAAGGCGCTGGGCGCCTACCTGGGCGATGACCGCGACGCCTGGTCGCGGTACGACGCCGTCGAACTGGTGAAGTCGGCGAAGGAAAGGCTGCCGCTGCTGGTCGACCAGGGCGACGCCGACGAGTTCCTCGAGACCCAGCTCCGTCCGGAGCTGCTGCAGGCCGCCTGCGAAGCGGCCGGGCATCCGCTGACCCTGCGCCTGCAGCCCGGCTACGACCACAGCTACTACTTCATCGCCAGCTTCATCGGCGAGCACATCGCGCACCATGCGGCGGCGCTGAAGGACTGAGCGATTCCTGCCACGGATTCCCGGCGTGGCTCAGCCCGCCAGCCGGAAATCCGTATACGCGAAGCGGCCGTCCCGCAGCAGCGTATCGCCACGTTCGAGCCTGAGCGGCGCGGCGAACATCGGCCCGTCGGCCACGCAGGTGTGGAACTCGCCGCGCTCGCCGCAGGGATCGACGCCCTCGGGTAGCGACGCGAGCAGGCCGGCGTCGAAGTCGCGGCCGGCAAAGGCCGCGTCGAGCTGGCGCGTATCCACGCAGCACAGCGAGGCCCGCAGTCCCCCGGCGAGCATGTCCCGGGCCAGCGCCGCGGTGTCCGCGCCGAACAGCGGGAACAGGGCGGTCCAGCCCAGCCGCGCGCACAGCGCTTCGCGCCAGGCGCGGATGTCGGCCAGCAGCAGGTCGCCGAAGGCGATGCGGTCGATGCCGGGCCAGCGCGCGCGGGCCTCGCGCAGCGTGGCGGCGAACGCGGCCTCGTAGCGCGCGTTGTCGCAGTCCTGCGGGATCCGGGATTCGAGCAGCGGCAGTCCGGCGGCCGCCGCCTGCGCGCGCAGCACCTCGACGCGGAGGCCCTGCATCGAGGCGCGCTCGTGTCCTTCGGTGATCGTGGTCAACAGCCCGGCGACATCGACGTCGCTGCGCAGGCGCAGTCCATGCAGTGCCCAGGCCGCGTCCTTGCCACCGCTCCAGGCCAGCAGCGCGCGCGGTCGCGCGCCGCCGGGCTCAGGCGGCACGGACGTCGCGGAGTTCCCAGGCGTTCCCGGCAAGCAGGCGCATGCGGTGCTTGAAGACGTCGCCGCGCAGGGTGGTGGTGGCGACCAGCTCGATGCGCTGCTCGCGCTGGGTCGCGTCCACCTCCGCCGAGGGATCGGTGGCGCCCAGCAGCGGATCGACCTCGTCCGGCTCGTCCTGGGTGGCGCGCCAGCGCTCGAACAGCTGGTCGCCGCGCAGGGCCTCCTGCAGCTCCTGCGCGAAGGCGTCGGCGCCGTGCGCCCTGAACGCGAAGTCGCCTGCGCCGCGGGCCGCGGCAGGATCGGGGATGGCGATGAAGTAGCGCGTCGGCATGCGGTAGTCCGGGGTTTGGCGTCGATCCAAGCTTAGCGGGGGGCCGTTAAACACGCGTTGCGGGCTCAGTCGAAGCGGTGTTCGGGCGCGGCGAAGCCCACCACCACGGCACCGCGGCCGACGTTGACCATGCCGGTGGTGCTCATCACGCTCTCGAACACTTCGACGTTCTGCTCGGTGCACGCGTCGAGCAGGCGCGTGTAGCCGGGCAGGGCACGCATCCCGTCGAGATGGCCGCCGTAGCAGAGCGTGACCGTCGGCGTCAGCAGCCCGGCCCGGACGCGGCGCGCGGCGAAGTCGAACATCTTCTCCACCGCCGGCTCGAAGCCCTTGATCTTGGCCACCGGGCCGGTGTCGCCGCGATGGCCGCGCAGCACCGGCTTGATGTCCAGCGCGGTGCCGAGCGCGGCGCTGAACAGGCTGACGCTGCGGTCGCCCTTGGCGCGTGCGCGGTTGCGGATGTAGTACAGGTCGCGCGGCACCAGGTAGCCGTAGGTGTGGTTGGCCAGCTCTTCCAGCCGGGTGCGGATGCGCAGCGCCGGCTCGCCCGCCGCGCGCAGCCGCGCGGCCTCCACGGGCAGGATCCCCTGGGCGCAGAACAGGTTCTGGGTGTCGATCACGCGCAGCGCGAACGGCGTGGTGTTGCCGGCGGCGGCGCGCGGCTGCTTGTAGTCGTTGAGGATCATGTAGCTCGCCTTCTGCGCGTTGGCGAAGATCGGGCTGCGCGATCCGGTGATGGTCATGCAGAAGACGTAGTCGTACTCGACCACCAGGCGCTCGAGGAACAGGTCGCGGATCTGCTCGGGCGTGTAGGGGATGGTCTCGGCGTTGGCGCCGCGCTCGGCGATGTGCGACTCGAGGAAGGCCAGCGTCTGCGCTTCGTCGCGGTGGTCGACCTGGACCGCATCGCCGATGCGCACGGTGATCGGCAGCACCTCGACCTGCTCGCGCTCGAGGAAATCCCGCGGCAGGTCGCAGGCCGAATCGACGACGAGACCGATACGCATCGCATGTCCTCCTGGCAGTCCAGGGCCTGATCCTCGCATGCGACGTGTCCGGGGTCACGCTGGTGGCGTGACCTGGCGCCCGTTCCCGGGCGCGGGGACGTGCGGGGGGGGGGAGCCGACCGGACGGCTCAGCGCTTCGGCGCGCGCTCCGCTGCGGCCCGTTCCACGCGCTCGCGATAGCGGATGAAAAGGGGGACGCCGATGCCGATGCCGACCATGATCAGGGTGCCCCCGATCAACAGCCAGCCGACGGGGCGTGCGAACAGCTCGACGAAGACGGGATGCATGGCGGGATCTCCCCAGGTGACCTGGGGACATCATTGGCCGACGCCCGCCGCCCGGTATTGACCGGGATCAATGGCGGGAAAGGCCAGGCCCGCGGCCGGGGCCGCGGGCGCATCGCCGAGGCTCAGCGCGCGCCGGCGGCCGGATAGGCCCGCGGCAGCTCGCCGCGGGCGCCATCGGGCTCGGCGCGCAGGTAGCGGTCGCGCAGCTCGGTCTGGCGCGAGCGCATCCCGATCGCGCGGCCGTCGAACCACACCTGGCTGGCGAGGCTGGCGACGTCGAGCGGGTCGCCGTCCCACAGCACCAGGTCGGCGCGCAGGCCCGGGGCGATCGCGCCGGTTTCGCCGTCGACGCCGAAGGCCTGCGCGGGGACCCGCGTCAGGCCGGCCAGGGCGGCGTCCCAGGGCAGGCCGTGGGCGACCGCGTTGCCGGCCAGCTGGCGCAGCTTGCGGGCGTTGTGCGAGGCGTCGCCGGCCTGGGTGAAGCCGACCTCCACCCCGGCCGCGCGCAGCAGGGCGGCATTGCGCTCGCTGGCGTGGACGCGGTCGAAGTTCGCCGGCAGGTTGTCCAGCGGATCGACGAACACCGGCACCCGGGCCTCGGCCAGCTCGCGCGCCACGCGCCAGGCCTCGCCGCCGCCGCGGATCGCGACGCGAACGCCGTGCTTCTTCGACCAGCGCAGGAGCTGGCGGATGTCGGCGGCGCGATCCACGCCGACCACCAGCGGGCGCTCGCCGCCGAGGTGGCGCTGCAGGGTCGCGCGGCCCGCCGGCGTCAGCAGGGCCGACGGCGAGTCCGGCGCGATGCGGCCGCGGGCCTCGTCGACCAGCTGGTCGAGCAGCATCCACTGCGCCGCGCGCGAGCCGCCGGTGAGGTTGGCGGCGCGGCCGCCGAGGTCGATGAAGAGCAGCCTCGGCCCCGCCGGCTCGTCGCTGCCGTCCAGGCGCATGACCGCGCCCTGGCCGCCGATGATCGAGCCGCCGCTGCCGGTGCCGGCCGCGAGCAGGGTGAAGCCGATGCCCTCGACGCGCGCCACCGGGACCAGCAGCGAGTCCGGGTTGTAGGCCAGGGTGACGTCGAACTCGGGGCGCACGCGCATGTCGTGGGCGTTCTCGCCCAGCGCGAGGCGGCCGTCGGTGGTCGCGGATTCGCCCGACACCTCCTCGATGCCGATGCCGGTGATGCCGCCGAACAGGGTCGGCGTGAGCGGTTTCCCCGCGG
This sequence comes from Luteimonas colneyensis, assembly GCF_014836665.1. GTDB lineage: Bacteria > Pseudomonadota > Gammaproteobacteria > Xanthomonadales > Xanthomonadaceae > Luteimonas > Luteimonas colneyensis. The sequence continues at coordinate 549,184 of NZ_JACSQJ010000002.1, forward strand.
CATCGACCACCGTCGCGCCGCCGCCATCCAAGCCACTGCCGACGGCGGCGATGCGCCCGTTGCGCACCAGCACGTCGGTGTCCTGCAGCGTGCCGCGTGCGGTGGCGGTGTGCACGGTGGCGTTGCGGATCAGGAGGTCCTGGGCGAAGGCACCGCCGGCCGCGAGCAGCGCCGCGGCCAGCACGGCAGCCTGCCGAAGCGGGAGCCGGCGCTTCATCGGGCACCTCCGGCGACGTCGCGGCCAAGCATGAAGTCCGAGCGCGGTTGCCGCGCCGGATCGTGGCGGTCGTACAGCTTCGCGCCGTCGATCCACACCTGTTCGGCGAGCGCGTACGAGCTGAAGGGATTGCCGTTCCATAGCACTACGTCGGCCATCTTGCCCACCTCCAGCGTGCCGGTGCGCGCGGCGATGCCCATGGCCTTCGCCGGGTTGGCGGTCAGCCAGGTGATGGCGTGTTCGGGCGCGATGTCGATGCCCACCCGGCGGGCGTTGGCCATCACCTTCGCGGCCTCCTGGTTGAGGCGCTGGATGCCTTCGTCGGAATCGGAATGCACGATGGCGCAGCCGCCGGGCGCGCGGTCGACGATGGCGATGTTCTCCTGGATGCCGTCGAAGGCCTCCATCTTGAAGCCCCACCAGTCGGCCCACAGCGCGCCGCAGACGCCGTCGCGGCCGAGGCGGTCGGCGATCTTGTAGGCCTCCACGGCGTGGTGGAAGGCGGCCACCCTGAAGCCGAACTCGTCGGCCAGGTCGAGCATGGTCACCATCTCGTCGGCGCGGTAGCAGTGGATGTGGACGAGGATCTCGCCGTCCATCGCACCGGCCAGGGTCTCGAGCTTGAGGTCGCGCTTGCCGCCGCCTTCGCCGCCCTGGCGCTTGTCGCGGTATTCGGCGGCCTCGATGAAGGCCGCGCGGTAGCCGGCGACGTTGCCCATGCGCGTCGCCGGGCCGCCCTTCTGGCCGTAGACGCGCTTGGGGTTCTCGCCGCAGGCCATCTTCAGGCCGTGCGGGGCGGCCGGGAACTTCATGCCCTGGTAGCTCGTGGCCGGCACGTTCTTCAGGGTCACGCCGCGGCCGCCGACCAGGTTGGCCGAGCCGGGCAGGATCTGCAGGCTGGTGACGCCGCCGGCGAGCGCGGCGTGGAAGCCTGGGTCCTGCGGCCAGACCGAATGTTCGGCCCAGACCGCGGCGGTGACCGGCGAAGTCATCTCGTTGCCGTCGCTGTGCGAGGACGTCCCCGGGCTGGGATACACGCCGAGGTGCGAATGGATGTCGATGATGCCGGGAGTGACCCACTTGCCGCGGCCGTCCACGCGCACCGCGTCGGCGGGGGCGTCCAGGCCGGTGCCCACGGCGGCGACCACGCCGTCGCGCATCAGCACGTCGGCGCCCTCCAGGCGCCTGCCGGTGCCGTCGAGCACGGTGGCGCCGGTGACCAGCACCGGGGCGCTGGCGATGCGCCGGTAGGTGCTGGGGTAGGCGTCGCCGGGCGAGCCGCTGGCCGTGGTCGAAGCGTCGCGCGGGCCGTCGTCGCGCGAGGCCGCGCTGGTGGACGCGCAGCCGGCGGCCAGCGCAAGGGTGAGCGCCGCGGCGAGCGCGGCCGGTGTCTTCAGGTGCATCGGTGGTCCCCGTGGTTGCCGCCACACCCTAGCCGCCGTTCCGACCGGCCGGCAATGGCCGGAAAGTCGTGGTTGGCCGCACGGGGCTCCCCCTCCGGTCCCGCCGACCCGGTGCAGGAGCGGCGATGGCCGCGGCCCGCCGTGCCAGAATCCCCCGGCAAACACGGAGGAACGAATGAAGGAAAAAGACCAGATCGTCGAAAACTGGCTGCCGCGCTACACCGGCGTGCCGCTGGACGGCTTCGGCCAGCACATCCTGCTCACCAACTTCGGCGGCTATCTCGGCCACTTCGCGCGCCTGACCGGCGCGGAGATCGTCGGCACCGACCGCCCGATGCCCAGCGCCACCGCCGACGGCATCACCATGATCAACTTCGGCATGGGCAGCCCGAACGCGGCCACGCTCATGGATCTGCTGTCGGCGATCAGCCCGAAGGCGGTGCTGTTCCTCGGCAAGTGCGGCGGGCTGAAGAAGAAGAACCAGCTCGGCGACCTGGTGCTGCCGATCGCGGCCATCCGCGGCGAGGGCACCAGCGACGACTACCTGCCGCCGCAGGTGCCCGCGCTGCCGGCGTTCGCGCTGCAGCGCGCGGTGTCGACCTCGATCCGTGACGCCGGCCTCGACTACTGGACCGGCACCGTCTACACCACCAACCGCCGCGTCTGGGAGCACGACGCCGCGTTCAAGGAGCGTCTGCGCGCGATGCGCTGCATGGCCATCGACATGGAGACCGCGACCGTCTTCGCCGCCGGCTTCGCCAACCGCATCCCGTCGGGCGCGCTGCTGCTGGTGAGCGACCAGCCGATGATCCCGGAAGGGGTCAAGACCGAGGCCTCCGACGCGCAGGTCAGCACGCGCTTCGTCGAGGGCCACATCCAGACCGGCATCGAGGCCCTGCGCCTGATCCGCCGCCACGGCAAGTCCGTGCGCCACCTGAGGTTCGACGAATGAACGGAGCGAATGCACTGCCGACGCCCCGCGAGGTCGTGGACTTCTGGCGCGACGCCGGTGCACCGAAGTGGTTCAACGGCGGCGACGCCTTCGATGCCGAGGTGCGCGAGCGCCTCGAGGCGGCGCACTTCGCCGCCGCGCGGCGCGAGCTCGAAGGCTGGATGGACGCCGCCGACGGCGCGCTGGCGCTGCTGCTGCTGCTCGACCAGGTGCCGCGCAACATCTTCCGTGGCAGCGCGCATTCCTACGCCACCGATCCGCTGGCCCTGCACTACGCCATGCGCATGCTGGAGGCAGGGCAGGACCGCGAGGTCGACCCGGACCTGCGGGTGTTCTGCTACATGCCCTTCGAGCATTCGGAGGACCTGCTGGAGCAGGAGCGCGCCGTGGCCCTGATGGCCGACCTCGGCGGCACCTACGCCGACTATGCCGTGCAGCATCACGACGTGATCGAACGCTTCGGCCGCTTCCCGCACCGCAACCACGCCCTGGGCCGCACCAACACCGCCGACGAACAGGCCTGGCTCGACGCGGGCGGCGGCTTCTGACCTGGCGCCGGGCTCCGGGCGAGGCTTTCTTTTTTGCCACGGATGACGCGGATGGACGCGGATTTACGCGGATCAAGCCAAAGCAGCTCTTGCAGGAGCAGGTGAAGCTGCGACCGACCGGAGCAGGCAGGGGCAATCACGCGCGCCTGTATTCGGCAGGATCGAAGCGCGCAGCCTCGCGCCAAGGTGCGATGGCGCGATGTCGGGATGTCGGGATGTCGGGATGTCGGATCGCAGCTATAGCTGCTCTTACAGGAAAGAGAACGCTTTTGCTCTATCCGTGTAAATCCGCGTCCATCCGCGTCATCCGTGGCAAGCGCTCTTTCCCAAGCCCCGCCCGAAGCGCGAAACCTCAGTACCGCGGAATCGTCCCGTTCGCCAACTCCGCCCAGGCATCGATACCACCCTCGACGCTGTAGACCTCGCGGAAGCCCAGCTGGCGGAAGTGCTCCGCCGCCTGCTGGCTGCGGCCGCCGTGATGGCAGAGGAACGCCAGAGGCGTGTGCTTCGGCAGGGCTTCGAGCGCGGCCGGGCCGTCATCGAGGGTGGAGTGCGGCACCGGGGCTTCGGCCAGCGCGCGCTCCTCGGGCGGGCGCACGTCGACCAGGCGCACCTGGCCGGCGGCGGCGCGCGACTGCGCGTCGGTCGGAGACAGCGCGCGCACGGGCGGCGGCGCGTTCGGATTCTCCACCACCAGGCCCTTGCCGCGGGCGTCGTCGGCGAAGTCGATCACCAGGCCGTCGGCGCGGCGCGCGGCGGCGACCGCCACCTGCACCGGGATGCCGTCGCAGTCGACCGTGATCGCGTTGCCGTCGCGCGTGGCGAGCGCCAGGCGGGTGCGGAAGTTCGGGTCGATGTCGATCTGCACGGCGAGGTCGCCGCCGGCATCGTCGATCGCCTTGCGCAGCGTCGGCCGGGCGGCCGCGGTGATGGTGATCGCCGGCGGCGTGCGGTCCGGCGGCGCCACGCCGAGCGCGGCGTGCAGTTCGCCGGAGCTGGCCATCTGCTCGATGATGTCGCTGCCGCCGACCAGTTCGCCCTCGATGTAGAGCTGCGGGATGGTGGGCCAGTTGCCGTAGGCCTTGATGCCCTCGCGGATCTCGCCGTCGGCCAGCACGTTGACGTGCGCGTAGGGCAGCTCCAGCGTCGACAGCGCCGCCACCGCCTTGGCCGAGAAGCCGCACTGCGGCGCCCGCGGCTCGCCCTTCATGAACAGCACGATGCGGTTGGCCTGCAGCAGCTCGTCGATGCGCTGGCGGAGTTCGGGGGTGAGGGACATGGCGGGCACCGCGGTGACTGTGTGGGCCGCATAGGGTACTCCCCACGCCCGCGCGCGGCCTTGACCCGCGTCATCGACAGGCGGGAGCGGCGACCGCCACGACCGATACGACACCACTCACTGTAGGAGCAGCTAAAGCTGCGACCCGGTGTGCCACCATCCCCCCGATGCCTGCGCAACCTTCCCTCCACACCATCCCCCGCAATCCCCACGCCTGGGCCTGGATTACCCTGGCCCTGCACCTGGCCGTCGCGCTCGCCTGGTGGCAGCTTGGCTGGCGCTGGGGCCTGCCGCTGTTGCTGGTGCTGCACCTGGCCTTCGTCTGGGGCACGCTGCGGCCGGGTTCGCGGCTGTTCGGGCCGGTGCGCTGCCGTGTCCCGACCGCCGCCCGCGAGGTCTGGCTGACCATCGACGACGGCCCCTCCGACGACACCGCGGCCATCCTCGACCTGCTCGATGCGCACGGCGCGAAGGCCACGTTCTTCCTTGTCGGCGAACGCGCCCTGGCGCGGCCGGGGCTGGTGCGCGACATCGCCGCACGCGGCCACGGCATCGGCAACCACAGCCACACGCACCCGCAGGCGCGCTTCTGGGCGCTGGGCCCGCGCGCGATGCGCCGCGAGATCCTCGACTGCCAGCGCGCGCTCACCGGCATCACCGGCGTGGAGCCGCGCTGGTTCCGCGCCGTGGTCGGCCACGCCAATCCCTTCGTGCACGCCCCGCTGCGCGACGCCGGCCTCGCGCGCCTGGCCTGGAGCGCCCGCGGCTACGACGCCGTCGAACCCGACGCCTCGCGGGTCAGCGCCCGCATCGCCCGCGACCTCGCGCCCGGCGCCATCGTGCTGCTGCATGAAGGCGCGCCGCATGGGCGTAGCGTCGAGGCCATCGCCGCGGTGCTGGGGGAGCTGGAGCGCCTCGGCTATCGGGCGGTCGTGCCGCGGGGTTGAAGGGCTTTTTTGCCACGGATTACGCGGATGGACGCGGATTTACACGGATAGAGCAAAAGCCCTCTCTGGTTTGTAGGAGCAGCTATAGCTGCGACCCGGCGCTCCCGTGCACGCGACACTCCGCTGCATCCGACGCTCCGCTGCGGATCTACGCTCCAGTGCACCGCTGTGTCCGACCCGCCCAACGCCTCGGACAGTGGGGACTTGCTGGTGCCTCGGTCAGGCCGGGACTGCCGGTCGCAGCTATAGCTGCTCCTACAAAGAAGTTTTTGCTTTATCCGTGTAAATCCGCGTCCATCCGCGTAATCCGTGGCAAAGGCTTTTCCCGGCCGCCCCAACAGACCCTCAGTCCCGCGTCCCGACGATCAGCCAGTTGTTGAACGGGGTGTTGCCATACAGCGGCCGGAAGTCGAGGGACAGGCCGGCGGCGCCCAGGCGGGACTCGAGTTCCGCGCGGGTGGGGTAGCGCTTGGGCACTTCCTGCATCCAGCCCGCCAGGTGGGCGAGGCGGTCGGTGATGCGGGTGGTGCGGCCGCGGCGGGTGTCGTCGCCCAGGCCGCTGCGGATCACCAGCTTCGCGCCGGGCACCAGCATGGCCGCGGTGTCGTCCAGCAGGCGGCCCTGGGCCTCGGCATCCAGGTACTGCAGCACGTCGAGGATGGCGACGCTGCCGCGGTGCGGCGGCCAGCCCTCGGCCAGGTCCACGACCTCGAAGCGGGCGCCGGCGGCCAGCCCGGTGCGCTCGGCGATCGCGCGTCCGCGGCGGATCTTGTCGGCGTCGATGTCCACGCCGTGCCAGGGCATCGACTGCCCGTCCAGGCGCAGCGCGTGCAGCAGCAGGCCCAGGCCGCAGCCGAGGTCGAGGACCGGCGCGGTGGTGCCACGCAGCGCCTCGAGCACGCCCGGGTACAGCGGGTCGGTGCGCAGCTTGGTGAGCGTGTAGTAGTAGTCGTAGCGGTTGCCGTAGAAGCGCGGCGGCAGGAAGGCGCGCGCGATGCTGCGCGCCTCGTGGGGCGGGAAGGGGGCGTCGGCGGCGCGGCTGGTCATGGGGTCGTCCGTGGCGGCTGCAGCAGGCGGCGTGCGACCGGCAGGGCCAGGCGCGTCCACTCGGCATACATGGTGGCGGAAGGATGCAGGCCATCGTCGGCCAGCATCCCGGGTTCGGCACCGCGCGCGCGACTGGCGGCGGTGATGTCGACGAAGGCGACGCCGGGCGTTTCGCAGATCCGCCGCGCGGCGTCGTTGTACGCGTCAAGTTCGTCGGCGATGGCTGCGGCGTCGCGACCCGACGCGGCCGCGAACGGAGTCACGCCCCAGTCCGGGATCGACAGCACCAGCACGCGGTCGGCGCGGCCGCCGGCAAAGCCGGTCGCGCGCGCCAGCAGGTCCGCGAACTGCCCGGCGTAGTCGGCGACGCTGCGCCCGCGGTACTGGTTGTTCACGCCGATCAGCAGGCTCACCAGGTCGAACGGGCCGGCCGGTGCGGCGGCGTCGATCGCGGCGTCGAGTTCGTCGGTGGTCCAGCCGGTCTGGGCGATGGTCCGGGGGGCGTCGAGTGCGATGCCTTCGGCGCGCAGCGCGCAGGCGAGCTGGTGCGTCCAGCGGCCCGCGGCCTCGACGCCTTCGCCGATGGTGTAGGAATCGCCGAGGGCGAGGAAGGACAGCGACATCGCGTCAGGACGTGGATGCGGCAGCGATGGGGGTTGGAGCGGAGCGGCCTGGATCCGTGCCGGCCGCGGCAGCGCGGCGGGCCAGCACGCGGTCGATGCGGCGGAAGACTTCGCGCAGCTGCTCCGGCTCCGGCAGCAGGGTGACGCGGAAGTGGTTGCGGAAGGGTACGTTGAAGCTCGAGCCCGGCACCACCAGCACGTGCTCGGTTTCCATCAGCTCCAGCGCGAAGCCGTGGTCGTCGAAGCCGCGGGCGGCGTCGCCGACCACGCCCGGGAAGGCGTACAGCGCGCCGTTGGGCACGCGGAGCTCGAGGTGCGGGCTGGCGGCGCAGGCCTCGGCCACCACGCGCCGCGCCTCGTGCAGGCGGCCGCCCGGCGCGACCAGCGGGCCGATGGTGTCCAGGCCCGACAGCGCCGCCGGCACCGCGAACTGGCCGGGCACGTTCGCGCACAGGCGCAGCGCGCCCAGCAGGTCGATGGCGTGGCGGTAGTCGCGGGTGGCGGCGGCATCGCCCGACAGCACCGCCCAGCCCACGCGCCAGCCGCAGGCGCGGTGCACCTTGCTCAGGCCGCCGAAGGACAGGCAGGGCACGTCGCCGGCGATCGGGGCCAGCGGCTCGAAGCGCGCGCCGTCGTAGGTGATGCCGTCGTAGATCTCGTCCGACATCAGCAGCAGGCCGTGGCGCGCGGCGACCGCGACGATGCGCTCCAGCAGCGCGCGCGGATAGCTGGCGCCGGTCGGGTTGTTCGGATTGATCAGCACGATCGCGCGTGTGCGCGGCGACACCAGCGCCTCGATCTCGTCGGGGTCGGGCAGGAAGCCGCCTTCCGCGCGGCAGCGGTAGTACACCGGGCGGCCGTCGTTGAGGATGGTGGCCGCCGACCACAGCGGGTAGTCCGGCGAGGGCAGCAGCACCTCGTCGCCCGGGTCGAGCAGGGCGCGCAGGCTGATGTCGATCAGCTCGCTGACGCCGTTGCCGATGAAGACGTCGTCGGCCGACATGCCGTGCATGCCGCGCGCGGCGTGGTGCGCGGCGATCGCCTCGCGCGCCGCCGGCAGGCCCTGCTGGTGCGCGTAGGGATCGGTGTCGTGGATGTGGTCGGCGATCGCGCGCTGCATGTGTTCCGGCGCGCGGAAGCCGAAGGCGCCGGGATTGCCGATGTTGAGCTTGATCAGCGCATGTCCCTGCGCCTCGAGTTCGCGGGCGCGCCGGGCGAGTTCGCCGCGGATCTCGTAGCGCACCTCGGACAGGCGTTCCCGGGTGGCGACGTGGGGCGTGGGCATGCGGGTGGTTCGTTGGAGGGGGACGGCAGAGACTAGCGGAATTCCCGGCCGGAAGCCCCGCCGGCGCGGCGCTCCGCGAGGCTCAGCCGGCGTCGAAGCGCGGGCAGGCCGGGGCCGCCGAAGGCGGCGCCGCGGCGGGCAGCAGGTCCATCAGGCTGCGCGCGGCGTGGCGGGCCACGGATTCCAGCTCGGCGGCGGGCGTGGTGTCGCCCACCTCGTAGGTCACCGCGGGCGCGCCGAGACGGCAGAACGCCCAGTTCTTGAACACGGGCGTGCGCGCGGCCGAGGGCTTTTCCTCGATGTCGAAGCCGGCCTGCATCGCCGCCATCCACGCGTGCAGCACGCCGTCCGGCGCCCGCGAGGGGTCTTCGGCCACCGTGTAGAAGACGTCGCGGAAGGTGGAGTGGAAGTCGATCGCGAAGGCGACGCGGCCGGCGCCGACCCCGCGCGCCTCCAGCAGGTCGCGCAAGGCACGCGTCTCCGGCTGCGCGAACGGGCCCCAGTCGCGGTTGATGTCGACGCCGCGGGCGTTGCCGCGCCAGTGGCCCTCGACCACGCCGTCGGGATTGAGCAGCGGCACCACCAGCACGTGGACCCGCGCGCGGAACTCACGCGCCTGCGGCGTATCGGCGGCGAGCGCCTCAACGAAGCCCATCAGCGCCTGGGTGCCGGTGTCCTCGGGCGGATGCTGGCGCCCGAGCACCAGCAGCACCGGCGCATCCGCGCCGGCGCCGAACTCGAACATCCGCAGCGGCCGGCCCTGCACCGAGCTGCCGAACGTGGCCGGCTCGACGCCCAGGCCTGCGGCGACACGCGTCGACCAGGCCTCGAAATCGTCGGGCAGCAGCGGCGGCTGCGCGAACACCCGGAGCTCGCCGGCCGCGAGCTGCAGGCGCAGGCGCGCGGTGCCGTCGGCATCGACCCGGAACTCGTCCGGGCCGGCCTCGCGCCACACGCGGCCGTCGACGCTGAGCTTGGGCACGTAGCGGTGGCGATGGCCGTGGGCATAGGCGAAGCGCAGCTCCAGCGTGCGCGGCGCATCGGCGTGGATGCGGAAGCCGTACCAGGCGCTGGGATTCACCGGCTCGGTCTCGGGCGCGATGTCGACGCGGTAGCGGCCCTCGCCCAGGCGTTCGACCCCGGACAGGCGCGAGGCCGGCAGCAGGTTGTCGAAGCGCAGGCCGTCGTCGTCGAAGCGCCAGGTGGTGCGGACCTGCAACGCGACGCGCACCGGCTCCGCCGTCGCAGGCGTCGGCGCTGGAGGCGCGACCGTGGCGGCGGCCGGTGCGTCCACGGGCTGGCGGGACGCGCAGCCGGCAAACAGCAGCGCCAGCGCCGCGGGGAGCCAGAGGTGGGCGCGCACGGCGGAAGGCCCACGGCGATGCGTGCGTTCGGCGGGATGCGGCATCGCGACTCCGTGCGGACAGGCCGTGCGATGGTCGCAGCCGCCTGCACGACTGCCAAGCCGGAGCGCACCGGCCGGCGCTAGAATCGCGGCCATGGATCCCCGCCGCGCCCACGCTTGAGTTCCGCGCCCACCGACCTGCAGGCGATCGGCTGGCGGGCCGGCATCGATCCGCGCTGGCGCGAGGCGATGGCCGCCCACCCGCAGGCGCGCCCCGCGCGCGTGGTCGAGCAGCACCGCTCGGGCTACGTGGTGGCGACCGGCCCCGACGACGGCGTCGCGGTGGAATCGCTGCCCGAATGGCAGCGCCCGGTCGGCTACCGCAAGGGCACGGTCGCGCCGGAGGACCGCCCCGCGGTCGGCGACTGGGTGCTGGTCGAGGACGGCAAGCGCATCGTCGCGCTGCTGCCGCGGCGCAGCGCGATCAAGCGCGCGGCCGCCGGCGAGCACTACCGCCAGCAGCTGATCGCCGCCAACGTCGACGTCGCCTTCGTGGTCTGCGGGCTGGACGGCGACTTCAATCCGCGTCGTATCGAGCGCTACCTGCTGCTGGTGCAGGGCAGCGGCGCGCAGCCGGTGGTGGTGCTGACCAAGGCCGACCTGCCCGGCGCCGACCCGGCGGCCGCGCGCGCTGCGCTGGCCGCCATCGCGGAACTCGGCGTGCCGGCGGTGGCGGTGAACGCCCGGGATCCCGCCGCGGTGCAGGCGCTGGCGCCGTGGCTGCACCCGGGCGACACCGCCGTGCTGGTGGGAAGCTCCGGCGCGGGCAAGTCCACGCTGACCAACACCCTGCTCGGCGTCGACCGGATGAAGACCGCCGCGGTGCGCGAGCACGACGCCCGCGGCCGCCACACCACCACCCACCGCGCGCTGCTGCCGCTGGCGTCGGGCGCCTGCCTGATCGACACGCCGGGCATGCGCGAGCTCAAGCCCACCGGCGAGGAGGAGATCGCCGACGGTGGCTTCGCCGACATCGAGGCGCTCGCGGCGGAGTGCAGGTTCCGCGACTGCGCGCACGGCCGCGAGCCGGGCTGCGCGTTGCGCGCGGCGATCGCACGCGGCGAACTCGATGAAGGCCGGTTCCTCAACTACCTCAAGCTGGGCGGCGAAGTGGCCGCGGCCTCGGGCCGCCTCGCGTCGCGCCTGGCCGATCGTCAGGGTGCGAAGCCGCCGCCGCGCGCGCCGTCGAAACGGCCGGGCGACAGGACCGGCAAGCGCTGAAGCATGGACGCCGGGGCCCCCGACCTCGCACGCCACGCGGCGCTCGACGCGCGCATGGTCGCGGCGGCCCGCGGGATCCGGGTGCTGACGCTGACGAGCTGGCAGGCGTCGGTGCAGCAGGGCTTCCTGGCCGAGGCCGCGACGGGCCGGCCGCGGCTGCCGCGGGTGGACTATCCCCGCCACGACTTCAGCGACGCCCGCCGCGAGCTGCAGGCCGTCGCCGATGCCGCCGATCCCGCGCATCCGCTGGGACGCTACCTCGTCGATTCGGCGCGGCAGTGGGACGTGGCCGCGCGCATGCTCGAAGCGCTGGGCACGCCGGCCGCCGGCGCGCTGTCGGTGGCGCTGTACGGACGGCCGGATGACCCGTTGCCCGGCGGTGGACCGACCACGCGCGACGCCGCGCGGCATTTCGTCGACATCGCCAACGAGCTCGACCACGAGCTGCTGGCGCCGGAAGAGCAGGTCACGATATCCGCCACCGCGCTGCAGCTGCAGTTGCAGAATGCGCTCGACGCCTTCTTCGGCGGGCGCGTGGTCGCGGTGGAGCTGGATCCGGACATGATCGCCAAGGCCGCCGCGGGCGCGTACCGCATCCGCCTGCGCACCGGCGCGGCCTACTCCGACTACGACCGCCGCCAGCTGCTGCACCACGAGGCGCTGGTGCATTCGCTGACCGCGCTCAACGGCCGCGCGCAGCCGCTGCTGCCGAGCCTGGCGATGTCCTCGCCGCGCATCACCGCCACCCAGGAGGGCCTGGCGGTGCTGGCCGAGCAGATCACCGGCAGCATCGACATCGAGCGCATGAAGCGCATCAGCCTGCGCACCGAGGCCATCGCGATGGCGATGGAGGGCGCGGACTTCCTGCAGGTGTTCGGCTACTTCCGCGACGCCGGCCAGGACGCCGCCGAGAGCTTCTCGTCCGCCCAGCGCGTGTTCCGCGGCGTGCCGGTGACCGGCGGCGCCGCCTTCGCCAAGGACACGGTGTACCTGCGCGGGCTGGTCGAGGTGCACACCTTCTTCCGCCACGCGCTGCGCGACGGGCGCCTGCGCCAGTGCCGGCGCCTGTTCGCCGGCAAGATGACGCTCGACGACGTGCAGGCCTTCGAGCCGCTGTTCGAGTCCGGCGCGCTGCTGCCGCCGCGCTGGCTGCCCGACTGGGTGGCGCGTGCGAACGGCCTGGCGGGGCTGCTGGCGTTCTCGCTGTTCGCCAACCGCATCCGGCTGGACCGGCTGTCCGGGCCGCCGGTCCCGGAGCCGGCGACGTGACGATCACCTAGTCGCCGGCGCTGCCCGCGCGCGCGTCGCGCAGGGTCCTGGCGAACACGGTGAGGAAGCGGCGCGCGGCTTCCGACGGCGGACGGTCCTCGAGGTGCACGTACTGCACCTTGAAGCGTAGCGGCGGCGAGAACGGGCGGTGCGTCAGGCCGGGCCCGTTGGCCGCGCGCGCGGTGAACTCGTCCACCACCGCCATGCCCACGCCGTGCCGCGCCAGCTCGGCGGCGATGTAGAAGGTCTGGTTCGAGACCACCTCGTTCGCGGCGATGTCCTGGCGCTGCAGCTCGCGGTTGAGCAGATCGCCCACCGGGCCACCCGTGGTCAGCCCCACCAGGTTCCGCCCGTCGAGGATCCGCAGCGGGACGTGTTCGCCCGCGTCCGGCAGCACGTCGCTGCGGAACAGCAGCATCAGCTCGCCGGTGTCGATGTCGCGGCGCTTCATCCGCGGGTGCGTCGGCGGGTCGTACGCGATGGCGACGTCGCAGCTGCGTTCGTACAGCGCCTGGAACAGCGCGTCGTGGTGCAGCGTCTGCACGTCGAAGCTGACGTCCGGGTGGCGAGCGCGGAAGCGGGCGATGGCCAACGGCGCGACGTGCAGCCCGAGCGAGGGCACGACCGCCAGGCGCACGCGGCCGCCGGCGAGGCTGCGCAGGTTGCCGACCGTCTTCTGCAACGAGGTCAACCGGCTGAAGACCTCGGACACCTCGACGAACAGCTCGTGCGCCTGGTCGGTGGCGACCAGCCGGCCGCGCACCAGGCGGAACAGCTCCAGGCCCAGCTGCTGCTGGGTGTGGTGCAGCACCTTGCTGACCGAGGGCTGCGACACGTGCAGCGCGCGCGCCGCGGCGCTGATGCTGCCGGTGGTGTAGACCGCGTGGAAGACCTCGATCTGGCGGAAGCGCATGGGGGTCCGGCACTCCTGGGTGAGAGCGGACATGATCGGCGCCACGCCGCCCGCCCGTCGCGTGACTAAGGTCGTGAGGCGACGCCCTCGCGCCGGGGATCGGCGGCGCCGTGCAGCGCGTGGCCCTCTCTGGCCACGCCGTGCAGGCCTGAATCCTCGCCGGCGCCCGTCACCACGTCCACGCCGAGCGCGGACAGCGCCGCCCGCAGCTCCGGCGCGAAGGCGTCGGCCTCGCCGTTGAAGCGCTCGCCGCGCGCGACCAGGTTGGGCAGCGCGACCGCCTCCTGCAGCGGCAGGTCCCAGTACAGCCAGCCGACCAGGGCCTTGGCGATGTAGGCCGGAATCGCGTTGCCGCCCGGCGATCCGATCGCGCCGACGAAGCCGCCGTCGCGGTCGAGCACGATCACCGGCGACATCGACGAGCGCGGGCGCTTGCCCGGCGCGATCGCGTTGGCCGCGGTCGCACCAGGGCCCCATGAGAAATCGGTGAGCTGGTTGTTGAGCAGCATGCCGCCGACCACGCGACCGGAGCCGAAATAGGATTCGATGGTCGTGGTCATCGACACCGCGTTGCCGGCGGCATCGACGACCACGAAGTGGCTGGTACCGGCGGGCTCGTCGGTGGCGTCGCCGTCGCGCGCGGGCGCGCTTGGCGGTCGGCCGTGCGCGGGCGCGCCGGCGGCGGCCCGCGGGCCGATCAGCGCGCGGCGATCGGCGAGGTAGTCCGGATCGAGCAGGCCCCGCACCGGCACGTCGACGAAGCGCGGATCGCCGACGTACTGGTCGCGGTCGGCGTACATCAGGCGGCTGGCCTCGGCGAACAGGTACCAGGCCTGCGGGTCGTCGGGGCCGCGCGCGGCGATGTCGGTGCCGTCGAGCAGCAGCATCAGCTGCAGCAGGCCGACGCCGCTGGCCGGGGGCGGCGCGACGCAGAGCACATGGGCGCGCAGCGGGCGGCAGATCGGATCGCCGTGCTCGGCGACCTCGGCCTGCAGGTCCGCCGGCGTCATGCGCGCAGCGTGCGGCGGCGCGGCCACGCGCGCGGCCAGCTGGTCGGCCAGCGGGCCGCCGCGCAGCGCGTCGGCGCCGCGCGCGGCGATCGTGCGCAGGCTGGCGGCGTAGGCGGGATTGCGGAAGGTGTCGCCGATGCGCAGCGGCGTGCCGTCGGGTCCCGCGAACAGCGCCACCACGTCGGGGGCGGAGGCCTGCGGGAAGCGGCCGGCGATGTGGCGGTGCAGGCGCGGCGTGACCGCGAAGCCGAGCTCGGCGCGCCGCGCGGTGGACTCGAACAGGCTGCTCCACTGCAGCCTGCCATGCGCGGCATGTGCGAGTGCAAGCGCCGGCAGCGCGCCGGGAACGCCGGTGGCGCGGCCGCTGAGCATCGCCTCGGCGCGCGACAGCGGGCGTCCGTCGGCGTCGCTGAACATGTCGGGTCCGGCGCTGGCCGGCGCGCGCTCGCGGCCGATCCAGCTGTCGACGCGCCCGGACGCGGCGTCGTAGTGCAGCACGATCGCGCCGCCCAGGAGGCCCGAGCTCTGCGGTTCGACCAGCCCCAGCATCGCCTGCACCGCGACCGCGGCGTCGATCGCGCTGCCGCCGCGGCGCAGCACCTCCAGTCCGGCGCCGGTGGCGAGCGGATGCGCGCTGCTGACCATGCCGGCGTCCCGCGCCTGCGCGTGTCCACCGGCCGCGGCCGGCAACCGGGCGGGCGCGGCGTCGCGCGGAGCGGTGCCGCAGGCGGCCAGGCCGAGCAGGGCCAGCGCGGTCAGCGCGCGGACGCGGCGTGAGAGGGATGCATGCGACGACGACGAGGCCAAGGGCGGCTCCTGCGTGGCGCGGCGACGCGCGGGTCGCCGCCATGGAAAGGTCCGGCGAGGCTATCGCGATCGCAGGCCGCGCGTCCCTCGCTTTGCCGTCGTGTTCCATAGCCCCGCTGCATACCCGACCGCAGGAAAGCTGCGCGACACGGCCGATCGCCTGCGGCAGTGTCGGGCTGAAACCGGAGAACCGACATGCGCAGGCCGTCCACCCTGTCCGCCGCGGCGCTGCTCGCCGCCTGCCTCGCCATCGCCGCGCCACCGGCCCCGGCGCAGACGCGGCAGCTGCTCAACTACGAAGAGATCCACAAGCCCGTCGTCGCCGACGGCGGCATGGTGGTCAGCCAGAGCGACCACGCCAGCCGCATCGGCGCGGAGGTGCTGCGCGAGGGCGGCAACGCGGTCGATGCCAGCGTGGCGATGGCCTTCGCGATGGCGGTGACCCTGCCGCGCGCGGGCAACATCGGCGGCGACGGCTACATGCTGGTCCAGCTCGCGGACGGCGGACGCGCGGTCGCGATCGACTTCCGCTCGATGGCCCCCGCGCTGGCCACGCTCGACGCCTACATTGGCGAGGACGGAACGCTGCAGGGCCATG
Organism: Luteimonas colneyensis; assembly: GCF_014836665.1. Lineage (GTDB taxonomy): Bacteria > Pseudomonadota > Gammaproteobacteria > Xanthomonadales > Xanthomonadaceae > Luteimonas > Luteimonas colneyensis. The sequence continues at coordinate 564,708 of NZ_JACSQJ010000002.1, forward strand.
CCGCGGGCATCCGCGCCGCGGGCGTTCCGGGTACGGTGGCGGGCCTGGCGCTGGCGCACGGGAAATACGGGCGGCTGCCGTGGAAGCGGCTGCTGCAGCCGGCGATCCGGCTGGCCGCCGACGGCATGGTGCTCAGCCGCGACGAAGCCTTCGCGCTCGACTGGGGCCGCGAACGCCTTGCGCGCAGCGCCGCGGGCGCGAAAGTCTTCCTGCATCCGGACGGATCCGCGCTGCGGGCCGGCGAGCGCCTGGTGCAGGCGGATCTCGCCTGGTCGCTGCGCCAGATCGCCGAGCACGGTGCCGATGCCTTCTATCGCGGCGAGATCGCCGAGCGCCTCGACGCCGGGATGCGCGCCCACGGCGGCCTGCTGCGCAAGACCGACCTCGCCGCCTACCGCGCCATCGAACGCGAGCCGCTGCACAGCCGCTATCGCGGGCACGTGCTGCTGACCATGCCGCCGTCCAGCGGCGGCGGGCCGGGCATCGCGATGACGCTCAACATCCTCGAACAGTTCGACCTCGCGGCGATGGGCGCCGGCTCGGCCGACAGCCTGCACCTGCTGGCCGAGGCGACCAAGCTGGCCTGGCGCGACCGCCGTGCCCACGCCAACGACCCCGCCGCCGCGCCGGTGCCGCTGCAGGGCTTCGTGTCCAAGGCCTACGGCGCGTCGCGCGCGGCCACGATCGCAATGGACCGCGCCACCCCGGCCGCCCACGTGGCCGCTGGCGACATCTGGGCGCACGAGGGCCGCGAGACCACGCACTTCTCGGTCGTCGACGACGAGGGCAACGCGGTCAGCACTACCTACACGATCGGCGCAGACTTCGGCTCCGGCGTGATGATCGAGGGCACCGGCTTCCTGCTCGGCAACCTGATCGGCAACTTCTCGCTGCAGGCGCAGCTGGACGCCGTGCGCGAGGGCCGGGAGCCGCCGGCGAACGCGCTGCGACCGGGCAGCCGCCCGGTGTCGAGCATGGCGCCAACGATGCTGCTGCGCGACGGCCGGCCGTGGCTGGTCACCGGCAGTCCGGGCGGCAACACCATTCCGGGCACGATCGTGCAGATGATCGTCAACGTGGTCGACTTCGGCATGAACATCGCCGAGGCCACGGCGTTTCCGCGCATGCACCAGCAGGTCACCACGCGCGGCGAACTCGACGTCGAGCGCGGCTTCAGCCCGGACACGCTGCGCATCCTGCGCGAGCGCGGCCACCTTCCGGAGCAGGGCGAGACCATCGGCAGCACGCAAACCCTGCTGCTGGAGCCCGGGCGCGTGGAGGGCGCGGCCGATCCGCGGCGCCCCGGCGCGTCGGCCGTCGCGCGCTAGGGCAACGGCGCGCGGGCATAACCTGCCGCTATGGGGTGGGCCCAAAAAGCGAGGCTTCGCAAGGTCGCAAGCTCGCTAGAGTCCGGGCAGGGGAGCGCGGCGACGCGCACGTTTCGTGCCTTCGGAGGGAATCACCACATGCATCATCGCCTGATCAAGCCGACGCTGCTCAGCGTCATCCTCGCCTCCACGCTGCAGGGCATGGCCTTCGCGCAGCAGCCGCCGGCGGAACCCGCGCAGCCTGCGGCCGGAGGCGAAGCCGAAGCCGCGCAGGCCCCCACCGCCAAGGATCTGGACGCCGTGACGGTGGTGGGCAGTCGCCTGGCCAGCAACCGCGTCGAAGGGCCGTCGCCGGTGCTGGTGATGGACGAGGAGAAGATCGAGGCCACCGGCGCGATCTCCGGCGACGAGCTGCTGCAGTCGATCCCGCAGGTCGGCGACATGATGTTCAACAACGCCGACACCTCGGCCAACCTCAACGCCGCGCGCGGCGACGTCGGCTCGATCAACCTGCGCAACCTCGGCACCGGCAACACCCTGCTGATGGTGAACGGGCGTCGCATGGTCCCGCATCCGGGCACGCAGACCGAGGCGCTGGTGCCGCGGCAGACCGCCAACATGAACGCGATCCCGCTGTTCGGCACCCGCCGGGTGGAGACGCTGCTCGGCGGCGCGTCCGCGCTGTACGGATCCGATGCGGTGGCCGGCGTGGTCAACGTGGTGCTCGACACCCACTACCAGGGCTTCCAGGTGCAGGGCCAGTACGGCGGCTCCGAAGACGTGGACTTCCGCCAGGGCAATATCAACTTCAAGGCCGGCAAGTGGTTCAACGATGGCCGCACGCGGGCCACGGTGGTCGGCGGCTGGACGCACCGCACCGACCTCCCGGCCACCGAGCGCGACTACAGCGCCAACATGGACCGCCGCGCGCAGATGGACGGCACCGATTTCGAGGGCGTCACCGCCTTCGACGACCGCATCACCGGCACGGCCTGGGGCGTGTTCCAGACCATCGACGGCGTGCGCGTGCGCGATGCCGACAACGGTTCGATCACCAGCGCCAGCGGCTATTTCCACATCGACCCGGTCGGCCACCACGGCTGTACCGCGCAGGTCACCGGTGACGTCTGCATCAACTCGGGCTCCCAGAGCACCGACGCCGACCGGCCGCTGCGCTTCAGCCCGAACCACCAGCGCAACATCCTGGGCGAGGTCGACCGCATGAACGTGTTCGGCACGCTCGAGCACGACCTCGACGACAACTTCGTCGCCTTCGCGGAGTTGGCGTACTACGAGTCCCGCTACAAGGGCATGCGCGAGCAGGCGGCGGCGCTGGGCGCGGCGCCGATCATCGTGCCGAAGACCAATTACTGGAACCCGTTCGGCGCCATGTACCTGCCCGACGGCTCGCTCAACCCCAACCGCCTGGCCGGCATCGACGCGCCGGAGGAGGGGCTGGACGTGCGCATGACCAGCTTCCGCGCCACCGACACCACGCGCCCGTACACGGTCGATGACGACCAGTACCGGTTCCTGGCCGGCGTCCGCGGCATGGTGGGCGGCTTCGACTGGGAAGGCGCGGTGCTGTACTCGGAGGCCAACACCACCGATACCCAGCACGGCTCGATCAGCAACACGCTGTTCAGCGAGGCGCTGGCGTGGAGCACGCCCGATGCCTACAACCCCTTCCACGGCGGCAACCTTGCCGACTGGGGTGCGCCGCCGGATTCCGCGCGCAATCAGGTGGCGATCGACCACTTCACGGTGCCCGTGGTCCGCAAGAGCAAGGCGACGCTGTTCCAGGTCGATACCCGCTTCATCCGCGAGGATCTGTTCGCGCTGCCCGCCGGCCACGTCGGCGTCGCCTTCGGTGCCGAGTGGCGCCGGGAAACCCTGAAGGACGACCGCGACCCGCGCTTCGACGGCACGATCACCTACACCAACCCGATGAACGGCGCGATCACCAGCGATGTGCTCGGCGCCAGCCCGTCGGGCGACAACTCCGGCGACCGCGACGTCGGTTCGCTGTACGCCGAGTTCGCGATCCCGCTGGTGTCGCCGTCGATGGGCGTGCCGCTGGTGCGCGCGCTGGACCTGCAGGTCGCCGGGCGCCACGAGCGCTACTCGGACTTCGGCGGCGTCACCAAGCCCAAGGTCTCGCTGGCCTGGGACATCGTGGACGGCCTGATGGTCCGCGGCAACTGGTCGGAGAGCTTCCTCGCGCCCAACATCCTGCAGCTGTACGCCGAAGGCACCACGGTCAGCAACAGCCGCACCGACTACTACGTCTGCGAGGCCGACATCCGCAACGGCACCATCGACGGCGTGCACCGCTGCGGCCGCAGCTACAGCACCATGGCGATCCGCAGCGGCAACCGCGACCTGCAGCCGGAGACGGCGGAAACCTGGTCGGCGGGCGTCGTGTTCCAGCCGCACTTCCTGCCCGAATCCACCCGGATGACGTTCACCGCCGACTACTTCGAGATCCAGCAGGAAGACGTGATCGGCATCCTGGGCGAGGCCACGCAGCTGGCGCTGGACTACCTGCTGCGCATGGAGGGCTCGTACAACCCGGCGGTGGTGCGGCTGGAGCCCGACCAGGCCCGGATCGACCTGTTCGACGGCACCGGGCTGGCGCCGGTGGGCATGGTCGACTACGTCGACGACGTCTACATCAACCGGCTGCCGCGGACCACGCGCGGCATCGACTTCGGCGTCGACTGGCGCCTGCGCACGGACAATGCCGGCACCTTCAACGCCAGCCTCAACGCGACGCGCCTGATCGAGATGTCGCAGGATCCGACCGAGGACGAACTGCGCATCATCGCCGCCCAGGAAGCCGGGGTCATCGATGACAACTTCGACATCCGCAACGCCGGCAACCTGCTGGGCGTGAACGGCAAGCCGGAGTGGCGCGCCACCTTCAGCGCCTCGTGGCGCAAGGGCGGCTGGGGCCTGGGCACCTTCGTCAACTACACCGACGGCTTCGAATCGACCGGCGCGGTGTCCAACCTCGGTGACTACTGGCAGGTGCCGAGCTGGACCACCGCCAACGTCTGGGCGGAGCACCGCTTCAGCGGGACCGAGAGCCTCCTCGACGGCACGCGCATCCGCCTGACCGTGCGCAACGTCGGCGACCGGCAGCCGCCGCTGACGCCCAGCGCGCTGGGCTACAGCTCGGCGATGCACAATGCGCTGGGGCGTGGCTGGTACCTGACGGTGACGAAGTCCTTCGACTGAGCGTCGCCGCCGCCACCGTCGTCGCCACGAGGGGCGGCGGTGGCCGCGCGCAACCGCAGGACCTGCCGGAGGAACCATGAAGCGATCCCGCAAGAACCGCCACGCCTGGCCGCTGTGCGCGGCCTGGCTGCTGATGTGCGCGTGGCTGCCGTCGATGGCGGCCGACGATGTCGAAGCCCGGCTCCGCGGGCTGATGGCCGAGCACGAAACCGTGGGCCTGGCGGTGGTCGTGGCCAGGGACAACGCCATCGTCTACCGCGGCAGCTTCGGCTGGAAGAACCTCGAGGCGAAGGTTCCGCTGGAAGCCGACGACCTGTTCCGCATCGCCTCGATCTCCAAGTCGTTCGCGGCCACCTCGGTGATGCAGCTGGTGGAGCAGGGCCGGCTGTCGCTGGACGACGATGCCGGCGACCTGATCGGTTTCCCTGTGCGCAACCCGGCCTTCCCCGACCGGCCGATCACCCTGCGGATGCTGCTCGACCACACCTCGTCGATCACCGACGGGCCGAGCTACGGCAATCTCGACGTCATCGACCCCGGCGCCGGCGGCGCGTGGCGCGACAGCTATGCCGACCGTGCGCCCGGCGAGCGCTACGAGTACTCCAACCTCGCCTACAACATGGTGGGGACGATCGTGGAGCGGGTGTCGGGCGAGCGCTTCGACGCCTACGTGCGGCGGCATGTGTTCGAGCCGCTCGGGCTCGAGGGCGGTCACCTGGTGGACGCGCTGGACGCGGAGCGCTTCGCCCGCATCTACCGCTGGCGCGACGGCGAGGGCTTCGTGCGCTCGGACGCGGCCTATGCGCCGCTGGGCGAGCGCCTGCAGCACTACGTGCAGGGCCGCGACGCGCCGATGTTCTCGCCCACCGGCGGCGTCAAGATCTCGGCACCTGACCTGGCCCGCTACATGCTGATGCACATGAACCAGGGCGAGTGGGACGGCGTGCGCGTCATCGCCCCCGCCAGCGCGAAGGCGATGCAGGCGGCGACGGTCGCCATCGATGACGACTCCGCCTATGGCCTGGCCCTGAGCACGGAACGTGCGCTGGTGCCGGGCGTCGTCCTCACCGGCCACACCGGATCCGCCTACGGCCTGTACAGCTCGATGTTCTTCGACGCGGAGAAGAAGTACGGCTTCGTGGTGATCACCAACGGCAGCCGCGGGGAGGAGGCGTTCCGCACCGCGGTCAACCGGGCGCTGCACGAGCATTTCATCGCCGATCCCGCAGCGGAGCCGGCGGCCGCGGCCGCGCCAGTCGTGTCCGACGCGGCCACCAGGGCCGAGGCCGGCCTGGTCGACATCCGCGAGCTGGTGCCCGACATCTCGCAGTCGATCGCCTACGCCGGCAGCGACAATTTCGTCGGTGCGCCGGTGGACGGCTACGAAGCGCCACGCTGCTGGCTGAAGCGCGACGCCGCCGAGGCGCTGGCGCGGGTCGACGCGGCCCTGCGCCCGCGTCAGCTGCGCCTGCACGTCTTCGATTGCTACCGGCCGGCGCGCGCGGTGGCGCACTTCATGCGCTGGGTGGAGGACGCCGACGACCTGGCCACCAAGGCCACGCACTATCCCGACCTGGACAAGCCGCAGCTGCTGGAGGGCTACATCGCGCCGGTGTCCGGCCACAGCCGCGGCGGCACCGTCGACCTCACCCTGCTGCGCTGCGACGCCGACGGAAACGACTGCGAGCCGCTGGACATGGGCACCGGCTTCGACTTCTTCGGCACCCGCGCCAACACGGATTCGCCCGACGCCAGCCCGGGGCAGCGCGCCAACCGCCAGCTGCTGGTGGAGGCGATGAAGGACGGGGGGTTCCACAACCACCCGATGGAATGGTGGCATTACACCTTCGCCACCAGCCCGGACTCCGCGCCCGGACCGCTGTACGACGTCCCGGTGCGCTGAGTGCCCGCATTGCGCTGCGCGTCCTGCCCGTGGCTTCAGCCGAAGACGTTGATGAAGCCGGTGATGATCAGCGCATTGCTGAAGTCGATGAAGAACGCACCCACCAGCGGCGCGACCAGGAAGGCGCGCGGCGCCGCGCCGTAGCGCTCGACCAGCGTCCGCATCACCGCCATCGCGTTCGCCGTGGTGCCGAGCATGAAGCCGATGAAGCCGCCGCCCATCACCGCGGCGTCGTAGTCGCGGCCCATCATCCGGAACACCACCAGGCAGAAGGCCGCCACCATCGCCACCTGCAGCCCCAGGTTCACCAGCAGCGGCAGCGCCAGGCCGGCCAGCTCCCACAGCTTGAGGTTCATCAGCGCCACCGACAGGAACAGCGCCAGGCAGACGTTGCCGATCAGGTCGGTGGTCGGCACCGACATGCCGATCCAGCCGGTGGCGTCGTCGATGTTGCGGATCAGCGCGCCGACCAGCATCGCGCCGACGTAGGCGGGCAGGGTGATGCCGGTGGCCGAGATCAGTCCGCTCACCCAGCTGCCGAGCCACATGGCCACCAGGATCACCACGATGCTCTTCAGGGCGCCGTACTCGCGCTGGGCCTCGGTCAGCGCCGGCGTGGCGACGGCATCGTCGGGAGCGTCATGGTCCTGCGGGCGCGTGGACACCAGCCCGAAGCGGCGGATCAGCACGGTGATCACCGGGCCGCCGATCAGGCCGCCCAGCACGATGCCGGACATCGCGGCCGCCACCGCGATCGACTCGGCGCCCTCGACGCCGGCGGCCTCGAACAGCGGCGCGAACGCCAGTCCGGTTGCGGGCCCGCCCGTGAGCGTGGTCGAGCCGGCCAGCACGCCGAACAGCGGATGCAGGTCGAAGCCGACCGCCACCGCCATGCCCAGCAGGTTCTGAGCCACCGCAAAGACCGTGGCGAGCGCCAGGAACACCAGCACCTGCCTGCCGCTGATCTTCAGCAGGCGCAGGCTGGCGTTGACGCCGATGGTGGTGAAGAACGCGATCATCAGCGGGCCCTGCAGGCTGGTGTCGAGCTCGAACAGCGTCGCCCCGCGGTCGTGCGCGATCCAGGCGGCGATCGCGAACACCAGTCCGCCGATCACCGGCGGCGGCAGGTTGTAGCGCCCGAGCACGGGAACCGCGCGGCACAGCGCATAGCCCAGGAACAGGGCGATGCCGGCAAGGGCGAGGGTCTGGACGGCGTCGAGTTGCAGCATGGACACTCCTTTTCGGGGTCACGTCGCCCGCAGCGGGCGGGCGACGTTCAGGGGCAGGTGCCCGGCGGTGGACGATGCTGCAGCACCCGTCCCGGAAGGTCATGTGTCGCAAGGCCCGTGTCGATCATCGCCACGCCGTTGACCAGCAGGTGGACGACGCCTTCCGACAGCAGGTGCGGCTGCACGTAGTCGGCCTTCGGCGCGTAGGCGTCGGGGTCGAACACCAGCACGTCGGCGTAGTGGCCTGCGCGCAGGAAGCCGCGGCCTTCGAGGCCGAAGGTGGTGGCGGTCAGCCCGGTCGAGCGGTGGATGAAGGCCGCCAGGTCGATCACCTGGTCCTGCACCACGAAGCGCGCGTACTTTTCGGGAAACGTCGCGTGCTGGCGCGGATGGCCGTCGCCGCCGTCGGACGCGGTCAACACCCAGGGCTGGCGCATGAACAGGTCGACGTCGTCGCGGCGCATGTTGAACGAGGCGATCCGCTGCGCCGAGCCGATGCGTCCGGTCCCGCCCTCGCGGATGATGCGCAGCGCGGCCTCGACCGGGTCGAGGCCTTCGGCATCCGCGAACGCCTGCAGCGTGAGCGCGCTCCACCGCCAGCCGCTTCCGGTCATCAGGATCGCCTCGGCGCCGCCGCGGCGCTGCAGGTTGTCGGCCATTTCCCGGCGGATGCGGGCGGCGGTCGCGGGATCGTCCAGCCGCGCGAACAGCGCGGCGCGCCCGCCATCCACCGCCCAGCGCGGCAGTACCGCGGCGCCCAGGCTGGTGGACGACGCCAGCCAGGGGTACTGGTCGGCGGTCACCTGCTGGCCTTCGGCCCGCGCGCGTTCGATGCGCGCGATGACTTCGCCCGCACTGCCGTGGACGTCGGCCCCCAGCGCCTTGATGTGGGCGATGTGCACGGGCAGCCCGGCGCGCCGGCCGATGTCCAGCACCTCCTCGATCGAGCCCATCAGGCCCAGCGAATAGCTCGACTCGTCGCGCTGGTGGGTGTCGTAGACGCCGCCGCGGATCGCCGCCTCGCGCGCAAGCGCGACCACCTCGTCGGTGGAGGCGAAGCTCTGCGGCGCGTAGAACAGGCCCGCGGACAGGCCGAAGGCGCCCTCGCACATCGCGCCGGCGACCAGGCCGCGCATGCGTGCCAGTTCGTCCGCGTCCGGCGCGCGCGCGTCGTCGCCCAGCACGCGGCGGCGCACCGGGCCCAGGCCGACGTAGGCGGCGACGTTGGTGCCGGTGCCCGCGGCCTCGAGCCTGGCGCGGTCCGCGGCGATGTCCGGCGTGCCGCCGCCGTCGATGCCGATGAAGATCGTGCTCACGCCCTGGTGCAGCCAGGGCAGCAGGCGGCGCATCGCCGGCTCGGTCGAGCGCAGATAGGTGTCGGGATGCGTATGCGGGTCGATGAGGCCCGGCGACACCACCAGGCCGGTGGCGTCGAGCTCGCGCGCGGCGCGGTAGCGCTGGCGCAGGCCGGGGCCGACCTCGAGGATGCGGTCGCCGCGGATCGCGACGTCGGCGATGCGGCCCGGCCCGTCGCTGCCGTCGAACAGCAGGCCGCCGTGGATCAGGATGTCGGCTTCGGCCAGCGGTGTCGCCGCCGGCGTGACGGTCGCGCAACCCGCGAGCAGCAGCAGGCCGGGCAGGCAGCGCGCCAGCCGCGGCAGGCGCAGGGAATGCGGTGCGCGAGGGCGGGCCTGTCCTGCACCACCACGCCTCATGCGCTGAGCGCGTCCGTTGCGCGCGTGCCGCCACCCCACAGCTCCGGCGCGGGCGGCTGCAGCCGGCCGTCGCGCATGGCCACGCCACCGGCGTGGTCGTTCCGCAGCCACAGCGGGCCGTCGAGGTCGACGAATTCGGCGTGGCGGGCCACGTGCCACGCCGGCGCGATGGACAGCGAGGAGCTGATCATGCAGCCGACCATGATCCCGAAGCCCTGCGCGCGCGCCGCGTCCAGCAGCTCGAGAGCTCCGGTGAGGCCACCGGTCTTGTCGAGCTTGATGTTGACCACCTGGTAGCGCCCGCGCAGGCGCGGCAGGTCGTCGGCGGTGTGGCAGGACTCGTCGGCGCACAGGCGCGCCACCGGCTCGAAGCCGAGCAGGGCGTCGTCCTCGCCGGCCGGCAGCGGCTGCTCGACCAGGTCGACGCGCGCTTCGGCCAGCACCGGCTGCATCGCCCGCAGCAGGTCGAAGCTCCAGCTTTCGTTGGGATCGACGATCAGCCGCGCCGCGGGCAGCACGTCGCGCACGGCGCGGATCTGCGCCGCGGGATCGGATGCGTCGACCTTGATCTTCACCAGGTCGAGATGGGCGAGCGCGCGCGCGGCCGCGGCCATGCGCTCCGGTGCGTCGAGGCCCACGGTCTGCGCGCACGCCAGCGGCGGCAGTGCACCGGGCTGGCCCAGCAGCGACTGCACCGGCAGGCCCTGCTGCCGCGCCTCCAGGTCCCACAGCGCGCAGTCGAGCGCATTGCGGGCCGCGCCCGGCGACAGCAGCTCGCGCAGTCCGCGCCGGTCCAGCCCGCCGGCGATGGCCGACGACAGCAGCGCGGCCTGCGCGGTCACCGAGTCCACGGTCTCGCCATAGCGCGCGTAGGGCATCGATTCGCCGCGTCCGCTGAAGCCGCCGCGGTGGATGGTCGCCACGACGACCTCGGCCGAGGTGCGCACGCCGCGCGAGATCCGGAACGGCGTCGCCAGCGCGTGGCTGGCGTGCGCGAGGCTCAGCACGGCACCGCGCCCAGCAGGCGGTCGACGATCCGGGCCACGCCGTCGCGCACCGGATCCTGTGCCGGCAGGCCGAGCAGGTCCTCGGCGTCGCGGCAGGCGCGCGCGGCCGCGGCCGGATCGAGCTTCGAGGTGTTCAGCGCCAGGCCCACCGCCACCACGCCCGGGCTGGTCAGCCGCGCGGCGGCGAGGTTGGCCTCCAGCGTTTCCGTCAGGTCCGGCAGCGGGTAGTGCGGCAGGCCGCGCATGTGCGGGCGCCCCGGCTCGTGGCACAGCACCAGCGCATCCGGCTGCGCGCCGTGCAGCAGGCCCAGCGACACGCCCGCGTACGAGGGATGGAACAGCGAGCCCTGGCCCTCGATCAGGTCCCAGCCGCCGTCATGGCGCTCGGGCGACAGCCATTCGATGCCGCCGGAGATGAAGTCGGCGACGACCGCGTCGATCGGGATGCCGCGCCCGGCGATGAAGATGCCGGTCTGGCCGGTGGCCCGGAAATCGGCGGCCAGGCCACGGGCGCGCATTTCCGCTTCCAGCGCCAGCGTGGCGTACATCTTGCCGGTGGAGCAGTCCGTGCCCACGGTGAGCAGGCGGCGACCGGCGCGCGGCAGGCCGTTGCCGACCGGCGTGGACGGTGGCGTGCGGGCATCGAACAGATGGCGGCCGTTGCGGCGCGCGGCCTCGACGATCCGCGGATGCGAGGCCAGGCGCTCGTGCAGGCCGGACGCGACGTTCATGCCGGCGTCCAGCGCCGCCACGATGTCGGCGATCGCCTCGGCGCCCAGGCGTCCGCCGGCGTTGGCCACGCCGACGATCATGGTGTTCGCGCCGGCGGCGCGGGCCTGGGCGAAGTCCATGTCCGGCACGTGCACGCTGGTCCGGCACTCAGGACCGCGGAGCTGGCCCACGCACCACTCCGGGCGGAACTGCACCAGGCCGCGCGCGGTCTTCGCGGCCAGGTCGTCCGGCGCGTTCCCCAGGTACAGCAGGAAGGGCGGCGGCCAGTGCGAAGCGTCGGCGGGAACATCGGTGGACATGGTGGGGTGCATCCTGTGCGGCCCGGAGCGGGCAGGGGTGGGGCCCCATCTTCTGCCCTCCACCGGAGGGCCGCCATTGAAAAGATGCCCTCCGCGCATAACCCGGGGTTATGGCGGCGCATACGCCGCGCGCGGGCCATCGCTGCGTTCCGGAGCCGTCCGGGACCGCGCGCGGATAACGACTAGAATGGCCTGCCCGCCCGAACCGCAGCCCCGACCATGTCAGACCAGCCGTCCGCCAGCCCGTCCTCCAGCGAAGACTTCAAGCAGGCGGCGCTCGATTACCACCGCGCGGTTCCCCACGGCAAGATCAAGGTCGCGGCCACCAAGGCCCTGGTGACCCAGCGCGAGCTGGCCCTGGCCTATTCGCCGGGCGTGGCCTACGCCTGCGAGGCGATCGTCGCCGACCCCGACCAGGCCAGCACGCTCACCGCGCGCGGCAACCTGGTGGCGGTGATCTCCAACGGCACCGCCGTGCTGGGCCTGGGCGACATCGGCCCGCTGGCCGGCAAGCCGGTGATGGAGGGCAAGGGCGTGCTGTTCCAGAAGTTCGCCGGCATCGATGTGTTCGACATCGAGGTCGACGAGCGCGACCCCGACAGACTGGTCGACATCATCGCTTCGCTGGAGCCCACCTTCGGCGGCATCAACCTCGAGGACATCAAGGCGCCGGAGTGCTTCATCGTCGAGCGCAAGCTGCGCGAGCGGATGAAGATCCCGGTGTTCCACGACGACCAGCACGGCACCGCGATCACCGTGGGCGCGGCGGTGCTCAACGCGCTGGAAGTGGCCGGCAAGCGCATCGACGAAGTGAAGATCGCGCACTCGGGCGCCGGCGCGGCCGGCATCGCCTGCCTGGACATGCTGGTGGCGCTGGGCGCGAAGCCGGAGCACATCCTCTCGGTCGACCGCGACGGCGTGCTGTACACCGGCCGCGGCGGCCTCGACCCCGACCGCGCGCGCTACGCCCGCGCCACGGACAAGCGCGTGCTGGCCGAGATCGTCGAGGGTGCCGACGTCTTCCTGGGCCTGTCCGCCGGCGGCGTGCTGAAGCCGGAGATGGTGAAGACCATGGCCGATCGCCCGGTGATCCTGGCGCTGGCCAACCCCACGCCCGAGATCCTGCCCGACGAGGCCCGCGCCGCGCGCCCGGACTGCATCATCGCCACCGGCCGCTCGGACTATCCGAACCAGGTCAACAACGTCGTCTGCTTCCCCTACATCTTCCGCGGCGCGCTCGACGTCGGCGCCACCGAGATCAACGAAGCGATGAAGCTGGCCTGCGTGCACGCGATCGCCGAACTGGCCAAGCAGGAAGCCTCCGACCTCGGGGCGGCCTACGGCGGGGACGTGCTGTCGTTCGGCCCGGACTACTTCATCCCGCGCCCGTTCGATCCGCGCCTGCTGATGATCGTGGCGCCGGCCGTGGCCCGGGCCGCGATCGATTCCGGCGTCGCCACCCGCCCGATCGACGTCGCGGCCTACCGCGAGAAGCTGGCGCAGTTCATCCACCGCACCGGCCTGGTGATGAAGCCGGTCTACGAGCGCGCGCGCGCCGACACCAAGCGCATCGTCTACGCCGAGGGCGAGGAGGAGACGGTGCTGCGCGCGGTGCAGTCGGTGGCCGACGAGCAGCTGGCGCGCCCGATCCTGATCGGCCGCCCCGACGTCATCGCCCAGCGCATCGAGCGCCTCGGCCTGCGCCTGGAGGAAGGCCGGGACTTCGAGCTCACCAACATCAACGACGACCCGCGCTTCGGCGAGTACTGGCGCCAGTACCACGCCATGACCGAACGCCGCGGCGTGACCCCGGACGCGGCCAAGAACCTGATGCGCTCGCGCGCCACCCTGATCGCCGCGATGATGGTGAAACGCGGCGAAGCCGACGGCATGATCGCGGGCCTGGTGGGCCGCTTCCACAAGAAGCTGGGCTACCTGCGCAGCGTGTTCGGGCTTGAGCGCGGCATCACCGGCACCTCGGCGATGACCGGCGTGATCAACGACCGCGGCGTCTGGTTCTTCCTCGACACCCACGTCCAGGTCGACCCCACCGCCGAGCAGATCGCCGAGGCCACGCTGCAGGGTGCGTATCGCCTGAAGCTGTTCGGCATCGAGCCGCGGGTGGCGCTGCTGTCGCACTCGAACTTCGGCAGCCACGACAACCCGAGTGCGGCGAAGATGCGCAGGGTCCGCGAGATCCTCGCGCGCCGCGCGCCTCGCATGAACATGGACGGGGAGATGCAGGCCGACGTGGCCTGGGACGCGCTGCTGCGCGAGCGCATGCTGCCGGGCACCACGCTGTCGGGTCGCGCCAACCTGTTCGTGCTGCCCAACCTGGACGCGGCCAACATCGCCTACAACCTCGTACGGGTGATGACCGACGGCGTCGCCTTGGGGCCGATCCTGATGGGTCTGGACCATCCGGCCCACGTGCTGACCGCGGCCAGCACGCCGCGGCGGGTGGTGAACATGACCGCGATCACCGCGGTGGAGGCACAGATCCGGGCCGCGCGCCGCGGCGACGCCGCGGCGGGCGAGGCCGCGGAGGCCGCGTCCTAGTCGCCCGCGGCCGCGGCCGCGAGTGGCCGCGCCAGCTGGAGCAGGCGCGGCATGTCGTCCTTCAGCACCACCGCGTCGGTGCCGGAGACGTCCTCGCCGCCGTGCAGGGCGCCGGTCAGGAAGACGAAGCGCGCCGCCGGCACGCGTGCGCGCACCGCGGCCACGGCCTCGGGCCCGGACCAGCCGGGCAGGTTCATGTCGCAGAGGACGAGCTGCGGGACGAAGCCGTCCAGCGCCGCGTCGAGCTCGCGCTGGTGGCACAGGCGGCGGCAATCGATGTCGAGCCCGCCGTCGCGCAGGGCGAATTCCGTGAGCTCGGCGTCGTCGCGCGAGTCGTCGACGATGAGCACGCGGAGCGCCAAGCTCAGCCCTCGCTCGGGGCTTCGTTGAGCACGGCCCAGAACTTGCCCAGGGTGCGCACGGCCTCGAAGAACTGGTCGACGTCGACCGGCTTGACCACGTAGGCGTTCACGCCCAGGTCCCAGCTGCGGGCCAGGTCGTTCTCCTCGCGCGACGACGACAGGATCACCACGGGCATGCGCCGGAGCGACTCGTGCCTGCGCAGCTCGGTCAGGACCTCGAGGCCGTCCATGCGCGGCATCTTGATGTCGAGCAGCAGCACGGCCGGATCGCCCTCGGGGCGGTCGGCGAAGCGGCCGCGGCGGAGCAGGTAGTCCAGCGTCTCGACGCCGTCCTCCACGTGGACGATCGGATTGGCAAGGTGGGCGTCGCGCAGCGCGTCGATCGCCATCTCGGCGTCGTGGGGGCTGTCTTCTGCCAGCAGGATGGTGCGGATCGCGCTCATGCGGTGGATTTCCCTGTGCTCAGGTCGAGGTTGGCGGGGAGTGTGAAGTGGAAGGTGGCGCCGTTGCCGGGCTCGGCTTCGGCCCAGATGCGGCCATTGTGCCGGGTCACGACGCGTTTGGCGCTGGCCAGGCCGATGCCGGTGCCCGAGAACTCGCTGGGCGAGTGCAGGCGCTGGAACACGCCGAACAGCTTGCCGGCATAGGCCATGTCGAACCCGGCGCCGTTGTCGCGCACGGTGAACACGTGGTCGCCGGCTTCGTCGCGCGCGTGTTCCACGGTCACCCGGGCCGGCTCGCTCTTCATGCTGTACTTGACCGCGTTGCCCATCAGGTTGCCCCAGAGCTGGCGCAGCATGTTCTCGTCGGCCACCAGCACCGGCATCGCGCCGATGGTCCACTGCACGTGGTGCCCGGGCGCGTCGGCCGCGACGGTCGAATCGAGCATGGCGCGGGTCTCCTCGACCAGCGACTGCATGTCCACCGCCTGCAGGCGCAGGGCGCTGCGGCCCAGGCGCGAATACACCAGGAGGTCGTCGATGAGCTCGGACATGCGCCGTGCCGAGCCGCCGATCACGGTGAGGTAGTGCTCGCCCTTGTCGTCGATGCCGTCGCCCAGGTGCCGGCGAAGCTTGTCGGCGAAGCCGGCGATGTGGCGCAGCGGCGCGCGCAGGTCGTGGGAGACGGAATAGCTGAAGGCCTCGAGCTCGCGATTGACGTCGGACACCTGGTCGATCTTGCCCGCGAGCTGGCGGTTGAGGTCGCGGATATGCGCCTCGCTGGCCTTCTGCAGGCTGACGTCGCTGGCGGTCACCAGGGTCACCGACTCCTCGCTGTCGGGCAGCTCCATCAGTCGCGCATTGACCAGCATGGTGCGCTCGAGGCCGTCGGCGGTCTTCTGCACGAGCTCGAAGTCCCAGAGTTCGCGGCCGCGGCTGCCGACGTCGCGCAGGCGGCGCAGCGTCTCCTCGTCGCTCCAGGCGCCGTTGCCGACGTCGGCGAGGTTGCGTCCGCGCGCGCTCCCGGCGATGCCGAACAGCTCGGAGAACGCGGCGTTGTGCATCACGATGCCGAGCGCGCCGTCGACCAGGACGATGGGTTCGCGCACGGTGTCGAGCACCGCGGCCGAGCGGCGGTTCGCGCGCTGCGACTCGGCCTCGGCGCGGCTGCGGCGGTCGGCGTCGCGGATGGCCAGCGTCGCCAGGCCGACCAGCAGCAGGATCTGCGCGGCGAGCGTCCCGAAGGACAGCCAGTTGGATTGGCGCCGGGCGGCGGCCGCGGTCTCCATTCGCTCGGCGAGGAGCTCGCGCTCGGCCTTGACCATGGCGGCGATCGGCTCCTGCACCGGGAAGTGCTCCGCCAGCCGCTGCAGTTCGTCGCCGTCGATGCCGCCGTCCGCGCGCAGCAGGCGCCCGACCTGGTCGATCCGCTGGGTGATGCTCTGGCGCAGGATGCCCACGCGCACCTGCTGCTCGGGCGCGTCCCGCGTCAGCTCCTCCAGCCGGTCTAGCGTCGGCCGGATGACGGTGCTGCTGTAGTCCAGGCGCTCCTCGAGGATCGGTGCCCGCGCGCCGAGCGCCCGCTCCAGGGTCGCCGCCTCGATGTTGCGGACGGCGGCGTTGAGCAGCTGCACGGTCGCCTCGACCTCGAGCGTGTGCGCCACCAGCGCCTCGCTGGCGCGGATGCGGTCTTCGGCCGCGCGCAGGAGCAGGAACGGGATGACGACGATCAACAGGATGGCCGCGAACAGCAGCGGGATCCGCAGGCGCGGATTGAACTGGAATGAGGCGACAGGCATGTGCGCGGCGGGATCCCCGGGGGCTGGAGGGCCGGCCGGACGCGGCCCGGCAGGCCGCGGGATCATGCGGGATGCGGGCGCCCGGGGCAAACGGGGCGGTCCGGCGGGCTGGTAGAATCGAGGGCATCCCGATCCCCATGAATGACACGGCCGGCGCGCCGTTGCGGAGCAGAGCATGAACAGCTGGCTGAACGACGTCCTCGACAACGACCCCGACCCCATCGAGGCCCGGGAATGGATGGAGTCCCTGAAGGCGGTCATCGACGCCGACGGCGCCGAGCGCGCCCACCAGCTGCTGGAAGGCATGGTCGAGCTGACCCGCCGCGCCGGCGCCCATCTGCCGTTCGCGCCGACCACCGAATACATCAACACCATTCCCCCGCACCTGGAGCCGAAGATCCCCGGCGACCAGACCCTGGAATGGAAGATCCGCTCGATCATCCGCTGGAACGCCATGGCGATGGTGGTGCGCGCCAACCGCAAGCCGGGCGACCTGGGCGGCCACATCGCCAGCTTCGCGAGCTCCGCCACGCTCTATGACGTCGGCTTCAACCACTTCTGGCGCGCGCCGTCCGACGACCATCCAGGCGACCTGCTCTACATCCAGGGCCATTCCTCGCCGGGCATCTACGCGCGCTCCTTCCTCGAAGGCCGGCTGACCGAGTCCCGGATCGACCACCTGCGCATGGAGGTCGACGGCCGCGGCATCCCGTCCTACCCGCATCCCTGGCTGATGCCCGACTACTGGCAGACGCCGACGGTGTCGATGGGCCTGGGCCCGATCGCCGCGATCTACCAGGCGCGCCACTGGAAGTACCTCGAGGCCCGTGGCTTGATGCCGAAGTCCGACCGCAAGGTCTGGTGTTTCCTCGGCGACGGCGAGACCGACGAGCCCGAGAGCCTGGGTGCGATCTCGGTCGCCGGGCGCGAGGGCCTGGACAACCTGGTCTTCGTCATCAACTGCAACCTGCAGCGCCTGGACGGACCCGTCCGCGGCAACGGCAAGATCATCCAGGAGCTGGAGGGCAGCTTCCGCGGTGCCGGCTGGAACGTGGTCAAGACCATCTGGGGCAGCTACTGGGATCCGCTGCTGGCCCGCGACAAGGACGGCATCCTGCGCCGCCTGATGATGGAAACCGTCGACGGCGAGTACCAGAACTGCAAGGCCTTCGGCGGCAAGTACACGCGCGACAACTTCTTCGGCAAGTACCCGGAGACGGCCGCGATGGTGGCCAGCCTCTCCGACGACGACATCTGGCGCCTCAACCGCGGTGGCCACGACCCGCACAAGGTCTACGCGGCCTACATGAACGCGGTCGAGACCAAGGGCCAGCCGACCGTCATCCTGGCCAAGACGGTGAAGGGCTACGGCATGGGCTCGGCCGGCGAAGCGCTCAACCCGACCCACCAGACCAAGAAGCTCGACGACGAGGCCGTGCGCGCGTTCCGCGACCGCTTCAGGATCCCGCTGGACGACGAGCAGCTGAAGGACGGCGCGGTGCCGTTCTACCACCCGGGCGAGAAGTCCGAGGAAGTCGAGTACATGAAGGAGCGCCGCGCCGCGCTCGGCGGCTTCCTGCCGCAGCGGCGCCGCAGGAGCACCGAGACGCTCGCCGCGCCGAAGCTGGAGGTGTTCGACCGCCTGCTCAAGGACACCGGCGAGCGCGAGATCAGCACGACCATGGCCTTCGTGCAGTCGCTGGGCATCACGCTGCGCGACAAGCAGGTCGGCCCGCGCGTGGTGCCGATCGTCTGCGACGAGGCGCGCACCTTCGGCATGGAGGGCCTGTTCCGCCAGATCGGCATCTACGCCCCGCACGGCCAGAAGTACAAGCCGGTCGACCGCGACCAGCTGATGTACTACCGCGAGGACGAGGCCGGCCAGGTGCTGCAGGAAGGCATCTCCGAGGCCGGCGCGTTCGCCAGCTGGATGGCCGCGGCCACCAGCTACAGCACCAACGACCTGCCGATGCTGCCGTTCTACATCTACTACTCGATGTTCGGCTTCCAGCGCATCGGCGATGCCGCCTGGCAGGCCGCGGACATGCGCGCGCGCGGCTTCCTGCTCGGCGCCACCGCCGGCCGCACCACCCTCAACGGCGAGGGCCTGCAGCACGAGGACGGCCACAGCCACCTGCTGGCCGGCGCCATTCCCAACTGCCGCGCCTACGACCCGACCTTCGCCGGCGAAGTGGCGGTGATCGTGCAGGAGGGCATGCGCCGCATGCTCGACGAACAGCAGGACGAGTACTGGTACCTGACGCTGATGAACGAGAACTACGCCCACCCGGCGCTGCCCGAGGGCGCGGCCGAGGGCGTGATCCGTGGCATGTACCTGCTCAAGGACGCCGGCAAGCCGAAGAAGGGCGAGCTGCGCGTGCAGCTGATGGGTTCGGGCACGATCCTGCGTGAGGCGATCGCCGCGGCGGAGCTGCTGGACAAGGACTTCGGCGTCACCGCCGACATCTGGTCCTGCCCCAGTTTCACCGAGCTGCGCCGCGACGGCTTCGACGTCGAGCGCTGGAACCGCCACAACCCCGAAGCCAAGAAGCCGCGCAAGGCCTACGTCACGCAGATGCTGGAGGGCCGCCAGGGTCCGGCGATCGCCGCCACCGACTACGTGCGCGCTTTCGCCGACCAGATTCGCGCCTTCGTGCCGATGACCTACACGGTGCTGGGCACCGACGGCTTCGGCCGCTCGGACACCCGCGCCAACCTGCGCCGCCACTTCGAGGTCGATCGCTTCCACATCGCGCATGCGGCCATCGACGCGCTGGCGAAGGACGGCGGCATGACCGCGAAGGACGCCGCGCGCGCGCTGAAGCTCTACAGGATCGATACCGACAGGCCGAATCCGCTGCACGCCTGACCGCCGGATGCCGGGAAGGAGGCCGCTTCCCGGCGCTTGTCGCGTGGCACAGGACACGAGGCCGCCGGACAGGAACATGGACCAGCCCAGCATCACCATGTCGCGGGAGGCCAGGACGCTGCGGGTCGGCGTGCGCGGCGAGGCGTCGATGTCGGCCACCCTCGCCTATTGGAGCGCGATCGTGGAGGAATCCCTCCGCGATCGCCCGGACTACATCCTGCTCGTCGACGAGCTGCGCGGGCCTGCGCTGGGCGAGGCGGAATGGCAGCAGCTGGTGGACATGCTGGTGGGCAAGGGGCTGGAATCGGCCCGCATCGCGCACGTGAAGCCCAACGGGCTCGACGCCGTCGAGTACTGCGAGCTGTCCGCCCGCCAGCGCGGCTTCGAGGCACGCGTGTTCACCGAAGAGCGCGCGGCCGCCCTCTGGCTGCGCTACGGCGAGCGACCGGACGACTGATCCGCCGCGGGCGGACGTGCGCGATCAGCCCGTCGCGGCCGGGCGCATGCTGCCGGTCTCGACCATGCGCTGGTGCCAGGACAGCGCCTCGCCCAGCAGGTGCGGCGTGTGCATGCCGTGGCCGTCGCGGCAGGCGCGGTCGAAATAGTCCTGCAGCATCGGCCGGAAATCGGGGTGGGCGCAGGTCTCGATGACGCGTTTCGCACGCTGGCGCGGCGCCAGGCCGCGCAGGTCGGCGAGGCCCTGTTCGGTCACCAGCACCATGGTGTCGTGCTCGGTGTGGTCGACGTGGCTCACCATCGGCACGATGCCCGATACCTGGCCGCCCCTGGCGGTGCTGGGCGACATGAACACCGACAGGTAGCCGTTGCGCGCGAAGTCGCCCGAACCGCCGATGCCGTTCATGATCCGGCTGCCGGCGATGTGGGTCGAATTGACGTTGCCGTAGATGTCGGCCTCGATCATCCCGTTCATGGCGATGCAGCCCAGGCGGCGGATCACTTCCGGATGGTTGGAGATCTCCTGCGGCCGCAGCAGGATGCGGCTGCGGTAGAAATCGACGTTGGCGTTGAATTCCTCGATGCCCGCCGGACTGAGCGAGAACGAGGTCGCCGACGCCATGCGCAGCGTGCCGTTCTTCAGCAGCTCGAGCATCCCGTCCTGGATGACCTCGGTATACGCGGTGAGTCCCTGGTAGCCGCCCTCGGCGAGTCCGCCGAGCACGGCGTTGGCGATGTTGCCCACGCCCGACTGCAGCGGCAGCAGCCCGCGGGTGAGGCGGCCGCGATCGATCTCGTGCGAGAGGAAGTCGAGCAGGTGGCCGGCGATCCGCCGCGAGGCTTCGTCGGGCGGGCTGAAGGCGGAGTTGCGGTCGGGCGCGTGGGTTTCGACCACGGCGACGACCTTGTCCGGGTCCACGCGCAGCGAGGGCTCGCCGATACGGTCGTCGGGATGCTCCAGCAGGATCGGCTTGCGATGCGGCGGCAGGGCGGTGCCGTAGTAGACGTCGTGCATGCCGTCCAGCGCGGCCGGCTGCCACGAGTTGACCTCGAGGATCACCTTGTCGGCCTGCTCCAGCCAGGTCTTGTTGTTGCCGACCGAGGACGAGGGCACGAGGCTGCCGTCCTCGCGGATACCGGCGACCTCGACCACCGCCACGTCGAGCTTGCCGAAAAAGCCGAACCAGGCGTGCTGGGCAACGTGGCTGAGGTGGATGTCGATGTAGTCCAGCGTGCCGGCGTTGATGCGCTCGCGCACCGCGGGGTCGGACTGGTAGGGCAGGCGCAGCTCCATGCCTTCGACCTTCGCCAGCGCGCCGTCGAGCTCGGGCGCGGTCGAGGCGCCGGTGAGGACCTTGATCCGGAAGCGCTCGCCGGCCGCGTTGGCCTGTTCGACCCGCGCGGCCAGGGCCTGCGGCACCGCCTTCGGATAACCCGCGCCCGTGAATCCACTCATCGCGACCGTCATGCCCGGGCGGATGGCGGCCGCCGCCTCCGCTGCCGAGGTGATGCGGTCGCGGAACAGGGGATGGCGGATGCGTTCGGACACGGCCTGGATCTCCACGGGACGATTCAAACGCTCATTTTACGCCTTGGTCCGGTGGGCCCGCGCCATGCAACGGGGATGCATCGTTGCGCAGAAAAAAGGGGCTCCCGGTGGGAGCCCCTTCGTCCGGTGGAGGAACTGCGAGATCAGCGGCCGTCGCCGTCGGCATCGCCCGGGAGCCGGTTCTCGACGCGGTGCCAGGCATCCTTCACCGCACCCTTGGCCTGGGCCCAGCCGAGCTTCGATTCGCCGCGGGCCTGCTCCCAGCCCCGCTCCAGTTCGGACTCGGTCTGCGGCGACCAGGCAGCCTCGGGCCGCGACGCGCGCGCCTGCGTGCCGTAGCGGTAGGCCGGGCGGTAGTCGTCGAAGCCGTGGTCCTGGCTGTAGTAGTCGGTCTTGTTGTAGTTCTGCTCGTAGTGCCGGTCGGTGTCCTCGTACGCACCGTAGGTCCGCTGGGTGCGGTCGTAGGCATCGCGGACTGCGGGGCGTGCGGAGTCCCAGTCCAGGCTGGATTCGGCGCGCGACTGCTCCCAGCGCTGCTTCAGCTGCGGCTCGGCCTCGCTCCAGTCGCGGGCACCGGCTTCGTTGCGGTACTCGGTGCCCATGCGATAGGCGGGAGCGTAGTCGCGGTCGAAGTCGCGATCGGCCTGGTAGTAGTCGCGCGACACGGCGCCTTCGCGCCAGTACTCGACTTCGGCCGTGGGATCGACGCGTTCGGCCAGGGCCTTGCCGCCGGCCGCGCCGCCCACTGCGCCGATGCCGCCGCCCACGAGGGTGCCGATCGGTCCGAAGATGCTGCCGACCGCGGCGCCGGCGATCGCGCCGGCGGTTCCGCCCGCGGCCACGCCAACGGGGTGCGATCCGGGCGCGCCGGTGATCGGGTCGCGATTGGCATCGGGATTCGTGTCTCGGCGATCGTTCATGCCTGTACTCCTGCGTGGTTTCGGGGGGAAGAGTCGCGACTATTGCGCGCTCGAGGTTCGCGCCGCGTGCAAATCGCGCGCAGGCCTGCGTAACAACTCCCGTCCAGTCCTTCCAGGCCAGTTATTCCAGTTACGCATCAGCGAAAAAAGGTTCTTCTCCCAAGTGAGTGGAAGAGGCTCGCGGTCGAGCCGGCTGTGGTGATGCTGGATCGGCGTCTGCTACGGCCAGAGATGCTTGCGGGTTGGGTCGAGATGCAAGTCGGCTCCGTGGTGGTGTACGCGGCCCGTCGCGCACACAGGGGGTGTGCTCCCCCGGCATCTCCGCGTC
>NZ_JACSQJ010000003.1 GCF_014836665.1 Luteimonas colneyensis
AGTGGGCCATGGATGGCCCACGCCCCGGCTTCAGACACGGACGTCTGCGGCCGGGCGGAGCACTCCCCCCGCCAGCCACCTCCCGCGGCGCGCACCTCCCCGGCGCGGACCCAACACGACCCGCTGCGCCAGCACAGCCCCCAGTCCCGGCACGCGCCTCCACCAACACCGGCGTCAAGCACCCATGCACGTCCGGGAACCACGCGCCCCCCCCCCGGAGCAATGCGCCGCGACCCAGCGGCTACCATATGGCAGCCCCAACAGAGGATCCCCACATGAGCAGCAGCCCCGCGACCACCAGGCGTTATGCCGAAGAACTCGACACCATCCGCGAGGCCGGCCTGTTCAAAGCCGAACGCATCATCACCAGCCCGCAGTCGGCCGAGATCGAACTGGCCGACGGCCGCACGGTGCTGAACTTCTGCGCCAACAACTACCTCGGCCTCGCCGACCATCCGGACATCATCGCCGCCGCGCGCGACGCGCTGGACACCCACGGCTTCGGCATGGCCTCGGTGCGCTTCATCTGCGGCACCCAGGACCTGCACAAGGAACTGGAGCGCACGATCGCCGACTTCTTCGGCAAGGAGGACACGATCCTCTATGCCGCCTGCTTCGACGCCAATGGCGGCCTGTTCGAGCCGCTGCTGGGCGAGGAGGACGCGATCATCTCCGACGCCCTCAACCACGCCTCGATCATCGACGGCGTACGCCTGTGCAAGGCGAAGCGCTACCGCTACGCCAACTGCGACATGGCGGACCTGGAGAAACAGCTGCAGCAGGCGAAGGCCGACGGCGCGCGCACGATCATGATCACCACCGACGGCGTGTTCTCGATGGACGGCTTCATCGCGCCGCTCGACGAGATCACAGCGCTGGCGTCGAGGTACGGCGCCCTGGTGCACATCGACGAGTGCCACGCCACCGGCTTCATCGGCGCCACCGGCCGCGGCTCGGCCGAGGTGAAGGGCGTGCTGGAGAAGATCGACATCATCACCGGCACGCTCGGCAAAGCGATGGGCGGCGCGCTGGGCGGTTTCACCACCGCCAGGGCGGAGGTGATCGAGCTGCTGCGCCAGCGCTCCCGGCCCTACCTGTTCTCGAACTCGCTGCCGCCGCACGTGGTGGCCGCGGGCACCAAGGCCTTCCAGATGCTGGATGCCGCCGGTGACCTGCGCGAGCGGCTGGCGGAAAACACCGCCTACTTCCGCGAGCGCATGACCGCCGCCGGCTTCGACATCAAGCCCGGCGTGCACCCCATCAGCCCGGTGATGCTGTACGACGCACCGCTGGCGCAGCGCTTCGCCGAGCGCCTGCTCGAGGAAGGCATCTACGCGATCGGCTTCTTCTTCCCGGTGGTGCCCAAGGGCCAGGCGCGCATCCGCACGCAACTGTCGGCGGCGCATACGCGCGAGCACCTGGACCGGGCGATCGACGCGTTCACCCGCATCGGCCACGAACTGGGCGTGCTGAAGGCCTGACCGGTCGCCCCGCGCCGGCTCCGCACGGGCCGGCCCTCAGGCCGCGGCGGGCGTCGACGGCGGCAGCAGGGCCGCGAGTTCCGCCGCATCCAGCGGGCGCCATTTGCCCTTGGGCAGGTCGCCAAGCGCCACCGGGCCGATCCCCACCCGCACCAGCCGCAGCACGCCGAAGCCGGAGGCCGCCATCAGGCGGCGGATGTGGCGGTTGCGGCCTTCGTGCAGCACGACTTCAAGCCAGGCATTCCGCCCGCCCTCGCGCAGGATGCGCACCGAGCCCACCGACAGGTGCTCGCCATCGCAGCGGAAGCCTCGCACCATCGCTTCCAGCTGCGCCGGTGCCGGGCGGCCGTCGATCTGCACGTGGTAGGTCTTGTCCGGGCCGGTCCCCGGGTCGGTGATGGTGGCCGCCCAGGCGGGGTCGTTGGTGAACAGCAGCAGGCCTTCGCTGGCCTGGTCCAGGCGCCCCACCGGCGCGATCCAACCGAGTCCGGCGCCGTCGAAGCAGCGGTACACGGTGTCGCGGCCACGCTCGTCGCTGGCCGTGGTGACCAGTCCGCGCGGCTTGTTGAGCACGAGGTAGAGCGGCGCGGGACCGGCCGCGTCGACGCCGTCGACCGTGATGCGGGCGGCAGCGGCGTCGACCGGATGCTCGGGGTCGCGCACCACGCGCCCGTCGACCGTCACCCTGCCTGCGCGGATCCTGCGTTCGGCTTCGGTGCGCGAACAGATGCCGCGCTTGGACAGCGCGCGCGCCAGCCCGTGCCGGGCCCCCGGGCGCGCGCCCGGCCTCAGCGGGGCTCGCCGTCGTCGGTGGCGGGAACGGGCGTCCCTTCTGCGGGCGCCGGCTCGCCGTCGGTGCCCGCGGGCGCGGCCGGCACGGCGGCCGGTGCACTGCCACGGGCGACGCGCACGCCGCGCGCCTTCATCCAGGCGTCGAACTCGTCGGCGGTCATGCGACGGCCGTTCTGGTTCATGTCGAAGCGCCAGGGCGTGTTGTCGAACTCGGTCTGCGGCTTGTAGGCGCCGGGATCGTTCGGATTGGCGACGCTCGCCGGGGTCGCGATGGCGACGTTGCGGCAGCTTTCGATGCGCCGGCGCAGCAGCACCTCGTCGACCGTCTGCGACTCGTCATAGGCATGGCCAAGGACGCCGCTGTTGGCACCCAGCATGTAGGACGGCGCCACCAACTCGGTCGCCAGCGGGGCGAGCACGCTGACCCGCGTCCCGGCGCCGGCGGTCGGCAGGTTGCCGCAATCGACCGCGGCCATCGCGAAGCCGGGGGCCGCCAGGCCGGTCGCCACCACCAACCACGCTGCACGCTTCATGTCGTCGATCCACTTCTTCTGCACAGGGCGGCGAGTGTAGCAGGCCGCAAACGCACGAAGCCCGGCGCGAGGCCGGGCTTCGTGGGTATTACAGGTGCCGACGTCCTCAGTTCTGGACGTTCAGCTCCGTGCGGCGGTTGCGCGCGCGGCCGTCCGGGTTGTCCGAACCGTCGTCGTTGGTGTTCGGCGCGATCGGGCGGCTCTCGCCGTAACCGTTCGGGCCCACCAGGCGCGAAGCGTCGATGCCGTTGCCGGTCAGGTAGTCGTACACCGCCGTCGCGCGGCGCTCCGACAGCGACTGGTTGTAGGCGTCGGTGCCCTTCGAGTCGGTGTGGCCAGCCACCTCGACCTTCAGCTCCGGGTAACGCTTCAGGATCTCGATCGCTTCGTTCAGGATCGACACCGCGTCAGGACGCAGGGTCGACTTGTCGAAGTCGAAGTTGACGCCCTTCAGGTCGATCGACACCGGCACCGGGCAGCCGTCCGGACCAATGGTCTGGCCAGCCTGCGAACCCGGGCACTTGTCGTCGCAGTCGTTCACGCCGTCGCCGTCGCTGTCCATGTCGGCGCAGCTCGGGGCCACCGGTGCCGGCGCCACCGGGGCGGTCGGCTCCGGACCCAGCGGGATCACCACGCCGACCGAGGCCAGGACGTCGCCGAACCAGTCTTCGCTGGCGGCATTGACGCTGGTGTCGTCGAAGTCGGCACGGTAGGCCAGCTCGCTGCGCAGCTTCACGCGGCTGCCCATGTCACCCTGGACGCCGAAGCCAATCTTGGCTGCGAAGTTGCCGTCCTCGCGCTCGCCGGGCGAGTTCGGGCTCGGGAACGCGTCGTACTCTTCCTCGGAGCGCTGGTAGCCCACGCCCATCAGCAGGTAGGGGTTCCAGCTGCGGCCCTCGGCCAGGAAGTGGCGGCGCAGGTCGAACGAGACGCCATACTGGCTCCAGTTCAGGTCCTGGTTGGCGTCATGGTTGGGATTCTGGTAGTTCAGCTCGGCATCGACCGACCACTCCGGGGCGATGAACTTGCCGATACCCAGGCCCACGAACGGCGCGTCGTTGGTGCCACGGTCGTTGTCCTGGATGTTGAAGCCGGCGCTGCCGGTCAGGTACCAGCGATCGTCGAACTCCTGGGCGGCGGCGGCCTGCGAGAACGCAAGTCCGGCCAGCAAGGCAGTGCTCAGCACGCGGATCTTCATTGATTACTCCTAAGGTCAATCAGGAATGAAAAGGGGGGGCGGCGGGAGCATCAAGGCAGGCCATAGGCCCGCCCCTGCCAGTCGCGCCGGCAATCATACACATTCAGGTAGATGTTAACCATCCATTAAATAGCACGAGACCCGGCGTTGCCGGGCCTCGTGGGTACTGCAGGTGCCGACGTCCTCAGTTCTGGACGTTCAGCTCCGTGCGGCGGTTGCGCGCGCGGCCGTCCGGGTTGTCCGAACCGTCGTCGTTGGTGTTCGGCGCGATCGGGCGGCTCTCGCCGTAACCGTTCGGGCCCACCAGGCGCGAAGCGTCGATGCCGTTGCCGGTCAGGTAGTCGTACACCGCCGTCGCGCGGCGCTCCGACAGCGACTGGTTGTAGGCGTCGGTGCCCTTCGAGTCGGTGTGGCCAGCCACCTCGACCTTCAGCTCCGGGTAACGCTTCAGGATCTCGATCGCTTCGTTCAGGATCGACACCGCGTCAGGACGCAGGGTCGACTTGTCGAAGTCGAAGTTGACGCCCTTCAGGTCGATCGACACCGGCACCGGGCAGCCGTCCGGACCAATGGTCTGGCCAGCCTGCGAACCCGGGCACTTGTCGTCGCAGTCGTTCACGCCGTCGCCGTCGCTGTCCATGTCGGCGCAGCTCGGGGCCACCGGTGCCGGCGCGACCGGGGCGGTCGGCTCCGGACCCAGCGGGATCACCACGCCGACCGAGGCCAGGACGTCGCCGAACCAGTCTTCGCCGTCATTGCGCTCCGGCGGCGGATCGTCGTTCATGAGCTGGGCGCGGGTGTCGTCGAGGGCCACGGCGCGATAGGCGAGCTCGGCACGGAGACGCACGCGGCCGGTGTTGCCCTGCACGCCCACGCCGAACTTGCCGGCGACCGCACCCTCTTCCTCCTGGAACGGGGAATCGGGGTTCGGGAAGTTGTCGAGCTCGATCTCTTCGCGCTGGTAGCCCAGGCCCATCAGCAGGTAGGGATTCCAGTTGCGGCCTTCCGCGATGAAGTGGCGGCGGGCGTCGAAGGAGATGCCGTACTGGCTCCAGTTGAGATCCTGGTTCGCATCCCAGTTGGGGTTCTGGTAATTGAGCTCGGCATCCACCGACCAGTTCGGCGAAACGAACTTGCCGATACCCAGGCCCAGGAACGGCGCGTCGTTGGTGCCACGGTCGTTGTCCTGGATGTTGAAGCCGGCGCTGCCGGTGAGGTACCAGCGGTCGTCGTATTCCTGGGCGGCGGCGCCGTGGGCAGCGCCCAGACCGGCCAGCAGCATGGCTGCGCACAGCAGCTTCTTGTTCATCATGTTGTTGCTCCTTGGGTGGTGGACGGTGCCGAGCGATGCCGAAGCCGCCTGAAACTGTGGATGGACACGGTCATGGGCACGACCGGATCGCGGCCGAAGGTTAGGTTCAAACGCGTGAAGACGGCGTTAACGTTGACCTAACAAATATCGTGCCGGGCCGACCGCCGACGGGCCGGGGCAAATCGACGACCGGCCCTTGACCGATGTCATGCGCGAAGATCCCTGAACCCCTGTTCAGCCGGCGTTTCGAAACCGGGCAGTAACGTGCGCCAACTTTTTTCTCCGCCGCGACTTCGGCGGAACCGGCACGACCCGTCGTTCTGCGGGCTTCGCGCCCGGGCAGCAAGCGCGCCAGAGAGTGCCGCCGCCCTCCCCAACACGCCAGGCCGTCCCGCGACGCGGTGGCACGGGTTCCATTGGAGCCCGGCCCTGCTGCGCGAACGGCGCAACGGAGCAAGGAGCCGTCATGAAACTCGCCTGGATCCTGTGGCTGGCATCGATACTGCCCCCGCAGGCTGCAGATTCCCTGTGCCTCAGCACCACGCTGTACCTCGAGGCCCGCGACCAGTCCGTCCTCGGCCAGCACGCCGTGGCCGAGGTCGCCCTGCGCCGCACCGACAGCGGCCTGTGGGGCGACTCGGTCTGCGACGTGGTGACCGCGCGCAAGCAGTTCGCGCCGACGATCGTGTCGCCACGCACGCGCCTGACCAACACCGAGGCCTGGTCGCAATCGGTCACGATCGCCCTGGAAGCCCAGCGCAACTGGGCGCTGCCGGCCGGCGAGCGCAAGGAAGTAGTGCCCGGCGCCAGCCACTTCCTGGCGCATGCCATCGCCAGCCCGAGCTGGCGCAACGCCTACCAGGTCGCAACCATCGGCGACCACACCTTTCTCCGGGTCCAGAACCTGAAGCCGAAGTCCTGAGGCCCGGTGGCGGTGCTGCGGCGCCTTGAGCGCGCCGCGGGCAGCGCGGATGATGGCGGTTTCCCCACGCGAGGAGCCGCAGATGAAGCTGTATTCGAAGCCGGGCGCATGCTCGACCGCCGTGCACATGGCGCTGGAGTGGACCGGCGCTCCCTACGAGGTCGAGATCCTCGATGGCGAATCGATGAAGGCTCCGGCCTTCCTCGCCATCAATCCCGCCGGCGCGGTGCCGGCGCTGGTCGATGGCGACTTCGTGCTGACCCAGAACGCCGCGATCATGGGCTACATCGCCGACACGAGGCCGCAGGCCGGTCTGGCGGGTGATGGTTCGCCGCGCCAGCGCGCCGAGGCCGCACGCTGGCTGGCCTTCGTGAACTCCGACCTGCATCCGGCGTTCAAGCCGATCTTCTCCACCGCCCGCTACATCGGCGACGAGGCGCAGCATGACGCGGTCAAGGCGTCTGCCAGGACGCTGGTGCGCAAGCTCATGGAAACCGCCGACAGGCGCCTGGCCGGGAACGACTGGCTGGCCGGCTTCCGCAGCTTCGCCGATCCCTACTTCTATATGACGGTGCGCTGGGCCCACGGCACCGGCGTGGACATGTCCGGGCTGGACAACATCGCCTCGTTCAAGGCGCGGATGGAGGCCGACCCGGGCGTGCGCGCCGCGCTGGAGGCCGAGGGGCTGAAGTAGGCGGCCGGCTGGAACCAATCGCCGCCATGGCGGCTCCATGCTGAAACAGGAAAACGGCGCCCTCGGGGCGCCGTTTCGTTTCCAGCCTGGCCTGGCGTCTCAGCGGCGATCGGCCATCGGCACCCAGTCGCGGTTCTCGGGACCGGTGTAGTTCGCGCTCGGACGGATGATCTTGCCGTCGATTCGCTGCTCGATCACGTGCGCGCTCCAGCCGCTGGTGCGCGCGATCACGAACAGCGGGGTGAACATCGCCGTCGGCACGCCCATCATGTGGTAGCTCACCGCGCTGAACCAGTCGAGGTTCGGGAACATCTTCTTGATGTCCCACATCACCGACTCCAGGCGCTCGGCGATGGCGTACATGCGGGTGTCGCCCTGCTCTTCCGACAGCTCCTTCGCCACGTCCTTGATGATGCCGTTGCGCGGATCGCCCACGGTGTACACCGGGTGGCCGAAGCCGATCACCACTTCCTTGCGGCCGACGCGCTCGCGGATGTCGGCCTCGGCCTCGTCAGGCGTGTCGTAGCGCTTCTGCACCTCGAAGGCGACCTCGTTGGCGCCGCCGTGCTTCGGTCCGCGCAGCGCACCGATGGCGCCGGCGATGCACGAATACATGTCGCTGCCGGTGCCGGCGATGACGCGCGAGGTGAAGGTGGAGGCGTTGAACTCGTGCTCGGCATACAGGTTGAGCGAAGTGTGCATCGCGCGCACCCAGCTTTCCGGCGGCGGCTCGCCGTGCAGCAGGTGCAGGAAGTGGCCGCCGATCGAATCGTCGTCGGTCTCGACGTCGATGACCCGGCCGTTGTGGCTGAAGTGGTACCAGTACAGCAGCATCGAGCCGAGCGACGCCATCAGCTTGTCGGCGATGTCGCGCGCGCCCGGATGGTTGTGGTCGTCCTTCTCCGGCGCGATGCAGCCCAGCACGGACACGCCGGTACGCATCACGTCCATCGGATGCGCCGAAGGCGGCAGCTCCTCCAGCGCGGCCTTGACCGCTGCCGGGATCCCGCGCAGCGACTTCAGCTTCGCCTTGTAGCGCGCCAGCTCCGGCTTCGACGGCAGCTTGCCGTGCACCAGCAGGTAGGCGACCTCCTCGAATTCCGCCGTGGTCGCGAACTGGGTGATGTCATAGCCGCGGTAGTGCAGATCGTTGCCGCTGCGGCCGACGCTGCAGAGCGCGGTGTTGCCGGCGGCGGTGCCGGACAGGGCCACCGACTTCTTCGGCTTCGGCAGGGTGCTCGTGGGTTCGCTCATCGAATGCTCCGTAGACACTGGGATTGGTGGCGCGCACCGGGCGCATGGCGTTGCCCGGGGCGGGCGGCTCGCCGCGCCGCCCGGGGCCGCCGGGGGTCAGTCCTTCGAGAACAGCGCGTCGAGCTTGTCCTCGTACGCGTGGTAGCCGAGGAAGTCGTAGAGCTCGGCGCGCGTCTGCAGGGTGTCGACGATGTTCTTCTGCGTGCCTTCGCGGCGAACGGTCTCGTAGAAGTTCAGCGCGGCCTTGTTCATGGCCCGGTACGCGCCGCAGCAGTAGAGCGCGATGTCGACCCCGGCCGAACGCAGCTCGTCGGTGGTGAAGAAGGGGGTGGAACCGAACTCGGTGAGGTTGGCCAGGATCGGCACCTTCACCGCGTCCTTGAACTTCCTGTAGTCCTCGAGGGTGTTCATGGCCTCGGGAAAAATCATGTCGGCGCCGGCCTCGACGTAGGCCACGGCGCGCTCGATCGCGGAATCGATGCCCTCGACGGCGGCGGCGTCGGTGCGCGCCATGATCACGAAGCCGTCGCCCATGCGACCGTCGACGGCGGCCTTGACCCGGTCGACCATCTCGCCCTTCGACACCACTTCCTTGTTGGGACGGTGGCCGCAGCGCTTCTGGCCGACCTGGTCCTCCATGTGCACCGCGGCGACGCCGGCGCGCTCGAAGCTGCGGATGGTGCGCGCGATGTTGAACGCCCCGCCCCAGCCGGTATCGATGTCGACCAGCAGCGGCAGCCCGGTGGCCTCGACGATGCGGCGGGCGTCGATCAGCACGTCCTCCATGGTCGAGATGCCGAGGTCGGGCATGCCCAGCGAGTTCGCGGCCACGCCGCCACCCGACAGGTACAGCGCCCTGTAGCCGGTGCGCTTGGCCATCAGGCCGGCATAGGCGGTGATGGCGCCCATCACCTGCAGCGGGGATTCTTCGGCGACGGCGGCGCGGAAGCGCGCGCCGGCGGAAACATGCTCGGACATGGGGATTTCTGCGGTTGGGGAACCGCGCCATTCTAGCGGAGCAGGCGGGCACGCCGGACTCGCCGACGCTGCGCGCGACCCTCAGCTGCCGGCGTCGGCCCCCCGCTCGAGCGCGCTGCTGATCTCGCCCAGCGCACCGGGATCGTCCAGCGTGGACAGGTCGCCCGGGTCGCGGTGTTCGGCCAGGGCCTGGATCGAGCGCCGCAGCAGCTTGCCCGAGCGCGTCTTGGGCAGTGCGCCCACCACGTAGATCCGCGCCGGACGCGCGATCGCACCCAGCTGCTCGACCACGCGTGCCTGCATCTCGTGCGCCGCCAGCGCCGCGTCGGCCGCCTGCTTCAGGGTGGCGAACACCACCGGCACCTGCCCTTTCACCTCGTCCTGGACGCCGATCACCGCCACCTCGGCCACGCCCGGATGGCCCGACACCGACTCCTCGATCTCGCGCGTGCCCAGGCGATGGCCGGCGACGTTGATGACATCGTCGGTCCGTCCGAGGATGAAGGTGTAGCCCTCGGCGTCCCGGATCGCCCAGTCGAGCGAACTGTAGAGCAGCTCCGTGAAGTGGGAGAAATAGCTGTCGACGAAGCGCTTGTCGTCGCGCCAGACCGTGGTCATGCAGCCCGGCGGCAGCGGCGGCCGGATCACCAGCACGCCCTTCTCGCCCGGTCGCGCCTCCGCACCGGTGGCTTCGTCGATCACCCGGATGTCGTAGCCAGGGGTCGGCAGGCCCGGCGAGCCGAACTTCACCGGCTTCATCTCCACGCCGGGCATCAGCGCCAGCACCGGCCAGCCGGTTTCGGTCTGCCAGTAGTTGTCGATGACCGTCTTGCCGAGCCCCTCGTTGATCCACTGCGCGGTGGGTTCATCCAGTGGCTCGCCGGCGAGGAAGAGGTACTTCAGCGCCGACAGGTCGTACTTCGTCAGCCATTCCGGATCCTGCTTCTTCAGCACCCGCACCGCGGTGGGCGAGGAGAACAGCGTGCGCACGCCGTATTTCTCGCAGATCCGCCACCACACCCCCGCGTCCGGCGAGGTGGGCAGGCCCTCGTACAGGATCGACGTGGCACCCGCGATCAGCGGTCCGTAGACGTTGTAGGAGTGCCCGACCGCCCAGCCGACGTCGGAGGTGCTGAACATGGCCTGCCCCGCACGGACGTCGTAGATCGACCACATCGACAGCGCCATCGCCACCGCGTAGCCGCCGGTGTCGCGCTGCACGCCCTTGGGCCTGCCGGTGGTGCCCGAGGTGTAGAGCAGGTAGCTGGGCTCGTTGGATTCCAGCCACTCCACCGGCACATCCGCAGCCTCGTGGCGCGCGCGCAGGTCGGCGTAGTCGAGATCGCGGCCCTCGGTGCGCGCGTAGTCCGGGGCCAGGCCGCGGTCGACGATGAGCACGTGCGGCGGCGGTGATTTCGCCTCGGCCAGCGCGGCGTCCACCAGCGGCTTGTAGGGGATGACCTTGCCGCCGCGGCTGCCGGCATCGGCTGCGATCAGCAGCTTCGGCTCCGCGTCGTCGATGCGCAGCGCCAGGTTGTGCGCCGCGAAGCCGCCGAACACCACCGAGTGCACCGCACCGATGCGCGCACAGGCGAGCATCGCAAACACCGCTTCGGCGATGTTGGGCATGTAGATGACCACGCGGTCGCCGCGGCCCACGCCGAGGGATTTCAGCACCGCGGCGAACACGTTCACCTCGCGATGCAGCGCGCGGTAGTCGAACTCGCGGGTGGTGCCGGTTTCGGAGGAGATGGCCACCAGTGCCAGCTGGTCGCCGCGATCGGCGAGGTGCCGGTCGACGGCGTTGTGGCACAGGTTGGTCTGCCCGCCGACGAACCATTTCCGGAACGGCGGGTTCGAGTCGTCGAGGATGGCATCCGGCTCGCGGTGCCAGTGGATGGCCCGGGCCTGCTCGGCCCAGAACGCTTCGGGCGCTTCGATCGAGCGCCGGTGGAAGTCTTCGTAACGCATGCCAGTCTCCAGCTTTGCAGTGGAGGCTAGTCGGCCGCGGCGGACCGCGCGCTACGACGATGGTCGAATGCAGGTCCGGGTGGCGGCTCGGGCGGCCCGAACGGACACGACCGGGCCAGGCCCGGTCGTTCCGGAAGGCGGCGCGGGCGTTCGCCCGCCGCCGGGTTCAGCCCAGCAGGTGGGCGACGCCGGCGCGCTCTTCCTCGAGCTCGGCCAGGGTGCGATCCATGGCCGCACGGCTGAAGTCGTCGACTTCCAGGCCCTGGACGCGGGTGTACTCGCCATTCTCGGTGGTCACCGCGACGCCGTAGATCACACCCTCCGGGATGCCGTAGCTGCCGTCCGACGGCACGCCCATCGTCACCCACTTGCCGTTCGAGCCCAGCACCCAGTCGCGGATGTGGTCGATGGCGGCGTTGGCGGCCGAGGCGGCCGAGGACAGGCCACGGGCCTCGATGATCGCCGCGCCGCGCTTGCCGACCTGCGGGATGAACTCGCTGGCGTTCCAGTCGGCGTCGTTGATGCGGTCCTTCAGCGACTCGCCCTTGACCGTGGCGAAGCGGTAGTCGGGATACATGGTCGGGCTGTGGTTGCCCCAGACCACCAGCTTCTCGATGTCGCCCACGGCCACGCCGGCCTTGTTGGCCAGCTGGCTCAGCGCGCGGTTGTGGTCCAGGCGCAGCATCGCGGTGAAGTTCGCGGCCTTCAGGTCCGGCGCCGACTTCATCGCGATGTAGGCGTTGGTGTTGGCGGGGTTGCCGACCACCAACACCTTGACGTCGCGCGAGGCGACCTTGTTCAGCGCCGCGCCCTGGGCGGTGAAGATCTTGGCGTTCTCCAGCAGCAGGTCCTTGCGCTCCATGCCCGGGCCGCGCGGACGCGCGCCGACCAGCAGCGCGATGTCGGCGTCCTTGAAGGCCACCTCCGGGTCATCCGTGCCGACCATGCCGGCCAGCAGCGGGAAGGCGCAGTCCTCGAGCTCCATCATCACGCCCTTGAGCGCGGCCTGGGCCTTCTCCATCGGCAGCTCGAGCAGCTGCAGGATGACGGGCTGGTCCTTGCCCAGCATTTCGCCGGAGGCGATGCGGAACAGGAGGGCGTAACCGATCTGGCCGGCGGCGCCGGTGACAGCAACTCGGACGGGGGTCTTCATGTGGGGTGGCTCCGGATACGTGGGGCTGGAGGAAAATGGAAGGCGCCGCGGCGTCGACGGCAGGCGGCCGGGACCGTCCACGGCACCCGGCCGCCGTGGACGGACTCAGGCCAGTTCGGCGAAGAATTCCTGGATGCGCGCCAGGCCGGGCGCCAGCTGCGGCGTCGGGCAGGTGTAGCTGATGCGCAGGCCGCGCGGCTCTCCAAAGGCCGAGCCCGGCACGCAGGCCACGCCCTTGGCTTCGAGCAGCGCGTTGCACAGGTCGACGTCGTTGGCGATGACCTTGCCGCCGTGCGACTTGCCGAAGGCGACGCTGATATCGGGGAAGGCATAGAACGCGCCCTGCGGCACCGGGCAGACCACACCGGGGATGGCGTTGAGCGCGGCCACGACCTGGTCGCGCTTGGCCTGGAACTCGGCGCAGCGCTCCGCGGGCACGTCCTGCGGGCCGGACAGCGCGGCCGCGGCGGCGGCCGAGACCACCTCCGGCAGGCTGGTGATGTGGTTGGAGTTCATCACCGTCATCGCCTTGGCGACGGACTCGGGGCCCGCCATCAGGCCGACGCGCCAGCCCGGCATGCCGTAGGTCTTGGACAGCGAGTCGACGAAGATCACGCGGTCGCGCAGCTCGGGGCGCGCGTGCACGAAGTTGTGGTAGCCCACGCCGTCGAACACCATCATGTTGTAGATGTCGTCGGTGATGATCCAGGTGTCGGGATGGCGCGCGACGACGTCGGCCAGCGCGGCGATCTCGTCCCTGGTGTAGACCATGCCCGTCGGGTTGGACGGGTTGTTGAACAGGAACACCTTCGGCTTCTTCGCCAGCGCCGCGTCGAGCTGGGCCGGGGTGAGCTTGTAGTCCTGCTCGGGCGGGCACGGCAGCAGCTGGATGTCGGCGCCGACGATCTCGGCGATGTCCATGTAGCTGGTCCAGTACGGCGTGGCGAAGGCGAAGCCGTCGCCCTCGTCGAGCAGCGCCTCGGCCAGGTTGTAGAGGATGTGCTTGGCGCCCACGCCGGTGGCGCAGTTGGCGCGGGTGTAGCCGTCCAGGCCCAGGCGGCCGAGGTGGCCGATGAAGGCGTCGAGCACCGCGTTCGCGCCACGGTTGTTGCCGTACTGGCCGGAATCGTGCTCCAGCGCCTCGCGGGCGGCGGCGTAGACGTGCTCGCCCGGCAGGAAGTTGGGGACGCCGATCGAGAAGCTGATGACGTCGCGGCCTTCGGCCTTCAGGCGCTGGGCGGTTTCGGCCACGACCATGATCGCGCTGGGCTTGGCGCGACCCATCCGCTGGGCAAGCTTGGGCATTGCGGGAACCTCTGGAACTGGGGTGTGGGGCGCGGCGCGCGGCGCACGCGGCAGCCGCTTATTCTAGCACCGCGCCCCGCCCCGGCCGGGTCCTCAGGCGGACATCACCTTGTTCCACTCGGCCACGCGATCGGCCTTCGCGGCCAGCGCGGCCTCGGCGTCACCCTCGATCCTCACCGACTTGATGGCATCGCCCTGCTTGACGGCGTCCACCACCTCCAGGCCCTCGGTGACCTTGCCGAAGACGGTGTGCTTGCCGTCCAGCCAGTCGGTCTTGATGTGGGTGATGAAGAACTGGCTGCCGTTGGTGTTGGGGCCGGCGTTGGCCATGGACAGCACGCCGCGCTCGTGGCGGACGCCGTTGTTCGTTTCGTCCTCGAACTTGTAGCCGGGGCCGCCGGTGCCGGTGCCCTTGGGGCAGCCGCCCTGGATCATGAAGTCCGGGATCACGCGGTGGAAGTTCAGGCCGTCGTAGAAGCCCTTGCGGGCCAGGTTGACGAAGCTGGCGACCGTCAGCGGGGCCTTGTCGGGGTAGAGCTCGACCTTGATCTGGCCACGGTCGGTGTCGAAAACGGCGTTCAGGGACATGTCGGGAATCCTGGTCTGGGTGGGGGTGCGGGGGCCGGCGGGCCGGAAGCCCCGTCGCGGAACCTGAAGTGGAGCCGGGGGCCCGGCATTGCAACACTTTCTGGCGGGGTGCCACTGCAAGTATAATCACCGGCTTCCCTCAACAAGGCCCAGCGCGCCCTGCCCCAAGAAGGCACGAGGTGCGGTTTTCCCGATGTCCATCGAACGCCTCCGCAACATCGCCATCGTCGCCCACGTCGACCACGGCAAGACCACCCTCGTCGACCAGCTGCTCAAGTCGTCCGGAACCCTGGACGAGCGCGCGGCCGTCCCCGATCGCGTGATGGACAGCGGCGACATCGAGAAGGAACGCGGCATCACGATCCTGTCGAAGAACACCGCGATCCGCTGGACCAATCCGAAGACCAACGAGGTCTGGCGCATCAACATCGTCGACACGCCCGGCCACGCCGACTTCGGCGGCGAGGTCGAGCGCGTGCTGTCGATGGTCGACTCGGTGCTGGTGCTGGTCGACGCGATGGACGGGCCGATGCCGCAGACCCGCTTCGTGACCCAGAAGGCCTTCGCCATGGGCTTCAAGCCGATCGTGGTGGTGAACAAGGTCGACCGTCCCGGCGCGCGCCCGAGCTGGGTGCTGGACCAGACCTTCGACCTGTTCGACCGCCTGGGCGCGAACGACGAGCAGCTCGACTTCCACACCGTCTACGCCTCCGGCCTCAACGGCTACGCCGGCCTCGAGGACACCGTGCGCAGCGGCGACATGACCCCGCTGTTCGAGGCCATCTGCGAGCACGTGCCGGCGCCGCCGGTCGATCCCGACGGCCCCTTCCAGATGCGCGTGACCTCGCTGGACTACAACAACTACGTCGGCGTGATCGGCGTCGGCCGCATCCAGCGCGGCAAGGTGAAGACCAACCAGACGGTGAGCGTGATCGCCGCCGCCGACGGCAAGGTCCGCCAGGCCAAGGTGCTGCAGGTGCTCGGCTTCATGGGCCTGGAGCGCGTCGAGGTCCAGGAGGCCCGCGCCGGCGACATCATCGCGTTCTCGGGCATCGAGGGCCTGGGCATCTCCGACACGCTGTGCGATCCCTCCGCGGTCGAGCAGCTGCCGGTGCTGACCGTCGACGAACCGACGATCTCGATGACCTTCCAGGTCAACGATTCGCCGTTCGCCGGCGTCAAGGAGCGCTCGGGTGGCAAGTTCCTCACCAGCCGCCAGCTGCGCGACCGCCTCACCCGCGAGACCGCGCACAACGTGGCGCTGCGCGTCGAGGACACCGCCGACGCCGACAAGTTCAAGGTCTCCGGCCGCGGCGAGCTGCACCTCTCCATCCTGATCGAGAACATGCGCCGCGAGGGCTACGAGCTCGCGGTGTCGCGTCCCGAGGTCATCGTGCGCACGGTGGACGGCGTGGTCGAGGAGCCCTACGAGTCGCTGGTCGTGGACATGGACGAGCAGTTCCAGGGCGGCGTCATGGGCCGGCTCGGCGAGCGCAAGGCGCTGCTGCAGGGCATGGAGCCCGACGGCAAGGGCCGCGTGCGCCTGGACTACATCATCCCGGCGCGCGGCCTGATCGGCTTCCAGACCGAATTCAAGACCCTGACCGCCGGCACCGGCCTCCTGTTCCACGTCTTCGACCATTACGGCCCGAAGGCGGAAGGCGACATCGGCCAGCGCAACAACGGCGTGCTGATCTCGAACGGCACCGGTCCGTCGCCGGCGTATGCACAGATGGCGATGCAGGAGCGTGGCCGCCTGTTCATCGAGCCGGGCGAAGAGATCTACGAGGGCCAGATCCTCGGCATCCACTCCAAGGACAACGACCTGACCGTCAACGCGCTGCGCGGCAAGCAGCTCACCAACTTCCGCGCCTCGGGCAAGGACGACGACGAGGGCCTGATCCCGGCGATCAAGTTCTCGCTGGAGCAGGCGCTGGAGTTCATCGACGACGACGAGCTGGTCGAGGTAACGCCCAAGCAGATCCGCCTGCGCAAGAAGCTGCGCACCGAGGTCGACCGCAAGCGGGCCAGCCGCGCGGCGTGAGCCGGGCGCTGTTCCCGGGCTGGCGGGCCCGATGCGGCGGGGCGCGAACGCCTCTCCGCACTGGCCGCCAGGCTGCAGTCAGCGCGCCAGGATGGCGCGCTCCGCCTGCAGCCCCGTCGGCCCGACCAGTGGCACGCGACCCTGTGCTTCATCGGCTACGACGCACTGGACCTCGCGACGCCCGCCCTGCACGACGCGCTGGCAGGCGTTGCCCGGAGCATTCCTCCGCATGCCTTCACCGTGGAGCGGTTCGCCTACTGGCCGCAATCGGGCGCGGTGGTGGCGCTGCCGCATGACTGCCCTGCCCTGCAGGCCCTGTGCGACGCCACCCGCGACGCCATCCGGCACTGCGGCATCCGCCCGC
This sequence comes from Luteimonas colneyensis, assembly GCF_014836665.1. Classification (GTDB taxonomy): domain Bacteria; phylum Pseudomonadota; class Gammaproteobacteria; order Xanthomonadales; family Xanthomonadaceae; genus Luteimonas; species Luteimonas colneyensis. The sequence continues at coordinate 16,590 of NZ_JACSQJ010000003.1, forward strand.
TGCAGGTCACCACGCAGCCGCACGTCACCCTGGCCTATCTCGACCGCCACCTCCCGGCGCAGCCGTGGCTGGATGCAATCGACTGCGACGTCGGCGCACTGCGCGTCGAGCGCTTCGAGCTCCTGTTCAATCCCGGTGGACGTTACGACGCGCTTGGGGAATGGGCGCTGACGGGACCCGCGCTCCCGCCCGAACCCGAGCAGGCGCGACTGTTCTGAGCGCGGGCGTGCGCTCGACGCCACGTCTTCAGTGCAACCGGGCCCACACTTCGATCACTGCCCGGATCGCTGCCGCAGCAGCGACGGCGGCATCCCGACGGCTCAGACCTTGACCGGGGTTCCCAGCTGCGCGTGCTTGCGCACGATCGCCATCGCGATTTCCAGCGACTGCTCGTAGTTGAGCCGCGGGTCCACCGTCGAACGGTAGGCACGCTCGAGGTCGACCTCGCCCAGGTCACGGGCGCCGCCGGTGCACTCGGTGACATCCTCGCCGGTCAGCTCGAGGTGGACGCCACCCAGTCGGGTGCCAGCCGCGGCGTGCAGGTCGAAGCTCTGCTCGATCTCGCTGCGGATGTTGTCGAATCGACGGGTCTTGTAGCCGTTGCTGGTGGTCTCGGTGTTGCCGTGCATGGGATCGCAGACCCACAGCACGCGGCGGCCTTCGCGCCGCACGGCCTCCAGCAGCGGCGGCAGGCGGTCGGCGACCTTCCCCGCGCCCATGCGGCAGATCAGGGCCAGGCGGCCCGGTTCGTCCGCGGGATTGAGCAGGTCGACCAGGCGCAGCAGCTCGTCGGGCGCCACCGTCGGGCCGACCTTGACCGCCACCGGGTTGCGGATGCCGCGGAAGTACTCCGCATGCGCGCCGTCCAGCGCCGCCGTGCGCATGCCGATCCAGGGGAAGTGGGTGCTGAGGTTGAACCAGCCCCACTGGCGCGGCACCTCGCGGGTGAAGGCTTCCTCGTACGGCAGCAGCAGGGCCTCGTGCGAGGTGAAGAAATCGACGCGGTTGAGGTTGTGCACCTCGCTGCCCGAGAGCGTCTCCATGAAGCGCACGGCCTCGCCGATGTTGGCGACCATGCGCTGGTATTCGTGCGCCAGCGGCGAGTGCGTGACCCAGCCGAGGTCCCAGTATTCCGGGTGGTGCAGGTCGGCGAAGCCGCCGTCGACCAGGGCGCGCACGAAGTTCATCGTCATCGCCGAACGCGCATGTGCCTTGACCATGCGCCGCGGGTCGGGGACGCGCGCCTGCGCGCTGAACTCCGGGCCGTTGACGATGTCGCCGCGATAGCTGGGCAGCGTGGCGTCGCCGCGGGTCTCCATGTCGGCCGAACGCGGCTTGGCGTACTGGCCGGCGAAGCGGCCCACGCGCACCACCGGCTGGCGCAGGCCGTGCACCAGCACCAGGCTCATCTGCAGCAGCACCTTCAGGCGGTTCGAGATCACCGCGGAGCTGCAGTCGGAAAAGTTCTCGGCGCAGTCGCCGCCCTGGAGCAGGAAGCGCCTGCCTTCCTGCGCGTCGGCCAGCTGCTGCCTGAGCGCCTGCACTTCCCAGGACGTCACCAGGGGCGGCAGCGCACGCAGCTCGTCCTGCACGCCCGCCAGCTCCGCGGCGTCGGGATAGGACGGCATCTGCAGCGCGGGGCGGAGGCGCCAGCTCCCCGGATTCCAGTTCTCGGGCAGGTTCACGGGGCGGAGGTTGCGTTCGTTGGCGGACATCGGGACTCGTGGTTGTTGCAGTGCAGCGAGCCCCCATCATCCGCGCACCGGCGGATGATGGCAATGGTCGTCAGCGCTGCCCGCGCCGCCGCGCCCTGAAGGCCGCGAACAGGAAGAACAGCCCGAGCGCGATGAACCAGACGAGGCTCCACGCCGGCATCGAGAGGCCGAGGAAGCTCCAGTCCACCGCGCTGCAGTCGCCGGATCCCGTCAGCACCCGGCGGATGACGCCGGTGGTCGACATGGTTTCGCGCATGAACGACAGCGGCGGCAGGCAGCCCGGCACGTCCGGCGGGTTGAGCTGCAGCCAGACATGGCGTCCCGCGAGCCCCATGCCGACGGCGGCGGCGAGGAAACCGACCACGCCGTACACGCCCCGGGTCCCCGCGGCGCGCGGCGCGTGCAGGCCGGCGACGAGGAACACCAGGCCCAGCGCCGCGAAGGCCAGGCGCTGGAAGATGCACATCGGGCAGGGTTCGAGCCCCCAGGCAAACTGCGAATAGATCGCGAATCCGATCAGCGCTGCGCAGGCGGCGAAGCCGGCAAGGCACTGGCTGCGGAAGGTCCAGCGGAACGGATTCAGGGTCATCGGCGGACTCGCGCGAAATGGACGCCAAGATAACAAAAACCCCGGCGCGAAGGCCGGGGTTCCTGCATGCATTACCGTCGCCGGTCTTACTCGGCGGCGGGCTGCGCCCGGTCGACGAGCTCGACGTAGGCCATCGGCGCGTTGTCGCCGTCGCGGAACCCGCACTTGATGATGCGCAGGTAGCCGCCCGGACGCTCGCGGTAGCGCGGGCCCAGTTCGACGAACAGCTTGCCCACGGCTTCCTTGTCGCGCAGGCGCGAGAAGGCCAGGCGGCGGTTGGCGACGCCGTCGGTCTTGCCCATGGTGATCAGCGGCTCGGCGACGCGGCGAAGCTCCTTGGCCTTCGGGAGCGTGGTCTTGATCAGCTCGTGCTTGAGCAGCGACGCCGCCATGTTGGTGAACATGGCATCGCGGTGTGCGCTGGTGCGGCTGAACTTGCGGCCGGATTTCTGGTGGCGCATGGTCTTGGTTCCTGTCTGTCTTGTCTTAGCCGAGCATGCCGTGCGCCGAGACGCCGGCCGGCGGCCAGTTCTCGAGCTTCATGCCGAGCGAAAGGCCACGCTGGGCCAGCACTTCCTTGATCTCGGTGAGCGACTTCTTGCCGAGGTTCGGGGTCTTGAGCAGCTCGACTTCCGTCTTCTGGATCAGGTCGCCGATGTAGTAGATGCTCTCGGCCTTGAGGCAGTTGGCCGAACGCACCGTCAGCTCCAGGTCGTCGATCGGGCGCAGCAGCACCGGATCCACGCCCGGGGCCTGGGCCTTCTGGGCGCCGCTGTCGCGGCGGGTGAAATCACCGAAGACGCTGAGCTGGTCGGTGAGGATGTCGGCGGCGGTGCGCACGGCCTCCTCGGCGTCGATCGTGCCGTTGGTCTCGATGTCCAGCACCAGCTTGTCGAGGTCGGTGCGCTGCTCGACGCGGGCGGCTTCGACTTCGTACGCGACGCGGCGGACGGGCGAGAACGACGCGTCCAGCATCAGGCGACCGATGGCGCGGGTCTCCTCGTCCGGACGGCGGCGCGCGGCGGCCGGCTGGTAGCCGAAGCCGCGCTCGATCTTCAGGCGCATGTTGATCGACGCATCCTTGGTGAGATGGCAGATCACGTGGTCGCCGTTCAGCACTTCGACGTTGTGGTCGGTCTTGATGTCGGCGGCGGTGACGACGCCCGGGCCGGACTTGGCCAGGGTCAGCGTCGAGCTGTCGCCGGTGCCCATGCGGATGGCGACGTCCTTGAGGTTCAACAGCACCTCGAGCACGTCCTCCTGCAGGCCTTCGATCGTGCTGTACTCATGCAGCACGCCGTCGATCTCGACCTCGGTGATGGCGAAGCCGGGGATGGACGACAGCAGCACGCGGCGCAGGGCATTGCCGAGCGTATGGCCGTAGCCGCGCTCGAGCGGCTCGATCACGACCTTGGCGCGGTTGCCGGTGATGCGCTCGATCTGGGGGCCACGCGGGCGCAGGACCTGGTTGGCGGTAACCGTCATGTTTGGTGTCTCCTGGGGCCTGCCGGCGGGGACCGGCAGACCGGGTGAATTACTTCGAGTACAGCTCGACGATCAGCGCTTCGTTGATGTCGGCGGGCAGGTCGCCGCGGTCCGGGACCGCCTTGAACACGCCGCTGAACTTCTTCGAGTCGACTTCGACCCAGGACGGCGACAGGTCCATGGTGGAGGACACCGTGAGGGCCTCCTGGACGCGCATCTGCTTCTGGGCCTTCTCCGACAGCGCGATCGCGTCGCCGGCCTTGACCTGGTACGAAGGCAGGTTCACGGACTTGCCGTTGACCGTCACGCCGCGGTGCGAAACCAGCTGGCGCGCCGCCGGGCGGGTGACCGCGAAGCCCATGCGGTAGACGACGTTGTCGAGGCGGGTCTCGAGGAGCTGCAGCAGGTTTTCACCCGTGTTGCCCTTCTTGGTCGAGGCCTTCTTGTAGTAGTTGCGGAACTGGCGCTCCAGCAGGCCGTAGATGCGCTTGACCTTCTGCTTCTCGCGCAGCTGGACGGCGTAGTCGGAGAGCTTGCTGCGACGCGCGCCGGTGCCGGCACCGTGCTGGCCGGGCTTCTGCTCCAGCTTGCACTTCGAGTCGAGGGCGCGCGCGGGCGACTTCAGGGAGAGGTCGGCGCCTTCGCGGCGGGCGAGCTTGCAGGTGGGACCGATATAACGAGCCATTTCTTATCGCCCCCTTTAGACGCGACGCTTCTTCGGCGGACGGCACCCGTTGTGCGGGATCGGCGTCACGTCGATGATGTTGGTGATCTTGTAGCCCACGTTGTTGAGCGAGCGGACGGCGGACTCACGGCCCGGGCCCGGGCCCTTGATGCGGACTTCAAGCGACTTCACGCCGTAGTCGAGGGCGGCCTTGCCGGCCTTCTCCGCGGCGACCTGGGCGGCGAACGGGGTGGACTTGCGCGAACCGCGGAAACCCGCGCCGCCCGAAGTCGCCCACGACAGTGCGTTGCCCTGACGGTCGGTGATCGTGATGATGGTGTTGTTGAACGAAGCGTGGACGTGGGCGATGCCGTCGGTGACGACGCGCTTGATCTTCTTCTTCGGCTTGGCTGCCGGCTTGGCCATGATCTTGTTTCCTTATTTCCTGATGGCCTTGCGCGGACCCTTGCGGGTACGGGCATTGGTCCGGGTGCGCTGGCCGCGCAGCGGGAGGCCGCGGCGATGGCGGAGGCCGCGGTAGCAGGCCAGGTCCATCAGGCGCTTGATCGCCATGCCGATTTCGCGGCGGAGGTCGCCCTCGACCACGAACTTGCCGACTTCCGAGCGCAGGCGCTCGACTTCCGGCTCCGACAGGTCGCGGATCTTGGTGTTCGAGGCCACGCCGGCGGCGTCGCAGACGAGCTTCGAACGGGTACGGCCGATGCCGTAGATGCTTTGCAGCCCGACCCAGACGTGCTTCTGGGCAGGCAGGTTGACACCTGCAATACGCGCCATGCGCGGATCTCCAACTGTTTGGGGCGGCCGGACAGGTCATCCGGCGCAGTGAACAAGAAATTGTATCAGGATCCCGCGTTCCAAGGAAGCCCGCGGCCGCCAAAGGCGTCCGACCGGCCCGGCATGGGGAGTGTGCCCATGCTCCGGCGACGGTTCCCGGCTGGACACGACCCCTCGCGGGGCCCTGCCCGCCCGGCGCTACTCTGGCGCCGGGACTGGCCGGTGAACCACCTGCGTGCGGGACCGCCGCGCAGGTCGCCCATCAAAAGCCCGGCCGCGGAGCGGTCGGGCCATGGATCCGTGGTTGCTCCGGCATTGCCGGGGCCCGGGATCCGTCTTGAATCTTCAGCCGCGCGGCAGGCCGCGCGCGCCACCCTTCAGGTTGGCCTTCTTGAGGAGGCTCTCGTACTGGTGCGACATCAGGTGGGCCTGGATCTGGGAGATGAAATCCATCACCACCACCACCACGATCAGCAGCGAGGTGCCGCCGAAGTAGAACGACGCATTCAGTTCGCCGCGCATGAACTCGGGCAGCAGGCAGACCAGCACCAGGTAGGCGGCGCCGGCCGCGGTGAGCCGCGTCAGCACGCCATCGATGTAGTCGGCCGTGGCCTTGCCCGGCCGGATGCCCGGGATCAGCGCGCCGGACTTCTTCAGGTTGTCCGCGGTTTCCTGGGAATTGAAGACCAGCGCGGTGTAGAAGAAGGTGAAACCGGCGATCAGGCCCGCGTAAAGCAGGATGTACAGCGGCTCGCCCGGCGACAGGGCCTGGCTGACCCGCTGCAGCCAGTTGGCCTGGCCGGCCTGGCTGAACCAGGTGGAAGCCGTGGCCGGGAACATGATGATCGACGAAGCGAAGATCGCCGGGATCACGCCCGCCATGTTGAGCTTCAGCGGCAGGAACGAGCTCTGGTTCATGTACGCGTTGCGACCACCCTGCCGACGCGCGTAGTTCACCGTGATCCGGCGCTGGCCACGCTCGACGAACACCACGAAGTAGGTGAACGCCACCACCAGCAGCGCGATCACGATCACCGCGATCGGGCTCATGTCGCCGTTGCGGGCCGCTTCGAACGTCGTGATGATCGCGCTCGGCAGCCCGGCCACGATACCGGCGAAGATGATCAGCGACACGCCGTTGCCGACGCCGCGCTCGGTCACCTGCTCGCCCAGCCACACCAGGAACATGGTGCCGGCGGTGAGCGCCACGATCGCGGTCAGCACGAAGCCCAGGCCCGGCGCGTAGGCCACGCCCTGGCTCTGCAGCATGGTCGCGATACCGGCGGCCTGGAAGATCGCCAGCGGGATCGCGCCGATGCGCGACCACTGGGTGATCCTGCGGCGGCCGGACTCGCCTTCCTTCTGGATCGCCTTCAGGCTCGGCACGATCTGCACCAGCAGCTGGATGATGATCGAGGCGGAGATGTAGGGGATCACGTTCAGCGCGAAGACGCTGAAGCGCTCGAGGGCACCACCGGAGAACATGTTGAACATGTCCACGATGGTGCCGTCGGTCTGCTCCATCAGGCGGAGCATGGCATCGGGGTTGACGCCCGGCACCGGGATGTAGCACCCGATGCGGTAGACGATCAGCGCCCCGAGGACGAACAGCAGGCGCTGGCGCAGCTCGGTGAACTTGCCGAGCCCCGCCATGCCACCCATTGCGCCGCCGCTTCGTGCCATGCGCTGCTTACTCCTCGACCTTGCCGCCGGCGGCTTCGATCGCCGCGCGGGCGCCGGCCGTGGCCAGCAGGCCCTTGAGCACCAGCTTCTTCGAGACGTCGCCCTTCTTCACGATCTTGGCGCGCTTGGCCGTGGCCGGCACCAGCTTCGCGGCGCGCAGGGCGGCGAAGTCGATGTCGCCTTCCAGGCGGTCGAGCTGGTACAGCATGACCTCGGCGGTGTCCGCGGCCATCCGCGAGCGGAAGCCGACCTTGGGCAGGCGCTTGCGCAGCGGCATCTGGCCGCCTTCGAAGCCGGCCTTGATCTTGCCCTTGCCCGAGCGGGCGAAGGAACCCTTGTGGCCGCGGCCGGCGGTCTTGCCGAGGCCGGAGCCGATGCCGCGGCCGACGCGCTTGCGCTCGGTGCGGGCGCCCTCTGCGGGCTGCATGGTGTTGAGCTTCATGTGCTTATTCCTCGACCCGGACCAGGTAGTGGACCTTGTTGATCAGGCCGCGGACCTGCGGGCTGTCCTTCAGTTCACGCACGGAGTTGAGCTTGCCCAGGCCCAGGGCCTTGACGGACAGGCGGTGCTTGGCCTGCGAGCCGCGCAGGCCCTTCACCAGGCGCACCTTGACGGTGCCGGTGCCGGCTTCGTTCTTAGCCATTGAGGATGTCCTCCACCTTCTTGCCGCGCTTGGCCGCGATGGCGCCAGGCGAATGCATGCCGGCCAGGCCCTTGACGGTGGCGCGGACGAGGTTGATCGGGTTGCGCGAGCCGACGGCCTTCGCCAGCACGTCCTTCACGCCGACGGCTTCCAGGACGGCGCGCATGGCGCCACCGGCGATCACGCCGGTACCTTCGGACGCGGGCTGCATGAACACGCGGGCGGCGCCATGGCCGGCCTTCACGGTGTGGTACAGCGTGCCGCCGTTGAGCTCGACGGTCGCCATGTTGCGGCGGGCCTGCTCCATCGACTTCTGGATGGCGACGGGGACCTCGCGGGCCTTGCCGTAGCCGAAGCCGACCTTGCCGGCGCCGTCGCCGACGACGGTCAGCGCGGTGAAGGTGAACTGGCGGCCACCCTTGACCGTCTTGCTGACGCGGTTGACCGCGATCAGCTTCTCGATCATGCCGTCGTCGATTTCCTCGCGGTTGCGGTCGCGGTCACGACCGCGCGGGGCGCGTTCTTCTGCCATTTCGATGCTGCCTGTGTTGTTGAGGGATGTACGGCTTGGCGCCGCTTATGGTTGTTGGATGGATCGGTGGACCGCGGTCCCGGGCAGAAGCCGGCAGGCGTCCGATGCAGCCCGCATCGGCAGGAGGCGAAGGGTGGGGCCTGGGCCCCACCCTTTCAACACATTGACGCTTAGAACTGCAGGCCGCCTTCGCGCGCGGCGTCGGCCAGGGCCTTGATGCGCCCATGATACCTGTAACCGGAGCGGTCGAAGGCAACCGTTTCGATGCCGGCGGCCTTGGCCTTCTCGGCGATCGCGCGGCCGACCTTGGCGGCGGCTTCGATGTTGTTGCGGTTCTTCAGGCCATCACCCACGTCGGCCTGGGTGGTGTTGGCGGCCGCCAGCACCTTCGAGCCGTCGGCGGTGAACACCTGGGCGTACAGGTGCTGGCCGGTGCGCAGCACCGACAGGCGCGGCACGCCGAGTTCGCGGATGTGGGCGCGCGTCGACTTGGCGCGACGCAGGCGGGCAATCTTCTTCTGCATGGTCTTGTTCTCCGAAAGCTGAAGGCCCGCTTAGGCCTTCTTGGCTTCCTTGCGGATGATGTTCTCGCCGGCGTACTTGACGCCCTTGCCCTTGTACGGCTCCGGCGGACGGTAGCCGCGGATCTTGGCGGCGACCTCGCCGACCTGCTGCTTGTCGGCGCCGCTGACCAGGATCTCGGTCTGCGTCGGCGTGCTGATGGTGATCCCCGCGGGCGCCTTGAAGAGCACCGGGTGGGAGAAACCGAGCGACAGGTTCAGGTCCTGACCCTGCATTGCGGCACGGTAGCCGACGCCGACCAGTTCGAGCTTGCGCTCGAAACCCTGGGAGACGCCGTGGACCATGTTCGCGATGATCGAGCGCATGGTGCCGGTGATCGCCACGTCTTCGGTGGTCGCCGGCGACAGGAGGGCCTGGCCGTCTTCCATCTTGAATTCGACGCCGGACGGCATGGCCATGGACAGCGAGCCCTTCGGGCCCTTGGCGGCGACGACGCCGTCCTGGACCTTGAGTTCCACGCCCTTCGCGAGGGCGATGGGCTTCTTGGCAATTCGGGACATTACGGTGCCTCCCTTAGGCCACGAAGCACAGGACCTCGCCGCCGACGCCCTGCTGGCGCGCCTGCGCATCGGTCATGATGCCCTTCGAGGTGGAGATGATGGCGATACCCAGGCCGTTGAGGACCTTGGGCAGTTCGGCCTTGCCGCGGTAATGGCGCAGGCCAGAGCGCGAAACGCGCTGCATGCGCTCGATGACCGGACGGCCTTCGTAGTACTTCAGCTCGATCTCGAGTTCGGCCTTGGCGCCGTTCTCGGTCACGCGCGCGCCGGAGATGTAGCCCTCGTCCTGCAGCACCTTGGCGATGGCCACCTTGGTCTTGGACGACGGCATCTTCACCGTCGGCTTGCCGACGGCCGCCGCATTGCGCATGCGGGTCAGCATATCGGCGATGGGATCAGTCATGCTCATTGATGTGTACCTTTGAGTGCACCGATATCCGCGGGATTGCGAATTCGTTGGACCGGGCCCTCGCGGGCCCGGGTGTTGCCTGGCTTACCAGCTCGCCTTGCGCAGGCCGGGAACGTCGCCGTTCATCGTCGCCTTGCGCAGCATGTTGCGGCCCAGGCCGAACTTGCTGTACACCGCGCGCGGACGGCCGGTCAGGGCGCAGCGCGTGGTCTGGCGCGAGGGCGAGGAGTCGCGGGGAAGCTTCTGCAGCTTGACCGCCGCGTCCATCTTCTCCTCGTAGCTCGCCGAGTCGCTGCTGACGATCTTCTTGAGCGCGTCGCGCTTGGCGGCGAACTTCTTCGCCAGCTTCTCGCGCTTCGCTTCGCGGTTGATCATTGAGGTCTTGGCCATGTCTCTATCCGGTCAGTTGCGGAACGGGAAGCGGAAGGCCTCGAGCAGGGCGCGGGCTTCCTCGTTGGTCTTGGCGGTCGTGGTGATGGCGATGTCCATGCCACGGAGCGCGTCGACCTGGTCGAAGTCGATCTCCGGGAAGATGATCTGCTCCTTCACGCCCATGTTGTAGTTGCCACGACCGTCGAACGAACGGCCCGACACGCCGCGGAAGTCGCGGACGCGCGGCAGGGCCACGTTGACCAGGCGGTCGAAGAACTCGTACATGTGCGCGCGGCGCAGCGTGACCTTGCAGCCGATCGGCCAGCCGTCACGGATCTTGAACGAGGCCACGGACACGCGCGACTTGGTGACCAGCGGCTTCTGGCCGGAGATCTTGGCCATGTCGGCGGTCGCGTTCTCGAGCACCTTCTTGTTCGCCGCGGCCTCGCCCACGCCCATGTTCAGCGTGATCTTGACCAGGCGGGGAACCTGCATCGGATTGGTGTAGCCGAACTGCTCGGTGAGCTTCGGCACCACTTCTTCCTTGTAGAACTTTTCCAGACGGGTGGTCATTTCACATTCCTCAGGCGTCAATCGCCTCACCACTCGAGCGGAACACGCGTACGCGGCGTCCATCCTCGAGGACCTTGGTTCCGATGCGCTCGCCCTTGCCCGAGGCAGGGTTGAAGTGCATCACGTTCGACGCGTCGATCGGCGCCTCGCGCTCGACCACGCCGCCAGGCTGGTTCGCCTGGGGATTCGGCTTGGTGTGGCGCTTGATGATGTTCACGTTGGACACGACGACCTTGTCGCCGAGCACGCGGACGACTTCGCCCTGCTTGCCCTTGTCCTTGCCGGCGGTGACGACGACGCGGTCACCCTTCTTGATGCGGTTCATGTCTGTTTCCTCTCGGCCTGCTCAGAGCACTTCGGGTGCGAGCGAGACGATCTTCATGAACTTCTCGGAGCGCAGCTCGCGGGTCACGGGCCCGAAGATGCGGGTGCCGATCGGCTCCTGCTTGTTGTTCAGCAGCACGGCGGCGTTGCCGTCGAAGCGGATCAGCGAACCGTCGGCACGACGCACGCCCTTGCGGGTGCGCACCACGACGGCGTCGTAGACCTCGCCCTTCTTCACCTTGCCGCGCGGAATGGCGTCCTTGACGGACACCTTGATGATGTCGCCGATGCCGGCGTAACGGCGCTTCGAGCCGCCCAGCACCTTGATGCACATCACTTCCTTGGCGCCGGAGTTGTCCGCCACCATCAGGTGGCTCTGCATCTGGATCATTTCGGAGCCTCCTTATTCAGCGGCGCGGGCGACGATTTCGACGACGCGCCAGTTCTTGGTCTTGGACATCGGCGCGATCTCCACCACGCGGACGATATCGCCCTCGTTGCAGGAGTTGTCGGCGTCGTGGGCGTGCAGCTTGGTCGAGCGGCGGATGTACTTGCCGTACAGCTCGTGCTTGACCTGGCGCTCCAGGAGCACCGTCACGGTCTTGTCCATCTTGTTGCTGACGACGCGGCCTTCGACCGTGCGCAGCTTCTTTTCGGTATTTTCGGTCATGTCTGCCCGGTCCTTACTGCTTCGCGCCGAGGAGGGTGTTGACGCGAGCGATCTCGCGGCGAACCCGGCGGGCGTCGTGGGTCTTGGCGAGCTGGCCGGTCGCCTTCTGCATGCGCAGCGAGAACTGCTCCTTCTGCAGCTCCAGCAGGTGCGCCTTCAGTTCGTCCGAAGACTTCTGGCGGAGTTCCTTGATGTCCATCAGCGCACCGTCCGGGTCACGAAAGTGGTGGTGACCGAGAGCTTGGCGGCCGCCAGGCGGAACGCTTCGCGCGCCGTCACCTCGTCGACGCCCTCGATCTCGTAGATCATGCGGCCGGGCTGGATCTGGGCCACCCAGTACTCCACGTTGCCCTTGCCCGAGCCCATGCGGACCTCGATCGGCTTCTTCGAGATCGGCTTGTCGGGGAATACGCGGATCCACATCTTGCCGCCACGCTTGACGTAGCGGCTGATGGCACGACGCGCGGCCTCGATCTGGCGGGCGGTCAGCTGGCCGGTGGCGGTGGCCTTCAGGCCGTACTCACCGAAGCTGACGGCGTTCGCGCTCCAGGACAGGCCGTCGTTGCGGCCCTTGTGCATCTTGCGGTATTTGGTTCGCTTGGGTTGCAGCATGACTTAGTCCCTCGCCTCGCGTTCGCGACGCGGGCCACGCGGGCGCTCGCGGTCGCCACGATCACCACGCTCGCCGCGCGGAGAATCGTCCTGCTTTTCCTGGCCGACCTGGGCGAAGTCGAAGATCTCGCCCTTGTAGATCCAGGTCTTGATGCCGATGATCCCGTAGGTCGTCCTGGCTTCGGCGAAGCCGTAGTCGACGTCGGCGCGGAGGGTGTGCAGCGGCACGCGGCCTTCGCGGTACCACTCCGAACGCGCGATCTCGGCGCCGTTCAGGCGGCCGGCGACGTTGACCTTGATGCCCAGCGCGCCCAGGCGCATCGCGTTGCCGACGGCGCGCTTCATCGCGCGGCGGAACATGATGCGGCGCTCCAGCTGCTGCGCGATCGACTCGGCGACCAGCTGCGCGTCGAGCTCGGGCTTGCGGACCTCGGTGACGTTGATGTGCGCCGGGACGCCCATCATCTCGCTGACTTCCTTGCGCAGCTTCTCGATGTCCTCGCCACGCTTGCCGATCACCACGCCCGGACGGGCGGTGTGGATCGTCACGCGCGCCGACTTCGAGGGGCGCTCGATCATGATGCGGCTGATGCCGGCGGCGGCGAGCTTCTTGCGAAGCATCTCGCGGACCTTCAGGTCCGAAGCCAGGTAACCGGCGTATTCCTTCTTGCCGGCGTACCACTTCGAGTTCCAGTCCTTGGCGATGCCGAGGCGGATGCCGGTGGGGTGAACTTTGTGACCCATATGCTTACTTCCCCTCGCCGACAACGACGGTGATGTGGCTGGTGCGCTTGAGGATGCGCGTGCCGCGGCCCTTCGCCCGCGCCATGAAGCGCTTCAGCGTGGGGCCTTCGTCGACCATGATCGCCTTGACCTTCAACTCGTCGACGTCCGCGCCGAGGTTGTTCTCGGCGTTGGAGGTGGCGGAGTACACGACCTTGTAGATCATGTGCGCGGCCTTCTTGTCGCTGAACTTCAGCAGGTCGAGGGCACGGGCGGCCGACAGGCCACGGACCTGGTCGGCGACCAGGCGCGCCTTCTGCGGGGAGATGCGCGCGGTGCGCAGGATTGCCTTCGCTTCCATCGTCATCTCCTTAACGCGACTTCTTGTCGCCGCCATGACCCTTGAAGGTCCTGGTCAGGGCGAACTCGCCGAGCTTGTGGCCAACCATGTTCTCGTTGACGAGCACCGGGACGTGGTTGCGGCCGTTGTGCACGGCGATGGTGAAACCCACCATCTCCGGGAGCACCATCGACCGGCGCGACCAGGTCTTGATCGGCTTCTTGGTGTTGCCCGCCGCTTCCACCTTCTTGATGAGGTGGTGGTCGACGAACGGGCCCTTCTTGAGTGAACGTGCCATGGTCGATTAGCTCCTGCGGTCGCGCACGATGAACTGCTGCGTCCGCTTGTTGTGGCGGGTCTTGTAACCCTTGGTCGGAACGCCCCAGGGGGTGACCGGGTGCGGGTTGCCCTGCCCGGCCTTGGCCTCGCCACCGCCGTGCGGATGGTCGACCGGGTTCATGGCCGCGCCGCGGACGGTCGGCTTGATGCCGCGCCAGCGCTTCGCGCCTGCCTTGCCCAGCTTCTCCAGGTTGTGCTCGGAGTTGCCGACTTCGCCGATGGTCGCGCGGCACTCGGCCGGAACGCGGCGCATCTCGCCCGAACGCAGGCGCAGGGTGGCGTAGACGCCTTCGCGGGCCACCAGCTGCACGCCGGCGCCGGCGGCGCGGGCGATCTGCGCGCCCTTGCCCGGCTTCATCTCGATGCAGTGCACCGTGGAGCCGACCGGGATGTTCCGCAGCGGCAGGGTGTTGCCGGCGCGGATCGGGGCGTCGTTGCCCGCGATCACCTGGTCGCCGGCCTTCAGGCCCTTGGGCGCGATGATGTAGCGGCGCTCACCGTCGATGTACACCAGCAGCGCGATGTGCGCGGTGCGGTTGGGGTCGTACTCGATCCGCTCCACGCGCGCCGGGATACCTTCCTTGTCGCGCTTGAAGTCGATGATGCGGTAGTGCTGCTTGTGGCCACCGCCGATGTGGCGGGTGGTGATGCGGCCGTGGTGGTTGCGGCCACCGGTCTTGCTCTGCTTCTCGACGAGCGGTGCGTAGGGCGCGCCCTTGTGCAGCTCGGGCGAGACCACGCGGACTGCACTGCGGCGGCCGGCGGAGGTGGGCTTGAAATTCATCAATGGCATGGGGGCTTCCTCAGGCCTTGGCGTTCATGACGTCGATCGACTGGCCGTCGGCGAGCTTCACGTAGGCCTTGCGCCAGTCGCCGCGGCGACCCTGGCGGTTGCGGAAGGCCTTGTTCTTGCCCTTCACGTTGACCACGTTCACAGCCTCGACCTTGACGTCGAACAGCTTCTCGACCGCGTACTTGATGTCGGCCTTGGTGGCATCGGTCGACACTTCGAACGCGTACTGGTTGGACACTTCCTGCAGGCGCGCGGTCTTCTCGGACACGCGCGGCGCACGGATGAGTGCATAGAGCTTGGCGTCGTTGATCATGCCAGCCACTCCTCGATCTTCTTCATGGCGTCGGCGGTGACCAGCACGCTGTCGGCGCCGACCAGCGAGACCGGGTCCAGCCCCTGCACGTCGCGGATCTCGACGTAGGGCAGGTTGCGGGCCGACAGGTACAGGTGCTCCGAGGCATCCTCGGTCACGATCAGCGGACGCTTGCCGAGGTTGAAGCCCTTCAGCTTCTCGACCAGCGCGCTCGTCTTCGTGCCCTCGACGTCGAAGGTCTCGACGACCTGCAGGCGGTCCTGGCGGACCAGCTCGGACAGGATCGCCATCATCGCCGCGCGGTACATCTTGCGGTTGACCTTCTGCTCGAAGCTGCGCGGCTTGGCCGCGAAGGTCACGCCGCCGCCGACGAAGATCGGGGCCGTCAGGGCGCCATGACGCGCGCCGCCGCCCTTCTGCTTCTTCGACTTCTTGGTCGTGCCGTTGACTTCCGAACGCGTCTTCTGCGCCTTGGTACCGGCGCGACCGGCGTTGCGGTACGCGACCACGACCTGGTGGACCAGGTCCCGGTTGAATTCGCGCCCGAACACCACGTCGGAAACGGACATCTTGTTGCTGCTACCGGTGATAGAGAGTTCCATCGCCATCTCTCCTTATGCCTTGCTCGCGGGACGCACGATCACGTCTCCGCCCGGCGCGCCCGGAACCGCACCCTTGACGGCGATCAGGCCGCGCTCGGCGTCGACCCGGACCACCTCGAGGTTCTGCGTGCTCTGGCGGACGCCGCCCATGTGGCCGGCCATCTTCTTGCCCGGGAACACGCGGCCCGGGGTCTGGCGCTGGCCGATCGAACCCGGCGAGCGGTGCGACAGCGAGTTGCCGTGCGTCGCGTCACCCATGCTGAAGTTCCAGCGCTTGATCGTGCCCTGGAAACCCTTGCCCTTGGTCACGCCCTCGACGTCGACCATCTGGCCGACCTCGAAGATGTCGGCCTTGATCTCGCCGCCCACTTCGAAGCCGCCAATCTGGTCGTCGGCAACGCGCAGTTCCCACAGGCCACGACCCGCTTCCACCTTGGCCTTGGCCAGGTGGCCGGCCTCGGGCTTGTTAACCAGCACGGCGCGCTTGCTGCCGACGGCGACCTGCACGGCGCTGTAGCCGTCGGTCTCGCTGGTCTTCACCTGGGTGATCCGGTTCGGGGTGGCTTCGATCAGGGTGACCGGGATGGACTGGCCATCTTCGGTGAACACCCGGCTCATGCCGGCCTTGCGACCGACGATTCCCAGCGAATGCTTCTTCGCAGTCATGTCAGTGGCCTCAGGTCAGCTTGATCTGGACGTCGACGCCGGCCGCGAGCTCGAGCTTCATCAGCGCGTCCACGGTCTTGTCGTTGGGGTCGACGATGTCGAGCACGCGCTTGTGCGTGCGGGTTTCGTACTGGTCGCGCGCATCCTTGTCGACGTGCGGCGACGTCAGGATGGTGTAACGCTCGATCTTGGTCGGCAGGGGGATCGGGCCGCGCACCTGGGCGCCCGTCCGCTTGGCCGTTTCGACGATCTCGCTGGCCGAACGGTCGATCAGTCGATGATCGAACGCCTTCAGCCGGATCCGGATCTTTTGGTCCGCCATGACGGAATTCCTTCGTTAAAAGAGCGACAGGCCCGCGGCTGGGTGCGCGGAACCCCGTGGATTCAATGACTGCCGGCGCCCGAAACCCTGCGCACCGGCAACCTTCCCTGCAAAAAACGAGGCAGGCCGGTCACCCGGCCCGCCCAGACTGAGAAGCGGACGCGACGATTCCCCAGGTCCGCCATGTCCCGAAGAGCTTCGGGACGGACCGGGGTACTGCCGCGCGACGTGTTCCCTGTCTGGCGAAGACGAGGCGCATCCTGCACCTCATTTCGCGGTTCCGGCAGAGCCTCGAAAGGATCTGCCGAAGTGGTCAGCGATTATAGCGGGCTCCCAAGGCAAAGCGCAACACCCCGGAACCAGAAAGCCGTCAGCGTGAGCCGATGGCCCCGCTGGCGTGATCCGACCTGCCCTGCAGGCCGGATCAACGGCAGCCCATATCACGGCGGCGGTACGCCGCCGGGATATGCCGTCTTACTTGTTGATCTTGGCGACGACGCCCGCGCCGACCGTACGGCCACCCTCGCGGATCGCGAAGCGCAGGCCCTCGTCCATCGCGATCGGGTTGATCAGCGTCACCACCATCTTCACGTTGTCGCCCGGCATCACCATCTCGACGCCCTCCGGCAGCTCCACGGCGCCGGTGATGTCGGTCGTGCGGAAGTAGAACTGCGGACGGTAGCCCTTGAAGAACGGCGTGTGGCGGCCGCCCTCGTCCTTCGACAGCACGTACACCTCGGCCTCGAACTCCGTGTGCGGCTTGATCGAACCCGGCTTGCACAGCACCTGGCCACGCTCCACGTCGTCACGCTTGGTGCCGCGCAGCAGCAGGCCCGCGTTGTCGCCCGCCTGGCCCTGGTCGAGCAGCTTGCGGAACATCTCGACGCCGGTCACCGTCGTCTTCTGGGTCGGGCGGATACCGACGATCTCGATTTCCTCGCCCACCTTGATCACGCCGCGCTCGATGCGGCCGGTCACCACGGTGCCGCGGCCCGAGATCGAGAACACGTCCTCGACCGGCATCAGGAAGGTCTTGTCGACGTCACGCTCCGGCTCCGGGATCCAGCTGTCCAGCGCGTCCACCAGCTTGATGATCGCCGGCACGCCGATCTCCGACTGGTCGCCTTCCAGCGCCTTCAGCGCCGAACCGTGGATGATCGGGGTGTCGTCGCCCGGGAAGTCGTACTTCGACAGCAGCTCGCGCACTTCCATCTCGACGAGCTCCAGCAGCTCGGCGTCGTCCACCATGTCCGCCTTGTTCAGGAAGACCACGATGTACGGCACGCCGACCTGGCGCGCCAGCAGGATGTGCTCGCGCGTCTGCGGCATCGGGCCGTCGGCCGCCGAGCACACCAGGATCGCGCCGTCCATCTGCGCCGCACCGGTGATCATGTTCTTGACGTAGTCCGCGTGGCCCGGGCAGTCGACGTGCGCGTAGTGGCGCGTCGGGCTCTCGTATTCCACGTGCGAGGTCGAGATCGTGATCCCACGCGCCTTCTCTTCCGGCGCACGGTCGATCGCGTCGTACGCGCTGAACTCGCCGCCGAAACGCTCCGCGCCCACCTTCGTCAGCGCCGCCGTCAGCGTCGTCTTGCCGTGGTCCACGTGACCGATGGTGCCCACGTTCACGTGGGGCTTGGTGCGCTCGAACTTACCCTTCGCCATGATTGCAGTCTCTTAGAAAGTTGGTTGTCTGGTTGCCGTCGCCGGCGCCGGTTACTTCTTCTTCACCACTTCGTCGGCGATGTTCGACGGCGCTTCCGCGTAGTGGTCGAACTCCATCGTGAAGGTGGCGCGGCCCTGCGACATCGAGCGCAGGCTGGTGGCGTAGCCGAACATCTCGCCCAGGGGGATCATCGCGTTGATGATCTTGCCCGACGGGCTGTCGTCCTGGCCCTGGAGGATGCCGCGTCGGCGGCTCACGTCGCCCATCACGTCGCCCAGGTAGTCCTCGGGGCTGACGATCTCGACCTTCATGATCGGCTCGAGCAGCACCGGGGAAGCCTTCTGGAAGCCTTCCTTGAAGCCCATCGAACCGGCGATCTTGAACGCCATTTCCGACGAGTCGACCTCGTGGTACGAACCGTCGTACAGCTTCACCTTGACGTCCACGATCGGATAGCCGGCGAGGATGCCGCTGGCCACCGCCTCCTGGATGCCCTTGTCGACCGCCGGGATGTACTCCTTCGGCACCACGCCGCCCACGATGGCGTTCTCGAACACGTAGCCTTCGCCCGGTTCCTGCGGCGAGATCTCGAGCCACACGTGGCCGAACTGGCCCTTGCCGCCCGACTGGCGGACGAACTTGCCTTCCGACTTGACCGTCTTGCGGATGGTCTCGCGGTAGGCGACCTGCGGCTTGCCGACGTTGGCCTCGACGTTGAACTCGCGCTTCATGCGGTCGACGATGATGTCCAGGTGCAGCTCGCCCATGCCGGCGATGATGGTCTGGCCGGACTCCTCGTCGGTGCGGACGCGGAACGAAGGATCCTCCTGCGCCAGGCGGCCCAGGGCGATGCCCATCTTCTCCTGGTCGGACTTGGTCTTCGGCTCGACGGCCATCGAGATGACCGGCTCCGGGAAGGTCATGCGCTCGAGCACGATCGGCGCGTCCTGGGCGCACAGGGTGTCACCGGTGGTGACGTCCTTCAGGCCCACGGCCGCGGCGATGTCGCCGGCCAGCACTTCCTTGATCTCTTCGCGGTTGTTGGAATGCATCTGCAGCAGACGGCCGATGCGCTCCTTCTTGCCCTTGACCGAGTTCAGCACCTGGTCGCCGGCGTTGAGCTTGCCGGAGTACACGCGGAAGAAGGTCAGCGAACCCACGAACGGGTCGGTGATGATCTTGAACGCCAGCGCGGAGAACGGCGCCGCATCGTTGGATTCGCGGGTCAGTTCCTTCGTCTCGTCGTCGACGTCGGTACCGCGCACCGACGGCACGTCCACCGGCGACGGCAGCAGCTGCACGACGCCGTCGAGCATCGCCTGGACGCCCTTGTTCTTGAACGCCGTGCCGCAGAACATCGGCACGATCTCGGTGGCGAGCGTGCGCGCGCGCAGGCCGGCGATGATCTCGGCCTCGGAGAGCTCGCCGCCCTCGAGGTACTTGTCCATCAGCGCCTCGTTGGCCTCGGCAGCCGATTCGACCATGTACGCGCGCGCCTCGTTGGCCTTCTCGACCAGGTCGGCGGGGATGTCGCGGTACTCGAAGGTGAGGCCCTGGCTGGCAGTATCCCAGTGGATCGCCTTCATCTTCAGCAGGTCAACCACGCCCTCGAAGCCGTCCTCGGCGCCGATCGGCACCTGCATCGGCACGGGCGCGGCGCCCAGGCGCGACTTCAGCTGGTCGCGCACCTTGAAGAAGTTGGCGCCGGTGCGGTCCATCTTGTTGACGAACGCGATGCGCGGCACCTTGTACTTGTTGGCCTGTCGCCACACGGTCTCGGACTGCGGCTGCACGCCGCCGACCGCGCACAGCACGAACACCGCGCCGTCGAGCACGCGCAGCGAACGCTCGACCTCGATCGTGAAGTCGACGTGGCCGGGGGTGTCGATGATGTTGAAGCGGTGCTCGGGCAGGGTCTTGTCCATGCCCTTCCAGAACGCGGTCGTCGCCGCGGACTGGATCGTGATGCCGCGCTCCTGCTCCTGTTCCATCCAGTCCATGGTGGCGGCGCCGTCATGCACCTCGCCGAGCTTGTGGCTCTTGCCGGTGTAGAACAGGATGCGCTCGGACGTGGTGGTCTTGCCGGCATCGATGTGGGCCATGATGCCGAAGTTGCGGTAGCGGTCGATGGGAGTGGTGCGGGCCACGGCGGTCTCTCTGTATTTTTGGTCCGTAGGTACGGACGTTCGGAATTGTTCCGGATGGCCGAATGCCGCCCTGCGGCGGCACCCGGCCAAGCGATCATCTGGCCGGCGGCACCCGCCGGCCGGGCACCGTTACCAGCGGTAGTGCGCGAAGGCCTTGTTGGCCTCGGCCATGCGGTGGGTCTCTTCGCGCTTCTTGATCGCGCCACCACGGTTCTCGGAGGCGTCGATCAGCTCGGCGGCCAGCTTGCGCGGCATGCTGTTCTCGCCGCGCTTGCGGGCGGAGTCGATCAGCCAGCGCATCGCCAGCGCCATGCGGCGGGAAGCGCGCACTTCCACCGGCACCTGGTAGGTGGCGCCGCCGACGCGGCGGGACTTCACCTCGACCGACGGCGAGATGTTGCCAAGCGCCTTTTCGACGACTTCCAGCGGGTTCGGGTTCTTCTCGCCGATGACGTCCATGGCGCCGTACACGATCTTCTCGGCGACGGACTTCTTGCCGCTGTACATGACCATGTTGATGAAGCGCGCGATGGTTTCGCTACCGTGCTTCGGGTCGGGCAGCACCGAGCGCTGCGGGGTGTTTCCTTTACGCGACATTGTTCTCGAGCCTTTTCAGTATCTGTTCGAAGGGCGGGAAAGGGACTGGATCAGCCCTTCGGACGCTTGGCGCCGTACTTGGAACGGGCCTGCTTGCGCTTGGCGACGCCGGCGGCGTCGAGCGAACCACGGACGGTGTGGTAGCGCACACCCGGCAGGTCCTTGACGCGACCGCCACGGATCAGCACCACCGAGTGCTCCTGCAGGTTGTGGCCTTCGCCACCGATGTAGGAGATGACCTCGTAGCCGTTGGTCAGGCGCACCTTGGCGACCTTGCGCAGCGCCGAGTTCGGCTTCTTCGGGGTGGTGGTGTACACGCGCGTGCACACGCCGCGACGCTGCGGGCAGTTCTGCAGCGCAGGCGAATTGCTCTTGTAGGTTTCCGGGCTGCGCGGCTTGCGCACCAGCTGGTTGATCGTTGCCATCGGTGTCGGTCTTCTGCTCCGGGCACGAGGCCCGCTGTTGGGTATGACGGGCCTGGGCCCGGCTCGGTGGCGGGCCCCGTGGGACCGCGCCGGCCGCACGGTCCAGGTTCCGTGCGCGAAAACGAAGGCAGGCGGAGTCGACCCAGCCTGCCAAGACGGAAAAGTATAGCCGGCGTCGACGCCCAGCGTCAACGCAGCCAAGGACCCGGCAGGCAGCACCCCGTTCCGGGGCGCACCTGGGCCATGGTCATCTTTCCCGTCCATCCTGGACCGAACACGAAGCGCCTCCATGGCACCTCATTTCGGGATCTGGGACGGCCCCCGGAGGGACCGTCACTGACTTGAAGCGTGTAGCGGGCTTACTCGTCCGCGCCGTCGGCGAGGGGCGCATCGCCCCCCTCCACCTGCGAGGTCTCGGCGACCTGCGACTCCTCCGCGACGGCGACCCCGGACAGGGCCTCCATCTCGGACTCGGTCAGCCCCGAGGCGTTCTTGCGGCGCTGCGTATGGTACGCCAGACCGGTGCCCGCGGGAATCAGGCGGCCGACGATCACGTTCTCCTTCAGGCCGCGCAGGCTGTCGCGGGTGCCGCGGACGGCCGCCTCGGTCAGCACGCGGGTGGTCTCCTGGAAGGAGGCCGCGGAGATGAACGACTCGGTCGCCAGCGAGGCCTTGGTGATGCCCAGCAGCACCGGATCGAAGTGCACCGGCAGCTCGCCCTTGGCGTTGTGCTTCTCGTTGGCCTCGATGACGCGCTGGCGCTCGGCCTGCTCGCCGTTGAGGAAACGGGTGCTGTCGCCGGCGTCGGTGATCTCGACCTTGCGCAGCATCTGGCGGACGATCACCTCGATGTGCTTGTCGTTGATCTTCACGCCCTGCAGGCGGTAGACGTCCTGGATTTCCTTGGTCAGGTACGACGCCAGCTCCTCGACGCCCTTCAGGCGCAGGATGTCCTGCGGGCTCGGCTCGCCGTCCACCACGGTTTCGCCCTTCTCGACGTGCTCGCCTTCGAACACGATGATCTGGCGGTACTTCGGGATCAGCTCCTCGTGGTCCTCGCCGTCGGCACCCTTGATGATCAGGCGCTGCTTGCCCTTGGTGTCCTTGCCGAAGCTGACCACGCCGGACTTCTCGGCGAGGATCGCCGGGTCCTTCGGCTTGCGCGCCTCGAACAGGTCGGCAACGCGCGGAAGACCACCGGTGATGTCGCGGGTCTTCGACGCTTCCTGCGGGATCTTGGCCACCACGTCGCCCACGCCGACGGCCGCGCCGTCCTGCATGTTGACGATCGAGCGCGGCGGCAGCAGGTACTGCGCCGGCAGGTCGGTGCCCGGGATGTTCAGGCCTTCGCCGGTCTTGGCGTCGACGATGCGGATCAGCGGGCGCAGGTCCTTGCCCTGCGAGCCACGACGCTTGGGATCGGTGATCTCGCGCGAGGCCAGGCCGGTCAGCTCGTCGGTCTTCTCGATGACGGTGATGCCGTCGACGAAGTCGACGAAGCGCACCACGCCCTTCACTTCCGACACGATCGGGTGGTTGTGGGGATCCCAGGTGGCGACCGTCTGGCCGGCCTTGACCGCCATGCCGTCCTTCGCGTTGATGGTCGCGCCGTAGGGCAGCTTGTAGCGCTCGCGCTCGCGGCCGTGCTGGTCGAGCACCGAGATCTCGCCCGAGCGCGACACGCCGACCAGGTGGCCGTCGGAGTGCGACACGAACTTCACGTTGTTGAACTTCACCGAGCCGGTGGTCTTGACCGTCACGTTGTCGATCGCCGCCGCACGCGACGCCGCGCCACCGATGTGGAACGTACGCATGGTCAGCTGGGTGCCCGGCTCGCCGATCGACTGCGCGGCGACCACGCCCACGGCCTCGCCGAGGTTGACGAGGTGGCCGCGGCCGAGGTCACGGCCGTAGCAGTGTGCGCAGACGCCGAAGGACGACTCGCAGGTGATGGTCGAGCGGACCTTGATGGCCTGCACGCCGGCATCTTCGAGCTTCTGCACCCAGGCTTCGTCGAGCAGCGTGTTGCGGGTGACGATCGGATCCTCGTCGTCGCCGGGCAGGAACACGTCCTCGGCCACGATGCGGCCGAGCACGCGGTCCTTCAGCGGCTCGACCACGTCGCCGCCTTCCACGATCGGGGTCATGGTCAGGCCGTCATGGGTGCCGCAGTCGGTCTCGGTGATCACCACGTCCTGCGCCACGTCAACCAGGCGACGGGTCAGGTAACCGGAGTTCGCCGTCTTCAGCGCGGTATCCGCCAGGCCCTTTCGTGCACCGTGGGTCGAGATGAAGTACTGCTGGACGTTCAGGCCCTCGCGGAAGTTCGAGGTGATCGGGGTCTCGATGATCGAGCCGTCCGGCTTGGCCATCAGGCCGCGCATGCCGGCCAGCTGGCGGATCTGCGCCTGCGAACCACGGGCGCCGGAGTCGGCCATGATGTAGACCGAGTTCATCGACTTCTGCTCGACCTGCTCGCCCTTGGCGTTGGTGACGATCTCGGTGCCGATGGTCTTCATCATCGCCTGGGCGACGCGCTCGTTGGTGCGCGACCAGATGTCGACGACCTTGTTGTAGCGCTCGCCGGCGGTGACCAGGCCCGACTGGTACTGCTGCTGGATCTCCAGGACCTCGGCCTCGGCCTCGGCCAGGATGCCCTTCTTCTCTTCCGGGATGATCATGTCGTCGATGCCGATCGACACGCCGGCGCGCGTGGCGTACGCGAAACCGGTGTACATCAGCTTGTCGGCGAACACGACCGTGTCCTTCAGGCCGAGCATGCGGTAGCAGGAGTTGATCAGGCGGCTGATGTTCTTCTTGGTCAGCTCGACGTTGGCCAGCGCGAAGGGCAGGCCTTCCGGCAGGATCTCGGCCAGCAGGGCGCGACCGACCGTGGTGTCCACGATCGAGGTCTTCTTCTCGCGATTGCCTTCCTCGTCGATCACGGTCTCGGAGATGCGGACCTTGACCTTGGCGTGCAGGCCCGCGGCCTTGTTGTCGTAGGCGCGCTTGACCTCGGCGACGTTCGCGAACGCCATGCCCTCGCCCACCGTGTTCTCGAGCGCGCGGGTCATGTAGTACAGGCCCAGGACCACGTCCTGCGACGGCACGATGATCGGCTCGCCGTTGGCCGGCGACAGGATGTTGTTCGACGACATCATCAGCGCGCGCGCTTCCAGCTGGGCCTCGAGGCTCAGCGGGACGTGCACGGCCATCTGGTCACCGTCGAAGTCGGCGTTGAACGCGGTGCAGACCAGCGGATGCAGCTGGATGGCCTTGCCCTCGATCAGCACCGGCTCGAATGCCTGGATGCCCAGGCGGTGCAGGGTCGGCGCGCGGTTGAGCAGCACCGGGTGCTCGCGGATCACCTCTTCGAGGATGTCCCACACCTCGGCCTCTTCGCGCTCGACCAGCTTCTTTGCGGCCTTGATCGTCGTGGCCAGGCCACGGCGCTGCAGCTTGGCGAAGATGAAGGGCTTGAAGAGCTCCAGCGCCATCTTCTTCGGCAGGCCGCACTCGTGCAGGCGCAGGGTCGGGCCGACCACGATGACCGAACGGCCCGAGTAGTCGACGCGCTTGCCGAGCAGGTTCTGGCGGAAGCGGCCCTGCTTGCCCTTGATCATGTCGGCGAGCGACTTGAGCGGGCGCTTGTTGGTGCCGGTGATGGCGCGGCCACGGCGGCCGTTGTCCATCAGCGCGTCCACCGACTCCTGCAGCATGCGCTTTTCGTTGCGCACGATGATGTCCGGGGCATTGAGCTCCAGCAGGCGACGCAGGCGGTTGTTGCGGTTGATGACGCGGCGGTACAGGTCGTTGAGGTCGGAGGTCGCGAAGCGGCCGCCGTCCAGCGGCACCAGCGGACGCAGGTCCGGCGGAAGCACCGGCAGCACGGTCATGACCATCCACTCGGGGCGGTTGCCCGACTCGAGGAAGGCCTCGACCAGCTTGATGCGCTTGGTGAGGCGCTTGAGCTTGGTCTCGGAACCGGTGGCGGCGATCTCTTCCTTCAGGCGCACCATTTCCGCCTGCAGGTCGATCGTGCGCAGCAGGTCGAACACCGCCTCGGCGCCCATCGCGGCATCGAAGTCGTCGCCGTGCTCCTGGCGCATCTGCATGTACTGCTCTTCGTTGAGAAGCTGGCCACGCTCCATCGGGGTCAGGCCCGGCTCGGTGACGACGAACGCCTCGAAGTACAGGATGCGCTCGATGTCACGCAGGGTCATGTCCAGCATCAGGCCGATGCGCGAGGGCAGCGACTTGAGGAACCAGATGTGCGCGGTCGGGCTGGCGAGGTCGATGTGGCCCATGCGCTCGCGGCGCACCTTGGCCAGGGTCACCTCGGTGCCGCACTTCTCGCAGACCACGCCGCGGTGCTTCATGCGCTTGTACTTGCCGCACAGGCACTCGTAGTCCTTCACCGGCCCGAAGATGGCGGCGCAGAACAGGCCGTCGCGCTCGGGCTTGAAGGTGCGGTAGTTGATGGTCTCGGGCTTCTTCACTTCGCCGAACGACCACGAGCGGATCAGGTCGGGCGAGGCGAGCGCGATCTTGATCGCGTCGAAGTCCAGCGTCGGGCGCTGCTGGTTGAACAGGTTCAGAAGGTCTTTCATGAGTTTCTCCGGGAACGGGAATCGAGGACGTGGCTGCGGTGCTTACCGGTGGCGGGCGCGTGGTGCGCGCCCTGCCCCGGGCTGCGTCCTCAGTTCTCTTCCAGCTCCATGTTGATCGCGAGCGAACGGATTTCCTTGACCAGCACGTTGAAGGACTCGGGCATGCCCGCGACCATCTCGTGTTCGCCGTCGACGATGTTCTTGTACATCTGGTTGCGGCCCTGCACGTCGTCGGACTTCACCGTCAGCATTTCCTGCAGGGTGTAGGCCGCGCCGTAGGCTTCCAGCGCCCAGACTTCCATCTCGCCGAAGCGCTGGCCGCCGAACTGCGCCTTGCCGCCCAGCGGCTGCTGGGTGACGAGCGAGTACGGGCCGGTCGAGCGCGCGTGCATCTTGTCGTCGACCAGGTGGTTGAGCTTCAGCATGTGCATGTAGCCCACGGTCACCTTGCGCTCGAAGGCGTCGCCGGTGCGGCCGTCGTACAGCTGCGCCTGGCCGCTGGTCGGCAGGTCGGCGAGTTCGAGCATGTGCTTGATCTCGGCCTCCGCCGCGCCGTCGAACACCGGGGTCGCCATCGGCACGCCGCCGGTCAGGTTCTTCGCGAGCGTCAGCAGCTCCTCGTCGGAGAACTCCTTCAGGTCGACGCGCTGGCCGTGCAGCTTGTTGTCGTGGTTGTAGATCTGGTCGAGGAACTTGCGCAGCTCGGCCACCTTGGCCTGCGCCTGCAGCATCTCGTCGATCTTCCGGCCCAGGCCCTTCGCGGCCCAGCCCAGGTGCACCTCGAGGATCTGGCCGATGTTCATTCGGCTCGGCACGCCCAGCGGGTTGAGCACGATGTCGACGGTCTCGCCGTTGGCCTGGTACGGCATGTCCTGCACGGGCACGATGGTCGACACGACGCCCTTGTTGCCGTGGCGGCCGGCCATCTTGTCGCCCGGCTGGATGCGGCGCTTCACGGCCAGGTAGACCTTGACCATCTTCAGCACGCCCGGGGCGAGGTCGTCGCCCTGGGTGATCTTGCCGCGCTTGTCCTGGAAGCGGCGCTCGAATTCCTCCTCGTGCACCTTCAGCTGCTTGGCGGCGCGCTCGATCGCGTCGGCGGCGTCGTCGTCCTTCATGCGCAGCGAAAGCCAGTCGGACTTCTTCAGGCCGTCGAGCACCAGCGAGGACACGGTGTCGCCCTTCTTCACGCCGGGGCCGCCGTTGGCGACCTTGCCCAGCAGCTGCTCGCGCAGGCGGGCGTAGATCGCGCCTTCGAGGATGCGGAACTGGTCGTCGAAGTCCTTCTTGACGCGCTTGATCTCGTTTTCTTCGATCTGGCGCGCGCGCTTGTCCTTCTCGATGCCGTCGCGGGTGAAGACCTGCACGTCGATGACGGTGCCGTCCATGCCCGGGGGCACGCGCAGCGAGCTGTCCTTCACGTCGGAGGCCTTCTCGCCGAAGATCGCGCGCAGCAGCTTCTCCTCGGGAGTCAGCTGGCTCTCGCCCTTCGGCGTGACCTTGCCCACCAGGATGTCACCGGCGCGGACTTCGGCGCCGATGTACACCACGCCCGACTCGTCGAGGCGGTTCAGCGCCTGCTCGGAGACGTTCGGGATGTCGGCGGAGATCTCCTCCGGCCCGAGCTTGGTGTCGCGGGCGACCGCGGTCAGCTCCTCGATGTGGATCGTGGTGTAGCGGTCTTCCTGGACCACGCGCTCCGAGAGCAGGATCGAGTCCTCGAAGTTGTAGCCGTTCCAGGGCATGAACGCGACCAGCATGTTCTGGCCCAGGGCCAGCTCGCCGATGTCGGTCGAGGGGCCGTCGGCCAGCACGTCGCCGCGCGCGACGACGTCGCCCACGTTGACCAGCGGGGTCTGGTTGATGCAGGTGTTCTGGTTCGAACGCGTGTACTTGATCAGGTTGTAGATGTCGACGCCGGCATCGGTCTCGCCCGAGATCTCGTCGTCGAACACCTTCACCACGATGCGGCCGGCGTCGATCTGCTCGACCACGCCGCCACGGCGCGCGTTCACGGTCACGCCCGAGTCGCGCGCCACGGCGCGCTCGATGCCGGTGCCGACCAGCGGCTTCTCGCTGCGCAGGGTGGGCACGGCCTGGCGCTGCATGTTGGCGCCCATCAGCGCGCGGTTGGCGTCGTCGTGCTCGAGGAACGGCACCAGCGCCGCCGCGACCGACACGGTCTGCATCGGCGACACGTCCATGTAGTCGATCTCGCTCGGCGGCTTCAGCAGGTTCTCGCCCTGGAAGCGGCAGGCGACGAACGGTGCGTCGAGGTTGCCCTTGTCGTCCTGCGGCGCGCTCACCTGCGCGATGACGTACTCGTTCTCCTCGATCGCCGACAGGTACTCGACGTCGTCGGTGACCTTGCCGTCCACGACCTTGCGGTACGGCGTCTCGAGGAAGCCGTAGTTGTTGGTGCGCGCGAACACGGCCAGCGAGTTGATCAGGCCGATGTTCGGGCCTTCGGGCGTCTCGATGGTGCAGACGCGGCCGTAGTGGGTCGGGTGCACGTCGCGCACTTCGAAGCCGGCGCGCTCGCGGGTCAGGCCACCCGGGCCCAGTGCCGAGACGCGACGCTTGTGCGTCACCTCGGACAGCGGGTTGTTCTGGTCCATGAACTGCGACAGCTGCGACGAGCCGAAGAACTCCTTCACCGCCGCCGCGACCGGCTTGGCGTTGATCAGCTCCTGCGGGGTCAGGCCATCGGCCTCGGCCATGGTCAGGCGCTCGCGCACGGCGCGCTCGACGCGGACCAGGCCCACGCGGAACACGTTCTCGGCCATCTCGCCGACCGAACGCACGCGACGGTTGCCGAGGTGGTCGATATCGTCGACCACGCCGCGGCCGTTGCGGATCTCGGTCAGCACCTTCAGCACGTCGAGGATGTCGGAGCTGTCGCCATAGGCCTCGCGCAGGCGCGCGGAGTCATCATCCTTGCGCTCGGCGAAGTACTTGGCGTCGTACAGCACCGCGGCGCCGGTGGTTTCCTTGCGGCCGATGCGGCGGTTGAACTTCATCCGGCCCACGCCCGAGAGGTCGTAGCGCTCGAAGGTGAAGAACAGGTTGTGGAACAGGTTCTGCGCGGCGTCCTTGGTCGGCGGCTCGCCGGGACGCATCATGCGGTAGATCTCGACCAGGGCTTCCAGCTGGGTACGGGTCGGGTCGATGCGCAGGGTGTTGGACAGGTAGGGACCGCGATCCAGGTCGTTGGTCCAGATCGTGCCCACGGCCTCGATCCCCGCCTTGCGCAGGGCCTCGAGCATCTCGTCGGTGATCTCGTCGTTGGCCGAGGCGATCAGCTCGCCGGTGGCGGCGTCGACGACGTCATGCGAGAGCACGCGGCCCACGAGGTAGGCGTCCGGCACGGCGAGTGCTTCGATGCCCGAATCGGTCAGCTGCTTGACGTGGCGCGCGGTGATGCGGCGGCCGGCCTCGACGATGACGCGATCGCCATCGGCCAGGTCGAAGTCCAGCGTCTCGCCACGCAGGCGCTCGGGCACCAGCTCGAGCTGCACGCCCTCTTCCGGATCGATGTGGAAGTGGTTGATCTCGAAGAACTCGTTGAGCATCTCCTCGTTGGAGTAGCCCAGCGCGCGCAGCAGCACGCTGACCGGCAGCTTGCGGCGACGGTCGATGCGGGTGAACAGCGCGTCCTTCGGGTCGAACTCGAAGTCCAGCCACGAGCCGCGATACGGAATGATGCGGGCGCTGTACAGCAGCTTGCCCGAGCTGTGGGTCTTGCCACGGTCGTGGTCGAAGAACACGCCCGGCGAGCGGTGCAGCTGCGAGACGATGACGCGCTCGGTGCCGTTGACGATGAAGGTGCCGTTGTCGGTCATGAGCGGGATCTCGCCCATGTAGACCTCCTGCTCCTTCACGTACTTGATGGCCTTCGACGACGACTCGCGGTCGTAGATCACCAGGCGCACGGTCACGCGCAGCGGGGCGCCGTAGCTGAGGCCGCGGTTGCGGCACTCGCGCTCGTCGAACACCGGGTCGCCGAGCTTGTAGCCGACGTACTCCAGCGCTGCGTAGCCGTTGTAGCTGGTGATGGGGAACACGGACTTGAGGGCGGCGTGCAGGCCGCGGTCGTCGCGGCGCGCCGGATCCTTGTCGGCCTGCAGGAACTCGCGGTAGGAGTCGACCTGGATGGCGAGCAGGAACGGGACCTCGAGGATCGAACGGCGCTTGCCGAAGTCCTTGCGGATGCGCTTCTTTTCGGTGAACGAATATGACGTCGTCATGGGGAGCTACCGCCTTTGGCATCTGCGGGCCGCGCGCGGCGCGACCCAGGGGGAATCTGTGAACCGCCAGTTGGAAACCGCTGGTATTGCCGGCACCAGCACGCCTTCTCCCGCCATTTCCAACTGCCGACTCGGTGTCGGTACTTCTTTCAATCTCTACAACGGCCGAAGGCCGGGGGCTTTCGCCCCCAGCCCCGGTGGTCGCCGATCACGCTGGCGACGCGACAACGCTTACTTGACTTCGACCGTGGCGCCGGCCGCTTCCAGGTCCTTCTTGATCTTCTCGGCGTCTTCCTTCGAAGCGCCTTCCTTGACCAGGCCACCGGCCTCGGTCAGGTCCTTGGCTTCCTTCAGGCCCAGGCCGGTGATCGCGCGGACCACCTTGATGACCTCGACCTTCTTCTCGCCGGCGGACTTCAGGGTCACGTTGAACTCGGTCTGCTCTTCGGCCGGGCCGGCGGCGGCGGCGGCGGGGCCAGCGGCCACGGCAACCGGGGCGGCGGCGGACACACCGAACTTCTCTTCCATCGCCTTGACCAGCTCCATCACCTCGACGAGGGTCTTGCTGCTGATCGCTTCGATGATCTGCTCGTTGGAAAGGGACATCTCGATACCTCTGGTTATCTAATGTTGGAAAACGTCTGTGGTCGGTTGTCGACCGAACTGTTGCCTCAAGCCGCCTTCTGCTGGCCGACCGCGCTCGTGGCGCGGGCGACCTGCGTGGCCGGCTCGGCCAGCACGCGCACCAGCATGGTGGCGGGCTGGACCATGACGCTGAGCAGCATCGACAGCGCTTCGTCGCGCGTCGGGAGCGAAGCCAGGACATCCACGTGGGTGCCCGGGTACTTCTGCCCGCCGATCGCCACGAGGCGCGGCTTCAGCTTGTCGTTCGCCTTGGCGAACTCCTTGATCAGGCGTCCGGCGGCGCCGGGGTCTTCCTTCGAGAAGGCGTACAGCAGGGGACCGGTCAGCTCGTCCTGGACGATGGCGTAATCGGTGTTCTCCACTGCACGCGAGACCAGCGTGTTCTTCGCGACTTTCAGGTACACGCCTTCGGCGCGCGCCTTCTTGCGCATGCTGGTCAGCTGCTCGACGGTCAGGCCCACGTACTCCGCGGCAACCAGCGAGTGCGCCGATGCGGCGACCTCGGCCAGTTCGGCAACGACTTCCTTCTTCTGGTTCAGATTAAGAGCCATTGCACTCCTCCGTACTTCGCAATCCGGCCTGGCGCATCCACGCCGGGCCGGTCCTTGTTCGACACCAGTCCCTTGGTGCCGGGGACGCCGCAAGCGGCATCCCGTTGGTGGCCGTTTTCCGTCTGGATCGATGAAGCGATGATCTTTGGGAGGGTCGGCAACCATCTGCGCAGGCCCGTCGCCGCTCGCGCGGGTCGAGGATTAAGCGCACCGTGGTGGCAGCAACGGCGATTCCATGCCAGTTCGAGCATCCATGCCCGTCGTCGCTGCCGCGCGGTGCGCGCCTGCGGTCTTTGACGGCCCCGCCTCCGGCCTTCCGGCCTTTGGCGATGCCCTCAAACTTCCGCTATTACTTGAACGACAGCGACGACTGGTCCACGGCGACGCCGGGGCCCATGGTCGAGCTGATCGAGATCTTCTGCAGGTACTGGCCCTTGGCGGTGGCCGGCTTGGCCTTGACCAGGTCGGCCAGCAGCGCCTGCAGGTTCTCCTTCAGGCGGTCGGACTCGAAGTCCGCCTTGCCGATGGTGCAGTGGATGATGCCGGCCTTGTCGGTGCGGTAGCGGACCTGGCCGCCCTTGGCGTTCTTGACCGCCTCGCCCGGGTTCGGGGAGACCGTGCCGACCTTCGGGTTCGGCATCAGGCCGCGCGGACCCAGCAGGGTGCCGAGCTTGCCGACCACGCGCATGGCGTCCGGCGTGGCGATGACCACGTCGTAGTTCAGGTCGCCGGCCTGCATCTTCTCGGCCAGGTCGTCCATGCCGACGGCGTCGGCACCGGCGGCCAGGGCCTCCTCGGTCTTGGCGCCGGCCGGGGCGAACACCGCCACGCGCACCGACTTGCCGGTGCCCTGCGGCAGCACGGTCGAGCCGCGGACCTGCTGGTCCGACTTCCGGGCGTCGACGCCCAGGCGCACGGCCACGTCGACGGCTTCGACGAACTTGGCCTTGCTGTTGTCCTTGACGATCTTCAGCGCTTCGTCAATGGCATAGGCCTTGCCCGGAACGGTCGCGGCCTTGATGTTCTTCTGTCGCTTGGTCTGTGCCATGGTCTCAGCCCTCCACCGTCAGGCCCATCGAACGGGCGGAGCCCTCGATGGTGCGCACCGCTGCTTCAAGGTCGGCCGCCGTCAGGTCGGCGTTCTTGGCCTTGGCGATCTCTTCGACCTGGGCGCGGGTGACCTTGCCCACCTTCTCGGTGTTCGGACGCTTGGAACCGGACTGCACGCCGGCGGCCTTCTTCAGCAGCACCGCGGCCGGGGTCGACTTGGTGATGAAGGTGAAGGTACGGTCCGAGTACGCGGTGATGATCACCGGCGTCGGCAGGCCCGGCTCGAGCTTCTGCGTGGCGGCGTTGAACGCCTTGCAGAACTCCATGATGTTCAGACCGCGCTGGCCGAGGGCAGGACCCACCGGCGGCGACGGGTTCGCCTGGCCGGCCTTGACCTGCAGCTTGATGTAACCGACTACTTTCTTTGCCATTGTCCTCTCCGGGTGCGAACGCCTGTCAGGCTCCCCATCGGGCCGGGAATGGACGCGTCCCGGTATCGCGCTGTGACGCGCAAAGGCCGCCAGGGCGGCGGCCATTGCGTTTTGCCCGGTATCCGGGCAGGAAGCCGCGCACTATAGCAGCTTCCGGGGGGTCCGGCCAAGGGGCCGGGATCAGGCCTTCTCGACCTGCCCGAACTCCAGTTCGACCGGGGTCGAGCGGCCGAAAATGAGCACGGCCACGCGCAGGCGGCTCTTCTCGTAGTTGACTTCCTCGACCACGCCGTTGAAGTCGTTGAAGGGGCCATCGATGACGCGGACCATCTGGCCGGCCTCGAACAGGACCTTCGGGCGGGGCTTCTCGACGCCTTCCTGGACCCGGGCGAGGATGGCATCGGCCTCGTCGTCGCGGATCGGCAGCGGCTGGGCGGCGGTGCCGCCGATGAAGCCCATGACCTTGGGGGTTTCCTTGACCAGGTGCCAGCTCTCGCTGTCGATGCGGGGAATCCCGCCCTCGTCCTGGGTGGCGATCTGGACCAGCACGTAGCCGGGGAAGAACTTGCGCTCGGAGCGGCGCTTCTGGCCCGAACGCATCTCGACCACTTCCTCGGTCGGCACCATCACGTCGCCGAACTTCGCCTCCATGCCCATGCGCACGATGCGGTCGCGCAGCGCCTGCGCCACCGACTTCTCGAAGCCGGAATAGGCATGGACCACGTACCAGCGCTTGACGATCTCGCTTTCCAAACCGGACATCTCCATCAGTTGCCGAGCAGCAGGCGGATGGCCCACTGGATCACCAGGTCGAACCCGGCCAGCATCAGGCTGATGACCATGACCACGATCATCACCACCCAGCTCATGCGCATGGCTTCCTGGCGCGTCGGCCAGACGACCTTGCGCAGCTCGAAGCGGGATTCCGACAGGAACTCCCGGGTCTGGAAGCCCTTCGCGCTGGTGAGGAAGACCACCAGGGCGGCGGCGGCGCCACCGATCACGGCCAGAACGCGCAGCGGCATCGGCCACTGGCCTTCGAACCAGTAGAAGGCGACCAGCCCACCCACCAGCAGCAGCGCCGCGACCACGTACCTGGCGATGTCGCCGGCCGAGGCGTGGCTCCTCGAATGTTCAACCCTGCTGTTCAAGTGGTTATCGCCCTCGTTGCGGCTTGGCACGCCAGGAGGGACTCGAACCCCCAACCTGCGGTTTTGGAGACCGCTGCTCTGCCAATTGAGCTACTGGCGTATGTAAGTTTCTGGTGCCTCTCAGACGCCAACGGCGAGCCGCTCCCGACTCGCCCCGGCACTTCATGCAAGCCGTCGGCGTGAGCCGATGGCCCCGTCGGCGTTATCCGGACCGCCCCAAGGGCGGATCCGGATGAACGGCGACCCGTATCACGGCGGCCCTGGCCGCCGGGATACGACTACTTGTTGATCTTGGCGACGACGCCCGCGCCGACCGTACGGCCACCCTCGCGGATCGCGAAGCGCAGGCCCTCGTCCATCGCGATCGGGTTGATCAGCGTCACCACCATCTTCACGTTGTCGCCCGGCATCACCATCTCGACGCCCTCCGGCAGCTCCACGGCGCCGGTGATGTCGGTCGTGCGGAAGTAGAACTGCGGACGGTAGCCCTTGAAGAACGGCGTGTGGCGGCCGCCCTCGTCCTTCGACAGCACGTACACCTCGGCCTCGAACTCCGTGTGCGGCTTGATCGAACCCGGCTTGCACAGCACCTGGCCACGCTCCACGTCGTCACGCTTGGTGCCGCGCAGCAGCAGGCCCGCGTTGTCGCCCGCCTGGCCCTGGTCGAGCAGCTTGCGGAACATCTCGACGCCGGTCACCGTCGTCTTCTGGGTCGGGCGGATACCGACGATCTCGATTTCCTCGCCCACCTTGATCACGCCGCGCTCGATGCGGCCGGTCACCACGGTGCCGCGGCCCGAGATCGAGAACACGTCCTCGACCGGCATCAGGAAGGTCTTGTCGACGTCACGCTCCGGCTCCGGGATCCAGCTGTCCAGCGCGTCCACCAGCTTGATGATCGCCGGCACGCCGATCTCCGACTGGTCGCCTTCCAGCGCCTTCAGCGCCGAACCGTGGATGATCGGGGTGTCGTCGCCCGGGAAGTCGTACTTCGACAGCAGCTCGCGCACTTCCATCTCGACGAGCTCCAGCAGCTCGGCGTCGTCCACCATGTCCGCCTTGTTCAGGAAGACCACGATGTACGGCACGCCGACCTGGCGCGCCAGCAGGATGTGCTCGCGCGTCTGCGGCATCGGGCCGTCGGCCGCCGAGCACACCAGGATCGCGCCGTCCATCTGCGCCGCACCGGTGATCATGTTCTTGACGTAGTCCGCGTGGCCCGGGCAGTCGACGTGCGCGTAGTGGCGCGTCGGGCTCTCGTATTCCACGTGCGAGGTCGAGATCGTGATCCCACGCGCCTTCTCTTCCGGCGCACGGTCGATCGCGTCGTACGCGCTGAACTCGCCGCCGAAACGCTCCGCGCCCACCTTCGTCAGCGCCGCCGTCAGCGTCGTCTTGCCGTGGTCCACGTGACCGATGGTGCCCACGTTCACGTGGGGCTTGGTGCGCTCGAACTTGCCCTTGGCCATGATTGCGTATCTCGCTGAACTGTTGGAATGAAGGGCCGCGCTTGCCGCTGCGGCCCGAAGATGGTGCTCACGAATGGAATCGAACCATCGACCTCCTCCTTACCAAGGAGGTGCTCTACCGACTGAGCTACGTGAGCGTGAGTTGTGCCCTGGCGGGGAAGTCTCCAATGATACCCGCAATGGAGCGGGAGACGGGAATCGAACCCGCACCATCAGCTTGGAAGGCTGAGGTTCTACCATTGAACTACTCCCGCGCAGGGGAAGTACTGGTGGAGGGAGGTGGATTCGAACCACCGAAGGCGTAAGCCAGCAGATTTACAGTCTGCCCCCGTTGGCCGCTTGGGTATCCCTCCAGCGCAAACAAACCGCTGAAACAGCCCGTAATTTTGGCGGGCAAAAATCCGTCTGTCAACGCCTGTGAAGCATTTTCCCGCCAACGCATTCCCGGCGCCGACGGGAGGGCCTGCTGGCCTCAGACGTTGAACCGGAAATGCAGGACGTCGCCCTCCTGCACACGGTACTCCTTGCCCTCCAGGCGCAGCCGTCCGGCCTCGCGGGCGCCGGCCTCGCCCTGGTAGCGGATGAAGTCGTCGTAGCCGATGGTCTCGGCGCGGATGAAGCCCTTCTCGAAGTCGGTATGGATCACCCCGGCCGCCTGCGGCGCGGTGGACCCGGCCTTCACCGTCCAGGCGCGGACCTCCTTCACGCCGGCGGTGAAGTAGGTCTGCAGGCCGAGCAGGCGGTAGGCGGCGCGGATGACCCGGTTCAGGCCCGGCTCCTCCAGGCCCAGGTCCTTCAGGAACTCGTCGCGGTCGGCGTCGTCGAGCTGGCTCAGCTCCTCCTCGATCGCGGCCGAGACCGGCACCACCTCGGCGCCCTCGCCCGCCGCCCGTGCGCGCACGGCGTCCAGGTGCGGATTGCCCTCGAAACCGTCCTCGAGCACGTTGGCGACGTACATCACCGGCTTGAGCGTCAGCAGGAACAGGTCGCGGACCGCCGCACGATCGTCCTCAGACAGGCCCAGCGCGCGCGCTGGCGTCCCCGCATCCAGCCCGGCGCGCACCCGCGCCAGCACCTCGACCCGCGCCTTCGCGTCCTTGTCGCCGGTCTTGGCCGAGCGCTCGGCGCGCTGGAGCGCCCTGTCCACCGACTCCAGGTCGGCCAGGGCGAGCTCGGTGTCGATGGTGTCGATGTCGGCGAGCGGATCGACGCGGTTGGCGACGTGGATGACGTCGGGGTGCTCGAAGCAGCGCACCACGTGGGTGATCGCATCGACCTCGCGGATATGGGCGAGGAACTTGTTCCCCAGGCCCTCGCCGCTGGCCGCACCCGCCACCAGGCCGGCGATGTCGACGAACTCGACCGCGGTCGGGATCACCTTCTGCGGCTTGATGATCTCCGCCAGCGCGTTCAGGCGCGGATCGGGCACCGGCACCACGCCGACGTTGGGCTCGATCGTGCAGAAGGGAAAGTTGGCAGCGGCGATGCCGGCCTTGGTCAGCGCGTTGAAAAGAGTCGACTTGCCGACGTTCGGCAGGCCGACGATGCCGCAGGTGATGCCCATGGTGTGTCAGGTCCTGTTGGTGTGCAGCCGCGTCATCGCGTCCATGAAGTTGCCCTCCATGGCCAGCGGCAGCACGTCGAGCGCGTCGTCGATGGCGCGGCCGATGAGAATGTCGTCGTCCGGCGACGCCCGCCCCAGCACCCAGCCGGTGACCCGGTCCTTGTGCCCGGGGTGGCCGATGCCGATGCGCAGGCGGTGGAAGCGGCCGTGGCCGAGCAGGCGCATGGTGTCGCGCAGCCCGTTCTGGCCGCCGTGGCCGCCGTCGAACTTGAGCCGGGCGACGCCCGGAGGAAGATCCAGCTCGTCGTGGACCAGCAGCGCCTGCTCCGGCTCGATCTTCCAGAAGCGCAGCGCGGCGGCCACCGACTTGCCGCTGAGGTTCATGAAGGTGGCCGGCTTCAGCAGCCAGGCCTCGTGGCCGGCGACCCGCACCCTCGCGGTCTCGCCGAACAGCTTGCCGTCGACCTTGAAGCGCTCGCCTTCGCGTTCGGCCAGGGCGTCGACAAAGCGGAACCCGGCGTTGTGCCGGGTCCGCGCGTGTTCCGGGCCGGGATTGCCCAGCCCGACGATGAGGCGGATGCCGTCCATCGCACCGGCGCAGGCCGGCGCTCCACCAGGGAAGCGCCGGCGCAGCGCGCCTTACTTCTCCTCGGCGTCGTCCTGCTTCGCGGCCGGCACGTCGCCAGCCTCCTCGCCGGCCTCGGGCTCGGCCTCGACGCGCGCGTGGCGGGCCACGGCGACGGCGGGGTTGTGCCCCTCGTCCAGCTTGGTGGCCAGCTCGACGCCCTTGGGCAGCACGACCTCGGACAGGTGCACGGTGGCACCGACCTCCATCGCCGACAGGTCGACCTCGATCGACTCGGGCAGGTCACCGGGCAGGCAGACGATCTCGACGTCGTTCAGCTCCTGGGTCAGGACCACGCCCGCGGTCTTGCCGGCGGGCGAGACGTCGGCGTTCACCAGGTGCAGCGGCACGTGGACGCGGATGGCTTCCTTGGCGCTGACGCGCTGGAAGTCCAGGTGCATGATGACCTGCTTGTACGGATGGCGCTGCATGTCGCGCAGGAGCACGGTCTCGACCTTGCCGTCGACCTCGAGGTCGATGATCGACGAGTAGAACCACTCGTGCTGGCTGGCGACCCAGGTCTTCTCCTGGTCGAGCTGGATGCTCTGCGGGGCGACGTCGCCGCCGTAGATGATGGCCGGGACCTTGCCCGCATGACGCAGGCGGCGGCTCGCACCCTTCCCCTCGTCCTTGCGGCCGGCGGCCGTGATCTTGTGATTGCTCATTGTGGGTTGCTCACTTGCTGGGTTGGCCCGCCTCGCGGCGGAAAGATGGCTCCCCCGCGACCAGGGGAGCCGGAAAAGCGGAAACAGCGGATCGCGGCCCGGGGGCCGTCAGTCCACGTACAGCGAACTCACCGACTCACCGCCGGCGATGCGGCGGATGGTCTCGGCCAGCAGCTCGGCGACGCTGAGCTGGCGGATGCGGCCGCAGGCGCGGGCCGCGTCGGAAAGCGGAATGGTATCAGTCACCACCAGCTCGTCGAGCTGGGAGCGGGTGACGTTGTCGATCGCCGCGCCCGACAGCACCGGGTGGGTGCAGTAGGCGACGACCTTGGTGGCGCCCTGCGCCTTCAGCGCCGCGGCGGCCGCGCACAGGGTGCCGGCGGTGTCGACGATGTCGTCGACCAGCACGCAGGTCTTGCCGGCCACGTCGCCGATGATGTTCATCACCGTGGCGACATTGGCCTTGGGGCGGCGCTTGTCGATGATCGCGAGGTCGGCGTCGTCCAGCCGCTTGGCGATCGCGCGGGCGCGGACCACGCCGCCCACGTCGGGGCTGACCACGACCATGTTGTCGGTGCCGTGTGCGCGCCAGATGTCGGCCAGCAGCAGCGGCGAGGCATAGACGTTGTCCAGCGGGATGTCGAAGAAGCCCTGGATCTGGTCGGCGTGCAGGTCGACGGTCAGCAGGCCGTCGGCGCCGGCGGCGGTGAACATGCGCGCGGCGAGCTTGGCGGTGATCGGCACGCGCGATGAGCGCATGCGGCGGTCCTGGCGGGCGTAGCCGAAGTACGGCACCACCGCGGTGACGCTGCTGGCCGAGGCGCGCTTGAGCGCGTCGATCAGGGCCAGCAGCTCCATCAGGTGCTCGGCGGTCGGGGCGCAGGTGGACTGCACCACGAACACGTCCTGGCGGCGCACGTTTTCCTCGATCTCGACCTGGACCTCGCCGTCGGAGAACGTCGACACCAGCGCCTTGCCGGGACGCACGCCGAGCTCGCGGCAGACCTCGAGCGCAAGCGGACGGTTGGCATTGCCGGAGAAGATCAGCAGGTTGCCATCTTCCTTTTTCACGGGACTACTCCGCTGGACGCTGCAGGACAGGGATGTAACTGGCAGGGGCGGCAGGATTCGAACCTGCGGATGCCGGGATCAAAACCCGGTGCCTTGGACCTCTTGGCGACGCCCCTGCGGTGACCAGGCCGCAAGTGCATCCAGCAGCGGCGAGCGCGGCGCACCGGCGACCACGCGGGCATCGAGCCCTTGCGGCAGCCGGGCGAGCGCGTCCTCGGCGGGCCCGCGCGCGGCGAACTCGACGAAGCAACCACTGCCCGTCCCGGTAAGGCGTGGCGTGCCGACGTGCGCAAGCGCCTGGAAGGCCGCCTCGACGGCAGGTTCCAGGCCACGCAGCACCGGCTCGAACACGTTGCCGAGCGGAGCACCCGAAGCGAAGTCGGATATTGTCGCGGGCGCGGCATCCCTCGTCAATTCAGGGGCTTGGAACAGGGTCGCGGTGGCCACGTGGACGCCCGGATCGGCGACCAGGTACCACGCCGGCGCGAGATCCACCGGGAACAGCCGTTCGCCCACGCCTTCGGCCCAGGCGTTGTGGCCGTGGACGAAGACGGGCACGTCGGCGCCCAAGCTGGCCCCGATCGCGGCCAGCCGGTCCACGCCGGCCTCCAGCCCCCAGATCGCGTCCAGCGCCCGGAGCACCGTGGCCGCGTCGGACGAACCGCCGCCGAAGCCGCCACCGGCCGGCGTGCGCTTTTCGACGCGGATATCGACGCCATGACCGACATTGAGCTCCGATCGCAGCATGTCCGCGGCACGAAGGCTGAGGTCGGCCGCCTCCGGCACCGCCGCGAGATCCGGCCCGTGGCGGACGATGCGACCGTCCGGCCGCAGGCGCAGCCGCACCGTGTCGCCCCAGTCCAGCATCCGGAACACCGTCTGCAGCTCGTGGTAGCCGTCGGCGCGGCGGCCGGTGATGCGCAGGAACAGGTTGAGCTTGGCCGGCGCGGGCCAAGCCGACCAGCCAGCCTCGCTCACGGCTCCGCCCCGCTCCAAGCGTCGACCACGAGGCGGACGCCGGCATCGCCACGGCGGGCGTCGATGCGCAGCGGCAGCGCGGGCGCGCCGTCGATCGACGGTCGCCACGCGCGGAAATCGATCCCCCAGCCCGCCT
The DNA here is from genome assembly GCF_014836665.1 of Luteimonas colneyensis. GTDB lineage: Bacteria > Pseudomonadota > Gammaproteobacteria > Xanthomonadales > Xanthomonadaceae > Luteimonas > Luteimonas colneyensis. Next base: position 56,865 of record NZ_JACSQJ010000003.1, read on the forward strand.
GCTCCAGCCGCGCCGGCAGCAGGTCGGCACCGAACTCCAGGCGTGCCGGGCCGTGCACGGCCTCGTCGGCCGGCAGTCCGCGCAGCCACGCGCTCAGCGCCTCCACCGGCACCTCGAGACCGGTGGCCTCGAACAGCAGCGCCTGGCCGTCGGGACCGTGGCGGGTGCCGCCTTCCAGGCCCTCGAGGCGCGCCCCGCCACCGTCCACCGCCAGCCGCCAGCTCTGCCGGGTCACCGGCGCGGCCAGCGCGACCTCGAAGGCCGGCCCGTCCTGGCGCCATTCGATGCGGCCGCTGCCGCCCTTGCCGGCGCGGGTGATCGACGCGCGCCCCTCCAGCCACCAGGCCGGGACCGCCTGCAGGGCCCCGGCACGGGCCGCCTGCAGCGCCTCGGCACGGGCCTGTGCCGCGGGATCGAGCGCAGGCACGGGCGCAGGCGCCGGCAGCCGGGTGGCGCAGGCCGCGAGCATGGCCACGCAGGCCAGCGCCATCAGGATCCGCGCCGCCCTCATGCGCCGATGTCCTCGAGGGCGCGGCGCAGGGAGCGATTCTCCGGATCGATCGAGCGCGCCTGCTCGAACCACTCCATGGCCTCCTCGCGCCGCCCCAGGCTCCAGAGCACGGTGCCGACGTGGGAGGCGATCTCGGCGTCCTTCTCCAGCACGAAGGCCCGGCGGAGTTCGACCAGCGCCTCCTCGTCGCGGCCGAGGCGATGCAGCACCCAGCCGTAGCTGTCGATGATCGCGGCGTTGGCGGGTTCGGCGATGCGCGCGCGCTCGATCAGCTCCAGCGCCTCCCCGTAGCGGTCGGTGCGGTCGGCCAGGGTGTAGCCGAGCGCGTTGAGCGCCGCCGTGCTGTCGGGCTCGGCGACCAGGATGCGGCGCAGGTCGGCCTCGGCGCGCGGGATGTCGTCGCGGCGCTCCCACATCAGCGCGCGCGAGTACAGCAGGGCCGATTCGTCGGGAAACGCGGCCAGGCCGCGGTCCAGCGCGTCGAGTTCCGCGGCGTCGTCGCCGTCGGCCCGGCGCAGTTCGGACTCCATCAGATAGGCGTCGCGGCGCAGGCGGTCGTTGGCCGCGGCGTCCTGCTGCAGCGCGCGCAGGGCGGCCCAGGCCTCGTCCTGGCGATCGAGGTCGTGCAGCACCTTGGTCTCGCGCAGCCGCGCGGTGTCGCGCTGCTCGCCGCCCGGCACGCTGCGGTACCACTCGAGTGCCTCGCCGGGGAGCTCGAGGAATTCGGCCACCTGGCCCAGCAGCAGCCGGCGCGCCGGGTTCGGGACTTCGGCGCCGGCGGCCAGGCCTTCGTACAGCCCTGCCAGGGCCTGGCGGTCGTCGGCGTCGGCCAGCAGCGAGGCCCGCAGGGCGACCTGGCCTAGGTCGTCGTCGGACGCGCCCCCGGCCTCCAGCAGCGCGGCTCCCGCCGCAGGGTCGCCCAGCTCGGCGTAGCCCAGGGCGATGCGCTCGCGAATGCGCGGATTCGCGGGGTCGCCGGCGGCCAGGGCATCAAGCACCTGGCGCGCCTCGGCGCTGCGGCCGGCGCGATGCAGATGGCTCACGCGCAGCAGGCCCATGGCCGGATCGGCGGGATGCAGTTCGCGCGCGACCTCGTCGATCCGCCCGAACAGCGCGTCGTCGCCCAGCCCCAGCGCCAGCTGCCCGGCCGCGGCCAGGGCCATCGGCTGGGTGGGCAGCACGTCGCGCTCGAACAGCTCGCCGAGCACCCGCGCCGACAGCTCCGGATCGCGGCTGCCGGTGCCCAGGACCGCGTAGGCCGCCAGCCAGCCGCGCGCCCCGCCTTCGCGCAGCATCGTTTCCAGCTCGCGCCGGGCCGCGCGGGCGCGGCCGGTGCGCAGCGCCAGGGTCGCCCTCGCGCCCTGCATGCCGATCGAATCCGGGGCGCGGGCGCTCCACAGCGCCAGCGCCTCCTCCAGCGCGGCGTCGTCGCGGCCCATGAGCGCGTACTGGGTGGCCCGCGAGGCCAGCGCGGCGTCCCCGGGCGCGGCGCGCGCGGCTTCGAGATACCAGTGGACGGCCTCGTCCGGGCGCCCGGCGGACACCGCGAACTCGGCGGCCAGCACCTCGCGCAGGGGCTGCCCGGCAGGTGGCTTGCGCGCCGTGGCCGGCGCCGACAGCAGCGCCAGGCACAGCGCAGCGCCCAGCACGTGCGCGCAGGCGAACGCCGGGCCGGAACGGCCGCCGGAGCGGGTCCGGGACGCGCGGGGCGCGGGCACCGTAAAATAAGGCCGTGTCATGCCAGCACTTTATCGCAAGCACCTGAACACATGAGCCTCGTCGCCATCGGCCTCAACCACCAGACCGCGCCCGTCGAACTGCGCGAACGGGTGGCCTTTGCCAACGACCGGCTGGAGCGCGCGTTGGCCGACCTGCGCGGCCTGCCGGGGGTGCGCGAGGTCGCGCTGCTCTCGACCTGCAATCGCACCGAGCTCTACGCCGTCGCCGACGACGGGGGGCGCGCGCTGGTGAACTGGCTGGCGACCCATCCCGAAGACCCGCTGGGCGACGCCGGCTCGCTGCAGGCCTATCTGTACCGGCACGCCGGCGACGACGCCGCCCGCCACCTGTTCCGCGTCGCCACCGGCCTGGATTCGATGGTGCTGGGCGAGCCGCAGATCCTCGGCCAGGTGAAGCAGGCCTGGGCGGCCGCGCGCGGCGCCGGCACCCTGGGCGGGCACCTCGACCGCCTGTTCCAGCACGCCTTCGTCACCGCCAAGCGCGCGCGCACCGAGACCCGCATCGGCAACAGCCCGGTGTCGATGGCCTCGATGGCAGTGCGCCTGGCGCAGGACAGCTTCGCGCGGCCCGAGGACTCGGTCGCGCTGCTGGTGGGCGCCGGCGAGACCATCGAGCTGGCCGCACGCCATCTCGCCGCCGCGAAGGTGAAGCGCCTGATGGTTGCCAACCGGACGTACCGCCACGCCGAGGAGTTGGCCCACCGCCACGGCGGCACCGCGCTGCCGTTGGAGGAGCTGCAGCACCACCTGCACCTGGCCGACATCGTGCTGTCGGCCACCGCCAGCCGCGAGCCGGTGATCCGGCGTGCCGACGTCGAAGCGGCCCTGGACGCGCGCCGCCACCGGCCGATGCTGCTGCTGGACCTGGCCGTGCCGCGCGACATCGAGCCCGAGGTCGGCGGCCTGCGCGACGCCTACCTGTACACCGTCGACGACCTCGAGCGCGCGGTCGAGGACAACCGCCGCAACCGGCGCGAGGCCGCCGACGCCGCGGAATCGATCATCGACCTGCAGCTGGCGCAGTACGCCCGGGTGCAGGCCACCGGCGCCCGCAGCGGCCCGATCCGGCGCCTGCGCGCCCACGGCGAAGCGGTGAAGGCCGAAGTGCTGGACCGCGCCCGGCAGCAGCTGGCGGCGGGCCAGTCGCCGGAGGCCACGCTGGAGTTCCTGGCACACACGCTCACCAACCGCCTGCTGCACCCGCCCACCGCGGCCCTGCGCGACGCCGCGGCCAGCGGCGACACCGCCATGCTCGACGCGATCGCGCGCATGCTGCCGCCCGACGACGACGCCCCCGACGACCGACGCGATGCTGCCGACGCTGCGCCGTAAGCTCGAAGCCCTGGCCGAACGCCGCGACGAGCTCGAGCGCCTGCTCGCCGAGCCCTCGGTCGCCGCCGACCAGGCCCGCTTCCGCACCCTGTCGCGCGAGTTCGCCGGCCTCGAGCCGCTGGCCGCCACGCTCGCCGACGAGGCCCGCGCCCGCGCCGACCTCGAGGCCGCCGAAGCCATGCGCGCCGATCCGGAGCTGCGCGAACTGGCCAAGGACGAGGTCGAGGCCGCCAGCGCGCGCCTGGCCGAGCTCGACGATGCGCTGATGGCGCTGCTGGTGCCGCGCGACGCCCGCGACGACGGCGGCATCTGGCTCGAGGTCCGCGCCGGCACCGGCGGCGACGAGGCCGCGATCTTCGCCGGCGACCTGCTGCGCATGTACACCCGCTACGCCGAGCGCCAGGGCTGGCGGGTGGAGATCGAGTCCGCGAACCCGGGCGAGCACGGCGGCTTCCGCGAAGCCGTGGCCCGGATCGAGGGCGCGGGCGTCTACGCGCGGCTGAAGTTCGAGTCCGGCACCCACCGCGTGCAGCGCGTGCCCGAGACCGAATCGCAGGGCCGCATCCACACCTCGGCCGCGACGGTGGCGATCATCCCGGTCGAAGAGGAAGGCGAGCCGATCGAGATCAACCCCGCCGACCTGCGCGTGGACACCTTCCGCTCCTCCGGCGCCGGCGGCCAGCACGTCAACAAGACCGACTCGGCGATCCGCATCACCCACTTGCCTTCGGGTGTGGTCGTGGAGTCGCAGACCGAGCGCAGCCAGCACGCCAACCGCGACAAGGCCATGAAGCGCCTGCGCGCCACGCTCGCCGAGGCCGAGGCCGAGCGCCGCGCCGCCGCCACCGCCGCCAGCCGCAAGCTGCAGGTCGGCAGCGGCGACCGCAGCCAGCGCATCCGCACCTACAACTACCCGCAGGGCCGGATCACCGACCACCGCGTCGAAGGCCTGACCCTCTACGACCTGCCCAACGTGATGGACGGCGCGCTGGACGCGCTGGTGGACCGCCTCGCGCGCGAACACCAGGCCGACGAGCTGGCGCGGCTGTCGGAGCAGGCGGCGTGATTCCGCGGCCGCGCGCATGACCCTCGCGCGCGACCCCCGCGAGGAGGCGCGCCGCGCGGTCGCCGCGGCCCCCGGCAATGCCATCGCCTGGATCGTGCTGGCAGATGCCGAACTCGACGCCGGCAACGCGGCCGCGGGCGACGCCGCGGTGCGGCGGGCGCTGGCGCTGGCGCCGGGCCATCCCGAAGCACTCGCCCGCCTGGGCCGGCTGCAGTGGATGCAGGGCCGGCACCGCGACGCCGCCGACAGCCTGCGCCAGGCCGCGCGCGCAGCGCCTGGCCATCCGGGCATCGCGCTGTGGCTCGGGCATGTGCTGGAGGACACCGGCGAGGCCGAGGCCGCCGCCGAGGCCTATGCCCGCGCGCACGCGCTGGCTCCCGACGCGGCGCAGATCGCCGCCCACCTGCTGGCCTGGCGCCGGCGCCTGTGCGATTGGCGCGGCCTCGACGCGCTGTCGGCGCAGGTGCGCGGCGCCGTGGCCCGCGGCGAGGCGGCCGTGGAGCCCTTCGCCTTCCTCAGCGAGGACGCCGACGCCCTCGAGCAGCTGCGCTGCGCGCGCCTGAGCGCGGTCCAGGTCGCGCGCCGGGCAAGGGTGCTGCCGCCGCGCACGATCAGCGACGCCGGTCCGCTGCGCATCGGCTTCCTCTCCAACGGCTTCGGCGCCCATCCCACGGGCCTGCTCACGGTGGCCTGCTTCGAGGCGCTTCGCGCGGAGCCCGGGCTCGAGGTGCACCTGTTCGCGCTCAATCCGGGCGACGGCAGCGCGGTGCGCCAGCGGCTCGAGGCCGCCACGACCCTGCACGACGTCGCCTCCCTTCCGCATGCGCAGGTGGCGATGCGCATCCGCGACGCCGGCATCGACATCCTCCACGACCTGCGCGGCTGGGGCGGCGGCGGCGTACCGGCGGTGCTGGCGATGCGCCCGGCGCCGCTGCAGGTGAACTGGCTGGCCTATCCGGGCACGTCCGGGGCGCCGTGGATCGATTACGTGCTGGCGGACGGATTCGTGCTGCCGCCGGGGCTGGAGGCGGGCTTTTCGGAAGCCGTGGCGCGCCTGCCGCGCTGCTTCCAGCCCTCCGACACCCGCCGTGCGCCGGCACCGCCGCCGTCGCGCGAGGCCTGCGGGCTGCCGGACGAGGGCGTGGTCTTCTGCTGCTTCAACAACAGCTACAAGACCAACCCGGCGAGCTTCGCGCGCGCGATGGCCATCCTGCGCGGCGTGCCCGGCAGCGTGCTGTGGCTGCTGTCGGGTCCCGGCCGCGGCGACGACCGCCTGCGCGCCGCGGCATCGTCCGCGGGCGTGGACGCGGCGCGCCTGGTCTTCATGCCCAAGCAGCCGCACGCGGACTACCTCGCGCGCCTGCAGCTGGCCGACCTGTTCCTGGACAGCAATCCCTACAACGCCCACACCACCGCGTCCGATGCGCTCTGGGCCGGCTGCCCGGTGCTGACGCGCCCGGGCCGCAGCTTCGCCGCGCGCGTGGCGGGCAGCCTCAACCACCACCTGGGACTGGGCGAACTCAACGTGGCCGATGACGCAGCGTTCGTCGGACTGGCCACCGCGCTGGGCAACGACCCGGCCCGCCTGCGCGATCTTCGCAGCCGCCTGCACGGGCTTCGCGCATGCTCGGGCCTGTTCGACATGGCCGGCTTCGCGCGCGACTTCGCGGCCATGGCCCGGGCGATGGCCGCGCGCCACCGCGACGGGCTGCCGCCGGCGTCGATCGAGCTGCACCAGGCCTGACCCGCGGGCGGCACGCGCCGCCCGCCCCGACCCACCCCGCGGGAGCGCACGGATGAAGACGTTCAAGGGCGAGGAGTACAGGACCGAGCTGCGGCGCATGCAGCACGAGCTGGTGGCGATGGCGCGCTGGGCGCGGCAGCGCGGCGAACGCATCGCGATCGTGATGGAAGGCCGGGACACCGCCGGCAAGGGCGGCACGATCAAGGCCATCACCGAGCACCTGGACACGCGCCAGTACCGCGTGGTGGCGCTGCCGAAGCCGAGCGAGCGCGAGCAGGGCGAGTGGTACTTCCAGCGCTATGTGTGCCACCTGCCGGCGGCCGGCGAGATCGTGCTGTTCGACCGCAGCTGGTACAACCGCGCCGGCGTCGAGAAGGTGATGGGCTTCGCCACCGACGCCCAGGTCGACGCCTTCCTGGCGCAGGCGCCGGTGTTCGAGCGGCTGCTGGTCGACGACGGCATCCGGCTGTTCAAGTACTGGCTGTGCTGCGACCAGGAACAGCAGGAGGAGCGCTTCGCCGAGCGGCTCGAGGATCCGCTCAAGGCCTGGAAGCTGTCACCGGTCGACGTCGAGGCCCGGCTGCGCTACGACGACTACACCCGCGCCCGCGAGGACATGCTCGCGGCCACGCACACCGATCATGCGCCGTGGACGCTGGTGGACTTCAACCACCAGAAGTCGGGGCGGCTGGCGCTGATCCGGCACCTGCTCGACCGGCTTCCGGACGTGACCGTGCCGGCCAGGAAACCCGGCTTCGCGCCGCTGCCGGGCAAGCCGTCGAAGGAGCGTTACGGAGTCCTGGAGCCGATCGACCCGTACGACGGCGAGGACTGAGACCGCTGCCGCGCCCCCTCGCGCTGCACCCGCGGTGCGGGCCCGGGCGGACTCTCCCGGCCTCAGGCGCCCTCGCCCGGCGCGGGACCGCCCGCGGCCTCGATCGCCTGCTCCAGTTCGAGCGCGGTGACCGGGCCCAGGAAGGTCTTCACCCGGCGGCCGTCGGGGGCGACCAGCACCGTCAGCGGCAGGCCCCGCGGCGTCGGGAAGTCGGCGGGCGGGTCGTAGGTGCTCACGATGGCGACCGGATAGACCACCGGGTGCTTCGCCAGGAACGCACGCAGGGTGTCGGCATCGGTCTCCTCGTAGGCGAGGCCGATGACCTCCACGTGTTCGCGCAGGGCGTCGAGCGCGGACAGCTCGGGCATCTCCTTGAGGCAGGGCGCGCACCAGGTCGCCCAGAAGTTGACGACCACCCAGCGCCCGCGGCGTTCGGCCAGGTCGTAGCGCCCACCGTCGAGCGTGGTCACGACCAGGGCCGGGAATTCCTCGCTTGAAGCGGCAGCGCCGTCGGACCGGCCGGGGCCGGCCGGCTGCGCGTCACCGGTATCGCGGCCTGCGGGCGCATCCGCATCCTGCGCCTTCCTGGCCGTCGCGTCGGCACCCGGCGCGGCGGCGGTACCCGCCTGGTCGCGCTGGCAGGCGGCGAGCAGCAGCAGGAGCAGGCAGGTGGCGATCGCGTGGCGAAGCGGCATGGCGGTCATTCCGGGGTCTGGTCGAGGCAGTCGCCGACGCGGCGACGCAGGAGGTCGCGCAGCGGCAGGCGCAGCGCGTCGATGGTGGCGATCACCGCGGCGCCGCGCGCATCGTCGGCGCCCGGCAGGTGGGCTTCGGAGATCGGGATGCGCAGCTGGCCGGCTTCGTAGAGTTCGGCCAGGCTCAGTTCGTCGAGGTCGCGGGCCAGCAGCCATTCGCCCGACTCGGCGCGGCGCACCACGTTGATCGAGGCCAGCTGCCCGAGCGTCTCCTGCACCAGGGCGTCGGTGAGGACCGGCTCGCACTCGAGGATCCGGTCGCTGTGCAGGCCGTGGCCGGTGGTGCGCGCTTCGCGGAAGCGGTCGAGCAGGCGCAGCATGGCGTAAAGCTCGTAGCCCTGCGGCAGGCGCAGGTGCGCGGGCTGGTAGCGGAAAGCCGAGACCGAAGCCGCGAACGAGGCGCCGAGCAGGATGCTGACCCAGCCGAAATACAGCCACAGCAGGAAGATCGGCACGAAGGCCACCGCGCCGTAGATGTTCTGGTAGGCGTTGAAGCTGCCGAGATAGAAGCTGATCAGCCGCCGGCCGATCTCGAGCAGCACGACCGCCACGAGCGCGCCGGCGAAGGCATGCCGCCAGTGCACCGTGCGATGCGGCACCACGCGGTAGATCATCGCGAACGCCAGCAATTCGATCAGCACCGGCGCCGCATCCAGGAGCGCCGCCTGCAGCCACTGCCCGGCGCTGCTGCGGAACACATCCAGCGCGAACAGCCGCCCGACCACCGACAGGCTGGCCGCGGCGACCAGCGCGCCCAGGGTCAGCACCGTCCAGTACACGAGAAAGCGCGACAGCCGGGGCCGCGCGGTGTGCACCCGCCAGATGCGGTTGAACGCCGCCTCGATGCCGACCAGGGTCACCAGCACCGACACCACCAGCGCGATCACGCCGACCGCGGTCAGCTTGCCGGTGTTCTCCGAGAACGACATCAGCCAGTCGCGGATGCCCTGCGCCGAGCTGGGCACGAAGTTCGCGAACACGAACTCGCTGAGCAGGTCGCGCCACTCCTCGAACACCGGGAACGCCGACAGCACGCCGAACACCACCATCGACAGCGGCACCAGGGCGAAGGTGGTGGTGAACGACAGCGCGCCGGCGGCCTCGAACAGGCGGTCGTCGAGGAATCGGCGCCACAGGAAGCGCGCGAAGCTCATCGCGCGCGCGCGGTCGCGCAGGCGGTCGGCCCAGTGGTTGAGCGAGTCCAGTGGCTCCATCGTGGCGAGGTTAACCGATCGCACCGGCGCCGCCGCAGCGCGTCCCGGCCGCTGCGGCTATGCTTCCCGGCCCCCCGAGGAGTCGCCATGCCCGAGATCCTGGTCCTGTACTACAGCCGCGGCGGCTCCGTGGCCGCGCTGGCGCGCCAGATCGCGCGCGGCATCGGCGAGGTCGAGGGCATGTCCGCGCGCCTGCGGACCGTGCCGCCGGTGGCGCCGGTGACCGTGGCGGCGCAGCCGCCGGTGCCCGAAGAGGGTGCGCCCTACGTCGAGCCCCGCGACCTGTCCGACTGCGCCGGCCTGCTCCTCGGCAGCCCGACCCGCTTCGGCAACATGGCCGCGCCGATGAAGCACTTCCTCGACGGACTCGGCAGCGAATGGGCCAGCGGCACGCTGGTCGGCAAGCCGGCGGCGGTCTTCACCTCGACCGCCACCCAGCACGGCGGCCAGGAGTCGACGCTGCTCACGATGATGCTGCCGCTGCTGCACCACGGCTGCGTCATCGCCGGCATCCCGTTCACCGAGCCCGGGCTGTCGGCGACGCGCACCGGCGGCACCCCGTACGGCGCCAGCCACGTCGCCGGCGGCGACAACGACCCCGCGCCCAGCGACGAGGAGGCGAAGCTCGCGCGCGCGCTCGGCCGGCGCATCGCGGCGCTCGCGGCGAGGCTGGGCTGATGCCGCTGGCGACGTCGCGGCGGCTGCTGGCCGTGCTGCTGCTGGCGCTGGCCGCGCTGTTCGCGGCCTGGTTCGCGGGTGATGCCCGCTACCTGCAGGCGCTGGCGGTGTTCTCGCTGCCGCCGCTGCTGCTGGCGATCGGCGTGCTGGCGCGGCGCCGCACCGCCCCGTTCTGGTCGGGCGTGCTGGCGCTGGGGTGGTTCTGCCACGGAGTCATGCTGGCCTGGGCGCGCGCGGACGGCCGTGCCTATGCGCTGGGCGAGGTGCTGCTGGCCCTGGGCATCGTCGCGGCCACGAGCTGGCCGGGGCTGCAGGCACGCTTCGGCGGGCGCGGGGGCAAGCGCGGCACCGCGAAGGACTAGAATGCGCACCCGGCCCGCGCGACGCGGGCCCCGGCTGGCGCAATCGAGGAACACGCGATGGAAGAACTGCTGATCGTCACCACCGGCGGCACGATCGACAAGGTCTATTTCGACGACAAGTCGGACTTCCAGGTGGGCGAGCCGCAGATCGGCCGGATCCTCGAAGAGCTCGGCGTGGCGTTCCGCTTCCGCGTGATCCCGATCATCCGCAAGGACTCGCTGCACATCGACGATGCCGACCGCGAGCTGCTGCGCGCCACCATCGCCGCGCAGCCCACCCGGTACGTCCTGGTCACGCACGGCACCGACACGATGGTCGAGACCGCGAAGGCGCTGGCATCGCTGGACGGCCGCACCATCGTGCTTACCGGCGCGCTCAACCCGGCGCGATTCCGCGGTTCCGACGCCGAGTTCAACATCGGCACCGCGGTGGGCGCGGTGCAGTCGCTTCCGGCGGGCGTGTACATCGCCATGAACGGGCGCATCTGGGACCCGTTGAAGGTCCGCAAGAACGTCAGCGCGAACCGCTTCGAAGCCGCCTGACCCGCGCGCGCGACGTCCGGCCGCTCAGGGCCGCGGCGGCCTTGACGGCTGGCGCATGCGCGGCGGCTGGCCCGAGGGCGGCGGCACGGCGGGCGCTCGCAGCCGGGTCCTGGCGCGCTGGCCCAGCTCGCCCATGAACGCCAGGCCAAGGCGAGCGATGATGGTGGCGTGCTGGGCGGTCCCGCCGACCTGCTCCAGGGTGTCGTGGGGCGTGTGCAGCAGCGGGAAGAACGGGCCTTCGTCGTACATCGCCGCCGGAAAACCCGCCTGCGTCCACGATGCGTGGTCGGAGCAGGCGTAGCCGCAGGACGATTCGCCGCGGGTGTAGCCCAGCGGGGCCAGGTAGGCGTCGAACAGGTCGCGCAGGAACTGCACCAGCTGCGGGTGCGAATTGTCGGTCATCACCCGGATGTCGGTGGTCGAACCGGGCGAGCGGTAGTTGGTCATGTCCATCTGCAGCACGCCCACGACGTTGCGCCCCTCGCCGGCGAAGCGCTGCGCGATGGCGCGCGAGCCGCGCAGACCGACCTCCTCGGCCGCATAGCCCATGAACATCACCGTGCGCCGCGGGCGGTAGCCCTCGGCCATGGCGATGCGCAGCACTTCGGTGAGCGTGGCGATGCCGGACGCATCGTCGTCCGCGCCCGGGGCATCCATGTTCTCGCCCCAGCCGGAGTTCGAGATCGAGTCCAGGTGCCCGCCCAGCACCACGATCTCGTCGGCGAGGTCGGTGCCCTGGATGGTGAGGATCACCGAGGGCTGGCCGCCACAATTGCTGCAGTCGGTGAACAGCTCCGCACTGACGTCGGCGCGGCCCGCAGCCAGCGACAGCCAGTGGTCGCGGATCCACAGCGGCGCCGCGTGGCCATGGCTGCTGCCGTAGTAACGGTTCGGCCAGGCAGTGGAGAGATGGGTGATGGTGGCCCGTATCCCGTGCTCGGACACCTGCGCCAGCCAGGTCGTCACCATGTCCTGGTGGGCGACGGCATAGGCCGGCAGCGGCGCGCGCAGGCCGCGCACGCCGGCATCGGAGGCGATGAAGGCCTCGGCCTCGGCACGGCTGGCGAAAGCGAAATAGCCGCCGCAGCGGCGCTCGACCTCGTGCACGTGGCGGCTCAGGTCCTCGAGCTGGTGTTCGCGCAGGGTGGCCAGGACCAGCGCTCTGCCCTCCGCGTCGCGACGGGGCAGCGCGCGGCCGCTGAAATCACGCAGGGCGGCTTCGAAGGTGCCGCGTTCGGCAACCACGTGGACTTCGGCCATCGGATCGGACGCGGTCGCGCCGTTATCGTGGGCGGTGGCAGCGCCGGTCGCCAGCAGCGCGCAGGCGGCTGCCAGCCGCAGTGCCATCAGGTGGATCCGCATGTCTTCTCCCGGTCGATGCCCCGGCGTCGATGATTGCATGCCTCAGGGGCGGACGTGCCCCCGGAAACAACAAGGCGGCGGACGGGATCGCCCCGTCCGCCGCCCGTCACTCGCCCGCGGTCAGTAGCTGCCGACCAGGCTCACGCCCGAGTACGCGCTGTAGCCGCGCACCATGACGTGCCAGGTTCCGGCGGCCGGGCTGTTGATGGTGCAGGTCTCGGCGTTGCCCGCACGGTACGGCCGGCAGGTATAGCTGGTGGTGGTCGGGGCGGATCCCTGTCGCACATAGAGGTCCGCGTCGCCGGTGCCGCCCGACATCTGCACGCGCAGCTGGCTGCGGCCCGCCGGCACCTGGATGGTGTAGCGGCGCTCGCTCGACGCCGCGCCCGACAGGCCGGTCACCGGCACGCCGTTCTGCAGCGTGTTGCCGCCACCGCCGCCACCGGTGCTGTAGCTGGCGGTCAGGGTGGCGCCCGAGTACGCCGAATAGCCGCGCAGCATCACGTGGTAGGTGCCGGCCTGCGGCGTGGCGAAGCTGCAGGTCTCGGCATTGCCCGAACGGTACGGCCGGCAATCGTAGGTGGACGTGGTCGGCTGCGAGCCGAAGCGCACGTACAGGTCCAGGTCGCCGGTGCCGCCTGCGGTGGCGATGTTGAGCCCGGTGGCGCCCGCTGGCACGGTGACCGTCCAGTACTGCGTGCTGCCCGAAGCACCGGACACGGCCACCGGCGTCCCGTTCTGGAGCACGCCGTCGCCCGGACCCGGGTCCGGATCGCCGCCACCGCCGCCCGAGGCCGCGTCCACGGCGGCCTTCGCATCGATGATGCCGGCGCCGATCGGCTGCGAGGGCGTGGACGGGAAGGCCCGTGCCGTGCTCTTGATCAGCGCCTCGACCTGGGCCGGCGTCTTCGCCGGGTTCGACACCGACTGGATCAGCGCGACCACGCCGGCGACGTGCGGCGCCGCCATCGAGGTGCCGCTGTAGCTGGCATAGCTTTCGGCGCCCGGGCCCTGGCTGCCGCTGTTGAGCGTGGACTGGATGTTCGAACCGGGCGCGGCGATGTCGACGATCGCGCCGTAGTTGGAGAAGCTCGAGCGCGCGCCGGTGCTGGTGATCGAGCCGACGGCGATGACGTTGCTGCAGTTCGCGGGCGAGAAGCCCGAGGTGTTGGCGTTGCTGTTGCCGGCGGCGATGACGATCGTCGAGCCGCGGCCCACGGCGCCGTTGATCGCGCTCTGCATGGCGCTGCCGCAGCTGCCGGAGCCGCCCAGGCTGAGGTTGATCGCCTCGGCCGGGTTGGCATTGGCCGGCACGCCGCTGACCGAGCCACCCGAGGCCCAGATCACCGCGTCGGCGATGTCGGAGTCGTAGCCGCCGCCGCGGCCGAGCACGCGCACCGGCACGACCTTGGCGCCATAGGCCGTCCCGGCCACGCCCTTGCCGTTGTTGGTCACCGCGGCCACCGTGCCGGCCACGTGGGTGCCGTGCCAGCTGGACGCATAGCCGCCGGAGTAGTCGCCGGGATCGCTGGCGTCGCTGTCGCGGCCGTTGCCGTCGCCGGCCACCGAGGTATCGGAAATGAAGTCGTAGCCCGGCAGCACGTTGGCGTTGAGGTCGCTGTGGCTGGCGATGCCGGTGTCGAGAACCGCGACCACGGTGCCGGCGCCGCTGGTGGTGTCCCAGGCCTGGGTGGCGCGGATGCCGCCGGGGCCGGTGCCATAGCCCCACTGCTGCGAGAACATGGTGTCGTTCGGGGTCATGACCAGCGTGTTGAGCTTGTCGACCTCGACGTATTCCACGTTCGGGTTGGCCGCGATCTGGCGCATCAGGCTCTCGGCCTCGACGCGGTCGAGCTTGCGGCTGGTGGTGATGACTTCGGCGCCGACGGCCATGCGGCGCTCGTGGCGCAGGGCCAGCGGTGCGCGCCGCGCGGCGGCGGGTACCGCGCCGGCGGCGGCCCGCAGGGCGGCATCGCGCGCCTTCGCGCCGGCCTGTTCGGGACTGCCGTCGACGTACTTGACGATGAATCGATCGTGCTGGTCGGCGGACTTCAGGCCGCTGAGATCGAGGCGTTCAGTGGCCAGGGCGGGGGCGATGGCCAGGGACGACAGGGCCGCGGTGGTGGCCAGCGCGAGGGCGTGGATGCGCGCGCGGCGGAGCATTGCGTCGGTCATGGATGATGTTCCCGGAACGGAGGTGTGCCGCGGGGGCGGCGGGCCGACGGCGCCGCTCCGGGAAACCCCTCCCCCTTCGTGGCAGCCGCCGGAAACGGCGGACTGACACATTTCGTCCGCAAAGTGACGCTAAGCGACACCTCGACCGACCACAAGCGGGAACAGGTCTCATCCGGCGCCACATCCCGTGCCGCTGGTCACAGTTCCTGACATTGATACCGCGGGCCAGGCGCGATGGGCCTTGCGCCCGCCCGCTCAGAACATCCCGGTCTCCAGGCGCGCGGCCTCGGACATCATGTTGCGGGTCCACGGCGGGTCGAACACCAGCTCGACGTCGGCCTCGGCGACCGTCGGGATCATCTCCAGCTTGGTGCGCACGTCGTCGACCAGGATCTCACCCATGCCGCAGCCGGGCGCGGTCAGGGTCATCCGGACTTCGACCAGGCGCTGGCCGTCGTCGCGGTGCCGCACGCCGGCCTCGTACACCAGGCCCAGGTCGACGATATTGATCGGGATCTCGGGATCGAAGCAGGTGCGCATCTGGCTCCACACCAGGCGCTCCACCGCCGCGTCGTCGGCGCCTTCCTCCAGCTCCAGCGGCTCCGGCGGCTCCTTGCCGATCGCATCGGCGTCGTTGCCGGCGATGCGGAAGAGGTTGCCCTCGACGAAGACCGTGAAGCTGCCACCCAGCGCCTGGGTGATGTAGCCGACGCTGCCCGCGGGCAGCGTGACCTCGTCGCCCTGCGGGACGAGCACGGCGGCGCAGTCGCGCTCCAGGCGCACGGGTTCGCTGTTGCGGGAGTACATGCGGATTCGAAGTCGTCGGACAGGTCCGCCATTCTAACGTCCGGCGGGAGGCTATCCTGTACCGCCCCGAACGGTGCTGCGTTCCATGCCCCCCATCCGATCCCGGCCCATGACGGCGCTGGCACTGGCGCTGGCCGGCAGCATTGGCATCGCGGCCGCGTGGGTGCTGGTCGCCCAGGCGACCGGCCGCCAGTCGAGCTGGATGGCGGTGGTCGCCGCCGTCGACGCGCTGCTGCTGCTGCGCATGGGCGGCTATCGGCCCGGCGCGGCGCGCGCAGCCTGGGCGGTAATGGCGACGCTGCTGGCGATCGCGCTCGCCAACTGGGGCATCGCCGCGGACCAGGTCGGCCGCATGCTGGGGCTGCCGCCCTGGGATTCGATCATCCGGCTGGGCGCGGAGCACGGCTGGCTGCTGCTGCGCATGGCCAACGGCGCGGTGGACCTCGCCTGGCTTGCGGCCGGGCTGGTGGTGGCCGCGGCCTGGGGCCGCTGAGGACGCGCCACCCACGCGACGCTGCCGGAGCGGTGCGGCAGCCGCAACCGCTCCGGCGCGGACCCGGTATTTCGCGGCGACAGCCGCGCGCGCAGGTCCGGGCGCCTAGTGCCCGCCGTCGAGCGCCTTGAGCTCGCCCACCAGCGCGTTCGCCACCTCGGCGCCGTCGCCGTAGAGCATCCGCGTGTTGTCGGCGTAGAAGAGCGCGTTCTCGATGCCGGC
This sequence comes from Luteimonas colneyensis, assembly GCF_014836665.1. Classification (GTDB taxonomy): domain Bacteria; phylum Pseudomonadota; class Gammaproteobacteria; order Xanthomonadales; family Xanthomonadaceae; genus Luteimonas; species Luteimonas colneyensis. Next base: position 72,703 of record NZ_JACSQJ010000003.1, read on the forward strand.
GAAGCCGCGACCCTTTCCGCGCTTGATCACGATCGTGTTCTTCGACTCGACCACGTCGAGGATCGGCATGCCGTAGATCGGGCTGGCCGGGTCGGTCTTCGCGACCGGGTTGACCACGTCGTTGGCGCCGATCACCAGGCTGACGTCGGTGTTGCGGAACTCGGGGTTGATGTCGTCCATGTCGACGATCAGGTCGTAGGGCACGCCGGCCTCGGCCAGCAGCACGTTCATGTGCCCGGGCATGCGGCCCGCCACCGGGTGGATCGCGAAGCGCACCTTCACCCCGCGCTCGATCAGGCGCTGGCTCAGCTCCCAGATCTTGTGCTGGGCCTGAGCCACGGCCATGCCGTAGCCGGGCACGATCACCACGCGCTCGGCGTAGGCCATCATCGCGGCCACGTCGGCGGCGTCGATGGGCTTCTGGCTGCCGGTGATCTCGGCGGCCTCGCCGGTCGCACCGAAGCTGGAAAACAGCACGCTGCCGATCGAACGGTTCATGGCCTTGGCCATCAGCCGCGTCAGCAGCATGCCGGCCGCGCCGACCATGGTGCCGGCGATGATCAGCGCCTCGTTGCCGAGCACGTAGCCCTCGAAGGCCACCGCGAGGCCGGTCAGCGCGTTGTACAGCGAGATCACCACCGGCATGTCGGCGCCGCCGATCGGCAGGGTCATCAGCACGCCCAGCGCCAGCGCGGCGACGAAGAAGGCCACGACCAGCGGCACGCCCAGCGAGCGCAGCAGCAGCCCGCCCAGCACCAGCGCCGCCAGGAACACCGCGGCGTTGAACAGCTGCATGCCCGGGAAGCTGTAGCGCTTGTCCATGCGCCCGTCGAGCTTGGCCCAGGCGATGATCGAGCCGGACAGCGCCACCGAGCCGATCAGCGCGCCCAGCAGCGCCAGCACCGGGACGACCACCCCGGGCGCCTGCCCGGCCGAGGTCCAGCGCAGCAGCTCGACCGCACCGATCGCCGCCGCGGAGCCGCCGCCCAGGCCGTTGTACAGCGCCACCATCTGCGGCATGTCGGTGATCGCGACCTTCTTGCCCGAGACCCAGGCCAGCACCGTACCCAGCGCGACCGCGACCAGCATCAGCGCGATGTTCTGCAGGCCCGGGATGAAGAAGGTGACCAGCGTGGCCAGCACCATGCCGACGCCGGCCCACTGGATGCCGCTGCGCGCCGTGCGCGGCGACGCCATGCGCTGCAGGCCGAGCAGGAACAGGGTGGCCGCGACCAGGTAGCTGGCCTTGATCACCAGCAGCAGGATGGCCTCGCCGCTCATGCGCCGCCCTCCTTGCCGCCCTTGCCGGCCTTGGCGCGGTCGCTCGGCTTGAACATCTCGAGCATGCGCTCGGTGACGACGTAGCCGCCGGCGGCGTTGCCGGCACCCATCAGCACGGCGAGGAAGCCGATTGCCTTCTCCAGCGTGGTGTCGGCGTGCCCCAGCACCACCATCGCGCCGATCAGCACGATGCCGTGGATGAAGTTCGACCCCGACATCAGCGGCGTGTGCAGGATCACCGGCACCCGCGAGATGATCACGTGGCCGGCGATCGCCGCCAGCATGAAGATGTACAGCGCAACGAATCCATCGGCCACACGCGTTCTCCCCGGGCTGCCCGGCCTGATCATAACCGTCCGGACCCGCACCGCCACTGCCGCTGTCAACCGTCCGGGCCCGCGTGCGTTGTCCTTCCCGACCCCACTGGATGCGCGCGGATGGACGGCAGCCTGCAGCCACATCGCGGCGGCACGGAGGTGGCTATGCTGGATGCGATGCCAGCCGACGCCGCCACCCTGTCCGCCGCCGCCCCGACCGAAGCCGCCGGCGCTGCGACGCTGGAGGGCTTTCTCGACGGCATCGCCGCGCGCGCCTTCCGCTTCGCAGAGGCCGGGCTGCGCCATCGCGAGGACGCGCTGGACGCAGTCCAGGACGCGATGGTGAAGATGCTGGGCTATCGCGACAGGCCGGCGGAGGAATGGACACCGCTGTTCTGGACCATCCTGCGCAGCCGCATCGTCGATGCGCAGCGCCGGCGCACCCTGCGCCTGGGCTGGATGACGTCCGCGGACGAGCGTCAGGAGGCCGGCGTGGAATGGGCCGGGGACGAACCCGACCCGTCCCGCGCCCACGACGGCCGCGAGGCCTGGGGCGGACTGGTGGCGGCCCTGCGCGCCCTGCCGCGGCGCCAGCGCGAAGCCTTCACCCTGCGCGTGCTGGAGGAACTCGACGTGGCGACCACCGCGCGCGTCATGGGCTGCAGCGAGGGTTCGGTCAAGACACACCTGTCGCGTGCGCGCGACGCGCTGCAGAAGCAGCTGGAGGATTTCCGATGAACGACATGCACGACGACTTCGACCGCAGGATCCGTGCCCTGCATGCGCAGGCGGTGGAGCAGGTGCCGGCGCGCACGCTGTACGAGCTGCGCGTGCGCCGCGCCAACGCCGCCCCCGCGGCCACGCCGGCGCGCAGCGCCGGGCGCGCCGGCGGCTGGTGGCTGGCGGCGGGCCTGGCCGCGGTCTTCGCCCTGGGCATCGGCCTGCGCCAGCCCGGCCTGGACAGCGTGCCGGCCGGCGATTCCCCGCCGTCACTGGCCGCGGCCAGCGCAGCGGCGGACGCCGCGGCCTGGGACGACGGCCTGGCCGCGCTGGACGAAGACCCCGACCTGTACCTGTGGCTGGCCTCGCAGGACAGCCTGATCCTGGCCATGGAGTGAGCACCATGCCGAACATCCGCATCCGATCCGCCACCGCCGCGCTGCTGCTGGCGCTTGCCACCATCGCGCTGCCCGCCGCCGCCCAGGAGCACGGGGACGCCGCCCTGCCGGCCTGGGACCAGCTCAGCGCGGCACAGCGCGAGGCGCTGATCGCACCCCTGCGCCAGCGCTGGGACGACCACCCCGGCAAGCGCGCGCGCATGCTCGAACACGCCGAGCGCTGGCAGCAGATGGCGCCCGAACAGCGCGAGCGCGCGCGCCGCGGCGCCGAACGCTGGCGGCAGATGGACCCGGACAAGCGCGAGGCCCTGCGCGCGCTCTACGCGCACATGCGGACCCTGCCCGAAGCCGAGCGCGACGCCCTGCGCAAGGAGTGGGGCGCAATGACACGGGAGCAGCGCCGCGCCTGGGTCGAGGCCCATCCGGCTCCGCCCGAAGCGTCCGGGCCGCCGGCGCCGCCCCGCGGCCGCTGACCCGCGGCCGCTGACCCGCGGCCGGCCGCCTGCGCCGCGCCCTGTCCACCCGTCACGCGACGGACGGCTGGACGGCGCCTCAGCCCTCGCGCGGCGGCCAGGCGGTCTTCGCCACCAGTTCGTCGTCCCAGTCCAGCACCAGCGCGCCGTCGGACACCAGCAGGCTGGCGAAGTTGAAGACGTTGCGCGCGAACATCTCGCTGGCGTGCACGGCGCCGCTGCTGGCCAGGTCGAGCGGGCCCGCGATCGTGACCCCGCCCGCGTCGATGGTCTCGCCCGGCCTCGTCAGCTCGCAGTTGCCGCCGGTCTCGGCGGCCAGGTCGACGATGACGCTGCCGGCCGCCATGCCATCGACCATGCGCGCGGTGATGATCTTCGGTGCCGGCCGCCCGGGCACCGCCGCCGTGCAGACGATGGTGTCGATGCCCCGCAGATGCTCGCCAAGGCGCTTCTGCTGTTCGGCGCGCTCCTCGTCGGTCAGCGCGCGCGCGTAGCCGCCCTCGCCGACCGCGCTGACGCCCAGGTCCAGGAAGCGGCCGCCGAGCGATTCGATCTGCTCGCGGGTCTCCGGGCGCACGTCGAAGCACTCGACCTGGGCACCGAGCCTGCGCGCGGTCGCGACCGCCTGCAGGCCGGCCACGCCAGCACCGATCACCAGCACCTTCGACGGACGGATCGTGCCCGCCGCGGTGGTGAGCATGGGAAAGAAGCGCGGCGCCAGCTGCGCCGCGATCAGCACCGCCTTGTAGCCGGCCATGCCGGCCTGCGAGCTGAGGATGTCCATGGCCTGGGCGCGCGTGGTGCGCGGCAGGCGTTCCAGCGGGAAGGCGACCAGGCCGCCGGCGCGGATCGCCTCCGCACGCGCCGGATCGGCGTCCGGCTGCAGCTGACCGATGATCGCGGCGCCTTCGCGCAGCGTCGCCAGCAGCGCCGGGGGCGGCGCCTGCACGCACAGCACGAGGTCGGCCCCGGCCAACGCGGCGGCCGCGTCGTCGGCCAGCACGGCGCCTGCGGCCACGTAGGCCTCGTCGGCGAAGTGGGCGTGGCGGCCGAGGCCGCGCTCGACGGTGACCGCCGCCCCGAGGGCGACGAGCTTCCTGCAGGTTTCCGGCGTGATCGCGACGCGACGCTCACCCGGCGCGGTCTCACGCGCGATGCCGATCCTCACTGCCATTCCCCGCTCCCGGCGATGCCTTCGCCCCATCCTAGCGATGTCCGCCGCTCCGCGCGACGCCGGCCGGCTCAGCCGCCGGGAGCTCCGGCAAGCCGTTGCAGCACGGCCTCCACCGCGCCTTCGCCGGGCCGCGCGACCAGGTCGCCACGGGCCAGGGCGGCGGCGAGCTCGCCGGGTCGGGGCAAGCCGTGGCGGACGCCCTGCCGGTTCACCAGCAGGTGGCGCCCGCTGACCGGACTGGTCCAGGCCAAGCGCAGCCAGGTCGGCGCTCCACCCGCCTGTCCGCGTTCGACGAAGACCTGTCCCACGGCCATCTCCGGCACGTCGACATCGCTCCCCTCCGGCCTGGTGACGACCGCGGCATCCGCCAGCGGGACGAAGGCCGCCGGGCCGCGCGGCGCATCGGGCTGCGCCAGGGCGGCCACCAGCCGGGCCAGCTGCTCCTCGGCCGCCGCGTCCGCGATGCCACCGGACAGCAGGCAGGCGCGCAGCTGCGGCCCCAGCGCGATGAGACGGTCGGCGACCTCCCGGCCCTGCGCCGCGGCGGCGGCGGCATCGACGTCCAGGAGATCGTCGCCGACCGCCAGCGCCTCGCAATGGCGCATGGACCCTGCACCGTCGCGAAGCCAGGCCATGGCCAGCGCCTGCCGCCATGGCCCCGACAGGAAGTCCGCCACTTCGGCCAGCACGCGCCTGTCCTGCAGGCGCGCGGCCAGCTGCGCATCGGCGTCGCGACGCGCGTGCTGCAGGCGCTCGCCGCCAAGGATGGCCTGCCACGCGCGACGCTCGCTGATCGCGGCCCGTCGCTGCAGCGGCGCGCACCCCGCTTCGAGTTCGTCCAGCGCCGCGACGAAGACCGACGGTTCGCCGTGGCCATCGTTGGCCACGCGGTCGGCGAGCCGGTCGGCCAGCGCATGCAGCGCGGCCTCCTCGTCGGTGCGGGCGGGATTGGCGTCCCAGCACTCCAGCAGCCCCGACAGCAGCCGCATCGCGGGATGCGCCGGGTCTTCGAACAGTGACTGGTCGGCGAGCGCCAGTCGCAGCCAGGGCCATGCGAGCCGCGCCAGCCGCGCGTCCGCGCCCGGCGCCAGTGCGGTCCCGGCGCGCAGCCCATCGAACAGCGCGCCGACCGCATCGATCGCATCCCGCTGGCCCGGGGACGGCGTCGCCAGCTCGGGTGGCAGCCCCAGGCCCTGCGCGCCGACCCGCAGCGAGTCGGCCAGGTGCGCGCCGATCGGTCCGGCCACCTGCACGGGCTGCGCCGGGGTCTCGTTGCCCTGCAACAGCGACAGCACCGACGAGAACTCCTGCTCGCTGAAATCGCGGGCGTCCGTGTTGCCGCCTTCCCCGCCGCGCTGTCGGCGCAGGCGGTCGCGCAGGATCCCGCGGCGTCCGAAGCCGCGGTCCACGGTCGCGGCCAGGCCCGGGGCGGCGCGCCAAGACGAACTCCGCGGCTCCAGCGCATCGTGGCCGGCCCATGCTGCCTGGCCGCCCTTGCCCGCCACCGGCTGCGAGACCAGCGCCGCACCCCCGCTGGCGCCATCCAGCGCATGCCCACCTTCGGCGAGCGCGGTGTTGAGCCAGGCGTAGGCCTCGAGCAGGCACGGCGCGCACAGGCGCTCGTACTGGCGCAGCAGCGCGGCGCGCAGGATCCGGTCGCACTCGGTGGCGCTGAACGTGTCCAGGAAGGCGCCGATGACCGCCCGCGGCGCGAACGGGTTGGCCGGTCGTGCGTGTCCGCCCAGCGCGGCCGCCATCGACCAGAGGCGGCCTTCGATGATGCCCAGCACGTCGGCGAAGCGACGCTCCAGCGCCTCGATCGCCGGCTGCCCGATCAGCTGCGCATGCAGCTCGCCGTCGGAGACCAGGCCGAGGTCACGGGCGAACGCTGCCGCATCGGGCGGCGCGGGCCAACCGGCGAATCCGGCCGCCAGGTGCTGTTCCCAGCTGCGCTGGTGGCGGTTCGCGTCGTGTTGCAGCACGACCGCATTCGCCAGGGCCTCTGCGAGTTCGTCATCGGCCGCGCCCGCCGCCAGGCGCCGCAGCTGCGCTTCGGCGGCCTCCCTCGTCCCGGCCAGCAGCGGCTGGAGCCGGGAACGGAAGCCCTGGTGCAGGGCCTCGAGCTGCCGCGCCGGCTCCGGCACGGACGATGTCCGGGCATGGCCTGCGCCGGAACTGGATGGCGGTCGCATTTCTTGGAGAAGCCTGAGACAGGGCGGCGGCGCCAAGATAGCTCAACGCCGCCCCGCGCCGCATGACGACGGGTCCGCGAAGCCATCCAGTCCGACGTGCCCGGCCGACGTGCACGGCCGGAGTGTTCAGCCGTTCGCGGCCCTGCCCGCGCCTGGCTTCGGCGAAGCCTGCGCGTTCAGCTGCTGCCAGACCTGGCGCATGGCTTCGTCGAAAGGCGCATCGGTCGAGCGCACCACCACCCGGCCCGCCGCGACGAGCGCCGCCAGCTCTTCCGGCGAGGCCACCATGCGGCGCATGCCGCGGCGGTTGACCACCAGGAAGCGTCCGGTCAGCGGACTGACCCAGGCGATCCTCGCCGTGGTTTCGTGCCCATCCCCGTCGACCAGGCGCAGGCCCTGGCCAACGCGCAGCCGGCGCATGCGCGCGGCCACCTCGGGGTCGAAGTCGAGGGTGTCGGTGCCGCCGGCGATCTGCAGACCGGCCAGCGCGCCCTCGCCCGCCATCGCGTCGACCTCGTCGTGGTCGGACTCGGGCCGGTGCACGCGCCGCGGGGCATCCGGCAGGCCGAGCGCCGAGATGATCCGCGCCATGGCGTCGCGCGCCGCGGTGGCGTCCATGCCGCAGCTGGAATAGCACTCGCCCAGCGGCACCTGCAGCGCCAGCAGCTGTTCGGCGACCACCCGGCCGCGGGCGTGGGCGGCATCGACGTCGACCTGGACCATGGCGTCGCCCAGCGCGATGGCCTCGTGGTGGCGACCGCTGCCGGCACCATCGCGCAGCCAGGCCTGGGTCAGGTGGTGGCGCCAGTGGCGGTCGAGGAACTGCGCCACCGGCGCGGTCAGCATCCGCTCCGACAGCCGCGAGGCGACCAGCTCGGCGGCGTGCGCGCGCGCCTGCTGCAGGCGCTCGCGTCCGTGGATGGCCTCGGCGGCGCGCTTTTCGGCCAGCTCGCTGCGCCGGCGCTGCTGCTCCAGCTGGTCGCGCAGCTCCGCCGCGGCAAGCTCGAAGATGGCCTGGTCGTCGTCGTATTCCTCGACCACCCGGTCGACCGCACGCTCGGCGCGATCAAGGGTCTCGCGGTCGTGCGGGGTTTCGCCGGCATTGCCGTCGCAGGCCTCGGTCAGCACGTCGAGCAGGCGACGCGCCGGGTGGCTGCGGCGGTTGAACATCGAGTCGTCGGTCAGCGCGACCTTCAGATAGGGCACGACCAGGCGGCCGAAGAAGTCGCGTGCGCGATCCTCGAGGTCGTTGGCATCGCTGATCGAACTGAAGAGCATGCCGACGAGATCGATCGCGTCTTCCTCGTCGGTGCTGAAATGCGTCGCGTCGGCGTCCAGGCCGAGCTGGCGCACGCCGCCGCGGATGGCCTCGCGGATGACCCGGCCCAGCTCGCGCGCATCGGCGCCGGCGAGCGCGCGGGCATAGGGCGCGCTGTCGTCGCCCTGCAGGATCTGGGCGACGTTGAGCAGGTCTTCGGTGCGCAGGACGTGGACGTCCGACGGAGGCACGAGGTCTTCCCGCAGCGGCTCCATGGCGTCGTCGGCGACGGGCGCCGCGTCATGGCCGGCCGCTCGCCATTGCGCCAGCTGTTCGCGGACCACGTCGCGATAGCGCGGGGGGCGACCCTCCGCGGCCGCGGCCTCGATCGGGCTGGACGCGATCGGCGCGCCGATGCCGTAGCCCATGGGCACGCCCCCGATCCCGCCTGTCCGGGCGCCTCCACCAGGCGCGTGGACCGGGCCGCCACCGGCGCCGCCGCCAGTGCCGCTGGCACCGGCATCGGCACGGGCACCCACCCCGGCACCGGCACCGGCACCGGCACCGGAATGCTCGACCACGCCGCCATCCGGGATCCAAGCGTCTCCGGCCTCGGCCTGGCCGGCGGACCCGACCGCTCCGCCGGAGCCACCGCCACCGGACCCGCCGCTGGCACCCGCGCTTCCACGCGGACGGCCGCCACGGGCGCCGCTCCCGGACTGGAACCCGAAGCCGGCGTCTTCCAGCATCCCGTTGAGCTTTTCGTAGAGGTCGCCCAGCACCTCCGGCAGGCGCTTGTCGAACTGGTTGAACACCAGTGGACGCAGGCCACGGGTCAGGTCCTCGGCGCCGAAGAGCTCGACGAACGCGGCCACCGCGGCCTCGGGGCGCACGGGGTTGGGCCGGCTGCCCTCCACGCCGAGCGCCCTGGCGAGCGCCTGCAGGCGCTCCTCCAGCTGCTCCAGCGGATGCAGGAACTGGTGGTCGAGCAGCTCCGTGGTGTGCTGGCCCGCGAGGTGGATCTCGAGCTCGCCCTCGGACATCAGGCTGAGCGACTTGTCGGCGGTGGGCGGAGCCACCGGCTTGCGCCAGGCGTCGAACCCGCGCTCCAGCGACTCGCGGTAGCGGGTGGCCAGGTCGAGCGCCCGGTGCCCCAGCGCCATCACCGCCATGCGGTCGTCCTGGGCGCCGCTGTAGTCATGCCCCGCCAGCGCCTCCAGCCGCACCTGCTCCTCGATCGTGCCCCAGAAGCCGGACAGCACGCCGCCCAGCGCGGTCACCGTTTCGCGCCGCAGGGCGTCGAACAGACGCACGGGATCGCGCACCGCACCGCTGCGGGGAAGGGAGGGGGAGTATCGGGGGGCGTCTTCTGCGATCATTCTGGATGCGACCGGTGCCGGGGGATGCACCCACGCATACCATCCCTGAATGGAGCCATCGAGGTCTGTGACTGCAATCCCAAATACCCCAGACACCGCCGCGCTCGCGACGCTCGACGCCCGCAGGTCCGTGCCCGCGCGCCAGCTTGCTGAACCCGGCCCGTCACCATCGGAGCTGCAGCGCATGCTTGCCTCCGCGGTGCGCGTGCCCGACCACGGCAAGCGCGTGCCGTTCCGCTTCCTCTCGATCCAGGGCGACGCGCGCGACGCGCTGGGCGAAGCGGTCGCCGCGCGTGGCCTGGCCCTGCGCCCCGAGGCCGGCGAGGCCGCCGTGGCCAAGGACCGCGCACGTTTCTCCCACGCGCCGCTGGTGGTGGTCGTGGTCGCGGTGCTGGATCCCGCCGACGAGGCGATCCCTGCGCAGGAGCGCCTGCTCACCGCCGGCTGCGCCTGCTTCGCGCTGCTGCAGGCGGCCCAGGGCCTGGGGTTCGGCGCCTCCTGGCTGACCGGATGGCCCGCCTACGATCCCGGGGTCGCCGCCCTGCTCGGCCTGGGCGCGGACGAGCGCATCGCCGGCTTCATCCACGTCGGCACGCCGAAGCTGCAGCCGCCGGAGCGCGAGCGGCCGGACCCCGCGGCCCTGCTCCGCGAGTGGACGCCTCCGGCGTGAGCCTGCCGGCTCCTGCACCGCCGCTCTACCTGGTCGACGCCAGCCTGTACGTGTTCCGCGCCTGGCATTCGATGCCGGCCGACGGGTTCCACGACGCCGATGGCTGGCCGACCAACGCGGTGCACGGCTTCGCGCGCTTCCTGCTCGACCTGCTCGAGCGCGAGCGCCCGCGCCACATCGCCATCGCCTTCGACGAAGCGCTCGACTCCTGCTTCCGCAACGCGCTGTACCCGGCCTACAAGGCCAACCGCGACGCGGCGCCGGCCGAACTCAAGCGCCAGTTCGCGTACTGCAAGACGCTGTGCGCCGCGCTCGGCCTGCCGGTGCTGGCGCACCGCGAATACGAGGCCGACGACCTGATCGGCACGGCGCTGGCGCTGGCGCGCGGCGATGGCTTCCGCGGCGTGATCGTCTCGGCGGACAAGGACCTGTCGCAGCTGCTCGACGGCCACGACGAGCAGTGGGACTACGCCCGCGGGCAGCGCTGGAGCGCGGCCGGGGTCAAGGCGCGCCACGGCGTGCACGCCCACCAGGTCGCCGACTACCTCGCGCTGTGCGGCGACGCGGTCGACAACATCCCCGGCGTTCCCGGGGTTGGCGCCAAGACCGCGGCGGTGCTGCTGGCCCATTTCGGCAGCCTCGACGCGCTGCTCGAGCGCGTGGACGAGGTCGCCTTCCTGCGCATGCGCGGCGCCGCCACGGTGGCCGCGCGGCTGCGGGAACACCGCGAGCAGGCGCTGCTGTATCGCCGCCTGTCGACGATCGCCTGCGACGCGCCGCTGCCCGACGTCGCGCCCCCGTTCGCCCGCGCCGCGGCCGATGCCGCGACGCTTTCCGCCTTCGCCGACGCCGTCGGCTTCGGGCCGATGACCCGCCGCCGGCTCGAGACCGCCGGCGGCACGGGGATCCCCGGCAGTGCGGCGGCAATGGCGGAAGGCTAGGATCGACGCATGGACCACACCCGCATCCGCTCCACCGACGACGAACCGGAAATCCTCTACCAGGGCGACTGGCTGCGCATGGTCAGGCGCGGCCACTGGGAATCCTGCGAGCGCACCCACGGCAAGGACGGCCTGGCCGTGCTGGTGATCGCGGTGACGCCCGACGACCACGTGCTCTTCGTCGAGCAGTACCGCGTGCCGCTGGGCGCGCGCACCATCGAGATGCCCGCCGGCCTGGTCGGCGACGACGTCGAAGGCGACACGCTGGAGTCCGCCGCGCGCCGCGAGCTGATCGAGGAGACCGGCTGGGACGCGGGCCGCATCGACGTGCTGCTGGTCGGCCCCACGTCCTCGGGCATGAGCAACGAGCGCATCGCGTTCGCACGCGCGCTCGACCTGCGCAAGGTCGGCGACGGCGGAGGCGTGGCCGACGAGGACATCACCGTGCACGCCGTCCCGCGCGCCAGCGCGCCGGCCTGGCTGATGCGCAAGTACGCCGAGGGCTACGAGCTCGACCTCAAGCTCTGGGCGGGGCTGTGGATGATCGAGTACAACCCGGACGGCTCGAAGGCCTGAGCCGGCCCGCCTGGCGCTGCGGGCGGGCTTCGCGCTGGGCGACACCCGGGCCTCGGCACGCCCGCCGTGCGCCGGCGATCGGCCCGCTGACCCAGCGGATCTTGGCGATGTCCGCGCCTCCAGCGCGCGCCTGCGCGGTGGAGGCCGGGTAGCCCTCAGGCGAAGCGGTCGGTCGCCCGGACCAGCGCGTCGACGGTCTCGTCCTCGAACGCGGAGTGGCCGGAGGCCGGCGTGACCACCAGCTCGGCCTTCGGCCAGACCTGGTGCAGGTCCCATGCGTTCTGGATCGGGCAGACCACGTCGTAGCGGCCGTGCACGATGACGCCCGGGATGTCGACGATGCGGTAGGCATCGCGCAGCAGCTGGTCGTCGCACTCGAAGAAGCCGGCGTTGGTGAAGTAGTGGTTCTCGATCCGGGCGAAGGCGAGCGCGAACCGCGGGTCCTCGTGGTCGGACATGAAGCCAGGATCGATGTGCAGGAAGCTGGTGGCCGCCTCCCACACGCTCCAGGCGCGCGCCGCGGCCAGGCGGGTGGCCTCGTCCTCGGAGGTCAGGCGGCGGTGGAAGGCCGCGATCAGGTCGCCACGCTCGCTCTCCGGGATGGCCGCGATGTAGTGCTGCCAGGCCTCCGGGAACAGGCGCGAGGCGCCTTCCTGGTAGAACCACTCCAGCTCCCAGCGGCGCAGCATGAAGATCCCGCGCAGCACCAGCTCGGTGACCTTCTTCGGATGGCTCTGGGCATAGGCCAGCGCGAGCGTCGAGCCCCAGGAGCCCCCGAAGACCTGCCAGCGATCGATCCCGAGGTGCTCGCGCAGGCGCTCGATGTCGTCGACCAGGTGCCAGGTGGTGTTGTCGACCAGGTCGGCGTGCGGCGTCGAGCGGCCCGAGCCGCGCTGGTCGAACAGCACGATGCGGTACTTCGCCGGATCGTGGAAGCGGCGCATCTTGTCGGTGCAGCCGCCGCCCGGGCCGCCATGCAGCATCACCACCGGCTTGCCGTCGGGATTGCCGCACTGCTCGTAATACAGGACGTGGCGATCGTCGACGCGGAGGGTGCCGGTGTCGAAGGGCTCGATCTCGGGATACAGCGTGCGCATGGAGACTCGCTCTCGTGCAGGAACGCCGGCCAGTCTACCAGCGGGCCGGATCACGCCGGCGCCGTGCGCCCCAGGCTGACGCGGTCGCGGCGCTCGAGGTCCTGGACGGTGGCGACCTCGACGAAGCCCGCCGCGTCGAGCAGTGCACGCACCGCAGGCCCCTGGTCGAAGCCGTGCTCCAGCAGCAGCCATCCGCCGGGCTCGAGGTGCGACGGCGCGACGGCGACGAGGAGCCTGATCGCGTCCAGGCCGTCGGCTCCGGACGACAGCGCCGAGGCCGGCTCGTGGCGGAGGTCGCCGCGCGCCAGGTGCGGGTCACCGTCCGCGATGTAGGGGGGGTTGCTCGCCACGAGATCGAAGCGCTCGCCGGCCAGCGGTGCGAACCAGTCGCCCTGGCGGAAGGCGACGCGGCCAGCAAGGCCATGGGCGACGGCGTTGCACTGCGCGACCGCCAGCGCGGCCTCGCTGCGGTCGGTGGCGACCACGCGCGCCCGCGGCCGCTCCGTGGCGATCGCCAGCGCGATCGCGCCGCTGCCCGTGCCGAGGTCGGCGACGCGGACGTCGGCCGCCGGGTCCAGCCGCTCCAGCGCCTGCTCCACCAGCAACTCCGTCTCGGGGCGCGGGATGAGCGTGTCCGGTGTCACCCGGAGGTCGAGCGTCCAGAAGCCGCGATATCCCAGGAGATAGGCGACGGGCTCGCCCGAGGCGCGGCGCGCCACCAGCGCGCGGAACCGCGCGGCCTGGTCGGCCTCCACGACGACGTCACCGTGGGCATACAGCCAGGCCTGCGGGCGCTCCAGCACGTGGAGCAGGAGCAGGGCGGCGTCCCCGGCATCGATCACGGCGCGCGCCTGCGCCAGGAACTCGGAGATGCTCTGCTCGCGCATGATAGATCACACCTATCGATTGAATAAATATAATCAACTTTACTGAATGATAGGCTGGACCTAACATTCCCCCTGTCCGGCAGCCGCCGGTTTTCTCCCACCTCGCGAGGATTCCCATGTCCGTCATCAACACCGAAATCAAGCCGTTCAAGGCTACCGCCTTCCACAACGGCGAGTTCGTCGAAGTCGACAGCGCCAACCTGAAGGGCAAGTGGTCCGTGTTCGTGTTCTACCCGGCCGACTTCACCTTCGTCTGCCCGACCGAGCTCGAGGACCTGGCGATCAACTACGACGAGTTCAAGAAGCTCGGCGTCGAGATCTACAGCGTGTCGACCGACACCCACTTCTCGCACAAGGCCTGGCACGACAGCTCGGACGCGATCGGCAAGATCCAGTACCCGATGATTGGCGACCCGACCCACGAGATCTCGAAGAACTTCGAGATCCTGCGCCCGACCGGCCTGGCCGACCGCGGCACCTTCATCGTCGACCCCGAGGGCGTGATCCAGTCGATCGAGATCACCGCCGAGGGCATCGGCCGCGACGCGCTCGAGCTGCTGCGCAAGGTCAAGGCCGCCCAGTACGTCGCCGCCCACCCGGGCGAGGTCTGCCCCGCCAAGTGGAAGGAAGGCGAGAAGACCCTGAAGCCGTCGCTGGACCTGGTCGGCAAGATCTAAGCAGTACCCCACTCCCATCCCCGCTCCGGCGGGGGTGGGGCTGGACCGGAGTCCGTGCCACGGCGCGGCCTGCGGTCCATCCCCACGCCGGTGGCGAGCCGTCGCACGACGGGTCGCAGGCCGAAGCCTTGCCGCAATCCAGGAGTCCGCCATGCTCGAAGACGATCTCAAGACCCAGCTCAAGGCCTACCTCGAGCGCCTGCAGCGCCCCGTGGTGCTGGTCGCCAGCGTCGACGACGGCACGAAGTCGGCCGAGATGCTGGAGCTGCTGGAAGACATCCGCGCGCTCTCGGACAAGGTCACGGTCGAGGTGTCGCGCGACGACGCCCACCGCAAGCCCTCCTTCGCCATCACCTCGCCGGGCCACGACATCGACCTGCGCTTCGCCGGCCTGCCCATGGGCCACGAGTTCACCTCGCTGGTGCTGGCCCTGCTGCAGGTCGGCGGCCATCCGTCGAAGGCCGCGCCGGAACTGCTGGAGCAGGTCCGCAACCTCGAGGGCGAGTACCGCTTCGAGACCTACTTCTCGCTGTCCTGCCAGAACTGCCCGGACGTGGTCCAGGCGCTGAACCTGGCGGCGGTGCTGAACCCGAACATCCAGCACGTGGCCATCGACGGCGCCCTGTTCCAGGACGAGGTCGAGGCGCGCGAGGTGATGTCGGTGCCGACCGTGTTCCTCAACGGCGAGGTCTTCGACCAGGGCCGCATGAGCCTGGAGCAGATCGTCGCCAAGCTCGACACCGGCGCCGCGAAGCGCGACGCCGCGGCGATCGCGAAGAAGGATGTGTTCGACGTGCTCGTGGTCGGCGGCGGCCCCGCCGGCGCCGCGGCCGCGATCTACGCCGCGCGCAAGGGCATCCGCACCGGCGTCGCCTCCGAGCGCTTCGGCGGCCAGGTGCTGGACACCATGTCGATCGAGAACTTCATCTCCGTGCCGGAGACCGAGGGCCCGCGCTTGGCCGCGCAGCTCGAGGCGCACGTGCGCCAGTACGACGTCGACATCATGAACCTGCAGCGCGGCACCGCGCTGAGCCAGGACGCCGACGGCGTGACCACCATCGAGCTGGAGAGCGGCGCGTCGGTCCGCGGTCGTACCGTGGTGCTCGCCACCGGCGCGCGCTGGCGGCAGATGGGCGTGCCCGGCGAGGACCAGTACCGCAACAAGGGCGTAGCCTACTGCCCGCACTGCGACGGCCCGCTGTTCAAGGGCAAGCGCGTGGCGGTGATCGGCGGCGGCAACTCCGGCGTCGAGGCCGCGATCGACCTCGCCGGCCTGGTCGCCCACGTCACCCTGGTCGAATTCGACGGCCAGCTGCGCGCCGACGAGGTGCTGCAGCGCAAGCTGCGCAGCCTGCCCAACGTGCGCATCATCACCTCCGCGCAGACCACCGAGGTGCTGGGCGACGGCAAGCGCGTCACCGGCCTGGTCTACCGCGACCGCGCCGGCGGCGATTCCCACCGCGTGGAGCTGGAGGGCGTGTTCGTGCAGATCGGCCTGCTGCCCAACACGGAATGGCTGAAGGGCACGCTGGAGCTGACCCCGCGCGGCGAGATCGTGGTCGACGACGCCGGCCGCACCTCGCTGCCGGGCGTGTTCGCCGCCGGCGACGCCACCACCGTGCCCTACAAGCAGATCGTCATCGCCATGGGCGAAGGCGCCAAGGCCGCGCTCAGCGCGTTCGACCACCTGATCCGCACCAGCAGCCCGAAGGCGGAGGCGGCGACGGCCGAGGCCTGAGCCGCACCGCCCTCGACGACGGGGGCACGACATGAACCTGCGCGACCTGAGCTACTTCATCGCCCTCGCCGACCACCTGCACTTCGGCAAGGCGGCGGCGGCGAGCTTCGTCAGCCAGCCCACGCTCTCCACCCAGATCCGCAAGCTGGAGGAGGAACTGGGCGTGGCCCTGGTCGAACGCGCCCCGCGCAACGTGATGCTCACGCCCGCCGGGCGCGACGTCGCCGTCCGTGCGCGCCGGATCGTGGCCGACGTCGAGGAGATGCGCGAGGCCGCGCGGCGCAGCCAGGACCCCGAGGCCGGCCGGGTCACGCTCGGCCTGTTCCCCACCCTCGGCCCCTACCTGCTGCCGCACGTGGTGCCGGCGATCCGCAAGCGCTTCCCCGAACTCGAGCTGCTGCTGGTGGAGGAAAAAAGCGACGTGCTGCTGGAGCGGCTGCAGCAGGGCCGCCTCGACGCCGCCCTGCTGGCGCTGCCGGTCGGCGACGACCAGCTGCACGTCGAGTTCCTGTTCGAGGAACCCTTCGTGCTGGCGGTCCCGGAAACGCATCCGCTGGCCGGGAGCGGGCCGCTGTCGATGTCCGAGATCGCGGACGAACGCCTGCTGCTGCTCGCCGACGGCCACTGCATGCGCGACCAGGCGCTCGACGTCTGCCATCTCGCCGGCGCCGGCGAAAAGGATGGCTTCCAGGCCACCAGCCTGGAAACCCTGCGCCAGATGGTGGCCGCCAACGTCGGCGTCACCCTGCTGCCGACCCTCGCCGTGAAGCCGCCGGTCGCGCGCTCCGAGAACATCGAGCTGGTCGACTTCCGCGACCCGGCGCCCAGCCGCCGCATCGCGATGGCCTGGCGCCGGAGCACGGCCATGGGCGACTTCCTGGGCCAGCTCGCCGACGTGATCCGCGACCTGCCGCCAGACCTGCTGCGTCCCCCGGTGCCGGACACCACCGTCCCGATCCACGTCCCGGGCGCCGCCGGCGTCTAGTTCCGGGCCGCGGCGCGGCTCAGGAAGAAACACCCGCCTGGCAGCTCACGCCGGTGCCGCCCAGGCCGCAGTAGCCGCCGGGATTCTTCGACAAGTACTGCTGGTGCTCCTCTTCCGCGTAGTGGAAGGGCGGCGCCGGATGCACGACCTCCGTGGTGATCGCGCCATGGCCCGCGGCCAGAAGCCGCTGCTGGTAGGCGTCGCGGCTGGCCAGCGCCGCCGCGTACTGCGCGTCCGTATCGCAGTGGATCACCGAGCGGTACTGGCTGCCGACGTCGTTGCCCTGGCGCATGCCCTGGGTCGGGTCGTGGCCTTCCCAGAAGCGCGCCAGCAGCGCCTCGAACGCGACCCGCGCCGGGTCGTACACCACCAGCACCACCTCGGCGTGGCCCGTGCGGCCGCTGCAGACCTCGCGATAGGTCGGCGCATCGGCGTCGCCGCCGGCATAGCCCACGGCCGTGGTCTCGACACCGGGCATCGTCCAGAACAGCCGCTCGGCGCCCCAGAAGCAGCCCATGCCGAAGGCCACGCGGGACATGCCCGGGAAATCGCCTTGCAGCGGGCGGCCGTGGACGTGGTGGACGTTCGAAAGGCGCATGTCCGGCGCTCCGGGTGGGGGATCCCGATGATGGTCGCGCAGCCGGCGTGACGGCAAGCCGCGCATGCGCCGCTCCGCTACACTGCCCGGTCCACGGCGCAGGCCCGCGCCCGCTTCCCCGACGACCCGCATGACCGCACCCCACGACACCACGGCCGGCGCCGACACGGCGCCCGTGAAGCAGGACTTCATCCGCCAGATCGTCCGCGACGACCTGGCCAGCGGCAAGCACGCCGCGATCCGGACCCGCTTCCCGCCCGAGCCCAACGGCTACCTGCACATCGGCCACGCCAAGGCGATCTGCCTGGACTTCGGCATCGCCGAGGAGTTCGGCGGCCGCTGCAACCTGCGCTTCGACGACACCAACCCGGCGAAGGAAGACCCGGAGTTCGTGGCCGCGATCCAGGACGACGTGCGCTGGCTGGGCTTCGAATGGAACAGCCTGCGGCATGCCTCGGACTACTTCGAGGTGTTCTACCTGGCCGCCGAGAAGCTGATTCGCCAGGGCGACGCCTTCGTCTGCGACCTGTCGCCCGAGGAGGTGCGCGCGTACCGCGGCACGCTCACCGAGCCCGGCCGCGAATCGCCGTACCGCAACCGCGGCGTCGAGGAGAACCTCGACCTGTTCCGGCGCATGCGCGCGGGCGAGTTCGCCGACGGCGCGCGCACCCTGCGCGCGAAGATCGACATGGCCAGCGGCAACATCAACCTGCGCGACCCGGCGATCTACCGGATCAAGAAGGTCGCGCACCAGAACACCGGCGACGCCTGGCCGATCTACCCGATGTACGACTACGCGCACGCCCTGGGCGACGCGGTCGAGGGCATCACCCATTCGCTGTGCACGCTGGAATTCGAGGACCACCGGCCGCTGTACGACTGGTGCGTGGACCGGGTCGACCTGGCCGGCAACCCGGAGCTGCTTGCGCCGCTGGCCGCGAAGGGCCTGCCGATCGAGGCCGCGAAGCCGCGCCAGATCGAGTTCTCGCGCCTCAACATCAACTACACCGTGATGAGCAAGCGCAAGCTGACCCAGCTCGTCACCGAAGGCCTGGTGGACGGCTGGGACGACCCGCGCATGTACACCCTGCAGGGCCTGCGCCGCCGCGGCTACACCCCGGGCGCGCTGCGCCTGTTCGTCGACCGCATCGGCATCAGCAAGCAGAACTCGATGATCGATTTCTCGGTGCTGGAGGGCGCGCTGCGCGAGGACCTCGACGCGCGCGCACCGCGGCGCATGGCCGTGGTCGCGCCGCTGAAGCTGGTGCTCACCAACCTGCCCGAGGGCCACGCCGAGACCCTGCGCTTCGCCAACCATCCCAAGGACGAATCCTTCGGCGAGCGCGAGGTGCCGTTCTCGCGCGAGCTGTGGATCGAGGGCGACGACTTCGCCGAAGTGCCGCCCAAGGGCTGGAAGCGTCTGGTGCCCGGCGGCGAGGTCCGCCTGCGCGGCGCCGGGATCGTGCGCTGCGACGAGGTGGTCAAGGATGCCGATGGCGGCATCGTCGAGCTGCGCGGCACGCTCGATCCGGAGTCGCGTCCGGGCATGGAAGGCGCCAACCGCAAGGTGAAGGGCACGATCCACTGGGTCGATGCCGCGCGCGCGGTCGAGGCCGAGGTACGGCTGTACGACCGCCTGTTCTCGGTGCCCGATCCGGACGACGAGAGCGAAGGCCTGGGCTACCGCGACCACCTCAATCCCGACTCGCGCGCCACGGTGCGGGGCTACGTCGAACCCGCGGCCGCGACGGCGTCGGCGGAGCAGTCGTACCAGTTCGAGCGCCTGGGCTACTTCGTGGCCGATCGACGCGACCACCGCGAAGGCGCACCGGTGTTCAACCGCAGCGTGACCCTGCGCGACACCTGGGCCGCGAAGGCCTGAGGGCCGGCCACGCGCCGGCCTTCGCCGGCGCCTGCACCCGCGGGGGCTACCATGCCCCGCGACGTCCACGACACGGAGACTTCCATGCGCCGGATCATCCCGTCCGCGTCCATCGCCCTGCTCGCCCTGCTGCTGGCGGCCTGCAGCGCCGCCCAGCCCGGCGGCAGCGTGCAGGCGCCGCCGATGTCCGATCCGCAGCCGGCCACGCCGATGCCCGCACAGCCTGACCCCGTTGCCCGGCCCGGGCGACCGTCGGTGCCCGGCGTGCCCGACCTCGACCGCAGCTGCCGCGTCGACAGCGACTGCGCGGTGAAGGATGTCGGCAGCTGCTGCGGCTATTCACCGTCCTGCGTGAACAAGGCCGCACGGCCCGACCCGAAGGCGGTGCAGGCCGCCTGCGCCGACGCGGGCATGGCCGGCGTCTGCGGCTTCCGCGAGATCGAGGCCTGCGCCTGCGTGTCCAACACCTGTGAACCGGCGCGCTCCGGCGGGGCGGTGGCGCGATGAGCCTGGCCGCCCTCCCGACGGACGTGGCGCTGCGGCTGCCGGCATGGGTCGAGGGCATGCTCGACCGCGACCGGCCCCGTGCCACCGACGCCGACAAGGTCGCGCTGGCCATCGCCTTGGCCGGCCGCAACGTCGCCGAAGCCACCGGCGGCCCCTTCGGCGCGGTGCTGTTCGGCCCCGACGACCGCGTGGTCGCCGCCGGCGTCAACGTGGTGCTGCCGCAGTCGACTTCGCTGGCCCACGCCGAGAACTTCACCTACATGCTGGCCCAGCAGGCGCTGGGCCGCGCGCGCATCAACCTCGACGAGGCCGGCCGGCCCTGCGGCCCGTACACGCTCGCGACCTCGGCCCAGCCCTGCTGCCAGTGCTATGGCGCCACGGTCTGGGCCGGCGTCGACCGCCTGCTGATCGGCGCCCGCGCCGAGGACGTCCACGAGCTCACCGAGTTCGACGAAGGCCCGCT
Source organism: Luteimonas colneyensis (assembly GCF_014836665.1). Lineage (GTDB taxonomy): Bacteria > Pseudomonadota > Gammaproteobacteria > Xanthomonadales > Xanthomonadaceae > Luteimonas > Luteimonas colneyensis. The sequence goes on from NZ_JACSQJ010000003.1 coordinate 92,916, forward strand.
GCCGGCCGACTGGCCGGGCGAGCTGGCCCGCCGCGGCATCGAGGTGGTGCGCGACATCGCCCGCTATCAGGCGCGCGAGGTGCTCGCCGCCTACGGCCGCGCCGGCGGGCAACGCTACTGATGCACGACGCCCAGGCGCCCACGGCGGACGCATCCGGGCTGCTGTGCTACTGCCGCGCCGGCTTCGAGCCCGAGCTCGCGGCCGAGCTGGGCGAGCGCGCGGCGGCGGCCGGCCAGCACGGCTATGCCGCGACCGGGCGCGGCAGCGGCTACGTCCGCTTCCTCGCGCCCGGGGCCGATGGAGCCGCGCTGTCGCGCGCCCTGCCCTGGCGCTCGCTGGTGTTCGCGCGGCAGAAGCTGCGGCTGCTGGCCACGCTGGACGGCATCGACACCAGCGACCGGGTCACGCCCATCCTGGCCGCGCTCGCGACGCAGGCCGGCGCCACCGCCCCGGCCTTCGGCGCCCTGGTCGTCGAGCATCCCGACAGCGACGACGCCCGGCCACTGGCCGGCCTGGCGCGCGCGCTCGGCAACGCGCTGCGACCGGCGCTGCGCAAGGCCGGCCTCCTCGCCGCGAAGGACGACCCGCGGCGTCCGCGCCTGCACGTCTGCCTGCTCGCCGGCAACCACCTGCTGCTGGCCCTCGCCGATCCCGCCGACGCCTCGGACTGGCCGATGGGCGTGCCGCGCCTGCGCCTGCACCGCGACGCGCCCTCGCGCTCGGCGCTGAAGCTCGACGAGGCCTTCCAGGTCCTCCTCGACGATGGCGAGCGCTCGCGCCTGCTGCGCGCCGGCATGACCGCCGCCGATCTCGGCGCCGCGCCCGGCGGCTGGACCTGGGTGCTGCAGCGCGCCGGCCTGCACGTCACCTCGGTCGACAACGGACCGCTGCGCCAGCACGTCCTCGATGCCGGCGGCGTCGAGCATCTGCGCGAGGACGGCTTCCGCTGGCAGCCACCGCGGCCGCTGGACTGGATGGTCTGCGACATGGTCGAGCAGCCGCGCCGGGTCGCTTCGCGCATGGCCACCTGGTTCCGCGAGGGCTGGTGCCGGCAGGCGGTGTTCAACCTCAAGCTACCGATGAAGAAGCGCTGGCTGGAAACTTCGCTGTGCCTGGAGCTGTTCGCCCGCGAGGCCGGGCGACCGCTGGAACTGCGCGCCCGGCAGCTCTACCACGACCGCGAGGAGATCACGGTCCTGGCGCTGCCGGCGCGCGGCTGAATCCCGCCGCGCCGTTCAGATGCCAGCAGGCGAACGCTGACCACGGCTTCATGGCCGCGGGACTAGCGTGGCGCCGACCTCCACGACGGGAATCGCCCATGGACACCCGCAAGCTCACGCATCCGCTCACCCTGGCCGCGTTCGCGGCCGCCATCGGCACCAGCGGCCCTCTGCTGGCCCAGTCGGCCGGGAGCGTCGGTCTGCAGACCGTCACCGACCAGCAGACCCGCGCCGCGCACCAGGACGCCCGCACCGCCGAACAGGATGCGCGCATGGCGCGCGAGGCGGCGGAGCAGGCCGAGGCACAGCGCCGCAGCGGCGCGCTCACCGCGGAAGGCCAGGCGCAGGCGGAATACAGCGCCTGGCAGGCCGACCAGGCCTCGCGTCGCGCGGAACGCGCCGCGCATGCGGCCGGCCACGCCGGCAACAGGGCCGGAGGCGCGAGCTCCGCCGCCCATGGTGGAGCCGCGCAGCCCAGCCAGGTCGCCGCGCAGGCCCACGGGTCGGCGGCCGACGCCCGCGCAGCCGGCAGCGTCGCCCGCGAAGCCGCCATGGAAGCCCAGGCGGCGGCCGAGGCCGCACGCGCAGCCGCCAACGCGCCGCCGGCGCCGCCGCCGAGGACCCCGCCGGCGGTCACCTATCCGAGCGAGCCGCAGGTGACGATCACCAACAGTGCTCCGGACTCCGTGGTCGGCGAATACCGCATCGACATGGCCGCCATGGACAGCAACGGTGACGGCCGCATCAGCCGCGCCGAAGCGCGCGCCAACACCACCCTGACCGCGGAATTCCGCGCGGTCGACAACAACGGCGACGGCGTGCTCGATGCCGGCGAGCTGAAGGGCTGGATGCGCTGATCCCGGGCGGTGCGCCGGCGGAGGATCAGATCCCCGCCGCGCGCCGCCACAGCGCGCCCGCGACCGGCGGCACGCGACCGGCGATGCCGAGCGCGTGTCCACGCAGGAGCACCGCGGCGGGCGACGCGCTGGTGTAGACGCGATTGATGGCGTCGAAGGCGCGCGCCGCGACGGTGGCCTCGCTGCGCCGCGTCCGCGCCCAGCGCGTGATCCGCTGGGGCGTGTCCCAGGCCTGGCGGCGCGCCAGCGCCCCGGCGACGGAGTCGCGCAGCGCCGCCACGTCGCGCAGGCCGACGTTCACGCCTTGACCCGCCAGCGGATGCATCACGTGCGCGGCGTCCCCGAGCAGCAGCACGCGCCCCAGGGAATAACGCTCGGCCAGCTGCAGGCGGAGCGGGAACGCGGCGCGCGGCGAACACGGCTCGACGTCCCCGAGCCGTCGGTCGAACGCACGCGCCAGGGACGCCCCGAAGGCCGCGTCGTCCATCGCCAGCGCCGCCTCGGCCTCGGCGGTGGGCAGGGACCAGACGATCGAACAGCTGCCGTCCGCAAAGGGAAGGAAGGCCAGCGGGCCACCGGGCAGGAAGCGCTGCCAGGCCGTGGCCTGATGGGGATGCTCCGTGCGCACGTATCCGACCACGCCGGACTGGCCGTAGCCCTGCCCGCTGGTGTCGATGCCCGCCAGCTGGCGCAGGGTGGAGCCGGCGCCGTCGGCCGCGAGCACGATCCGCGCCGCCACCCGGCTGCCATCGTCCAGGCGCAGGCGGACGCCGCGCTCGTCCTGCTCCAGCGCCTCGACGCGCGCGGGGCAGCGCAGGTCCACGCCGGCGCCGGGCAGGCAGGCCCAAAGGCGATCGACCAGCAGGCCGTTCTCGACGATCCAGCCGAGCTCGCGCCGACCCAGGCGATCGGCGTCGAAGGCCAGTTCGCCGCCGCCGGCCGCGTCCCAGACGCGCATGCGGCGATAGGGCTGCAGGCGCGTGGGGCTGCCGTCGCGACCCGCGACGCCGTCCCAGGCGCCGATGGCATCGAACAGGGCGGCATTGTCGTGGGCGAAGGCGAAGACGCGCAGGTCGGGACGCGCTTCCGACCAGGGCGGCGGCGCGCGGCCTTCGACCAGCACCACCGACAGGCCGAGCCGTGCCAGCGCGAGCGCCGCCGCGGCGCCGACCACGCCGCCGCCGGCGACCGCCACGTCGACCATGCCGCGGCTCATCGCAGGCCTCCGGTGCGGCAGGCCGCGGGCACGTCGCCGCGATAGCCCATGGCGCCGCCGGCGATCCCGGCCTGCAGCCCCGGCAGCGCCGCCAGCGCCACCAGGCCGGCCGCGCGCAGCAGCGAGGCGCCCTGTCCGGGGTTCGAGGTCAGCCGCGCGAGGCCATGCGAGAAGTCGAGCGTGCGGCTGCGGTCCTCGCGACGACGCGCGGCGTGGGCCTGCAGCAGGGCATCGCCGCCAGGATCGCCGCCTTCGCGTGCGCAGGCCACCAGCAGTTCGGCCAGGGTCAGGGCGTCGCGCAGGCCGAGGTTGAAGCCCTGCGCGCCCACCGGATGGATGCTCTGCGCGGCGTTGCCGACCAGCACGGCGCGCGGGGCGAGCGTCGCCGCGGCACGGACCGCGACCGCCGGATACGCGCTGCGCGGCCCCACAGAGCGCAGCCGCCCGAGGCGCCAGCCGAAGGCGTCCTGCACGCGCGCCAGGAACCCGGCGTCGTCCAGCGCCTGCACCGCCTGCGCGTCGACGGCGGCGACGCCGTGCACCAGGCCCCAGGCGCGGTCGCCGCGCGGCAGCAGCGCGGTCGGCCCGTCGTCGCCCAGGCGCTCGTAGGCGGTGCCGTCGGGCGCACGCGCGGCGACCAGGCGCGCGACCATCAGCACCTGGCCGTAATCGTGCCGGCTCGTGGCGATGCCCAGCGCGTCGCGCACCCCGCTGGCGGCGCCGTCGGCGGCCACCACCAGGCGCGCGCGCAGCCGCGACGGCCCTTCGCCGGCGAGCTCGAGCACCCGGCAGCCATCCTCGTCGGGCGCAAAGCCGGTGAAGCGCGTGCCGCGATGCCGCTCCAGGCCGGCCACCGCGGCCAGCCGCGATTCCAGCGCCTCGCCGAAATCCCGCGCGACCACGACCTGCCCGAACGCCTCGCGGCCATGGTCCTTCGCCTCCAGCAGCACGCGACCGAAGTCGCCCCGGCGGCTGACGTGGATGCGCGCGATCGCACCGGTGGGCGCGCGCAGGCGCTGCATCACCCCCAGGGCGGTGAGCGCGTTGACCGTGGCTTCCGCGAAGCTGAGGTTGCGTTCGTCGAAGACCGCCGGCATCGCCGTCGCCGGCGCCGCCTCGACCATGGCCACGTCCAGGCCGCTGTCCTCCAGGGCGATGGCCAGGCTTGCACCCACCAGGCCACCACCGATGATCACCACGTCGCGAGTCGCCGTCATGCCGGCATGATACGGCCGCCCGGCCCCGCGGTTCGCTAGAATGGCGGCCGTCCGCAATTCCCTGGAGCCGCCAGCGCCCATGAACACCACCCTGCAACGCGCCATCGTCCTGTCGCTGCTCGCGCTCCTGATGGCCGCCACGCGCAGCCACGTCTTCACCCACTTCACGCCGGTGCCGGATGCGTCCTGGGCCGTGTTCCTCATCGGCGGCTTCTACCTGCGGGACTGGGCGCGCTGGGCCTTCCCGGCGCTGATGGCGCTGGCGGTGGCGATCGACTGGATGGTGATCCGCGGTCAGGGCATGGATTTCTTCGCCCACTACTGCGTGTCGCCGGGCTACTGGATGCTGGTGCCGGCGCACGCGGCGATGTGGGCCGGCGGCCACTGGCTGCGCCGCCACTACACCGACGCCAGCCCGGGTGCCCTGGCGCGCCTCGCGGCGGTCGTGGTCGTGGCCACCGCGACCTGCCACCTGTTCGCGCAGGGCGGCTTCTACTGGCTGTCGCCGGCGGTCGCCGAGCCGACCGTGGCCGGCTGGGCCGCCAACTACGGCCACTGGTTCGGTCCCTACCTCGCCGCCACCGCGATGTTCGTGGCCGTAGCCGCGGTCGCACAGGTGCTGTCCGAGGTCGTGGCCCGCCACGCCGGGCCGGCCCGGCAGCGCAAGCGCGGCTGAGCGCGATGGGCAACCGTCTCTCGAAGATCTACACCCGCACCGGCGACGACGGCAGCACCGGCCTGGGCGACGGCAGCCGCACCGGCAAGGACTCGCTCCGGGTCGAGGCCTACGGCACCGTCGACGAGGCCAATGCCTGCATCGGCGTGGTGCTGGAGGCGGGCGTGCCCGACGGCGTGCGGGACCTGCTGACCTCGGTGCAGCACCAGCTGTTCGACCTCGGCGGCGAGCTCTGCATTCCCGGCCATGCGGCGATCGACGACGACGACGTCACCCGGCTCGAGCAGCACCTCGACCGCTACAACGCCGACCTGCCGCCGCTGAAGGAGTTCATCCTTCCCGGCGGCGGCGAAGCCTCCGCGCGCTGCCACGTGGCGCGCACGGTGGTGCGCCGCGCCGAGCGCTGCGCGGTGGCGCTGGCCCGCGCCGAGGACGTGCGCCCGCAGGCCGTGCGCTACCTCAACCGCCTCTCCGACCTGCTGTTCGTGCTCGGTCGCGTGCTGGCCCGTGAAAGCGGGCGCGGCGAGGTCACCTGGCAGCACGAGCGCCGCCGGGGCTGAGCATGGCCGCGAAGCCGCTGCCGGTGTTCACCCACGCAGCGTGCTTCGGGCACGACACCGGACCGGGACACGTCGAGGTCCCCGCCCGCCTGGGCGCGGTGGTGACGGCGCTGCGCGACCATGTCCCCGGCATCGAATGGCTGGAGGCGCCCCGCGCCACCCGCGGCCAGCTGCTGCGGGTGCACGAGCCACTGCTGCTGCACGCGATCCTGGAAACCGGTCCCGACGGGCGGATGCAGCTCGATCCCGACACCGTGCTTTCCCCGGGCTCGGCCGAAGCGGCCCTGCGCGCGGCGGGCGCGGTCGTGGCGGCGGTGGACCTGGTGATGGGCGGCGAATCCGACGCGGCGTTCTGCGCCGTCCGTCCGCCCGGCCACCACGCCACCCCGGGCCACGCCATGGGCTTCTGCCTTTTCAACAACGTCGCCGTGGGCGCCGCGCACGCGCTCGAGCGCCACGGGCTGGCGCGGGTGGCCGTGGTCGACTTCGACGTGCACCACGGCAACGGCACCCAGGCGATCTTCGCCACCGAAGACCGGGTGCTCTACGCCAGCGCGCATGAAATGCCGCTGTTCCCCGAAAGCGGCGACCCGCGCGAACGCAGCGCCGGCCTGCACGTGCACAACGCCGCGCTGCAGCCCGGCAGCGGCAGCCACCGTTTCCGCGAAGCCTGGCGCGAGCGGCTGCTGCCGGCCATCGACGCCTTCGCGCCGCAGCTGGTGATGGTGTCCGCCGGCTTCGACGGCCACCGCGCCGACCCTGTCGCGCACATCGAACTCGAGGCCGACGACTACGCCTGGCTCACCGGCCAGCTGGTGGACATCGCCGCGCGGCACGCCGGGGGGCGCCTGGTGTCGGTGCTCGAGGGTGGCTACGACCTTTCCGCGCTGGCCGAATGCAGCATCGCCCACGTGCGCGCCCTGGCCGGCAGGCCGCCCGGCTGACGCGCCGGCATTCACCTGCCGTGCATTGCCGCTGCCCGGGCGATGCGGCAAGCTAGCCGCCGCTTCTTCCCCCCGGAATCCTGCGTGCGCCAAGCCTTCCGCCTGCTCCCGCTGCCGCTGTGCATCGCCTCCGTCCTGGCGCTGCACCACCCCGGCGCGATGGCGCGCGACGACATCGAGCCCGACTGGAGCCTGTGTCCGCTGGTGGAATCTGTGCCCGCCTTCCCGGACGCGCAGCCGGCGACCGGCTCGCCGGGCGACCGCGCCTCGCAGCCCACCGACATCGCCGGTGACAACCTCGCGGGCGTGGACGGCGAGAGCGTGGAGTATTCCGGCAACGTCACCCTGCGCCGCGGCGACCAGTTCCTGGGCGCGGACAACCTCGAGTACCGCGCCGAGGACTCGACCTACGTCGCCAGCGGACGCGTGCGCTACCAGGACTCCGGCATGCGCCTGGTGGCCGAGCACCTGGAGGGCGACCAGGAGGCCGATACCCACCGCGTCGACGACGTCACCTACCAGCTCACCGAGCGCCGCGGCAACGGCGGCGCCGAGCGCATCGAGATGAAGGGCTCGCAGGGCTCGCTGTACGGTTCGACCTACTCCACCTGCTCGCCCGACGACCGCTGGTGGGAGCTGCGCGCCGAGCGCATCGACATCGACAACGAAGAGGGCCAGGGCATCGCGCGCAACGCGACCCTGCGCCTGGGCAAGGTGCCGGTGCTGTACGTGCCGATCTTCGCCTTCCCGACCGACAACCGTCGCAAGACGGGCCTGTTGTATCCGAGCATCTCGTACTCCAGCCGCAACGGCTTCGACTGGCGGCAGCCGATCTACCTCAACCTCGCGCCGCACTACGACATGACGATCGAGCCGCGGCTGATGAGCAACCGCGGCCTGCTGCTGGGGACCGAGTTCCGCTATCTCACCGACGGCGGACGCGGCACCCTGGACGTCGAGCTCCTGCCCTCCGACCGCCTGGCGCGCGACGGCCGCGCGGAAGAGGACGCCGATGGCATCCCGCCGGAGAACCGCCGCAAGGACAACCGGGGCATGATCCGCTTCAGCGGGCGCCAGAACCTCGACGAGCACTGGCAGGCGCGGTCCAACGTGCGGTGGATCAGCGATCCGCGCTACATCGAGGACTCCAGCAGCACGCTCAACGGGCAGACCAGCTTCTCGTTCAAGAGCGACGTCGGCGTCTACGGCCGCGGCCGGACCTGGGACGCGGCGGTGCACGCGGACTACTGGCAGCTGGGCGACTACACCCGCACCGAAACCATCCTGCCCTACCACCGCCTGCCCCGTGCCTACGTCAACTGGGAGGACGATTTCAGCAACAGCCGGTTCATCGCCGGCATGTCCGCCGACATCACCCGCTTCCAGCACGCCAACTCCGAGGCCAAGCCCGGCGGCACCCGCGTGGATCTCAAGCCCTGGCTGTCGATGCCGCTGGAAGGCAGCGCCTGGTTCGTCACGCCCACCGTGGCCTGGCGCCATACCGCCTACGAACTCGAGGACGCCCTGGCGCGGCAGATCGCCCGCAGCAACGGGACCGATGTCGACACGTCGCCCTCGCGCAGCCTGCCCATCGCCACCGTCGATGCCGGCGTCTACTTCGACCGCGACACCCTGTTCCGCGGCGAATCCCATCTGCAGACGCTCGAGCCGCGCCTGTTCTACCTGTACGTGCCCTACCGCGACCAGCTGGGCCTGCCGCGCTTCGACACCCAGAACATGTCGTACAGCTGGGGCCAGCTGTTCCGCGACAACCGCTTCACCGGCGCCGACCGCCAGGCGGACGCCAACCAGCTGACGCTGGCGCTGACGACGCGGCTGGTCAACTCCGAGACCGGCCGCGAGACCCTGTCGGCCAGCATCGGGCAGATCCGCTATTTCGAGGACTCGCGCGTCGGGCTGGCCGCCAACTCCCCGGTGATCCCGAAGGGCAAGTCGACCTGGATCGCCGATGCCAGCTACGAGATCAACGACCGCTGGAGCATCGGCGGCACCTATCACTGGAACCCCGCCAGCCGCCAGGAAGACCTGGCGAGCCTCCGCACCCGCTACCTGATCGGCGACGACGGCGTGGTCAACCTGTCCTACCGCTACCGCCGCAACGCCAACAATCAGGATGACCTGCTCGAGCAGGTCGACCTGTCGTTCCTGTATCCCATCAATCCGTCCTGGAGCCTGGTCGGGCGCTACTACTACTCGCTGCTGGACGACCAGCTGCTCGAGGGCATCGCCGGCGTGCAGTGGGACAGCTGCTGCATGGCCGCGCGCCTGGTCGCGCGCCGCTACGTCCGCAATTTCCGCGGCGACATGAACGACGCGATCCAGCTCGAGATCGAATTCAAGGGCCTCGGCTCGGCCGGTCCCGAAACCGCCAGCCGCCTGCGCCGTGCTATCCTCGGATACCACCGCGAGGACCTGTATCTGGTGCCTCCGCCCGATGTCCGCAACGACGACGGCGACCCGCCCTCGGCCGACGACGACATTTTCCAATGAAGAATTTCCGCTTCGCCCTTGCCCTCGCCCTGACCGCCTTCGTCCCCCAGGCCTTCGCCCAAGACGTCCAGCCGATCGACGGCATCGCCGCCATCGTGGACGAGGACGTCATCCTCCAGAGCGAACTCGATCGCGCGGTGCGCAACATCACCGCCCAGTACGGCGACCGCGCCGACCAGCTGCCGCCCGTGCCGGTCCTGCGCCGCCAGGTGCTGGAACGGCTGATCCTGGTGCAGCTCCAGACCGCGCGCGCCAAGTCCACCGGCGTGCGCGTCGGCGAGGAGGAAATCGACGCGGCGCTGGCGGCGATCGCGCGCCAGAACAACCTCACCCCGGACCAGCTGCGCCAGCAGCTCGCGGCCGACGGCCTGTCGTTCAGCGAGTTCCGCGCCTCGCTGTCCGACGAACTCGCCATCCAGCGCCTGCGCCAGCGCTTCGCGCAGTCCTCGATCGTGGTCAGCGACGGCGAGGTGGATGCCGCACTGGCGACTCAGGCCAGCGGCACCCAGTACCAGCTGGCCAACATCCTGGTAGCGCTGCCCAACGGCGCGACGCCGGAACAGATCTCCACCGCGCAGGAGAAGATCGACGGCATCAAGGCGCTGCTCGATCGCGGCGAGATGGATTTCCAGGCCGCTGCCGTGCGCTACTCCGACGCTCCCAACGCGCTCGAAGGCGGCGACCTCGGCTGGCGCAGTCCGGACGAGATCCCGTCGGCGTTCGCCAACGTCGTCGGCGGGCTGCAGGCCGGCCAGGTGATCGGCCCCGTGCGTGGCCCGAGCGGCTTCCAGCTGCTGCAGCTGCGCGACGTGCGTGACGCCACGGGCCCCGCGGCCGCACAGAACGTCACCCAGTACCAGGCCTCGCACATCCTGGTGCGAGGCGACGATGCCGCGGCCAAGGCGCGCATCGACGCCCTGCGGGCCCGCGTCGGCGCCGGCGAGGAGTTCGCCGCCGTGGCGCGCGACGCGTCCGACGACACCGTGACCCGCGGCCAGGGCGGCGACCTCGGCTGGTTCGTGCACGAGGCCTTCGGCCCGCAGTTCGGCGACCAGGTCGGGGCGCTGCAGGATGGCGAAGTCTCCGCACCGTTCCGCACCCAGGCCGGCTGGCACATCGTGCAGCGGACCGGGACGCGCCAGACGGACGTCGGCGCCGAGAACCGTCGCAACCAGATGCGCGAAGTGATCGGCCAGCGCAAGCTCGAGGACGAGTGGAACCGGTTCCTGCGCGAGATGCGCAGCGAGGCCTATGTCGACATCCGCCCGTCGTCGGGCGTTGCCGGCGTCTCCGACGGCGGCTGAGGTGAAGCGCCCCCGGCTCGCGCTGGTCCCGGGTGAACCGGCCGGCGTCGGGCCGGAGTTGTGCGTCCGCGCACTGCAGCGCCCCTGGGCCGCGGACCTCGAGGTCTTCGGCGACGCGGACGTGCTGCTCTCCGCCGCGTGCCGGATCGGACTTCCGCTGGAGCGGCCATCCCCGGACACCCTTTCCGCCCCCGGTGGCCGCTTCGCGCTGCACCACCTGCCCGGCGCGGCCACCGCCGAACCCGGCCGCCCGCACCCCGCCAACGCCGCTTCGACCATCGCCGCCCTGCTCGCCGCCGCCGACGCCTGCAGTGCGGGCCGGTGCCAGGGCATGGTCACCGGCCCAGTGCACAAGGCCGCGATCAACGACGGCGGCATCGCCTATACCGGCACCACCGGCCTGCTCGCCACGCACGCGGGCCGCGAGGTGGTGATGATGCTGGCCAACCCCGCGATGCGCGTGGCGCTGGCCACGGTGCACATTCCGCTGCGCGAGGTCGCCGACGCGCTGACGCCGGCGCTGCTGGAGCGCAGCCTGCGCATCCTGCACGCCGCCCTGCGCGACGACTTCGGGATCGGGGAGCCCCGCATCGCGGTCCTCGGCCTGAACCCGCACGCCGGCGAGGACGGCCATCTCGGGCGCGAGGAGCTCGACACCCTCATCCCGCTGCTCGAACGCCTGCGCGGCGAGGGCCTGCGCCTGGAAGGTCCGCTGCCCGCCGACACCGCCTTCCTGCCATCGAAGCTCGCGCGCTTCGACGCGATACTGGCCATGTACCACGACCAGGGCCTGCCGGTGCTCAAGCACGCCGGCTTCGAACAGGCGGTCAACATCAGCCTCGGCCTGCCCTGGCCGCGGGTCGCGGTCGACCACGGCACGGCCTTCGACCTCGCCGGCACCGGCCGGGCCGATCCGTCCAGCCTGTTCGCCGCCATCGACGCCTGCACCCGCCTGGCCGCCACGCGCGCCGCACGGAACCCCACGCCATGACCCAGCACGACGGCCACGACGGCCGCTTCCGCGAGCCCGCCAAGAAGGCGCTCGGCCAGCACTTCCTGCACGAGCGCGGCGTCGTCGACCGCATCGTCCTCGCCGTGGACCCGAAGCCCGGCGACCACATCGTCGAGATCGGCCCCGGCCAGGGCGCGATGACCTTCCCGCTGCTCGACCGCCACGGCAGCCTCACCGCGATCGAGTTCGACCGCGACCTGCTGGCGCCGCTCACGGTGCGCGCGCGCGACCACGGCGAGCTGACGCTGATCCACGCCAACGTGCTCGATGTCGACTTCACCGCGCTGGCCGAGGGCACGCGGCTGCGCCTGGTCGGCAACCTGCCCTACAACCTGTCCTCGCCGATCCTGTTCCACGCGCTCGAGCACGCCGCCGTGGTACGCGACATGCACTTCATGCTCCAGAAGGAGGTGGTCGACCGCATGGCCGCCGCGCCCGGCAGCAAGGTCTACGGGCGCCTGAGCGTGATGCTGCAGGCCTGGTGCCGGGTCACCGCACTGTTCGACGTCGGGCCCGGCGCATTCAGGCCTCCGCCGAAGGTCGATTCCGCAGTGGTGCGGCTGGTCCCGCGCGACCCCGCCGAAGTCGGCATCGACGACCCGGCGCGCTTCGCCGCCGTCGTGCGCGCGGCCTTCGGCCAGCGCCGCAAGACCCTGCGCAATGCACTGCAGCCGCTGTGCGACGCCGAGGCGATCATCGCCGCCGGCATCGACCCGACGCGTCGTGCCGAGCAGCTCGAGGTCGCGGAGTTCATCCGCCTCGCGAATTCCCTCGCGCGCACCTAGTCCCGGTATTCACGCGCAGCGCTTACACTCGTCGCCATGGACGACACCCCCGACTACACCCTGGAGATCCAGATCGCGACGCGATTCCTGCCCGAGGAATCGGCGCCCGAAGACGACCGCTACGTCTTCGCCTACACCATCCGCATCCGCAACCTCGGACAGCGCGCGGCGCAGCTGCTGGACCGGCACTGGGTGATCACCGACGGCAACGGCAACGTCGAGGAAGTGCGCGGCGAAGGCGTGGTCGGCGAGCAGCCGCGCATCGAGCCCGGCGACCAGTTCACCTACACCTCCGGCGCGGTCCTCGAGACCGCGGTCGGCACGATGGAAGGCAGCTACGGCATGGTGGGCGACGACGGCACCCGCTTCGACGCACCGATCCCGCCGTTCACCCTCGCCGTCCCGCGCACCCTGCACTGACATGGCGATCTGGGCGATCGGAGACCTCCAGGGCTGCCTGGGGCCTACCCGGCGGCTGCTCGAGCGCATCGCGTTCGACCCCGCGCGCGACAAGCTGTGGTTCTGCGGCGACCTGGTCAACCGCGGCGGCGAGTCGCTGGAGACGCTGCGCCTGGTGCATTCGCTGCGCGAGAGTGCGATCACCGTGCTCGGCAACCACGACCTGTCCCTGCTCGCGATTTCCGAGCGCCGCGAAGCCGACCAGCGCAAGGTCAACCCCGACCTGCAGCAGGTGCTGTTCGCGCCCGACCGCGACGAACTGCTCGACTGGCTGCGCTCGCAGCCCCTGGTCCACGCCGACCGCGAGCTGGGCTGGATGATGGTGCACGCGGGCCTGGCGCCGAAGTGGACCGCGGACGACGCCTTGGCCATGGCCGCCGAAGTCCAGCAGGCGCTGCGTGGGAAGAACCGCCAGAACCTGTTGCGCAACATGTACGGCGATCGCCCGACCTGGTCGCCGGGCCTGCGCGGCACCGACCGCCTGCGCGCGATCATCAACATCTTCACCCGCATGCGCTACTGCAGCCCGCGCGGGCGGATCGCCTTCGAGGAGAAGGGCGCGCCGGGCACGCAGCAGCCGGGGCTGTATCCCTGGTACGCGGTGCCGGGCCGGGTCGAGCGGGGGCTGAAGCTGGCCTGCGGCCACTGGTCCTCGCTGGGGCTGTTCATCGGCCACGGCGTGCATGCGCTGGACACCGGCGCGGTCTGGGGCGGCACGCTGACCGCGCTGCGGATCGACAGCGAAGAGCTGCACGTGGTGCAGGTGCCGGGGCGCGACGTGCCGGCCACGCCCCCGCAGCCGCGTTCCCGCCAGGGCTGAGGACGCCTCCGCCCCGGTCCGGGTGGCTCAGGACGTTCCCGCACCGATGCGGGCGGAGTCCACGAAGTCGAAGGCGAAGGCATGCCGCGCGTCGGCCGGATGGTGCTCGCGGCGGACTTCGCGCCAGGCCGCCCGGTCGACCTCCGGGAAGAAGGCGTCGGCATCCTCGACCACGGTGTCAACATGGGTCAGGTGCAGCATCGAAGCCTGCGGCAGCGCCAGCGCGTAGACCTCGCCGCCGCCAATGACGCAGAGCTGCGCGGCCCCGTCCACGACGGCCATGGAAAGGGCCTCGTCCAGCGAAGCCACGGCATCCATGCCCGGGAACGGCACCCGGCCACCGCGCGTCAGCACCAGGTTGCGGCGCCCGGGCAGCGCACGCCCCAGCGATTCGGCGGTCTTCCGGCCCATCAGCACCGGCTTGCCGAGCGTCAGCGCCTTGAAGTGGCGGAAGTCGTCCGGAAGGTGCCAGGGCATCGCATTGCCGCGGCCGATGGCCCGCCTGCGGTCGAGGGCGGCCACGAGGACGATGGCGGGTACCCCGCCGCCCTGTCCCGTCACGCGCCCTGCCTCAGACCGCCACCGGCGCCTTGATCGCCGGCGCCGGATCGTAGCCCTCGATCGCGATGTCCTCGTAGCTGAAGTCGAAGACGTCGCGGATCGCCGGGTTCAGCGCCAGCTTCGGCAGCGGCCGCGGCTCCCGCGCCAGCTGCTCGCGGGCCTGCCCGAAATGGTTGGAGTACAGGTGCGCGTCGCCCAGCGTATGCACGAAGTCGCCCACGCCCAGGCCGGTCGCCTGCGCCACCATGTGGGTCAGCAGCGCATAGCTGGCGATGTTGAACGGTACGCCGAGGAAGATGTCGCCGCTGCGCTGGTAGAGCTGGCAGCTCAGCTTGCCGTCGACGACGTAGAACTGGAACAGCGCGTGGCAGGGCTGCAGCGCCATGGCCGGCAGGTCGGCGACGTTCCAGGCGCTGACCACCAGGCGGCGCGAATCCGGATTGCGACGGATCTCGTCGACGACCCAGCGGATCTGGTCGATTTCGCCGCCGCGGCCGTCGGCCCAGCGCCGCCACTGCTTGCCGTAGACGGGCCCCAGTTCGCCGTCGGCGTCGGCCCACTCGTCCCAGATCGTGACCTTGTGGTCGCGCAGGTAGGCGGTGCTGGTCTCGCCCTTCAGGAACCACAGCAGTTCGTGGATGATCGAGCGCAGATGCAGCTTCTTGGTGGTCACCAGCGGGAAGCCTTCGGCCAGGTCGAAGCGCATCTGCCAGCCGAAGACGCTGCGCGTGCCGGTGCCGGTGCGGTCGGCCTTTTCGGCGCCGTGCTCGAGGACGTGGCGGAGGAGGTCGAGGTACTGGCGCATGCGTGTTCCTATCCGGGCTGCAGGGTCGGGCTGCGACGGGAACGCCACAGCCAGTACAGGCCGAGCAGCACCAGCGGGGTGCTCAGCACCTGGCCCATGGTCAGCCAGCCGAAGGCGAGGTAGCCGATGTGCGCGTCGGGCTCGCGCACGAACTCCACCAGGAAACGGAACGCGCCGTACAGCAGTGCGAACATGCCGGCCACGGCGTAGCGCGGGCGCGGCCGGGTGGAGAACCACCACAGCAGCGCGAACATCGCCACGCCCTCGAGGAAGGCCTGGTACAGCTGCGAGGGGTGGCGCGCGTACGGCTCCAGTTGCCCCGCCTGGTGCAGCGCGCGCAGCGCGGCGTCGTCGAGGTAGGCGAGGTCCTGCGGCAGCGCGCTGCGGAACACTGTGGCCCAGGGCAGGTCGGTGGGCTTGCCCCAGAGCTCGCCGCCGATCCAGTTGCCGATGCGGCCGAAGCCCAGCCCCAGCGGCACCAGCGGCGCCACGAAATCCATCGTGTCCATGAAATGCAGCCGACGCTGGCGCGACCACAGCCAGCTCGCCACCAGTACGCCAAGCAGGCCGCCGTGGAAGCTCATGCCGCCCTCCCACACCTTCACCAGCATCAGCGGGTTGGCGAGGAAATCACCGAACGAGTAGAACAGCACGTAGCCGATGCGCCCGCCCAGTACCACGCCGAGCATGCCGTAGAACATCAGGTCGCCGAAGCCGGCCTCGTCGACGCCGGGCAGGCGCCCGGCACGGATCCGCGACCGTCCCAGCAGCCAGGCGCTGAGGAAGGCCAGCGCATACATCAACCCGTACCAGTGCACCCCGGGCTGGAAGGTCCGGCCCGCCAGCTCGAAGGCGGGCGACTGGAGTGCGATCGGATCGACCAGGTGCAGGAGGCTCATGCCGCGTCGCTCACTCGTTGGCCACGCCCCTCAGGGCGCGGCGCTTGGCCCACAGGTTCAGGCCTTCGACGAAGGCCGAGAACGCCATCGAACCGTAGATGTAACCGCGCGGGATGTGCAGGTCGAAGCCCTCGGTGAGCAGGTACACGCCGATCAGCACGATGAAGGCCAGCGCCAGCATCTTGACCGTGGGGTTGTTGTCGATGAAGCGGCCCAGCGGTTCGGCCGCCAGCAGCATCACGCCGACCGCGATCAGGATCGCCGCGACCATCACCGGGATGTAGTCGCCGGCCATGCCCACCGCCGCGATCACCGAGTCGAGCGAGAACACGATGTCGATGATGGCGATCTGGGTGATGACCATGGCGAACGAGGTCGCGGCCTTGCCCATGCCGTCCAGGTCCTCATGCTCGCCGGCCACCAGCGAGCGGATCTCCATGGCGCCCTTCACGATCAGGAACAGGCCGCCGAGGATCAGCACCAGGTCGCGGACCGAGATCCCCTGCCCGAACAGCGTGAACAGGTCGGACGTCAGCCCGGCCAGCCAGGCCAGCGTCAGCAGCAGGCCCAGGCGGGTGATGCAGGCCACCGCGATGCCGAACTTGCGCGCGAACTCGCGGCGCTCGGCGGGCAGGCGGCTGACCGCGATCGAGATGAACACGAGGTTGTCGATGCCGAGCACGATCTCGATCGTGGCCAGCGTGACCAGCAGGATCCACACCTGCGGGTCGGTGATGAGTTCGATCATGGCTTGCTTGTCCTTCGGGAAACGGGGGCCGCGGCGTACACGGCGGTCATGGCAGGCGTGGCAGCAGGATCGCGCCCCACACCATCAGCACGTTGAGCATCAGCACGAACACGGCGGCCGAGCCCATGTCCTTGGCACGTCCGGCAAGCTCGTGGTGCTCGTCGCCGTAGCGGCCGATCACGGCTTCGATGGCGGAATTCAGCAGTTCGATGGCCAGCACCAGCATCAGGCTGCCCACCAGCAGCGCGCGCTCGACACCGTCCTGCCCCAGCCACCAGCCCAGGGGGGCCAGGACCACGAACAGGTAGGCCTCGAGCCGGAACGACGACTCGTGCAGCCAAGCGGCACGCAGGCCCTGCAGCGACCAGACGGTCGCCTTGAACATGCGTGCGGGACCGCGGGGCAGGTGTCCGGTCTGGTCGGCCATCGTCGTCCCCCGCTCAGCGCGAACCGCTGCGGGGCGGCGGCGCGACCGGCAGGGCGCCGGCAACGCCGGCGGCGGGGATGCGGCTGCCGCGCGGGCACCGCTGGGATGGGAACTGCATGCGAATCAGCCGCCGCGTCCGACCAGTAAGCGGGCAATTTTGCCACAAGGCGGCGTGCGGGACCGGGTCGCCCCGGGTTGCGCCCGGGGACCGGCGCTGCTCCACTCGTGGCAGGCCTTGCCCGGAGTCCACGCATGGATCGCCCCAGCCGCACGCGCGCCACAGACACGCGCATCTCGATCCCCGGCGCCGCGGCCGCCCTGGCCTGCGTGGTCCTGGCGCTGCTGGCCGGCGCCTGCGGCACGACGCCCGCGCCTGCCGCCGGGTCGACTGCGGCATCCGCGCCGCTCGCCGGACGCCTGGATCCCGTGTCATCGCCGGACTGGGAGGCGGACATGGCACGGTTCGCGGCGGAGGACGAGGCGCACGCGCCGCCGTCGGAACCGGTGGTCTTCGCCGGCAGCTCCTCGTTCCGGATGTGGGATTCGCTGCGCGCGGACTTCCCGGGGACGCCGGTGCTCAACCGCGGGTTCGGCGGCTCCCAGGTGCGCGATCTGGCATGGCACGCCGACCCGGTTGCCATCCGCTACCGCCCACGCGTCGTGCTGCTCTACGCCGGCGAGAACGACATCGACGCCGGGCGCACGCCCGCGCAGGTGCTGGCGGACACGCGCCTGCTGGTCGCGCGGTTGCGGACGGCGCTGCCGGACACCCGCATCCTGTGGGTCTCGATCAAGCCCAGTCCCGCGCGCTTCGCGCAGCGGCCGCTGCAGCGCGAGGCCAACGCAAGGGTCGAGGCCTGGCTGCGCGACCAGCCCGGGACGGGCTACGTCGATGTCGCCACGCCGATGCTCGACGCCTCGGGCCAGCCGCGCAGCGAGCTCTTCATTGCCGACCGCCTGCACATGAACGCGCGCGGCTACGCCATCTGGCGGGATGCGATCGCGCCGCTGCTGCGATGAGGCGATGCGTCCGTGGCTGCTTCACGTCCTGCCGCTTCACCCGTTGCCAAGACCGCGCCTGCGATGATGCAGGCGTCGCACAACCGGATCAGGAGGCTGGGCATGCGCCAGGCCGCTGTTATCCTCGGGACGCTCACCGCCCTCGCCCTCGGAGCCGCCATGAATCCTTCGTTCGCACAGGCCAGCCCGCAGGCGCTGGTCGCCGGCGACCCCGACCAGGGCGCGGTTCTCGACGCCGCGCTGGCGCCTTTGCGCGCCGAGTTCGGGACCGTCGACCTCGTGGTCGAACGCATGGACCGCCTGGGCAACTGGGCCTTCGTGATCGGCGACATGCGCTCCCCCGGGGGCGGTCGCCTCGATATGTCGGGCACGCGCTTCGCCGATGCCGCGGAACAGGGCGCGATGTCGAGCGTCTATGTCGCGCTGCTGCGTCGCGAGGGCGACGCGGCAGGCGATGCGTCCGATGCCGCCACGGAATCCACGGCGGCAGGAGCCGGTCCGGCCGCGCCTGCCGAGGCGGCGGCCCGCGACCAGGCCGGCCTGCAGCAGGAGGACGCCGACCCGGCCGTCGCCGCGGAAACCCCGCGCGGCCGCTGGGTGGTGGTGGACTTCGCCATCGGCCCGGGCGACGTGGCCTGGCTGGGCTGGCCGCAGGAGCATGCGGCGCCGCGCGCGCTGTTCGGCTTCTAGCCCCGAACGCAGTGAGCCGGGACGGGACCCGGCTCACTGTGGACCACGGCGCGGATGGGCTCAGCGCGGCGGGGTGATGATCTCGTAGTTGCCCGACGCGCCGCCCCAGCTGATGCGCTGCGAGCCGTCGGCGTTGACGTTGTTGGAGCCGATGAACTTCGGCTGCCCGTTCTCGAAGCCCGCGAACAGCACCACGTGCGACTGCCCGTCGCGCTGCATGAGCACCACGTCGCCGGGGCTGGCGTTGGCCAGCGACACCGTCTGCCAGCCGTCGCCCTTGAGGTTGTTCGCCAGCTGGTCGACCGAGGCGCTGGCCTGGCCGGCATCGATCAGGCCGGCCTTCTGCAGGCACGCCGACACGAAGTTGGCGCAGTTCACGTTGTTGGGCACCCAGCTCTGCATCGGCAGCTCGTCGCTGTGCTTCAGCTCGCCGGCGTTGCGGCCGATGAACTGCTCCGCGATCGCCGCGGCGTTGTTGCCGCTGACCGGACCGCCCCCCTTTACGCCTTCGACGCCGGTGGCGCCGCCCGGGCCGCCGCCGGCGCCCGCGCCGCCCTGGGAACCGGTCGCGCCCGGGATCTTGAGCGAATCGCCGGCGTAGATCAGGTCGGCGTCCTTGATCTGCGAGTTGGCGTCCATCAGCGCGTCGACCGAAGTGCCGTAGCGCTGCGCGATCTGGGACAGGGTGTCGCCCCAGGAGATGCTGTGGATGGCGGTCATCGGTGTCTGCGTCCCGCGGGAGCGGCGTCCGCCGCGATGCAACGAGTCTCCCGCCCGCGCCGGCGGCCGCCAACCCGGGGCCGCCCCCGATGGGGGCGACCCTAGTGCCTACTGCGAGCGCAGCGCCTCGATCGGATCGAGCATCGACGCCTTGCGCGCCGGGTAGTAGCCGAAGAACAGCCCGGTGGCGACGGAGAAGCCGGCGGCCATGGCCACCACCTGCCCGTTCAGTACCACCGGCAGGTCGCCGAAGCGCCCGACCAGCAGGGCACCGGCGACGCCGATCACGATGCCGAGCGCGCCTCCGACCAGCGACAGCAGCATCGCCTCGGCCAGGAACTGCCGGCGCACGTCCGACGGGCCCGCCCCCACGGCCATGCGCAGCCCGATCTCGCGGATGCGCTCGGTCACCGACACCAGCATGATGTTCATGATCCCGATGCCGCCGACGATCAGCGAGATCGTCGCCACCGCGCCCAGCAGCAGCGACATCAGCCGCGTGGTCGCGGTGCGCGTGGCCACGATCTCGGAGATGTTGCGCACGCTGAAGTCGTCCTCCGCGCCAGGGGCAAGACGATGGCGCTGGCGCAGCAGCGATTCCACCTCGCCCTGCACGTAGCCCAGGTCGTCCGCGTCGGCGACGGTCAGCGCGATCTGCATCACCGCGCCCGGCGGCAGGCCCATGGAGCCCAGCAGCCGGCGGCGCGCGGTCTGCATCGGCACCATCACCACGTCGTCCTGGTCCTGGCCCCAGCCGCCCTGGCCCTTGGGCGCGAGCACGCCCACGACCACGAAGGGCACGCGCCCCAGGCGCACGGTCTGGCCGATCGCGGGCTCATCGCCGAACAGCTCGCGGCGCACGGTCTCGCCCACGATCACTTCCTTGGCCGCGCCGCCGTAGTCCTGGGCGTCGAAGGCCTCGCCCTCGGCCAGGGTCCAGGCGTTGATGTCGAAGTAGTCGGGCTGCACGCCCTGCCAGCGGCTGGACCAGTTGTTCTCGGCGTAGACCACCTGGGTGCTGCCGTTGAGCGAGCCGGAGACGTACTGCACTTCCGGGATGTCGCTGCGGATCGCCTCGACGTCGCCCTCGGTGAGCGTGTAGTAGCTCGACGCGCTCTGGCGCACGCCGCCCGGGCCGCGGCGCGAGCCCGGCGAGATGTCCAGGCGCTGCGAGCCCAGGCCCGAGACCATCTTGTCGATCTCCGACTGGGTGCCCTGCCCCACCGAAACCATCACGATCACCGCGGCGATGCCGATGATCACGCCCAGCGAGGTGAGGACGCTGCGCATCCAGTTGCCGCGCAGGGCATGAACGGCCGTGCGGATGACGTCGCTGAACTTCATGCCGCGGCCTCCGCGTGTTCCGGATGCAGTTCGCCGTCGCGGATGACGTAGGTGCGGTCGGCATGCGCGGCGACCTCGGCATCATGGGTGATGAGCACCACCGTGTGGCCCTCGTCGCGCAGCCGCTTGAACAGCGCCAGGATCTCCTCGCCGGTCTTCGAATCCAGCGCGCCGGTGGGCTCGTCGGCCAGCAGCAGCGGCGGGCGGTTCACCAGCGCGCGAGCGATCGCCACGCGCTGCTGCTGGCCACCCGAGAGTTCGTTCGGCCGGTGGCCGGTGCGGCCGCCCAGCCCCACTGCCTCCAGCACCTCGGCGGCCATGCGCTCGCGCTCTTCAGGGGGCACGCGGGCATAGGCCAGGGGCATGGCCACGTTGTCGAGCGCGCTCATCCGCGGCAGCAGGTGGAAGCCCTGGAAGACGAAGCCGATCTTCTCCCGGCGCAGCGCCGCCAACTCTTCCGCATCCAGCGTGGAGACGTCGACGCCGTCGCAGTGGTAGCTGCCGGTGCTGGGCGTGTCCAGGCAGCCGATGAGGTTCATCAGCGTCGACTTGCCGGAGCCCGACGGGCCCATGATCGCGACGAACGCGCCGCGCTCGATGCGCAGGTCGACGTCCTTCAGCGCCACGACCTCGGCCTCGGTGCCGGCCGAGTAGACCTTGCCAAGGGTCCGCGTTTCGATGATCGGGACGGCGGAGGTCATCGCGCCGCGCGCTCGCCGGTCACCAGCACGTCGCCGGCCTGCACGCCGCCGGAGATCTCGGTCATGGTGCCGTCGGAAGCGCCGACGCGGACCACCACCGGCTCGGGCCCGCCGGCAGACAGGCGGTACACCGTCGTCCGCGTCGCCCCGACCAGGCTGGCCACCGCCGCGTCCCAGCGCCGCGCCTGGCCTTCATCGAGGCTGGCGCGGAAGCCGGCGAAATCGTCGCGATAGCGCTGCAGCATGCGCTGGCGGATCTGCGAGGACATGGCCGCCGACGGCGCACCTCCGCCGCCGCGCGGGCCGAAGCCGGGACCTCCGCCGTTCTGCTCCGCGGGAGCCGCCCGGCGCGCTTCCTGCCGGGCCTGGATCGCGGCGATCGCCTCGTCGAAGGCCGCCTGTTGCGCCGGCGCCAGCTCCAAGGCGGCGGCTTCGCGGCGCAGGTCGTCGGTGACGCCGGCGCGCGCGCCCCGGTCCGGGGCCATGGCCACCGGACCCTCGGCGCTGGTGGGCTTGTAGCGCAGCGCGGCGTTGGACACCTTGAGCACGCCGTCGCGGCGGCTGACCTCGATCTCGGCGTTGACCGTCAGCCCCGGCAGCAGCGTGCCGTCGCTGTTGTCGACGGTGACCACGACGGGATAGGTGACCACGTTGCTGGTGTTCGTCGCGGCCAGCCGCACCTGCTCCACGACGCCGGAGAACTCGCGGTCGGCGAAGGCGTCGGCGGTGAAGCTCACCCGTTGCCCGGCCTGGACCTGGCCGATGTCGGCCTCGTCCACGGCGAGCTCGATCTTCATCTTCGACAGGTCTTCCGCGATCGTGAACAGTTCCGGCGCCTGCAGGCTCGCGGCCACGGTCTGGCCCGGCTCGATCGTGCGCGTGAGCACCACGCCGTCCACCGGCGAGCGGATCACCGTGCGCTCGAGGTTGATGCGCGTGGTCTGCGTGGCCGCCGTCTGCTGGCCGATCTGGGCCTGCGCCGAGGCCACCTGCGCGCGCGCCTGGTCGAGCGCCGCGCGCGCCAGGTCGATGTCGCTCTGCGCGACCAGCTGGCGGTCGCCGAGCTCCGCCTTGCGGCGGTAGTCGAGCTCGGCGTTCTTCAGGCTGGCTTGGGCCTGGGCCAGGCTGGCCCGGGCGTTGGCGATCTGCGCCGAGCCCTGTTCGATCTGCGCCTGGTAGCTGCTGGGGTCGATCTTCGCGATCACCTGCCCCTGTTCGACCTTGTCGTTGAAGTCGACCAGCACGTCGGTGACCTGGCCCGAGATCTGGCTGCCCACGACCACGGTCGAGATCGCGCTCAGCGTGCCGGTGGCGGAGATCGCGACGCGGATGTCGCCCTGCTCGACCTCGACGGTGCGCCAGGTGCCGGTATCGGCGCCGGCGTCGCGCTGGACGAGGTACCAGGCACCCGCCGCCACGGCCAGGGCCACGGCGACGATGGCGGCAAGCGGCTTGCGGGAACGCCTGGCGGTGCGCTTGGGACGTGGGCTCATGCTGTGCGGGATCCGGATGGGGTCGGGGAGCCTAACGCACCACGGCCACGCCGGTTGACCGCTAGCGTGCGCGCGGAAAGTTCAGGGTGACCCGGGTGCCCTGTCCCGGCGTGCTGTCGATCGAGATCGTCCAGCTGAAGCGTCCCGCGAGGCGGCGCACCACCGCGAGGCCGAGGCCCCGGCCGCCCACGTACTGGTCGGCGCGGTAGAACGGTTCGAAGACGCGTTCCAGCACGTCGCGATCCATCCCGACGCCGGTATCGTTGACCTCGACACGGTCGTCGCCGACCACGACTTCGATGCGGCCGGCAGCGGTGAAGGTGCAGGCGTTGCGCACCAGCTGCTCGAGGATCACCGACATCGCCCGCCGCGACCCGGACAGGACCGGCGCGGCGCGCTCGACCAGCGCCAGGTCGACGACCGCAGAATGCCCGAGCTCGTCGAGCAGCACGGTACCGATGCGGACCGCCTCCGTGGCCACTTCCAGCACCTCGAATTCCTCGGTCGCGACCGGTTCGTCCTCCCGCGCCAGGATCAGCAGGGCATCGACGACCGCCTCCATGTCGCGCGCGGCCACCTGCACGCGATCCAGCGAGCGCTGCATTCGCGGCGGCAGCTCGGGGTCGCGGCGCAGCATGTCGGTCGCCACGCGCACCACGGTCAGCGGCGTGCGCAGCTCGTGGCTCGCCTCCCGGGTGAAGTCGCGCTCGCGGCGGATGAACGACTGGCTGCGCTCGGCCAGGCCACGGATGGCACCGCCCAGCAGCCGGACCTCGCGTCCGACCTCGCCCGGGAGCTGTCCCGGTTCGATGGCACCGAGGTCAGGCTGGCGCGGATCCCAGCGCGCGACCTCGCTCGCCATCGCGGTCACCGGAAGCACCATCCGGCGCGCGATCCGGTAGCTCAGCCAGCTGACGGCGCCGATCGCCCCCATCGCCACCAGGGCCGCGATCACCAGCGACCAGCTGCCCACGCGGTCCATCAGGTGGAAGGTCACCCGCAGGTAGAGCCGGCCGCCGGGACCGTCCTGGACCAGCAGCCGCTGCGACGGCCCGGGTTCGCGCAGCAGGTGGCGGCCGGGTCCCGCCTTGACGAAGGTGGCGGGCACCCCCAGCGCCAGCGCATCGGCGCCCTCGGGCACGAAATAGCCGTTCACCGACTGTGTCCAGGGCGGCGGATAGGCGGGGTCCCGCGCGAGTTCCTGCCAGAAGCGGTCCGCTTCGGCCTGCATCCAGTCGGACGCGATCCGGGCGCGGGCGAACACGGTCGCCACGTACATGCACGTGACGACCGCGACGATCGCCAACACGGCCTGCAGCACGAACACGCGCCGCAGCTTGCGCGGTAGTCCCTGGGGCATCAGCGGATCCGCTGCCCTCAGGCGGGCGGCTGCTCGATGTCGGCGATCCGGTAGCCGGCGCTCTGGACGGTATGCAGCAGCGGCTTGTCGAAAGGCTTGTCGATGGTCTTGCGCAGGTTGTAGAGATGGCTGCGCAGCGTGTCCGAGTCCGGCAGGCTGTTGCCCCAGATCTCGCGCTCGATCTCCTGCCGGTTCACCACCCGCGGTGACTCCCGCATGAGGATCGTCAGCAGCTTGAGCCCGATCGGCGACAGCTGCAGCTCGGTGCCCGAACGCGTCGCGCGCAGGCTGGCCGGATCGAGCACCAGGTCGGCGACCTTGAGCACTTCCGAGCCCACCTGGCGGCGCTCGCGCCGGATCAGCGCGCGCAGTCGTGCCTCCAGCTCCTGCACCGCGAAGGGCTTGACCAGGTAGTCGTCGGCGCCCGCGCCGAGACCGGTCAGCTTCTCGTCCAGCGTGTCGCGGGCGGTCAGCATCAGCACCGGCGTCGACTTGCGCGCTTCCTCGCGCAGGCGCTTGCAGACCTCGATGCCGTCCAGCCGCGGCAGCATCAGGTCGAGCACGATCACGTCGTAGTTGTTCTCGCTCGCCAGCCGGTAGCCATCGAGGCCGTCGGCCGCGTAGTCCACCTCGAAGCCGCGGCTTTCGAGGTATTCACCCACCATTTCCGAGATGTTCCGGTTGTCCTCGACGATCAGAACAAGGCCACCGGGTTCCTGCGATCCGCGCATGAGTCCTCCACAAGGACAGTCTTCAGCTTTGTGAAAGGCTGCCGCGCGGCCTGTCCAGAGCGCGTGAAGATCAGAAGCGGATCCGGCCGGCCAGGATGTCGCGGAACATCACCCAGTCGCCCGCGAAGGAATACAGGGGATGGCGGAAGGTCGCCGGGCGGTTCTTCTCGAAGAAGACATGGCCGACCCAGGCCAGGGCATAGCCGCAGGCGAGCGCCGCCAGCAGCCACCACGCATTGCCGGTGACGAGCGCCACGACGGCGAAGGCGAGCGCTCCGCAGCTGCCGATGAAGTGCAGGCGCCGCGACGTCCGGTTGCGGTGTTCGCCGAGGTAGTACGGATAGAACTCGCGGAAGCTTGCGAAGCGGGCCATGTCGCCTCCCGTTGCGGCCGACCGCCCGATGATGCCTCAGCCGTCGCCGCTACGCTCGGCGTCCTTCACCCGCGCCCAGAGCGCCTCCTGCGCATCGAGCGTGCGCTCCGACAGCGGCGTGCCCTCGGCGGACGCCAGGGCCTCCATCGCGCGGAAGCGGCGTTCGAACTTGTGGTTGGCCCGCCGCAGCGCCCCGCCGACGTCGACCTTCGCGTGCCGCGCCAGGTTCGCGGCGACGAACAGCAGGTCGCCGAGCTCGTCCTCGAGCCGCGCGCGGGCGCCGGCGTCGTCCGGCGCGACGGCCAGCGCCTCGAACTCGACGCGGACTTCCTCGAGTTCCTCCGCCAGCTTGTCCATCACAGGCTCGGGGCCTGGCCAGTCGAAGCCGGCCCGCGCCGCGCGCGCCTGCAGCTTGAGCGCGCGCTGCCACTCCGGCAGCCCGCGCGCGATTCCCGCCAGCGCCGAGCTGTCGGCGTCGCCCGCGGCCGCGCGCTCGGCCTGCTTGATCTCCTCCCAGCCCGCGCGCACGGCGTCGGCATCCCCGTGCGAAGCGTCACCGAACACGTGCGGATGCCGCCGCTCCATCTTGTCCGCGATCGCGCGCGCCACGTCGTCGAAGCCGAACATCCCGGCCTCGCGCGCCATCTGCGCATGGAACACGACCTGCAGCAGCAGGTCACCGAGTTCGTCGCGCAGGCCGTCCATGTCGCCGCGATCGATCGCGTCGGCGACTTCGTAGGCCTCCTCGATCGTGTACGGCGCGATCGTCGAGAAGTCCTGCGCAAGGTCCCACGGGCACCCGCCCTGCGGATCCCGCAGCTTCGCCATGATCGCCAGCAAGCGGTGCAGCTGTTCGGACACTTCGGGACTCCCGGAAAGGCTTTTGCCACGGATGAACGCGGATGGACGCGGATTTACACGGATCGAGCAGGAAAAGCAGAAAAAGCCAAGAGCATTCTTTCACCGCGGATTTGCGCGGATCTGGCCGAGGCAAGGTTGTTGCCGAAAGCCCATGTGAGGAGACAGCGAGTGCAGAGCGTGGTGTTGGCAACGACCTCGGCCAGATCGGCGTAATCCGCGCAAATCCGTGGCAAACGCTCTTATAGCCACTCTCGCCACGGCAGCCCCGGATCGCCCAGCGCGATGAAGTCGCCGTTGAGCAGGGTGTCGCGCTGGTTGTAGCGGAAGGGGCGACCGCGGAGGTCGAGGACGCAGCCGCCGGCGGCCTCGAGGATGGCCTGGCCGGCGGCGGTGTCCCACTCGCTGGTCGGGCCCATGCGCGGATAGGCGTCCATGCCGCCTTCGGCCAGCAGGCAGAACTTGAGCGAGGAGCCGAGGCCGATGGCGTCGTGCTCGCCGATGCGCTGCAGCAGGGCGGCGGTGCGCGGGTCGAGGTGCGAGCGGCTCGCGGCGACGCGCAGCGGCGCGGTGGCCGGGCTGCGGGTGGCGATGCGGCGTTCGCCGTCGCCGTCGCGGCGGAAGGCGCCCTGCCCCGGCACGCCGTGCCAGACGGCGCCGCTGACCGGTGACTGGATCACGCCGAAGACCGGCACGCCGTCCTCGATGAGCGCGATGTTGACGGTGAACTCGCCGTTGCGCTTCAGGAACTCGCGGGTGCCGTCGAGCGGATCGACCAGCCAGAAGCGCCTCCAGCTGCGCCGCTGCTCCAGCGGAACCGTGTGTGCGGACTCTTCCGACAGTACCGGGATCTCCGGCGTCAGCCGCGCCAGGCCGTCGACGATGCAGCGGTGCGCGGCGAGGTCGGCCGCGGTGACCGGGCTGGCATCGGCCTTGGCGCGCACGGCGAGGTCGTCGCCGTCGTGCACCGCCATGATCGCGACGCCGGCGTCGCCGGCGATGGCGATCACGCCTTCGCGCAGGGACTCATCCAGCATGGTGCTGCAGCCAGTCGCGGGCGATGAACAGCGCGGCGATCGAGCGGCCCTCCGAGAAGTCCTCGCGCAGGATCAGTTCGTGCAGGCGGTCGAGCTTCCACGGCACCACCTCCAGCTCCTCCGGTTCGTCGCCGGGCAGGCGCTCTGGATAGAGGTCGCGCGCGAGCACGAGATGGGTGGAGTGGCTCATGTAGGTCGGCGCGAGGGTGAGCGCGCGCAATACCTCGAGCCGGCGCGCGCCGTAGCCCGCTTCTTCCTTCAGCTCGCGGTCGGCCGCCTGCAGCGGGGTCTCGCCGGCGTCGATGCGGCCCTTGACCAGGCCCAGCTCGTAGCGGTGCACGCCGGCGGCGTACTCGCGCACCAGCAGCACGGTGCCCTCGTCGAGCAGCGGCACCACCACGACCGCGCCGTGGCCGCGGCCGTGCAGGCGCTCGTAGCGGCGCCGTTCGCCGTTGGAGAATTCGAGGTCCAGGCGCTCGAGGCGGTAGGGACCGGCGTCCGACTCGCTGACGCCGTGGATGACCGGCAGGCGGCGGCTCACGGACGCACCCCGGTGGCGCCAGCGGCGATAATGCGGCGATGTCCGACAAGTCTTCCCACGATCCCGCCATTCTAGCCGAGGGCGACGCCTGGCGATCCCGCGACCTCGCCGTGCTCTGGCATCCCTGCACGCAGATGCGCGAACACCCCGGCACCCTGCCGCTGCTTACCGTGTCCCACGGCGACGGCGCCTGGCTGGTCGGCCACGACGGCCGGCGCACGCTGGACGCGGTCAGCAGCTGGTGGACCAACATCCACGGCCACGCCGAGCCGCGCATTGCCGAAGCGATCGCGCGCCAGGCGCGCAGGCTCGAGCACGTCATCCTTGCCGGCGCCACGCATGAAGGTGCGATCGAGCTGGCCGAGCGCCTGCTCGCGATCGCGCCGCGGCAGGCCGACCGGCCGCCGCTGGCCAAGGTCTTCTACGCCGACAACGGCTCGGCCGGCGTCGAGGTCGCGCTGAAGATGGCCTTCCACTGGTTCCGCAACCGCGGCGACGAGCCGCGGCGCACGAAGTTCGTCGCGCTGCAGAACGGGTACCACGGCGAGACCATCGGCGCGCTGTCGGTGGGCGACATCCCGCTGTACCGCCGCATCTACGCGCCGCTGCTGATGGAGGCGATGTTCGCGCCCTCGCCCGACGCCTGGAACGCGCGCCCGGGGCAGTCGGCCGAGGACTGCGCGGAAGAGGCCGCCGACGCGCTTGCCCGGCTGCTCGACGAGCATCCCGGCGAGATCTGCGCGCTGATCCTCGAGCCGCGCCTGCAGTGCGCCGGCGGCATGCGCATGCACCACCCGGTGTACCTGAAGCGCGCGCGCGAGCTCTGCGACGTGCACGGCGTGTTCCTCATCGCCGACGAGATCGCAACCGGCTTCGGCCGCACCGGCACCATGTTCGCCTTCGAACAGGCCGGCGTGATGCCCGACCTGATGTGCGTCTCCAAGGGCCTCACCGGCGGCTTCCTGCCGCTGGCCGCCGTGCTGGCGACGCAATCGATCTACGACGGCTTCCTCGACGACTCGCGCGAGCGCGCCTTCCTGCACTCGCACAGCTACACCGGCAACCCCCTGGCCTGCGCGGCGGCACTGGCCTCGCTCGACATCTTCGAATCCGACGAGCTCATCGCCCGCAACCGCGTGACCGCCGCGAAGATGGCCGACGCCGCGGCGACGCTCGCCGACCTGCCGCACGTGGCCGAGGTGCGCCAGGCCGGCATGGTGGTCGCCTTCGAACTCACCCGCGACGGCAACCGCGACACGCCCTTCGACCCTGCCGAACGCGTCGGACTGCATGCCTACCGCAAGGCCCTGGACCACGGCGTCCTGCTGCGGCCGCTGGGCGACACGCTCTACTGGATGCCGCCCTACTGCATCGACGACGCCCAGCTCGCACTCATGGCCGAAACCACCCGGGCGGCCATTGTCGGGGCAGTACGAAAGGATTAGCCACGGATTTGCACGGATCAGCGCGGATTTACACGGATAGGGCGAAAGCCTTTGCCTTTGCTTTTTGTTGTTTTGTCTTTGCAGGAGCAGCTATAGCTGCCACAGGGCATATCAGGGAAAAGCGCTTTGGCCACGGATGACGCGGATGACGCGGATCTGGCCGAGGCAAGATTCTTGGCGGGAGCCCCATTCCGGATAAAAAGCCGGCTCGGAGCGCGGCCTCTGCACTGGCCTCGCCCAGATCCGGTCATCCGCGTCATCCGTGGCAAAAAAAGTTCCTGGCTGTTGCCCGTGCCTGGTCCAAGCTGCCGCTGCTCCTGCAACGACAAAACCAATAACAAGGGCTTTTGCCCTATCCGTGTAAATCCGCGCTGATCCGTGTAAATCCG
Organism: Luteimonas colneyensis; assembly: GCF_014836665.1. GTDB lineage: Bacteria > Pseudomonadota > Gammaproteobacteria > Xanthomonadales > Xanthomonadaceae > Luteimonas > Luteimonas colneyensis. The sequence goes on from NZ_JACSQJ010000003.1 coordinate 122,640, forward strand.
TGGCAGAAAAAAGGACCCCCCATGCGCCAGAGCCGTGAGTACGTAGACCAGCCCCTGACCGTCGGGGCGAGCGTGACGCTGCCCGACACCGCCGCGGCGCACCTGCTGCGGGTGCTGCGGCTGGGGGTCGGCGACGCCTGCGTGCTGTTCAACGGCGACGGCTTCGACTACGACTGCAGGATCGCGACCGCCGGCAAGCGCGGCGGCGAGGTCGAGGTGCTGGCGGCACGCGAAGTCGACAACGAGTCGGCGCTGCGCATCGTGCTGCTGCAGGGCGTGGCCCGCGGCGAGAAGATGGACTGGATCCTGCAGAAGGCGACCGAGCTGGGCGTGGCCGGCTTCGTCCCCGTGAACAGCGAGCGCAGCGAGGTGCGGCTCGATGCCGCCCGCGGGGAAAAGCGGCTGGCGCACTGGCAGGGCGTGGTGGCGTCGGCCTGCGGCCAGAGCGGACGCGCCAAGGTGCCTCCGGTGGCGGCACCGGTGCCGCTGGCCGAGGCGCTGGCCGGGCTCCCCGCCGGGGCACTGAAGCTGACGCTGGATCCGACCGCCGATGCCGCGATCCGTGGACTGGCCGATCCGCGCGGGCGCAGCATCGTGGTCGCGATCGGGCCCGAAGGCGGCTGGTCGCCGCGCGACCGGACCGTGCTGTCCGCGGCGGGCTTCGAGGGGCTGCGGCTGGGGCCGCGCATCCTGCGCACCGAGACCGCGGGCATCGCGGCGATCAGCGCGCTGCAGGCGGCATTCGGCGATCTCGCCTGACGCGCGGACCGCGCGCGCCGTCGCGCTCAGGCCGCCAGGGCTCCGCGGATCGCACCCTCGATGGCATCGACGTCGGGCAGCAGCGCCGGTTCGTCGTTGAGCAGCACGTTCATGAGCACGCACGGCGGCAGCGCTTCCGCGCCTTCGCCATCACCCTCGCCGGCGTTCGCCACCAGGGCATCGCGCGACACGGTGACCAGTCGCGGGAAGCCCTTGGTCAGCAGCGCCACGTAGGGCAGGCGCGCGTCGCCGCCGAGGGCCTTGAGCACCACCACCTTGCTGCCCAGGCCGCCGGCTTCGTCGGCGATGCCCGCCAGGCGCGAGAACGAGGCCAGCGGCAGCTGCCAGCCACGCCAGCGGATGCGGCCCAGCAGCCAGTGCGGGGCGTCGGCCACCGGCTCGGGATCGGCGTAGGACAGCACCTCGGCGATCGTGGCGTTGGGCAGCAGCAGGCGCGCGCCCTCGACCTGGATAAGCACGCCGCGGATGTCCTGGATGGCAGTGGAGTTCATGTCGGATCTCGTCAGGGCCAGCGGTCGACCAGGGCCTGGGCCAGGTCGCCGGGCTCGGCGGACACGGCGCCGCGTGCGACCAGCGCGGCCACGGCGGCGCCGTCGTAGCAGCTCTCCGGGGCCTGCGCGAGCACGAGCGCCCCGGCCTCGGCCATCGCCGCCGCGCGCTCGACCCGCTCGACGCTGGCGCCGCTCAGGAAGACCAGCGCGCTGTCGGCGGCCGGGAGTGCGTCGTAACCGGTGGCGCGGCCATCGCCGGCATCGGCGAACCGCAGCCGCGCGCGGTCGTCGACCACCGTGACGCCGGGCGGCAGGAAATAGACGGTGCCGGCTTCGGCTGCGCCGCCGGCTTCGGCCAGCTGTACCGGCAGCACGCTGGCGCGCTGCATCTGCTGCACCAGGCGCTCGTAGCGGCCGCCGTCGAGCTGCAGCCTCACCAGCACCGTGCGCGCAAACGCGTCGCCGAGTCCTCCGAGCAGCTGGCGGACGGCGTCGGGGCCACCCAGCCCCGCTTCCACCACCACGGCGCCGCGGAGCTGGCCATGGCCGTAGCTGTCCGGATCGGCCAGCGAAATGCTGTCCAGGCGCGACGACAGCGCGTCGAGATCGATGGCGCCGCCGCCGGCTTCGCGGGTACCGATCGGTCCCGCATCGTCCTCGGCCAGCGACAGGCCCTGCAGGCGCGACTCGAGCGCCTCGAGGTCGATCGCAGCGGTGGCGTCGCGGACGGCCAGCGGCGCGTCGTCATCGGCGAGCGACAGGCCGTCGCCGAGCGAAAGCGGATCGCGCACGTCCGGTCCGGGCGCTGCGCCGGCCGGCGCTTCCGGCTCGCCCGGAGCGTCATCGCCGGCGACGTGGGAATCCGCAGCCCTGGCGCCGGGACCGGGCGCCAGGACGTCGTCCAGGCCCTGCACGGCTTCGGACGTGTCGCCCTCGTCGTGCCTGCCGCGCGAAGCGGAGGCGCTGGCAAGCAGTTCCGCCAGCGCGGGATCCTCGGCGAGCGAGAGCTCGTCCGTACCGGCCGACGACCAGTCCATGTCCTCCGCGGCGAGCAGGCCGGAGAAGCCGGAGGACGCTTCGGAGGGGGCCTCCGCGGACGGCGACGCTTCGGACGGCGGCGCCGCGCGGAACGGCTCATCGGCGGATGGCGCATCGAAATCGCCCGCGCGCGGCACGTCCGTCGCCAGCTCATGCGCCGCGTCGGCCATCGCACCGACGTCGACGCTCTCCGGATCGAACTCCCGCTCGGGCAGGCCGCCCGGCTCCGGATGCACCGCATCCCCGGATGCGGCGCCCGGCGGCAGCACGTCGGCGTGGCCGTTGAGCTTCGCCGCCAGGTGGCGCACCCAGCGCGCGGCATCCCAGCCGTCGCGGCGCGCGGCCACGTCGGCCTCGTCGAACATCACCAGCACGCCGGGATCCGACAGCAGCGCGTCGTAGCGCTCCAGCGCGTCCTCGATCGCCGGCTCCAGCGCGACCAGCACGGCGCCCGGCTGCAGGGCGACGGCCTCGTCGGGATCGCCCTCCTGCGGATCGACCGAGCGCAGCAGCTCGGCGCCGGCCTCGGCCAGCGCCGCTTCCAGGCGCTGCCTGGCCTCGCCCTCGCGGGCCAGCAGCAGCACGCGCACGGCCTGGGCGCCGTCCTCAGCCATGGCGGACGGTCTTCAGCAGGTCGTTGACGTTGCGCAGCAGCTCGTTCTCCTGGTACGGCTTGCCCAGGTAGCGCTCGACGCCGATCTCGAACGCGCGCTGGCGATGCTTCTCGCCGGTACGCGAGGTGATCATGATGATCGGCACGCTGCGCAGGCGCGGGTCGGCCTTCATGGCCGTGGCCAGCTCGTAGCCGTCCATCCGCGGCATCTCGATGTCGAGCAGCATCAGGTCGGGCACGCGCTCGGCCATGCGCTCCAGCGCGTCGAGGCCGTCCTTCGCGGTCGAGACCTCGAAGTTGTGGCGTTCCAGCACGCGCCCGGTGACCTTGCGCATGGTGATCGAGTCGTCGACCACCATGACCAGCGGCACGCGGCGCTGCTCGGGCGTCTCCACCGGCGCGGCATCGCGCGGCAGGGCGACCTGCTGGCGGCGCACCAGGGGCGCGACGTCCAGGATCACGACCACGCTGCCGTCGCCCATGATGGTCGCGCCGAAGATGCCCGGCACCGAGGCGACCTGGGGACCGACCGGCTTCACCACGATTTCGCGGTTGCCGGTGATCTGGTCCACCGCCACCGCCACGCGCAGCTCGCCGGAGCGGATCAGCAGCAGCGGCATCTGCAGGTGGCCCTCGGCGCGCGCCGCGGCATGGCCGACCAGGCCGCCGAGGTCGTGCACCGCATAGTCCTCGCCACCGTAGGAGTAGGTGGCGCCCTCGCGCTCGAAGTCCTCGCGGGCGATGCGGCCCACGCCGCGCACCGAGGCGATCGGCACCGCGAAGCTGGTTTCACCGATCCTGACGAACACCGCCTGCGTCACCGCCAGCGTCTGCGGCAGGCGCATGGTGAAGGTGGTGCCCTTGCCGCGCTGGCTGGAAATGTCGAGCGCGCCGCCAAGCTGGCGGACTTCGCTGGCCACCACGTCCATGCCGACGCCGCGGCCGGCCAGGCGGCTGACCTCGTCGGCGGTGGAGAAGCCGGGCTGGAAGATCAGGGTGTCGAGGTCGCCGTCGGCCAGCACCGCGTCCTCGCGCAGCAGGCCACGCTCGATGCCGCGGCGGCGGATCGCCTCGCGGTCGAGGCCGCTGCCATCGTCGGCGACTTCCAGCACGACTTCCGAGCCTTCGCGACGCACCGAGATGCGCACCGTGCCCTCGTCGGCCTTGCCGGCGTCACGGCGCACGCCGGGCTTCTCCAGCCCGTGCGCGACGGCGTTGCGGAGCATGTGCTCCAGCGGCGCGGTCATGCGCTCCAGCACGTTGCGGTCGAGCTCGCCCTGGGCGCCGTCGAGCCTGAGCTGGGCATGCTTGCCGGTTTCCGAAGCGGCCTGGCGGACCACGCGGCGCAGGCGCGGCACCAGCGAATCGAAGGGCACCATGCGCGTGCGCATGAGGCCTTCCTGCAGCTCCGAACTCACGCGCGACTGCTGCAGCAGCAGGGTCTCGTACTGGCGGGTCAGGTCGTCGAGGGTGCCCTGCAGGCTCGAGAGGTCGGCCGCGGATTCGCCCAGCGCGCGCGAGAGCTGCTGCAGGGTCGAGAAGCGGTCGAGCTCGAGCGGATCGAAGGCGGCGTCGGCGGTGTCCTGCTCGCGCTGGTAGCGGGCGATGATCTGCGCTTCGGTCTCGATGTCGAGGCGACGGAGCTGGTCGCGCAGACGCATGTTGGTCTGCTCCATCTCGCCCATCGCGCCGCGGAAGGCGCCGAGCTGCTGCTCCAGGCGCGCGCGGTAGATGGCCACCTCGCCGGCGTAGTTCACCAGGCGGTCGAGCAGGTCGGCGCGGATGCGCACCTGCTCCTGCGGCGCGCGGACGGTGATGTCGTCCTCGTCGCCCTGCAGCGGATCGACCATCGGCGCGGTCAGCGGCTTGAGCTCGACCGACGGCGCGGGCATGCGCTGCGCAGGCGCAAGCAGCGCCTCGGCCGACAGCTCCTCGCCGCGCGCGCGGGCGTCGAAGGCGTCGATCAGCGCCTGCGAGGGACTGATCGCACGGCGCTCGCCGACGCGGGTGACCATCGCATGGAGGCGGTCGAAGCCGCGCTCGAGCAGGGGCACGTCGCTGCGCGACAGGTCGAAGCGCTGCTCCGACACCGCCTCGAGCAGCGACTCCATGGAATGCCCGAGTTCGCCGATGGCGAACACGCCGGCCATGCGCGCGCCGCCCTTGAGCGTGTGCAGGTCGCGCTGCAGGCCGACCAGGGATTCGCGGTCGTCCGCCGACTCGCGCAGCTTCGCGAGCAGGCCGTCGGAATGGTCGAGCAGGTCGCGGCCTTCCTCGACGAAGATGTCGACCAGCTCGGTGTCGAGGCCGGTGAAATCGAACTCGGCGTCGGGATCCTCGTCGACCGGGATCGCAGCCAGCATCGCGGCGCTGGCCGCGGCGACGGCGCGATCGGCGTCCATGCGCTCGGCGGCAAGACGCTCGGCTTCGGCACGCTCGGCGGCCAGGCGCGCGGCCTCGAGCCGCTCGGCTTCGGCGCGCTCCGCTTCGAGGCGCTCCGTTTCGAGACGTTCGGCTTCGGCGAGCTGGGCGGCGACGCGCTCGGCTTCGACCCGCTCCGCTTCGAGGCGCTCGGCCTCCAGGCGCTCGCGCTCCAGACGCTCGGCCTCGAGACGTTCGGTTTCGAGCCGCTCCGCTTCGACACGCTCGGCCTCAAGGCGCTCGGCTTCGAGGCGTTCGAGTTCGAGGATCCGGGCTTCGAGCTCGGCGAGCTCCAGGCGTTCGGCTTCGGCGCGTTCGGCTTCGGCGCGTTCGGCTTCGGCGCGTTCGGCCTCCAGGCGCTCGGCTTCTGCACGCTCTGCCTCTGCACGCTCCGCTTCGCAGCGCTCGGCCTCGAGGCGCTCGGCTTCGAGACGCTCGGTCTCGGCACGCTGCGCCTCGGCGCGTTCCGCGTCAAGGCGTTCTGCGGCGATGCGTTCGGCTTCGACCCGCTCCACCTCGAGGCGTTGGGCCTCCAGGCGCTCACGCTCCAGACGCTCGGCGTCGAGGCGTTCCGCTTCAAGGCGCTCGGCTTCGAGGCGTTCGGCTTCGAGGCGTTCGGCTTCCAGACGCTCGGCCTCGACGCGCTCCGCTTCGAGACGCTCGGCCTCAAGACGCTCGGCCTCGAGACGCTCTGCTTCGAGATGCTCAGCCTCAAGACGCTCGGCCTCGAGACGTTCCGCCTCGAGACGTTCCGCTTCAAGGCGCTCGGCTTCGAGGCGTTCCGCCTCGAGAAGTTCCGCTTCAAGGCGCTCGGCTTCGAGGCGTTCCGCTTCGACCCGCTCCGTCTCGAGACGCTCTGCTTCGGCCTGCTCAGCCACGGCACGCGCGGCTTCGGCTTCGGCTTCCGCGTCCACTCCAGCTTCGCTGCCCTCGCCTGCGTCGGCGGCACCCGTGCCGAAGCCCGCGTACTCGCTCAGGTCGATATCGACCAGCTGCGCTCCGGGCATGGCGCTGATGGCCTCGTCCGGATCCTCGGCGCTTTCCGCCATCGCCGCGAAGTCCAGCGGCGCCGGCTCCGGCAGGCTGTCACGAAGCGCCAGCAGGCGCGCGGCCAGGACGGCGGCGACGGGAACCTGCGGGGTCGCCGACTGCAGTCCGACGATCGCGGCGCGGGTGATCGCGGCCAGTTCGCCAATGGCGGCGATGCCATCGTCCGTCGCCGGGCTCCCGGCCGCCAGCAGGCGGCGAACATAGCCTTCCGCGGGTGTGAGCGCCTGGGCGACCGTCGGCAGCTCGGTCATCGCGAACGCGCCGTTCATCGTATGCAGGGCGCGCAGCAGCTCCTCGGACGCCTCGGCACGACCGCCCGCCGCACGCTCCATCCACGCATCGACGGTCACCAGGTGGCCGGTGACTTCGGCGTCGAGAATCTCGAGCAGCAGCGCATCGACCGCCGCCGGCACCATCTCGATGGCGGCTTCCGCGGCGGTGTCCGCCGGCAGCGACGCGGCCTCGACCGCGCCCGCGCCATCGACCTTGTCCTCGGGCTGCGGCGCGTCGGCACCAGCTTCGACCACCTCGGCGGCCGCGTCCTCTTCCACCACCTGCGGCGCGGACAGCGCCGACATGGTGGAGACGGACGCGGCGACGGCCTCCTCGGGCATGGCTTCATCACCAGCGGCGATGCGGTCGGCCGACGCCTGCATGCGCTCGAGGTCGGCCTGCACCGCACCGTCGCCGCGCAGCGCGGCCTGCAGCTGCGGCAGGGTGTAGAACGCCTGGTCGACCATCGCGACCACGGCCGGGCTGGCCACCCGCGTGCCGTCCAGCACGCGGTTCAGCATGTTCTCGATCTTCCAGCTGAACTCGCCGAGCGTGCGCGCGCCCACCAGGCGACCGCTGCCCTTCAGGGTGTGGAACACGCGGCGGATCGGCCGCAGGCGCTCCAGGTCGTCGGGCCGCGCGCGCCAGAGCGGCAGCAGCTGGTCGAGGTTGTCGATCTCCTCGGCGAACTCTTCGAGGAAGACTTCGCGGATCTCGTCGTCGATCTCGTCGCCAGTCGCCTCGAAACCGCCCTGCCCCGCGGCCGTGGCGACCTGGGCCGGTGCCGACGGTTCCGCGGGCACCGCCACGGGGTCCGGCGCTTCGGCGGATCCGGACCCGCCGCGGTCGATCAGCGCCGCGACCGTGCGCTCGATGTCGGCCTCGCTCACCACCGGCGGCGGCACCGGGGCGTCGACGACCTCCCGTGCGGGCGCGCGCTCGGCCGGCAGCGGCCAGTAGCCCAGGCTCTCCAGGCTGTGACGGCTGACGTCCAGGATCTCGTCGCGGTTGAAGCGCCGCTCGCGCAGCGCCTCGAGGTAGTACTCCAGGCTCGCCAGCGCATCGGCGAACGTATCCAGCTGGCGGCCGTTGGGCACGCGGCGGCTGGCGATCAGCTCGTCCTCGATGTAGCGGCGCACGCCGGTCAGGTAGGCCGCCGGCTGCGGCAGCTCCAGCATCTGCAGCGCACCGGACACCTCGCCGAGCAGGCGCGGCACTTCGGCCAGCTCGGCGTGGTCCCAGCCGGTCTCGATGAAGGCGACGAAGGACTGGCGGGCGTCGGCGAAGTTGGCGATCGCCTCGCGCGCGAGCACGTCCAGCACCTTGTCGGCCTCGCCGGCGGCGAGGTCGCCCTGCACGGGCGCGCCCTGGTCGCCCGCGCCCAGGCGCACGACCTGGTCGTCGAGGGTGGCGTCGACGTAGAGCAGCGCGCCGGCGACGTCGAGCAGCGCGCCTTCGTCGGCGGGCTTGCGGCCGTCGACGATGTCCGCCATGGCCGTGCGCTGCTGGTCCACCACCCCGCGCGCGACGCCGAGGCCCAGCATGCCGAGGGTGTCGGCGACGCGGCCCAGCGCCTCGACCTGCGGCGACAGCCGCGACAGGTCGGTCTCGGCGGTGCGCAGGTGCAGGTCGAGGGCGTCCTTGACCCGCAGCAGGTCTTCCTTGACGGCCGCGGCCACGGTGTCGAGCAGGGCGCGGTTGCGGCCGCTCATGCTGCCCTGGGCGTGGCTGATCTCGGAGTCGGTGGGCAGCTGCTGCTGCAGCTCGAAGGTGTCGTGCAGCGCGCGAAGCGCGGGGTGCTCCGCGGTCGCGTGGGCGGCGTGGTAGAGCAGCTGGCGGGTCGGTTCGAGCGCGGACTCGGCGCGCGGCACGCCGAAGCCGTCGTCCTCGAACAGCCGCCGTGACTCGCGTTCGACGCTGGCGAAGGCCTGGCGCAGCGCCGGCGTCACCGGCAGCGCGCCGTCGGCCAGGGCCCTGGCCACCGACGAGGCCACCCAGAGCATGCGCCGCGCGGGTTCGGCCTGGACATGGTCGAGCAGCGACGCGAGGGCGGACGACAGCACGATTGCGTCGGCCGGATCGCCGCCCTCGGGCCACGTTGCCATCGATGCACGCAGGTCGGCCAGCAGCGGCTGGGCGCGCGCATTGCGTACCGGCACCGGATCGTTGGCGACTGCGGCGCGCGGCACGTCGCCCGGCAGCGGGCGCTGCAGGTCGGGCGCGAACAGCACGCTTTCCGACAGCCCGGGCTCGCCGCGCGCGGCGCGCAGGTCGTTGAGCAGCGGCAGCAGGACGATCGGGATGTCCTTGTGGCCGCTCTGCAGGCGTTCGAGGTAGTCGGGCAGCAGCACCACGCCGCGCATCAGCATCGCGCAGGCGCCGTCGCGATCGGCCACGGCGCCGTCCTGCAGCGCCTGGGCCAGGCGCTCCATCTCCTCGGCCACCATCGCCGGCGCATACAGCTCGACCATGCGCAGGGTGCCCTGCACCTGGTGCAGGTAGCCCGCGCAGAAGCGCATGCGGCTGGTGTCGGTGGGGTCGGCGGCGAAGTCCTCGATCTCGATCCGCGCCTGGCGCAGGGTCTCGTCGAGCTCCGGCTTGACCCAGCCGAGCGTGGTGTAGTCGATGGCGTCGCGCAATGCCGTCATGGGACTGGGATCAGGCCGGCAGCTTGAAGTCGGCGACCGAGCGGCGGAGGTCCGCCGCCAGCTGCGCGAGGTTTCCGATCGAGGCCGCCGTCTGGTTGGCGCCCTGCGAGGTCTGCGCGGTGATCGACTGGATCGTGTTCATCGTCTCGGTGATGTTCGACGCCGCCGCGGACTGCTGCTGCGAGGCACTGGAAATGCCTTCGATGAGCGCCGCGAGGCTGGTCGACACGTTCTCGATCTCGCCCAGCGCGGTACCGGCGTCCTCGGCCAGGCGCGCGCCGGCGACCACCTCGGAGGTCGTCTGCTCCATCGAGCTCACGGCCTCGTTGGTGTCGGACTGGATGGTCTCGACGAGCGTCTCGATGCGCTTGGTCGCGTTCGAGGCGCGTTCCGCGAGTCGCTGCACTTCGTCGGCCACGACCGCGAAGCCGCGGCCCGCTTCACCGGCCGACGCCGCCTGGATGGCCGCGTTCAGCGCCAGGATGTTGGTCTGCTCGGAGATGTCGTTGATCAGTTCGACGATCGAGCCGATCTCCTGCGAGCTTTCGCCCAGGCGCTTGATGCGCTTCGAGGTTTCCTGGATCTGGTCGCGGATCGAGTCCATGCCGGCGATCGTCTCGCGCACCACGCCCGCGCCCTTGGTCGCGATCTGCACCGAGCGCTGCGCCACGTCCGCGGACTCGGCGGAGTTGCGCGACACCTGGTTGATCGACTGCGCCATCTCGTTGATGCGGTCGGACGCGGAGTTGATCTCCTGCGCCTGGTGCTCGGCGGCCTCGGCCAGGTGCATGGCGGTGGCCTGCGTCTCCTGGGCGCTGGACGCCACCTGCACCGAGGTGTCGTTGATCGTCTGCACCAGGCTGCGCAGCTGCTCGACGGCGAAGTTGATCGAGTCGGCGATGGCGCCGGTCATGTCCTCGGTCACCGTGGCCTTCACCGTCAGGTCGCCTTCGGCGAGCGAGCCCATCTCGTCCAGCAGGCGCATGATCGCCTCCTGGTTGCGGTTGTTGAGCTCCATCGTGGTCTCGTAGCGCACGCGCTGGTCGCGGCTCAGCTCGCGCAGCAGGCCGACGATGGCCAGCAGCGCCAGCGCGCCGAACACGATCGAGATCCAGATGTTGCCGAGGATGGAGGTGTCGTTGAGCGAGCCGAAGGTCGTCAGCGCCTGGAAGAGCGATTCGCTGTCGGACAGCAGCTTGTTGGAGCCGGTGGCCAGCGCCGCCGCGGCGGTCTGCGCGCCGAAGAGGTTCTGCGAGCTGGACAGGATCGCGTCCAGGTCCTTCTTCATCTCCTCCCACTGCGTGGTCGCCTGGGCCAGGGCGGCCAGGGCGCCGGCGTTGGCCAGCGGCTGCACGTTCATCGCCTCGTCGCCCGAACGCAGGCCGGTCAGCACCTGCTCGAACACGCCGGCGTCGCGCGCCAGCGCATCGCCGGCCACCGACGCCGCGGCGCCGCCGGCCTGGATCTCGGTCACGCGGCGGGCCATGGTCGAGGCCAGCACCACCTCGCGCAGGGCGATGTAGATCTGCGACGAGGGCGAACCGCTCGCCGACATCGCGCGCACCACCTCGTCGAGCTGCGCCTGCAGCTGCGGCACCGCCTGGGTGAAGCGCTGGGCGTTGCCGGCGAAGGCGACGACGGCGCCTTCGGACGCGATCACCTGCTCGGCGCTGGCCGACAGCGGCTCCCAGGTCGCCGCCACCGTGCGGATCTCGCCGGCGACGTCGGGCGTGCCGCCGAAGTTGGCGACCAGCTGCTGGATGTCGCTATCGACCGCGGCCTTGGTGGCCTTGAACGCCGCGTAGGATTCGGTGCTGCCGTCGACCGCTTCCCGGCCCTGGTTGGCCAGGCGCTGCGAATTCACCTGCAGGCTGGAGGCCGCGGTGCTGGCGCCACCCAGGCGCGAGGCCTTGGTCATCGCGTAGATCGTGTTGCCGGCGAAGATCGCCAGCGAGGCGATCAGCAGCCAGATCCAGACCTTGGCGCCGATGGTCCGGGCCTTGCCGGTCCCGTTGTCGATGACGTTGCTCATGCGAAGTCCCCTGGCCTTTCCGATTGCGGCATCAGGCCGCTGCTTGTCTGAATTCCGGAGTGCGCGACAGCCGGTCCAGGCTGAAGACGCCCCATGCGTGGCCGCCTACCTTGTAGGCGCGATCGATGAAGCCCGAATAGCGCCCTTCGGCGAGGGCCTCGTGCGACGACTGCTGCTCTTCCAGGAAGCTGCGCTGGCCGAACAGTTCGTCGATGGTCACCGCGACGTTGCCGCCCGGCTGGCGCACCACCAGGACCCGCTGTCCCTCGTGCATCACCGTGCGCTCGCCCTCGAGGAACAGGCGCAGGTCGACCACCGGCAGCAGGGTGCCGCGGATGTTGGCCACGCCAAGCATCCATGGCTGCGCGCCGGGCACGGGCGTGAGCTGCGGCAGCGGCAGGATCTCCACCACCTCGTCGAAGCCCGAGGCCAGCAGGCGCTGGCCCACGCGGTAGCCGACGCCGCGCCACAGGCCGGGGGCGTCGAGCTGCTCCGGCAGGCCGACGACGTGCGCCAGGCTGCGGCGCTCGAAGCCCGCGAGGACCTCGAAGGGCTCGTCCCGGCGGACGGTGTCGCGCCGACCCACTTCAGCCGCCCAGCAGCGCGTTGATGCGCTCGACCAGGTCGGCTTCGACCGGCGGCTTCACGACGTAGCCGCGCGCCCCCTGGCGCATGCCCCAGGCCTTGTCCGTCTCCATGCCCTTGGTGCTGACGATGAGCACCGGGATGTGGCCGGTCGCCGCGTCGCGCGACAGCGCGCGGGTGGCCTGGAAGCCGTTCATGCCCGGCAGCACCACGTCCATCAGCACGAGATCGGGCAGCTCCGCGCGGGCGGCCTCGATGCCGTCCTCGGCGCTGGAGCGCGCGATCACCTGGTGCCCGTTGCGCTCGAGGAGCTGGGTCAACACCGCGGTGTCGGTCGGCGAATCCTCGATCAGCAGGATCTTTGCCATGGTGTACCTGTCCCCCCGGTCAGGCGTTGACGTGCGTTCGGATCGCGTCGAGGAGTTCCTCGCGCGTGAAAGGTTTGGTGACGTACTGTTCGGAGCCGACGATGCGGCCGCGCGCCTTGTCGAACAGGCCGTCCTTGGAGGACAGCATGATCACCGGCGTCTGCTTGAACACCTGGTTGTTCTTGATCAGCGCGCAGGTCTGGTAGCCGTCCAGGCGCGGCATCATGATGTCGACGAAGATGATCTGTGGCCGCTGGTCGGCGATCTTGGCCAGCGCCTCGAAGCCGTCGGTGGCGGTAACCACCTCGGCGCCTTCGCGGCGCAGCAGCGTCTCCGCGGTACGACGGATGGTTTTCGAGTCATCGATCACCATCACGCGCAGGCCTTCCAGGCTGCCGGCGCGGTTGTGGTCCTGCGTCATCGTGTCTCCCCGTGCATGGCGCCTGCACTTCGGCACCACTGCGAACGCCTATCTTGCAGCCCGACGCAGCAGTGTCAAGCACGTCTTGCCCGTTCAGGGCGCAGGGTCCCGCAATCGGCGCCTGGGCCATCGCGGCAGCTGATAACATTTGTCAGTAACTGCCGTGGATCGCCCGTATGCCGCTTGATGTCGTCGTCGTGATGGACCCGATCGGGTCGATCAAGGTCGCGAAGGATTCCACCTTCGCCATGCTCCTCGAGGCGCAGCGCCGCGGACACCGGCTGCACTACGTCCTGCCCGGCGGACTGTCGATGGACAGCGGACGCGCGCGCGCGATGGCTGCGCCCCTCTCGGTGCGCGACGACGCGAGCGACTGGTACGAACTGGGAACTCCGTCACACCGCGACTTCGCTGCCGGCGACGTCGTGCTGATGCGCACCGACCCCCCGGTCGATGCCGACTACATCCACGACACCCAGATCCTCGACGCCGCGCGCATGGCCGGCGCCAACGTGGTCAACGATCCGCGCGGCCTGCGCGACCTCAACGAGAAACTCGCCGCCCTGCTGTTCCCGCAGTGCTGCCCGCCCACCCTGGTCAGCCGCGATGCCGCCGCGCTCAAGGCCTTCGTGGCCGAGCACGGCCAGGCGGTGCTGAAGCCGCTGGACGGCATGGGCGGGCGCTCGATCTTCCGCGCCGCGGCCGGCGAGTCGAACCTCAACGTGATCCTGGAAACGCTGACCGACGGCGGCCGCCACCTGGCCATGGCCCAGCGCTACCTCCCGGAAATCACCGAGGGCGACAAGCGCATCCTGCTGATCGACGGCGTGCCGGTGGACTACTGCCTGGCGCGGATCCCGCAGGGCGACGAGTTCCGCGGCAACCTCGCCGCCGGCGGACGCGGCGAAGGCCGTCCGCTAAGCGAGCGCGACCGCTGGATCGCCGCTCAGGTGGGCCCGGAGATGGTCCGGCGCGGCATGCGCTTCGTCGGCCTGGACGTGATCGGCGACTGGCTCACCGAGGTCAACGTCACCAGCCCGACCTGCATCCGCGAGCTCGACGCGCAGTTCGGGCTCAACATCGCCGGCCTGCTGTTCGACGCGATCGAGCGCGGCACGCCGGCCGCCTCCGGCGCGTGACGCCCGCGCACGGACCACGGCAGCCGTGAGCACGATGGCCGCCCCCGGGGGCGTCGGCGAACCCCAGCGCCTGGGCGCGACCATGGTGCTGTCGCTGCTGGTGCACGCGATGCTCGTGCTCGGCGTCGGCTTCGCGCTCGAGGAGGCGGCGCCCGTGCTGCCCACGCTCGACGTCATCCTGACCCGCACCACCAGCCCGCTGACCCAGGCCCAGGCCGACTTCCTCGCCCAGGCCAGCAACCAGGGCGGCGGCGAGGACGAGGCCAGCCGCCGCCCGCGCGATGCCCAGGCCGGACACCTGCCGCAGGACGAGGCGGGCGTCGCGCAGCGCGCGGCGCGCGCGCAGACGCCCGACGTCGCGCCGCCGCCGGAAGCACGGGTGGTCGCCAGCCGCCGTGGCGAGGAGGCGATGCCGAGCCCCGAGGCTACGCCCCGGGTCGACGACCAGGCGCTGCCGCCCGGCCCGGAGCGGATCGAACGCGACCTGGCGATGGCGCGCCTGGCCGCCGAGATCCACCTCCAGTCCGAGCGCTACGCCAAGCGCCCCAAGCGCAAGTTCGTGTCCGCGTCGACGCAGGAATGGGCCTACGCCACCTACCTGCGGGCCTGGGTCGACCGGGTCGAGCGCGTGGGCAACCTCAACTATCCCGACGAGGCGCGGCGCCGGCAGCTGGCGGGCACCCTGGTGATCAGCGTCGCGATCCGCCGCGACGGCTCGGTCGAGCGCGCCGAGGTGATCCAGTCCAGCGGCAGCCGCCTGCTCGACGACGCGGCGCTGCGCATCGCGCGCCTTGCCGAGCCCTACCCGCCGCTGCCGCAGACCGAGGAGGAAATCGACGTCCTCCACGTCACCCGCACCTGGAACTTCCTGCCAGGCGGCGAACTGGTCGACGACTGAGCGCTCAGCCGCGGGCCGCGCGCGCCGCGGCCTGTTCGGCCAGGGTCAGGGCGACGGCGTTGCGCAGGTAGGCGGGTTCGACCAGCTCCGGCGCCACCGCGCCGCCGGCCACGATGGCCCGCGCGCCGAGCCGCGCGAGATCGCCTGCGCGCGGCAGCGCGGCGGCATCGACCGACGCCAGCCGGTTACCGAGGCGATGCGCCAACGCGCCGTCCGCGGCCGCGAAGCCGGTACCGGCCCCGATCCAGCGGGCGTCGGCGGGCAGTTCGACCGCCGCGGGCACAGACACCGTTTCCGGCGACAGGGCACGCACCCCGCCATCCTCGCGGACGAAGCCGCCCGCGTAGACCTCGCCCATGCGCGCGTCGATGGCGGCGAGGACGTGGTCGCAGGGCTTCATCTCGACGTCCGCCGCAGCTTCGCCCTGCCCGCGCAGCGCGCCCAGGGCCAGCACCGCCAGCGTCGACACCGGCAGCAGCGGCCGGTCCAGCCCCAGCGCGATGCCCTGGGCGATCGAGATCCCTAGGCGCACGCCGGTGAACGCGCCGGGCCCGCGGCCGACGGCGATCGCGTCCAGGTCGCGGCGGCGCAGGCCGGCCTCGGCCAGCAGCGCCTCCGCCCAGGGCAGCACGAGCTCCGCGTGCCGCCGCGGCGCGAGTTCGAAGCGCTCGCGCACCGCGCCGTCGACCATCACGGCGACGGAGCAGGCTTCGGTGGAGGTCTCGATGGCGAGCAGGCGCATGCGTGGGCAACGGCGGTCAGGGGCGACAAGGGTAGCGCGCCGCGCTCAGTCCTCGTGGAAGAACCCGACCGCGTCGGCGACGTCGCGGGTGCGCGGGAACGGCGGCAGCGAGTCGAGAAAGCGGCGGCCGTAGCCCTTGCCCAGCAGGCGCGGGTCGCAGAGCACCAGCACGCCGCGGTCGGTCTCGGTGCGGATCAGCCGGCCCACGCCCTGCTTGAGCGCGATCACCGCCTGCGGCACCTGCTCGTCGCGGAAGGGATTGCCGCCAGCGCGGCGGATCGCTTCCAGCCGCGCCTCGAACACCGGATCGTCCGGGGACGCGAACGGCAGCTTGTCGATCACCACCACGCTGAGCGCGCCGCCGGCCACGTCCACGCCCTCGCGGAAGCTGGCCGCGCCCAGCAGTACGCCGTTGCCCGATTCGCGGAAGCGCTGCAGCAGCACGTGGCGAGGCGCCTCGCCCTGCACGAACAGCGGCCACGCCCCGTCGCGCAGGCCCTCGGCGGCCTCGCGCAGCGCGCGGTGCGAGGCGAACAGCAGGAAGGCGCGGCCGCCCGAAGCCTCCAGCACCGGCCGCACCGCGGCGGTGATGGCGGCGGTGTAGTCGCGCGAGGACGGCTCCGGCAGGCCCGGCGGCAGGTAGCACAGCGCCTGGGTGGCCCAGTCGAAGGGGCTCGGCACCAGCAGGGTGCGCGGCTGGTACAGGCCCAGCCGGCGCGCGAGATGGTCGAAGCGGCCTTCCACCGCCAGCGTGGCGGAGGTGAACACCCAGGCCGCGCGCGAGCGCTCGCGGTGGGCGCGCAGCGGGCCGGAGACGTCCAGCGGCGTGCGCTGCAGGCGGAAGCCGCGCGGCGAGAGTTCGTACCAGCGCACGTCGTCGTCGCGGGTGGGGGCGGCGTCTTCGGCGTCGTCGCTGTCACCCGCCGCCTCCGCTGCGGCCCGATCGTCGTCCTGTCCGGCGTCGCGGCCGCCATCGTCGAGGTCGCGCCAGCGCCCCAGCCGGCCATGGTGGTCGCGGGCGCGCAGCAGGCAGGCCTCGAGGCCCGGCGCGGCGTCGGCCAGCGGTGCCAGCGCATCGGCCAGCGCCAGCAGCGCGGCCTCGAGCGCGTCGAGTTCCACCACCACCTCGGGCACCGCCAGCAGCTGCGGCCGGGTGCCGCGGGCCGGCAGTACCTCCATCGCCGCGCGCAGCTGGCGCGTGGCCTGCTCCAGCGCCCGCGCCGGCTCCTGCAGCGTCGCCAGCGCGCCCGCGACCTCGCGGCACTCGGAGATCGCGTCGCGGGCCAGCTCCACCAGCGGCCGCGCCGACAGGCCTTCGCCGAAGAACTGCGCCGCCAGCTCCGGCAGCTGGTGGGCCTCGTCGATCACGAAGGCCTCGGCGCCGGGCAGGATCTCGCCGAAGCCTTCCTGCTTCAGCGCCAGGTCGGCCAGCAGCAGATGGTGGTTGACCACCACCACGTCGGCCTCCTGCGCGCGCTGGCGGGCCTGGACCACGAAGCACTCGCCCCAGAACGGGCACTCGCTGCCCAGGCAGTTCTCGGCGGTCGAGGTCACCATCGGCAGCAGCGGCGAATCCTCGGGCAGCGATTCGAGCTCGGCCAGGTCGCCCATCCGTGTGCGCCCGCTCCAGGCCACGATGCGCTGGAAGTGCGAGGCCTGGGCCGGGGTCTGGAAGCGGTTCTCCCCGCGCGCCCGCTCCAGCCGGTGGCGGCAGAGATAGTTGGCGCGGCCCTTCAGCAGCGCGGTGCGCAGGCCGCGGCCCAGGGCGTCGCGCACCCGCGGCAGGTCGCGGTGGTAGAGCTGGTCCTGAAGCGCACGGGTGCCGGTGGAGACGATGGTCTTGCGGCCCGACAGCAGCGCGGGGACCAGGTAGGCGAAGGTCTTGCCGGTGCCCGTGCCGGCCTCGGCCAGCAGCGGCTCGCGGTCCTCGAACGCGGACGCGACCGCGGCCGAGAGGTCCTGCTGGGCGCCGCGCGGCCGGAAGCCCGGCAGCACCGAGGCCAGCAGGCCATCGTCGGACAGCGCGGCGCGGCTCTGGCGGGCGAGCGCGCACTCGCGCGGCGCATCGGCGGCGGTGGCCGCGGCGGCGTCATCGGATGCGGGGTCGTCGAAGGCCGCAGGCATGGCCGCGGTGGATCCGGGAGCGTTCATCAGGTCGACATGATCGCCGCAAACCGCGGCAGGCGGGGTCGCCCGAGCGCGCACGACGCCGTCGGGATTGCCGCCGGCCTGGCGTGTCGCGTCACCAGCGCGGCGGTGGCGCGACCCGGCAGGCCTCGATCGCGGCCTTCGCGGAGGCCGCGGCGGCCGCGTCACCCTGAACCAGGGCGACCCGCTCCAGCGTGGCCTGGTGGCGCCGGCACAGCGGGCCGACGCCGGAGCCGAGCGACTGCGCACGCGCGGCCAGCTCCCCGGCCAGGGCGTGGTCGCCGAGCAGGATCGCGGCCTCCGCGCGCTCCTGCAGCAGCGCCGGATCGTCCGCGACCAGCGCGATGGCCTGGTCGAGGGCCTCCGCGGCGTCGCGGTGGTGCCCCTGCTGCTGCAGGCGCTCCGCCCGCTGGCGCAGGTCCTCGACCTGGCTGTCGCGCAGCGGCTGCACGTCGAGTTCGCCCTCGCCGTCGCCGGCGGCCGCGCGAATGGTCGCGACCATCTCGGCCGGCGTGGCCGTGGTGAGCGACTGCGTCGCCGGCAGCTCCGGCGCGGTCGCGCAGGCCGCGAGCCCGAGCAGCAGGGCGGCGGGGGCGGCGCGCAGCGCGCGCGAGACGAGGAAACGGTTGCGGGGCGGGGTCATGGCTCGATGTCCTGCGGAGGGGGCGGCGGCTGACCGGACGGGTCGTCCGCCGCCGGCTGCGGTTCGGTGGCCGGATCGCGGCCGCGGCCGAAGCCGAACCACTCGCGCCAGCCACCGCCGGAGGCCTCCTCGGGCGGCGGCGCGACGATGCAGGGCTGCCACGGCGGCGCGAAGCCTTCGGCGAAGGCGAACCGCCGCGCACCGGCGCAGTCCGCGTCCGTGCTGTGGTTGTCCACCACCCAGCTCCACTCCAGGCCCTTGGCCTGGACCCGCAGCGGCGCGCTGGGCAGGCGCGCGAACGTCGCCGACCACACGCGCATCGCGCCGGTGGCGCCGTACAGGCCGGTCTGCTCGTTCCTGTCGTTGCCGACCCAGACCACGGCGAGGTGGTCGCCGGTCCAGCCCGCGTACCAGCTGTCGCGGCCATCGTTGCTGGTGCCGGTCTTGCCGGCGGAGGCGAGCCGGCCGAGGCCGTCGTTCACCAGCTGCCGTCCGGTGCCCGAGCTGACCGCGTGCTGCAGCGCCACGGTCACCAGCCGCGCCGCGGTGCGGTCGCCGTCCTCGGGCTGGCGCGGGGCCTTGTCGTAGCGGTTGAGCACCCGGCCTTCGGAATCGAGCACGCCGCGCACGGTGTACAGCGGCTGGATCTCGCCGTCGGACGCGAGGAACTGGTACAGCTGCGCCATCGCGTACGGCGTCTGGTCCACCGAACCCAGGATCAGCGCCGGATTGGCCACTGCCTCGATCCCGGCCAGCTGCTTCATCAGCTGCGCCAGCCGCTCAGGGCGCATCGCCATGCCCACGCGCACGGTGGCCTGGTTGTACGAGCGCGCCAGCGCGTCGATCAGGCGCACGCTGCCGTGGCTCCTGCCGTCTGAATTGCCGGGCGACCAGCGCTTGCCGTTGTCCAGCGTCACCGTCACCGCCGAGTCGTCGACCCAGGTCGCCAGCGAGTAGCGGTCGGGCAGCGCCAGCGCGAGCAGGTAGACGAAGGGCTTGAGCAGCGAACCGACCGGGCGGTGCGCCTCGATCGCGCGGTTGAAGCCGGGCATGGCGTGGTCGCGACTGCCGACCACCGCCACCACCTGGCCGCTGTGCACGTCGGTGACCACGACGCCCGCCTCGAGGTCGGGGCGCTTGCCGCTGTCGAGCGATTCCAGCGTCTTCGTGACCGCGCTCTCCGCGTAGGCCTGGGCCGAGGGCGCCATCGCCGTCATCACCGCCAGGCCCGCGCCCTGCAGTTCGTCGGCGGAGTAGTCGCTGGCGAGGTGGCGGCGGACGACGTCGATATAGGCGGGGAAGGGGTTGGCGGCGATGCTGCCCGGCGCGCTGGTAATGCCCAGCGGCGCGGCCACGGCGCGGTCGTGCGCGGCCTGGTCGATGAGCCCGGTCTCGAGCATCTCGCCGAGCACGAAGTCGCGGCGGGTCTTCGCGCGCTCCGGATGTTTGCGCGGGTCGTAGTACGACGGCCCCCGGATCAGCCCCACCATCAGCGCCACCTGCTCGGTGGACAGGTCGTCGAGCTGGCGCCCGAACCAGTACTCGGCGCCGGCGGCCACGCCGCGGATGGCCTGGTTGCCACGCTGTCCGAGGTAGACCTGGTTGAGATAGGCCTCGAGGATCACGCCCTTGCCGTAGCGCGCCTCGATGATCAGCGCGTACAGGATCTCGTTGATCTTGCGGGTCCAGGTCTGCTCGCGGCCGATGCCGAGCAGGCCGCTGCGCGCGAGCTGCTGGGTCAGGGTGCTGGCGCCCTGGCGCGCCTCGCCGGCCTTGAGGTTGATCCACGCAGCGCGCGCGATGCCGCGCACGTCGATGCCGTGGTGGTGGGCGAAATCGCGGTCCTCGACCGCCTGCAGGGCGTCGGTGAGCTGCTGCGGCACCTCCTGGATACGCACCAGCCGGCGCTCCTCCTGCTGGCGGCCATAAAGCGTGGCGATGCGTGCCGGGTCGAGGCGGACGCGCTCGGCATCGCGATCGGCCACCAGGTCGCGCAGCTTGCCGACGGCGCCCTTCGCCAGTTGCACCTCGACCCGGCTCGCCGGGACCTGGCCGTCGACGTCGGTGAAGCCGCGGCTGGCGATCGTCCAGCGGCCGCCCTCGCTGGCCCAGGTACCAGGCCGGAGGCCGTCGCCTTCGCGGTAGCCGGCCGACTCCAGCTCGAGCTTCAGCGCGCGCGCATCCATGGCCACGCCCGGCGCCAGCTCCAGCGGCCTGGCGTACACGCGGGTCGGCACCTGCCACTGCAGCTGGCCGAAGCGCTCGCCGACCTGGTGGTTCAGGTACAGCATGTACGGAAGGAGGAACCCGAGGCCCAGGCCGGCGATGGCCAGCAGCCAGGTCAGCAGCGTGCGTCGCCAGTCGCGGCCGCCGCCGGCGGTGCCTCCCGGAACGTGGTCGTCTTCGTCGTATTCGATTCGTGCCATGGGGCTCGGTGGCCGTGGAGCGCGACGCCGGCCGGGCGCGCGCGGGATGAGAGAATGCGGGATCCGTGCGAGTCTAGCCCAGCGCCTGTCCCCCGCCCGTCTACCCTCGCCCCACCTTCAGCCGGAGTTGTCGCTGGATGGCTTACTCGCTCGCCGACGCGCGCTTCTTCTTCGCACGCGCCGCCGGCCTCGCCCACCGCAGCCTGCTGAGCCTGCGCACGCGAGGCCTTCGCACGACCTGGGAACGCGTCCGTGCCCAGCTGGCACCTCCGCCGCACGCACTGCGCAGGGACCTGTTCCTGCCGACGCCGGCCGCCTTCGCGCCCTTCGCGCTTCCGACCAGCCCGGAGCCGCGGGCCAGCATCGTGATCCCGGTCTACGGCCAGTTCGCGCATACGCTGGCCTGCTTGCGCGCGCTGGCGGCGCACCCGCCGGATTCGGCCTTCGAAGTGATCGTGGTCGACGATGGCTCGACCGATGAAACGCCCGAGCGCCTGCCGCAGGTGGCTGGACTGCGCTACCACCGGCGCGCACGCAACGGTGGCTTCATCGCCGCCTGCAACGACGGGGCGTTGCTGGCGCGCGGTGAGTACCTGGTCCTGCTCAACAACGACACCGTGCCGCAGCCTGGATGGCTGGACGCGCTGCTGGCCACCTTCGACGGACATCCCCGCACCGGCCTGGCCGGTGCGCAGCTGCTGTATCCCGACGGGCGGCTACAGGAGGCCGGCGGCGTGGTGTTCGACAACGGCGGCGCCTGGAACTACGGCCGCTTCGGCGACCCGGCCGATCCGCGTTACGCCTACGTCCGCGAAGCCGATTACGTCAGCGGCGCGGCCATTGCCATTCCCACGCGGCTCTTCCTCGGACTTGGCGGCTTCGACGCCCGCTATGCGCCCGCCTATTACGAGGACACCGACCTCGCGTTCGCGGTCCGCGCAGCCGGCCTCCGGGTGCTGTACCAGCCGGCGGCGAAGGTGGTCCACGACGAGGGCACCAGCTCCGGCACCAGCATCGACAGCGGAGTGAAGGCCTACCAGACGCGCAACCGGGAGGTCTTCCTGTCCCACCGCCGCGAGGCCCTGGCCCGGCTGCGCCCGCCGCACGAGCCGACGCCAGCCACCCTGCACGCACGCCAGCGCCAGGTCCTGGTGATCGACGCGCTGACCCCGCAGCCGGACCGCGATTCCGGATCGCTGCGCCTGTTCAATCTCATGCGCCTGCTGCGCGAGGAGGGCGCGCACGTCGTCTTCATGCCCGCGCACCGCCGCTACGAGGGGCGGTATACCGATGCCCTGCGCCAGCTGGGCGTGGAAGCGTGGCATGCACCCTACGCCGCGCGCGCGCCGGCCTGGCTGGCCGAGCACGGCCCGCGCTTCGACGTGGTCATGGCCTGCCGCCACTACGTCGCCAGCGAGTTCCTGCCCCTGCTGCGGCGCCACGCGCCACGGGCGAAGCGCGTGTTCGACAGCATCGACCTGCACTACCTGCGCGAATCACGCACGGCGCAGGTCTGCGGCGACCCCGCGCTGGCCCGGGCCGCGGAGCGCACGCGCAAACAGGAGCTCGCCGTGATCGCCGCCGCCGACACCACCCTGGTGGTCAGCGCGGTGGAGCGCGAGGTGCTGGCCGCGGACGCGCCCGGGGCGCGGGTGGAGGTGCTGTCCAACCTGCACAGCGTGGCCGGCCCCGGCCTGCCCTTCGAACAGCGCCGTGACCTGGTCTTCGTCGGCGGCTTCCGCCATCCGCCGAATGTGGACGCGGTGCGCTGGTTCGTGTCCGAGGTGCTGCCGCGGGTGCACGAGCGGCTGCCCGACGTGCGCTTCCACTGCATCGGCGCGGACATGCCGGCGGAAATCGAGGCGCTTGGCGCGCTGCCGGGCGTGGAAATGCACGGCTACGTCCCCGACATCACGCCGTACATGGAGGGCTGCCGGCTGGCGCTGGCGCCGCTGCGCTACGGCGCGGGGGTCAAGGGCAAGGTCAACCTGAGCATGGCCCACGGCCAGCCCGTGGTCGCCACCAGCTGCGCCGCCGAAGGCATGCACCTGGTCGACGGCCGCGACGTGCTCGTGGCCGATGACGCCGGTGGCTTCGCCGATGCGGTGGTCCGGGCCTACGGCGACCCTGCGCTCTGGGAGCGGCTGGCCGCCGGGGGCCTGGACAACATCGAGCGCCACTTTTCCGCCGAGGCGGCGCGCGGAGTGGTCCGGCGCGTGTTCTTCGACTGAGGCGCGCTCAGTCGAACCTGGAGGCGGCGGCCGCCGCGCGCACCCGGCGTTCGAAATCGTCGAGTCCTGGAACCGCCGGATCCACGCGTCGCGCCGCGGCCAGTGCGGTGCGCGCGTTGCCGATCTCCCCCGCGCCCAGGCGCTCGTCGCCAACGGCCAGCCAGCGCTCCGCCAGCTGCCGGCGTGCGGCTGCCAGTTCGCCGGCGTCCTCGCCCAGGCCGGCCCGTGCGTCCAGGCAGGCACCGGCGCTGCGGAGGCTGTTGGCGCGCAGCTCGCGTGCGTGGCACTCGCGCGCCAGGGGCAGCAGCCGCTCCGCCGCTGCGATCGCCCCGGGTGAGCCGGGGTCCAGCGCCAGCGCGGCGGCCACGTGGTCGACCGCGCCGTCCCCGCGCGGATCGAACAGCCTGCCCTCGGCCTCGGCGGCTTCGGCCGCGGCCAGCAGCGCGGAGACGCGGCGCAGCCGCTCGGCCTCGTCCAGGGGCGCGGTCGTGGCGGCGGGATCGGACACGCCTGCAGGGCTCGCGAGCGGGGACCCCGACGCTCCGCCAGCGAGCAGGCGCGACAGCCCTTCGGCATCCAGCCGGGCCTCCTCCATCAGCCGCGCCAGCGTATCCGGCAGGTCGACGTGCCCGGGATCGTAGGTGCGCACCGTGCCGACCAGGCGCGCGGCCTCCGCCACGTCGCCGGCGCGCAGCGCCTCGCGCGCCTGTGCCAGCAGCTCGGCCAGGGCGTCCTCGCGGCCGCGCAGCGCGCCGGGATGCGTCGGCTCGAGCGCGAGCACGTGCGCGTACAGCGGCAGGGCGCTGCCGACGCCGCCATCCAGCCGCCCCGCCGCATGTGCCTCCTCGGCATGGGCGAACAGGCCGTCCACGCCGGCGTGTCCCGCCTCGCGCTGGCGCAGGGCTTCGGCCAGGGCATCGGCCTCGGCGCGCGGCACCGACAGCGCGCGCGCCAGCGCCAGGTGGCGGTGGGCGTCGGCGAAGCGATCACCGGCCAGCGCCACGCGCGCCTGCTCCAGCGCCGCCAGCGCCACGCGCGCGAGTCCCTGCCGGACCTCGGCGCGGTCGGGATCCATCGCCAGCGCGGCCTCGAACAGCTCGCGCGCGCCGCGCCCGTCCTCGTCGCTCAGGCGGCCCTCGGCCAGGGCCTGCTCGGCCTCTTCGCGCAGCGCCTGGGCGCGCGTCTGCGGCCACAGCCAGGCCCCGATGGGCGCGCGCAGCACCGCCAGCAGCACGATCGCCAGCATCGAACCGATCAGCCACCAGCGCCAGTGGCGGACCATGCCCAGGCGCACCGGCAGCGACGAGACCCAGCGCGCGATGGCGCTGGCGCTGGGCGGTTCGGGGAACGGGTCGAGGTGGCCGGGCGAGTTCACGCGCGGCAGCATAAAGCGGGCACGGTGAACGCGCGGCTCAGGCGCGCCGGGCGCGCTCGACCCCGGGCAGCGCCTCGAGCCGGCCCAGCAGCCGCGACAGCTGCCCGAAATCGGCCACCCGCAGCGCCAGCCGCAGCTGCACCCGCCCCTGGGCGCGTCCGGCGCCGCCGCCCTCGATCGACAGCACGTGCGCGTCCTCCTGCGCGATCAGGTTGGTCACGTCCTTGAGCAGGTGCTTGCGGTCGACCGCGTCGAGCACCACCGACGCCTCGTGGCCGCCTCCGGAAGCGCCCCATTCCACCGGAAGCACGCGCTGCGGCTCCTTCGCCGACAGGCGCACGAACGCGGCGCAGTCGGCGCGATGCACGCTGACGCCACGGGTCCGGGTCAGGTAGCCGGCGATCGCCTCGCCGGGCAGGGGCTGGCAGCAGCGCGCGATCTGCACCAGCAGGTTGTCGACGCCGACGACGGTGAAGTCGCGGCTCGCGGCCTTGCGCACGCGCCGGGGCGCACGCACCGCGATCACCCCGTCGTCCGCGGGGCCCGCGGCCGCCTCGCGCTGCGCACGCTCGTGCTCGGCCAGCGCACGCGCGACCTGGTGCGGGCCGACGTCGCCGAGCGCCACCAGCACGTGCAGGTCGTCGGCGGACTCGACGTTGAAGCGCTTCAGCACCGGCGCCAGGTCCGCGTGGCCCAGCCCCACGCGCTTGAGCTCGCGCTCCAGCAGCTCGCGACCGTCCTGCAGGTTGCGCGCGCGATCAAGCTTGTGGAACCAGGCGCGCACCTTCTCGCGCGAACGCGGGCTGGCGAGGTAGCCGCTGGTGGTCATCAGCCAGTCGCGCCGCGGCTCGGAGACCCTGCCGGTGAGGATCTCGACGCGGTCGCCGGAATGCAGCACGTGGTCCAGCGGCACGATGCGGCCGTCGACCTTGGCGCCGCGGCAGCGGTGGCCGACCTCGGTGTGCACGCGGTAGGCGAAGTCGAGCGGAGTCGCACCGCGCGGCAGGTCGATGACCTCGCCCTTCGGCGTCAGCGCGTAGATGCGGTCCTCCACCAGTTCGGTGTCGAAGGCGCCGGCCAGCGCGCCGTGGCCGTCGTCGGCGCCGTCGGTGGTGGCCTCGAGCAGGCTGCGCATCCATTCGATCTTGCGGTTGACCGCGGCCTCGCCGGCCGCCGAGCGCTGGGAGCCGCCGCTCTCCTTGTAGCGCCAGTGAGCGGCCACGCCGCGCTCGGCCTGCTCGTGCATCTCGCGGGTGCGGATCTGCACCTCGAGCGTCTTGCCCTCCGGCCCGACCACGGCGGTGTGCAGCGAGCGGTAGTCGTTGTGCTTGGGACGGGCGATGTAGTCGTCGAACTCGCCCGGCACCGGCGTCCACAGCGCGTGCACCACGCCCAGCGCCGCGTAGCAGGCCTGCACGTCGCCGACCAGCACGCGCACCGCGCGCAGGTCGTAGAGCTCGCCGATGGGCACGTTCTTCTTCTGCATCTTCTTCCAGATGCTGTAGATGTGCTTCGGCCGGCCGGCGATGTCGCCTTCGATGCCCACCGCGCGCAGGGCCTCGCCCAGCATCGCGGTGACGCCTTCGATGTAGCGCTCGCGCCCGGCGCGCTTGTCGTCGAGCAGCTTGGCGATGCGGCGGTAGGTGTCGGGTTCGAGGTGGCGGAACGCCAGGTCCTCCAGCTCCCACTTCAGCTGCCAGATGCCCAGGCGGTTGGCCAGCGGCGCGTGGATGTCGCGGGTGAGCCGCGCCAGCGCCAGGCGCTCGTCCGCGGGCAGTGCGGTGGCGGCGCGCATCCGTGCCAGCTGCCGGGCCAGCAGCACCAGCACCACGCGCAGGTCGCGGACCAGGGCCAGCAGCAGGCGGCGCAGGCCCTCGTGGCCGCGCCCGCCAGCCTGCTCCGCGTGCAGCGCCCACACCTGGCCGGCGGCGTCCTGGCCCTCGAGGAGCGCCGGGATCGCGGCGCCTGGACCGTGACCGGGCGCGACGTGGCGCTGGGCCCAGTCGGGCACCGCATGCAGGATGGCCGCGGCCATCACCTCGGCGTCGGCGTCGAGCAGCGCCAGCGCCTCGAGCGTGTCCTCCAGCACCGCCCGCGTGTCGATGCACGGCGCCGGCCCCCCGGCCGCGGCCGCCCTCAGTAGCGCCGCCACCGGCGCGTGCAGGCCGTGCAGCGCCGGCAGCGCCAGCAGGCCCTCGATGTCCACGGTGTCGACCACGTCGCTGACCGCCAAGGCGGGTGATGGGACGGTCTACACTAGCCCGACCTCGCCATCGGGAACAGACGCCATGCCGGTCCGCATCTTCCTTTTCGCCGCCCTGCTCTTCGTCGCCGCGCCGGTGCTCGCGCAGCAGCAGCCGATCGAAACCAGCATGACGCCCGAGGAGTTCAAGGCCGCCGGCCTGGACAAGCTCGACGCCGCGGAGCTGGCGCGCCTCAACGCCTGGCTGGGCCGCACCATCGAAGGCGAGACCGAGAAGGCGGCGGCCACCGCCAAGCGCAAGGTGGAGGACGAGAACCGCGGCTTCCTCAGCTTCGGCTCGAACGAGCCGGTGACCGGGCGCATCTCCGGCGAGTTCCGCGGCTTCGCCAACGGGCGCGAGTACACGCTCGACAACGGCCAGGTCTGGCGCCAGATCGATTCGGCCACCCTGGCCGGCGTGCGCCGGGACGCGCCGGCCGTCCGCATCACGCCGAGCCTGGTCGGCAACGCCTGGTACATGGCCGTCGAGGGCTCCAACACCCGCGCCAAGGTCCAGCGGATCAAGTAAGCGCTGCCAGCCGCGCCGCCAGCTTTTTCGGCGAGACGCCGCCCCTGGCGCCGAGCTCCTGCGCGAACAGCTGCACGCGCAGTTCCTCCAGCTCCCAGCGCAGCGCCTGCCAGCCCGGATCGCCGACGCGGCCCGCGGCCGTGGCGCGGGCCAGCGCGTCGGCGAACGGCTTCACCTCCAGCATGCGCTGCTGGTCGCGCGCGGGATCGTTGAGCGCGCGGCCGGCGCGGATTGCCAGCGCCTTCAGGTAGCGCGGATAGCCGGCCAGCACGTCGGCCGGCACGTCACGCAGGAACCCCGGGGGCACCAGGGCCGCGAGCTGCGCCTGCATGTCGTCGAGGTTGCCGCGCGCCCAGCCCATCAGCTTGACTTCCAGCGCCGCGCGCACCTCGGCCACCTTCCCCAGGATCGTTTCGGCCTGCTGCAGCCGGCGCATCGCCTCGGGGAACAGCGCCTTGCCGACGGCCTCCGCGTGCGCCGCGAACGCGCCGGGATCGCGGATGTCATCCAGCCCTTCAGCAGTCAGCGCCGCGAAGGCGCCATCCACCAGGTCCTCGCGCAGGGTGTCGGCCGGACGGGGACCGCCGGCCTCGCGCGGCGCGCCGGATTCGATCGCCGCGTACAGCAGCGCCGTCTTCGGCTGCACCGGCAGCTGCCGGCGCGCCTGGCGCATGCGGTCGGCGAGCGCGATCGCCAGCAGCCGGCGCACGCCGCCCGGATGCAGGCGCGCGGCCTCGGCGCGATCGGCATGGACGTCGAGCGAGACCGCGTCGCCCTCGTCCTGCAGCGCCGGCCACGCGGGCACGCCACCCGCGCCCGGCACGGAGACGGGGATCGGCGAGTCGGGGAAGGCGGTGAGCGCTTCGCGCGCCAGGCCGGCCGACGCGTGCGCGGCGAAGGCGTCCGTCGCGCGCGCGCCGAAACGGGCCCGGAGTTCGTCGAGGTCGCGCGACTCGGCCAGCACGCGGCGGCCGTCGGCATCGAGCAGCCTCAGGTTGGCCCGCAGGTGCGGCTCGAGCGCCGGTTCGTCGAAGTCGGTGGCGGCGACATCGGCACCGGTCAGGCGCTTGAGGAAACGCGCCAGGGCGCCGGTGATGCTGTCGGTGGCGGCGTCGGCCGCCCCGTGGGCCTCGGCGAAGGCGCGCGCGAAGTCCGGCGCCGGCACGAAGTTGCGGCGCAGCGCCTTGGGCAGCCCGCGCAGCAGCGCGGTGGCCTTGTCCTGCACGAATCCCGGCGCCAGCCAGCCCAGGCGCGGGGCATCCAGCGCATTGAGCAGGTGCAGCGGCACCACCACGGTCATGCCGTCGTCGGGGGCGCCGGGCTCGAAGCGGTAATGCACCGCCAGCCGCGCGTCGCCGAGGGCGAAGTACGCGGGGAAGCGGTCGGCGTCGCCGGCATCGGCGACCAGCAGGTCGTCGCGCGTCCACTGCAGCGCGCGCCGCGTATCCTTCTCCAGCGTCGCGTACCAGGCATCGAAGGCCTGCGCGCCGGTGATTTCCGTCGGCACGCGGTCGCGGTACCAGCGCAGCATCCAGTCCTCGTCCACCACCAGGCCGGTGCGGCGCTGCTTGGCCTCCTCTTCCTCCGCCGAGGCCAGGGTGCGGCGGTTGCGGGCGACGACGTCGGCGCGCAGGTTGATCTCTCCGGCCACCAGGCCGTCGCGCAGGAACAGTTCGCGCGCCTCTTCGGGATAGTGGGCGCCGTAGTGGAATGGCCGCGCCGCGGCCAGCACCAGCCCGAACAGCGCCACCTGCTCGCTGCCGACCACGCGCCCCTGCCTGCGCGACCAGCGCGGGTCGAAGTGGCGGCGGGACAGCAGGTGGGCGAGTTCGGCCTCGACCCACTCGGGCTCGATCGCGGCATTGGTCAGGGCCCAGACCTTCTCGGTGTCGAGCAGGGTCGCGGACAGCAGCCACGGCGGCGGCTTGGAAGCCAGCGTCGAGCCCGGGAACAGCTGGAAGCGACGCCCACGCGGCCCTTCATAGGCGACCTGGCGGCGCTTGTCGCGCTCCGGCAGGGCATGGCCGACCTGGGTCGGCAGGCCCGCCAGCAGCGCGCGGTGGAGGGCCTGGTAGAGGTCGCGCGCCTGGGCCACGGCGGCCACCTCCTCGGCGTCTCCGCCACGCGACGGGCCGCGCGCCCCGCGACGCCTGCGCCGCGGGCCACGTCGATCCTCCGCGGACGCCGGCGCCTCCGCGGCCAGCGGCTGCGCGGGCTCCGCAGCGCCCGCGGCGAACAGCGCATCGCCCGCGCGCGCCTCTTCGCTCCAGCCGAGCTCGGCGCACTGCAGCTTGAGCTGCCGGTGCAGCTCCCGCCATTCGCGCAGGCGCAGGAAGCCGAGGAAATTCCGGTCGGCCCACTTGCGCAGCTGCGACTGGGTCATGTCCTCGTGCGCGGCGCGATAGGCCTCCCACAGGCGCAGGATGGCGACGAACTCGGACTTCGGATCGGCGAAGGCGGCGTGCGCGGCATCGGCGGCGGCGCGCTGGTCGGCCGGCCGCTCGCGCGGGTCCTGGATGCCGAGGAAGGCGGCGATCACCAGCATCTCGCGCATGCAGTGGTGATCGTGGGCGGCCACCAGCATCCGCGCCAGCTTCACGTCGACCGGCAGCCGGGCCATCTGGCGGCCGATCGCGGTGAGCGCGCGGCGGCCGTCGACGGCGCCGAGTTCGGCCAGCTGCTGCCAGCCGTCGGCCACCGCGCGGGCGTCGGGCGGCTCGAGGAAGGGGAAGTCCTCGATCGCACCCAGGCCCAACGACAGCATGCGCAGGATCACCCCCGCCAGCGAGGCGCGGCGGATCTCGGGATCGGTGAACGCCGGCCGCGCGGCGAAGTCCGCCTCGTCGTACAGCCGGTAGCAGGTGCCGGGCGCCACGCGGCCGCAGCGGCCGGCACGCTGGTTGGCGCTGGCCTGGCTGACCGGTTCGATGTGCAGGCGGTCGAGCTTCTGCCGCGGGCTGTAGCGCTTGACCCGCGCCAGGCCGGGATCGACCACGTAGTGGATCCGCGGCACGGTCAGCGAGGTTTCGGCGACGTTGGTCGCGAGCACGATGCGGCGCTGCGGGCCGGGATTGAACACCCGGTCCTGGTCCTTCGCCGACAGCCGCGCGTACAGCGGCAACACTTCGGTGTGGCGGTACTTGCGGCCTTCCAGCGCGCGGTGCGCGTCGCGGATCTCGCGCTCGCCGGGCAGGAACACCAGCACGTCGCCGCCCATCCCGCTGCCGCCGCGGATGATCTCGTCGCAGGCGGCGACGATGCCCTCGCTGACCGACATGCCGTTGCCGTCGCCGTCGCCCCCCGCCGCGGCGCTGCCGTCCAGCGGCCGGTAGCGGGTGTCCACCGGATAGCCTCGGCCCTCGACTTCGACCACCGGCGCATCGTCGAAGTGCGCGGCGAAGCGCGCGGTGTCGATGGTGGCCGAGGTCACCACCAGCTTCAGGTCCGGGCGTCGCGCCAGCAGCTGCTTCAGGTAGCCAAGGAGGAAGTCGATGTTGAGGCTGCGCTCGTGCGCCTCGTCGATGATCAGGGTGTCGTAGCGCGACAGCCAGCGGTCGGACTGCATCTCCGCCAGCAGGATGCCGTCGGTCATGAACTTGACCGCGGTCTGCTCGCCCACGTTCTCGGTGAAGCGCACCTGGTAGCCGACCGCGCCGCCCAGCGGCACCTGCAGCTCCTCGGCCACGCGCCGCGCCACCGCGCGCGCGGCGATGCGTCGCGGCTGGGTACAGCCGATCATGCCCGCCGCGCCGCGGCCGGCGGCCAGGCACAGCTTGGGCAGCTGGGTGGTCTTGCCGGAGCCGGTCTCGCCGGCCACCACGACCACCTGGTGCGTGCGCAGCAGCTCCACGATGCGGTCGGCCTCGGCGGCGATCGGCAGCGACGGGTCGACCGTCGCCCGCGGCAGGCTGGCGGCACGTGCCTCGCGCTGCGCCAGCGAGCGCGCCAGCGCCTGCTCGAAGGCCTTGCGCGCGGCATCGTCGCCGCGGGCCTGCTCCCAGCGGCGCCACAGCCCGAGCAGGCGCCCGCGGTCGCGGCTCAGCGCGGCGTCCACGGCCTTGCGCGCGGCCCGCCTTGACCCCGGGCTTGCATCGGCAGGACTAGACTCCATCTCGTTCATGCAGGTTCAGACATTCCTGATCGCGTCGTTTCCCCTCCCCATCGCGCGCATTGTCGCGCGCCGAACAGAAAGGACACAGTGATGGCCAAGACCAAAGACAAGCCCAAGACCGCCAAGCGCACCGCCACGCCGGCCGCATCGCCCTCGGCCGCATCGATGGCCCCGGGCGTCGATATCGGGATCGCGGACAAGGATCGCAAGACGATCTCGCAGGACCTCGCGCAGTTCCTCTCCGACAGCTTCACCCTGTACCTGAAGACCCACAACTTCCACTGGAACGTGACCGGGCCGATGTTCAACTCGCTGCACGCGATGTTCATGGACCAGTACACCGAGCAGTGGAACGCGCTGGACGAGACCGCCGAGCGCATCCGCGCGCTGGGCTACAACGCGCCGGGCTCCTACGCGGAGTTCATCAAGCTCTCGACGATCACCGAAGAGCCGGGCCTGACCAAGGCGCCGGACTGGCAGGACATGGTGCGCCAGCTGGTGGAAGGCAACGAGGCCGTCTGCCGCACCGCGCGCAAGGCCCTCAGGCACGCCGACGACGCCGGCGACGACCCGACCGTCGACCTGCTGACCCAGCGCCTGCAGGTGCACGAGAAGAACGCCTGGATGCTGCGCTCGCTGTTGCAGTGATCCCTGCGCGGCCGGGGATCCCCGGCAGGTGCAAGGCGCAACGCCCGACCTCGCGTCGGGCGTTCGCGTTCCGGGGCCTGAGACGCCGGCCGGGTATCCTTGGCGCATGAGCGAGACGGCACCCGACATCCTGCGCGAGGTCTTCGGCCACGAGGCCTTCCGCGGCGAGCAGGCCGCGATCATCGAACATGTGGCCGCCGGCGGCGACGCCCTGGTGCTGATGCCCACCGGCGGCGGCAAGTCGCTGTGCTACCAGGTGCCGGCCCTGCTGCGCGAGGGCTGCGCGATCGTGATCTCGCCGCTGATCGCGCTGATGCAGGACCAGGTCGAGGCGCTGCGCCAGCTCGGCGTGCGCGCGGCCTTCCTCAACTCCACCCTGGACGGCGCCGAGGCCGCTGCGATCGAGCGCGAGCTCCGCGAGGGAACGCTGGACCTGCTTTACGTCGCACCCGAGCGCCTGCTCACGCCGCGCTTCATGTCGCTCCTCGACGCCAGCCGCATTGCCCTGTTCGCGATCGACGAGGCGCACTGCGTCTCGCAGTGGGGCCACGACTTCCGCCGCGAGTACCGCGAGCTGACCGTGCTCCACGAGCGCTGGCCGCATGTCCCGCGCATCGCGCTCACCGCCACCGCCGACCCGCCCACCCAGCGCGAGATCGCCGAGCGCCTGCAGCTGGAGGACGCCCGCCGCTTCACCAGCTCCTTCGACCGGCCGAACATCCGCTACACCGTGGTCCACAAGGAGAACGGCAACCGCCAGCTGCTGGACTTCATCGACGGCCACCGCGACGAGGCCGGCATCGTCTACTGCCTGTCGCGCAACAAGGTCGAGAAGACCGCCGCCATGCTGGTCGAAGCCGGCATCGACGCCCTGCCCTACCACGCCGGCCTGGACGCCTCGGTACGCGCCGCCAACCAGCGTCGCTTCCTGCTCGAAGACGGCGTGGTGGTGGTGGCGACGATCGCCTTCGGCATGGGCATCGACAAGCCCGACGTGCGCTTCGTCGCGCACATGGACCTGCCCAAGTCGATCGAGGGCTACTACCAGGAGACCGGTCGCGCCGGCCGGGACGGTGATCCCGCCGAGGCCTGGATGTGCCACGGCCTGGGCGACGTGGTGCTGCTGCGGCAGATGATCGACCAGTCCGAATCGGGCGAGGAGCGCAAGCGCCTGGAGCACCGCAAGCTCGACGCCCTGGTCGGCTACTGCGAATCCACCCGCTGCCGCCGCCAGGTGCTGCTGGCCTGCTTCGGCGAGAACTACGCCGGCAACGGCCCCGGTGAGCCCTGCGGGAACTGCGACAACTGCCTCTCGCCGCCGGAGACCTGGGACGCGACCGTGGCCGCGCAGAAGGCGCTGTCCTGCGTCTACCGGACCGGCCAGCGCTTCGGCGCCGCGCACCTGATCGACGTGCTGCGGGGTTCGGAGTCCGAGCGCGTGCGCCAGTTCGGCCACGACCGGCTGAGCACCTACGGGATCGGCACCGAGCTCGATGCGCGCGCCTGGCGCGGCGTGTTCCGCCAGTTGGTGGCCGCGGGCCTGCTCGAGGTCGACACCGAGGGCTACGGCGGCCTGCGCCTGACCGCGGACAGCCGCGACGTGCTGCAGGGCCGCCGCGAAGTGCTGCTGCGCAAGGAGGCGCCGCGCCCCGCACGCGGCCGCGCGCGCGACGGCGAGGCCCGCGCCGCGCGGCCCGTCGTGGAGGTGGCGCGCGCGGACCAGCCGCTGTTCGAGTCGCTGCGCGCGATGCGCACGCGCCTGGCGCGCGAACAGAGCGTGCCGCCCTACGTGATCTTCCACGACGCCACCCTGCGCGAGATCGCCCGCCTGCGCCCGCGCACGCCGGGCGATCTGGCGCTGATCGGCGGCATCGGCGCCGGCAAGATCGAGCGCTACGGCGATGAGGTGCTGGACGTGGTGGCGGAGGCCGAGGTGGCCTGAGGCCCGAACGCGGCACCTGCGGCCGGCTTCGTGGTGGGTCGTGATGGATTCGAACCATCGACCAGCGGATTAAAAGTCCGATGCTCTACCGACTGAGCTAACGACCCGGCAGGCCGGGAATTATGTCATGGCCCCGGCGGTTGCTGTGGATGACCTGGATCAGGGACCGACGCCGGCGCGATCGTCGATACTGGCCGCATGCTTCCTCCCGCCCCACCGTCACGACCAGCGGCGGCCGCCACGCACCTCCCCGACGAAGCCGGCATCACCCGCCTGGTCCACGCCTTCTACGCCCGCGCGCGCGCCGACTGGCTGCTGGGCCCGGTCTTCGAAGCCGCCGTCGAGGACTGGGACGAACACCTCGACACCCTCGTGCGCTTCTGGTGCTCGGTATTGCTGCGCGCCGGCACCTATCGTGGCAACCCCATGGCGGAGCATCGGCCGCTGGGCCTGGACGAGCAGCACTTCGCGCGCTGGCTGGCGCTCTGGGACCGCACCGCGCGCGAGGTGCTTCCGCGCGAACAGGCCCGCCACGTCTTCGAAACCGCCGAGCGCATCGGTCGCTCCCTGAGGATCGGGCTGGAGATCGACCCGCTGCGCCGGCTCCGCCGTGCCGGCGGCGAGCCGGCCTGCATCCACCGTCCCGCCGACGCCGGCCGCGCGCCTTCCGGCGAAGGACCTCAGTCGACGTAGCGGGTCGTATCCACGGCCCCGGCCGCCACGAACCCCTCGGCGCGCAGCACGCAGGCGTCGCAGTGCCCGCATGCCCGGCCCCGGTCATCGGCGCGGTAGCACGACACGGTCTGCGCGAAATCCACGCCCAGGCGCAGCCCTTCGCGCACGATGTCGCCCTTGGACAGGTGCTGCAGCGGCGCATGCACGCGGATGCCGGCGCCTTCCACGCCGGCCTGGGTGGCCAGGTTGGCGAGGCGCTGGAAGGCGTCGATGAACTCCGGGCGGCAGTCCGGATAGCCGGAGTAGTCGACCGCGTTGACGCCGCAGAAGATGTCCGCCGCGCCCAGCACTTCGGCCCAGCCGAGCGCGATCGACAGCATGATGGTGTTGCGCGCGGGCACGTAGGTCACCGGGATGCCGTCGGCGCCCGCCTCGGGCACTTCGATGTCGGCGGTCAGCGCCGAGCCGCCGATCGCGCGCAGGTCCACGCCCACGACCTTGTGCTGGACCGCGCCCTGCGCGGCTGCCAGCGCGGCGGCCGCGTCCAGTTCGGAGGTGTGGCGCTGGCCGTAGGCGACGCTCAGCGCGTGCACGGCGAAGCCCTGCTCGCGGGCCATGGCGAGGACGACGGCGGAATCCATGCCGCCGGACACGAGGACGACTGCGTTCTTCAAACCTGCTGCTCCATTGCTGTGTCGGGGACCGCCACGACCGCGGCGCCGTTCTCGAGGTGGCGCGGACTCAGCGCCCCGGCTCGTCGTTCCAGAGGATCTTGTGCAGCTGCATCTGGAAGCGCACCGGCAGCCGGTCTTCGACGATCCAGTCGGCCAGTTCGCGCGCGTCGACCTCCGACTTGCTGGGCGAGAACAGCACGTCGCAGCGCTGGTGGATGGCGTGGCGCGCCACGACCTCGCGCGCCCACTCGTAGTCGGCGCGGCTGCAGACGACGAACTTGACCTGGTCGTGCGGCGTGAGCAGCTCGAGGTTGCTCCAGAGGTTGCGCGCCTCCTCGCCCGAGCCCGGCGTCTTGATATCGAGCACGCGCGAGACCCGCGGGTCGACCCCGGCGATGTCGATCGCGCCCGAGGTCTCGAGCGACACCACGTAGCCGGCGTCGCAGAGCCGGCGGAGCAGGCCGAGGCAGCGCTTCTGCGACAGCGGCTCGCCGCCGGTCACGCAGACATGGCGCACGCCGTGCGCCGCGACTTCGGAGAAGATCGCGTCGACATCGCGCCATTCGCCGCCGTGGAAGGCGTAGGCGGTGTCGCAGTAGGTGCAGCGCAGCGGGCACCCCGTCAGGCGGACGAACACGGTCGGCCAGCCGGCGTCGCGCGCCTCGCCCTGGAGCGACAGGAAGATCTCGGTGATGCGAAGCCGGTCCGGGAGCGCGGCGGCGGCCGCGCCGGACTCGGCGGAGGGGGTATTCATGCCGGCGATTGTACCGCGGCCTCCACCTGCCCCGCGGGCCGGCGGGCGCGGCCGCGGCCCCTCAGCGCAGGCTGTTGAGCTGGATCGAACGCAGGCGGTCGTCGGCGGTGCGCGCGGCGTCGGTGCCCGGGTACTGCTCGGTCACGCGGACCAGGGTGGCCTCGGCGGCGACCAGGTCGCGCTGGCCGTACTGCGACAGGCCGACCTTGAGCAGGGCGCCGGGCGCCTTGTCGTGGGTGGGCCACCGCTCCAGCAGGCTGCGGAACTGCGCTTGTGCGCTGGCATAGTCCTGGGTGACGTAATGGCTCTCGCCCAGCCAGTAGGTGGCATTGGGCGCATAGGAGCCCGTCGGGTACAGGCGCAGGAACTCGGTGAACAGGGCCGCCGCTCCGGCGTAGTCGCCACCGCGCAGGGCGGCGAACGCGGTTTCGTAGGCGCCGCGCTCGTCGGCCGCGTTCGCCAGCAGCCCGGCGTCGCCGAACACGATCGGTGCGTCTGCGGCAGCGGCAGCGGCGGGAGCGGCAGCGGAGGGAGCGGCCGCGGCCGGCGCCGGCGAGGCGGCCGCACCCGCCTCGCCCGCCGGCGGGGCTGCCGCCCCACCCTCGAGGCGGTTCAGGCGGTCGTCGGCGTCGAGGTACTGGTTGCGGACGCTGGTCTCCAGCGCCTGGTTCTGCTGCTGCAGCTCCTCGACCTGGCCGCGAAGCGCGCGCACTTCGCTGCGCAGCGCGGTGAGCTGGTTGAGGAGGTCGATGTTGCCCTGGTTGTTCGAGGCCTGCGCTTCGAGCGCGGCCACGCGCTCGCCGAGGCTGGCGCGCTGCGCGGCGGCCGGAGGCGCCACCAGGGCGGCCGCGGCGGCGGTTGTGAAGACGAGGCTGGTCAGGAGATGGCTGCGGATCATGGCCTTGGGAACCGTTTTTCGGACTCTTGAAAGACAATCGGCAGCTGGCGGGGTTCCCGCCAGCTGCCGACGCATTGCCACCTGTGTCGCCGGTTCAGCGGGCGGTGTAGGTGATCTCGACGCGGCGGTTCTTGGCCCAGCAGTCCTCGCTCGACGCGGTGCAGGTCGGGCGCTCTTCGCCGTAGCTGGTCACGGTCTGCTGGCCGGCGGAGCCACCGTTGGCCTGGAGGGCGGACGACACCGCGTTGCCGCGGCGCTCGCCGAGGCCGAGGTTGTAGTCGCGGCTGCCGCGCTCGTCGGCGTGGCCTTCCAGGGTGATGCGGGCCGAAGGGCGGTCACGCAGGTACTTGGCATGGCAGGCCATCGCGGCCTGGAATTCCGGACGCAGCGACTCCTGGTCGAAGTCGAAGTACACCGTGCGCTGGCGCAGGCAGGCGTCGGTGTCCAGGTCCTCGGGGCCGTAGGCGCCCGGGGTGGTGGCCGGCTGGGTGGTGGTCGGGGTGGTCGGGGTGGTATCGACCGGGGCTTCTTCCTTGACCTTCTTGGAGCAGGCAACGGCGGCCGTGCAGAGCAGGGCCGTGAGCAGTACGCGGGTTGGGGTCTTCATCTCTCGTCGATCCTTCTGCAGATGGGCAGTGCTTCACATTGCTGTATCGGCCGTGTACGCCGCGTCACCGCTGGCGGTACGGCCCCCACGCCGGCTCGCGGACGTTGCCGTCTGCAAGTACCAGCCGCTGGCGCACGCGACCGTCGGCCGAGACTGCGTAAAGGACTCCCCTTGCGCCTTCCCTGCCCGCATACAGGACCATGCTGGCGTTCGGGGCGAAGCTCGGTGATTCATCGAGCGACCCCGGCGACAGCGTGGACCAGCGCGGCGTACCGAGGCTGCGGTCCAGCAGTGCGATACGGTATACGTTTCCTGAACCCTGCGCCACGGCGATCTTGCTGTCGTCGAAGGACACCGTGGGGCTGGCGTTGTAGTTGCCCTGGAAGGTCACCCGCGTGGCGCTGCCGCCGGTGGCCGGGACCTGGTAGACCTGCGGCCGCCCGCCACGGTCGGAGGTGAAGTAGATGCTGCGGCCGTCGGCGCTCCACACCGGCTCGGTGTCGATGCCCATCTGGCTGGTCAGCTGGGTCAGGGCCTTGCTGCCGAGGTCCATCACGTAGATCTCGGGGCTGCCACTGCGCGAGAGCGTCAGCGCCAGGCGGTTGCCGTCGGGCGAGAACGCCGGCGAGCTGTTGATGCCGCGGAAGCTGGCCACGCGCTCGCGCGCGCCGGTGCCCAGGTCCTGGATGTAGATCGCGGAGTTGTTGTTGTGCTCGAAGGAGACGTAGGCCAGGCGGCGCCCGTCCGGGCTCCAGCTCGGCGACATCAGCGGCTCGGTCGAACGCACCACCACCTGCGGATTGTGGCCGTCCGCATCGGCGACCATCAGCGCATAGCGGGTGGCGTCGCCGGTGCCGGTGGAGGTCACGTAGGCGATGCGGGTCCAGAACGCGCCGCGCACGCCGAGGATCTTCTCGTAGATGGCGTCGGCGATCTGGTGGCCGACGTCGCGCATGGCGTTGGCGCGGCCGGTCATCGCGATGCCGAGCAGTCGCTCCTGCTTCGCCACGTCGAACAGTTCGTATTCGACCCGGTAGGCGCCGCCGCCGGCGTCGACCACGCGACCGACGACCAGGAAGTCCTGCCGGAGCGTGCGCCAGGTGGCGTAGTTGACCTCGCCGCCCCGGGTGGGGCGCTCGATCATGTCCTGCTCGGGCAGGCCCCGGAACTGGCCCGAACGCGACAGGTCCTCGCGCACCACGCGGGCGACGTCGGTCTCGGGCGCCGCGCCGCTGCCCTGGTAGGGCATGGGCACCACCGCGATCGGCAGCGCCTGCGCGTTGCCGCCGACGATGTCGATCTCGAGGCCGCCCTGCTGCGCGCTGGCGGCGAACGGCAGGAGGAGTGCAAGACAGGCGATCAGCCACGCGCGCGTGGTGGCCAGCCGGCGTTGGATGCGGGTCATACCGGGCTCCGGGGTTGGATCAGACAAGGCTGACAGGATGGCTGTGAAGGCGCTCACAAGGATGAACGGCGTCCCCAACGACACTCCATGGCCGCGACCTCTTCCGCAACGCGACCGCGGCTTCGCATGGGGTCGGTCGGGGCCATAGCCGCTCCTGCACATGCCGGCGAAGGGGCGCTAGCGATCCTGCGCCTCGAAGTTGAGGTTGAGCTGGCGGTTGAAGACGCTCTCGAAGCCGGCATAGGGCAAGGGCTGCGCCTTGAGCACCGCCGCTTCCACCGAACGCCGGCCGAGCTCGTCGAACGGGCACGAGGGCGCGACCTCCGCCTTGACCACGGTGCCGCCGCGCACCTGGGTGATGACGATCCGGCAGCGCTGGCCCAGCGGCACGTTCTCGGGGCGGGTCCAGTTCTGCAGGATCGCCTCCTGGATCGCCGCGGCGTAGCGCGCGGACAGGCCCGGATCGACGCCCTCGTTGCCCGGCGGCGGCGTGCCGCTGGACGACGCCTGCTCGGACGCCTGCTCGGCCCGGCTCTGCGCGATCCGCTCCAGGCGTCGTTCGGCCTCGCGCTGTTCGCGCTGGGCCTGCTCGCGCTGGCGCCGGATCTCGGCGAGCTTCTGCTCGGCCAGGCGTCGCTTCTGCTCGGCCTCTTCCTGCTTGCGCTCGCGCTCGGTCAGGTCGATCTGCTCCTGGCGGCGCTTCTCCTCCTGCTCGCGCTCGGCGGTCTCGCGCGCGATCGCCTCGCGGCGCACCTCATCCTGGTCCACGGGCGACGGCTCGGGCACCTGCACCTGGGGCGCGGGCTGGGGCTCCACCGGCGCCTCCTCGGGCAGCGGCTCCGGGATCGGCTGCGGCTCGGGCGTGGCATCCTCGACCACCACCGGGTCCGGCTCGGGCACGGGCTCAGGGGTGGGCGGCGTGGGATCCGGCCTTTGCTGCAGCGTTCGCCGCATCGCCGGCGACAGGTCGCTGGCGTCGATGAGCTCGGCGCTGACCGGCGAGCCCGCGGCCGACGGCGGGTTCGCGCTGCGCGTCCACCACAGGCCGGCGAACATCAGCGCGAACAGCGCCACGTGCAGCAGCAGGGCCAGCACCACCGCGCGCGTGGTATCGGCGCGTTGCTCTCGCATCAGGGCGTGCCGTCCTGCCTGGGCTGGCTCATGAGGCCGACCTTCTCCACGCCGGCGTTCTGCAGCAGCGCCATCGCGTCCATCACGTTCTGGTAGCTGCCGGCGCCGTCGGCGGCGACGTACACGGCGAGGTCGGGATTGTTGGCGACCAGCGCGCGCACCTTCGCCTGCAGCGACGCGGTATCAACCGCTTCGTTGCTGCCGGCCTCGATGGCGAGGAAATAGTTGCCGTCACGGTCCACGCTCACCACCACCGGGTCCTTCTGCTCGGTGATCGACTTGGCGTTGGACTGCGGCAGCTGCACGTCCACGCCCAGGTTCATCAGCGGCGCGGTCACCATGAAGATGATCAGCAGCACGAGCATCACGTCGATGTAGGGCACGACGTTGATCTCGTTCTTGAGCTTGCGGCGCTTGCCGCGGCGGGCACGGACGCTCATGGATCAGGCCTCGCCGGCCGTGGACTGGCGCTCCAGGATCGAGGAGAACTCCTCGGAGAAGGCGTCGTAGCGCCCGGCCACGCGCTCGACCTTGGTGGCGAAGCGGTTGTAGGCCCACACCGCCGGGATGGCGGCAAACAGGCCCATCGCGGTCGCGATCAGCGCCTCGGAAATGCCCGGCGCCACGCTGGCGATGGTCGCTTCCTTGACGTTGGCCAGGCCGTGGAAGGCAATCATGATCCCCCACACCGTGCCCAGCAGGCCGACGTAGGGGGCGATCGAGCCGACGTTGGCGAGGAACTCGAGGTTGTGCTCGAGGCCGTCGAGCTCGCGCGAGCTGGCCACGCGCATGCCGCGCTGGGCACCCTCGAGCTGGGCGCGGCTGTCGGCGCCGCGGCGCTGGCGGCTGCGGGTGTATTCGCGGAAGCCGGCCTCGAAGATCGCCTCGAGGCCCTCGACGTCGCGGTTGCGCTCGCTGGCCGAGGCGTAGAGCTTGCCCAGGTCGGCGCCCGACCAGAAGCGCTCCTCGAAGCGGTCGGCCTCCTTCTCGGCGCGGTCGAGCATGCGCTTCTTGCGGAAGATGATCACCCACGAGGCGATCGAGGCCAGCAGCAGGAGCAGCATCACCAGCTGCACCGGGATGGAGGCGTGCAGCACCAGGTGGATCAGGTCCAGCTCGCCGCCGCCCACCGGGGCGTTCGCGGCCTGGCTGGCGGCATCGGCCGCAAGCGCGACGGTGTCCGCCGGCGCCTCCTCGGGCAGGGGTTCCACGCTGCTCGCCTGCATCAGGATGGCCGTTGCCGTTGCACTCATCGATGTTGCTCCGCGTTTGATTCCAGGGATTTGAACTGCTCGTACAGCGCGTCGGGCAGCGCACGCGGCCGGAAGGCCGCGCTGTCGATCGCCGCCACCCGCACCCGCGCCGACGCCAGCCGCTCGCCATCGCGCAGGACGTGCTGCGCGAACTCGACGCTGGCCCGGCGTACCCGCGCCAGCGCCACGGTGACCTCGAGCGCGTCGTCCAGGCGTGCAGGCCAGCGGAAGTCGAGCTGCATGTCACGCACCGCGAACACGAGGCCAAGCCCGTCGATCATGGCCTGCTGGCCATGGCCGAGGCTGCGCATCCATTCGCTGCGCGCGCGCTCGAAGAAGGCCACGTAGCGCGCGTGGTAGACCACGCCACCCGCGTCGGTATCTTCCCAGTAAACCCGGGTCGGCAGACTGAACAGAGTCGATACGGCGTCGTTCAAAACAGCGTCTCCGCGGCCGGGCCCCGGGGCTGCAGTCCCAGGTGGCGCCAGGCCTTGTGGGTGGCCATGCGGCCGCGCGCGGTGCGCACCAGGAAGCCCTGCTGGATGAGGTAGGGCTCGATCACGTCCTCGAGCGTGCCGCGCTCCTCGCTGAGCGCCGCGGCCAGCGACTCCACGCCCACCGGGCCGCCATCGAAGTTCTCGATGATCAGGTTCAGCAGGCGGCGGTCGAGGTCGTCGAAGCCCTCCGGGTCGACCTTGAGCATCTGCATCGCCGCGCCGGCGACCTCGTGGTCGATGCGGCCGGCGGCGCGCACCTGGGCATAGTCGCGCACCCGGCGCAGCAGGCGGTTGGCGATGCGCGGGGTGCCGCGCGACCGGCGCGCGATCTCGTCGGCGCCCTCGGGCACGCAGTCGATGCCGAGGATCTGCGCCGAGCGGCGAACGATCCTGGCCAGCTCGGCGGCGCTGTAGAACTCCAGCCGCTGCACGATGCCGAAGCGGTCGCGCAGGGGCGCGGTCAGCAGGCCGGCGCGCGTGGTGGCGCCGACCAGGGTGAAGGGCGGCAGGTCGAGCTTGATCGAGCGGGCGGCCGGGCCCTCGCCGATCATGATGTCGATCTGGAAGTCCTCCATCGCCGGATACAGCACTTCCTCGACCACGGGCGAGAGGCGGTGGATCTCGTCGATGAACAGCACGTCGTGCGGCTGCAGGTTGGTCAGCAGCGCGGCCAGGTCGCCGGCCTTCTCGATCACCGGGCCGGAGGTGGTGCGCAGGCTCACGCCGAGCTCGTTGGCGATGACGTGGCTGAGCGTGGTCTTGCCCAGGCCGGGGGGCCCGAAGATCAGGACGTGGTCGAGGGCCTCGCCGCGCTGCTTCGCGGCCTGGATGTAGATGTCCAGCTGCTCGCGCACCGGCTGCTGGCCGAGGTAGTCGGCCAGCCGCTGCGGCCGGATCGAGGCTTCGACGGCGTCGTCCTCGCGGGTGGCGCCGGCGCCGATGATTCGCTGTTCTTCCATCCGGCTATGGTCGCATGCCGCCCCAAGGCGTGGGACCACGCCGCCCATGCTCCTGGAAGGGGCGGCCTCAGTGCGGGGACGGCGCGGTGCTGGAGGCCTGGACGCCCTGCGGCACCCCGGTCATGTCCGGCAGCCGGTGCGCGATGCCCTTGTGGCAGTCGATGCAGGTCGCCTGCCCGGTGGCCAGGTAGCTGCGGTGGATGAAGGCCGCGCGGCTGGCCTGGCGGGTCAGGTCCATCGAATCGTAGTCGTGGCAGTTGCGGCATTCGAGCGAGTCGTTGGCCTTCAGCCGCTCCCACTCGTGCTGGGCCAGCTTCAGCCGGTTGTCCAGGAACTTCTCGCGGGTGTTGATGGTGCCGAAGATCTTGCCCCAGACCTCCTTCGAGGCCTGCATCTTGCGCGCCATCTTGTCGGTCCAGTCGTGCGGCACGTGGCAGTCGGGGCAGGTGGCGCGCACGCCGGAGCGGTTGGCGTAGTGGATGGTGCTCTTGAGCTCCTCGAAGACGTTGTCGTCCATCTCGTGGCAGCTCGTGCAGAACACCTCGGTGTTGGTCGCCTCCAGCGCGGTGTTGAAGCCGCCCCAGAACACGATGCCGGCGATGAAGCCGCCCAGCGTCAGGAAGCCGAGGCTCAGGTAGCGGGCCGGGCGGTTGAAGGCGCGCCAGAAGCCGACCACCGTGTCGCGGGCGCGTCGCACGAGGCTCATTGCGCGCGCTCCGCCCGCAGCACCTCGTCGATGTCGCGGAAGCCATTCGCGACCAGCGGCTTCGCATCCGTCTGGGTGACGTGGCACTGCACGCAGAAGTAGCGCCGCGGCGAGACCTCGGCCAGGAACTGGTCGTCACGGTCCATGTAGTGGGTGACGCTCACCGGCGGCGCCTGGAACTGGGCCGCGGTGCTGCGTGCGTGGCAGAGCATGCAGCGGTTCGAGTTCAGGTCGACCTGGTAGCCGTCGATGCTGTGCGGGATGGTGGGCGGCTGCATCGGATAGGCGCGTGCGCGGGTCATGTCGAAGTTCTCGACGGTCGCCATCGGCAGCGGGGTGATCTCGCTGGTGATCGGCACGTGGCGGCGCATCGCGTCGATGTCCTGCGCGGGGTTGCCGCGCGCGCTGATCGGCGCGGCCGGGGCGACGATCACCGGTTCCGGCTCGCGGTCGCCGCAGGCGGTGAGCAGCGGTGCCAGCACCAGCGAGGCCAGGAGCAGCACGAGGGGCTTCAGGGTCCAGCGCATGTCAGGCTCCCACCGCGACGACCTTCGCCGCGCATTTCTTGAAGTCGGTCTGCTTGGAGATCGGGCAGGTCGCGTCCAGCGTGACCTTGTTGATCAGCTGCGCCGCGTCGTACCAGGGCACGAAGATCACGCCGCGTGGCATCCGGTTGCGGCCGCGGGTCTCGACGCGCGTGCGCATGCCGCCGCGGATCGAGGAGACCTCGACTTCGTCGCCGCGCTTGAGCCCGCGCGCACGCGCATCGTCCGGATGCATGTAGACCACCGCCGAGGGCACGGCCTTGTACAGCTCGGGGATGCGCATGGTCATCGAGCCCGAGTGCCAGTGCTCCAGCACGCGGCCTGTGACCAGCCACAGGTCGTATTCCTCGTTGGGCGACTCCGCCGGAGGCTCGTAGGGCAGCGCCCAGATCACCGCGCGTCCGTCGGGGTTGCCGTAGAACTCGAAGCCCGTGCCCGCCTTGACGTAGGGGTCCGCGCCCTCGCGGTAGCGCCAACGGGTCTCCTTGCCGTCGACCACCGGCCAGCGCAGGCCGCGCTCCTGGTGGTAGCGGTCGAAGGGCGCGAGGTCGTGCGCATGGCCGCGCCCGAACTCGGCGTACTCCTCGAACAGGCCCTTCTGCGGGTAGAAGCCGAAGGCCTCGGCCTCGTGGTTGGCGTAGCCGGCCTCGATTTCGTCCACGCCGAAGGCGTCGACCTTGCCGTTGCGGTACAGCACGTCGAAGAGCGTCTTGCCGCGGAACTGCGGATTGGCGGCCAGGATCTCCTCGGGCCAGCACTCGTCGGTGGTGAAGCGCTTGGAGAACTCCATCAGCTGCCAGAGGTCCGACTTCGCCTCTCCGGGCGCATCCACCAGCTGGTGCCAGAAGTGCGTGCGGCGCTCGGCGTTGCCGTAGGCGCCTTCCTTCTCCACCCACATGGCCGTGGGCAGGACCAGGTCGGCGGCCTGGCAGGTGACGGTGGGATAGGCATCGGACACCACGATGAAGTTGTCCGGGTTGCGATAGCCCGGATAGCCCTCCTCGAGGATGTTCGCGCCGGCCTGCATGTTGTTGTTGACCTGCACCCAGTAGGCGTTGAGCAGGCCGTCCTTGAGCGCGCGGTTCTGCTCGGTGGCGGC
Organism: Luteimonas colneyensis; assembly: GCF_014836665.1. Taxonomy (GTDB): domain Bacteria; phylum Pseudomonadota; class Gammaproteobacteria; order Xanthomonadales; family Xanthomonadaceae; genus Luteimonas; species Luteimonas colneyensis. The sequence continues at coordinate 167,637 of NZ_JACSQJ010000003.1, forward strand.
GTAGCCGATCTTGTCCTTGATGATCCCGCGCGGGATCTTCCAGATGTCCTCGGCCGCGGCCCGGTGCTCGGGATTGGTCACCACCATGTCCGCCGGCAGGCGGTGGGCGAAGGTGCCGACCTCGCGCGCGGTGCCGCAGGCCGAAGGCTGGCCGGTCAGCGAGAACGGGCTGTTGCCCGGCGTCGCGATCTTCCCGGTCAGCAGGTGGATGTTGTAGACCATGTTGTTGGCCCAGGTGCCGCGCGTGTGCTGGTTGAAGCCCATGGTCCAGAACGACATCACCTTGATGTCGGGGTTGGCGTACAGCTCGGCCAGCTGCTCCAGCCAGCCGCGCTCGACGCCGGTCATCTCCACGGCCTTGTCCAGCGTGTAGGGCGCGACGAAGCGCGCGAACTCGTCGAAATCGATCGCCGTGCCGCCGTTGGGATCGTTCGCGTTCTTCGCCGCCACCTGCAGCGGATGCTCGGGGCGCAGGCCGTAGCCGATGTCGTCGTTGCCGCGCTTGAAGGTGGTGTGCCTGTCGACGAAGTCCCTGTTGACCTTGCCCGACTGGATGATGTGGTTGGCGATGTAGTTCAGGATCACCAGGTCCGTCTGCGGCTTGAACACCATCGGGATGTCGGCCAGGTCGAAGCTGCGGTGCTCGTAGGTCGACAGCACCGCGACCTTGACGTGCGGGTTCGACAGCCGGCGGTCGGTGACCCGGGTCCACAGGATCGGGTGCATCTCGGCCATGTTCGAGCCCCAGAGCACGAAGGCGTCGGCGGCCTCGATGTCGTCGTAGCAGCCCATCGGCTCGTCCATGCCGAAGGTGCGCATGAAGCCGGTGACCGCGGACGCCATGCAGTGGCGCGCGTTGGGATCGATGTGGTTGCTGCGGAAGCCGGCCTTCATCAGCTTGTTGGCGGCATAGCCCTCCCACACCGTCCACTGGCCGGAACCGAACATGCCGATGCCGTCGCCGCCCTTGGCCTTGAGCACCGCGCGGAACTTCTCCTCCATCACGTCGAAGGCCTCGTCCCAGGTCACCGGCGTGAAGTCGCCTTCCTTGTCGTAGGCGCCGTTCTTCTTGCGCAGCAGCGGCGTGGTCAGGCGGTCGGCGCCGTACATCACCTTCGACAGGAAATAGCCCTTGACGCAGTTGAGCCCGCGGTTGACCTCGGCCTTGACGTCGCCGTGGGTAGCGACCACGCGGCCGTCGCGCACGGCGACGTTGATGCCGCAGCCGGTGCCGCAGTAGCGGCAGGGCGCCTTGCTCCACTTCAGGCCCTTGTCGCCCTCGACCACGGCCTCCTGGACGTGGCCCGGGACCGGGATGCCGGCGGCGACGGCGGCGCTGGCGATGGCGCTGTTTCGGATGAATTCGCGGCGGCTGGTGCTCATCCGTGGGACTCCTGTGGATCGGATGCGGAAACGTCGCCGGGCGGCGCCTGCCGCTCGACGTGGTGGTAGACGAGGTTGACGGTGATCACGCCGGGCAGCGCCTGCAGCAGGTCGATGCTGGCCATCAGGCTGCGGGTGCCGTCGCTTTCCTGCACCAGCACGCTGCAGGTGTCTTCCTGCAGGGCCAGGTCGAGGCCGGCGGCGCCGGCGACGGCGTCGGCAAGCGCGGGGATTGCCGCGGGATGATGGCGCACCACCAGGCTGGCGACGTGCCACTCGTTCGAAGGTTCAGGCTTCAAGCAGCACCTCGGCGGTCAGCGCGGCCAGCGAGATCGCCGTGGTCGGACAGGCCGGCACGCAGGCACCGCAGCCGGTGCAGCGGTCGCTCTCGATCCGCGGCATCGGCACCGCGCGCGTGGGCGGGAAGGCGATCGCGGACTCGCCGCATGCGTCGCGGCAGCTGGAGCAGACGATGCCGCGACCGGCCAGGCAGGCCTCGCCGACCTGCGCGCGCAGCGACCAGGGCGCCTCATCGAGCGCTGCGAAGGCGTTCGCGTCGCAGGCCCGCGCGCAGTCGCCGCAGAAGGTGCATTCGCCGCGTCCCGGATCGAATTCCGGCAGCCCGCCCTCGCCCGCCACCAGCACGCGCTGCGGGCAGGCTTCGACGCAGGCGTTGCACGCGGTGCACGCGGAGGCGAAGCGGGATTCCTCGAGCGCCCACGGCGGACGCAGCAAAGGGGTCCGGCGCAGCCGTCCACGCAGCAGTGCCCTGCGGTCGCGGTCCGGTGCCTGGTTCCGGGAGGCGGCCATCACGTTCCTGCGTCCCTCAGGCGGTCGGCGGGCCGGCGACGAACATCTGCCAGAACCACACCGCGAAGCCGTAGCCGCCGACGATCATCACCGACAGGATGGGAAACAGCACCACCGTGATGAACAGGAAAAGCGTGAGTTCGTTGCGCTTGCTGGGCTGGCCGGTATCCGCGTCCAAGGCGCGCTCCGCTGGCTGCTGCTGGATGAATACAGCCTAGCGCCAAACGTGCGAAGAGGCCAGAAAATCACGCTGTATTCAAGTAGATACAACGCATCCGCGCGCGGCCTCGGCGCGGCGGAAACCGGATGCCGCGCTTACGACAGCGGGGCGCAGGCCCGGGCCGCCATGGCGAACGAGGCCAAGCGTGCGTCGTGGTCGAAGATGTTGGCGGTCAGCATCAGCTCGTCCGGGCGATGGCGTTCGACGAAGGCCGCGATGCCGTCGCGCAGCGTCGCCTCGTCGCCGACCACCGAGCAGGCCAGGGCCTGGTCCACGCCCGCCTTTTCCTGCGGCGTGCAGTACGCATCGATGTCGTCCACCGGCGGCGGTACCAGGCCGATCTCGCCGCGGCGCAGTCGCACGAAGGTCTGCTGCATGGTGGTGAACAGACGCCGCGCCTCCGCATCGGTGCCGGCGCCGACCACGTTCAGCGCGAGCATCGCGTACGGCGCCGACAGCCGTCCGGACGGTCGGAACTCGTGGCGATACAGCGCCAGCGCCTGCTCCATCATCGCCGGCGCGAAGTGCGAGGCGAAGGCGAAAGGCAGGCCCATGGCCGCGGCCAGGCGCGCGCTGAAGAGGCTCGAACCGAGCAGCCACACCGGCACCTCCATGCCCGCGCCGGGCACCGCCTGCACCTTCTGTCCCGGCCGCACCGGCCCGAAATAGGCCAGCAGTTCGCCGACGTCGTGCGGGAAGGCGTCGGCGGCGTCGTAGTAGCGGCGCAGCGCGCGCGTGGTCGCCTGGTCGGTGCCGGGCGCACGGCCCAGTCCGAGGTCGATGCGGTCGGGATACAGCGAGGCCAGGGTGCCGAACTGCTCGGCCACCTGCAGCGGCGAGTGGTTGGGCAGCATCACCCCGCCGGCGCCGACGCGGATGGTCGAGGTGCCGCCGGCGATGTGGCCGATCAGCACCGAGGTCGCGGCGCTGGCGATGCCGGGCATGTTGTGGTGCTCGGCCAGCCAGAAGCGGCGGTAGCCCTGGGCCTCGGCGTGGCGCGCAAGGTCGAGGCTGTTGGCGAAGGCCTGCGCCGGCGTGTCGCCTTCGCGGACGGGGGCCAGGTCGAGCAGGGAGTACGGGATCATGGCGGGCTCGGGCGACGGGTCTCACCCGGACATGGGGCCGCTCGCCGCGGTTGCCAGCCCCGGGACTCAGATTTCCACCTGCGCTCCCAGCTCGATCAACCGGTTCCCGGGAATGCGGAAATAGGCGTTGGCCGGCGCCGCGTTGCGGTGCATGAGTGCGAACAGCTTGTCGCGCCACACCGGCATGCCGACGCGTCGACGCGACACCACCGTCTCACGGCCGACGAAATAGGTGGTGTCCATGGGGTCGAGGTCCAGGCCCTCGAGGTCGCAGGCACGCATCAGCGCCAGCGGCACGTCGGGCGTCTCCATGAAGCCGAAGCGCACCGTGACCTTGTAGAAGTCGTCGCCGATTCCGCGCAGCTCGAGCCGACGCTCGCGCGGCGCGTAGGGCACGGCCAGGGTCTCGGCGGTCAGGAACAGGTTGCGCTCGTGCAGCACCTTGTTGTGCTTGAGGTTGTGCATGAACGCATGCGGCACCACGCCCGGGTCGCTGGTCATGAAGATCGCCGTGCCGGGCACGCGTACCGGTGGCGCCAGCATCAGCCCGGAGATGAAGGTGTCCAGGCGCAGGCCGTCGGCCTGGACCGCATCACGCAGCAGCTGGCGGCCGCGGCGCCAGGTGCGCAGCATGGTGAACAGCACGATGCCCAGCACCAGCGGGAACCACGCGCCCTGCAGCACCTTGGCACCGTTGGCCACCACGAAGGCGATGTCGATCACGAAGAAGCCGACGCAGCAGGGCAGCACCCAGCGCCGCGCCTTGGGCCACAGCGCGCGCGCGACGATCGCCAGCAGCAGCGTGTCGATCAGCATCGTCATCGACACCGAGATGCCGTAGGCGGCGGCCAGCGACGACGACGAGCGGAAGCTCAGCACCAGCAGGATCACGATCACCGCCATCGACCAGTTGATCGCCGGGATGTAGATCTGGCCGATGGTCTCGCTGGAGGTGTGCTTGATGCGCATGCGCGGGATGTAGCCCAGCTGCATCGCCTGGCGCGCGACCGAGAAGCCGCCGGTGATCACCGCCTGCGAGGCGATCACCGTGGCCGCCGTGGCCAGCAGGATCATCGGCCAGCGTCCCCATTCGGGCACGCCGATGAAGAACGGGTTGCGGATCGCCGCCGGGTCCTCGAGCACCAGCGCGCCCTGTCCCAGGTAGTTCAGCATCAGCGAGGGCAGCACGAACCAGTACCAGCCCAGCCGGATCGGGCGCGCGCCGAAGTGGCCCATGTCGGTGTAGATCGCCTCGCCGCCGGTGACCGCCAGCACCACCGCGCCGAGGATGAAGACGCCGCCCCAGCTGTGCTCCACGAAGAAGCGCGCCGCCCACCACGGATTGATGGCCTTCAGCACCTCGGGCTCGTGGGTGATGTTGAGCACGCCCAGCGCGGCCAGCGACAGGAACCAGATGATGGTGATGGGCCCGAACACGCGACCGACCTTCTCGGTGCCGTAGCGCTGGGTGGCGAACAGCCCGGCCAGCACGCCCACCGTGATCGGCACGATCCAGTCGTGCAGCTGCGGCGCCACCACCTCCAGGCCTTCGACCGCCGACAGCACCGAGATCGCCGGCGTGATCACGCCGTCGCCGAAGAACAGCGAGGCACCGAACACGCCCAGCAGCCCCACCAGGTAGACCGACTTCGACCCGGGCTTCAGGCTGCGCTGGGCCAGCGCCATGAGCGCCATGATGCCGCCCTCGCCCTCGTTGTCGGCGCGCATGATGATGGTGACGTACTTGAACGTCACCACCACCGTCAGCGCCCAGAAGACCAGCGACAGGATGCCGAGCACCGTGTCGTGGTTGGCGGTCAGCCCGTAGTGCGGGTTGAAGGCCTCGCGCAGCGTATACAGCGGGCTGGTGCCGATGTCGCCGAAGACCACGCCGACCGCGCCGACCACCAGGCCGAACAGCCCGATCCTGCCGTGGCCGTGGCCCTGGTCATGACGGTCGCCGCGCGCGGCCTGCGGCGCGGCGGAAGGCGTGGGTGCAGCTGCGGACATGGAGGCTTCGACCCGGCGCGGCTCAGCGAAGCGCGGACTGTAGCGCCTTCCGGATGATGGTTTCCGCAGCGTCGCCGTCGACATGCGCCTGGCGCGCCATGCGCTGGGCCTCGGCGGGCTTGTAGCCCAGCTGCTGCAGCGCCACCGTCGCCTCCGACAGCGGATCGGCCGGAACGCCGGCGGCGGGCACGGCGAGCGCCCCGCCCATGATCGCCTCGGCGCGGTCGCGCAGCTCGACCACGATGCGCTCGGCGGTCTTCTTGCCGATGCCCGGGATCCTCGTGAGCGCGGTGACGTCGCCGGCCTGCACCAGGCGCGCGAACTCCTCGACGCTGGCGCCGGACAGGATCGCCAGCGCGATCTTCGCGCCGATGCCGGTGACCCGCTGCACGTCGCGGAACAGGCGCCGCTCGGCCTCGCTCGCGAAGCCGTACAGCGATACCGAATCCTCCTTCTGCGCGTAGTGGGTGAAGAGCGTGACCTCCTTCCCCAGCACCGGCAGTTCGTAGAAGGTGCTCATCGGCGCCTCCAGCTCATAGCCGACGCCGTTGACGTCCAGCACCAGCCACGGGGGCGACTTGTGCGCGAGCAGGCCGCGCAGGCGTCCGATCATCTCCGGCTCCAGGCCATGCGGGCATCGATGCCCATGCGCTGCGCGCTGGCGCGGGTGTGGGCGTGGGTGATGGCGATCGCCAGCGCGTCGGCGGCGTCGGCCTGCAGGCGGCCCTTGAGGCCGAGGATCGCGCCGACCATGTGCTGCACCTGGACCTTGTCGGCCGCGCCCTTGCCCACCAGGGCAAGCTTCACCTGGCGCGCGCCGTACTCGCTGACCGGCAGCCCGTGCATCACCACGGCGCAGATCGCCGCGCCGCGGGCCTGGCCGAGCTTGAGCGCGGAGTCGGCGTTCTTCGACACGAACACCTGCTCGATCGCGACCTCGTCCGGGCGGTGCTCGTCGATCACCGCACGCAGGCCGTCGAGCAGCCGGCGCAGGCGCTGCGGCAGGTCGCCGGGAACGGCCGTGGCACCGGCCAGCAGGTCCAGCGGCGCGTGGTACACGTGCGTGGCGCGGCCGGCGGCATCGACGTCGATGATGCCGACGCCGGTGCGCTGCGAGCCGGGGTCGATGCCGAGGATCCTGGTCACGCCGCCAGTCTACGCGTACGCGTCGTCGCCGAGGTCGGCGTTCGAATACACGTCCTGCACGTCGTCGAGGTCTTCCAGCCAGCGCAGCAGCTTGACCACCTGCTGCGCGGTCTCGCCTTCGACGGCGATGTCGTTGTCGGCGCGCAGGGTGACCTCCGCATGTGCGGCCGGCAGGCCGGCGGCGGCCATGGCGTCGCGCACGGCGGCGAAGTCCTCGGGCGCGGTCAGCACGTCGATGGCGCCATCTTCGGGATAGACCACCACGTCCTCGGCGCCGGCCTCGATGGCGGCGTTGGTCACCGCGTCCTCGTCGGCGCCGGCGTCGTAGCGCAGGATGCCCTGCTTGTTGAACATGAAGGCCACCGAGCCGTCGGTGCCGAGGTTGCCGCCGAACTTGCCGAAGGCATGGCGCACGTCGGCCACCGTGCGGACCTTGTTGTCGGTCAGGCAGTCGACGATCACGGCGACGCCGCCCGGGGCATAGCCCTCGTAGCGGATCTCTTCGTAGTCGACGCCTTCCAGCTCGCCGGTGGCCTTCTTGACCGCACGCTCGATCACGTCCTTGGTCATGTTGGCCGACAGAGCCTTGTCGATGGCGCTGCGCAGCCGCGGGTTGCCCCCGGGGTCACCTCCACCAGCGCGCGCGGAGACCGAGATCTCGCGGATCAGCTTGGTGAAGATCTTCCCGCGACGCGCGTCTTCCGCGTTCTTGCGGGCCTCGATCGAGGGACCCCTGCCCATGCGTAGCACCCTTTCTTCAATGCTGGAACGAGCCCGGATTCTACTCCTTCCGGGCACGCGGGCCGCCGCGGCGTCAGCGCGGGAAGCGCCCCTCGCGCAGGAAGCCGAGCGCCTGCCGCGCGGCCTCGGCGCCGAGGACCAGGCCGGTGTGCGAGGCGTCGATGACGACATGGTCGGCCAGCCCCGGGACCCGGGTCTCCCCGAGCGCCACCGTGCCGTCGTGCACGCCCTCGAAGCGCGCCACCAGCGCGCCCAGGCCGCGCGGGCGGCGGCCGGCGACCATGCCGACCTCGACGCCGGCCGGAAGCACCGCGCATCCACTCCGCAGCAGGGCCGCGCTGCGCCCGAGGTAGAGCGTGGTCAGGGCGTGCCGCGACATCGTCTGCGCCACCCTGCTGCCGCACAGCGGCGTGCCCAGGCAGACGAGGCGCGCGACCGGAAGCGTCGGCTCGACGCGCAGGGCCTCCAGGGCCATCAGGCCGCCGAGGCTGTGTCCGACGACATGGGTCGGCGGGCCGCCGCGCAGGCGCTCGCGGACGGCATCCACGGCCGCGGCGGTACTGCCGACGATGCTGCGGTAGCCGAGCACGCCGGTATCGAAGCCGTGCGCGCGCAGGCGCGCCGCGAAGCGCCACATGGACAGCGGCGGCATCCACAGGCCGTGGACGAGGAGGACGCGGGACGCCTGCGGGCCGGAGCCGCGGCCGGGACCGGGACCGGGGCCGGGACCGGGACCGGGGCCGGGGCCGGGGCCGGAATCGCCGGCAGGCGGCGGAACGGGAGGATCTCCTGCGCGCATGCGGTCGCAGTCGCGGCTACGCGGCCAGCGCCGCGTCGCGGCGGAGGATGAACTCGCGGTCGCGGGTCGCGCCGACGGGGAACAGGTACTCGCCCACTGACTCGAAGCCACGCCGCGCGTAGAAGCGCTGCGCACCGGAGTTCCCCGACCACACGCCGATCCACAGCCTGCGCGGGCCATCGCGCTCCAGCCAGGCGATCGCGGTGTCGAACAGCCGCCCGCCCCAGCCGTCGCCCTGGTGCGAAGCCAGCAGGTAGAGGCGCTTGAGCTCGCCGTCGCCCGGAGCAACGTCGGGATGCGGCAGGCCGCAGGGACCCGCCGCGGCATGACCCACCGCCTCGCCAGCGTCCTCCAGCAGCCAGACCGCGTAGTCGGGATGCGACAGGATCACGCGCTGGCGCTCCTCGGCGTAGGCCTCGGCGATGAAGGCGGCGAGGTCCTCCGGCGGATAGAGATGGCCGAAGGTCTCGGTGAACGTATGCGCGGAGAGCCGGGACAGGATCCCGGCGTCCTCGGGCGTTGCGCGGCGGATGGCGGGCGGCATGACGCGCATCATCTCCGATCGGTCGGGGACATCCGGCTATCGCGGCTGCAGCCGCTCCTACGCGGCCGGCTGGGCCTTCGGGCGGACGGCGACGTGGACTTCCGCCAGCTGCGCGTCCTCGATCGGCGACGGCGCGCCGGTCATCAGGCACTGCGCGGTGGTGGTCTTGGGGAAAGCGATGACGTCGCGGATCGACTCGGTCCCCGCCATCAGCGCGGCGATGCGGTCGATGCCGAAGGCGATGCCGCCGTGCGGCGGTGCGCCGTACTTCAGCGCGTCGAGCAGGAAGCCGAACTTGGCCTGCTGCTCCTCCGCGCCGATGCCCAGCAGCTCGAACACCGCCGCCTGCATCCGCGGGCGATGGATGCGGATCGAACCGCCGCCGATCTCGTTGCCGTTGAGCACCATGTCGTAGCCGCGGCTGGTGGCGGTGCGCGCGTTGGCGCGCAGGTCGTCGATGTCGTCCACCGCCGGCGCGGTGAAGGGGTGGTGCAGCGCGACGTAGCGCTGGGCCTCGTCGTCGAACTCGAACATCGGGAAGTCGGTGACCCAGAGCGGCTTCCAGCCGTCCTCGACCAGGCCGAAGTCCTTGCCCGCCTTGAGCCGCACCGCGCCCATGAAGTCGCTGACCGTGTTGTAGGCGCCGGCGCCGAAGAACACGATGTCGCCGTTCGACGCGCCCACATGCTGCAGCAGCGCCGCGAACGCGGCCTCGTCGAAGAACTTCGCCACCGGCGAATTCACCGCGCCGTCCTCGCCGATCTTCGCGTAGGCAAGTCCCTTGGCGCCGTACTTCGCGGCGTGGGCGGCGTACTCGTCGATCTGCTTGCGGCTGAGCGCGGCGCCGCCGGGAATGCGCAGCGCGCACACGCGCAGGCCGTCCACGCCGGCGACGTCGGTGAAGACCTTGAACTGCGAACCGCGCACCTGGTCGTCCACGTCCACCAGCTCCAGCGCGATGCGCAGGTCCGGCTTGTCGGAGCCGTAGCGACGCATGGCCTCGGCCCAGGTCATGCGCGGGAAGGCGCCCAGCTCGACGCCGACCACCTCGCGGAACACGTCCTGCATCATCTGCTCGACCGTGTCCTGCACGATCGCCTCGTCGACCCAGGCGAACTCCATGTCGAGCTGGGTGAACTCGAGCTGGCGGTCGGCGCGCAGGGCCTCGTCGCGGAAGCAGCGCGCGATCTGGTAGTAGCGGTCGAAGCCCGCCATCATCAGGATCTGCTTGAACAGCTGCGGGCTCTGCGGCAGGGCGTAGAACTCGCCCTCGTGCATGCGCGCAGGCACCAGGAAGTCGCGCGCGCCCTCGGGCGTCGCCTTCGTCAGGATCGGGGTCTCGATGTCCTGGAAATCGCGCGCGTCCAGCCAGCGGCGCAGCGCCGCGACCAGCTTCGTGCGCGTGCGCATGCGGCGCTGCATCTCGGGGCTGCGCAGGTCGAGGTAGCGGTACTTCAGGCGGATGTCCTCGCCCGGGTTCTCGTGGTGGTGGAAGGGCAGCGGCTCGGCCTTGTTCAGCACTTCGATCGCGGTGGCGACCACTTCCACCTGGCCGGTGCGGATCTTCGGGTTCACCGATTCGCGGCGGCGCACGGTGCCGGTCACGCGCAGGCAGTCCTCGTAGCCCACCTTCGCGGCGGTGGTGACCACGTCGGCATTGCCCTCTGCGTCCGACGGTTCGGCCACCACCTGGACGATGCCTTCGTGGTCGCGCAGGTCGATGAAGCACAGGCCGCCGAGGTCGCGGGCGACGTCGGCCCAGCCGCAGAGGGTGACGGTCCGGCCGACCATCGACTCGTCGATCAGGCCGCAGAAATGGGTACGCATGGAAACTCCGGAATGACCGCGCCGCGCGGCAAGCCGGGGATTTTAACGGGTCGGGGCTTGGGAGTCCGCTTCGGTGCTCGTGGCTTGGCGTGCCGAGAGCATCGGCTTCGGGCGAGAGGCGTGGCGCTGCAGGGGGGGGGTATGGACCGGCACATCAGCCATCCATGGCTGAAGTGCCTACCGCGCACGTCCTTGTGCGCTGTCCATACCCCCCCCTGCAGCGCCCCGCCCCGCAAGGTTGGAGGGTTCGGCTTCGGTGGCGATCGCACTTCCGGACTGTGGGATGGGCCCGGGGATTCGAACCCCACGCCCTGCGGCGTGCGCCGATGCTGGCCAGAGCGTGCTGTTGCGCTCTTCCCGAAGCCGGCGAAGGTGGTGCGGGAGGTGGATGGCGGGGGGAGTGCGGAGAGTGGGCCAGGGACGGCCCACGCCCCCGCTTCCAGCCATGGATGGCTGGCGGCGGGGCGGAGCACTCCCCCCGTCAGCCGCCTCCCGCGGCGCGGACTGTCCCGAAGAGCCGTCACAGGCTGCGTTCACCCAGCGCGCCTGCCATAAGGGCGACACTGTCGGAACGTATCGCCGCTTCGAGGACCGGTTTGACCGCCCTGCTGCATCGCATCGCCCGAATCCGTGCCACCTGTTCCGCCCGCGTCCCCACGAAGTCACGCCGGAGCATTCCGCGATGATCGCGGCCGTCCGGCCCCTCGCCGCCCTGCTTGCCGGCGTGGCCCTGCTGCTCGCGGGCAGCGGCCTGCTCAGCACCCTGCTCGCGGTGCGCGGGCGCATCGAGGGCTATGACGACCAGGTGCTGGGCCTGGTGATGTCGGCCTATTTCGCCGGCTTCTTCTTCGGCACCTACGCCGCCCCCGGGCTGATCCAGCGCATCGGCCACATCCGCGCCTTCGCCTTCTATGCCTGCCTGTGCGCCGCCACGGTGCTGCTGCATCCCATCCTCGTCTCGCCCTGGGCCTGGGGCCTGCTGCGGCTGGGCACGGGCGTGGCGCTGGTGGGGCTGTACACGGTGATCGAGAGCTGGCTGAACGTGCAGGCGCCGCCCGGGCAGCGCAGCCAGGTGTTCGCGGCCTACATGGTGGTGAACCTGTTCGCGCTGGCCGCCGGCCAGTGGCTGGTGGGCGTGGCCGATCCGGCCGGGTTCGCACTCTTCAGCCTGGTGGCGATCCTGGTCTGCCTGGCGGCGCTGCCGGTCACCGCCAGCCGCATGGTCCAGCCGGAGCTGCCGGCCATGCCGCGCCTGGCGCTGAAGGCGCTGTTCCGCGCGGCGCCGGCGGCCACGCTGGGCGCGCTGCTGGCGGGGATGACGCTGGGCGGCTTCTGGGGCCTGGCGGCGGTGTTCGCCACCCGCATCGGGCTCGACGTCACTGGCGTGGCGCTGCTGATGAGCACCACCATCATCGGCGGCGCGGCGCTGCAGTGGCCCATCGGCCGCCTGTCCGACGGCGGCGACCGCCGCACGGCCCTGGTCATCGTCTGCCTGCTGGCGGCGGGCGCGGCGGTGGCGATGATGCTGCCGGCCGGACAGTCGGGCTGGCCGCTGTACGCGCTGTGCTTCTGCTTCGGCGGGCTGGCGTTCGCGATCTATCCGATCTGCATGGCCCACCTGCTCGACCACCTGCCGCCCGAGGACACGCTGTCGGCCGGCAGCAGCCTGCTGCTCCTCAACGGCGTGGGCTCGGCGATCGGGCCGGCGGTGGCGGGCGTGGCGATGACGCGCTACGGCGCCGGCGCGCTGCCGGCGTTCTACGCCACCACCCTGGTGCTGGCGGCGCTGGTCGCGGGCGGACGCAGGCTGCTGCGCCACCGCGACAACAGCCATCCGTCCGTCTTCCACGCGATGCTGCGGACCACGCCGACGGCGATCGAGCTTCTGCCCGACGTCGACGTCCCGGCATCGGACGACGCGCCGGAGCCAGGCGCCGTCGCCCCGGACGCCAGGCCCGCCGCCTGACGATCCGCGTCCTCAGGCGGCCGGGGGCCTGGCGTCGTGCGGGGCGGCACCGTGCGCCGCGAGCTGCGCCTCGGCGCCCCGCGCCAGCGCCTCGTCCGCCGGATCCACGTCGAACGGCGCCTTCAGCACCAGCGAGGGCAGCAGGGTGTTGATCGCGGTGTAGAGCAGCAGCGCGCCGTAGATCACCGGCGGCAGGTCGAAGCGCTGGTACAGGATGCCGGCCAGCACCAGCGTGAACACCAGGGTCGGCGCCAGCGCCACCGAGACCTTGAGCGTGCCGGCGTGCGCTTCCCGGAACAGCACCCGGCGCTGCAGCCAGACCACGCCGATCCGCAGCGGCAGCACCACCATCGTCAGGGCCACGCCCAGCAGCACCGCCTCCCAGGACAGCGCCTCGCGCGGGATGCCGGTGCCGGCGTGGAAGAAGTAGAAGGGCACGAAGAAGCTGGCGAACAGGCGCAGCGCATGGATGTTGTCGTCCGAGGCCAGGCGTGGCATGCGGATGCGCAGCAGCCGGGCCACCAGACCGGCGATGAAGGCGCCGACCAGGTAGTACACGCCCATCGAATAGGTGATGTAGGCCGCCACCATGCCCACCATCACCAGCAGCGAGAACTCCGAGCCCGGCGCGTGCGGCACCACCCAGCGCCCCATCGCCACGAACAGCAGCGGCAGGCCGACCAGCATCGCCACCAGCACGCCGGTGTTGACGGCCATCATCAGCGGATCGCCGGCCTGCAGCACCACGAACAGCGCCGCCAGCGCCAGCAGCTCGCCGGCGATCGCCTTGCTGGTAACCCAGAAGCGCTCATCCTCGCCCAGCCCCAGGCGCTCGAGCGTGTCGAGGATGAAACCGGTGGACGGCGTCAGCAGGGCCAGCGCCAGCAGGGTCGCGGCCTGCCAGCCCAGGTCGAGGTAGCGCCAGGCCAGCCAGGCGGCGCCGGCCAGCGTGGCGCAGCGGATCAGCAGGTGGGCGAGCAGCGGCCCGGCGCCGCGGCGCAGCTCCCGGGGATCGACCTCCAGGCCCGCGAACAGGAACAGCGACGAGATGCCCAGCGTCGACAGCAGGATCACCACCGGATCGTGCACCCGGTCGCCCCAGGCCAGCATCGCCAGCAGGCCGAACAGCAGGCAGGTCAGCGGTGCCGGCAGCTTCCAGCGCTGCAGCGCCCGCGGCACCACCAGCAGGGCGAAGATCAGGATGAGGTAGAGCAGCTCCTGCTTCATCCGCCCGCAGGCTTGGCGGCGGCGGGCGCGCTTGCCGAAGCCGGGCTCGCGGAGGGGCCGCTGGTGGAAGGTGCGGTCGCGGCGTTCCCCGGCTTCACGGCGGCCCCGGCCGCCGGGCTCGCGGCCGGCGCATCGCCCTTGGCGCCGTCGGCCTTGCCTGCGCCCTCGCCGCCTTCGGCGAGGTTGCGCTTCGTATCGCCGTCCTTCTTGAAGTCGGTCTCGTACCAGCCGCTGCCGGCCAAGCGGAAGGCCGGCGCGGTCAGCTTGCGGCCGACCCCACCCTGCGCCGCGCACGCCGGACAGGTGTCCGGATCCGGGTCGGACAGCTTCTGCAGACGGTCGAATTCATGGCCGCAGGCGGCGCAGCGGAAGGCGTAGATGGGCATGGCGGGAACCGGAAACAGCGGAATGCTGCGCGCATTCTGCGGTTCCATCGCCGCAAATCAAGACACCACCCCTCTCCCTGCAAGGCGGGGAAAGGGGTTGCGGAGGCTTTGGAGCAGTGCGCCGGGTCAGTCGGTGCTGCCCCACGGCGCGGGCGGCAGTTCGACCGGCGTGGTCAGGTCGAACTCGACCTGGAAGAGGCGCCCCTGCGGGTTCACCTCGTCTTCCGGGCGCGAGAGCTCGTAGAGGAAGCGCTGGCCCGGCTCGATCTCCATCGCCCAGGTGTTGGTGGTGGAGACGTTGGCACCGGTGCGGCCAAAGAGTTCGATCGATTCGGCGTCGACGGGGAACTCCTGGCGCACGGCGGTGCCCGCGGCCACGCTCTCGCCGCCGTACATGGTCTGCTCGTCCGGCGTGCCGTCCTCGTGGCGATGGTCGTGCTTCAGGCGCAGGCCGGTGCCGGTGCGCGTGATCACCCAGGTGCGCGAATGGTCGTCGCCGACGTGGAACGGGACCAGCAGCTGCTTCGATGGCTCGTCGCAGCCGCGGACGTGCATCACCAGGGCCTTGCCCTCGAAGGCGTCGGGTGCCGGCGACGCCGGCTCGTTGGCGACGATGCGGCCGGCGAAGGCCTGGCCGCAGTGGCTGGCCAGCGCCGCCATGAAGGCGTCGGCTGGCTGGTCGGCGGGCGCGGGTGCGCCGGCCGTCGCGACCGCGGCGGCGTCGCCGCCGGCGGGCGTCACCGGCGCGGACTCGGTGGACGGCGCGCAGGCCACCAGGGCCGGCAGCGCGAGGGAGAGGGCGGACATCCGGATCGTATTCATCCGTCCACCCTAACCGCCGCGCGGGCGGCGGGCAATCCGCATGACAGCGAGCCCGGCTGGGCTCAGCGCGGCTTCGGCTCGCGGTACACCAGCACCGGGATCGTCGAATGCGTCAGCACCTTGAGCGTCTCGCTGCCCAGCACCAGCGCACCGAGTCCGCGGCGGCCATGCGAGGCCATCGCGATCAGGTCGCAGCCGGCGTCGTTGGCGGCGTTGATGATCGCCTCCCAGGCGTGGTCGCTCTCGACCATGCTGGAGGTGCACGGCACGCCGGCCGCGGTCGCGTGCGCCTCGGCCGCGGCCAGGCGGCGCGCGCCCTCGTCGCGGGCCGCCCGGGTGTAGTCGTCGTAGCCGCCCACCAGCGCCTCGCCGGTCACGCCATAGACGTGGATGGGCGCGGTCACGGTGAAGAAGTGCACGCTGGCGCCGGTCTCCTTCGCGAACGCGACGCCCTGGTCGATGGCGGCCAGCGACAGCTGGCTGCCGTCGGTGGGGATCAGGATCTGCCTGTACATGACGTTCCTCCTCTTGCTCTCCCGCAGCGTGCATCCGGTCTTTCCCGGCCGCATTGATCCAGGTCAGTGGACGCCGCCGCCGTAGCGCGGGCCGGCGCGCACCCGCCCGCCTGCCGGAGCCGCGGCCTCCCGCGCTGCGCCGGCGCCGAGGACGCGGCTGGCGTGGCCGCTGCCGGTCGCCGTATAGCCGTGGAGTTCGGCTTCGCCCACCCAGGCCACGGTCTGGACAACGCCGTCCCCAGCGTCGATCAGCCACTGCCGCGACACGCGCCCGCCGCCGTAGTCGAAGCGGATCGCCCCGCTCGCCTCCCGGCCCCAGGTGAGCGCCAGCGGTGCCTCTCCGGCGGGATGGGCCATGCCGCTGCCATCGCGCGCCAGCACGTGGTCGGCACGGCCGCAGGCTTCCACCACCAGATGGTGCGGATAGTCCACGCCGCAGGTCATCGGCAGCGAATGGCGGCCGACCAGCTTCGCCGGCACGTCGTGGGTGCGGGCGCGCGGAAGTTCGGGCGAGGCCCACAGCTCGATCCAGCGCTCCTGCCAGGGCTGCGGATCCGGGCAGTCGGGCTGCTCGTAGCGGATGTCGGACCCGAACTGCCACAGCGACACGCCCTGCCCGCGCCAGTGCCTGCGCAGGTCGCGCGCGAGCACGGTCGCCACCAGCATGCCGGTCGCTTCGGGATCGGAGCGGCAGGACGAATAGCCCACCCACGTCGGCACGGACTGCAGCGGCAGCAGCTGCAGCGCCCCGTCCGCATCGGGCAGCGCCGAGTACGCCTTCGGACGATGGTCCATCCCGTGCAGGATGAGGGCGCCCTGCCCGTCCGGCTCCAGCAGCAGCCCGTGGTTGCTCTCCACCGGCGTGCCCGGGGCGCCGTGCGGCTGCGCGAAGGCGCGCACCGGTCGCACGTCGTCCGGCGCGACGGAGGTCACCGGCATAGGATCGAACACCAGCTGCGGCGACGAGGCCAGCTGCGGATCGGCGCGAAGGGCGGCGTTGAACGCCTCGATGTCCTCGACCAGCGACAGGCCGTCCGGGACGCCGGGCGGCAGTCGGGCGGGGTCGACGGCAAGGCGCTCCAGCGCGGTCGCCACCACCCGGATGTCGGAGCCCCAGGCCGCGCGGATGGCGGCGGCGAAGGCCGCGTCCGTGGCCGGCGGCACGCCGTCGACCGTCGACGCAAGCACGGCGACGGCGGTCGACAGCGGCGAGACGCGCAGGCCGTCCTCGTCGTCCGGAGTCACCCGGCCGTCGCTGCCGGCCAGTCCGGCCAGCCGCCGCCGGCCACCCAGCAGCGACCTGAGCCGCAGCCCCGGCGCAACGTAGTCGAGGCTCACCATGCCGGCGTCGGTAGTGGCGGGCAGTTCGATCTGGAACGGGCCCTGCCCGGCAGGCACCTGGGCCTGGAGGGCGCCGTCGAGCCGCAGCTCGAGCACGCCGGCATGCACGCCTCCCACGTTGACCTCGCCGACCAGCAGCACGGTCCCGGGCGGCGGCGGCGGGGTGCGCAGGCGTGCCGCCTGCGCGCCCTCCGACGTCATCGCCATCAGCGCGGCAAGCGCGGCCGCGGCCCAGGCTGCGGATCGTTGCATGCCCTGCCCCTTCCTCGTGCTGGAGCCCCGACTATAGGCCTGGCACGGGGCGGCCGGCATTCAGCCGTAGAGGTCGAGCAGCGCCTCCTCGGCCTCCTGCAGCTCCCTGCGCAGCGCCTGCTGCCGGCGCGTGAGCTCCTGCCCGCGCGTACCGCCGTCGGCATAGATCGCGGGATCGGCGAGTTCGGCTTCGATCCCGGCGAGTCCGGCTTCAAGCTCCGCGACCCGCGCTTCCGCCTTCGACAGCCGGTGCGGATTGACCTTGGACTTCGCTGCGGGCGCAGGCGGCGCGGGCGCGGGTGCCGCGGCCTCCGCCTGCTTCGCCGCGGACGCACCGCCCGACGCCTCGGCCGCCTTCGCGTCCTGCGGCCGCGAGCGCAGCCAGGCCGCGTAGTCGTCGAGGTCGCCATCGAAGGGCTGGACCACGCCGTCGGCCACGCGCCAGTAGGTGTCGCTGACCAGGCCGATGAGGTGCCGGTCGTGCGAGACGAGCACGATCGCGCCGGGGAAGTCACTGAGCGCCTCGGCCAGGGCCTCGCGCATCTCCAGGTCGAGATGGTTGGTGGGCTCGTCGAGCAGCAGCACGTTGGGCTGGCGCCAGGCGATCAACGCCAGCGCCAGGCGCGCGCGCTCGCCGCCGCTGAAGCCGTCGATCGACTCGAAGGCACGGTCGCCGGGGAAGCTCCACTTGCCGAGGAAATTGCGGAAGTCCTGGGTGGAGGCGCTGGGCGAGATCTCGCGCAGATGGTCGATCGGCGAAGTGCCGGCCACCAGCGCCTCGACCGTGTGCTGGGCGAAGTAGCCGATGCGCAGGTCCGGGTGCGCGTAGCGCTCGCCGCCGAGCAGGGCAAGGTCGCCGACCAGCGACTTCACCAGCGTCGACTTGCCGGCGCCGTTGGGGCCGAGCAGGCCGATGCGGTCGCCCGCTTCCAGGCCGAAGTTGGCGTCGCGCAGGATGACCGTCGCCGCACCGGCATCCCCTGCATCCCCTGCGCCCCCTGCAGGGAGGGAGGCCGCGGGGGGATAGCCGCAGTCGGCGTGGTTCAGGCGCAGCAGCGCGTGCGGCAGCTTCACCGGCGCGGGGAAGTCGATCCGCACCTCGCGCTCGGCGCGCACCGCTTCGGTGTCGGCCAGCTTGGCCAGGCGCTTGACCCGCGACTGCGCCTGCGCGGCCTTGGCGGCGCTGGCCTTGAAGCGGTCGATGAAGCTCTGCAGGTGCGCGCGCTCGGCCTGCACCTTCTCGTGCTGGATCTGCTGCTGGCGCAGCTGCTCGGCGCGCTGGCGCTCGAAGGCGGTGTAGTTGCCGATGTACAGCTTCGCCCGGCCGCCGTGCAGGTGCAGGGTGTGGGTGTTGACGTTGTCGAGGAACTCGCGGTCGTGCGAGATCAGCAGCAGGGTGCCCTGGTACTTCATCAGCCACTGCTCGAGCCAGAGCACGGCGTCGAGGTCGAGGTGGTTGGTGGGCTCGTCGAGCAGCAGCACGTCGGACGGCGTCATCAGCGCGCGTGCCAGGTTCAGGCGCACGCGCCAGCCGCCGGAAAAGCTCGACACCGGACGCTGCTGCGCCTCGCCCGGGAAGCCCAGGCCGTGCAGCAGCTTCCCCGCGCGCGCGGCGCCGTCGTAGCCGCCCACTTCTTCCAGCTTCTGGTGCGCCTCGGCCACGGCCTCCCAGTCCTCGGCGGCGAAGGCGTTGGCCTCGGCCTGCAGCGCGGCATGCACCGCGGCGTCGCCGGCCAGCACGAAGTCGATGGCGGGATCGGGCAGCGAGGGCATCTCCTGCGCGATCGAGGCGATGCGCAGGCGCGAGGGCAGGTCGAGGTCGCCCCGGTCGGCCTCGACCTCGCCGCGCACGGCGGCGAACAGGGACGACTTGCCGGTGCCGTTGCGGCCGACCACGCCCACGCGCCAGCCGGCATGGAGCGAGAGGTCGACGTCGGACAGCAGCAGGCGCTCGCCGCGGCGCAGGGCGAAATTGCGGAAGGAAATCATCCCGGCAGTTTACCGGGCTGCGCGGTCCTGCCGGCCTGCGGTAACGTCGGTTCCGTGCCGGAGGGGCGCGTGGCGGAGGGCAAGGCGATGGCGATGCAGCTCAGCGTACAGGTGGCGTCCTGGCTCCACGCGCAGGTGACCGGCGGCGCGCCGCTGGACCAGGTGCTGCCCGCCCTGCTGCGCCAGGGCTTCGACGAACTGCAGGTGCGCCGGATCTACAACGCGGTGCTGTCCGATCCCGACGGCTTCAAGGCCGGGTTCTCGCGCGCGGCCGCCGGCCAGCCCGCGGTCGCCCACCGGCTGCCGCAGGGCCAGGTCACCGCCCCCGTGGCCCCGGCGGACGGCACCGTCCCGGCGCAGCTGCCGTTCCATCCGGTGGCGATGATCCCCGCCGACGCCCGCACCATCGCCTGCGACCACGGCGGAGTCCACGTCGCGTTCCGCCTGCAGCGCCCGCACGTGGTCCTGTTCGAGAACGTGCTGACCGGCGAAGAGTGCGATGCGCTGGTCGCCGAGGCCGGACCGCGGCTCCAGCGCGCCGGCGTGGTCGATTCCGAGCGCGGCGGCAGCAGGATCGACGAGCGCCGTACCAGCGAACTCGCCGTGGTCCGACGCGGCGCCTCGCCGCTGGTCGCGCGCCTGGACGCCCGCATCGCCGCGATCACCGGCGTGCCGCTGGCGCAGGGCGAACCGCTGCAGGTCATGCGCTATGGCGTCGGCGCCGAATACCAGCCGCACTACGACTACTTCGACCTCGGTCGCCCCGGGCAGGCCGCGCACCTGCGCAACGGGGGGCAGCGCATCGCCAGCCTGGTGATCTACCTCAACGACGTCGAGGCCGGCGGCGAAACCACCTTCCCGCGCTGCGCCCTCTCCGTCGGCCCGCGCAAGGGCAGCGCCGTGTTCTTCGCCTACACCGACGCCCAGTCGCGCACCGACCCGATGTCCTTCCATGCCGGCGCCCCGGTGACGCGCGGCGAGAAGTGGATCGCGACGCGCTGGATGCGGGAACGCGAGTTCACCTGAGGGTCGTTCCACAAGCAGAACGACCATGCACAGGATCCTGGCGGATTGACCACCCGTTCAGCGGGTGTTAAAGCGAAGATGCCCCCGCCGGAACGCGGAGGGCCTCGTCCCCCACAGGAGTTCCGCATGCCACGCCACCCGCTCGGCCTCGCCCTGCTTGCCGTCCTCGCGCCCGCCGTCGTCCATGCCCAGGACACCCGCCCGGCGACCAGCCTCGACAACGTCATCGTCACCGGCACCCGCGTCAGCGATCGCACCGTGGCCGAATCGCAGTCGCCGATCGACATCATCACCAGCGACGCGCTGCAGGCGACCGGCACCACCGAGCTCGCCACCGCGCTGGCGCGCGCCCTGCCCTCGCTCAACTTCCCGCGCCCGGCCCTGACCGACGGCACCAGCGCGATCCGCCCGGCGCAGCTGCGCGGCCTCGCCCCCGACCAGGTGCTGGTGCTGGTCAACGGCAAGCGCCGCCACGCGTCCTCGCTGCTGAATCTCAACGGCACCATCGGCCGCGGCTCGGCGCCGGTGGACCTCAACACCATCCCGGTCTCGGCGATCGAGCGCGTGGAGGTGCTGCGCGACGGCGCCTCGGCGCAGTACGGCTCCGACGCCATCGCCGGCGTGGTCAACGTGGTGCTCAAGGGCGCCAGCGAAGGCGGCAGCCTGGCGCTCAGCCACGGCCGGTACTCGGCCGGCGACGGTGCCCAGACCCAGCTCGGCGGCGATGCCGGCCTGTCGCTGGGCGATGGTCGCGGCTTCCTGCACCTGTCGGGCCAGGTCAACCAGCAGGACAACACCAATCGCGCCCGGCCCTTCGCCGGCACGCCCTCGCCGACCCAGCCCGAACCCGGCCAGAAGGCCTTCGTCATCGGCGACCCCGAGGTCGATGCCGCCGCGGCCTCGTTCAACGCCGGCTTCGACATCAGCGACACCCTGTCGGCCTACGCCTTCGGCTCGATCAGCAACCGCGACATCACCTCGTTCGCGTTCTTCCGCGCGCCGGGCAACCCGAACCAGAACATCCCCTCGATCCATCCGGACGGCTTCTTGCCCGAAATCAACAACGTCTCCCGCGACCGTGCCATCGTCGCCGGCCTCAAGGGCCGCTTCGGCGAGGCCTGGGACTGGGACCTGAGCTTCAACCACGGCTACAACAACCTCGAGTTCTTCACCCGCAACACGCTCAACGCCAGCATCGGCGCCGACTCGCCGACCTCGTTCTACGACGGCGCGCTGGAGACCACCCAGAACATCGCCAACTTCGACCTCAGCCGGCAGCTCGACTGGGGCCTGGCCTATCCGGCCACGCTGGCCCTGGGCGTCGAGTTCCGCAACGAGAAGTGGAACCAGTCGCCGGGCGAATGGGGCTCCTACGCCCAGCCCGACCTCGGCCGCCCGGGCGGCGCACAGGGCTTCGGCGGCTTCGCGCCCGAAGTGTCGGGCGCGTACTCGCGTGACAGCCACGCCGTCTATGCCGGGCTGGAGGCCGACTTCACGGAGAAGTTCTCCGGCGGCATCGCCGGCCGCTACGAGGACTACGACGACTTCGGCAGCCAGGCCTCGGGCAAGCTCTCCGCGCGCTACGCCTTCACCGACGCGGTCGCCCTGCGCGGCACGGTGTCCAGCGGCTTCCGCGCGCCCTCGCTGGCGCAGCAGTACTTCCAGACCATCAGCACGATCTACCTGGCCGGCATTCCCGAGCCCTTCGAGATCCGCACCTTCCCGGCCTCCAGCGCGGTGGCGCAGGCCTTCGGCGCCGAGCCGCTGCAGCCGGAGGAATCGCTGTCCTACAGCCTGGGCCTGGTGCTGCAGCCGGCCGACCGCCTGTACGTCACCATCGATGCCTACCACATCGAGGTCGACGACCGGATCGCGCTGTCGTCAAACCTCACCGGGGACGCGGTGCGCGCGCTGCTGGAATCGCGGGGCATCTTCGGGGTGAACGGCGGCCGCTACTTCACCAACGCCATCGACACCCGCACGCAGGGCATCGACGTGGTCGCCAACTACGGCCTGGACGTCGGCGGCGGAACCCTCGACCTGACCGCGGCCTGGAACTGGACCGACACCGAGATCACCCGCATCGCGCCCAACCCGGAGGAGCTGGAGCAGGCCGGGCTGAGCCTCGAGCGCATCGACCGCACCGAAATCGGCCGCATCGAGGACGGCTTCCCGAACACCAAGCTGCTGCTCTCGGGCACCTGGTCGCTGGAAGCCTGGGACTTCAACCTGGCCGCGACCCGCTACGGCAGCGTCACCACCCGCCCGGCCAACGCCGCCAACGACCAGACCTACGGCGCCAAATGGCTGCTCGACGCCTCGGCGGCGTACCGCTTCGACAGATGGACCTTCACGCTCGGCGCCGACAACCTGCTCAACGAGTACCCGGACGAGAACAGCTTCGCCAACTCGACCAACGGGCAGTTCCCGTACAGCAACCTGTCGCCGTTCGGTTTCAACGGGGCGTTCGTGTACGGCCGGATCGCCTACGCCTGGTAAGCGCGTGACCTGCGCCCGGTGACCGCCGTCCAACCGCGGTCACCGGGCCTCCTCTATCCTGTCCGCACCCCGACCGGACATCCGGATGCCGCACCACACCGAGCTCATCGCGATCCTCACCGTCGGCTTCGTGCTGGCCTACGCGCTGGGCCTGGCCGCGCATCGCCTGCGCCTGTCGCCGCTGGTGGGCTACCTGGTCGCGGGCATCATCGCCGGGCCGTTCACGCCCGGCTTCGTCGGCGACCAGGCCCTGGCGCCGCAGCTGGCCGAAATCGGCGTGATCCTCCTGATGTTCGGCGTCGGCCTGCACTTCTCCATCCGCGACCTGATGGCGGTGAAGCACATCGCCATTCCCGGCGCCGTGGTGCAGATCACGGTGGCGACCCTGCTCGGCTGGGGCCTGGCGACGCTGATGGGATGGCCGACGCTGCAGGGCATCGTCTTCGGCTTCTCGCTGGCCACGGCCAGCACGGTGGTGCTCCTGAGGGCGATGGAGCAGCGGCGTCTGCTGGACACCACGCGCGGCCGGATCGCGGTCGGCTGGCTGATCGTGGAGGACCTCGCCTGCGTCATCGCCCTGGTGCTGATGCCGGCGGTGGCGAGCGTGTTCGGCGACGCCGCCGGCGGGCCGGTGCCGGCGGGCGCAGTGGCGCTGGAGATCGGCAAGACCCTGGTGCAGGTGGCGCTGTTCGTGGCGGTGATGCTGGTGGTCGGGCGCCGGGTGATCCCGTGGATGCTGGAGCGCACCGCGGGCACCGGCTCGCGCGAGCTGTTCACGCTCGCGGTGCTGTCGATCGCGCTGGGCATCGCGCTGGGCTCGGCGGAGCTGTTCGGGGTGTCGTTCGCGCTGGGCGCGTTCTTCGCCGGCATGCTGCTCAACGAGTCCGAGCTCAGCCACAAGGCGGCGCAGGACTCGCTGCCGATGCGCGACGCCTTCGCGGTGCTGTTCTTCGTCTCGGTCGGCATGCTGTTCGACCCGGCAATCCTGGTGCGCGAGCCGCTGCTGGTGCTGGCCACCACGCTCATCATCATGTTCGGCAAGTCCGCCGCGGCCTACCTGATCGTGCGCGCCTTCGGGCATCCGAAGTCGACCGCGCTGACGATCTCGGCCAGCCTGGCGCAGATCGGCGAGTTCGCCTTCATCATCGCGGCGCTGGGCGTGTCGCTGGGCATCCTGCCCGAGAAAGGCCAGGACCTGGTGCTGGCCGGCGCGCTGATCTCGATCATGCTCAACCCGGTGTCGTTCGCGGTGGTGGACCGCTGGATCGCGCGCCAGGAGGCCTCGGCCCGCGACGAGGCGAGCGTCGCGCGCGAGCGCGAGGTCGCGGCCGATGCCGCCAGCCACCACCTTCCGGATGCGCTGTCCGGGCACGCCGTGGTGGTCGGTTACGGCCGCGTCGGCCAGCAGCTGGCGAGCCTGCTGCACGGCCGCGGCGTGCCGGTGGTCGTGGTGGAGGAGGACGCCGACCGCGTCGACGCCGCGCGCAGCGCCGGCCTGCACGCGGTGCGCGGCAACGTGGCCTCCGAAGCGGTCATGCTGGAGACCGCGCCGCGGCGCGCGGCGATGGCGGTGTTCGCCATCCCCAACGCGCTGGAGGCCGGCGAGACCATCACGCGGCTCAAGGCGCTGAACCCCGCGATCACCGTGCTCGCGCGCGCGCACAGCGACGCGGAGGTGAAGCACCTGCTCGAGCACGGCGCCGACGGTGCCGTGCTGGCCGAGCGCGAGCTGGCCTACTCGCTCGCCGAAATGGTGATGGCCACCCCTCCCTACCGCCCCGCCCGCCCGGACGCCCCTCCCACGCCGTCGCCTCCCGCGCCGTCGCCTCCCGCCTCGACGCCCCCCGCGCCTACGCCTCCCTCAGCACTGTAGGAGCAGCTATAGCTGCGACCGCTGTTCTGCGCAGGACCATCCAGGGTCGCAGCTATAGCTGCTCCTACAGGAAAGGGGCGGGTTGGCTGATGGTGCCTGGCGGGTGGCGGCGACATGCTCGTCGCATGCCCGGACAATGCTCGCACGCCCTCCGCCGCGGCCGCTGGTCACAGCCAGGAGGCATCTACCTGATCACCTTTGCCTGCGCGGGACGGCGGCCCTGGTTCGCGGAATGGGACGCCGCCTCGCGGGTCGCACGCGCGCTTGCCAGCGCCGAAGCCTGGGGTGACGCCAGCCTGCTGTGCTGGGTGCTGATGCCCGACCACTGGCACGGCGTGCTGCAGCTCGGCGAGCGCGAAACCCTTTCGCGCTGCGTCGGCCGTGCGCGGGCGCACGCGACGCGGGCGTGGAAGCCGAAAGACCAAGGCCGCCAGCTCTGGCAGCGGAGTTTCCACGACCGCGCGCTGCGGGCGGAGGAGCGGCTGGTGGACGTCGCGCGCTATGTGGTGATGAATCCGCTGCGCGCAGGCCTGGTGGGCCGCATCGGCGACTATCCGTACTGGGATGCGGTGTGGATCACTCCGGACACTTCGCCGACGATGTAGCCCGGCGGCCACCTTCCCGGGATCATCTCCGCCGCGACCATCTCCCGCGACCATCTCCCGCGACCACATTCCGCTGTAGGAGAGCTATGGCTGCGACCGGGGCCTGGGCCAGAAACGGTCGCAGCTATAGCTGCTCCTACAGGGGAGGGGAGCGGGGGGCCGGGGAGGGATCGGGGGGTCAGGCTTTGGCGAAGGCCAGCTTTCCGGCGTCGGCGTCGATGCGGATGGTGTCGCCGTTGCCGAACTCGCCGGCCAGGATCTTCTGCGCCAGCGGGTTCTCCAGCTGCTGCTGGATCGCACGCTTCAGCGGCCGCGCGCCGTACACCGGGTCGAAGCCGACGTTGCCCAGCAGCTCGAACGCGGCGTCCGAGACCTCGATGCGGATCCCGCGCTCGCCCAGCCGCTTCTCCAGCCCGCGCATCTGGATGCGCGCGATCTCGCGGATCTGCGCCTTGTCCAGCGAGTGGAAGACCACGATGTCGTCCAGGCGGTTGATGAACTCCGGCCGGAAGTGCGACTGCACCACCGCCATCACCCCCGCCTTCATCTGGGTATAGGCCTCGGGCGAGTCGTCGCCGTCGAGCTCCTGGATCATCTGGCTGCCGAGGTTGGACGTCATCACGATCACGGTGTTGCGGAAGTCCACCGTGCGCCCCTGGCCATCGGTGAGCCGTCCGTCGTCCAGCACCTGCAGCAGGATGTTGAACACGTCCGGATGCGCCTTCTCCACCTCGTCGAGCAGGATCACGCTGTAGGGGCGGCGGCGCACGGCCTCGGTCAGGTACCCGCCCTCCTCGTAGCCGACGTAGCCCGGGGGCGCGCCGACCAGCCGGCTCACCGAATGCTTCTCCATGAACTCGCTCATGTCGATGCGCACCATGGCGTCGCTGGAGTCGAACAGGAACTCGGCCAGCGCCTTGCACAGCTCGGTCTTGCCGACGCCGGTGGGCCCCAGGAACAGGAAGGAACCGGTCGGGCGCGCCGGATCGGACAGGCCCGCGCGGGAGCGGCGGATCGCGTCCGACACCACGGTCACCGCCTCGTCCTGGCCGACCACGCGCGCGTGCAGCACCTCTTCCATGCGCAGCAGCTTGTCGCGCTCGCCTTCCAGCATCTTGCTGACCGGGATGCCGGTCCAGCGCGCGACCACCTCGGCGATCTCCTCGGCGGTCACCTTGTCCTGCAGCAGGGTGAAGCCGGTGGTCTCGGCCTCCTGCGCGGCCCTGAGCTGCTTCTCCAGCTCCGGCAGGCGGCCGTACTGGATCTCGCTCATCTTCGCGTAGTCCTGGGCGCGCTGGGCCGATTCGAGCTCGAGGCGCGCGGCTTCGATGCGCTCCTTGATCTTCGTCGCGCCCTGCACGGTGGCCTTCTCGGCCTTCCAGACCTCCTCCAGGTCGTTGTATTCGCGCTCCAGCCCCTCGATCTCGCCCTCGAGGTCGGCCAGGCGCTGCTTCGACTCGGCGTCCTTCTCCTTCTTCAGCGCCTCGCGCTGGATCTTGAGCTGGATGAGGCGGCGCTCCTTGCGGTCGAGCTCCTCGGGCTTGGAGTCGATTTCCATGCGGATGCGCGAAGCCGCCTCGTCCATCAGGTCGATGGCCTTGTCGGGCAGCTTGCGGTCGGCGATGTAGCGGTGGCTGAGCGTGGCCGCGGCCACGATCGCCGGGTCGGTGATCTCCACCCCGTGGTGCACCGCGTACTTCTCCTTCAGTCCGCGCAGGATCGCGATCGTGTCCTCCACGCTCGGCTCGCCCACGAACACCTTCTGGAAGCGCCGCTCCAGCGCCGCGTCCTTCTCCACGTACTTGCGGTATTCGTCCAGCGTGGTCGCGCCGATGCAGTGCAGCTCGCCGCGGGCCAGCGCGGGCTTCAGCATGTTGCCGGCATCCATCGAGCCCTCGGCCTTGCCGGCGCCGACCATGGTGTGCAGCTCGTCGATGAACAGGATGATCTGGCCCTCGTTCTTGGCCAGGTCGTTGAGCACCGCCTTCAGACGCTCCTCGAACTCGCCGCGGAACTTGGCGCCGGCGATCAGCGCGCCCATGTCCAGCGACAGCACGCGCTTGCCGCGCAGGCCTTCGGGCACCTCGTTGTTGACGATGCGCTGGGCCAGGCCCTCGACGATCGCGGTCTTGCCCACGCCGGGCTCGCCGATCAGCACCGGGTTGTTCTTGGTGCGCCGCTGCAGCACCTGGATGGTGCGGCGGATCTCCTCGTCGCGGCCGATCACCGGGTCGAGCTTGCCGCGCTCGCTGCGCGCGGTCAGGTCGATGGTGTACTTCTCCAGCGCCTGGCGTGCCTCCTCGGCGCTGGCCTCGTCGACCTTCTCGCCGCCGCGCATGGCGTCGATCGCCGCTTCGAGCCGGGCCTTGTCGGCGCCCGTGGCCTTGAGCGCGCGGCCGGCGTCGCCGCCGTCGTCGAGCGCGGCCAGCAGGAACAGCTCGGAGGCGATGAAGCCGTCGCCGCGCTGCTGCGCCAGCTTGTCGGTGAGGTTCAGCAGCCGCCCGAGGTCGTTGCCCAGCGACACCTGCCCGGCCTGGCCGGACACCTTGGGCAGCCGTTCGAGGATCTCGCCCAGGCGCTCGCGCAGCACCGGCACGTTCACGCCGGCCTGCGCCAGCAGCGGCCCGCTGCCCCCGCCGGGCTGGTCGAGCAGGGCCGCCAGCACGTGCGCGGGTTCGATCAGGTTGTGGTCGCGGCCCACGGCCAGCGACTGCGCGTCGGCCAGCGCCTGCTGGAAACGCGAGGTGAGCTTGTCCATTCGCATCGGAGTGCCTCGGAAGTCGGGGCCGGCGCCCGCCGGCGATACCCGGGACATGCGGTCCCCGGCGCTTGATTCAAGGCGCCGAAGCGCAGGGTCCCCGCGATCCCCCCTGTAGGAGCAGCTACAGCTGCGACTGCAATCCCGTCGTGGCCCGCCATCGCAGCCATGGCTGCTCCTACAGGAAACGCTCACATCGCCTCGGCCAGACTCGCCCCCATGGCCGCGATCACCGCGCTCCCGCCACCTCCACCGATCGACGACGGCTGCGCGCTGTTCCTCGACGTCGACGGCACCCTGCTGGAGTTCGCGCCCCGGCCGGACGAGGTCGAGGTGCCGCAGCAGCTGCGCGAGGCGCTGGCGGCGCTGCATGCGCGCCTTCAGGGCGCCGTGGCCCTGGTCAGCGGACGCTCGATCGCCGTGCTCGACATCCTGCTGGCGCCGCCGCGGCTGCCCGCCTCGGGCCTGCACGGCCTCGAGCGCAGGCACGGTCGCCGCATCCACCACGCGCCGCGCGCCCCCGAGGCGCTGGACCGCGTGCGCAGCGAGGCGGTGCGCGTGGCCGCCCGCCATCCGGGCGCGGTGGTCGAGGACAAGGGCGCGGCACTGGCGCTGCACTGGCGCGCCGCGCCGCAGGCCGGAGGCGAGCTGCAGGCCTTCGCACGCGCGGCGCTGCCACGGCTCCCCGGCTATCGGCTGCAGCCCGGCAACGACGTCATCGAGCTGCGCCCGGCCGTGCGCCGCGGCGTACGCGCGGACAAGGGCGCCGCCATCCTGGCCTTCATGCAGGAGCCCCCGTTCGCGGGTCGCCGTCCGGTGTTCGCCGGCGACGACATCACCGACGAGGCCGGCTTCGCCGCGGTCAACTCGCGTGGGGGCATCAGCGTGCTGGTCGGCCCACCGCGCGAGAGCGCCGCGCACTTCGCGCTGGCCGGCACGGCCGAGGTGCACGCCTGGATCGGAGCATCGGCATGACGACCACCGCCGCCCTCGACCTCGGGCTGGTCGGCAACGGCAGCATCGCCGCGCTGGTCGATGCCCGCGCCTGCGTGAACTGGTGCTGCATCCCCGCCTTCGACGGCGACCCCGCGTTCTGCGCGCTGCTGTCGCCGCGGGCCGGCGGCGGCGACTACGCCATCGAACTCGAGGACTTCGAAAGCGCCACCCAGGAGTACGTCAAGAACACCGCGATCCTGCGCACCGTGCTGCGCGACCGCCACGGCGGCGCGGTCGAGATCACCGACTTCGCGCCGCGCTGGCGCCAGCACGGTCGCTTCTACCGCCCGGTGATGCTGGTGCGCCGGCTGCGGCCGCTCTCGGGCCGTCCGCGCATCCGCGTCGTGCTGCGGCCGCTGGCGAACTACGGCGCCGACGTGCCCGCCCAGACCTGGGGCAGCAACCACGTCCGCTACCTGCTGCCGGACTTCACCCTGCGCCTGACCAGCGACGTGCCCGTGCGCCTGCTGCGCGAGTCGCTGCCGTTCGAGCTCGACGGCGAGCGCCACCTGGTGCTCGGCCCGGACGAGACCCTGGCACAGCCGGTGGACGGCTTCGCCCGCAGTGCCGAGCGCCAGACACTCGAGTACTGGCGCGACTGGGTGCGCTACCTGTCGATTCCGCTCGAATGGCAGGACGCGGTGATCCGCAGCGCGATCACGCTCAAGCTGTGCCAGTACGAGGAGACCGGCGCGATCGTCGCCGCCATCACCACCTCGATTCCCGAGGCGCCGCACAGCCAGCGCAACTGGGACTACCGCTACTGCTGGCTGCGCGATTCGGCCTTCGTGGTGCGCGCGCTCAACCGCCTCGGCGCCACGCGCACGATGGAAGGCTACCTGCGCTACGTGCTCAACCTCGCCACCGGCGCCGACGGCCTGCAGCCGCTGTACGGCATCGCCTTCGAGAAGGAACTGGAAGAGCACGAGGTGCCGGACCTGGCCGGCTACCGCGGCATGGGCCCGGTGCGCCGCGGCAACCTGGCCTGGGTGCAGCGCCAGCACGACGTGTACGGCAGCGTGGTGCTGGCCGCCACCCAGCTGTTCTTCGACCAACGCCTCGCGCGCCCCGGCGACATCGACGCCTTCCACCGGCTGGAGCCCGTCGGCGAGCAGGCCTGGGCGCTGTACGACCAGCCCGACGCCGGGATCTGGGAATTCCGCGGCCGCGCCGAGGTGCATACCTATTCCAGCGTCATGTGCTGGGCCGCCTGCGACCGCCTGGCGCGCATCGCGACGCACCTGGGACTGGCCGCGCGCGCCGCGCATTGGCGCGGGCGCGCCGACGCGATGCGCGAAGCGATCCTGGCCCGCGCCTGGGACGCGGAGCTGGGCCACTTCGTCGAATCCGCCGAGGGCCGCCGCCTCGATGCCAGCCTGCTGCTGCTTGCCGAGCTGGGCTTCGTGGACGCGGACGACCCGCGCTTCGTGGCCACGGTCGAGGCCATCGGCACCCAGCTGCGGCGCGGCGACGGCCTGTTCCGCTACATCGCCCCCGACGACTTCGGTTCGCCGGAAACCAGCTTCACCATCTGCAGCTTCTGGTACATCGACGCGCTGGCCGCGATCGGCCGCGTCGACGAGGCGCGCCAGCAGTTCGAAAGCCTGCTGGCGCGGCGCAACCACCTCGGCCTGCTGTCCGAGGACATGGCCTTCGAGGACGGCGAGGCCTGGGGCAACTTCCCCCAGACCTACTCGCACGTGGGCGTGGTGATCGCCGCGATGCGGCTTTCGCGGCCCTGGTCCGACGCCGTCTGACCTCCGCGCCGCGCCTTACGCGTCGGCGAGCGGCGTCGGCTGGATCACTTCCACCCAGTAGCCGTCGGGATCCTTGATGAAGGCGATATCGCGCATCCGGCCGTCGGTCAGGCGCTTCTGGAATGGCACGCCCAGGTCCTCGAAGCGCGCGCAGGCCGCACGCAGGTCGGGGACGCTCACGCAGATATGGCCGAAGCCGCGCGGCTCGCTGTTGCCGTCGTGGTACACGGGTCCGTCCTGCGACTCGGTGCCGTGGTTGTGGGTCAGCTCGAGCACGCCCTGCAGGCCGGCCACCCAGGCCTTGCGCTGCGCATCATCGTCCGGGATCTCCGCCGGATCGACGATGGCGAGGAAATACAGCGAGAACGCCGCCTCGGGGAAATCGCTGTGGCGCACCAGGCTGAAGCCGAGCACGCGGGTGTAGAAGTCCAGCGAGGCCTTCGCGTCCTTCACCCGCAGCATGGTGTGGTTGAAGACGAAGCCCTGCGTGGCCGCCTCGCGCGCGGAGACGCCGGGGACGCTGGCGAGGGTGGCGGCGGTATCGGTCATGGTTGGAATCCTCGGTGTGGGGGGGGGATCTTTCTTTCTGTAGGAGCGGCTATAACCGCGACCGGACGTTTTGCGGTACCGGAACGCTGGTCGCGGCTATAGCCGCTTCTACAGTGTCGGATGTCGGCGACGGCCAGCTCACGCCAGCCAGGCCACCGTGGCGAGGCGGCCGCTGCGGCCGTCGCGCCGGTGCGAGAAGAAGCGCTTCGGGTCCGAGATCGTGCACAGGCCACCGCCGTGGATGTCGGCGTCCGCGAGCCCGGCGGCGCGCAGCCGACGCCGCGCCAGCGCGTACAGGTCCATGCGCCAGTGCCCCGGGCGGGTGGCCACGAAGGCCGCCGCCGCTCCCGGATCCGGACCCACGAAGGCCTCGCGGACCTCGGCGCCGATCTCGTAGGCCTCCGGCCCTGCCGCCGGGCCCAGCCAGGCGAGCAGCCCGTCCGCCGGCACGGGCATCGCGGCGACGGTCGCCTCGAGCACGCCCGCGGCCAGCCCGCGCCAGCCCGCATGGGCCACGCCGATTGCGCTGCCGTCGCGCGCGGCGAACACCACCGGCAGGCAGTCGGCGGTCAGCACGGCGAGCACCGCGCCGCGGACCGTCGTCACCGCGGCGTCGGCCTCGGGCTCGGCGGCCATGCGCCGGAGCTCCGTGGTGGCGTCGCCTTCCGGAAGCGCCTCTTCGACGCGCAGCACGCCGGTGCCGTGGACCTGGCGCAGCCAGTGCGGGGCCGAGGGCAGGCCGGCGCGCAGGGTGAACTCGGCGCGGTTGGCGGCCACGACGATCGGGTCGTCGCCGGCCTCGCCGCGCGCATTGCCGAGGTTGAAGCGGTCGAACGGCACCATCGAGGCGCCGGCTCCGTGGCGCAGGGTCGCCAGCGCGTGCACCCCGGGCGGCGCCGACCAGTCGGCCTCGAGCCAGGCCCGGCGCATCGCTTGCGTACCGCCACCGTCCGCCATCGCGCCCGCATTGGCGCCACCGGTCGGCCCGGAACCGGCGCCGTTCGCGCTCATCGCCGCGCCCCGGTGCCGGTCACGGCGTGCGCGGCGGCGTCGGTGCGCAACTCGCGCAGCAGGGCCTGCAGGTCGTCGGGCAGCGGCGCCTCGCAGCGCACCGGCTCGCCGGTCGCCGGGTGCACGAATTCCAGCACCTGCGCGTGCAGGGCCTGGCGCTTGAAGCCACGCAGCGCCGTGGCCAGCTCGTCGGACGCGCCGCGGGGCAGCTTCAGCGGACCGCCGTACAGCGGGTCGCCGACAATCGGATGCCTCAGGTGCGCCATGTGCACGCGGATCTGGTGCGTGCGCCCGGTTTCCAGCCGGCACTCCAGCGCGGTGTGCGCACGGAAGCGCTCCTGCAGGCGGTAGTGGGTGGTGGCCTCGCGGCCGTCCTCGCGCACGGCCATGCGCAGGCGGTCGCGCGGATGGCGGTCGATGGGCTCGCTGACGGTACCGCCGGACACCAGCGCGCCCACCACCACGGCCAGGTACTGCCGGTGCACCTCGCGCGCGGACAGCTGGGCCACCAGCGCGGCCTGCGCCTGCAGGGTGCGGGCGACGACCATCACGCCCGAGGTGTCCTTGTCGAGGCGGTGCACGATGCCGGCGCGCGGCACCGCGGCAATCGCCGGATCCCGGAACAGCAGGGCGTTGACCAGGGTCCCGGTGTGGTTGCCGGCGCCGGGGTGCACCACCAGGCCCGCGGGCTTGTCGATCACCAGGACCTCGGCGTCCTCGTACAGCACCGACAGCGGGATGTCCTCCGGGCCGGCGCTGACCTGGGGCTCGAGGGTGGCGGTGAGCACGACCTCCTGCCCTGCGCGCACGGCCTCGCGCGGGCGCACGGTGGCGCCATCCAGCAGCACGTCGCCGGATTTCACCCAGGCCGACAGCCGCGATCGCGAGTATTCGGGGAACAGTTCCGCCAGCACCGCGTCGAAGCGGCGCCCGGCCAGGGCGTCCGGCACGCGGGCCGAACGGGGGGCGTCGGGGGCGGCGTCCGCCGCTTCGCTGGCGTCGGTGTCGTGGTCGTCGGTCATGGGGCTGGGTCCGGTTCAGGCGTGGCCGCTGGCCACGCGGGGCTGGCTGCTATTATCCCCGCTCCACGCCATCCCCGTCCCGGACGCACCATGACCCGAAGCCCCACCCTGTTCCGCCGCGCCCTGCTGATCGTGCTGCTGGCGGCACTCGCGACCTCCGGCTGCGCGCGGATGAAGGGCGCGTTCAAGGACGAGGATGCCAACGAGGGCGTGGCCGTCGAGGAGCTCTACGACCGCGGCCACGCGCTGATGCGCAAGGGCAACTGGAGCGGCGCCACCACCGTGTACCGCCGCCTGGTGGCGCAGTACCCCTACGGCAACCACACCGAGCAGGCGCTGATGGAAACGGCCTATGCCCAGTACAAGATGGGCCGCCACGACGACGCCGTCTCGACCATCGACCGCTTCATCCGCACCTATCCCACGCACCGCCACGTGCCCTACATGTACTACCTGCGCGGCCTGGTGAACTCGAGCCGCGACACGGTATTCCTGCAGCGCGCCTGGAACCTCGACGCCAGCCGCCGCGACCTGGCCACGCCGATGCAGGGCTACAACGACCTGCGCACCGTGACCGAGCGCTACCCCAACAGCCGCTACGCCGCCGACGCCGCCAACCGCATGGTCGCGCTGCGCAACATGTTCGCCCGCCACGAGATCGAGACCGCGCTGTACTACATGCGCCGCGAGGCCTGGGTGGGCGCCACCGAGCGCGCGCGCTACCTGCTGGAAACCTACCCGCAGAGCGAGTACCAGAACGACGCCGTCGCCGTGCTCGCCGCCGCCTACACCGAGCTGGGCAACGACACCCTCGCCGCCGACGCCCGCCGCGTGCTCGAGCTCAACGAGCCCGACCACCCGTACCTGACGGGCGACTGGCCGGACTACCCCTGGACCATCCGCAAGCTGAACCCCTTCGCGCCCGAAAGGACCGCGATCCAGTAGCCCCCGCGCAGGCCGCTCCCCTTCGGGGCGGCCGCTCAGTGGGGATAGCGGTTGGTGATCGGATACCGCCGCTCGCGGCCGAAGGCGCGGCGCGAGATCTTCGGCCCCGGCGCGGCCTGCTGGCGCTTCCATTCGCTGTTGCGCACCAGCTTCACCACGCGGTCCACCACGGCGGCATCGAAGCCAGCGGCGCGGACTTCCTCGGCGGACTGCTCCTGGTCCACGAAGCGCATCAGGATGGCATCCAGCACGTCGTAGGGCGGCAGCGAGTCCTGGTCGAGCTGGTTGGCGCGCAGCTCCGCCGACGGGGGCCGCGCGATCACCGCCGGCGGTATCACCGGCGCCCCGCCCACGGTGTTGCGCCACTTCGACAGCCCGTAGACCTCGGTCTTGTACAGGTCCTTGATCGGCGCATAGGCACCGCACATGTCGCCGTAGATGGTGGCGTAGCCGACCGCGTACTCGCTCTTGTTGCCGGTGGTCAGCACCAGGCCGCCGAGCTTGTTCGACAGCGCCATCAGGATCACGCCGCGCGCACGCGACTGCAGGTTCTCCTCGGTCACGTCGACCTCGCGGCCCTCGAAGGCCTCGCCCAGGCTGCCAAGCAGGCCGTCGAACGCCTGCTCGATCGGCACCGTGATCATCTCCACCCCCAGCGCGCGGCACTGCTCGGCGGCCAGGTCGTTGCTGAGGCCGGCGGTGTAGCGCGAGGGCATGCGCACCGCGGTGACGTTCCCGGCACCCAGGGCCTCTACCGCCATCGCCAGCACGATCGAGGAATCGATGCCGCCCGACAGCCCCAGCCAGGCGCGGCGGAAGCCGTTCTTGCCGAAGTAGTCGCGGATCCCTCGCACCACCGCGCGCCAGGCCAGGGCGTCCATGCTTTCGTCGCCGTCGTCCATCCAGACGACCGGCGTGAACGCACGGCTGGCCGCGTCGTAGTCGACCACCAGCCACTGGTCGGTGAACGCGGCCGCGGCCGGATGCACCGTGCCGTCGCCGTCGGCGACCACAGACGAGCCGTCGAACACCAGCGCGTCCTGCCCGCCGACCACGTTGAGATAGGCCAGCGCCGCGCCGGTGTCGCGCGTGTGCGCGGCGATCATGGCGTCGCGCTGGGCGTGCTTGCCGCGCTCGAAGGGCGAGGCGTTGGGCACCAGCACCAGCTGCGCGCCCTGCTTCACGGTGTCGGCGATGGGCTCGGCGAACCACAGGTCCTCGCAGACCAGCAGTCCCACCGGCACGCCCTTGACCTCGAACACGCAGCTGCCGCCGTCGGGATCGACGTGGAAGTAGCGGCGCTCGTCGAAGACGTTGTAGTTGGGCAGCTCGCGCTTGCGGTAGGTGCGCTCGATGCGCCCGTCGCGCAGCACGCTGGCCGAGTTGTACAGCACGCTTCCGGCCGATTCCGGCCAGCCGACGATGGCGACGATGCCGGTGGCGGCGTCGGCGATGGTGCGCAGCGCCTGCTCGCAGTCGGCCAGGAACTGCGGCCGCATCAGCAGGTCCTCGGGCGGATAGCCGCTGATCGCCAGTTCGGGGAACACCACGATGTCGGCGCCGTACTCGTCGCGCGCCTCGCCGATCATCGCGGCGATGCGCTGCGCGTTGCCGGCCACGTCGCCCACGGGAAAGTCGAACTGGGCCAGGGCGATGCGGAGGGTGTCGGTCATGTCAGATTCCATGCGTCAGGAAGTCCAGTGCGCCCATGATCGCCGAGCGGTCGGCGGACAGGTCCGCCAGCTGCCTGCCGAGCATCTGCATCGGCACGTTCGTGATCTGGGCAGTGTCCATCACCAGCGCCTTTCCGGCGACGGTCAGGACCGGCATCAGGCCGGCGAGCGGCGTCCCCGCGCGCTCGGGCAGGATCAGGGGCACGACCACGCGGGATTCGGCGATGTCGATGAGGTCGCTCTGGACGTTGAGCCAGCAGGGGATGGCGCGCCGCGAGGTCGGGTCGGCGTTTGCGTGGACGCAAAACTGGCTCATGGCTTGAGCGCTGCCTTGAATGCACGCACGTGGTCACCGGCCAGGCCGTCGCGCGCGATGCGCTCGTTGTACGCGGCGATGGCCTCGCGATTTTCCTCCAGCCACTTCTTGCGCCTGCAGGCACGGACTTCGGCGCACAGCGCCTTTTCCAGCGTGGCGGACAGGTTGATGTCGAGCGCGCGCGCGGCCTCCAGCAGGCCCTCGTTGATGCTGAGGTTGGTGGCGCGCTTGCCGTAGCCGGCGTACTCGTCGCGGATACGCATGGCAATGCCTCCCATTCGATGCGCATTGATCATGCGCATTGCCGTTGCCCCTGTCAAACAGCGGCCAAAAGGAAGGCCGCCCAAGGGCAGCCTTCTTGTTCCGCTTTTTTTGTAGGAGCAGCTACAGCTGCGACCGGATTTGCAGGTCGCAGCTATAGCTGCTCCTACAAGAGGGGCGCCGGGGCGTCAGCCGTTCAGGCGCTTCGCGATCGCGGCACCCAGGTCGCCCGGCGAACGGACGGTGGTGACACCGGCCTTCTCCATCGCGGCGAACTTGCCCTCGGCCGTGCCCGAGCCGCCCGAGGCGATCGCGCCGGCGTGGCCCATGCGCTTGCCCTTCGGGGCCGACGCACCGGCGATGAAGCCCACCACCGGCTTGGTCACGTACTCGGCGATGAACTCGGCCGCTTCTTCCTCGGCCGAACCGCCGATCTCGCCGACCATGATGATGCCCTCGGTCTGCTCGTCGTCCTGGAACAGCTTCAGGCAGTCGATGAAGTTCAGGCCGTTGATCGGGTCGCCGCCGATGCCGATCACCGTCGACTGGCCGAGGCCGGCGTCGGTGGTCTGCTTGACTGCTTCATAGGTCAGCGTGCCCGAGCGCGACACGATCGCGACCTTGCCCGGCTTGTGGATGTGGCCCGGCATGATGCCGATCTTGCACTCGCCCGGGGTGATGATGCCGGGGCAGTTCGGGCCCACCAGCACGGTCTCCGGATAGGTGTGCACCAGGGTCTTCTTGACGCGCAGCATGTCGAGCACCGGGATGCCCTCGGTGATGCATACGATGACCTGGATGCCGGCCTCGGCCGCTTCCAGGATCGCGTCGGCCGCGAACGGCGGCGGCACGTAGATCACCGACGCGTTGGCGCCGGTCCCGCTGACGGCATCGGCCACGGTGTTGAAGACCGGCAGGCCGAGGTGCTCGGTGCCGCCCTTGCCCGGCGTGACGCCGCCGACGACCTTGGTGCCGTAGTCCAGCATCTGCTCGGCGTGGAAGGTGCCCTGCTGGCCGGTGAAGCCCTGCACGATCACCTTGGTGTTCTTGTTGACGAGAACGCTCATGTGTTTCCTCGATGGTCTCTTTCCCGTCCTTCGGTCCTGTAGGAGCAGCTATAGCTGCGACCTGCCTGGGCTTCGGACGGGGCTGTGGGTCGCAGCTATAGCTGCTCCTACAGGAAGAAGAAGGGTGTGTGTGGGTTCGGCTCAGGCGGCCTTGGCCGCTTCGACGGCCTTGCGGGCACCGTCGTTGATGTTGTCGGCGGGGGTGATGGCCAGGCCGGAGTTCTTCAGCATCTCCTTGCCCGCGTCCACATTCGTGCCCTCGAGGCGCACGATCACCGGCACCTTGACGTCGACTTCCTTGACCGCGGCGATGATGCCCTCGGCGATCATGTCGCAGCGCACGATGCCGCCGAAGATGTTGACGAAGATCGCCTTCACGTCGTCCGACGACAGGATCAGCTTGAACGCCTCGGTCACGCGCTCCTTGGTGGCGCCGCCGCCGACGTCGAGGAAGTTGGCCGGCGAGCCGCCCTCCAGCTGGATTACGTCCATCGTCGCCATCGCCAGGCCCGCGCCGTTGACCATGCAGCCGATGTTGCCGTCCATGGTCACGTAGTTCAGGTCGTGCTGGCTGGCCTTGACCTCGGTCTCGTCCTCCTGGCGGATGTCGCGCATCGCGACCAGCTCCGGGTGGCGGAACGCGGCGTTGTCGTCGGAGTCGACCTTGCCGTCGAGCACGGCCAGGTTGCCGTCGGTGAGGATCGCCAGCGGGTTCAGTTCGACCAGCGCCAGGTCCTTCTCGTTGAACAGCTTGTACAGGCCCATCATGATCTTCGTCAGCTGGTTGACCTGCTTGCCGGTCAGGCCCAGCGCGAAGCCGATGTCGCGGCACTGGTAGGGCTGCAGGCCCTGGATGAAGTTGACGTTGAGCGACTGGATCTTCTCGGGCGTCTCGGCCGCGACCTGCTCGATGTCCATGCCGCCTTCGCTGGAGGCGATGAAGGTGATCGACTGCGTGGAGCGGTCGACCAGCACCGACAGGTACAGCTCCTTGTCGATGTCCGTGGCCTGGGTCACCAGCACCGAGTCGATCGGCAGCTCGATGCCGGCGGTCTGGTAGGTGGCCATCTTCTGGCCGAGCATGCCCTTGGCGTGCTCGCGTACCTCGTCGAGGCTGCGGCACAGCTTGACGCCGCCGGCCTTGCCGCGGCCGCCAGCGTGGATCTGGGCCTTGACCACCCAGAAGTCGCCGCCGATGGCCTTGGCGGCGTCGACCGCCTCTTCGGGGGTGCGGGCAACGCGCCCGGCGGGAACTGCGATGCCGTAATCGGCGAAGAGCTGCTTCGCCTGGTACTCGTGGAAGTTCATGTGGGGTCCGTCGTGGGAAAGTGGGACACAGCGCCAGCCATTATAGTGCCCCGACGCCCCCGGAGCCCGCCCGTGCCCCCAGATGCCCCCGATCGCGCCATGCGGCGCGAGCTGTACCTGCTGGCCCTGTACCGGACGCTCGAGGCGGCGATGCTCGCGCTGGCGGTGTTCGGCCCGCTGAAGGGCGCCTTCGGCGGCGAGGCCCGCGACCAGGCCCTGGCCACCGCCGTGGCCGCCACCTACCTGGTCGCCGCCGCGGTGCTGCTGCTGCTGTCGGGGCGCAGGTCGGTGCCGCTGGCCTCGCACGTCGTGGTGGGCGTCCTCATCGACATCACCGTGGCCACCCTGGCCACCCATGCCCTGCCCTTCGCCGGGCCCGGCATCGCGATGATGCTGCTGTTCAACGTCGGCGCCGCCGCCCTGCTGCTGCCGCTGCACCTGGGCCTGGCCGCGGCCGCGCTGGCCTCGGGCGCGCTGGTGGTCCAGTACGTCATGGTGCTGGCTGATGGCAACACGCTGCGCGAGCGCCCGCTGGCCGAGGTGCTGATGTTCTCGGTCAGCTACCTGGCCATGGCCACGCTGACCAACCTGCTGGGCCGCGACATGCGCGAAAGCCGCGACCTCGCGCACCGGCGCGGCGCCGAGGCCGCCAACCTGGCCGAGGTCAACGAGCTGATCATCCGCCGCATGCGCGTGGGCGTGCTGATGGTCGACGGCGCCGGCCGCATCCGCATGGCCAACGAGGCCGCGCGGATCCTGCTGGGCGAATCCGGCCCCGACCCCGAGGCCGCCCCGCGCACCCTGCCGCAGATCTCCCCGGCGCTGGCCATGCGCGTGGCCGAATGGCGCCGCAGCGGCCAGGCCGACGACACCCCGCTGACCATCGGCGACGACGGCAACGAGGTGCTGCCGCGCTTCACCCGCCTGCTGGCGACCGACGACACCACCCTGATCTTCCTCGACGACACCGCCCTGGTCTCGCGCCGCGCCGAATCCCTGACCCTGGCCGCGATGGGCCGCTTCTCCGCCAGCCTCGCCCACGAGATCCGCAACCCGCTGGCCGCGATCAGCTACGCCACCCAGCTGCTGGAGGAATCGCGCGACATCGGCGACAGCGACCGCCGCCTGCTGCAGATCGTCCACCAGCAGTGCATGCGCACCAACGCCATCGTCGAGAGCGTGCTGGGCCTGGCCCGGCGCGAGCGCGCCCAGCCCGAACAGGTCGACCTGGTCGGCCTGGTGCGGGCCTTCATCGCCGACTACCGCCAGACCTGCCCGGAGGAGAACGCCAGCATCCGCCAGGGCGGCCAGCTGCCGGAAGTGCCGGCCATGGTCGACCCGCGCCACCTGCAGCAGATCCTGACCTCGCTGGCCAACAACGCCGTGCGCCACGGCCACCAGCCCGGCGAGCCGGCGCGGATCACCATCCATGTCGACCTGCTGGACGGCCGCCCGGTGATCGACATCACCGACCGCGGCCCCGGCATCCCCGATGCCGTGAGCCACCAGCTGTTCCGGCCCTTCTTCACCACCTCCGAGCAGGGCACCGGCCTGGGGCTGTACATCGCCCACGAGCTCTGTCGCGCCAACGACGGGCGGCTGGAGTATGTCTCCGTGCCCGGCGGCGGCGCCTGCTTCCGGATCACCCTGCGCGGGGGATCGGTGATGCTGGGCTGAGCCCAAGCCTTTGACACTCGTCACAGTCTCGTGAAAAGTGCCAAAATTGGTCACCCGGACCGGAAGCCAGCCTTTTCAACCATGACCGAAGCCCGCAGCGCCCTCATCGTCGACGACGAGCACGACATCCGCGAGCTCCTGGTCCTGACCCTCGGCCGCATGGGCCTGCGCACCGACACCGCCGCCAGCCTGGGCACCGCCCGGCAGATGCTCGCGCAGAACCGATACGACCTCTGCCTGACCGACATGCGCCTGCCCGACGGCTCCGGCCTCGAGCTGGTCAGCGACATCACCACCCGCTTCCCCGACACCCCCGTGGCGATGATCACCGCCTACGGCAACGTCGAAGCCGCCGTGGAAGCCCTGAAGGCCGGCGCCTTCGACTTCGTCTCCAAGCCCGTGGACATCAACGTGCTGCGCGGCCTGGTGCGCCAGGCGCTGGAGCTCAACACCCACCGCCAGGCCCGCCCCGACGATGCCGGCCGCCTGCTCGGCGGCTCGCCGGCGATGGTCGCCCTGCGCGACACCATCGCCAAGGTGTCCCGCAGCCAGGCGCCCGTGCACATCAGCGGCGAGTCCGGCACCGGCAAGGAACTGGTGGCCCGCACCATCCACGCCCAGGGCTCGCGCGCCAACGGCCCCTTCATCCCGGTCAACTGCGGCGCCATCCCGACCGAGCTGATGGAGAGCGAATTCTTCGGCCACAAGAAGGGCAGCTTCACCGGCGCGCATGCCGACAAGCCCGGCCTGTTCCAGAGCGCCGACGGCGGCACCCTGTTCCTGGACGAAGTGGCCGAGCTGCCGCTGGCGATGCAGGTCAAGCTGCTGCGCGCCATCCAGGAGAAGAAGGTGCGCCCGGTGGGCGCGCAGAACGAGATCGACGTGGACGTGCGCATCCTGTCCGCGACCCACAAGGACCTGGGCGCCCTGGTCAACGGCGGCAGCTTCCGCCACGACCTGTACTACCGCATCAACGTGATCGAACTGCACGTGCCCGCCCTGCGCGACCGCGACGGCGACCTGCCGATCCTGTCCGAGGCGATCTTCGCCCGGCTGGGGCAGGCGATGCATCGCGGCGCCCCCAAGCTGGGCGCCGACGCCCTGGCCGCGCTGGAGGGCTACGCCTTCCCGGGCAACGTGCGCGAGCTGGAAAACATCCTCGAGCGCGCGATGGCCATGGCCGACGGCGACACCATCACCGCCGCCGACCTGCGGCTTCCGGGCGGCAGCGTCATCAGCAGCCCCGCGCGCGCCGTGCCGATGCCGGGCGCGACGCCCGGCGCCGCCGCCAACCCGGCCAGCCTCAACCCGCGCGAAACCGCCTCCAGCGCCCTGCCCTCGTACATCGAGGAGATCGAGCGCGCCGCGATCCAGCAGGCGCTGCAGGAGAGCAAGTACAACAAGACCAAGGCGGCGGCGGCGCTGGGGATCACGTTCAGGGCGCTGCGGTACAAGCTGAAGAAGCTCGGGATCGACTGATCCCGGAGCAGCGGATCAAGGGGCCGCTGACGCTGACGCTGGCGGGTCGGGACGGGCGCGGCGAGCTCTCGGGTTTCGCGCAAGCCATGACGACCGGATTCAAGATTCCGTGAAATTGGTCACAAAATCGCGTCGCCTTGTGCCCTTTCGCGTCACTTCAGGCCACAAAAAGTGACGCATCGCGTCTGCAATTTCCCGCCAGTGACACTCCGGATCGTGAATCCGGTTGCATATCCGTTCATCCGCGGTCGAGAACCCACACTTGGCACGGGTTCTGCATACACTTCCCTGCACGTGCGGCATCGCACGGCATCAGCGGTTCCGGAACCCAAGCCGGCACCGCCGCACGTGAAGTTCAAATCAACCCTAGGGGAGTTACCCAAATGAAGAAGCAGTCTGGTTTTACCCTGATCGAACTGATGATCGTGGTTGCGATCATCGCCATCCTGGCCGCGATTGCGCTGCCGGCTTACCAGGACTATGTGGCCCGCTCGCAGGTTTCGGAGGCCAACTCGCTGGCATCGGGCGCCAAGACCGCTGTGGCTGAGGAGTACGCCAACACGGGTGCCTTCACGGGCATCGATAACACCACCGCCGGCCTTGCCGTCGCGGGCAGCATCACCGGTGACTACGTCACCGGGGTCGCCGTGAGCGGCGGCGTGATCAGCGCCACGATGG
Organism: Luteimonas colneyensis; assembly: GCF_014836665.1. Lineage (GTDB taxonomy): Bacteria > Pseudomonadota > Gammaproteobacteria > Xanthomonadales > Xanthomonadaceae > Luteimonas > Luteimonas colneyensis. The sequence continues at coordinate 210,200 of NZ_JACSQJ010000003.1, forward strand.
GCAACAGCGCCAGCGCCAAGGTCAGCGGCGACAACCTCGTCCTGAGCCCGATCGACCAGGGCGGCTCGATCTCCTGGACCTGCACCGAGAGCACCATCGAGACCAAGTACCTGCCGAGCGTCTGCCGCGACTGATCGCACAGCACTACTGTTGTATATGCAAGGGCCGCAATGCGGCCCTTGCTTTTTTAGAGCCATCCAATGTCCACCCGCGACCCAACACTCCGCCGCGTTGCTCCCCTGCTGCTGATTCCAGCCATCTGGCTGGTATGGCACATGGCGCTCCCGGGTGGATTTATTTTTGACGACTTCCCGAACCTGGTCCGGGCCAGCGGCTGGAAAGCGGATTCCCTGTCACCCCGGGCACTGCTTGACGCCATGAACAGCGGACTGACCAGCGATGGTGGACGGCCGCTGTCGATGCTCAGCTTCGCCATCAACCACGCGACAACCGGCCTTGACCCCTGGTGGCTCAAGGCGACGTCGCTGGCGCTGCACGCCATCAACGGTGTACTTGTCGCCCTGCTCGTTCACCGCGTTCTTGCAGCCCGTCCCTTGCCATCCAGCACGCCGCTGTCACTGGCGCCGGCAGCCTGGCTGATCGCATTTGCATGGGCAGCCCACCCCGTCCAGGCGTCCACGGTCGCCTACACGGTGCAGCGCATGGAGATCGGCGCAGCCACCGGAGTCCTTCTCTCCCTGCTGTCCTACGTCACCTTCCGTCGGCGGCAACTGGCAGGCGACAGAGCCTGGCCATTCCTCGTGCTGACCGCGGCCACGTGGGCAATCGGGCTTGGCTTCAAGGAAAGCGCAGCCATAGCCCCCGCCCTGGCCGTGCTGGTCGAATGGATATGCTTCGGCTTCCGAAACCGGAGCGGCATGCCCGACCGCCTGCTCATTGGGGCTTTCGCGACAGGCGGCCTCGCTGCGCTGGCGGCGTTCATCATCATGGTCCTGCCGCTCACCAGCGCTGCCGCGTATGCGCCACGCGCGTTCGACGCGGCAGGGCGAACAAGCACCCAGTTTCCGGTCCTGTGCCACTACCTGGCCCTGATCTTCTGGCCGGCGTCCGACACCTTCCGGTTCTATTACGACGACTTCCCGGTTTCACTGACCCCTTGGCATGACGCCCGGACGATCCTGTCCATCGCGGCGATCCTTGCAGCCGTGCTCGGAGCCTGGGCACTGCGACGGCGCTGGCCATTGGTAACGTTCGGCACGGCGTGGTTTTTCGCCTGCCACGCCATCACCAGCAGCCCGATCCCCTTGGAGCTTGCCTTCGAACACCGAAACTACCTGGCACTGCTGGGTCCGCTGCTCGTCATTGCCAGCCTCCTCGCCACGGCCACGAAACGCCTGCATGGAGACGCCCGTCTCACTCTTGCGGCAACCGTGACCCTGGCGATTTCGGCCTTGGGTGCAATACAGGGTGCAACCTGGGGCAATCCAGCCAAGCTCGCGCTGACGCTTGAAAACCGGGCTCCCGGCTCCGCTCGGGCCGCGTATGGGTTCGCCACCCAGATGGTGGAAGCCGCACACGGTGACCCTTCCTCGCCGGCATGGTCACTCGGCATGGGCACACTGCAGCGCGCAAGCCACTTGCCCTCGGCATCACCGCTGATTCCGCAGGCGATCATCGTGCTCAGCGGCCAACAGGGCACCCCCCCACCCGCAGGCACCTGGGATCAGTTTCGTCGACTTCTGCTGCAGCGCCAATTGGGACCGGAAGGCATCGGGTCCCTGTACGCCGTCATCCAGTGCCGGGTTTCCGGTACCTGCCAGCTGCAGGACGACGAGCTGCTCGCCACCCTGCTCCAGGTCATCGCCGCGAACCCGCGCAACGCAAGGCTGCACACGTTGTATGCCAACGTTGCCTGGAACATCCTGGGCGACCGCGAGCTCGCCATCCGCATGCAGCGCGAAGCGGTCGCCTTGAGTGGGAGCGGCACATCCGCACTGCTTGGCCTGGCAGAGTTCCTGCTGGCCTCCGGTGAGCCCGACGCGATCGCCGAAGGACGGAACCTTCTGGAGTCGATACGCCGGAACCCGACAAGCGGCAGGACCTCGAGCGCCCTGTCCGCGCTCGAAGCCCGCTATCCGGCTTCATCTGCCCACTTTGACGATCAGTCTCCGTGACGTACCCGCTTGACCAGAGCCCCGCCTTGCTTCCGGCACGCCGCAGGACCCCAAGCGTGGCAGCGGACGACAAGCTCGTATTCGCATCGGCAGTTGTGGCCGCGACGGCCCTGGTGCTACTGGTCTACTGGCCCGTTACCAAGGCCGGCTACGTCTGGGACGACCTGCTGACGTTCCAGCAGCGCGGGTGGCTGTACCACGGCGATGCCTGGAAGCACTACATTTTCACCGGCTTCAACGAGTGGACACATTATTTCAGGCCGCTCGTCGTGGCCCTGTTCGTGCTCCAGGCCCGGCTGTTTGGCGGTGCACCCGAGCCGATGCACATGGTCACCCTGGGGATGCATCTGGCCAACGTCACCCTTGTGGCAGTGCTCGCCAAGTCGCTCACGCCCCCGGAATGGAAGTGGCGCAAGCTCCTCCCGCCGCTCAGCGGGCTGCTGTACGGCCTGCACCCCATGCTGGTCGAATCCGTCACCTGGATCGGCTGCCAGTTCGACCAGGTCCAGGTCATGGCGGCACTCGCAGGCCTGCTGTGCTCCCGTCGCATCGACAATCCCTGGCTGCGCGCGTTGGCCGTGGCCGGTTGCTTCCTGCTCAGCGCAGGTGCCAAGGAATCCGCGGCCAGCTTTCCCGCAATCGTCTTCCTCTTTGATTGGCTGCAGCGCAGCGATCGCAACCTTGCTCCTGCCACCCGGATCTTTGCACTGCTGCGTCGCAACTGGCCCGTGTACACGGCACTTTTGCTCGCAGGGCTCCTCTATCTGGGGCTGCGCCGCACCATGATGGGCGCAACGATCGCTGGCCTCGAGCCCTGGATGCTGACCCCCGACCAAGCCCGGCTGGATGCCATCGCCTATGTCTATCTCAAGTACTGGTCGGTCGTGATCGGCATCCCGACCGACCTGAATCCGCTGCATCCGATCGGATCCGTGCAATTCGGCACCAGCGCTTGGCTGATGGGCCTGCGCATCCTTGGAGCCCTGGGTATTCTGGGTCTGGGCTTCCTGGCGCTGTCCAGGCGTTTCCCGGCGCTCGGGGTACTCGTGCTCGCCGCGACGGCCTACCTCCTTCCCGTGCTTGGAATCATTCCGATCCAGTTCGACGGCAGTATCTACCACGAACGCTACGCCATCGGAGCGATTGCGCTCGCATGCACCCTCCTGCCCTTGATCATCCATGAGTTCCGCCACGTACTCGCCGGAATGCCCCTGCTTTCGAAGCTGCTGCCAGTCCTCGCACTCGCGTGGCTGGCCTGGGCAATCCCCAACATCCGCACCACCATCCCGCTATGGTCGAACAACGTGGCTCTTTGGGAATGGACCGTTCGGGGCAACCCCGGGAGTCCGCACGCGCTCGGGAACCTCATCAGCGCCTACATATTCGTCGGTGACGACGACAACGCGCGGAAGCTGGTCAGGCAGGCACTCGACGACGGAACGGCCTGCGACAACTGCTACGTCAACGGCTTCATGATCGCCGTGCGCGATGGTGACACCGACATGATCGAGGGCACACTGGAGCGAATCAGGACCTCCCCGACCCTCTTCCAGGATAGCGGCCACCGCTATTTCTATTTCAGGGCGGTCGGCCACCTGGAACTTCGCCTCGGCAACCCGGAGTCTGCGATGAATGCACTCCGCGCCGCGATGGACATCGAGCCTCAAGAGCCTTTTGCCCACATGCTCATGGCAGAGGCCCTGATGGCTCGGGGCTCGGCCGCCGAGGCCAAGGCAGAGGCCGCACTGGCAGTGGAGCTGTCGCCCCCCAAGGACAGGAACGGCAGGCGCCAGCTGTCCCATCGCATTCTTGCAGGCGAGTCCGTACACGGCACTGCGCTCACACCCCCGGATTGAGATCCCCGACAAGGGGGTTGGCAAGCTTCTTGCACAGTCATTGATGGAGCAGGGGGCGCGATATGGGGTATCGACGCGGCATGCGTCGACGTCACGACCGCCGGGTCCCGCCTTTCAGTTCCGGTATGCGCCAGCAAGCGCAACGGCCTGACGCAACGCGTCGGATACAGACGAAGAATGGCAGCTACAGGGGGGGGCCATATGAAACGCGCCCAAGGCTTTACGCTGATCGAACTGATGATCGTGGTGGCGATCATCGCCATCCTGGCTGCAATCGCCTTGCCGGCCTACCAGGACTACGTCGCCCGCTCGCAGGTAAGCGAGGGCTTTTCGCTGTCCACCGACGCGCGCATGGCGATCGTGGTCTACCACGCCGACAGGGCCAGCTACCCCGTCGACAACACTCAGGCCGGCATCTCCACGGCAGCGTCGATCGTCGGCGATTACGTGGAGTCCGTCACCATCGGGAATGGGAATGGCCAGATCGACGTCCTGTTTGGCAACGAGGCAAGTGCAAAGATTGCAGGCCAGTCGCTGGTCATGACGATGGTGGACGAAGGTGGAGCCTTCCATTGGCGCTGTTCCGGGCTGGAGTCGAAGTACTTGCCTTCCGTCTGCCGCTAAACTGTCGGCTATGCGGGCCCCGCTACCCGCCAAGCCTTTCCGTCCATGGCAAACCCACGCGTCCGCGCACGACTGCCGCTGTCCGCGCGTCCGCTGGTCTGGTGGCTCGGTGGGCTGATCCTCGCGTCGGCCGCAGTGCTCGTATACTGGCCGGGGACCAGCGGCGACTTCCTGTTCGATGACTTCGCCAACCTGCCCGCGCTGGGCCGCTACGGCGGCGTGCGCGACCTGCAGACTTTCCTGTATTACCTCGCTTCGGGCATCGCGGATCCGACCGGCCGCCCGGTATCGATGCTGTCCTTCCTGATCGATGCCAGGGACTGGCCTGCCGATCCCTTCTCCTTCAAGCGCACCGGCATCCTGCTGCACGCCGTCAATGGCCTGATGCTCTACGGCATCCTGTCCGCCCTCGGGCGACGCCTGTCCGCGGACGCCACCCGGGTTCGCGCAGCCGCACTCATGGCCGCGGCACTGTGGCTGCTGCATCCGCTGTGGGCATCCACCGTCCTGTACATCATCCAGCGGCAGGCGATGCTGGCGGCATTCTTCGTGCTGGCGGGCATTCGCGCCTGGATCGCCAGCCGCGACGCCTTCGACGAAGGACGCCCCCGGGCCGGCTGGACGTGGGCCATCGCCGCAATGCCGTTTCTCGGACTGCTCGCAGGCTTGAGCAAGGCCAATGGCTTCCTGCTTCCGCTGCTGTTGCTCGTCCTGCAAGTAACCGTACTACGTCCCTCCCGGGCCGAAGACGGCCCTGCACGCAGGTCCCGGTTCCTGCTGGCAACTGCCCCGTCGATGGCCATCTTCGCCGCGCTGGCCGCGCTGGGTTGGGAGGCGTCCGGAGGCAATGCCCGGCGCAGCTTCGACCTTGGCCAACGCCTGCTGAGTCAGCCACGGGCGCTGGTCGATTACCTGCACCAACTGTTCGTCCCTGGCCTGGGCAACACGGGCGTGTTCGCGGACAGCTTCGTCGCCTCTTCAGGGCTGTTCTCGCCGTGGAGCACCCTTCCCGCGCTTTTTCTGGTCCTTGCGATGGCATTGACCGGTTGGGGACTGCGTCGATCCAGGCCCATACTGGCCTGCGCCCTGCTGTTCTTCCTCGCGGGGCACGCTCTGGAAAGCGGACCGCTTATGCTCGAACTCTATTTCGAGCATCGCAATTATCTCCCGGCGACCCTCATTTTCTGGCCTGTTGCGTGGTGGCTGTGCGCGCCCGGACGTTATCGAACCTTCCGAATCGCCGGCGGAACCGCGGCCACGTTACTGCTGTTGATGCTCACCTTCGCCCAGGCCACCCTTTGGAGCGACCCCCTCGCGCTCGCCCGGGACTGGGCCACCCGCAATCCGGAATCCGCAAGGGCACAGACCTACGCTGCGCAACAAGAGCTCTCGCACGGCCACGTGGCCACCGCCGAACGGCGCCTGGTCGACAACCTGGCCCGCCATCCTGGAGAAGCCCAGTTCGCCCTCAATCTCCTGAACCTGAGGTGCCAGAGAGAAATGGTTGCACGCTCCGACCTTGAGAAAGCCGGCCACGCCATCGGGGCCGAAGGCATCAGACTGGACATCGTCAACCAATGGCTCGGGAGCGTACTGGCGCCAGGCTCCCGGCATCCATGCACAGGCCTTCCGGATACCGCCGTGACCGAGCTACTCCAGCGCGCTATTCCCGAGCGCCCGGCATCTGCCGAGGAACAGGCACGCATCGCGGACCTGCTGGGCCTGCAGGCGCTGCGTCGCCATCAATGCCATGAGGCGGAAATGTTCTTCTCCGTTCGGCTGCGTGCGCAGCCCCGCCCCGAAGCTGTCCAGAACCAGACGGCCTTGCTGGCAACACATTGCAGTCCGGCGGTGGCACTGGGGCACCTCGAGCGCTACCTGGATGCCGGGGCCCCCGTGGCACGGGCCTCGAGCCCGGCCCTCCGGATGCGGGACAGAATGGCGGAATCGTCCTGGACGAGGCACTGGGACGAACTGCTGGAACAATTGCGCGAAGACAGCTCCGCCAGCCAGACCGGAGGAGAGGCAGGACCACCCTCCCTGCAAGATGGTCCTGGCTCCACTGCAACCGGGAGCATTGACCCATGACCGCCGATCCCGATCAGAACAGCCGTGGGTCCCTCCGCTGGTTTCCGGCTGCGGCGGCACTGGTCACGCTCGTCGCGCTGGCGATGCGCGGCATCTACCTCATTGGTGCGGATACACCCATCCAGATCGCGGGTGATATCAACGACTACGTCAACTACGCAAGGAATCTCGGCGAGTACGGGGTGTACTCCTCCTCCGCGCCAAGCGCAGCGGCACCAACGCCGGATGGCTTCAGGCCGCCGGGCTATCCATTGTTCCTGCTGCTGCCGATGAAGCTTGCCGGCTTCGGGCCTGCGTGGCTGCCCGGTGCGCAGGCACTGCAGGTGCTCTTCAGCAGCGCAACGGTGCTGCTGACCATGATCCTGGGCCGGGAATGGCTGAAGCCGGGCTTCGCAGTCGCAGCCGGTGCGCTCCTGGCAGTCTGGCCGCACCATGTGGTATTCGCCTCCACGCTGCTGAGCGAGACCATGCTGGGATTCTCCGTGGTGCTGGCGCTCTGGCTGACCGCCGTCGCCTGGCGCAGGCAGTCACCCTGGCTCGCCCTCGCGGCAGGACTCGCGTTCGGTTACGCCTCACTTGTGAACACGCTGGTAGTCCTGTTCCCCGTTGCCCTGGTGGCCCTGGGCCTGCTGCGAAGACACCCGAAGATACCTCTCACGCTTGCAGCGGGGCTTGTAGCCGTGATGGCGGCATGGTCCACGGTGAGCCCCGCACAGGTCGAAGGCAGCCGCTCGAACGCGCACCGGGCACAAATGAACTTCGTCCAGGGCTCCTGGCCGCTGTACCACGCCGCCTGGCGTGCCCGCCGCCAGCATGAGTCCGCGCAAAAGGTCATCGAGGCGATCGACGAGGAAATCATCCTGGTCACGCAATCTCCGCGGGAAGGCCTCGCCGCGATCCATTCACGCGTGGCCCACGCCCCCCTGCGATACGCGAGCTGGTACCTTCTTGAGAAGCCATTTCTGCTGTGGGACTGGGACATTCGCCTCGGTTCGGGAGGCTTCCACTTCCTCCCCCCCCGCGCCAGTCCGTACGACAACCAGCCCGTCTTCAGGGCTACCGCGACGATGCTCAGACTGGGGAATCCGTTGCTGTTCGCATTGGCCGGGCTTGCCGCGTTGGCGTGCTCACGCGGATGGCTTCCGAAGTCCAGCATCCCCTTCGCGCCGGTCATGGTCGCAACCTTCGTGGTCTACGTCACCCTTGTCCACACCATTCTCCAGGCCGAGCCGCGCTACTCCATTCCCTACAGACCGGAACAACTGCTGCTGGCAATGGGTGGCTTGTCACTGCTGTCTTCCGCCACCGTGCGGCTGATTGCATGGACTTCCCGCAGGTGGAAAGGAAATGAATGAAACACTGAGGAAGACATGGGGCCTGTTCACGCCGCCCGAGCAGCGCAAGGCCCTGCTGATGCTCGCCCTCGTAGTCCTGATGGCCCTTGTCGAGACCCTCGGCGTGGTCTCGATCATGCCTTTCCTCTCCGTGCTCGGCCGACCCGAGGTCGTGGACGAGCACCCGTTGCTCCGGCAAGTGCATGCCTGGACGGGGGCCAACGATATCCAGACTTTCATCGTCATGCTCGGCCTGGCGTCCATGGTCGTGGTCGTGCTGTCCTCGATCTTCAAAACGGTGACCATCCACCTGCTGAACCGCTTCATCCATCTCCAGCGCCACTCGCTGAGCAGCCGGCTTCTCGGTGCATACCTCCACCAGCCCTACGAATTTTTCCTCGGAAACAATTCCTCAACGCTGTCGAAGAACGTGCTGTCCGAGGTCGACCAGGTCACATTCGAACTGCTCCAGCCGCTGTCGCAGCTGATCGCCCAGGGTGCGATCGTGCTGGCGATGGTGCTGCTGGTGTTCGCATACGACCCTCTCGTTGCCGTCCATATCGTTGCCACCGTGACCGTTCTTTACGGAACGATCTATCTGTTCGTACGAAAGCGTTTGGCACGCATCGGCGGCGAGCGCCAAGCCGCAAATGCCCAACGCTATCAGGCTTGTAACGAGGCGTTGAGCGGCATCAAGGAGGTGAAGGTCACTCAGTCCGAAGCAGCGTGCCTTCAGGACTTCTCCGCGCACTCCCGCAACTTCTCACGACACTTCGCCACCGCTGAGACGCTGAGCCACTCCCCTCTCTATCTGGTAGAGGCCGTCGGCTATTCCGGCCTTATCGGAATCGCGCTGTATCTGCTTATCCGGTCGAACGACATCGCCCAGGTGCTTCCCGCACTCGGCCTGTATGGTTTTTCCGCCTATCGCCTGCTACCTGCAGTGCAGATCATGTACAGGGGATTCGCCCGCCTCCGCTTCTCTTCCGCGTCCCTGCACGCGATCCATCACGATTTGAGTCTCCCGATAACACGGCACGCCGACGCGACCGAAAATGCAATTACCCTGGCGAAAGAAATAAGGCTGCACGGCATCCATTACACCTACCCGTCAGCCCGCTCCAGACCGGTTCTCAAGGATCTCGATCTGCAGATCCCGATCAATACCAGCCTCGGCATCTCCGGCCGCAGCGGCTCGGGGAAAAGCACGCTCATGGATATCCTGCTGGGTCTGCTCGAACCTCAAGCCGGCACGCTTACGGTCGATGGAATCCAAATAACCCGCAACAATCTACGCGCATGGCAGCGCTCCATCGGATATGTCCCACAACACGTCTACCTGACCGACGCGAGCATCGCTCAAAACATCGCTTTTGGCGTCAAGCCGGAGGAAATCGACGTTACTTCCGTACTACGCGCTGCACGCATCGCCCAAATCCATGACTTCATCACGAAAGATCTGCCGGATGGATACGACACTAGGATCGGCGAACGGGGAGTCCGTCTGTCAGGTGGACAGAGGCAGCGACTCGGAATCGCTCGCGCGCTCTACAGAGATCCGCCAGTATTGTTCATGGATGAAGCCACCAGCGCCTTGGATCCCGAGACTGAAGCAGCTTTCAACAGCGCCATCGAGCAGCTGTCCGGCAGGAAAACCGTCGTCATCATCGCGCACAAGGAAAGCTCCTTGCGCAGCTGTCAGGAAATCATAGAACTTTCGGACCTGTCCACACTTCGCTCTTGACTCATCAGCAGACATGACAAAGCACATTACACGCGACCAGAGCGACGCAAAGCCCCGGATTCATAGGGATAACACGCTTAAGTTCTTCGAGCAGCGGGCAGCGAGAGCCCAGGAACTCGGAGCGATCAAAGCAGTCCTGTACCAGGACAAGCATCCAACCTTGGCGGAGGCACGCGACCGCGCGGAGAAGGAAGCCCTTCTACCGGTGCTGGATACCAGACCCGGCGACCGAGTGCTGGATGTCGGATGCGGGGTTGGGCGCTGGACATCCATCCTGAGCGAGCGCTGCAGCTATTACCATGGCCTCGACTTCAGCCCGGGACTGATAGATTACGCAAGACGGTCCCACGCGCACCGAACCAATGTGCAATTCTCGGTTGCATCGGCTGACGATTTTTCGCTCAGTTCCCTAGGTTCACAGGCGCCGTTCGACCTGATTCTCTGCTGCGGCATCTATATTTATCTCAACGACGAAGAGATAGTGAGTTCCGGCCGCTGCATCGCCGACGCAGCCGGCCACAACGCACGAGCGATCTTCCGCGAACCTATCGCCCTGAAGCAGCGCCTGACCATCAAAGATCACTACTCCGAGGAACTGGAGGCCGACTACAATGCGATATACAGGAGCAAGGAAGATCTGATGTCACTCCTTTCCCTACATATGGCTCCGGCCGGATTCAAGCTGATACACGATGCCCCTATGTACGACGACCCTGCCCTGAACAACAGGACGGACACCAAGCAGCACTTCTTCGTATTGGAGCGGTCGTGAGTACGGCGTACTGCTTTGATTATGACGGCACGTTGACAACGACGGAACTTCTTCCCAGCATCGCCGCAGAACTGGGGTTGTCCGGGGAGATTGCCTTACTCACGAAGTTGACCATGGACGGTCTGATTCCGTTCGAGGACTCGATGCGGTTACGCGTTGCCCTGCTTTCACAGGTCGAGACATCGAAAGTCGAGGACATCGTCCAGGAAATCCCTGTCGATGAGCGAATAGCTTCCTTCATCGGCAGCAACCCAGACAATTGCTTCGTGATAAGCGGCAACCTAGACATCTGGCTGCGGAAGGCGCTAGCGCCACTGAATTGCGAATACTTCCTGTCCACCGCTTACAGATCCAACGGAAAGATCACCCTAACGAGCGTCTTGAACAAGGCGGCCGCGGTCACAGTCCTGCGCAAACAGGGATTTGAACGCATCATCGCGATTGGTGACGGCGCCAACGACGTTCCGATGTTCGAGCGCGCTGATATCTCCATTGCCTACGGCGGCGTACACAGCCCCGCTGCCGCCGCGATCGCCGCATCCGACTTTGTTGTGCACGACGGAGGAACCTTGTGCAGCCTGTTGAGAACGCTGTAATCGCAGCAGCCGGCCTCGGCTCCCGTTTGGGACATGGCCTACCAAAGTGCATGCTTGAGATCGGCGGCAGGACGCTGTTGAGCAGGATGATCGACAGTCTGACGCCGCACGTCAGGCGGATCCATGTGGTTGTCGGTTACAGGGAAGATCTGGTCATCAACCTGTGTTCGAACCTTCACAGAAACGTGGTGATCGTCAGGAACCCTGATTTCCGCAGTACCAATACAGTTCAGAGCATGGCCTCGGGCGCCAGAGGATTGAGCGGAAAAACCATATTCTTGGATGGCGACCTGATCATAGATCCGTCCTCGCTGGGCGACTTCGCACGCATGGCCGCCGAACACGACACCGTCGCCGCCATTGCACTAAGCCGCAGCGAGAATGCCGTGAATGTCGACCTGTCCGCCCCCCCTGGTGCTGAGGAAACGACTTTCATTAGCGGCTTTACGCGAGAGGCGGACAGGCTTTATGAGTGGGCAAACGTTGTTTCTGGTGACTCCCGGCTGCTCGACCACGGATCAGGTTATGTCTATGAGGAACTCGAGAAACTCACGCCACTATGCGCCAGCCTGCTTGAGCTGAGAGAGATCGATACACCGCGCGACTTGGAGATGGCAGAAAAATTTGCCAAGCACCTCGATGCCGGAAACCAGCTCTAGTCATGCAGCAAAGTCCAGCCAGCCCGTCGATTCCCGACTTGGACCATACCGCACAAAGCACCCTGCGCGCGGTCCAACTCGTCCAACTCGGCATACTTAGGATTATTGACCGCATTTGTCTTGAAAATGGAATCAGGTACTGGCTCGATGGAGGAACACTGCTTGGTGCCGTTCGTCATCGCGGCTTCATACCGTGGGACGACGATATCGACATCGCTATGCCACGGCCCGACTACGAGCGGTTTCTTAGAATCGCGCCAACTGTCCTTCCAAGCCATCTCCAGCTCGAAGACTCGGATCAGATCGACGGACATGCATGCTATGCCGTGCCCTGCAAGATCAGGGACGTCCATAGCAAGATCACTGAAGCCCACCCTGAAAGCATGGCTGACCAGGGGAAAGGGCTGTTCGTAGACATCCTTCCCATCGATGCCTTCCACGCCCGGCCGATGGGCTTCAGAATCGACATGGCACTGAAATGGCTCTATCGCAATCTATCAAAGATCAACGACGCCAAGGATTCATCCCTGCCTTGGACGTATAAGTTTGCGAACAGATGCCTGGAAGTTCTGCACCCTCTGGCCGGCGCCGGAACGCCGATAAAAATGTATCGGTCGATACTCCGGCGAACGAGGCTGAATCGTGTTTTCAGAGGATCATCGCCGCTCGTCGGATACGGGTTTGACGTGCACTGGACGCGAGTGTTCAAGGCGACGGATATCTTTCCTCTGCAACGCATGGATTTCGAGGGGCTACAGTTCCTCGCCCCTAGGCGGCCTGACAACGTTCTGCAGGTTTTTTATGGAGCCGATTACCTCACCCCACCTCCTGCCATGCTCCGCTGCCCCAAGCACCTGTTCCTAGTCAATCTCGATACCAGATTGGGGAACAACGTGAGAAAAGTAGAGTACGTGGATTATGGGATCGAGCGCCCGACCCGGCTTACATAGATTCCTCCCCCGACACCAGAACCATTAATAATCTTCCGGATCACCATGACCCACGTCACCGCCCTGGTTGTAACCTACAACCGCAGGGAACTTCTTCAGCGTTGTCTGGAGGCACTGACACGCCAGAGCCGGCTACCTGAACGAATTCTGGTTGTAGACAATGCATCCGACGACGGGACGCGTGAATTTCTCGAAAGTGACGGCTGGACGTCCCATCCCCGATTCGAAGTGATCGCTCTTTCTGAGAACACCGGTGGAGCAGGAGGGTTCTCTATAGGTCTTGAGAGGGCCATCGAGGGCGGGTCAGGTTGGACTTGGATGATGGACGATGATGCCGAGCCGCATATAGACGCGCTAGAGCAATTGATGCGCGTAGCGGAAGACCCAGAACATATCTACGGCTCACTCGCCTCGAGTGGCGCGAGCACATCCTGGTTGACCACACTCATCACCCCCCTCCCGAAACGCGAGGTCGAGTTCGCGAGCGACGTACCGGACTGCGCGAAGGTGCAATCGCTTCCGTTCCTGGGCTTCCTGATACATAGCCAACTGGTGGAGCGAATCGGCCTTCCAGACGCGGGCTATTTCATCGCAGCTGACGATGTGGAGTATTGTGTTCGCGCACAGAAGGCTGGTGCGGAAATTGTGATCGCGGGGAAAAGCCGCATCGAGCATCCAAAGTCGAGGCCGTACAAGATCCAACTACCCGGCAGGACTTTGACCTGCCTAGCGCTTCCTCCCTGGAAGCGCTACTACGACACCAGAAACCGCCTGTTGATTTCGCGCACCCACTACGGCACGAAGCTGTTCACCCATACTCTTCCAGGATCTCTGGTTCGCTTTCTTGCAGCGATGTTGAAGGAGCCCAGGAGATTCGCTCAGGCCCATGCATTCGTTGCCGGATGCTTTGACGGCCTGCTTGGACTGAAAGGAAAAAGACATCAGAAATGGGGAATTCGCCCGTGAATGATTGCTTGGTCGTCGGAGCCGGCTTTGCCGGCGCCTCGGTGGCTCGCGCTCTTGCCGATGCCGGCCGACAGATACGTCTAGTCGACAAGCGCACCCACATCGCCGGCAATGCGTACGACGAATATGATGCCCATGGCGTACTCGTGCACCGCTATGGTCCCCACATTTTCCACACGAATGGGGAGAGAATTTTCCAATGGCTGTCACGCTTCACCGGCTGGCGGCCATACGAACACCGGGTGCTCGGAGTGGTCGATGGAAAGAGCTATCCCTTTCCCATCAATCGCGACACCCTCAACCAGCTGTACGGGCTGGATCTGGACGAGGCCGGCGCGCAGTCTTTTTTCGAGCAGGTGCGGGAGCCTCGCGACCAGATAAGGACCAGCGAGGACGTAGTACTGAACTCGGTTGGACGCGACCTCTACGAGAAGTTCTTCCTCAACTACACGCGCAAGCAGTGGGGCCTGGAACCATCCGCGCTCAAGGCCGGAGTTGCTGCCCGCATTCCCACCCGCACCAACAGCGACGACCGCTACTTCACCGACACGTTCCAGGCAATGCCCTCGCATGGCTATGCCCGCATGTTCGAGAACATGCTCGACCATCCGAACATCAGCGTGGAGACCGGAGTCGACTTCCTAGACATCAGGAACAGCCATCGTTGCCGGCACGTGGTGTACACGGGACCCGTCGATGCATTTTACGACCACCGCTTCGGGCATCTTCCTTATCGATCCTTGAGGTTCGAACACGAACATCTGCCCGAGGTCGCCCGCTTCCAGCAGGTCGGCACGGTGAACTATCCGAACGACCACGCCTACACGAGGATCACGGAGTTCAAGCACCTCACGGGGCAGGAACATCCCGGCACATCCATCGTTCGGGAGTACCCCCGGGCGGAAGGTGATCCCTACTATCCGATTCCAAGCGATGCGAACGAGGCTCTCTACAAGCGCTACGAGGCACTGGCCCTGAGCGAGCCCGATGTAACGTTCGTGGGACGACTGGCGCAGTACCGCTACTACAATATGGACCAGGTGGTGGGCGCGGCATTGACTGCCGCGAAGCGGCTTCTGGAGCGCTGATGCGAATCGCTTTCCTGTGCAAGCGCCGCTACATGGGCAAGGACGTGATCCTTGATCGCTATGCGCGACTTTACGAGATCCCGCGCCAGCTTGCCCGCCTGGGACATGAGGTCCGTGGCTATTGCCTCGATTACGGGCGCGGCGCTCCAGGTGAATGGATACACGACGGGAGCCCAGGCACTCTCCACTGGGAATCACGCCCCCTCGGCCGGCTTGGTCTACCCGGCCTGCTGCGCTATCCCGCCTCGCTGCTTCGCAGGCTTCGAGCCTTCCGGCCAGACATGCTGGTCGCGGCATCCGACATTCCGCACGTGGCA
Organism: Luteimonas colneyensis; assembly: GCF_014836665.1. Taxonomy (GTDB): domain Bacteria; phylum Pseudomonadota; class Gammaproteobacteria; order Xanthomonadales; family Xanthomonadaceae; genus Luteimonas; species Luteimonas colneyensis. Next base: position 225,329 of record NZ_JACSQJ010000003.1, read on the forward strand.
CTGGGCCGACTCCTGTCGGATCGTCTTGAAGTGCCCTATGTCGTCGATCTCTACGACAACTTCGAAGGATTTGGACAAGCGCGCATTCCCTGCTTCGTCCCGATGCTGCGCTGGGGAACCCGAGGCGCGGCCTTGGTGACGACCACCAGTGAGCCGCTGCGGCAGCTTGTCGTCAACGGGTATGGGCTGCCTGGTGAATGTGTGGTCACCATGCCCAGCAGCGTGGACAAGGCGGTGTTCCATCGACAAGACGCGATAGGCGCGCGCCGCAAGCTCGGGCTTCCGCTTGATATGCCGCTGATCGGTACCGCCGGCGGCCTTTACCGCGACAAAGGCATCGCGGCTCTATATGCAGCATGGGAGCGCATCCGGTCCGGCAGGCCGGATGTCCACCTGGTCCTGGCCGGCCCGTATCGGGGCGAACTTCCGCCACCTCGCGACGAGCGCGTGCACTACCTGGGCGAGATGGCGCACAACGACGTCGCCACCCTGTTCAGCGCACTGGACGTCGGCGTGATCTCCGTGCTCGACACCGCCTTCGGCCGCTACTGCTTTCCGCAGAAAGCCTATGAAATGCTGGCTTGCGGCCTGCCCGTGGCTGCTGCCGACGTGGGAGCCATGTCGGACCTTTTCCGTGACTGTCCCACGGCATTGTTTACTGCCGACGACCCGAGCGGGCTGGCCGATGCGGTACTGCGACAGCTTGCACGGCCAACCACCGCCGACATCGCCGTGCCGGACTGGGCGGCACTGGTGGGCTCGATCGAACCGTCGCTGCGTCGCCTGGCCGCTCAGCGGCACTTGGCCGTCGCCACGTAGCCATCCCCAAGGTCGAGGCGATAGAAAAACCGCTGCACGACCTTGAAGGGCAAGACCAGGTTTCCACTGAACACCTTCAGCCAGCGCCTGATCGTGGGGGGCTTGCCCTGCGCGCTGCGGATGCTGCGCTGCTGGGGGCTCATGCCTTGATGCCCCGTCTCGTGGCGAACCAGGTAGTTGGAGAACCGCCTGGTGAGCTCGGTGATTGGGTATCCGTAGTTGACGATATGGATATCAACGAACCCGGCCGATTCGAGGAGGTCGCACAGCTGCCGCTTCTCGTAGCGCCGGACATGTCCGACCAGTTCGTCCGACTTGCCGTACTTTCGCTGGTGGGCCGGCACCGACACCATCAGGCGGCCACCGGGCCGGAGATACGCCGCCCACTCCGTCAGCGCGGCGACATCGTCTTCGATGTGCTCCAGCACCTCGAAGGACAGGAGGTAGTCGAACGAGGCTTCCGGCAGCAGCGAGAGGTCATCCACAACCCGGATGGCCTCCCCGTGGACCGCAAGGTTGTCGCGCATCATCTGTCGACTGTCCGCGCCGAGATCATGGCAAACGCCATGAAAACCGCGTTCCAGCCACAGACGCGTCATGCCACCCGTTCCTGCTCCCGTTTCCAGGAAGCTGCCTGCGGACCAACCTGCGCTCATATCGGCCACACAGCTTTCACGAAGCACCAGCTTGGGCTGCTTTGCCATCCGTTGTTATCTCCCGTGAAAACTGTCGACGAGCAGCGTCGCATAGCCGTCCGCGATGCGTGCCCAGTCCACGTGCCGAGCGGCGGCGGTGCGGATACGACAGGCCCGCTCCTGGGCCAAAACCGGATCGGCAAGCACCTCGATGATCCTGGATGCCAAGGCTGCTTCATCCCGCGCATCGACGCAGACGTCTGCGCGATCGCGTCCCAACAGGTCACCGATTCCCGGTATGTCGCCTGCCACCACGGGGCAGCCGCAGGACACCGCCTCCATGAGGGCAACGGGCAAACCTTCCTGGTCACCGGATCCAGCCCGGACGAATGGAGCAACGAAAACCGCCGCGCTTCGGTAATGGTCGGGAAGCTCTGATTGCGGCAGTGCTCCCGTGAAACGCACTACCGACTCAAGCCCCAACTGGCGGACCTGCTCGCGCAGTGCCTCTTCATCGGGACCAAAGCCTGCAATGGTCAGGTAGGCATCAGGAATAGCATCGAGCAGGCGTGGCATTGCCGAAAGCAGGTGCCGGACGCCCTTCTTCTCCACGAGTCGGCCGACGAAAAGGATGCCGTTCCTGGACCGCTCTATTGCCGGATCCGGAGTGAATCGCCCCTCCACATCCACTCCCATGGGCAGGACATGGACCTTCTCGACCGGCATTCCCGTCGACTCAAGCAGGTCGCACATGGCGCTGCTGACCACGGAGGCCGCGGACGCACGCCTGAGGACGAACCTCCGGATGCTGTTGAACAAACGCCCCCTGAGCGCGTACAGGTCAGCGCCATGGGAGGTGACGACAAACGGGACCGTCCGCCCCGGCAGCCATCCCAGGCAGGCCGCCATCAACCCCTGTGGAACCAGCCAGTGCGCATGCAGCACGTCCACCCTCAAGCGCCTGCACAGCCGCCAGCCGGCCCAAAACTGTGCCAGCACGAAGCCCGGGACCAGCAACAGTTTCCACGGGTGCAGCTTGAGGTTGGTAACGATGCCACCGCCGTTGACCAGGGTTTCCAAACGGACGGGGGCATAGCGGTAGCGGTGCACTTCGACGCCGTCCATCACTTCCCTGGTGGCAGATCCCCGTGCGTGCGGGCCAAGGACATGGACGCGGAAGCGTGGAAGAAGGCGCTTCGCCAGCTCATGAACGAATCCGGGTTCGGGATCGCCAGGCCAGCGTGGATACGTCGAGGCGAGCACGAGCAGGACCGGACGGGCATCCGCTCCCCCGACGGGCAGATGCTCAGTCATCCCGCCGGTACGTCAGGGCCGTGATCTGCTCGGACACCAAGCCGACCAGGAAGATGATGACCGCGGCACTGAACAGCAGCAGGCTCATGTTGGTAAACCTGCCCTGCGTGAAATAGGTAAACAGGTAATAGCCCAATCCCGTCGCAAAGAACGCGCCAGACACCGGCACGAACAACTTCAACGGCGAATACAGCGTCGCAACCTTGAAGATGATCAGCAGGAACCGGATCCCGTCCCTCACCAGTCGGATATGACTCCTCCCCAGTCGCTTTGCTACCGGGATTGGCACGTAGGCTACCGGATAGGCACTCCTGAAAAACGCCATCGTGCTCGTGGTCGGATAGCTGAACCCGTTCGGCAGCAGGTGCAGGAATTCCCGGAACTTCTCCGCCCGCACCACCCGGAAGCCCGAGGTGAGGTCCTTGACCTCGAATCCCGTCATCCGGCTGGCCAGCCAGTTGTAGAAGGCATTGGCCGCCCCGCGGTGGACGCCCGCCTGCCCCGCCCAGTCGCGGGCGCCGACCACCATGTCGTAGCCCTCGCCCGCCTTCTCCAGCAGGCTGCCGATGCTCGCAGGGTCGTGCTGGCCGTCCGCATCCATGAACACCAGAACCTCGCCGATCGCCGCGCGCGCGCCGCGCTTGATGGCGGCGCCGTTGCCCATCGAGTAGGGTGAAGAAAGCACGCGCGCACCAAGGCTGGCGGCTATATCGGCGGTGTCGTCGGTAGACCCATCATCCACCACAATCACCTCGGCGTCAGGCAGCAGTGTCCGAAGCGCAGGCAGGGTCCGACGCAGGCCTTCGGCCTCATTCTTGGCAGGCAGGATGACTGAAACGTGCATGATCTCCCCTTTGCGGCAAGGGTAGCGGGATTCCCCGTCCCGCGGCAGGGTCATCGGCAGGAGCGTGACGCCCGTCGGGCTGTGGCACAGCGGACGCTTGCGCTAAAGTCTGCCCGTCGCGAAGGGGATCACCAATGAACGCAGTCGCATCGGCCAATCTGATCGGCATCACCGGCATCGCACGCCGCCTGGTCCTGGACGGTGTCCTGGACGACGTCACGGCCCGCGAAGCACTGGACAAGGCCTCCGGAGAGCGCAAGCCCATCACCCAGTACCTGCGCGAGCACAAGCTGGCCACGCCGGCCCAGATCGGTGCCGCCCACTCCATCGAGTTCGGCATGCCGGTGTTCGATCCCACCGTGATGGACGGTACCCAGAGCGCAATCAAGCTGGTGAGTGAAGAGCTGCTGGCCAAGCACCCCATCCTGCCCCTGTTCAAGCGCGGCGGGCGCCTGTTCGTGGGTACTCCTGACCCGACCAACACCCACGCCCTGGACGAGGTCAAGTTCCACACCAACCTGGTGGTGGAGCCGATCCTGGTGGACGAAGACAAGCTCCGCCGCTGCATGGAGCTCTGGCAGGACGCCGGCGACACCTTCGGCGACGACCTGGGCGACAGCGACGGCCTGGATTCCCTCGACATCACCGGCGGCGAGGACGAGGGCGGGGACTCCGGCGTGGACGCCAAGGGTGACGACACCCCGGTGGTCAAGTTCGTGAACAAGGTCCTGATCGACGCCATCAAGAAGGGCGCCTCGGACATCCACTTCGAGCCCTACGAGAACGACTACCGCGTCCGCCTGCGCATCGACGGCATCCTGAAACAGACCGCCAGGATGCCGGTCAAGCTCAACCAGCGCATCACCGCCCGCCTGAAGGTCATGGCCCAGCTGGACATCGCCGAAAAGCGCGTGCCGCAGGACGGCCGCATCAAGCTCAATCTGTCCAGGACCAAGCAGATCGACTTCCGCGTCAGCACCTTGCCGACCCTGTTCGGCGAAAAGGTGGTGCTGCGTATCCTGGACGGCAGCGCCGCCAAGCTGGGCATCGACAAGCTGGGCTATGAACCCGAACAACAGGAACTGTTCCTGGAAGCCATCCACAAGCCCTACGGCATGGTGCTGGTGACCGGCCCCACCGGCTCGGGCAAGACGGTCAGCCTGTACACGGCGCTGGGCATCCTGAACGACGAGACCCGCAACATCTCCACCGCCGAGGACCCGGTGGAAATCCGCCTGCCCGGCGTGAACCAGGTCCAGCAGAACGTGAAGCGCGGCATGACCTTTGCCGCGGCGCTTCGCAGCTTCCTGCGCCAGGACCCGGACATCATCATGGTCGGCGAGATCCGCGACCTGGAAACCGCCGAGATCGCCATCAAGGCCGCCCAGACCGGCCACATGGTGCTCTCCACCCTGCACACCAACGACGCCCCGCAGACCATCGCGCGCCTGATGAACATGGGCATTGCGCCCTACAACATCACCAGCTCCGTGACGCTGGTGATCGCCCAGCGCCTTTGCCGGCGGCTCTGCCCCAAGTGCAAGAAGCCGGCGGAACTGCCGGACAACGCCCTGCTGGCCGAGGGCTTCACGGCCGATGAAATCCACGCGGGCTTCACCGTCTACGAGGCCGTGGGCTGCGATGAGTGCACCGGGGGCTACAAGGGCCGGGTGGGCATCTACCAGGTCATGCCCATGGCCGAGGAGATCCAGGAGATCATCCTGCAAGGCGGCAACGCGCTGCAGATCGCGGAAGTTGCGCAGCGGGCGGGGGTCAGAGACCTTCGGCAGTCCGCCCTGCTCAAGGTCAGGAATGGCCTCACCAGCCTGGCCGAAATCAACCGCGTCACCGTTGACTGAGGGCAGGATGTCCGAACCCGGCAGCCCGTCACATACGGAAATTTCACTTTCAGCCGCAAGGGTTTAGGATGCATGCTTGCGGTCCGGCCGGGGTTCCGGACCTTTAGGGGAGTCCCAAGATGTCAGTTACCGGTAGCGCCGCGCGATCCGCCGCGAAGAAGCCTGCTGCGCCCACGCGGCAGGGCGTGGACCTGACGCCCTTCGTCTGGCAGGGCACTGACAAGCGCGGCAAGAAGATGAAGGGCGAGCAGCAGGCGAAGAACGCCAACCTGCTGCGCGCCGAGCTTCGCCGCCAGGGCATCACGCCGCAGGTGGTCAAGCCCAAGCCCAAACCATTGTTCGGCGCCGCGGGCAAGACGATCTCCGCCAAGGAGATCGCGGTGTTCAGCCGCCAACTGGCGACGATGATCAAGTCGGGCGTGCCGATCGTGCAGGCGCTGGAAATCATCGCCAACGGCAACAAAAACCCCCGCATGAAGGCCATGGTCGACTCGCTGCGCTTGGACATCGAGGGCGGCTCTTCGATCTACGAGGCCATGAGCAAGCACCCGGTGCAGTTCGACGAGCTGTACCGCAACCTGGTCAAGGCCGGTGAAGGCGCAGGTGTGCTCGAGACGGTGCTCGAGACGATCGCCACCTACAAGGAAAACATCGAATCCCTGAAGGGCAAGATCAAAAAGGCGCTGTTCTACCCGGCCACGGTCGTGGCGGTCGCCCTGATCGTGAGCGCGATCCTGCTGGTCTTCGTGGTGCCGCAGTTCGAAGCGGTGTTCCAGGGCTTCGGCGCGGACCTGCCTGCGTTCACCAAGATGATCGTGGCTGCATCCGACTTCATGGTGGCCTGGTGGTGGCTGGTATTGCTGATTGTGGGCGGCACTATCTTTGCCGCGATTTTCTTCTTCAAGCGGTCCCCGGCTTTCCAGCACTTCTGCGACCGCATGATCCTGAAAGTGCCGATCATCGGCCAAGTGATGCACAACTCGTCCATCGCCCGTTTTGCCCGTACCTTGGCAACGACTTTCAAGGCCGGTGTGCCACTGGTGGAAGCACTGGACATCGTGGCCGGCGCGACCGGAAACACCGTGTATGAGAAAGCGGTGCACAACATCAAGGACGACGTGGCCGTCGGCTACCAGCTCAACATGGCCATGAAGCAGGTCAACCTGTTCCCGCACATGGTCGTGCAAATGGCGGCCATCGGCGAGGAGGCCGGTGCGCTCGACACCATGCTGTTCAAGGTGGCCGAGTTCTACGAGGAAGAGGTCAACAACGCCGTGGACGCGCTGTCCAGCCTGCTGGAACCGATGATCATGATCTTCATCGGCGGCGTGGTCGGCAGCATGGTCATCGGCATGTATCTCCCGATCTTCAAGCTGGCCGCGGTGGTCTGACTCAGCAGTGGCCTTCCTCGACCAGAACCCCGAGATCGGCTACCCGCTGGTCGCAGGCCTCGGCCTGCTCGTCGGCAGCTTCCTCAACGTCGTCATCCTGCGCCTGCCGCGGCGCATGGAGTGGCAGTGGAAGCGCGACAGCCGCGAGATGCTCGGCGAGCCGGAGATTTACGACCCGCCACCGCCCGGCATCGTGGTGGAGCGCTCGCACTGCCCGCACTGCGGCCACCAGCTGAGCTGGTACGAGAACATCCCGGTGTTCAGCTGGCTGGCGCTGCGCGGCAAGTGCCGCAACTGCAAGGCGCCGATCTCGATCCAGTACCCTGCGGTCGAGCTGCTGACGATGCTGCTGCTGCTGGCCTGTGTGTGGCGCTTCGGCTTCGGCTGGCAGGGCTTCGGCGCGGGACTGCTGACCTGCTTCCTGATCGCGCTGTCGGGCATCGACTTCCGCACGCAACTGCTGCCGGATTCGCTCACCCTGCCGCTGATGTGGCTGGGATTGATCGCGGCGGTGGAGAACCTCTACATCGGGCCCAAGGCCGCGCTGCTGGGCGCGATCGCCGGCTACGTCAGTCTGTGGAGCGTGTGGTGGGTGTTCAAGCAGCTCACCGGCAAGGAAGGCATGGGCCACGGCGACTTCAAGCTGCTGGCCGCGCTGGGCGCCTGGTGCGGCCTGGCGGGCGTGCTGCCGATCATCCTGATCTCGTCGCTGGTGGGCGCGGTGATCGGAAGCGCCTGGCTGTTCGCCAAGGGGCGCGACAAGGCCACGCCGATTCCGTTCGGCCCCTACCTGGCGATCGCCGGGTGGATCGTCTTCATGTGGGGCGGTGACCTGATCGGGTGGTATCGGGGGATCGCGGGGTTCTGACCCGGGGCCCTGCGGCCAGCATCTGCCTGGGGCGCGCCCAAGGTCCGGCCTGAACATCGCGCCGTGCCAGGGCTGTACTGGCAGGCTTGGGATCAGCGGCCCGAATCACCGACGTCTGTTCCGCGCGCGGGACAGGCCCCGCCGGGTCGGGCGTTGCGGGTGAAGCGCGCTGGCGGCCCCGGGCATTTCCAGCCAGACTTTCCCGCATGGCCCACTACACCGTTGCCCTGACCGGCGGCATCGCCTCGGGCAAGTCCGAGGTCGAACGCCGCTTCCGCGCCCTCGGGCTGCACGTGGCCGATGCTGACATCGCCGCGCGCGAGGTCGTGGCGCCCGGTACGCCGGGCCTGGCCGAGGTGGTGCAGGCCTTTGGCCCCGGAGCGCTCGGCCCGGACGGCACCATGGACCGCGCCGCGATGCGGCGGCGGGTGTTTGCCGACGAGGCCGCGCGCCGTCGCCTCGAAGCCATCATCCACCCCCGCGTGCGCGCCGCGCTGCGCGCCGCCTGCGAGGCCGCGCCGGGACCCTACGCGATCGCCGCAATTCCGCTGTTCGCCGAAGCCGGCGCCGAGGCCTACGCGCCCTGGGTGGACCGGGTGCTGGTGGTGGACGTGCCGGTGGAGGTGCAGCTGGAACGCCTGCTCAGGCGCGACGGCATCGACGAGGCGCTGGCCTGGCGGATGATCCGCGCCCAGGCCACGCGCGGAGAACGGTTGGCAGTGGCGGATGATGTGATCGTCAATGATGTGCCGCTCGAGGCGCTGGATGCCGAGGTGGCGTCGCTGCACCGACGCTACCTGCTCACATCGGGCGCGAAACCCGGTCAACCTTGAAATTCCATGCCGCGGTCCAGGCCATGCCTATGGCCGCGCATGCACCGGACACCGCTGCAGCGATGACCTCGAGGATAGGAAGACCGTCGAAGATGACGCTGACGCTGTGGCCGAAGGGATGCGCCACGACGGCTCCTGCGAGTGCGGCTCCGAGGATCCGGAGGACGCGGCTTCGCCCCACCACTGGAATCCGCCACAGCACCGACACCAACGCACCGATGAGCGCGAACGGAGGCAACAACAGCCCATAGGCCAGCAGGACGATCTCTAAAAGTGACGGGCTGCGGGTGTCTCCCATCGGGGGGAACGCCATCAGCAGCGGTAACAGGGCCACGAGTGGACCGACCAGGCAGTACATCAACATGACCCGAAGGTTGAGCCAGGCGAGAAGCAGGCTCATGGACCCGGCACCGGTGGAAGTCTTGCCGCGACCGGCCTGTAATCCCCTGCCGCGCTGCCTTCGATGCGCGCGCACAGTCGCTCGCCGCACACGCTGAGGTCGGCCCCGTTGATGGTTTGCAGGAGCGCCCTCTCCCGATGGATGGCATCGAGTTCGCGCCTGGCCGAATCCAGTGCCAGACCCGCGCCGGTGATCGCCACCAGCGACCCGAGCAGCAGGGCGGCCGATGCGAGCCAGACCCACCGGACACGGGCCACGTGTGCCTGGTGCCCGGCGGCCACCACTTGGGTGCGTTCCACTGCCAGCGCTTGCGCGGCGGTCGCGCCTTGCCTCGCCAAGGCTGCACTTGCCGCTTCCACCTGTTCCACGGCTTGTGCGCTGCGTTCGTCCAGACGCGCAGCTACTGCAGCCAGCTGCAGGGCGAACTCGCGCGGGTCGGTCCCCTCCGGCGGCGTTGTATTCATCGATGCGGGGAGGGAGCCACGTCGGGCTGGAGGCTGGGGGGCACCAGCGCGTGCCCCGGCTCAGTGAATCCGGCGATGTGTTCGGGGTTTGCGGACGCCCGCACATGCTCGCGCGAGTCCGACCAGGCGCGGGCCAGGCCATGAGCGGACCGGAAGACATGTCCACCGGGCACCAGGTCCACGTAGGTCCGGGCCACCTCCCACATGCCGGGAACATCACCCTGCTTGGCCGCATCGCCCAACCGATCGAACAGCAGCCGTACATGCTCCCTTGCCACCAGCGCCTCCGCACGACCGGGCATCCAGCTGTGCGCGACCACCGCGTCGATCAGACCGGCGTCGCGCGCGTGCATGTCTGAGATCGCGGCCGCCGCCATCTCGAGCTTCGCATCGGTGCCACCCGGAGCCCGCGTCACCCTCACGTGGTGCCACTGCAGCCTGTCTGCCAGGTGCTGGTCGACAGGCTCTCGCAGGCACGGGGCCGGCGCGGTGATCCGGCACTCGGGCGAGATCTCCGTATGCATGATCCGACGCCCAAAGTGGGCGTGAAAGACCGTAGGCCAAGCGCCACCGAGGTGCTGGTCGGAGCTGTGGGCCACGTACATGCGCGGGTCCGTGGCCACCGGCACCTTCTGGAGTCGTGGCTCGTCGAGCATGGCGTTGAACATGTCGATGCCCATGTTCAGCACTTCGCGGCTGGTGCCGTCGATCAGATAGCCACCGCCGATGTCGGCGTGCGCGCCACCGATCAGGAAGTTCGCCACCCGTCCGCGCGACGAGATGCCGAACGGCACGTGCAAGGTCGCAGTGAAATGATCCCTGGACTCCTGCAAGCTGGTGAACTGCACGGTACTCACGTTGGACGGCGGCAGGCGTCGATCGATGTCGCTCAAACCGGTCGCCACCGGGTCCAGCAGCAGCGCGACTTGCGCCGTCTGGCCCGGCGGAACGAGCAGCGGGCGGTCGGCCCAGCGGATGCGGGTCAGGACATTGTCGTCATCGAAGCGGACGTCGGCGCCGACGGGATCGCGGATACCACGATCGTGGACCAGACGCAGCAGCGCAGCGGCCGCTTCCGCGCCGCGACTGAAGCCGACGCCGGCGATGTGGATGCGGACGCCGGGATCCTCCTGGATCCAGGCGGCCGCCTGCTCGCAGAACCTCAGGTAGGCCTCTTCCACGCGAGCCTCGAACGTGGCGGCGGAGGCCGCGTCATGCGCTGCGGTCAGGAGTCCGCCCTGTGTGCCGACGCCCTCCACGTAGCCAATGGCGATCGCCGGATGCCTCAGCTGTTCCAGCTTCTGTTTGAGTTGCGCGACAACGGTGTGGTTGCCATGAAAGTCCCTGTATACGCTGTTGCCCGTACCATCGAGCGCGGCCACGAAAAGCCGGTCATTCGGCCGTTCCAGCAGACGGGGCACGCGTAGTTGATGCATCCGCGCCTTGGCTTGAAGCAGCAGACTCTGCTCTTCATCCGTCAGTTGACGTGCCTGGACGCCATCGGGGGTCAGCCTGTAGTCAGCCATGCAATCCTCCTTGATTGCAGACGGTCGCGGTCAGTACGTTCGCGAGTGGACGTGCACCAGCCCGGTATGCAAGTCGCCCACGGGATTCCCGGGCTTACGGGATTCCTTCAGCGGGATCCATGTGCTCATGTAGACATGGATGGTCCGGCCATCCACGACCAGGATGATTCCTGGAAACGGAATGTGGGCGTTCCGCATGATGTCATCGCGCGGAACTGGGTGCCGCACCAGACGGTCCGCGAAAATCTCCGCGATGTCGACAATGGCCGAAAGCTCTACGCCATCCAGCGTTGTCCAGGTCACTTCGGCAGGTGGCGGGAAGTTGCGTATCGGACCTGTACTGGCGCGCAGAACTTTTTCAACCGGCCGGCCCAGCGACTCGAACGTTGGCTGGCGCGTCTCGTACAAGTGCGGAAGCCCGCCATAGTCGATTCGACATGCCCTGACGGAAAAGCAGTCCGTCCCGAAGTAATGCCGCGGGAACCACAGCGGCCAATCCGCAACGGTGCCCGTATACGGGCCATGTCCCGGCGGAGGGCTTGTCGGGTCGGGCCTGCGATCCACCGCATTGCATCCCTGCACCAGCGCCACGCCGGCCACGACCGCGACCATTGCGACCAGCAGGCTTGCGCGCGTTCCGCGTCGTCTGCGCATGCATCCATGTCCTTATGGGGCTTGGGCGACGCTATTCGGCTCCGGCAGGTCCGTCAAGCCCGGGATTCGCCCGCCCGCACCAGCAGTTCGATGTCGGCTGACGGCGATCACCGCCCTGCCTGATCCGGCGGCGGCGTGCCAACGGGCATGCGCGCCCCCCCCATGGCCTGCACGAACCGGTTCATCTCCTCGCGCGCCTGCCTGGGCATGACCTGGCTTGAGCCGGGAGCCAGCGGCACGATGAGCGAGACCTCGAGCAGGTAGCGGTCATCGACGGCGAACTGGCTGATGCCCATGGTGGTCAGGATGTCTGGCTGGGCGTTGAAGCGGGATATCGGGAAGCACGGCGACGCGGCGCGGCCGAAAACGAGCATCTCCAGCCCCGCGACCGGGTACTCCGGGAGATGCACGAAGGTGACGGGCAGTCCCGCTACGGATCGTGCGCTATCGAGTTGCAGGGTCATCATGCTGACAAGCGTGTCGATGGGGCGGCCTGTCTGCAGTCGTTCGGGCAATTCGGTCAACACCACGGCCGCGATCGGCGGAGCGTCGAGGTCGCGCGCGAACAGGATGGAGTGATCGGTGAAGCCGCGCGAGCGGTCGCCCTCGACGATCGTCACGACAGGTTTCCCGCCTCCGGGCAGCTCGGGCACCGCGAAGCTGTATCCCGTCCCCGGCAAGGTCACCCGCCCGGAGGCCAGCATGGCGGCTTCCGCAGGATGGCGAACCTGCTGGACCATGGCGTCACGGGCACAGTCCCGGGTCCCGATCCAGATGCTCTGCGCGCCGGCTCCGGACGCGCCGTCGGGCGTCGCGGCGCCGGTGGGTCCAGCGAACAGAGCCAGGACTGCCGTGAAGGCGAGTGCGGCTGGCAGGCAGGAGTGCACGCGATGTGCGCGACCTGCATTCGCGTCTTCCATGACAATCTCCATTGCGGGTGGAGGTCGAGCATGCCGCACCCAGCAGCGGACGCGCCGTCGGGGAATCCTGATTCGGGCGCCGGTCTGCGACGCGGCCGTGGGCCCCTATGCAGCCCAGCCACTCCACAATGCGCGTATCCCGGCAATGCCCTGCGCGCCCTGGCGTCTGGCGTCGCCCCTGTCGTCGGGCTTCAACCCTCCGATCGCGTACACGGGCAAGCTCACCGACTCCCGCAACGCTGCAAATGCCTCCCAGCCGATGCCCGGTTGGCCGGGATGCGTCGCCGTCGGCTTCACAGCGCCCAGCACGGCGAAATCGCAGCCCAGCCGGGCCGCATGCGCGAGATCCCCGGCCGTATGGCACGACGCCGCCAGCAGCGCGCCTTCGGCCAGCACGGGACGTTCGGCGAGCGTGGCGAGCTGCGACGAGCGCAGGTGCACGCCGACGCCCAGTTCGCAGGCCAGGGCCATGTCAGCGTTGAGCAGCAGCTCCGCGCCGCTGCGGCGGCAGCGTGCGGCGGCGGCGATCGCGAGTTCGCGGAACAGTCCCGGGGCGGCGCCGGGCAGGCGGAGCTGGAGGCGGGAGATGCCGGTAGCCAGCGTTGCATCCAGCCCGGCGAGCCAGGCCGTCGCGGCGGCGTCCGGGTCCGCAGTTGCAGGCGCGGCTGGAGACACGATTGCTTCACCGCAGGCGTGGTCGCGGCTGTGACCGCTCCTGCAGGAAGGGAGATCGGCGAGGCCCGGAGTGATGGCGTAGCGGTCGGGCTGAAGCAACGCGGCCACCACGGGGATGTCGGCCGGCGGCATGGCGTAGCTCGACAGCTTGTGCGGCGGTACCCAGGCCAGGGCCTGGCCTTCGCGGCCGCGGGGGACGCCGGTCCAGCGGGTGACGTGGCGCACGTCCAGGCGCAGGCGCTTGTCCGGATAGCGCTGCGGCACGGTGATCAGGTGCGCGCCCACGCGGGCGTCGATGCCGAGCTCCTCGTGCAGCTCGCGCGCCAAGGCGGCTTCGGGGGTTTCACCGGGCTCGCGCTTGCCACCCGGGAATTCCCACAGGCCGGCGAGGTCCCGGCCTTCGGTGCGCCGCGCCAGCAGGATCCGCCCGCGGGCGTCGGTGATGACGGCGGCGACGACATCGACGACCTTCACCGCGCCGCTCCTCCAACGCGGCTGTTGTAGGAGCAGCTATAGCTGCGACTGCCAGTCGTCGCGGCAACGTGGGTCGCAGCTGTAGCTGCTCCTACAGGAGAAACGGTGCTGGATGGGTCAGCCGAGCTGCCCATGGCAATGCTTGTACTTCTTCCCGCTGCCGCAGGGGCAGGGATCGTTGCGGCCGACCTTGGGCATGCCGTCGTCGCCGGAGGCGTCGCCGTACTGGTAGTCGGGCGTGGCGGCTTCCTCGTCGGCGCTGTAGCCGCCGCTGTCGGCGTGCTGGAACTGCATGCGACGGGCCTGGGCCTCTGCCTGGGCACGCTCCTGCGCTTCCAGCGCGGCGACTTCCTCCTCGGTGCGCACGCGCACGCGGGCGAGCATCGTCACCACTTCGCGCTTGACCTTGTCGAGCATCTCGGAGAACAGCTCGAAGGCTTCCTTCTTGTATTCCTGCTTCGGCTGCTTCTGGGCATAGCCGCGCAGGTGGATGCCCTGGCGCAGGTAGTCCATGCGCGCGAGGTGCTGCTTCCAGTTGTCGTCGAGCACGCTGAGCATGATGTGCTTCTCGAGCATGCGCATGGTCTCGGCGCCGATCGAGGCCTCCTTCGCGGCCACGCTCTCCTCCACCACCTGCTGCACGTGCGCGAGGATGCCGTCGGCGTCGATCTCGGCCTGCGCGGCGACCCAGCCCGCCAGGTCCACCTGCATGCCCAGCTCGGACTCGAGCGTCGCTTGCAGGCCGGCGATGTCCCACTGGTCGTCGACCGAATCCGGCGGCACGAAGCGCTCGACCAGGTCGCCGACCACGTCGGTGCGGATGCCGGCGATGTTGTCGCGGATGTCATCGGCCTCGAGCAGCTCGTTGCGCTGGCCGTAGATCACCTTGCGCTGGTCGTTGTTGACGTCGTCGAAGTCGAGCAGGTTCTTGCGGATGTCGAAGTTGTGGGCCTCGACCTTGCGCTGGGCGTTGGCGATCTGCTTGCTGACGAGAGGCGACTCGATGATGTCGTCTTCCTTCAGGCCCATGCGCGCCATGACCTTCTGCACCCAGTCGGCGGCGAAGATGCGCATCAGGTTGTCTTCGAGCGACAGGTAGAAGCGGCTCGAACCCGGGTCGCCCTGGCGGCCGGAGCGGCCGCGCAGCTGGTTGTCGATGCGGCGCGACTCGTGGCGCTCGGTGCCGACGATGTGCAGGCCGCCGGCGGCCTTGACCAGGTCGTGGCGCTCCTGCCAGGCGGCCTTCAGGCGCGCGCGGGTGGCGTCGTCGACCTCGCCCTGCTCGGCCTCGAGCGCCGCAATCTCGGCTTCCAGCGAGCCGCCGAGCACGATGTCGGTGCCGCGGCCGGCCATGTTGGTGGCGATTGTGACCGCGCCCGGACGGCCGGCCTGGGCGACGATGGTCGCCTCGCGCTCGTGCTGCTTGGCGTTGAGCACCTCGTGGTGGATGCCGGCCTCGGTCAGCTGCTGGCCGAGCATCTCGGACACTTCGATCGAGGTCGTGCCGACCAGCACCGGCTGGTTGCGCGCGTGCGCTTCCTTCAACTCGTTGACCACCGCGCGGTACTTGCCGGCGCGGTTGAGGAACACGGCGTCGGGATGGTCGACGCGGATCATCGGGCGGTGGGTCGGGATCACCAC
Source organism: Luteimonas colneyensis (assembly GCF_014836665.1). GTDB lineage: Bacteria > Pseudomonadota > Gammaproteobacteria > Xanthomonadales > Xanthomonadaceae > Luteimonas > Luteimonas colneyensis. Next base: position 240,646 of record NZ_JACSQJ010000003.1, read on the forward strand.
CACTTCGAGGTTGTAGATGCTGTTGAACTCGAAGGCTTCCGTGTCCGCGGTGCCGGTCATGCCCGAAAGCTTGCCGTACATGCGGAACAGGTTCTGGAAGGTGATGCTGGCCAGCGTCTGGTTCTCGCGCTGCACCGGCACGCCTTCCTTGGCCTCGACCGCCTGGTGCAGGCCGTCGGACCAGCGGCGGCCCTGCAGGGTGCGGCCGGTGAACTCGTCGACGATGATCACTTCGCCGTCGCGCACGATGTAGTCGACGTCGCGCTGGTAGATCGCGTGCGCGCGCATCGCGGCGTTGAGGTGGTGCACGACGTGGATGTTGTGCGGGTCGTACAGGCCGTCGTCCTCGCCGAGGATGCCGGCGCGGCGCAGCAGGTTTTCGGCCAGCTCCTGGCCGGCCTCGGACAGGTGCACCTGCTTGCCCTTCTCGTCCACCCAGTAGTCGCCTTCGGACTGCTCGTCGGCCTGGCGGGTGAACTCGGGAACGATGCGGTTGACCTTGATGTAGAGGTCGGGCGTTTCGTCGGCGGGGCCGGAGATGATCAGCGGCGTGCGCGCCTCGTCGATCAGGATCGAGTCGACCTCGTCGATGATCGCGTAGTGCAGGCCGCGCTGGTAGCGCTGCTCCTTCGACAGCGCCATGTTGTCGCGCAGGTAGTCGAAGCCGAATTCGTTGTTGGTGCCGTAGGTGATGTCGGCGCCGTAGGCGGCGTGCTTGTCGCCGTGCGGCATGCCCGGGTAGACCACGCCCACGCTCAGGCCGAGCCAGTTGTAGAGCTTGCCCATCTGCGCGGCGTCGCGGCGCGCCAGGTAGTCGTTCACCGTGACCACGTGCACGCCCTTTCCTTCAAGGGCGTTGAGGTACACCGCCAGCGTCGCGACCAGGGTCTTGCCCTCGCCGGTGCGCATCTCGGCGATCTTGCCGGTGTGCAGCACCATGCCGCCGACCAGCTGCACGTCGTAGTGGCGCATGCCCAGCACGCGGACCGAGGCCTCGCGGCAGACGGCGAAGGCTTCCGGCAGGATCTTGTCGAGCGCTTCGCCGCTGGCGATGCGCTGCTTGAACGCGGCGGTCTTGCCCTGCAGCTCGGCGTCGGAGAGCGCCTGCATCTCCGGCTCGAGCGCGTTGATCTTCGCGACGACCTTGTTGAACTGACCGACGATGCGTTCGTTGCGGCTGCCGAAGACGCTGGTGAGCAGGCGATTGAGCATTGGGTGACCGGTTGGAGGAGTGGATGGCCCCGGGCAATGGCTTGCCCGGAAACGGGAAAAGGGCGCATGGCGCCCTTTCCTGCTGGCCGCGGCATTGTAGCGTGGGGGTCCCGGGACCGCCTATCAAGCCCTTCGCGACCGCGACCCGACGCTTCGACCCTCCTGTAGGAGCAGCTATAGCTGCGACCACATCATCCGGAGGGCGTGGAGGCCGGGGTCGCAGCTATAGCTGCTCCTACAGGGTGGGACCGGTCCGGGTCAGTGCTGCTCGCCGAGGAACTTGCGCGGGTTCATCACCCGCCCGTTCTCCCAGACCTCGAAGTGGACGTGCGCGCCGGTGCTGCGGCCGGTGCTGCCGGCCTTGGCGATCTCGCCGCCCACGCGCACCAGGTCGCCCACCTGCACGGTGTTGCGCGAGTTGTGCGCGTAGCGGGTGACGTAGCCGTTGCCGTGGTCGATCTCGACCACGTTGCCGTAGCCCGAGCGCACGCCGGAAAAGCTGACCACGCCGTCGGCCACCGCCAGCACCGGGTCGCCGGTGCGGGCGTCGAAGTCGATGCCCTTGTGCCAGGCGGCGCCGCCACCGAAGGGATCGGCGCGGCGGCCGAAGCCGGAGGTGACGTAGCTCGACGCCACCGGCGAGCGCGACGGCACCGCGTTGCGATCGAGCTCACGGTTGAACAGCAGCGCCTCCAGCACCGACAACTGGCCGCCGGCGGCCGCGAAGTCGGCGTCGATGCCGGTGATGCCCTCGCGCAGCTCGCCGGCGGGCATGTCGCGCACGGGGCCGAGGCCGCCGACGCCGACCGGACTGTTGAAGTCGAACTCGCCGTCGCCAAGCTGGGCCACGCGGGTCAGGCGGTCGCCCAGGGCATTGAGGCGGGTGGCCTCGGCCTGCAGTTCGCCCAGGCGCGCGGCCAGGGCGTTGACCTCGCGCTGGGCGGCCCGGCGGGTGTCCTCGAGCTGGGCGTCCTGGCTGGCCAGTTCGGCGCGCAGCGCGTTGACCTCGCCCGCCTGGATGGCGGCCCCGAGGGTGGCCCCGACGATGAGCGTCGCCGCGGCCACTGCCAGCGGCTGCCTGCCGACGAGGGCGCCGATGCGCCTGCCGCCGCGGCGGACGTAGTGCAGGATCCAGGCCTGCGAATGAAGAAGCGTACGTTGTAAAGTCATATCACCATGTCTGCCGGCAGAGCCTGAGTGGCTTCCCCCAAAGGTCCGCGCGTCGCACTCGACGCGCTGGCGGCCGATCCAAACGGCCACTCCCCGATCAGGCGCGCCATGTGGCTCGACGCGCTCGACCGCGCCCTGCGTCCATCCCTTCCGGTTTCACTCGCCGCGCACGCGCGACTTGCGAATGTGGATGGCGCGAGGCTCGTGTACCTGGTGGATTCGCCACTGTGGAACGCCAGCCTCAGGCTTGCCGCTCCAGCGCTCCTGGACGCCGCCCGTTCGAAGGGGCTGGATGTCCGGGAGCTCAGGGTCAGGACGACCACCCAGCCGCTGTTCCCGCCTGCGCGGGTCGAAACGGCCATACGTCCGCTGTCGGCGTCCGCACCGGAGGGGCTGCGGGATGCCTTGGCGTCCCTGCGCATCCCGGGGGATGACGGCAGCGACGGGTCCTGAATTCGACGACCCGCTTCCGGGCCGACGGGGCATCCTAACGGCCATGGCCGCCCGAAACGTTAACCGCGACGGTCGTTTTGGCAGGTTTTTCGTTAATTTTTCATTAAAACGTGCGCTTCACGGCAAGAACGCGTGAAGGCGGGACAGGCGCTGGACAGGTCCGTGAGGGCGGCTGACCGGCCTGGCGGGGGACGCTGCGCGCCCCCGCTTTACCTGTAGGAGCGGCTATAGCCGCGACCGGATGTCCCGCCATACCGGAACCATCCGCTGCACCGGAATCATCGGTGCGCCGGAGCGATGGTCGCGGCTATAGCCGCTCCTACAGGGAGACGGTGGACGCGGGTCAGGCGGCGGGCTGGAGGGCGCCGTAGGTGACCGGACTGGACGTGGTCCCGGGGAAGGTGACCTCCTCCCAGGCGCCCTCCTCGGCCAGCAGCGCGCGCACCAGCTTGTTGTTGAGCGCGTGGCCGGACTTGTAGCCCTCGAAGGCCCCGATGATCGGGCGACCGGCGAGGTAGAGGTCGCCCACCGCGTCGAGGATCTTGTGGCGGACGAACTCGTCGGCGTAGCGCAGGCCGTCCTCGTTCAGCACCCGGAAGTCGTCGAGCACGATGGCGTTGTCCATCGAGCCGCCAAGGCCCAGGTTGCGGTCGCGCATGTACTCCAGGTCGCGCATGAAGCCGAAGGTGCGGGCTCGGCTGACCTCGCGGATGTAGTTCTCGGTGGAGAACTCGACTTCCGCGCGCGAGCGCGTGGTCGGGATCGCGGGGTGGTTGAAGTCGATGGTGAAGCCCAGCCGGAAGCCGTCGAAGGGCTCGAAGCGGGCGATCTTGTCGCCGTCGCGCACCTCGACCGGACGGGTCACGCGGATGAAGCGCTTGGGCGCGTCCTGCTCGACGATGCCGGCCGACTGCAGCAGGAACACGAACGGGCCCGAAGAGCCGTCCATGATCGGCACCTCGGGCGCCGACAGCTCCACCATGATGTTGTCGATGCCCAGGCCGGCCAGCGCCGACATCAGGTGTTCGACGGTCTGCACGTTGGCGCCGTCCGTGGACAGGCCGGTGCACAGGGTGGTTTCGGTGACCAGGGTGGCCTCGGCCGGGATCTCGACCGGCGGCTCGACGTCGATGCGGCGGAACACGATGCCCGTGTCCGGCGGTGCCGGGCGCAGGGTCATGTAGACCTTTTCGCCGCTGTGCAGCCCCACGCCGGTGGCACGGGTGACGTTCCTGATGGTGCGCTGCTGGGCCATTCGCGGGGGCTCTGGGTCCGTTACGGCCGCATGCGGCGACCATAGATGAAAGCGGTTCGCAATTTAGCACGCGGCACGCTTGACCTGAACGGCGTCGGCGGGGCCTGCCGGACCGTCCGCGGGGACGCTGTGTCCCGGCGGCCCGCGGTGGCTATCGCAGCGATCTGCGCGTCCGATGCCGCCGTGCATCCTGCAGGAGCGGCAACGGCCGCGATGGCCACGCGAGGACGGCCGGCCGTGCGCACCCGTGGCCGCTCCTGCGACGCAGGAGCGACCGGGGCACGGGACACACGGGGCCCGCTGGCGGGGCCCCTTCGGCTCAGTCGGCCTGGCGGCGCAGGAAGGCCGGGATGTCCAGGTAGCCGGAGTCGTTGCCGCCGAAGTCGGCGACCGCCGGGGTGGCCGGTGCCGCGGGCTCGGCGGAGGCGCGGCGCAGGCCGAAGCCGCCGGTCGCGGCCACCGGCTGCACCTCGTCCTCGATCAGCATGCCGGTGGTGCCGTCGCGGCGGCCGCCGGTGTTGATCAGCTGCACGTGCGGACGGCGCTGCGGCTCCTGGTAGCTGGACTCGCCGCGGCCGTGGCCGGTGCTGCGGCCGCGGTTGGCGTTGAGGCCCGTGGCCACGACGGTGACGCGCACGTCGTCCTGCATGTCCGGGTCGAGCACGGTGCCGATGACGATGGTCGCGTCCTCGCTGGCGAAGTTCTCCACCGTGCGGCCGACCTCGTCGAACTCGCTCATGGTGAAGTCGGGGCCGGCGGTGATGTTGACCAGGATGCCGTTGGCGCCGGCCAGGTTGACGTCGTCGAGCAGCGGGTTCTGGATCGCGGACTCGGCGGCGGCCTGCGCGCGGTCGTCGCCGCGGGCGGTGCCGGTGCCCATCATCGCCAGGCCCATCTCGCCCATCACGGTGCGCACGTCGGCGAAGTCGACGTTGATCAGGCCCGGGCGGACGATCAGGTCGGCGATGCCCTGCACGGCGCCCAGCAGCACGTCGTTGGCGGCGCGGAAGGCCTGGACCATGGTGGCGTTGCGGCCGAGCACGGTGATCAGCTTCTCGTTCGGGATGGTGATCAGCGAGTCGCAGCTGGCGGCCAGCTCCTCGATGCCCTTGAGCGCGACCTGCATGCGGCGACGGCCTTCGAACGGGAACGGCTTGGTGACCACGGCCACGGTCAGGATGCCCATCTCCTTGGCGAGCTGCGCCACCACCGGCGCGGCGCCGGTGCCGGTGCCGCCGCCCATGCCGGCGGTGATGAACACCATGTCCGCGCCCTGCAGCGCCTCCATGATCTGGTCGCGGTCCTCGAGCGCGGCCTGGCGGCCGACCTCGGGGTTCGCGCCCGCGCCCAGGCCCTTGGTGACGCTGGTGCCGAGCTGCAGCTGCAGCTTGGAGCCGCAGTTCTTGATCGCCTGCGCGTCGGTGTTGGCGGTGATGAACTCCACGCCGTCCACGCTGCTGTTGACCATGTGGTTGACGGCGTTGCCACCGCCGCCGCCCACGCCGATGACCTTGATGACGGCGTTGGGGGCCATCTTTTCAACCAGTTCGAAGTGCGCCATGTCCGTAGTCCTCTCTGATGTCGTTATGTGGTGCTGGTTCTTGTTGTTATGTGTGTCGCGCGGTACTGCTGGTCTGCCGCTTCCGTTTTCGTCGTCGTCGCTGATGTCGTGGCTGCCGGTCCATGGTCAGAACTCCCCCTGGAACCAGGTCTTGAGCTTCTTGAGCACGCTGCCCGCGCGCCCGGTGGGCAGCACGGGGCGGCGCGGATGTTCGATCTGGCTGCCCATCAGCAGCAGGCCGACGCCGGTGGCGTGCACCGGGTTGTTGACCACTTCGCCCAGGCCCGTGACGTGCTGCGGAATGCCCACGCGCACCGGCATCTGCAGCATCTCCTCGGCCAGTTCGACCACGCCTTCCATCTTCGCGGCGCCACCGGTGAGCACCATGCCGGCGCGCACGTGCTGTTCGAAGCCCGAGCGGCGCAGTTCGGCCTGCACCATCTCGAAGATCTCCTCGTAGCGGGCCTGCACGGCCTGGGCCAGCGACTGCCGCGGCAGGCGGCGCGGCGGGCGGTCGCCGACCGACGGCACCTGGATCGACTCCTCGCTGGTGGCCAGCTGCGCCAGCGCGCAGGCGTAGCGGACCTTGATCTGCTCGGCTTCGGGCGTGGGCGTGCGCAGCATGTGCGCGATGTCCTCGGTGACCTTGTCGCCGGCGATGGGCAGCGACGAGGTGTGGCAGATCGCGCCCTGCACGAAGACGGCCAGGTCGGTGGTGCCGGCGCCGATGTCGACCATCACCACGCCCAGCTCGCGCTCGTCGCTGGTCAGCACCGCGGTGCTGGAGGCCAGCGACGACAGCACGAGGTCGTCGATCTGCAGGTCGCAGCGCTGCACGCACTTGGAGATGTTGGCGGCGGCCGACTGCGCGCAGACCACCAGGTGCGCGTGCACTTCCAGGCGCACGCCGGTCATGCCGACCGGGTTGCGGATGCCTTCCTGCGAATCGTCCAGCACGTACTCGCGCGGGATCGCGTGCAGGATCTTCTGATCGGCCGGGATCGCGACCGCCTTGGCGGCGTCGAGCACACGGTCGAGGTCGGACCAGGTGACTTCGCCATCGCGGATCGGGACGATGCCGGGCGAGTTCTTGCACTGCACGTGGCTGCCCGAGATCGAGGCATAGACCGAGCGGATGTCGCAGCCGGCCATGAGCTCGGCTTCCTCGATGGCGCGCTGGATCGACTGCACCGTGGATTCGATGTCCACGACCACGCCGCGCTTGAGCCCGCGCGATTCGTGGCTGCCGATGCCGATCACCTCGATCGGGTTGCCCGGCGAATACTCGCCCACCAGGGCCACCACCTTGGAGGTGCCGATATCGAGGCCGACGATCAGGGCCTTGTCGCCTTTGCGGTTCATGCGTTGCTTTCCTCGGCCCAGGTCAGGGCGAAGCCATTCGTGTATCGGAGGTCGGCGCGCGACAGCGGCAGCTGCTTTTGCTGCAGCAACTGCGGCAGCAGCCGCGCGAAGCGCGCCATGCGGATGCGGGCCTGGTGGCTGCCGATGACCACTTCGGTGCCATTGGAGAGGACCATCGCCCAGCTGCCGCGGTTGTCGAGCAGCAGCGCGCGCACGCCGTAGCCGGCCGGGGCGAACAGGCCGCTGGCCTCTTGGTAGAGCTCGACTACGTCCTCGACGCGGCCGTCGGGACCGTGCAGCAGCGGCAGCCCCTGGGGCACGTCGACGTCGGCGGCCGGGAACACGCGACCCTGCTGCGACAGCAGGCGCTCGTCGCCCCAGCGCGCATACGGACGGTGCTCGCTGACGCGCACTTCGAGCACGTCCGGCCAGCGCTTGGAGACCTCGGCCTGCTCGACCCAGGGCAGGCGCGCGACGGCCGCGCGGGCCTCGTCCAGGCGCACGGCGAAGAAGCCCTGCCGCGCGTAGGGCAGCACCGCCTCGCGCACCACGTCCGGGTCGACCTGCTGCAGGTTGTCGTTGATGCGCAGCGTGCGCAGCGGCCAGCGCTCGGCGCCGATCCAGCCCTGGACCACGGCGACGACCGGCAACGCGACGAGCGCCACCGCCAGCGTCCAGGCAAGGATCCGCGCCAGCGCGTTCACAGCGTCTGCTCCAGCACGCGCCAGCACAGCCCGGCGTAGTCGCATCCCAGCTGCGCGGCGGCCTTGGGCACCAGCGAGTGGCTGGTCATGCCCGGCGCGGTGTTCACCTCGATCAGCTGCAGGCCGCGCTCGCGGTCGCGCATCACGTCCACCCGGCCCCAGCCGCTGCAGGCGGCGGCGCGGAAGGCGCGCAGGGCCAGGTCGCGGATCGCCGCCTCGTCCTCACCGTCCAGGCCCGGGCACAGGTACTGCGTGTCCTCGGCGACGTACTTGGCGTGGTAGTCGTACCACTCGCCCGCGGGCACGATGCGGATCGACGGCAGCGCGATGTCGCCGAGGATGCCGACGGTCAGTTCGTCGCCGCGCACCATCTGCTCCATGAGCAGCTCGCCGTCGTAGCGCGAGGCGAACTCGATGGCCGGCGCGAGGTCGGCCTCCGACAGCACGCGGAACACGCCGACGCTGGAGCCTTCGGACGACGGCTTCACGAACACCGGGTAGCCCAGGCGCGCGGCCGCGGCACGGAGGTCGGCGCCCTTCGCCAGGCGCTCGTAGCGCGGCGTGGGCAGGCCTTCGGACAGCCACACCTGCTTGGTGCGGATCTTGTCCATGGTCAGCGCGCTGCCGAGCACGCCCGAGCCGGTGTACGGCACGCCCAGCGCGTCGAGCAGGCCCTGCACGGTGCCGTTCTCGCCGGCGCCGCCGTGGAGGATGTTGAAGACGCGGTCGAAGCGCCCGGCCTGCAGCGCGGCCAGCAGCGCCGGCACGCCGTCGACGGGCTGTGCGTCGACGCCGCGCGAGCGCAGCGCCTCGAGCACGCCCGCGCCGGAGTCCAGCGACACCTCGCGCTCGCTGGTGTCGCCGCCCAGCAGCACGGCCACGCGGCCGAAGGCGGCGGGGTCGGTCACGCGCGGCGGTGGAAGCGACATGCTCATGCGCCCTCTCCTGCGGCCGGGAAGCCTTCGGTGGCCAGGCTCTGCGAGACCTGGCCGATGTCGCCGGCGCCCATCACCAGCAGCAGGTCGCCGTCCTCGAGGATGTCGGGCAGGACCTCGCGCAGGTCGCCGGGGCCATTCACCACCACGGGGTCGATGCGGCCGCGGGCGCGGATCGCACGCGCCAGCGCGCGCGCGTCGGCGTTGGGCAGCGGCTGCTCGCCCGCCGGATAGACCTCGGTCAGCACCAGCGCGTCGACGTCGGACAGCACGCCGGCGAAGTCGTCGAGCAGGTCGCGGGTGCGGCTGTAGCGGTGCGGCTGGAAGGCGACGACCAGGCGCTTGTCGGGCCAGCCGCCGCGCGCGGCGGCGAACACCGCGGCGAGTTCGCGCGGGTGGTGGCCGTAGTCGTCGACCAGCTGCACCGTCGCGCCGCGCGCGGTCGTGAGTTCGGCGAGGCGGTTGAAGCGGCGGCCGACGCCCTCGAACTTCGCCAGCGCGGCGCGGATGGCGGCGGGCTTGACGCCCAGTTCCCAGGCCACGGCGGCGGCGGCGAGCGCGTTCTGCACGTTGTGGCGGCCCGGCATCGCCAGCTCCATCGGCGTGGCGGAGGCGTCGGGAAGCACGAGGTCGAAGTGCATGGTCGGGCCGTCCTGGCGCACGTTCTGGGCGCGCACGTCGGCGTCGGCATGGAAGCCATAGGTCATGACGTGGCGCGACACCGCACCGGCCAGCGCCGCGACCTCGGGATCGTCGATGCACAGCACCGCCAGGCCGTAGAACGGCAGCCGGTGCAGGAACTCGGAGAACGCCTGCTGCACGCGCGCGAAGTCGCCGCCGTAGTTCTCCAGGTGGTCGACGTCGATGTTGGTGACGATGGCCACCAGCGGGTTCAGGCGCAGGAAGCTGCCGTCGCTTTCGTCGGCCTCGGCCACCAGCCAGTCGCCACCACCCAGGCGCGCGTTGGCGCCGGCGGCCAGCAGCTTGCCGCCGATGACGAAGGTGGGATCCAGTCCGCCTTCGGCGAGCACGCTCGCCAGCAGTGACGTCGTGGTGGTCTTGCCATGCGTGCCGGCCACGGCCACGCCGCGGCGGAAGCGCATCAGCTCGGCCAGCATCTCCGCGCGGGGCACCACCGGGATGCGCTGCGCACGCGCCTCCATCAGTTCGGGGTTGTCGGGCCGGATCGCGCTCGACACCACCACGCAGTCGGTGCCGAGCACGTTCGCGGCGGCGTGGCCGCGGTGCACGGTGGCGCCGAGGCCGGCCAGGCGGCGCGTGACCGCGCTGTCGGCCATGTCCGAGCCCGAGACCTGGTAGCCCAGCGTGCACAGCACTTCGGCGATGCCGCTCATGCCGGTGCCGCCGATGCCGATGAAGTGGACGCGCGAGTGCCGCCGCGCGAAGTCGGCCATCGGCACGCCGTGGGTGTCGTGGAGGCGACGGATCATGCCTGTGCTCCGGGGCTGAGCCTGGGTTCGATGCGCTGGCGCAGGCGGCTGGTGCCGCGCGCGGCCAGCGACGGCACGGGCTGGGCGGTGGCCGGCATCGGGGCCGGGGATGCGGCGGGCGCGGCCGCTTCGCCGCGCAGGCGGGCGACCTGGCGCTGAGTCCGATCGAGTTCGTAGGACACGCGCAGCAGCAGGCCGACCGCGGCGCAGGTCATCATCACGCTGGATCCGCCCGACGAGACCAACGGCAGGGTCAGGCCCTTGGTCGGCAGCAGCCCGAGGTTCACGCCGATCGACACCAGCGTCTGCAGGCTCATCCACAGCGCGATGCCGAAGGCGATATAGCCGGCGAAATGGCGGCGGTTCTCGACGCAGCGCAGGCCGACCAGGAAGGCGCGGCCGACCAGCAGCGCGTACAGGCCGATCACCAGGCACACGCCGACGAAGCCGAGCTCCTCGGCGATCACCGCCAGGATGAAGTCGGTATGCGCTTCGGGCAGGTAGTTGAGCTTCTGGATCGAGGCGCCCAGGCCCACGCCCCAGAACTCGCCGCGGCCCACCGCCATCAGCGCGTTGGCCAGCTGGTAGCCGCTGTTGAACGGATCGGCGAAGGGATCCATGAACGAGGTCAGGCGGCGCATGCGGTAGGGCTCGGCGATCGCCACGGCCGCCAGCACCGGCAGCAGCAGCAGCACCGGCGCGGCCATGCGCGGCAGGTGCACGCCACCCAGCACCAGCATGCCGGCGGTGATCGCCAGGATCAGCGCCAGCGAGCCGAAGTCCGGCTGCAAGGCCAGCATCGCCATCAGCACGATGGCCACGCCGATCGGCTTGAGCATCGCGCCCCAGGTGGCGTTGACCTCGTCGCGGAAGCGGACCAGGTAGCTGGCGAGCCAGACGATGTACATCACCTTGACCGCCTCGACCGCCTGGAACTTCGACACGCCCAGGTTCACCCAGCGCTGCGCGCCGTTGACGCTCGAGCCCAGGCCCGGGATGAACACCGCCAGCAGGGCGAGGAAGCAGGCCAGCAGCAGCAGCCGGTCGTAGCGCTCGACGGTCTTGAGCTCCAGGCGCATGGCCATGAACGCAAGCACGCCGCCGAGGCCCATGAACACCACGTGCCGGACCAGGAAGTAGTGCTGGCCCACGCCCAGTTCCTCGCCGATGGCGATCGAACTGGAGCCGACCATGACGATGCCGAGCGCGGCCAGCGCCAGCGCGGCGCCGAGCATCCACGGGTCGTAGCGCCCGCCGATGGACTCGAGGCGGACCGCCTGCGTGCTGCGCTCGTGGGTCCTGTCCATCAGCGCACCTTCAGCGTGGCCAGGCCGACCAGAACGAGGATCACCGAGATGATCCAGAAGCGCACGATCACGCGCGGCTCCGGCCAGCCCTTGAGCTCGAAGTGGTGGTGGATGGGCGCCATGCGGAACACGCGCTTGCCGGTGAGCTTGAAGCTGGCGACCTGGATCATCACCGAGAGCGTCTCGATGACGAAGATGCCGCCCATCACCACCAGCACCAGCTCCTGGCGCACGATGACCGCGATGGTGCCGAGCACGGCGCCCAGCGCCAGCGCGCCGATGTCGCCCATGAACACCATCGCCGGATAGGTGTTGAACCACAGGAAGCCGAGGCCCGCACCCGCGATCGCCGCGCAGATGATCACCAGCTCGCCGGCGCCGGGCACGCGCGGGATCTGCAGGTACTCGGCGAACTGGGCGTGGCCCGAGGCGTAGGCGAACACACCCAGCGCGCAGGCCACCAGCACCGTCGGCATGATCGCCAGCCCGTCCAGGCCGTCGGTCAGGTTGACCGCGTTGGAGAAGCCGACGATCCAGAAATACGCGATCGCCACGAACGAGACGCCGGCCAGCGGCAGCGCTACCGCCTTGAAGAACGGGATGTAGAACGTGGTCGCCACCGGCGTGTCGGCGGTGAACCAAAGGAACAGGCCCGCGGCCAGGCCGATCACCGACTGCAGCGCGTACTTGGTGCGCGAGCGCATGCCGTTGGGATCGCGCTTGACGATCTTGATCCAGTCGTCCCACCAGCCGATGGCGCCGAAGCCGGCCATCACCAGCAGCACCAGCCACACGTGCTTGCTGCGCAGGTCGCCCCACAGCAGCACCGAGGCCAGCACCGTGATCAGGATCAGGCCGCCGCCCATCGTCGGCGTGCCGGCCTTGGAGAAGTGCGTCTGCGGGCCGTCCTGGCGGATCGGCTGGCCGCCCTTGTACTGCGCGAGCTTGCGGATCACCGCCGGGCCCCACCACAGCGACAGCGCCAGCGAGGTCAGGGCCGCGAGGATGCCGCGGAAGGTCAGGTAGCCGAACAGGCCGAACAGGCCCTCGAGCTGCTGCAGCCAGCGGGTGAGTTCAAGCAGCATCGGTGTCGACTCCTTCAAGCAGCGCGTGGACCACGCGATCCATCGCGCTGCCGCGCGAACCCTTCACCAGCACCGTGGGCACCGGAGCACCCGCCTCCGTGGCCGGACGACCTGCAGGAGAGATGGACGCCAGGGCGTCCGCGACGGCGGTGGCCAGTCCGGCGTGGGAGGCGAACACTTCGCCACCTTCGCCGAACGCCTCGGCCGCCTTCGCCGCCAGCGTGCCCAGCGCGAACAGCCGAGCAACGCCGGCCTCGCGCGCGCGGCGGCCGGCGGCCGCGTGCAGCGCTTCCGCGTCGTCGCCCAGCTCGCGCATGTCGCCCAGCACCAGCCAGCCGCCGCCGCTGGCCGCGGCCAGCGTGTCGATGGCCGCGGCCAGCGAACCCGGATTGGCGTTGTAGCTGTCGTCCACCAGCCACGCACCCGGCAGGCGCCGGCGCACCAGGCGTCCCTGCACCGGGCGCGCGAGGGTCAGGCCCTCGGCGATCGCGGCCAGCGGCGCGTCGCAGGCCAGCGCGAGCGCCGCCGCCGCCATGGCGTTGGCGACGTTGTGCCGGCCCGGCAGCGCCAGCGACACGGCGGCCTCGCCGGCCGGCGTCTCCAGCACGAAGTCGCTGCCGTCCTCGCGCAGCGCGAGGTCGCGCACGCGCACGTCGGCGCGCGGCCCGAAGCCGAAGCGGAGGATCCGGCGGCCGTGCGCGCGCTCGGCGAAGAACGAGGCGAACGCGTCGTCGGCATTGACCACCGCGGTGCCGTCGGCCGGCAGCGCGTCGTAGATCGCGCCCTTGACGTCGGCGACGTTGGCGATCGTGCCCATGCGCTCGAGATGCGCCGGCGCGATGTTGTTCACCAGCGCCACGCGCGGCGACGCGATGGCCGCGAGGTAGGCGATGTCGCCCGGCTTGCCGGCGCCCATCTCGTAAACCGCGAAGCGCGCGGCGTCGTCGGCATCGATGATTGCCAGCGGCAGGCCGATCTCGTTGTTGCGGTTGCCGGGGCTGGCGACCACGGAGGCGAAGCGGCCGAGGATCGAGAGCGTGAGCTCCTTGACGCTGGTCTTGCCGTTGCTGCCGGTGATCGCGACCACCGTCTGGCCGACGCGCGCGGCCTGCAGGGTCCGCGCCAGCGACCCCAGCGCCTCGACCGTATCGCCGACCACGACCTGGGGCAGCGGCGCGTCCACCTGGCGCGACACCAGCGCCGCGGCTGCGCCGCTGGCCGCGGCCGCGGCGACGTGCGCATGGCCGTCGAAGTTCTCGCCGGCGATCGCCACGAACAGCGGCGCGCCCACCGGGGCCAGCGTGCGGCTGTCACTCACGACCGCGTCGACCACGACGTCGTCGCCGTGCAGGCGGCCGTTGCAGGCCTGTGCGATCCGCGAGAGCGCGATCGGCTTCATGCCCGGCCTCCGAGGGCGCGCTGCGCCACGTCGCGGTCGTCGAAGGGATGGCGCACGCCGTCGATCTCCTGGTAGGGCTCGTGGCCCTTGCCGGCGACCAGCACGATGTCGCCGGGGCCGGCGGCGCCGATGGCGCGCGTGATGGCCGCGGCGCGATCGCGCTCGACCGTGACCCGGGACGCATCGCTGAAGCCCGCCATGATGTCGGCGACGATGGTGTTGCCGTCCTCGGCGCGCGGGTTGTCGTCGGTCACCACCACGGCGTCGGCGCCCTGCTCGGCCGCGGCGGCCATCTCGGGGCGCTTGCCGCGGTCGCGCTCGCCGCCGCAGCCGAACACGCAGGTGATGCGGCCGGCCGCGTGCGCGCGCACGCTCGCCAGCGCCTGCACCAGGGCGTCAGGGGTGTGCGCGTAGTCGACCACCACCAGCGGCAGGCCATCGTGGCCGCCGAGGCGGTTCATGCGGCCGGCGATCGGCTCCAGCCTGGCCAGCGCGCGCGCGATGCCGGCGGCATCGACGCCCTGCGCGTGCAGCACGCCGGCCACCGCCAGCAGGTTCTCGACGTTGAAGCGGCCCAGCAGCGGCGAGCGCACGGGCAGCGTGTCCGCGCCCACGCGCAGGTCGAAGGCGATGCCGGCCGCGTCGAGCATGACGCCGGACGCGGCGACCTCGGCGTCGGCGTCGCCGCGCGCGCTGGTGCCGATGCGGCGCAGCCCGGCCGGCAGGCGCGCGAACAGCGCACGGCCGAAGCCGTCGTCGATGTTGACCACCGCGGCCTCGAGGCCCGGCATCGCGAACAGGCGTTCCTTCGCGGCGCCGTAGGTGGCCATGTCGCCGTGGTAGTCGAGGTGGTCGCGGGTGAGGTTGGTGAACACGCCGACCTGGAAGTGCACCGCGTCCACGCGGCCCTGGTCGAGCGCGTGCGAGCTGGTCTCCATCGCCACCGCCTGTGCGCCGGCGTCGCGCAGCTGCGCGAGCAGCTCGTGCACCTGCAGCACCAGCGGCGTGGTGAAGCCGGTCGGACGCACCTCGCCGTGCAGGCCCGCGCCCAGCGTGCCGATCGTCGCGGCCCGGCGGCCGAGCAGCTCCCAGGCCTGCGCCAGCAGCTGCACGGTCGAGGTCTTGCCGTTGGTGCCGGTCACCGCGACCGTCGCCATCGCCGCGGAAGGCCTGCCGTGGAAGGCGTCGGCCATCGCGCCCATGCGCGCGCGCAGCCCGGGCACGGCGATCGCGCCGGCGGGCGGCGCGGGCACGTCGGCCGGGACCGGGGGTTCGTACATCACCGCCGCGGCGCCGTCGGCCAGCGCCTTCGCCGCGAAGTGGAGCCCGTGCGTCCCGAAGCCACCGATGGCGACGAAGCCGTCGCCCACGCGCACCTGGCGGCTGTCGAGCACCAGGCCCGACACCTCGAGCGCGTCCGGCACGCCGGCGACGTCGGGCAGCAGTTCGCGCAGGCGCATGCGGCGGCTCACGGTCGGCCTCCGGTCGTCGCGGCGGTCGACGCCGTGCTCGCGGCGGCCTGGCGCGGCGCAGTGCGCGCGCGCTCCTTTTCCTGCTGCTTCGCCTGCTCGGCCAGCCAGGTCTCGATGTCGTCCGGCGGCACGTCCATCAGGCGCAGCGCGCCGTCCATGGTCTTCTGGAACACCGGGCCGGCCACGGCGCCGCCGTAGATGCCCTTGGCGGGGTCCGGATCGTCGATCACCACCACCATCGAGAACCGCGGGTGCTCCACCGGCACCACGCCGGCGAAGAAGGAGACGTAGCGGCGCGAATAGCCGCCGCCAGACGCCTTGCGCGCGGTGCCGGTCTTGCCGGCCACGTGGTAGCCCGGGATCGCGGCCTGGATCGCGGTGCCGCCGGGCTCGGTGACCGTCTGCATCATCTTCAGCACGGTGTCGGCCACGCCGGCGTCCATCACCTGCTCGGGCTCTTCGTGCTGGCCCTTGACCAGGGTCGGGCGCACCGCGCGGCCGTGGTTGGCCAGCGTGGCGTAGGCGCGCGCGATCTGCAGCGGCGTGGCCGACAGGCCATAGCCGTAGCTCATGGTCTGCTTGGTGGTGCCGCTCCAGCTGCCAGCCGGAGGCAGCAGGCCCGAGGCCTCGCCCGGGAAGCCGCTGCCGGTGCTGCGGCCGAAGCCCAGGCTGGCGACGAAGTCGTGGAAATAGGCGTTGTCGAGCTTCTCGACGATGCGCGAGGTGCCGATGTTCGAGCTCTTGGTGATCACGCCCGTGGTGTCGAGGACGCCGAGGTTGCGGTGGTCGGTGGTGCGGTAGCGGCCGTTGGGAATCCAGCCCGGGTTGGTGTCGAAGATCGTGTGCGGCGTGATCACGCCCGCCGACAGGCCCGCGGCCACGGTGATCGGCTTGATCGTCGAACCCGGTTCGATCAGGTCGGTGACCGCGCGGTTGCGGCGCGCGTCGCGGTGTTCGCCGGTCACCGCGTTCGGGTTGTACGTCGGCAGGTTGGCCATGGCGAGGATCTCGCCGGTGGCGATGTCCATCACCACGACCGAGCCGGCGCTGGCGCCGGTGCGCTCGAGCGTGGCGCGCAGCTCGCGGTGCGCGAGGTACTGCACGCGGCGGTCGATGCTGAGCGTCAGGTCCTTGCCCGGCTGCGCCGCACGCACCAGGTCGACGTTCTCGACGATGCGGCCGCGGCGGTCGCGGATCACCTTCTGCGCGCCCGGGGTACCGCGCAGCCATTCGTCGAACGCCAGCTCCACGCCCTCCTGGCCGGCGTCGTCGATGTTGGTGAAGCCCAGCACGTGCGCCAGCGCCTCGCCCTGCGGATAGAAGCGGCGGAACTCGCGCTGAGAGAACACGCCGGGCACCTTGTGCGACAGGATCGCCTCGGCCTCGCTGGGATTGATGCGGCGCTTGAGGTAGACGAACTCCTTGTCGGCGCGCTGCGCCAGGCGGCGCTCGAGATGGTCGAGCGGCACGCCGAGGGCTTCGGCCAGCTGCGGCAGGCGGTCGGGGTGCTTGAGCAGTTCCTGCGGATTCCCCCAGACGCTGTCCACCGGCGACGACACCGCCAGTGGCTCGCCGTTGCGGTCGGTGATCATGCCGCGCGAGGTCGGGATCGGGATCTCGCGCAGGAAGCGCGAGTCGGCCTTCTGCTGGTAGTAGGCGTTGTCGACCAGCTGCAGGTCGACCGCGCGCGCCACCAGCACCACGCCGCAGGCGCCGAGCACGCCAACGATCAGCTTCAGCCGCCCGCGCAGGTCGAACTGCGCGCGGCCACGGGGCCTGACGGTGCCGTTGCGGTCGCGACGGAACTTCATGGCTGCACCACCACGATCTCGCCGGCCTCGGGGAACTTCATGCCCAGCCGGGCGCGCGCGACCTGGTCGACGCGGTGGGCCTCGGCCCAGGTGGCCTGCTCCAGCTGCAGGCGGCCGAAGTCGATGTTGAGCTCGTCGCGCTCGTCCACCAGCCGGGTCAGCTCGACGAACAGCTGGCGGTGCTGGTGGCGCGCCTGCACCACGCCGATGCCGGAGATGACGTTGGCGGCCAGCAGCAGGAGGGCGAGGAAGCGGGTCATGCCGCGGCCTCCAGCTTCTCGGCCACGCGCAGCACGGCGCTGCGCGCGCGCGGATTGCCGGCGACCTCGGCGGCTTCGGCGCGGATCGCGCCTCCGATCTCGCGCAGGCTCGGCACGAAGGGCGCGGCTTCGGGCAGGCGGCGGTTGCCCGCCGGCGGCTTCGCGTGCGCGGCGATGAAGCGCTTGGCGATGCGGTCTTCCAGCGAGTGGAAGCTGATCACCGCCAGCCGGCCACCGGGACGCAGCGCGTCGTGCGCGGCCGCGAGCCCGGTCTCCAGGTCCGCCAGCTCCTGGTTGACGTGGATGCGGATGGCCTGGAACGAGCGCGTAGCGGGATGGATCTCGTGGCGGCCGGGCTTGGGCCGCGGCATCACCGAGGCGATCAGCTCGGCGAGCTGGCCGGTGCGCAGCAGCGGCGTGGCGGCGCGGCGCTCGACGATGGCGCGCGCGATGCGGCGGCTCATGCGCTCCTCGCCGTAGGTCCAGAGCACGTCGGCGATCTCGTCGGCCGAGGCGCGCGCCAGCCACTCGGCCGCGCTCTCGCCGGAGTCGGGATCCATGCGCATGTCGAGCGGGCCGTCACGACCGAAGCTGAAGCCGCGCTCGGCGACGTCGAGCTGGGGCGAGGACACGCCGAGGTCGAACAGCACGCCGTCGAGGCCCGTTGCGGCCGCCTCCCAATGGCCCAGGGCGGCGAAGCTGCCGCGGAAGATCGAGACGCGCGGATCCGTGCCGAACTCGCGTTCGGCGACCGCGATGGCATCGGGATCCTTGTCCATCACCAGCAGCCGGCCTCCACTCCCCAGCGCCTGCAGCACGCCGCGCGCATGGCCGCCACGGCCGAAGGTGCCATCCAGGTACGTCCCGTCCTCACGCACGCGCAGCCCTTCCATGACCTGCTTGAACAAGACCGGAAGGTGCGCGGAGCGGACATCCGCGGCACCCCCCGTCACAGCTGCAGCCCGACCAGGTCGTCGCCGAGATCGTCGTCGCCCAGCGGCGTCTCGATCTGCGCGCGATGTGCCTGCTCGCTCCAGAGTTCGAACCTGTCGCCCATGCCCAGCAGCACGGCCTTCTTCTCGATGCCAAGCGCGTTGCGCATGCTGGCCGGGATCGGGATGCGGCCGTTGCCGTCGGGTTCGACGACCGATGCGGCGCCCACCAGCTTCAGCTGCATGGCGCGGTTGGTGGCCTTCAGGCGGGACAGCTTGTTGACGCTGTCGCGCACGCCTTCCCAGGTCGCATGCGGGTAGATCCAGAGTGCGCCGCGCTCGAACGGGTTGTAGGTGATGACCAGGCGGTTGCCGAAATCGGACGCGACGATCTCCCGGTAGCCGGTCGGAATCGCCAGCCGTCCCTTGTCGTCGATCGTGATGGCGGTCTCGCCCTGCAACACGTTTGCCTGCCCACTCCATGCCCGTCTGCGGCGGGCTTCATGCGCTGGAAAACCACGATATTCCCGGTCTTCCCACACGGCACCACCTTAGGAGTGCCCCCCAGCCTTGTCAACAGGTCCTGTGGGGAGTTTTCGCCAGTCCGGTCAATGACTTGCGGCGAACTTGAGAGACTTGTTCAAGCTTTATCCACAAGCTTATGATTCGTCTCAGATTGTGAGAATCGTGACTTTCTTCACACCATTTTCATGTGGGGGCTTGCGGCACAGCGGGGCGTGGTTGCCCTTGGGTGCGAATGTCCCCCGGCGGCCGATTTCCGCGGCCCTCCCCCACACCTCGGCCGCCTCCTCCTTGATTTCGCACCCAAGGGCAACCACGCCCCGCTCCAAACGCCGCGGTGGGCTGGCAGAAAGAGCGTCGCGGCTGTGGGGACCAGCCTGAAGTCACGGTATGAACCCCGGACTGGGGGAGATGCAGCCTTGGCGTGGGCGGGAGGCCCTTGTGGCGAAATCAAGGAGGAGGCGGCCCGCCAAGGCCGGAATGGCGACGCCACCCATGCCGCCGGGGGACATTCGCCACAAGGGCCTCCCGCCCACGCCGGGGCGGTCGGAGGAAGTGGCGGAGCCGGCCGGTAAGCCGGGTTCTGTCGTGGACAGTCATTCCTCTAGGCGCATCGTCACCGATACGCTCAAGCAACCTACCCGGACCCGACGCGGGCCGCGTCATGAGGTCCCTATTTGGCCTTGCTCCCGGTGGGGTTTGCCGTGCCGGTCCGTTGCCGGACTCGCGGTGCGCTCTTACCGCACCGTTTCACCCTTGCCACGCGCTCCCGGAGGAGCCGTTCGGCGGTCTGCTCTCTGTTGCACTTTCCGTCGGCTCGCGCCGCCCAGGCGTTACCTGGCACCGTGCCCTGTGGAGCCCGGACTTTCCTCGGCACTCCGAAGAGTGACGCGACTGTCTGGCCGGCTCCGCCGCGCGCATTGTCGCACGCATGGCCCGTCAGCCGGACGCCCCTGCGCAGCGGCCCTTCCCTGCTGTTACCACGCTGTCCACGAATCCGGCCATCGCCTCGCGGAAAGCCTCGGAGCGGGTCGCGTCATTGTGTCCCCTCTCCGGAACCACCTGCAGGCGCCGGCATTCCTCCGGGAGCGGCGTGGCCGCGTACAGGCGGCGGCTGAAGTCCGGCGGCGTGGCGCCATCGGCTCCACCCACGACGTAGAGCACAGGCTCATCGAGGCCCCCTGCCACCTGCAGGTTGCCCTGCCGCGCCAGGCTGCCGTCGACCCGGATCCGGCGCACCCACATGCGCTGCCACCAGGGCAGCTGCGTGCGCTGGTACGCAACCCAGTCCTCGGTGGTTGTCGCGCTGCTTTCGAGCACCAGCCCATCGAGCCTGCGCTCGGCCGCCACGCGCCCGGCCATGAAGCTGCCCAGCGACTGGCCATGCACGATCAGCGGCAAGCCGTGGCGCGCAGGATCCCCGGCGACGTGGTCGTGGACGCGCAATGCATCGTCCATGAGCAGCTGGATGCCAGGTTCACCGGTACTGGCGCCGTAACCCCGGTGGTCAACCAGCACGAGGTTGACCGGCAGGTCCGCATACGCCGCCGCGGAGAAGCGCGCCCAGCGCCCGATGCGATAGCCGTTGCCGCCGAAATAGAGGACCGTGGCGCGCGCATCGGGACGGATCATCGCCAGCGAATACAGCGAGGCACCTTCGACCTCGATGCGGCTTTCCTCGAACGCGTGGAGCGGGAACGCGGCGCGCAGCGCATCGAGCTCCGGGGGCGGCTCGGGCTGCGCACTGACCAGGTAGGACTCGCGGTAGTTGAACGTGCAGCCTGTGGCCAGCAGCAGCCAGGCGAAGAGCAGGACATGTTTCATCGCAGGGTCTCCTTTCCCGAAAATTTGCCGGCCACGGCCACGGCGGCGGTGGCACTACCCGCCGTAGAGTGCCTTGCGCGGCGCTCCCGTGATCTCCGCGGCAAGCTTCGCCGCCAGTGACGGCTTCAACTCGGCGGCCAGCAGCGCGTAGACGCGGCGGCCTTCGGCAATGCGCGCATCGGCGTCTTCGGCCGCGCCCTGCACCAGCAGCACGAACTCGCCCTTGCGCTGGTTGGCATCGGCCTCCACCCGCGCCTGCAGCGTCGACAGGTCGCCGTCGAGCACGGTCTCGAACAGCTTGGTCAGCTCGCGCGCCAGCACCGCGGGACGCTCGCCGCCGAAGGCCGCCACGCAGTCGGCCAGGGTGTCGGCGATGCGGTGCGATGACTCGTAGAACACCAGCGTGCGCGGCTCGCCGGCGAGCGCGGCGAGGCGATCGCGGCGCGCGCCGGCCTTCGCCGGCAGGAAGCCTTCGAAGGCGAAGCGGTCGCTGGG
This sequence comes from Luteimonas colneyensis, assembly GCF_014836665.1. Classification (GTDB taxonomy): domain Bacteria; phylum Pseudomonadota; class Gammaproteobacteria; order Xanthomonadales; family Xanthomonadaceae; genus Luteimonas; species Luteimonas colneyensis. Next base: position 261,856 of record NZ_JACSQJ010000003.1, read on the forward strand.
CAGGCCGGCCACGCTGAGCGCGGCGATGAGCGCGCTCGGCCCCGGCACCGGGCTCACCCGGATGCCGGCCTCGCGCGCGGCGCGCACCAGGCGGAACCCGGGATCGCTCACCAGTGGCGTGCCGGCGTCGGAGACCAGGGCCAGGGACTCGCCGGCGGCGAGGCGCGCGACCAGCGTCTGCGCAAGTTCGGCCTCGTTGTGTTCGTGCAGCGCCAGCAGCGGCCGCTCGACGCCGAAGTGCGCCAGCAGCTGGCGTGTGTGGCGGGTGTCCTCGGCGCAGACCGCGGCCACGCTGCGCAGCGTCTCCAGCGCCCGCGGCGACAGGTCGGCGAGGTTGCCGATCGGCGTGGCGACGACGTGGAGGGTTCCGGCGGAAGGCTGCATCGTGTCCTTGCGGGGCTGGCGGTAGAATCCGGGGCATTCTCGCAGCCGGAACGCACAGAATGCGCCATCCCTGGAAGCAGGCCTTCGCCGCCACCCTCCTTGCCATGGCGATCGCCGGGTGCTCGACCGTGCAGGTGACGCGGCCGACGGAGGTGCCCGACAGCGCGCCGGAGCCGGTGGCGACCGGCCACTGGCAGTTCGATGCCGGCGACCGTCCGCCCGCCGAGCGCGACGGCTACCGCCCCCCGCGCAAGCTCGCGGTACTGCTCCCGCTGACCGGCAGCCTGGCCACGGCGGCCGGCCCGGTGCGCGACGGCCTGCTGGCCGGCTACTACGGCGAGCAGCGCCGGCGACCCGACCTCGAGTTCTACGACACCCAGGGTACGGGCTACGGCGCCGTGGCCGCCTACCAGCGCGCGGTGGCCGAAGGCGCGGACCAGGTGCTCGGTCCGCTCGGCCGCGACGAGGTCGATGCGGTGTTCCAGCAGGCGACGGTCACGGTGCCGGTGCTGGCGCTCAACCGCGCCGGCGCTCCGCCGGTGAACAGCGCCAGCTATGCGCTGGCCCCCGAGGACGAAGGCCGCGCGGCCGCCGACTTCCTGGCGTCGCGCGGCGCGAAGCGGGTACTGGTGCTGAGCTCGGGCGACGACAACGCGCGCCGCAGCACCGATGCGCTGTCGGCGCGCCTGCAGGAGCTTGGCGGCGGCGTGGCGCAGCTGCTGGCGGTGGTCGGCGACACGCCGCCGGACCTCATCGGTCCGATGCAGGCGGCGGTGCAGGCCGAAGGCGGCGTGGACGCGGTGTTCATCGCGCTGCGCGGGCCGCAGGCGCGGCTGGCCGCGGCGCAGATCTCTGCGGCCGGGCTGTCGGGCCGCCCGCGCGTGGCGACCTCGCAACTGCTGTCGGGCACCGGCAAGCCGGAGGAGGATGCGGCCCTGGACGGCATCGCCTTCCCCACCGATGCGTGGACGGTCTCCGGCGTGCCGGGGCTGCCGGCGGCGCGCGGCGTCGCCGACGCGCTCGCCACGGCGCGCGGCCCGGCGGCGCGGCTGTTCGCCTTCGGCTACGACGGCTGGCTGCTGTCGGCCTACCTGGGCCACCTGGCGACCAGCGCCGACGCCTCGGTGTCGAGCGCCAGCGGCGTGCTGCGCATGAGCCCGGACGGCCACGTGCTGCGCACGCCCGCCTGGTCGACCTTCAGCGGAGGCCACGTGGTGCCGCTGGCCGGCGCAGGCCGTTGAACGACGCGCGCCGGCGCGGTGCCGGCGTGGAAGCCGCGGCGCGCACGCACCTGCTGCGCGCCGGCCTGACCGACGTCGCCGCCAATGCCGGCTACCGGCTCGGCGAACTCGACCTGGTGATGCGCGACGGCGACACCCTGGTGTTCGTCGAGGTGCGCTACCGCGCCAGCGACGGCTACGGCGACGGCGCGGAATCGGTCGACCGCGGCAAGCGCCGGAAGATCGTGCGCGCGGCGCAGCTGTTCCTGCTGCAGCATCCAGCGCTGGCGGAGGATATCTGCCGCTTCGACGTGGTGGACGCCACCGGCGACCCGGAGGCACCGGACTTCACCTGGCACCGGGACGCCTTCCGCCTCGACGACGCCTGAGGCCGCACCGCGTCAGGCGAAGTGCTCGTGCCCCGCGCTGTCCGGCCGCCATGGCCGGCCCTCGCGATCCAGGGCCCGCACGCCCTGCCCCGCGACCACGGTGCCGATGCGCGTGACTTCGATGCCCGTGGCCGCTGCGCCCGCGGCGGCCAGCGCCACCGCGTCGGCACCCGCCGGCAGGGTGAAGCAGAGCTCGTAGTCGTCGCCGCCGGTGGCCTGCAGCCTGCGCACGGCGTCGGCGTCGAAGTGCGTCCGCAGCATTCCGGCGCCCGGCAGGGCATCGACGTCGAGCACGACCCCGACCCCGCTCGCGACGCAGACGTGGCCGAGGTCGGCGAGCAGGCCGTCCGAGACGTCGATGCAGGCGGTGGCCACGCCCGCGAGCGCACGTCCCAGCCGCACGCGCGGACATGGCCGATCGAGGCGCTCGCGCAAACCCGGATCGATCGGACCGCCCCCGCGCCACTGGGCCAGCGCGGCCGCCGCGGCGCCAAGGCCGCCGCTCACCCATACCGCGTCGCCGACGCGCGCGCCGTCGCGCCGCAGCGCGCGACCGGGATCGACGAAGCCATGCACGGTGACCGAGACCGACAGCGGCCCCCGCGTGGTGTCGCCGCCGACCAGGGCCACGCGATGCTGCGCGGCCAGCGCCAGGAAGCCGTCGAGGAAGCCGTCGACCCAGGCCGGGTCGCCGTCGGGCAGCGACAGCGACAGCGTGCACCACGCCGGCTCCGCGCCCATCGCCGCGAGGTCGGACAGGTTCACCGCCAGCGCCTTCCAGCCGACCAGCGCCGCGCCGGTACCGGCCGGGAAGTGCACCCCGTCGTTGAGGGTGTCCATCGACACCACCAGCTGCATGCCCGGAGGCGGCTGCAGCAGGGCGGCATCGTCGCCGATGCCGAGGACGACGTCGTCGCGCACCTGCGCGGCGCGGGCGCGGATGCGATCGATCAGCCCGAACTCGGCCATGCCGGCGGGCGCGGGCTCAGCCGCGCGCGGACTGCACTTCGGCCGCGCGCCACTCGACGGCCGCGTGGTCGAGCACGCCGTTGACGTAGGTGTGGCCGTGCTCGGAGCCGAAGCGCTTGACCGTCTTCAGCGCCTCGTCGATCACCACCCGGTAGGGCACGTCGATGCGGTGGCGCAGCTCGTAGGCGGCGATGCGCAGCATCGCGCGCTCGATCGGGTCGACCTCGGCGATCGGGCGGTCGAGGAACGGCTGCAGGGCGGCGTCGAGGTCGCGGCGGTGGGTCTCCACGCCGCGCACCAGGTCCTCGAAGTACTCGAGGTCGGCGACTTCGTGCGCCTGTTCGTGCGCGAACTGGGCGATCGCGTTGCGCGCGTCCACGCCCGACAGCTGCATCGCGTACACCGCCTGCAGCGCGCGCCGGCGCGAGCGCGAGCGCCCGACGGTGTCGACGCCGCCGCTGCGGCCGCCGCCCTTCTGCGGCCTCATGGCAGCTGCGCCAGCAGGTTGGCCATCTCGATCGCGACCAGGGCGCATTCCTCGCCCTTGTTGCCATGGCTGCCGCCGGCGCGGTTCTCGGCGTCGGCCATGTCGTCGACCGCGAGCACGCCGTTGGCGACCGGCACGCCGCGCTCGAGCTGGACCCGGGCCAGGCCCTCGGCGCAGCTGTCGGCGACGTGCTCGAAGTGGCGCGTATCGCCGCGGACCACGCAGCCCAGGGCCACGATCGCGGCATGCGCGCCGCCGCCGGCCAGGCGCGCGGCGACCATCGGGATCTCCCAGGCGCCGGGCACGCGGATGACGTCGACGGCGTCGGCGGGAACGCCGTTGCGCTCGAAGGTGGCGCGCGCGGCGGCCACCAGCGCGTCGACGATGCGCGGATTCCAGCGGCTGGCGATGATCGCGAAGCGCGCGCCTCCGGGCGCGTGCAGGTCGCCTTCGTGATGGGTCATGGCGTGTTCCTTGGGGAGGAGCGCATTCTAGCCGCTCCGCTCCGGGGGGACGTCCCCCGGGTTGCGGAGGAAGGTCAGGGCTCGAGGTACTCGACGACTTCGAGGCCGAAGCCGGCCAGGCCGACCTGCTTGCGCGCGGTGCCCATCACCCGCAGCTTGCCCAGGCCGAGGTCGGCGAGGATCTGGCTGCCGGCGCCGTTGCGCCGCCATTCCGCCAGGGCGCCGCCGCGGGAGGGCGCCGGCTGCACCGTGCCGGTGGAGCCGTCATCCGCCGCGCGCAGGCGCTCGAGCAGGGCGTCCGGCGTCTGGCCGCCGTCGAGCAGCACCAGCGCGCCGCGGCCTTCGCCGGCGATCGCGGCCAGCACGTCGCCCACGGCCGGTCCGAAGTCCGGGCGCCGCCAGCGCAGCACGTCGGCGAGCGCATTGCGCACCTGCACGCGCACCAGGGTGGGCGTGTCGGCGTCGGGCTCGCCGCGCACCAGCGCGAAGTGCAGCGCGTGGCCGAGGCGGTCGTGGTAGGTGTGCAGGCGGAACGGCCCGTGCTCGGTCTCGATGTCGCGGCTGTCCACGCGCTCGACCGTGTGCTCGGTTTCCAGTCGGTGGCGGATCAGGGCCTCGATCGAGCCCATCTTCAGCCCGTGCTCGCGCGCGAACACCTCCAGCTCCGGGCGCCGCGCCATGGTGCCGTCGGGATTGAGGATCTCGACCAGCACGCCGGCCGGCTCCAGTCCCGCCATCATCGCCAGGTCCGCCGCGGCTTCGGTGTGGCCGGCGCGCGCCAGCACGCCGCCCGGCTGCGCGGTGAGCGGGAAGATGTGGCCCGGCTGCGCCAGGTCGGCCGGCGCCGCGTTGGGCCGCACCGCGGTGCGGATCGTGTGCGCGCGGTCGTAGGCGGAGATGCCGGTGGTGACGCCCTCGGCGGCCTCGATCGACACCGTGAAGTTGGTGTGGTGCGAGGAGGTGTTCGACTGCACCATCGGCGGCAGCCCGAGCTGCGCGCAGCGCTCGCGCGTCAGCGACAGGCAGACCAGGCCGCGGGCGTGGGTGACCATGAAGTTGATGTCGGCCGGGCGTACGAGCTCGGCGGCCATGATCAGGTCGCCCTCGTTCTCGCGGTCCTCGTCGTCGACGATGACGACCATGCGGCCGGCGCGGAGCTCTTCGAGCAGTTCGGGGATGGGGGCAAAGGGCATGGCGGACTGCAACCTGTTGAATGCGTGGAGGAACGTGGAGCTTTTTCTGCAGGAGCAGCTACAGCTGCGACCAGTCCTGCCAACAGGCCGTTCGCGACGACAGCCGCTCCGCCTGGAATGCGAAAAACATGGCAGGTTTCACGGCGCGCTGCGCAGACGCTCCAGGTAGCGCGCCACCAGATCCACCTCGAGGTTCACCGGATCGCCCACGCGCGTGGCGGCGAACGCGGTGTGCGCGACGGTGTGCGGCACCAGCGCGACCTCGAAGGCGGCATCGTCCACGGCGTTGACCGTGAGGCTGACGCCGTCGACGCAGATCGAGCCCTTCTGCGCGACGTACTTCGCCAGCGCCGGCGGCATCGCGAAGCGCCAGCGCTGCGCGCGCGCGTCCTCGCGCACGTCCAGCACGCGCCCCACGCCGTCGACGTGGCCGCTGACCAGGTGGCCGCCGAGGCGGTCGCTGGGCCGCATCGCGCGCTCGAGGTTGAGCGGCGCGCCCTCGGCCAGGCCGCCCAGCGTGGTCAGCGCCAGGGTCTCGTTGGAGGCGTCGGCCTCGAAATGCGCCGCGTCGAAGGCGACCACGGTCAGGCACACGCCGTTGACCGCCACGCTCTCCCCGAGCTTCGCGTCGGCGAAGGGCATCGTGCCGACGTCGATGCGCAGGCGGGCGTCGCCGCCGCGGGGCTGATTGCCGGCCAGGCGGCCGACGGCTTCGATGATTCCGGTGAACATGCGCGCCCTACCCTGCCGGGCCGGCGTCGCCCGCCGACTGCGCGGGCACCAGGCGCAGGCGCAGGTCGTCGCCGACGCTGACGATGTCTTCGATCCGCAGCGCCATCCGCTGCGTCATGTCGTGGATGTCGAGGCCGGCGAACAGCGGGCGCGCCTGCGCGCCGAGCAGCACCGGCGCCATGTACAGCAGCACCTCGTCGACCAGCCCGGCCCGCATGAACGCACCCGCGAGCGTGGCGCCGGCCTCGACCTGCACCTCGTTGATGCCGCGCTGGGCCAGCACCCGCATCACCGCGGCCAGGTCGAGCGCGTTGCCGCTGGCTGGCACCGCCACGCGGTCGCTGGTGAAGTCCCGCGGCGGCTTGGCATTGGCGGCGTGCACGTAGAGCGTGGGCGCATCGCCTTCGCGCACCCGGCCGCGCGCCACCGTGGCCAGGCCGGGATCGAGCACCACGCGCAGCGGCGGCACGAAGTCCGCGTCGTCGTCCAGGCGCACGGTCAGCTGCGGGTCGTCGGCCATCACCGTGCCGGAACCGGTCAGCAGCGCGCCGGCCCGCGCGCGCCAGCGCATCACGTCGCGGCGCGAGGCCTCGCCACTGATCCACTTGGACTCGCCGCTGGCCAGCGCGGTATGGCCGTCCAGGCTCATCGCCAGCTTCACCCGCAGCCATGGCCGGCCGCGCACCACGCGCGACACGTAGCCGCGGTTGAGCGCCTGCGCGGCGGCCTCCATCAGCCCGTACTTGACCTCGATGCCGGCGGCGCGCAGGCGTTCGAAGCCGCTGCCGTCGACCTGCGGGAAGGGATCGCGCATGGCCGCGACCACCCGCGACACGCCCGCGGCGACCAGCGCGTCTGCGCAGGGCCCGGTGCGCCCGGTGTGCGCGCAGGGTTCGAGCGTCACGTAGGCGGTGGCGCCGCGCGCGCGTTCGCCCGCGGCCTGCAGCGCGAACACTTCGGCATGCGGCCCGCCCTGGCGCTGGTGCCAGCCCTCGCCCACCACCTCGTCGCCGTGGGCCAGGACGCAGCCCACCATCGGGTTGGGCTTCGTGGTCCAGGCGCCGCGCCCGGCCAGCCGCAGCGCGCGCGCCATCATCACGTGGTCGGTTTCGGAATGGCCCTGCATCAGGTGATGTTTTCCACTCTGGAATAGACGGGGTCGGCGCCGGCCAGCCAGCTCGCGGCGCGATGGCGCTCGCTGGCGATGCTGGTGCAGCGGAGGATCGCGTCGGGCTCGGCGCGATCGATGGTGTCGCCGTCGATAGCGAGGTCGCGGTCGAGGAGCGCGGCGGCATCGATGTCCAGGCGCGCCCAGCCGCCGGTGGCGACGACCGCGGCGAAGTCCATCGGGCCCGGGCGCAGCGAGTATTCGCGCAGGCGCCAGTGCACGGCCAGCTGCCGCGCCAGGAAGCCGTCGACCTCGTGCTCGGCGCGCAGGCTGGGGGCCTCCGGGGCGTCCAGCGCCGCGTCGTCGAGGAAGCGCAGCGGGCCGGCAAGGTCGTTGGGATCGGCCAGCCGGTCGTGGGCCAGCGGCGGATGCGCGCCCAGCGCCCAGGCCAGCACGTACACGCCTTCGGCGCGCCAGCTCGCGTCGCGGGTGTCGGCGTCGCCCAGGCTGCCCGGGGGCGACTGGAGCAGGCGGGCCTCGCCCGGCTCCAGCGACCGGTCCAGCCCCGTACGCTCCAGCCACGCCAGCATCCGGGCCTGCCAGTCAGCGGCATCGGGGCGGGCGGCATCGGCCTCCATGGCGGCGCGCGCGGCGACGCTGAACAGCACCAGGGCGCGGCACAGCACCGCGTGCGCCTGCGGCCTCGGATGACGCCCTGGCTCGCCTGGTCCGCTCATCGGATCAGCGCTTCCGGCCCTTGCCGGACGGGGGTTCGAAGGCCACGACCTCGCCCGCGAGCAGCGGCAGCTGGCCGTCGCCGGGGAGGTCGCGCTCGAGCCGGTCGAGCTCCTCGCGGAAGTCGGCCACGTCCTGGAAGGAGCGGTAGACCGAGGCAAACCGCACGTAGGCGACATGGTCGAGCTTGCGCAGCTCGGCCATCACGAATTCGCCGACCCGCCGCGAGGCGAGCTCGCGCTCCGTGGTCATGCGCAGCTGGTGGATGACGGCGCGCACCGCGGCCTCGATCTGCTCCTCCGATACCGGGCGCTTGTGCAGTGCGCGGTCGAAGCTCTGGCGCAGCTTGCGCGCGTCGAAGTGCTCGCGGCGGCCATCGGACTTGATGATCGCCGGCAGCTTCAGCTCGATCGTCTCGAGCGTCGAGAAGCGCTCGCCGCAGGCCTCGCACTCGCGCCGGCGGCGGATGGTCGCGCCATCGTCGCTCACGCGCGAATCGATGACCCGGGTGTCGACGTGCTGGCAGAAGGGGCAATGCATCGCTGCGGCGGCGTCAGAGGTCGTGGTTGGACGGCAGCGGGAACGCCGCGCACCCGGGCTCGCCGGCGCAGCTGGCCGGCGCGCCGGCGCGCCCGCGCATCAGCCGTAGACCGGCAGGCGCCGGCACTGGGCCACGACCTTGCCGCGCACCGCCTCGATCACCGCCTCGTCCGCCGGCGCGTCCAGCACGTCGCAGATCCAGCCGGCCAGGTCGATGCAGTCGGCCTCGGTGTAGCCGCGCGTAGTCACCGCCGGGGTGCCCAGGCGCAGGCCCGAGGTCACGAAGGGCTTCTGCGGGTCGTTGGGCACCGCGTTCTTGTTGACGGTGATGTTGGCGCGGCCCAGGGCCTCTTCCGCGGCCTTTCCGGTGACGCCCTTGCCGATCATGTCGACCAGCATCAGGTGGTTCTCGGTGCCGCCCGAGACGATGCGGTAGCCGCGGTCGATGATCACCCTGGCCATCGCCTGGGCGTTCTTCACCACCTGCTGCTGGTAGGCCTTGAACTCCGGCTCCAGCGCTTCCTTGAAGGCCACGGCCTTGGCCGCGATCACGTGCATCAGCGGGCCGCCCTGGATGCCCGGGAACACGATCGACTGCAGCTTCTTGGTGATGTCGTCGGCGTGCTCGCCCATCGCGGCGCGGCTGCCGACGATGATGCCGCCGCGCGGGCCGCGGAGCGTCTTGTGGGTGGTCGAAGTGACCACGTGCGCGTGCGGCACGGGGTTCGGGTACACGCCCGCGGCCACCAGGCCGGCGACGTGGGCCATGTCGACGAAGAGGTACGCGCCGACCTTGTCGGCGATGGCGCGGAAGCGCGCCCAGTCGATCTTCTGCGAATATGCGCTGAAGCCGGCCACGACCATCTTCGGCCTGTGTTCCACCGCCAGGCGCTCGACCTCGTCGTAGTCGATCAGGCCTTCGTCGTTGACGCCGTACTGCACGGCGTTGAACAGCTTGCCGCTGGCGTTGACCTTGGCGCCGTGGGTGAGGTGGCCGCCGTGGGCCAGGCTCATGCCGAGGATGGTGTCGCCGGGCTTGAGCAGGGCGAAGTAGACGGCCTGGTTGGCCTGCGAGCCGGAATGCGGCTGGACGTTGGCATAGTCCGCGCCGAAGAGCTGCTTCACGCGGTCCAGCGCCAGCTGCTCGGCGACGTCGACGAACTCGCAGCCACCGTAGTAGCGCTTGCCGGGATAGCCCTCGGCGTACTTGTTGGTGAGCTGGCTGCCCTGGGCCTCCATGACGCGGGGGCTGGCGTAGTTCTCGCTGGCAATCAGCTCGACGTGGTCCTCCTGCCGGCGGGTTTCGGCGGCGATCGCCGCGGCCAGTTCAGGATCGTAGGCTTCGATGCGCGCGTCGCGAGGAAACATGCCAGCTCCAGGGGCCGTGGGGACGGGCCATTGTAGCCCGCCCCCGTGCCCCGGACCGGCGGTGGCCGGAACTCAGCGGCCCAGGATCACGTCGGCGATGATCCCGGTGGCGATGGCCACCAGCAGGAAGTCGCCGGTGTCGCTGCGGCGCCAGTGGTGGCCCCGCGGCGGGTGGCGCAGGCCGTACGGGCCGTAATCGTGGACCACGTAGGTCGGGGCGTAGCCGGCATGGCGGTAGTGGTGGCCGCGCGCCCACGGCGGCGGGCCGCGATGGCGCACCACCACCCGCGGCGGCGGCGCGTAGACCACCCGGACGTCGCGGCGGTCATAGCGGCGGTCGTAGCGGTCGTAGCGGTCGTAGCGGTCGCGGCGGTCATGGCGGCGATCATCCCGGCGCGCCTGGCGATGGTCGCGGCGGTACTCCCCGCGGCGCCAGTCCTGGCTGGAATGGCCACGGTCATGCCCGCGGCGGTGGTGGTCGCGCGCCTCCGCCGGAGCCGCGAAGGCGACTCCGAGCGCAAGCGCGAGGGCGGCAAGTCCAAGGGTGCGGATCGGGTTCATCACGACTCTCCGGTGGAGGGGCTGTGAAGCGACTATCCCGCGCGGGGGCTGAACCACCGCGTTACCGGCGCGTCATCGGCGCGCAGCGCCTGGACCCGTTCATTTCGCGGCCGGGCTGGCACCTCGGCCCGGCCCTCGAAGCCTTATAATCGGCGCATCCCAATTCGCCGTCTTCCGCCCATGGCCACCGCCCGGGCGGCGGCCACGCTGCACCGGAGCTCCCATGTCGCAATACATCTACACCATGAACGGCGTGTCCAAGACGGTCCCGCCGAAGCGCCAGATCATCAAGGACATCTCGCTGTCGTTCTTCCCCGGCGCCAAGATCGGCCTGCTGGGCCTGAACGGCGCGGGCAAGTCGACGGTGCTGAAGATCATGGCCGGCGTCGACACCGACTTCAGCGGCGAGGCCCGCCCGCAGCCGGGCATCAAGGTCGGCTACCTGGCGCAGGAGCCGCAGCTGGATCCGGAAAAGACCGTGCGCGAGTCGGTCGAGGAAGGCGTGGGCGAGGTGCTGCAGGCGCAGGCGCGCCTGGACGAGGTGTATGCCGCCTATGCCGAGGAAGGCGCGGACTTCGACGCGCTCGCCAAGGAGCAGGAGCGCCTGGAGGCGATCCTCGCCGCCGGCGACGCGCACACCCTGGAAAACCAGCTGGAGGTCGCCGCCGATGCGCTGCGCCTGCCGCCGTGGGACGCGAAGATCGCCAACCTGTCCGGCGGCGAGAAGCGCCGCGTGGCGCTGTGCCGCCTGCTGCTGCAGAAGCCCGACATGCTGCTGCTCGACGAACCCACGAACCACCTCGACGCCGAATCGGTGGAATGGCTCGAGCAGTTCCTCGCGCGCTACACCGGCACCGTGGTGGCCGTCACCCATGACCGCTACTTCCTCGACAACGCCGCCGAGTGGATCCTCGAGCTCGACCGCGGCCGCGGCATTCCGTGGAAGGGCAACTACACCGAGTGGCTGGTGCAGAAGGAAGACCGCCTCAAGCGCGAGGAGTCAGGCGAGAAGGCGCGCCAGAAGGCGATCGCCAAGGAGCTGGAGTGGGCGCGCTCGAACGCCAAGGGCGGCCGCAGCAAGGGCAAGGCGCGCCTGGCCCGCATCGAGGAGTTGCAGGCGGTCGACTACCAGAAGCGCCAGGAGACCAACGAGATCTTCATCCCGCCGGGCGAGCGCCTCGGCAGCAAGGTGATCGAGTTCAAGAACGTCTCCAAGAGCTTCGGCGACCGCCTGCTGATCGACAACCTGAGCTTCCTGGTGCCGCCGGGCGCCATCGTCGGCATCATCGGCCCCAACGGCGCCGGCAAGTCGACGCTGTTCAAGATGATCACCGGGCAGGAAAAGCCGGACGCGGGCTCGATCGAGATGGGCCCGACGGTCAACATCGCCTACGTCGACCAGAGCCGCGACAAGCTGGAGGGCAACCACAACGTCTTCCAGGAAGTGTCGGGCGGCGCCGACATCCTCAACATCAACGGCATCGAGATCCAGTCGCGCGCCTACATCGGCCGCTTCAACTTCAAGGGCCAGGACCAGCAGAAGATGGTCGGAAGCCTGTCGGGCGGCGAACGCGGCCGCCTGCACCTGGCCAAGACCCTGCTGCAGGGCGGCAACGTGCTGCTGCTCGACGAACCGTCCAACGACCTCGACATCGAGACCCTGCGCGCGCTCGAAGACGCGCTGCTGGAGTTCCCGGGCAACACCTTCGTGATCAGCCATGACCGCTGGTTCCTGGACCGCATCGCGACGCACATCCTGGCCTTCGAGGGCGACAGCCACGTCGAGTTCTTCCAGGGCAACTACCGCGAGTACGAGGAAGACAAGAAGCGCCGCCTGGGCGACGACGCGGGCCCGCACCGGCTGCGGTTCAAGGCGCTGAAGTAACTAAAGCGTCTGCCACGGATTTGCGCGGATGACGCGGATTTACAGGAATAAAGCAAAAGACGATTTGTAGGAGCAGCTATAGCTGCGACCACAGGCCGCCTTGAACGAGGCAGAGAAGGCGTTTCAACCACGGATGACGCGGATCACGCGGGTTTGCGCGTATCTTGCCGAGGCAAGGATGTTGCAGGAAATGCACCAGAAGAAAAAACGTTCCCGGAGCGTATTGCGTGCGCTGGCCTCGAGGGGATCCGTGTACATCCGCGTGATCCGCGTCATCCGTGGTTGAAAGGCTTTCGAGACCATGACCAAGGCGGCCTGTGGTCGCAGCTGTAGCTGCTCCTACAGGTGCTTTTCCGCCTTATCCGTGTAAATCCGCGTCCATCCGCGCAAATCCGTGGCAAAAGGAATCCCCATGACCTTCATGCAGACCCTCAGGCAGCGCTGGACCGATTCGGGTTCGCTGGTCTGCGTCGGACTGGACCCCGAGCCGGCGAAGTTCCCGGCCCGGTTCGAGGGCGATGCCGATGCGGTGTTCGGGTTCTGCCGCGACATCGTGGACGCCACTGCGGAGTACGCCTGCGCGTTCAAGCCGCAGATCGCGCACTTCGCGGCGCTGGGTGCGGAAGCGGCGCTCGAGCGACTAGTCGCGCACATCCATTCGGCGCATCCGGGCATCCCGGTGATCCTCGACGCCAAGCGCGGCGACATCGGTTCGACGGCGCAGCGCTATGCGGCCGAGGCTTTCGACCGCTACGGCGCGGATGCGGTCACCGCCAATCCCTATCTCGGCGGTGATTCGCTGCAGCCCTTCCTCGAGCGCGCCGACCGCGGCGTCGTCATCCTCTGCCGCACCTCCAATCCGGGCGGCGCCGATCTCCAGGACCTCGAGGTCGCCGGCCCAGGCTCCGGCACGCCCCGCCCGCTGTACCAGCACGTCGCCGCGACCGCGGCACGGACGTGGAACGGCCACGGCAACGTGGCGCTGGTGGTCGGCGCGACCTGGCCGGAGCAGCTGCGCGAGGTGCGGGCCATCGTCGGCGACATGCCGCTGCTGGTGCCGGGCGTCGGCGCCCAGGGCGGCGACGCCGAGGCCGTGGTGCGCAATGCGCGCACCGCCGACGGCACCGGGCTGATGGTGAGCTCGTCGCGGGCGATCCTGTATGCATCCGCGGGCGACGACTACGCGGACGCGGCCGCACGCGCCGCCCGCGCGCTGCGCGACAGCCTCGACGCCGCGCGCCGGGGCTGAGCGGCCGGCGCCGCTTGCCGCCGGCGTCACGCAGCCCGGATATCCTCGTCCGACGGCATCACTGCCGGATTCCGGACGGATATCGATGACCCGATACGCCCTGCCTTCCACGCTCGCCCTGGTCCTCGCCGCCTGCGGCCAGGCCACGGCGCCTGCCACGCCGGCGGATGCCGCGGCGACCGCCAGCGCGCAAACGCCTCCCGCCTCCGTCACCGCCGCAGCGCCGCCCACGCCGGACCTGATCGCAGGCACCGGCCTGCCCACGACGGCGGCGGAACCGGCCACCGACGAAGTGGCCGCGACGCCCGGCAGCGACGCCGAGGACACCCAGTACTTCGACTTCAGCGGCGCGGCGCTCGCCCGCGTGCGCAGCGACGCGCGCCCGGCCACGCCGGCGCTGCGGGATGCGGCCCGGCGCCTGGTCGACGACACCGGCAGGGAGCGCGGCTGCGGCACCTACCCCGAGGGCGAACGCCTGTTCCTGCTCGACCTGGACGGCCAGCCGGGCGACGAGGCCCTGCTGCTGTACACCATGGAAGGCTGCGGTGGCGGCGGCAATTATTACGATCGCAGCGGCTACGTGCTGCGCGAAGCGGATGGCGGGTGGACGCCGGTGGCCGAGTTCCCGCTGGGCACGAAGCTCGTCGGGAACGCCACGATCAGCGCGCTCGAGCCGGGCGTCTTGGTGGTGGGGCCGGAGGGCGACAGCCTGTTCGAGCAGCAGCGGGTGGAGATTCCGCCGCGCTGAGGCGGGCGGAGGGGGTCGCAGCTTTAGCTGCTCCTACAGGGGGCGGGTGGTCGCCTCCGCGGGGTGGCTGGGGACCTCGAACACCTGGCGCAGGTAGCGCAGGTAGCCCTCGTCGTCGACCATGGTCTTGCCGGGCGTGTCGCTGAGCTTGGCCACCGGCTGGCCGTTGCAGGCCACCATCTTCAGCACGATCTGCAGCGCCTTCGGGCCGGTGTCGTTGGTGAGGTTGGTGCCGATGCCGAAGGAGGTGCGGCAGCGCCCGCGGAAGCGCTCGTACAGCGCCATCACCTGGCCGATGTCGAGGCCGTCGCTGAAGACCAGCGTGCGCGTGCGCGGATCGATCCGCATCGTCTCGAGGTGCGCCAGCATGCGCTCGCCCCATTCGAAGGGATCGCCGGAGTCGTGGCGCATGCCGTCGAACAGCTTGCAGAAGTAGAGGTCGAAGTCGCGCAGGAAGGCCTCGAGCCCGATCACGTCGGTGAGCGCGATGCCGAGGTCGCCGCGGTACTCCTGCGCCCAGGCCTCGAACGCCGCCTTCTGCGAATCGCGCAGGCGCGGACCCAGCGCCTGGTGCGCCTGCAGCCATTCATGCGCCATCGTGCCCTGCGGCACCAGGCCGTGGCGGCGGGCGATATCGACGTTGCTGGTGCCGGCGAACTTCGGCCCCAGCAGCTCCGCCAGCCGCGGCACCAGCCGCTCCTGCCAGGCCTGCGAGTAGCGCCGGCGCGTGCCGAAATCGGTGATGCGGCAGTCCTCGTAGCCGACCGCGGCGTCGATCCGGTCGACCTTGGCCTGCAGCCGGCGCAGCCCTTCGGCCTCGTCGGCCGGACCATGCTCGCCCACCGACCAGGCCTCGCTGACGATGGCCAGCAGCGGCACTTCGAACAGGATCGTGTGCAGCCACGGCCCTTCCACGACCAGCGACAGCCCGCCCTGCTCGTCGTCGCTGCGCTCCAGCCGCACGTGGCGACGATCCAGCCGGAACAGGCCGAGGAAGTCGACGAAGTCCGGCTTGATGAAGCGCAGGCCGCGCATGTAGTCGAGTTCGTCGGCGCTGAAGCGCAGCCCGCACAGCGCATCGATCGCGTCCGACACTGCGTCGATGTGCCGCGCCAGGTCGACGCCCGGCGAGCGGCAGCGGAAGCGGTAGCGCACCTGCGCGGCCGGGTAGCGATGCAGCACCGCCTGCATCATCGTGAACTTGTACAGGTCGGTGTCGAGCAGCGAATGGATCATGGCGTGCCGGCGCGCAGGGCCGTGGCGAGTATCCGCGGCAGGCGTGAAAGCCAGTGCGCCCAGATCGCCAGCCAGACGCCGGCGCGCACGGCCGGGCCGCGCGCAGGCGCCTCGAAGCGGCGGAAATAGCGCCACAGCCCGCGGTGCTTGTGCCACTCGACGAAGAACGGCCGCGCGCGCGAGGACACCCCGCGCAGGTGCAGCACGCGCACGTCGTTGGCGACCGCGACGGTGGCCCCGGCCAGGCGCGCGCGCCGGCACAGGTCCAGGTCCTCGGCGTGCAGGCGGTAGCCGGCGTCGAAGCCGCCGATGCGCTCGAACAGCGTGCGCGGCAGCAGCATCAGCGCGCCTGACACCGCCTCCACCGGCTGCAGCGCGACGCCCTCGTCGATGGCGACGTCCAGCGGCCGGCCGCGGCCCGCGCGCAGCGGACCGCGCAGCATCGCGGCGAAGTCGGGATCGTTGCGGCGCGCGGCGCCGTCGCGCACGCCGGCCTCGTCGACGAGGTCGGCGCCGAGCAGCGCCTCGCCCGCCAGGCCGCGCGCATGCGCCAGCAGCCTCGCGAAGGTGTCCGGCTCGACCACGCAGTCGGGATTGACGAAGGCCAGCCAAGGCGCGTCGCTGTCGGCCGCGCCCTGGTTGCAGGCGGTGGCGAAGCCGGGATTGTCGGGATTGGCGACGAAGCGCAGGCGCGCATCGGCCAGCGCATGCCGCTGGACCACGGCCAGGGTGTCGTCGCTGGAGGCGTTGTCGACGACGCGGATGGCGATGACGCCGGCCGCCGCGCGCAGTCGCGACAGGCAGGCGTCGATGCTCGACGCGCTCTCGTGGCTGACCACGATGGCGGCGATGCCGTCGCCGCTCATGGCGCGAACAGCTCGTGCTGCGCAGGCGGGTCGATGCCGTCCAGGCGCTGCGCCAGCGCCCTCCGGCAGTCCACGAGCGGGTCGTGCATCAGGAACCGCGCCAGCCGCGGCGGCCAGGCCGGCCAGCGCGCCGCCAGCGCCTCGAGATCGCCGTCAGCGGGCCCGCCTTCGCCCCGGCGCGCGACGAAGGCGGTCTCGCACAGCGCGTTGCGCCAGCCCAGGCCGGCCATGCGCAGCGAAAGATCGATCAGCGCCGCGTACCAGGACGCGTAGCTGGCGGCATCCAGGCCGCCGGCCTTGGCGCGCGCGCGGCCGCGGATGAACACCGCATGGTCGATCGCGGCGGGCAGCTCCGGATGCAGCTGCGGCATGGTCTCGGCGGCGCGCGACAGGCGCGCCAGCCCGGCGCCGTCCGGCTGCGGCGACACCTCGCCGCAGGCCGGCCAGGCCGCGGCCTCGCCGGCATTGCACCAGGGCGTGGCCGTCGCGATTGCGCCGTCGCGCGCGGCGCAGGCGGCGAGCTGCCGGGCCCAGCCCGGACCCGGCACGGCGTCGGGTGCGAGCACGATCACGTCGGCGTCGCCGCAGGCCGCGAGCACTTCGTCGAGGTGCGCGACCTCGCCCAGCGGCCGCTGCCGCCGCGTGTATTCCGCGCGCAGCGGCGTGCGCCCTAGCCAGCGCTCGATGATCGCCAGCCCGCGCGGGCCGGCCTGCGCGTCGTCCGCCAGCCACACGCGCGTACCCGCCGGCGTGCCGGCATCGAGCGCGGCCAGGCACGCGTCCAGGGTGCCGTCGTCGAGCGCGACCGGCAGCAGCACCACCGGCAGCTCGGGCGTGCCGGAGTGCACTCCGCCGGCCATGCTCAGTCGGCGGTCCGGTTCAGCGGCTCCAGCGCGCGGAAGCGGCGGCCGTATTCGTCGGTGAGGTCGCGCGCGTCCTGCTGGTTGCGGACCAGGGTCGGGGTCAGCAGCACGATCACCTCGCTGCGGGTCGTGTTCGACGACTGCCGCCCGAACAGGCCGCCCAGCACCGGGATCCGGCTCAGGCCCGGGAAGCCGGCGGAACCGCGCGTGGTCGAGTCCTGGATCAGGCCGGCCAGCATCACCGTATCCCCGCTCTGCACCACGGCGTTGGTCTTCATGCGGCGGGTGTCGATGCGCACGTTGCCGTTGGCATCGGGCTGGCTCCCGGGGCTGCTGACCTCCTGGACGATGTCCAGGAACACGGTGCCATCGCGGGTGACCCGCGGCCGCACCTTGAGGATGGTGCCGGTGTCGAGATACTGCACCTGGCTGTAGGAGCTGTCGCCGCCGAAGCCCGGGTTCACCGTCACCGAGGAGATCGGGATCCGGCTGCCGACGTTGAGCGTGGCCTCGTAGTTGTTGCGCACCATCACCGAGGGCGTCTGCAGCATCTGCACGTCGCTGACCTCGTCGAGCGCGCTGATGATGCCGGCGGCGTTGCGGCCGAGGAAGGTCCAGGCCAGGCCGGCCGGGCCGGCGCCGGTCTCGGTGCCGGTCACGTTGCCGGCGATCGCGCTCCAGGTCTCGCGGCCGACCGCGTTCGGGAGGCCGGCGTCGGTCACCGCGCGCTCGAAGAACCAGTTCACGCCGTAGCTCAGCTCGCCGCTCAGGGTGACCTCCACCACCTGCGCCTCGATGTGCACCTGCAGCGGCATCACGTCCAGGCGGTCGATGACCTCGCGGATCGAGCGCCAGGCCTGGCCGGTGGAGCGCACCAGCAGGGTGTTGGTCTCGTCGACCGCAGACACGCCGACCTCGGCGCCATCGACCTCCAGCGTCACCGAGGTGTCGCCGCCCTGGCGTTCGCCCAGCGAGAGCGACCCGCCGCCCAGCCCGCCGCTGCTGCCGCTGTCACCGCGATCGCCGATGTCGGCGCTGCTCGTGCCGTCCACGCCGCCGTCGCCGATCTCGGTGGACTCGAGGCCCGGCATCAGCGAGGCACCACCGCGACGGGAGCCGCCGCTGCCGCCGCCACGCCGTCCGTACACCTCGGACAGCCGTTCGGCCAGGTCCTTGGCGGTGACGTACTTCAGCTCGTACGAGAACAGCTGCACGCCGCCGCCGGCGCCGTCGATGCGCGCGATCCACTGCTCGATCTGGTCGAGGTAGGCCGGCTGCGAGGTGATCACCAGCACCGAGTTGGCGCCGTCCAGCGGCATGAAGCGGAACATGCCCGCCACCGGCGAGTTGCTGCCTTCGCCGAACACCTTCTCGAGGTCGGCCACGACCTGCGGCGCGCGCCCGGCCACCAGCGGGAACACGCCCACCGACATGCCGGCCAGCCAGTCGACGTCGAAGATCTCGATCGTCCGCAGGTAGTTCTGCAGTTCCTGGCGCGTGCCGGCGACGGTGATGACGTTGCGCCCGGCGTCCACGTTGACGATGGCGTTGGGCCGCGCGTAGGGCTGCAGCACCTTCTCCATCTCGACCGCGGACACATACTGCAGCGGCACCACGCGGGTCTCGAAGCCGCGCGCGCCGGTGGCGGTGCCGGTGCGCGCGGGCACCGCGCCGCTGGCGACGGCGGCGTCCGCGGGCACGATGTTGTAGCGGCCGTCGGCGTAGATCATGCGGGCGTTGTTCCAGCCCAGCACCATCTCCAGCAGGCTGAGCGCCTGCGCGGGGCTGACGGTCTTCGGCGTCGCCAGGGTGACGGTGCCCTGCACGCCCGGCGCGATCACGTAGTTCTGCCCGAGCATGTCGCCCAGGATCACCTTGACCACCGCGTGCAGCGACTCGCCCTCGAAGTTGAAGGTGGCCTCGCCGCTGGTGCCGGCCAGGCTGGGCGGGGCCGACGCGGCCAGCGATTCGTTGATCACCCGGCCGTCGCCGCGGTGCTTGATCGCGCGCGGATCGCCCGCCAGCGGCGCCTCGACGATGCCGTCACCGTCGACGGTGGCCGCGGCGGCGTCGCGCGGCACGCCATCGACCTGGAACACCGGCTGCGGCATGCGCGCGTCGCGACGCACGTCGGGCGTCGGCACCGAGGCGCAGGCGGCCAGCAGCGTGGCGAGGAGCGCGGCGAGCGCGGGCTTGAACTGGGATCTCGGCGTCATCGTGGGCATTCCTGGGAGTCCGTCCGGCTACTGGCCCTGCTGGGCCTGCTCGCGCAGGCGGGCGCGGCGCGCCTCGATGCGCGCGCGGATCGCCTCCACCTGCTCGTCGGGCGTGCGGGCGGTCGGCGTGTCGGGTGTGGGAGCGGGCGGCGATGGCTGTGCGTCGCCTTCGGTCGGCACCGGCTGGCCGGGCTGGGGCGCGGGCACCGGCTGGCCGCCGTCGCCCGCGGCGTCCGCCGCGGCCGCGCGCGGCGACGCGGGGCGTGCCGGCGACTGGCCCGCGGTCGACCGCGCTGGCGTGGCCTGTCCGGCCGGGGGCGGGCTCGCCATCGCGGTCGGCGCCTCGCCGCCGGTGCCGTCGAACACGCGCAGTTCCAGCGTGCGCTGGCCTTCCGGGCCGTCGAACACGGCCCCGCGCGGCGAGATCGAGGACAACTGCCAGCCCTGCGCGCCGGCCGGCGATTCGCCCACCTTCAGGCGCACGGATTCGCCGCCGGCGGCCGGCTGCACGATCGCGACCTGCAGGCCCGGGGTCAGCAGCACGCTGGTCAGCACGTACTCGAACTCGGCCGGCGCGTCCTCGTCCACCGGGTTGATGAAGAACGGCTGCGGGCGGCGGTCGGTGGTGAACAGCGGGCGCTCGCCGAATTCGCCGTACTGCGCCAGCGGACCCAGGCGGTCCTCGGTTTCGGCCGCGGCCGCGGGCAGCCGCTGCACCAGGCCGGGATCCGGCGGCAGGCGGTCGATCCGGCCGCCCAGGCCGAACAGGCCCAGCACCCAGGTCGCCAGCGCCCACAGCGCCAGCGCGCCGAGCAGCCAGGTGCGCGCGCCCGCGGTCTCAGGGCGCATTGCTGGCTCCCGCCGCGGCCGGCTGCGGCTGCAGGTAGCCGTAGAGGTCGAAGGTGACGTCCAGGCCCGCGCCCTGCGTGCCCGCACCGGCCCCGCGGCCGAACGGCTGGCGCGGCGCCAGCACGTTGAGGTTGTCGACGAACAGGCGCGGCGAGCCATCCTCGAGCGAGTGCAGCACCGCCGCCAGCTCCGGATTGCCGCAGTGCAGGCGCACCTGCACCAGCGCGCGGCGGAACCGGTCCTGCTGGCGGGTGTCGGTCATCGGCGAGCGGTTGCGGATCGCGCAGCTGCGGTTGCCGGGGCTGGCCTCGAGCACGGCGGTTTCCAGGCGCGCGCTCAGCGCCGCGGTGGCGAGTTCGGCGCTGCGCTCGTCCATGAAGCCGGGCACGCGCGCGGCGACCTCGCGCACCTCTTCGAGCCGCGCCTGCACCTGCGGCGCCTGCGCCAGCTCCATGCGCACGCGCAGGTCGCGCTCCTGCAGGCCTTCGATGCGCGCGCCGGCCTCGAGCATCGGCGCCGTCCACCACGGGTGCACCAGCACCAGGTAGGCCAGGGCCAGCACGCCGGCGAGGATCGCCAGCGCCAGCCAGCGGTCGCGGTCAGGGATCGGTTCGCGCACCGGCGGCCTCCCTGCCCTGCGCCGCGGCGGTGGCCGTCGGCGCGACCACCAGCTCGGCGGTCAGGGTGAAACGGTCGCGGCCGCTGCGCGGGTCCGGCTGCAGCGCGCCGGCCAGGGCCGGCGAACGCCACAGCGGCGAGCCCTCCAGCCGCTGCACCAGCGCCGGGGCCTCGCTGCTGAGGCCGATGAGCAGGATCCGCGTGTCCTCGATCGACAGCTTCTCGAGATAGGTGGAGTCGGGCAGCCGGCGCGCAAGTTCGTCCATGACCTCGACCGTGGTCGGGCGCGCGGCGCGCGCGGACTGCAGGAAGGCCATGCCGTCGACCAGGTCGACCAGGGCCTGGCGCTGCGCAGAGGCGCCGCGGGCACGGGTCGCGGCCGCGGCGACTTCGGCCTCGAAGGCGTCGGCGGCGGCGCGGCGGTTGTCGAGGATCTGCCACAGCCCGGCGGCGGTGGCGACCACGGCCACCAGGCCGAGGGCCAGGTTCCAGCCCAGCCACGGATCGGCGCGCCGGTGGCGTCGGGCGCCGGGCAGCAGGTTGACGCCGCGGCCACCGCCTTCGTCGCCCTCGACATCGACGCCGGTCAGCGTGGACGCCAGCGGACCGAGCGCGGCCAGACGTGCGTCCAGGGCCTGGCGCGGCACGACCACCAGCTCGGCGTCCACCTGGCCGTCGCCGCGGCGGCCCACGAGGCGCGCGTCGTATTCGACCTCGGACACCGGAAACGGCGTCTGGCGTTCGATCTCGAAGCCGAGCACCTCGCGCAGCCGGTCGGCGGCGGCGGCCGGCAGCGGCAGGCGGCGGCGCAGGGTGGCCTCGGCGGGCAGCACCAGCCAGCGCGGCAGGCTGGCGACGCGCTGGTTCAGCAGCGGCGCCAGCGGGTCGTCCTCGCCCGCAGACAGCGCCGGCAGATCGGCGATGCGGCGCACGCCGCCCGGACCCTCGATCGACAGCACCAGGCCGTCGCCCGCGGACTGCAGCAGCAGGCGCTCGCGGGCGAGGCCGAACAGCTCGCGCAGACGCTGCGGCAGCCACGTGGCCAGGGCCTGGGTCCACCAGCGCCAGAAGCCGGCCAGGCGCGGGCGCAGCGCAGCACCGGGCCCGGCGATGGCGGGGCCCGCGCGACGCGGTGAACCGGCGGTGTCCTCTACGGTGCCCATCAGCGCGGCGTGGCTCCTTCTTCCCATGCCAGCGGAACATATGCCGACCCCGGCAGTCCGCCCCCACCCGCGCGTACCACCGCCCGCAGCACGGCCTGGCGGCCATCGGCGAGCCGCGCGCGGCTGTCGATACTATACGTGCCGCTGCCGGCGCCCACGAGGTCCGGGGCGAGGCCTTCGCCGCCTTCGCGCTGCTGCAGTACCAGCGCCGGATCGTTGCCCAGCGCCTGCAGCACTTCGCCGCTGGCGAAGCGCGCGTCGGGCTGCGGCATGCCGCTGAACACGGTGAGGTGGCGCGCAGCCGCCTCGAACAGCGCACGGTCCATCCCGAGCACCTGCTCGACCTCGGCCACGGTCTCGAACGGCGCATCCTTGGCGCCGTAGGGCAGGCCGGCGGCGGCGTACTGCGAATCCTCGGCGCCGCCCATCGGCTGGGTGAATTCGTCGCCGTCGCGCCAGTCGACGATCGCCGCCGCCACCGCGTCGGCCTGGCCCTCCTCGGCCCCGAGCACCCGGAACAGCGACCCGAGCAGGCCGGCATCGACGGCGTTGAGGTCGACCTTGCCGGACTCGTCGACGATGCGGACCTCCACCTCCGCCGCGCCGAAGGCCCAGCGGTAGGGACGGCCGTCGGGCACCCACGCGAACTCCGGCTGGCCGGACTGCACCCGCACCATGGCGTACTCGAGGCCCGCGCGCGCGGCGGACTCGGCGACGACCGCGCCGTGCAGTCCCCGCCCCTGCATGTACTCGATGCGCGCGGTGGCGGCGTACGCGCCGACGAGCGCGGTCAGCAGCGCCACCAGCCACATCACGATCACCAGGGCCGCGCCCCGCTGCATGGCCATCAGCGCCGCCCCCGCGCGTCGCGCAGCCGGCTGCGCGCGCCGCCATCGGTGCCCTGACGGCCACGCGGCGCGACCCCGCGTCCCAGGCGGGCGCCCAGCCGGCTGGCGCGCCCGCTGCCGAACTCCGGGGCGCTCGCCGCCTGCGGCAGCGCGACCACCAGGGCCGGCCACGCACCGCCGTTCGCGCTCTCGATCTCGATCGACACCTGCAGCGGGAGCTGTTCGTAGGACTCCCAGGCGTCCAGCCAGTCGGTCAGGCCCTCCTCGTCCATGCCGCGGTAGCGGATGCGCAGGCCGGTCAGGCCTTCGACCAGCGGTTCGGGCGGACGCGGCTCGTCCTCGATGATGGTCTCGCCGGCGAGCACCAGGTCGAACGTCACCGCCAGCGCCTCGCCGTCGTCGGCGTCGTACACGCCGATGTCGTGCAGGTGCGGGCCGCCGCGGCCGAGATAGCTGGGCAGGTCGGCGACGAAGCGGATGCGGTCGGGCTCGCCGATGAAGCGCAGTGCGCCGCCGTTGCTTTCATCCTGCGCGAAGGCGATGGGCTGCGCGGCGGCGAGGCGGCGGCGCAGGAAGCCTTCGACCGCGCGCATGCGCTCGGTGCGCGCGGCGATGGCCTCGCCGCGGTCGACGGTGGCGGTCGCGGCGCGCAGGGTGCCGAAGCCCAGGGCCAGGCCGGCGGCCAGCAGCACCGTGGCCAGCAGGACCTCGATCAGGGTGAAGCCGGCGGCGGCGCGGGCGCGGTTCATGGCCCTTCGCCCGGTTCCGGCTGCACCAGGCGCAGGGACTCCACCACCAGCCGCTGCGCCGGCCCGCCCTCGCCCCAGGACAGCTCCAGCCGCAGGTGCAGCAGCTGCGCGGCGAAGGGATCCTGCAGCGGCGCCGCCGGCTGCAGCGGATCGACCCACGGCGAGACCTCCAGCCGCCAGCGGTAGCGGCCGTCCTCGAGTTCGCCGTCGTCGCGGCCCGGGACCAGCGCCTCGCCCACGCCGATGTCGGCCAGCAGCGACTGCGCGTGCAGCGACGCGCGCCCGGCGTCGGCCGACCAGCGCACTTGGCGGGTCGAGCCCGACAGCGTGCCGAGCAGGAAGGTCAGCGCCAGCGCCAGCACGGTGAACGCGACCAGCACCTCGATCAGGGTGTAGCCGCGCTGGCGGCGAGCGCTCACGGCCGCGCCTCCGCCCGGTGCATCGTGACCTCGCCGGTCAGCCAGGCCACGTCGATGTCGAAGGCCGCGCGGCCGCGGCTGAGCTGCACGCGGCCACCGGTGGAGGCGCCGTCGCCGAAGAACACGATCGCGCCGACGCCGTCGGCCGGCTGCACCTCGCGCGCGCCGGTGAAGTGGATGCCGAGCGACTCGGGCACCTCGCCGCTGCGCCCGTCAGCGCCCTGCCAGGCGTGGGCGGCGGGATCGATGGCGAAGGTCTGCGGCTGGCCGGTGGCCAGCGCGCGGGCGCGCGTGTAGCGCAGCTGGGTGGCGATGTCGCGGGCGTTGCCGCGCAGCTCCATGCGCGCGAAGCCGCCGCCGAGCACGCCGGCGGCCAGCACGCCGGTCGCGGCGATCAGGACCATCACCAGCAGCAGCTCCAGCAGCGAGAAGCCGCCGGAGCGGCGCCTTCCGCCGCGCCCGGCGTTCATGGCGGCGCGGCCTTATTCGTAGCGGATGTCCGCGTCGACGCTCTCCCCGCCCGGCTTGCGGTCGGCGCCGTAGCTGACGATGTCGTAGGGACCGTTGTCGCCGGGGACACGGTATTCGAAGGGCGTGTTCCAGGGATCGTTGAGGTCGGCGGCCTTGGCGTAGGGGCCGAGCCAGCCGGGCGCGCCGCCGGGGGCGTTCACCAGCTCGGACAGCGCGCCCGGCAGCGTGCCGGTGTCCATCTCGAACTGGCTGACCTTCTCGGCCAGCGTCTGCACCTGCGCGCGCGCGAGGTTGACCTTGGCGCGGTCGCCGCCGCCGAGGATGCGCGAGGCCGCGAAGGCGACGATGCCGCCCATGAGCACGACCACCACGATGATCTCGATGAGGCTGAAGCCGCCCTGCGCGGACGGACGCGGGGAACGGTTGAGCGGACGCTTGTGCATGGATTCCTGCCTGACTGGAAAGAGTGGGAGGCCGCGCGGGCCGGGCGTGCCCTGCGCCTAGCCTATGACATTGGTGAGGTCGTAGATCGGCACCAGCACCGCCAGGATCACCACCATGACCACCACCGCCAGCAGCAGGGTGATCACCGGGACCAGCGCGGCCAGCATGCGGTCCAGCGCCTGGCCGGTCTCGGCCTCGAAGGTGTCGGCGGTCTTGAGCAGCATGGCGTCGAGCGCGCCGGACTCCTCGCCCACCTGCACCATCTGCAGCGCCAGCCGCGGGAAGCGCTTGTTGCGCGCCAGCGCCGTGGACAGCGCGACGCCGTTCTTGACCTCCTCGCCCGCGGCTTCGACATCGGCGGCGAGCGCGCGGTTCCCGAGCACGTTGCGGCCGATCGCCATGGCCGCGATCAGCGGCACGCCGTTCTTCAGCAGCGTGCCGAGCGTGCGCGCCAGGCGCGCGGTCTCGATCCGCGCGACCAGGCCGCCGGCGAGCTTCCGCCCGAGCAGCCATTCATCGAAGCGCGCGCGGAAGGCCGGATCGCGCAGCCGGCGGTCGAACCACAGCGCCGCCAGCGAGGGCACCGCCAGCAGCACGATCCACCAGTCGCGCACCAGCTCGCCCAGGCCGAGCACGATCTTCGTGAAGAACGGCAGCTCCGCGTCCAGGCTCTCGTACATCACCCCGAACTGCGGAACCACGTAGCCGAGCAGGAACAGCAGCGCCAGGCCCACCATCACGATCAGGATGACCGGGTAGATCAGCGCATTCATCACCCGGCCGCGCAGCGCGCGCGAGCGCTCCAGGTAGTCGGCCAGGCGCTGCAGCGTGTCCTGCAGGGTGCCGCCGGCCTCGCCGGCGCGGACCATGTTGATGTAGAGCCGCGAGAAGGTGCCGTGCTGGCGCTCGAGCGCGGCCGACAGCGAGGTGCCGCCGCGGACCTGGTCGCGCACGTCGGCGATGGTGCGCCGGGCGGCCTCGTCCTCGGGCAGGTCGAGCAGGATGGTCAGCGCGCGGTCGAGCGGCTGGCCGGCGCCGAGCAGGGTCGCCAGCTGCTGGGTGAACTGCACCAGGCGTTGGCCGGAAAAGGCACTGGGCTTGAACAGTGTCTTCAGGCTGCTGCCACCGCCACCCTCGCTGGCCAGCTTCGCCTCCACCGGCAGGTGGCCCTGCTCCTGCAGGCGCAGCACCACCTCGGCGTCGCTGGCGGCCTCCATCTGGCCGTCGAGCGTCTCGCCGCGCGCGTTGAGCGCCTTGTAGCGGTACAGCGGCATGATCAGGCGTCCTCGGTGACGCGCAGGACTTCCTCGATCGTGGTCTGGCCGGCCAGCGCCTTGCGGATGCCGTCCTCGTACATGGTCTGCATGCCGGCCTCGCGCGCGAGCTGTTCGAGTTCACCCATGCCGGCGTGGCGCATCACCGCGCGGCGCAGGGCGTCGTCCATCACCAGGAACTCGACGATGGTGGTGCGGCCCAGGTAGCCGGTGGGCGCGATCGCCGAACCGCGCGGGCGGTACAGGAAGATCTCGCCCTCGGGCTGGAAGCGCCGCAGGTCGAACTTCGCGATCTCTTCCGGCGAGGCCGGGTAGCGCTCGGCGTGCGTGGGCTCGAGCCGGCGCACCAGGCGCTGGGCGAGGATGCCGTTGATGGTCGAGGTCAGCAGGTAGTCCTCGACGCCCATGTCGAGCATGCGGGTGATGCCGCCGGCGGCGTTGTTGGTGTGCAGCGTCGACAGCACCAGATGGCCGGTGAGCGCCGACTGGATCGCGATGCGCGCGGTCTCGAGGTCGCGCATCTCGCCGATCATGATGATGTCCGGGTCCTGGCGGACGATCGAGCGCAGCGCATTGGCGAAGTCCAGGCCGATCTGCGGCTTGGCCTGGATCTGGTTGATGCCCTCGATCTGGTACTCGACCGGATCCTCTACGGTGATGATCTTCACCGTCGGCTGGTTGAGCTTCGACAGCGCCGTGTACAGCGTGGTGGTCTTGCCCGAGCCGGTGGGGCCGGTGACCAGCAGGATGCCGTGCGGCTGCTTCAGCACCTGCTCGAAGCGCGGCAGGAACTCGTCGGTGAAGCCCAGGCGGTGGAAGTCGAACACCACGGTTTCGCGGTCGAGCAGGCGCATGACCACGCTCTCGCCGTGCGCCGTGGGCACGGTGCTGACGCGCAGGTCCAGCTCCTTGCCCTGCACGCGCAGCATGATGCGGCCGTCCTGCGGCAGGCGGCGCTCGGCGATGTTGAGCTTGGCCATGATCTTGATGCGGCTGATCACCGCGGCGGTGAGGTTGGTCGGCGGGCTCTCGCCCTCCTCAAGCACGCCGTCGACGCGGTAGCGGACCTTGAGCCGGTTCTCGAAGGGCTCGACGTGGATGTCGGACGCGCGCAGTTCGACCGCGCGCTGGATGACGAGGTTCACCAGGCGGATCACCGGCGCTTCGCTGGCGAGGTCGCGCAGGTGCTCGACGTCGTCCATATCGCCGCCCTCGCCCTCGGCGGTCTCGACGATCGCGCCCATCGCACTGCGGCCCTGGCCGTGCCAGCGCTCGATCAGGTCGGAGATCTCGGAGCGGATCGCGACGCTGGCGCGCACGTCCTTGCCGCTGGCCAGGCGCACGGCGTCGAGCGCGTAGGGGTCCTGCGGATCGGCGGCGAGCACGTCGACGACGCTGTCGCCTTCGGCCACCGGCACGACGTGGAACTGGGTCATGAAGCGCAGGCCCAGCGCCACGCCCTCGGGCGGCAGCTCGGGCATGTCCTTGGCGCTGGCCAGCGGCAGGCCCAGCACGGCGGCGCAGGTTTCGGCGTGGTCGCGTTCCGACACCAGGCCCAGGCGGCCCAGCAGGGCGAGCAGGCTGCCGCCCGTTTCCTCCTGCAGCCGCCGGGCGCGGCCCAGGTCGGCCTCCTTCAGGCGGCCCTTGTCGAGCAGCGCGGCGACGATGCGCTCGTCGGCGCCGGCGGTCCCGGTGGTCTGTTCCGCGGCGGCGTTCATTCGTTGCGACGGCTGTCCGGAGGGGCCCAGCACTGTAGCAAACGCCGCAGCCCCGCTACCCCCTGCAGGAGCAGCGAGGCGATCAGGCGGGGCTCAGCCGACCGCGGCGCGGGCGTTCCTGAACATGCGCAGCCAG
The DNA here is from genome assembly GCF_014836665.1 of Luteimonas colneyensis. Classification (GTDB taxonomy): domain Bacteria; phylum Pseudomonadota; class Gammaproteobacteria; order Xanthomonadales; family Xanthomonadaceae; genus Luteimonas; species Luteimonas colneyensis. The sequence goes on from NZ_JACSQJ010000003.1 coordinate 289,758, forward strand.
GGCGAGCCCTGCGGCCAGCTGGCCGGCGCCCAGCTGAAGTTCGCGCTCGCGAGCGTGCGCTCCGGATGCGGCATCAGCAGGGTCACGCGGCCGTCGTCGCTGGTGAGCCCGGCCACGGCGTCGTCGGAGCCGTTGGGGTTGGCCGGATAGCCGGTGGCCGGAGCACCATCGCCCCCGACATAGCGCAGCGCCACGCGCGCGGCGGCGCGGTCGGCGTCACCGGCGAACTCCGCGCGGCCCTCGCCGTGCGAGACCACCACCGGGATCCGCGAGCCGGCCATGCCGCGCAGGAACAGCGACGGCGAATCCACCACCTCGAGCATCGACAGGCGGGCCTCGAACTGCTCGCTGCGGTTGCGCAGGAACTTCGGCCAGTGCGCCGCGCCCGGCACGATGTCCTTCAGCTGCGAGAGCATCTGGCAGCCGTTGCACACGCCCAGGGCGAAGCTGTCGCCGCGGGCGAAGAAGCGCTCGAACATGGCGCGCAGCGCTTCGCGCTCCAGGATCGAGGTCGCCCAGCCGCGGCCGGCGCCCAGCACGTCGCCGTAGCTGAAGCCGCCGCAGGCGGCGAAGCCGGCGTAGCCGTCCAGCGTGGCGCGGCCTTCGACCAGGTCGCTCATGTGCACGTCGACGGCCTCGAAGCCGGCGAGCGTGAACGCCGCGGCCATCTCCACCTGGCCGTTGACGCCCTGCTCGCGCAGCACCGCCACGCGCGGCGCGGCGCCGGTGTTCACGTAGGGCGCGGCCACGTCCTCGGCGGGATCGAAGGCCAGCGCGGGCTGCAGGCCGGGCGCGTCGAAGCGCGAGGCCGCGGCGCGCTCGGCGTCGGCGCAGTCGGGGTTGTCGCGCTGGCGCTGCATGGCGTGGCTCACCGACCACCAGGCGCCGAACAGGTCTTCCCACGCCCACTCGGCCAGGACCTCGCCCTCGGCCAGCACGCGCACCGAGGATGCGGTGGTCGGGCGCGCGATGCGCTGGGCGCACTCCACCAGCCCATGGCGCGCGACCAGGTCGGCGAACTCCACGCGGTCCTCGACCGCGATCTGCACCACCGCGCCCAGCTCCTCGTTGAACAGGGTGCGGAACACGTTCTCGGTGCGGTCGTCGCCCCAGGCGTCCAGGTCGATGTCCAGGCCCACGCGCGAGCAGAACGCCATCTCGCACAGGCTGGCGAAGACGCCGCCGTCGGAGCGGTCGTGGTAGGCCAGCAGCAGGCCGGCCTGGCGCGCCTCGCAGACCAGCTCGAAGAAGGCGCGCAGGCGCTGCGGATCGTCGAGGTCCGGGCAGGCGCCGCCGAAGGCGCCGTGCACCTGCGACAGGATCGAGCCGCCCAGGCGCTGCTTGCCCGCGCCCAGGCCGATCAGCCACAGCTCGGTGCCCGGCTGGCGCGCGAGCAGCGGCGTCAGCTGCGCGCGCACGTCGGCCACAGGCGCGAAGGCGCTGACCACCAGCGACACCGGCGAGACCGACTTCTGCGCCCCTTCGGCGTCCTGCCACTGCGCCTGCATCGACAGCGAGTCCTTGCCCACGGGAATCGACAGCTCGATCTCCGGGCACAGCTCCATGCCGACCGCATGCACGGCGTCGTACAGGCGCGCGTCCTCGCCCGGATGGCCGGCCGCGGCCATCCAGTTGGCCGAGAGCTTGGTGCGCGCCAGCGATTCCACCGGCGCGGCGCAGAGGTTGGTGATCGCCTCGCCCACGGCCATGCGCGCGCTGGCGGCGGCGTCGATCAGCGCCAGCGGGGTGCGCTCGCCGATCGCCATCGCCTCGCCGGCGTGGCCGTGCAAGTCCGCGAGGGTGATCGCGCAGTCGGCCACCGGCAGCTGCCAGGGGCCGACCATCTGGTCGCGCGCGGTCAGGCCGCCGACGCTGCGGTCGCCGATCGTGACCAGGAACTGCTTGGACGCGACGGTGGGATGCGACAGCACGCGCAGCCCGGTCTCGTGCAGGGCCGCGCCGGCGCCGGCGCCGGCGGCGAGCGCCACCACGTCGAGCTGCGGCCAGCGGTTCGGGGCCAGGCGCGCGGTATCGCGGTGCATCTTCGGCGGCTTGCCGAAGATCACGTCCATGGGAAGGTCGATCGGCAGCGCGGCGGCACCGGCGTCATGCGGCTGCCGCTCGAGGCCCAGCGCATCCGCGGACGGTGCCAGCACGCCATGGCCGACCACCAGCCGCTCCTCCGCGGTCGCTACGCCGACCACCGCGAACGGGCAGCGCTCGCGCCGGCACAGCGCGGCGAACCCGGCGATGTCGGCGGCCGCGATGCCGAGCACGTAGCGCTCCTGCGACTCGTTGCACCACAGCTGCATCGGCGACAGCGAGGGATCGTCGCTGGGCACGCGGCCGAGGTCGATCACGCCGCCGACGCCGGAGTCGTGCAGCAGCTCGGGAATGGCATTGGACAGGCCGCCGGCGCCGACGTCGTGGCACCACTTGATCGGGTTGCCGTCCTCGCCCAGGGCCGCGCAGCGGTCGAGGACCTCCTGGCAGCGGCGCTCCATCTCGGGGTTGTCGCGCTGCACGCTGGCGAAGTCGAGGTCCTCGGCGCTCTCGCCGGAGGCCACCGAGCTTGCCGCGCCGCCACCCAGGCCGATCAGCATCGCGGGACCGCCGAGCACGACCACCGCGTCGCCCGGCGACAGCCGGCGCTTGGCCACCTGGTCGCGGTCGATCGCGCCCAGGCCGCCGGCGAGCATGATCGGCTTGTCGTAGGCGCGCACCAGGCCGTCGGCTTCCGGCAGCTCGAAGCTGCGGAAGTAGCCGGCGAGGTTGGGGCGGCCGAACTCGTTGTTGAACGCCGCCGCGCCCAGCGGGCCGTCGGTCATGATCTCGAGCGCCGGCGCCATGCGCGGGTTCAGCGCGCGCGGCTGCTCCCAGGGCTGCGGCAGCGCCGGGATGCGCAGGTGCGAGACGCTGAAGCCGACCAGGCCGGCCTTGGGCTTGCCGCCGCGGCCGGTGGCGCCCTCGTCGCGGATCTCGCCGCCAGCGCCGGTAGAGGCCCCCGCGAACGGCGAGATCGCCGTCGGGTGGTTGTGGGTCTCGACCTTGATGCAGAAGGCGCTGTCGCGCAGGCCTTCGGCGCGGTACACGGCCGTGGCCGGGTCGGGCCGGAAACGCTGCGACGGATAGCCCTCCACCACCGCGGCGTTGTCGCTGTAGGCCGAAAGCGTGTGCTCCGGCGTCTGCGCATGCGTATGCCGGATCATCCGGAACAGCGACTGCGGGCCGCCGGCGGGCGCGCGCATGTCCTCGCCGTCGATGGTCCAGGAGGCATTGAAGATCTTGTGCCGGCAGTGCTCGGAGTTGGCCTGCGCGAACATCATCAGTTCGACGTCGTGCGGGTCGCGGCCGAGCGCGCCGTAGCGCTCGCGCAGGTAGGCGATCTCGTCGTCGGCCAGCGCCAGGCCGAGGCGGCCGTTCGCCTCTTCCAGCGCGGCCAGCGGGACCACCTCGACTTCGCCGCGCGCGGGCGCGGTGAACAGCGCCGAGGCGCCGGCGTGCGAGGCCAGCAGCGACTGGGTCATCGGATCGTGCAGGACGCGTTCGACCGCGGCGGCGACCGCGGCATCGGACGGCCAGCCGGCAACGTCGATGCGGGTGCCGCGTTCCACGCGCTTCACCGGCACGCCGGCGCCGCGCAGCAGCTCGCCGGCCTTGCTGGCCCAGGGCGACAGCGTGCCCAGGCGCGGCGAGACGTAGCGGCTGGTGGCGCCGGGCGCGGCGGCTTCGACGGCGTCCGAGGCCTGGAGGATGCGGTGCAGGACCGCCGGGTCGGGCGTGGCGCCGGCCTCGGCGGCGATCCAGTAGACATGCCAGGCACCGGTGATGCGGATGCCGGGATCGATGGCTTGCAGGCGGGCCTGGAGGCGTTCGCGCCGGAACGGCGACAGGGCGGGCAGGCCCTCGAGGACGATCATGTCCGGATTCGACCGTGGAAACGGGCCCGCCATTGTAGCGAAGCCGGGCGGCCGCGCGCGGCGCGGGCGGGAAGGCTCAGCGGCTGCCCGCGGCGCCGTCGGCCTGCGGCACGGCGGCGCCAGCCGGGGCGGCTTCGGCCGGAGCGGCGTCGGCGGCCAGCTCGTCCAGCGCCGCGCGCAGGTCGGCCGGCGGCATGTAGCCCGGCATCTGCACGCCGGCGGCGGTCACGATCATCGGCGTGCCGGTCAGGCCGACGCGGCGGCCGATGTCGTAGTGGCGCGCCACCGGGTTGGTGCAGTTGGCCGACTGGACCTTGCGGCCTTCCTTGGCGGCGGTCAGCGCCGCGCCGCGGTCGGCCGCGCACCAGACCGAGACCATCTTGGCGAAGTCCTCGCTGGCCGGGCCCATGCGCGGGAAGGCCAGGTACTCGATCGCGATGCCGAGGCGGTTGTACTCGGCGATGTCCTGGTGAAGCTTCTGGCAGTAGCCGCACTCGACGTCGGTGAACACGCTCACCGTGTGCACCGGGTTTTCCGGCGCGAACACGATGCGCTCCGAGGCCGGGATCGTGGCCAGCAGCCTGCGGCGCACCTCGGCCATGCCGGCCTGGCTGAGGTCCTTCTTCTCGACCACGTCGTACAGCGCGCCCTGCAGCAGGTAGCGGCCGTCGTCGCTGATGTAGACCACCTGGCCACCAACCACCGCCTCGCGGAAGCCCGGCAGCGGCGCCGGGCCGACGTGGTCGACCTCGATGCGCGGATTGATCGACTGCAGCGCCTGGATCGCGCGCTCGTCCACCGAACCCTCGGCGGCCGTGGCCAGGCCCTGGGACGGCGCGGGCGCGGCCGCGGTGCCAACGCCGGCGGCGCTGTCGGGGGCCTGGGCGCAGGCGGTGAGGCTGACGGCGCAGAGCAGCAGGGGAAGCAGGGACTTCATTCGCGGTCTCGATCCGGGGGCGGCACCGGGCGACGGCGCCAAAGGCCGCATTCTCGCACGGGGCCCCGTCGCGGGACCGGCCGCCGCCGCGGAGCGTTGCGCGGGCTTTCAGGCACGCGGGTGGTGGCGCGCATGCAGCCGCTTGAGCTGCTCGCGCGCGACCAGGGTGTAGATCTGGGTCGTCGACAGCGAGCTGTGGCCCAGCAGCATCTGCAGCGAGCGCAGGTCCGCACCGTGGTTGAGCAGGTGGGTGGCGAAGCTGTGGCGCAGGCCGTGGGGGCTGACCTTGCCGGGATCGATGCCGGCCGCGGCGGCGTGGCGCTTGACCGTGGACCAGAACGCCTGCCGCGACAGCGGCCGGCGCCGCGCGTCGATGAACAGCGGCACCTCGCCGCGCGCGTCGAGCGGCACCGGCCTGCCGCCCGCCAGCGCCGGAAGCGCCTGGGCGAGATAGCGCTCGAGCCAGGCGCGCGCCTCCTCGCCCAGCGGCACCAGCCGGTCGCGGCCGCCCTTGCCGGTGACGCGCAGCACGCCCTGGCGCAGGTTCACGCCGTTGGCCGGGAGGTCCACCAGCTCGCTCACGCGCAGCCCGCAGCCGTACATCAGCTCGAGCATGGCGCGGTCGCGCAGCCCATCGGCGGCGTCGACGACGGGCGCCTCGAGCAGCCGCTCGACCTCGCGCTCCGACAGCGCCTTCGGCAGCAGCCGCGGCAGCCGCGGCGGCTCCAGCAGCGCGGTCGGATCGTCCGCGCGCAGGCCCTGGCGCAGGCGCCAGCCGTAGAAGGCACGCAATGCCGACAGCAGGCGCGCGTTGCTGCGCGGCGACCAGCCCTCGCGGCTGCGCCAGGCCAGGTAGTCGAACAGGCCGGCGCGGTCCGCGTCGGCGATGTCGCCGCGATCGCGCCAGCGCGCGAATCCCTGCAGGTCGCGGCGATAGCCGTCCAGGGTCTGCCGTCCGGCGCCGGACTCGGACCACCAGGCATCGATGAAGCCATCGATCGCGCGGGCGTCTGCATCGCGCAGCGGCGGCAGCGCGTGCACGCGTGCGCGGAGCTCGGCGGGCGTGGTCGCGGTCATCGCCACCAGCTTAGCGGCGCGCGCCGCGCGGCGGCTATCCTGTGGCGATGCACGCGAACGCCCCGCACGACACTCCCGAGCCGGTCGCCGGCAGCACCCGCGCCGGCGCCCACGTCGGCAAGCGCCTGCTGGCGATGCTGTACGACCTGCTGCCGGTGCTGTCGCTGTGGTTCCTGCTCGGCTTCCTGTTCACGCTGGGCTACACCCTGGCCGGCCACGCGCCGCGCGAGAACATCGCGCCCTGGAGCCCGCTGCAGTGGCTGCTGTGGCTGTGCTGCTGGCTGGTCACCGGCGCCTACGCGACGGTCAGCTGGCGCCGCGGCGGCCAGACCCTGGGCCTGCGGCCATGGCGCCTGCGCGTGGTGTCCGCCGACGGCGCGGCCCTGGCGTGGCCGGCGCTGTGGCGACGCTACGCCGTGGCCACGCTGTCGCTGGCGGCCGGCGGCCTGGGCTTCTGGTGGGCCTGGATCGACCGCGACCGCCTGACCTGGCACGACCGCGCCGCGGGGACGCGCATGATCCACGAGCCGAAGAACAGGAGCTGAGCCGCGTGCGCATCGACATCTGGTCGGACCTGGTCTGCCCCTGGTGCTGGATCGGCAAGCACCGCCTCCGGCGCGCGCTTGAACTGCTGGGCGACGCCGCGCCGCCGGTCGAGATCCACTGGCACCCCTTCCTGCTCGACCCCGGGGCCGACGCGACGCCGGTTCCGCTGCGCGAAGCCTATGCTGCGAAGTTCGGCGGCGCCGGGCGCGCCGGCGAGATCCTCGCGCAGACCCAGGACACGGCGCGCGCCGAGGGCCTGCCGATGGACTTCGACCGCGGCCAGGTCCGCGTGACCACCCTGCCCGGCCACCGCCTGATGTGGCTGGCCGCGCGCGAGGGGGACGCCGATGCCGTGGGCGAGGCCCTGTTCCGCGCCCACTTCGCCGAGGGCCGCAACCTGGCCGATCCGGAGGTGCTGGCCGCGGCGGGCGCCGAAGGCGGACTCGACGCGGCGCGGGTGCGCGCGATGCTCGATTCCGACGAGGGCCTGGCCGAAGTGCGCGCCGCGCTCGGCCGCGCGCAGGCGATGGGCATCCGCGCGGTGCCGACCTTCGTCATCGACGGCCGCCAGGGCATCCAGGGCGCGCATCCGCCCGAGGCCCTGGCCGACGTGCTGCGCGAACTGGCGCCGCCGCGTCCGGCCGAAGACGGAGCCGCCGCCTGCGGGCCCGACGGCTGCGACGCCTGAGCCCGCCGGGCGAATCAGGACCTCTCCGCCACCGTCCCGTCCGCGCCATCGCCCTCCGCATCGCCCTCGTCTGCCGACCGCGGCGGCGCGGGGGCGAACCAGCCCACGGCCGTGCATAGCAGGCCGTAGGCGATGAAGGACCCGATGCCGAGCAGGTCGCCCAGGTGGCGGCGGTCGAACAGCACCAGCTTGGCCAGCACCACCCCCATCAGCACCGCACCCGCGAGCCACAGCGCGCGCTGGCCGCGGCGCGAGCCGCTGATCCAGCCGGCCACGCCCAGCACGCTCCAGACCAGGGTCAGCGCGGTCTGCGCGAGGCTGGTCGACCACATCGATTCGCCCCAGGCCACCCCGCCCCAGTGGTGCACGCCGCGCAGGGTGACGCAGGTGACCAGCATGAAGCCCGCGGCCGCAAGCAGCGCCACCCGCCGGCGCCCGAACTCCGCCGGCGCATCCGCCGACCAGAGCCAGCGCCCGAACAGCGCCAGCGCCGCCAGCTGGGCGAGCTCCAGGGGATTGAGCAGCGGCAGCCAGGGCAGCGGCGCGCTGGCCCCGGCATCGCGCAGCGCCAGCAGCCAGCCAAACCCCACCACGCCCAGCACCAGCGCCGACAGCGGCGCGCGGGCCGCGTCGAAGGCGGCCCCCAGCGGCGGCCGCAGCCAGCGCCAGCGGAACAGCTGCAATGCGAGCAGGGCCAGCCAGGGCAGGGCCGGCAGCGCCCGCCTCCAGCCACCGCCCAGCCCAAGGACGCGCGCAAGCTCCAGCGCCGAGAGCGACAGCACCAGCGGCCACAGCAGCCACCAGGCCGACTGCGCCCAGAGCGCGGGCAGGCCGCCGTCGCGGCGCAGGCAGGCCAGGCTGCGCCAGCCGAGGACGGCGAACAGCAGCCAGGCCGCGGCGCCCCAGCCGGCCAGCGGCTGCCCGCGGGCGTCGACCTGCGCAAGCGCCAGCGGCGCGGCGAGCGCGAAGGCGCCCAGCACCGTCAGCACCAGCGCCGGTGCCGCACGCCGGCGCTGCGCCTGCGCCGCCAGCAGCGCGGTCAGGGCCAGCGCCGCGACCAGCGCGTCCGGACGCTGCGCGGCGGACAAATGCTCCACCACCTCGCCCAGCACCGCACCGGCCCACCAGGCCAGGCCCCAGCCGTAGGACAGCAGGGCGGCGCCGTCCCGGCCGGCCGCGCGCAGCCACCAGGCGCTGGCGAATCCGGCCACCGCCACCAGCAGCGCACCCGCGAACACGGGATTGAGCAGCGGACGCGGATCCGCGGGCAGGCTGGCGAGGCCGATGAAGAAGGCCAGCGCGGCCGCCAGCTGCAGGGCCGCGCCGCTCCAGCGCGGCAGCCGGCGCCCGGTGCGCAGCCCCAGCCAGACCAGGCCTGCGCCCTCGACGGCGAACACCGCCGCCGTGGCCCGCGCCGACAGTGCCAGCGGCACCGCCAGGGTCGCGAAGCCGGCGGCCAGCAGCGTGTAGGCCTCCGCGAGCACCGCATGCGGGCCGCGGCGCTGCCACCAGGCCAGCGCGGCGTAGACGGCCGCCAGCACCAGCGCACAGCCCGCCAGCGCCCTACCATCGCCTTCGAGCAGGCCCGCCTGCAGCACGAACGCGACCAGCGGCGTGCCGAACAGCAGGCAGCCGTCGACCACGTCGCGCCGCCCCGGCGCCCGCCGGCGCGCATACAGCACGGGCAGCAGCAGGTAGAAGGCGAAGAACAGCAGCAGGAAGGGCTGGGTGCTTGCGAACTTCGAAGGCGCGTAGGCCAGCACGCCCCAGGCCACGCCGATGCCCCAGGTGAAGGCCCAGCCCAGCAGGTTGAGTTCGCGCCAGGCCCGCAGCCAGGCGATGGCGAAGATCGCCGCGTTGAGCAGCGCGTAGTACGAGAACAGCACCACGTGGTTGCCGCTGCCGGTGGACAGCCAGATCGGCGCCATGAAACCGGCGAGGATGCCGAGCACCGCCAGGGTGCGGGAATCCTGCAGCACCGCAAGCAAGCCCAGCGCCGCCACCAGGGCGACGCTGGCGGCAAAGGCCGGGCCCGCCGGCATCAGGCCGTGCAGCTTGAACGCCGCGAACACCACCAGCAGCAGCACGCCGATCGCCCCGCCCTGCACCGCCAGCGCGAAGCTGCGGTGGCTCTCGCGCTGGCGCCAGGCGAAGGCCAGCGCCGCCAATGCCGCCGCGGCGATGCTCGCCAGGCGCAGGCTCATGGGCACCGCCAGCCAGCCCTGGTCGCTGGCGTACTTGAGCAGCGCGGCCACGCCGGCCAGCAGCACCAGCACGCCGACCTTCACCGGGACGTTGCCCTCGGTGAACCAGCGGCGCAGCCGGCTGGCGATTCGCCCGAACGGATCCGGCCCTGCCGGCGCCCGCCGCGCGGCGGCGGGAATCGGCTCGACGCGTGGCGGCCGTTGTGGCTGCGGCGGTGGCCGATGTGACGACCCCGGCTGGACCGGCGCCGGTGTCGGTGACCGCTGCGTTTGCGCGACGTCCGCTTGCGCGGCCGGCCCCCGGGCCTGCTGCGCACCCATACCGGGCGCCGCCGCCGGCGCGTCCGTCCGCGCTCCGGCCCGCGCCATCGCGCGTTCCAGCTCCGCGACGCGCCGCTTGAGGTTGCCCACGGCGACCAGCACCACGACCAGCAGCACCGGCACCGCCAGCACCGCCAGCGCTCCCAGCAGGAGGATCGATTCCATCGGCGCGAATCCTTCGCCGCTCCCCGCGGCCCAGAGCGCACCTTAGCCGCGCCGGTGCCGCCGGTGCACGGCTGGCACCGGTTTCCGACCCTTCCCCCGGAAACAGGAAGCCCCGCGCGCGGCGGGGCTCCAGGGAGTCGAACCGGTGGCGCGCCTTACTTCGCGGCCACGACCCTGGCGAGCTCCAGGCACTTGTTGGAGTAGCCCCACTCGTTGTCGTACCAGGCCACCAGCTTGACGAAGGTGTCATCCAGCTGGATACCGGCCTCGGCGTCAAAGATCGAGGTGCGCGCGTCGCCGCGGAAGTCGGTGGCGACCACCTTGTCCTCGGTGTAGCCGAGGATTCCCTTCAGCGCACCTTCCGACTGCGCCTTCATCTCGGCGCAGATCTCGGCGTAGCTGGCGCCCTTCTCGAGCTCGACGGTCAGGTCGACCACCGAGACGTCGGAGGTCGGGATACGGAAGCTCATGCCGGTCAGCTTGCCGTTGAGCTCCGGGATCACCTTGCCCACGGCCTTCGCGGCGCCGGTGGACGAGGGGATGATGTTCTCGAGGATGCCGCGGCCGCCGCGCCAGTCCTTGTTGGACGGACCGTCGACGGTCTTCTGGGTGGCGGTGGCGGCGTGCACGGTGGTCATCAGGCCGCGCTTGATGCCCCACTTGTCGTTGAGCACCTTGGCCACCGGCGCCAGGCAGTTGGTGGTGCAGGACGCGTTGGAGACGATGGCCTCGCCGGCGTACTTGTCGTGGTTCACGCCGTACACGAACATCGGCGTGTCGTCCTTCGACGGCGCCGACAGGATCACCTTCTTCGCGCCGGCATCGAGGTGCTTCTGCGCGGTGGCCTTGTCGAGGAACAGGCCGGTGGACTCGATCACCACGTCGGCACCGACCTCGTCCCACTTCAGGTTGGCCGGGTCGCGCTCCTGGGTCAGCCGGATGCGCTTGCCGTTCACCACCAGCGTGCTGCCGTCGACCTCGACGGTGCCGTCGAAGCGGCCGTGCACGGAGTCGTACTTCAGCATGTAGGCCAGGTAGTCCGGCTCCAGCAGGTCGTTGATGGCCACGATCTCGATGTCGTTGCCGAAATTCGCCACCGCCGAACGCAGGACGTTGCGCCCGATGCGGCCGAAACCGTTGATGCCAACCTTGATCGCCATGGAATGCTGACTCCGTCACGCCGCGTCGCCGCGGCAGGGTGGGTGGGACACGCAGAACGCGCATTTTAGCAGTCCCGGCAGGGCGGGGCCCGACTTGATCGCCGTCAATGCGCCGCGGTACGGCGCCCCGCAGGATGGCGCCACTCCCACACCAAGAAGGCACGCACATGCCCCGCAAGACCCTGCCGTTGCTCGCCCTGGCCCTCGCCGGCGTCCTCGCCGCCCCCGCCGCCCTCGCCCAGTCCGCCGGCGACTGGACGGTCGCGATCGGCGCCCACCAGGTGAACCCGGATTCCGACAACGGCGCCCTCGCCGGCGGCACCCTGCCGCTGGACATCGGCTCCAGCACCCGCCCGACGATCGCGTTCGAATACTTCCTGCGCGACAACCTCGGCCTGGAAGTGCTGGCCGCCCTGCCCTTCCAGCACGACATCAACATCGACGGCCTCGGCCGCGTGGGCAGCACCAAGCACCTGCCGCCGACCATCAGCCTGCAGTACCACTTCAACAGCGCGGGCAAGGTTTCGCCGCTGCTGGGCGTGGGCCTGAACTACACGACCTTCTTCAGCGAGGACACCCGCGGCGCGCTCGCCGGCTCGGACCTGGAGCTGGACGACTCGTTCGGCCTGGCGCTGCACGCCGGCCTCGACTTCAAGGTCGGAGAGAAGGGCGCGATCCGCGTCGACGTGCGCTGGATGGACATCGACAGCGACGTGAAGCTCGACGGCGCGGCGCTGGGAACCGCGGAGATCGACCCGCTGGTCTATGGCGCCGCCTACGTCATGCGCTTCTGATCCACACGGCGACGCCGGGCGCGTGCGGCTAGAATCGCCGCATGCGCCCCTACCGTGACCGCCCGATGACCCGATTCCTCCCCGTCCTCGCCCTCGCCTGCGCGTTCGTCGCCGGCGACGCCTCCGCCTGGAGCGCGAAGGGCCACCGCATCGTGGCCCACATCGCCGACGCCGGCCTCAGTCCGGCCGCCCGCGTGGAAGTCGAGCGCCTGCTTGCCGGCGAAGCCGACCCGACCCTGGCCGGCGTGGCCACCTGGGCCGACGAGCTGCGCGACAACGAGCCCGAGCTGGGCAAGCGCTCGGCGAAGTGGCACTACATCAATTTCGACGGCCGCTGCGGCTTCGAACCCCCGCGCGACTGCAAGGGCGACAACTGCGTCGTCACCCAGACCAACCGGCTGTACCGCATCCTCGCCGACACCCGCCGCGATCCCGCGGAGCGCACCATGGCGCTGAAGTTCCTGGTGCATTTCGTCGGCGACCTGCACCAGCCGATGCACGCCAGCCCGCGCGACGACAAGGGCGGCAACGACTACCAGGTCAACCTGGGCGGCGAAGGCAGCAACCTGCACCGCATCTGGGACGGCACCATCATCGAGCGCCGCGACCTGTCCGCGGAGGACCACGCCGAGGCCCTGCTGGAACACCTGCCGTCGTCCGACCCGACCCTGCAGTCCGACCGCCCGGTGCTGGAGTGGGCGCTCGAATCCTGCCGGCTGGTGGAAGACGGCAAGGCCTACCCGGCCGAGGGCGTGCACGTGATCGACGAGGCCTTCCTCGACGAACGCCTGCCGCTGGCCGAACAGCGCCTGCGCGACGCCGGACTGCGCCTGGCGCAGCTGCTCAACCACGCGCTGGCGCCGCCGACCCGGGCGCCGTGACCCGGGCTGCGCCTGCAGTCGAGCCCCCCCGCCCCGCCGGCGCCCGCACGCGGCACCACGGCGGGCGCCGCCAGCCGCGGACGCCATCGATGCCGGACGTCCTCCGCGCCCTCGCCACGCTCTGCGCCCTGCTGCTCGCGTCCGCGGCCGCGCTGGCCGCGCCCGGCGCCGCGCGCGCCGCGGATGCGCCGCTGACCGTGTTCGCCGCCGCCAGCCTGAAGGAATCGATGGACGAGGCCGCGGCCGCGTACCAGGCCGGGACCGGCCAGGCCGTGCGGGTGTCCTACGCGGCCAGCTCCGCGCTGGCGCGGCAGATCGAACAGGGCGCGCCGGCCGACGTCTTCGTATCCGCCGACCTCGACTGGATGGACAGGCTGCAGGCACAGGGCCTGGTCGATGCGGCGACGCGCAGCGAACTCCTCGGCAACACCCTTGTGCTGATCGCGCCCGCGGCGTCCAAGGCGAAGCCGCTCGCGCTGCGGGAGGGCCTGGACCTGCGCCCGCTGCTCGGCGAGCGCGGGCGGATCGCGCTGGGCATGGTCGACAGCGTGCCGGCGGGCAAGTACGCGAAGGCCGGCTTCGAATCGCTGGGCATGTGGTCGGCGCTCGAGCCCCGCGTGGCCGGCGTGGAGAACGTGCGCGCGGCGCTGATGCTGGTCGCGCGCGGCGAGGCGCCGCTGGGCGTGGTCTACGCCAGCGACGCCCGGGCGGAACCGCGCGTGCGCGTGCTGGCGACATTCCCCGCGGACTCGCATCCGCAGATCGTGTATCCCGCGGCGCGGGTGGCCGCGAGCCGGCATCCGCACGCGGCCGGCTTCGTCGCCTGGCTGCAGCGGCCCGGGGCGCGCGCGATCTTCCTGCGCCACGGCTTCAGCCTCCGCTGAGGCAGGCGACGCGAGCCCCCGCCGCACATGCCCGACTTCAGTCCCGCCGAATTCGCCGCGATCACGCTCAGCCTGAAGGTGGCCTGCGTGGCGGCGCTGGCGAGCCTGCCGGCCGGCATCGCCGTGGCCTGGGTGCTGGCGCGCCGGCGCTTCCCGGGCAAGGCGCTGCTCGACGCACTGGTGCACCTGCCGCTGGTGGTGCCGCCGGTGGTGGTGGGCTATGCGCTGCTGGTGAGCTTCGGCAGCCAGGGCGCGATCGGCGCGTTCCTGGCGGAGCACGTCGGCCTCACCTTCGCGTTCCGCTGGACCGGCGCGGCGCTGGCCAGCGCGATCATGGGCTTCCCGCTGATGGTGCGCGCGATCCGGCTGTCGATCGAGGCCGTCGACCATCGCCTGGAGCAGGCCGCCGCCACCCTCGGCGCCAGCCCCTGGCGCGTCTTCGCCACCGTTACCCTGCCGCTGGCCTGGCCCGGCATCGTGGCCGGCGGCGTGCTCGCGTTCGCCAAGGCCCTGGGCGAGTTCGGCGCCACCATCACCTTCGTGTCGAACATCCCCGGCGAGACGCAGACGCTGTCGTCGGCGATCTACGAACTGATGCAGGTGCCCGGCGGCGAGACCGGGATCTGGCGCCTGGCGCTGGTGGCGGTGCTGATCTCGCTGCTGGCGCTGCTGGCCTCGGAGTGGCTGGTGCGCAGGCAGCACGGCCGCCGCGACGAGGGGGACGAGGCGTGAAGCGCGGGCAATCCCGCATGGCCGGCGCGGCGATCACGGCGGACGCGGAGCCCGCGGCATGCTGAGCCTGGACGTCGAACTCAGGCGCGGCCGCTTCCGGCGCCACGTCCGGATCGAGGACGCGGCCCGCGTGGTCGCGCTCACCGGGCCCTCGGGCGCCGGCAAGACCACGGTGCTCAACGCGATCGCGGGGCTGGTGAAGCCGCGCGCGGGCCGCATCGAGGTCGACGGCCGGGTGCTGTTCGACAGCGCGCGCGGCATCGACCTGCCCGCCCATCGCCGGCGCGTGGGCTACGTCTTCCAGGACGCGCGCCTGTTCCCGCACCTCGACGTACGCGCCAACCTGCTCTACGGCCGCCACGCCGGACGCGGCGAAGGCCCGCGCTTCGGGCTCGAGCCGGTGGTGTCCCTGCTCGGCATCGAGGCCCTGCTGCGGCGCCGCACCGCCAACCTCTCCGGCGGCGAGGCGCAGCGCGTCGCCATCGGCCGCGCCCTGCTCTCGCAGCCGGCGATCCTGCTGTTCGACGAACCGCTGTCGGCGCTCGACCAGGCCCGGCGCGAGGAGCTGATCCCCTACCTGCAGCGCGTGCGCGACGAGGTGCGGCTGCCGATGCTCTACGTCAGTCATCGCGCCGAAGAGGTGCAGCAGCTGGCGGAGGCGACGCACCGCCTGGACTGAAGCGCGGGCCTCCCTTCGATCGCGCATCGATGCCACGGGCCGCGGCCGCCGTGGGGGGCGGCCGCGAGCCGGGCAGCCACTCAGGCGCCGCTGCCGCCTCCGGGCGCCGGGGCGACCGCCTCATCTTCCGACGACCGGAAGTCGACCGGGACGCGTACCCAGCGTTCGACGGGCCTGCCGTCTTCGGTGGCCGGATCGAACGTCCACATCCGGGCAGCCTCCACCGTCGCGGCGTCGAACACGCCGGCCGGCTCGGATCTCTCCACCACCACGTCCTTGACCGTGCCGTCGGTGCGGACGAGCAGCTTGAGGATCACGCGCCCGTCCACCTCCGCCGCGGCGGCCTCGGCCGGATACTTCGGCGGCGGCGTGCGGTTGATCGCGCTGGGACCGGAGGTGGCGGCAATCGCCGTCGGCAGGACATGGCCCGGCGCTGCGGGAGCCGGTGCCGGAGGTGCCGGAGGTGGCGGAGGTGGCGGAGGTGGCGGAGGGGCAGACGGTACCGGCGGCGCGGCCGGTGCCGTTGGCATGGGCGGCGCCGGCGGTGCCGCCGGTGCAGGGGGCGGGACCGGGGCCTTCGTCGCAGCGGACATGGCCGCTGCAACAGGTGTCGACGGTGTCGCCGGTGGCGGCGGGGCCGCCGGACGCACGGCCCAGGCGGCATAGCTGCTGCCGGCGAGCACTGCGCCCAGCACCAGGAGTCCGGTGCGGCGGCGCAGGGCGCCGGGTTGCGGCTGTTTCAACATCTGGATGCGCTCCTTCAGGGATTGGCTGGACTGCCAATGGCAGCCGACCGGCAGTCCAGGGACGGCCAGCTGCACGTTCAACATCGCGGCCGCATAGCTGCGGCGGGCATGGGGATGGCGGGCGAGCACGGTGGCGTCGCAGGCCAGCTCCTGGTCGAGGCGGAAGCGCCGCTCAGCCAGGTGCAGGACGGGGTTGAACCACTGCAGGCAGCGCAGCGCGACGGCCAGCAGGTTGGCGCGGGTGTCGCCGCGGGCGAGGTGGGCGCGCTCGTGGGCGATGACCAGGACGGCTTCCTCGCACCCGTGCCGCTGCTCGAAGGCCAGGGGCAGGACGATGCGCGGGCGCCACGCGCCGACCACCGCCGGACCTTCGACGCCGTCGCCACGCCAGTGGCCTTCGGCGTCGGGCTCGAGACGGCCCAGGGCTGCGACGAAGCGGCGCTGCTGGCCGGCGAAGCGCCAGGCCACGGCCACGGCGCCCAACAGCCAGACGGCGGCGAGCACGCTGGCCCACCCGGGTCCGTCCGCCGACGCCGCGGCCGGGGCGACCTGCTCCGGAACCACCAGCAGCGCACCCGGATGCAGGGCCGCCAGCGCCGGCGCCAGCAGCTGCCCGGCTTCCGGCCGCGGCAGCAGTGTG
Source organism: Luteimonas colneyensis (assembly GCF_014836665.1). Taxonomy (GTDB): domain Bacteria; phylum Pseudomonadota; class Gammaproteobacteria; order Xanthomonadales; family Xanthomonadaceae; genus Luteimonas; species Luteimonas colneyensis. The sequence continues at coordinate 306,132 of NZ_JACSQJ010000003.1, forward strand.
ACCAGCAGTGCGAGCGGCACCAGCGCCCAGGCCGAATAGGCCACGCGCGCACCGAAGGCTCGACGCAGCGGACGCCGCAGCGCCAGCACCAGCAGCGCGGCCGCGCCCGTGGCCAGGCTGCCTTCCACCAGCCAGCGCAGCACGGCCTCAGCGGCGCTCATCGTCGAGCTCCTCCACCAGCCGGCGCAGCTCGTCGATATCGGCCCGGCTGAGCTTGCCGCGCTCGCTGAAGTGCGCCACCAGCGGCGCCACCCGGCCGCCGAACAGGCGATCGAGCACGCCCTCGCTCCGGTTGGCCACCCAGGCCTCGCGGGTGAGCACCGGCGAATAGAGATAGCGGCGACCGTCACGCTCGGCGCGCACCGCGCCCTTCTTCAGCAGCCGGTTGAGCAGGGTCTTGATGGTGGGCTCGGCCCAGTCGCTGTGCCCGGCCAGACGCGCGACGACGTCCTCGGAGGCCAGCGGATGCTCGGCCCAGAGCACGTCCATCACCACGGATTCGGAGTCGCTGATCGGCATATCGATTACGCCCGTAAACGCTTGAATCGATTACAGGCGTAAACGGAGGCGGTGTCAAGGGGGGTGCGGGGGCGCGCTGGTCAGGGATTGGAGCAAAGATTTGCCACGGATTGCGCGGATTTACGCGGATTTACGCGGATCTGGCCGAGGCAAGGTCGTGGCTGGAATCTTTGGGAAGAGCCTTGGCTGCCAAGCACGTGCTGATGGGGCTGGCCTTGCACGGATCCGCGTAATCCGCGTAATCCGTGGCCAGACGCTTTCAAACCAGGCTTCAGGCCTCGCCCAGCGCCTCCAGCCCCTCGATGCGCCCACCCGCGACCGCGGCTGCGATGGTGGCGTCCGTGCCGTCTATGTCGATGCCGTTGGCCGCGTACCACTCCGCCGCGTAATAGCTGTGCGCGTAGCGCTCGCCGCTGTCGCAGAGGATGGTCACGATGGAGCCGCTGCGGCCTTCATCGGCCATTCGTCGCGCGGCGTGCAGCACGCCGACGAAGTTGGTGCCGGTGGAGCCGCCGACGCGGCGGCCGAGCGTGGCGCTGACGTGGCGCATCGCCGCCAGCGCCAGGGCGTCGGGCACCTTGACCATGCCGTCGATACAGCTCGGGATGAAACTCGCCTCGACCCGCGGGCGGCCGATGCCTTCCACGCGCGAGCCGCAGGGATGGGTGAAATCGCGCCAGGGCGCGCCGGCCAGCGCCGCGCGATAGGCGGCGTGGAAGACCGATTCCTGGGGGTCGGCGCACAGCACCCGCGTGTCGTGGCGGCGGTAGCGCGCGTAGCGGCCGAGCGTCGCCGCGGTGCCGCCGGTGCCCGGGCTGCACACGATCCAGGTCGGCACCGGATGCGGCTCCTCGGCCATCTGCCGGAAGATCGATTCGGCGATGTTGTTGTTGGCGCGCCAGTCGGTCGCCCGCTCGGCGTAGGTGAACTGGTCCATGAAGTGGCCGCCGGTTTCGGCGGCGACGCGGTGCGATTCGGCGTCGAGGTCGCAGGCGCGCTCGACCAGGTGGCAGCGGCCGCCGTGGAACTCGATCGCGGCGATCTTCTCCGGCGAAGTGCTGGCCGGGATCACCGCGATGAACGGCAGGCCGAGCAGGCGCGCGAAGTAGGCCTCCGAGACCGCGGTCGATCCGCTGGAGGCCTCGACCACCGGCCGCCCCTCGCGCAGCCAGCCGTTGGCCAGCGCGTACAGGAACAGCGAGCGCGCCAGCCGGTGCTTGAGGCTGCCGGTGGGGTGGCTGGACTCGTCCTTGAGGTAGACGTCGATGCCGGGATAGCCCGGCAGCGGCATCGGGATCAGGTGGGTGTCGGCCGAGCGGTTGAAGTCGGCCTCGATGGTGTGGATGGCGCGTGCCACCCAGTCGCGCTGCGCCATGATCCCGCCTCCCCCTGCGCGCGTTACAGCGCGCGCGCGGCGTCGACCACCGCCTCGACCGTGAAGCCGAAGTGCGGGAACAGCACCTCGGCCGGGGCGCTGGCGCCGAAGCGGTCGATGCCGACCACCGCGCCGTCGAGGCCGACGTACTTCCGCCAGAAGTCGGTGATGCCGGCTTCGATGGCGACGCGCTTCCTGCAGGCGTTGGGCAGCACCGACTCGCGGTAGGCCGCGTCCTGGCGGTCGAAGACGTCGGTCGAGGGCATCGAGACCACGCGCACCTTGTCGCCGAGCTGCGCGGCGGCGTCCATCGCCAGGCCGACCTCGGAGCCGGTGGCGATCAGGATGACCTCCGGCGCACCGACGGAATCCTTCAGCACGTAGCCGCCGCGTGCGATCGCCGCGACCTGGGCGGCGTCGCGCGCCTGCGGCGCGAGGTTCTGGCGCGAGAACACCAGGCAGCCGGGGCCGTCGCGACGCTCGATCGCGGCCTTCCAGCACACCGCGGACTCGACCGCGTCGCAGGGACGCCAGACGTCGTTGCCCGGGATCGCGCGCAGGCTGGCCAGGTGCTCGATCGGCTGGTGGGTCGGGCCGTCCTCGCCCAGGCCGATGGAGTCGTGGGTGTAGACGTGGATCGCATGCGCGCCCATCAGCGCGCTCATCCGCACCGCGTTGCGGGCGTAGTCGCTGAACACCAGGAAGGTGGCGTCGTAGGGAATGAAGCCGCCGTGCAGCGCGAGGCCATTCGAGATCGCGGTCATCGCGAACTCGCGCACGCCGTAATAGACGTAGTTGGCGTCCGGGTCGTCGCCGGCCACGGACTTGCTGCCGCTCCACAGCGTGAGGTTGGAGCCGGCGAGGTCGGCCGAGCCGCCGACGAGTTCCGGCAGGTGCGGCGCGAAGGCTTCGATCGCCATCTGCGAGGCCTTGCGCGAGGCGACCTTGGGGCTGTCGGCCTGCAGCTTGGCGATGTACGCATCGGCGGCGGCGGCGAAGCCCTCGGGCAGCTCGCCGTGCGAACGGCGACTCAGCTCGGCGGCCAGCTCCGGGTGGCGCTGCGCATAGGCATCGAACAGGCGGTTCCACTGGTCCTCGCGCACGGTGCCCGCGTTGTTCGCGCGCCAGCCGCCGTAGATCGCCTCCGGGATCTCGAAGTCGCCCTGCTCCCAGCCCAGCGCCTTGCGCGTGGCGACGATCTCGTCCTTGCCCAGCGGCGCGCCGTGCGAGGACTCGCTGCCGGCCTTGGCCGGCGAGCCGAAACCGATCGTGGTGCGGCAGCAGACCAGCACCGGCCGGTCGTCGTGCTGCATCGCCTGGTCGATCGCGGCCTTGATCGCCTTCGCGTCATGGCCGTCGACGCCGCGGATCACGCGCCAGCCGTAGGCCTCGAAGCGGGCCGGGGTGTCGTCGGTGAACCAGCCCTCGACGTCGCCGTCGATCGAGATGCGGTTGTCGTCCCAGAACGCTACCAGCTTGCCCAGGCCCCAGGTCCCGGCGAGCGACGCGGCCTCATGCGAGATGCCCTCCATCAGGCAGCCGTCGCCGAGGAACACCCAGGTGCGGTGGTCGACCACGGCGAACTCGGGGCGGTTGAAGCGCTGCGCCAGCAGCTTCTCGGCCAGCGCGAAGCCGACGGCATTGGCGAAGCCCTGGCCCAGCGGCCCGGTGGTGGTCTCGACGCCGTCGGTGACGAAGTTCTCCGGGTGGCCCGGGGTGCGGAAGCCGAGCTGGCGGAAGTTCTTCAGCTGTTCGATCGGCAGGTCATAGCCGGACAGGTGCAGCAGCGCGTACTGCAGCATCGAGCCGTGGCCGTTGGAGAGCACGAAGCGGTCGCGGTTGAACCACTTCGGGTTGCCCGGGTTGTGGTTCAGGTAGTCGTTCCACAGCACTTCGGCGATGTCGGCCATGCCCATGGGCATGCCGGGATGGCCGGAGTTGGCCGCCTGGACGGCGTCCATGGCGAGGATGCGGATGGCGTTGGCGAGGTCGCGGCGGCTGGGGCTGGTCATGGTCTCGGGAGGCTGGGGACGGCGGGCGAAGCCGCCATTGTCCCATCCCCCGCCCCCCGCGTCTCCCGCGGGCCGGGTTCAGGCGGTCGTTCCGGGCGGGTCGTCCGCCAGCCCGGCCGGCGGGTCCACCTCGCCCTTCGACACGATGGCCGCGATCCCCAGGTCGCCGGTCACGTTCACCGTGGTCCGGCACATGTCGAGGAAGTGGTTCACGCCCAGGATCAGGCCGATGCCCTCCGGCGGCACGCCGACCATGGCGCAGATCAGGGCCACCACCGGCAGCGAGCCCGAGGGCACGCCGGCGGTGCCGATGCCGCCGAGGATGCACACCAGCATCACCATGAACTGCTGGCCCAGGGTCAGGTCGACGCCGAAGAACTGCGCCAGGAAGATCACGGTCACGCCCTCGAACAGCGCCGTGCCGTTCTGGTTGGCGGTGGCGCCGATGGTCAGCACGAAGCGCGAGACCTTGTTCGGCAGGCCGAGGTCCCGGTCGGCGACCTTGAGCGCGGTCGGCAGCGTGGCGTTGCTCGAGGCGGTGGAGAACGCCATCAGCATCGCCTCCTGCACGCCCTTGAAGAACTTCCAGGGCGAATAGCCGCCGACGAACTTCAGCGCCAGCGAATACGTCACCAGCATGTGCAGCGCCAGCGCGCCCACCACCACCAGCACGAAGGCGCCCAGGCGCAGCAGCAGGTCCCAGCCGAACAGCACGGCGAGGTTGAACATGAAGCAGAACACCGCCAGTGGCGCCAGGCGGATGATCAGGCCGATCAGGGTCATCGAGACCTCGAAGAGGCCCTCGATGCCGCGGCGCAGGGTGCGGATCGGCGCGGAGTCCGGGCTCATCACGATGCCGACGCCGAACATCAGCGCGAAGAACATCAGCGCCAGGATGTTGGCGTTGTTGGCGGCGGCGCCGACCACGTTCTGCGGCACGATGTCGAGCAGCATCTGCACGCCGGTGGGCTGCGCGCCGCTGTCGCGGACGATGGCCTCGGTGCGCTCGGCGCCCTCGGCCAGGAGCTGCTGCGCCAGCACCGGGTCGACGCCGACGCCGGGCTTGAACACGTTCACCATCACCAGGCCGAGCAGCACGGCGATGCCGGACAGCACCACGGTCGCGACCAGGGTCTTCCAGCCGATGCGCCCCAGCGATCGCACGTCGCCCATCTCGGACACGCCGACCACCAGCGCCGAGAACAGCAGCGGCACGATCATCATGAAGATCAGGCTGAGGAACAGCGTCGAGAACGGCTGGGTGGCGTACTGGGTCAGGGCCTGCACCCAGCCGGCGTCGCGACCGATCCCGTAGTGCACGAACAGGCCGAGCACGAGGCCGGCAACGAAGCCGATGGCGATCTTCCAGTGCAGCGGCATGCGCTGCCTGGCGGGCGCGGTCGGCTCGGTCATGCGGTGTTCCCCGGAACGGTGTGGACCGCGGAGCTTAGCAAAGCGGCGCATCCGCCCTTCAGCGGGGATAGTGCGGCGGCAGGAGCCCGTCGTCGCCGGCATCGTCGCCGTCAAGCCAGTCCGGACCGCGCATGAAGGCGGCGCGGACGGCCGCCCGCGCCTGCGCGGCGCCTGCCCCGTCCTGCCCCCAGCGCGCGCGCTGCAAGCCTGCGATGGCTTCACGCTGCGGCCCCGGTGCGAGCCGCGCCGACAGGGCGTCGAGGTCGGCGACCGGGGGCGTCGCCAGCGCGCAGAGTGCCGCCGCGACTTCGCCGAGATCACCGGTATCGAGCGCCGTGCGCAGCGCGGGCCCGTGGCTGCTGCGAGACGCGGCCTGGCCGCCCGGGCGTCGCGACGGCGTCCCGGCAACCGCGTCCGCAGCCAAGACAAGCCCCCGCTGGCGCCACTGCAGCGCCCAGGCCAGGGTGACCAGCCACAGCAGCGCGAAGGCCACGGTGGCCAGGGCCCAGCGGTGCACCGGACCCTGCACGCCCGGCAGGCGCACCCAGGGCCCGGCATCGCTCGCCAGGGAAGCGCCCGCGTCATGCGCGGCAGCGCCGCCCGCCACCGCGGCCACGTCGAGCTCGAGCGCTGGCACGGTGGCCGTCCGCGCGCGATCGGCGCCGACGTCCCACCACGCCATCGCCGGCGCCTCGATGCGCAGCGGGCCCGCACGCGCGGGCAGCACCGAGAACCGGCGCACCATGCGCACGCGCGGGCGCCCGTCCTCGATGGTTTCATCGTGCTGCGCGGGCTCGGGGAAGACCTGCGCGCCCGCGTCGGCCACCAGCATCGGGGGTTCCAGCTGTGCCGCCGTGGCGCCGTCGGCGACCAGCTCGAGCTCCACGGTGAACGCATCGCCGGCGCGCGCGGCATCCGGTGTCTGCAGCCAGCGCAGCTGCAGTCCGTGCAGCGGCAGCCACGGGCGCGGCGCGCCGTCGGGCACCGGCTGCACGTCGAGCGCTAGCGCCGGCCCTTCGGCCGACAGCGCGCGCTGGCCATCGCCGAACAGGTCGTCCAGCCAGCCGCCGACGCCGCGGCCGCGGAAGGTGGCGGGCGGCAGCGTGATCCGGCCGCTGCGCTCGGGGATCAGCAGGTAGCGCCGCTCCACCACCTGGAAGGTGCGCCCGCCCACCTCGCGCGTGTACTGCAGGTCGCTGCCGGCGCGCTGCAGTCCCGCGCCATCCACCGACGGCTGGTCGAGCTGGCCGGACAGCAGCTGCGCCGAGTAGTACAGCCTGAGCCGCAGGCCGACGGCCTGCTGCACATGGGGCGAGGGATCGTCGACCTCGGCCTCGATGAAGGCGGGGCCGCGCGCGCGCGGCTGCGCGACGCTCGCGGGAACGACGGTCAGCGTCAGCGGCGCGGTGCGTTCGCTGCCCACGCGCAGCGCGGGGATCGCCAGGCGACCCTCGCGCCCGGGCTGCAGCGCCACGGCGTACAGCGTGCGCGTCACCGGCTGGCCGTTGCGCGTCACCAGGGACTGGCGGCTGCTGCGCTGCTCGATCCGGAACTCCTGGCCCAGCGGACCGTAGTCGGGGCGGCCGCCGCCATCGGTCTCGATGTTGAGCGTGACGGTCTCGCCGAGCTCGATGCGGTCGCGATCGAGCCAGGCGCGGGCCTCGGCCGTCGCCAGCTGCGGCGCGAGGACCAGCACCAGCGCGAGCAGCCAGCAGACGATGCCGCGGGACGTGGCGGACGGATTCGGCATGGATCAGCGCTCCCCTGCGCGGCGGCGCAGGTGTTCGTTGCGGAAGCGCGCGCGCAGCAGCGCCCCCGGGTCGTCGGGGACGCGCCGCAGCCACGCGGCATTGGCCTGTTCGCGCTCGTCGGCGGCGGTCGACGCGCTCTGGCCGGCGACGTTGCGCTCGTCGTCGCCTTCGGCGCCCGCGCCCTCGGCGTCGGCGGCATCGAGCGCACGTTGCATGGCCTCGCGCTGGGCGGCATCGGCCGCCTGCTGGCGGGCGCGGTCCGCGGCGTCCGGCCCGGCCTCGCCGGCCTGCGGCGGCGTCCCTTCGGCGCCGGCGTCCTTGCGCGGGGGCGGCTGCGGGCCGGAGTCGTCGCCGTCGAGCTCCCTGCCCGGGTCGTCGTCGGGGTCGGCGTGGCCGTCGTCGCCGCGATCGCCGGCATCGCGGCCGTCGCCGCGGCCACCCTCGCCCGCGTCTGGGGCACTGTCGCCGCCGCGGCCAGCGCCAGGCGGCGGATCGCGCCGCATCGCGGCTTCCACGGCGGCCCGGTTGGCGAGGGCGTCGGGCATTCCCGGTGACTGGCCAAGGGCGTCGTCGTAGGCGGCGATCGCCTCCTCGTAGCGGCCGGCGCGGGCGAGCGCGTTGCCGCGGTTGTAGGCGGCATCGGCGCCGGGCAGCCCGGCGAAGCCGCGGGCGGCGGCGGCGAAATCCCCCCGCCGGTAGGCCGCCTCGGCCTCGGCGCTGCGGGCATGGGCGACCTGGTCGGCCCGCCGCCAGGCGGTGGCGGCCGGTGCGTCGCCTTCTGCCGCGAGCGAGGGTGGCAGCGGCAGCACCAGGCACAGCGCCAGCACCGCGAGCACCCCGCCGCGCCGGAACGCCGGCAGCAGGAGCAGCATGGCCAGCGGCAGCAGCCAGTAGCCGCCGTCCTCGCGCACCCGGCCCGCGCCCGCCACGGACCCGCCGGCCGCGCCGCCGGCCGCGTCCAGGCCGGCCAGGACCTGCGCCGGCGCCTCGTCCCAGGCGTGCACGCGTCCGCCGCCGGCGGCCGCCAGCGCGCGCAGCGACTCCACATCGAGCGCGGTGCGGTGGATTTCGCCGTCGCGCCCGCGGTAACCGGCGCCCGCCGCCGTGCCCATGGCGAGCACCGAGACGGTGTAGCCCCGCCCCGCGGCGCGCCCCGCCGCACGCACCGCGCCGGCGTCTGCGGCGGGCGCCAGCAGCAGGATGCCGCCGCGCACGTGGCCGGCCTGCCGCAGCAGGTCGGCGGCGAGGTCGATGGCGGGTCCGGCACGCTGGCCGTCGACGGGCATGACGTCGGGCGACAGGGCGTCCAGGAACACCGCCACGTTGGCCGGATCCGGCGTCAGGGGCGACACCACGTGGGCGTCGTCGGCATAGGCCACCAGCGCCACGTCGCCCGCGTGCGCGCGCAGCAGCGCGTCGAGGCGGGCCCGCGCCTGCGCCAGTCGCGACGGCTGCAGGTCGTTGGCGAGCGTGCTGCTGGACAGGTCGAGCGCCAGCACCAGCGCGCCGCCGCCGGCCTGCAGCGGCTGCGGCACCGTGCGCCAGGCCGGTCCGGCCAGGGCGACGATCGCCAGGCCCAGGCCGGCCAGCACGCCGACGCCCGCCCATGCGCCGCGGCGCACGCCGCCGCCACGCTCGAGCAGGTGCGGCAACAGGTGCGGATCCACCGCCGTGCGCCAGCCGCTGCGATCGCGCGCGCGCCTGCGCCACGCCAGCGCCAGCACCGGCAGCAGCACGAGCGCCAGCAGCCAGGCCGGGCGCAGGAACTGGAGTTCGCCGATCGCCAGCGTCATCGTCCGCGCCTCCGCCATGCGAGTCCGGCCGCGAGCAGGCCGCAGGCCAGCGCCAGGGCCAGCGGCCAGTGGTAGCGCTCCAGGCGCGGGCGCACCGCCTCGCCGCGCGCCTCCACCGGCTCGATGCGGTCGATCTCGCCATAGATCCCGGCGAGGGTCGCGGTGTCGCGGGCGCGGAAGCTGCGCCCGCCGGTCGTGTCGGCGATGCGCGCCAGCGCGGCCTCGTCGATCTCGCTCCCGCCCGAGGGCAGCCGGAAGCCGAACACCGACAGCTGCTCGCCGTCGCCGCCGAAGGCGATGGTGTGGATGCGCACGCCGGAGTCGCGGGCGATGTCCGCGGCCTTCACCGGATCCAGCACGCCGGCGGTATTGACGCCGTCGGTGAGCAGCACCAGCACGCGCTCGCCGCCGCGCTGGGCCTGCAGGCGCTTCACGCCCAGTCCGATGGCGTCGCCGATCGCGGTCTCGCGCCCGGCCAGCGCGACCTCGGTGGCCATCAGCTGCTCGCGCACGGTCGCGAGGTCGGCGGTCGCCGGCGCCAGCACGTAGGCACCCCGACCGAACACCAGCAGGCCGACGCGGTCGCCTTCGCGGCGATCGAGGAAGTCGGCGATAACGGCCTTGGCCGCGGCGAGCCGATCCACCACCTCGTCGCCCACCAGCATGTCGCGCTCGCCCATGCTGGCCGAGAGATCGACGGCGAGCATCAGCTCGCGCGCGACCTGCGGCGGCTGCACGGCCTCGCCCCAGGCCATCGGGCGCGCGGCCGCGAGGCACAGCAGCGCCCAGCCGGACCAGGCCAGCCAGGGCGTGCCGTGCACGCGCGGTCGCCCGTGCACCCCCTCGGCCAGCGCCGACAGTCGTCCGGCCGACCACGGCACGCGCAGCGCCGCACCGCCCTCCCGCACCGGTGGCAGCATGGCGCGCAGCAGCCACGGCAGCGGCAGCGCGAGCAGCAGCCAGGGCCAGGCGAAGCCCGCGAAGGGGCCGAATGCGGCGGTCAGGTCCATCAGCGGCGCGCCATCCACTCGATGAAGCGCTCGCGCGCCGCCGCGCGCAGGTCGGCGACCTCGTCCGGGTCGAGGCCGGGGCGGTAGGCGCCCTCCAGCAGCAGCGCGCCGCGGGCGCCGTCGAAGCGACGTGCCTCGCGGCCCTGGTCGAGGAAGTCCAGCCAGGGCTGGCCGTCGAGACGGTCGGCGCCCGGATCGACGCGGCGTGCCGCACGGCGCAGCAGCGAGGAGATGGCGGCGACGGTCGCGTTGGCGTCGGTGCCGGAGGTTTCCGCATCGAACAGCGCCAGCAGGCGCCGGCGACGGCGCTGGCGCCGCAGCCGCAGGCCCAGCACGCATGCGGCGAGCACCAGCAGCGCGCCGGCGACGAACCACCATCCCGGCGCCGGCGGCCACCACGACGGGCCCGTGGACAGATGGAGGTCGCGCAGGACGAGGCCGTCGCTCATCCGCGTCGCCCCATCCCGGGTGCACCCAGCCAGGCATCGCTCGGCGCGTTGCCGGGCAGCGTGACCGCACGCACGCCGCGGGCGGCGAGCGCGCTGGTGATCGTCGACACCTGGTTGGCGAACGCGTCCTGCCAGCGCCTGCGCTGGGCCGGGTCCGCGAGGTCGAGGTCGACGCGGTGCGCGTCGCCGGCCTCGCGTCCCGCGGGCGCGAACCCGAGCAGCCCGCTGGGCGGATCGGTCTCCAGCGGATCGGTCAGCATCACCACGTCCACCTGGTGGTGGGCGGCCAGCGCCGGCCAGCGTTCGTCGGGGATGGCCGCCACGCTCGCAGGATCGGCGAGCACCAGCAGCCTGGAGCCTGGACGCAGCAGCCGCCGCGCCTGGTCGAGCGCCACCTCGAGTCCGGCGTCGTCGTCCGCAGGTCGTGCGTACCAGTGCACCAGGGCATCGAGTACGCGCAGCGCGCCGCGGGCACCGGACGCCGCCGGCACCGGTGGCGCCGCGTGGCTGCCGCGCAGGGCGGCGATGCGGTCGCCCTCGGCCACCGCGCGCCAGGCGGCGACCGCGCCGGCACGCGCGGCCTGCACCGACTTGAAGCGGGCTCGCGTGCCGAAATAGAGCGCCGGCGCGGTGTCGCAGACCAGGAGCGTGGTGCGCTCGCGTTCGGCCTGGAACAGCTTGGTGTGCGGCTTGCCGGTGCGCGCGGTCACGCGCCAGTCGATGTGGCGGGCGTCGTCGCCGATCGCGTAGCCGCGCGACTCGGCGTACTCCATGCCGCGGCCGCGCAGCATCGAGGGGGCCTGCGTGCACACGCCGGACATGCCGCGCCGGGCACCGCCGCGCGCATGCGCGAGGCCGCGCAGGGCGATCAGTTCGGCAAGCGTGGGCACCACGCCTTCGCGGTGGCGATCGCTTTCGTCTCCCGACGGTCCGGCGACCCCGGTGCCGCGTGCGGCCAGCGCGGCCGCAGCGCCGGGGCGCCGGAGTCGCGCGCCCAGCACATGCAGCACACCAGGACCCGTCACGGCAACGGCACCTGCGCCAGCAGGGCCTGCACCAGGCGTTCGCCATCCCAGCCTTCGGCCGTGGCCTCGTAGCTCGGCAGCACGCGATGGCGAAGCACGTCGGGCGCCATCGCGCGCACGTCGTCGGGCGTCACGAAATCCCGGCCCGCCAGCCAGGCATGCGCCCGCGCGCAGCGCTCCAGCGCGATCGAGCCGCGCGGGCTCGCGCCCCAGGCGATGCGACGCCCAAGGGCGTCGTCGTAGCGGCCCGCATCCCGCGAGGCAAGCACGATCTCGACCAGGTAGCGCTCCACCGCCGGGGCCATGTGCAGCGCCAGCACCGCGGAGCGTGCCGCCATCACGTCGGCCTGGGGGATCCGCTGCGCGGGGACGGACGGAGCCTCGAGGGCCGCGATCGCGCGCTCCCGGGCCAGGCGCAGGATGGCGGTTTCCGCCTCGGCCTCGGGGTAGCCGATCCGCACGTGCATCAGGAAGCGGTCGAGCTGGGCTTCCGGCAGCGGGAACGTGCCCTCCTGCTCGATCGGATTCTGTGTGGCCATGACCAAGAACAGTTCGGGCAGCGCGTAGGTCTGGCGGCCGACGGTGACCTGGCGCTCGCCCATGGCCTCGAGCAGCGCCGACTGCACCTTGGCCGGCGCGCGGTTGACCTCGTCGGCCAGCAGCAGCGAATGGAAGACGGGGCCCGGCAGGAACTCGAAGCGCCCGTCCTGCGGGCGCCAGACCTCGGTGCCGGTCAGGTCGGCCGGCAGCAGGTCCGGGGTGAACTGCAGGCGCGCGAAGTCGGCCTCGACGCGCGCGGCCAGCGCGCGGATCGCGCTGGTCTTGGCCAGGCCGGGCGCACCCTCGACGAGCAGGTGGCCGTCGGCGAGCAGCGCCACCAGCAGGCGCTCGACCAGCGCCGACTGGCCAATGATCTCGGCGGCCAGCGCGTCGCGCAGGCCGGTGAACAGGCCGTGCAGGCGGGCGCCCTCGTCGGAAGAAGAGATGTCCATGGCATGCGGATTGGCGGCGCCGACTGCGCCGGGGCCAGTTTGACCCGATCGGGGGGCAATGGTTCAAGCCACCTGGTCCCGGAACGACGACGGGGCCCGAAGGCCCCGTCGTGGATGACGCTGTTGGATCCGATCAGTAGCTGCGCGGCGCCACGCGCAGGACGCGCGGGGTGACGAAGATCAGCAGCTCGGCCTTGGCCTTGGAGCGACCCTTCGTCTTGAACAGATTCCCAAGGATCGGCAGGTCGCCGAGGAACGGCACCTTGGAAACCGAGTTGCGGTCGCTGAACTCATACACGCCGCCAATCACCACGGTCTGCCCGTCCTCGATCAACACCGCCGTCGTGACCTCACGCTTCGCGAGATTGGGAACCGAACCGAAGCCCGTGATCTCCGTGAAGTCTTCAATCTCGTCCTTTTTGACTGCGAGGTTGAGGAACACGCGCCCATCCGCGGTAATGGTCGGCGTGACCTTCAGTTCAAGCAGCGCCTCCTTGAACTGCACGGTCGGCACGTTGTTGCTCTGGCCACCAGTGACCGTCAGGTAGCCGACTTCGCGGCCCTGGCGGATGACTGCCTCGCGCTGGTTGCTGGTGACCACGCGCGGGTTGGACACGACTTCACCCCGCTGCTCCTGCTGCAGCGCCTGGAGCTCGAGGTCCCAGTTGATGGTGTTGCCCAGGATGGTGAAGGCGATCGAACCGGGGTTGAGATTGCGAATCGAGAAGTCGTTGTTCAGACCCCGGTCATATGGACCCCAGGTTGGCGTCTTTTCCGGATCGGTCGCGGCATCGATCAGGCTGTTGACCAGGGTGTTGTTGCTGTCCAGCGAGCCGGACGTTACCAGTCGGTCCTTCACGCCACGGACGCCGAAGCGCGCACCGAGATCCCGGGCGAAAGATTCGTTGGCGATCACGATCCGGGACTCGATCACGACCTGGTCCACCGGCTTGTCCAGCTCGTTGACCAGATTCTGGATCTCCTCCACCCGGTTCGGGATGTCGATGACCAGCAGCGTGTTGGTGCGGCGGTCGAAGCTCAGGCTGCCGCGCGAGGACAGGAAGCCCCGGCTCGACGCACCCTGGCCGCCCCCGCCGCCCTGGCTGTTCTTGCTCTCGTCGGTCAGCAGCTTGGCGATGTCCTCGGCGCTGCCGTAGGAGATCGGGATGTACTTGGTGACCATCTCCGCGCGCTCTTCAAGCGCCAGGCGCGCATTCGCGATGTCCTGCTCGAACTTCGCGATCTCGGCCTGCGGCGCCACCCAGACGACGTTGCCGCTGCGGCGCTTGTCGAGCGACTTGGCCTGCAGGACGATGTCCAGCGCCTGGTCCCACGGCACGTTGATCAGGCGCAGGGTCACGTTGCCGGTCACGCTGTCGCTGGCGACGATGTTCAGGTCCGACAGCTCGGCGATGAGCTGCAGCACGGTGCGAACCGGCACGTCCTGGAAGTTGAACGTGACCGGACGGCCGCGGTAGGCGCGGGTGTCGCCCTGTGCGGCGGCCTGGACCGCGGTCTGGCCGGTGGCCGCGACCGTGTTGGCCGCGGCGCCGCCGACGGCGCGACCCGGGGCCGCCTCCGCGCGCGGCACGATCTCGACGATGTAGTCGCGACCGGTCTGGTACGCGAGTGGCTCGAAGGCACCCTGGGTGCTCAGCACGATCTGCGTGCCCTTGCTGCCCTGGTTGGCGTCGATGCGCTGCACCGGCGTGGCGAAGTCGGTCACGTTGAGCGGCTTCTGCAGCGACGCCGGCAGCGAGGCATTGCCGACGTTGACGATGACGGTGCCGCCTTCGGTACGGAGGTCGGGGGCCGCGCCCTCGCCGTCGAAGCGGAGCACCAGCTTGCCGGCGCCACCGTCGCCGCGCTTGAAGTCGATACCGGCCACGGCCACTTCGGCCGGAACCTGCTTGGCCGGATCCACGGCGACCGCGGAGGCCTGGGCGAAGCTGGCCACGGGCACGCCCGGGGCCGGCGCGGCGCTGACCGGGCCGAGGGCGGCGAGCAGGCCGACGAGGAGTCCGCAGGCGCCTGCCCGGAGGGGCAGGGCCCGCTGGGTCGACGAACGGCGTTGCGCGTTGGTGAAGGTCATCTGGCTTCCCCTAATCAATTGTCTTCGAGCGCAATCGAGGCAGGCCTTTCCAGCCAGCCGCCCGCGCCATCGGGCACGAGTTCGACGAGTTCGATACGGTCTTCGGAAACGCTGGTGACGCGGCCGTCGTTCTGGCCCATGTACACCCCGGGGCTCACCTGGTAGGTGACCTTGTCCGGCGCCAGGACCAGCGCCTTGAGCGAGCTGCCCGCGCCCAGCGACCCGACCATGTCGAGGCCGTCGAGCGGGAACTGTTCGAGCGTCTGCTTGCGGCGGTTGGAGTCCGGACGCGGGCCGCTGCCGCTGCCTTCGTTGGTGAAGGCCGCGCTGAACGGATCGCGCATGCCCTGCGCGGCGTACTCGAAGGTCTCGAACTGCTGCATGACCGGGAGCGGATCGAGCGGCGGCGCCGGACGGGCGCGCACGTTGGCCACCCACTCCTCGAGATTCGGCGCGCCACCAGGCTCGCTGGTGATGCCCCGGCCGCAACCCGCCAGGGCGGCGACGGCGGCGAGGCAGACCAGGCCGCGGAGCGCATTGGATGTCATCCCCATGTCAGCGGCTCCCCCCGGCTGCTGCGGCGGCCGCCGCGGCTTCCTGCGCGGCCGCTTCTTCCTCGTCGAGATAGCGATAGGTCTTCACCGTGCCCGCCAGCTCCAGCGGGGAATCGGGCCGGATTCCGGCGCGTGGATCCTTGTCACCGCCGCGCGGTCGCAGCTGGATGTCGTGCATGGTCATGATCACCACGCGCGGCAGCGAGGCGACGCCGCTGACAAAGGCGCCGAACTGGTGGTAGCTCCCCACCATGCGCAGCGCGATCGGCTTCTCCGCGTAGAACTCCTTGGGCGTCTCCGGACCGGGCTGGAAGAGCTCGTTCTGGATGCCGGTGGCGAGCGCGGTCTGCGAGATGTCCACGATCAGGTCGGGCATCTCCGTGCGGCTCGGCAGCTGCCGCAGCATCTGCTGCAGCTGCTGCTCCATCTGCGCCAGCTGGAGCTTCAGCGGCTCCAGGTTGGCGGCGCGGCCCTGCTTGGTCTCGAACTCTGCGCGCAGGTCGGATTCGGTGCGCTCCAGGCCCTCGAGCTGGTCGCCCTTGTCGCGGGTCAGCACCCACCACAGCAGGCCGAAGATCAGCAGGCCGACGATGACGCAGAACCCGATCCGGTACTCGCGTGGCCACGAACCGATGTTGTTGAAGTCCAGCTCCTTGAGCGACATCTTGCGCTTGCTCACGAGGCGGCTCCTTCTTCTGCCACGGGCGCGGTTTCAACCGGTGCGGACTCGGCAGGTGCATCGGCGGCGGGCGCCGCATCGACCGGCGGGACCGCATCCGGGATGCCGTCGCCGTCCTCGTCCTTGGGCGCGTTCGGATTGGCCAGCTGCACCGCCAGGGTGAAGGCATAGGGCAGCCCGGCCACGCCGTCGCGCGCCTCGATGATCGAGAGATCCGGCTTGGTCATCCAGCCCGAGCCCTCGAGGTTGCGCATGTAGGTGCTGACGCGCGCGTTGGACTGCGAACGGCCTTCCAGGGTCAGCGCCTCGCCGACCTGCTTGATGTTGGTCAGCACCACGCCGTCGGGAATGGTGCGCACCAGCGAATCGAACAGGTGGACCATCTGCGAGCGGTTGGCCTGCAGCTGCTCGATCACTTCCTTGCGCGCCAGCAGGCGGGCCTTCTGGCGGTCGAGTTCGTCGATCTCGGTGATGCTGGCCTCGACCTGCTTGATCTGCTCCTGCAGGTAGGTATTGCGCGCGTTCTGGCCGTCGATCTGGGCGTTGTAATAGCCGTTGACGAGGAACCACAGCAGCAGGCCGGCCAGCGCCGCGAAGCCCAGCATGACGCCGAATTCCTTCTGGCGCTGCTTGCGGCGCTCCGCGCGCCACGGGAGGAGGTTGATGCGTGCCATCAGTCGAAGCTCCTCAGGGCCAGTCCGCAGGCGATCATGAGGGCCGGCGCATCCTGGGCCAGCGCGTGCGCCTGCACGCGGGACCCGAGCGTCATCTGCGCGAGCGGGTTGGCCACCGTGGTCTGCACGCCGAGCTGCTCCTCGACCATCTCGGCGATGCCGCTGATCGAGGCGCAGCCGCCGGCCAGCACCACCTGGTCGACGCGGTTGAACTCGCTGCCGGCGTAGAAGAACTGCAGCAGGCGGCTGATCTGCTGGACCAGCGCCTCCTTGAAGGGCTCCAGCACTTCGATCTCGTAGCTTTCCGGAAGTCCGCCCTGGCGCTTGGCCAGGCCCGCCTCCTCGTAGGAAAGACCGTAGCGGCGCATCACCTCGTCGGTGAGCTGCTTGCCGCCGAAGACCTGCTCGCGCGTGTACAGGCTGCGGCCGTTGCGCAGGATGCTGAGCGTGGTCATGGTCGCGCCGATGTCGACCAGGGCGACGATGCCGTCGCGCGGCACGTTGAGCGTGCCCGCCAGCAGCGCGAAGGCGTTCTCGATCGCGAAGGCCTCGACGTCCATGACGCGGGCCGTGAGCCCGCCGAGTTCGAGGGCGGATGCACGCATCTCCACGCTTTCCGAGCGCGAGGCCGCGAGCATGACCTGCACCATTTCGGGATTGCCGGGCATCGGGCCCAGCACTTCGAAGTCGAGGTTCACTTCCTCGATCGGATACGGGATGTAGTTGACCGCCTCGAGCTCGACCTGCGACTCCATCTCGTCCTCGTCGAGGTCGGCGGGCATCGGGATCAGCTTGATGATGACCGCGGAACCGGCGACCGCAGCGGCGGCGTGCTTCGCCTTGCTGCCGGAGCGCGACATCGCGCGGCGGATCGCCTCGCCGACGGCCTCGACCTCGACGATGCTCTTCTCGACCACCGCGTTCGGCGGCAGCGGCTCGACGGCGTAGTGTTCGACCTTGTACCGGTCACCGGACCGGGACAGCTGCAACAGCTTTACCGCTGTCGAACTGATATCGACCCCGACCAGCGGTGCCTGGCTTTTTGTGATCAGCCCCACGCTTTTCTCCCCATGTCACGGGCGCTTACGTGCGCTTCGTGCCCCGACGCATTAGATAACGGAGTTTTTACCGGTTGGCAACAAGCGGCACACGAAACCGTGCCGCATTGCGCGCTTGGTCACGTCCTGACGCGTTGCGTCACCCCTCGCCGCTTGGCCGTCCGGGCCGCAGCAGCTCCTATATATACTGCGCGACTCCACACGGCCCGCCAAGGGCCATCCCTCCCAGGATCCATCGATGTCACGTTTCCGCCGCCTGTTCCGCTGGCTGCTGTTGCTCGCCGCCGTCGCCATCCTGCTCGGCCTGCTGGCCGCGGGCAGCATCTACTACGTGGTGTCGTCCCGCCTTCCGGAGGTCGAGAGCCTGCGCGACATCGAGCTGCAGGAGCCGATGTACGTCTACGCCCGCGACGGCCGCCTGATGGCGCTGTTCGGCGAGATGCGCCGCTATCCGGTCGATATCGCCAAGGTCCCCGAGGCGGTCAAGCAGGCCTTCATCGCGATCGAGGACAACCGCTTCTACGAGCACGAAGGCATCGACTACAAGGGCGTGGCGCGCGCGGTCTGGCTGATCGCCAAGACCGGCTCCAAGGAAGGCGTGCCAGGTGGCTCGACCATCACGCAGCAGGTGGCGCGCCAGTTCTACCTCAGCCCCGAGGTGAGCTACACGCGCAAGTTCGAGGAAATGCTGCTCGCGATGAAGATGGAGCGCGAGCTCAGCAAGGACGAGATCTTCGAGCTGTACCTCAACAAGAGCTTCTTCGGAAACCGCTCCTACGGCGTCGCCGCCGCGGCCGAGTTCTACTACGGCAAGGAGCTGGCCGAACTCGACCTCGACGAGGTCGCTTCGCTCGCCGCGATCCCGAAGTTCCCGTCCAGCGGCAACCCGATCTCAAACCCCGAGCGCGCGAAGATCCGCCGCGACTACGTCCTCGAACGCATGGCCGACCTGGGCTTCATCACGCGCGCCCAAGCGACCACGGCGCAGGCGGTGGAGATGCACGCGCGTCCGCACGAGCGCCCGGTCGAGGTGTACGCCCCCTACGTGGCCGAGATGGTCCGCCAGGAGATGATCGAGCGCTACGGCGGCGACGTCCTGACCCGCGGCTACCACGTCACCACCACGATCGACCCGGTGATGCAGGCGGCCGCCGACAAGGCCGTGCGCGACGGCCTGTCGGCGTACGACCATCGCCATGGCTGGTCGAAGGTCGAGCAGACCTTCGAGCTGTCGGCCGACGAGGATGCGGCCACCGCGTCCGCACGCCTGCGCGGGATCCCGGCGCAGTCTGGCCTGCTGCCCGCGATCGTGCTGCGCGCCGACGCAGGCACCGCCGACGTGGTGCTGGCGGACGGCACCGTGGTGACCCTGGATGCGGCCTCGAGCCGCTGGACCGGCAAGAGCCCCGCTGCCCTGCTCAAGCGCGGCGACCTGACCCGCGTGCGTCGCATCGAACCCAAGGGCAAGGACGGGGCCGCGCCGCCGGCCGATGCCAAACCCGCGTGGCAGCTGGACCAGCTTCCGCGCGGGCAGGCCACGCTCGTCTCGCTCGAGTACGACACCGGCGCCCTGCGTTCGCTGGTCGGCGGCTTCAGCTTCGCCGGACAGAAGTTCAATCGCGCGACGCAGGCCCGGCGCCAGCCAGGCTCCAGCTTCAAGCCCTTCATCTATGCGGCGGCGTTCGAGCGCGGCTTCAATCCGGCCTCGATCGTGCTCGATGCGCCGGTGGTGTTCCGCATGCGTCGCGGCCAGGACTGGCGCCCGCAGAACGACGACGGCCGGTTCGTGGGGCCGATGCGCCTGCGCGAAGCGCTGGTTCGCTCCCGCAACCTCGTGTCGGTGCGCCTGCTCGACGCCATCGGCGTCGACTACGCGCGCCGCTACATCAGCCACATGGGCTTCGACGAGTCGGAGCTGCCGCCCAACCTGTCGATCTCGCTCGGCACGCCTTCGCTGGCGCCGTTGGACATCACGCGCGGCTATGCGGTGTTCGCCAACGGCGGCTTCCGCGTCACCCCGTGGTTCATCGACGAAGTGCGCGATCGAGATGGCCAGGTGATCTTCAAGGAGAACCCGGCGGTCGCCTGCCGCAGTTGCGGCGCCGGCGGCCAGCCGGGCGTGCCGGCCACGGTCGTGGATGGCTTCAACCTCGGTCCGTCGGTGCCTGCAGCCTCCGCCGTGGAAGCCACCAGCAGCGCGCGGACGGCCGCGGCCCCGGACCCGGACGCGGTGATCGCGCCGCGCGCGATCGATCCCCGGGTCGCGTACCAGCTGGTGTCGATGATGCGCGACGTGGTCCAGCGCGGCACCGGCACCGCGGCCAAGGTGCTGGGCCGCGAGGACGTGGGCGGCAAGACCGGCTCCACCAACGACCACCGTGACGCCTGGTTCTCGGGATTCGGCGGCAGCCTCGCGACCGTGGTCTGGGTCGGCCGCGACGACAACCGCTCGCTCGGCAACCGCGAATACGGCGGCCGCTCCGCGCTGCCGATCTGGATCGACTTCATGCGCGTGGCGCTCGAAGGCATGCCCATCGCCGCGAACGAGCCGCCCGAGGGCATGGTCAAGGTCTCGGTCAGCGCCAGTGGCCGCCTGCTTCCCGGCGGCGAAGGTGGCATCACCGAATGGGTGAAGGCCGAGGACCTGGAGCGCATGGAGACGACGTTCGACGACTACGACGACGAAGTGCCCGCGGAAGAAGCCTTCGACATCTTCTGACGCAGGCTTCCGCTAGGCTTGCGGGACCAGACGGAGGGTCCCGCATGCACCGCGCCCGACAGCACGCCGAGCGACGCACCCAGGAACGCCGCCATCGCCTGGCCCACGAGGCCGCGCGGCTGATGGCGGAAGGCGGCATCCGCGACCACCACCTGGCCAAGCTCAAGGCCGCCGAGCGCCTCGGCATCCGCGACGACGCGTCGCTGCCGCGCAACAGCGAGATCGACGAAGCCCTGCGCGAGTACCAGCGCCTGTTCCAGGGCGACGCCCAGGCGGCGGCGCTGGACGAGCGGCGGCGCGCGGCCCTGCAGGCCCTGGAATTCTTCCACGCCTTCCATCCGCGCCTGGTCGGACGGGTGCTCGAGGGCACGGCCGACGCGCACACGCCGGTGTCTTTGCACCTGCATGCCGACGACCCCGACGCGGTTGCACGCTTCCTCGCCGATGCCGGCATCCCCGCCGAGGCCAGCTGGCGACGCCTGCGCCTGGATCGCGTGCGCGACCGCGATGCCCCGGTGTGGGTGTTCAACGCCGACGGCATCGCCTTCGACCTGGCCGTGCTCCCCCTCGACACGCTGCGCCAGGCCCCGCTGTCGGCGACCGACGAGCGCCCCATGGCGCGCGCATCGGCCAGCCAGCTGCGGAAGCTGCTGGCCGAGGAGGAAGCCGCGGCGTTCCTCGACGCCGGCGCGCCGCGCTGAGGCGGCCAAAAGAGGTTCTTCGGCCAATCGGGGGGAATGTTCGCGTTGGTCTTTTCGGCTGCAGCGGCCCGGCGCAGACGCAGGGGGCGCTTCGGGAAGCTGCGGCGGCCCGGCGCGGACGCAGGGGGGATGCCCAGCCGGAATCTGCGCTGTCCTGCTCCCACTTC
>NZ_JACSQJ010000004.1 GCF_014836665.1 Luteimonas colneyensis
CCATCCGGCCGTTCCCGCTGGGGAGCCGCACATATTAGCGCGGTTTCGAAGAACGTCAACACCCTGTGAAGGATCTTTCCGCCTTCTCCCCCCACTCCGTTCCGTCTCGGCCACGTCGTGCGGGGCGCGCATTGTGCACGCTTCAACCAGGCATGGGAAGGGGACATGCGCAGCAGGCTTGACCCTACCGCGCCACTCCACGAGTGTTGGTGCTTTCCAACCGTTCCGGGGTCCGAGATGCGTGCTATTGGCCTGTACCTGACGCTGGCGTGCGCGAGCGTTCTTGCCACCGCATGCGCGAACGACGAACCCTGGGTCGAACTGGGCGGGGAACGGTTCACCGTGGAACTGGCCAATGACAATGCGTCGCGTGCGCGCGGCCTGATGTTCCGGGACTCGCTGGCCGACGGGCACGGAATGCTGTTCATCCACGACAGCGAGGAGCGCCAGGCCTACTGGATGAAGAACACGCGGATCCCGCTCGACATCCTCTACTTCGATTCGTCGCTGCGACTGGTATCGCAGCAGCGCGACGTCCCGCCATGCTCCGCCGGCGACCGCTGTCCTCCGTATCCGAGCAACGCGCCGGCGCTGTACGTGCTCGAGCTGAATGCCGGGGAAGCCCGGCGTCTGGAGCTGAAGAACGGTGCGGTCATGGAGCTGGCGCCCGGCATCCTGCCCGCGCGCTGAGCGGTCGCCCGTCGGATCAACGGACCGGCCGCCGCGACGGCCGGCGCTCAGACCACCATCATCTCGAAGTCGTCCTTGGTCACGCCGCAGTCGGGACAGGTCCAGGTGTCGGGGACGTCCTCCCAGCGCGTGCCCGGGGCGATGCCCTCCTCGGGCAGGCCGAGGGCTTCGTCGTAGATGAAGCCGCAGACGACGCACATCCAGGTGCGGGAGGCGGTGCTGGTCTCGTTCATCGGATAATGGCTTGCGGCTGCTGCGTGCGCGACGCGGGCGACCATTGTCCCACCACCCTCCGGCAACAGGAAACCACGCCATGCCCTCTCCCGCCGCAACCGCCACGCCGGTGCGCGACCTCCGGAGCGGCCTCTACCTGCTGACCCCGGATGAACGCGACACCGCGCGCCTGCTCGATCGCGTCGGCGCGGTGATCGACCAGGCATCCCTGCTGCAGTACCGGAACAAGCTCGCCGACGCCGCACTGGCACGGACGCAGGTGGCGGCGCTGATTCCGCTGTGCCGCGCGCACGGCGTGCCGCTGCTGGTGAACGACGACTGGCGCATGGCCGCGGCCGAGGGCGCCGATGGCGCGCACCTGGGCAAAGACGACGGCGACCTGGCCGCTGCGCGCGCCACCCTCGGCGCGCAGGCCATCCTCGGCGCGTCCTGCTACGACAGCCTCGCCCGCGCGGACGCGGCGGCCGCGGCCGGCGCCAGCTACGTCGCCTTCGGCGCCTGCTTCCCCTCCCCCACCAAGCCCGATGCCCGCCGCGTGGCGCCGGGGGTGCTCCGGGACGCCCGGCGCCTCGGCCTTCCGGTGGTGGCCATCGGCGGGATCACCCCGGACAATGCCCGCAGCGTGGTCGAAGCCGGCGCCGACCTGCTTGCGGTGATCAGCGGCGTGTTCGATGCACACGATCCGGCTGTCGCCGCCCGCCGCTACCTGCACGCCTTCGACGCCGACGCGCCCTGACGCGCCCGGCCTCCGCCCCACCTCCGCCCCGCCCGGCACCCCGCAGATGCACACAGGAATCGAGTCGCGATGAAGCACGAAAAATCCCAGGCCCTGTTCTCCCGCGCCAGCGCGCTCATTCCCGGCGGCGTGAATTCGCCGGTGCGCGCGTTCAAGTCCGTGGGCGGCGAGCCGTTCTTCGTCGAGCGTGCGGACGGCGCGTTCCTGTACGACGTCGACGGCAACCGCTACGTCGACTACGTCGGCTCCTGGGGCCCGATGATCGTCGGCCACAACCATCCGCGCGTGCGCGAAGCGGTGGCGGACGCGATCGGCAAGGGCCTGTCCTACGGCGCGCCCTGCCCGGCCGAAGTCACCATGGCCGAGACCATCACCCGCCTGGTGCCGTCCTGCGAGATGGTGCGCATGGTCAACTCCGGCACCGAGGCCACGCTGTCGGCGATCCGGCTCGCGCGCGGCGCCACCGGCCGCCAGCGCATCGTCAAGTTCGAGGGCTGCTACCACGGCCACGGCGACTCCTTCCTGGTCAAGGCCGGCAGCGGCATGCTGACCCTGGGCGTGCCGACCTCGCCCGGCGTCCCCGCCGGCCTCAGCGAGCTGACCTCGACCATCAGCTACAACGACTTCGAAGGCGCCACGCAGCTGTTCGAGGAGATCGGCCCGGAGATCGCGGCCGTGATCATCGAACCGGTGGTCGGCAACGCCAACTGCCTGCCGCCGCGCGAGGGCTACCTGCAGCACCTGCGCGACCTGTGCACGCGTCACGGTGCGCTGCTGATCTTCGACGAGGTGATGACCGGCTTCCGCGTGGCGGCGGGTGGCGCCCAGGCGCGCTACGGCATCACCCCCGACCTCAGCACCTTCGGCAAGATCATCGGCGGCGGCATGCCGGTCGGTGCCTACGGCGGACGTCGCGACCTGATGCAGCAGATCGCGCCCGCCGGCCCGATCTACCAGGCGGGTACGCTCAGCGGCAATCCGGTGGCGATGGCGGCGGGCCTGGCGATGCTGGAACTGGTGCAGGAACCGGGCTTCCACGACCGCCTCGAGGCCACGACGAACACGCTGTGCGACGGCTTCGAAACGGCCGCGCGCGAGGCCGGCGTGCCGCTGACCACCAACCGCGTCGGCGCGATGTTCGGCCTGTTCTTCACCGATGCGAAGGTCGACACCTACGCCGGTGCGACCGCCTGCGACATCGGCGCCTTCAACTGCTTCTTCCACGCGATGCTGGAGCGCGGCGTGTTCATGGCCCCGTCCGCGTACGAGGCCGGCTTCATCTCCAGCGCCCACGACGATGCGGTGGTGGAGGTGACGCTGGAAGCCGCGCGCGGCGCGTTCAGGGCCGTCGCCGATGCAGCCACCCGCTGACGGAGAACGCCCGGCCGAAGCCGGGCCTAGCCCGTTCGAGCGCGACTTCCTGCCGGCCTCGGAGGAAGGCGCGCGCCATCTCTGGTACCGGCGGATCTTCCACCACGACGCGCCCGACGAGCGCAACTTCGACCTCGTCCTGATCCTGGTGATCCTCGCCAGCGTCGTGGTGGTGATGCTCGACAGCGTGCCGGCGGTCAAGGCGCGCTGGCACGCCTGGCTGTACGCGCTGGAATGGCTGTTCACGCTGGCCTTCGCCTTCGAGTACGCCGTTCGCCTGTGGGTGGTGAAGCGCCCGCTGCGCTATGCGACCAGCTTCTTCGGCGTGATCGACCTGCTGGCGATCCTGCCCACCTTCCTGTCGCTGCTGTTCCCCGCCAGTGCCTCGTTCACCGTGATCCGCGCGTTGCGCCTGCTGCGAGTGTTCCGGGTGCTGAAGCTGGTCGAGTACTCCAGCGAGGCCGGCGTCCTGATCCAGGCCCTGCTGCGCAGCCGGCGCAAGATCTTCGTGTTCATCGCCACGCTGCTGACCATCGTGGTGATCTTCGGTGCGCTGATGTACGTCGTCGAAGGCCCGGAACACGGCTTCACCAGCATCCCCACCGGCATGTACTGGGCGATCGTGACCGTGGGCACCGTGGGCTTCGGCGACGTCGCCCCGGCCACCGGCTTCGGCCGCTTCATCACCTCGGTGCTGATCGTCATCGGCTACAGCATCATCGCGGTGCCGACGGGCATCTACACCGCCGAGCTCGCGCGCTCCCTGCAGCCGCGGCGGCGGCAGGTCCGCTGCACCGAATGCGGGCTGCCCGACCACGAGGCCGACGCCTGGCACTGCCGCAAGTGCGGCCGCGCGCTGGCGCCCGAAGGCACCGACTGAGCGGCGCCGGCCGGGGTGCTCAGCGCAGGGCGGCCTCGAGCCGCTCGAGGCCTTCGGCCACGTCCGCGCCGGTGATGGTCAGCGCGGGCACGAAACGCAGCACGTCCGGCCCCGCCTGCAGCAGCAGCAGGCCCTGCGCCGCGGCGCGGTCGAGGATCTCCGCCGCGCGGCCGGCATGCTCCGGCCGCAGCACCGCGCCCAGCATCAGCCCGCGGCCGCGGACCTCCTGGAACAGGCCGTGCCTGGCATCGATGGCCGACAGGCCGTCGCGCAGCGCGGCCGCCTGCCGCGAGACGTTGTCCACGACCGCAGGCGACGCGATCTTGCGCAGCGCCACGCGCGCCACCGCCGCCGCCAGCGGATTGCCGCCGAAGGTGGTGCCGTGGTCGCCGAATTGCATGGCGTCCGCAGCCTGCGGGCCCACCAGCATCGCGCCGATGGGGAATCCACCGCCCAGCGCCTTGGCCAGGGTGACGATGTCCGGCACCACGCCGTCGTGCCAGTGCGCGAACAGCGCGCCGGTGCGCCCCATTCCGCTCTGGATCTCGTCGAGCACCAGCAGCACGCCGTGGCGGTCGCACAGCGCGCGCACCGCCTTCAGGAAGCCCGGCGCCGCGGGCAGCACGCCGCCCTCGCCCTGCACGGGCTCGAGCATCACCGCGGCGACGTCGCCGCCGGCCATCGCGGCCTCCAGCGCGGCGACGTCGTTGAAGTCGACGTAGCGGAACCCGCCCGGCAGCGGCTCGTAGCCGGCCTGGTACTTCGGCTGCGCGGTGGCGGTGACGGCCGCCAGCGTCCGGCCATGGAAGCTGCCGCGGAAGGTGACGATGGTGCGGCGCGCTGGCTCCCGGCCCTGCGCCGCGGCCCACTTGCGCACGAGCTTGATGGCGGCCTCGTTGGCTTCGGCGCCGGAGTTGCAGAAGAACACGCGCTCGGCGAAGCGCGAGGCCTGCACCAGTTCCTGCGCCAGGCGCAGCGGCGGTTCGCTGTGGAAGACGTTGCTGGTGTGCCAGAGCCGGCCGGCCTGCTCGACCAGCGCGGCGACCAGGTCGGGATCGGCATGCCCCAGGCTGCAGACCGCGATGCCGGCCGAGAAATCGATGTACTCGCGTCCCTCGCTGTCCCAGAGCCGCGCACCCTGGCCGCGCTCGAGCACCAGTTCGCGCTGGCGGTACACGGGGAGGTAGTGGTCGCGGCCGAGGGCCAGCAGGTCGGGCAGGGACATGGGAGCGATACGTGCGGACGGGGCACGCATTGTGTCACCCGCCGCGGCGCCGGCGGCGGGATTGCTGACCGACCTCAGTCCAGGAACAGGTCCGGATACAGCGGCTTCGAAGGATCCACGGCATAGCCCGACAGGTCGGTAACGCCGGCTTCTGCCAGCACCTCGTCGTCGATCAGGAAGTGGCCGGAGAAGCCCTCCGCCGGCCGCAGCAGCACCGCGTGCGCGGCGTCGGCCATGATCTCCGGGCTGCGGCCGTTGCCCGGCTCCACGCCCGGGATCATGTTCAGCGCATCGGTGCCGATGATGGTCCGCGGCCACAGCGCGTTCACCGCCACCCCCTTCGGTCCGAACTCCGCGGCCAGGCCCAGGGTCACGAAGCTCATGCCCATCTTCGCCAGCGTGTAGCCGGTATGCGGACCCCACCACTTCGGGTCCAGCGACGGCGGCGGCGCGAGGGTCAGGACGTGCGGATTCGGCGCCTCCAGCAGGTGCGGCAGGCAGGCCTGCGCGCACAGGAAGCTGCCGCGGGCGTTGACCTGCTGCATCAGGTCGAAGCGCTTCATCGGCGTGTCGAGCGTGCCGCGCAGCCAGATCGCGCTGGCGTTGTTGACCAGGATGTCGATGCCGCCGAAGGCGTCGACCGTGGCCGCGACCGCGGCGCGCACCTGGTCCTCCTCGCGGATGTCGCATTTCAGCGCCAGGCCCTGGCCGCCGGCTTCGGTCACCGCCTGCGCGGCGGTGTGGATGGTGCCGGGGAGCTTCGGGTTCGGCACGTCCGACTTGGCCACGATGGCCACGTTGGCGCCATCGCGCGCGGCGCGCAGCGCGATCGCAAGCCCGATGCCGCGCGAGGCACCGGTGATGAAGAGGGTCTTGCCGGCAAGGGTGGCCATGTTCGGGAGGCTTCCATCGGGGGGAGCGGCCGCAGCCGCGACCCGCCGATGATAGAGCACCGGTGCGGCGCGCCGACCGGGCAGGGCCGCCTTTCGCGGGTACACCGGCCTCAGGGCTTCGGCCCCTGGCCCTCGTTGTCTTCCCACTTCAGGATCCGGCGGGTGACGAACCGGTACATGGGCTTGCCGGTGGCGAACCAGGCCTCGCGCACCCAGGACCGGCGCTTCAGCACCCGGCGTTCGACCGGCGTCAGCGACTCCGGGCAGTACGTGCGCTTGTGCTTGAGCAGGTGGCGCAGGTCCTCGCGCGCAAGCAGGCGCATCCAGGGCGAACGCGGGTCGCCACGCACCGCCAGCTGGAAATCGATGAGCGCCGGCCTCCCGTCCTCGAGCACCAGCCAGTTCGCCTCCTTGGCGAGGTCATTGTGGGCGAGGCCGCGACGATGCAGCTGCTGCAGCAGCCTGCGCGCGCGCCGGAAGTAGGCGAGGTCGCCACGCGGCGGGCGCTGGTACATCGCATCGCCGGCCATGAAGCTGCGGTCGAGCACGCGCCCGTCCCAGCCCAGCAGCTGCGGTACATCGGCCATCCCGGCGACCGCCTGCAGCCCCCGCGCCTCGCGCCGGGCCAGCCACCATGCCGGCAGCCGCAGCCACCACGGCACATGCCGCAGGTCGCGCCGCACGAACCGCTCGCCATGCACGCTCCGCATCAGCGCGATGCGCCCGAAGCTGTCGGCCTTCAGCGCCGACACTTCCACTGAACCCCGTTGCTCCATGCGCGCATTGTAGGGGTCACGACGGCGGTGCCGGCTGCCATAATTGCGCCGGTGAGTGCCTGGTTCGACAGCCTCGTTGCCTGGATCGGCGCCCATCCCGTGGCCGCCGGCGTAGCCATATTCCTGGTCGCCTTCTGCGACGCGGTGATCATCCTCGGCGCGATCGTGCCGGCGCTGCCGCTGCTGTTCGCGATCGGCGTGCTGATCGGCCTGGGCGAGATCTCCGGCCCGTACGCCGTGGCCTGCGCCGCGGCCGGCGCCTTCCTGGGCGACGCCAGCAGCTACTGGATCGGCCACCGCTGGGGGCCGCGGCTGCGCGCCACCTGGCCGTTCAGCAAGTACCCACAGTTGCTCGAGCGCGCGGAGCTGCTGTTCCGCCGCAACGAGACCAAGGGCATCTTCATTGCGCGCTACGTCGGGCCGGTGCGTCCGTTCGTGCCCGCCATCGCCGGCATGGCGCGGATGCCGCTCCGCCGCTACCTCCCGGCCAGCGTCGTCGCCGCGATCACCTGGGCCGTGCTGTTCCTGGCGCCGGGCTGGATGTTCGGCGAGGCCTACGACGCCGTGGCCGCGGTCGCCGACCGGCTGGCGCTGGTGGTGGGCGCCCTGCTGGCCGCGATCGCGCTGGCCTGGGCGCTGGTGCTCTACACCTACCGCTGGTTCGCCAGCCACGCCGATGCCCTGCTGGCCCGCGCCCTGCGCTGGACCCGCGACCATCCGCGCCTGGGGCGCTACGCGGCCGCGCTGATCTCGCCCAACCGGCCGGAGTCGGCGTCGCTGGCGCTGCTCGCGGCCTGCCTGCTGGCGATCGGCGTCGCCTGGTTCACCCTGCTGGCCACCATGCTCGCCCGCGGCGGCCCGCTGGCCCTGGACCTGCGCATCCACGAGGCGATGTACGCGCTGCGCAACCCGCTGGCCGACCGGCTGATGGCGGCGCTGGCCTCGATCGGCGATCCGGTGGTGCTGGCCCTGCCGATCGCGCTGTCGACGCTGTGGCTGCTGTGGCGCCGGCGCTGGATGGCGGCGGCGCACTGGCTGGCGGCCCTGGCCTTCGGCCTGGCCCTGACCGCCGCGCTGGAGGCCGCGATCGACATGCCGCGCCCGCCGACCGCGCTCAGCGGCTTCGGCTTCCCGGCGGTCGGGCTGACGATGACCACGATCACCTTCGGCTTCTTCGCGGTGCTGATCGCGCGCGAGCTGCCGGGTCGGCAGCGCGTCTGGCCCTACCTCGTCTCGGGCGCGGTGGTGGCGGTGCTCGGCTTCGCGCGCCTGTACCTGGGGGCGCACTGGCTGACCGACCTGGTCGGCGGGATGCTGCTGGGCATCGCCTGGCTGCTGGCGCTGGGCATCGCCTACCGCCGCCACGTGGCGCGTTCGTTCTGGATGCGGCCGCTGGCGGCGCTGTTCTACGGCGCGTTCACCGTGGCCGCGCTGTGGCATGCGCCGCGCGCGGTCGATCCGCTGCTGGAGCGCTTCGCGCCGACGCCGCCGCCGGCCAACATCGACCTCGACACCTGGTGGCAGGACGGCTGGGCCGAGCTGCCCTGGCAGCGCAACGAGCGCGACGCCAGCCGTCGCTGGCCGCTGGACGTGCAGGTCGCCGGGCCGCTGGAACCGATCGAACGCCACCTGGCGGCACGCGGCTGGGCCACGCAGGCGCAGGCCGACTGGCGCGCGACCCTGCTCCTGCTCGACGACGACACCCC
The DNA here is from genome assembly GCF_014836665.1 of Luteimonas colneyensis. Classification (GTDB taxonomy): domain Bacteria; phylum Pseudomonadota; class Gammaproteobacteria; order Xanthomonadales; family Xanthomonadaceae; genus Luteimonas; species Luteimonas colneyensis. The sequence continues at coordinate 8,512 of NZ_JACSQJ010000004.1, forward strand.
GGCGCTTGCGCAGCAGGTCCTGCCGGCGACGCTCGAGGCCAGCGCGGAGGCGCTGCTGATGCGGCGCACGCTCGACGACGGCCGCATCGTGGTGCTGCGCCTGTGGCGCGCGCCGCGGCAGCCGCGCGACGGCACGCCGCTGTGGATCGGCACGGCGCAGACGCTCACCCACGTGCGGCCGTTCGACCTGTTCGGCCTGTGGTCCCCGGATCCCGACGCCCGCGGCGCCTACGCGCTGCTGCGCAGCGACCTGGCCGGCCTGGAGCAGCAGGAGGATCCGCACCCGGCTTCCGGCGAGCCCGTGCTGCGCCTGCGGACGCCACGCGTACCCGCGCCTTCGCCCTAGCCGATCAGTTCGAGCAGGCCGTCGAGCCGCTTGTGCGGATCGTCTACGCCGAGCATGGCGGCGCGACGCTCCTCCGGCATCGGCAGCATCTCGAGCAGGCGCCAGCCCACCCAGACCGCATCGTCGATGCTGCCCTCGGCACCCGGTGGGCGCCCGACCTGGTCGAAGATGCGTTCGAGCAGCGTACCCAGCAGGGCGTGCTCCGGCCGCAGCCGGGCAGCGGATGGCACCTCCTCGAGCCAGTCCACGCGGGCCTCGACCAGGCCGCTGTCGCGCACCGACGTGGCCAGCACGCGGAACCTGCGCTCGCCGCGCACGCGCAGGGTGAGCAGGCCGTCGTCGTCGGTGCCGAAGTCCTCGATCACCGCCTCGGTCCCGAACTCCGCCGGGACCGCCGGCGCGCCGACCTCGTCGCCCTCGGCGATCAGGCAGATGCCGAAGCCGTGGCCGCTGCGGCCGCACTCGCCGACCATGTCCAGGTAGCGCGGTTCGAACACGCGCAGGCCCATGACCGCGCCGGGCACCAGCACGGCCTGCAGGGGAAACAGCGGAAGCATCGGAGTCCCGGCCATCGCCGACAGTCTACCCACCGGGCGTCAAGGCGAGGCCGGGGCCGCGCAGGCCGCGACGCGCAGGCGCACGGCCGCGGCTCACTCCCCGCGCAGCATGGCCAGGAAACGCCGAGGTGCGCCGTCGAAGCCGCCGTTGGACATGAACACAACGTGGTCGCCCGTGCGCGCCATCGCCTGCAGGTTGGCCAGCAGCGCATCCGCATCGGGCACCGCGACGCCTTCGCCGCGCAGCGCCCCGACCACCGCGCCGGCGTCCCACTCCAGCGACGGGCGGTGCAGGAACACCACCGCGTCGGCCAGCGCCAGCGACGGCGCCAGCGCGTCGGCGTGCGCGCCCAGGCGCATCGAATTGCTGCGCGGCTCCATCGCGACCACGATCCGGCCGCCGGCACCGACGCGGGCGCGCAGGCCTTCGAGCGTGGTGGCGATCGCCGTCGGGTGGTGGGCGAAGTCGTCGTAGACGCTGATCCCGCCGGCCTCGCCCAGCAGCTCCATCCGGCGCTTGACGCTGCGGAACCCGGACAGGGCCGGCAGCACCGAGGCCACGTCCACGCCCACCGCATCGCAGGCCGCGAGCGCGCCCAGCGCGTTCATCACGTTGTGGCGGCCGAGCAGCGGCCAGCGCACCTCGCCCACCACCGTGCCGGACCTGAGCACCTCGAAGGCGCCGCCGTCGGCGGACAGCAGGCGCGCCTGCCAGTCCAGCGCGACGCCCGGCACGGGGTCGATGCCGAAACGCACCACCGGCGTCCAGCAGCCCATCGCCAGCACTTCGGCCAGGTGCGGATCCTCGCCGTTGACCACCAGACGGCCGCGGCGCGGCACCGTGCGCACGAAATGGTGGAACTGGCGCTGGATCGCGGCGAGGTCGGGAAAGATGTCGGCGTGGTCGAACTCGAGGTTGTTGAGCACCGCGACCAGCGGCCGGTAGTGCACGAACTTCGAGCGCTTGTCGAAGAAGGCGGTGTCGTACTCGTCGGCCTCGACCACGAACTCGCGGCCCTGGCCGACGCGCGCGGACACGCCGAAGTCCTCGGCCACGCCGCCGATCAGGAAACCCGGACCGCGGCCCGCGGCCTCGAGCAGCCAGGCCAGGATCGTGGTCGTCGTGGTCTTGCCGTGGGTGCCGGCCACCGCGATGGTGTCGCGGTCGGGCAGCACGTTGTCGCGCAGCCATTCGGCGCCCGAGGTGTACGCGGGTCCATGGTCGAGCACGTGTTCGACCGCGGCGTTGCCGCGCGACAGCGCGTTGCCGATCACCACCTGGTCGCAGCCGGGCGAGATGTGTGCCGGGTCGTAGCCCTGGCGCAGGTCGATGCCCAGGCGCTCGAGCTGGGTCGACATCGGCGGGTAGACGGCCTGGTCGCTGCCCTCGACCGCGTGGCCGAGCTCGCGCGCCAGCGCCGCCACCCCGCCCATGAAGGTGCCGGCGATGCCGAGGATGTGGAGCTTCACTGCCGTTCGAAAGCGGCCAGGATGCGGCCGAAGACCTCGTCCAGCGTGCCCACGCCGTCGACGACGGCGAGCTTGCCGGCGTCGCGGTAGTAGCCGATCACCGGCGCGGTCTGGTCGTCATAGACCTGCAGGCGCTTGCGCACCGATTCCGGATTGTCGTCGGCGCGACCCTCGGCCTGCGCGCGGCCGGCGAGGCGGTCGATCAGCAGTTCGTTGTCGACCTCGAGCTGGACGGCGATGTCCATCGGCTGGCCGATGCGCTCGAGCAGCGCGTCCAGCGCGGCGGCCTGCGCCAGGTTGCGCGGATAGCCGTCGAGGATGAAGCCCCTGGCCATGTCGTCGCGCGAGAAGCGGTCCTCCAGCATGCCGAGCAGGATGTCGTCGGACACCAGCTCGCCGCGGGCCATCACTTCCTTCGCCTGCAGGCCCAGCGGGCTGCCGGCCTTGACCTCGGCGCGCAGCAGGTCGCCGGTCGACACGTGCGGCACCTGCAGGTGCTCCTTCAGGCGCGTGGCCTGCGTCCCTTTGCCGGAACCCGGCGCACCAAGCAGTACCAGTCGCATCGAACGCTCCAATCTGATCGCGGGGCATGGACCGGGCGGAGCGTAGAATCCCCCGCCTGCGGCCTTCACCGCTCCAGCTTACCCATCGCTCCCCCGCTCCGAAACCCCCGGCTTCCAAACACTTCCCCGGACCCGAGATGCCCCAAGGTACCCTCTTCTATGCACAGTCCGGCGGCGTCACCGCCGTCATCAACGCCACCGCCTCGGCGGTGCTCACCGAGGCCCGGGCGCGCAAGGTGCGCGTGCTGGCGGGGCGCAACGGCATCCTCGGCGCGCTGCGCGAGGAGCTGTTCGACACCTCGAAGGAGTCCGCAGCGGCGGTGCGCGCCCTGGCCCATACGCCTGGCGGCGCCTTCGGTTCCTGCCGCTACAAGCTGAAATCACTCGAGGCCGACCGCCCGAAGTACGAGCGCCTGCTCGAGGTGCTGCGCGCGCACGACGTGCGCTGGTTCCTCTACAACGGCGGCAACGATTCCGCCGACACGGCCAACAAGGTCTCGCAGCTGGCGGCCGAATTCGACTATCCGCTGACCTGCATCGGCGTGCCCAAGACCGTCGACAACGACCTGGTGGTCACCGACTGCTGCCCGGGCTTCGGCTCGGCGGCCAAGTACACCGCGGTCTCGGTGCGCGAGGCAGCGCTGGACATCGCGGCGATGGCCGACACGTCCACCAAGGTCTTCGTCTACGAGGCCATGGGTCGCCATGCCGGCTGGCTCGCCGCCGCCGCGGGCCTGGCCGGCGACGGTCCCGACGCCGCGCCGCACCTGATCCTGTTCCCGGAGCGCGCCTACGACGAGGCCGACTTCCTCGCCCGCGTGCAGAAGGTGGTCGACCGCGTCGGCCACTGCGTGGTCGTCGCCAGCGAGGGCATCCGCACCGCCGACGGCACCTTCGTCGCCGATGCCGGCGGCGGCACGGATTCCTTCGGTCATACCCAGCTCGGTGGCGTGGCCTCGTACCTGGCGGGCCGGGTGAAGGACCGGCTGGGCCTCAAGGTGCACTGGACCCTGCCCGACTACCTGCAGCGCTCGGCGCGCCACATCGCCTCGCAGACCGACCTCGACCAGGCGATGGCCGTGGGCAGGGCCGCCGTGCGCTACGCGCTGGAGGGCCGCAACGCCACCATGCCGGCGATCATCCGCACCTCCAGTGCGCCGTATCGCTGGAAGATCGAGCCTGCGTCGCTGGACCGGATCGCGAACCGCGAGAAGACCATGCCCAAGGGCTTCATCCGGCGCGACGGCTACGGCATCACCGCCGCCGCGCGCGCCTACCTCGAGCCGTTGATCCGCGGCGAGGCCTACCCGCCCTACGGGCGCGACGGCCTGCCGAAGTACGTGGCGCTGAAGAACACACCGGTGCGGAAGAAGCTGGCGGCCTGGGAAAGCTGATCAGCGCGCCTGTTGCCCTGCACCTTGGCAGCGGCAATGCCTTCCGATAAGTTCCGTCGATGCGTTCCTTGGGGGGAGGGACATCGGATGCTGAGGTTTGCAACCGCGGCGCTATGCGCCGCGCTTCCGTTCGCGCTCGCATCGGCACAGGAGACTGCCGGGGACCAGGGCGTTGGGGCGCCCGGGACGACTCCGACTTGCTGCCGGCTCGAGGCTGGCCACCTGGTCGACCTTGAACTGGTCGATCCGCTCAACTCGTGGGAGTTCAAGCGTGGCGACGACTTCCGGCTGCGGACCGCAGAACCGATCCTGCTTCAAGGCCACGAACTGATTCCGGCGGGAACACCGGTGCTCGGCCAGGTCGTGCATGCGGCCGCCGCGCGCGGCGGCGGCGCGCCGGGAGAGCTGCTGATCGCCGCGCGCAGTCTGGAGCTCGAAGGGCGGAGCGTCCGCCTGCGCGGGCTCAAGCTCGGCCGGACCGGCGACGACAACAGTGGCATGGCGATCGGCGTGTCTTTTGCCGCGGGTCCGTTTGCCATGTTCATTCGCGGCACGGAGATCGAGATCCCTTCTGGAACGCGCGTGCATGCGCGCCTGGCCGAAGCGGTCGAACTGGCGCCACCGCCGATGCCAGACAGTCCCTCCAACCATTCTGAACAGGAGATGCCCTGATGCGTCCGACCATCCGTCTCGCCCTTGTCCTGTCGGCATCGCTCGCCCTGACTCCCGTCATCGCCCAGGACGCCGCGACGACGTCTGCCGCGACCGTCGAGCAGGCGGAAGCGGTCGATCAGGAGGCTCAGGCAAACGCGACTCCTCCTGACCTGGCGGACGACGTGACGGCTGCAACGGCGACCGCGGAGTCCGGCACCGATGACGTAGTTGCGGCGCCCATGGCCCCGGAGGTGGCGGTCGACGATCCGGAGTCCGCGGTGACCGAGGCTGCGCCGACCGGAGACGGCGATGTCGAGTCCGCGGAGATTCCACCCACTGACGTTCCCTCCACAGATGAGCCCGGCACCACCCCGGAAGAGGGCGTCCCTGCCGACGCATCGGCCATCCACATTCCCGCCCCTCCCGCCGGCATGGGCCAGGTCGTGTTCTTCCGCGAAAGGAAGTTCACCGGCGGCGGCGTGCGCTTCAAGGTCAGGGAAAACGGCGAGGAACTGGGCAAGCTGGCGAGTGGCGTCTATTTCGTGCACGTCACGCCGCCGGGCCCGCACGAATACGTCGTGCACTCGGAATCCGAGGACGTACTGACCCTGGAGGTCGAGGACGGCGAAACCTATTACGTTCAGGGCTCGATCACGATGGGCCTGCTGGTCGGCCGGCCGAACCTGTCGCCGGCGGACGAAGTCGCGTTCGCTGCCGCGGCACCCAGGCTGAAGCCGGCAAAGAACTAGCCGAGGGTTGCCGGACACCCGACGACGCGGAATCGCCGTGGGTTGCGGGCCTATCGACCGCAGCCCTCGCCTTCCACGCCCATCTCGGCGGCGAACATCGGGATCGTCGCCAGCTTGCCGCCGGCCGCGGCCTGCTTCGCATCGTCGAGGTAGACGCGCGACTGGCCCTGGCCGTCGAGCTTGACGGCCTGTTCGACCGGCTTGCGCCAGACGCGCACCACGGCCTGCTGCGAAGCGCAGCCGGCGCTGGGCACGCGGATCAGGTCGTTGAACAGCCAGCCCTCCGCCTGCGACGGCCTGGCCTTGGCGGCGTCCACGAAGCGCGCGCGCGGCTGGCAGTTCGGGCTGGTGCGCACCACGGCGAAGCGGTAGGGCTCGGCGGCGTCGCCGGTGAACGCGCCTTCGATGCGCGCACAGGCCTCGGGGATCTGGCGCAGCGTGTGCACCACGCCGACCTGCTGCGGCTGGACCGCGTCGCGGGTGATCTCCGGCTTCGGATCGGCGGCCAGGGCCGGCGCGGCGGCGGCCAGCAGGGTCAGGATGGCAAGGCGCATCGCATGGACTCGCACGGATGGGGGGAGCGGCGCAGCCTCGCACGGACCGCCTGAATCAGGCCTCCACGCCTCGAGCAGCAGTCCCCGCGAGGCCCGCCCGACGCGCTGCAGCGCGGCAATACCGGGTCCGGTCGCTATGCCATAGTCGACCGGCACGTGCTCCAACCGGTTGTTTCCGTCCACACCCTGGGGAGGGTTTCAATGCTCGAGCAACAAGGCTTGTGGCTGGCGCTTGCGTGCGCCGGCCTCGCGATCGTCTACGGCATCTTTTCCGCGCGCTGGATCCTGGCGCGTCCCGCGGGCAACGAGCGCATGCAGCAGATCGCCGCGGCGATCCAGGAAGGCGCCGGCGCCTACCTGCGGCGGCAATACACCACCATCGCCATCGTCGGCGTGGTGCTGTTCCTGGTGATCGGCTTCGTGCCGGCGCTGGGCTGGACCACGGCGATCGGCTTCGCCATCGGCGCGGTGCTTTCGGGCGTGGCCGGCTTCATCGGCATGTTCGTCTCGGTGCGCGCCAACGTGCGCACCACCCAGGCGGCCACCGTCGGGCTGAACGAGGCCCTGGCGGTCAGCTTCCGCGGCGGCGCGGTCACCGGCCTGCTGGTGGTCGGCTTGGGCCTGCTGGGCGTGGCCGGCTACTTCATGTTCGTGGTCGGCGCCGGCCGCGACGCGGTGGCGGTGGAAGCGGCGCTGCAGCCGATGATCGGCCTGGCCTTCGGCTCCTCGCTGATCTCGATCTTCGCGCGCCTGGGCGGCGGCATCTTCACCAAGGGCGCGGACGTCGGCGCGGACCTGGTGGGCAAGGTCGAGGCCGGCATTCCCGAGGATGATCCGCGCAACCCGGCGGTGATCGCCGACAACGTCGGCGACAACGTCGGCGACTGCGCGGGCATGGCGGCCGACCTGTTCGAGACCTATGCGGTCACCATCATCGCCTCGATGCTGATCGGCGGCATCGCCTTCGCCACCTACGGCTGGGCCGGCGTGGTGTATCCGCTGGTGCTGGGCGCGGTCTCGATCGTGGCCTCGATCATCGGCACCTTCTTCGTCAAGGCGCGGCCGGGCGGCAAGATCATGAACGCGCTGTACCGCGGGCTGGGCGTGTCCGGCGTGCTGGCGGCGATCGCGTTCTGGTTCGTCACCGACAGCATGTTCGGCGCCGGGCCTGGCATGCCGCTGTTCTGGTGCGCCATCGTCGGCCTGGTGCTGACCGCGCTGCTGGTGGTGATCACCGAGTACTACACCGCCACCGAGTACGCGCCGGTGCAGGACGTGGCCCGCGCCTCGGAAACCGGCCACGGCACCAACGTGATCGCGGGCCTTGCGGTGTCGATGAAGTCGACGGCGGCGCCGGTGATCGTGGTCGCCGCGGCGATCTGGACCTGCTACTCGGTCGCCGGCCTGTACGGCCTGGCGATCGCGGCCACCGCCATGCTGTCGATGGCCGGCATGATCGTGGCGCTCGATGCCTACGGCCCGATCACCGACAACGCCGGCGGCATTGCCGAGATGAGCGGCCTGGATCCCGCGATCCGTGAAACAACCGACGCGCTCGACGCCGTGGGCAACACCACCAAGGCGGTGACCAAGGGCTATGCGATCGGCTCGGCCGGCCTGGCCGCGCTGGTGCTGTTCGCCGACTACGCGCACAAGCTGGAAGCCTCGGGCCGCGCGGTGAACTTCTCCATCGACAACCCGAACGTGGTCATCGGCCTGTTGATCGGCGGCATGATCCCGTATCTCTTCGGCGCGATGGCGATGCAGGCCGTGGGTCGCGCGGCAGGCGCCGTGGTCGAGGAAGTGCGGCGCCAGTTCCGCGAGATCCCCGGGATCATGGAGGGCACCGGCAAGCCGCAGTACGACCGCGCGGTCGACCTGCTGACCAAGTCGGCGATCCGCGAGATGGTCATTCCCTCGCTGCTGCCGCTGGTGATCCCGATCATCGTCGGCCTGACGCTGGGTGCGGACGCGCTCGGCGGCCTGCTGATGGGCACGATCGTGACTGGCCTGTTCCTGGCGATCTCGATGTGCACCGGCGGCGGCGCCTGGGACAACGCCAAGAAGTACATCGAGGAAGGCCACCACGGCGGCAAGGGCTCCGAGGCGCACAAGGCCGCGGTGACCGGCGACACCGTGGGCGATCCCTACAAGGACACCGCCGGCCCGGCGGTGAACCCGCTGATCAAGGTCACGAACATCGTGGCACTGCTGCTGGTGCCGCTGCTGTAGGGCGTCCGGCTGGACATGAAGAAGGCGGCCTCCGGGCCGCCTTCTTCGTTGCGAACTCCGCCTGCGGGTCCGCGCGCAGGCTTATGACGCTTCGAACGTCCCCGCCGCCACGTCGAACCAGGGCGTGCACAGCCGCTGCTGCATCTCCGCCATTTCAAATGGCGCGGTCCAGACCGGTATCTCTCCAGCGGAGTCCGAGGCCTGGAACCCGTCGTCGTCGAACGGCGCCACGCCGAGGCACCAGCGCACGCGGCCAGTGCCGGGCGCGAGCGACAGGTCGAACGCGAAGGCGCCGTCCAGCGCCTCGCCCGGCGCCAGCTTCGCCGCCAGCGGAACCGGCGGCACCGTCGGCGTGGGACGGGGCAGCGCGCGCGCCGCGTGCGTGAGCACCAGCCCGGCGGCGTCGGCCTCGAAGCGTGGCGGCGGAACCTCGCCGGCCACCAGCCGCTTCGTAAGCACCGCGTGCCGGTCGCCGCGGTCGAACACGGCCAGGGGCCCGGTGCCGGTGTTGCTGATGCGGTAGCGCACGGCGAGCGCGCTGCCATCGGGATCGAAGGCGACCTCCAGCCGTGCGCCGTCGCCTTCGACGGTGGTCCGTGCCACCTGGTCTTCCTCATGCATGTGCGTGGACTCCGTCGTGGCCTGTGCCCCCGCAGCATGCGGAGCCAGCAGGGCCGCGGACAAGAGCGCCAGCGCGGCGCCGGCTCGCGGGTTCGGATTCATCGGCATGGCTCACCTGTGGGCGATCGGGGCGACAGGATGGATGCAACGCCTGGAGCCCGCGGTGAACGCGGGCTCCAGGACAGGACCGGACTGCGGAAGGTCAGAGCGCGTAGCTCGGGCGATCCGGCATGCCCAGCTCCTCGCGCAGACCGTTCTCGGTCAGGTGATCCGGATTGGCGGTGGTGGCGGGCGTGGAAGGATCGCCGTCGAAGTCGAAGGGTGCGGCGCTGGTCTCCAGGCCCACGGCCTGGCGCTCGGCGTTGGGCACCCGGCCGGAGTCAGGGCCCTCGCCGCGATAGGTCCCCGGCTGGAAGGTTCCGTTCACGCCGTTATAGGCGTGCGACATCTCGTGGTAGAGCACCACCACGGGCGCGGGGAAGGCGTCCATGTGGAAGGACGGGTTGTAGCTGATGTCGACGTTGCCGCCGGCGCCGGCGCGGCCGTTGCGGATGTCGGCGTCGCCGCTGAAGGTCTGGGCGTAGCCGTTCTGCTCGTTGGCCAGTTCCTTGATGGTGACCACGTTGCCCTTCACGTCGGCGGCCCTGTCGAACTCGGCCAGCATCTGCTGGCCCACCGGGGACGCGCGCAGGAAGTCGAGCTCGGCCTGGATGCGCTGCACGAAGCCCTCGGAGCCTTCGACCTTGATGGTCTGGCCCGCCGCGGCGTCGATCACCACGTTGACCACCGTGGGCTTCGCATTGGTGGCGGCATTCACCAGGTCGCCGACCTCGGCGTAGACGGTGGCGTTGGTACCGGCATTCTCGACGGTATCGTCGCCGGCGCCGGCATAGACGCGGCTGTCGCCGTTGCCGACCACGATGCGGTCGTTGCCGGTGCCGCCGGAGAGGATGTCGCTGCTGCCGCCACCGTGCACGGTGTCGTCGCCTGCGCCGGCCTCGACGAAGTTGGTGCCGGACCCGGCGGTGATCTCGTCGTCGCCGTCGCCGCCGTGGAGGATGTTCACCCCCTCGCCGCCGGTGATCACATCGTTGCCGGTGTTGCCGAAGACATCGTCACGGCCGGCGCCCGAGAAGATGGTGTCGTTGCCGGCACCGCCGTCGATGCGGTCGTCGCCGCCCCCGGTGGTGATGCTGTCGTCGCCGGCGCCGCCCTCGACCACGATGTTCACCTTGACGTTGGGCGCCACCTCGATCACGTCGTCGCCGGCGCCGGCGCGGATGGTGAGTTCCTGGCCCTGGTCGAGCTTCACCTCGAAGTTCTCGCCGTTGACGTTGACGTCCAGGGTGCCGTCGTCGCGCTGCTTCACGCCGATCACGTCGTCGCGGGCGCCGGTGGTGAGCACGAGCTGGTCGCTGCTGACATAGCTGCCGTCGGCCACGGTGCGCTCGCGGGCGATGTCCACGCCGTTGCCCGAGTGCAGCGGGTCGACGACGATCGGCTTGCCGTCGGGCGTGCTGCGCTGGGTGCGCTCGCCGGCGTTTTCCGCCGAGCCGTCGATCTTGCGGCCGTCCTCGGCCGCGTCCTTGTCGCCGATCACGTCGTCGGGACCACCGGCGTCGATCGGCGACGGCGCGGGCGCATCGCTGCCGAGGCCGTCCGGCCCGTGGTGGTGGCCCGGCGCGTCGGGATTGTTCCAGTAACCGGCGCGCTCGAACTGGGCGGCGGCGGCGCTGGCGCCGGGATCGAAGCTTGAGGCCTGGATGGTCATGCGGCGGGTCTCGCTGTGGATACGGTGGCGTACTGTGTAATCCGCCCGTCATGTCCGCCCAAGCTGGGGCGTACCCCATCCTCGGGTGCACCCCCTGCCATTCAGCTCGCGCGCGCGCTTTGGTGCGTCGCAACAGCCGCGCGTAGAATGTGCGCATTCCCAACGGGCCGCGTCGCGCCCCGTCCCCACCAACTGGAGCACCCATGGGCCTGGACCATGTGAAGACCGGCAAGAACCCGCCGGACGAGATCAACGTCATCATCGAGATCCCGAAGGACGCCGAGCCCGTCAAGTACGAGGTCGACAAGGAGTCCGGCGCGATCTTCGTCGACCGCGTCCTGTCCACGCCCATGCGCTACCCCTGCAACTACGGCTACGTGCCCGAGACGGTCTGCGGCGACGGCGACCCGGCCGACGTGATGGTGATCCTGCCGCTGCCGCTGGTGCCGGGCTCGGTGATCCGCTGCCGTCCCGTGGGCGTGCTGAAGATGACCGACGAGGCCGGCAGCGACGAGAAGCTGCTCGCCGTGCCGGAGCCGAAGGTGTTCGCGGGCTATGCCCACATCATCGACATCGCGCAGGTGTCCGGTCACTGGCTGGAGCGCATCGGCCACTTCTTCGAGCACTACAAGGACCTCGAGAAGGGCAAGTGGGTGAAGCTCGACGGCTGGGGCGATGCCGCCGAGGCCAAGGCGCTGCTGGTCGAGGCGATCGAACGCTACAAGTCGGGCAACTGACCGCCGAAGGGCGCGCCGGCAGGCCCGCCGCGCCGTTTCCGTCAGCGCTGGCCGCCGCGCCGGCGCACGATGCTCAGCGCGATCAGCCGCGACACCACCGCGGCGATGTAGCCCACGCCCGCGAACTGCTCGAGCATCACCAGCACCCGCGCATACGCTGACAGCGGCATCACGTCGCCATTGCCGGTGCCCGAGAGCGTGGAGAAGCTGAGGAACAGCAGTTCCAGCCAGCGTCGCGGGCGCTCCGGCTCGACCATTCCAGTGAAGCTGCCGGGCGCAACCGCCTGGCAGACCAGGAAGGCGTAGGCGAAGCCCCAGGCCAGCAGGGTGAACGCGGCGGCCGCGGCGAACAGTTCGTCCACCGTGACCGTGTGGTCCTCGAGCATGTACACGATCAGCGCGCCGGCCGCGTAGAAGTACAGCAGCGATTCCAGCACCGCCGAAACCGCGGCCAGCGCGGGCAGTCCCAGCGCGATCGCCGCGACCGCAAGCAGCATCGCCGGCACCGCCAGCGCCCAGGCGAACCAGTTTGCGGCATGGCTGCGGAACACCACCCACACCGCAAGCGGCACCGCCACCAGGGTGAACGCGCTGAACAGCACCCGGGTGTCGCGGCCGTCCACCCAGGGATAGACCATCAGGCTGGCGAGCTGCGCGGCCAGCAGCAGCGCCGAGGGATGGCGGGCGGCGATCGCCGGCCAGCGCAGCGGATTGGGACGCGTCCGGATCATCGGCGAAGTGTGCCCTGCCGGCGCGGGCTCCGCGTGATCCCCGGGTCGACCCGGGGGTCGGGTCGGCACCAGCTGTCGGGGGCCCGTCACGACGCATAGCCTCTTGCGCTTCCCCGCACGCAAGGCACCCGCGCTATGGATGTCGCACGAGCCCTCTCCCCCGCGACCGAGTGGTCGCTGTCGACGGTGCAGCAGCCGTCCGCCGCCCGCATGGCCATGGCGGCCGCCGCCGATCCGGACGCCGACCTCGTCGCCCATCTCCAGGACCTGGCGGACAGCGGCGGCATCGAGGACTTCCTCGACCAGGTCGGCAGCGCGATCTCGCTGGCCGGCGGCGACCCGACCTTCGGCGAACACCTCGATCCGCTGCTCGGCCGCATCCGCGACGCGCTGGGCGAGGTCGATGTGCGCGACCTGTCGCGCGTGGAGCGTGACGCCGTGGATTCCACCCTGGACGCGCTGGACGCCCACCTCGGCAACGGTGGCGTCGACGGCCCGGACGCGCCGGAGGACCCCGACGGTCCCGACGCCCCGGTCCAGGTGCCCGGCGGCGGCCTCGAGGCCCACGAAGAGGTCGGCGGCCACCTGATCGAGCGCCACGTCGGCAAGAGCGAGGAGTGGCTGGTCGACCGCGTGCGCCGTGACAACATCAGCGCCGCCTCCAGCTTCCGCGACCTCGGCGAAGCCGAGCACTTCGTCGCCGCCACCCTCTCCGAGCATCAGGACCGCATCGATGCCTGGGTCGACGGCAAGGGCGGCAACCGCCTGGTGGTCGACGCGAGCTTCGATGCCAGCACCGGCATCTCGGTGAAGCGCGGCGAATCCAGCGCCGAGGACGTGTTCTCGGTGAAGCTGGTGCTGGAACGTTCGGACCGGCTCGACACCGGATACCGCATCGTCACCGGCTATCCTTCAGCCCCCTGATCCCGATCCCGAGGCCTCTGCATGAGCGATACGCCCGCGCTTGAGAATTTCCTGTCCGCGTACTTCCACCAGGACTGGGGCATGGAGCACGACACCGCCACCGGCGTGGTCGAGGCCTACCTGGGCAGCGAGGCGGACGCGGAGATCGTCGCGGTGCGCGACGACCTTGCGCGCCTGGCGGGAGAAGGGCTGGACGAGGGCGCGCTGGGCGCGCGCATGCGGTCGCTGGGCAGCGAATACGACCCGACGCGCGACGGCGGCAGCTGGAGCGGCTGGCTGGCCACGCTGCAGGCCGCATTCGCCCGCTGAAACCACCGTCCCCGCAGCGGACGCCGCGCTGGCGCCCGCCGCGGCCCGCGCTCAGCGCGCGCCGGCGCGGTGCGGATAGGCGGCGAAGATGTCGCGGATGGTGACGTCGATCGCGGCATCGCGCGCGGCGGCATCCTGGTTGCGCGTCACCCGGCCCACCGCGATGCCCTCCCACACCAGAGCGTTGCGCTCCGCATCCACCAGGTCGATGTTCATCGTGCCTTCGGTGTAGCGGTGCACGGTGGTGCGGTCGTGCCAGTAGGGCACGGCCACGTAGCCGCGGTGGCGATAGCTGTAGTAGTAGGCGTAGTCCACGTCGGGAATGGTGCTGACGTCGGTGCGCCGCTGCATGTAGGCGTTGATGTTGAGCCACAGGTCGGGGTCTTCCTCGCTGTAGCGGTAGCCGCGCGCCTCCATCTCGGCGCGCGCGGCGGCCTTCATGCGCCCGCTCACCAGGCTGGCATAGCCCTCCCGCTCGATCGCCAGGGGCGAATAGAAGGCGAATGTGCGGTAGGCGGAGAAATCCGCCCGCGGATCGGAGTCCGAGCTGATGCGCGGGCCGGTGGCGCAGGCCGCCAGCAGCGCCAGGAGCAGCGCGGCCAGCAGCCAGCGGAGGGACGTGGGAATGCGTGCCATGGTGGATCCTCCCGTTCCTGGTATGCGGCGAAGCTAGCACGCCGGCAACGGGCGCCGCGTGATCCGCGCGGCGCCCGCGCGCGCCCCGCCCGCGCGCGTTTCCTTCCGTTCAGCCGGGCCGGTAGAGCTCGGCGCCGGCGGCCCTGAATTCAGCCGCCTTGGCGGCCATGCCGGCAGCGGCCACGTCGCCGGCGTCCGCATCCGGACCCGCCGCGCCTGCCCGTCCGGCGGCGAACTCGCGCACGTCCTGCGTGATCTTCATCGAGCAGAAGTGCGGCCCGCACATGGAGCAGAAATGGGCGAGCTTGTGGGCGTCCTTCGGCATCGTCTCGTCGTGGAACTCCTTCGCCTTCTCCGGATCCAGCCCGAGATGGAACTGGTCCTCCCAGCGGAACTCGAAGCGCGCCTTGCTCAGGGCGTTGTCGCGCACCTGCGCGCCGGGATGTCCCTTGGCGAGGTCGGCGGCGTGCGCGGCGATGCGGTAGGCCATGATCCCGTCGCGCACGTCCTGGCGGTTGGGCAGGCCGAGGTGCTCCTTGGGGGTGACATAGCAGAGCATCGCGGTGCCGTACCAGCCGATCATCGCCGCGCCGATGGCGCTGGTGATGTGGTCGTAGCCGGGCGCGATGTCGGTGGTCAGCGGGCCGAGGGTGTAGAACGGCGCCTCGCCGCACTCGGCGAGCTGCTTGTCCATGTTCTCCCTGATCAGCTGCATCGGCACGTGGCCGGGGCCTTCGATCATGGTCTGCACGTCGTGCTTCCAGGCGATCTTCGTCAGCTCGCCCAGGGTTTCGAGTTCACCGAACTGGGCGGCGTCGTTGGCGTCCGCAATACAGCCCGGGCGCAGGCCGTCGCCCAGCGAGAAGGCCACGTCGTACGCCTTCATGATGTCGCAGATCTCCTCGAAGTGCTCGTAGAGGAAGCTCTCGCGATGGTGGGCCAGGCACCACTTGGCCATGATCGAGCCGCCTCGGGACACAATGCCGGTGACCCGCCTGGCGGTCAGCGGCACGTAGCGCAGCAGCACGCCGGCGTGGATGGTGAAGTAGTCCACGCCCTGTTCGGCCTGCTCGATGAGCGTGTCGCGGAAGATCTCCCAGGTCAGCTCCTCGGCGCGGCCATCGACCTTCTCCAGGGCCTGGTAGATCGGCACGGTGCCGATCGGCACCGGCGAGTTGCGGATGATCCACTCGCGGGTCTCGTGGATGTGCCTGCCGGTGGACAGGTCCATGACGTTGTCTGCGCCCCAGCGGATCGCCCAGACCAGCTTCTCGACCTCCTCGGCGATGCCCGAGGACACCGCGCTGTTGCCGATGTTGGCGTTGATCTTGGTGAGGAAGTTGCGGCCGATGATCATCGGCTCGCTTTCGGGGTGGTTGATGTTGCAGGGCAGGATGGCGCGGCCGCGGGCGATCTCGTCGCGCACGAACTCCGGCGTGATCCGCGCCGGGATCGACGCCCCGAACGACTGCCCTGGATGCTGCGACAGCAGCGGATGCCGCCCGTCCGGGCCCGCCTCCAGCAGCTCGAGCCGCTGGTTCTCGCGGATCGCCACGTACTCCATCTCCGGCGTCACGATCCCGCGGCGCGCGTAGTGCATCTGGGTGACGTTGGCGCCGTCCCTGGCGCGGCGCGGCAGCCTGCGCGTGGGGAAGCGCACGGCGTCGAGCTTCGCGTCCACCTCGCGTGCGCGACCGAAGCCCGAGCTCAGGGCCGCCAGCAGCGCGGTGTCGCCGCGCTCCTCGATCCAGCGCGCGCGCAGGGCCGGCAGGCCGGTCGACAGGTCGATGCGCGCATCGGGATCCGTGTAGGGGCCGGAGGTGTCGTAGACCGTGACCGGCGGATTGTCCTCGCCGCCGAACAGGGTCGGAGTGCGGGTCTGCACGATCTCGCGCATGGCCACGCGCAGGTCGGGCCGCGAGCCTTCGGCGAAGACCTTGCGCGAACCCGGGACCGGGCGGGTCACGGAATCGGAGAGCTGCTGGGCCTGCTGCTGCAGGGCTGGGGGCATGGCGTTCATCGGCATCGTCCTGTAGTGGTCGGGACGAAGCGGCGGCGCATGCTGCACGCCGCCGCCAGCCGGCGTGCGGTGGCGAGTGCGGTGCATCCTGCGAAGCTTCCCTACGCCGGTATCAGCCGGATCAGGTTCGAAGGGTCTGTCTCAACCGCGCCGTGGCGCGGTACCCCCGCTTCGGCGCCATTGGACCACGACCGCCGGTGCCGGCGCCAATGCCGGGGCCCACGGAGGGGATCAGCGCAGGGCGGCATTGATCGCGGCCAGTGCGGAAGCGCCCGGGGAAAGCTCGGCGGCGCCCAGCGCGTTCAGCGGCGTGGCCACGGTGCCGAGGTGTCCGTGCAGGTCCCCGGCCGCCGGGTCGACGTGGAGCAGGCCGGTGACCACTTCGCCGCGTGCCTGGCGCTGCTGCAGCAGGTTCATGGCCGCGATGCGGTCGCGCGGGTCGTAGCCGTCGTCGAGCCGGTGCAGGCGCAGGACGCTGCCGTCGTGCTGGACCACGTCGAGCGTGTCGCCAGCCCCCTGTTCGATCTCGATGGCGTCGCGCGCCGGGACCACGTCCAGGCGGTTCACCGCCTCGTTGTGCTCGCGCACATGGTCGTAGCTGCGGGTGCTGCCGGCGTGGTTGTTGAACGCCACGCAGGGACTGATGACGTCGATGAAGGCCGCGCCACGATGCGTGAGCGCGCCCTTGATCAGCGGTACCAGCTGGCCCTTGTCGCCGGAGAAGCCGCGGCCGACATAGGTCGCGCCCAGCTGCAGCGCCATCATCACCAGGTCCAGCGGGCTGTCGCTGTTGGCGACCCCGCGCTTAGAGACCGAGCCCTGGTCGGCGGTGGCCGAGAACTGCCCCTTGGTCAGCCCGTACACGCCGTTGTTCTCGACGATGTAGGCCATGTCCACGCCGCGGCGGATCGCATGCACGAACTGGCCGATGCCGATGGAGGCCGAGTCGCCGTCACCGGAGACGCCGAGGTAGAGCAGCGAGCGGTTGGCGAGGTTGGCGCCGGTGAGGACGCTGGGCATGCGCCCGTGCACGGTGTTGAAGCCGTGCGACTGGCCCAGGAAGTAGTCAGGGGTCTTGGAGCTGCAGCCGATGCCGGAGAGCTTGGCGAGCCGGTGCGGCTGGATGTCGAGCTCCCAGCAGGCCTGGATGACCGCCGCCGAGATGGAGTCGTGGCCGCAGCCCGCGCAGAGCGTGCTGATCTTGCCCTCGTAGTCGCGGCGGGTGAACCCGATCGCGTTGCGCGGCAGCGTCGGGTGGTGCAGGCGAGGCTTGGCGAGGTACGTCATGCGACCTTCTCCCGGCCGTCGACGGCCTGCATGTGCGCCTGGATCGCGCCGGCGATGAAGCGCGCGGTGACCGGCGTGCCGTCGTAGTGCAGCACCGCCACCAGCCTCGCCGGATCGGTGCCGAAGGCGTCGATGAGCAGCAGGCGCAGCTGCGCATCGCGGTTCTGCTCGACCACGAACACCCGCTCATGGGCCTCGATGAAGTCACGCACGGAGTCCGGGAAGGGATAGGCGCGCACCCGCAGCGTGTCGATCGCGATGCCGGCCCCGCGCAGCTGGTCGACGGCCTCGGCCATCGCAGGGCTGGTCGATCCGTGGAAGATTGCGCCGCAGTGCGCCGGCGGCGTGGCCTGTTCGACGACAGGCTGCGGCACCAGGCTCTTGGCGGTGTCGAACTTCCGCAGCAGGCGCTGCATGTTGTAGACGTAGTCCGGCCCGCGCTCCGAGTACTGCGCCTGCGGGTCGCGGGAGGTGCCGCGGGTGAAGTACGCGCCCTTGTCCGGGTGGGTGCCCGGCCATGTCCGCCACGGGATGCCGTCACCGTCGACGTCCTTGTAGCGCGCGAACTCGCGACCCTCTTCGAGGTCCTCGGCGCCCATCACCTTGCCGCGGTCGTAGGCGCGCGCGTCGTCCCACTCGAACGGCGCGCACAGGCGCTGGTTCATGCCGATGTCGAGGTCGGTGAGCACGAACACCGGCGTCTGCAGCCGCTCGGCGAGGTCCAGCGCCGCGGCCGAGAAGTCGAAGCACTCGCGCGGATCCTCCGGAAACAGCAGCACGTGCTTCGTGTCGCCGTGCGACGCATGCGCGCAGGCGAGGACGTCGGACTGCTGGGTGCGCGTCGGCATGCCGGTGGAGGGCCCGCCGCGCTGCACGTCGATGATGGTCACCGGGATCTCGGCGAAGTAGGCCAGGCCGATGAACTCGTTCATCAGCGACACGCCCGGCCCCGACGTGGTGGTGAACGCGCGCGCGCCGTTCCAGCCGGCGCCCACAACCATGCCGATCGACGCGATCTCGTCCTCGGCCTGGATGATCGCGAACTTCGCCCGGCCGTCCCCGTCGACGCGGAACCTGCCGCAGTACGTCTGGAACGCCTCCGCCAGCGAGGACGACGGCGTGATCGGGTACCAGGCACAGACGGTGGCACCGCCGTACACGCAGCCCAGCGCCGCGGCATCGTTGCCCTCGGCGAAGATCCTGTCGCCCACGGCGTCGGCGCGCTGCACGCGCAGGCCGAGCGGATGCGGCAGGTGCCCCAGCACCCAGTCGCGGCCGATGCGCATGGCCTGGACGTTGGGCGGCACCAGCTTCGCTTTCGAGCGGTACTGCTCGCCGATCAGCGCCTCCACCACCTCCGGGTCGATGTCCAGCAGCGCCGACAGCGCGCCGACGTACATGATGTTCTTGAACAGCTGGCGCTGGCGCGGATCGCTCCACGCCGCGTTGCACAGCTCGGTCAGCGGCACGCCGATGGCGGTGACGTCGTCGCGCAGGCGCGACGGCGGCAGCGGCTTGCTGCCGTCGTACAGCAGGTAGCCGCCCGGCTCGATTTCGGCGACGTCGGCGTCCCAGGTCTGCGGGTTCATCGCCACCATCAGGTCGACGCCGCCGCGGCGACCGAGCCAGCCGGCCTCGCTGATCCGCACCTCGTACCAGGTCGGCAGGCCCTGGATGTTGGAGGGGAAGATGTTGCGCGGCGCCACCGGCACGCCCATGCGCAGGATCGCCTTCGCGAACAGCTCGTTGGCCGAGGCCGAACCCGAGCCGTTGACGTTGGCGAACTTGACGACGAAATCGTTGACCGCCCGCAGCGGGGAGTGCGCAGGGGTCATGCGGCCTCCCGCCCGCACGACGGGCGGCGATCGCCACCGGCGCGGGTCTCGAGCAGCAGGAACTTCTGCATGTCCCAGGCGCCGGTGGGACAGCGCTCGGCGCACAGCCCGCAGTGCAGGCAGACGTCCTCGTCCTTGACCATCACCCGGCTGGTCTTCAGCGGCCCCGAGACGTACAGCGGCTGCCCGGTATTGAGCGCCGGCGCGGTCAGCCGCGTGCGCAGCTCCGCCTCCTCGCCGTTGGCGGTGAAGGTGATGCAGTCGGTCGGGCAGATGTCGACGCAGGCGTCGCACTCGATGCACTTGTCGCGGGTGAACACGGTCTGCACGTCGCAGTTGAGGCAGCGCCGGGTTTCCTTCCACGCGGTGGCAGCGTCGAAGCCCAGCTCGACCTCGACGTGCATGCTGTCGAGCTTCTTCGCCGCCTCCGACCACGGCACCGCGAAGCGCTCGTCGTGCGAGACCGCGTTGTCGTAGCGCCATTCGTGGATGCCCATCTTCTGGGAATCGAGGGTGACGCCCGGCGCCGGGCGAGCGCGCGTGTCGCCGCCCTGCAGCAGACGGTCGATCGAGATCGCCGCGGCATGGCCGTGGGCGACGGCCCAGATGATGTTCTTCGGCCCGAACGCGGCGTCGCCGCCGAACAGCACGTGCGGCAGCGTGGACTGGTGCGTGATCCGGTCGACGACCGGCATTCCCCACTGGTCGAAATCGATGCCGAGGTCACGCTCGATCCAGGGGAACGCGTTCTCCTGGCCGACCGCGATCAGCACCTCGTCGCAGGCGATGACGTCGTCCGGCTCCCCTGTGGGCACCAGCCGGCGGCGGCCATCGGCGTCGTACCCGGCGCGCACGCGCTCGAAGCGCATGCCGGTCAGCCGGCCGCTGGCGTGCTCGAAGGCCTTGGGCACGCGGTAGTCGAGGATCGGGATGCCCTCGTGCATCGCGTCCTCCTTCTCCCACGGACTCGCTTTCATCTCGTCGAAGCCCGAACGGACCACGACCGTCACGTCCTCGCCGCCGAGCCGGCGCGCCGAGCGGCAGCAGTCCATGGCCGTATTGCCGCCGCCCAGCACCAGCACGCGGCGGCCGACGCGGGTGACGTGGCCGAAGTACACGTTCGCCAGCCAGTCGAGGCCGACGTGGATGCCGGCCGCGCACTCCGCGCGCCCGGGCAGGTCGAGATCGCGCCCCCGCGGCGCGCCGCTGCCGACAAAGACCGCGTCGTAGCCCTGTTCCAGCAGCGTGCGCATCGAGTCGATGCGGGTGCCGCCGATGAACTCGACCCCCATGTCGAGGATGTAGCCGGTCTCCTCGTCGATCACCGACTCGGGCAGGCGGAAGCGCGGCACCTGGGTGCGCATGAAGCCGCCGGCCTTCGGATCGGCCTCGAACACGGTCACCGCGTAGCCCAGCGGCGCCAGGTCGCGGGCCACGGTCAGCGACGAGGGTCCGGCACCGACGCAGGCGATGCGGCGGCCGTTGCGCCGCGCCGCCGGCTTCGGCATGCGCGCACGCACGTCGCCCTTGTGGTCCGCGCAGACGCGCTTGAGCCGGCAGATCGCCACGGGCTCCGGCTTCTCGCGCATCGAGGCCGGGCCGTTGTTCTCCTCGACCCGGCCGCGGCGGCAGGCGGGCTCGCAGGGTCGGTCGCAGGTGCGGCCGAGGATGCCCGGGAAGACGTTGCTCGCCCAGTTGACCATGTATGCGTCGGCATGGCGGCCGGCGGCGATGAGGCGGATGTACTCGGGCACCGGCGTGTGCGCCGGGCAGGCCCACTGGCAATCGACGACCCGGTGGAAGGTGTCGGGATTGCGGATATCGGTCGGCTCCACTGCGACCCCCGTGGCTGGCTGGCCGGACGCGCCGGTCGTCGCTCGCGGCCCCAGTCTAGGCCGCAGGCACGGGCGGGCGTTGCCGCGCCGCAGCACGCGCCGGCCGGGGCGTCCGCGTGCACCGCGGCGACCGCCGCGCTGTCGCGGCACCGGGCACGATGGGACAATCCCGCGCATGGACGCATCGCATCGGCAGGCCCGTGCATTCGCACCCGCGGGCGTGGGCAACATCGGCGTGGGTTTCGACCTGCTCGGACACGTGATCGAGGGACCGCGCGACGTCGCCACCGTGCGTCGCATCGACGAGCCCGTGGTGCGGATCGATGCGGTCCGCGGCAAGGTGCGCGGCATCGACCGCATCCCCCTCGACGCCGAAGCCAACACCGCCGGCCGCGCCCTGATGCAGCTGCGCTCGGCGCTGGCACTGCCGCACGGCTTCGCGGTCGAACTCGACAAGGGCATTCCGCTGGGCTCCGGCCTTGCCGGCTCGGCGGCGTCCTGCGTGGCCGCGCTGGTCGCCGCCAATGCGCTGCTCGAACGGCCGCTCGCGCGCGAGGCGCTCTATCCCTTCGCACTGGAAGGCGAATGGGCCTCGACCCACAGCCACCAAGGCGACAACGTCGGCCCGATGCTGGTCGGCGGCGTGGCGCTGGCGACGTCCACCCGCCTGCTGAGGCTCGACGTGCCGGACTGGCTGCACTGCGTGGCGGTGCAGCCGGACCTGGTGCTGGAAACCCGCCAGGCACGCGCGGTCCTGGCCGAGCCCTATCCGCTGGCCCAAGTGGTGCGGCACTCGTCGCACCTGGCGCTCTTCCTCACCGGGCTGGCGCGCGGCGACGCCGGCCTGATCGCCGACGGCCTGCACGACGTGCTGGTCGAGCCGCGCCGCGCGCCGCTCATCCAGGGCTTCGCCGCGGTGAAGCAGGCCGCGCTCGACCACGGCGCGCTCGGCGCCAGCATCTCCGGCGGGGGCCCGAGCTGCTTCGCGTGGTTCGCATCGCGCGCCGCGGCCGAGGCGGCGGCGCCGGACATGGTCGCCGGCTTCACCGCCACCGGAGTAACCGCCCGGGCACACGTCTCGCCGGTGGCGGGTCCGCGCGCCGGACTCCTCGACCCGCCGGCCCTGCCCCTGTAGGAGCGGCTACAGCTGCGCCCGGCCGGTGCGCGCCTGTTCGCCCGGAGACCAGGCCAGCCCGGTCGCGGCTGTAGCCGCTCCTCCTGGGAGGCTGCGGCGCGGATCAGGCGGCGATGGCGCCGCGGGCGCGGGCGGCGGCGCTTCGTCGCGCTTCACGCGGAACCACGCCGCGTACAGCGCCGGCACGAACAGCAGGGTCAGCACGGTCGCCACCGTCAGCCCGCCCATGATCGCCACCGCCATCGGCCCGAAGAACACGCTGCGCGACAGCGGGATCATCGCCAGGATCGCCGCCAGCGCGGTCAGCACGATCGGGCGGAAGCGGCGCACGGTGGCATCGATCACCGCGTCCCAGCGCGCATGCCCGGCGTCGATGTCCTGCTGGATCTGGTCGACGAGGATGATCGAGTTGCGCATCACCATGCCGGCCAGCGCGATCGTGCCCAGCAGCGCCACGAAGCCGAAGGGCACGCGGAACACCAGCAGGAACAGCACCGCGCCCACCAGCCCCAGCGGCGCGGTCGCGAACACCAGCAGGCTGCGCGGGAAGCTGCGCAGCTGCAGCATCAGCAGCGTCGCCACCGCGAACAGGAACAGCGGCATGCCCGCCCGGATCGAATCCTGGCCGCGCGCCGAGTCCTCCAGGGTGCCACCGGTCTCGAGCAGGTAGCCGGCCGGCAGCGCGTTTCGGATCCCCTCGAGGGTCGGCAGGATCTCCGCCACCACGCTGGCCGGCATCGCATCGCCGCGCACGTCGGCGCGCACGGTGACCGTGGGCAGCCGGTCGCGGTGCCAGATGATGCCGTCCTCGAAGGCGTATTCCAGGCGCGCGACCTGCGACAGCGGCACCGGCGTGCCGTCGGCGCCGTGCACGACCAGGTCGCCGAGCGCGTCGAGCCCGGTGCGCTCGTCGAGGGGGCCACGCACCAGCACCTCGATCAGCTCGTCGCCTTCGCGGTACACGGCCACCGACCGACCCGACAGCGAGGCCGACAGGAAGCGCGCCAGCCCCTGCGAGTCCACGCCCAGCACCCGCGCGCGATCCTGGTCGACCACCAGGCGCACGACCTTGCTGGGCTCGTCCCAGTCGAGGTTGACGTTGGCCACGTGCGGATTCGCGCGCACCTGGTCGGCGACCTGGCGGGCGATCTCCCGCGCGCGGTCGGCGTGCTCGCCGGAGACGCGGAACTGCACCGGATAGCCCACCGGCGGGCCGTTTTCCAGCCGGGTCACGCGCAGCTGCAGCTCCGGGAACAGCGGCGCGGCCTCGTCGATCAGCCAGTCGCGCAGCGCCTCGCGCGACTCGACGTCGCGCGCAAGCACCACGAACTGGGCAAGGTTGGTCTGCGGCAGCTGCTGGTCCAGCGGCAGGTAGAAGCGCGGCGAGCCGCTGCCGACGTAGGCGACGTGGTTCTCGATCCCCTCGCGCTCCGCGAGCAGCGCCTCCAGGCGGCGCGCGGCCGCGTCGGTGGCGCGCAGCGACGCGCCTTCGGCCAGCTCGAGGTCGACCATCAGCTCCAGCCGCTGCGAATCCGGGAAGAACTGCTGCGGCACGAAGCGGAAGCCGAGCAGCGACAGCACCAGCAGCGCCACCGTCGCCGCGATCACCAGCCAGCGATGCACCAGGCACCCGTCCAGCAGGCGGCGCAGGCGGCGGTAGAACGGGCGCTGGTAGGGATCGTGGTCGTGCGCGTGCGGCTCGCGCGGCGCCAGCACGAAGGCGTACTGCGGCCAGCGGTCGGCCAGGCGCTCGCGCCAGGCGCGGTGGCGCGCGGCCAGCGAGCCGGGCTTCGGCGGCCGTGCCCCGGCGAAGTCCGGCAGCATCTTTTCGCCCAGCCAGGGAATGAACAGCACCGCCGCGATCCACGACACCACCAGCGCGATCGTCACCACCTGGAACAGCGAGCGCGTGTACTCGCCCACGGACGAGGCCGCGGTCGCGATCGGCAGGAAGCCGGCGGCGGTCACGAGCGTTCCGGTCAGCATCGGGAAGGCGGTGTGCGACCAGGCATAGCCGGCGGCGGTGAAGCGGCTGTCGCCCTGCTCCATGCGGATGGCCATCATCTCCACGGCGATGATGGCGTCGTCCACCAGCAGGCCCAGCGCCAGCACCAGCGCGCCCAGCGAGACCTTGTGCAGGCCGATGCCGAAGCCGTGCATCGCCGCGAAGGTCAGCGCCAGCACCAGCGGGATCGACACCGCCACCACCAGCCCGGTCCGCACGCCCAGCGAAAAGAAGCAGACCAGCAGCACGATCACCACCGCTTCTGCCAGCACCTTGACGAACTCGCCGACCGATTCGCGCACCGCGGCCGGCTGGTCGGAGACCTTGTGCAGCGACATGCCCAGCGGCAGCGTCGCCTGCAGGCGCTCGGCCTCGGACGCCAGGGTCTCGCCCAGCGCCAGGATGTCGCCGCCCTCGCGCAGCGCGATGCCGATGCCGATCGCGTCCTCGCCCATGAAGCGCATGCGCGGCGCGGCGGGATCGGCGTAGCCGCGGGTGACCTCGGCCACGTCGCCCAGGCGCAGGGTGCGGCCGCCGGCGCGCACCGGCAGCGCGCGGATGTCGTCGATGGAGCGGAAGGCGCCGTCCACGCGCAGCTGCACGCGGTCGCTGGCGGTCTCGACGAAGCCGGCGGGCGTGACCGCGTTCTGCTGCGCCAGCGCCTGCTGGATCGCCGCCAGCGGCACGCCGAGGTTGGCCAGGCGCACGTTGCTGGCCTCGATGAAGACCTTCTCGTCCTGCAGGCCGATCAGTTCGACCTTGCCGACGTCGGGCTGGCGCTGCAGCTCCAGCTCGATGCGCTCGGCGTAGTCCTTGAGCACGGCGTAGTCGAAGCCCTCGCCGGTCAGCGCGTAGATGTTGCCGAAGGTGTCGCCGAACTCGTCGTTGAAGAACGGCCCCACGACGTCCGCCGGCAGCGTGGCGCGGATATCGCCGACCTTCTTGCGCACCTGGTACCAGAGGTCGGGCACGTCGCGCGAAGGCAGCGCGTCGGACGCCATGAAGATCACCTGTGATTCGCCCGGCCGCGAATACGAGCGGACCATCTCGTAGCGGCCGGTCTCCATCACCGCGCGCTCGACGCGGTCGGTGACCTGGCGGGCGACGTCCTCGGCGGTGGCGCCCGGCCACAGCGTGCGCACCACCATCGCCTTGAAGGTAAAGGGCGGATCCTCGGACTGGCCCAGCTGCCGGTACGACCAGGCACCGACCAGGGCCGACACCAGCATCACGTAGAGCACCAGCGCGCGGTTGCGCAGCGCCCACTCGGAGAGGTTGAAGCGCGAGCGGGCGCTCATCGCGGGGCCGCGTCCACCGGGCGGTTGCGGCGGTCCACCGCGCGCGCGGCCTGGCCGTCGCGGAGGAGATGGCCGCCGGCCACGACCACCCAGTCGTCCGCGGCAACACCCGAGGTCACGGGCACGCGCTCTGCGCCGAAGTCTCCGACCTCCACCGCGACCGCGCGCACGCGTCCGTCGTCGAACACCCACACGGTGGCCTCGCCACCTGCACCGCCCTGCACCGCCGACAGCGGCACCGACAGCGCCGCGCCCGTCCCGGCGGCGTGCACCTCGGCGCTCTGCCCGAGCGCCACGCGCGCGGCGTCGGCGTCCTCGATGGCGACCCGCGCGGCGTAGGTGCGCGCGACCGGGTCGGCCGCGGGGGAGATCTCGCGGAAGCGACCGCGCAGGCGCTCGCCCGGCGCGGTCCAGAGTTCGACCTCGACCGGCTGGCCGACGCTGAAGTCGGCCACCACCGATTCCGGCAGCGCGATCGCGACTTCGCGGCCGTCGTCGGCCGCCAGGGTGAACACCGCCTGCCCCGCCGCGACCACTTGCCCCGCCTCGGCCTGACGGCTGGCGATGACGCCATCGACCGGCGCGCGCAGTTCGGCATAGCCGGCCTGGTTGCGCGCCACCTCGGCCTGTGCGCGGGCCGCCCGCGCCTCGCCGTCGGCGGCACGCCAGGCGGCCTCCTGCGCATCGAGCGCGGACCGGCTGACCAGCTGGTCGCCGGCCAGCGCGGCGTAGCGCGCGCGATCGGCCGCGGCGCGCCTGAGCTGCGCCTCGGCGGCAGCCAGCCGGGCAGCAGCGGCGCGCGACTGCGCTTCGACGTCGCCCTGGTCGATCACCGCCAGCAGCTGGCCGCGGGTGACCCGGTCGCCGGCGTCGACCTCGCGCCGGACCAGCTGGCCGCCGATGCGGAAGGCCAGCGGGCTTTCGGCGCGGGCGCGGATCTCGCCCGGGAAGCTGCGCGAGGTCCCCGGCGCGGGCTGCGGGCGCTCCACCAGGACCGGTCTCGTGGGCGGGGCCTGCCCGCCCCCGTCGCCACAGGCGCACAGCGCCAGCAGCATCGCGGCCACGGCCGCAGCCCGCATCCTTCGCATCCCAGACATCGTCGCTCCCGGTCCGCAGTCCGCGGCAAGTCGCCAAGGCGCGAATGCTATAGTTACAGAACTACACGGTCCAGTATTGATGCCGATGTCCACACCCAGCGTCCCCCAGGCCAGCCAGCGCCCCGCCCCGGGCCGTCCGAAGGACCTCGCCAAGCGCGCGGCGATCCTGGAGGCCGCGGAGTCGCTGTTCCTGGAACATGGCTTCGAAGGCGTCAGCATGGACCAGATCGCGGCCCGCGCCGGCGTGTCCAAGCTCACCGTCTACAGCCATTTCGGCGACAAGGACGCGCTGTTCTTCGAAGCCGTCGAGCACTACTGCGACAAGCAGGTGCCGAGCGCCCTGTTCACGCCCGCGCCGCAGCAGCCGCTGCGCGAGCGCCTGGCCGGCATCGGACGCGCGGTGTACGCGCTGATGACATCGCCCGAGGCGGTGTCCGGCTTCCGCCTGATGTGCGCGTCGACGCGCGCCGACTGCGCGCTCGCCAACCGCTTCTGGGCCGCGGGGCCGGGCCACCTGCAGGCCGGCTTCGCAGCGCTGCTCGCCCGCCGCACCACCGCGGGCGAACTCGCGGTCGACGACCCGGCGCGCGCGGCCAGCCAGTTCTTCGCCCTGCTCCGCGGCGACCTCCACCCGCGCCTGGTGATGGGCTGCGATGCGCTGCACGGCTTCGACATGGAGGCCCACGTCGCCGCCACCGTCGACGTCTTCCTGCGCGCCTACGCCGCGGGGGACGCATCCTGAACGACCGCCAGCCGGCCCGGTGACTTCCGGCACTCAATGCCCCGCGCCGGCGGCGGCGATGCTGTCCCGGCCAATCCCGCCGATTCGACGTAAAATGGCCGGTCATCCGATCAGCCAGGCTCCGACACCATGACCCTCGATTTCGCCAAAGCCCGTGAAGCCATGGTCGAGCAGCAGGTCCGCCCCTGGGACGTGCTCGATCCCCGCGTGCTCAACGTGCTCCTGCGCATGCCGCGCGAGGCCTACGCGCCCGACGCGCACCGCGCGCTGGCCTATGCCGACATCGCGCTGCCGCTGGCGCACGGCGAATCGATGATGAAGCCGGTGGTGGAAGGCCGCGTGCTGCAGGCGCTGGCGCTGGACGGCACCGAGGACGTGCTCGACATCGGCACCGGCAGCGGCTTCCTCGCCGCCTGCCTCGGCCGCCTGGCGCGCTCGGTGACGTCGATCGAGCGACACGCCGACCTCGCCGCCCAGGCCCAGGCGACCCTGCTCGCGCAGGGCGCCACCAACGTCTCGGTCACCCACGCCGACGCCTTCGCATGGACGCCGGACCGCCAGTTCGACGCCATCGCCGTCGGCGGCGCCGTGGACGCGATTCCGGACCGCTTCCTCGGCTGGCTGCGTCCCGGCGGCCGCCTGTTCGTGGTGCGCGGCCGCGCGCCGGCGATGGAGGCCGTGCTGGTGCACGCCGACGTCAACGGCCCGCGCCTCGAATCGTTGTTCGAAACCGACCTCGCCTACCTGGCGGGCGCGGCGCCGGTCCCGGCATTCGCGCTCTGACCGCCCCTACAAGGACCCCCCGATGATCCGTCGCCCCCTCGCCCTCGCGCTCCTCCTCGCCCTGCCCGCCGCGGCCTCGGCCGAAGACCTGCTGCAGACCTACGAGCTGGCGCGCAACAGCGACACGCAGCTGGCGATCTCGGAGTCCAACCGCGACATCTCGCGCGAAGGCCGGGTGCAGGCGCGCGCCGCGCTGCTGCCGCAGATCAACGGCAGCGCGTCGCTGAGCCGCAGCTATGCCGCCGGCGTCGACGGCGACGCCCGTCGCCGCAGCGTCGGCGTCGACCTCAGCCAGACGGTGTTCGACCTCGGGGCGATCTCCAACCTGCGCGCGCAGCAGGACCTCGACGTTGCCGCCGGCTTCGACCTCGACGCCGCCAACCAGGAGCTGATCACGCGCACCTCGGCCGCCTATTTCAACGTGCTGGTGTCCATCGAGACGCTGGCCGCGGCCGAGGCCGCCGAGGCCGCGCTGCAGAAGCAGTTCGACTTCGCCGACAAGCGCCTGGAGGTCGGCCTGGCGCCGATCACCGACGTGCACGAGGCCCGCGCCCAGTACGACGCCGCGCGCGCCAACACCATCCTGTCGCGCAACGCGCTCGAGGACGCCTACCAGGCGCTGGCCGAGATCACCGGCCGCCCGGTGCGCACCCTGCGCGCGCTGCCCGAGGACTTCCAGCCCGAAGCCCCCGAGGGCGATGGTCTGGGCCGCTGGCTGGCCACCGCGATGGAGAACAACCCCTCGCTGCGCGCGGCCGAGTACGCGCTGAGCGCGTCCGAGCACGGCGTCAACACGGCGCGTGCCGGCCACCTGCCGCGGCTCACGCTCGGTGCCGGCTACGACAATGGCGCGGCCTGGGGCGACCTCGGTCCCGGCGGCGTCGGCGGCACCTCGACCGGCGAAGGCTCCAGCGTCGGCCTGACCCTGACCGTGCCGATCTTCGCCGGCGGCGCGACCCAGTCGCAGGTGCGCCAGGCGCTCTCGCGCCGCGATATTTCCCAGCAGCAGCTCGAGCAGTCGCGCCGCGCGCTGGACCGCAACACCCGCAATGCCTACCAGACTGTCGTCGCCGGCGTGGCCGAGATCGAGGCCCGCCGCCAGGCGCTGGTCTCCGCGCGCAGCGCCTACGAGGCCTCGCAGGTCGGCCTGGAAGTCGGCACCCGCACCGTGGTCGACGTGCTGATCAACCAGCAGAACCTGTTCAACGCCGAACAGCAGTACGCGTTGGCGCGCTACAACTTCCTGCAGAACCGCCTGCTGCTGGCGCAGGCCGCCGGCACCCTGGGCATCGACGACGTGCAGGAGATCAACCGCCTGCTCACCGTCGAGGCCGCCACGCCGGACACGCAGGCGACCACCGGCGGCTGAGGCCGCGGGCGGTCCCGATGCACCACCTCACGCCGGGGGCAACTCCGGCGTGATCATGTCCAGGGTCAGCGCGAGCGCGCCGCGCCCTTCCTTCACCAGCCGCAGGCCCTCGGCCACCATTGCGGCGCGCGCGTCATCGTCGCCCAGCAGGGCCTCCAGCTCCGCCGCCACCGCGTCCGCGTCCGCGCCGATGCGCAGCGCGCCGGCCTCGTCCATGCGCTGCGCGATGTCGGCGAAGTTGTGCAGATGCGGCCCGGTCACGACCGGCACGCCCAGCGCCGCCGGCTCGAGCAGGTTGTGCCCGCCCACCGGCTGCAGGCTGCCGCCGACGAAGGCGACTTCGGCACAGGCGTAGAAATGCACCAGCTCGCCCAGGGTGTCGATCACGAAGACGTCGTCCTCGCCGTCTGGCCACTGCGTCAGCTGGCGCGTGGCCACCCGCCAGCCGGCCTCGACGCAGGCCTGGGCCACCGGACGGAAGCGCTCCGGATGCCGCGGCGCCCACAGCAGCAGCAGGTCCGGCCAGCGCGCGCGCAGCCGCCGGTGCATGGCGATGACCGCGGCCTCCTCCTCGGGATGCGTGCTGGCCGCGATCCAGGCCCGGCGGCCGCCGCTGTGGGCGGCGAAGGCGGCCGCGGTGCGGCGCGCGGCTTCATCGACGCGGATGTCGAACTTCAGGTTGCCCAGCACCGAGACCGCGTCCGGACGCGCGCCCAGCTGCACGAAGCGCCCGGCGTCGGCCTCCGACTGCGCGGCCACCCGCGTCAGCGTGCGCAGCGCGCGTCCCACCAGCGGACGCAGCGCGCGGTAGCCGCGCAGCGAACGCTCCGACAGCCGCGCGTTGACCAGGTAGGCCGGCACGCCGTGGTCGCGGCAGCAGAACAGCAGGTTGGGCCAGAGTTCGGTTTCCAGCACCAGCGCCAGCCGCGGGCGGACGTGCGCCAGGAAGCGGCGCACCGCACCCGAGAGGTCGTAGGGCAGGTAGACGTGTTCGACGCGCTCGCCCCACAGCGCACGCACGCGCGCCGAGCCGGTCGGGGTGATGGTGGTGACGAGCAGGCGCAGGTCCGGGCGCAGGTCGAGCAGCGCATTGACCAGCGGCGCCGCGGCGTTGACCTCGCCGACCGAGACCGCGTGCACCCAGATGCAGCCGTCCAGCGGCGGCGTGCGGTAGGCGGCGTAGCGCTCGCCCCAGCGCTCGAGGTATTCGGCCTGCCTGAAGCCCCGCCAGATCAGGTGGTAGACGGTGACGGGCACCAGCACGTACAGCACGGCCGAGTACAGGCCGCGCAGCAGGCGTTCGACGGCGCGGTTCCGGGGGGCGGCCTCCATGCGGCAAGGATAGCGAAGCCGTCGCGGCAGCGGGCGGGCGTGCGGGCGGGTCCCGGTAGAATCGACGCATGACCGCGAACGTCGACAGGCCACCGCTGGGCCCACGGCACTGGCCGACCTGGATCGGGATCGGCGCGATGGCGCTGCTGGCACGCATCCCGTGGCCGCTGCAGCGCGTGCTCGGCCGCGCGCTCGGGCGCCTGCTGCAGCGCGTGCTGCCGGCGCGCCGCCGGGTGGCCGCGCGCAACCTCGAACTCTGCTTCCCGGACCTCGACGCCGCCGCGCGCGACGCGCTGCTGCGCGAACACTTCGCCGCGATCGGCGTCGGCCTGTTCGAGTTCGCGCGCGCCTGGTGGGGCTCGATCGCCCCGCTGCGCGAAGGCCTGGTGGTGGAAGGCCTCGAGCACATGGAGGCCGCACGCGCCGATGGCCGCGGCGTGATCGTGGTCAGCGGCCACTTCACCACCCTCGAAGCCTGCGGCCGGCTGATGTGCGACCACGTGCCGCTGGCCGGCATGTACCGTCCGCACGCGCAGCCGGCGATGGAGTGGGCGGTGCGCCGCGGGCGCCTGCGCTATGCCGCGGCGATGTTCCCCAAGCAGGACCTGCGCGGCTCCGTGCGCCACCTCAAGCGGGGCGGCCTGCTGTGGTACGCACCCGACCAGGATCCCAGCCGCGGCGACAGCGTGTTCGTGCCGTTCTTCGGCCAGCCCGCGCACAGCCTGACCTCGACCCACCAGCTGGCGCGGATGTCCGGCGCGGCCGTCATGTTCTTCCAGCACGCACGGCGCGCCGACGGCGGCTACTCGCTGAAGCTGTTCCCGGCGAGCGAGGGCTATCCCTCGCGCGATGCCACGGCCGACACCGCCGAGGTCATGGCCGCGATCGAGACGATGGCGCGCGCGGCGCCGGAGCAGTACCTCTGGATCCACCGCCGCTTCAAGCGCCAGCCCGACGGCAGCTCCGCCTACTGAGCAGCCGGCGCCGCATCGGCACGGTCCGCCGGCGCCTGCCCCGCGCGCGCCAGCAGGCTGCCCGCGTACAGCGCCGCCAGCATCAGGGTCAGCGCGCCCCAGAAGGTGGAATACGACGCAAGGTGGGTATTGAGCGGGAATACCGTCACCAGCAGCGCGAGCATCGCCGGCCGCGCGCGTTCGCGGGCGGCCTTGCCCGCATAGCGCCAGGCGCGTACGGCCAACGCCACGCCGGACAGCCACAGCAGCAGGCCCAGGACGCCGGTTTCGCTCAGCACCTCGAGCACGATCTGGTGCGCGTGCAGCGCCGGGCCGTCGCCCCAGGCCGCCATCGTGCCGGGATCCGGATCGCAGGCGGGGAACGCTTCGCGGAAGCCGCGCGCGCCCACGCCATTGACCGGATGCTCGCGCACCATGCACAGCGCCGCGCCCCAGATCCGCGCGCGCCCCGACAGCGCGGCGTCGACGCCGGTGGCGCTGGCCTGGAAGGCCTGGGTGGTGCGCTCGAAGCGCGTGCGCACTTCGGGCGACATGATGGCGATCGCCATCGTCACCACCGCCCCGGCCGCGAACACCGCCAGCAGCCGCCGCCAGCCGAGCAGGCGCCAGCCCGACAGCAGCAGCACCAGGCCGTAGGTCAGCCACGAGGCGCGCGAGCCGGCGAACACGATCACCACGCCGATCGCGGCCGCGGCGACCACCCAGCCGGCCGTGCGCCAGCGCCGCCCGGCCGCGTAGAGCGCGAACGGCGACAGGCTCGCCAGCACCACGCCGAGCTTCAGGTTGCAGGGCCCCAGCACGCCGCCGAGGCGGTCGGCCTGCGCGACTTCGCCGAGGTCGCACATCGGCCGGTCGCTGATGGCCTGCTTGATGGCGTCGATGCCCCGGAACAGCGGGCTGGTGTCGAGCACCACTTCGACCAGGGCGTCCAGCGTCCACAGGCCGATGATCACCGCCAGCCCGGTGAAGGTCAGCCGCCGTCCGCGGTCATCGGCGACGGCGATCGCCACCAGCCAGAGGAAGGGGAGGTAGCGCAGGTCGACCGCGGCCTCGCGCAGCGCGCGTCCCGGGTCGACCGATCCGACCGACGACAGCAGCTCCGGCAGCCAGTAGGCGAAGAACAGCACGCTGGTGAGCGCCCAGGCCGGGCCGCTGAGCAGCTGCGCGCCGCCGCGGAAGCGGCTGCCGACGAGCTTGATGATCGCCGCGAGCGCCCCGAGCACCACGATGCCCTCGGCGTAACCGGGCGCGGGCCACAGCGCGACGAAGGCCAGCACCCAGTACGGGGCCCAGCGCCAGCCGGTGGCGATGCTCCCGTTGGCGGGAAGGGCGGCGTCAGCGGAGTTCGTCATAGACCGAAAGCGTGGCGTCCTGCATGGACCGGAGCGTGTAGCGGAGGGGCAGCGCTGGAATCGTAGCCGCTGCGGCGGCGCCGCGCGCGAGCAATGCCTGCGCGCCGGTGCGCAGCGCCCGCGCGTCGAATGCGGGGATGGCGCCGGCCGGCTGCAGTTCGCGCAGCAGTTCGCCCACGCCGCCGTGGTCCCAGCCCAGCACCGGTCGACCGCTGGAGAGCGCCTCGACCACGGTGCGGCCGAAGGCCTCGGGCTTGCGCGAAAGCTGCAGCACCAGGTCGCTGGCGGCGTAGGCCGCCGCGATGGCGGCGGTGGGCGGCGTGATCGCCACCGCGTCCGCGATTCCGAGTTCGCGCGCCTGCGCCTCGAGTTCCGCGACGTAGGCCGCGCGCGCGGGATCGCGGGCGCCGGGCATCCACAGGCGGGCATCGAGGCCGTCGGCGCGCAGCGCGGCCAGCAGGCCCAGCGCGTCGGCATGGCCCTTGAGTCGGGTGCCGCGGCCCGGCAGCAGCAGCACGGGGCCGTCTCCGCCCAGCCGCGGATCCGCGGCGGCGGCCGCGGCCCGGGCGATGCGATCGGGCAGCGGCGCCCTCGGGAACGCCGCCGGATCGATGCCGCGCGGGATCACGCGCAGGCGCGCCGGTTCGGTCCGCGGGTAATGGCGCAGGACGTAGTCGCGCACGGTGTCGGACACGCAGACCACGCGCTCGCCGCGGACCATGACCTGGCTGTAGCGCGAGGGCGAGTTGAGGCCGTGCACGGTGGTGACGAAGCGCGGGCGCGCGGCGGCGGGCAGGCCGCGCAGCGCGCGCCAGCCGATCCACGCCGGCAGGCGCGAGCGCGCGTGCACGATGTCGACGCCCTGCTCCGCGATCAGCCGCCGCAGCGGGCGCACCAGGCCGAGGGTGGTGACGGACTTGCGGCCGATGTCGAGCGCGACGTGCTCGGCGCCGGTCTCCAGCAGCGCGGGCAGCAGCCGGCCGCCGGCGGACGCCACCAGCGCGCGATGCCCGGCGGCGCCCAGGGCCGCGGACACTTCCAGTGTGGAACGTTCGACGCCGCCCGACTCCAGGGCCGGAAGCAGCTGCAGGACGGTCAGCGGCCGGGGCACGTGCCGGCGGCGCGCGCGGCCGCGCTCAGTCGACCAGGACGAAGTGGCTGCCGCAGTACGGGCAATCGGACTGGCCGCCCTCGCTCTCGATCGGCAGGTAGACGCGCGGGTGCGAGTTCCACAGCGCCATCGACGGCAGCGGGCAGCTCAGCGGCAGGTCGGCGCGGCGCACCTCGTACTGCTTCAGGGCGTTGGCGGGCTGCGGCTGGGCGGTGGACATCGTGCGTAACCAGGGCTGCGGGGACCGGGACAGTTTAGCCTGCCGCGGCGCTGCCGGCCCGGATCAGGCCGACCGGGTCAGGCCGGCAGGGTCAGGAGCAGGAGACTCGCGGCATCGGGGCCGCACGCGGCGACCGACACCGGCGCGGCGGCGTCGCCTGCCAGCCAGCCGACGCCGTCGCCGGCGGCCAGCGGCATGCCGGATGCGGTGGCCGCCAGCGCGACCGCTTCGCCCTCGAGCACCTCCAGCCAGCAGCGGCCGGCCCCGACCGGCGCGAGCTGCAGGCGCGAGCCGGGTTCGAGCCGGGCCGCCAGCAGCCGCGCACGCTGGCGCAGCGGCAGCGGGTCGCCATCGTCCGCGGGTACGGCCGGGTCTTCCGGCATGATCCTGGCGGCCGCCGCGGCCCCATCCGCGAGCAGCGCCCAGCCTTTCCCGGCACTGGCACCGGCACCGGGTTCGACCTCCACGCCGCCGCCCCGACGGCTCGCCACCGCAGGCGGCGCATTGACGCGGTCCGGCTGCAGCCAGAACTCCACCAGGCGCAGGGGCGCGGTGGCCGAGGCATTGGCCAGCCTGGCGCCGAGGCCGTGTCCCGCGCCGATCCACAGCAGGCCGCCGGCATCAACGCGGTGGCGCCCGGGATCGCCGCAGTCGGCGTCGAGCGAGCCCGAGGTCACCAGCAGCAAGCGCTCCATGTTCGCGACCCGGCCTTCGTCGCGCACCGCGCCTGGTGCCCAGTCCTGGCGCGACAGCACGCGCAGCGCGCCCCAGCCCATCCACGCGCGGTCGATCGCACCGCCGCGCGAGAAGGCTTCGACGGCGACGATGCCGCCGCCGGCGGACCGTGCGCGTGTGGCGGCCGGCCGCAGGCGCGGCCCGTCCGGATCCACCTGGCCGTCCACGCTCATTCGATGCGCGCGGCCTCGTCGAACGACAGCCGCGGCGAGCGCGGGAACAGCTGCGCCGGGTCGCCGTGGCCGAGGTTGACCAGGATGTTGGAGCGGATCGAGGTGCCGGCGAAGAAGGCGGCGTCCACCATCGCATTGTCGAAGCCGCTCATCGGCCCGCAGTCCAGGCCCAGCGCGCGCGCGGCCAGGATCAGGTAGGCGCCCTGCATGCTCGAGCCGCGCAGACCCACGCGCTCCAGGCGCGCCTGGTCCGAACCGGCGAACCAGGAGCGCGCGTCGGTGTGCGGGAACAGCACCGGCAGCTTGTCGTAGAAGGCCAGGTCATGGCCGACGATCACCGTCACCGGCGCGGCCAGGGTCTTGTCGCGGTTGCCGTCGCTCAGCGCCGGCGCCAGCCTGGCCTTGGCTTCGGGCGAACGCACGAACACGAAGCGGGCCGGGCAGGCATTGGCCTCGGTGGGGCCGAACTTCAGCAGGTCGTACAGGGCGCGCAGGGTGGCGTCGTCGACCTCGCCACCGATGGCGTTGTGGGTGCGGGCTTCGCGGAACAGGCGGGCGAGCGTGGCGTCGGGCAGCGCTTCGGGCATCGGGATCCTCGTGGTTCGGTGCAGGCAGGACACCAGTGTAGAGTCCCGGCGGAGATTCCACCCGCCCACGGCCAGCACGCATGGTGTCGACTCCCGCAGATGGCGACGCGCCAAGCACGCTGGCGCTGAGCGATGGCCGCGCCGGCAACGCGCGCCAGGCGCTGGCGCTCGCGCGCGCACTGGCGCCGTTTGCCGACGAACACGTGCTCGTGCCGAAGGCACCGTGGCGGTGGCTGGCGCCGCGCCGGTGTCCGGGCGACGCCCATGCCTTCGGCCCGGGATTCACGAGCCTGCTGTCCGCGCCGCCGGCGCTCGCGGTCGGCTGCGGACGCCAGGCCGCCCTGGCCACGCGGCTGCTGCGCGGGCGCGGCACGCGCGTGGTGCAGGTGCTGGATCCGCGACTGCCGGCGCGGCACTGGGACATCGTCGTCGCGCCGGAGCACGACGGCCTCGCCGGCGACAACGTGATCACGCTTGCCGGCAGCCTGCATCCGGTCGACGACGCGTGGCTGCATCGCGCGCGGGACGAGGCTCCGGAGTTCGCCGCGCTGCCGTCGCCGCGGATCGCGGTGCTGGTGGGCGGCCCGAGCGGCCGCGCCGGTTTCGAGGTCGCGGATTTCGATGCGCTGATGGCCGACGTCGCCGCCATGGCCGCGCGCGAGGGCGGCAGCCTGATGCTGGTGGCCTCGCGGCGCACGCCGGACGCCGTGCGGGCGGCGCTGCGCACCTGGGCGGCGCCCGGCGTGCCGGTGCGCGCATGGGCGGGCACCGGCGACGGCCACAACCCCTATGCCGGCATGCTGGCCTGGGCCGACCGCATCGCCTGCACCGCGGACTCGGTCAACATGCTGTCCGAGGCCTGCGCCACGCGCGCACCGGTCTTCGTACATCGGCCCGAGGCGATGCGCGGCCGCCCGCGCCGCTTCGTCGACGCACTGCTGGCGCGCGGCCGCGTGCGTCCGCTGGAGGCCGGCGCCGCACCGTTCGACGCCGTGCCCCTGCGCGAGACCGCGCGCGTGGCCGCCGAAGTCCGCCGCCGCCTCGCTGCGTCGCGGGGGCAGGTCGGCACGCCCTGATTGGCCTATGCTCGCGGCAACGCGTCCCCGGGGAACCGTCATGGCAGCACAGGCCCGCTCCGACCGTCCGATCGACCGCTGGTTCGCCAGCTATTCCGACGACCACCGCAACCCGACCAACCAGGCCATCCATGTGGTGGCGGTGCCTGCGATCCTGTGGAGCGTCATCGCCCTGCTGTGGTGCATCCCGGCGCCGGGCACGCTGTTCAGGCCGGGCATCTGGGCGGCGCTGCCGATGTTCGCGGCGTGGCTGTTCTACCAGCGCGGCTCGCGCGTGCTCGGCACCGGCATGCTGCTGGTGTTCGCGGCGCTGTCGGCGCTGACCTGGTGGCTGTTCGAAGCGCTCGGCCGCGGCGGCCTGCTGAAGCTCGCCGTCGCGGTGTTCGTCCTCGCCTGGATCGCACAATTCGTCGGCCACAAGCTCGAAGGCCGAAAGCCCAGCTTCCTCACCGACCTCGTCTACCTGCTGATCGGCCCCGCCTGGGTGCTGGCCAAGCTCTACCGCCGGATCGGCGTGCGCTGGTAGCACGGCCGCGCCTGCAACGCAGCATCACGGCAGGGATGCGCCCGCGCGGCTCCACACCACGGCGCCGGCGGGCGACAATGCGGCATGTCGCCCCGTGACCTCTTCCTGATCCTCGCCGTATGCATGGCCTGGGCGGGGAACTTCCTG
This sequence comes from Luteimonas colneyensis, assembly GCF_014836665.1. Classification (GTDB taxonomy): domain Bacteria; phylum Pseudomonadota; class Gammaproteobacteria; order Xanthomonadales; family Xanthomonadaceae; genus Luteimonas; species Luteimonas colneyensis. The sequence goes on from NZ_JACSQJ010000004.1 coordinate 46,399, forward strand.
TTCTCCGCCTACGCCCTGCTCGAGATCCCGGCCTTCCTGTATACGGCGCTGCGCATGGCGATCGTGGCGCTGGTGCTGGTCCCCTTCCTCAAGCCGGTGCGCCGGGACCAGTGGCCGCGCTTCCTCGCGGTGGCGCTGTGCATGAACGTGCTGCATTTCGGCCTCAGCTTCTGGGCGCTGCGGCTGGCGGGCGAACTGTCCGCAGTCGCGGTGGTCATGCAGAGCTACGTGCCGATGTCGGCGCTGCTCGCCTGGGTGGTGCTCGGCGAGCGCTTCGCATGGCGCACCGGCACCGCGATCGCGGCGAGCTTCCTCGGCGTGCTGGTGATCGGGTTCGACCCGTCGATCGTCGACAGGCCGGCGGCGATGCTGGCGATGCTCGCCTCGGCCGCGTTCCTGGCGCTGGGCACGGTGATGATGCGGCGCCTCGGCGGGATCGGGCTGGCCACCCAGCAGGGCTGGAGCGCGCTGATCGCGGTGCTGCCGCTGCTGGCGATCAGCCTCGCCTTCGAGCCCGGCTCGCTGGCCGCGCTGGCCGATGCCAGCCCGCGCGCCTGGATCGGCGTGTGCTACTCGGCGCTGGTCGCCTCGCTGCTCGGCCACGGCGTGTACTTCCTGCTGCTGCAGCGCCACCCCGTGGCCCAGCTGACGCCGTGGCTGCTGCTGACGCCGCTGCTGGCGGTGGCGCTGGGCATCGTGTTCTGGGGCGACGAGCCCGGTCCGCAGCTGTGGATCGGCGGCGCGCTGGTGCTGGGCGGCGTGGCCACGATCGCGCTGCGCGCGATGGCCAAGGCGCGCCCACTGCCTCCCGCGCGCGACATCTGACCGCGGGCGTGCTCAGCCCGGCAGGAACATCCCCGCCACCGGCCTGAACGCCCTTGGCGCATGGCCCAGGGCCGCGGCCGCAGGCGCCACGTCGAACACCAGGTCCTGGCGCAGGCGCGCCTGCGCCGCCGGCCCGAAGCCCTGCAGGCGACCGCTGGACCGGAATGCCGCCGCGAGCAGGGAAAACACCGGCGCCGGCAACTCGACCAGCCGGGCGGGCGGCTCGAGGACCGCCAGCACGCGCGCGACCATGTCCCGATAGGACAGCGTCTCGCCACCGGGCAGGTCGTAGGCGCCACCACCCGCACCCCGGGCCCCGAGCGCGGCGACGGCGGTGGCCGCCAGGTCGTCGACGTGCACCGGCTGCCGGAGCCCGGTGGCGCCACGCGGGAGCGGAAACATGCCTGTCCGCCGGGCCATCGCCGCGATGCGGCTCAGTGTCCGGTCGCGTCCGGCCCCATAGACGAGCGTCGGCCTCAGCACGACGGCATCCGCGCCGCGCCCGCGCGCGCAGGCGAAGAGCGCATCTTCGGCCGCGCCAAGCCGCGCGGCCAGCGCGCGCTCCGCATCGTCCACCGAGCCCAGCTTGACCGTCAGGCTGGTCGAACCGAAGGCGACGACGATGGGCGCGTCGACGCCACCATCGGTGTACCAGCGCGCGAAGTGGTCGAGCGGACCACAGCTGATAACGGCTCCGTATTCGCGCGCCAGTGCGGGCATGGCCTCGAAACCGCCCCGCAGCCACCGCAACCCGGGAGCCGGTGCCTGCCCCTCCCGCGACAGCGCATCGACGTCCCAGCCCGCCTCCAGCAGGCGTGGAATCACCGCCGCGCCCACCTGCCCGCTGCCCCCGAACACCAGCGCACGCGCGCCCTGGACGGTGACCATCAGGGCGTCCGCGCAGCAATGGCGACGATGTCTGCGATGGAACGCATCTGCGCAGGATAAGCGACCTCGGCTTCCGGTCGTGGCAAGCCGCGCTGCTAGAATCAAGGAGGCCGTGCGGAGCGCGGCGTCCCCCGCAAGACCAAGGACTCAGATGCTCGAACTCATGCTGGCCCTGCCCTTCGTGCTGGCGCTGGTGCTCGCGATCCTGCGCGACGCTCCGGCCCGGGCGGTCGCGTGGCTCGCGGGCCTCGCACCGCTGCTGGCGCTGGCGGTGCTGGCGTGGCTCACGCCCGCGGTGATGGCAGGCGACATCCCGCGCGCGATGCACGAGTGGCTGCCACAGGCCGGCCTCGCCTTCAGCCTGCGCCTGGACGGCCTGGGCTGGATGTTCGCCGCGATGGTGCTGGGCATCGGCGCGCTGGTGGTGCTGTACGCCCACTACTATCTCGGCCCGCAGGAAAAGACCCGGCGCTTCTTCTGCTTCCTGCTGCTGTTCATGGGCGCGATGCTGGGCATGGTGCTTTCGGGCAACCTGCTGCTCACCGTCGTGTTCTGGGAGCTCACCTCGATCAGCTCCTTCCTGCTGATCGGCTTCTGGTTCCATCGCGACGACGCCCGCGAGGGCGCGCGCATGGCGTTGACCATCACCGCCGCCGGCGGCCTGGCCCTGCTCGGCGGCGTGGTGATGATCGGCCGCGTGGTCGGCAGCTACGAGCTCGACGCGGTGCTCGCCGCCGGCGACGCGATCCGCGCCAACGAGCTCTACCCCTGGATCCTGGGGCTGGTGCTGGCCGGCGTGTTCACCAAGAGCGCGCAGTTCCCGCTGCATTTCTGGCTGCCGCACGCGATGGCGGCACCGACGCCGGTGTCGGCCTACCTGCACTCGGCGACGATGGTGAAGGCCGGCGTGTTCCTGCTGGCGCGCCTGCATCCGTCGCTGGCGGGCACCGACCTGTTCTTCTACGTGGTCTCGACCGTGGGCGCGCTGACGCTGCTGGTCGGCGCCTGGAACGCGATCTTCCAGCACGACATGAAGGGCGTGCTGGCGTACTCGACCATCTCCCACCTGGGCCTGATCACCCTGCTGCTCGGCCTGTCGACGCCAATGGCCGTGGTCGCGGCGATGTTCCACATCCTCAACCACGCCACGTTCAAGGCCTCGCTGTTCATGGCCGCCGGCATCATCGACCACGAGACCGGCACCCGCGACATGCGCCGCCTGGGCGGGCTGCGGCGGATCATGCCCTACACCAGCGCGCTGGCGATCATCGCCTCGCTGGCGATGGCCGGCATCCCGCTGCTCAACGGCTTCCTGTCGAAGGAGATGTTCTTCGCCCAGGCGCTGGAGATCGAGGGCCACGAGGAGATGCGCTGGTTCATCACGGTCGCGGCCTTCCTGTTCGCGACCTTCGGCGTCGCCTACAGCCTGCGCTTCGTGCGCGACACCTTCCTCGGCCGCGGGCCGCGCGCGGTGGAGGACGAGGTCCACGAGCCGCCGCGCTTCATGCAGGTGCCGGTGGCGATCCTGGTGGTCGGCTGCGTGGCGGTCGGCATCGCGCCGCAGTGGACCATCGGCCCCGCCCTGGCCACGGCGGCCAGCGGCGTGCTGGGCGAGGCGGTGCCCGACTACAGCCTGGCGGTCTGGCACGGCATCAACACGCCGCTGCTGATGAGCCTGGGCGGCGTGGTCTGCGGCGTGCTGCTGTACCTGGGCCTGGACCGCGTGCTCGACCTGCACGCCATCGTCCGCCAGTCGCAGGGGCGCCGGCTGTTCCACCTCAACATCGAGGCGCTGTTCCGCCTCGGCCGCCGCTTTACCCACACCGTCGCCAACGGCAGCATGCAGCGCAGCCTGCTGTGGCTGGTGCTGGTGGCGATCGCCGCCGGCGCCGCGCCCTTCGTCGCCGCCTGGGGCGAGCCGCGCGAGCCGGTGGCCTTCGTGGCGCAGCCGATGGTGCGCCTGGCCTGGGTGCTCTGGCTGATGCTGGTCTGCTGTGCGCTGGGCACGCTGGCGCTGTACCGGCACCGCCTGCTGGCGGTGCTGGTGATGGGCGGTTGCGGACTGGCGGTCAGCCTGACCTTCGTCGCGCTGTCCGCGCCCGACCTGGCGCTCACCCAGCTGCTGGTGGAGCTGGTGACCGTGGCGCTGATGCTGCTCGGCCTGCACTACCTGCCCAAGGATTCGCCGCCGCAGCGTACGCACTGGCGTCGCCTGCGCGACGGCGCGGTGGCGCTGGTCGCGGGTATCGGCGCGGCCGCGCTGGCGTGGGCGATGATGACGCGCCCGCCCACGAACGCGGTGGCCGCCGAGATCACCGCGCGCTCCCTTCCCGAGGCCTGGGGCAGCAACATCGTCAACGTCATCCTGGTCGACTTCCGCGGCTTCGATACCCTGGGCGAGATCACGGTCTTCGGCATCGCCGGCCTGGTGGTGCACGCCATGCTGCGCCACGCGCGCATGGCGCCGGAGAAGGTGATGCCGGGCCCGCCGATCAAGCTGCCGGTGCCCGCCGACCTCGCGCAGATGATGTTCCCGCTGACCCTCGTGGTCTCGATCTTCCTGTTCCTGCGCGGCCACAACGCGCCCGGCGGCGGCTTCATCGCCGGCCTGACGCTGGCGGTGCCGCTGCTGATCCAGTACGTGATCCAGGGCGCGGCCTCGGTGGAGACGCGCTTCGGCTTCGACTACATCCGCGCCATCGGCCTCGGCCTGCTGATCGCGCTGTTCGGCGGCGCCGCGTCGATGCTGCTCGACCTGCCCTTCCTGTCCAGCGGCCACTACGACCTCGAGCTGCCGCTGCTGGGCACCATCCCGCTGGCCAGCGCCGCCGTCTTCGACCTCGGCGTCTACCTGGTCGTGTTCGGAAGCACGATGCTGATCCTGTCGATGATGGGCACGCTCAAGCCCTCCAAGAAGATGATCGCGCATCGCGGCACGATCGACCCGGCCACGCGCTCGGCCATCACCGGGGAGGCGACCTGATGGAATTCGCCCTCGCCAGCGGCATCGGGGTGCTGGTCTTCGCCGGCGTGTACCTGGTGCTGCGCGCGCGCAGCTTCGACGTGATCCTCGGACTCACCCTGCTGTCGTACGCCACCAACCTGCTGATCTTCTCCAGCGGCCGGCTGGTCGTCGGCAAGCCGCCGGTGGTGCGCGCCGGGGTGGACGCCACGCTCGCCAACCACACCGACCCGATCCCGCAGGCGCTGGTGCTGACCGCGATCGTCATCTCGTTCGCGATGACGGCGGTCCTGATCGTCCTGGCCATGCGCAGCCGCGCCGACAACGACAGTGACCACGTCGACGCCGGCGACGTGCGCGACGACCGGGAGGCCGGGCGATGACCCAGCTCCCGATCCTGCCGATCCTGCTGCCGATGCTCGGCGGCGCGCTGTCGCTGTTCGTCGAGCACCGCCGCGTCGGCACCGTGGTCCAGCGCTCCGTGGCCTGGACCTTCATGCTGGCGACGCTGCTGGCCTCGGTGCTGCTGGTCGCACGCGCCGACGAAGGCTCGATCCTGGTCTACCTGCTCGGCGACTGGCCGGCGCGCATCGGTATCGCGCTGATGGTCGACCGGCTGTCCGCGATGATGGTGCTGGCGACATCGCTGCTCGGCGTGGCCTGCCTGCTCCACGCCTGCTCCGGCTGGGACCGGCGCGCACCGCATTTCCACGCCCTGTTCCAGCTGCAGCTGATGGGCCTCAACGGCGCCTTCCTCACCGGCGACATCTTCAACCTGTTCGTGTTCTTCGAGGTGATGCTGATCGCCTCCTACGGCCTGCTGCTGTCGGGCGGGCGCGGCGTGCGCATGAGCGCGGGCCTGCACTACGTTGCCTTCAACATCGCCGCATCGACCCTGTTCCTGATCGCGCTGGGCCTGGTCTACGGCGTCTTCGGCACCCTCAACATGGCCGAACTGGCCGCGCGCGTGGCCACCGTGCCCGCCGGCAGCCTGCCGCTGGCCAAGGCCACCATCGGCCTTCTGCTGGTGGTGTTCTGCGCCAAGGCCGCACTGCTTCCGCTGTACCTCTGGCTGCCCGAGGCCTACACGCGCGCGCCGGCCGCGGTCGCGGCGCTGTTCGCGATCATGACCAAGGTCGGCATCTACGCGGTGCTGCGGATCAGTTCGCTGATGCTCGGCGACGACGCCGGCGCGATGGCCGGCTACGGCTGGGACTGGATGCTGCCGGCGGCCGTGGGCGGCCTCGCGCTGGCCACGCTCGGCGTGCTCGCGGCCTCGCGACTGCGGGTGCTGGTGGCCTACGTGGTGCTCGTGTCGGCGACGACGCTGTTCATCGCCTTCGGGCTGCGCTCGGCCGGCACGATCGCGGCCGGCCTGTATTACCTGGTGCACAGCACCTTCGTGGCGGCGGCGCTGTTCCTGGTCGCCGACCTGGTGCGCCGCGGCCGCGGCGATGCCGGCGACGCGCTGCGCGCGTTCGCGCCCGCGCCGGGCGTGCGGGTGGTGGCCGGGGTGATGTTCCTCGTCGGCGCGGTGTCGGTGGCGGGCCTGCCGCCGCTGTCGGGCTTCATCGGCAAGACCCTGCTGCTGCAGGCGGTGCCCGAGGCCGACGTCCAGTGGGCCTGGCCGGCGATCCTCGGCAGCAGCATGCTGGTGATCGTGGGCCTGACCCGCGCCGGCACGCGCATCTTCTGGAAGCCGGCGCCGGTGCGGCCCTCGCTTCCCGGGGATGGTCCGCGCAACGCCCGCGGCCGCCTGCGCCTGCCGGAGACCATCGCCACCATGCTGCTGCTGTCCTACGGCGTGGCCATGGCGGCCGCGCCGGGGCCTGTGGCGGCCTACACCCGCGCCACCGCGGAACAGCTGCTCGCGCCGGCGACCTACATCGACCAGGTGCGCGCGGCGCTGCCCGCGAGGAGGCTGCAGTGAGCCGCCGTTTCCTGCCCTCGCTGCCGCTGACGCTGGCGATCATCGTCTTCTGGCTGCTGCTGGTCTCCGAGGTCAACGCCGCCCAGTTCACGCTGGCGCTGGCGCTCGGCCTGGTGATCCCGCTGTATGCCGCACGCATCGACCGCGAGTTCGCGCGCATCGGCACCCTCAGGCCCCTGCCGAAGCTGTTCGTGGTGCTGGTCTGGGACATCCTGATGTCCAACATCCGGGTCGCGCGCCAGGTGCTGGGGCGCGAGTCGCGGATCCACTCCGGCTTCATCTGGTACCCGCTCGAGATCGGCAACATCCACGGCATCACCGCCCTGGCCTGCTGCATCACCCTGACCCCCGGCACGGTGACCGCCGCGCTGTCCGACGACCGCCGCTACCTGCTGGTGCACGTGCTCGACCTCGCCGACGAGGCCCAGCTGGTGGCCGACATCAAGCGCCGCTACGAGCGCCCGCTGATGGAGATCTTCCCGTGAATACCCCCGAACTCGCCGGCCTGCAGCTGTTCGGCCACGGCCTGATCGACCTCGCCATCGGCGTGTCGATGTACGTGGTCGGCACCGCCATGCTGCTGGCGCTGTGGCGCCTGCTGCGCGGCCCGACCGTGCCCGACCGCATCCTCGCGCTGGACACGCTCAACGTCACCGCGATCGCCGAGCTGATGCTGCTGGGCATGCACCTGAAGAGCGCGATCTACTTCGAGGCCGCGCTGGTCATCGCCATGCTCGGTTTCGTCAGCACCGTGGTGCTGAGCAAGTACGTGATCCGGAGGGACATCGTCGAATGAACGTGCTCTGGGAACTGCTGCTGGTGGCACTGCTGCTCGTCGGCAGCTTCTTCATCCTGATGGGCGGCATCGGCCTGGTGAAGCTGTCCGAGTTCTTCCGCCGCCTGCATGCACCGACCAAGGCCAGCACGCTGGGCGTGGGCTGCGTGCTGACCGCATCGGTCGGCTACCACCTGTTCGTCGGCAGCGATCCGCAGCCACGCGAGCTGCTGATCGTCGCCTTCCTGCTGATCACCGCGCCGATCAGCGCGCACCTGATGTCGAAGGCCGCGCTCTCGCTGCGCATGGACGAGTGGCCGCAGCTGCCCGGCAAGTCCGACGAGGACACGCACGTCCCGCCGCGCCCCGACGGCAGCGACGACGACGGCTACTGAACGCGCGCTCAGCCCAGCAGCGCGAACTCCAGCACCACCCAGGCGGCGAAGGCCGCCAGCAGCAGGCCGCCCTCGCCGCGGCTGACCGTGATGTTGCCGCGCAGCAGCGGCACCAGCAGCAGTGCGAACAGGAAGGCCACCGGCAGCTCCAGCCGCACGAACGAGGCCGGCACCGGCACCGTGCCGCCGACCGCCGCCATGCCGCCCAGCACCAGCAGCAGGTTGAAGACGCTGGAGCCGATGACGTGGCCGGCGACGATGTCGCCCTGGCCGCGGCGCGCCGCGGCCACCGCCGCCGCGACCTCGGGCAGCGCGGTGCCGATCGCCACGAGCACCAGGCCGGCCACCAGCGAATCCATGCCCAGCGCGTGGCCGATCACCGGCATCTGCGCGACGATCCAGCCGGCACCGAACCAGAGCAGCACCACGGCCACGGCCACGCGTACCAGGTTGAGGCCAAGTCCGCCGCGGGTGTCGGTGAAGGCGTCGACTTCAGCGCGCACCGCAGGGGATTCGTCATCCGCGCGCATCGCGGTGAACGCGACCACGCCCGCGAAGACCAGCAGCATCGCCAGGCCCTCGATGCGCGACAGCCCGCCGTCGAGCGACAGCACCGCCACGCCCAGCGTCGCCAGCAGCAGCACCGCGAGCAGCGGCGACAGCGCGCGCCAGCGCAGCAGCAGCGGTGCCGCCAGCGCCGCCAGGCCCAGGGTCAGGCCGATATTGGCGATGTTGCTGCCGACCGCGTTGCCCAGCGCCAGCGCGCGATCGCCCGAGGCCACGGCGCGCGCGTTGACCGCGAGCTCCGGCAGCGACGTCGCGACCGCCACCAGGCACAGGCCGATGGTGAAGCGCGGGATGCGCAGGCCCTGCGCCAGGCCGGCGGCGCCCTTGACCAGTGAGTCGCCGCCGAGGGCCAGGAACAGCAGGCCCAGCAGGGTGAACGCGATCGCTTCGGACATCTGCCTTCCCCTTGGATCCGGTGGAAACCGTCAGCCCGCGCCTGCGCGGGCGGCCTGGCTCAGCTGCAGCCTTCGACGTAGCCGACCTGCGGTGCGAGGCCCACGCGCCAGCTGGTGACGCGGCCGGCGGCGTCGAGCTCGAAGATCAGCTGCGAGGGCAGCGCGCCGCCGTCCTCCGGACTCACCAGCACCTTGCCGCCCTCGACGTACTTGTGCGGCATCGCCTTCAGGCGCTTGCCGTAGAGACCTTCCACCGCCGCCTGGTTCATGCCCACGCGTCCGCCGCCGGGCGCGGTGATCTCGGTGGACTCGACGCTGTAGCGGACGAACAGGTCGTTCTCGAACATGAAGGCCAGCTGCGCGGGCGTGGACTGTCCGGCGGGCGACAGGTGGTGGCAGGCCTCCGGATCTTCGACGGGCCCGGCCGGCTCGAGCGGATTGCCGCTCCAGTCGGCGCGCGCCTCCTCGGCCGACATGCCGAAGTCGAGCGCGGCGTAGCCGTCCATGCGCGAATCGCCCGACGGCGGGATCGCCGCCGCGGCGCCGGGGGGTTCGGTGCCCGGCTCGATCGCCTCGATGGCGTCGGTGGCCGCCTCCACGCCCGCGTCCGCCGTGCGTTCGGCGTTGCAGGCGGCGAGGGCCGCGACCAGGGCGAGCGTTGCGATGGCGGGACGGATCGGACGCATGCGTGGGCTCCGGAGGATGGACGACCAAGGCTACGACAAAATCCCGCGCACGCGGCGTGGAGGCCGCGATCGCGCGCCGCGCCCGTCAGCCGGCGCGGAAGTGCCGCTGCAGGCCGGCCCAGCAGGCCTGGTACTGCCGCTGCCGGTGGGCGGCGTCGAGGGCCTGGCGCGTGGGCCGGATGACGGCGCGCGTCTCGAACATGAAGGCCATGGTGTCGGTGATGACGTCGGGCGTCGACAGGTCGGCCGCGGACGCCTTCTCGAACGTCGCCGCATCGGGCCCGTGGCCGGTCATGCAGTTGTGCAGCGAGCAGCCGCCGGGCGCGAAGCCCTCGGCCTTGGCGTCGTAAGCGCCGTGCACCAGGCCCATGAATTCGCTGGCGATGTTGCGGTGGAACCACGGCGGCCGGAACGTATCCTGCGCCACCAGCCAGCGCGGCGGGAAGATCGCGAAGTCCATGTTGCTGGTGCCGGGCGTGTCGCTGGGCGAGTGCAGCACCAGGAAGATCGACGGGTCCGGATGGTCGAAGCTGATCGAGCCGATGGCGTTGAAGCGGCGCAGGTCGTACTTGTACGGCGCGCAGTTGCCGTGCCAGGCGACCACGTCCAGCGGCGAGTGGCCGATGGCCGCGCGCCACAGATGGCCCTGGAACTTCGCGACCAGGTCGAAATCGCCTTCGAGGTCCTCGTACGCCGCGACCGGGGTGAGGAAGTCGCGCGGATTGGCCAGGCCGTTGGAGCCGATCGGCCCCAGGTCGGGCAGGCGCAGCATGGCGCCGTAGTTCTCGCAGACGTAGCCACGGGCGGCACCATCGGGCAGACCGACCCGGAAGCGGACGCCACGCGGAATGACCGCGATCTCCTGCGGCTCGACCTCGAGCACGCCGAGCTCGGTGGCGATCTCCAGCCGGCCCTGCTGCGGCACGACGAGCAGCTCGCCGTCGGCGCTGTAGAAATAGCGCCCCTGCATCGGCGCATTGGCCGCGTACATGTGGATGCCGACGCCGGTCCCGGCCGCGGAGCCGCCGTTCCCGGCCATGGTGAACAGCCCGTCGACGAAGTCGACCCGCGCACCTTCGGCCGGCATCGGCAGCGGATCCCAGCGCAGCTGGTCCGGCGTCACCGGCCCCTGGCCGAAATCCTCGTGCAGGCGCGGCTGCGAGAAGGGCTCGAAGCTGCCGTGCATCGCCGCCGGCCGGATCCGGTACAGCCAGCTGCGCCGGTTGGCGTGCCGCGGGGCGGTGAACGCCGTCCCGGTGAACTGCTCGGCATAGAGACCGTGCGCCACCTGCTGCGGCGAATTCCGCCCCACCGGCAGCGCCCCGGCCACCGCCTCGGTGGCGAACTCGTTCCCAAACCCCGACATGTACTCGGCCACGGCTGCCTCCCTCAAAAGCTTTTGCCACGGATTTACGCGGATCACACGGATTTACACGGATAGAGCAAAAGCTTTCTGTTCAAAAACCCGGCGGCAGCGCCCCGCAGGAGCAGGCCAAGGCCCGATGCAACTCAAAGCCCTGGCTTGATCCGCGTGAATCCGCGTCATCCGCGTCATCCGTGGTAAAGCGAAGCGTGCTTTTCGCCCCAACCCGCAGCGCGCGGCTTACAGCACGCCGCGCTGCATCTGGTCGCGTTCGATCGATTCGAAGAGCGCCTGGAAGTTGCCCTCGCCGAAGCCCTCGTTGCCCTTGCGCTGGATGATCTCGAAGAAGATCGGACCAAACGCGTTCTTGCCGAAGATCTGCAGCAGCTTGCGCTGCTTGGTCTCCGGGTCGGCGTCGATCAGGATCGCGTTCCTGCGCAGGCGCTCGACGTCCTCGCCGTGGTCGGGCACGCGCTGGTCGATCACGTCGAAGTAGGTATCGGGCGTGTCGAGGAAATCGATGCCGGCCTCGCGCATCTTCTCCACCGAGGTGTAGATGTCGTCGGTGAACAGCGCGATGTGCTGGATGCCCTCGCCCTTGTAGTCGCGCAGGTACTCGTTGATCTGGCTCTTCTCGTCGGACGACTCGTTGAGCGGGATGCGCACCACGCCGTCGGGCGCGGTCATGGCCTTGGACAGCAGGCCGGTCTTGGCGCCCTTGATGTCGAAGTAGCGGATCTCGCGGAAGTTGAACAGCTTCTCGTAGTAGTCCGACCACTTCTGCATGTTCCCGAGGAACAGGTTGTGCGTCAGGTGGTCGATGAAGGTCAGGCCGAAGCCCTTCGGGTGCTGGTCGACGCCCGGCAGCGGCTCGTAGTCGGCGTAGACGTCGGCCGCGGAATCGTCGACGAGGTACAGCATGCAGTCGCCGATCCCCTTGATGACCGGGAAATCCACGGCGCGGGTGTCGGCCCTGTGCTCCACCTGCTCGCCGCCCTTGGCGAGCACGTGCTCCAGCACCTCGGACGGCGCCCTGGTGAAGCGGATCGCGAAGCCGCAGGCCGAGGGGCCGTGGCTGGCGGCGAAGTCGGAGGCGAAGGAGTCCGGCTCCTCGTTGAGCAGGAAGTTGATCGTGCCCTGGCGGAACAGGGTGATGGCGCGCGCGCGATGCTTCGCCACGGCGGTGAAGCCGAGCTTCTCGAGGTAGTCGCGCATGCGTGCGCCTTCGCCGGCCGGGGCGGCGAACTCGACGAACTCGAAGCCGTTGATGCCCATCGGGTTTTCGAAGGTGGTGACCTGCATGCCGAGGTTCGGCTGGCTGCTGGCCTGGGTCTGGGCGCTCATGGCGGCTCCTGGCAGTGGACGGGAGGGGCCGACTGTTATAGTTTCAGATGAAACCAGTTGCAAGGCGCGACGCAGCAATGACCGCATCCCCTCCGCCCCCTGCCACCGACGACGACGGCGCCCCGATGCTCGACCTGGAGCGCTTCGTTCCCTACCAGCTCAGCCTGCTGTCCAACGTGGTCAGCCAGGAGATCGCCGAGGCCTACGGCGACCGCTTCGGGCTGGCGATCACCGAGTGGCGGATCCTCGCCGTGCTCGGTCGCTTCCCGGGCCTGTCCGCGGTGGGCGTGGCCGAGCGCAGCGCGATGGACAAGGTCGCGGTCAGCCGCGCGGTGGCGCGCCTGCTGGAGCGCGGCCTGCTGCACCGCGAGACCCACGGCGACGACCGCCGGCGCTCGGTGCTCGAGCTCAGCGAGGCCGGCCGCAAGGTCTACTCGGAAGTCGCTCCGCTGGCGCTGTCGTACGAGCGCGAACTGCTGGCGCCGCTCAGCGAGGACGAGCGCCTGCAGTTCTCGCGCATGCTCGACCGCCTCGGTGAACGCTACGGGCTCTGAGCGCCGCCCATGACGCCGCCCGCCACCGGACCCGAGCACGCCAGGGCCGCGCCCGACGACGCAGCGGCCACGCGCGCCCGCGCATGGGCGCGCGCCAACGCGCTGGCCGCGGCCCGCGACTGGCCCGGCGCCGCAGACGCCTATGCCGCGCTTGCCGGGTCCGAGCCCGGGGATGCCGCGGCCTGGATCGGACTGGCCAAGGCCAGCGGACGGGCCGGCCGCTACCGCGCGATGCATGCCGCCGCGCTGCGCGCGCACGCCGCCGGACCGCGCGAGTGGCCGCATGCGCTGGCGCTGGCGCGGCTGCTGCGCGACCTGCACGAGACGCGCGCGCTGGCCGCGCTGTCCACGGCCATGGCCGGCTTTGCCGAAGCCGCCGGCCCCGATGAATTCGTCGCGCTTGCGGACCTGCTCGTCGACGAGGACCTGCACGACGAGGCGCTGACGTGGCTGGACCGCGCCGTGGACCGTGCACCCTCGCACGCACCGGCACGCTATGTGCGCGGCAGCACGCGCCTGTTCCTGGGCGACATGGCCGGCGCGCGCGATGACCTCCGGCAGGCCATCGCCGCCGCGCCGCATTTCGCCCACGCGCACCGCCGGCTGTCGCAGCTGCGCGCGCAGGACCGCCCCGGCGCCGCCGCGCGCGTGGAGCGCCTGCGCGACGAGCGTGCGCGCGTAGCCCCGGGCAGCGAGCACGACATCCACTTCAGCCACGCCCTCTTCGACGAACTGCACGACCTCGGCCGCCACGACGAGGCCTGGCCCGAGCTCGAGCGCGGCATGCGCGCCAAGCGCGCCACCCTGCGCTACGACGTCGAGGACGACCTGCGCCTGGCCGAGGCGATCCGCGACCGCTGCGACGCCGGCTTCATCACGGGCGCCGGGCAGGTGCCGGACGCGGAGGCCCCGTCCCCGGTGTTCATCGTCGGCCTGTTCCGCTCGGGTTCCACCGTCCTGGAGCGCATGCTCGGCGGGCACCCGGCGGTGGCCGAGGGCGGCGAGAGCATGGGCTTCGCCGCCGCGCTGCGCCTGGCCGCGGACCACCGCGGTCGCGGGCCGGTCGATGCCGGCCTGCTCGGACGACTGGACGCGATCGACTGGCCGGCGCTCGGCCGCGATTTCATGGCCGCGAACGCCTGGCGCGCGCGCGGCCGCGCGCTGTGGACGGAGAAGCTACCGACCAATGCCCTGCTGCTCGGCTGCATCGCGCGGGCGCTGCCGGGCGCGCGCTTCATCCATGCGGTGCGCGCGCCGATGGACGTCTGCTTCTCCAACCTGCGGATGCTGTACGGCGGCTTCGCGCCGTGGTCATACGACCAGCGCGAGCTGGCCGCGTGGCACCAGGCGCATGCCCGCCTGATGGCGCACTGGCACGCGGTGCTCGGGCCGCGCCTGCTCGACGTCCGGCACGACGCCCTGCTGCGCGAACCCGAAGCGGTGATGCGCGGCGTCCTCGACCACCTCGGGCTCGATTTCGACCCGGACGTGCTGCGCCCCGAGCGCAGCGGCGGCGCCGTCGCCACCGCCAGCGCCGCCCAGGTGCGCGCGGGCCTCAGGGCACCCGGGCCGCCGGAGTGGCGGCCCTATCTCGACCGGCTCGGCCCGCTCGTCGCGGGCCTGGGGCTGGACGACCCGACCGGGTCGGGCCGGCCGGCCTGAACCGGTCGCGTCGCCTCAGCGACGCTCCTCGGTGATGTCGATGCCCGCGGCCTGCGCTTCGGCCAGCTCGCCCTGCCCGGCGAGGTCGTCGTCGCGCAGGGTGTCGAGGTGCATCAGCTTCTTCACCAGCGGGGCGATCACCAGCATCACGATGCCGACGCCCACCGCCAGCCAGCCGACGTTCGAGTAGACCTCCATCACCCGCTCCACGCCGCCGCCCTCGCCGCCGGTCGCGGCCGAGATCAGGCCGGCGGCGAAGTTGCCGGTGGCCGAGGCGAAGAACCAGGCGCCCATGATCAGGCTGGCCATCTGCGCCGGCGCCAGCCGGTTCATCGCCGACAGGCCCACCGGCGACAGGCACAGCTCGCCCATGGTGTGGATCAGGTAGATCAGGAAGATGAAGATCACCGGCGTGGCGCCGGCGCCCGCCGCGGCGGCACCGGCCACCAGCACCAGGAAGCCCGCGCCCACCAGCACCACGCCGAGCGCGAACTTGGCCGGTGCCGAGGGCTCCCAGCCGCGCTTGGCCAGCCACAGCCAGAACATGGCGAACAGCGGCGCCAGGGCGATGATGTACATCGAGTTCAGCGACTGGAACATCGACGCCGGGACTTCCCAGCCGAAGATGTGGCGGTCGACCGAGCGGTCGGTGAACAGGTTGAGCGAGGCGCCGGCCTGCTCGAACAGCGCCCAGAACAGGATCGAACCGATGATGAGGTACAGCGCGGCGATGATCCGGTTGCGCTCCTCGCGGCGGAGCTTGAACACGGCGGTGAACAGCACGTAGCCGATCAGGATCGCGCCGGCCGAGCCGAGCAGGTAACCGACCATCGACTGGTGCTGGATCAGGTACCAGACCACGCCGACCGACAGGAAGGCCAGCGCGTACAGCACCCACTCGAAGGTGATGCCGCCCAGCACCGGCTTCGCCAGCTTCTCCGGCACGCGCGACTCGCCGCGGCCCATCAGCATCGGCTTGCCGATCACGAACACCACCAGGCCCAGCAGCATGCCCACGCCCGCCGCGCCGAAGCCCCAGGCCCAGCCGTAGGTCTGGCCGAGGTAGCCGGCGATGAGCGAGCCGAGCATCGCGCCCAGGTTGATGCCCATGTAGAAGATCGTGTACGCCGGGTCGCGACGGATGTCCGTGCGCGGGTACAGCTGCCCGACCATCACCGAGATGTTGGCCTTCAGGAAGCCGGAGCCGACGATGATGAAGGACAGCGCCAGCCAGAAGATGTTCATCTCCGGCGCGTTCTGCCCGCCATCGCCCTCGAACGCCATCAGGAAGTGGCCGAAGGTCAGCAGCACCGCGCCGAACAGCACGGCCTTGCGCTGGCCGAGGTAGCGGTCGGCGAGATAGCCGCCGACGACCGGCGCGATGTACACCAGCGCGGTGTAGGCGCCGTAGATCACCGACGCTTCGGAGTCCGAGAACATCCAGTGCTGGACGAGGTAGAAGATCAGCAGCGCGCGCATGCCGTAGTAGGAGAAGCGCTCCCACATCTCGGCGAAGAACAGCACGAACAGTCCGCGCGGATGACCCAGCAGGGTCTTCTGGGCCTCGAGGGCGTGGTCTGGATGGGCCAACTCGCTACTCCGTGATTGCGCCCGCGTTTCGCGGGTCGAATCGGCCAACTTACCGCGTGCCGCCACCACAGGGAAGCTGAACGGGACGCCGAAACGCGAACGGCGGCCCGGAGGCCGCCGCTGCGCAGGCGCTGCGGGCGCGCGCGGCGCCCGCAAACCTCACTTCACGCCGTGCATCAGCCGCTGGATCAGCGGCGCGATCAGGAACAGCAGCACGCCCGCGCCGAGCAGCGCCCAGAAGCCGAAGCTGTAGCCGGCATGCGCCGATTCCACCGTCATGCCGCCCTCGCCGCTGACGCTGGAGGCGAACATGCCCGACAGGTTGTTGCCGATCGCGATCGACAGGAACCAGCCGCCCATCGCCAGGCCGGTGAGCTTGGCCGGCGCCAGCTTGGTGGTCATCGAAAGCCCGATCGGCGACAGGCACAGCTCGCCGATGGACTGGATGACGTAGACCATGAACAACGTCCAGAACGGGATCTTCAGCGTGGCCGGGTCGACCATGCTCGACAGCGCCAGCATCAGCAGCAGGAAGGCCAGGCCGTTGAAGATCAGGCCGAGGCCGAACTTGCGCGGGATCGAGGGATTGGCCCGCCCCATCGCCACCCACAGCCAGGCGATGACCGGCGCCAGGGTGATGATCGCGATCGAGTTGACCGACTGGAACCAGCCCACCGGGAAGATCCAGCCGCCGAGGTCGCGGTCGACGATGTTCTGCGCGAGGAAGTTGAACGAGCTGCCGGCCTGCTCGAAGAACATCCAGAACAGCACGTTGAAGCCGAAGATGATCAGCATCGCGATCACCATGTCGCGCTGCTTCGAGCCTTCGCGGATGCCTTCGACCAGCAGCATGATCGCCGGCACGATGAACAGGGCCAGCAGGATCCAGTTGAGCAGGCCCGCCTCGATGGTGAGCAGGAAGTAGAAGGCCGGGATCGCGACCAGGGCGCCCACCGCAACCGCCAGCACGCGGCCCATGCCCGGCGCGTCCGCCGGGGCCGCGCCGATGCCCTTGAGCTGCGCGCGCCCGAACCAGAACCACAGCAGGCTGAAGAGCATGCCGATGCCCGAGGCGATGAAGACCACCTTGTAGGCCGGCATGCCGTCGCTGCCGAACACCTTCTCCGCCAGCCAGCCGGTCAGGATGGGCGCGATGAAGGCGCCCATGTTGATGCCCATGTAGAAGATGGTGAAGCCGGAGTCGCGGCGCTCGTCGCCGGTGGCGTAGAGCTTGCCGACCATGGTCGAGATGATCGGCTTGAACAGGCCGTTGCCGACGATCACGGTGGCCAGGCCGAGCTTGAGCCAGGCGTCGCTCGGCGTGGTGATCATGAACAGGCCGGCGGCCATGAACACCGCGCCGAGCAGGATCGCGCGCTGGTAGCCGATCAGCTTGTCGGCCACGTAGCCGCCGAAGATGGCGGCCGCGTAGACCAGCGCGAGGTAGGCGCCGTAGAGCTCGCTGGCCGGCGCCTCGCCGGAGGCGTCGCCCTGGTAGAACTGGGCCACGATGTACAGCACCAGCGCCCAGCGCATGCCGTAGAAGGCGAAGCGCTCCCAGAACTCGGTCATGAACAGCATCCACAGCGGGCGCGGATGGCCCATGACCTGGCTGAATTCCGGGATCGCGGGACCGGAGGCGGGTGGGTCAATGCCCGGTCCGGCGGGCTCGACGCGGTTCGAGTTCATCGTTCTGGTTCCCCAAGTGGATGGCGAAACTTAGCCCGTAGGGGGCGCTCTTGGGAACTGCCCGGAGCCGCCGGCACCCGCGCTGGTGCCCGTTCTCAGGTGCCCGAAGGCCGTTTGCCGCTACATCGGGCGCTCCGGGCCGAGGTAGGTGCGGTCGTCGAAGCTCGCGCACCACTGCGGCCGGTACACCACCACCAGCACCATGATGCCGCCGCTGAGGAAGGCCTCGCCGAACATCAGCAGCGGCGTCGCGACCAGGTAGGCCGCCACGGCCCCGCCCAGCAGCGCCGCGACGGCGGCCTTGGCCAGCGACGAGGCCGCCATCGCCACGGCGGCCGCGGCGAAGGCGTTGACCATGACGTAGGTGAAGATGTTCGAGGGCACCCAGCGCATCGCCGCCAGGGACACCGCGACCGTCGCCGCCACCGGGACCACGCCGGTCAGCAGGAAGTCCCAGGCCCAGCCCTCCATGTCGGTGCCGAGCAGCACGCCGGCCAGGCTGGCCGCCGCCATCACCCAGCAGGCGACGCGCGCGCCGAACAGCAGGGTGGCGACGGTCGCGCCGAGGAAATGCAGCACCACGCCCTGCAGCGCGGCGGTGTTGAACCAGCGTATCGCCATGATCGCCAGCGTGGCGGCCACCAGCACCGCGCGCGCGCCGGGGTCGTCGCGCCAGCGCGCCAGCGGCAGGCCGCGGGCGGACATCGCCAGCACCGCGGCGGCGGCGCCCCAGGCCGGGACCGAGGCCCAGCCCGGAAAGCCCGCGCCGACGTCCATCGCCGATCAGTACCCGGCGTCGGCCGGCAGGCCGCCGATCCGGGTGCGCACTTCGAACAGCTCCGGGAAGAAGGTCAGCTCCAGCGCCTGCTTCAGGAAGCCCACGCCGCTGGACCCACCGGTGCCGCGCTTGAAGCCGATGATGCGCATCACCGTGCGCATGTGGCGGAAGCGCCAGAGCTGGAATTCGGTCTCCAGGTCCACCAGGTCCTCGCAGAGGTGGTAGGCCTCCCAGTGCTCGCGGGTGCCGGCGTAGATGCGCTCGAACACCGCCACCAGCTCGGGGTCCATCACGTGCGGGCGGGTCCAGTCGCGCTCGAGGTGGCGCGCCGGGACCGGATGCCCGGTGCGGGCCAGGTGGCGCAGAGCGTCGTCGTACAGGCTGGGCGCCTCGAGCGCGCCGCGCAGCATCGCCTGCGCCGCGGGATCGTGGGCGAACACCTTCAGCATCCCGGCGTTCTTGTTGCCGAGCAGGAATTCCACCGTGCGGTACTGCGCCGACTGGAAGCCCGAGGACGGGCCAAGCAGGTGGCGGAACTCGGCGTATTCGGAGGGCGTGAGAGTCTCCAGCACCGACCACATCGCGGTGAGCTGGCGCAGCACCGCCTTGCAGCGGGCGAAGATCTTCTGGCAGGGATCCAGCCGCCCCTCGCGCAGGTGGCCGGTCGCGGCCTGCAGCTCGTGCACCAGCAGCTTCAGCCACAGCTCCGAGACCTGGTGCTGGATGATGAACAGCATCTCGTCGTGGTGCGGCGGGTCGGACACCGGATGCTGCGCCGACAGCAGCCGGTCCAGGTGCAGGTAGCCGCCATAGGTCATGCGCCCCGACAGCTCGGTGTGGATGCCGGCTTCGAGGGCGCGTTCGTTCTGTTCGATGCTCATGCGCGAAAGGGTAGCGCAGCCCGCCCGAGCAGCGGTGGCGCGGCCCCGCGTCGGTGTCACCCCGCTGCCGCGTGGCTGGTGCACAATCGCGAAGCCGCGGCGGGGGCCGCGCCAGCCATCTTCCAGGGGAACCACACGATGCAACCGACTCCGCGCCGCCTGGCGCTCGCCCTTGCCCTGTCCGCGGCCATCGGTGCCGCCCAGGCCGACAGCACGCCGCAGACCCTGCCGTTCGCGCAGGACTGGACCGATACCGGCCTGATCACCGCCAACGACGACTGGTCGAACGTGCCCGGCATCCTCGGTTTCCTCGGCGGCGACCTGACCTCGGCCAACGGCGTGGACCCGCAGACCGTGCTCGGCGCCGACGCGACCGGCGTCGTCGACGTGATCGCCAACCAGACCAACACCAGCATCACCAACGGCGGCGTGGCCGAATTCCACATCGCCGACCCGGTGGTGGCGCTGCAGGGCAGCGGTTCGGCGGATGCGCCCTATCTCAGGATCCACCTCGACACCCGCGGCGCGAGCGGCATCCAGGTGTCCTACCGCCTGCGCGACGTCGACGCTTCGGCGGACGACGCCGCCCAGCAGGTCGCGCTGCACTACCGCGTCGGCGGCACCGGCGACTTCGTCAACGTGCCCGAGGCCTACGTGGCCGACGCGAGCAGCCCCGGCGGCACCCGCGAGACGCCGGTGTCGGTGACCCTGCCCGCCGCCGCCGACAACCAGGCCCTGGTCGAGCTGCGGATCATGACGACGAACGCCGCCGGCAACGACGAATGGGTCGGCATCGACGACATCAGTGTGGTCGCCGCCGGCGTCGGCTCCACCCCGGTGATCAACCTCGGCGACGGCAGCACGACCGAAGGCGATTCCGGCACCACCGAGCTGTTCTTCCAGGTCGCCCTGACCCGGCCCGCCGGCCCCGGCGGCGTCAGCTTCGACTATGCGACGGTCGACGGCAGCGCGCTGGCCGGCCAGGACTACATCGCCGAGAGCGGCACCGCCACCATCGTCGAAGGCGACACCTCGATCGCGCTCTCGATCAGCGTGATCGGCGACACCGTGGCCGAGCCCGACGAAACCTTCGGCCTCGCGCTGTCGAACATCTCCGGCGCGCTGGACGGCACCCTCGTGGGCACCGGGACCATCGTCAACGACGACTTCGCGATCGTGCCGATCTCCGCCATCCAGGGTCCGGGTGCGACCTCGCCGCTCGCCGGCCAGTCGGTCGTGACCGAGGGCATCGTCACCGCGCGCAAGAACAACGGCTTCTTTCTGCAGACCGCCGACGGCCAGGACGACGGCGACGACGCCACGTCCGAAGGCATCTTCGTGTTCACCGCGGGCGCGCCTCCGGCCGCCGCCACCGTTGGCAACCGCGTGCGGGTGCAGGCCACGGTCGAGGAGTACATCCCCGCCGCCGACCCGTACCAGCTGCCGATGACCGAACTCACCTTCGCCACCGTCACCCAGCTCGGCACCGGCCATGCGCTGCCGGCGCCGGTGCTGCTGTCGGCCGACAGTGTGCTGCCCGGTGGCCCGCTCGACCAGCTCGAGGCCTACGAGGGCATGCGCGTCAGCATCCCCAGCGCGACCGTGGTCGCCCCCACCCGCGGCAATACCAGCGAACCCAACGCCACCGCGACCGGCAACGGCCAGTTCGCGGTGGTGGTCACCGGCGTGCCGCGCCCGCTGCGCGAGGCCGGCATCCAGGTGCCCGACCCGGATCCGAGCGGCACCACCGCCACCGCGATCCCGCGCTGGGACTTCAACCCCGAAGTCATCGCCGTGGACAGCGACACCATCGGCGCGCCGCAGGCCGACCTGGCCGCCGGCTGCCGGATCGTCGACGGCAGCCTGACCGGCCCGCTCGACTACACCTTCCGCCGCTACACGATCTACCCCGAAGGCGCGCTGGCGACCGCCTGCGATGGCCTCGACCAGCCGCGCGGCGCAGTCCTGCCGAGCGAGGACCACGCCACCTTCGCCACCTACAACCTGCAGCGCTTCTTCGACACGGTGAACGACCCGGCCATCAGCGAGCCGGTGCTCACCGCCGACGCGTACGCGGCCCGGCTCAACAAGGCCTCGCTGGGCATCCGCGCCTACATGCATTCGCCCGACGTGATCGGCGTCAGCGAGGTCGAGAACCTCGGTGCGCTGCAGGCGCTGGCCGACAAGGTCAACGCCGATGCGGTGGCGCTGGGCGAGCCCGATCCGGGCTACGTGGCCTACCTCGAGGAAGGCAACGACGTCGGCGGCATCGACGTCGGCTTCCTGGTGAAGTCCGGCGACGCCGCCGCGGGCCTTCCGCGCGTGGACGTGCTGTCGGTCGAGCAGGTCGGCAAGGACGTCAGCTGGACCTACGCCCCCTCGGGCGAGACCAGCCTGCTCAACGACCGCCCGCCGCTGGTGCTGGACGCGGTGGTGAACTTCGCCGACGGCCGCGCGCTGCCGATCACCGTGGTCACGGTGCACCAGCGCTCGCTCAACGACGTCGAGAGCGAAGACGCCGCCGGCACCGGCACCCGCGGCGACCGCGTGCGCCAGAAGCGCCAGCTGCAGGCAGAGTTCCTCGCGGACATGCTGCAGGACAGGCAGGCGGCCGACCCGGAGCGCGGACTCGTGGTGCTCGGCGACTTCAACGCCTTCGAGTTCAACGACGGCTACGCCGACGTCATGGGTACCGTCATCGGCATGCCGTCGGCCGACGACACCACCGCGGTCAATGGCGACGGCGCCGACCTGGTCGAGCCTGACCTGGTCAACGCGACCTACTTCCTGGATCCGTCCGAGCGCTACTCGTTCGTGTTCGAGAACAACGCGCAGTCGCTCGACCACATCCTGCTCAACGAGGCGGCGCTGGGCTCGCAGATCAACTCGTGGACGATCAGCCACGCGCGCCTCAACGCCGACTTCCCGGAAACCGCGCGCAATGACGCCAACAGCGCCGCGCGCCTGTCCGACCACGATCCGTCGGTGCTGATGCTGCGCCTGCAGGCGGTGCAGTTCGCGGACATGGCGGCCGTGGTGACCGCGCCGCAGCCGGTGGTCGCGGTGGCCGGCAGCATGGTGTGGGAGGTCACGGCCAGCAACGCCGGCCCCGACGCGGCCACCTTCCCGGGCCTGGGCCTCGCCGCCGACGCGGAACTGGAGGACCTGGTCATCGCGGCGCCGACCGGGTGGACCTGCGACAGCCCGGTGGTGGCTGGCGGCGAAACCACGGCCAGCTGCATCGCCGACACCCTGCCCGACGCCGGCGAGGCCACGTTCACCGTGACCGCCACCGCGCCGGCGACGGCCGCCGGCAGCGCCATCACCCTGAGCGCGGCGGCCACCTCGCAGACCGAGGACCCCGCCCCGGGCAATGACAGCGGCAGCGCGACGATCGTCGTGGATGCGCAGGCCGACCTCCGCGTGGAGCTGGATGCTCGCGAGCGGATCGTGCGCGGTGCCTGGGGCACGCACGCGATCAGCGTCCACAACGACGGGCCGGTGGCCGTGGACAACGTGGTCGTGCGGCTGTCCGCCGGCGTGCGCGAGAACCTGGTTGCGGTCGACGACGTGCTGGAATGCGAAACCGGCTCCGCCAGCCCGTTCCGCGCGGTCTGCGTCCTCGAGGGCACGATCGAGGCGGGCGGCGTCCGCCACCTCTCGTTCATGACCGGGACCGGCGGGCGGCTCACCCCGCCGCAGTACGACGTCAGCGTCGAGGTGGAGTCCATGGTGCTCGATCCGGACACCGGCAACAACGCCGCGCGCGCCAGGATCCACACCGTCCGCGGCGACTGACCGCCCCCGACCAGGCGGGTGCCGCAGCGCACCCGCCGGCCACGGCGCCGGTCCAGGCCTTGCCGCACCGCGCAACGGAAGAAAAACATGCTGCGGGTATCATGGCCGGCTCCCGTGGATGACCGAGCATGTAAACGCATGACCGTTGCTGCGACCTTCGAGATCGAATACCTCCAGTACCTGGGCCCGGACGGCACGCTCGTTGCCGAGCTGCCGCCGCAGGCCCCGTCGGCCGCCGACATCCTCCCGCTGTTCAAGCAGATGCTGCTGGTGCGCACCTTCGACGCCAAGGCCATCGCCCTGCAGCGCACCGGCAAGCTCGGCACCTACGCCGCCTGCCTGGGCCACGAGGCCACCCACGTCGGCATCGGCGCCTCGATGCGCCCCGAGGACGTGTTCGCGCCCAGCTACCGCGAGTACGGCGCCCAGTTCATGCGCGGCGTCAAGCCGCGCGACGTGCTGATGTACTGGGGCGGCGACGAACGCGGCAACGACTTCTCCGGCCCGAAGCACGACTTCCCCTGGTGCGTGCCGATCGCGACCCAGTGCCTGCATGCCGCGGGCGCGGCGCTGGCGTTCAAGCTGCGCGGCGAGGACCGCGTGGCCGTGACCTGCTGCGGCGACGGCGGCTCGTCCAAGACCGACACCTACGCCGCGATCAACTCGGCCGGCGCCTACGCCCTGCCCTTCATCCAGTGCATCATCAACAACGGCTGGGCGATCTCGGTGCCACGCAAGGCGCAGACCGGCGCCAAGACCCTGGCGCAGAAGGGCCTGGCCGGCGGCCTGCACTGCCTGCAGGTGGACGGAAATGATCTCTTCGCCGTGCTCGAGGGCATGCGCCGCGCCATGGAGCGCGCGCGCTCGGGCGGCGGTGGCAGCGTCATCGAGTTCATGACCTATCGCCTGCACGACCACACCACCGCCGACGACGCCCGCCGCTACCGCGACGAGGCCGAGGTCAAGGACGGCTGGACCCGCGACCCCATGACCCGCCTGCGCACGTGGCTGACCGCCCAGGGCGTGTGGGACGAAGCGCAGGAGAAGGCCTGGATCGAGGAATGCGGCCAGATGGTCGACGTCGAGATCAACGCCTACCTGGAGAGCAAGGTGCAGCCCGTGGAAGCCATGTTCGACTACCTCTATGCCGATCCTCCGGCCGACCTGCTCGCGCAGCGCGCGGCCGCCATCGCCCTGGAGAAGCGTTCGTGAGCGCCGTGGCCAAGGACGCGGCACCGGCCGCCATCACCCTGATCGAGGCGATCACCCAGGCCCTGGCCTACGAGATGCGCGCCGACGACTCGGTCGTGGTGCTGGGCGAGGACGTGGGCGTCAACGGCGGCGTGTTCCGTGCCACCGCGGGCCTGCACGCCGAGTTCGGCAGCCAGCGCGTGATCGACACCCCGCTGGACGAAACCACCATCGCCGGCCTGACCGTCGGCATGGCCGCGCAGGGCATGAAGCCGGTGGCCGAGGCGCAGTTCGACGGCTTCGTCTACCCCATGCTCGACCACGTGATCTGCCACGGCGCGCGCTTCCGCTACCGCACCCGCGGGCGGCTCAGCTGCCCGATGGTGCTGCGCGTGCCGTGGGGCGGCGGCATCCGCGCGCCCGAGCACCACAGCGAGGCCAACGAGGCGCTGTTCACCAACGTGCCCGGCCTGCGCGTCGTGCTGCCCTCTTCGCCGGCGCGCGCCTACGGCCTGCTGCTGGCCGCGATCCGCGAGCCGGACCCGGTCATCTTCATGGAGCCCAAGCGCATCTACCGCCAGTACAAGGAGCTCGTGCCCGACGACGGCGAGGCGCTGCCGCTGGACGTGTGCTTCGTGCTGCGCGATGGCACCGACGTGACGCTCGTGACCTGGGGCGCGCAGGTGAAGGAGACGCTGGAAGCCGCCGACGCGCTGGCGAAGGACGGCATCAGCGCCGAGGTCATCGACGTGGCCACGCTGACGCCACTGGACTTCGACACCATCGCCGAGTCGGTGGCGAAGACCGGACGCTGCGTGATCGTGCACGAGGCGCCGAAGACCGCCGGCTTCGGCGGCGAGATCGCCGCGCGCCTGGCCGAGGAATGCATGTACGACCTGCTGGCGCCGGTCGAGCGCGTGACCGGCTACGACACCCACATCCCGCTCTTCCGCCTTGAAATGAAGTACCTGCCGAGCGTCGAGAAGATCGTCGCCGCGGCGAAGCGGACGGTGGCGGCAGGCTGAGGAAGGCGTGGTGGGGCCGCTTCAAACGGCTCCGCCGGCCCGCCGCGCAGGCAGGGCGTCCCGCACGACGGGACAGCTGCCGGACGCGGCAGGCGCAGTGACAACGACATCGCAGGCCCGCGGCACCGGCAGGAGATGCACGCATCGGGCCAGCGGGCAGAATGAACCGCTCCCGCAGGGAGCACCGGATTCCCGAGGACACCATGGCCGACAAGAAGACCTTCCACCTCCCCGACCTCGGTGAGGGCCTGCCCGACGCGACCATCGTCGAGTGGTTCGTGAACGTGGGCGACACCGTGCGCCTGGACGAGAACCTGGTGTCGATGGAGACCGCCAAGGCGGTGGTCGAAGTGCCTTCCCCGGTCTCGGGCAAGGTGCTGAAGCTCGCCGGCGCCGCCGGTGACGTGGTGATCACCGGCGCGATGCTGGCCGAGTTCGAGATCGATCCGAGCCTGCCGCAGCGCGCCGAGGGCCAGGACACCGGCCACCACCACGGCGGTGGCGGCCACGGCGTGGGCAGCCAGGATCCGGCGCCGGACGACCGCGTGGTCGCCTCCGACGAGGGCGGCGCGATCGAGGACGGCGGCGAGCCGGCGCCGAAGGCCGCTGCCAGCGGCGAGCGCGCCGACAGCGGCACCGTGGTCGGCGCCATGCAGTCTTCGGACGCCGTGCATACCGAACAGGCCGTGGCCGTGGGCGGCGTGCGCGCCATGCCCGCCGTGCGCGCGCAGGCGCGCAAGCTCAAGGTCGACATCACCCGCGTGCGCGGCACGGGCACGGACGGCACCGTCACCATGGCCGACGTGAAGCGCGCCGCCGCCGAAGGCAGCGCAGCGATGGGCGCTGGCAGCGCCGCGCCCGCCGCACGGGCCCCGGCCGCCGCCGCACCGCAGGCCGCACCTGCCCCGGCCCGCGCCACCGCCGACCGCACCGCGCTGTCGGCCTCCGGCAAGCCGATGCGCACCCAGCCGCCGTCGGTGACCGCCAGTGGCCAGCCGGAGCAGCTCAAGGGCGTGCGCCGCAACATGGCGCGCGTCATGGCCGACGCGCACAGCAAGGTAGTGCCGACCACGCTGGTCGACGACGCCGACCTGCACGCCTGGGTCGGCAAGCAGGACATCACCGCGCGCCTGATCCGCGCCATCTGCGCCGCGGCGAAAGCGGTGCCGGCGCTCAATGCCTGGTTCGACGGCGACAGCCTGACCCGCACGATGCACCCGCACGTCGACATCGGCATCGCGGTGGACACCGACGACGGCCTGTTCGTGCCGGCGCTGCGCAATGCCGACGTGCTCGACGCCGCCGGCGTGCGCGCCGGCATCCAGCGCCTGCGCGCCCAGGTCGAGGACCGCAGCATCCCCGCCAGCGAGCTCTCGGGCTACACCATCAGCCTGTCGAACTTCGGCATGTTCGCCGGCCGCTACGCCACGCCCGTCGTGGTCCCGCCCTGCGTGGCCATCGTCGGCGCCGGCAAGCTGAGCCAGGACGTGGTGGCGGTGATCGGCGGCATCGAAGTGCACCGTCGCATGCCGATCTCGCTCACCTTCGACCATCGCGCCGCCACCGGCGGCGAGGCCGCGCGCTTCCTCAAGGCAATCCTGGACGACCTGGCGCTGCCGAACTGACGGCCGACGGCGGCGCCCGGCGCGCCGCCGCGTCGGCACCCACCGCGGCGGGACTTGCCGCCGCCCTTCCCGGAGCGGAGGATCGGGCCTCCCCCGCACCCGAGCTCCGCCATGGCCCATCGCAGCCGCCTGACCGGCTTCGTCCTCGACTGCCGCGTCGACGACCTCGGCCCCCACGTGGAGTTCTGGAGCCGCGCCCTGGGCAAGCGCGTGGACACGCTCGACGAGGACGGCGACGGGAAATATGCGCGCCTGCAGACCGCGGACGACGAACCGGCACTCCTGCTGCAGAAGGTCGGCCACGACAGCCGCATCCACCTTGACATCGAGACCGACGATGTCGAGGCCGAGGTCGCGCGCCTGGAAGGCCTCGGTGCGAAGCGCGTGGAAAAGGTCCACGCCTGGTGGGTGATGGAGGCGCCGAGCGGCCACCGCTTCTGCGTCGTGCGCCAGCAGCGCGCGCCTTTCGGGCCGCATGTGAAGCAGTGGGACTGACCGGCTGGTCGCAGCTACAGCTGCGACCGCCGCTCCGCGCGACGCCCGCGCTCCAGCCAGGCGATCAGCCCCTGGGCGTTGAGCTCGATGTCCATCTCCAGCAGCGCAGGCACCATGCGCTCCGGATCCACCACGCCGTGGATGCGCGCGCGATCGACGTAGAGCTTCGTCAGCGCCTGCTTCAGCGCCTCGTGCCGCCCCGGGGCTTCGTCCAGGAACTGCGCCAGCGCGACCATCGCATCGACCTGTTCGATCAGCCTCAAGCCGACCCGCTGCACGTCGCGCACGGCGCCGAAATGGGTCACATGGCAGACCTCCGGGCCGGCCGCGAGCAGGCGCCTGATCGAATCCTTCATCTGCAGCGGATCGAACTGCACCGGCGACGTGGTCGGGATCGCGAACGGCCGGCCGCCGACGTCGAACTCGCGGTAGGAGATACCGAAGCTGTCGCCGGTGAACCAGGACCGCGTGCGCTCGTCCCACACCGAAAGGTGGTGGAGGGCGTGGCCGGGCGTGTGCGCGAGCAGCAGCGGCCGGCCGGCAAGCTCCAGCACCTGTCCGTCCCCGGCTTCGAGCACGCGCTCCAGCGGCGCCGGCACCAGGCCGCCATAGGCCTGCTCGAACAGGGCATCGCCATAGACCTGGCGCGCGCTGGCGGTCAGCTTCGCCGGATCGACGAGATGCGGCGCGCCGCGCGGATGCACCACCAGCGTCGCGGCGGGCAGCTCCCGCAGCAGCGCGCCCGCACCGCCCGCATGGTCGAGGTGGACGTGGGTGGTGATGAGCCAGTCGACCGCGTCCGGCGCCAGCCCGGCGGCATCGAGCGCCGCGAGCATGACCGGCACGCTGTGCAGGGTGCCGCAATCGATGAAGGCGGCGCGGCCGTTCTCGACCAGCAGGTAAGCGGCACAGAACGCCGGCCGTTCGCCGAAGCCGGTGTCGATGAGGATGATGCCGTCGCCTGCGTGCACGCCGTTCCCTTTCACTGCGGACCACGCCGCAGTCTACCGGGCGGCGCGGCGCGCACCGATGCCGCTTTGGTCGAAGCTCCGCTCAGCGGCGGCGGAACAGCAGCATGCGCAGCACGAACGCCACCAGCATCGCCGCCAGGAACACGCCATAGCCGGCGGCCGTGGCCAGGATGTGGCGCCACATGCGCCCGTGCGCGGGGTCGGCGAGGTCCTGCAGCCAGTACAGGCTGGCCACGAACAGCGCCAGCGACACGAGGATCGCGGCCAGGTCGTAGAGCCTGCGCGCAAGCCCGCGTGGCTGCCGCGGCCAGATCCAGAACAGCGCGGACAGGATCAGGAACCAGGGGAGGAACAGGATCAGCGTGAGGTTCGTCTCGACCAGAGGATTCACGCCGCATCCCCGGCGAAGCGCTCCAGCGCGGCCAGCAGCGCATCGGCGTCGACGGCCTCGCCGAGCGCACCGACGTCGGCATCGTCCAGCCAGACCCGGCCGTTGGCGTCCACACGTGGCGCCGCCGCGCCGGACTTGAGCAGGGCGACGATGCGCCCGGCCTCGCGGGGGGACTCGAAGCCTGCGCCCTGCAGCAGCAGCACATCGCCGTCGACGAGCTTGAAGTGGAAGCGACCGTCGTCCTCGCGGTACTGCTTGAACTGCGGCGGCGCCAGCTTTGCCGCGCCGGTGCCGCCGTCGGCATCAGCCTCGCCCCGCACCGTCGCCAGGTCACGCAGGCCTACCGCGGAGCGCAGCTGCGCCAGGAAGGGCCGCGCCTCTTCGTCGCGCAGCCGCTCGCCACCATGGCGCAGCATGCGTTCGATAGCGGCCGGATCCGCGGCCAGCTCGCGGTAGCGCTCGCGCAGCGGCGCCAGCTCGGCGTCGATTCGCTCGAACACGCGCTCCTTCGCCTCGCCCCAGGCGATGCCTTCGGCGTAGGCGCTGCGCATCGCCGCGGTTTCATCGACGTCGGCAAAGGCCTGGTAAAGCTGGAACAGCGCCGAGCCTTCCGTGTCCTTGGCTTCCCCGGGCAGGCGCGAGTCGGTGAGGATGGAAAACACCAGCCGGCGCAGCTCCTCGCGCGGCGCGAACAGCGGGATCACGTTGTCGTAGCTCTTCGACATCTTGCGGCCGTCCAGGCCCGGCAGGGTCGCGACCTGCTCCTCAATCGCCGCTTCGGGCAGCGTGAAGTGCTCGCCGTACAGGTGGTTGAAGCGCTGCGCGAAGTCGCGCGCCATCTCGATGTGCTGCACCTGGTCGCGGCCCACCGGCACCCGGTGAGCGTTGAACAGCAGGATGTCGGCGGCCATCAGCACCGGATACATGTACAGGCCCGCGGTCACGCCGGCATCGTCGTCGTCGCCCTCGGCGCGATTGCGGTCGACCGCGGCCTTGTACGCATGCGCGCGGTTGAGCAGGCCCTTGCCGGCGACGCAGGTCAGCAGCCAGGTCAGCTCGGTGGTCTCGGGGACGTCGGACTGGCGGTAGAAGGCCACCCGCTCCGGATCCAGCCCGCAGGCCAGCCAGCTGGCCGCGATCTCCAGGGTCGAGCGCTGCACGCGCAGCGGGTCCTGGGTGCTGATCAGCGCGTGGTAGTCGGCGAGGAAGAAGAAGCTTTCGACGCCCTGGGCCCGGCTCGCAGCCACCGCCGGGCGGATCGCGCCGACGTAGTTGCCGAGATGGGGAACGCCGGTGGGCTTGATGCCGGTAAGGACGCGGAGGCTCATGGATGCGGACACGGACGCGGGAGATGGCCCATTCTATCCCGCGCTCCGCGCTGCTCCCCGGCTCCGCGGCGGCTTTGGGCAACGACCGCCCAACGAGAAAGGGCCGGCATGTGCCGGCCCTCGGGGTGACGCAGGCGATGGATCAGCCCAGGTCCTTCTCGAAGTCGCGGACCTCGCGCTCGGCGCGATCACGCTCCCAGCCGTACTGCTCCTGCAGCTTGCCGGCCAGGTATTCGCCGTTGCCCTCGGCGACGTCGAAGACGTCATCGGTCAGGTCGCCCCAGCGTGCCTGGGCCTTGCCCTTCAGCTGGCTCCACTTGCCCGAAATGATGTCCTTGTTCATGCGCTGCTCCTCGATCTTCTGTGGGGGACGTACCGCTTCCGCGGAACGCCCCCACAATGCCGAAGACCGCATCATCGCGAGGTCAAGGTTCCGTTGCGCGGACCTTCACCTTGCCAACGTGCGTTCAGCGCGGATCGGTCGCACCGGTGTCGTCGGCCGCGTCCTCGACCTTCTCGCCGACCTTCTGCACGTCCTTGCCGGCGCCGGCCACGGTGTTGCACGCGGTCAGCATGCCGATCGAGAACATCGAAACCATCATCAGGATCGCAATACGCTTCATGGGACTCTCCTTCTGTGCAGGGTGCCGCAGGCGGCCACCGCCCCGGTCAGGGACATGAAACGCAGCACGAGGTGAATTCCACGTTGACGCGGGCCATTGCGCCGGCCCGCGGCGGGCCGTGCGTTCATGTCCCCGGTCAGTCGCGCATCAGCGTCGATTTGCCGAACAGGCTTTCCACCAGGTCCACCGCCAGGCGCGCGGTTCGGTTGCGCTTGTCCAGCGCCGGGTTGACCTCGACCACGTCGAGCGAGTCGGCGCCGCCCGCGTCGGCGATCATCTCCATCATCAGCTGCGCCTCGCGGTAGTCGAGGCCGCCCGGCACGCGGGTGCCGGTCCCGGGCGCGATCGACGGGTCGAGCACGTCGACGTCGAAGCTGACGTGCAGGTGGGTATCGGCGTCGATGCCGGCCAGCGCCTCCTCCATCACCTGCTTCATGCCGACCTCGTCGATGTAGCGCATGTCGTAGATGTCGAGGCCGTGCTCGCGCACCAGGCGCTTCTCCTCGGGATCCACCGAACGGATGCCGATCTGGCGGACGTCGGCCGGCGAGATCATCGGGCCCTGCCCGCCCAGGTTGACCAGCGCGTCCGGACCGAGGCCGCAGAGGCAGGCCACCGGCATGCCGTGGACGTTGCCGGACGGCGTGATCGCGGAGGTGTTGAAGTCGGCATGGGCATCGAGCCAGAGCACGCGCAGGCGCTTGCCCTGCGCGCGGCAGTGGCGCGCGACCGCGGTGATCGAGCCCATCGCGAGGCAGTGGTCGCCGCCGAGCATCACCGGCATGCGGCCGGCCGCGAGTTCGGCGGCGGACATCTCCATCACCGCGCGGTTCCAGGCCACGACCTCGTCGAGGTGGCGATAGCCTTCGACCGGCGGCATCCAGGGATTGCGCGGGCCGGCCACGTCGCCGCGATCGGCGACCTCGACGCCACGCGAGGCCAGCGCCTCCACCAGGCCGGCGACACGCAACGCCTCGGGCCCCATCGACGCCCCCCGCGTGCCGGCACCGACGTCGGTCGGGACTCCAAAGACGGTCACGGGCTTCGGCTTCAGCGACATGCGGGCTCCAGCGGATACGGGCGGGATGGTGCCGACAGTCCGGATCGAACGGACGACCTACCGCTTACAAGGCGGTTGCTCTACCAGCTGAGCTATGCCGGCACGTGCGCCACGAAGGCGCGCGGCATTCTAGCGCGACGCGACCGCGACCACGTCCGCGCAGTCGATCTCCCGCGCTTCGGCGGCGCCGGCGGTCGTGCGCGCGGCCGCGGCATCGAACGTCGGACCGGCGGCGAAGTCGAGCCAGTGGCGCGTCGAGGCCTCGCCCAGCGGCTGCGCCTGCGCGGGGAAGCCGGCGCCACGCAGCGCGGCCTCGCGGCGGCGCGCGGCGGGTTCGCTGCCATAGCGTCCCAGCGCGATCGCGTTGGCTTCGTCGCCGGACGGGATCACCAGCAGGTCGTCGAAGCCCGCCTCGCGGATCCTGACCGCCAGCGCATCGGCGGCGGCCCGGTCGGACTGCGGCGCCATCGCCACGCGCCAGCCACGCGGCGCGTCGACCACGTCGCGCACGCGCGTGCGCGTCGCGCCGAGCGGCTGCAGCGCGCCGCGCGCCGCGGCCACCGACGCGGCGTCGGCGTAGGGTCCGAAGCTCAGGCAGCGCAGCGGCGAGGCCGGTGCCGGGGCCACGGCCACCGAGACCGCATCCACCCCGGGAACCCCGGTTGCGCTCGCGGCAGCCGCCGGGGCCGGTTCGGCGACCGGCTGCGGCACCGCCGCCTCCGCAGGGTCCGCGCCCTCGGCGCCAGGGCCCGCGGCCACGTCCGGGTTGCCCGCGATCTCCGGGGCCTGTCCCGCAGCCGCGCGATCCGCACCATCGTCGGCTTCGCCGAGCAGCCGCAGCGGCTGCACGCCCTCGGGCTGGATCCACGGCGTCGGCGGCAGCGGCCCCGGACGCAGCAGCCACCAGGTGGCCACGCCGAAGTTGAGCATCACGAGTAGGACGAGCAGGGCGCGCGCGGGCATCCCCGGATTCTAGCCCGCGCCCGCGGGCTGGCGGGCCAGCCGCGCCAGTCCGTCCATCACCAGCGAGGGCCGGTGCAGCACGCCCGGCAGACCTGCGAGCAGCAGGTCCGCGCCACCGCCGTGCACGACGATGGCCGGCGGCGTACCCGCCAGCCGCGCCGCCGCATCGCGGCTGCGCTCGACCAGGCCCAGCGCCGCACCCGCGCAGCCCGCGGCCAGTGCATCCTCGGTGCCGGTGCCGAAGTGCACGACGGCCCCGCCCTCCAGCGGCAGCTGCGGCGCGCGCGCGTGCAGCGCTTCGCGCATCAGCGTCGGCGAGGGGGCGATGCAGCCGCCGAGATGCACGCCGTCGGCGTCCACCAGGTCGATCGTGAGCGCGGTGCCGACGCCGACCACCAGCAGCCAGCCCGCCACCTGCGCGCGGGCGCCGATCATCGCCAGCGCGCGGTCCACGCCCAGTCGCACGGGGTCGTCGTAGCCGATCCGGACGCCGCCCATCTCCCGCGCCACGCGCACCTCGACCACGCGCGCCGCGCGCGGCACCAGCACCTGCAGCAGCGCCGCGCGCAGGGCCGCCGGGCCCACGCTGGCCACCCAGGCCACGTCGATCCGCGGCGGCAGGGCCGCCATCCAGCCGGCACCCAGCGCATGCTCCCCGTGCGGGAAGGCCGCCACCTCGCCCGCGCTGCCCTGGCGCAGCGGCGCCAGCTTGAGGCGCGTGTTGCCGAGGTCGAAGGCCCAGTCGCTCATGCCGCCGCCCGCAGGCTGGCCTCCCCGGCGTGGAAGTGGCGCTCGACGCCGTCCACGTCCACGCGCAGCGCGCCGTCGGCCGCCAGGCCCAGCGCCCTGCCCCTGTGCACCACGCTGCCCGCACGCACCTCGACGTCGCGGCCGGCGAGCGCGTCCAGCGCGGCATGCCGCGGCAGGAACGGCGCCAGGCCCTCGCGGTCGAAGCGCGACAGCGCCGGCACCAGGCTGGCGATCATCGCGGCCGCGAGTGCGCTGCGCGTCGGCGGTGCCGGATGCGGCAGCCCGGCCAGGTCGCACCAGGGCTGGTCGATCGTGGCCGCGACGGCCGCCGGCATGCGCACGTTGAGGCCAAGCCCCACGACCGCGCGCACCGGCCCAGCATGCTCGCCCCCGCCCTCGACGAGCAGGCCGCCGAGCTTGCGCAGGCCACCCGTCGCGCGGTCGATCAGCACCAGGTCGTTGGGCCACTTCAACCGGACGGCGCCGTAGCCCAGCCCGTGCAGCGCCTCGGCCGCCGCCACGCCGGCCACCAGGCCGAGTCCACCGAGCCTCGCCAGGCCGCCGTCGAAGGCACGCGCCAGCGACAGGTAGAGATTGGCGGCAAGCGGCGACGCCCAGTCCCGGCCCAGCCGCCCGCGGCCACCCAGCTGGCGCTCGGCCAGCAGCACCGTGACGCCGGCCACGGGGACCCGGCGCCGCAGCAGTTCGCTGTTGGTCGAATCGATCGTCCAGGCCACTTCCGGGCCCTGCACCTCGGCGCGCACGTCCTCCGGGAGCAGCGTCCCGACCTGGTCGGCGTCGAGCAGGTCCACGGATGCCTCCAGGGAATAGCCGCGCCCCGGCCGGGCACCGATGGCGATGCCGGCCGCGCGCAGGGCCTCGATCCGCTTCCACATCGCCGCGCGGGTCAGGCCGGCCTCGCGCGCGAGCACGTCGCCCGACACCGTGCCGCGCGCGAGGCGCAGCAGCAGCGTCTTTTCCGCCAGATCGCCCTCGCGGGCCGCGGTTCCGTCGTCGTGCCTGGACATGCGCGGATTATCACATCCCGCCCGGCCATGCCGGTTGCGCCACCCCGCATCCATGTATGATCCGGAGGTTGACCCGGTCACCGCACAGGCCCCCGTCATGTCCATCCGCGCCCTCCTCGTCCTGACGCTGCTGTCCCTGGCCCTCCCCGCGGAGGCCCGCGAGGCGCGCATGGCCGGGCCGGGCGGCGACGGCTCCGCCTGCTCGACCGACTACGCCTCCAGCGTCGGCCCCGACGTGGACCCGGTCCGCGCCGCCAGGCGCCCCGAGTCCGACAAGCCCGCGATTCCCCGCGGCACCGGCGCCGATGCCGATGCCTCGCGCCCGCCGCGCTGGCACAGCTTCCTGCCGGGGATGTTCCGCTAGGCGACGGCGTGATCAGGCGCCTGTTCCGGCGCCCGCCCGCCGACATCGACCCGTCCTCCTGGCAGCAGGTGCTTGCCACCGTGCCCTGGATCGCCGCCCTCGACGACGCGCGCGCGCAGCGACTGCGGAAGCTCGCCGCGCGCTTCCTGCGCGACAAGGCGATCACCCCCATCGGCGGGCTCGCGCTCGACGACGCCGACCGCACCACGCTCGCCGCCCTGTGCTGCCTGCCCCTGCTGGAGTTCGGCGCCGAAGGCCTGCACGGCTGGTCCGAGCTGCTGGTCTATCCGGACGCGTTCCGGGTCGACCGCAGCCACGTCGACGCCGCGGGCGTGATGCACGAGTGGGAGGACGACCTCGCAGGCGAAGCCTGGGAGCACGGCCCGCTGGTGCTGTCCTGGGCCGACGTCACCGCCGACCTCGCCAGCCCGCGCGACGGCTGCTGCGTGGCGGTGCACGAGATGGTGCACAAGCTCGACGCGCTCGACGGCGTGCTGGACGGCACGCCACCGCTGCCGCGCGCGTGGCAGCGTGAGTGGGCGCGCGACTTCCAGCAGGCCTACGACGGCTTCGTCGACCGCGTCGACCGCGGCCTGCACACGCGCATCGATCCGTATGCGGCCGAAGCACCCGAGGAATTCTTCGCGGTTTGCAGCGAGTACCACTTCAGCGACCCGGCGCGGCTCGCGCGCGAGCTGCCGACGGTCGCCGAGCACCTGCTGCGCCTGTACGGCCCCTCGCCCTTCGCACGCGCCTGAGCGCGCTCAGAGGCCGGGCGGCAGCCGCACCAGGAAGCGCGCGCCGCCGAGTTCGGGCGAGGCCGAGACGTCCAGCTCGCCGCGGTAGCTGCGCACGATGTCCTGCACGATCGACAGGCCGATGCCGTGGCCCTGCACGCGCTCGTCGCCGCGCACGCCGCGCTGCAGCACGTGCGCGATGCGCTCCGGCGGGATCCCCGGGCCGTCGTCGTCCACCGCAAGCAGCAGGCCGGGCCGCCGGCGCGGCGCGCTCGCGCCAGGCTCCACCGTCAGCAGCACCCGCGAGCGCGCCCACTTGAAGCCGTTTTCGAGCAGGTTGCCCAGCAGTTCCTGGAGGTCGCCCGGTTCGCCATGGAAGCGCGCGGCCGGATCGATCTCGAATTCGCAGACCACGCCCTTGGCGGCGTAGATCTTCTCCAGCCCACGCACGATCGCCTCGGCATAGGGCTCGATTTCCACCGGCGCCGCGAACAGCTGGTGCCCGCCGGACGCGCCGCGGCTGAGCTGGTAGCTCACCAGCTCGTTCATGCGCTGCACCTGGTCGGCCACCTCGGCGCGCAGCTCGGCCTCGCTGGCATCGCCGTCCAGGCGCGTGCGCAGCACCGCCAGCGGCGTCTTCAGGCTGTGCGCGAGGTCGCCCATGGTGTTGCGCTGGTGCTCGAGGTTCTGGCGCTCGCTCTCGATCAGGGCGTTGATGCTCTCGGTCAGCGGCTCGAGTTCACGCGGGTGCAGCTCGCTCATGCGGTCCGCCTGGCCACGCTGCACGCGGTTGAGCTCAGCCACCACGCGGCGCAGCGGCAGCAGGCTCCAGCGCAGCACCAGCGCCTGCAGCAGCAGCAGGACCAGGCCGGCGATGCCGAGGTAGCCCCACAGCGCGGCGCGGAACACGCGCACCTGCTGCGGCAGCAGCCCGGCGTCTTCCATGATGTGGATCGTGTACGGGAATTCGGCTTCGGGGCGCTGCTCCAGATCCCAGATGAAGCCCTTGCCGTAGCGCAGCACCTCGCCGTCGCTGCCGTCGGCGCGGGTCATCGGCAGCGGACCCTCGAACTTCTCCACGCCGCCTTCCAGCAGCTCCGCGTCGGGAAGCCGGGGGCCACTGGTGGACTCCGACGACCAGGTGCCGTTGGGCAGCACGACCACCGCGTACAGGCCGCTGCCCGGGCGCTCGAAGCGCTCATCGGGCTGGGTGTAGGGCGGGATCAGGTTGCCGGCGCGGTCGAACTCGATGTCGCGGGCGTAGGAGGTGGCGTAGCTGCGCAGGCGGTCGCGCTGCAGTTCGCTGGCGACGTCGACGAAGGCGCGGTCGAGCGCATAGCCGGCGGCCGCCAGGAACGCGAGCAGGCCCAGGCTCGCCGCGAGCAGCTGGCGCGCCTGCAGCGAACGCGGCCGCCAGGCCAGTCTCCGATCCTTGCGCGCCTGCCCCACGCCGCCTCCACTCTGCCGCGGACGCCCCGGCGTCCCGTCGCTGTCAGCCTTCGTTGCTGCGCGGGATCGCGAAGCGGTAGCCGCGGCCGCGCACGGTCTCGATCGGCTTCAGCGTGCCTTCCGGGTCGAGCTTCTTGCGCAGGCGACCGATGAAGACCTCGAGCACGTTGGAATCGCGGTCGAAGTCCTGCTGGTAGATGTGTTCGGTCAGGTCGGCCTTCGAGACCAGTTCGCCGGCGTGCATCATCAGGTACTCCAGCACCTTGTACTCGTAGCTGGTCAGGTCGACGTTCTGGCCGTCGACGCTGACCGTCTGCGCGGCAAGATCGAGCACCACCGCGCCGCACTCGAGCGTCGGCTTGCTCCAGCCCGCGGCGCGGCGCACCAGCGCGTTGATGCGTGCCAGCAGCTCCTCGACGTGGAAGGGCTTGACCAGGTAGTCGTCGGCGCCCTGCTTGAGGCCGTCGACCTTGTCCTGCCAGCTCGAGCGCGCGGTCAGGATCAGCACGGGGAACTGCTTGCCTTCGTCACGCAGGGCCTTGATCAGCTCCATGCCCGACATCTTCGGCAGGCCGAGGTCGATGATGCCGACGTCGAACGGGACCTCGCGACCCATGTACAGGCCTTCCTCGCCGTCCTGGGCGGCGTCGACGGCGTAGCCCTCGCGCTTCAGCCGTGCGGCGAGGGTCTCGCGCAGGGGCGCTTCGTCTTCAACAAGCAGGATGCGCATCGATGTCTCCGGTAGACCGTCGCGGCGCGGCCGCGGCGGCGAAAGGTGGCGTCAGGGTGCGCATTCAGTCGTCGTCGCCGCGTGTAGGGCGGGACGCGCGGCGCGGGCGGGCATCGGGGTCGTCCATGTACACGCGGACGCGGCCGCGCTCGTCGACCACCTTCACCCGGTTGATGTTGCGGCCGTCGTAGGGAACGCGCTCCGCGCTCAGCACCTGGCCGCCGGTACGGCTCTGC
Source organism: Luteimonas colneyensis (assembly GCF_014836665.1). GTDB lineage: Bacteria > Pseudomonadota > Gammaproteobacteria > Xanthomonadales > Xanthomonadaceae > Luteimonas > Luteimonas colneyensis. Next base: position 84,447 of record NZ_JACSQJ010000004.1, read on the forward strand.
ACGCGGCGGACCGAGTCCGACAGGGCATCGCGACGCGCGCTGCGCTGCGACGCCGCCGGCCTGCCCGGGATGGCCAGTTCGCTGCGGGGCGGCTGCGCGTCGCCCCTGCGCGAGGACCGCTGTCCGTCATCGGCATGCGCCGCCGATAGCGCGACCGCGGCGAGCAGGCACAGCAGCGACAGCAAGGGGCGGACGGTCATGGACGGCATTTCCGAAAGAATACAGAAAGTTACGGGACCCGGCAGGCGCTCGTCCGAGTAGGTGGGACGATTCTCCGAAGCAGGCGGTGAATTACCCCTTAACTTTTCCGGACGCGGTCCTGCCCTGTTCATGTTGCGGGCCATCGCGCCTGCATCGGGCTCAATGGATCCCGGCGCCGCAGCAGCGCAGCACGCGTCAGCGGGGCGACTGCACCGGGGTCGATGCGGCCTCGGACGGCCGCGCAGCCGTCACCGCGATCGCCTGCTCCACCAGCGACCAGTCGGCGCCCGGACGGTGGGCGCCCTCGCTCAGCACCTGGCGGAAGGCGCGGCCGCCGCGCTCGCCCTGGAACAGCCCCAGCCAGTGGCGGCTGATGTGCTTGAGCTGGGCGCCGCGGGCGAGCTGGCGCTCGACGTAGGGCCGCATCGCGCGCAGCACGTCGGCGCGCGTGGACACCGCGCCGCCATACCAGGCCGCGTCCAGCCGATGCAGCAGCCAGGGATCGTGGTAGGCCGCGCGGCCGAGCATCGCGCCGTCGACGTGGTCCAGGTGCGCGCTCGCCTCGTCCGCGTCGGCGATGCCGCCGTTGACCACCACGGTCAGCGCCGGGCGTTCGCGCTTGAGCGCATACGCCCAGTCGTAGCGCAGCGGCGGCACCTCTCGGTTCTCCTTCGGCGACAGGCCCTTCAGCCAGGCATTGCGGGCGTGGACGATGAAGTCGCGGCAGCCGGCCGCGGCGACGGTGTCGACGAAGGCGAGGAAGCGCGCGTACTCGTGGTCGTCGTCGACGCCCAGGCGGCACTTCACGGTCACCGGCACGTCGCAGGCCGCGGCCATCGCCGCCACGCTGTCGGCGACCAGCGCCGGTTCGCGCATCAGGCAGGCGCCGAACCGCCCGGCCTGCACGCGGTCGGACGGGCAGCCGACGTTGAGGTTGATCTCGTCGAAGCCGTGGTCGGCTCCGATCCGTGCCGCCTGCGCCAGCAGCGCGGGTTCGCTGCCGCCCAGCTGCAGCGCGACCGGATGCTCGACCGGGTCCATCGCCAGCAGCCGGGCGCGGTCGCCGAGGACCACCGCATTGGCGTGGACCATCTCGGTGTACAGCCGCGCGTTGGGCGCGAGCAGGCGATGGGAGACGCGGCAGTGGCTGTCGGTCCAGTCCATCATCGGCGCGACCGACAGGCGCACGGATGCGCGATAGCGCGCGTCGCCGCCGCGCCGGGAGGCGCCCTGGGGCATCGGGTTCAAGGTCTCTGTCGTCATCGTGGCCGTCACGGCGGGCCGTCGCGGACCGGTCCGCGCGGGGGCCGACAGGGTACACGCCACCGCCGCGGGACGACGGCGTCCGCGGCTTGACCTTCCCACGGTGGCAGGCCGCAGACTGGCGCACCGTCCCCCACAGGAACCCCCATGCGATTCCATCTCGAAGACATGACCTGCGGCGGCTGCGTCCGCGGCGTCACCCGCGCCATCCAGGCCGTCGATCCCGACGCGACGGTCGAGGCCGATCCGCCCAGCCGCACGGTCGAGGTCGGCTCCACCGCCACGCGCGAACAGCTCGCCGCCGCGCTGACCGAGGCCGGGTTCCCGCCGCGGGCGGACTGAGCGATCCACGACGGTCGCGCCGCGGGATCCGCGGCCCCGGCCTGCCGCGGCGTTCAGCCGCAGCGCGGGCCCGACGTGGCGCCCGACGCCTCGCCACCCTGCTCCAGCCCGGCCAGGATCGGACAGTCCGGGCGCTGGTCGCCCGCGCAGCAGTCCGCCAGGGCCTGCAGGGTGTCGGCCATCTGCCGCAGCCGGGAAATCCGGTCCTCGAGATCGGCGATGTGCGCCTGCGCGAGTCGCTTCACGTCGGCGCTGCGGCGCGAACGGTCGCTCCACAGTCCCAGCAGCTCGCCGATCTCGGTCACGGAGAAGCCGAGATCCCGGGCACGGCGAATGAAGCGCAGCCGGTGCACGTCGGCATCGCCATACAGCCGGTAGCCGGCGGCGCTGCGCCCGGCCGGCGGCACCAGGCCGGCGCCTTCGTAGTAGCGGATCATCTTGGCCGACACGCCCGAGGCCGCGGCCGCTTCGCCGATGTTCATGCGTCGATCCTCCTCCGTCAGGCCGCCATCGGGGGCCGGAAGCCCCGCAGCCGCAGCGCGTTGCCGAGCACGAACACGCTCGACAGCGACATCGCCCCCGCCGCCAGGATCGGCGACAGCAGCAGTCCATACGCGGGATACAGCACGCCCGCGGCCACCGGCACCAGCGCGGTGTTGTAGGCGAAGGCCCAGAACAGGTTCTGGCGGATGTTGCCGATGGTCGCCTTCGACAGCGCGATCGCGTTCGGCACGCCCTGCAGGCTGCCCGACATCAGCACCACGTCGGCGGCCTCCATCGCGACGTCGGTGCCGGTGCCGATCGCCAGGCCGACGTCGGCCTCGGCCAGCGCCGGCGCGTCGTTGATGCCGTCGCCAACGAAGGCCAGGCGGCCGTGCGCCGCCTTCAGCCGGCGCATCGCGTCGACCTTGCCTTCGGGCAGCACTTCCGCGACCACCTCGTCGATGCCGAGGCGGTCGGCGATCGCCTGCGCGGTGCGCGCGTTGTCGCCGGTGACCATCGCGACCTTGAGTCCGAGCGCGTGCAGCGCGGCGATCGCCGCCGGCGTGTCGGGCTTCACCGGGTCGGCGACCGCGATGATCGCCGCCAGGTGCCCGTCGACCGCGGCATACAGCGGCGACTTGCCTTCGCCGCCCAGGCGCGCGGCCACGTCGGCGAACCCGGCCACGTCCAGCCCGAGCGCACGCATGTAGCGGTCGGCCCCGACCTCGACGCGATGGCCATCGACGACAGCCTGCACGCCCATGCCGGTGACCGACTGGAAGCCGTCCGGCTCCGGCACCGCGATGCCCGCATCTTCCGCCGCCGCGACAATCGCGCGCGCGATCGGGTGCTCGGAGCGCGCCTCCACCGCGGCCACCAGCCGCAGCACCTCGTCGCGCGCGAAGCCCTCGGCCAGCGCCAGGTCGGTCAGCGCCGGCCGGCCCTCGGTCAGGGTGCCGGTCTTGTCCACCGCCACCACCGCGGCGTCCTTCAGCAGCTGCAGCGCCTCGCCCTTGCGGAACAGCACGCCCAGCTCGGCGCCGCGGCCGGTGCCGACCATGATCGAGGTCGGGGTGGCCAGGCCCATCGCGCAGGGGCAGGCGATGATCAGCACCGCGACCGCGTTCACCAACGCCAGCCCCAGCGCCGGCGCGGGGCCGAACAGCATCCAGGCGACGAAGGTCAGCAGCGCCGCCAGCATCACCGCCGGCACGAACCACAGCGTCACCCGGTCCACCAGCGCCTGGATCGGCAGCTTGGAGCCCTGCGCCTGTTCGACCAGGCGGATGATCTGCGCCAGCACCGTGTCCGCGCCGACCGCGGTCGCGCGCAGCACCAGCGCGCCCTGCTGGTTCACCGTGCCGCCCACCACCGACGCGCCTTCGGTCTTCTCCACCGGCACCGGCTCGCCGGTGACCATCGATTCGTCGACGAAGCTGCGGCCCTCGACCACCTCGCCGTCGACCGGCACGCGTTCGCCGGGGCGCAGCTCGACGAGGTCGCCGGGCACCACCTCGCCGATGGGGATCTCGACGCTGCGTCCGTCGCGCGACACCCGCGCGGTCTTCGGCTGCAGGCCGACCAGGCGCTGGATCGCCTCGGAGGTGCGGCCCTTCGCGCGTGCTTCCAGCCAGCGCCCCAGCAGCACCAGGACGACGATCACCGCGGCCGCTTCGTAATAGACGTTCGCCGTGCCCGCCGGCAGCAGCCGCGGCGCGAAGGTGGCGACCACCGAATAGCCCCAGGCCGCGAAGGTGCCGACCGCGACCAGCGAGTTCATGTCCGGCGCCAGGCGCAGCAGGGCCGGGATGCCGGCGGCGTAGAAGCGGCGGCCCGGCCCCAGCAGCACCGCCGTGGCCAGTGCGAACTGGATCAGCCAGCTGCGCTGCAGGCCGAGGCCGTGCTCGACCCAGTGATGCATGGCCGGCACCAGGTGTGCGCCCATCTCCAGCACGAACACCGGCAGCGCCAGCGCCGCGGCCAGCAGCAGGTCGCGGCGGAGCGCGGCGCGCGCCGCCTCGTGCCGCGCGGAGTCGGCGTCGTCGTCGCGCGGCGCCGCGGCGTCGAGGACGCGGGCGTCGTAGCCGGCGCGGTCGACGGCGGCCAGCAGCAGCGCCGCGTCCGCCGCGCCGCGCACGGTCGCGCGCTCGGTCGCCAGGTTCACCGCCGCGGCGGACACGCCGGGCACCGCCTGCAGCGCGCGCTCCACGCGGGCGACGCAGGAGGCGCAGGTCATGCCGTCGATGGCGAGCTCGAGGGTCGGCGCGCGCGGATCGCGGGCACCGGGTCCGGGATGTCTGTCCATGGGCACAGCCTAGACCTTCCCATCGCTGGAAGGTCAAGCCGTCGCCGCCGGCTCAGCCGCCGTCGGGAAGCGGCCGGCCCCAGCGGCGGTAGCTTTCGGCCACGCCCTCGCGCAGGCGCTTTGCGCGCGCACCGCCGGGCGCGACCCCGAGGTCGCGGGCGATGCCCTGCCAGCCATCCGCGTGCCCGGTCGCCCAGGCCTCGATCACACCGCGGCAGGGACGTCCGGAGACGCGGGCCAGCGCGCAGGCGTAGTAGAGGTCGCCGGGCTTGCGCTCCTGGCGCCCCAGCAGGTCCTGCAGCAGCGGGCGCGGTGCGTCGAAGTAGCGCACCAGCTCATCGATGAAGGCCTCGGGATAGCGCGCGGCATAGCGGTTGATGTCGGCCAGGCGGACATCGACCACGGCGTCCCCGGTGGCGGGGGCCCAGGCCGCGGCCGCGTCCTGCGCGAAGGCCGCGGGCGCCAGCAGCCCCAGCAGGCAGGCGAGCAGCAGGGAGTGTCGGAACGGGGTCATGCGGTCTCCGCGTCAGGGATGGCCGGCGGACGGCAGCAGCAGGTCGTGCTCGCGCCCCGGGAACACGCGTCCGCCCGGATCGCGCACCTGCAGCGCGCCGCCCTGCACCAGCGCGTAGCGGCGCAGGCCGCCGGTCCCGGCCTCGAGGCTGAGCAGGCGGTCGTCGAGGCGCCATTCACCGGCCTCGTCGAAGCTCTGGCTGCCGTCGACCGCAACATACACCTCCACCAGCCGGTAGCTGCGGTGGCCGTCGGCCTGCTCCAGCACCAGGCGCGTGTCGATGGCCTCGCAGTCGGCACAGGGCAGTCGGCCGCGCCATTCGGCCACGCCCGAATCCATGACGTCGTGCTGGAGCGGTGGCGGGGCGCCCTCGTCCGGCCGCATGCAGCCGGTGGCGACGGCGGCGAGCAGCAGGAAGAGCAGGGAGAGGCGGACATGCGGCATGCCCCGATTGTGCCGCAGCTGCCGGCGGCCCGTGCGGGACTGCGCGACGGGCACGGCCGTTCAGGCCGCGAGGATCGCCCGCAGCGCGTCGGGAAGCCCGGCCGCGGAATCGAGCGTGCGCATGCGCGCGGCGGCGCCTTCGGCCAGGCTGGCTTCGCGCTCGTGCTCCCAGGTCAGGTGATAGGGCAGGTGCAGGCCCCAGCCGCCCAGTTCCAGCACCGGCGCGATGTCCGAGCGCAGCGAATTGCCGACCATCACGAACTCGCCCGGCGCGATCCCGAACTCCTCGAGCAGGCGGCGGTACGTCGGCACATCCTTCTCGCTGACGATCTCGATGCGCCGGAACAGCGACGACATCCCCGACTCGCGGACCTTGGCCTCCTGGTGGAACAGGTCGCCCTTGGTGATCAGCACGACCGGGAACTCGCGCGCCACCGCCTCCACCGCTTCACGCACGCCCGGCAGCAGTTCGACCGGATGGCGCAGCAGGTCCTTGGCCAGCGCCACGATGCGATGCACGTCGGCAGCGCTGATGCGGCCGCCGGTGATGTCGATCGCGGACTCGATCATCGACAGCGCCATGCCCTTCACGCCGTAGCCGAACACGGCCAGGTTCGCCTTCTCGACCGCGTACAGCCGCTCGCTGGTGCGCGCATCGCCGTTGACGTAGCGGGCGATGATGGCTTCGAAGTCGCGCTGCGCCTGGTCGAACCAGTCCTGGCTGCGCCAGAGCGTGTCGTCGGCGTCGAAGCCGACCATCCTGATGCTGGGCATCGCGTGATTATCCCGGAATGAAGAAGCGACGGCATCCCTGCCGTCGCCCTGGAACGATGTCGCGTGGCGCCGCCCGGACAGGTGCGGCGCGGGGCGGGGGTCAGCCTTCGCCGCCGGCCTTGGCGGCGTGGGCGCGGTACTCGTCGGCCGTCAGCTCGCCGTCGCCGTCGGCATCGGCATCTCCGAACACCGACGCGAGCGCGGGCAGCGCCGCGGACTCCTCGCGCGAGATGGTGCCGTTGCCATCCGCGTCGACATCGTCCCAGCCCAGCTGGCGGCCTGCCGGCGGGACATCGGCGGCGGTGGGGGCCGGCTGCGCGGCGTCCTGCGTGGCCTGCGCCGCCGCGGCGGATTCGACGGCGGCCTTCTGGGCCTCGCGGACTTCGGGGGTCACGGCGCTCTGGGCCAGGGCCAGCGGCATGGCCAGCACCGCACCCAGTGCGAGGACGGCGGCGATCGGCTTGCGTGCGTTCTTCATCAGGGGGGTCTCCTCAGGCGGATGCGGGGGCATCCGGTATCGATGGGTGCGACCGGTGGATCCGGTCACGGGACACACCCTGCCGCGCCCCGCATTAACCGCGTCCGCTGCACGATTCCCGCGTCGACATGGCGTTAACCACTGGCGACGCGCGAGCCGCTAGGACCGCGTGCGCGGGGACGGGGCCTGCACCATACTTGCGGCTCCAATGCTTCCGGAGCGCACGCGATGAAACCGCAACTCCTTGTTGCCGCCGTGGCATTCGCCGTCTTCACAGGCGCCTGCGCCGGCGCAACGGGCCAGCGCCCGTTCGGGGTCGAGTCCGTCGCGAAGTTCGATGAGCCCTGGGCGATGTCCTTCCTGCCCGACGGCCGCCTCCTGGTCACCGAAAAGAAGGGGCGGCTGAAGCTCGTCGACGTCACCAACGGCAACAGCCGCGACGTCGCCGGCGTGCCGGATGTCGACTACGGCGGCCAGGGTGGATTCGGCGACGTCGTGCCGCATCCGGACTTCGCCACCAACGGCATCGTGTACCTGAGCTACGCCGAGGCCGGCGAGGGCGACATCCGCGGCGCGGCGCTGGCGCGCGCGAAGCTGGTGGCTACCGACGATGGCGAGCCGCGGCTCGAAGGCCTCGAGGTCATCTGGCGCCAGGTGCCGAAGGTGGAGGGCCGCGGCCACTACGGCCACCGCATCGCCTTCGATGGCGAGGGCAAGCTGTGGCTGAGCTCCAGCGAACGCCAGAAGTTCGACCCGGCCCAGGACATGGCGTCGAACATGGGCAAGATCCTGCGCCTCGAGGACGATGGCCGGCCGGCCGCGGGCAACCCCTTCGCCGAAGATGGCGGGGTCGCGGCCGAAGTCTGGTCGCTCGGGCACCGCAACGTGCTCGGCCTCGCCTTCGACGCGGGCGGGCAGCTCTGGGACGTGGAGATGGGGCCGGCGGGCGGCGACGAGCTGAACCTGGTCGAGCGCGGCGGCAACTACGGCTATCCGATCGTGTCCAACGGCGACCACTACGACGGCACGCCGATCCCGGACCACGACACCCGCCCCGAGTTCATCGCGCCCGCGGCGCACTGGACGCCGGTGATCTCGCCGTCGAGCCTGGTGTTCTACGGCGGCGACGTGTTCCCGCAGTGGAAGGGCGACGCCTTCATCGGCGGGCTGTCGTCGCAGTCGCTGGTGCGCGTCGAAATCGACGGCCGCCAGGCGCGCGAGGCCGAGCGCTTCGACATGGGCCAGCGCATCCGCGAAGTCGAACAGGGGCCCGAGGGCGGGCTGTGGCTGCTGGAGGATGGCAAGGCGGGCCGCCTGCTCAAGCTGACGCCGAAGCCGCCCACGGCCGGCTGATCAGGGCAGGACGACGCCGGCGGCGATCTCGCGCCCGTCCTCGAGCACCCGGAACCCGCGGCGGCCGTCGTCGGGGAGCTGCACGGCCGCGCCGCAGATCAGCTCCACCTCGCGGCTGCTCCCGGGCTCGAGCTCCACGGCTTCGCCGCGGTCGATGGCGCAGCGCGCGTTCGATCCGCCGTCGAACTCCACGTCGCCACGCCAGCCCCGGCTGATCGCCACCGCGCGGCCGCCGTCTGCCGTGGCCAGCAGGTCCAGGCGCACGGGGATGCCGAGCTTCCCGGGATAGTCGAGACGCGGCGGCGGCGCGGCCGCCGCGGGCGCAGGGGTGTCCTGGGGCGATGGCCCGCAGGCGGCGAGCAGCATCGGCAACAACAGCATGATGGGGCGCATGGCGACTCCTGGCGTCGACGCAAGGGCGAGCGGCGGGCGGTCACGTCGCGCGCCCTTCATCCCGCCATCGCGAAAGGCTGCCATAGTAGATCGCGACACCATGGCCCGATAGACGATGACGCTTGCAGCACCCCACGACGACCGGCACGCCGCGCTCGAACTCGCGATCTCCGAGCTGGAAGCCGGCATGGCCGACCTCCAGATCAAGCACCGCGACCTGTTCTCCTATGCCAACGCCTGGGCCGAGCGCCACGACGCGGTGATGCGCCTGGCGCCGCCGCACCTGGAGGACAGCGCCCGCGCGCGCCTGCGACGGATCGCGATCCGCTGGGGCCTGGCTGACGGCGTGCGCACGACCCGCCAGTTCCCGGCGCTGCGCGGGAGCTGAACCCCGGTGGGCCGCGGCCGCGGGCCACCGGCCGCCCCCCCCCCCCCCCACGACCCGTCAGAAACCGACGCTGCTGGTGAAGTCGCCGAGCAGCTGGCCGAAGATCTCGACCTGGCTGCGGATCTGCGCGGCGTGGTCGGTGTGCAGCACTTCGAAGTCGTAGTGCAGGAACGGATCCATCTCGTCGTCCAGCACCATCCGGCCATAGCGATAGCGGCTGTTGTAGACGTTGGCCACCTGCAGCGTAGTGCCGTTCTCCAGATCCAGGCCGACCTCGAGCTGCAGCGAGCCGCAACGGCCCTCGTGGCAGTCGTAGAAGTTGAGGTAGGCGTTCAGGTCGTGGCTGCGGAAGCGGATCATCGGGTCGCCGACCGAATCCTCGAGCAGCTCCGGCGACAGCTCCATCCCTTCCAGCACGGCCATGGCCTCGGGCCCGGTCACGCCCCGCCCCGGATCGGCGGCCGCCGGCAGGGCGGCGAGTGCAAGCAGCGGGGCCAGCAGGCCCGCGGTCCAGTTCTTCATCGTGTGGTCTCCCCTGTTGTCAGGCGAGATGCTAGCTGAATTGGAGGCCGATGCATCATCCCGCCCGGCCGGTCAGCCGGCGGGCTGCGGCGGGGCGTCGTCGGGCCACTCGTGGCCGTGCGCATCGTCGAGCAGGCGCATCCGCCTGCGCTCGATCCGCTGTTCCCCGGCCGCGCGCACCGTGCGCAGGGTTTCCAGCATCAGGGGCACGCCGGTGGAGCGGCGGAAGCGGGCGCGGCCGACGTCGACGATCGACATGTCGGCGACGACCTTCTCGCGGTCCTCGCCGGTCACCTGCGTTCCGTACAGCTGCTCGACCGCCGCCAGGGCCACCTCGGCCGCGCGCTCCCGGTCCATGCGCGTGGTCCACTCCAGCGTGGCCTCGTCCGATCCCGCCGCGCCGGCCTGCATGAGCAGGGTCACCTGCGCCGGCACCTTGCCGGCACCCAGCGGACTGTCGATCTCGACGTCGACCTCGTAGGGCACGCCGGCCTGGAGCTCCGCGCCGAACAGGTCGTTGTACTCCAGCGCATCGCGCGACATCAGCGTGCCGAGGACATCGGGCCGGGTCATCCGCGCGACCATGTCCTCGGTGGCCTCGCGTGCCCGCACCCGCGCCGCCTCGCCATCCTCGCCCGCGGGCCAGCCACCCGCCTCCTGCACGCCCGCCTCCAGCATGGTCCCGAAGGCGGTGCGCATCGCGGGCCCGAGCTGCGTGGCGAGCTGGTCCACGTTCCGCAGGGCGGCGAAGTTGCCGGTCGCATCCAGCTCGACCTCCAGGACGATGTCCGGCAGCGACTCCAGGATCTGCTGCATCAGCGCCTCCTGGGCGTCACCTCCCTCCAGCTGCTCGTAGCGGCTGTCGTCGAAGGACCAGGTCTGGACGAAGCCGTCGTCGAGCACGCCGGTGATGCGGATGGTCTCGATGGCGGTGGTGCGCGAACGCTCGCTGCCGTCCTGCCCGACGGAGACGTCGTAGTCCTCGGTCGCATAGCGCAGGGACACGCCTTCGTGCCAGGGCGCGATCCAGCGGACCAGCTCCGCGGTCACCGGCGCGGCGTTCTTCCTGGCCAGCGCGGCCTCCGGCCATGCGAACGCGAGCAGCAGCACCAGCGCCGCGCAGGCGCGCGTGATGTGGTCCATGACGTGTCCCCTTGGGCGCCCCCTGCGCCGAGGCCCCGATTCTAGCCGGGGAGCAGGCTGCGCGCCGACGGGTGGCCGCGCGCCCTGCGCCGCGCTTGATCCCGCTCAAGGCGGCGGGCGCGCCGGCGCGCCACGCTGCGTGCTTCCGCCATCGCCGTGGGCCGCCGCCATGAACCAGCCAGCCCTGTATCCCTGTTTCCTCGGCCCCTACGGCGAGAACGACCAGCTGCTCGAGTCGCTGGTCGTCGAGTTCCTGCGCGACCATGTCTACTGGCGGCGCAACCTGCACCCGGAGGACCTCCCGGCGATCCCCACCGGCGCCAGCCGGCGCCCGGACTTCGTCGACTTCGAATCACGCCTGCGCCGCGAGCTGCACCTGCTGTCGGCGGCGCTCAAGCGCAGCGTGCCCTTCCACAGCCCGCGCTACCTCGGCCACATGGTCAGCGACCTGCTGATCCCGGGACTGGCGGCGCAGATCCTCGCCCTGCCCTACAACCCGAACAACGTCAGCGCCGACGCCGCGCCGATCACCATCGACCTCGAACTCAGGGCCGGGCTGCAGCTCGCGGCGATGCTGGGCTGGCCGGCGGACCCGGCGCGCGCGGACTGCGCCTTCGGCCACCTGACCTCGGGCGGGACCCTCGCCAACCTGCAGGGCCTGCGACTAGCCATGGCGCTCAAGGCCTTCCCGGTGGCGCTGCACGCGGCCGGCGTGCCGCTGCCCGGCGTGCCCGGCGACGACTGGGAGGCCTTCAACACCGGCCCGGCCGCCGCCACGGCGCTGTTCGCGGACTGGTGCGCCTGGCGCGATGCGCTGTCGCCCCGCGAGCGGGCCGCGTGGCAGCGTCGCGTCGACGCGCAGCGCCTGGAGACGCTGGGGCTCGCCGGCTTCCTCGAGCGGCATCCCCAGCTGTCCACGCCGCTGGTGTTCGCCCCGGCCACCGCGCACTACTCCTGGAGCAAGGGCATGAAGATGCTCGGCCTTGGGCGGGCACAGCTGGAACTCATCCCCGGACAGGCCATGCGCCTGGACGTGGACGCGCTGGAGGAGGCGCTCGACGACTGCCTGCGCCTGCGCCAGCCGGTGCTGATGGCCGTCGGCGTACTCGGCAGCACCGAGTTCGGCACCATCGACCCGCTGGACGGCCTCGCCGACGCGCGCGACCGCCTGCAGGCACGCGGGCTGGGCTTCTCGCTGCACCTGGACGCGGCCTGGGGCGGCTACCTGGCCTCGCTGTTCCGCGACGCCGACGGCCGCCTGCGCACGCGCGCGGACGTGGCGGCGGATTTCCGCGCCTTCCCCCGGCCCGCGGTGCACGCGGCCTTCGCCGCGATCCCGCGCATGGATTCGGTCACCGTCGATCCGCACAAGCTGGGCTACCTGCCCTATGGCTCGGGCGCCTTCCTGTGCCGCGACCAGCGCGCGATCGGACTGCTGGCGGAGGACGCCGACTACGTCTTCGACGGCGCGCCGGCCACCGACTTCTTCCAGCGCCATCGCCAGCTCGGCCGCTACATCCCCGAGGGCTCCAAGCCCGGTGCCAACGCCGCGGCGGTGTACGTCACCCACCGGGTGATGCCGCTGGACCATGCGAACTTCGGGCGGCTGCAGGCGCAGGGCATCCTCGCCACGGAGGCCTTCATGGACGAGGCGGCGGGCTTCATCGCACGCATCGCGCCGCTGGCGACCGCGATGCTGCCGTTCGCGCCCGACTGCAACCTGGTCTGCCTGGCCATGAACCCGCGCGGCAACCGCGACGTCGGCCGCATGAACCGCTTCATGCGCGGGCTGCACGACGCGCTGCGTGCCGACCCCGCGCAGCCCCTGCAGCGCGGCGAGTACTTCGGCTCGATGACCACGCTGCGCAAGGACGCCATGGGCGAAGCCGACACGGCGCGCGTGCTCGCCGCGCTGGGCCTCGAGGCGGATGCGCTCGATGAGGGGGACGAAGACCACGACCGGATCGTGGTCCTGCGGCACACGCTGATGAACCCCTTCGTGCTCGATGCCGGCGGCGCCGGCGGCGGCTACCTGCGCGGCTACTTCGACTGCCTGGAGCGCCTGGTGCGCGCGGCGCAGGCGTACGGTGCGCAGGCGGCCTGAAGCGGCCCGCTCAGCCGCACTTCGAGTAGCCGCAGTTCAGGCAGGTCGCGCAGCCGTCCATCACCACCACCGCCTTGGTGCTGCACTTGTGGCACATGGTGGCCGAGGGCGGGAAGCTGGTGCCTTCGCCGGTGACCGCGACGTCCTCGCCGGCGCGGTCCGCGCCCTGGTCGGCGAACAGGCCGCCTACGGGACCGGCGTCGGCCGCGGCGACGTCGGCGTCACTGTTTTTTTTTGAGCGGGACTCGTACTGGCGGCGCTTCTCGTCGATCAGCGCGCGCTGCGCCGCGCTCATCTCCGGATCGTGGATCATGCCGATCGACTTCAGGTGGTCCTCGACGATCGCGCCGAGCTCGGCCACCAGCGAGGGCATGTACACGCCGCCGGCCTTGAAGTAGCCGCCGCGCGGATCGAACACGGCCTTCATCTCCTCGACGAGGAAGGTCACGTCGCCGCCCTTGCGGAACACTGCCGACATGATGCGCGTGAGCGCGACGATCCACTGGAAGTGCTCCATCGACTTCGAGTTCACGAAGATCTCGAACGGGCGGCGCTGCTCGTGCTCGCTGCCGGCGTTGAGCACGATGTCGTTGATGGTCACGTACATCGCGTGCTCCACCAGCGGCGACTTGATCTTGTAGGTGCTGCCGACCAGCACCTCCGGGCGCTCGATGCGCTCGTGCATCTGGATGACTTCGGCGCTGGGGCGCTCGGGGCCGGCGCCTTGCGCGGCGGCGGCGCCGGCCTGCGCGGCGGCCTTGTCGCCCTCGGCGGTGGCGACGGAGTACCCGGTGATTTTCTTTTCGATCCTGACGGCCATGACGCGTGTTCCTGCTGTTTCGTGGGATGCCGGCTCCCCCGCGGCGCGGGGGAGCCCGGAGGGTCTTACCTGCCCGCGGCCTTGCGCGCGGGCGCCTTCTTCGCGGCGGCCTTCCTGGCCGGCGCCTTCCTGGCCACCGCCTTCTTCGTGGCCGCCTTCTTCGCGACGGGCTTCTTCGCCGCCACCTTCCTGGCCGCCGCCTTCGGAGGCGTGGCCTTCTTCGCCACGGCCTTCTTCGCCGCCGCCTTCTTCACCGCTTTCCTGGCGACCTTCTTCGCGGCCTTCTTCCGCTTGATCGCGGCGGCCTCGGCGCGTGCACTGGCGCTGGTGGCCGCCAGCGACTGCTTGGCACCGGCCACGCGGCTGCCCACCGCCTTCTTCGCCACCGACGCCCGCTTGGTGACCGCCTTCTTCGCCTTGCCCGCGCCTTCCACCACGGCCTTCTCGGCCTTGCCCGCGGCCTGCTTCACCTGCTCCACCGCCTTGGACGCGCGCCTGGCCACCGTGCTGCCGACGTCCTTCGCCTTGTCGGCGACGGTCCCGGCGGCATTGCCGAGCGTCGCTGCGACCCCATTGCCGTTGCTCATCGTGTTTGCCTCGTCGTCATGGTCGCGGGCGGGGCGCCCGCAGGCCGGAATGTAGCGTGTGCGCCGCCGCGCGGCCGTGGTGGTCAGAACTTGCCGTAATAGCCCTCTTTCAGCGCGTCGAAGAGGTTGGCGGCAGTGTGGGTCTCGCCGTCGTACTCGATCTCCTCGTTACCCTTCACCTCCACCGTGCTGCCGTCCTCGAGCTCGAAGCGGTAGGTGGTGTTGGCGAGGTCGGAGTCCTTCACCAGCACGCCCTGGAAGGCGGCCGGGTTGAAGCGGAAGGTGGTGCAGCCCTTCAGCCCCTGCGCGTGGGCGTAGAGGTAGATGTCCTTGAAGTCCTCGTACGGATAGTCGGTCGGGACGTTGGCGGTCTTGGAGATCGACGAGTCGACCCACTTCTGCGCCGCGGCCTGGACGTCGACGTGCTCCTTAGGGCTGATGTCGTCGGCGCTGATGAAGTAGTCGGGCAGCTGCGCCGCCGGGTCCTCGCTGAACGGCATCGCCGCCGCATTGACCAGGTGGCGGTAGGCCAGCAGCTCGAACGAGAACACGTCCACCTTCTCCTTCGACTTCTTGCCCTCGCGGATCACGTTGCGGCTGTAGTGGTGCGCGAACGAGGGCTCGATGCCGTTGGATGCGTTGTTGGCCAGCGACAGGCTGATCGTGCCGGTGGGCGCGATCGAGCTGTGGTGGGTGAAGCGCGCGCCGTGCTCGGCGAGCTGTTCCACGAGCTCCGGGGCCACGCCGGCGACCTGCTGCATGTAGCGGCTGTAGCGCGCGTGCAGCACCTTGCCGGGGATCTCCTGGCCGACCTTCCAGCCGTCCTTCGCCATCTCCGGACGCTTGCGCAGCATCTCGGCGGTCACCGCGAAGCGCTCCTCCATGATCGGCGCCGGGCCCTTCTCCTGTGCCAGCGACAGGCCGGTTTCCCAGCCGGCCACGGCCATCTCGCGGGCCACGCGCTCGGTGAAGTCGCAGCTCTCCTTCGAGCCGTACTTCATCTTCAGCATCGTCACCGTGGAGCCCAGGCCCAGGAAGCCCATGCCGTGGCGGCGCTTGCGCATGATCTCCTCGCGCTGCTGCGGCAGCGGCAGGCCGTTGACCTCGACCACGTTGTCGAGCATGCGGGTGAACACGCGCACGACCTCCTTGTATTCCTCCCAGTCGAACCTCGCCTGGTCGGTGAAGGGGTCGCGCACGAACCTGGTCAGGTTGACCGAGCCCAGCAGGCAGGCGCCGTAGGCCGGCAGCGGCTGCTCGCCGCAGGGATTGGTGGCGCGGATGTTCTCGCACCACCAGTTGTTGTTCATCTCGTTGACGCGGTCGATGAGGATGAAGCCGGGCTCGGCGTAGTCGTACGTCGAGACCATGATCATGTCCCAGAGGTGCCGGGCCTTGACCTTGCCGTAGACCTTGCAGGCCACCAGGCCGTCGTCGCGCACGATGTAGCCTTCGTGCTGCGGCCACTCGCGCCAGACGACGCTCGCGGCGTCGGCCAGGTCGACGTCGCCCTGCTCCTTGGCGCTGACCGGGAACACCAGCGGCCACTCCGCGTCGGCCTTGACCGCCTCGATGAAGCCGTCGGTCACCAGCAGCGAGAGGTTGAACTGGCGCAGGCGCCCGTCCTCGCGCTTGGCGCGGATGAAGTCGCGCACGTCGGGGTGGCTGACGTCGAAGGTGCCCATCTGCGCGCCGCGGCGGCCACCGGCCGACGACACCGTGAAGCACATCTTGTCGTAGATATCCATGAAGGACATCGGGCCCGAGGTGTAGGCGCCGGCGCCGGCCACGAACGCGCCGCGCGGGCGCAGCGTCGAGAACTCGTAGCCGATGCCGCAGCCGGCCTTCAGCGTCAGCCCGGCCTCGTGGACCTTCTCCAGGATGCCGTCCATCGAGTCGACGATGGTGCCCGACACGGTGCAGTTGATCGTGCTGGTGGCCGGCTTGTGCTCGAGCGCGCCGGCATTGGAGGTGATGCGGCCGGCGGGGATCGCGCCGCGGCGCAGCGCCCACAGGAAGCGCTCGTTCCAGTACTTCCGCTTCTCGGGGGTGTCCTCGGCCTCGGACAGCGCGCGCGCGACGCGCTGGCAGGTGCCGTCGATGTCGACGTCCAGCGCCTCGCCCTGCTTGGTCTTCAGGCGGTACTTCTTGTCCCAGATGTCGACCGAAGCCGGCTGCATCGGGATGTCCTGGTCGGTGCCAGCCATCGTGTTCTTCACAGCCTCCAGGCGAACCGTGCTCATGCTGCTTCCATCTCCTTGATCCTGGCCGGTCGCGCGCGAACCGGCTGTCGTGGTCTGTCGTGCCCGGCACGTCCCGGTGGACGGGGGCGCCGATGGCGAAGCCACGCCGCGCGCTTTCGCGCAGCGTGGTTCATCTGATGTCCCTTGTGTCCCCTGTCACGTTCTGCATGCGCCAGCACCTTTCCGCCGCAGCGGATGGGTTGAATGGCCAAACCCCACTACTTGGGTGGACTTCACTATGCCAACCCCAAGATGTAGTGGCAAGCGGAACGGTGACGCTACGCCCGGGTGGAGGCCAAGTCAACCGCCGCGATGATGCGCCCGACGCGATGCGTCCGAAGTGCCGGCCGGCGGTTTGGCCCCCGCCTAGGGTGGATCCGGAGTACCCGCAGGCCGCGGGTGCGACCGTCCCCCGACCCCGGCGGAAGCGCGCCGGGGGGATCCGTTGCCGCCGTCCTCGCGCTTGCGCCGCGGGCCGCAGGAAGCACCGTGGTCGGGAACCCGGGGTCGGCGCCCGCGCACCGCCTCTAGCGCGGGCCTGCGTCACCCGGCGGCCGGATCCACGTCCGGCCGCCGTCGCCGGTAAATGCCAATTCAGTTTTCAGCGGTACGATGCGGGCTCGACACGTGCCGCCACTCCGCTGCCAGCGGCATCGCGCCGGGTTCGCCGGGCCTGCGGCTGCGACCCGTGCGCGGGCGGCTTCACGTTTCTGCCACCGCGAACACCGGATAACAGACGTACATGCGCGCTCCCTCCCGCACCACACTCCTCGCCCTGGTTGCCGCCGCCGCGTTCGGCGGCTTCGCCGCGACCCTCATCCGCGACAGCCTGGATGCGCCGGCGCGTGCCGAGCCCGTCGTGGCCGCCGTGCCGATGGCCTCGACCCTGCCGGGCGTCGTCGACGGCCAGGCCATGCCCTCGCTCGCGCCGATGCTGCGCCGGGTCACGCCGGCCGTGGTCAGCGTGCACTCCCGGCAGCGCGTGCGCATCAACAATCCCTTCGCCAACGACCCGTTCTTCCGCCGGATGTTTCCCAACGTCCCCGACGAGCGCATCAACGAATCGCTCGGCTCGGGCGTGATCGTCGACGCCGCGCGCGGCTACGTGCTGACCAACCACCACGTCATCGAGGGCGCCGACGAGGTGTCGGTGACCCTCAGCGACGGCCGCACCCTGACCGCGGAGTTCGTCGGCTCCGACGCCGACACCGACGTCGCGCTGATGCGCATCCCGGTGCCGGGCGACGGCCAGCCGCTGCAGGCGATCCAGCTCGCCGACAGCGGCGCACTGCAGGTGGGCGACTTCGTGGTCGCGGTCGGCAACCCCTTCGGCGTCGGCCAGACGGTGACCTCGGGCATCGTGTCCGCGGTCGGGCGGAGCAACGTGCCCGGCGTCGGCTTCCAGAACTTCATCCAGACCGATGCCAGCATCAATCCGGGCAACTCCGGCGGCGCGCTGGTGAACCTGCGCGGCGAACTGGTCGGCATCAACACCGCAAGCTTCAACCCGCGCGGCAGCATGGCCGGCAACATCGGCCTCGGCTTCGCCATCCCGGCCAACCTGGCGCGCAGCGTGATGCAGCAGCTCGACGCGCACGGCGAGGTCCGCCGCGGCTCGCTCGGCATCGACACCCAGGACCTCGACGACCGCCTGGCCGCCAGCCTCGGCCTGCCGGCCGGCAGCCGCGGCGCGGTGGTCACGCGCGTGCAGACCGGGTCCGCCGGCGCAGAGGCGGGACTGCGCCCCGGCGACGTGATCGTCGCCGCCAACGGCCAGCGGATCGACGACGGCGAGACGCTGCGCAACTTCCAGGGCCTGCAGCCCGCCAACGCCCGCGTCACCCTCGACGTCCGCCGCGACGGCAGGACGCTCCAGCTGCCGGCCACGCTGCGCGAACAGCCGCGCACGCTCAGTGGCCAACAGCTCGACCCGCGGCTGTCCGGCGCCAGCTTCGTCGAGTTGCCCGAAGCGCTGCGGCGCGGCGGCGTGTCCGGCGTGCTGGTCGAGGAGGTCGCCTCCGGCAGCCGCGCCGCGCGCAACGGCCTGCGCGCCGGCGACGTGGTGGTCGCCGCCGCCGGCGAGCGCGCATCCGACCTGCCCGCCCTGCGCGCGGTGCTGGCCGATCCCCCCGCGCAGCTGGTGCTGCGCATCCTGCGAGGCCGCGGCCAGGGCAACCTGGTCATGGAATGAATCCGATCCCCCAAGGAGAAACGCGATGAGCCCGACCCATACCGAAAACCTGAAGGCCAGCCTGTCCGAAGCCGGCGGCCACCTGAAGCAGGCCGCGTCCGATACCGCCGATGCGGTGCGCGGCGCCGCCTCCGCCGCCGGCGAGGAAATGCGCCTGGGCCGCGCCAACCTGAAGGCCGACCTGGCGGACGGCGCCGTCGCCGGGCTGTCCGCGCTGGAGGAGGCTGCCGGCGCCGGCAGCGAGCAGGTCGACCAGCTGCTGGAGAAGGGCCGCGACCTCGTCGACAGCGCCGCCGACCTGATCCGCGAGCGTCCGATCGCGTCCTTCGGCGTCGCCTTCGCGGCCGGCTGGATCATCGCCAAGCTCGCCCGCAGCGGCGACCGCTAGGACGTGGAGCCACGCACGCCCAGCGGACCCGGCCCGGCGGAGCCAGCGCCGGGCGGGCCGGAGCCCGCGCCTGGATCCGCGCCGCCGCCCGCGCCCGACCTGGCCGAAACGCTGCGCGGGCTGCGCGACAGCGGCAAGGCCGGCATCGGGGCCGCGGGCGACGCGGCCAGGGCCCTGCGCGAACTGGTCGCGGCCGACGTCTCGCTCGCGCGCAGCGCGGCCGGGCGCAGCGCCGTGTTCGCGGGCGTCGCGGTGATGTTCGGCGTCTCGGCCTGGCTGCTGCTGATGACCGCCCTGATCGTGGTGCTGAGCAACCAGGTCGGCCTGCCGTGGTGGATGTCGCTGGCCGGCTGCGGCCTGCTCAGCCTGCTGGGCGCGTGGCTTGCGTTGCAGAAGGCGACCGACTACTTCGAACACACGCGGCTCAAGGCGACGCGGCGCCAGCTCGCCCGCCTGGGCATCGGCGAGCTGTCGGACCTGATGCCCGACCCCGGCTCTCCGGCCTCCGCCCGCGCCGCCGGATCCGCAGTACATGACGACGCGCGTGCCGAAGGCAAGACGCCCCCATGAGGCCATGGACATGAGTTTCGAAGCCCTGCAGGCCAAGGTCGCGCGCGCCGAAGACGCGCTGGAAGCGCGCGAGCGCCAGGTCGCGGCCGATTTCCGCGTGTTCGGCGGCTGCTGGCGCGAGACATGGTCGCCACCGCGGGTGGTGATCGCCGGCCTCGCCGCCGGCCTCCTCGCCGGCTGGGCGCAGCCCGGCCGCGCGATCGCCGGCGTGCAGCCGGCCCGCTGGCTGCAGCTGGCCACCAGCCTCGCAGGCCTGGCAGGCACGCTGCAGGCGGCCTTCGCGGCGTCGGACGCCAAGGATGCGGCCGAGGACGCGGGCGACGCGGCGGCGGTCGCGAGTGGCCAGCCGCCGGGGAAAAAGGTGCCGGCGGACGAGGCCGCGGCCGCCCGGGCGGCGGCGCCAACGGCACCGGCCGATGCCGTCGCGACCGCGCCGTCCGGCCCGGCCGTGCCGCCCAGCGCACGCCGCTACGTTCCGGATCCCAGCTGGGACGCGCCCCCGCGCCCCGCGGAAGCCGCCACCGAAATGTCCGAACGGCGCTGAGCGCACCGCTCCCGCCATGAGCGCCACCGGCCCGGACATCGATTCCGCCCATCCCTCCGCGGACGCAGGCCCGCCCGCCCCCGTCGTCGCGACGCCCTCCACGGTGCCGCCGCGCCCGCGGGCCCCCGGCGCGGTCGTCGTCTTGGCCTTCCTCGCCGTGGGCTACACGCTGTGGGCCGCCCAGGGCGTGGTCCTGCCGGTCCTGCTGGCGATGTTCCTGGCGCTGGTCGGCAATCCGCTGATCCGCGGCCTGCGCCGCCTCTACGTGCCCCGCTTCCTGGCAGCGCTGCTGGTGCTGGTCGGCGGGATCGCCGGCGCCGGCCTCCTCGGCCAGCAGCTGCTGGCGCCGGCGGTGGACTGGATGCAGGAGGCACCCCGGCAGATGCGCCAGGTCGGGCGCGAACTGAGCGAGCTGGTGAAGCCGGTGCAGGAGGCCAACCGGGTCGCCGAGGACATCGCGCGCCAGGCCAGCGGCGACGGTGGACGCAAGGTCGAGGTGGTGCGCACGGTTCCCGACGATCCCTACGCCCTGCTCACGCAGGCGCCGAAGGCCGTTGGCGGCGTCCTGGCCGTGGTGCTGCTGACCTTTTTCTTCATGGTCTTCGGCGAGGACCTGCAGCGCCGCGCGATCGCGCTGCTGCCCACGCGCCAGCGCCAGAGGATCACCGTGGAGATCATGCAGTCGATCGAGCGCGACCTGTCGCGCTACGTCCTCACCATCAGCCTGATCAATGCCGGGGTCGGCCTGCTGCTGGCGGCGGTGCTGCACTTCGCGCTGGGCGTGGACGTGCCCGAGGCCCTGCTCTGGGGCACGATCGCGACCCTGCTCAACTTCGCCCCCTACGTCGGCCCGGCGATCGGCGTGGTGCTGATGCTGGCCATGGGCTTCGTCACCTGGGACGAAGTCGGTCCGTCGCTGCTGCCCGCGGCCATCTACCTTGGCCTGCACACGCTGGAAGGCCAGCTGGTGACGCCGCTGGTGCTGGGCCAGCGCATGCAGCTGTCGCCGCTGGTCCTGATCCTGGCGCTGCTGGTGTTCGGCTGGCTGTGGGGCATCGTCGGGCTCCTGCTGGCGGTGCCGCTGCTGGTCTGCGTCAAGCGGGTGCTGGCGCGCATCGACGGCCTGCAGGGCTGGGCCCGCCTGCTCGAGTAGCGGCCTTACAATGGCGCCATGGCCTTCGCAGTCCGCGCCATCACCCTCGACCTCGACGACACCGTGTGGCCGTTCGCACCGATCGGCGCGCGCATCGAGCGCGTGCTCGACGACTGGATGCGCCGGCACAGCCCCGTGACCGCGGAGATGTTCCCGATCGACGCCATGCGCGCGCTGCGCGAGCGCGTGGCCGGCGAGCACCCGGCGCTGGGCCACGACATGTCGGCACTGCGCCGCCTGACGCTGGAGGCGGCGCTGCGCGAAAGCGGCGGCGACGTCGCCCTGGCCGACGCCGCCTACGAGGCCTTCTTCGCCGAGCGCAACCGGGTGGAGTGCTACCCCGACGCCATCGATGCGCTGGAGCGCATCAGCGCCCGCGTCCCGGTCGCGGCGCTGAGCAACGGCAACGCCGACCTCGCGCGCATCGGCCTGGACCATCTGTTCACCGCGCAGCTCAGCGCCTGCACCTTCGGCAGCGCCAAGCCCGATCCGGCCATCTTCCTCGCCGCCTGCGGTCTGCTGCAGCTCCCGCCGGCCGAGGTGCTGCACGTAGGCGACCACCCCGACGCCGACGTCGCCGGCGCCGCGCGCGCGGGGCTGCGCAGCTGCTGGATCAACCGCGCCGGCGACGACGGCCGCCGCGCCCGCTGGCCGCACGCCGACATCGAACCCGACCTGCATTTCGATTCCCTGGCCGCACTGGCCGACTGGCTGGAGGAGGCGCCGTCCGCCCCCGCCGCACGCACCCGGAGCCCCCACGCATGAACCCCATCGACTGCTACGCCCCCGCCGGCACCGCCGGTGCCCGCCCGCTGCACCTGGTCTCGAAGGACGCACTGGGCGCCTGGCGCGAGGTCCAGCCGGAGACGGTCATCACGTGGCTGGACGCGCACGGCTTCGACGCCTCCGCGGGCAGCTGCGTGGTGGTCCCGGGCGCTGACGGGACGCCGGCCGCCGCGGTGCTCGGCATCGGCGACACGCTCGACCCCTGCGCCTACGCGCACGCTCCGCGCGCGCTGCCGGCCGGCGACTGGGCCCCGGCCGGCGACCTCGACGCCGATGCCCTGCGCGCGCTGCAGCTGGGCTGGGGCCTGGGCAGCTACGACTTCGACCGCTACCGCAAGGCGAAGCCCGCGCGCGCGCGGCTGGCGCTGGCCGCGGCCGATGCCGAGACCCTCGACGTGCTGGCCGCGACCGCGCGCGTGCGCGACCTGGTCAACACGCCGACCCAGGACATGGGTCCGGACCAGCTGGAGGCCGTTGCCCGCGGCATCGCCGAAGCACACGGCGCCCGCTTCGAGGCGATCACCGGCGATGCCCTGCTGGAGCAGAACTTCCCGGCCATCCACGCCGTCGGCCGCGCTTCGCATCGCGCGCCGCGACTGCTCGCGCTGCGCTGGGGCGACGACGCGCACCCGCACGTGGCCATCGTCGGCAAGGGCGTGTGCTTCGACACCGGCGGCTTGGACATCAAGCCCGCCGACGGCATGCGCAACATGAAGAAGGACATGGGCGGCGCCGCGCACGCGATCGCCCTGGCCGAGCTGGTGATGGCGCGGAAGCTGCCGCTGCGCATCACCCTGCTGGTGCCGGCGGTGGAGAACGCGATCGGCCCCGACGCCTTCCGCCCGGGCGAAGTCATCGCCACGCGCACCGGGGTCAGCGTCGAAATCGACAACACCGACGCCGAGGGCCGGGTGATCCTGGGCGACGCGCTGGCCTATGCCGGCGAGCAGTCGCCGGATCTCGTGCTCGACTTCGCCACCCTCACCGGCGCCGCGCGCATCGCGCTGGGTCCGGACCTGCCGGCGCTCTTCAGCAACGACGATGCCATGGCACAGGCCTGGCTGGACGCCGGCATGCAGGCGCGCGACCCGCTGTGGCGCATGCCGCTGTGGCGGCCCTACCTGCGCTACCTGACCAGCAAGGTCGCCGACATGGCCAACGCCGGCTCGAAGATGGCCGGCAGCGTGACCGCCGCGCTGTACCTGGAGCGCTTCGTGCCGAAGGACATGCCCTGGGCGCACCTGGACACCTACGCCTGGAACGACAGCGACCGCCCCGGCCGCCCCGCCGGCGGCGAGGCGCTGGGCCTGCGCGCGGCCTACGGGATGCTCAGGGCGAAGTCGGGCGGCTGAGGCAAGCTCGGGGCGACGCCCTCAGCGCAGCCAGCCGCGTGCCGAAGCACGGCGCGCATACCAGAGCAGGAATGCCGCGATGCCGGTGATCACGAAGGTCATCGGCAGTCCGGACGCACCCGAGGCCTGCCACGCCGGCGTCAGCGCGTAGATCGCGATCATCTGCACCAGCACCGAGGCCAGTGAAATCGCGAACAGCGGCAGCGCCCAGCGTCTGCGCAGCAGCAGGCCCAGCGAACCCAGCGCCCCGGTGAACACCGCAACGCCGTAGACCACCGCCAGCCAGCCGGGCATCGCCTCGTACACCACGCGCTGCTCTTCGGGCATGGCGGCGACCTGCTCGGGCGTGAGGCCGGTCTGCAGGAAGAACATCGTCACGCCGATCAGATTCCACGCGAGGGCGAGAATCGACACGGCGCGGAATGAAGCGGGTGCAGTGGTCACCATGCGTCGATTCCCCGGGTGTGGACGAGGCAAGCCTACGCCTGCGGGCGATCCGGCGGCCAGGGCCGGCGCATTGAAGCGACGCGCTGGCGACCCGCCTGCACCGCCGCTACAGCCAGCCCTTCTGCCGGGCGAGGCGCGCGGCCTCGATGCGGTTGCCGACGCCGAGCTTGCCGATGGCTTCGGAGAGGTAGTTGCGCACCGTGCCCTGCGAGAGGCCCAGCGCGGCGGCGATCGCGCCCGCCGACTGGCCCTCGCCCGCAAGCCGCAGCACCTGGCGCTCGCGCTCGTTGAGCGGATCGGCCTCGGACCAGGCTTCGAGCGCGAGCTGCGGATCGATCGCACGCCCGCCCGCGTGCACGCGGCGCAGCGCTGCGGCCAGCTGCTCGGCGGGGGCGTCCTTCAACAGGTAACCCTGCACGCCCGCGTCCAGCGCACGACGCAGGTAGCCGGCGCGCGCGAAGGTGGTGACGATCACCACCTTCGTCGCCAGGTCGTGACGCTGGATGCGCTGCGCCAACTCCAGCCCGGTCAGCCCCGGCATCTCGATGTCGGTGACCAGCAGGTCTGGCGCGGTGCGCTGCAGTTCGCGCCAGGCGGCCTCTCCGTCGGCGGCCACGGCCACGACTTCGATGTCGTCCTCCAGCGCCAGCAGCGCCGCCAGCGCGCCGCGCAGCATGGCCTGGTCCTCGGCAAGCACGATGCGGATCACCGGCCACCACCCGACGGGCCGGCATCCGCGCCGATGTCCGGATCCGTGCCTGCCGCATCGCCGCCATCGTCGGCCACCAGCGGCAGCCAGGCCTCGACCACGGTGCCGTGGCCGCGCTTCGACTCCACCCGCAGCCGTCCGCCAAGCGCCTCCACGCGTTCGCGCATGCCGGCCAGGCCGTTGCCCGGCGTAAGCGCACCGCCGCGGCCGTCGTCGCTGATGCGCAGGACCACGCCGTCGCCCTCGGAGCGCAGGACGACATCGGCCTGGCCGGCGTCAGCGTGGCGCTGGACGTTGGTCACCGCCTCGCGCACCACCAGCGCCAGCGCGTTCTCGACCCGCGGCGGCAGGGCCGCGCCGGCCATGCCCGACTCGTTCCAGTCATGGCGCAGCGCCACGCCGTCGCATTCGAGCAGCAGCTTCGCCGAGGCGAGTTCGGCGGCGATGCCGGCCGAGCGGATGCCGCTGACCGCGGAGCGCACCTGGGCCAGGGCGTCGCGCGCGACCCGGCTGACCGCGTCGATCTCGCTGCGCGCCGCCACGGGGTCACGTTCGACCAGGCGCGCGGCGAGGTCGGACTTCAGGGCCACCAGCGACAGCGTGTGCCCGAGCAGGTCGTGCAGGTCCCGGCCGATGCGCTCGCGCTCGGCCACGGCGGCGAGCCGGCGCACCTCGTCGTGCGAAAGGCGGAGCGCGGCATCCTTGCGCTGGCCGACGTGCTCGGCCTGCACCACCAGCGCCACGATCACCGTCACCACCGGCAGCCAGACCAGCGCCTGCCACGGATAGCCGATCCACAGCGCCAGCGCGACGAAGGCGGTGCACAGCGCACCCAGCACCAGCAGGTAGTCGCGCAGCGAGGCGGTGCGCCAGGTGCGCAGCATCACGCAACCGAAGATGAAGTAGCTCATGCCCGAGGGATACCAGGGCAGCAGCGCGAAGCTCAGCGCGACCATCGCCAGCGCATGGCGCGGCGCCACGCGCTGCGGACTCAGCAGCGCCATGGCGTACAGCCAGAGGAACAGCGGATACGACAGCAGGGTCAGCAGCCCCCAGCGCAGGCTGTAGCCGTCAGGCGTGAACAGCGGGGTGACGAACACCCACAGCGTCCACATCAGGTGGACCCACTCGGTCCACTGCGGCCGCCCCAGGCGCAGCGTCGCCGCCATCAGCGAATCCGGCGCCGGCGCGAACCACGCGCGCCAGCCGGTCACGCTCCCACCCCGTGTCGATGCCTGCTGCATGGCGCGATGATGCCGCACTCAGCGCAGCTCGACCTGATCGATGGACAGTTCGAAGCCACCCTCGGGGAGGCCTGCGGTGATCGCCACCGCGCGCAGCGTGGCGGGATCGGCGCCGGCGAAGGCCGACAGCGGGATCCGCACCTCGGTCCACGCGGGGCCGGCGGTGAACGACTGCATCGCCGGCATGCCCTGCATCGACGGACCGGAGAACAGCATGGCCTGGTAGGTGCGGCCATCGCCGCGCGCCTGGAACACCAGCTCGCTGCGCGACGAGGCGTCCACCGGCTGCATCGGCTGCGCGCCCGGATGGAACATGGTGCCGGCCCAGGGGAAGGCGAAGCCGGGGCGGATCTCGCCGCTCACCCGCAGCGCGCCGCGCGAACCGCCCGCGCCGCCCGCGATCCACGCCTGCGTGGCCGTGGAACGGCCGCCGGCCATGGCATCGGTGGTGACCTGCCAGCCGTGTCCGTAGCGCACGCCGGTGCCGCCGCCCTCGAAGTCCGCGACCAGGGCACCGTCGGCGATCGCGGGCGCGGCGGGGGACGCGGCGGCCTGGTCGACGCGCGGCCGCGCCACGGCGTGGCCGTTCTTCCAGATCCCGGCGATGGCGCGCGTGGCCTCGATGTCGAGGGTTGGATCGCCTTCGACCAGCAGCAGGTCGGCGCGCAGTCCCGGCGCGATGCGGCCACGGTCGTCGAGGCCGAAGCGGCGCGCGGGCACCGAGGTGGCGGCAGCCAGCGCCTCGACCGGCGACAGGCCCGCGCGCACCAGCAGCGCCAGCTCGCCGTGCATGCTGACGCCGTGCGCGGTGCCGGGATTGCCGGCGTCGGTGCCGGCGAGGACGTCCACGCCGGCCACGTGCAGGGCGGCGACGCTGCGCAGCGCGTTGTCGAGCGCCTGCGGCCGCGGCGCGCCCGGAAAGCTGGCGGCAAGTCCGGCGCGCTGCGCGGCTTTCAGCCACGGCGACAGGCGCACGTCGTCGGCCAGCGCCGCGCCGCCGCCGTCATGCGCGAAACCGGCGATCACCGACAGCGTCGGCGTGACGAAGGCGTCGGCCTGCTTCGCGGCGGCGACGAACGCCGGCGAGGCGGCCACGTCGTGGAAGACGTGCACCAGCCCGTCGGCGCCCGACTCCACCGCGTGCAGCGCGTCGGCCTGCGAGGCCGCGTGCACCAGGGCGAGACGCTGCCGGGCTTGGGCGGCGACGATCGCGTCCGTGACCTGGGCCGGCGTGATCGTCGGCAGCCGGCGGTCGGCCGAGTGCGTGCTGAAGTCCTCGACGATCAGCTTGATGTAGTCCGAACCCTCGGCCACCCGCGCATCGACGAAGGCCCGCGCGTCGCCGTCGGCGCCCAGCGTCGGCACCGGGAAGCCGAACTGGGTGCCGTGGCCGCCCTCGGTGGTGACCGTGGCGCCGGCGGTCCAGAGGTCGGCCTGCGGCGTCGCCGCGAGCGACTCGCGCTGCGCGCGCAGCGCCGGGATCCGGTTCCAGTCGCCGAACATGTCGAGCTCGGCGGTGACGCCGAAGCGCAGGGCGTCGCGCTGCGCGTCGCCCCAGCTGTGGGTGTGCGCGTCGATGAAGCCCGGCAGCAGGGTGCGCCCGACGCCGTCCACGACCTCCAAGCCCGCGGGAATGGCGACGCCCGCACCGACGGCTTCGATGCGGCCGTCGCGCACGACCACGTTCGCCTCCGGCAGCACGCGTATGCCGTCGAACACGCGCACGCCGGCGATGGCGAAGGCCGCGCCTTGGCCGCCGGACGGCAGCGCCCCGGCAGGCGCGGACGCGAGGTCGTGCGTGGACGTCGAACGTGGCTGTGCGAACACCACCGCGCCGGCGATGGCGGCAGCGATGGCCGTGGCGGCAAGGACTTCAGGCAGGCGGGTCATGGCGTGGACTCCTCAACCGCGCCGCGCCAGCCGCGCGTGCGCCAGGACGAAGAAGCCGATCGTCACCGCCAGCAGCACGCCGATATGCAGGGCCGCCGGCTGCCCCGCGTCCATGCCGACCACCTTCAGCGCGAGCTGGGCGTGGTGGTAGGACGGCCAGGCCGGCGCCAGCCGGGCCAGCGCATCCGGCAGCATCGACAGCGGCAGCCACAGCCCGGACAGGAAAGCCATCGGCAGGTAGAGCAGGTTGACCACTACCGGCGCGGCCGCGCCGCTGGCGAGCGTGCCGACATAGAGGCCCAGCGCGCAGAACGGCAGCGCGCCGGCCACGTGCACCGCCCACAGCAGCAGCCACTGCGCGGGGGCCAGCGACACGCCGGCCAGCGTCGCCGCGATCACCGCCAGCAGCAGCGAGACGATCGCCGAGAACAGCAGGGCCATCGCCATCTTCGACATCAGGTAGGCGCCCGGCGGCACCGGCAGCGCGCGCTTGAGCGCGAGCAGGCCCTGGTCGCGGTCCATCGCTACCGTCACGCCGAAGCCGAACAGCGCCGCGCCCATGACGCCGAACACGCCGTAGGTCGCCAGCAGGTACTGGCCGGCACCGCCGCCGCGGTTCATCGCGACGCCGAACAGCAGGTAAAACATGGCCGGGAACAGCAGCGTCGGCAGCGCGAAGATGGGCGTGCGCAGCAGGCCGAGGAACTCGTACTTCGCCTCCAGCAGGCGGGCGCGCAGCAGCGGGTGCCGGCGCGTGGCGGGCACATGGGCGTCGGGGCGGACATCGGGAACGGCATGCATCACGCGGCCTCCTGCATCGGTGCGTCACGGGTGATTTCAAGGAAGGCCTCCGCGAGGCCGGCGCGGCTGACATCGAGGCTGGAGAGCGCCGGATCAGCCGCCAGCAGCCGGCGCACGACGTCCTCGGCGGTGCCGGTCACCACCTCCAGGCGTCCGCCGTCGCGGTTCGCCGCGCGCACGCCGGGCCAGCGCGCGACCTCGGCGGCATCCAGCGCGGTGACGCAGCGGATGCGGCGCTGGTCGACGCGCGCGCGCACGGCGTCGAGGCTGCCTTCGGCGACCACGCGGCCGCCGGCCAGCACCACCACGCGGTCGGCCAGTGCTTCGGCTTCCTCGAGGTAGTGCGTGGTCAGCAGCACCGAGGTGCCGCCGGCCACCAGCGCGCGCAGGCCGCGCCACAGGCCCTGCCGCGCCTCGATGTCGAGGCCGGTGGTGGGTTCGTCGAGGAACAGCACGCGCGGCCGGCCGCAGATCGCCAGCGCGAACTGCACGCGCCGCTGCTGCCCGCCCGAGAGCGTTCCGTAGCGGCGCGCGAGCAGGCCGTCGAGGCCGGCGATCGCCACGCACTCCGACACGTGGAGCGGATCGGGGTAGTAGCTGCGGACGAGGTCGAGGTGCTCGGACACCGCCAGCGTCGGCGCCAGCGCGCCCGACTGCAGCATCACGCCCACGCCCTGGCGCGCGGCCAGATCCCGCGGGCTGCGGCCGCACAGCCGTGCCTGCCCGGCATCGGGCTCGAGCAGGCCCAGCAGCAGCGACACCGCCGTGGTCTTGCCGGCGCCGTTGGTGCCGAGCAGCGCCAGCACCTGGCCCGCACGCAACTCCAGGTCGACCTCCTCCAGCGCCAGCGTGCCGCCGTAGCGCTTGCTGGCGCCGCTCAGGCTGGCCAGCGGAATCTCGCAACGGTGTTCCATGTCCGTCCTCCTCGGCAGGATTCCAGAATCCCCGCCGGAGGCCCACGGCGGCAGTCCCGTGCATCATCCGTAGAAAGTGACAACCGTCAGGTGACCCGCACCGTCGATGCCGTCACACTCGGCCCCTTGCCGTCGTCGGGGATGCCATGAACACGAAAGCCGACCTGCTGCGCGAGCTGCGCATCGACCGCCAGCCCACGCCCCCGCCCTCGCGGCGCGGGCTCTGGATCGGACTCGGCATCGTGGTCGCGGCGCTGCTGCTCGCCGCGCTGGCCTGGGCGCTGCTGTCCGGTGGACGCGCGATCGAAGTCCGCACCGCCACCGCGGCGGCGACCGGCGACGGCGGCAGCGGCACGACCTCGGTGCTCGACGCCAGCGGCTACGTCGTCGCCCGGCGCATGGCCACCGTCTCGGCCAAGATCACCGGCCGCGTGCGCGAGGTGCTGATCGAGGAGGGCATGGCGGTCGAGGAAGGCCAGGTCATGGCCACGCTCGACCCCGTCGATGCCGACGCGCAGAACGCGCTGGCCCGGGCCCAGCTCGGCGCCGCGCGCAGCCAGATCGCCGGCGTCCAGGCGCAGCTGTCCGAGGCCGAGGCCAACGCGACGCGCCTGTCGGGCCTGGTACGCCAGCAGCTGGTGTCGCGCGCGCAGTACGACCAGGCGGTGGCCCAGCGCGACGCGCTGCGCGCCCAGCTGACCACGGCACGGCGCAACGCGCAGGTCGCGAGCGAAAGCGTGCGCATCAGCGACATCGGCGTCGACAACACCGTGGTGCGCGCGCCGTTCGCCGGCGTGGTCGTCGCCAAGGCCGCGCAGCCGGGCGAGATCGTCTCGCCGCTGTCGGCCGGCGGCGGCTTCACCCGCACCGGCATCGGCACCATCGTCGACATGGATTCGCTCGAGGTCGAGGTCGACGTCGGCGAGGCCTACATCGGCCGCGTGCAGGCGAAGATGCCGGTCGAGGCCACGCTCAATGCCTATCCCGACTGGAAGATCCCGGCCGAGGTGATCGCGATCATTCCCACCGCCGACCGCGGCAAGGCCACGGTCAAGGTGCGCGTGGCGCTGAAGGAGAAGGATCCGCGGATCGTGCCCGACATGGGCGTGACCGTGAGCTTCCTCGAGCGCGCGCCCGACGCCGGCGAAGGCGACGATGCGCCACGCGGCGTGCGCGTGCCGGAGGCGGCGGTGGCCACGCGCGACGGTGGCGACGTGGTGTTCGTCGTTGCCGGCAGCGACGACGAGGCCGTGGCCGAGCGCCGCGGCGTCAGCACCGGCGGTGCCTCGGGCGGCCAGCGCATCCTGCTGTCGGGCGTGGCGCCCGGCGAGACCGTGATCCTCGATCCGCCCCGCGACCTGGCCGACGGCGACAGGGTCACCCCTGCCAGCCCCTAGGCGCCTCCCCGACCGGAACCACGCTGGACACGTCCCTGCAGGAGCGTTCGGGTCCACCGCATCCACTACATCCACCGGAGCCTCGTGATGACGACCCTGGTATCGATCCGCAACCTCACCAAGTCCTACCAGCGCGGCCCGGAGAAGGTCGACGTGCTGCACGGGCTGGACCTGGACATCGCATCCGGCGACTTCGTCGCGCTGATGGGCCCCTCGGGCTCGGGCAAGACCACGCTGCTGAACCTGATCGGTGGCCTCGACGCGCCCAGCAGCGGCGAGATCGACGTCGCCGGCCAGCGCATCGACCGCATGGGCGCGGGCCAGCTGGCCGCGTGGCGCAGCCAGAACGTTGGCTACGTGTTCCAGTTCTACAACCTGATGCCGGCGCTCAGTGCGCAGAAGAACGTCGAGCTGCCGCTGCTGCTGACGAAGCTCGGTGGCGCGCAGCGCAAGCGCAACGCGCAGATCGCGCTGGAGCTGGTGGGCCTGTCCGACCGGGTGTCGCACAAGCCGGCCGAGCTCTCTGGCGGCCAGCAGCAGCGCGTGGCGATCGCGCGCGCGATCGTCTCGGACCCGACGCTGCTGATCTGCGACGAACCCACCGGCGACCTCGACCGCCAGTCGGCCGAGGAGATCCTGGGCCTGCTGCAGGAGCTCAACCGCGAGCACGGCAAGACCATCGTGATGGTCACGCACGATCCGAAGGCGGCCGAATACGCCAGCCACACCCTGCACCTCGACAAGGGCGTGCTGGTCGAGCAGCAGGCGCACGCGGCCTGAGCCGCACGGGCCACCACCGGAGGGGCTTGCGATGAAGTACTTCCACCTGGTCTGGGCGGCGCTGTTCCGGCGCAAGACCCGCACCTTCCTGACCCTGGCCTCGATCGTGGCCGCGTTCCTGCTGTTCGGCCTGCTCGACGGCATCCGCACCAGCTTCGCCGAGCTCGGCCGGAACGCCGACGGCGCGCAGCGGCTGCAGACGGCGTCGAAGCTGTCGTTCATCGAGACCCTGCCGATCTCGCTGCAGTCGCGCATCGCCAGCATCGACAACATCGAGGCGGTGACGCACGCCAACTGGTTCGGCGGCGCCTACCAGGATCCGAAGAACCAGCTGTTCACCTTCGCGGTGGCGCCGAACTACCTCGACCTCTATCCCGAGATCGAAGTCGACCCGGCGCAACTCGAGGCCTGGAAGCGCAACCGCACCGGCATGCTGGTGGGCGAGGCGATGATGAAGCGCTTCGACTGGACCGTCGGCCAGCGCATCCCGCTGCAGTCCACCATCTATCCCAACAGCGACGGCAGCCTGGACTGGGCCTTCGACATCGTCGGCGTGCTGCGTGCGAAGGAAGGCGGCGCGGGCGGCGGATTCACCGATTCGCTGATCCTCATGCACTACGACTACTTCGAGGAATCCTCGCCCTATATCGACGGCGACGTCGGCTGGTACATCAGCCGTGTCTCCGACGTGCGCCGCAGCGACGCCGCGGCGAAGGCGATCGACGCGCTCTCGGCCAACTCGCCGCACGAGACCAAGACCATGAGCGAGCAGGCGGCGATGGCCTCGCAGCTCAAGCAGATGGCCGACATCGGCCTGATCGTGGGCTCGATCATGGGCGCGGTGTTCTTCACCCTGCTGCTGCTGACCGGCAACACCATGGCGCAGGCGGTGCGCGAGCGCACGTCCGAGTTGGCCGTGCTCAAGACGATCGGGTTCACCAGCACCAGCGTGCTGATGATGGTGCTGGCCGAATCGATGCTGATGGTGGTGATCGGCGGCGTCCTGGGCCTCGGCCTGGCGGCGGTGATCGGCAAGGCGGCGACGGCCGGCAGCGGTGGCCTCATCAACCTGCCGCCGGTGGGACTCGAAAGCTGGCTGCTGGGCCTGGGCCTGATGCTCGCGATCGGCCTGCTGGTCGGCGCGCTGCCGGCGATCCGCGCGATGCGCCTGAACATCGTCGACGCCCTCGCGGGCCGCTGACCGGGGAGAGACACGGATGAACCGTTTGAAGAAGCTGCTTCGTGGCGCGGGCCTGGTGCTGCTCCTGGTCGCCTTCCTCGCCGCCTGGATCGTGCTGCCCTGGCCGGCGCTGCTGGCGCTGGCGGTGGCGTTCGCGCTGTGGATGGTCCTCACCCGCAGCGGCCGCCAGGCCGCGTCGGTGACCGGCGTCGGCGTCAGCACGCTCGGCCAGCGCCTCGGCGCCTCGTCGGTGGTGGTGATCGGCATCGCCGGCGTGGTCGGCGTGCTGGTCGCGCTGCTGGCGATGGCCGAGGGCTACCGGCACACCGTCAGCAGCAGCGGCGATGAAGCGACCGCGATCGTGCTGCGCGGCGGCTCCTCGGCCGAGCTGATGTCGGTGATGACGCGCGATGCGATCACCACCATCGAGCGCGCACCGGAGATCGCGCGCGACGCCGACGGCCGGCCGCTGGCCTCGCCCGAGCTGGTGGTCGCGGCCAACCTGCCGCGGCGCGACAACGCCGCCGAGGACGGCAGCGTGCAGCTGCGCGGCGTCGGCGACATGGCCTGGGCGGTGCGTCCGAACGTGCAGCTGGTGGAAGGCCGGCGCTTCGAGCCAGGCAAGCGCGAGCTGGTGGTGGGCAAGGGCGCGCGGCGACAGTTCGCCCGCCTCGAGCCCGGCGCGGAGCTGCGCCTGGGCAACCAGCCCTGGACGGTGGTCGGCGTGTTCGAATCCGGCGACGGCATGGAGTCCGAGATCTGGGCCGACGCCGAGGTGGTCGCGACCACCTACCGCCGCGGCTCCAGCCGCGCCTCGGTCTTCGCGCGCCTGACGTCGCCGTCGGCGTTCAACGCCTTCAAGGCCACGCTCGACGCCGATCCGCGCCTGCAGGTGGAGGCGCAGACCACGCTGGCGTACTTCCAGGGCCAGTCGGCCGGCGTGTCGAAGGTGCTGAGCATCATCGGCATCGTCGTCGGCTCGATCATGGCGATCGGCGCGGTGTTCGGCGCGCTCAACACCATGTTCGCGACCGTCGCCTCGCGCGCCCGCGAGATCGCCACCCTGCGCGCGATCGGCTTCCGCGGCATCCCGGTGGTGGTCGCCGTGATGCTGGAAACCATGCTGTTGGCCGCGCTCGGCGGCGTGCTCGGCGGGCTGCTGGCCTGGCTGGTGTTCAACGGCTACACCGCGTCGACGCTTGCCGGGGGTGTGGCCCAGCTGACGTTCGAGTTCAAGGTGTCGCCGGAGCTGCTGAGGCAGGGCCTGAAGTGGGCGCTGGCGATCGGCTTCGTCGGCGGCCTGTTCCCGGCGCTGCGCGCGGCCACCATGCCGGTGACCGACGCCCTGCGCGCGGCGTGAAACTCGCGCCGGCGGATCAGGCCTGCTGCGCCACGATCCGCCGGCGTGCGCGGATGAAGCCGTCGATGGCGAACACCGCCAGGCCGACCCAGATGACCGCGAAGCCGATGGCGCGGTCGCGATCGAAGGACTCGCCGAACACCAGCACGCCGCACAGCAGCTGCAGCGTCGGCGCCAGGTACTGCAGCAGGCCGACGGTGGTCAGCGACACCTGGCGCACGGCGTAGGCGAAGCCGATCAGCGGCAGCGCCGTCAGCGCGCCGCCCAGCACCAGCAGCAGGTTGCTGCCCCAGCCCCAGCGCGCATCGGCGAAGCCGCCCTGCCCGCCCAGCTCCAGCCAGGCCAGCAGCGCCGCCGCCGGCACCAGCAGGTACAGGTTCTCCACGCCCAGTCCGGCCACCGCGTCGACCTGCGCCTGCCGCCGGATCAGCCCGTAGAAGGCGAACGAGGTGGCCAGCGCCAGCGCGATCCAGGGGAAGCTGCCGTAGTTGAAGGTCAGCCAGAGCACGCCGCAGGCCGCCAGCGCGACCGCCACCCACTGCGCCGGCAGCAGCCGCTCGCGCAGGAACACCACGCCGATCACCACGTTGAGCAGCGGGTTGATGAAGTAGCCCAGGCTGGTCTCGACCACGTGGCCGGCGTTGACCGCCCAGACGTACAGGCTCCAGTTGAAGCCGATCAGCAGGCCCGAGGCCAGCAGCATGCCGGCCAGCCGCGGCTGCGCGAACACCGCGCGCAGCCAGCCGCGCCCGCGGGTGAGCGTGAGGTAGGCGGCGACCAGCAGCGCCGACCACAGCGCGCGGTGCAGCACCACCTGCAGCGAGGGCACGTGCTTGAGCAGGTGCCAGTACAGCGGCATCAGGCCCCAGATGACGAAGGCCGCGACCGCCATCCACAGGCCGCGGGTGCGTGCGTCCATGCTCAACGGCGCGCTCCGGAGTCGACGAGTGGCGCGGCGGCGGCCGCGTCCGGGGCAGGCGCCGCGTCCGCGGTCGAGGCCGCGATCGGCTCGGCCACGGTCGACGGGGCCGGCTGTGGCGGCGCGCGGCGGCGCGCGCTGGCGATCGTGATCGCGACCACGCCGGCCAGGATCACCGCCATCGCGCCGAGGTCGTGGGCGCTGAAGCGTTCGCCGGCCAGCAGGGTGCCGAGCAGCACCGCGATCACCGGATTGACGTAGGCGTAGCTGCCCAGCAGGGTCGCGCGCACGTTCTGCAGCAGCCAGGCATAGGCCGAAAACGCCACGATCGAGCCGAACACGGCCAGGTAGGACACCGCCAGCCAGCCGCGCGGCGTCGGCATGGCCTCGATGCGCTCGCCGAGCAGGCCGCCGGCCATCGTGAGCAGCACGCCGCCGCAGAGCATCTGCGCGGCGGCGGCCATGAACGGCGACGGCAGCGCGCGCCCGCGGCTCCAGACCGAGCCGAAGGCCCAGGCCAGCGGCGCCACCAGCAGCGCGGCCAGGCCCACCGGCGACGCGGTGAGCGAGCTGCCGGCGTTGAGCCAGGCGACGCCGGCGAAGCCGATCGCCAGGCCGACGACCTCGAGCCGCGACGGCCGCTCGCCACGCAGCGCCGCGAACAGCCCGATCCACAGCGGGCACGAGGCCACCGCCACCGCGGCCAGCCCCGACGAGACCGTCTGCTGCGCGATGCAGACCATGCCGTTGCCGAGGCCCAGCAGCAGCAGGCCCATGACCCACAGGTCGCGCCACTGCGTGCGCGTGGGCGCAGGCACCCCGCGCAGGCGCAGCAGCGCATACAGCAGTCCGCCTGCGACCAGGAACCTGCAGCCCGCCATCAGCAGCGGCGGCCAGCCGCCCTCCAGCGCGAAGCGGATGCCGAGGTAGGTCGAACCCCAGACGACGTAGACCGCACCCAGCGCGAGCACGACCGCGGTCGCGCCCGGAGGCGTGCGGGAAGGGAGGGACGGCGAAGCGGCACCCATGGCGCGGTCCGGAACGTGTTCTGGGGGAGGAAGACGGCGGGAACCCGCCGACCGGTCCGGCATTCTACGCCGCCGGCGCCGCGCCTGTAGGAGCAGCTACAGCTGCGACGGCGCCCGGCCCGGCGTCGGAGGAAGCGGTCGCAGCTATAGCTGCTCCTACAGGCTGTGCCGTGGTGACAGGACTCAGCGGGCCCAGCGGCCCGGTCCGGTCGACTCCGGCAGCACCACGCCCGACAGCTTGCGGTCGGCGTCGAGCAGGCGCACGGCGTCGGCGAGGATGGCAGCGGACTCGCGCAGCAGCGGATCCGGGCGCTTCTCGGCGGCGTCCTCGCGCGCGGTGTCGGTGGCGATGTCGCGCTCGTTGGCGGTCAGGCCATCGTCGTCGGCCAGTTCCGCCAGCGGGTCGAGGTCCAGGCCCAGGCGCTTGCGCTCTTCCTGGCGCTGCGTGCGCTTGGCGGCCTGGCGGTCGCGCTCGGCGCGGCGCTCGGCCTCGTTGAGCGAGATGTACTCCTTCTCGGCCTCGGCGCGGAACTCGGCCACGTCCTCCTTCCACCACTGGAACTCGCGGTCGACCGCCACGCGTGCCGCATGCAGCTCGCCCAGCCGCGGCAGCAGCGGCGCGAAGTTGCCGTAGCGGATGTGCTGCACCGCGGAGATGCGGGTCCACGGCAGCGCGTTGTCATAGGTGCTTTCGCCGAACTCGCTGCCGTTGACCGTGGCCGGGAAGCGGACGTCGGGCACCACGCCCTTGTTCTGCGTGCTGCTGCCGCCGGGCAGGAAGAACTGCGCGATGGTCATCTTGACCTGGCCGTGGCGCGCGCCCTCGTTGGCCGGCCAGCGGTCGAGGTCGAACAGGTTCTGCACCGTGCCCTTGCCGAAGGTCGTCTCGCCGATGACCAGGCCGCGGCCGTAGTCCTGGATGGCGCCGGCCACGATCTCCGAAGCCGAGGCCGAGGCGCGATTCACCAGCACCGCCAGCGGCCCGTCCCAGGCGACGCCGGCCTTGCGGTCGGACTCCACGTTGACGCGGCCGCCCGACTCGCGCACCTGCACCACCGGGCCGGTGTCGATGAACAGGCCGGTCAGTTCAACCGCCTCGTTGAGCGAGCCGCCGCCGTTGTTGCGCAGGTCCAGCACCACGCCGTCGAGGTCCTTGCCGCGGAACTCGCCGAGGATGCGCGCCACGTCGCGGGTGGCCGAGGCGTAGTCGCCGTTGCGGCTGCGGCGACCCTCGAAGTCCTGGTAGAACGCCGGCAGCTCGATCACGCCGATGCGCCGGGCGTCGCCGGCGGGGCCGGCCGGGATGTCGAGCACCTTGGACTTCGCGGCCTGTTCCTCCAGCCGCA
Source organism: Luteimonas colneyensis (assembly GCF_014836665.1). Lineage (GTDB taxonomy): Bacteria > Pseudomonadota > Gammaproteobacteria > Xanthomonadales > Xanthomonadaceae > Luteimonas > Luteimonas colneyensis. The sequence goes on from NZ_JACSQJ010000004.1 coordinate 121,803, forward strand.
CCTTGGCGCGCGTCAGCGTGATCCTCACCGGCTCGCTGTCGAGCAGCGCTTCCACCGGCACCACGTCCAGCCGCACCTGGCTGCCCGCCTTGCCCTTGATCCTGTCGACCACGTCGTCGATGCGCCAGCCGATCACGTCCTCCATCGGCCCGCTGCTGCCCTGGCCGACGCCGACGATGCGGTCGCCCGGCGTGAACTTGCCGCTGCCCGCGGCCGGGCCGCCGGCGATCAGCTCGCGGATGACCACCACGTCGTCCTGCTTCTGCAGCTGCGCGCCGATGCCTTCCAGCGACAGCGACATGCTCTGGGTGAACAGGTCCGCGGTGCGCGGGTTGAAGTAGTCGGTGTGCGGATCGATCGAGGCCGTGTAGGCATTGAGGAAGGTCTGGAACGCGTCTTCCTGGTTGAGCTGGGCGACGCTGGTGGCCATGTTGGCGTAGCGCTTGTCGAGCGTGGCGCGGATCTCGGCGGGCTCCTTGCCGGCCAGCTTCAGGCGCAGCCAGTCGTTGCGCACCGACTTCCGCCACAGCGCGTCGAGTTCGGCCTGGTCCTTGGCCCACGCCGCGTCCTCGCGGTCGTAGTACCAGCGCTCGTCGGCGTCGAAGTCGAAGATGTCCTGGCCCAGCAGGTCGCGCGCGTACTGCACGCGTTCGGCCACGCGCTGCTTGTAGATCGCGTACATCTCCATCGCCGCCGCGGTATCGCCCTCGCGCACGGCCTCGCCCAGCGTCGCCTCGTGGCGCCGGAAGCGCGCGACGTCGGCGGCGTCGAGGAACAGCTTGTTGCCGTCCAGCGCCTCGAGGTAGCGGCGGAAGATGTCCTGCGACAGCGTGGCGTCCAGCCCGCGCGGGCGGTAGGCGTAGCGGCTGTCCGAGAGCAGGCCGTAGACCAGCTTCGAGGTGGTGGCGTGGTCGGTCGAGGGACCGGCCGGGATCGCATCGCCGCCCGACCGCGCCATCAGCGCCAGGGGCATGGCCAGCGCCAGGGCGACGACGGAGGTGGACAGGGCTTGGCGTGCTTTCATGGACAGTGCTCGGTGCTCACGTGGGGAGGCGTCGCGTCATGCGCCAACATGGCCAGCCGGTGACGGGCTGCACAGTGCTGGAAGTCGCATGGAACGCCCTCGAGCCACTCTAACCGCGGCCCAGTGGCAAGGTGTGAACAATTCGCCAAGCGGCGCGAAGCCGCGTTCAGCCGGCGACGCCGGCCCCCGCGGCCTGCCGGTCGGCGTGGTAGGACGAACGCACCAGCGGCCCGGAGGCGACGTGGGTGAAGCCCAGCGCCATGCCGTAGTCCTCGAAGGCCTTGAACTCGTCCGGCGTCCAGTAGCGCAGCACCGGGTGGTGGTGCGCGCTGGGCTGCAGGTACTGCCCGATGGTGACCATGTCGACGTCGTGCGCGCGCAGGTCGCGCAGGGTGGCTTCCACCTGCTCCCGGGTCTCGCCCAGGCCGAGCATGATCCCCGACTTGGTGGCGACCTCCGGGTGCTGGGCCTTGAAGCGCTGCAGCAGGGTCAGCGACCACTGGTAGTCCGCGCCGGGGCGCACGTTGCGGTACAGGTCGGGCACGGTCTCGACGTTGTGGTTGAAGACGTCGGGCGGGTTGGCGGCCAGGATCTCCAGCGCGCGGTCCATGCGCCCCTTGCCACGGAAGTCCGGGGTGAGGATCTCGATCTTCGTGGCCGGCGTCTGCGCGCGGATGGCGGTGATGCAGTCGACGAAGTGCTGGGCGCCGCCGTCGCGCAGGTCGTCGCGGTCGACCGAGGTCACCACCACGTACTTCAGGCCCATGTCGGCGACGGTCTCGGCCAGGCGGCGCGGCTCGTCGGCGTCGGGCGGCTTCGGCCGGCCGTGGGCCACGTCGCAGAAGCTGCAGCGGCGGGTGCAGACCTCGCCGAGGATCATGAAGGTGGCGGTGCCGTGTCCGAAGCACTCGTGGATGTTCGGGCAGCTCGCGTCCTCGCAGACGGTGACCAGGCGGTTCTCGCGCAGCTTCGACTTCAGCGCCGCGACCGCGCCGTTGGACGGGATCCGCACCCGGATCCACGACGGCTTGCGCAGCACGGGCGCGTCCACGAACTCCACCGGCGAACGCGCGATCTTGTCGCCCGCCACCTGCTTCACCCCCGGCACCAGCGACGGCGGCGCGGCGTCGACCACGTTCAGCGGGATGGAGCGGGAGTTTTGGGCGGTATCGGACATGTTTTCTCTTGCCACGGATGAACGCGGATCACGCGGATTTACACGGATAAGGCAAAAGCCAAGGCAGGCATGTTCAGGGGCGAGGCTCTTCCATCTGTTTTCGCTTTATCCGCGTGAATCCGCGTGATCCGCGTTCATCCGTGGCAAAAGCGCTTGCTCTTCCGCAGCCTCGACAGGCGCGAGACCGAACTGCGCGGCAAGCGCCGCGACCAGCGGGGCCTGGGCGGCGTGGAGGCTTGCGGGACCGCCGCATTCTACCACCGAGGTCACGTCCAGCCCGGCGTAGCCGCAAGGGTTGATGCGGCGGAAGGGCTCGAGGTCCATGGCGATGTTGAAGGCCAGGCCGTGGAAGCTGCGGCCGTGGCGGACGCGGATGCCGAGCGCGGCGATCTTGGCGCCACTGTCGACGTAGACGCCCGGCGCGCCCTCGCGGCGCTGCGCGTGGATGTCCCAGCCGGCCAGGGTGTCGATGATCGCCTGCTCGATGCGGCAGACGTAGTCGCGCACGCCGATCCCCAGCCGCTTCAGGTCCAGCAGCGGATAGGCCACCAGCTGGCCGGGGCCGTGGTAGGTGACCTGTCCGCCGCGGTCGACCTTGAGCACCGGGATGTCGCCGGGCAGCAGCACATGCTCCGGCTTGCCGGCCTGGCCGAGGGTGAACACCGGATCGTGCTCGACCAGCCACAGCTCGTCGGGCGTGTCGGCATCGCGCGCATCGGTGAACGCCTGCATCGCGCGCCACACCGGCGCGTATTCCATCCGGCCGAGGTCGCGCACCCGCAGCGGCCGTGCCTCCACGGCGGCTACAGCGTCCACTTCACCTCGGGATGCTCGCGCAGCGCGGCGTGCGCGCTCTCGTATTCCTCGCGAGAGTTGGCGCGGAAGCTCAGGCGCACGGACACGAAGCGTCCGTTGCTGGACGGCCGGCTGGTCAGCGTCTCGTGCAGCACCGTCAGCCCGGCCGCGCGCAGCAGGTTCGGCACTTCCACCTCGAGCCCGGCCGAGGCCGGTCCCATCGCGGTGATCTCGAAGTCGCCGGGGAACTGGAAGCCGTGTTCAGGGTTGTCGGACTTGATTTCCATGCCACCGATTATGGGCCCGCGGGCGCGCGATCCCAATGCCACGGCTGGAACGTGCCGGCCCGGCGGCGGCCGCTCCCGTCGGGGCCTGCCGTATTGCGAGGAACCGGACCCGAATCCCAAGGAGCCCCCATGCCCCGCACGTCTCTCGCCGTTCTCGCCGCCTGCCTGCTGGCCGCGCCCCCGCTGGCCCTGGCGCAGGCGGCCACGGACGTCCCGGTCTGCCAGCGCAGCCTGGGCACCCTCGCCGTCATCGAACCCACCGGCCAGAACTGGTGGACCGGCCAGCGCCTGCCCTCGCCCGCGGCGCTGATCAAGGTCTACGTCAACCGCTCGCGCTGCTTCACCCTGGTCGATCGCGGCACCGGCATGCGCGCGATGCAGGCCGAACGCGCGCTGGCCGAATCAGGCGAGCTGCGCGGCGGTTCCAACATCGGCAAGGGCCAGGTCCGCGCCGCGGACTACGTGCTGGTGCCCGACGTGGTGTCGCAGAACCGCAACGCGGGCGGCACCAACATCGGCGGTATCGTCGGCGGCCTGCTCGGCAACCGCCGCGCCGCGGCGGTGGTCGGCGGCGTCAACCTCAAGCGCAGCAGCGCCGACGTCGTGCTGACCGTCACCGACGCGCGCTCGTCCGAACAGGTGGCGATGGCCGAGGGCCACGCCACGAAGACCGATGTCGGCTGGCGCGGCGGCGGCGGCGGGATCGGCGGCGCGCTGCTCGCCGGCGGCGCCTCGGGCTACGCCAATACCGAGATCGGCCAGGTGGTGGCCCAGGCCTATATCCAGGCGTATTCCGACCTGGTCGCCCAGCTCGGCGGGCTGCCCACCGACGCGTCGGCCGCGAACGTGGCCCAGGCGGTGACGATGACCCGGCCGGGCCGGCTGCTGGCCTCGGCCGACGGCAGCGGTGCCGCCGTGCGCGACCTCGAGCCCGGGATGCTGCTCTATCCCACCGGCACGAAGGCCGGCACGATGTGGGAAGTCGAGGACGAGGTCGGCAACCGCGGCTGGGTCAACTCGACCCAGCTGTCGAACGCGCGCTGACGCGGGGCCTCAGAGCGACTGCCACCACATCAGCAGCTCGTGCCACAGGCGCTTGAAGAACCCGGCCTCCGGCACGTCTTCGAGCGCCACCAGCGGCGCCTCGGCCACCAGCTTGCCGTCGAGCATCACCCGCACCTTGCCGACGGCCTGGCCCTTGGCGAGCGGCGCCACCAGGGTGCGCGGCACGTCCATGCTCGGCTGCAGCTTCGCGTACTGGCCGCGCTGCATGCTCACCAGCAGCGGCTGGGCCACGCCCAGGCCGATCTCGTTGGTCTCGCCCTTCCACACCTTCTGGGTGGCCATCGGCGCGCCGGGCGTGTACAGCTCGTGGGTCTCGAAGAAGCGGAAACCCCAGTTGAGCAGGGCCTGCGAATCGGTCGCACGCTGGCTTTCGCTGGTCGAACCCATCACCACCGAGATCAGGCGCTGGTCGCCGCGCTTGGCCGAGGCCATCAGGCAGTAGCCGGCGCCGGAATGGTGGCCGGTCTTGATGCCGTCCACGCTCTTGTCGCGCCACAGCAGCACGTTGCGGTTGCGCTGGGTGATCGGGCCGACGGTGAATTCCTTGATCGCGTTGTAGGCGTAGTGCTCGGGGAAGTCGCGCGCCAACGCGCGGCCGAGCGTCGCCAGGTCGCGTGCGGTCGAGTAGTGCTCCGGGCCCGACAGCCCGGTCGCGTTCTCGAAGTGGGTGTCCTTCATGCCCAGGCGCGCGGCATGGGCGTTCATCAGCGAGGCGAAGGCCTCCTCGGAGCCGGCGATGTGCTCGGCCAGGGCGATGGCGGCGTCGTTGCCCGACTGCACGGTCATGCCCTTCTCCATCTCCAGCAGCTTCGCGGTCTTGTTGACCTCGAAGCCGCTGTAGCTGCCGTCGGTGCCGGCGCCGCCGGTGCGCCAGGCGTTGACGGTCATCATGACGTCGTCGTCGTTGCTGATCTTGCCGGCAGCCATCTCGGCGGCGATCACATAGCTGGTCATCACCTTGGTGATGCTCGCCGGTTCGACGCGCTCGTCGACGTTCTCGCCGGCCAGCACCTGGCCGGTGGCGTAGTCCATCAGCAGCCATGCGGTCCCGGTCACGTCGGGCGCGTCCGGAACCGGCAGCTGGTCGCTCAGCGCGGCCGCGGGAGCGGCGGCCGGGGTCGGCGCGGGCGCGGGATCCTGGGCAAAGGCGAGGCCGAGCGTGGCGGCGGAAACGGCGGCGAGCAGCGCGACGCGGGCGGCGTGGGCTTTCATCAGGCGGGAAACTCCGGGAATTTCGGGCCACCCGTGTCCGGGCGGCGTGGACAGTCGTTGATTCTGATTCTACCCGCGCGGGTCACTCGCGCACGGGCTGCGGCGCCCCGAAGCCGAGACCGGCGACGCGGGCGCTGAGGGCCGCGACCGTCGTCGGCGCGACCGGACCCACGCGCAGGCGCCACACCGGCTTGCCCGCCGAGGTGCCGTCCTGCAGGCGGGCCTCACCGATGCCGGCACCGCGCAGCATCGCCAGCGCGCGCTCGGCGTTGTCGCGCGAGCCGAAGGCCGCGACCTGGAGCAGGATGCCGCCAGCGGTGGCCGACGGGGCGGCCCGGGTGGCACCGGCGGACGCGCCCGTTGCCGACGCGGTTGTCGGCGACGCGGCCGCAGGCATCGCGGCCGCGGGCGTGGCGGTCGGCGCGGCCGCAGCGCCGATGCCCGACGGGGCCTCCGCGGCCAGGCGCGGGTCCCTCGGCTCCGGCGTGCCTGCGCGGCCGGTGGCCACGCGCGCGCGGCGCGCCTTCATCCAGGCGTCGAACTCGTCGGCGGTCATCGCGCGGCCGTCCTGGTGCATATCGAAGCGCCAATCGCCTGCGGACGGCGCCGACGACGCCGGCGCGGCGGTGGCCTGCGCGTGGCCCTGCTCCGGCGCCGAGGCGTCCGCGTGCAGCGCAGCCGGCTGCGACACCGCGGCGACCAGCGCCGCCGGCGCCACCGGGCCCTGCACCGCCGCCACCAGCCCGTCCATGCCGCTCGGCGCTGCCGGCCGCGGCGCGCCGCTGGCCACGCGCACGCCGGGCGGCAGCCCGGTCGCGGGATCCACCGCCGCCGTGCGCACGTCGGCCGGGCGTTCGCGGGCGTTCTCGCCCGGGCCCAGCGCGCGCACTTCCACGCGCGCGGTGCCGCGCGGATGCACGCCGATCTTCACCGCGGCGGCGTAGCTGAGATCGACCACGCGTCCCTCGTGGAACGGACCGCGGTCGTTGACGCGCACCACCACCGACTGGCCGGTCTCGAGGTTGGTCACGCGCGCGAAGCTCGGCAGCGGCAGCGACTTGTGCGCGGCGGTGAACGCGTACATGTCGTAGACCTCCTGGTTGGAGGTGCGGCGGCCGTGGAACTTCTGGCCGTAGTAGGACGCCAGCCCGGTCTCGACGAAGCCTTCGGTGTCGTCGAGCACGCGGTAGGTCCGGCCCAGGACCTTGTACGTCGGGCCGTTGCCGTAGCGCGAGCGCGGCAGCGCCATCACCTCGGGCTCGGGGATCGCATCCACGTCGGGCAGGTAGTCCGGGATGGTGTCGGAAACCCCGGGCTTGTAGAGGCCGCCGGCGACGTAGTCGCCGCGCGTGGACGGATCCTCCTGCGCAGGCGCGTAGGGCGACACCTTCGGGCCTGGAGCGGCCGGCGCAGCGGTGTCCGCGGGCGCGTCGCGCTTCGGCGTGCCCGCGCAACCGGCGAGCAGCACGGCCATGGCGGCGACCGACCAGCACGCGGCCCGCGCGCGCCGGAGGCGCATCACGGCCCGCGCCCCGCGATCGCCTGCGCGAGCTGGTGCACCGCCAGCGAGTACATCGGCGAGCGGTTGTAGCGGCTGATGACGTAGAAGTTGCGGTAGCCGAGCCAGTATTCGCGGCCGGCCTCGCCGTCGAGCGCGATCACGGTCGCGCCCTCGCCCACCGGTTCGCCGGCGCGCGGAGTGAAGCCCAGCTCCGCCAGGCGCGACAGCGGGTGGTCGGGCTCGAGCGACTTCGGGTCGCCGCTGGGCACGAACTCGGCCGCGCCTTCGGCCTTGTCGGCGCGCGCGACCACCGGGCCGCCGCGCTCCCAGCCATGCACCACGAAATAGTTCGCGATCGACGCGAACACGTCGGGCTTGTGGGTCAGCAGGTCGCGCTGTCCGTCGCCGTCGCCGTCCTTCGCCCACAGGCGGTAGCTCGACGGCATGAACTGGCCCATGCCCATGGCGCCGGCATAGCTGCCCTTGAGCGCGGGGATGTCGAGCTGCGGCTCTTCCTTCGCGAGCGCGAACAGCTGCGCCAGCTCGCCGGCGAAGAAGGGCGCGCGCTTCGGGAAGCCGAAGGCCAGGGTATACAGCGCGTCGAGCACGCGATGGTTGCCGGTGATGCGGCCATAGCTGGTCTCGACGCCGATGATGGCGACGATGTACTCCGCCGGGACGCCGGTCTCCGCGGCCACGCGGTCGAGCGCCTCGCGGTTTTCGGCGTAGAAGGCCTTGCCGCCGCTGATGCGCGCGTCGTTGATGAAGATCGGCCGGTAATCGCGCCAGGGACGCACGGCCTCGGCGGGGCGGGACATCGCGTCGATGATCGACTGCTTGTGCGCGGCGCCGGCCAGCACGCTGCGGATGTGCGCGGGGTCCACGCCGTAGGTGCTGGCGGTGTAGTCGACGAAGTTGGCGATGCGCTGCGTGCGGTCGATCGCCGGATCGGTCACGGCGGGCGGCGCCACCGGCCGCTCCGGCGGCTGCGGCACCGCCGGCAGCAGGCCGGGCGCGGACGCCGTGGCAGCGGGCACGACCGCCACCGGGGCGGCTTCGCCGGCGATGGCCGGGGCATGGACGAAGGCGGAGGGCGCGCAGGCGGCGAGCAGCAGCGGCGCGGCCAGGACCGGCAGCAGGCGCGGTCGAGAGGGGGTCGGTCGCGGGTGTCGGTTCATCGGCGGCGAGGTTAGCACGCAGCTGCGGCGCGTCCGGGTGCCGCGTTCATGCCCGGTTGTGGCTGTCAGCGCCCGCGCACGGGGCGCCCGGCATGCACCGCCATGACCACGCCCATGCCCGCGAGCAGCGACACCGCCGCGGTGCCGCCGAAGCTGAGCAGCGGCATCGGCACGCCCACCACCGGCAGCAGGCCGGAGATCATGCCGCCGTTGACCAGCACGTAGACGAACAACGCCAGCCCGAGGCCGCCTGCCAGCAGGCGCCCGAAGCCGTCGCGCGACTCCGCCGCGATCCACAGGCAGCGCCCCACCACCACCAGGTACAGGGCCAGCACCGTGACCACGCCGAGCCAGCCGAACTCCTCCGACAGCACCGCGAAGATGAAGTCCGTGGTGTGCTCGGGCACGTAGTTGAGGTGCGACTGCGAGCCCTGGCCCCAGCCCTGCCCGCGCAGCCCGCCGGAGCCGATCGCGATCTTGGACTGGATGATGTTCCAGCCCGCTCCGAGCGGATCCGACTCGGGGTCGAGGAAGGTCAGGATCCGGTCCTTCTGGTAGGGCCGCAGCAGCCAGAACCAGGCCACCGGCGCCACGGCGGCCACGCCGGCCGCCGCCGCCACGAACCACCACCACGACATGCCCGCCAGGAACAGCACGAAGACGCCGCTGCTGGCCACCAGCATCGCGGTGCCGAAGTCCGGCTGCAGCAGGATCAGGCCGGTCGGGACCGCCACCAGCAGCAGGCTCGCCACCGTCGTCGCGAAGGACGGCGGCAGCGGGCGCGTGTTGAGGTACCAGGCGACCATCATCGGCAGGCTGAGCTTGAGCAGCTCGGAGGGCTGGAAATAGAACACGCCCAGGTCGAGCCAGTGCGCACCGCTGCGGCCGGTGCCCAGGAACAGCACCGCGACCAGCGGCAGCAGCGACAGCAGGTAGGCCACCGGCGCGGCGTCGCGCAGGCGCATGAGCGGCACCCGCGACAGCAGCCACAGGACGCCCAGCCCGACGCCGTAGCGGGCGCCCTGCGAGACCACCAGCGCGGGGTTCTGGCCCCCGGCGCTGTGCAGCACGGCCAGGCCGATGCCCATCAGTGCCACCAGTGCGCCCAGCAGCACCCAGTCCAGCGTGCGCACGAAGCGCAGCACCAGGTCGAGCAGGAAGCGCAGGATCACGTTCATCGCGCGGCGCCTTCGGGCACGGGCGGTGCCAGCGGCGCGGGCGCCGGGTCGCCGGACGCGGATGGCGCGGGTACGGCGAAGGTCGAGCCCGCCCCCGGGAGCACGGCCGACTGGACGCCTTCGAACAGGTCGACCACCGGCACTTCCTCGCCCTCCGCCGTCGGCACCGCCGGCATCTCGCCCAGCAGCCAGGCATCGAAGATCCGGCGCGCGATCGGCGCCGCGGTCGAGCCGCCGTAGCCGCCGTGCTCCACGACCACGGCCAGCGCGATGGTCGGATTCTCCGCAGGGGCGTAGCCGGCGAACAGCGCCTGGTGGCGCAGGTGGTAGGGCAGCGTTCGCGGGTCGAGGCTGGCGCTGCCGCGGCGGCTGATCTTCTGCGCGGTGCCGGTCTTGCCGGCCATGCGGTAGGGCGCCCCGCGCGCCATCGCGACGGCGGTGCCGCGACCGTGAATGGTGTTCTCCATGCCTTCCTGCACCGCGCGCAGGTGGTCTGGATTGTCCGTGATCAGCGGCGCCGGCGCGGCCGGCAGCGGCGACCAGGGCGCGTCGTAGCCGGTGCGGCGCTCGGCAACCAGGCGCAGCGGGTGCAGGCGGCCGCCATTGGCGATCGCCGCGGTGCCGCGCGCCATCTGCAGCGCCGTGGCCACCCAGTAGCCCTGGCCGATGCCGGCGATCACGGTCTCACCCGGGTACCAGGGCTCGCGGCTGTTCCTCGCCTTCCATTCGCGCGAAGGGACGATGCCGGCGCTCTCGCCGGTGAGGTCGATGCCGGTGGGCTCGCCGAAGCCGTAGCGGTGCATGTACTCCGCCAGCCGGTCGATGCCCATGTCGTAGGCGAGCTTGTAGTAGTAGTAGTTGATCGAGCGCGAGATCGAATCGCGCAGGTCCACCCAGCCGCCGCCGCGGCCGGCGTCGCGATAGCCGCGGCTCTGCCCGGGAATGAAGAACTCGCCGGTGGAGAACACGCGGCTTTCCGGCGTGCGCAAGCCGCTGTCGACGCCGGCCAGCGCCACGAAGGGCTTCACGATCGAGCCCGGCGGCCCGCCACCCAGCACGTTGCGGTTGAACAGCGGCCGCGCCGGATCGTCCATCAGCGCGCGGTAGTCGGTGTTGGAGATGCCGTTGACGAACAGGTTGGGGTCGTAGCTGGGCAGGCTGACCATCGCCAGCACCTGGCCGGTGGCGGGATCCACCGCCACCGCCGAGCCCTGCATGTCGCCGAAGGCGGCCACCATCGCCTGCTGCAGCTCGACGTCGATCGACAGCCTCAGGTCGGCCCCGGCGGTGGCCGGCACCAGGCCGAGCCGGCCCAGCGCGCGGCCTTCGACGTTGGTCTCCACCTGCTCGTAGCCGACGACGCCGCGCAGCAGCTCGTCGTAGTAGCGCTCGAGGCCGGTGCGGCCGGTGTGCGTGAACACCCCGTGCGCCTCGCCGAAGCGCGCGATGTCGTCCTCGTCGGTGCGGCCGACGTAGCCGACGACGTGGGCCAGCAGGTCGCCATAGGGATACCGGCGGTTGAGGTAGGGCACCAGCTCGACGCCGGGGAAGCGCCACCGTTCGACCGCGAAGCGCGCGGCCTCGTCGTCGCCGATGCGCAGCTTGAGCGGGATCGCGCGGAACCCGCGCGCGCCCTTGCGCGCCGCCTCGAAGCGTTCGATGTCCTCGGGCGCAAGCTCGACCACCTGCGACAGCGCCTCGATCAGCGCCTGCGGGTCGCCGGCCTCCTCAGGGGTCACGTCCAAGCGGTAGGCCGGCACGTTGTCGGCCAGGATCCGGCCTTCGCGGTCGAGGATCAGCCCGCGCCCCGGCACCACCGGCCGCGGCTTGATGCGGTTGGCCTCGGAGCGCTTGGCGTAGTCGTCGTGGTCGAGCACCTGCAGCTTGAAGTACCAGCCCGCAAGCCCCGCCAGCGACAGCAGCACCACGGCGAAGCCGGACAGCGCGCGCCCGCGGAACAGCCGCGCCTCGGCCTCGGGATTGCGCAGCCGCCGGGCAGGCCGGCCGCGCCTGCCGGCGATCACAGGCGTGCGCCGCGGCCCATGCGCAGCGCGTCGAGCAGCACGAACAGCGGCGCCCAGAGCAGCATGCCCACCAGCGGCGCCCACCAGTAGGCCAGCGGCAGCACCGGCTCGCCGAGCGCGAGGTGGACGACGGTGCTGATGACGCGGTCGTTGAGCAGCAAGCCGCCGATCGCCAGCGCCTGCTGCGGGATCGGGAAGAAGCGCAGCTGGGTGCGGAAGCGCTGCAGGATGAAGGTCATCACCACCAGCCGCAGCGCCTGCTCGCCGAGCAGGCCGCCGAAGGCGACGTCGGCGACCAGTCCGACCAGGAACGCGAAGCCCAGGCCCACGCGCTCGCTGTCCTCGATCACCCAGTAGGCGATGACCAGCGCCAGCCAGTACGGCCTCAGCGGCTGCAGCAGCCCGGGCATCGGCAGCAGGCCGAGCAGCAGCGCCAGCACCACGCTGATCGGCAGCACCCAGGCACGGCCGCGCGCGGTCACGGCGCGGGCTCCGCGGGCGGCGCGGCGGCGTCCGGGGCAGGTGCCGCGGCGGTCTCCGTGGCGGCGTCCGGCGCAGCGTCCTCGGCGGGTGCCGGCGTGGCCAGGGCAGGCGCGGCAGCCTCCCGCCGCAGCAGCAGCACGTCGCGGCCGCGGTCGAGCTGGGCCGCGGCATCGACGTCGCCGACCAGGAAGGCGCGGCTGTCGTCGGGACGCAGGGTCGCGATCGTGCCGACCGGGAATCCCGGCGGGAAGCGGCCGCCGAGGCCCGAGGTGATCAGTACGTCGCCGGGGCGGACGTCGCTCGACAGCGGCACGTTGCGCAGTTCAAGCACGTCGCTGCGGCCGGTGCCATAGATGATCAGGCGCACGCCCGTGCGCGCGACCGCCACCGGCACAGCATGGTCGGGATCGGTCAGCAGCAGCACGGTGGCGGTGGTCGGGGTGGCCTCGATCACCTGGCCCACCAGGCCACCGGCGTCGATCACCGCCTGGCCGCGGCGCACCCCGCTCGCCGTGCCGGCGTTGAGCATCAGGCGCTGGCGCGTCGGGTCGAGGTCGACATCGAGGATGGGCGCGAGCTGCACTTCGTGCCCGCCGCGCTCGGCGGCCCCGAGCAGGCCCCGCAGGCGCGCGTTCTCCTCCGCCTCGACCTGCAGCCGCGCCTGGCGCGCCGCAGCCAGCAGCAGCTCGTTGCGCAGGACGCGGTTCTCCTCGGCCAGCCGCGTGCGCGTGGCGGCATCGTCGCGCAGGCTCTCACCCATGCGCGACGGTAGCCCCGCCAGCCACCACAGCGGCTGCATGGCGACGCTGGCATGCCCGCGGACCTGGGCCAGCCAGTCGCCGCGGTGATCCATCACGATGAGCGCCACCGAAATCGCGAGATAGGCCAGCAGGCGCAGCGTGCCGGCAACGTCACTGGATCGGGGGGTGGCGGGACCGGCGTAGCTGGACACTGTGGGGGCCGGGCCTCTGCCTTATTCCGAGGCGAAGAACTCGTTGCCGTGCATGTCCAGCAGTTCCAGCGCACGTCCGCCGCCGCGGGCCACGCAGGTCAGCGGGTCCTCGGCCACCTGCACGTGCAGGCCGGTCTCCTCGCTGAGCAGCCGGTCGAGGTCGCGCAGCAGCGCGCCGCCGCCGGTCAGCACGATGCCGCGCTCGGCGACGTCGGCGCTCAGCTCGGGCGGGGTCTGTTCAAGCGCCTGGCGCACCGCGGCCACGATGCCCATCAGCGGCTCGCGCAGGGCCTCGAGCACCTCGTTGTTGGAGATCGAGACCATCTTCGGCACGCCCTCGGCCAGGTGGCGGCCGGAGATCTCGGTCTCCTCCACCTTGTCCTGCGGGTAGGCGCAGCCGAGCTCGATCTTGACCCGCTCGGCCGTGGCCTCGCCGATCAGCATGCCGTGGTTGCGGCGCACGTAGTTGATGATCGACTCGTCGAAGCGGTCGCCGCCGATGCGCGCGGACTGCGAATACACGATGCCGTTGAGCGCGATCACCGCGACCTCGGTGGTGCCGCCGCCGATGTCGACCACCATCGAGCCGCGCGCCTCGGTGACCGGCATCCCGGCGCCGATCGCGGCGGCCATGGGTTCCTCGATCAGCGAGACGTCGCGGGCGCCGGCCTCCATCGCGGAGTCCTTGATCGCGCGCTTCTCCACCTGGGTGGAGCCGGCGGGGACGCAGATCAGCACCCGCGGGCTCGGCCGCAGGAAGCGGCTCTTGTGCACCTTGCGGATGAAGTACTTGAGCATCTCCTCGGTATAGGTGAAGTCGGCGATCACGCCGTCCTTCATCGGCCGGTGGGTGGTGAGGTGGCCGGGGGTGCGGCCGAGCATCTGCTTGGCCTCGCTGCCGACGGCGGCGACCGCGCGCGGCCCGCCGTTGCGGTCCTGGCGCACCGCGACCACGGACGGCTCGTTGAGCACGATGCCCTGGCCGCGGACGAAGATGAGGGTGTTGGCCGTGCCCAGGTCGATGGACAGGTCGTTGGAGAACATGCCGCGGAACTTCTTGAACATCGGGGGCGCGCGTCCGTCAGGAGGGGGCGGGGAACGGGGGAATTCCCGCGAAAATGCGATCGTCAAGCGTAGCAACCGCCCCCTGCCCCGGCAAGGAAAACCGGCCCGCAGGCCCCGCCGCGCTTGGCCGCCCGCCCGCCCGCGGGCTACCCTATGCGGCCGCGCCACGCCGCGCGTGCCGGGGCCTTCCGCCGGAACCCGGCCCCTTCCCAGAAAAACGAGACCGCCGTCCCCACGGGCCGGCACCCCATCCGGAGCGCCTCCACGATGTCTGCACTGATCTGCGGTTCCCTGGCCTACGACACCATCATGGTGTTCCCCGACCAGTTCAAGAACCACATCCTGCCGGACAAGGTGCACATCCTGAACGTCTCGTTCCTGGTGCCGCGGATGCGCCGCGAGTTCGGCGGCTGCGCCGGCAACATCGCCTACAACCTCAAGCTGCTGGGCGGCGACCCGATCCCGATGGCCACCGTGGGCGGCGACTTCGGCCCCTACCGGGCCTGGTTCGAGGAGAACGGGATCACCCTCGACCGGGTCAAGGTGCTGGAAGAACTGTTCACCCCGCAGGCCTTCATCACCACCGACCACGACAACAACCAGATCACCGCCTTCCATCCGGGCGCGATGATGCGCAGCTACGAGAACCACGTGAAGGACGTGCCGGGCGTGAGCATCGGCATCGTCAGCCCGGACGGCTACGAGGGCATGATCCAGAACGCGAAGGAATTCGCCGAGGCCGGCATCCCCTTCATCTTCGACCCCGGCCAGGCGATGCCGCTGTTCAACGGCGAGGAGCTGCGCGCGTTCATCGAGCAGGCCGACTACGTCACCGTCAACGACTACGAGTCGAACCTGCTGCAGGAGCGCACCGGCTGGGACGAGAAGACCATCGCCGGCAAGGTGAAGGCCTACATCGCCACCCGCGGCCCGAAGGGCGCCTGCATCCACGCCGACGGCAAGGTCCACGACATTCCGCCCGCCCAGGAGCGCCGCATCACCGATCCCACGGGCTGCGGCGACGCCTTCCGCGCCGGCCTGATCTTCGGCATCCAGAAGGGCTACGACTGGGAGACCATCGGCCGCATCGGCAACCTGATGGGGTCGCTGAAGGTCGAGCATCCCGGCACCCAGAACCAGCGCTTCGACTACGCCGAGTTCGCCGCGCAGTTCCGCCAGCAGTTCGGCTACGTGCTCTGACGCCCCGTCGGGCGCATCCGCAGGTGTACCTGTAGGAGCAGCTATAGCTGCGACCGCCACCCCTGACGCTGGCAGCCGCTGGTCGCAGCTATAGCTGCTCCTACAGGGTATCCACGTGGAGGCGGCGGCTCAGTTCCAGGCCGGCAGTTGCGTCCGGTCCAGGCCGCCGACCTCGAATTCCGCGGTCCGCGTGCCGCCGGCCTTGACCGGATACTCCACCACCAGCCGCTTCGCGCCGTCGATCATGCGCCACAGCGCCTTCTCGTCGTCGATGAACATGGCGATGGCCTCGTCGGTGTCGGGGCGGTTGGCGGCCATGCGCACCGGGGCCGCGTCGTCGACGGTGACCGCGACCCGGCAGGCACCGTAGCAGTCGAAGTCCCCGGCCTGCATGACCAGGTAGCTGCTGCGGCCCCAGTCCGGGTGGTCGCGGAAGATCAGCCGCACCGGCTTCGCCCCGCTGCCGTCGCTGTCCACGTTCTCCTTCGAGAAGATCGCCGCGGACAGCTGGTTGCCGCCCTTCACCGCCTCGACGTTGTAGGCCCAGAGCGCGGCCAGGCGCGCGTCCTCGCGCACGGCATTGCCCTTGGCGCGGGCGTCCTCGTGCAGCGGGCGGATCCGCTCCGCGGCCGCGGTATCGGGATACCGCGCCAGCAGCACGTCGCCCTGCGCGGCGGCCAGCGGCCAGTTCTCCGCGGCGTAGGCGGCGTCGAAGTCGGCGGCGGCCTGCTCCGCGGCGGCTTCGCTGGCCTCGCGCTGGGCCGCCGCCTGTGCCTCGGCCTGGGCGGCGGGGTCCTGGCAGGCGACCAGCGCGGCGCCCGCCGCGGCGATGGCGGCGGCGAGCAGGGCGATGCGCGCGGTGATGGCTGGACGTGGGCGGCTCATGCGGCGTTTCCCCTGGGTGGCTTCACCGCGGGACGGTTCGTCCCGCGGGATGGCGTGGCGTGCGTCAGCGGCCGGTCGGCGCCGGGCGGGTGGGATCGCCATCGGCGGCCGGCATCGCCGGTGGCGCGGCGTCGACCTCGGCGTCCGGCGCGACCGCCGGCTCGATCGTTCCCGGCATGAACGGCGTGCCGCTGCCCGGTGCCGGCTTCGCTTCGGCGATCAGCTTCTCGACCGAGCCCGTCGTGATCGGGTGGTAGCCCGGGCGCGCGGCCTCCAGCTGCTCCTTCGCGAACGCGAGCCCCGCCTCGGTGGCCACCAGCGCCTGGTAGGTCGGCATGATCAGCTTGCGGCGACCGATGGTGCGCACGAAGTCGGCGATCGCGGGATAGGCCTGCATGTAGCTGCTGCGCACCGCCAGCGGGTACCAGCGCTGCGCCAGCTCGGCGTTCGGCGTGCCGGTGAAGCGGTAGGCGGTGTCGAGCTGCGAGAGCTGCTCGATCGACAGCGTGTCCGGCAGGCCTTCCAGGAAGTGGATCCACTCCTGCGTGCTCCACTCGCCGGTGATCGACTGCGGCGGCAGCGTGCCGCTGCCCAGCCACGCCAGGCGCGCGCTGTCGACGACGCCGAAGCTGCGCGACATCACCTGCGGCGCGCTGCCCGGGATGCCGGGCTCGTACAGCCAGGCGTCGAACTCTTCCTTCGTCACCCTGTCGGGGTACTTCTCGAGCAGGTGCTCCTGCGCGTAGTCCACGAAGCGCGCGGTCGGGATCGACTGGAAGGCGAAGTGGTCGAAGTAGCCGCGCAGGAAGGCGTCGAACTCGGCGCGGCCGAAGCGCTCCTCGAGGAACTGCAGGAACCAGGCGCCCTTGTCGTAGGACACCGCGCTCAGCGAGTCGTCCGGATTCTTCACCACGCCCGGGCGCACGGCCAGGGCCTGCTCCTCCGGGCTCATGTTGGCGATCTCGGCCTTCAGGCCGTTGCGCGAGATCACGTATTCCATGTCGGCGCGCTCCTCGCCGTACAGCGCCTCGACGATGCGGTTCTCGACGTAGCTGGTGAAGCCCTCGTTGAGCCAGCCGTCCTTGGCGCTGGAGTTGGTCACCAGGTTGCCCGACCAGCTGTGCGCCAGCTCGTGCGCGATCAGCGAGACCAGCGACTTGTCGCCTACGATCACCGTGGGGGTGATGAAGGACAGGCGCGGGTTCTCCATGCCGCCGTAGGGGAACGACGGCGGCAGGATCAGCAGGTCATAGCGCTCCCAGCGGTAGGGGCCGTACAGCGACTCGGTGGTCGCGATCATCTTCTCGGTGTCCTCGAACTCGGCCACCGCGCGGTCGACGGTCGCGGGCTCGGCCCAGACGCCGGCGCGGGCGGAGATCGGCTTGAACACCAGGTCGCCGGCCGCGATCGCCATCAGGTAGGACGGGATGCGCTGCGGCATGCGGAAGCTGTAGTCGCCGTCGCGCGGCGCGGCCGGATCGTTGTCGGCGCTCATCAGCACCATGACGTCGGCCGGCGCGGTGACGTGCGCGCTGTAGGTGTAGCGCACGCGCGGCGTGTCCTGCAGCGGCACCCAGGAACGCGCGTGGATGGCCTGCGACTGGCTGAACATGAAGGGCGTGGCCTTGCCTTCGGTCATCGAGGCCTCGAGCCACTGCAGGCCCGAAGCCGCCGGCGAGGTGCGGTAGGCGACGCGGATGCGCGCGTTGCGCTCCGGCGCCTGGATGGTGAGCTTGCTGCCGAGCAGGTCATCGCGGCCGGCCAGCTCGAACTGCAGCGGCTGCCAGCTGCCACCGGCAACCTCGCCTTCGGCGCGTTCGATGGTCAGGTCGCGGGTGTCGAGCACCAGCGTGGTGGCAGTGTCGTCGCGCCAGTCCAGCGTGTAGGTGGCGGTGCCGCCGATGGTGCGGGCGTCGAAATCCAGCGCCAGCTCCAGCGCCAGGTCGTCGATCGCGACCTTGTCCGGCTCGGCGTAGGAATGCTCGTCGTAATCGCCGGACTCGGCGGCGGCCTGCGGCTTCGGGGCCGGCGGCGTTGCGGCGGGCGTCGGCTCGCGCTTGCAGGCGGCGACGGCGAACACGACCAGCGCCGCGAGCGCGGCGAGGCGGAGGAAACGGCTCAGGATCATGGACGGGGGTCCGGTGACTGGAACAGCCGTCGATTCTAGCCCGTGGGCGCGCGGGACGCCCGATCCGCGGCCGGCAGCCCCGGCGGCGCGGCGCGGCCGCGCGTCGACCTCAGGCCTTGTAGCCGTCGTGGATCGCCACGATCCCGCCCGACAGGTTGCGGAACCGGCAGCGCGCGAAGCCCGCGGCCTCCATCATCGCCTTGAGCTCCGCCTGCGGCGGGTGCTTGCGGATCGACTCGGCCAGGTACTGGTAGCTGCCGGCATCGCCGGCGAACAGCTGGCCCAGCTTCGGCAGCACCTTGAAGGAGTGGAAGTCGTAGGCCGGCTTGAACCAGTCCGGCACCTCCGAGAACTCCAGCACCCGCGCCTGCCCCCCGACCTTGAGCACGCGCAGCATCTCGCGCAGCGCCGCGTCCTTGTCGGTGACGTTGCGCAGTCCGAAGGCGATCGTGACCAGGTCGAAGCTCGCGTCGGGGAACGGCAGCGACTGCGCGTTGCACTGCACGTAGCTGAAGCCGCGCACATGGCCGCGGTCGACCATGCGGTCGCGGCCGACGCGCAGCATGCTGCCGTTGATGTCGCCGAGCACCAGCTCCCCCGTGTCGCCCACGCGCGGCTTCAGCAGCGCCGCGATGTCGCCCGTGCCGCCGGCCAGGTCGAGGACCCGGTCGCCGCGCGAGACCTGCGCCGTGGCGGTGAAGTAGCGCTTCCACAGCCGGTGGATGCCGAACGACATCAGGTCGTTCATCAGGTCGTAGCTGCCGGCGACCGACGAGAACACCTCGCCGACCAGCTTCTGCTTCTGGGCCACCGGCACGTCGCGGAAGCCGAAGTGGGTGGTGTCGGGGCGGGGGTCACGGTCGCTCATGGCAGCGATTATCGCACCGCAGCGGCGCTGCGCGTGCGCGATGCCGGCCGGAGGCGGCGCGGCATGGCACGATGCCGGCCCGTCCCTTCGCCTGGAGCCCCGCCATGATCGCCACCCCGGACTATCGCGCCCTGCTCGACACCGCCATCGAGGAGGCGCGCCAGGGCCTGGCCGAAGGCGGCATCCCGATCGGCGCCGCCCTGTACCACGCCGACGGCCGCCTGCTCGGCTGCGGCCACAACCGCCGCGTGCAGGAGGGCGATCCCTCGATCCACGGCGAGACCGACGCCTTCCGCAAGGCCGGCCGCCAGCGCGCCTACCGCGACACCATCATGGTGACCACGCTCGCGCCGTGCTGGTACTGCAGCGGCCTGGTGCGGCAGTTCAACATCGGGACGGTGGTGGTGGGGGAAGCGGTGAACTTCGCCGGGGGCGTGGACTGGCTGCGGGAAAACGGCACCGAGGTGGTGGTGCTGGACGACGCGCGCTGTGTCTCGATGATGGGGGAGTGGATCGCGGCGAATCCGGGGTTGTGGAACGAGGATATCGGGGAGGAGTGAGGGGCTCCTGACCCGCTCGGGCGTGCCCAGCTCGGCGGCGTCGGCGATCGCGTGGTTTGAGCTCCGCCTCCATGGCCTTCTCGCGCTCCAGCGAGTCGAGGTACTTGAGGAACAGCAGCCAGGACGACTGTCCGGTGTAGTCCAGCTCGCTGGTGCAGCCGGCATCCTTGTGCAGGATGTCGTCGATGTTCTTGGAGGCCTGTTCGAACACGTCCTCGTGGAGAACGGGGCTGTAGTGGCCGCGACCCGTGTCGCCAGGTCGATCCACTGAAGTCCGGATGCGTATCAGGCACTTGCGGCGCTACACCGGACAAGGATCCGACCACGGCGGATCCCGGTGTTCGGCGCGCAACCCCGCCTTCGTCGGCAGCACGCCGTCCAGTCCCACCTCGAAGGTCTGCGCGGCGATCGACTGTCCAACCGGCGCGCCGCGGGTGTACACGGTGAGGGCGAACGGGGGCCGTCCTTCGGCTTCGACGATGTAGGCGGCGTTCACTTCGACGATGCCGAAGTGGTAGCAGCCCAGCGCCTCCACCTTCGCGCCGCGCGCGGCGAGCGCACCGGGCAGGTCGTAGGGAGGTTCGGCGCCCTGCTCGCTCCAGCCCAGCGTCAGCGACTTCGCCGCGGCCGCGCTGCCGGACACCCAGGCTTCGAAGGCACCCACGCGACCGGTCGCGGCGGGCATCGCCTGGCCACGGGCCGTGGCCGGGTGGGCATCCCACTGCGAGCCGGGCAGGCGCGCGCGCAGGTCGGCGAGGGACAGCCGCTCGCCGGCCCGCGCAGAAACCGTGGACAGCACGAGGTCGGCCAGCGGGCCGGCGGCCTCGACCTTTTCCCACTGGTCGCCGCAGGAGGACGTCGCCGCGTCCGCGGCCATCTGCGGATACAGCCGGCGATGCTCGGCGCTGCAACGCTCCATGTGGCGGGCGCGCGCGTTGGCGACCATCGGAAGCCTGGCCGCGGCGGGGCCGGCCGCTGCAGCGGGCACGGCTGCAGCAGCGGGCGTGTGCGCCGACGCTGGCGCCACCGTCCCGGCACCGGAGGCAGGCACCGCGGCACCCTCGATTACCGCCGGCCGCACCACCGCCTGGCCCGGGCCACCGCGACTGCCGGTGGGCACTTCGTCGAAGCGCGCCTGGCCGGCGTTCCAGCGCAGCTCGGCACCGCATTGGGCACTGGCGCCGCTGCCGGCGCCGCAGGCCTCGCCGCGGCGCGCGATCTGCAGCTTCGCCGGGCTGCCGGCCACCACGCGGTAGGCCAGCAGGCGGTCGGCGAAGGCCAGCTGCGCGGCGGCGGTGCCGGTGCCGGTGTACAGCTCGACCCGCGACAGGCCGCCGTCGCGGAACAGCTGCGGCCGCCCGGTGCAGGGCACGTTGCCTTCGGAGACCACGAAGTCGGTGAGGCCGTCGCCGTTGAAGTCGGCGGGGATGACGAAGCGGCCCTGCCCGCTCATGTCGCCCAGGGTGCCGCCGGCGCGCACGCAGGCGGCGACCAGGTCGTTGACGCGCGCCTTGACGGCATCGGGCACGACGCCCTGCTGGGCCAGCGTGGGCGGTGAGGTGCAGGCGGCCGCGGCGGCCAGCGCCGCAATGAGGAGGGCGGGCGGTTCGCGGTGCATGGGCGTCCCCTGGCATGGCCGCGGGCGCGGCCCTGTCAGGGGCGCAACGCTCGCCGCGGCGGAAAGCGGCCAGCGTGCGGGTTCAGCGCGCCTCGATGGTGAATCCGCCGAAGGCCACGCCGAGGTCGACGCCCTCGCCGGTGCCGGCCAGCGCAAGCGAGACTTCGCCCTTGGTCATGACCTGGGCCTTGCTGGACTTCACCACGCCGGCATGGGCCTCGGCGGAGACGTAGGTGCCCAGCACCTCGTTGATCGAGCGCACGCCCGAGAACTCGCCGCGGCCGCCGCGGATCTCGGACTTGCCGACGGTCAGGCCACCGCCCTTGGCGCTGATGCTCACGGCCATGGACTGGCCGTTGTCGCAGCTGACGCGGCCGGTGCCCGAGGCGGTCTTGTAGAACGCCGACCAACCCGCCATGTCGAAATCGAGGCGGCAGGAGACGTCGCGGGCGATGGCGGGGGTGGCGGCCAGGAGCAGGGCCAGCGCGCCGGTGGTCGCGATGATGGTGGTAAGCCGGGACATGGCGGGCCTCGCGGTGTTTCGGGGGGAGCGGCCAGTCTGCCACCCCGTCGCTGAAGTCCGAAGAAGCGGCCTCCCCCCCCGCAAAGCGTGGGAAGAGGCCCAAAGGGCAGATGCGGCGATGCTTGCGGGAGTGCCCTGGCAACGGCTCAGAGGATGTAACGGCTCAGATCCTGGTCCTGCACCAGTCCGCCCAGCTGTCCGTCGACATAGGCACGGTCGATCCGCACCGCCCCGCCGCGATCCGGCGCCTCGAAGCTCAGGCTGTCCAGCAGCCGCTCCAGCACGGTGTGCAGTCGCCGCGCGCCGATGTTCTCCTGGCGCTCGTTGACGTCGGCGGCGATCTCGGCGAGGCGGTCGACGGCGTCGGCGCCGAACTCCAGCTCCAGGCCCTCGGTCCTCATCAACTCGACGTACTGCTTCGTCAGCGCCGCCTTCGGCTCGGTCAGGATGCGCACGAAGTCGTCCTTGCTCAGCGCGGTCAGCTCGACGCGGATCGGGAAGCGACCCTGCATCTCGGGGATCAGGTCGCTGGGCTTGGCCAGGTGGAAGGCGCCCGAGGCGATGAACAGGATGTGGTCGGTCTTCACCGGGCCGTACTTGGTGCTGACGGTGCTGCCTTCGACCAGCGGCAGCAGGTCGCGCTGCACGCCCTCGCGGCTGACGTCGGCGCCCATGCCTTCGCTGCGCTTGGCGACCTTGTCGATCTCGTCGATGAAGACGATGCCGTGCTGCTCGCAGGCCTCGATGGCGGCGGCGCGCACCTCGTCCTCGTTGACCAGCTTGCCGGCCTCTTCCTCGACCAGCAGCGGGCGCGCGGCGCGGATCGCCATGCTGCGCTTCTGGGTGCGGCCGCTGCCGAGGTTGGCGAACATCTGACGCAGCTGCTGGCCCATCTCCTCCATGCCCGGGGGGGTCATGATGTCGACGCCGCCGCCCATGGCGAGGTCGAGCTCGATCTCGCGATCGTCCAGCTCGCCGGCGCGCAGCTGGCGGCGCAGCTTCTGCCGCGTTTCGCTCTCGCGCGACGAGGGCTCGGCGCCGATGTCGACGGTGGTGCTGCCCTGCCCGCCCGCGGCACCGAAGCCGAACGGCGCCTGCGGCTGTTCGCGCCTGGGCAGCAGGGCGTCGAGGATCCGGTCCTCGGCGCGCTCTTCGGCCTGGGTGCGCATCTTCTGCTTGGCCTGTTCGCGGTAGAGCTTGACCGCGGTGTCGGCGAGGTCGCGGATGATCTGCTCGACGTCCTTGCCGACGTAGCCGACCTCGGTGAAGCGCGTGGCCTCCACCTTCACGAAGGGCGCGTTGGCCAGCGTCGCCAGGCGGCGCGCGATCTCGGTCTTGCCGACGCCGGTGGGCCCGATCATCAGGATGTTCTTGGGCATGACCTCGTTGCGCAGCTCGTCGCCCAACTGCGCCCGGCGCCAGCGGTTGCGCAGCGCGATCGCAACCGCGCGCTTGGCCTCCTGCTGGCCGACGATGTGGCGGTCGAGCTCCTGCACGATCTCGCGCGGGGTCATGCTGGCGTGGGAGGTGTCGATCTTCATGGCCATGCTCAGAGCTCCTCCACCACGACGTTGCGGTTGGTGTAGATGCAGACGTCGCCGGCGATGTTGAGCGCCTCGGTGGCGATGGTGCGTGCGTCCATCTGCGTATGCGCGAGCAGCGCGCGCGCGGCGGACAGTGCGAAGGGGCCGCCGGAGCCGATCGCGATCAGCCCGTCTTCGGGTTCGATCACGTCGCCGGTGCCGCTGATGATCAGCGAGGTCTCGCGGTCGGCCACCGCCAGCAGGGCCTCGAGCTTTCCGAAGCGGCGCTCGGTGCGCCAGTCCTTGGCCAGTTCCACCGCGGCGCGGGTGAGCTGGCCGTGCTTCTCGAGCTTCGACTCGAACAGCTCGAACAGGGTGAAGGCGTCGGCCGCTGCGCCTGCGAAACCGGCCAGGATCTGGCCGTCCTTGCCAAGCCGGCGCACCTTGCGCGCGTTGGCCTTCATCACCGTGTTGCCGAGCGTGACCTGGCCGTCGCCGGCGATGGCGACGCGGCCCTCGCGGCGCACCGAAACGATGGTGGTGGCGTGGAAAACGTGGGGGTTCTGGCTGGGGTCCATGCGGCCTCCGGGGGCTGAAACCCATGGATGGGGACCGCTCCCGACGGATGCAAGCCCGCCGCGCGACGACGCCGTTCAGTCGCCGGACGGTGCGTCCAGGCGCAGGAACCGCGCGGCGTTGTCATGGAAGATCGCCCGCTTCTGCGCCGGCGTCAGGAAGGGCGCGCTGTCGGTGCCCTCCACCGCCAGGGTGATGGCCTCGGGCCACACCATCTGGTCGGAGCCGAACATCAGCCGGTCGCCCAGGCCGGCGGTCATCAGCGCCTGCAGGTAATCGTGGAACTCCTGCCGCGGAATGATCCAGTTGATCACCGAGATGTCCGCATGCAGCTGCGGATAGACGTACATCAGCGCCTTGGTTTCCTGCAGCCAAGGCCAGCCGGCGTGCATCAGCCAGACGCGCAGCTTCGGATGGCGCTTGAGCATCGGCTCCAGCAGCTTCGGGTTGCCCAGCTCGACGCTGAAGTCCGGGCAGCAGCCATAGGGCGTGCCGGGCGGACCGAGGCCGGTGTGGATGCCGACGGGCAGGTCGAACTCCTCCGCAAGCGCGAGGTACGGCTCGAACCACTCCGCGCCGGCGTCGAGGCCGTGGTACTGCGCGCCGATCTCGCCGAGCACCGAGAGTTCGCCGCTGGCGAAGGCTTCGCGCAGGACCCCGGGCGGCGGCAGGCGCGTGCGGCCGTCGTCCATGAAGGCGCCGGCGCGGATCGCGTCACCGCCGGCGCGGCGCATGCTGGCCATGTAGGCGTCGGGCCCGCTGACCAGGCCGAGCACGATGCCGTGGCGGCGCATGCGCTCGAGGGTCAGCCGTTCGCGCTCGGCATCGGTGCCGGCGGTGGTCGGTTCACCGGTGACGGGATTGGGCGCGCCGGGCGCCGCGGGTCCGACGTGCAGGTGCATGTCGATGATCGGTCCGACGTAGGGCTGGGCCGCGGCGGTCGCGGCGGCCAGCAGCAGGGCGAACGGCAGGGCAATCTGCAGGCGCATGATCGGGTTCCGGGCGATTCGTCGATATGTACGCGCGAAGCCACGGGCGACGGACACCGCGCCGCGTTGCCCGCGCATGGCCTGGACGGATCAGCCTGGCGCAGTGCACGCGCGGAAACCCGCCCGATCCGGACGCGAGTGCACGACGCCCGCTCCGCTCAGCCGCCGCCCTTGCGACGCTTCGCGCGCGGATGCGCGTCGTCGTAGACCTTCGCCAGGTGCTGGAAGTCCAGGTGGGTGTAGATCTGGGTGGTGGCGATGTCGGCGTGGCCCAGCAGCTCCTGCACGCCGCGCAGGTCGCCGGATGACTCCAGCACGTGGCTGGCGAAGGAGTGCCTGAGCATGTGCGGGTGCACGTGCTTGAACAGGCCCTGGCGCTGGCCCAGGGCGCGCAGGCGCAGCTGGATCGCACGCGCGCTGATCGGCGCGCCGCCACGGCCCGGGAAGACGGGCGCGTCGGGTCCGGGCATGGATCCGGGAGCACCGCCAGCGGCCGGGTCGGTCCGCCATTCGCCCAGCGCGCGGCAGGCGTGCGAGCCCACCGGCACCGTGCGCTGCCGGCTGCCCTTGCCGAGCACCGTCACCAGCCCCTGCTCCAGGTCCAGGTCGCGCCAGCGCAGCAGGCGCAGCTCCGACAGGCGCAGGCCGGAGGAATAGAACAGCTCCAGCAGGGCGCGGTCGCGCAGGCCCAGCGGAGCGTCAGTGGGCACTTCGACCAGCGCCACGGCCTCGTCCACGTCCAGCACCTGCGGCAGCTTGCGCGGCGCCCGGGGGGCACGCACGCCGGCGGCAGGATTGGCGACCACGCGGCCGTGCTTCAGCAGCCACTGGAAGAAGCTGCGGCAGCCGGACAGCCGGCGCTGCAGGCTCTTGGGCGAGAGGCCGCGGCGGTGCTCGGCGGCGACGAAGGCGCGGATCGCGGCGCTGTCCAGGGCGAGCAGGTCGCCACGGCCCTGCGCGTCGACCCACTGCGCGAGCGCTGCCAGGTCACGGCGATAGGCGTCGAGCGTGTGCGCGGACATCCGGCGCTCGACCTCCAGGTGCGCGAGATAGTCCGCCACCGCCGGATGCAGGCCGGCCATGGCCGCGCCCTCCGCACCCGCCGTGGCCGCCATGCCGCGCTCCCGGGGGCTCAGTCGCGATGGCGCAGCAGCGCCACCGCGAAGGCCTCGCCCATCATGCGCAGGAACAGCGTGCCCATGCCGGGATAGAACCGGTTGGGATCGCGGCTGCCGACGGCGACCAGGCCGACGCCCGCGATCGGCAGCAGCGCGGTGGACGCCACGTCGTCGACGCGCGCGGCGTACAGCAGCGCCTGCTTGTCCGGATGCAGCCGGCCGCACAGCGGCTCGCCCTCGCGGATGCAGTCGGCAAAGGGCTGCAGGCGGCGGTCGTCGCGCGCGATGACCTGCAGCCATTCCTCGTCGGCCAGGCCCGGAAGCCCGTCGAACAGCACCACCCGCACCAGGTCGCCGTTGAAGTCCTCGGCCAGGGTCGCGACCATCGCGCGCACCACGCCGGCGGCGCTGCCCGGACGCATCAGCGCCAGCGTCAGCTGGTGGGTGCGCACGGCCAGGCGCTCGTTCTCCTGGGAGACCGCGTACAGGTCCTGCAGCCGCCGCGACAGCTCGCGGTTCTTGTCCCGCAGCACCTCCAGCTGGTAGCTGGCCAGCGAGGCGGCCGGGCCATCCTCGCGCGGAACCACCATGCTGATGGCGAGGTCCGGGAACTGCTTCAGGAAGTCCGGGTGGCGGCGCAGCCAGGCCGCGACCTCGTGGGCGCCGAGCTTTTCGACGATGTCGGTCATGCGTTGAATTCCCCTTCGTAGACGAACGCCGCCGGCCCTGCCATGTGCAGGACGCCGTCGGCGCCTTGGTGGATGCGCAGCGTGCCACCCGGCAGCGCCACCTCGACGCCCGCCGCGGCGTCCACGCGGCCGCGACGCGCGAGCACGGCCACCGCCGCGCAGGCGCCGGAGCCGCAGGCCAGCGTCTCGCCGACGCCGCGCTCGTGCACGCGCAGGCGCACGTGGCCGGCGTCGAGCACCTGGGCGAAGCCGGCGTTGCACTGCTGCGGGAAGGCGGCGTGGCGCTGCAGCGCCGGGCCGAGCGTGGCCACCGGCGCCGCGTCGACGTCGTCGACGTCGTCGACCTCGAGCACCGCGTGCGGATTGCCCATCGACACCGCGCCGACCGGCCACTCGCGGCCGTCGATGTCGATCGCATAGGCCTCGGCCTCGCGCTCGAAGCCGGACAGCGGGATCGCGGCCGGCGCGAACGCGGGCGCACCCATGGCGACCTCGAAGCCGCCGTCGTCGAGCTGGCGCACGCGGTGGCTGGCCAGCGGGCTGTCGAGGACGAAGTCGCCCGCTGCGGCGCCATCGCGCACCAGCCAGGCCGCGACGCAGCGCGCGCCGTTGCCGCACTGCTGCGAAGGCGAGCCGTCGGCATTCCAGATGCCGTAGGACGCCACCGCATCGGCGCTGCGCGGCGCGGCGATGGTCAGGATCTGGTCGCAGCCGACGCCGCGGTGGCGGTCGGCGAGCAGGCGGCACAGCGCGGCGTCCGGCGGCGGCATGCCGCCGCGCAGGTCGAGCACCACGAAGTCGTTGCCGGCGCCGTGCATCTTGCTGAAGCGCAGCCCGGCCGGGGCGGCCGCGGCGTCCACGGGATCAGGCGCCGCCATCACCATCGTCGGCGGGCGGCGCCGGATCGTCGCCGTCACCGTCGACGTCGGCTTCGGGCAGCGGTTCGGCAGCGTCGGCGTCGTCGCGCGCGGGGTCGTCGAGCACGGGAGCGACGGCGTCATCCTGCGCGTCCGCATCGGTGTCGACATCGGCGTCATCCACCTGCTGGTCCGGCCACTCCTCGTCCTCCGGCGCCGGCGGCGGGAGCAAGGGACCCTTGTTGCCGCAGGCGGACAGTGCGAGCGCGGAGGACAGCAGGACGAGGGGCAGCAGGGCACGGATGTTCATGGCCGCAGTCTAGCGCGGCGGCGGTTCCGGCCGCATCCACAGCCACGCGCCCACCACCGCCATGCAGGCGATCGGCAGGGCCACCGCCCACCAGCGCTGGTAGCCGGTGAACCAGGCCATGGCCAGCAGCAGCACCGCGGACGCCAGCATCGCGCCGCTGGCCAGCCACTTCGACCGGCGGGTGACCGCGCCATGGTCGTGCCAGTCGCGGATCATCGTCCCGAACTTCGGATGCGCCAGCAGCCAGGCATGCAGGCGCTGGGAGCCCTGCGCCGCGGCCCAGGCCGACAGCAGGATGAAAGGCACCGTCGGCAGGCCCGGCAGCACCACGCCGAGCAGTCCGAGGCCCAGCGCGGCGTAGGCCAGCAGCCACCAGGCCCAGCGGAAGCGCCCGGCGCGCGCGCCGGGACGCGCGCTGCTGGACGGTGCCGACGGCGGCCGCGGCTTCGGCGCGTGCATGCGGGATTCCGGTTCCATCCCGCCATCATGCCTTTTGTGGGGCGGGAGCTGCCTCGGCCTCAGTCGGCGGGCGCGTCGCCGGCGCCCACGCCGAGCTGGTCGAGCATGAAGGCGTACATCTCGGCCAGTTCGCGGTAGCGGCGGAAGCGCCCGGATTTGCCGCCGTGGCCGGCGTCCATGTTGGTGCGGAACAGCACCGGCACACCCGAGGTGTTCAGGTCGCGCAGCCGCGCCACGTACTTCGCGGGCTCCCAGTACTGCACCTGCGAGTCCCACAGGCCGGTGCCGATGAACATCGCCGGATACGCCTTCGCCTCCAGGTTGTCGTAGGGCGAGTAGGTGACCATGTAGTCGTAGTCGGCCTTGCGCTCCGGATTGCCCCACTCGTCGTACTCGTTGGTGGTCAGCGGGATGCTGCGGTCGAGCATCGTCGTCACCACGTCCACGAACGGCACCTGCGACAGGATCAGCCGGTACTTCTCCGGCGCCATGTTCGCGATCGCGCCCATCAGCAGGCCGCCGGCGCTGCCGCCGTAGGCCGCCACGCGGTCCTTCGCCGCCCAGCCCTCGGCCACCAGGTGGTCGGTGACGTCGATGAAGTCGGTGAAGGTGTTGATCTTGTTCCTGAGCTTGCCGTCGTCGTACCACGTGCGACCCATTTCCTGGCCGCCGCGGATGTGGGCGATGGCGTAGACCATGCCGCGGTCGAGCAGGCTGGTGGTGGTCAGGCTGTAGCCGGGATCCATCGACATGCCGTAGCTGCCGTAGGCGTACTGCAGCAGCGGCGCGGTGCCGTCCTTCGCGAAGCCCTTGCGGTACACCAGCGACACCGGGATGCGGGTGCCGTCGCGGGCCGTGGCCCAGGTGCGCTCGGTGGCGTACTTCGAAGGGTCGTAGCCGATCACGGGCTGCTGCTTGAGGAGCCGACGCTCGCCGGTGGCGACGTTGAGCTCGTACGTGGTGCCCGGCGTGGTCATCGAGGTGTAGCCGTAGCGCAGCCACTCGGTGTCGGGCTCGGCGTTGACCGAGAGGCCCATCGAATAGGCCGGCTCGTCGGCCGCCACGTACTCCTCGCCGTCGGCCTTCAACAGGCGGATGCGCTCGAGCGCATTGGAGCGCTCGGCCAGCGCGGTGAAGCCGTCGAACAGCTCGAAGCCCTCCAGCAGCACGTCGTCGCGGTGCGCGATCCAGTTCGTCCATTCGCCGCGCGAGGTGGCCGTGGTCGGCGCGGTCACCAGGCGGTAGTTCGGCGCCTTGTGGCCATCGGCGTCCGGCGCGTTGGTGAGGATCACCCAGCGGCCGTCGTAGTGGTCGGCGTCGTATTCGACGTCGCGCTCGCGCGGCGCCAGCACGGTGAAGTCACCCGGATTCGCGGCCGGCGTGCAGCGCAGCTCGCTCGACACCGTGCTCTCGACGCCGATGCAGATGAAGCGATCATCGCGGGTGCGCGAAAGCCCCATGTAGAAGCTGTCGTCCTCCTCCTCGTACACCACCACGTCGTCGGCCACCGGCGTGCCCAGCACGTGCTTCTTCACGCGCACGGTCAGCAGCGTCTCCGGGTCGTTCTCGACGTAGAACAGCGTGCGGTTGTCGTCCGCCCAGACCATGTCCGCGGACAGGCCGGTGATCGCTTCCGGATAGACCTCGCCGGTCTCGAGGTTGCGGAAGCGGATCGTGTACTGGCGGCGGCCGACGCTGTCGTCGGCCCAGGCCAGGATGCGGTTGTCGGGGCTGGTCTCGTACACGCCGACCGAGAAGTACTCCTTGCCCTCGGCCATGGCGTTGACGTCGAGCAGCACCTGCTCGGTCGCGAAGTCGCCGGCCTCGTTCAGGCGCATGATCTCCGCCGCGCCGACGCCGGCGCCGTCCTTGCGCCGCGCGTGCACCGGATAGTCCTTGCCGGTCTCGTAGCGCGAGTAGTACCACCAGCCGTTGTCGCGGAACGGAACGCTGGCGTCGTCCTGCTTGATGCGGGCGACGAACTCGTCGTACAGCGCGTCCTCGACCGGCTTCAGCGGCGCCATCACCTGGTCGACGTAGGCGTTCTCCGCTTCGAGGTAGGCCAGCATCGCCTTGTCCTCGCGGCTGTCGTCGCGCAGCCAGTAGTACTCGTCCTGGCGCACCGCGCCGTGCGGGGCGCGGACCTCGTGGGCGCGCTTCTCGACGTCGGGCGGGGTGGGCGTGGCGGCGTGGCTGGTGGCGGTCATGAGCAGGAGGCTGGCGATGGCGAGGGTCTTCATGGATGGGGTCCCCGGGGTTGCAATGCAACGGGGCGCCCTGAGGCGCCCCGTCGGTCCTGTTAGTCGGCGTCGCGGCCGAGATGCTGCCAGAGGAACGTCAGGTAGAGCGCGTCCATGTGCGCCGCCTGGCGGTTGTTGGCCGCACCGCCGTGGCCGCCCTCGATGTTCTCGTAGTAGCGCACGTCCTTGCCGGCCGCCGACATCAGCGCGTGCATCTTGCGGGCGTGGCCGGGGTGGACGCGGTCGTCGCGGGTCGAGGTCAGGATCAGGGTCGGCGGGTAGTCCTTCGCCTCGTCGAACAGATGGTAGGGCGAGAACTTCCGGATGAAGGCCCACTCCTCCGGCTTGTCCGGATTGCCGTATTCGGCCATCCACGAGGCACCGGCCAGCAGCTTGTGGTAGCGCTGCATGTCCAGCAGCGGCACCTGGATCACCACTGCGCCGAACAGCTCCGGGTACTGAGTCAGCATGTTGCCGGTAAGGAGACCGCCGTTGCTGCCGCCGCGGATGCCGAGATGCGCAGGCGAAGTGATCTTCCGCTCGATCAGGTCCTGCGCCACCGCGGCGAAGTCCTCGTAGGCCTTGTGGCGGTTGGCCTTCAGCGCGGCCTGGTGCCAGCGCGGGCCGTACTCGCCGCCGCCGCGGATGTTGGCCACCGCATAGGTGCCACCCTTCTCCAGCCAGCCCTTGCCGACGCCGCCGGAATAGCCCGGCACCATCGGGATCTCGAAGCCGCCATAGCCGTACAGCAGGGTCGGATTCTTCCCGTCGAGCACCATGTCCTTCGGGCGCACCAGGAAGTAGGGCACGCGCGTGCCGTCCTTCGAGGCGACGAAGTGCTGCTCGACCTCGTGGGTCGAGGCGTCGAAGAACGCCGGCTGGGTCTTCAGCACCTCCGGCGCGGCCGCGCCGGGCGCGGCGCTGGCCAGCATCAGCGTGGTCGGCGTCAGGTAGTCGGTGACCGTCATCCACAGCGCATCGGATTCGTCGCTGTCCACCGCGCTGGCGCTGACGGTGCCGAACTCCGGCACGCCCGCGAGCTCGCTGCGCGTCCAGCCGTCCGCGCCGGGCGTCAGCACGCTGATGCGGTTCTTGACGTCGTCGAGCACGTTGAGCACGAGGTGGTTCTTCGTGAACGAACTGCCGGCCAGCGAGGTGGTGTCGGAGGGCTCGAACAGCACCTCGAAATCGCGCTTGCCGGCCATGAAGTCGTCGAACTTCGCCACCAGCAGCGAGCCCGCCTTGTACGCCTTGCCGCCAACCTCCCAGGGCTCGCGCAGCTCGACGCCCAGCCACTCGCGGTGCACGGACTTCTGCGCCGAATTCGGCAGGTCCAGCTTCGTGAGCGAGCCGTCGGCGTTACGCAGGTACAGCTCGTCGTTGTAGAAGGCGAGCGTGCGCATGACGAAGTCGCGCTCGTAGCCGGGCGTGTGGTCGTGCGCCGCGGCGATGTACATGTCGTCGGGCCTGCCCTCGTACACCACCGTGGCCGATGCGATCGGCGTGCCGCGCGTCCACTGCTTGACGATGCGCGGATAGCCGGAGCTGGTCATCGTGCCGTCGCCGAAGTCGGTATAGGCGTAGACGGTGTCACGGTCGATCCAGGACAGCGCGCCCTTGGCCTCGTCGCGGAAGAAGCCGCCGTCGACCCACTGCTTCGTCGACAGGTCGAACTCGCGGGTGACGTCGGCGTCGGCGCCGCCGCGCGAGAGCGCGACCAGGCAGCGCGTGTACTCGGGACGCAGGCAGTTGGCGCCGTGCCAGACCCAGTTCTCGCCCTCGGCCTTGTTGAGGGCATCGAGGTCGAGCACGGTCTCCCACTTCGGCTGCGGCTTGCGGTACTCCTCGAGCGTGGTGCGGCGCCAGATGCCGCGCTCGTGGTTCCGGTCGCGCCAGAAGTTGTAGTACCACTCGCCCTGCTTGTAGACGCCCGGGATCTTGTCGTCGGAGTCGTAGATGGCCAGCAGGTCGGCCTCGAGGGCCTTGAAGCCGGGGGTGTCGGCCAGCTCGGCCTCGGCCTTCGCGTTCTGCTCGCGGACCCAGGCAAGCTGCTTCTCGCCCTCCACGTCCTCGAGCCACTGGTGGGGATCGGTCACGGCGGCGTTCTCCTGCGCGTTCACGCCGAAGGCGGCGACGGCAAGCGCTGCGAACAGGCAGGCATGGGGCAGCTTGTGCATTGCGGCATGGCTCCGGCGGTTCGGAATGGGCCGGCAACGCTAGCACAGGCCACAGGCTCCGCCCTGGTCCGAAGGTCGTGACCCCGCGCAGGACGCCGTGCTCAGTCCAGCCTGCGATGCCGGACCGCGGCCAGCGCCAGCCCGGCCGTGGCCGGCAGGCCCGCCAGCCACAGCGGCAGCCAGCCGAAGGTGGCGCTGGCCGTGCGCGCCTCCGGCAGCGAGAGCATGGCGACCACGGCCAGGAATGCCAGCGCCAGCACCACGCGGCCGGCCCAGTCCGGCGATGCATGGACGCCTGCGCGGCGCGGCGGGAACGGGGACACGGAATGGCTGCGTGCTGTCATGATGGCGCTCCAGGATGTCGACCTCAGACTGCCAACGCCGCATCTCACGGACTGCGACCCCGTTGACGCCTCCTTCGCCGTGCCGCTGGCAGGCTGCGGCCGCGCTCCGAACCCGCCCATGACCCGGACCTTGCCCGTCATCGCCCGCCTTTCCGCCCTGCGCCTGTCCTGGATGGTGGCCGCCTGCCTGGTGCTGGCGGGCTGCGCCGCGTTCGGCCGCGGCCGCGACGACGCGGACGTCCACCGCGACGACGGGATGCCGTCGCTGGAGACGCTGGCCGGTGACTGGTACGTCGCCGCGCGCGTGCCCTGGTTCGGCGAACGCGGGCGCGTCGCCACCCGCATCACCTTCGATGTCGACGGCGACTCGAGGATCGACATCCGGCGCTCCTGGCGCGAGGGCTTCGCCGAGCCACTGGAATCGGACACCACGACCGCACGCCGCGCCGGCCAGGGCACTCGCGTCTGGAAGGTCCGCGCCTGGCGCGTCCTGCCCACGCGCCTGCGGGTCCTGGAAGCGGCCGTGGACGGCAGCTGGATGCTGCTGGATGCCGACGAGCGCGACCACGCCTGGATCCTGACCCGCGCGCAGGTGGTCGGCGACGAGGCCTATCTCGAGCTCGAGCGCCGCATCCGTGGCCACGGCGTCAACACCGACCGGCTGCGCCGCGTGCCCCAGGTCCCCGAGCAGGAAGGCCGGCTCGGCTTCGAGCCGGCCGCGGCGCCCACGCCCGGCCGCTGAGCCGCGGGCGCGCCCTCAGTCTTCGTACTTCGACAGCGCCAGCGCCAGCAGCGTGCGCGCCTGTTCGCGCAGCGACTGCGGCGCGGTGATCTCGGCGTCGCTGCCGTAGTGCAGCACGTCCATCAGCAGTTCGCGCGGCGCGCTGTAGGGCACCTTCAGCTCGTAGCGGCCATCGGCCAGGTAGCGACCCTGCTGCTGCGAATGCCAGTGCTCGTCGGCCACCCAGCGCGCGGCCTTGGCGCTGAAGACGATGGTGGCCACGCCCTTGGGCGTGCCGGAGAAGATGCCGTAGCCACCGCCGAGATGGCGGTCGAGCTCGGATTCGTCGACGTCGATGGCGGCCTCGTCGAGCCCGCGCGCCTGCGCGATGCGGTCCACCGAGAAGCTGCGCAGGCCCTCGCGCTCGTGGTCCCAGGCGTCCAGGTACCAGTTGTCGCGGTAGTGGGTGATGCGCTGCGGGGACACCGTGCGCCGGGTCTTCTCGTCGGTGGAGCGCGCGCGGTAGTCGAAGGCCAGGCGCTTGCGGCCGAGCACCGCGGAACACACGCTGCGGAACACGTGCTCGTCCAGGCGCCGGGTGCGGTGCGGGATCACCCGCACGCGTTCGACCGGCCAGGCCTTGCCGCTGGCGTGTTCGCTGAGCAGCTTCTCGATTCGCGACTGCAGCGGCGCCAGCGCCGACGACAGCACGCCACCGCCGCTGCGCGACAGCAGCTGCTGCGCGGCCAGCAGCGCGTGCAGTTCCTCGGAGCTCAGCCACAGGCCGGGCAGTTCGAAGCGGCCGCTGTCCTCGGCGTCGTAGCGGATGCCCGACTCGCCGTCGCCGACGATCGGCGCCATCAGGCCGTCGCGCAGGAAGGCGACGTCGCGGTAGACGGTGGCGCGCGAACAGCCGAGTTCGTCCTGCAGCCGGGCCACGGTGACCGGATAGCGCGAGGAGCTGAGGATGCGGTGCAGCGAGAGGATGCGCTCGTATCGGTCCATGGCCGGATTATGGCCCCAGATGGGCGCGCACGGCGCCGGCCACGCGCCGCGCCTGGCCGCGCAGTTCCGGCATCGCGATGGTCTCCCAGAGGTCGCCGATGCGCAGCGTGCCGAGCGTCCACAGGCCGGGCACGGGGACGCCGCCGGCATCCAGCGGCACGCCCTCGCCGACCGTGGCCGCACCCATGCGGTGCGGACCGGGCCGCAGCAGCCCGCGCGCGCACAGCCGGGCGGGCAGGCCGCTGCCGCCGTCGATCCGCTTGTCCATGCCCAGGGCGTTGACCACGACGTCGGCCTCGAAGCGCCGCACGGCGTCGCCGCCGCGCGGCCGCCAGGCGATCGCGTTCCGCGCGCCGGGCTCGATCGACACCAGGTGGCCCGCCAGCCGCTCGAGCTGCCCGGCCGCCATGGCGGCGTCCAGCTGGGCCGCGACCTCCGGCGCGATGCGGTGGCGATGCACGTCCCAGTGCCGCACCAGATGGCGCAGGAACCGCGCCTGCGCGCGCGCGTCGAGGCTGGTCCACAGCGCCTGCCCGTGCGGCCGCAGCGCATCCAGCGCCCCCTGCCAGGGCCGGCCCGCCGCGACTTCGCTGGCGGCCAGCGCGCGCACCGCGCGGGTCCGCGCACCGAGGTCCATCGCCCGCAGCCGGTCGATGTCGATTGCCGCCGCAGGGGCCGGCGCCGCGTGCGGAAGCGGTACCAGGCCGCGCCGCGACAGCGAGACGATGCGCCCGCGATGGCCGTTGGCGCGCAGGGTCAGGACCACGTCGACCATGCTCAGGCCGGCGCCGAGGATGCAGACGTCGGCCTCGGGCGCGATCGCGGCGACCGCCGGATAGTCCCAGGCGTCGACCGGCGCGACCGCTGCGGCGGCCGCGGGATCAAGCGGCAGCCGCGCCGCGCGGTTGCCCACCGCCAGCACCACCGCCCTCGCCTGCAGGCGCGCGCCCAACGCCAGTTCGACTTCGAAGCCGTCCGCGACCGGCGCCACGTCCACCGCTGTATCGGCAATCCGCTGCAACGGCGGCGGCGCGGCGTCCAGGATCGCGGCGAGGTAGCGGGCATAGACCCTGCGCGGCATGAAGCGCTGGCCGAGCACTGCAGGATCCTCGCCGGCATGCTCCGGCAGGGTCCGCAGGAAGCGGACGAAGTCGCCGGGGCTGTCGTCGAACGCGCTCATGCCGGCGGCGCGCACGTTGAGCAGGTGCTCCGCGCGGCGCGTGGCGTAGGCCACGCCCTCCCCGACCACCGGCGCCGCCTCGACCAGGGCCACCGACGGGGGCGCAGCGCCGTCCACGAGATGGGCGGCGACGAGCGCGCCGCTCGCGCCACCGCCGATGACGACGACGTCGAACCGGGAAGGAACTGGACTGGACACGTGATCCCCAGGCAGGGCCGGAAAGCGGCCAGTATCCCATCGGCGCGCGCGGCGCATCCACATCCGCCGCGGCGGCTGCGCTACGCTGCGCATCGCCCATGACCCCAGACATGCTGCTTACTTTCCTCGTGCTCGCCGGCGCCGTGGCGCTGTTCGTCAGCGAGAAGATGCCGCCCGAAGTGGTGGCGATGCTGACGCTGGCCGCGCTGCTCACCCTGCGTCTGGTCAGCACCGAAGAAGCGCTGTCGGGCTTCAGCAGCCCGGCCACGGTGACCGTGGCCGCGATGTTCGTGCTCAGCGCGGGCCTCCAGCACAGCGGTTCACTCAACCGGCTGGGCGAAGCCATCGCGCGCATCCGCTGGGGCTGGCTGCTGGCGCTGGTGATGATGCTGCTGACCGCGGCGGTCTCGGCCTTCATCAACAACACCGCCGCAGTGGCGGTGTTCCTGCCGCTGATCATCGCCGCGGCGGTGGCCAACAACCTGCCGCCGTCGAAGTTCCTGATCCCGCTGTCGTACGCGGCGCAGTTCGGCGGCGTCTGCACCCTGATCGGCACCTCCACCAACCTGCTGGTCGATTCGATGGCGCGGCAGGCCGGGCACGAAGGCTTCACCATCTTCGAGTTCAGCCGGCTGGGCCTCGTCTTCGTGGTCGCCGGCACGCTGTACCTGATGTTCGCGCGGCGCTTCCTGCTGCCCGACCTCGGCGTGCCGCAGCGGGCCGACAGCGGCCACGCCGGGCGCTACGTGGTCGAACTCCTGGTGCCCGACAGGTCGGGCGCCATCGGCAAGCGCGGCGCCGAGCTGCTGCCGCATGACATCGGCGACGTGGTCCTGCTGGAGATCATCCGCGCGCGCAGCGTGCTGCCCTCCCCGCGCGGCACCGACATCGAGGCTGGCGACCGCCTGCTGGTGCGTGGCAGCTGGCCCGACATCGAGGCGGCGCGCCGCAAGCTCAGGCTCGCCCACGACAACGTCGCCACCGACCTGGAGGACGACGTCGAGGACGGCCGCGTGTACGCCGAAGCCATGGTCGCGCCGGGCTCGCACCTGGTCGGGCTGTCGCTGGCCGATGTCCGCTTCGCCCACGTCTACCGCGCCCGCGTGCAGGGCCTGCACCGCCACCGCCTGTCGATCCGGCAGCCGCTCGACCAGGTGCCGCTCGCCGTGGGCGACGTGCTGCTGCTGGACGCGCCGGAAAGTGCGCTCGACCTGATGCGCGCCGACCCCGGGCTGGTGGTCATGGGCGAACGCGAACAGACGCGCACCTCGATCCGCCGCTCGCTGCTGGCACTGGGAATCCTGACGGCGGTGGTGGCCGTGGCCGGCGCCGGCCTGATGAGCATCGTGGCCGCGGCGATCATCGGCTGCTGCATGCTGCTGCTGCTGCGCGTGCTCAAGCCCGAGGAGGCCTACGCCGCGATCGACTGGCGCGTGGTGCTGCTGCTGGCCGGCGTGCTGCCGCTCGGCATCGCGCTGCAGAACAGCGGCGCCGCGGCGCTGATCGCGGACGTCTCGATCGGCCTGGTCGGCGGCCTGGGGCCGGTGGCGACGTTGGCGGTGATCTACGTCATGACGTCGCTCCTGACCGAGATCATGAGCAACAACGCCTCGGCCGCGCTGGTGGTCCCGATCGCGATTGCCACCGCGGAGTCGCTGGGCCTGGACAGCAAGCCCTTCCTGGTGGCGGTGGCCTTCTCGGCATCGACCAGCTTCGCCACGCCGATCAGCTACCAGACCAACACCATGGTCTATGCCGCGGGCGGCTACCGCTTCCGCGACTTCGTGAAGGTGGGGCTGCCGCTCAACCTCATCTTCATCGTGCTGGCCATCGTGCTGATCCCGCGCCATTTCCCCTTCCACGCATGAAGGCGCTGCACCGGCTCGTCGGCGTATTGATGGTCGTGGGCGGCTGCGCCGGCGCGATCGCCTGCGCGTGGGCGCTGGTCGATCCGTCGATCATGGCGGCGCCGACTCCGCTGGGCGCCTTCGAACCGCCTTCGCCGCGCTGGCGGGCCGCGCTGGGACTGGTGGTGTCGATCGGCCTGGTGCTGTTCGGCAGCGGCCGGCTCCGCCACCGGGAACTGCCGTGAGCGGGCGCGCGGCCGGTTCCTGAACCGGACCACCGCGCCGCCTTGGAACGGTCGCGCCGGGCGCGGATAATGCCGGTGTAACCGTTTACACCGGAGCCCGACGCCATGCTTGTGGCCCTCTGGCTGGCCCTTGCCGCACCGCCCGTGTTCATCGCGCCCTTGCCGGACTCCCCCGGCGAGCCGGCGGCGGTCGCGCTGGCGGCGGGCCGGGTCGACCTGCGCCGCCCCTGCTACCGGCTCGCCTGCGAAGACGCCGCCTGGCAGGCGCCGAACCGGTTCACCCGCATCGAGCGGGCCAAGGCGCCGGGCAGCGTCGATCCGCTGGCGAGGATCCGCATGCCGGTGCTCGCGACGCGCCGCTATCCGCTGTATTCGCCGGCCTCGCGCCGCGACTGGCGCGTCACCCATGGCAGCCACTCGCGCTTCACCGCGGGCTTTGGCTATGAGGCGGTACGCACGCCCGATACCAGCGTGCGCTTCGAGTTCGGCACCGGCTACCGCCTGCAGCCCTACGCCGACTACGGCACGGCGATGGAAGGCCCGATCGCCCGCGGTCGGCTGGAGCTGCGCCAGAATATCGCCGACCGCGCGTTGCTGACCCAGAACCTCCTGGTCGAGACCGGGAAGTTCAACACCACGACCCGCCAGGTGATCGGCCTGGACCTCGAGCTGCTGCCGCAGTGGACGCTGCAGTCGAACTTCGAGCTGCGCCACGACAGCGCCGGCAACGGCGGCAGCGGTGCGACGGACACCGAAAGTTCGCTCAACCTGCGCTACCGCTTCTAGCCTGCTGCAGGAGCGACTGTAAGAACGGCTGTAGGAGCGGCTATAGCCGCGACACGTTCCCGCGAGTGCGGTCGCGGCTGTAGCCGCTCCTACAGGGTGCCGGGATCGGGGAGGAATTCGCCCGCACCGGCGGCCAGCAGCTTTGCCGCAACCTCGCGGCCGAGGACGTCCGGCGCCGACGCCGGGCCAACGGCCTCGGCCCGCACCGCGCGGCCATCGCTCGCCGACCCCACCAGCCCCTGCAGGTACAGCACATCGCCGTCCAGCCGCGCGAACGCCGCCACCGGCACGTGGCAGCTGCCGTGCAGCGCGAGGTTCAGCGCGCGCTCCGCGCCCGCGCTGGTGCGCGTGGGTGCGTGGTCGAGCGCGCGGCACAGGTCCATCACCGCGGCATCGTCGCCGCGGCATTCGATCGCGATCACGCCCTGCGCCGGCGCCGGCAGCCAGGCTGGCGCGTCCAGCCGCGCACGGATGCGGGCGTCGAGCCCGAGCCGCTGCAGGCCCGCGCAGGCAAGGATGATCGCGTCGTACTCGCCGGCATCGAGCTTCGCCAGGCGCGTGTTGACGTTGCCGCGCAGGTCGCGGATCTCCAGGTCCGGCCGCAGCGCGCGCAGCTGCGCCTGGCGCCGCAGCGACGAGGTGCCGACGCAGGCGCCCGGCGGCAGCGCCTCGAAGCTGGCGAACTGGTTGCTGATGAAGGCGTCGGCGTGGTCGGCGCGTTCGAGGAACGCCGGCAGCGCGAACGGCGCATCCACCTCCATCGGCACGTCCTTGAGCGAATGCACCGCGCAGTCGGCCTCGCCGCGCAGCATCGCCAGCTCCAGCTCCTTCAGGAACAGGCCCTTGCCGCCGATCGCCGACAGCGAGCGGTCCAGCACCTCGTCGCCGCGCGTGGACATGGGCACCAGTTCGACCGCCAGGCCTGGATGCGCCGCGCGCAGCAGGTCGGCGACGTGTTCGCTCTGCCAGAGGGCGAGCGGGCTCTTGCGGGTGGCGATGCGGAGGATGCTCATGGGGGGATTATCCCCGACCCGCGCTCAAAACTGCCGCAGCACCTCGCGCAGCGGCGCCACGCAGCGCCGGCTGACCTCGAGCGGCTCCCGCCCGTGGCGCAGGATCGCGTGCACGTGGCCCTCGGGATCGCGGCGCAGCTCCACCAGCTCGTGCCGGGCCACCAGGCAGTTGCGGTGGATGCGCAGGAAGCGGTCGCCGAACTCCTCCTCCAGCGACTTCAGCGACTCCTCGATCAGGTCCTCGCCGCGGGCGTGGTGCACCACCACGTACTTCTCCTCGGCCTGGAGGTAGTGGATGTCCTCGATCGGAATCAGGCGCAGGCTGCCGCGCAGGCGCGCGCACAGGTGGGTGCGGCGCTTGCCGTCGCCTCCCTCCGCGCGGCCGCGTTCGAGGCCGGCGGTGAAGGTGCGCACGCGGTCGAGCGCGGCCTGCAGGCGCTCGGGGCGCACCGGCTTGACCAGGTAGTCGACGGCCGCGGCTTCGAACGCGGACAGCGCGTGGGCGTCGTAGGCGGTGCAGAACACCACCGCCGGGCGCGGCTCGAAGGCCGCCAGGTGGCGCGCGGCCTCGAGGCCGTCGATGCCGGGCATGGCGATGTCGAGCAGCACCAGGTCGGGCTCGTGCTCGGCGCAGGCCTGCAGCGCGCCGCGGCCGTCGCCGGCCTCGGCCACCACGTCGATGTCGGGATGCACGGCCAGCAGGCTGCGCAGGCGCTCGCGTGCCAGCGGCTCGTCGTCGGCGATGACCACCTTCATCCGGTCCTCCTCCCGCTCCCCAGCGGCAGCTCGAGCTCGCACAGATAGTAGCCCGCGTCCCAGCCGCAGGCCATGCGCGCGCGCGGGCCGAAGGCGTAGCCGAGGCGATGGGCGATGCTGCGCTGGGCATGGCCCGCGCCGTGCACGCCGGGGGCATCGGGTGCCCCGGGCGGAAGCGATGGATTGCGCACGCGGAGCCGCAGGATTTCGGCATCGGCCTCGAGGACGATCTCGACGGTGCCGCCCTCCGGCAGCCGCGAAATGCCGTGCAGCACCGCGTTCTCCAGCAGCGGCTGCAGCACCAGCCGCGGCATCGGCAGGTCCCAGGGCAGCGGCTCGTGGCGGCGCCACTGCACGCGCAGGCGCTCGCCCAGGCGCAGCTGCTCGATGCCCAGGTAGTGCTCGGACAGCCGCACTTCCTCGGCGAGCGAGGAGTCGTCCTCGCCCGCGCCGAGCGCGGCGCGGAACAGGTCCGACAGGTCCAACACCGCGCGCTCGGCCACGTCCGGATCCCGGCGCAGCAGGCTGGCGATCATGTTCATGCTGTTGAACAGGAAGTGCGGGCGGATCCGCGCCTGCAGCGCATCGGCCTCGGCGCGCGCGTGCGCGGCCAGCTGCGCCTGCCAGCGGTCGATGACGTAGAAGTAGCGCAGGGCCAGCGCGGTGATCAGCGTGACCACGCCGGCCGACCCGGTCACGAAGCGCATGGCCGACGGCCACTCGCCGGCATCGCCCACGCTCGCGAACAGCGAGTGCACGATGGCCGCCACCACCACCGCCACCATCGCGGCCAGCGCCACCGCGAGCAGCGCGCCGGTGCGCTGCGGCAGCCGCGACAGGGCGCGGCGCGACACGCACAGCAGCACCGACACCGAGAGCGCCATCCACAGCGCGAAGCCGCTGGTCGACAGCACGCGCGGCAGGTCCCAGTGCGTGCCGGCATCCGGCACCAGCACCACGACGACGACCACCAGCTGGGCGATGCCGAGCATCGCCGCCAGCCGCGGCAGCCGGCAGAGATCCGGCAGCCAGGGCTCGTCGGCGCGCCGTTCGCCCATCGCTCAACCCGCGTCGAAGCGCTTCGCCAGCCAGTCGCCGAGGTCGCGGATCTCCTCGGCGCAGACCGAGTGCGGCATCGGGTAGGCATGCCACTCGACCTCGAAGCCGAGCTCGCGCAGCAGCGCGGCGCTCTGCTGGCCGGCCTGGAACGGGACCACGGGGTCCTGGCTGCCGTGGGCCATGAACATCGGCTGCCGCTCGGCACCCGCCGCCAGCGCCGCGCGCGCCTTCGGCGCCGAGGGGACGTAGGTCGACAGCGCGACGAGGCCGCCCAGCGGATCGGCGCTGCGCAGGCCGGCCGCCAGCGTGACCGCGCCGCCCTGCGAGAAGCCGGCGAGGATGATCCGCGAGCGCGGCACGCCGCGCTCCACTTCGCGCGCGACCAGGGCTTCGACCTGCTCCACCGACTGGCTGACGCCGGACTCGTCGGCGCGGTTGGCCAGGTCGATGTCGACGATGTCGTACCAGGCGCGCATCGGCACGCCGTTGTTGATCGTCACCGGCCGCACCGGCGCATGCGGAAACACGAAGCGCAACGCCGGCCAGCCGCGGCGCAGCAGTTCGGGGACGATCGGCACGAAGTCGTGGCCGTCGGCGCCCAGGCCATGCAGCCAGACGATGCTCCAGGACGGATCGGGACCCGTCTCGCGCTCGATGCATTCCAGCAGCATGGCAACCTCGTGGACCGGGCGCGCCATTATGCATGGCACGCCCCTGGCATTCGGGCTACCCGCCGAGGCTGAAGCGCACCGTGACCACCGACGGCATGGAGCGGCCGGGCGGCTCGAACCGATAGCCGCCCACCGCCGCCAGCGCGGAGCGGTCGAACACACCGGGCGGGTCGGCGCCGATCACACGCGTATCACCGACGGCGCCGTCGGCGAGGATGGTGAA
The DNA here is from genome assembly GCF_014836665.1 of Luteimonas colneyensis. Classification (GTDB taxonomy): domain Bacteria; phylum Pseudomonadota; class Gammaproteobacteria; order Xanthomonadales; family Xanthomonadaceae; genus Luteimonas; species Luteimonas colneyensis. The sequence continues at coordinate 164,512 of NZ_JACSQJ010000004.1, forward strand.
GGCGACCTGCACCGAACCTTCCATCTTCCGGCTGAGCGCCAGCGAGGGATAGCGCGGCGGCGGCTGGTGCAACAGGCGCGGCACGGGCGAAGCCGGGGTCTGCGGCGACTGCGCGTCCGCCGCGGACGCCTGCGCGGCGACGGGAGTCGACGGCGGAGGCGACGGCTGCGAGGGCGGCGGCGATGACGGCTGTGCGGCGGACGATGCGGCCTGCGCCGCCGCCACGCGCGCGGTCGCCGTGCGTGCCATCTCTTCCGCCCGCGCTTCGGCCTCGTCGCGCTGGCGCTGCGCTTCCTCCGCGGCCAGGCGCGTGGCCTCGGCGCGACCGGATTCGGCTTCGGCGCTGGCGATCGCCGCGGCCAGGCGCGGCAGCGCGGGCGCGGCCGGGTCGCTCGCGGCCACCAGCGCGTGCAGCCGGTGCGCCTCGGCGAAATCATGCCGCGCGATCGCCTGCTCGCAGCCGATCAGCAGGTAGGGCTGGAGCCCGACGATGGCCGCGTTGACCGCGGCGTTCGCCGGGTCGAGGCGCCGCGCCTGCAGCCAGTGCTCGATCGCGCTGTCGCCCTCCGGCGCATACAGCCGGCCCTCGCGCAGCGCACGCGCGGCCGCCTGGTCGAGCTGCGCGACGGACTCGCGCGAATCCGGCCCCTGCGCATGGCCCTGAGCCGCGTCCGTGCCGGCGCCGTCGACAGCGGCCGCATCGTCGCGCACCGCTCCCGACGCCGGCGGCGCGTCCGGCTGGCACGCGCTTGCAAGCAGGACCGTGGCAAGCGCCGCGGCCATGGTGTATCGCCTCATTGTCCAGCCCCCTGTGGCTTCGGGGGCGGATTCTGGACGTGGCCGATGACGCTATGGCTTCGGTTCCGCGTCAGCTTTCGGCATCGGCCAGCGCCGCGGCCGCCGGTCCGGCGCGCAGCTCGCCGGCACGCACCAGCACCGGCGGCGGCGCCGACTCTTCGGGCGTCAGGAAGATGCGGCGGCGCCGCAGCCACTCGCCCGCCGCGCGCGATGCGCCCAGCGCCACGATCGGGATCGCCAGCAGCAGGCCCAGCACCACCGGCGACATCCACGCCAGCAGCGCCGGCGACACCATCCACGCCGCCGCGCCGGCCATCGCGCCGGCCAGGGTGAGCCCGCCGTAGAGCCGCAGCAGTTCGCGCAGCGGCAGGCTGCCGTCGTCGCGGCGCTGCGACTCCCATCCGGAATCCTTGCCGGCCAGCACCTCGGCCACGCCGCGTGATTGCACCCACATGGTCACCGGCGCCATCAGCGCGGCCAGCAGGGTTTCCAGCAGCATGCCGAGGAAAGCTCGGCCCGCGCCTCCGCAGCCACGGCGCATGTCCGGGTCCACGACCGTGGCCAGCCAGCCCATCAGCTTGGGCAAGAGCAGCATGGACATCGTCACCACGAACACGGCGATGAAGCGGTCGCCGTCCTGCTCGCGCCAGTACGCGGTCGGCGTGAAACCCTCCAGCGAGAACTGGCCCCAGCCAAAGCCCGCGTGCAGCAGCGGGATCGACACGCCGACGATCATCAGCATCGCCCACATCGGCGCGGTGAAGTAGTGGCCGATGCCGATCATGAGGTGCCAGCGGCTCACCCAGTGCAGGCCGCGCCCGGGCAGCACCGCGCCGTGCTGCAGGTTGCCCTGGCACCAGCGGCGGTCGCGCACCAGCATGTCGGTGAGCGAGGGCGGGCCCTCCTCGTAGCTGCCGCCCAGCCCGGGGATCATGTGCAGCGCCCAGCCGCCGCGGCGCATCAGCGCGGCCTCGACGAAGTCATGGCTGAGCACCGTGCCCGCGAAGGGCTTCACCCCGCGCAGTTCCGGCAGCCCGGCGCATTCGGCGAAGGCGCGCGTGCGGATCATGGCGTTGTGGCCCCAGTAGTTGCTCTCCGCGCCGTGCCACCAGGCCACGCCGTAGGCGATCACCGGCCCGTACACGCGGCCGGCGAACTGCTGCATGCGCGCGAACAGGGTGTTGCCGTTGACGATCACCGGCAGGGTCTGGATCAGCGCGACGTCGTCGTGGCGCTCCATCGCCGCGGCCAGGCGCACCAGGGTCTCGCCGGACATCACGCTGTCGGCATCGAGGATCAGGAACTGCGGCCAGGCGCCGCCCCAGCGCCGCACCCAGTCGGCGATGTTGCCGGCCTTGCGCTCGACGTTGTCCTCGCGCAGGCGGTAGTGCACGCGCGCGCCCGGACCCAGGCGCCCAAGCAGCGCCGCGACCTCCTCGCGTTCGACGGCCTGCAGCTCCGGACGCCGCGTGTCGCTGAGCACGAAGAAGTCGAAGCGCCCGAGCTGGCCGGTCGCCGCCAGCGCCTCGTGCATCGCCTGCACACCGGCCAGCACGCGCACGGGATCCTCGTTGTAGACCGGCACCAGCAGCGCGGTCGGCGTGGACACCGCGGGCAGCGGGCCTTCGGCGTGCATGCCCATGCGCAGCGGCCGCCGCTGCAGCAGCAGCACGAAGCCGGCGATCGCGCCGACGAAGGCCTGCACGATCCACGCGAACAGCGCCACGAACAGCAGCAGCAGCACGCCCTCGAGCACGTCGATGCCGTCGCCGCGCAGCAGCCACCACATCTGGTAGGTCGCGACCAGGGTCAGCAGCACGACGCCGCCGATGACGCCGAAGCGGCGCCAGGCCATGTTCGGCGGCGTGGTCGGGCGCGGCGGGTTGGCGATCCGGCCGCGGTCGAGCGCCTGCACCGGCATCGCCAGCGGCGACTCCGGCGGCAAGAGCGGCAGCGCCGGCCGGAGGTGGCCGTCGGCAGGCACCGCGGTCACGGCGTCCACCGCGACAGCCAGGTCTCGGACAGGCGCCCCGCGTCGCCCTCCAGCCACAGCCGCATCTCCACCGCGGCGGCGTCGCCCGGCAGCAGCTCGAAGCCGACGCGCCAGTGGTCGGTGCCCGGAATGCGGTAGGCGGTGGCGTTGCGGAGTTCGCCCGCGTTCGCCGCCGCCTGCACGCGCACCGCGGCGTCGCCGCCTGGCAGCGCGCCGCCGCTGAAGTCGACCAGGTACTGCCGGCCCTGCGCGCCGTCCAGCGCGCCGCTGCGCGTGGACGCGACGCGCGCCAGCGCGGGATTCCAGTCGTGGCCGGCCGACCAGTGCAGCCGGTAGCGCCAGCGGTGTTCGCGGCCCGGCGCCAGCGGCGCGCGCGGCCGCCAGAAGGCGACGATGTTGTCGGCGTACTCGTTCGCGGTCGGGATCTCCACCAGGTGCACTTCGCCCTCGCCCCAGGCGTCGAGCGGCTCGACCCAGCAGCCCGGGCGCTTCTCGTAGCCGGCCTCGGGATCCTGGTAGTCCTCGAAGCGGCGCTTGCGCTGCATCAGGCCGAAGCCCTTCGGATCACGGTCCTGGAAGCCGCTGTGCTCGACGTGGCGCGGATTGCGCAGCGGCCGCCAGGCCTGCTCGCCACTGCCGGCCAGCAGCGCCAGTCCGTCGGAGTCGTGCACCGCCGGGCGCGGATCGTCGATGCCCGCGCGGTCGCCGGCGTCGAACTCGAACATGCTGGTCAGCGGCGCGATGCCGGCGTGGGCCAGCTCCACCCGCGGATACAGGCGCGCGTCGACGTCGAACACCGTGTCGACGCCGGGCGTGACCGCGAAGCGGAACGCCCCGGCCACGCTGGGCGAATCCAGCAGCGCATGCACCACCGCCTGGCGGGCGCCGGGCGCCGGCGTCTCCAGCCAGAACGCCCGGAACACCGGGAATTCCTCCGGCCCCGGATCGCCGCTGCCCAGGGCCAGGCCGCGCGCCGACAGGCCGTAGCCCAGGCCGCGGGCGACCGCGCGGAAATAGCTCGCGCCCAGGAACGCCGCGATCTCGTCCAGCGTGCCTGCCTGGTGCACCTCGCCGTGCAGCCGGAAGCCGGCGAAGCCGATGTCGCGCCCCGCCGGCGGCGCGGGCACGCCGTGGTCGAAGCGGAACAGCTCGCGCGCATAGTGGAAAGGCCGGCTGCGGCCGGCCTCGACCACGTGCATGTCCACGCGGTCGAGGAACATGTAGCCGCGATGGAAGAACTGCGCCTCGAAGCCGCGCCCCTCGCCGGCCCAGAGCGCACGCTCGGCGCGGTAGCGGTAGTCGCGGTAGCGGTCGTAGCCGAGGCCGGTGAGCGCCGCCGGGAGCTCGCGCGAAGGTGGAGCCCACGGCGCCGCCGCCAGGGCCCTGGCCAGCGCAGGGACGGTGTCCGCATCGAACGCGGTCGCAGCGCCGGCGGCCGTGGACGGAGTCGCCGCGCGAACAGCGGGCAGCGCCGCCGCGACCGGCAGCGACAGGCCTGCCAGCAGGAGTTCTCTTCGTTGCAAGGGGGAACCCGGGGAGCGGGGAAAGCGGCGGAATATAGCGCGCAGGCCCGCGCAGTCTTCACGCAAGGCTAACGATCCCGGCGCTGCCGTGGGGGCACGACGCGGGCGCGACGGCCCGCATGCGATCCTGCCCTGCCGTTCCCGCCGGGACCTTGATGCCGACCACCACGCCCCTCGTCTGGGAAGCCACGATCGCGCTGATCGTCGGCCTGCTCGCCTTCGACTACTTCTTCCACGTCCGCAAGGCGCACGCCCCCGGCCTGCGCGAGGCCGCGGTCTGGTCGGCGCTGTACGTCGGCATCGCGCTGCTGTTCGGCGTGGCGGTCTGGACCTGGGGCGGCGCCGACATGGGCGCGGAGTACTTCTCGGGCTACATCACCGAAAAGGCGCTGTCGATCGACAACGTCTTCGTGTTCCTGGTGATCATGTCGAGCTTCAGGGTGCCTCGCGAGGACCAGCAAAAGGTGCTGCTGTTCGGCATCACCTTCGCGCTCATCGCGCGCACGGTGTTCATCCTGCTGGGCGCGGCGCTGATCGAGCGCTTTTCCTGGGTGTTCTACCTGTTCGGCCTGGCGCTGCTGGTGACCGCGGGCAACCTGCTGGCGCCGGACGGCCACGACGGCGACAGGCCCAACGTCGTGGTGCGCCTGGTGCGCCGCGTGTTCCATGCCAGCCCGCACTACGACGGCGACAGGCTGTTCACCACCTGGCAGGGCAAGCGCGCGCTCACGCCGATGCTGCTGGTGATGCTGGCGATCGGCGGCACCGACATCCTGTTCGCCTTCGATTCGATCCCGGCGATCTTCGGCCTGACCCAGAACGTGTTCATCGTGTTCACCGCCACGGCGTTCTCGCTGCTGGGCCTGCGCCAGCTGTACTTCCTGGTCGGCGGCCTGCTGGAGCGCCTGGTCTACCTGTCGATCGGCCTGGCGGCGGTGCTCGGGTTCATCGGCATCAAGCTGGTGCTGCACGCACTGCACGAGAACAACCTGCCCTTCATCAACGACGGCGAGCCGGTGCCGGTGATCGAGATCAGCACCTGGACCTCGCTGGTGGTGATCGTGGCTATCCTGCTGGTGACGGTGGTGGCCTCGCTGACGAGCCCGAAGGGCAAGGCGAAAGTGGCGGTGTCGGCGCTGCGCGCGAAGGTGGCCGACTACCTGTCGCTGCCGGCGGACGCCGCGCCGGCGGTGCGGCGGGCGGTGTTCGCCGACCTGCGCGGCGCGCAGGCGCGGGTGGACGCGCTGGAGCCGCGCTTCAAGGCGATGGTGAAGCGGCCGGACGTGCTGCAGCACGACCTGCGATGCGCGCACGAGGCGCACGCCGAAGCCACCGCCACGCCACCGCAGCCCAGCGACCTCGGCCTGCCGCCGCCCGCGGACGACGGCGACGACCGCCACGCTCCCACAGCCTGACGCCGCTGCAATCGCCGGCGCCAGCACCGTAGGAGCAGCTATGGCTGCGACCACGACGCCAGGCGTTCCGACCACGAAGCGGTCGCAGCTGTAGCTGCTCCTACAGTTCCGGGCCGGGGGACTGCGGCGCGGCGCTCTCCTCCAGCCAGCCGCCGCCCAGCACGCGGTACAGCGTGACCCGGTTGGCCTGCTCGGCCAGGCGCGTGGCGACCAGCGCCTGCTGCGCGCTGTAGAGCATGCGCTGCGCATCCAGCTGCACCAGATGGCTGTCGACGCCGGCCTCGTAGCGCGCCGTGGCCAGGGACTCGGCCCGGGTGGCGGCATCGACCAGCTCCTGCTGCGCGGCCACCTGCTTCGCCAGCGACTCCGACTGCACCAGGGCGTCGGCGACCTCGCGGAAGCCGGACTGGATCGCCTGCTCGTACTGCGCCAGCGCGATGTCGCGGTCGGCGGTGGCCATGCCCAGGCCCGCGCGCAGGCGCCCACCCTGGAAGATCGGCAGGTTGATGCGCGGGATGAAGCTCCAGACCCTGGTGCCGCTGTCGAACAGGCCGGAAAGATCGTCGCTGGCCGAGCCGAGGCTGCCGGTCAGGCTGATCGAGGGGAAGAACGCCGCGCGCGCCGCGCCGATGTTGGCACTGGCCGCCAGCAGCCGGTGCTCGGCGGCGATCACGTCCGGCCGCCTCAGCAGCACCCCGGAATCCAGGCCGGCCGGCACCGCGGCGATGCCGGTGACCGGCGCGACGCTGGCGTCCGCGGTCGGCAGCAGCGAGGCGTCGAGTGGCGTACCCGCCAGCAGGTCGAGCGCGTTGCGGTCGCGCGCGACCTGGCCCTTGAGCCGCTCGACGTCGGTGCGCGCGGTGGCGACCTGGGTGCGCACCTGCTCGACCTCGAGCGCGGAGGTCGCGCCCAGCTCGTAGCGCCTGCCGGTCAGCTCCAGCGTCTCTTCGTAGGTGCCCAGCGCCTGCTGAGACAGCCGCAGCTGCTCCTGGTCGGCGGCCAGCGTCAGCCAGGCGTTGGCGACCTCGGCCACCAGCGACAGCTGCGCCGAACGCTGCGCCTCCTCCGTCGCCAGGTACTGCTGCAGCGCCGCCTCGCCGAGGTTGCGCACGCGGCCGAACAGGTCGAGTTCGAACGCGGCCAGGCCGACGCCGGCGGTGTAGGTCTCGCTGACCGGGATGTCGCCGCCCACGCGCTCCATCTCCACCGACGCGCCCAGCGAAGGCAGCCGGTCGGCGCGCTGGATGCGGTACTGCGCCCGCGCGCGCTCGACGTTGAGGATGGCCACGCGCAGGTCGCGGTTGTTGTGCAGCGCCAGCGCGACCACCTGCTCCAGCCGCGGGTCGGCGAAGAAGTCGCGCCAGCCGATGTCGGCCACCGGAAGGGCGCCGTTGTCGGCACTCGCCGCGCCCGCGACGGGCGTCACCTCGGGCATCGGCCAGGTGGCGGGGATCCCGGCCTGCGCTTCGGGCGTGGCCGGCACCAGGGTGGCGCAGCCGCTGGCGGCGAGGACCGCCGCCAGGGCCAGCGCGAGGCGTGCGTGCTTATTCATGCTCGATGGCTCCCTTGTTCGCGGACGGTTCGCCCGCCCCGGCCTTGGCCTTCCCACCGAGGAGCTTCTGGATCACCACGAAGAACAGCGGGATGAAGAACACGCCCAGCAGCGTGCCCACCACCATGCCGCCGACCACGCCGGTACCGATCGCGCGCTGCGCGCCGGAACCTGCACCGCTGGCCAGCGCCAGCGGCAGCACGCCCAGGCCGAAGGCCAGCGAGGTCATGATGATCGGGCGCAGACGGTCGCGGACGGCCTGCATGGTGGCTTCGATCAGCTCCATGCCGCTTTCCAGATTGGCCTTGGCGAACTCCACGATCAGGATCGCGTTCTTGCTGGTCAGGCCCACCGTGGTGAGCATGGCGACCTGGAAGTAGACGTCGCGGTCCATGCCCATCAGGGTGTTGGCCAGCACGGCGCCGAGGATGCCCAGCGGCGCGACCAGCAGCACTGCGGTCGGCACCGTCCAGCTTTCGTACAGCGCCGCCAGGCACAGGAAGATGATCAGCAGCGACAGCGTGTACAGCAGCGGCGTCTGCGAACCGGACTCGCGCTCCTGGTAGGAGACGGCCGTCCATTCGATGCCGAAGCCCGGCGGCAGCTGTTCGGCCAGGCGCTCGATCTCGTCCATGGCCTCGCCGGACGACACCCCCGGCGCCGCCTCGCCCTGGATCTCCACCGACGGCGTGCCGTCGTAGCGCTCCAGGCGCGGCGAGCCATAGTCCCAGTGCGAGCTGCCGAAGGCGCTGAACGGCACCATCTCGCCGGCGCTGTTCTTCACCGACCACAGGTTGAAATCCTCCGGGGTCATGCGGAACGGCGCGTCGGCCTGGATGTAGACGCGCTTGACGCGCCCGCGGTCGATGAAGTCGTCGATGTACTGGCCGCCCCAGGCCGCCGCGAGCGTGGCATTGATCATGTCCTGCGACAGACCGAGCGCGCCCGCCCTGGCCACGTCCACGTCGATGCGCAGCTGCGGCGTGTCCTCCTGGCCATTGGGGCGCACGTTGGCGAGCATGGGGCTTTCCCCGGCCATGCCGAGCAGCTGGTTGCGTGCCGCGATCAGGGCGTCATGGCCCTGGCCACCGTTGTCCTGGAGATAGAACGAGTAGCCGCTGGCGATGCCGAGTTCGGGCATGGCCGGGGGCGCGAACACGAAGATGAAGGCGTCCTTGATCTGGCTCATCGCGCCCATGCCGCGGCCGGCCACCGCTTCCGCGCTCAGCTCCGGATCGGTACGTTCGCTCCAGTCCTTGAGCTTGATGAAGGCGATGCCGGTGTTCTGGCCCATGCCCGCGAAGCTGAAGCCCTGCACCGCGAACACCGACTCGACCGCGTCCTTCTCGTTCTCGAGGAAATGCTTCTCCAGCGCCGCGATCGACTCCAGCGTGCGCTCCTGGGTGGCGCCGACCGGCGTCTGGATCATGGCCATCAGCACGCCCTGGTCCTCGTTGGGCAGGAAGGCGCTGGGCAGGCGGGCGAACAGCAGGCCCATGACCAGCGCCAGCGCCGCGAACACGGCCATGAAGCGCCACGGGCGGCCGAGGATGCCGCGCACGCCGCGCTGGTACTTGCCGCTGGTCTTCTCGAAGCCGCGGTTGAACCAGCCGAAGAAGCGCGCGAAGCGCCCGCTGCCGCTGTCGTGGTGCTCGCCCTTCTTCAGCGGCTTGAGCATGGTCGCGCACAGTGCCGGGGTCAGCACGATGGCGACCAGCACCGACAGCGCCATCGCCGAAACGATCGTCACGGTGAACTGCCGGTAGATCACGCCGGTCGAGCCGGACATGAAGGCCATCGGCACGAACACCGCCGACAGCACCACGCCGATGCCGACCAGGGCGCCGGTGATCTGGTCCATCGACTTGCGCGTGGCCTCGAGCGGCGACAGCCCCTCCTCGCTCATGATGCGCTCGACGTTCTCCACCACCACGATGGCGTCGTCGACCAGCAGGCCGATCGCCAGCACCATCGCGAACATGGTCAGCATGTTCACCGAGAAGCCGAGGGCTGCGAGCACGCCGAAGGTGCCCAGCAGCACCACCGGCACCGCGATCGTCGGGATCAGGGTGGCGCGGAAGTTCTGCAGGAACAGGTACATCACCAGGAACACCAGCACGATGGCCTCGAGCAGGGTCTTGACCACGCCCTTGATCGACACCTGCACGAAGGGCGTGGTGTCGAACGGCACGACCACCTTGATGCCCGGCGGGAAGTACGGCTCGAGCTCGGCCAGTGCCTGCTTCACGCCCTCGGCGGTATCGAGCGCGTTGGCGCCGGTGGACAGGGAGATCGCGACGCCGGTGGCCTGCCGGCCGTTGTAGCGGGAGTCGAACTCGTAGCTCTCGGTGCCCATGTCGACGCGCGCGATGCCGCCCAGGCGCAGCGCCGAGCCATCCGGATTGCTGCGCACGATGATGTCGCGGAACTGCTCCGGCGTCTGCAGCCGGTCCTGCGCGTTGATGGTGGCGTTGATCTGCTGGCCGTCGATGGCCGGCGCACCGCCGAGCGAGCCGATGGCGACCTGGGCATTCTGCGCCTGGATCGCGGCGGTGACCTCGGGGATCGACAGCTGGTAGGTGTGCAGCTTGTTCGGGTCCAGCCAGATGCGCATGGCGTACTTGCCACCGAACACCTGGATGGTGCCGACGCCCGGAACGCGACTGAGCGGGTCGACGATGTTGGCACCGACGTAGTCGGCGATGTCGGTCTTGTCCATGCTGCCGTCTTCGGACACGAAGCCGATCACCTGCAGGAAGCTCGACGTCGACTTGCTCACGTTCACGCCCTGCCGCTGGACCTCCTGCGGCAGCAGCGGCATCGCCAGCTGCAGCTTGTTCTGCACCTGCACCTGGGCGATGTCGGGGTCGGTGCCGGTCTCGAAGGTCACGGTGATGCTCGCCATGCCGTTGGAGGACGACTGCGAGGAGAAGTACATCAGGCCGTCGAGGCCCTTCATGTTCTGCTCGATGATCTGGGTCACCGAGTCCTCGACCACCTTGGCCGACGCACCGGGATAGGTGGCGCTGATCTCGATGCTGGGCGGTGCCACGGTGGGATACATCGAGACCGGCAGGCTGGTGATCGACAGCGCGCCGGCGAGCATGATGATGATCGCGATGACCCACGCGAAGATGGGCCGGTCAATGAAGAAACGTGCCATGGGGGTCTCCGTTACTCCTGCGCGGCCGGAGCGGGCGCGGTGGCGGCGTCGGCCGCGTCATTGACGGCGGGGTCCGCCGCATCGGCTGCATCCGCTGCATCCGCTGCGTTGTCCGCGGAAGCAGCGCTCGCAGCGGCCCCCGGGCTGGCGCCCGCGGCGGCCGGCAGGCGCGGCGCCGGCGCCTCTGCGGTCACCTCCACCGCCGCGCCCGGCGCGATCTTCTGCAGGCCCTCGACCACCACGCGGTCGCCCGCGGCCAGTCCGGACTCGACCAGCCACTGGTCGCCGATGGTCTGGCTGACCACCACCGGGCGCTGCTCGACCACGCCCTCGGCGTTGACCACCATGGCCGAGGTGTTGCCCTTGGGATCACGGGCCACGCCCTGCTGCGGTACCAGCAGCGCGTCCTGGCGCACGCCGGCGCCGAGCTTCGCGCGCACGTACATGCCGGGCATCAGCACGTGGTCGGGATTGGGCACCTCGACGCGCAGCGAGAAGCTGCCGGTGCTGGGATCCACGGCCACTTCGGAGAACTTGAGGCTGCCGGGATGGGTGAAGGCGCTGCCGTCCTCCATCAGGATCGTCACCGGCATGCCCTCGGTGCTCTCCAGGCGGCCGTCGGCGAACGCGCGCCGCAGGTCCAGCAGCTCGGTGCTGGACTGGGTCAGGTCGACGTGGATCGGATCCAGCTGCTGCACGGTGGCCAGCGCGGCGCCCTGGTTGGCGGTGACCAGCGCGCCCTGGGTGACGCTGGACTTGCCGATACGGCCGCTGATCGGCGAGGTGATGCGGGCGTAGCCCAGGGTCACGTTGGCGGCGTCGAGCGCGGCGCGCGCGGCGGCGACGTCGGCCTCGGCCTGGCCCAGCGCGGCGGTGGCGTTGTCGTGGTCCTGCTTGCTGACAGCGTTGACCTCGACCAGGTCGGCGGTGCGCTTCGCGGTCAGGCGCGCGGCCACCAGCGTGGCTTCCGCGCGCTTGAGCTGGGCGCGGGCGCTGTTGGCGGCGGCGCGGTAGCTGGCGTCGTCGATCTGGTACAGCGGCTCGCCGGCCTTGACCATGCCGCCCTCGGTGAACAGCCGCCTGGACACGATGCCGCTGACCTGCGGCCGGACCTCGGCCACCAGCCAGGCATTGGTGCGGCCCGGCAGTTCGCGGGTGATGGTCACCGGGCGGGTCTGAAGGGTGGCGACGGTGACGGTGGGCTTCGGGGGCTCCCCGCCCTGCTCGCCGCCGCCGCAGGCCGCGAGTACCGCTGCGGCGAGGAGAGCGAACATCGGGCGGGCACGGCGGAGGGTCGTGGTCATGGGGGGAGGCCTTGTGGGGATTCGAAAACGGCACGCCCAGCGACCGGAACTCCGCGCAGGCGGCGTTGGTGCTGGGCGTTTCAGGTAAGACGATGTAATATACATACATGAATGTATGTCAGTCAACGCGCGTACAGTGTTGTCGGGTCAGGAGGCGTTAATGGCACGCAGGACCAAGGAAGACGCACAGGCCACGCGCGAGGGCATCCTCGACGCGGCCGAGGAGTGTTTCCGCGAGAAGGGGCTGTCCGGCACCAGCCTGGAGGCCATCGCGGCGCGCGCCGGCGTGACCCGCGGGGCGGTCTACTGGCACTTCAAGAACAAGGCCGAAGTGCTGGAGGCGATGATCAACCGCGTCAGCCTGCCGTTCTTCCACGGCCTGGACCGCGTCTCGCGCCCGGACGGCAGGACGCCGCTGCTCGACCTGCGCGAAACGATGCGGCAGGCGTTCGCCGACCTGGTGCACACGCCGCGGGTCCGCGCCACGCTCGAGGTGCTGGAGTTGCGCTGCGAGATCCCGGCGTCCGACGACACCCTGGCCACGCTGCGCAAGACCGGCATGCACCAGACCCTGTCGCGCATCAAGGCCGCCTTCCGCCGCGCCGAGGCCCTGGGCCAGCTGCGCGAAGACATGAGCGCGGAGAGCTGCGCGCGCACCCTGCACTTCATCATCGGCGGCGCCCTGCGCATGCATCTGGTGGATCCGGAGGAGATCGACCTGGAACGCGACGGCCTGGCCGCGGTCGAACTCGCCCTGCGCGGCAGCGCGCGGGATCCCTCGCAGTTCGACGCCGCTCACCGGTAGGCACGAAAAGGCCGCCGCACCTCGCGATGCGGCGGCCCTGGCGATGCTGACGTGGGAAGGGCGCGCTTGCGTCCTGCGCGAACCCTTACTCGCCCTGCTTCGGCACCGAAGCCTCGGTCGTGATGCGCAGTTCCACCTCGTCGCTGACGTTCGGGGCGTACATGCCCAGGCCGAAGTCGGTGCGCTTGATGGTGGCCACGGCGTCGAAGCCGGCCGCCGGCTGCTGGGTCATCGGATTGGTGCCGACCTTGTTGATGGTGGCATCCAGCACGACGGGCTTCGTGATGTCCTTGATGGTCAGGTCGCCGGTGATCTTCAGCTTGCCCTCGCCGGCGGCTTCCACCGCGGTGCTCCTGAAGGTGGCCTGCGGGAACTTCTCCGCGTCGAAGAAATCGGCGCTGCGCAGGTGCTCGTCGAAGGCCTTGACGTGCGAGGACAGGCCGGCCAGCGGCATCACGACCTCGACCTTCGAGGCGGCGACGTTGTCCGGGTCATAGGTGATCGTGCCTTCGACCTGGCCGAAGTGCGCGATCGGGTTGGAGAAGCCGAAGTGGCTCCACTGGGCCACGACGTCGGTATGCGCCGGGTCCATGGTGTAGGTGACGGGCGCGGCGAAGGCATAGGCCGAGGCGGCGAGGAGAGTGGCGGCGAGGACGCCGCGGGACAGGCGGTTGATGGTCATGTCGGTGTTCCGGAATGTGCGATGGCGGGTGGATGCGATGGGCCGGCGGAGGCGACGCCGCCGACCGGTGACGCACAGCATATCGTTCTGAATTTGAGTTTCAGCACTTCAAATTGGAACAAATGATCACAATCACAGAACAATGATGGATTCAAGGCGTGCATGGCACTATGGCTGGACACCTGGCGCCATTGTTTCATCAATGAAACAATAAGGCATTCTCTGAGCGGTTTATCGCCGAATATAACACGATCAAACTGGGCTCCAACGCGGCACCGCCGCCCGGAACCAGGAGCAAGCCACCATGATCACCCTGCGCCCCGCCAGCGAACGCGGCCATGCCAACCACGGCTGGCTCGACTCCTGGCACAGCTTTTCCTTCGCCGGCTACCACGACCCGCGCCACGTGCACTGGGGTCCGCTGCGCGTCATCAACGAGGACCGCGTCGCGGCCGGCCAGGGCTTCGGCGCCCACAGCCACCGCGACATGGAGATCATCAGCTACGTGCTCGACGGCAGCCTCGCGCACGAGGACTCGATGGGCAACGCCGCCAGCATCGTGCCGGGCGAAGTCCAGCGCATGAGCGCCGGGACCGGCGTGACCCACTCCGAATACAACCACGAGGCCGACCGCACGACGCACTTCCTGCAGATCTGGATCATCCCGGACCGCCAGGGCGTGACGCCCGGCTACGAGCAGAAGGCCTACTCGGAGGCCGGCAAGCGCGGCCGCCTGCGCCTGGTCGCCAGCCCCGACGGCGCCGACGGATCGGTACGCATGCACCAGGATGCGCGCATGTACGCGGGACTGTTCGACGCCGACGAGCGCGCCGTACTGGACATCGCGCCCGGCCGCCTCGCCTATGTGCACATGGCGCGCGGCAAGGCCGTGGTCAACGGCCACGCCCTGTCCGCCGGCGACGCCCTGCTGTATGCCGACGAGCCGCAGGTGGAGATTGAGCGCGGCGAGGGCGCGGAGATCCTCGTGTTCGACCTGCCGCGCCTGCAATAAAGACGCATTCGACGACACGGAGCCACGCCATGCAGATCCGCAATTCCATCCACCGCTGGGGCGCCGTCAGCATGCTGCTGCACTGGGCCATCGTGCTGCTGCTCGGCTGGCTGGCCTGGCTCGGCCTGACCATGGTCGACATGCCGCCCACGCCGGCCAAGATCAACGCCTATGCCCTGCACAAGTCGCTGGGCCTGACGCTGCTGGGGCTGGTGTCGCTGCGCCTGCTGTGGCGGCTGTTCGCCGGCGCGCCAAAGCCGGTGCCGGGCACGCCGGGCTGGCAGGAGCGCATCGCCTCGATCACGCACTGGATGCTGTACGTGCTGATGTTCGCGATCCCGATCAGCGGCTGGGTGTTCAACTCGGCCTCGGGCTACCCGCTGCAGTGGTTCAAGCAGTTCAACCTGCCGGCGATCGCCGGCCGCAGCGAGGACCTGTCCGCGACCGCCATCCAGGTGCACGAATACGGCTTCTGGCTGCTGCTCCTGCTGGTGCTGGCCCACGCCGGCGCCGCCTTCTACCACCACCTCTTCCAGGGCGACGACACCCTGCGCCGCATGCTGCCCTCGTGGCGCCGCGCCGATACGCCCGCCACCACTCCGGAGAACTGACATGACGATCCGCAACCGCATCCTTCCGCTGGCCCTGGCCGGCACCCTCGCCGTCTTCGCGGCTCCCGCCACCGCCGCCGACTACGTCCAGGCCTCGGGCGCGCTGAGCTTCGCCAGCGAGTACCAGGGCGAAACCTTCGTCGGCCTGTTCCCCGACTTCCAGGCCACGCTGAGCTTCGACCCAGCGGCGCCGCAGGACGCGAAGCTCGACGTCACCATCCCGCTCGCCAGCGCCGACACGAAGAACGGCGACCGCGACGGCACACTGAAGACCGCCGAGTTCTTCAACGTCGCGAAGTTCGCCACCGCCCGCTACACCGCCAGCGGCTTCCGCAGCGCCGGTGGCGACCAATACGTCGCCGACGGCACGCTGGAACTGCGCGGCGTGAAGAAGCCGGTGTCGCTGGCCATCACCTGGACGCCGGGCGAGCGTCCCGTGCTGCAGGGCAAGGCCACGGTGAAGCGCCTGGACTTCGGCGTCGGCGCCGGTGACTGGGGCGATGTGTCGATCATCCCGAACGACGTTGCCGTTTCCACCAGGGTGACGTTCAAGCCCGCGCCCTGACGCCGTCTCCCGCAGGCTTGCGGCAACCCTTGCCAACGCACTGGCGACAAGGCCGCAAAGCCTCCACTCAGGACATCGGCTCGGGTTCGACGATGCGCCCGATCCTCGGCGGCAGCGGTATGAATTCCTCGCTGTCGAGGTCGGGCAGCTTCATCCGCCCCGCCGCCCAGTCGGCGCGTGCCTGGTCGATGCGCTCCTTCGACGACGACACGAAGTTCCAGTCGATCCAGCGCGGCCCCACCGGCTCGCCGCCCAGGGCCATGACCACCGCGTCGCTGACCGCGGCCACCGTCACCGCGCTGCCCGGCTTCAGCACCGCCATGCTGCCGGCCTCGATGCGCTGGCCGGCCACCTCCACTTCGCCGCTGACGACGTAGACCGCGCGCTCGCTGTACTCGGGCGGCAGCGAGGCGCGCGCACCCGCGCGCAGCTGCCAGTGCACGTAGAACTGCGGTGAATCCACCTTCACCGGGGACACCACGCCCGCCAGCCGCCCGGCGATCAGGCGGCCGACGACGCCGTCGCCATCGAACACCGGCAAGGCATCGCTGCCGTAGTGCCAGAACCCGGGATCCATCTCCTCGCGTTCGTCGGGCAGCGCCGCCCACAGCTGCACGCCGTCGATCGGCCCGCCCTCGCGGCGCAGGCGCTCGAAGCGCTCGGAGTGGGTGATGCCGCGGCCGGCGGTCATCCAGTTGACCTCGCCCGGATGGATCGGCTGTTCGGAGCCGACGCTGTCGCGGTGCATGATCTCGCCGTCGAACAGGTAGGTGATCGTCGACAGGCCGATGTGCGGATGCGGGCGCACGTCGGCCTCGGGCGGCAACCCGGGCGCGAGGTCCTTGGGCCCCATGCGGTCGAAGAAGATGTAGGGACCGACCATGCGGCGCTTCGCGAACGGCAGCACGCGGCCGACCTCGAAGGCGCCAAGGTCACGGCTGCGCTGCGGGATGACGAGCTCGATCATGGTGGTCTCCGGCCCGGGGGGATTGCACGGCAGGACTATGGCAGCTGCGGCGGGACCGTGGCGCGTTCCGCGGGTCTCAGGCCGGCTCGGCCTCGGCCTACGCGCGATACGCCGGGTAGTCGACGTAGCCGGCCGCTCCGCCGCCGTAGAACGTGGCGCTGTCGCCCTCGGCCAGCGGCCAGTCGTTGCGCAGGCGCTCCACCAGGTCGGGATTGGCGATGAACGGACGACCGAAGGCGACGAGGTCGGCAAGGCCGGCCTCCAGGTCGGCCTCGGCGCTGTCGCGCGTGTAGTTCCCGGCCAGCACCAGCGTGCCGCCGTACGCGTTCCGGAACGCACGCAGGAAGTCCTCGCCTACCGTGTCCACGATCGCCCCGCGGTTGCTGATGTGCACATAGGCCAGTCCGCGCGTGGACAGCGCCTGCGCCAGCGCAAGCCAGGTCTCGGCCTCGCCTTCGAAGGCGGGCATGTCGAAGATGCGGTTGAACGGCGACAGCCGGATGCCGACGCGGGCGCTGCCGATCGCCGCCGCCACGGCATCGACGGTTTCGAGCACGAAGCGCAGCCTGTTGGCGATTTCGGCACCGCCATAGGCATCGTCGCGCGTATTGAGCCCGCCGTTGACGAACTGCTCGAACAGGTAGCCGTTGGCCCCATGGATCTCGACACCGTCGAAGCCGGCCTCGATCGCGTTGCGCGCGGCCTCGACGAAGTCCGCGGTGATACCCGGCAGCTCGGCGGCCGCCAGCGCACGGGGCACGCTCACCGGCATCTGGCCGGGCGTGCCGTCCTCGCGGAAGGCGAAGGCCTGCACGCCGGCCGCGGCCCTGGCGACCGGCCCCACCGGCGCGCGCTCGCCGGGCTGCAGCGAGGTGTGCGACAGCCGACCCACATGCCAGATCTGCGCGAAGATCGCGCCGCCTTCGGCGTGCACCGCCGCGGTGACGTCCTTCCAGCCGGCGACCTGGGCCTTCGAATGCAGGCCCGGCGTGAACAGGTAGCCGCGCCCCTGCTCCGAGACCTGCGCGCCCTCGGTGACGATCAGCCCGGCCCCGGCACGCTGCGCGTAGTAGGTCGCGGTCAGTGCGTCGGGCACGGTGGTCACCGCGCGGGAACGGGTCATGGGGGCCATGACGATGCGATTGCGCAGCGCCAGGCCGGCGAGGTCATGGCGGTCGAACAGGGTGCTCATGGGGAGGGTCCGGTGCTCCAGCGACGTGGACATCCAATCTACGTCGCTGGCCGCGGCCATGGGTGCGCGGCCATGGAACGATGGATTCCGGACGGCCCGTGCCGCGCCGCCCGGCCGGGGCCGCGGCACGGAGCGCGCGTCAGGCGCGCGCGAACACCAGGCTGGCGTTGGTGCCGCCGAAGCCGAAGCTGTTCGACATCACCGTATCGAGCTTTGCCTCGCGGCTCTCGCGCACGATCGGGAAGCCCGCGGCGCGCGGATCCAGCTCGTCGATGTGGGCGGAGCCGGCGATGAAGCCGTCGCGCATCATCAGCAGGCTGTAGATCGCTTCGTGCACGCTGGCCGCGCCGAGCGAATGCCCGGTCAAGGCCTTCGTCGACGACAGCGGCGGGATCGCATCGCCGAACGCCGCGCGTACCGCTTCCAGCTCGACGATGTCGCCCAGCGGGGTGGAGGTGCCGTGGGTGTTGAGGTAGTCGATCGGCGCGTTGACGGTGGCCATCGCGTTGCGCATGCAGCGCACCGCGCCCTCGCCGCTCGGCGCGACCATGTCGGCACCGTCGGAGGTCACGCCATAGCCGACCAGCTCGGCGTGGATGGTCGCGCCGCGCGCCTTCGCGTGCTCGTACTCCTCCAGCACCAGCATGCCGCCGCCGCCGGCGATGACGAAGCCGTCGCGGGCCGCGTCGTAGGGACGCGAGGCCACCGCCGGCGTGGCGTTGAAGCCGCTGGACAGCGCGCCCATGGCGTCGAACATCACGCTCATGGTCCAGTGCTCCTCCTCGCCGCCGCCGGCGAAGACGATGTCCTGCGCACCGTGGCGGATCAGGTCCGCGCCCGCGCCGATGCAGTGCGCCGAAGTGGCGCAGGCGGCCGAGATCGAATAGCTCAGGCCTAGGATGCCGAAGGCCGTGGCCAGGGTGGCCGACACCGTCGAGCACATCGTGCGCGGCACCATGTACGGCCCGACCTTGCGCACGCCCTTGCCACGCAGCAGGTCGGCGGTGGCCACCTGCCACTCGGCCGAACCGCCGCCGGAGCCGGCGATCACGCCGACCCGCGGATTGCTGACCTGGTCCGCGCTCAGGCCGGCCTGCGCGATCGCGTCGCGCATCGCCACCCAGGCGTAGGCCGCGGCGTCGCCCATGAAGCGCTTCTTCTTGCGATCGATCTCGGCCTCGAGAT
This sequence comes from Luteimonas colneyensis, assembly GCF_014836665.1. Lineage (GTDB taxonomy): Bacteria > Pseudomonadota > Gammaproteobacteria > Xanthomonadales > Xanthomonadaceae > Luteimonas > Luteimonas colneyensis. The sequence continues at coordinate 183,279 of NZ_JACSQJ010000004.1, forward strand.
CGATCACCGGGACGCCGGCGACCTGGCTGCGCAGGCCCAGCTCCGCGTAGTCCGGCTTCGCGGTGATTCCGCTGCGACCCTCGCGCAGCGCGCGCGAGACCTCGTCGAGCTTGTTGCCGAGGCAGGAGACGATGCCCATGCCGGTCACGACTACGCGGCGCATCAGTTGTCCTCCAGGTCCTTGAACAGGCCCACGCGCATGCTGCTGACCTGGTAGATCTCGCGGTCGTCGACGAAGGTGCGGCCATCGGCGATCACCAGCGGCACCTTGCCGCGCATCACGCGCTTGATGTCGATCTCGTAGCCCACCTTCTTCGCCGTCGGCAGCACCTGGCCGGAGAACTTGAGTTCGCCGCAGCCCAGCGCGCGGCCGCGGCCGGGCTCGCCCAGCCAGGGCAGGTAGAAGCCGGCCAGCTGGAACATCGCGTCCAGGCCCAGGCAGCCCGGCATCACCGGGTCGCTGAGGAAGTGGCAGTCGAAGAACCACAGCGACGGATCGATGTCGAGCTCGGCGCGGATCACGCCCTTGCCGTAGGCACCGCCCTCGCTGGCGATGTGGGTGATGCGGTCCATCATCAACATCGGCGGCGCCGGCAGGCGGGCATTGCCTTCGCCGAACATTTCACCGCGGCCACAGGCCAGCAGCTGCTCACGGTCGAGGGAAGAAGGACGCGTCATGGGACTCCCGGATCAGTGCGGCGCAGGGCGCCGGAAAAGGCCGTCATTGTGCACCACGGTGGGGACAGGCGCGGCTGATCGAAGTCATGTGCGCGGCGCCCGGGGACGCTGGAAACCAGTGCGCTTGCGTATGGTCCGCGTGATCCGTGGCGTCGGCGCGCCGCGGCGGAACTGGTGGGCCCACCAGGACTCGAACCTGGAACCAAAGGATTATGAGTCCTCTGCTCTGACCATTGAGCTATAGGCCCGACTGCGGCAATTGTATGCCGCCAGCCCTCGGATCCCGATCCCGCCCCAGGGTGCCCTCGCCCACTTAGCCGACGATCACCACCCGGCAATGACCACGGCACCGCGTCGCGCACAGGCCACCGGGGCGTCGAGGCAAAAGAAAAATCGCGCGGCCGCGACCAGACGACGAGTGACTGGCCACGACCACGCGATCCGATCCTGCGGCGGGCGGACCCGCCGCAAGGCTCGCGATGACGACGGTGATTACATGCCGTCGGTGTTGTTCTCGCCGTCGGCGGCCGCATTGGCCTCCTCGGCGGCATCCTGCGCCTGCTCGGCGGCGTCGGCAGCCTTCTCGGCGGCGTCGGCCAGGTCCTCGCGGCGGGTCAGCTCGTCCCCGGTGTCCACCTGGCCCGCGATCTGCGAGGCGGCGTCGGCAGCGGCGTCGGCGGCTTCGGCCGCGGCCTGGGCCGACTGGGTGGCGGCCATGTCGCCCGTGGCGGAGGCGTTGGCAGCCGCTTCGTGGGCTTCGGTCGCCGACTCGGCGGCTTCCTGGGCGGAGTTGGCGGCCTGGTCGGTGTTGCTGCAGGCGGCAAGGGCGGCGGCGAAGCCGAAGGCGATGAGGGTCTTGGCGGTGGTGTTCATGTGGTCTCCTGTTCCGGGCGCCTTGGTGCGCCGTGGGACGCACAATGCCGATGGCCGCGTGGTGGCCATGCGAAGACCGCGCCCAGCAGGCAGCCCCCATTCAGGACCGGTTGCGCCCCCCGCCTGCGGGCACCGTGTCCCGGAACGGAAAAGGCGCGCCGGGGCGCGCCTTTTCCTCCATGACCGTTCGCCGGCCTCAGTCGATGTCGAGGAAGCTCCGCAGCTGCTCCGAGCGGCTCGGGTGGCGCAGCTTGCGCAGGGCCTTGGCCTCGATCTGGCGGATGCGCTCGCGGGTGACGTCGAACTGCTTGCCGACCTCCTCGAGGGTGTGGTCGGTGTTCATGTCGATGCCGAAGCGCATGCGCAGCACCTTCGCCTCCCGCGGGGTCAAGCCGGCCAGCACCTCGTGCACGGTCTCCTGCAGGTTGGTGTTGGTGGTGGCCTCGATCGGGGACTCCACGTTGGTGTCCTCGATGAAATCGCCCAGGTGCGAGTCCTCGTCGTCGCCGATCGGGGTCTCCATGGAGATCGGCTCCTTGGCGATCTTCATGACCTTGCGGATCTTGTCCTCGGGCATGTCCATTTCCTTGGCCAGCTCCTCCGGCGTGGCCTCGCGGCCGAACTGCTGGAGCATCTGGCGGGAAATGCGGTTGAGCTTGTTGATCGTCTCGATCATGTGCACCGGGATGCGGATGGTGCGTGCCTGGTCGGCGATCGAGCGGGTGATCGCCTGGCGGATCCACCAGGTGGCATAGGTCGAGAACTTGTAGCCGCGGCGGTACTCGAACTTGTCCACCGCCTTCATCAGGCCGATGTTGCCCTCCTGGATCAGGTCCAGGAACTGCAGGCCGCGGTTGGTGTACTTCTTGGCGATCGAGATCACCAGGCGCAGGTTGGCCTCGACCATCTCCTTCTTGGCCTTGCGGGCCTTGGCCTCGCCGTAGGCCATGGCGCGGTTGATCTCGCGCAGGTCGGCCAGGGTCACCATCATCGCCTTCTCGATGGCGATGGTGGCCTCCTGCTCGGCCACGATCTGGTCCTTGACCTCGCGCAGGCCGCTGGCCCACTTCTGCTTGCGCTTGAGCAGCTCGTCGACCCACTCGAGGTTGGTCTGATTGCCGTCCCAGGCGCGGATGAAGTCCTTGCGGGGCATCTTCGCCACGCGCGTGGACAGGTCGAGGATGCGGCGCTCGTGGTCCTTGATCTCGCCGACCACGTCGCGCAGCTTCTTGACCAGCACGTCGGTCAGCGGCAGCGGCAGCTTGAAGCTGGTGAAGGTGGCGGCCATCTCCTCGCGCAGCTTGAGCGCGGGCTTCGCCTCCGGGCCGCCCTTGGCCACCGCCTTCTGGAACTTCGCGTACGCGGCGGCCATCTCTTCCATGCGGCGCGCGACCTCGGCCGGGTCCGGGCCGGTGGGCGCGGGCTCGTCGGCGGTGGTGTCGTCCTCCTCCTCCTCCTCGGCGGCATCGTCGTCGCTGGTGGCGGTCGCGGTGGCGGCCTCGGGCGCTTCCGGCGCGGCCGGCGGCTCGGGCTCGTCCAGCCCGTCGGTGAAGCCGACGACGATCTCGGCCAGGCGCTTCTTGCCGGCCTTGTGCAGCTCGTAGTCCTCCAGCAGCATCTCGACCGACCAGGGGAAGCTGGCCAGGGCGGCGCCCATCTGGTTCAGGCCTTCCTCGATGCGCTTGGCAATCGCGATCTCGCCCTCGCGGGTCAGCAGCTCCACCGTGCCCATCTCGCGCATGTACATGCGCACCGGGTCGGTGGTGCGGCCGCCTTCGCCGTCGAGCGCGGTCAGCGTGGCCGCGGCCTCTTCGGCCGCGGTGTCGTCGACGTCGCGACCGCCGTCGGACTCGCCGGCCAGCAGCAGCTGCTCGGCATCCGGGGTGGTTTCATGCACCTGGATGCCCATGCTGTTGATCATGCCGATGATGTCTTCGATCTGCTCCGGATCGACGAGATCGTCGGGCAGGTGGTCGTTGACCTCGGCATAGGTGAGGTAGCCCTGCTCCAGCCCCTTTGAAATCAGGAGCTTGATGTCGGACTGGGGGGCTGGACGCTCGTTCGCCATGTGGCGCTCACCGTGGGAAAAGAGAACCCGTAATTATACCATTCCGCGCGCGGGCTCAGGAGCGCAGCAGGAAGGTGACCGGTCCGTCGTTGGTCAGGCTCACGGACATATGGGCACCGAAGCGCCCGGTTTCCACCCCCCCGGGGTGCAGGGCGCGGCACTCCTCCACCAGGGCGCTGAACGTGCGTTCAGCCTCGGCGGGTGCCGCGGCGGTGCTGAAGCCCGGCCGAAGCCCGGAACGGGTATCGGCCGCCAGCGTGAACTGGCTCACCAGGAGCAGGCTGCCGCCGGTGTCGGCCAGCGAACGGTTCATCCGGCCTTCGTCGTCGCCGAAGACCCGGTAGGCGAGCAGCCGCCGGGCCATCCGCGCGACTTCGGCGGCGCCGTCGCCGGGCTCGATGCCCGCCAGCACCAGCAGGCCAGGGCCGATGGCGCCCACGACGTCGCCGTCGACCTCGACGCTGGCGCGGCTCACGCGCTGGAGCAACAGGAGCATGGCGATCCTCTGGGTGTCCGACCGGGCGGCTAGACTCTCGCGAATGACCGACCTCCTCGCAAGCCTGCTGCACGCCCTCGCGACCGCGATCGGGCGGCTGCCGTGGCCGCTCCAGCGCGGGCTGGGCAGCGCGCTCGGTGGCCTGGCCCGGCGCCTGGGCAGCCGCGAAAGCGTGGTCGCGCTGCGCAACCTGGAACTCGCGCTGCCCGAGCTGGACCCCGCCGCGCGGGACGCGCTGCACCGCGAGGTGATGCGCACCACCGGCCGCCAGGCGATCGAGACCCTGCGCCTGTGGACCCGCCCGCACGCGGACAACCTCGCCCTGATCCGCGAGCGCCACGGCGAGGCGCTGTTCGACGCCGCGCTGGCGTCCGGCAAGGGGCTGATCGTGGCCGCGCCGCACCACGGCAACTGGGAGCTGCTCAACCAGTGGCTGGCCGCGCGCACGCCGCTGGCGATCCTCTACAAGCCGCCGGAGTCCAGGGTCGGCGAGGCCTTCCTGCGCCGCGTGCGCGCCGATGCCGACGCCGACCGCGTCACCCAGGTGCGCGCCGAGGGCCCCGGCATCCGCCAGCTGTTCAAGACCCTGAAGGACGGCGGCGTGGTCGGGATCCTGCCCGACCAGCAGCCCAAGGCCGGCGACGGCGTGTTCGCGCCCTTCTTCGGACGCCAGGCGCTGACCATGACCCTGCTGTCGCGGCTGGCCGAGCGCAGCGGGGCGACGGTGCTGTTCTGCAGCTGCGAGCGGCTCGAGGGGCCGGCGCTGGCCTACGCCCTGCGCATCGACCCGGCCCCGGACGGGATCGCCGATCCGGAAACCGCCACGGCTGTGGCCGCGCTCAACGCCGGCGTCGAGCGCATGGCACGGCGCGCGCCGGCGCAGTACCAGTGGACCTACAAGCGCTACACCCTGCGCCCGCCCGGCAGCGGCGAAACCAATCCCTACCGCGACCTGGAGATCGGGCGATGACCGACGACGCCGGCTGGCAGCCGCTGCCGCCACGCGCCCGCACCCTGTTCGTGATCAGCGACGGGCTGGGCTGGGGCCTGCTGGCCGTGCCGGCGATGATCGCGGCCGCGATGTTGCTTCCGCGACCGGTTCCGGCGATGCCGGCGGGATTCGCGGCCCTGGTGCTGCTGCCGGCGTTCGGCGCATGGATGGGGCTGCGTCGGTATCGCTACGCACGGTGGCTGGTCGACGACACCGGTTTCGGCTACCGCCGCGGCCGCATGTGGCAGGTGGAGACCCGGGTACCGCGTACCCGCGTGCAGCACGTGGACCTCAAGCATGGCCCGCTGGAGCGCCACTTCCGCCTCGCCACCCTGGTGGTGCACACGGCCGGCACCCGCGACAGCGCGGTCGCGGTGAGGGGCCTGGGCGCGGACGAGGCGACGCGGCTGCGCGACCTGCTCGCGCGCCAGATCGACCAGGACGACGATGGACACGCAGCCGACTGACCCCACGCCTTCCGTGGACGCGGCGCCCGCGCCCGGCGGACACGAGCGGCGCCTGCACCCCTGGTCGTGGCTGTTCGTGCTGCTGCAGCAGCTGCGCCAGTTCCTGGTGCCGCTGGCGGTGCTGGTGTTCGTGGGCGGCCGCGCCGAGGACGGCTACCTGCTCTGGTCGCTGGTCGGCGTCGCGGCCCTGGTCGCGGCCGCGGTCTGGCAGTACTTCACCTATCGCTACCGGGTCGACGAGGACCGCCTGGTGGTGCGGGACGGCCTGCTGGAGCGCAACGTCCGCCAGGTGCCGTTCGCCCGGATCCACAACGTGACCCTGCACCAGACCCTGCTGCATCGTGCCTTCGGCGTGGCCGAGGTCCGGCTGGAATCCGCCGGGGGCACGAAGCCCGAAGCCGAGATGCGGGTGCTGCCGATGGTCGAGGCGATGGCGCTGGAACGGCTCATCCGCAGCCGCGGCGCGGCGTCCGCGGCCCCCGGTGCGGACGCCGGCGCGCACGGCGTCGACATCGCCGACGCCGGCGAAGGCCGGGTCGTGCTCACGCTCCCCTTCGGCGAACTCGTGCGCCTCGGCCTGGCCAGCAACCGCGGCATGGTCGTGGTGGCCGGCGCCTTCGCCCTGGCATGGCAGGCACTGCCCGACCGCATCATGACCGGCCTGGTACGCGAGTACGCCGGGCAGGCGGTGGGCTATGCCGGAAACCTGGTCCACGGCGCCGCCGCACGGGTGATGGCGCTGGCCGCGCTGGTGGTGCTCGCACTGGCACTGCTGCGGCTGCTGTCAGTGCTGCTGGCGCTGACCCAGTACCACGGCTTCCGGCTGCTGCTCGAGGGCCGACGGGTGACCGTCGAGCGCGGCCTGCTGACCCGCCTGCGCACCAGCGTGTCGCGGCGACGCATCCAGGCCTGGACCCTGCACGAAGGCCTGGTGCACCGCCTGCTCGGCCGGCGTTCGGTGCAGGTCGATACGGTCGGGGGCAGCGGCGAAGACTCCGAGCAGCGCTCGCTGCGCGAACTCGCCCCGATCGCCACGCCCGCGGCCTGCGACGCCCTGGTGCGCGACGTCCTGCCGGGGGCGGCGTGGCCGCCGGTCGGCTGGCGCCGCCTGCATCCCCGCGCCTGGCAGCGCCTCGCCCTGCCTGGCGCGCTGCTTGCGGCCATCGTGGCCGCCGCAGCCTGCTGGCACTTCGGTCCCGTCGGACTGGTGGCGCTCGCGTGGCTGCCATGGTCGATGTTCGCTGCGCGCCGGCACGCCGGACACGCCGGCTACGCACTCGACGAGCGGCTGCTCGCGGTGCGCGGCGGCTGGTGGTCGCGGTACTGGCGGTTCGCCGAGATCGACAAGATCCAGGCCCTGCGCCTGGAGCAGGGGCCGCTGGACCGGGCCTTCGGCATGGCGACGCTGTGGCTGGATACCGCGGGCGCGAAGCCCACGTCCACGCCGCTGCGACTGCGCTTCATCGCGGTGGCCGAAGCGCGCGCCCTGCACCGCCGGCTGGCGGCCGACCTGGCCGGGATGCCGCTGCGCTGGTAGCCCCGCAGGGCTCAGGCGCGGCCCTGCTGCGCCACGCCCGGCAGGCCCGGCGCGGCCGGAATACCCTGGGCGCGCGGTGGCCCGGCGTGGAGGCCGTGCTCGGTCCAGGTCCGTCCGCTGCGGCGGGTCTCGGCGCGCAGCGCGCGGTTGAAGGCGACGCCTTCGGCCGTGACGTAGCCGCGCGCATGGTCGAGATGGACCACGATCGCCCGATGGCGGATCCGTTTTCCACGGATCCCGGCGTTCACCAGCCGCTCGCCGAACTCGCGGTCCTCGCCGCCGTAGCACATGCGCTGGTCGAAGCCGTTGACCGCCAGCACGTCGCGCGTCCAGGCCGACGCGTTGTGCCCGTTCCAGCTCGCCCGCGCCGGGCTGACCAGGTCGAGTAGCCGCGCCATGCCCGGCCCTGCGGTGAGCTTGCGGTCGCGGGAGGAGCGCGGCATGCCGTTGGCACGCAGCCAGCCGGCGTCGAAGCAGCGCTGGTCGCGGATGTCGCCTGCGGTGATCGCCAGGCTCGTGGCCATCGGCAGCTTGTGGTAGCCGCCGGACAGGAACCGGCCCGGCGCACGCTCGCGCAGGTGGGTGGACAGGAAGTCCGCGCGCGGGATGCAGTCGCCATCGATGAACACGAGGTAGTCCGCCCGCGCCGCGGCGATCGCCATGTTCAGCGCCTCGCACTTGCGGAAGCCCTCGTCGGCCTGCCACAGGTGGCGCACCGGCATCGGCAGTCGCGGCCGCAGGGCGTCCAGCGCTTCGCGCGTACGCGCGTCGCTGCCGTCGTCGGCGACCAGCACTTCGAAGTCCACGCGGTCCTGCGCGGCCAGGCCGTGCAGCACCTTCTCCATCCAGGCCGGCTGGTTGTAGGTGGTGAAGATGACGCTGGCGACGGGACGACGTTCCATCATCCGATTATCGCCGGACAAAGTGACGTTCCGGCGACCTTCCCGGGGCACCCGGGGTTTGCAGGGGATAATGGCGCCCCCGCCGCCTGAACACCGCCCCGTGATGCCCCCGATCTCCGCCACCGTGATCACCTTCGACGAAGCCGACCGCCTCGCCGACTGCCTGGCGTCGCTGGCGTTCTGCGACGAGATCGTGGTGGTCGACTCCGGCTCCACCGATGCGACGCGCGACATCGCCGCGGCCGCCGGTGCACGCGTCCTGGTGCGGCCGTTCGACGGCTTCCGCCGCCAGAAGCAGTTCGCCGTCGAACAGGCCACCCACGACTGGGTGCTGTGCGTGGACGCCGACGAACGCGTCGACGCCCGGCTGGCGGAGGCGATCCGCGCGGCGCGCGACGGCGGCTTCGCGGGCGCCGCGGGCTACCGCTTCGCGCGCTGCTCCGAGTACTTCGGCCGCTTCCTTCGCCACGGCAACGCCTACCCCGATCGCCAGATGCGGCTCTTCGACCGTCGCCGCGGCGGCTGGCAGGGAGACCGCGAGATCCACGAGCGCGCCAGCGTCGACGGACCCGTGCGCACGCTGGACGGGCACCTGCTGCACTTGCCGTTTCGCTCCTTCGAACACCAGCTCGCCAAGGGCCACCAGTACGCGCGGATGATGGCCGAGCACGCCCATGCCCGCGGCAAGCGGGCCTCGCTGGAGAAGCTGGTGCTGGCCCCGTGGTGGCGCTTCTGGCGCGGCTACGTCCTGCGCGGCGGCTTCCTGGACGGCTGGGCCGGCCTGGTCCACGCCTACGTGACCGCCGACAACGCACGCCAGAAGGCCATCCAGCTGTGGTTGCTGGAACGCGGCCTCAATGCCCCGTCGGCCCCCAGTAGCCCAGCTCCCGGCGGATCTGCAGGCCGCGATACAGGGCCGTGAACGGCCGGCGGCGCAGGCGGCCCAGTTCGCCTGCAAGCAAGGCATCCGTCGCCGCGATGACCCGCTGCGAAGACCGCCCGTCGCGCCAGGGATGGATGCTGTCGGCATAGGCGTCCAGGGCGGCCTGCAGGGCGGGCTCCGGCGCGAAGGCGCGTTCCAGCATGGCGGGCAGTCGCGCCGGGTCGTCGAAGTCGATCATGTGCGGCTTTGGCGCCCGGTTGCGGAAGGTCACCACCGGCTTGCGCTGCACCGCGAACTCGCTGACCACCGAGGTGGTGTCGGCCAGCAGCACGTCGGCCGCGCATTCGGCCTCCACCAGCTGCTCCGGCTCGATGAAGGTGGCGTTGGGGCCGGCCAGGGCGCGGTAGCGCTCGAACAGCGCCGGCGCGCACTTCGGATGCAGGGTCAGCAACCAGTAGCGACGACCTTCGGCGACCTCCGCCGCGATCGCTTCGTACAGGTGCGGGGCCGCGCTCAGGCGCTCGGTGAAGGTGGCGGCGGACATCACGATCCCGCGTCCACCGGCCTGCGCGCGCAGCGCCGCCACCAGCGGCGGCGGCGGCCCGAACAGCGGATCGAGCTTGGGCCATCCGGTCTCGACCACCCGGAAGTGCCCGGCGCGCGCGGCGAGCGCCTGGAATGGCAGCGTGGTGGCCGGCCCCTGCGTGCAGTAGAGGTCGAACAGCCCGCGCAGCCGGAAATGGCCGCGGGCGTCCTCGCGCTTCTCGACGTTGAAGCCGTGGAACAGCTGCACCTTGGCCCCGCCCACGAACGGGGGCACCCAGTTGGCCGCGCTGAACACCGCCCGCGGCCGCAGGTCCACCGCCTCGCGTGCGCCGGCGATGCGCCTGACCGGCGGCGCCAGGCGCGACTGCGCGGCGCCGTCCACCAGCCAGGCGTGCGCGGCGTGGCCGGCATCTTGCAGCGCATCGGCCAGCGGCTGCAGGATGGGCAGCGCGTAGCGTTCCGTCGCGAACAACAGGTAATCCGCCATCGACACGTCCTCGAGCCCAGGCTCCGCCCTCTCGGCCTGCATTATCGCGTTCAACGAGGCCGACCGGATCGGCGACTGCCTCGCGTCGCTGTCGTTCTGCGACGAGATCGTGGTGGTCGACTCCGGCTCGACCGACGACACCGCCGCCATCGCGCGCGCCGCGGGGTCCCGGGTGCTGCAGCGCCCATTCGACGGCTTCCGCAGCCAGAAGGCCTTCGCGGTCGCCGAGGCGGCGCACGACTGGGTGCTGTGCCTGGACGCCGACGAGCGCGTGGGCGATGAGCTGCGTGATTCGATCCAGGCCGCGCGTGCGGCGGGGTTCGAGGGTGCCGCCGGCTACCGCTTCGCCCGCCTGGACAATTACTTCGGCCGCTTCCTGCGCCATGGCAACGCCTATCCCGACCGCGTGCTGCGCCTGTTCGACCGTCGCCGCGGCGGCTGGCGGGGCAGCCGCGAGGTGCACGAAGCCGCCAGCGTCGACGGTCCCGTCCGCACCCTGCGGGGCGACCTCGTCCATTACCCCTACCGCTCGTTCGAGCAGCAGCTGGCCAAGACCCAGCGCTATGCGCGGATGATGGCCGAGCACGACTTCGCGCGCGGCCGGCGCGCCTCGCTGCGCAAGCTGGTGCTGGCCCCGGCGTGGCGCTTCTGGCGCGGCTACGTGCTCCGGGCCGGCTTCCTCGACGGCTGGCACGGACTGGTCTACGCCTATGTGCGCGCCAACTACGTGCGCCAGAAGACGGTGATGCTCTGGCTGCTGCAGAACGGGCAGCCGGTGGCGACGCCGGCCGTCGACGCGGCGCGCGACTGAGGCCGGCGGCGTGTGTGGAATCGCAGGCGCCTGGGCGCCACGACCCGGGGACGCGGCCGTCCTGCACGCCCTGGGCGCGGCCATGGGCGCCGCGATCGCACATCGCGGCCCCGACGACGCCGGCACCTGGGCGGACCCCGGCGCCGGGCTGGTGCTGTCCCATCGCCGCCTCTCGATCCTCGACCTGAGCCCGCACGGCCACCAGCCGATGGCCTCCGCCGACGGCCGCTGGCAACTGTCCTACAACGGCGAGGTCTACAACCACGCCGCCCTGCGCGCGGAACTGGCGGCGCTGGGCCACGGCTTCCACGGCCACTCCGACACCGAGGTGCTGCTGGCGGCGATCGCACAATGGGGCGTGGAGGTGGCACTGGCGCGGGCGAACGGCATGTTCGCGCTGGCGGCCTGGGACACGCGGGCACGCGAGCTGTGGCTGGCGCGCGACCGCGTGGGCAAGAAGCCGCTGTACTACGGCTGGGCCGGCGACGGCAGCTTCGTCTTCGGCAGCGAACTGAAGGCGCTGCGCGCCCACCCGGCGATGCACGCCGGGGTCGATCCGGACGCGCTCGCGCTGCTGCTGCGCTTCGACTACGTCCCGGCCCCGTACGCGATCCTGCGCGACGTGCACAAGCTGTGCGCGGGTCGGCTGCTTCGCATCGACGCGTCGCGGGTGGCCGCCGGCGCCGCCGGCCACGACCCGGCGCGCGACCAGCAGGTCTGGTGGAACGCACGCGAACGCCAGGAGGCGATGATCGCGCGCGGGTTCGCAGGCGACGAGGCCGCAGCGCTCGAGGCCCTCGACGCCCTGCTGCGCGACGCCACCGCGCTGCGCATGGAGGCCGACGTGCCGCTGGGTGCGTTCCTCTCCGGCGGCACAGATTCCTCGCTGGTCACCGCGCTCATGCAGGCACAGTCCGCGCGGCCGGTGCGCAGCTTCTCCATCGGCTTCGACAGCGCCGTGCACGACGAGAGCGCCCACGCCGCCGCGGTCGCCCGCCATCTCGGCACCGAGCACACCGAACTGCGCGTCGACGGCCGCGCCGCGCTGGACCTGGTGCCGTCGATGCCGCGGATCCACGACGAGCCCTTCGCCGATTCCTCGCAGCTGCCCACCGCACTGCTGTGCGAGCTGACCCGTCGCCACGTGACGGTGGCGCTGTCGGGCGACGGTGGCGACGAGCTCTTCTTCGGCTACGGTCGCTACGCGCGCGCACTGCGCAACCACCGGATGGCCGCAGGGGTACCGGCACCGCTGCGCCGCCTGCTGGGACGCGAACACGGCGAGGCCGCGCGCCTGGGCGGACTGGCCGCGCTCCGCGCCGCCCTGGCGGCGGACGGCCTGCAGGGCGTCGCGCGCCAGCGCGTGCAGCGCTGGCGCGCGCCCGAGGCAGTGGTCCAGGGCGCCCGCAGGCGGCCCACGGCGTACGACGATCCGCGCGCGCTGCCCCGCAACGGCACCCCGGGCGACGCGCTGATGGCCCTGGACTTCGCCTGCTACCTGCCCGAGGACGTCCTCACCAAGGTGGACCGCGCGAGCATGGCGGCGTCGCTGGAAGCGCGCGCGCCGCTGCTCGACTGGCGCGTGGCCGAGTTCGCCTGGTCGCTCCCGATGTCGATGAAGTGGCGCGACGGGCGCCTCAAGCACCTGCCCAAGCGCCTCCTCGGCCGCTACCTGCCCGACGCGCTGGTGCAGCGCCCGAAGTCCGGCTTCGGCGCGCCGGTGGGCGACTGGCTGCGCGGGCCGCTGCGCGACTGGGGCGAGGCGCAGCTCGATCCGCGCCGGCTGCGCGAGGAAGGGCATTTCGATCCCGCTCCCGTCCGCGCGCTGTGGGAAGCGTTCCAGGCCGGCGAGCGCAAATGGCACACCCATCTCTGGGGCGTGCTCATGTTCCAGGCCTGGCGCGAGAACCTGCACCGGGACCCGCCGTCTCCGGAACGGTCCCGATGAAGATCCTCTACACCAACTTCCACGACGGCGACGGCGGTGGCCACACCACGTACATCCTGGCGCTTTCGCGCGGGCTCGGCGGCCGCCACCGCATCCATGTCGCGGCCCCCCCGGGCAGCCGGCTGCTGGCCGGTGCAGAGGCGCTCGAGGGGGTGGTCGCGGTGCCGCAGCCGTTCCCCAATGGCCTGCGGCGGCTCGCCGCCCGCCGCGGCGCCCGCGTGCACCTCCGCGCGCTGCTGTGCGACCAGCGCTTCGACCTCGTCCATGTCAACGGATCCGCGGACCATCGCCTGGTCCTGTCGGCACTGCGGGGACTGCCGCAGCGCCCGCGGATCGTGTTCACCAAGCACAACTCCAAGCCGGTCTCCGGCCCCGGCGCCTGGTGGCGTGCCCGCCGCGGCACCGACCGCGTCATCGCGGTCTGCGAGGACACCCGCCGGCACCTGCTCGCCACCGCCTACGGCGACCTGCCGGTGGAGGTGGTCGCCAACGGCGTCGACCTGGCGCACTACCACCCCTGGCCGGACGCGGCCCGCCTGGCGGCGCGGCGGCAATGGCTGGACGGCGACGACGGCGACGACGTGCTGCTGCTCGGCTCCAACGCCGGCACCGCCGCCTACAAGGGCTGGATGGACCTGGTCGAGGCGCTCGCCCTGCTGCCGGAGCCGGCGCGCGCGCGCGTCCGCGTGCTGCTGGCGGGCCTGCCACCGGCCGCGGATGCGCTGGCGAGGATCCAGGCGCTGGGACTGGCACGGCACGTCCGCTTCGCCGGGCTGCTGGACGACGTCCGGCCGCTGGTGGCGGCGATCGACGCGGGCTTCGTGCTGTCCTGGGACGTGGAGACCATCTCCTTCGCCTGCCGGGAAATGATGGCGATGGGCAAGCCCGTGCTGGTCAGCGACTACGCCGGTCTTCCGGAAAACATCGAGCCCGGCGTCGACGGCTGGATCGTGCCGGTGCGCAGTCCGCCGCGCGTCGCCGACGCCATCCTGCGGATGCTGGACGCGCGCGACCGGCTCCCCATGATGGCGGCGGCAGCCCGTGCGCACGCCGAACGCGCATTCGGGATCGAGCGCTTCCTCGATGCCACCGAGGCGGTCTATCTCCGCACCGTGGCCGTCACGTCCTGAGCCACGCGCCGCGGCCCACGCCGTCAGTCGGCGCGTTTCGCCAGCCGGGCCAGGAAGAACCCGTCCATGCCGCCGTCACCGGGCAGGCGCTGGCGCCCGTGGCGCGCGTCCCCGGAGGCCGGCGCGCGCCCGAAACATCCGGGCAGGGGCTCCGCCACGGCATCGGCAGTCCGGGCCAGGAAGGCCTCGACCTGCGCATGGTTCTCGGCGCGCAGGATCGAGCAGGTGGCGTACACCAGCACGCCACCGGGCCGCAGCATCGTCCAGGCCGCATCCAGCAGCCGCGCCTGCAGCGCCACCAGCGCCTCGACATCGGCGGCGCGGCGGTGCAGCAGCACGTCGGGCTGGCGGCGGACGATGCCGGTGGCCGAACAGGGCGCGTCGACCAGGATCGCGTCGAAGGGGTCGCCGTCCCACCAGGCCGCCGGATCGGCGGCGTCTGCGACGCGCGCGGCGGCGCCGGGATCGACGCCCTCGCCCACGCCCAGCCGCCGCCAGGTGTCGCGCACGCGCGCCAGCCGGAGAGGATCGACGTCGAGGGCGAGGAGGCGCAGGGTCCGGTCGCGCTCGAGCAGGTGGGCCGACTTGCCGCCGGGCGCGGCGCAGGCGTCGAGCACGCGCGCGCCGGCCGGCGGGTCGAGCGCGTCGGCCACCGCTTGGGCGGCGCCGTCCTGCACGGACACGTCGCCGTCGGCGAAGCCGGGCAGGGCGCCCACGGCGATCGAGGCCGGCAGGCGCAGGGCGTCGGCCAGCACTGGATCAGGCGTCGCCTCGATGCCCGCGGCCTGCAGCCGGGCCAGGTAGTCGTCGCGTCCGCTGCGACGGCGGTTCACCCGCAGCCAGGTGCCGGCGGGCCGCGCGCTGGCTTCGAAGATGGCGTCGGCGTCGTCCGGCCAGTCCGCGCGCACGCGCTCGCGCAGCCAGCCCGGCCAGGCGTCGGCGGCCGCCGGCGTCGGGAGGCCTTCGCGCTGGGCGCGGCGCAGCAGCGCATTGACCAGCTTCGCCTGGTGGGCACGTCCGATGCCGCGGGCGGCGTCGACGGTTTCGGCCACCGCGGCGTGCGGCGGCAGCCCGAGCGGATCGAGCTGTGCGAAGCCCGCGTGCAGCAGCGCGCGCAGGTCGCCGTCGCGGCGACCGGGCGGCCTGGGCATCCAGGCCGCCAGCGCGGCGTCGGCGCGGGCGGTCTGGCGCAGGGCGGCGAAGCAGATCGCCTCGACCAGGGCGCGGTCGCGCGGGTCCGGCAGCGCCGGCAGCGCGCGCGCGAGTTCGGCCTTCAGCGAGCGGCCGTGGTGCAGCACCGCGTCGAGCACGCGCGCGGCCGCCACGCGCGGCGCCTCGCCGCTCATGGCGCGGCGAGGTCGCGGCGGGCGTTGAGCCAGTCGGCGGCGGTGATCGCCTTGCCACCGTCGCGCTGCAGCACGCGGATGCGCAGGGCGCCCTCGCCGCAGGCGACGTCGATCCCGTCGCGGCCGGCGGCGAGCACCGTGCCGGGCGCGGCGCCCGCCGGGGCGTCGATCGCCACCGCACCGTGGATGCGCAGGCGCTCGCCGGCCAGCACCGCCTCGGCGACCGGCCAGGGATTGAAGGCGCGGACCCTGCGCGCGAGGACGGCGGCCGGCTGCGACCAGTCCAGCTTCGCCTCCGCCTTGTCCAGCTTGTGGGCATAGGTCACGCCCATGGCCGGCTGCGGCCTCGGCACCGGACGGATGCCGGCGCGCAGCAGCCCGAGGCCGTCGGCCAGCACTTGCGCGCCAAGCTCGGCAAGGCGGTCGTGCAGCTGGCCGCCGGTC
This sequence comes from Luteimonas colneyensis, assembly GCF_014836665.1. Classification (GTDB taxonomy): domain Bacteria; phylum Pseudomonadota; class Gammaproteobacteria; order Xanthomonadales; family Xanthomonadaceae; genus Luteimonas; species Luteimonas colneyensis. The sequence goes on from NZ_JACSQJ010000004.1 coordinate 198,886, forward strand.
TCCTGTTCACCGATCGCCAGCGACTGCGACAGCAGCACCGGACCGGTGTCCAGGCCCTTCTCCATCTGCATGAGGCAGACGCCGGTTTCGGCATCGCCGGCCTCGATCGCACGCTGGATCGGCGCCGCGCCGCGCCAGCGCGGCAGCAGCGAGGCGTGCACGTTCCAGCAGCCTTCTTCCGGGATGTCGAGGATCTTCTGCGGCAGCAGCAGGCCGTAGGCCACCACCACCATCAGGTCGGGCTTCAGCGCGCGCAGGGCGTCGCGCGAGACCTGCGACTTCAGCGTCTCCGGCTGCAGCACCGGGATGCCGCGCGCCAGCGCCTCCTGCTTCACCGGCGAGGCCTGCAGGCCGCGGCCGCGGCCGGCGGGCCGGTCGGGCTGGGTGTAGACGGCGACCACTTCGGCCTTGCCGCAGGCGGCGCGCAGCGACGGCACGGCGAACTCCGGCGTGCCGGCGAACACGATCCTCATCGCGACGCTCCGCGGGCCGCGCGCGGGGCGCCGCGGTCAGTCATGCCGGCGCAGCTTGTCGTACTTCTTCATCGCCCGCTCGCGCTTGAGCGGCGACAGGTAGTCGATGAACAGCTTGCCGTCGAGGTGGTCGACCTCGTGCTGCACGCAGGTGGCGAGCAGGCCGTCGACGGCCAGGGTGAAGGGCTTGCCGTGGCGGTCCAGCGCCTCGACCTCGATGCCGTCGGCGCGGGTGACGTCGGCGAAGATCCCCGGGATCGACAGGCAGCCTTCCTGGTGCACGCGCAGGTCCACGGAGCGCTCGCGGATCACCGGATTGATGAACACCAGCGGCTGGTCGCGCTCCTCGGTGACGTCGATCACCATGAAGCGCTCCATGACGTCGACCTGGGTCGCGGCCAGGCCGATGCCGGGCGCCGCGTACATGGTCTCGAACATGTCGTCGAGCAGGCGCTGGAACGCGGGATCGGCGATGGCCGCGGCGTCGCGCTCGCCGGCGACCTTGCGCAGGCTGGGATGGGGATGCTCGAGGATCGTGATCAGTGACATGCTGGCTTTGAATAAGGTGGCGGCCGTCACAACCGTGCGGCGCGGCGGTCGATTGTACCGCCGGCAGGCTTGCGCAGGGTCCATTCCTGTAGGCATAGTGCGGCCGCTATTCGGGGAAATCTCCAAGGGGAGCAGGTAGATGGCCGGCAAGGTTGAGCGCCTTTCGAATGCGCTGCGCACGGGTGTTGCGGTAGCGATGCTCACGGTGGCGACGTACGCGGCGGCCCAGGGCCTGCGCGGCGACCACCCTGATACATATGTGGTGGTCCGCGGCGACACCCTCTGGGACATCGCCGGGCGCTTCCTGCAGAAGCCGTGGCTGTGGCCGGAGATCTGGCAGGCCAACCCGCAGATCGCCAACCCGCACCTGATCTATCCGGGCGACGTGATCAGCCTGGCCTACCTCAACCGCGTCGGCGTCACCCCGGGCCCGCGGACCGAGGCGGCGCCGATCAACGCCGTGCCGCTGTCCGAGATCGAGCCTTTCCTGAAGGACCTGCGCGTGGTCGACGAGTTCGACCAGATGCCCTACGTGGTGGGCCTGGAAGAGGACCGCATGCGCGCCAGCCGCGGCCAGGTCGTCTACGTGCGCGGCCTTGGCGATGCCTCTCCCGGCACCCGCTACGCGGTGCTGCGCCCGACCGTGCGCTACACCCACCTGCTGCGCGCCGGCATGTGCTGCGACACCTTCGGCAAGGATGAGCTCGACGCCACCGGCCGCCGCAGCATCGACTGGGGCCAGTACTGGGCCAACGTGGTCATGCCCGACAAGGGCCAGGAAGTGCTGGGCCACGAGCTGATGCGCGTGACCGCCGGCACCCTGACCCGCGGTGAAGTGGGCGGCATCCAGGCCAGCACCCTGCTGCTCGACGAGGAGGGTCGCGAGGTCCGCATCGGCGACCGCGTGGTGCCGGTGGACGCCCAGCCGTATGACCTGCAGTTCTTCCCGCACCCGCCCAAGGTCCAGACCGACTACGGCAAGGCGCGCGTGCTGGCGGTGACAGACATGCTCACCTCCGGCGGCCCGCGCGACGTGATCGCGCTGTCGGTCGGCGCCCGCGAAGGCGTGGACAACGGCACCGTGTTCTCGATCTGGCGCGAAGGCACCAATACGGTGGACCGCGTCGAGAAGGGCCTGGATCGCGACGAGGACACCGTGTTCTTCGAGAACAAGGTGCGCCTGCCCGACGAGTTCGCCGGCCACGTCATGGTGTTCCGCACCTTCGACAAGGTGAGCTACGGCCTGGTGATGGACAGCATCAAGCCGACCCGCGTGGGCTACCACCTGAAGCATCCCGACTCGCCCTACTGAGTCGCGGGCTTTCCCCACGGCAGGACACGACGGCGCCCCAGGGCGCCGTCGTCGTTTCCGGCGCAGGCTGGGGACATGGACAGCGAAGACACCCTGGCCCTGATGCGGCTGCTTGCGGGCGGGGGCCGCAGCGAGCCGCGGCGGCACCTGCTGCAGAGCCATGGGAGCGCCGCCGCCGCCGTGCGTGCGGGGCCCACCGCCTGGCGCCGTGCCGGGCTGGAGCCCGCGCAGCGCGCGGCGCTGATAGCGCCCGACCCGGGTCCCGAGGTCACGCGATGGCGTCGCTGGCTGGAAGGCGGGCCCGGACGCCACGTGATCGGCCTGCACCACGCCGACTATCCCGCCCTGCTCGCCCGCCTGCCCGGCGCACCGCTGGCACTCTGGGTGCTGGGAGACCCGGACCTGCTCTGGCATCCCTCGGTCGCCGTCGTCGGCAGCCGCGCCGCCAGCGCAGGCGGCCTGCGCAACGCCTTCGACTTTGCGCGGACCTTCGCGGCGGGCGGCCTCGCCGTCACCAGTGGACTGGCGGCCGGCATCGACACCGCCGCCCACGAGGGCGCGCTGGCGGCACCCGCGGGCCGCACCGTGGCGGTGCTCGGCACCGCAATCGACCAGCCCTACCCGCGCCGCAACACCGCGCTGTACGCGCGCATCGCCGACTGCGGCGCGGTGGTCAGCGAGCTGCCGCCGGGTGCCGCGTACAGACGCGGGACCTTCCCCAGCCGCAACCGGATCGTGATGGGGCTGTCGCTCGGGGTGCTGGTGGTCGAGGCCGCCCTGCGTTCGGGCGCCGCGATCACCGCCCGGCTGGCCGGCGACGCCGGGCGCGAGGTCTTCGCCATCCCCGGCTCGATCCACAACCCCAAGGCACGGGGCTGCCATCGCCTGATCCGCGACGGCGCCGGGCTGGTGGAAACCCCGGAGGAGGTGCGCGAGGCGCTGGCCCCGCTGGCGATCAGCCTCGGCGACGCCTTGCGCGGGCGCCTGGCCGCCCCCATACAGCCTGCCGGGAGCGTCACCGGGGCGACCGGCACGGCCGGTCCGCCCACACACCCCGACCACCAGCGCTTGTGGCAGGCACTGGGTCACGACCCTACCGGTATGGATGAACTGGTCTCGCGCACCGGATTGACGGCCGCGGAGCTAGGCAGCATGCTGCTGCTCATGGAGCTGGAGGGTCGCGTCGAGGTCGGGCACGGCCGCTATTCCCGAAAGTCTCAGTAACGCGCCCCCGGGCGCAGGCCGGGGGGAAATGAAAGAGAGCATCCTGGACGTCCTGCTCTATCTGTTCGAACACTACTTCACCGAAGACGCGGACCTCATCCGCGACCGCGACTCCCTCCAGAACGGCCTGCTCCAGGCCGGATTCAGCCCGGCGGAAACCAGCAAGGCCTTCGACTGGCTCGACGGCCTGGCGGAGCAGCGCCCGTCCGAAGGCGCGGCCCGCGCCGACGGCCCGGTCCGCCTGTTTTCGCCGGGCGAGGAGGCCAAGCTGGACCTGGAGTGCCGGGGTTTCCTGATGTTCCTCGAGCAGCACGGGGTGATCGACGCCGATCGCCGCGAACTGGTGCTGGACCGCGCCATGGCGCTGGACCAGGACGAGCTCGACCTCGACGACCTCAAGTGGGTGGTGCTGATGGTCCTGTTCAACCAGCCCGGCGCCGAAGCGGCCTATGCCTGGATGGAAACCCAGATGTTCGTGGACGAGCCCGAAACCGTGCACTGAGCCACGCCCCGGCCGCGGAGCGGGCGTCCACCGACGCCTTGACAGCCCCACCGCGGCCGTGATTCCACTATAAATAGCAGCCGCCACGCGCCCGGGGCCTCGTCCCGGGCGTTGCCGTCTACACGTCCACACCCTCAAGGCACGGCCCCGCCGTCCCGGAACCCCCGCCCGCATGGCCAAGAACCTCCTCATCGTCGAGTCGCCCGCCAAGGCCAAGACGATCAACAAGTACCTCGGCAAGGACTTCCAGGTCCTGGCCTCGTACGGCCATGTCCGCGACCTGGTGCCGAAGGAGGGCGCGGTCGATCCCGAGCACGGCTTCCGGATGCGCTACGACCTGATCGACAAGAACGAGAAGCACGTCGAGGCGATCGCGAAGGCGGCGAAGGCGGCCGACGGCATCTACCTCGCGACCGACCCGGACCGCGAGGGCGAGGCGATCAGCTGGCATATCGCCGAAATCCTGAAGGAGCGTGGCCTGCTCGAAGGCAAGGACCTGCAGCGCGTGGTGTTCACCGAGATCACGCCGCGCGCCATCAAGGAGGCGATGCTGAAGCCGCGCGGCATCGCCAGCGACCTGGTCGATGCCCAGCAGGCGCGCCGCGCCCTGGACTACCTGGTCGGCTTCAACCTCTCGCCGGTGCTCTGGCGCAAGGTGCAGCGCGGCCTCTCCGCGGGCCGCGTGCAGTCGCCCGCGCTGCGCATGATCGTCGAGCGCGAAGAGGAGATCGAAGCCTTCGTCGCCCGCGAGTACTGGACCATCGAAGCCGAACTCGCGCATCCCTCGCAGGCCTTCAGCGCCAAGCTGACGAAGCTGGACGGGAAGAAGTTCGAGCAGTTCACCGTCACCGACGGCGACACCGCCGAGGACGCGCGCAGGCGGATCACCGCCGCCGCGCAGGGCGCGCTGCACGTCACCGACGTCGCCAGCAAGGAGCGCAAGCGCCGCCCGGCGCCGCCGTTCACCACCTCCACGCTGCAGCAGGAGGCCTCGCGCAAGCTCGGCTTCACCACCCGCCGCACCATGCAGGTGGCGCAGAAGCTGTACGAGGGCGTGGCCATCGGCGACGAGGGCACCGTCGGCCTGATCAGCTACATGCGTACCGACTCGGTGAGCCTGTCGGCCGAGGCGCTGTCCGAGATCCGCGACGTCATCGCCCGCGACTACGGTACGCGCGCGCTGCCGGACAAGCCGAACTTCTACCAGACGAAATCCAAGAACGCGCAGGAGGCCCATGAGGCCGTGCGCCCGACCTCCGCCCTGCGCACGCCGGCCCAGGTCGCGCGCTTCCTGTCCGACGACGAGCGCCGCCTGTACGAACTGGTCTGGAAGCGCGCGGTGGCCTCGCAGATGGTGCCGGCCACGCTCAACACCGTGTCCGTGGACCTGGCAGCCGGCAGTGAGCACGGCTTCCGCGCCAGCGGCACCACCGTGGTCGATCCCGGCTTCCTCGCCGTGTACGAGGAGGGCAAGGACACCAGGGGCAAGGACGACGAGGACGAGGGCCGCAAGCTGCCGGCGATGAAGCCCGGCGACCGCGTGCCGCTCGACCGCATCCACGCCGACCAGCACTTCACCCAGCCACCGCCGCGCTTCACCGAGGCGTCGCTGGTGAAGACGCTGGAGGAGTACGGCATCGGGCGCCCGTCCACGTACGCCTCGATCATCCAGACCCTGCTGTTCCGCAAGTACGTCGAGATGGAGGGCCGCGCCTTCCGCCCCAGCGACGTCGGCCGCGCCGTGTCCAACTTCCTCAGCGGGCACTTCACCCGCTACGTCGACTACGACTTCACCGCGAAGCTCGAGGACGAGCTCGACGCGGTCAGCCGCGGCGAGGAGGACTGGGTGCCGCTGATGGAGAAGTTCTGGGGTCCGTTCAAGGAACTCGTCGACGAGAAGACCGAGAGCGTCGACCGCAGCCAGGCCACCGGCGCGCGCGAACTCGGCATCGATCCCACGTCCGGCAAGCCGGTCAGCGTCCGACTGGGCCGCTACGGACCCTATGCCGCGATCGGCAGCACCGCCGAGGACGCCGAGGACAAGCCGCGCTTCGCCTCGCTGCGCCCCGGCCAGAGCATGCACACGATCACGCTGGAGGAGGCGATCGACCTGTTCCGCCTCCCGCGGATGCTCGGCGAGCACAACGGCGAGGACGTGAGCGTGGGCATCGGCCGCTTCGGCCCCTTCGCCAAGCGCGGCAGCACCTACGCCTCGCTGAAGAAGGAGGACGATCCGTACACGATCGAACTCGACCGCGCCGTGTTCCTGATCGAAGAGAAGGAAGAGATCGCGCGCAACCGCATCATCAAGGCGTTCGAGGGCAGCGACATCCAGGTCCTCAACGGCCGCTTCGGCCCGTACATCAGCGACGGCAAGCTCAACGGCAAGATCCCGAAGGACCGCGAGCCGGCGTCGCTGACGCTTGAGGAAGTGACGCAGCTGCTGGAAGAGACCGGCAAGCCGGCGCGCGGACGCTTTGGCAAGAAGACTGCGGCGAAGAAGGTGCCGGCGAAGAAGGCAGCGGCGAAGAAGGCAGCGGCAAAGAAGGCCCCTGCGAAGAAGGCTGTCGCGAAGAAGGCTGCCGCGAAGAAGGTCGCGAAAAAGGCTGCGAAGAAGGTCGCAGCGAAAAGGACGCCGGCGAAGGCCGTCGCGTCGGTGGATCCCGACGACGCTCCGTTCTGATCCCCGCGCGGCTGCCTGTCCCGTCCATCGCGGACACCAGCACGGACTTCCCCGATGAGCCAGGCCACCCAGCTCGACGCCGCCATCGCCACCCTCCACCGCGGCGGCGTCATCGCCTGCCCGACCGAGGCCGTGTGGGGCCTCGGCTGCGACCCCTTCGACGAGGCCGCGGTCATGCGCCTGCTGGCGATCAAGCAGCGCGAGGTCGCCAAGGGCCTGCTGCTGGTCGCGGCCGACGCCGGCCAGCTCGAGGGCCTGGTCGACTGGGATGCGCTGCCGGCCGACTGCCGCGAGGCGGTGCATGCATCCTGGCCCGGTGCCAACACCTGGGTGCTGCCCGCCACGGCGCGGGTGCCGCGCTGGATCACCGGCGAACACGCCGGCGTGGCGATCCGGGTCACCGCGCATCCGCTGGTGCGAGCGCTGTGCCTGGGATTCGGCGGCCCCCTGGTCTCGACCAGCGCCAATGCCGCCGGCGAGCCGCCCGCACGCACCGAGGCCGGGCTCACGCCGGCGCTGCGCGCGTCGGTCGATGCGATCCTGCCCGGCGCGACCGGGGGCCTCGACCGCCCGACGCCGATCCGCGACGCGCGCAGCGGTGCGGTGCTGCGGTCCTGAATCCCCGCGCCCACGCGCGCTTCCGTCCACGGCGCCGCCGCGTCACACTGCGGCCATGAGCCCGGTTCCCGCCCGCATCGCCGCGCTGCTGCTGCCCGCATGCCTCGCCGGGTGGTCGCCGGTCGCGCTGGCGCAGGACGCCGGCGGTGACGTCACCATCTACCGCTGCACCGGCGCCGACGGCCAGGTCGTGATCGGCAACGTGCCCTGCCCGGACGCCGCGAACCAGCAGGTGCGCAGCATGGTGCGTCCGGTGGACGGTACGCCGCCACCGCGCCAGGCCGAGGCCCCGCTGCTCCCGCCCCCGGCGCCGCAACCGGTGGTGCAGTACGTGCAGGTGGCGACTCCGCAGCCGCTGTTCGAATGCGTGCGCGATGACGGCAGCACCTACGAGAGCGACACCGGCGTCGGCGAGGAGCGATGGGTCCCGGCGTGGAGCGGCGGGGGCTGGCCGCTGGGCGGCTACGGCCACGGGCGCAGCCGCCCGGATCCGGGCCGGGCCGGCATCGGCGCGCGCGGGCCGACCACGCGCGCGGGCAACGGCCTGAGCGCGCCACCGGTCAGCCGCATCAGCATTCCCTCCGACCCTCCGCGTCCCGACCCGGACGCGGCGATCGGTCCGCGGCCGCGGCCTCCACGCGGAGGCCACTGGCACGGCGTCGTCGGCGGCTACGTCGAGCGCGACCCCTGCACCGCGCTGCCCCCGATGGAGACCTGCGCGCGCCTGCACGACCGGCGCGAGGAGCTGCGCCGCCGCTTCTTCAACGCCCAGCAGGTCGAGCGCGATACCCTGCGCGTCGAAGAGCGCGGGCTCAACGCCCGCATCGACCGCGACTGCAGGACGTATTGATGCCCCGATCCACCCGACGCCGGCGCAGCCTGGCGATCGCACTGGCCCTCCTGGCGTGCGCAACTCCCGCCGCCATCGCGCAGCAGGTCGTCATCTACCGCTGCACCGACGCCAGCGGCGCCCTCACCGTGCAGAACGACGAACCTTGCCCCGCAGGCAGTCGCGAGGAGCGCGCGATCATCGAGCCGCCGCCGCCGATGCCGGTCTACGTTCCACAGACGCCTGCGCCCGCCCCGGCGGCGACCGGCACGGTGACGGCCGCCGCGGCTGCCACGCCGGTCGCACCCGAACGCCCCGACGCCCCTGCGCCCGCCCGCATCGCCGACGCCGACCGCCTGCCACCGCCGCCGATCTTCCGCTGCCACACGCCGGGCAACGACCGCTACGTCAGCGAGGACGCCGAGCCCAAGCCGCGCTGCGTGCCGCTGCAGACCGTCGGCATCAACGGCGATCCGGGCCTCGCCGCCGGCGCGGCCTGTGAATGGCAGTACGACCGCTGCGAGCGCATCCCCGATGGCGAGGCCTGCGACGGCTGGCGCCAGCGCGGCCGCGAGATCGAGTCCACCTGGCGCTACGCCCGCGGCGATGCCCGCGCGCCGCTGCAGGAGGCCTTCGCGCGCGTGTCGACGATCCTGTCGGATACCACCTGCGGACTGCCGCCCGGCTGACGCGCGCTCAGGCGCCGAACAGCGCCGCCTGGGCCGGCGGATACACCAGCAGCCCACCCGCAGGGCGCGCCGCCTGGTGGAGGACGTGCGGCTGCGCCGGCTTGTCGTCGATAACGTGCAGCACCTCCATTCCCCGGTGCACCAGCAGGTCGGCGATGAGCCGCCGGTGGCAGCGCCACCACACCGCTTCGGCGCACATCAGCGCGGTGCGGCGCATCGCCGCCAGTTCGAGCGCCTGCGCCAGCCCCTCGGCGAACTCCGCGCTGGCCGTGTGGTCGGCGTAGCCCTGGAAGGCGGCGTTGCGCCAGGCGCCATTGGGCGAGCCAGGCTGCGCGCGCCGGCGCCCGCCGAGCTGTGGCAGCCACCGGTAACCGAAGCCGGCCGCGGGCAGCGCCACCGCCATCGCCTCGCTGGCGAACCATGGATGGCGCCGCGAGCCGGGGAAGCGGCGCACGTCGGCGATCGCCTCGACGTCGTGCAGCCGCAGCAGCCCGAGGAACTCCTCCCAGCCGCGCGTGGAGTGGCCGATGGTCCAGATCCTGCCGGTCACTGGAACGTCCTTCGTCAGCGGTAGTCCGCCCCGCATGCTGCGCAGCCCGCGATGCCCGCGGCGTGAACCGGCCGCCGAGCCGTGCGTTCCGGCGACCGGTCAGCAGTGCTCGCGACCTCGCTGGCCGGGCGGATCCACCTGCACCGTGACATGGTCGATCGCGTAGCGGTCGTGCAGCCAGGCCGACACCAGCGCCGGCAGCCGCAGCGGATCCACGCCGGGCGCCGGGCTCACGTGCACCGTCGCCACGCTGGACTCGTCGGTCAGCGTCCAGGCGTGGAAGTGCCAGGCCTCGGCGATCTCCGGCAGCGACGCCAGCCCCGCCTCCGCCACCCGCGCGTCGACGCCCTGCGGCACCGCCTGCAACAGCACCCGCAGCGACTCCGACACCAGCCCCCAGGCCGAGCGCACCACCAGCAGCGCCACCAACACCGACAGCAGCGGATCGAGCACGGTCCAGCCGGTGAGCATGATCCCCACCGCCGCCGCGATCGCCCCGACGGAGCCCAGCAGGTCGCCGACGACGTGCAGCAGCGCGCCGCGCAGGTTGCCGTCGCCGCGATGGCCGCGCGACAGCACCCACGCGCCCGCCAGGTTCACGCACAGGCCGACCACCGCCACCGCCAGCATCGTCCCGGCCATGACCTCGACCGGCTGGCGCAGGCGCGCCACCGCCTCCCATGCGATCCACGCCACCAGCAGCAGCAGGGCCGCACCGTTGGCCAGCGCCGCGAGCACCCGCACCCGGTGGAAGCCGTAGGTACGCGTCGAATCGGGCGGCCGCCGCGCGATCCGGTACGCCACCAGCGCCAGCAGCAGCGCCGCCGCGTCGGAGACCATGTGCCCCGAGTCCGCGATCAGCGCCAGCGACCCCGACCACCAGCCGCCGATGGCCTGGACGATCGCGTAGCCCGCGGTCAGGACGAAGACGAAGCGCAGCCGGCGCTCGTTGCCGGCGGTGACCGCGGGTGCGTGGGAGTGGGCGTGCGCGTGGGCATCCGCACCATGACCGCCGCGACCATGGTCGTGGTCACCGTCGTGTGCGTGGCCGTGCGCTTCACCGTGTGGATGCTGCGTCATGGGGCGGGTCCTCGGATCGACCAGCATGATCCCTGCCCCGGTGGCCGGGTCAAGCGCCGCGAGGGTGCCGTATCCTCGGCGACGGGGCATGGCCCTGTTGAACCTCCCACGAAAAGGACCTCACGCACGATGAAGACCCTGATGCTGTTCGCGGCGCTGTCCGCCGCCGTGATCACCGGCTGTGCCACGGTGCCTGCGCCATCACCGTCATCCGACGCCCGGGGGTCGTGGATCACGCCGCGCGACGCGATCAACCTCGCGGCCGACGCCGCACCCCGCGGCGTCGAAGGCACCTTCGCCCTGACGGTCAAGGCCACGGGCGCCGAGGGCGGCGAAACTTTCCTGAACTCGGAGCTGGACTACCGCGACCAGCGCAACCTCACCGTCGCGGTGTCGCCCGCGGCGACCCGGCAACTGGCGGAGCGGCTGGGTGAGCATCCGCGTACGGCGCTCATGGGGCGCGACATCCTCGTGCATGGCGCCGCGGTGCGCACCAGGATCGACTTCACCAGCCAGGGCCGCCCCACCGGGAAGTACTACTACCAGACGCACGTCAAGGTCATCGACGCGCGCCAGATCACGATCCGGTAGCCGGTTTCAGGGAGTCCTCCATGCGCGAGATCGGACTCACGATCCTGCTGCTGACGCTCGGCAACGTCTTCATGACGTTCGCCTGGTACGCGCACCTGAAGGAGCTGGGCTCCAAGCCCTGGTTCGTGGCGGCGCTGCTCAGCTGGGGCATCGCCTTCTTCGAATACATGCTGCAGGTGCCAGCCAACCGCATCGGCTACACCGTGCTGTCGCTGGGCCAGCTCAAGATCCTGCAGGAAGTGATCACGCTGGCAGTGTTCGTGCCGTTCGCGGTGTTCTACATGAAGGAGCCGCTGAAGCTGGACTATCTGTGGGCCGGTCTGTGCATCCTGGGCGCGGTGTACTTCGTGTTCCGCGGCGGGACGAACGCCGGGGCCTGAGACCCGCACGTTCACGGGATGAGATGCGGGTGGCTGCTATCGATGCGGCCTGCCCGCCCCGTGTCCCGATCCATGGCAAGCGCGTCCACGTCCATCGTCCGCATTGGCACCGCCGGCTGGTCGATCGCGAGCGCGCACCGCGACCTGTTCGGCCCCGGCGCCAGCCTGCTCGAACGCCATGCGACGCGGTTCGACGCGGCCGAGATCAATTCGTCCTTCTACCGTCCCCACCGCCGCGGGACCTATGCGCGGTGGGCGGACACGGTGCCCGCGCATTTCCGCTTCTCGGCCAAGCTGCCGCGAACGATCACGCACGAGCACCGGCTGCGGGGCGCGCTCCCGCTGCTCGACGACTTCCTGGCGCAGGCCGGTGGCCTTGGCGACCGCCTCGGCTGCCTGCTGGTGCAGCTGCCGCCGTCGCTGGCGTTCGACGCGCGCGTGGCAGGGACGTTCTTCGCAGGCCTGCGCCGCCGCTGGGACGGCGGCGTGGCCTGCGAGCCGCGCCATGCGAGTTGGTTCGCGTCGCGCGTCGACGCGCTGTGGCAGCGCCACGCCGTCGCGCGGGTGGCCGCCGACCCGGCGCCGGTGCCAGGCGCGGGCGAACCCGGCGGCCATGCCGGACTGCGCTACTGGCGTTGGCATGGTTCGCCGCGGATCTACTACAGCGACTACGACGCGGCGGCGCTGGGGGCGCTGGCGGCACGCGTACGCGCGGGCCTGCCGCCGCGCGGCGAGGCCTGGGTCATCTTCGACAACACCGCGCACGGGCATGCGACGCCGAACGCTTCCGATTTCCAGGACCTGGTACGCGCATGAGGCGGAAGCCTCGGCGTCCGGCCCCGTGCCCGCCTGCGCCCGCCCTTCCGCCCCGACCTTCAGCGCACCGATCCACCGATCGCCGATCGACCCGTCAGCCACTCAGCCGGGCGCCTTCACCACCACCCACGTCGGCGCATGGTCGCTGGCCTTCTCCTGCAGCCGCACCCAGCGGTCGACGCCGGCCTCCTTCAGCCCCTTCGCCAGCACCGGGTTGAGCAGCAGGTGGTCGATGCGCAGGCCGCGATCGCGCTCGGCGTGCTGGCGGAAATAGTCCCAGAACGTGTACGGCCGCTCCTCGCCGAAGGTCTCCAGCAGCGCATCCGTCCAGCCCTGGGCCAGCAGGGCCTCGTAGCGCTCACGCACTTCGGGCTGGAACAGCGCGTCCTTGCGCCAGGCCTTCGGGTCGTAGACATCGGACTCGTGCGGGATCACGTTGAAGTCGCCGATCATCGCGACCGGATGCGGCAGGTCGACCAGGCTCTCCGCATGCCGGTGCAGCCGCCGCATCCAGGCCAGTTTGTAGTCGTACTTCGGCCCCGGAACGGGATTGCCGTTGGGCAGGTAGATCGCGGCGACGACGATGCCGTGGATCGCCGCCTCCAGGTAGCGGCTCTGGGTGTCCTTCGCGTCGCCGGGCAGGCCGCGCCGGCTCTCCACCGGCACGGTGTCGCGGCCCAGCAGCGCGACGCCATTCCACGAACGCTGTCCGTGCCAGAGCGCGCCGTAACCGGCAGCTTCGAGCGCGTCGGCCGGAAACGCCTCGTCCAGCGCCTTCAGCTCCTGCAGAGCGACAATGTCAGGCGCTTCCTTTTCCAGCCACGCCAGCAGGTGCGGCAGCCGCGTGCCGATGCCGTTGACGTTGAAGGTCGCGAGTTTCAGCGTCTTCCTGCGGGCCACCGGCGCCTCCACGCGATGCGGAGCGCACGACCGTAGCGCCGCCGCGATGGCGGGTCCGTGAAGCGGCGGGCGCCGGCGGTCGGAGGCGGGTTCACGCCAGTGCCATCCCGCGGGCGCCAGGATCGCTGCACCATTCCTCGTGGAGCGACCGATGGCCGCCAAGCCCGAGCCGCGCGGGATCCCGGGGCAAGCGCCCCACCCGGCCCGCGACCCGATTCCCGACCGGCCGATCGATCCGGTCCCGGACCAGCCCATTGACCCCGTGCCCGACCAGCCGAAGGATCCCGTCCCCGACCGCCCGGTCGACCCGGATCCCGAGCGTCCTTCCGAACCGGTCCTGCCGCCGCGCGACCGCGGCATGCCCGTGCAGGAGCCGCCGCAGGACGCTCAGAAGCCGTAGCGCAGGAAACCCCCGTCCACCGCGATGCATTCGCCGGTGACGTAGCCCGACGCCGGCAGGCACAGGAAGGCCACCGCGGCCGCCACTTCCTCCGGCTCGCCGATGCGCCCCATCGGCGTGCGCAGCAGCACGTCGTCGAGGTAGTCGGGATCGGCCAGCGCCGGCGAGGTGCGGCGGGTGCGGATGTACCAGGGCGCGACGCAGTTCACGCGCACGCCGTCCTCGGCCCACTCGACCGCGAGGTTGCGCGTCATCTGGTGCAGCGCGGCCTTGCTCATGCCGTAGGGCGCGCCGGTGCGCACGTGGGTGGCGCCGGAGACGCTGCCGACGTTGACGATGCAGCTGGCCGCGTGCTGCGCCAGCAGCGGGTGCGCATAGCGGCTGAGCTCGAATGCGCTGAACAGGTTGACCTCGAAGATCTCGCGCCACTCGTCCTCGGTGTAGTCGACGGCCGCCTTGCTCAGGTTGCCGCCGGCGTTGTTGACCAGGATATGCAGGCCCTCGCCCTGGTCCTCGACCCAGTCCAGCAGTTCGCGGCGCTGCTCGTCGTCGGCGACGTCGGCGATCAGCGCGCGCACGTCGCCGTCGGGATGCTCGTCGAGCAGCTCCTCGCGCGCGGCCTCGAGCGCGTCGCCGTCGCGCGCGGCGATCAGCACGCGCGCGCCGAAGCCCAGCAGCTCGGAGGCGATCGCGCGGCCGATGCCGGCGCTGCCGCCGGTCACCAGCGCAAGCTGTCCGTCCAGCCGCCAGCGCGAGCGGTCGGCGCCGCTCACGGCATGCAGAAGCAGTGGGCGACCGCCTTCACCGGGTGGCCGCCGCGGGACATGGCCTGCTCGATGAAGCGCAGGTCGCCGGCGACGCCGGGCAGCGCCTGCAGCAGCAGACCGTTGGCGAGTCCGCTGCGCGCAAGCAGCGCCGCGCCGGCTCGGGTCTCGGCCATGCCGGCGACGAAGTTCTCGAACGGCGTCAGCGGCTTCTCGATGTACTTCACGCCCCAGGCGTCCGCCTCGCCCAGCTCCGCCCGCGAGGCGGCGTTGGCCAGCGCGTCGCGCAGGCCGCCGAACTCGTCCACCAGGCCGCGCTCCTTCGCCTGCGCGCCGCTCCAGACGCGGCCGCGGGCCACGCTGTCGATCTCCTCGACGCTGCGCCCGCGCGCGGCGGCGACCTTGCCGGTGAAGTCGCGGTAGCCCTTGTCGATCACGCTCTGGATCACCGCGCCCACCTCGGGCTGCAGCGGCCGCGTCGGATCGAACGCGCCTGCGAACGACGTGGTGCCGACGCCGTCGGTGCGCACGCCGATCTTCTCCAGGGTGCGCGGGATGGTCGGGAACATGCCGAAGATGCCGATCGAGCCGGTGATGGTCGACGGGTCGGCGTAGATCGCGTCGGCGTCCATGCTGATCCAGTAGCCGCCGGACGCGGCCAGGTCGCCCATCGAGGCCACCACCGGCTTGCCGGCGGCCTTCAGCGCCACGATCTCGCGGCGGATCTGCTCGGAGGCGAAGACCTCGCCGCCGGGCGAGTCGACGCGCAGCACCACCGCCTTGACCTCGTCGTCCTCGCGCGCGGCGCGCAGCAGGGCCGAGGTCGACTCGCCGCCGACGCTGCCCGGGTTCTGCTCGCCGCCCATGATCTGGCCTTCGGCCACGACCACCGCGACCTGCGGCCGGGTGTCGGCGGCCGCCACCGGACTGGTGACGTGCTTGAGGTAGGCGTCGTATGCGATCTCGCGCACGCCGCTGTCGCTGTCCTCGTCGGCCTCGCCGCGTTCGGCCAGCATCACCTGCACCTCCTCCAGGGTCTTCAGGCCGTCGACCAGCTTCTGGTCGAGCGCGAGCTGCGCGAGGTCGCCGCCAGCGGCCTCCACGCCGGCCGGCAGGCCTTCCACCGCGGCCGACAGCGCGCCGGCGTCGAGGCCGCGCGCGGTCGCGATGTCGCCCACGAAGCGCTGCCAGATGTCGTTCATCCAGTAGAGGTCGGCTTCCTTGGCCTCGGGCGAGGCGGCGTCGAGCACGTAGGGCTCGGCCGCGGACTTGTACTCGCCGACCTTGAACAGGTGGATGTCGACGCCGAGCTTGTCCTGCAGGCCTTCGCGGTAGTACTGGCGGTAGCGGCCGATGCCTTCCAGCACCAGCCCGCCGTAGGGATCCATGTAGACCTCGTCGGCCTGCGCCGCGAGCAGGTACTGCGCCTGGCCGAAATAGTCGCCGTAGGCGATCACTTCCTTGCCCGCCTCGCGCAGCGCGCCGATGGCGTCCGCCAGTTCGCGCATCGAGGCGTAGCCGGAGAAGGCCATGCGGTCGGTGCGCAGCAGCACGCGCTCGATGCGCTTGTCGTCGGCCGCCTTTTCGATCACGCGCAGCAGGTCGCGCAGGCGCACCTCGGGCGTGTCCTGGCCGCTGAGCTTGCCGAAGGCCCGGCTGACCGGATCGACGCTGAACTGCTCGACCAGCGCGCCCTCCGGCGCGATTACCAGCGTGGTGCGCTCGAGCAGCGGCTTGGCGCGCTCGGCGCTGAAGATCGCCACCAGCACGACCACCAGCAGCAGCAGGAACAGCAGGTTGAACACCAGGCGTCGGGTGAAGTTCAGGGCATCCCAGGCACCGACGACCACGCGGGCGATGGGGCCGCGGCGGCGCGGGGCGTTGCGGGGGGATTCGGACATGTGACAACCAGGGGCGGAGGATGCGATGCCGCAGTATCACCGCTGGCGCCGAGCGCCGTCACCCGCCTTTGGTCACTGCGCCGTCCGGGGCAGGTGGCCGCTGGTGCGCAGGAAACGCGCCGCCATCAGCACCGCGGCGACCACCAGGCCGGCGATCAGCCCGATCCACATCCCGCGCGGCCCCATGTCCAGCCCCAGCCCCAGCCAGGCGCCGGTGGCCATGCCCACCGCCCAGTAGGCGAAGGCGGCCAGCAGCATCGGCACGCGCGTGTCCTTGAGCCCGCGCAGCGCGCCGGCCGACAGCACCTGCACGCCGTCGGGGAACTGGAAGGCGGCTGCGAACAGCAGCAGCGAGGCGGCCAACGTCGCGACCGCGGCGTCCGCGGTGTAGATGGCCGCGATCGCGTCGTGGCCGAGCACCAGCACCAGCGCCGACACCGCCTGGGTGCCCAGCACCAGGGCCAGGCCGGCGTACGTCGCCCGGCGCACGCCGTCGCGGCCGCCGCCTGCCCCCATCGCATGGCCGACGCGCACCGTGGTCGCCTCCGCCAGGCCGAAGGGGACCATGAAGCAGAGGCTGGCGACGTTGATCGCGATCTGGTGCGCGGCGGCCTCGACCTGGCCGAGCCGGCCGATCAGCAGCGCGGTGACGATGAACAGCCCACCCTCCATGGCCACGGTCACGCCGATCGGCAGGCCGGTGCGCAGCAGGTCGCGGATCGGCGCCCGGCGCGGCGGCTCGAAGCGCGCGAACAGGCCCAGCGGCGCGAAGCGCTTCGAACAGGCGAGATACGTTGCGAAGCCCAGCGCCTGCGCCCACATCATCAGCGCCGAGGCCAGGCCCAGCCCGCCCGCGCCCATTTCGGGCAGTCCGAAGCGGCCAAAGGCGAAGGCATAGCCCAGCGGCACCAGCAGCAGCAGGCCGCCGAAGCCGAACAGCATCGTCGGCAGGGTCCAGTGCAGGCCGTCGCTGAGGTAGCGCATGGCGTAGTAGAGCGTCAGCGCCGGCACGCCCCAGCGGATGCCGTGCAGGAAAGCGCGCGCGCCGGGGCGGATGTCCTCGGCAATGCCCATCGGCGCCAGCGCCGCGGTCGCCACGCTCAGCAGCGCGAACAGCAGCAGGCCGAGGCCCAGCGCCAGCCACAGCGACTGCCGGAACAGGGGCGCGATTTCATGGCGACGGCCGGAGCCGTCGAGCTGCGAGACCGAGGGCGGCAGCGCCATCAGCGTGCCCATCGGGATCATCATGGGCAGCCAGAACATGGCCGTGCCGACCGACACAGCGGCCAGGGTCGCGGTGCCGTGGCGGCCGGCGATGACGCTGTCGACGAAACCGATCAGACCGGTGGCGACATGGCCGGCGACCAGCGGCGCGGCCAGGATCGCGGTGGCGCGCATTTCGCCGCGGAAGCGCGCGGGGTGGCTCGATGGAGACATGCGGGAGGCTGCGGTCAGGGCCCGCTGGCGCCGGGCGGCGGGGCGACCTGGCGCCGCAGCCAGCGACCGCGCTGCGGGGCCGGCGTGGCCAGCAGCTCCACGCGCAGCCCGGCGCGCGCCTGCGGCGGCGTGCGCGCGGCCAGCACCGCGAGGTCGTCGCGGGCCTGGGGATCGAGGCCGCGCAGGGCATCGAGCACCGCCGCGCGCGCATCCTCCGGCACCTGTGCGACCAGCGCGTGCAGGCGGGGGTAGTCGCTCCCCAGGTCGGGTCCGAGCAGCCAGCCATGGCGGACGCTGGCGTCCAGAGCGTCGAATCTCGCCCGCAGCGCGGCCTGCTCGTCCGCGGGCAGGGCGTCGAAGCGCGCCGCCGCGCCGCGAAGCGCCGCGCGTTCGGGCGCGGCGAGGTCGCGCCAGGCGAGCCAGCGCTCGCGGCGCTCGCCGCGTTCGGCGTAGGACAGCGCGTCCCAGCGGTCGCGCTGGCGGGCGAGGTCGCTTCGGGCCGCCGCATCGAGATCGGCCAGGCGCTGGTCGGTCGGCCGGGCGGCGGCGGCATCCGCCCGGCTGGCGGCCGCCGGCACGGGCACTGGCGGCGCCGGCGTCGTGGCATCGCCCGCCGTCGCGTCGCCACTGTCTTCGGCCATGCCCTCGGCCAGCAGCCAGGCATGGAAGGCGGGATCAGCGGCCGCGGCCTCCGCATCGGCGGCGTCCAGCAGCAGCGCCAGGTCGGGATGCAGGGCCAGGGCATCGTCGTCGCCATAGCGGCCGGCCGGCGCTTCGGCCTCTGGCAGCGGCTCGGCCAGGATGTGGCCAGGCGCCTCGTCCAGGCCCGCGGGCAGGCGGTCGAGCGGCAGGAAGGTCAGGCCCAGCGCAAGCGCGGTGAGCAGCACGACCAGCCCCAGCGCCAGGCGCAGGCCGCGGCCCGCGGGGCGGCGCGCCGCGGTCGTCGCCGGGGCCGCTTCGACCCGGTCCAGCCGCACCGGCTCGGCCCCCGCGGCCGGCTGTTCGGGCGGCAGCTCGCGGACCAGTTCCTGCGCGGCGCGGCCCAGCGCTTCCCAGGCCTCGACGTCGGCGCTGCCGTCGGCGCGGTGCGGCAGCGCGCGCTGCAGGCCCAGGCGATAGGTCGGACGCGCGATCCCGAGCACGGTGGCGGCGTCCGACTCGGCGAGTCCCGCCACCAGCCGCAGCAGCAGGGCCGCCCGCGGCCCATGGCCGATGCCCGCCAGCCATTCGAAGCCCGGTGCCCAGCGCGGGTCGGCCGGGGGCCGGCGCAGCGCCGGCGCGGCGAGCAGCAGCGCCCAGAAGTGCCGCGGCCAGTCACCGAAGCCGACCCGGCCGGCCTCGCGCCGGAACCGCTCCAGCGCCCAGTCCAGCGCCGCCGCACCGGTGCCGCGGGAGCCCGCGAGCAGCCAGGCGAACACCAGCCCGCGGCGCTCCACCCCACGGAGGAAGGCACCAAGCGCGGTGGACGCCGGGGCGTCGGAAGGGTCGGCGGGGCGTCGGGGCGTCATGGAAGGGCGGGCACAGGCAGGGCGCCATCATAGCGGTCGCGGACACACGCACCGGGCTTGACGGAACGCACAGTTCGCGTTCCATGGCCTTCCCGCGCCCATCCGCGGCCGGCGAAGGTTGTTCACAGCGGTCATGCGGATGTCATGGATCCACGGTTCACGCTGGCGTGGAGCAATGCTTCACTCATGTTTCACGAGCAAGTCCTTGAAAACACTGGAAATACGGTGTTTGGTCATTTTTTAGCCAAAGCGGCGGAAGGGCCGCTTTCACGGGCCTTGCGGCATGTCCCGGCGCGGCCATGCACAGACTTATCCACAGATCGTGTGGATAAGCTGAATATCCTTTCAGGTCCGTGACTTGCAGACGAATCGTAGTTTGCAAGGCAGCTTTGGGCTGCAACCGACGCAAGTGGGTCCACGGCGACTCGCTAGACTCTCCCGATGCCCGTTCCCGTCCTGAAGATCGCCCTGCCGCTGCCCCTGCCGCGGCTGTTCGACTACCGCGCGCCCGCGGGCGTCGGGGCGGTGCCCGGGGACGTCGGCCGACGCGTGCGGGTGCCGTTCGGGCCACGGGAACTGGTCGGCGTGGTGGCCGCCACCGGCCCGGCCGACGGCGAGGCGCCCGCCCTGCGCGAGGCGCTGGCCTGGCTTGACCCGGAGCCCCTGCTCCACGGCGAGCTCCTGGCCAGCGCGCAGTGGCTTGCCCGCTACCTGCACGCACCGCTGGGCGAGGTGCTGTCCACCGCCCTGCCCGCGGCGCTGCGCCGCGGCGAGCCCGTGCCGGATACGGCCGTCCATGCCTGGGTGCTGACTGCTGCCGGCCAGGGCGCGGTCGACGGCCTGCGCCAGGGAGGCCGCCCCCGCCGCCTGGCCGAGTCGATCCGCGGTGCCGCCGTCTCCGAGGACCTGCTGGATGACCTGGTCGAGGGCTGGCGGCCGGCGGCGCGCAGCCTGGAGGCCCGCGGCCTTGCGCAGCGCGTCGTGCTCGACGGCCCCGCGCAGGCCGGCGGGGCACCGGCGTTGATGGGCCATGCGCCCAACGCCGAGCAGGCCGCGGCACTCGAGGCGCTGCGCACCGCCGAGGGCTTCGCCCCGGTACTGCTCGAGGGCGTCACCGGCAGCGGCAAGACCGAGGTCTACCTGCAGGCGATCGCCGGGCGCTGCCTGGCGCAGGGCCTCCAGGCCCTGGTGCTGGTGCCGGAGATCGGCCTCACGCCGCAGATGCTGGCGCGCTTCCGCGCGCGCCTGGGCGTGCCGGTGCACGCGCTGCATTCGGGCCTGTCCGACGGCGAGCGCGCGCGCAGCTGGGCCGCGGCCTGGCGCGGCGAGGCGCAGGTGATCGTGGGCACGCGCTCGGCGGTGTTCGCGCCGCTGCCGCGGCCCGGCCTGATCGTGGTCGACGAGGAGCACGACGGCAGCTACAAGCAGCAGGACGGCATCCGCTACCACGCGCGCGACGTCGCCCTGGTGCGGGCCCGTGCGCTCGGCGTCCCGGTGGTCCTGGGCAGCGCGACGCCATCGCTGGAGACGCTGCACAACGCGCGCGCCGGCCGCTACGCCCACCTGCAGCTGCGCAGCCGTGCCGGCGACGCCAAGCCGCCGCGCGTGCGCGTGCACGACGTGCGCAAGCGGCCGCTGCAGGCGGGGCTGTCGGAAGAACTGCTCGTGGCCGTGCGCACCGCGCTGGACGGCGGCGGCCAGGTGCTGGTGTTCAAGAACCGCCGCGGCTATGCGCCGGTGCTGCTCTGCCATGACTGCGGCTGGAGCGCGGCCTGCCCGCGCTGCAGCACCGCCGAACATCCCGTGCCGATGACCGTGCACGCCGGCGGCCGCCGCCTGCAGTGCCACCACTGCGGCTCGCGGCGGCCGGTGCCGATGGCCTGCCCCGACTGCGCCAGCCTCGCCCTGCAGCCGCAGGGCGTGGGCACCGAGCGCATCGAGGAGCTGCTGGCCGCGCGCTTCGGCGACGTGCCGGTGCTGCGCATCGACAGCGCCAGCACGCGCCGCCGCGACGGCCTCGCGCGCGAACTGGCGAAGCTCGGCGACGGCCCGGGCATCCTCGTCGGCACGCAGATGCTGGCCAAGGGCCACGACCTGCCCAAGCTGGTGCTGGTGTGCGTGGTCGGCATCGACGAGGGCCTGTTCTCGGCCGACTTCCGCGCCAGCGAGAAGCTGGCCCAGCTGCTGATCCAGGTGTCCGGCCGCGCCGGCCGCGCCGCGCGGCCGGGCGAGGTGCTGCTGCAGACCCACCACCCGGAGCACCCGCTGCTGCAGGTGCTGGTCGGCGGCGGCTACCGCGCCTTCGCCGACGCCGAGCTCGGCCAGCGCGAGGCGGCCGGCTTCCCGCCGTTCGCGCACATGGCCATGCTGCGTGCGGAAGCGCAGCAGGCCGGCCAGCCCGAGGCCTTCCTGCAGGCCGCGGCCGCGGCCTGCGTGGCCGCCCGCGACCGGCTGCCCGCGGCACAGGCGCGCGCGCTGATGGTGTCGGGACCGGTCCCCGCGCCGATGCCGCGCCGCGCCGGCATGCACCGCGCGCAGCTCGTGCTGTCATCGCCCGGCCGGCCGGGCCTGCATGCGGTGCTTGGCGCCGTCATCGCCGGCCTGCACGCGCTGCCCGAAGCCAGGCGCGTGCGCTGGTCGCTGGACGTGGATCCGGTGGACCTCTACTGACTCACTCAGTCGCCGGCCACCGGCTTCGACCTGGACGGCCGGGACGTGGACGCGCGCCTGGCAGGTTTCGCCGTCTTCGCCACCTTGCCGCCGTCAGTCGCCGGGCTGGCGGCCTCGGGCTTCGGCTTCGCGTCCGGCGACTGCCGGCGACCGCGGCCGCGCCGGCTGCGCACCTCGATCACCTGCCCCTGCCGGCGCACTTCGAACAGGCCGATGGCCTCGATCAGGTCGCTGAGCTTGCGGTAGCCATGGTTGCGCGAGTCGAACGAGCCCTGGTTGCCGATGTGGCTGCCGACCGCGCCCAGCTTCGACCAGCCGTCCTCGCCCTGGGTGGCGTCGATCGCGCCGCGCAGCAGGCGCACGAGGTCGGCGTCGTGCTGCAGCTGCGCCGGCGACGGCGCATCGGCCGGCGCGCTGTCGTCGTCGCCGTCCGGCTCGCCCAGCTTCTCGAGGTACAGGAAGGTCGAACACGCGCGCACAAAGGGCTGCGGCGTCTTCTCCTGGCCGAAGCCATAGACCGCCACGCCGTCGTTGCGCAGGCGCATCACCAGCGGGGTGAAGTCGGCGTCGGACGAGACGATGGCGAAGCCATCGAGGTTGCCCGCGTACAGCAGGTCCATGGCGTCGATCACCATCGCCATGTCGGACGCGTTCTTGCCGCTGGTGTAGGCGAACTGCTGGATCGGCCGGATCGCCCAGGTGTGCAGGCACTTCTCCCAGCCCACCAGGTGCTGGCTTTTCCAGTTGCCATAGGCGCGGCGCACGTTGGCGACGCCGTGCCGCGCGATTTCGGCGAGGATCACCTCGATCTTCGACGCCGGGGCGTTGTCGGCGTCGATCAGCAGGGCGATGCGCTTCTCGGTGTCGGCCATGCGGCTGGATCCTTCCGGGCGCCGCGTCGGCGCGATGCGCGCACAATAGCGCAGCGTTCGGATACCTTGTGCACGGCAGGCCGGCCACCGCGGCACGTGCCCAGGCCAGCACTTCCGCATTCCCATATCCGGCAGCCCGCAACGCATGATCGAGATCGCCAGCACCAACGTCCTCGTCGCGCTGCTGGTCACCACGGCGGCCGGCCTGGCCACCGGCGTCGGCGGCCTGCTGGTGTTCACCCAGAAGCAGCCCAATGCGCGCCTGCTCGCCTTCGGCCTCGCCTTCGCCGGCGGCGCGATGGTCTACGTCTCGCTGTCGGAGATCCTCAACAAGTCGATCGCTTCCTTCAGCCAGGGCTATGGCGACCGCATGGGCTTCAGCCTCGGCACGTTTGCCTTCCTGTGCGGCGTCGGCCTGATCATGCTGGTCGACCGCCTGGTGCCCAACCCGCACGAGCGGCTGGAGGTCGACGACCCCTTCTTCCGCGAGCACAACGCCGCCTACATCAAGCGCGTCGGCCTGCTGACCGCCCTGGCGATCACCGTGCACAACTTCCCCGAGGGCCTGGCCACGTTCTTCGCCACGCTCGAGAACCCCGGCGTCGGCATGCCGCTGGCCTTCGCCATCGCCATCCACAACGTGCCCGAAGGCATCGCGATCGCGGTGCCGGTGTACTTCGCCACCCACAACAAGGCCTATGCCTTCGGCGCCTGCCTGCTGTCGGGCCTGGCCGAACCGCTCGGCGCGATCATCGGCTATGCGCTGCTGCGGCCGTGGATGTCGGACGCGGTGTTCGGCAGCGTCTTCGGCATCATCGCGGGGGTGATGGTGTTCCTGGCCCTGGACGAACTGCTGCCGGCGGCCAAGCGCTACGCGCGCGGGCACGAGACCGTCTACGGGCTGGTCAGCGGCATGGGCGTGCTCGCCGTCAGCCTGGTGCTGTTCAAGTGGTGAACAGCGCTGACGCCCGCGCGCGGCCGCTCCCGGAATAAAGAAGAACGGCCCGGTCTCCCGGGCCGTCCGCCGTCGCGCGCAGCGCGCGATCAGGCCGCGAACAGCGCCTTCATCTTCTTCAGCGCATTGGCCTCGACCTGGCGGATGCGCTCGGCCGAGACGCCGTACTCGTCGGCCAACTCCTGCAGCGTGACCTTGCTGTCGGGATCGAGCCAGCGGCGCTGGACGATGTCGCGCGAGCGCGCATCCAGGCTGGCCAGTCCCTCGCGCAGCAGTTCGAGCTGGCTGGACGCGCTGTCCTCGCGCTCGTAGGCCTGCGAGGGATCTTCGTCGCGCGAGACGAGATAGGCGGCGGGCGCCGGCGGCGCGCGCTCGTCGTCATCGTCGGCCGACATGTCGAAGCCGATGTCGCGACCGGACAGTCGCGACTCCATCTCCAGCACCTCGCGCTCGGACACATTGAGGTCGGCGGCCACCGCGCGCACTTCCTCGGCGTTGAGCCAGCCCAGGCGCTTCTTGCTCTTGCGCAGGTTGAAGAACAGCTTGCGCTGCGCCTTGGTGGTCGCGACCTTGACGATCCGCCAGTTGCGGATGATGTACTCGTGCATCTCGGCGCGGATCCAGTGCACCGCGAACGAGACCAGGCGCACGCCGACGTCGGGGTCGAAGCGCTTGACCGCCTTCATCAGGCCGATGTTGCCTTCCTGGATCAGGTCGCCCAGGGGCAGGCCGTAGCCGTTGTAGCCACGGGCGACGTGGACCACGAAGCGCAGGTGCGACATCACCAGTTCTCGCGCCGCACCCAGGTCGTCGGACTCGTGGAAGCGGCGGGCCAGTGCCTGCTCCTCCTCCACCGAGAGCACGGGGATCTGGTGCACGGCACCGATATAGGCATCCAGCGAACCGATCGCGCTGGGCACCGGGAGGTTGTTGGCGACGAGGGGATAGGTGTGGGTGCTTGCAGTCATGTCGATGATTCTAGCAGTGGCCCCGTGAGACCGAGGGCAGGCCGGGAAGTTCCGTAATGTTCCATTAATGAAACAAGCAAGGAAAACCAGTCGCCAGAATTCTACAGAAGACCAGCCCCACGACGTCCTCGCCGCTCGAGCGCCCAGCGATACAGAGCAAGGTCGCCGACATGGTGGCGTTCGATCCGGGCCCGCAGTCCCGGATCGACCGGATAGTCCTCGCCTCCGCGCTCCGCGTTCACCAGCGCGGTCGACGCGACCGCCTCGCCGCCGATGCGCGGAGCCAGCCAGCCCAGGTCCTCGTCGTAGTGCTCGGTGATGCCGATGAAGTCGAAGCGCTCCGGATCCACCCCCCACAGGTACTGCCGGTAGACGTTGCGCATCTCGGGGCCCAGCGCGAAGCGCTCGAACGACCAGCGCTCGCGCAGCATCCGGTTGCGCAGCGGCTGGGCGGGATCGCGGCCGTCGTAGTCGCGCAGCCAGAACGCGTAGTGCGAGGCCAGGCGCTGCACCGGCTCGCGCATCCAGGTGATCCACAGCGCAGGGCGCGCGCCCAGCGCGACCCGGTACTTCAACGCCAGGAAATGACCGTGGATGCAGGTGGCCTCCGGCAGCCGCCCGCGCAAGGCCAGGCCCGCCCGCAGCGCGTGCCGGCGACGCGTCCAGGCACCGTGCTGCATCGGCAGGTCGGCGTAGTCGTCGCGGTAGCCGGCGCCATGGGCGGCGCGCAGCGTGTCGGAAAAGCTGGTCCCCGCGGTCTTCGGCAGGTGGAGCGATATGAGAAGCGGTGGCCGGCTCACTGCGGCTCCAGCCCCGACAGCGGCGGCAGCGACCAGTCGACCGGGCCGCCTCCGCGGCGGGCCAGGTAATCGTTGGCGGCGGAGAAGTGCCCGCAGCCCAGGAAACCACGGTGCGCGGACAGCGGCGAGGGATGGGTGCTGCGCAGCACGCGATGGCGCTGCGGGTCGATCACCTTGCCCTTGGCCTGGGCATAGCTGCCCCAGAGCATGAAGACCAGGCCCTCGCGCTCGCGGTTGAGCACCTCGACGACGTGGTCGGTGAAGCCCTCCCAGCCCTTGCCCTGGTGCGAGCCGGCGCGGCCTTCCTCCACGGTCAGCACCGCGTTGAGCAACAGCACCCCGCGCCGCGCCCAGGGCAGCAGGCAGCCATGGTCGGGGCGGGCGATGCCGAGGTCGCGCTGGATCTCCTTGAAGATGTTGTCCAGCGAGGGCGGCACGCGCACGCCCGGGCGCACCGAGAAGCTCAGCCCGTGCGCCTGCCCCGCACCGTGGTAGGGATCCTGGCCAAGGACCACGACGCGCACCTGCTCGAACGGCGTGGCATCGAAGGCGGCGAAGATGTCCGGGCCGGGCGGGAAGATCCGCGCGCCTGCGGCCTGGCGCGCGCGCAGGAAGGCCGACAGCGCCTGCATGTCCTCGCGCTCGAACCAGTCCCCGACCCTGGCCTTCCAGGACGCCTCCATGCGGACCCGGCCCGCCGCACCGCTCACGCGCCGGCGCCCCCGGGCTCCGCCAGGCGCGACAGCCGCAGCTGGAACAGCGCCTTGGTCACCAGCAGCCGCTCCTCGATCGGCTTGAGCACCAGGTCGTTGGCGCCGTTGCGCAGCAGCGCGGCCTGGTTGGCGGGATTGGCGTCGCCGGTCATCACCAGCACCGGCAGGCGGCGCTTGGACCAGCCGAATTCCCCGCGGACGGCCTGCACCAGGTCGCCGCCGTCGAGTTCGCCCTTGAGGTAGACGTCGGTCAGCACGAGGTCGACGCCCGGCCCTTCGCCGGCGGCGATGCGTTCGCGCAGGAAATCCAGCGCCGCCTCCACGCTGGTCACGTGCATCACCTCCATCTGCTGCGCCTTGAGCATGCGCGAGGTGGCGAGCGCGACGGTGCGGCTGTCCTCGACGTAGAGCACGCGCGCACCGGGGATCGGCGCCGGCTGCACGTAGCCGCGGATGAACTCGGCCAGCGCGCGATGGCCGTGCGACTTGTCGAAGTAGTCGGTGACGTCGTCGCTGAAGTGGCGGCCTTCGAGATGTTCCTGCGCGGTCCCGGAGATCACGATCACCGGCACGTAGCGCTGGCCGGCGGTCGCGCGCACGGCCTGGGCCAGCTGCTGGCCGTCGCCGTCGGGCAGCACCAGCGACGTGGTGGCGAGGTCGATGGGCGCGGCGGCCAGGGCGGCATGGGCTTCGGCCAGCCCGGAGCAGGCGACGATGTCGGCGCCCGGAAGCTGCGCCCTGAGCACGTCCACGATCAGCTTGCGCACCAGGCGCGAGCCGTCGGCGACCATGATGCGCGGCGCGGCGCCCTCGAGGTGCCGGATGTCGGTCGACCCGGACACGCTCAGGTCTCCGTGGGCCGCGTCTGGCGCAGGAAGTGCCCGGTGACCGCGCCGGCGCCGAGCCAGCCGAGCACGGTGGCGCCGGCGATCACCGCCAGCGCCTGGCGCGGCGGGAAGCCCTGCAGCGCGAAGCTGCTGCCGTAGCTCGCGGCCAGCTCGGCCAGCGGCGCCCGCAGCGCGGCCCCGGCGGCGGTCAGCAGGGCCAGCGCGAGCGCGCCGGCGCCCAGCCCGTACCAGGCGCCGAGGTAGAGGAAGGGGCGGCGGATGAAGCCGTCGCTGGCGCCGAGCAGCTGCAGCACGCCCAGCTCCTCGCGCCGAGACTGGATGTCCAGGCGCACGGTGTTGCCGACCACCAGCAGCGCGCCCAGGCCCAGCAGCGCCGCCAGCACCCAGGCCACGCGGCCGCCGAAGCGCAGCCAGCCGTCCAGGCGCTGGCGCCAGACCGCGTCGTGCTGCACCAGCTCCGCTTCGGGCAGGGTGCGCAGCGAGTCGGCCAACAGGGCCTCGTCGCCGGCCGGGGTCACCACCAGCACGTGCGGCAGAGGGTTCTCGCCCAGCGCATCGATGGCCTCGTCGAGGCCGCTGCGCTCGCGCAGCTCCTCCAGGCCCTGCGCCGGCGTGCGGTGCTCGACGTCGCCGATGTCGGCGCGCGCACGCAGCTCGTCCACGAGTCCGGCGACGCGGGCCTCGTCGGTGGCCTGGTGCAGGAAGACGGTGAGCTGGCGGGACGCCTGCACGTCGCCGGCGAAGCGCTCGACGTTCGACAGCACCAGCCACAGGCCCAGCGGCAGCGCCAGCGCCACCGCCATCACGCCGATGGTGAGCACGGTCGACCACGGCCGGCGGAACAGGCGGCCGAGGCTCGCCACGACGCTGTAGGCGTGGTGGTCGATCCAGGCACCCGGTCGGGAACGCGACGCCGGCCTGGCGCGTGCGATGGGCTCATTCATCGGCCAGGTCCTCCGGCGCGATGTCGTCGGCCAGCTGGCCATGGTCGAGCACCAGCACGCGCTTGCGCATGCGCTTGACCAGGCCGAGGTCGTGGCTGGCCACGAGCACGCTGGTGCCCTGTTCGGGCAGCGAGGCGAACAGCGCCATGATCTCGGCGGCCAGCGTGGGGTCGAGGTTGCCGGTGGGCTCGTCCGCCACCAGCAGGCGCGGCTCGGCGACGACCGCGCGGGCGATGCCGACGCGCTGCTGCTCGCCGGCCGACAGCGCGCCCGGCAGGGCGTTGCCGCGCGCGCCCAGGCCAAGCCGCTCGAGCACCGGGCGCACGCGTCGCCCGGCCTCGCCGCGGCGCATGCCGCGCAGCACCAGCGGCAGCGCCACGTTGTCGTGCACGCTGCGGTCGGCCAGCAGGCGGTGGTCCTGGTAGACCACGCCGACCTCGCGGCGGTGCATCGCCACGCGACTGCCGCGGACCTTGAGCAGGTTGCGCTCGCCGAACAGCACCGCCCCGCGGTTGGGGCGCTCGGACAGGTGGATCAGCCTCAGCAGCGTGCTCTTGCCGGCCCCGGAATGGCCGGTGACGAAGAGCATCTCGCCGGCATCGACGCTGAAGCTTACGTCCTGCAGCGCGACGTGCCCGCCCGGATACTGCTTGCAGACGTTGTCGAAGCGCAGGACCGGCGGCATCGCAAGGCTCGTGTCAGGGAGAGGCGTGAGTATCGCCCGGTAGGGACGATCGAACCAGACGCGCGCCTGGTCCGCGCCCGGGAGGACAGCAGCGGACTGCGATGGCCGCCACGGCGCTTCACGCATGGGCCTCCGCCGCTCCAGCGGCGGTGGCCATGCCCGTGCCGGTCAGTGCTGCGAACGCGGCGCGCGGGTGACCAGCTTGCGCAGGCCCTGGCCGATGCGACCGAGCAGCGACGACGACTTCTCCTGCGCGGGCGCGGCCGGCTGGGCCGCAGGCTGCGGCTTCGGCGCACGGGGTTCACGCGGGGGGCGGGGCGCACGCGGCTGCCCGCCGGCTTCGGCGGGCGGCTGCTGGCCGTCCTGCGCCGGCTGGCCTTCGCCGTTGACGCGACGGCCGCCGCGGCGGCGGCGGCGCTTGCGCGGCGCACGCTCGCCCTCGGCGCCGGACGCCGCGGGCGCACTGCCCGGGGACAGAGCCGCACCGTCGGTGGTGTTGCCGGCAACGGTCACGGAAGAGGCGCCTGCACCGGCAATCGTGCCGTCGACAGTCGTGCCGTCGACGATGGCGCGGTCCGCACCCTCGCTCCTCGGTGCACGCGGCTTGCGCGGACCGCGCTCGCGGCGGGCTTCGCCGGAGCCTTCGCCCCGCGGGCCGTGCGACCGGCCACCGCCACCCTCGCGGCGGCCACCGCCACGGCGGGCCTCGTCGGCGGCGCGCTGCTCGCGTGCCTCGCGGAAGATCTCGCTGACGCTCTCGCCCTCGGCGGCCTCCAGCTCCACGCCTTCGCGCGGCTTGCGCGGCAGCGCGGTCAGGAGTTCCGGCGTCACCGGCTCGGACGGGATCTTCTGCTCGATGTAGGCCTCGATGTCGGGCAGGCCGATGGCGTAGCGCTCGCAGGCGAAGCTGATCGCGTCGCCCTCCTCGCCCAAGCGCGCCGTGCGGCCGATGCGGTGCACGTAGTCCTCGGCATCGAACGGCAGGTCGTAGTTGTAGACGTACTTCACGCCGTCGATATGCAGCCCGCGGGCGGCGACGTCGGTGGCGACCAGGATCTCGAGCTGGCCGGCCTGGAACTTCTTCAGCAGGCTCTCGCGCTTCTTCTGCGGGACATCACCCGACAGCACGCCGACGCGGTAGCCGGCGCGCTCCAGCGCGCGCGCCACGCGCTCGACGAACACCTTGGTGTTCACGAACACCATGGTGCGCGCGCCCTCGCCGCGGGACAGCAGGCCCAGTAGCAACGGCAGCTTCTCTTCGTCGGACGGGTAATAGAGCTTCTGGCGCACGCGCGCGGCGGTGATGGTCTCGGTCTCGACCACCATCTTCTGCGGCTCGTTCATGTGCTCGTAGGCGAGCTCCAGCACGCGGTGGCTCAACGTGGCCGAGAACAGCAGGGTCTGGCGTTCGGTGCGCACCGGCATGCGGCGCAGCAGGAAGCGGATGTCCTTGATGAAGCCGAGGTCGAACATGCGATCGGCCTCGTCCAGCACGCAGATCTCGCAGGCGTGCAGGCTCACCACCTTGTGCTGCTTGACGTAGTCGATCAGCCGGCCCGGCGTGGCGATGATGACGTCGACGCCTTCCTGCAGCAGCTGGCGCTGCTTGTCGTAGTCGACGCCGCCGTAGACCAGGGCGAAGCGCAGGCCGAGTTCCGGGCCGAACTTGATCGCATCCTTGTGGATCTGGATGGCGAGCTCGCGGGTGGGCGCCAGGATGAGCGCGCGCGGGTCCTCGGGCTTGCGGTCGGACAGCGCGGGCCGGGTCAGCAGGCGGTTCATCACTGCGACCAGGAAGGCCAGGGTCTTGCCGGTGCCGGTCTGGGCCTGGCCGGCGACGTCGCCGCCGGGGAGCGCGACCGGAAGCGTCAGCGCCTGGATCGGCGTGAGCCGGGTGAAGCCCGCGGTCTCGAGGCCGGCCTGCAGGCGCGGATGGAGGTCGAAGGAAGAGAAGGTGACGTCGGTAAGTGGTTTGTCGGTCATTCGTCGGAAGTCTGCGCGGCGTGGCGCGCTTGCGTGGAAGGCGGCAGCCAAGCAGACTGCCGTGGAGGATGTCGCGGCGGCCAGCCCCCCTTCGAAACTGACCCCCTCCGACGGGGCAGCCCCTTGAAACGGCCGCGAATCGCCCAAGTTTACCAGTTACCGCGGCCGCCGACCGCCCCGCCCGCCGGGGCCCGGGCCGGCCGCCCCACGCAGGAGACCCCCGTGAGCCAAGCCGTCATCAACGCCAGCGACGCCGATTTCGACGCCACCGTCCTCGCCTCCAGCGAACCGGTGCTGGTCGATTTCTGGGCGCCTTGGTGCGGCCCGTGCAGGATGATCGCCCCCGCCCTGGACGAACTGGCCGGCGAATACGCCGGACGCGCCAAGGTGGTGAAGATCGACATCGACCAGAACCGCGCCACCGCCCTGAAGTACCACGTGCGCTCGATCCCGATGCTGCTGCTGTTCAAGGACGGCCAGGTCCAGGCCACCCAGATCGGCGCCGTCGGCAAGCCCGTCCTGGCGCAGATGATCGACAAGGCCCTCTGAGGCCGTCCGGGACGCCGGCACCCAGTCGGTCTCCCGTGCATCCGCCGCGGCGGCGTGTCCGGGTCCGCGCGCTCCACAAGGAGGCGCCGACCCGGCCACCCCGGCCATGCAGCCGTCGTCACGCCACGTCCTGCAGGATCGCCATGCTTGCCGCGGCCCGCCGGGAGTGCTAGTTTTCAGTGATACCCCGGCGCGCGTCTGCGGCGCCGCACCTTCTGCAACACTCCTTCAGCCCATTCGCATGCCGCCCGCACAGGGCGCTCGCAGCTAGCGAGGTTCCGCACTTGTCAGACCATCCTTCCGATTCCGGCAATCCTTCCGATTCCGGCGAACCCGCCGTGAAGCGCGTGCGCAAGCCGCGCGCGCCCAAGGCTGCCGACACCTCGTCCGAAGCGGCCACGGCCGCACCGCCGGCGGCCGAAGCCGCGGCGCCGAAGCCGGCCCCGAAGCCGGTGCAGGCCGAGCTCCCGGTCGAAGCCCCGAAGGCGCCGGCCGCCGACGCACCGGCCGCGGCCGCCCCTGCGGCATCGCCGCAGCAGCAGGCGGGCCACGCCGACCAGCACGATGGCGGCGACCGCCAGCAGGGTGGCCAGGACAACGGCCACCGCCAGCAGGGCGGCCAGCAGCACCAGCACGGCCAGCAGCAGGGCCAGGGCAACCGCCGCGAGCGCTTCAAGAACCGCCGCGACCGCCAGCGCGACCGCGGCGGCCGCGATGACGGCCTGCCGACCGAGAACAACGACCAGGCCAACCGCCTGCCGCCGCCGAACATCCCCGAAGGTTTCCCGCAGTACTCGCTGTCGGACCTGAAGCGGATGCCGGCGCAGAAGCTGCTCGACATCGCCGAGCAGCTGAACATCCACGAAGGCGTGGCCCGCGCCCGCAAGCAGGACGTGATCTTCGCCCTGCTCAAGGTGCTGACCCGCCACGGCGAGGGCGTCGTCGCCGACGGCGTGCTCGAGATCCTGCCGGACGGCTTCGGCTTCCTGCGCGCGGCCGAGGCCAGCTACCTGGCCGGCCCGGACGACACCTACATCTCGCCCAGCCAGATCCGCCGCTTCAACCTGCGCACCGGCGACCACCTGTCCGGCCGCATCCGCTGGCCCAAGGACGGCGAGCGCTACTTCGCGCTCAACGTGGTCGACACCATCAACGGCGAGCCGCTGGAAGCCTCGAAGAACAAGGTCCTGTTCGAGAACCTGACGCCGCTGTTCCCGCGCAAGAAGTTCAAGCTCGAGCGCGGCGACGGGTCCAGCGAGGACATCGCCGGCCGCATCCTCGACCTGATGGCCCCGCAGGGCAAGGGCCAACGCTCGCTGATCGTGTCGCCGCCCAAGGCCGGCAAGACGATCATGATGCAGCAGATCGCCAGCGCGATTACCTACAACCATCCCGACGTGCACCTGATCGTGCTGCTCATCGACGAGCGGCCCGAGGAAGTCACCGAGATGCAGCGCACCGTGCGCGGCGAGGTGATCAGCTCGACCTTCGACGAGCCGGCCGCGCGCCACGTGCAGGTCGCCGAGATGGTGATCGAGCGCGCCAAGCGCCTGGTCGAGCACAAGAAGGACGTGGTGATCCTGCTCGACTCGATCACCCGCCTGGCCCGCGCCTACAACAACGTGGTGCCGAGCTCGGGCAAGGTGCTGACCGGCGGCGTCGACGCCAACGCGATGCACCGGCCGAAGCGCTTCTTCGGCGCCGCGCGCAACGTGGAGGAAGGCGGCAGCCTGACGATCATCGCCACTGCGCTGGTCGACACCGGCAGCGCGATGGACAAGGTGATCTACGAGGAGTTCAAGGGCACCGGCAACTCGGAAGTGCACCTGGACCGCCGCATCACCGAGAAGCGCGTCTACCCGGCGATCAACGTCAACCAGTCCGGCACCCGCCGCGAGGACCTGCTGATCGAGCCGGAGCTGCTGCAGAAGATCTGGATCCTGCGCAAGCTGCTGCATCCGATGGACGAGCTGGCGGCGATGGAGTTCCTGCTCGACAAGATGAAAACCACGAAGTCCAACGACGAGTTCTTCGCCTCGATGCGGCGCTGACCCGCCCGGGTCGCCGTACGGAAAGCCCCGCACCTGCGGGGCTTTTTATTGGTTCTTCGCCCAATCGGGGGGGATGGTCGCGTTGGTGTTGTTCGGGCTGCGGCGGCCCGGCGCGGACGCAGGGGGGATGCCCAGCCGGAATCTGCGCTGTCCTGCTTCCACTTCCGGCCGCCGGCCATCCATGGCCGGCTCTGGGCA
>NZ_JACSQJ010000005.1:0-8939 GCF_014836665.1 Luteimonas colneyensis
GCGGCCGGCAGTGGGAGCAGGACGCGGAGATGCCGGGGGAGCACACCCCCTGTGTGCGCGACGGGCCGCGTACACCATCACGGAGCCGACTTGCCAACCCCGCAAGCATCTCTGGCCGCAGCAGATGCCAATCCAGCATCACCACAGTCAGGCTCGACCGCGAGCCTACTCACTTGGGAAATGAACCTCTTTTTTTTGCGCCGCGATGGCGCGCCGCGGCTTCGTCCAGCATCCGAAGCGCCTCGGCCGCGTCGCCCCAGCCCTGCAGGCTGACGCTGCCGGCCGCTTTGGCGGGGAGCTGCTTGTACGCGCGGAAGAAGGCTTCGATGCCGGGGCTCCGTACGCGGTGCGGGGGCCGGGCGCGTGCCCCCGGGGCCGGGCATGCGGCGGCGATGCAGCCGCGCATGCTCGCCGTCGCCGTCATTCCCAGCAGCGGTCGGCGCGGCCCTTGAGGGTGGCTGCGCGGATGCAGTCGCGCTGGTCGATGCGGCCTTCAACGTGCTCGACGATGCGCCGGCCCGATGCCCGGTCGCCCTCGATGGAAAACGCGTCGTACAGCCGTCCGGTGGCGGTGCGCGCCTCGTAGCGCAGCACGTCGCCGTCGATGCGCACCACCTGGAACAGCTGGGTGTCCTCGGCCACCGGCGCCATCGTGGCGCGCGCCTCGGGCGAGAGCCGGTACTGCTTGGCGCCGGCCACGCTGACCACGTACTGCGGCGTGCCCTGCCCTTCCACCAGCCCGCCGCGGCGGCCATAGACGTGGTCGTGCCCCTGCAGCACCAGGTCGACGCGATGGCGCTCGAGCACCGGCAGCACGTGCTTGCGCAGCAGCGCGTTGTCGCGGTCCTGGCGCGGCGAGAACATCGGCTGGTGCACGACGACGATGGTCCAGGCGCGCGGGCTGTCACCCGACGC
Source organism: Luteimonas colneyensis (assembly GCF_014836665.1). GTDB lineage: Bacteria > Pseudomonadota > Gammaproteobacteria > Xanthomonadales > Xanthomonadaceae > Luteimonas > Luteimonas colneyensis. Next base: position 916 of record NZ_JACSQJ010000005.1, read on the forward strand.
GGCGTCGCGCAGCACGCCGTCCAGCCACGCCGCCTGCGCGCGCGCGGTGCCGAGGTCGAGGGCGGAGGTGCCGTCGAGCACCACGAAGCGCGCGTCGTGCATGTCGAACCAGTAGGTCGAGGCCTCAGCGCCGTCCGCGCCGTTGCCAGCCAGCGCGAACGCGTGCGACCAGTGCGCGCCCATGACGCGGCGCTCCTGCGGCGTGTCCTCGAATTCCTCCGCGTACTCGTGGTTGCCCATCGCCGGCGCCACCAGCATGGTCGCCGCGACCGGCGCGACGATATCGAACCACTCGCCCCATTCGTTGTCGTCCTCGCCGTCGCCACCGCTGACCAGGTCGCCGGCGAACAGTGCCAGGCGGGCCTCGGGTGCATGCCGGAGCGCTTCCAGCAGCACGCGGCTGCCGAGGCTGGCGTTCTTGTTCTGGGTGTCGCCGAAGTACAGGAACTCCAGCGGCGTGCCGGGCGCGGCCGCGGTGCGCAGCTGCCGCCACGGGCTCCACCAGCCGCCGGCGCCCTGCACGCGGAAGGCGTACAGCGTGTCCGGCTGCAGTCCGTCGACGTCCACCCGGTGCTGGTGGCCGACGCCGTTCCCGGTCCGGAACACCGAGGTGCGCGCCTCCAGGCGGCGCGGCTCGCCCAGGTCGGGCGAATCGCCCGCCACCACGAGTTCCAGCTTCGGCGCCTGCACGCCCGCCGCCGTGCGCCACGACACCTGGAAGCCGCGCGCAGGATCGCCCGCAGGCGAGGCGACGATGCGATCGGGATGCGCGGCCGGTGCGTAGCGCAGGTCGCCCGCGGGCACGAGCGTGTTCGGCTCGACCGCGCGGGACGCGGCCGTCGCCGATCCCTCCGCGCCCGCCGCGGACGGCGGCGCAAGCAGCAGCGCGAACAGGAACGTGAGGACAGCAACGGACAGCAGGTGCCTGGGCATCGTGGATCGACCTTGCGGAAGGAGTGTCATGAAACCGCAAAGTTTCCGGCCGCTGTATGACGGTCGCGTTGCAGCGGACCGGAAGCACGGGCCTCGGGCACATGCCGCGCGCAGGCTCCCGTTCGCCCGCGGTCACACTCCTGCCATGGGAGCGACATTCAATACCCGGATGACTACGTACCGGGGCCTCCCTCGCATGACCCGCAAGACCCTCAAGACCACCCTCCTTTCGCAGGCGCTCCTGTTCGCGCTGGCGGCACCCGCCGCGTTCGCCCAGGACACGGCCCCCGACGGCTCCGCAGATGCGGCCCCCGACCCCAGGCAGCTCGATACGGTCGTGGTGCAGGGTGAGATCGCCTATCGCAACCGCACCCAGGACATCGAGCCGGTGCTGAGCTACGACCTCGAATACTTCCAGCGCTTCGAGCCCACGACCGTCGGCGACATGGTCAAGCGCGTGCCCGGCGCCGCCTTCGTCGGCTCCGACGTCATGGAATACGACGGCGTGCAGCTGCGCGGCCTCGCCGGCGGTTACACCCAGGTGCTGATCAACGGCAAGAAGGTGCCCGGCGCCGGCGACGACCGTTCGTTCTGGATCGACCGCATCCCGGCCGAGATGGTCGACCGCATCGAGGTCCTGCGCAGCAACAGCGCCAACCGCTCCGGCGACGCCGTCGCCGGCGCGATCAACATCATCCTGCGCGACGCCTACGAGTTCGACGGCGGTTACCTGCGCCTGGGTGCGACCCGCTGGGACGACGGCGAGGTCAACCCGTCCTTCGGTGCCGTCGCCAGCGGCGAGGCCCTGGGCGGCCGCATCCTGGGCGGCATCAACGTGCAGGACCGCTACCGCGGGAAGCTCAAGCGCTCCGACCGCTTCTCGGACCCGTCGATGGAGGAACTGGTCAGCTGGGAGGACCAGGAGGAGATCAAGGACGGCCGCGACTACTCCGGCAACGTCTCCTGGACCGCGGACGTCGGCGACAGCGGGCGGTTGAGCATCGACGGCTTCTACGTCAAGACCGACCGCGACGTGACCGAAATGTCGTACGAGGAGGAATACGACGACGGCGAGGTGATCACCGCCGACGTCCCCGGCTTCAGCACCGTGGACCAGAAGAACTGGGGCATCGGCGCCGAGTACCGCTTCGACATGGCCGGCGGCACCACCGCGCTGGACTTCGACTACGCGAAGTTCGAGGACAGCAGCGTGGAGACGGAAGAGGCGCACGCCTACGTCGACGGCGAATGGGACGAGTCCGAGGCCGAGCGCCTGGACATCGACGCCAGCGACACCGAGACCAGCTTCAAGGTCGCGCACAAGCGCTGGCTCGGCGGCACCGAGATGGAGTTCGGCGTCGACTACCGCGCCAAGGAGCGTGAAATCGACCACGCCTACTACGAATTCGCCGCCGCCAACGAGGGCGACCCGGTGGTGTACGAGCCCGACACCGCGGTCGGCAGCCTGATCGAGGAGACGCGGATCGATCCGTACCTGATGTTCTCCGGCGGCGTCGGCGTGATGGCCTGGGAAGCGGGCCTGCGCTACGAGCGCACCGATTCCGACATCGAATCCAGCCAGGACGGCGACCTGGTCCGGGTGTCCAAGGACTACGCCGAGCTGCTGCCATCGCTGCACCTGAAGTGGGACCTGACCGACGCCGACCGCATCAGCCTGTCGCTGGCGCGGAGCGTCAAGCGCCCGGACTTCAACGAGCTGATCCCCGCGCTGCTCGACGGCGAGTATGGCGACAACGACTACATCGGCAACCCGCACCTCGACCCGGAGACCGCCAACGGCCTCGACCTCGGCTACGAGCGCCGCCTCGGCCGCCGCGGCGTGGTCGGCATCAACCTCTTCTACCGCGACATCGACAACCTGATCGAGCTGGTCAACACCGGCGAGCCCAGCGATGAAATGATCGGCACCTGGGAGGACATGGTCGACGACGGCGAGTACGCCACCGTCGAGGAGGCCATGGCCGCCGAGCCCGCCAACAGCTGGGTGTTCACTTCGGCCAACGTCGGCGACGGCAAGGTCTACGGCCTCGAGTTCGACGTCTCCACCCCGCTCGCGGCCTTCGGCATGGAGAACACCGGCGTGTTCATGAACTACGCCTACGTGAAGTCCGACGTCGACGATTTCATGGGCGGGCGCCGCTTCAACAACCAGGCCAGGTCGACCTTCAACGTCGGCTTCATCCAGGACCTGCCGACGCTCGACGCCAGCTTCGGCCTGTCGTACCGCAAGCAGGGCGACGCCTACGAGCGCATCGTCGGCGAAGAGGTCACCATCAGCTACGGCGAGGACCTCGAAGCCTTCGTCGAGAAGCGGTTCGGCAGCAGTTTCTCGCTGCGCTTCACCGCGGCCAACCTGCTGGATGCCTCGAAGGACGAGGTCTTCCACAAGTTCAACACCATCGAAGACCAGTTCGCGCGCGACTACGACGAGTTCGAGCTGGAGACCGAAGAAGCCGGCCCCAGCTACCAGCTGGTCATGCGCTGGGCGTTCTGAACCGGGCGCACCTGCCCACCGATCCACGGGGAAGCCGGCCAAGGGGCCGGCTTTTTCGTGGCCGGCATGCACGCGGCGGCGACTTTGTTGCAGACTGCCGGCATCCCTCCCGAGGCTCCACCACGTTGAAGATCGTCGAAGCCCGCCATCCCCTCGTGCAGCACAAGCTCGGCCTCATGCGCCGCGCCGACAACAGCACCAAGACCTTCCGCGAGCTGGCGGGCGAGGTCGCGGCGCTGCTCACCTACGAGGCCACCGCCGACCTCGAGTGCGAGGACGCCGAGGTCGAAGGCTGGGCCGGCCCGGTGCGCGTGCGCCGCATCAAGGGCCGCAAGATCACCCTGGTGCCGATCCTGCGCGCAGGCCTGGGCATGCTGCCCGGCGTGCTGGAGCTGATCCCCGCAGCCAAGGTCGGCGTGGTCGGCATCCGCCGCGACGAATCCACGCTCGAAGCCATGGCCTACTACGAGAACCTGGTGGGCGACATGGCCGACCGCACCGCGCTGATCCTCGACCCGATGCTGGCCACGGGCGGCACGCTGGTGGCCACGGTCGACATGCTGAAGAAGGCCGGCTGCACGCGGATCAAGGGGCTGTTCCTGGTGGCCGCACCGGAGGGCCTGCGGGCGCTCGAGGCCCGTCATCCGGACGTGGAGGTCTACGTGGCCTCGATCGACGAGCGCCTGAACGATCTCGGCTACATCCTCCCCGGCCTCGGCGACGCCGGCGACAAGATCTTCGGCACCCGCGCCTGAGGGGCGTCGCGCGGGCGCAGGGCGCGCGTCCGCGCTGTCCTGCCCGCCTGGCATCCCGCGTTGCCCGGGATGTGGCCACCGCTCCGCTCCCGCCGACGCCTCCGGCCCCCGAGGGCCCGCTCCCGCACGCCAGCGCACCGCCGGCGAGGGAATGGCTGTTCGGCCGCTACCGCCTCGTGCCCGCGTCCCGGAGCCTGCATGCCGGTGAGCGCCGCATGGAGCTGGATGCCCGCGCGCTGGCGGTGCTGGAGTGCCTGCTGCGGCAGGCCGATTCCGTGGTGCCGCGCGCAAGCCTGATCGCCGAGGCCTGGCCGGGCGTCGATGTCGTCTTCGACAGCGCGGTGTCCAAGGTCATGCGCCGCCTTCGCGTGGCGCTGGGCGACCCCCACGGCAACGTCCTGCAGACCATCTACGGCGAGGGTTATCGCCTCGCCCTGCCGGCGACGCTGCTGCCGCCGATGCCTGCATCGCCCACGCTCGCGCAGCGGCCGCCGGGACTGCGGAACGGAGCGGCGCACGGCCAGGCGACCTCGCGCGATGGCATGCCGGACCCCACCTCGCCCACACCGAAGCTGCAGCTGGTGCCGGATCCCGGCAAAGACGACGCGGGGATTCCGCGACGCGGGCCGCGCGCCGCCTGGCTGGTCTGGTTGCCGTGGACGATCGCCGCGCTCGCCACCCTGCTCGCCGGCTGCCTGGCCTGGCTGCTGCACCGCGCGGGGGCGGGCTGATCCTCAGCCCGGGCCGGTGGCTCCGAGGCTGCGCGCCTGCAGTCGCCGCACCTGGTGCACGCCGCTGAAGCGGCCGCGTGCGTCGCGCTCGAGCCCCGCGAGCGCGCAGTCCGGATCGTGGGTGAAATACAGGTGCACGCCGCGCGCGAACGCGTCGTCGAGGAAGGCCTGCTTCTCGTCGATCAGGGTCTCGGCGCAGCGGTCGTAGCCCATGGTGATCGGCACGTGCACCCAGGGCAGGCCGGGCACGAGGTCGGCGCAGAACACGACGCCGCCGTGATGGCCGTCGTCGCGGCGCTCAGGCCCGAGGATCTCGGCGAGCATCATCCCCGGCGTGTGGCCGTGGCTCCAGTGGAAGCGCACGGCATCGCCCAGCGCCGGCGTGCGCTCGCCGTCGACCAGCTCCACGCGGCCGCTGGACTCGAGCAGCGGCAGCAGCGCCGGGATGTAGCTGGCGCGGTCGCGCGGGTGCGGGTCGTGCGCGCGCTCCCACTGCTCGCGACCGATGACGAAGGTGGCCCTGGGGAACAGCAGCTCCGGGTCCCGACCCTCCTCCCAGGCCGACAGCAGTCCGCCGGCGTGGTCGAAATGCAGGTGGCTCAGCACCACCACGTCGACGTCCTCGTGGCCGAACCCGGCCTCGCGCAGCGAGTCCAGCAGCACGTGGCCGTCGCCGCCGATGGCGTAGCGCTCGCGCAGCTTCGGCTCGAAGAAGGCACCGATGCCGGCCTCGAACAGCACCGTGCGGCCGTTGAGCGGCGTCGCCAGCAGCGCACGCGTGGCGAGCTGGATGCGGTTCTCCGCGTCCGGCTGCATCCACTTCGACCACATCGTCCGCGGCGCGTTGCCGAACATGGAGCCGCCGTCGAGCCGCTGGGTATTGCCTTCGATCGACCAGAGTTTCATGCGGGTATCCTCGTGCCCATTCGCCACTGTCCCTCGTTGGCCTGCAGATTCATGGTCAGCGGCCGATGGCGCCCGGGTCAGGGGCCGGTGGTGCGGACTTCGGCCTTGCCTACGGGGTTGCGCGGGTCGGTGCCCGCCTCCATGCGGTTGCCGGCGATGTCCCAGGCCACGGTCTGGAAGTTGCCCCAGGCATCGCTGGAGCGGCGGCCCTCGGCCACTTCGTCCTCGGGGCGCACCACTGTGTGGCCCATCGCACGCAGTGCCTTCGCGGTCGCGACGTCGAAGGTGCCGGCCTCGGCCTGGATCGCGTCCGGCATCCACTGGTGGTGGTAGCGCGGCAGCGCGGCGACGTCGGCCGCCGACAGCCCCGCGTCGTAGCCGAGCACGCCCAGCAGCACCATGGTGATGATGCGGCTGCCGCCCGGCGTGCCGAGCACGGCGATCCGGTCGTCGGACAGCATGAAGGTCGGCACCATCGAACTCAGCATGCGCTTGCCGGGCTCCGGCGCGTTGGCGTCGAAGCCCATGACGCCGAAGGCGTTCGGCGTGCCCGGCTTGAGCGCGAAGTCGTCCATCTCGTTGTTGAGCAGCACGCCGGTGCCCGGCGCCACCAGGCCGGAGCCGTACAGCAGGTTGACCGTCTGGGTCGCGCCGACGCGGTTGCCCTCGGCGTCGATGATCGAGAAGTGCGTGGTCTCCTCGTCCTCGAGCGGCGTCGCCGCGCCGGACAGCAGCTCGCTGGGGGTCGCGCGCTCCGGATGGATGGTGGCGCGCAGGCCGGCGGCGTAGTCGGGACTCGTGAGCAGGCGCTGCGGCACGTCCACGAAATCGGGATCGCCCAGGTAGAAGGTGCGGTCGCGGAAGGCGCGGCGCATCGACTCGACGACCAGGTGGGTGCGATGCGCCTCGTCCATGCCGGCGAGGTCGTACGGCGCCAGGATCTGCAGCATCTGCGCCAGCGCGATGCCGCCCGACGACGGCGGCGGCGCGGTGACGATGTCCCAGTCGCGGTAGCGGAAGCGCACCGGCTCGCGCTCGCGCACGCGGTAGGCGGCGAGTTCGGCGGCGGTCCACTGCCCGCCTTCGGCGTTGACTCCCGCGACCAGCTTCGCGCCGACATCGCCGGCGTAGAAGCCGTCGAAGCCGTGTTCGGCCAGCAGTTCCAGGGTGCGCGCGAGGTCGGGCTGGCGGAACAGGTCGCCTTCGCGGATCGGGCGTCCGCCGGCCAGGTAGACCTCGCGCGTGCCCGGGTAACGCTCCATCACCGCGCGCCGTGCCTCGTAGCCGCGCGCCATGCGCCCGTAGACCGGGAAACCTTCGCGGGCGATGCGGATCGCCGGCGCCAGCGTGCGCGACAGCGGCAACCTGCCGTACTGCTGCTGGATGTGGACGAAGGCCGCGGGCAGGCCCGGGATGCCGGCGGACCAGGCGCCGTTGGTGGCGCGGTCGCGGTCGAATTCGCCGTCGGCGTCGAGGTAGCGCTCCGGCGTCGCGGCCGCGGGCGAAGTCTCGCGCGCGTCAACGAAGACGTCGCGCCCGCTCTTCGCGTCGTGCAGCAGGAAGAAGCCGCCGCCGCCGATGCCGGAGCTGATCGGCTCGACCACCGACAGCACCGCCGACACCGCGATCGCCGCGTCGAAGGCGTTGCCGCCGTCGGCCAGCACCTCCATGCCGGCGTCGGTGGCCAGCGCGTGCGCCGACGCGATCGCGGCGCCCGGAGGCGTGGCAGCGGGCGCCGGGGCAGCGTGCGCGGCGGCCCGTGGCGCCTGGCCATCGGCGGCCGCCACCAGGCTCGCTGGAACCAGGGCGAGCAGCAGCGGCAGCGCCATCCGGCGCAGCAGGATCATCGGCCTCATGCAGCCTTCTCCGTCAGCCGCAGGAGCTTGGCCAGCAGCTGGTCGTGGGTTTCGGGGTTGTCGGGATCCGGGTCGATGCACTCGACCGGGCAGACGACGACGCACTGCGCCTCGTCGAAATGACCCACGCATTCGGTGCAGCGCGCTGGATCGATGACGTAGACGGTTTCTCCCTGCGAGATGGCCTCGTTCGGACACGCAGGCTCGCAGACGTCGCAGTTGATGCAGAGCTCGTTGATGCGCAGCGCCATGGGGCCATTGTAGACCCTGGGCGTGCGGGCCGGGGGGGGGGGGGCGCTACAGCTGCGACCACCCAGGCCCATTTGCG
>NZ_JACSQJ010000005.1:8949-228739 GCF_014836665.1 Luteimonas colneyensis
CCCTGGGCGTGCGGGCCGCCGCCGGCACGGGGCCGGCGGCGGACGCGGCGGCCTACTTCGCGTCGACGAAGATGAACTCGACGCCGGCCGGAGCCACGGCGGCGGACACGCGCTCGCGGTCGGCGGCGGCGCCGATGAACACCACGCGCACGCCCTTCATGGTGTCGGGTTCGACGCCGGCGAAGGCGTTGACGATGATGTCGGCCATCTTCGCGGAGTCCGACGAGGCGTAGGCCAGCATGTTGCCGCGCACGATGCCGCGGGACACGTCGCTGGTGGCCTTGTCGGACAGGCGCTCGTAGTTGCCGGCGTCGGCGGCCTCGTCGCCGGTCGGCGCCGGCAGGTAGTACACGTAGGGCTGGTTGGCGATGCCTTCCATGTTGCGCGTCACCACGTCGGAGACGTAGGCGCGCCACGCGGTGTCGTCGGCGGTGGTCGGCGCGGCCAGCGGCGCGGCGACGGCAACGACGGGCGCCTCGTCCTTCTTGCAGGCCGCAAGCAGCGGCAGCGCGAGGCAGGCGGACAGGAGCAGGCGGGTGGTGGTCTTCATTCGTGTTCCCCAGGAGATCGTTGCGTTGGTGGTCAGTCTATCCCGCGCGCCGCCATTCGGCCTGGAGCGCTTCGGCCACCGCCGCCGGCACGAAGCCCGAGACGTCGCCGCCGAGGCGGGAGATCTCGCGCACCAGCGACGAGGATATGAAGCCGTACTGTTCGGCCGGCGTCAGGAACAGCGTCTCCACCTCGGGAATGAGGTGGCGGTTCATGCTCGCCAGCTGGAATTCGTATTCGAAGTCGGACACCGCGCGCAGGCCGCGCAGCAGCACGCCGCCGCCGACCTCCGAGACGAAGTGGGCGAGCAGCGAATCGAAGCCGCGGACCTCGACGTTGGCGTGGTGGGCCAGCGCCTCGCGGACCAGGCCGACGCGCAGGTCGAGCGCCAGCGCCGGGCCCTTGGCCGGGCTCTCGGCCACGCCGACGATCAACCGGTCGAACAGCGGGGCGGCGCGGTCGACCAGGTCGACGTGGCCATTGGTGATCGGGTCGAAGGTGCCGGGATAGACGGCGATCCTGTGTCGGGCTGTGCTCATGCCTGGTCGCGCCGTGCCTCGGGGTGCTGATCCGCCGGCCGGAGTGTATCAGCGCGGCACGATGGTGGTCAGGGTGCCGGCGCGTGCCGGAACAGGGCGTGGCGTGCGTCCCGGGTCGAGGACTCGCGGTGCAGGCGCCAGCCGGGGCCGGGTGCCGCCGGCGTGGCCGACGGCGACTCGATGTAGAGCCAGGCCGCGTCCGTGACCCAGGGGCCGAGCCGCTCCAGCGCGGTGTCCCAGGCGCCGGAATCGAAGGGCGGGTCGAGGAACACCAGGTCGAAGCGGCCGTGCAGCGGCGCGCGCAGCAGCTCCAGCGCGTCGGCGCGCAGCACCGTGGCGGCATCGCCGGCGTCCAGGCGCGCACAGGTGTCGCGCAGCGACTGCACCAGCGCCGGGTCGCGCTCCACCAGCAAGGCCTCGCGCGCGCCGCGCGACAGCGCCTCCAGGCCCAGCGCGCCGCTGCCGGCGAACAGATCGAGCACGCGCGCGCCCGGCAGCATCGGCTGCAGCCAGTTGAACAGGGTCTCGCGGGCGCGGTCCGAGGTCGGCCGCAGGCCCGGCGCGGACGCCACCGGAAGCTTCGATCCGCGCCAGCGGCCGGCGATGATGCGCACGCTGCCGGAGGCCGCGGGACGGGAGGGCGCGCGAGGGCTGGGTGGTACCATGACGCGGCATTGTCCGCGCTTGTGCGCACATGCGCACCCTCCCCCGTTCCCGTCTGGTCCCGATCGCGATGAGCCTGTTCCGCCGCTGGAAATCCGACGCCGACAAGGCGAAGCCGGCGAAGGACGAACGCTCCTCGCTGAGCGCCGCCGCCGAGGCCATCGAGGCCGCGCGCCGGATGGGCGACGCGGCCCAGCCGGCCGCGACCGACGTGGCCACCGCCGTCGAGGACGCGTGGAGCGCGCGACGCGAGGTGCATGACGCTGCGCCAGCGCCAGCGGATGTCGCCGCAGCGACCGCCGATGCGGCCCCCGACGCGCCTGCGTCGACCGTATCCGATGCCGTTTCGCGGGCAGCGCCGGTTCCGCTGCAGATCGAGGTTCCTCCGGCTGCGGCTGCGCCCGCGCCCGCGCCCGCGACCATCGCCGCCCCGCCGCCGGCGCCGATACCCGTCGACCCGGCGCCCGCGCACCCTCCCGTCGTCCCCGCCGACGCACCGTCGCCGCACGCCACCCAGGAAAAGCCCGCGGCCGCCCCCGGCAAGCCGGGCTGGCGCGAGCGCCTCATGGGCAGCGGAATCGCGCGCGGCCTCGGCGGCCTGTTCTCGCGCAACCCGCGCCTGGACGACGACCTGCTCGACGAGATCGAGACCGCGCTCATCACCGCCGATGTCGGCGTTGCCGCCACCACCGGCCTGGTCGAGTCGCTGCGCAAGCGCATGAAGGCCCGCGAGTTCGCCGACGCCAACGCGCTGCGCGGCGCGCTGCGGCTGGAGCTGATCCGCATGCTCGAGCCGGTGGCGAAGCCGCTGGCGATCGACCCGGCCGCGAAACCCTTCGTCATCCTCACCGTGGGCGTCAACGGCGTCGGCAAGACCACCACCATTGGCAAGCTGGCCAAGCGCTTCAAGGACGAGGGCCGCGGCCTGATGCTGGCCGCCGGCGACACCTTCCGCGCCGCCGCGGTGGCGCAGCTGCAGGCCTGGGGCCAGCGCAACGGCGTGGCCGTGGTCGCCCAGGGCCAGGACGCCGATCCGGCCTCGGTCGCCTTCGACGCGCTGCAGGCCGCGAAGGCGCGCGGCACCGACGTGCTGATCGCCGACACCGCCGGCCGCCTGCACACCCAGCAGGGCCTGATGGCCGAGCTATCGAAGATCAAGCGCGTGCTCGGCAAGCTCGACGCCGCCGCGCCGCACGAGGTGCTGCTGGTGATCGACGGCACCACCGGCCAGAACGCGCTCAGCCAGCTGCGCCACTTCCACCAGGCCGCCGGCGTGACCGGGCTGGTGGTGACCAAGCTCGACGGCACCGCGAAGGGCGGCGTGGTGTTCGCGCTGGCGCAGGAGTTCGGAATCCCGATCCGTTTCGCCGGCATCGGCGAGCGCCCCGAGGACCTGCGCGTCTTCGACGCCGAGGCCTTCGTCGACGCCCTGCTGCCGGAGGCGCTGGGGGCGTGAGGCTGCGCCGCGGGCTCGCGCTCGCCGCCGGCATCGCCGTGATCGTGCTGCTGCTGGTCGCGCTGGCCGCGGCGATCCTCATGCAGCCGCGGCAACTCGCGCGCATCGCGCTGGGCAGCGTCGGCGACGCGCTCGGGCTCGGGATCGGATTCGAAGGGGAGGCGCGCTATCGCCTGCGCGGCACGCCGCTGCTCGAAGTGCGTGATGTCGTGGTGCGCGCGCCGGGTGCAGGCGCGCCGCTACTGCGCGCCGATCGCGTGCTGGTGTCGCTGCCGTGGTCGACCCTGCGCGACCGCGCCGCGCCGCTGGTGCTGGAGCGCATCGAGCTCGACGCGCCGGTGCTGGACCTGGCGCTGCTGCAGGCGTGGCTTGCCAGCCGGCCGCCGGGCGAAGGCCGCGTGCCAACGCTGACCGGCGGCGTCGGCGTGCGCGACGGGCGTCTGCTGGGCGACGGCTGGGCGCTGCAGGGACTTCAGCTCGACCTGCCCTCGCTCGCCGAGGGCCAGCCGCTCGCCGCGCAGGCTCGCGGCGTCCTGGAGCTGGCCGCTCCCACCCGCATCCACTTCGATCTTGACCTCGCGGCCACGCAGCCCGCCGACGGCGCCGGCGCCAGCGCGCGCGGCCGCGTGCGCATCGAAGGCGCGGACTGGCAACTTCCCGCCACGGTCACCGCGTCGGGCCCTTCGCACTTCGGCGGCGGCACCCTGCGCGTCACGCCGCTGCGCCTCGGCATGTCCGCGGAATACCGCGGCGAAGGCGAGCCGCTGCGCTTCACGCTCGGCGCGCACGGCCCGCTGCGCCTGCGCGACGGCACCTGGACGCTGGTGCCGGCGTCGCTCGCGCTGCGCGGCGACGGCATGGTCCCCGACGTGGATGCGACCGGTCGCGCCGCCTTCGGCCGCGCCCTGCTGCTCGAACTCGTCGGCACCCTGCGGGAGTGGCCCGCCGCATGGCTCGCGCTGCCGGCGCCGCTGGACACGTCAGCGTCGCCGATCGCCGTCGCGCTCGCCTATGCCGGCGCACGCGACCTGTCTGGCCCCGTCGGCCTGCACCTGCGGCGCGCCGATGCCGAAGCCCGCGCCGGGGTCCGAATCGCCGAAGTGCTGGAATGGATGGACGCCGCCGCTTCGGGCAGTCCGCTGCCGCCGGTCGCGGCACGCGCCAGCGCCCCACGCATCGAGATCGCAGGCGCGGTGCTCGATGGCGTCGAAATCGAGATCGACCCGGACGGTGCGCGATGAACGGTCCCGATGCGGAGGCCGGCCCCGCCGCTGACGGCACCGACGCCTTCGCGACCCCGCTGCTGGCATGGTTCGACGACCACGGCCGCCACGACCTGCCCTGGCAGCACCCGCGCACGCCGTACCGCGTCTGGCTGTCAGAGATCATGCTGCAGCAGACCCAGGTGCGCGTGGCCATCCCCTACTTCGAGCGCTTCGTGGCGGCGCTGCCCACGGTCGCCACGCTCGCCGGCGCGCCGCTGGACGACGTGCTCGGGCTGTGGTCGGGGCTGGGCTACTACGCCCGCGCGCGCAACCTGCACGCTGCCGCGCTCGCCTGCGCCGAGGCCCATGGCGGCGAACTGCCGCGCGACTTCGACGCCCTCGTCGCGCTGCCGGGCATCGGCCGCAGCACGGCCGGCGCGATCCTGGCCCAGGCCTGGGGCGACCGGTTCGCGATCCTAGACGGCAACGTCAAGCGCGTCCTCGCGCGCTACCACGGCATCGACGGCTGGCCGGGTCAGCCCGCGGTGGAAAAGCGCCTGTGGAGCTTCGCGCAGGCGCACCTGCCGCGCGAGCGCCTGGCCGACTACACCCAGGCGCAGATGGACCTGGGCGCCACGCTCTGCACCCGCCACGCGCCGGCCTGCGCCGACTGCCCGCTGCGGCCCGGCTGCGCGGCATACGCCCAGGCGCGGACCGGGGAGTTGCCGACGCCGAAGCCCGGCAAGGCCCTGCCCACGCGCGAGGCGACGCTGCTCCTGCTGCGCGACGCCGAAGGCCGCGTGCTGCTGCAGCGGCGCCCCCCGGCCGGGGTCTGGGCGCAGCTGTGGTCGCTGCCCGAAGCCGGATCCGACGACGCGGCGCGCACCTGGTTCGCCATGCACGTGGACGGCGACTACGCGCGTGGCGAACCGCTGGACAGCATCGCCCACGTCTTCAGCCACTACCGCTTCAACATGCACCCGCGGCGCTGGCGTCCGGTCGCCACCGCGGCCGCGGTGCGGGACAATGACGACCTGCGCTGGGTGCCACGCGACGCGCTCGCCGGCCTCGGCATCCCTGCGCCCGTCCGCACGCTGGTCGAGGCGCAGTTCGAACAGGACCAGGAGGAACAACCGTGAGCCGCACCGTCCACTGCGAATACGAGAAGCGCGAAGCCGAAGGCCTCGACTTCGTGCCCTGGCCGGGCGCGCTCGGCAAGCGCGTCTTCGCCGGCATCGGCAAGCCGGCCTGGAACGCATGGCTGGCGCACCAGACCATGCTGATCAACGAGAACCGCCTGTCGCCGATGGACCCGGAGCACCGCGCGTTCCTCGAACGCGAGATGGAGAAGTTCCTGTTCGAGGGCGGCGCCGACAAGCCCGCCGGCTACGTCCCCGAAGACGCGTCCTGAGCCTCTTCCCGCGCCGCCTTCTCGGCCTCGCGGATGCGGGTGACGTCGAGCGGCCGGATCTCCCGGATGCGGCACGGCAGCCGCATCGAGTTGGGGCTGTCGACCAGTACCTTGTCGAAGCCGGCGTACACCCGGCTACCCTGGCTGGTGAGGCCGATCATCGGCGTGAATTCGATGTCCTGGCAGATGCCGCTGAAGGACAGCAGCCAGGCCTCCTTCGGCCGCGTCCAGACCGCGATGTGCTCGTCGTCGAGCGGCGTCCAGCCGCTGATCCGCCCGAGGTAGGTAAAGCTGGACACGGGCTCGCCGGCGGCCGCGCGATAGGTCGCCAGCTTTTCAGCCTCCGTCATCCCGGTGGTGGCGCAGCCCTGCAGCGCCATCAGTGCGATGGCCGCAAGCGCGGCCGTAGGCGTGCCTTTCATGATGCCTCTCCCGCCGCGGCGCGGCGCTGGAATCGGCTTTCGATCATCGCGCACTCGCGGCCCCGCTGCGCACGGGCAGCGCCCGGCGTTCAGCCACGATAAGAAACAGAAAAGCCCGCATCTCTGCGGGCCCTTCGCTGCCAAGTGGTGGCCGGGGAGGGAATCGAACCCCCGACACGGGGATTTTCAATCCCCTGCTCTACCAACTGAGCTACCCGGCCACTGGCGAGCCCGGAATGATACGGGAGCAGACCTCGCCGAGGCAAGCATCCAGACGAACCCACTTCACCGTCGCCCGGCCTTCGCTACCCTGTAGTGATGCCGACGACCACCGATCCCCGCGAAGCCGCGCTGCGCCGCCGCAAGGCCATCGCGCTCGGCCTGCTCGGCATCGCCGGCCTGGGGCTTGCAGTCGTCTCCGTGCTCGAACGCACGCATCCGCACTGGGCCTTCGGTTTCCTGGCCGCGGTGTTCGAGGCCGCACTGGTCGGCGGGCTGGCGGACTGGTTCGCGGTGGTCGCGCTGTTCCGGCATCCGCTGGGCATGCGCTGGATCCCGCACACCGCGATCATCCCGTCGAAGAAGGACGCCCTCGGCGCCAGCCTCGCCGACTTCATCTGCGACCACTTCCTCGGCACCCGCCAGGTGGCGGAGAAGCTGCAGTCGGTCGACATCGCCGGCTCGATCGCCGCCAAGCTCGCCGACTCGGCCTTCGCCGGCAGCATGGGCCGCGCCCTGGCCAATGCCCTGCCCCGCATCCTGGACGCGCTCGACAGCGAGGAGCTGCACGGCTTCCTGCATCGCATCGCCGAAGCGCGGCTGCGCCAGGTCGACCTGTCGGGCGTGGTCGCGGTCATCCTCCGCCAGCTCACCGCCGACGGCCGCCACCAGGCGCTGGTGGACGCCGGGCTGGAATACGCCGGCGAGGTGCTGGCCGCGCCCGGTACGCACGAGCGCATCTCCGGCGTGGCGGGCCGCGAACTGTGGAAGGTGCTGCGCTACCTGAAGCTCGACGGCGTGGTGGCCGACAAGGTCGCCGACAAGCTGGTCGCGGGCATGACCGGCATGGTCGGCGACATGGCGAACGACCGCGACCACGAGATGCGCCAGCGCATCGGCACCGAGTTCGAGCGCCTGATCCTGCGCCTCGAGGACGATCCGTCGCTGCGCGCGCGCGTCAACGCCTTCCGCGACCAGCTGATCGAGGACTCCGACCTGTCGCGCTACCTGCGCAGCCTGTGGCGCGACCTCGCCACCTGGATCCGCGACGACGCCGCGCGCGACGACTCCGCCATCGCCGCCAGGATCTCGTCGGTCGGCGCCGAGATCGGTTCGCGCCTGGCCGCCGACGACGACATGCGTGCCTGGATCAACGACGGCATCGTCGGCCTGGTGCTGCCCGAGGTCGAGCGCTACCGCGAGGGCATCCGCGGCTTCATCGTCGAGCGCGTGCACCAGTGGAGCGCCGACGAACTGACCCGCGAGCTGGAACTCGCGGTGGGCTCGGACCTGCAGTTCATCCGCTACAACGGCACCGCCGTCGGCGCGCTGATCGGCGGGGTGCTGTACGCGCTGGTGCATGGGATCCAGCGCCTGGCCTGAGCCGTCGCCCCGCCGCCCCTTCCTGCCCGCCGCCCCTCCCTGTAGGAGCAGCTATAGCTGCGACCCGAATCCCGACCCATCCACATACGTCGGTCGCTGCTCCTGCAGGGGTAGCGCGGGGGCGTGGGCCGGGTCAGGAGGAATTGCGGCCGGAGCCGGACTTCCTGCCGCCGCCGTCCTGCTTGTTCACCGTCGCCCAGGCGATGCGCTCCGCATCCTCCTTCGAGCGGCCTTTCCCGCGCTCGCTGTCCTCGATGTGCTCCGCCTTGCGCTTCTGCTTGTCGGTATAGGCCGACTTGTCGCCCCTGGTCATCACGCACCTCCTGACTTCAGCATGGTCCCGATCATCCGCGCGGCCCGCCCATCACGGGCAGGATCGCGCCGTTCACGTACGACGACATCACCGGCGACGCCAGGAACACATAGGCCGGCGACAGCTCTTCCGGCTGCGCGGGACGCCCCATGTCGCTGTCCTTGCCGAACTTCGCCACGTCGGCGGCCGGCTTGTCGGCCGGATTGAGCGGCGTCCACACCGGCCCCGGCGCCACGCAGTTCACGCGGATGCCGCGGCCGAGCAGGTTACTCGCCAGCGCCTTGGTGAAAGCATGGATCGCGCCCTTGGTCGCGGAGTAGTCGAGCAGCTTCGGGCTGCCGAAGATCCCGGTCTCGGACCCGGTGTTGATGATGCTGGCGCCATCGTCCATGTGCGGCAGCGCGGCGCGCGCCATGTGGAAGTAGCCGGCGATGTTGGTCTGCAGGGTCTCCTGCAGGTGCTCGTCGGTGAGGTCCTCGAGGCGCTCCACGTGCTGCTGGAAGGCGGCGTTGTTGACCAGCACGTCGAGCCGCCCGAAGGCGTCGACCACCTGCCCCACTGCGTCCTCGCAGAACGCCGGGTCGCGCACGTCCCCGGCGATCACCAGGCAGCGCGCGCCTTCGGCCTCGACGTGCCGGCGGGTCTCCTCTGCATCACCGTCTTCGGCGAGATGCAGCACGGCGACGTCGGCGCCCTCCCGCGCGAACAGCACGGCCACCGCCCGGCCGATGCCCGAGTCACCGCCGGTGACGATCGCCGCCATGCCGTCGAGCTTGCCGCTGCCCGCGTAGTCCGGCGCCTTGAAGCGCGGCTGCAGGTCGAGGTCTCCTTCCACGCCGGGCTTGGGCAGGTGCTGGGCGGGCAGCGTGGTCGGCTGCCGGCGCGCGCCCGCCTGCGCCGGCGACTTCTTCGCGGGCGCCTTCTTCTTCGCCTGCCTGGCCGAGCGCAGTGCCTCTTCCTGGATGTCGCGCTGACGCGCCGCCGTCTTCCTGCCGCTGCCGCCGCGCGCGGCACCGGCCTTGGCCGCCTTCGCCGCCTTGGCCGCCTTCGTCGCCTTGCCCGTCTTCCTCGTCGCCATCGAACCGCCTCCCGGGAGTGCCGTTGGACGGTCGACGCTACGCCGGGGGCCGTTGGCGCCCCGTCATCGCCGCGTGCAGGCGGCGCGAGCCTCAGCCGGCCTTGCGGGCCGCGCTGCCGGCCGTCCCGCGCGATGCGCTGGCGGTCTTCTTCGCGGTCTTCCTGGCGGCCTTCTTCGCCACCTTCTTCGTGGCTTTCTTCGCCGGCTTTTTCGCGGTCTTCGCCGCTGCCTTCTTCGCGGGCTTCGACGCCGGCACGTCGCCATCCGCGGCCGAGGTCCCCGCGCCGCGCTTCTTCGCGGGCGTGCGCCTGTTGGCGCCGATGCTCTTCTGCAGCAGGGCCATGAAGTCCACGACGTTGGTGGTCGCGTCCTCGGGCACCTCGTGCTCCTGGTCGTCAGGACGCGACACCACGCCCTCGGACTTCATGCGCTCGCGGATCACCTTTTCCAGCCGCCCGCGGAACTCGTCGCGGTACTGCGAGGGATCCCATTCCCCGCTCATCGCCTTGATGAGCTGAGTGGCCATCTCCCGCTCCTTCGCATTGATCCGGTAGTCGCCGGCCTCGCCCTCGGGCAGCCGGTACTCCGACGCGTCCACCACCTCCTGCGGATAGCGCAGCAGCATCAGCACCAGTGCATCGCCCTGCGGCAGCACCGCGGCCAGGTACTCGCGCGTGCGGATCACCACGCGCGCAATGCCGGCCTTGCCGGTATCGCGCAGGGTCTCGCGCAGCAGCACGTAGCCTTTCTCGGCCTTCTTCGCGGGCACCAGGATGTAGGGCTTCTCGTAGTAGGTCGGCGGGATGTCCGCGGCATCGACGAAGGTCTCGACCTCCACCGTTTCATGGCTCTCCGGCGCGGCCGACCTGATGTCGTCCTGCTCCAGGACCACGTAGCTGCCCTTGTCGTATTCGAAGGCCTTGACCACGTCCTTCCACGGCACTTCCTCGCCGGTCTCGGCGTTGACGCGCTCGTAGCGCACCGGATTGCGGTCGCGCGAGTCCAGCATGCGGAAGCTGATGTCGATCCGTCGTTCGCCCGACATCAGCGAAACCGGCACGTTCAACAGCCCGAAGCTCAGGGTCCCGGTCCAGATGGGGCGCGCCATGGGGGCCTCGCGTTCGAAGGGGCGGACCCACGACGCTAGGCGTGGCGTGGTGAGACGCCGGTGAAGCGGACCCGCCGTGCCACGGAGCGGGTGCGGGGACTTGCGGGACCCGGGCCCCGCTGCTGTATACTGCGCGGCCACTTCGGGCGGTTAGCTCAGCGGTAGAGCATTGCCTTCACACGGCAAGGGTCGCAGGTTCGATCCCTGCACCGCCCACCAGATCCAAGCAGAAACCCCTGGCCTCCAGGGGTTTTCTTTTGGCTTTTCTCCCAGGTGAAGGGAAGAGGCTCGCGGTCGAGCTGGCTGTGGTGATGCTGGATCGGCGTCTGCTACGGCCAGAGATGCTCGCGGGTTGGGTCGAGATGCAAGTCGGCTCCGTGGTGGCGTACGCGGCCCGTCGCGCACACAGGGGGTGTGCTCCCCCGGCATCTCCGCGTCCTGCTCCCACTGCCGGCCGCCGGCCATCCCTGGCCCGCTGTCCGCACACCCCCTGTGCGCGCGACGGGCTGTAGCGAGGTCCGGCCTCGGCAAAGATCGAGGGCAGCAACAGCAACAGTAGTGACAGCACCAGCACCGCAGCAAACCGCACCCGAGCATCAGCAGCAGGGCGACAGCGATCGCGGCGGCAGCCGCGACAGGGAGTGGCGAGACCGGGTCGGGAAGCAATCGCGCAGTCAGGGTCCAACGTCTTTCCAGACCGCGGGAAAGGTGGTGCCCGGTGCGGGCGCAGGGGGGATGACCAGAGCCGGCCATGGATGGCCGGCGACCGGAAGTGGGAGCAGGACAGCGCAGATTCCGGCTGGGCATCCCCCCTGCGTCCGCGCCGGGCCGCCGCAGCCCGAACTGCCCGGGTGACGGCATTGGGGGGAGGCGCGGTCTTCCCCCACCCGGACACTGCCATGCACGCGCTCGCCGGCGGACCCGTGGTCGCGCCGCGTTTCGGCGGCCCCCAGCAGCAGGCGCGCGCCCTCGCCGTCACGCACCTCGCGATCCACGATGCGCTGAACTCAATCGAGCCGCGCTACGACACGTACTCTGATCCACCGCCCGCCCCGGCGGCCGCCTCGCCGGATGCCGCGATCGCAGCGGCTGCGCGCACCAACCTGCTCGCGATGCTGGGGCCCCTGCCTCCGACGGTGCCGCCCGGGCTCGCTGTGGCGAACCGCGGCCTGGACCGATGGCAGCATGTGAGGCTGTCGCAGCTGGAGAGCGGACAGTCACTCAGCCGCGTCTACGGCGGCCTGCACTTCTTCGAGGGCTGCACCGCGGGCCTGTGCCAGGGGCGGCAGGTGGCGGACTGGGTCTACGCGCGGGCGCTCCGCCCGTAGCCGCGTGCCAGCGGGCAGCGGCACCGGCGCCGGTGCCGCTGCCGTGCATCAGGCGGCGAGCAGTCCGTCGCGCAGGACCGGCCACTCCCGCGTCCAGCGCATGACCTCGGCCGCCGGCATGGGCTCGGCGACCAGGACGCCCTGGCCCAGCTGGCAGCCCAGCTCGCGCAGGCAGGCGAGGTCGTCCATCGCCTCCAACCCCACGGCCACGGTCTGGACGTCGATCTCGCGCGCCAGCGCCAGCGCCGCCTGGACGATCGCGCGGCGCGACGGATCCTGGGCCACGCCGCGGACGAAGCCGCGATCGATCTTGAGCTCCGAGAACGGCATGTCGCGCAGCTGCGCCAGGTTGGAAAAGCCGGTACCGAACTCGTCGATCGCCAGGCGCACGCCCTTGAGCCTCAGCCTGGTCATGATGTCGAGCTGGGCCTTCGGCTGCGTCGGCAGGTGGGTTTCCGACAATTCGAGCACCAGGCGTTCGAGCGGGAAGTCGGCGGCGGCCGCCAGGCGCGCCACGCGTTCGGGCATGTCGAGCGTGGAGAGGTTGGCCATCGTCAGGTTCACCGCGACGTCGAGCCCGCCGCCGGGGGTGGTCCAGTGGCGCGCGTCGTGCAGCGCGTTGGACAGCACCACGCGCGCCAGCGGACCGATCAGTCCGGCGCGCTCGGCCAGGGGCACGAACTCCGTGGGCATCACGATGCCGCGCGTCCGGTGCTGCCAGCGCGCGAGCGCCTCGACGCCGACCACCTCGCCCGTCGCCAGGTCCACCTTCGGCTGGTACAGGTTGAACAGCTCACCCGACGTGATGGCGGCCTCCAGCGCCGACGCATCCTGTCCCGAGACCAGCGGCAACGCCTCGTCGGCCGGCCCGGCCGGCTCCTCACCCGCCGCTTCCTGGTGCAGGATGTCGCGCAGCGCCGCCGGCTGCACCGGCTTGGGCAGCGTGCCCAGCACGTTCAGCCCCTGCGCCCGCGCCACCTGCTCGGCCGCCTGCAGCACGCGCGGCTCGGCCCCGCTGATCAGCACCAGGGCGCCCGCGAATCCCACTTCGGCGAGGTGCCGGACGAACTCCACGCCGTCCATGCCGGGCATTCTCAGGTCGCAGAAGACCAGGCCGAAGCCGGCAGGGTCGGTCGACACCAGCGCCAGGCCATCCTCCCCTCGCGAGCACAGCTCGATCGCGGCATAGCCGCTCTTCCTCAGCCCCATCGCCCGCAGCTGGATCTGCAGCAGGCGGGTGGTGAAATCATCGTCATCGACAACCAGGATCTTCATAGCGCGTACCTCGTCATGTCCGGTGCCGGCGCGCCGGCCGCGGCGCGCCAGCGGCGCATCGCCGCCAGCGCCGCATCCAGCGCAACCACCACCTGTTGCACCAGCGGAGCGATTCCATCGCGCCGCCCCCCATCCACGTGCTCTTCGAGCCGCGCGCACAGCACGGCCAGTGGCACCGCCCCCACCGAATGCGCCGAGGCCTTGAGCCGGTGCGCGAGCATGCCTGCCCCGCAGGCGTCGCCGGCGCGCGCCGCGCGCAGCAGGTCGTCGCGCATGCCGGTCGCGACCTCGTCGAAATAGCCGAGGATCTCCAGCATCAGTCCCCGCTCGCCGCCGACCAGCTCGCGCAGTGCGGCGACCTCGAACACGGGCACCGCCCCCGGGCCGGCGCCGGATGCATCGCCAGGCGTCGTCGCGGCGGTGCCGGCCTGCACCGGCGCCGCGGCCAGCCAGCGGCCAAGCACGGCACGGAGGCCATCGAGCTGCATCGGCTTGGCCAAGAAGTCGTCGAACCCCGCCTCGCGCGCCCTTTCGGCCTGTCCGATGCGCACGTCGGCGCTGAAGGCGAGCACGGGCGTCCTGGTGCCACGGGCCTCCCGGCTGCGGATCGCGCGGACCAGGCCGAAGCCGTCCATCACCGGCATGTGGAGATCGCTCAGGACCAGTGCGAAGCCGCCGCCGAGCCAGCGCGACAGGCCGTCTTCCCCGTTGCCCGCCATGTCCGCTTCGACGCCCACCACGGCCAGCTGGCGGGCCAGGACGCTGCGGTTCGTCGGGTCGTCCTCGACGACCAGGATGCGGCATGCGTCAGCTCGAAACTCCGTCAAGCTCCCTCTCCATGGAGCAGCCGGAATGATGGATGCTGCTACGCAACATGGTAGCGGCGCGCGCGCCATCCCTCCCGTGCGCACCGTCACAGAGCGGACATGCCGGGTGCAGTGATCTCAGGGGCAGTCGCCCACCCGCACGAACGCGAGATCCTCGTAGTCGTAGCTGAAGTCGGCCTCGGGATCGACCTTGGCCATCGCCAGCGTTGCCGGTCCTCCGACCGTCGCGGTGGCGAACTCGAGCCAGGCATCGGCGTCGGGGCCCAGCGTGTCGAAATCCACCAGCAGGCGCTCTCCCGCACGCAGCACCGGTCCGGCGAGCCGCGGCGACTTCAGCGATTCGAAGCGCACGCCTCCGTCCGCTTCGCACACCGTGGCCTCGCCGAACCAGGGATCGCGGTAGCGGCCCAGCCTGCCGCTCAGCGCACCGGCGGCGGCGGGCGCGCGCTCCGAGTGGGCTGCATCGCCATCCGGTGCGTCCTGCGCGGCGACGGCCGCGGAGCGCTCCGCGGCCAGCAGCGAGGCGTAGTGCGCGACCAGACCGTCCGCCCGGGGACAGGCCGCCCCGGGACACGCGGTGAAGATCTTCGACAGCGACTGTTCCAGCACCGTCCGCGCATCGCCCGCATCCCCGTTGACGAGGATCACGAAGCCGGTGTCCAGCTCCGGCAGCAGGCTCACCGCGGAATACATGCCCGACAGCGTCCCGGTGTGCGCGACCTTCCAGGTCCCGTCGACGTCGCTCAGCCGCCAGCCGTAGCCATAGGCGTGGAAATGGCTGCGATTCCAGGCGCGCATCCGCGCCGACAGCGGCATCGGCATGTGCGCGGTCCACGCCTCGTCGCGCTGCGCGGCGGACAGCCATCGCGCGCCATCGCCCCCGGCGGTGTCCGGATCGAGCCACGCGCGCACCCAGCGCAGCATGTCGTCGAGCGTGCAGCGCACCCCGCCCGCGGCGGACATCGGCATGTCGGCCACGACCTCGCCCTCCGCGCGCGGCTCCCAGGCATCCCCGCGGCGCACGTGCGGCGCGGCCACGGGCCCTGCCCCGTCCACGCGCCATTCCCCGACCCGGCAGCCCTGCATGCCCAGCGGCTCGAACACCTCGCGCCGCAGCAGCACGTCGTAGGGCGCGCCGCCGGCCGCGGCCGCCACTTCGCCGGCGACGATGTACAGCGTGTTGTCGTAGGCATAGCGCGAGCGGAAGCTCCAGCGCGGCTTCAGGTGCGCCAGGCCGGCGATCACCTCGTCGCGCGAGAACGCGTTCGGCTCCGGCCACAGCATCAGGTCGCCGGCGCCCGGCCCCAAGCCGCTGTTGTGGATGAGCAGGTCGCGCACCTGCATCTCGCGCGTCACCCAGTCCTCGTGCATGCGGAAGCCCGGCAGGTGCTTCACCACCGGGTCGTCCCAGGCCAGCACGCCGGCATCGACCTGCCGCGCCAGCAGCGCCGCGGTCATGGCCTTGGTGTTGGAGGCGACCTTGAACAGCGTGTCGGCAGTGATCGCCTCGCCGCTGCCGGCGACGGTCTCGCCGCGCAGTTCGACGTGCCGGACTTCGCCGTCCACGACCACGCCGACGGCGATGCCGGGAAGCGCGTAGCGGGCGGTGGCGTCGTCCACCGCCGCGGCCACGGCCTGCCGGGGCCAGCCATCATCCGTGCCAGCGGTCGCCGCTGCCGATGCAAAAAAAATCGCGGCCGTGGCTGCGGCCGCGAAGAGGACACCCGTTCCCGCCACCTTGTCTCCTTCCGGAACCGGAGGGCGACGGCCCCCGCCGCCGCCCTCCGTCACGCCGTGCTCAGAAGTTCCAGGTCACGACCAGCTGCGCGTAGCGCGGAGCCTGCCAGACCGTGCCTTCGCCGAAGTAGGGCATCCGCGTACCCGGCGTGCTTTCGTAGCGCGAATGCACGTTGACCACGGTCTGGCTGTTGAACAGGTTGTAGACCGAGAAGCGCGCCTTCAGGTCGATGTCCTCCACCGGCAGCGTCCAAGTCACGTTGACGCCCACGTCCTTCACCCAAGGCATGCGGCCAAAGGCGCCGCGCTCGGAGTAGACCAACTGGCGCGTGGCCGGGTCGGCGCAGTTGGCCACGCAAAGCCAGCCGGTGCCGCCGCCGCTGAACTCGCCGGAACCGCCGCCCGGGCGGCTGTCATCCGGCCAGACCACGCCGAACGCCGTGATGGGGCCACCCGAGCGCGCCGTCGCGGTGGCGCCGAAGCTCCACATCTCGTTGAGCTTGTAGCTGCCGCGCAGCTTGAACTGGTGGCGGAAGTCGTTGAACAGGACGCCGAAGCGCTCGTTGTTGGCCGGATGGTCGTAATGCTGCACCAGGTTGGTGTCGGCATAGCCGGTATCCGAGTTGACCGGACCCTCGAGGTTGCCCTCGCTCTTCGACCAGAGGTAGCTGAAGTTCACCGCCCACTTGTCGTCCCAGGCGCGGTCGAGCTGGAACTCGACGGCCTTGTACGTCCGCTTGGGCCGCTTGTAGCCCATGACCGCGCCGGCGCCATAGGAGGCCACGTAGCCGTCCTGCGACGAATCGAACTCCACCCAGTCCTCGGTGTCCGGGCACCACAGGGTGACCTTCTCGCCCGGGTTGATGATCGGCCAGTCGCCCGAGTACCAGCCGCAGCCTTCGACGTGGTTGATGCGGGCGTCCTCCACGGCGCGGGTGACTTCCCGATAGGTCGCATTGACGCCGTACGACCAGGCCTGGTTGATCGCCTGCTGGAAGCCGAGGATGAACTCGTCCTGGTACACCTGCTTCAGGTCGCGCGCCACCGCGGTGCGCACGTCGTCCGGCGGCGGTGCGTTCATGTCGGTGTTGACGGGGCCGATCTGCGCGCCAAGGTTGGGCGAGAGGTAGGGCTTGCCGGTGATCGGATCGTCGAGCTCGGTCCAGCCGTTGAACACGTAGTAGGAGTGCTCGTCGGTGGTGCCGCCGCCGAAATAGTCGGTCAGCTTGTTGGTCAGCGGCAGGTAGTAGCGGCCGGCATTGGCGAACAGCTTGGTGGTGCCGTCACCCCTCATGTCCCAGCTGAAGCCCACGCGCGGCGAGACCATGTCCTCGAAGTCGGCGCGGGCGAAGGTCGCGCCCGAGGCCAGCTTGTTGTGGAACTTGTCGAAGCGCACGCCCAGGTTCAGCAGGACGTTCGGCGTGACGCTCCAGTTGTCCTCGATGTAGAAGGCCTGCATCTCGGTGCTCACCGGCGCACCGGTGATGTACCGGCGCGCATCGACGATCTGGGTGACGCCCGGCGGCACGAAGGTGCCGTTCAGCGGCGCGCCCGGGGTCACGGTCTGCACCTGGTAGCTGCGGCCGTCGCCGGGGTAGCGCACGAAACTGGTGGAATCGAGCACCTCGTGGTCGACGCCGAAGCGCAGCAGGTGGTCGCCCAGGGTCCACTCGAAGTCCAGTCGCGCGGCCTCGCGCTCATCGACGCGGCCGTTGAAACTGGAGTTCGTCGGGTGGCAGCCCCAGTTCACCCGCGCCTGGTTGGCCACGGTCACGATGCTGCAGTCGCCGTCCCACGGGCTGCTGGTGTTGGTGCTGCGCTCGTTGACGCCGTACATGGCCTTGGCCATGAAGTTGTCGCCGAAGTGGCCGGTATAGGTCACCGACCAGTTCTCGCCGCCGCTGCCCGACACCGAGCCGCCATTGAGGTCGCCGCTCTCGCCCGTGTCCCAGTCGTAGTCGTAGATGCTGGTCTCGCTCTCGGCCTTGTCGGAGAACGCCAGCAGCTCCAGCAGGTGGTTGTCGTTGATCTGCCAGTCGAGCTTCGCGCCCCAGAAGTCGTTGTCGCCCTTGGTCATGTAGACCTCGTTCTCGTCGACGTCCTTCGGACTGCTGTCGCGCACCTCGTACATCGCGAAGAAGAACAGCCTGTCCTTCACGATCGGACCCGACGCCCAGACATTGGCCTTGTAGAACGAGTTCGAGTCGCGGCTGGTGCGATCGCGCTCGTCGAGCGAACCATCCGAATGGAAATGGTCGTCCTTGGACGACGCCCAGGCCGAGGGTTCCATGGTCAGCTCGACGCCGGACTGGAACTCGTTTCCGCCCGACCGGGTCACCGCGTTGATGACGCCACCGGTGCTGCGGCCGAACTCCGCCGAATAGCCGCCGGTCTTGACCTGGAATTCGTCGTAGAAGCCGAACGGCACCGAGGAGAAGCCCTGGCGGCGATACGGGTCGGTGACGTTGAGGCCGTTGATGTAGACCGCGTTCTCGGCCACCGAGGCACCGCCGAAGGTCAGGCCGCCGAAGGTGGCGCCCGACGACACCACGCCGGGTGCGAGCAGGGCCACCGAGGCCAGGCTCTGGTCCACCGGCAGCTGCGCGATCTGTTCGCGGGTCACGTTGGTGGCGGATTCGGTCGAGCGCACGTCGACGCGGTTCACGACGCGCGCGCCGACCACCTGCACCGCGGCCATGTTGGCGATGCCGCCCTCACTGCCGAGGTTGACGGTGGTGGTGCCGCCCAGCGCGACGCTGACCGGCACCGGCTCGCCGACCGGCGCGCCGTCACGCACCACCTGCACGCTGTAGTCGCCCACCTGCAGCTGGCCCAGGCGGTAGCTCCCGTCGGCGCCCACGGTCACGGTGCGCGTGGCGCCGGTGGTGGCGTTCACCAGTTGCACCTGGTCACCGGCGTTGGCGCGGCCGGCGACCGCGCCGGTGGCGCTCTGCGCCAGCGCAACCGGCGCCATTGCGGACAGGCAGGTGCCCAGGGCGATGCAGAGCGCGGCTCTGCGGAGTCGGGTGTGGCTGGCCTTCATTGCGGTTCTCCCCGGAACAGGTGTGCGTTGTTGGTTGGCTTGGCTCAGGTGCCGTCGTCCGTGACCGGTGGCAGCAGCTGCCACTCGAAGTCGTAATTCCACTGGTCGAAATACAGGTTGCCGCCGTCCCACTCGGCTTCGCCGCGCTGCAGGTCGACGGTTTCGGAACGCGGGTGGCGCTTGGCCGGCACGAACTCGCGCGACCAGTCGTCGTTGAATGCGATGCGCCAGGCGTCGAGTCCGCCCAGGTAGAAGTCCTGCAGCTCCGGCGCGGCGCCGGGCAGGCGGCCGAAGGTCACGTCCATCGGCACCCAGCCGTAGGGGGCCAGGTACATCCAGCCCCAGTCGTGCATGTTGTTGTATTCGCCGTCGGAGAAGATCCAGCCCGACTGCCAGCGCGCCGGAATGCCGTTCATCCGCAGCAGGGTGATCAGCAGCAGGGTCTGCTGGCCGCAGTCGGCGTGGCCCTGCTCCAGCGCGTGCTGGCCGATGTTGGTGATGGTCGAGTACTCGCGGGCGCCGGCCCAGGGAATGCGGTCGACGGCGGCGAACAGTTTCTGCGCGATGCGGTAGGGGTTGGTTTCGTCGCCAACGATGCGCGCGGACTCCAGGCGCATGGCGTCGTTGAACACCACGTGCGGCGCGCGCTCGGCCACGAAGGGCGCGAGCTCGGGCGTGATCTCCGCCGGCACCACGCGTTCGGGGTCGATCCGGTGGTACTGCGCGTGCACGGTCAGCTCGTAGGTCACCGAGAACGCGGTCGGCTCGCCGGCCACGGCCGGGGCCTCCATGTACACGGTGCGCTGCATCGCGGATTCGGGCGCCAGCCGATGCGCGGCCGGCACCGTCGACTGGAGCGCGATGTGCTCCTGCTGCCCGGCGATGGCGCGCGGGAACGGAAGCCAGGCGCGCACTGTCTCGCCGGCGGGCACCGCGTCGGGCTTGACCGTCAGCGACTGGGTCACGCGCACGCGCTGCGGCGCGACCGCGCTTTCTCCGCTGGCCAGCGCGGCCTCGCGCACGCGGGCGTGCTGCGGATGCGCCACTTCCAGCGGGCTGTCGTAGAACACCAGCGGCGTCGCGCGACGCTTGCGCGCCTCTTCGCTCAGCCGGAACAGGTTGGAGGGCCCGCGGCTGAACCAGCGGCGCTGGCCGTCGATCACCCGCGCCTCGATCAGGCCCTCGGCGTCCCAGCGCGCGAACTCGGCGTCGGTGAGGTCGGGGATGTCGCGGCGCAGGCGCGCCTTGGCGCCGGCCTCGTCCAGGCGGAAGTCGAGCAGGATGCGGCGCATGCGTTCGCGCTGGAACTCGAGCGCGGTGCGCTGGTCGGCGTTGAGCGACGCGTCTTCGAGCGCACGGGCGATGGCGGCTTCGGCGCCGATGAAGTCGCCGGAGTCGACCAGGTCGATGATGGCGGGCGGAGCAGCGAGGCGTGCGCCGATGTCGTCGCTGTCGGCGGTGGCCGTTGTTGTTGCTGTTGCAGGAGCGGCTATAGCCGCGACCGCTGCCACGTCCACCGACGAAACGGCGGTCGCGGCTATAGCCGCTCCTACAGGGAGGGTTGCGGCGAGGGCGAGGGCCAAGGCACGGGCACGCCATCGGCGCGGGGCGGGGCCCGCGCTGGCAAGCATGTGTGCTGGATCGACTGCAGGCATCGCTGAAAGCCCCTCTCCTGGCCCCGGAACTGCGTCGGGGCTGTGTAACATGGGCTTCATGGGGCGTCAATAATTTATTCTTATTGGTTGATTTGTCCGAATCATGTATTCCATGATGCCCTCCGGCTCCGATATCGCCGGAAGGGGACGATCCATGCGATCCACTGCGCTGCTCCTCAGCCTCCTGCTCGCACTGCCCGCCTCGCTGGCCGCGCGCGAACCGGTCCAGGCGTCGCCGCCGCTGGCGGTCCCGGGGCTGGCCGAAGCCCATCTCTCGCCCGGGTTCTGGATCGACGCGCTCGCCGACGCCGACCGCGTGGTGCTGACGCCGGCGCAGATCGCCGCGCAGAACGCACGCATGCAGGCCGAGGACGGCTCGATCCACGACCTCGAGGCCCTGCCCGGCCACGTCGACGGCACGCAGGTTCGCGCCTGGATCGAAGGCCTGTCGAAGCTGCCCGAACGCACGCTGTTCGACGTCCACGGCCAGCCGGTGGAGCGCGGCGAACTCGAGCGCCTGCAGGCCTCGCTCGACCTCGACGCGATCCCGGCCAGCCAGCCGCTGCGCCACGGCATGGTCGTGCGCCGCGCCGACCTGCGCACCTTCCCCACCCGCCTGCGCGTCTTCAGCACCGCCGGCGACACCGACATCGACCGCTTCCAGGAAAGCGCCCTGTTCCCGGGCGATCCCGTGGCCATCGTCCACGAGAGCCGCGACGGCGACTGGGCCTTCATCGTCAGCCAGCGCTACGCCGCGTGGATCGAGAAGCAGTCCATCGCCGAGGGCGAGCGCGACGCGATCCACGCCTGGGGCCGCCGCGCGCCCTTCCTGGTGGTGACCGGCGCCACCGCGCGCACCGCGTACACGCCGGAAAACCCCGCCGTCTCCGACGTGCAGCTCGAGATGGGCGTGCGCGTGCCGGTGCTGGCCGACTGGCCGGCGATGGACGAGGTCAACGGCCAGCTGCCCGCCGCGGCCCACGTCATCGAACTGCCGGTGCGTGGCGACGACGGCCGCCTGTCGTTCCAGCCCGCCCTGCTGCCGCGCTCGGCCGACGTCGCCAGTGACTACCTGCCGCTGACCGAAGCCAACCTGATCCGCCAGTCCTTCAAGTTCCTCGGCGAGCGCTACGGCTGGGGACACTCGTACAACACCCGCGACTGCAGCGGCTTCGCCTCCGAGATCTACCGCAGCTTCGGCGTGCTGCTGCCGCGCAACACCAGCGCGCAGGCCGTCAGCCCCGCGCTCAACCGCCTGCCCTTCGACGCCGGCGACAGCCACGCCGAGCGCGTCCAGGCGCTGCGCGAAGCCCGCCCGGGCGACCTGGTCTACATCCCCGGCCACGTGATGATGGTGATCGGCCACGTCGACGGCGAGCCCGTCGCCATCCACGACACCAGCGGCATGAGCTGGAAGCCCGAGGGCACCGACGACCTGGTGCGCCTGCACCTCAACGGCGTGGTGGTCACCCCCATCCTGCCGATGATGTCGAACGCGACCACGCCCACCGTCGACCGCATCACCAGCATCCAGCGCATCCGGCCCTGACCGGATCCCGCCCAGACAAAGACCCGCCGCACATGAAGATCACCGATATCCGGCTCGCGATGCTGCGGGTCCCGCTGAAGACGCCGTTCAAGACCGCGCTGCGCACCGTCGACACCGTCGAGGACATCGTGGTGATGATCCACACCGACGACGGCCGCATCGGCTACGGCGAGGCCGCGCCCACGGCGGTGATCACCGGCGACACCCACGGCTCCATGATCGAAGCGGTCGCACGGGTCATCGGCCCGCGGCTCATCGGCCGCGACGTCGCCGACCTCAACCGCAACGTGCAGCTGGTGCAGACCGCCATGGAGCGCAACACCAGCGCCAAGGCCGCGGTCGAGATCGCGCTGTACGACCTGTGGGCCCAGCTGTACGGCGCCCCGCTCTACCGCATGCTCGGCGGCGGCGGCGACCCCGTGGTCACCACCGACCTCACCATCAGCGTCGACTACATCGACAAGATGGTGGCCGACTCGCTGGCCGCGATCGACCGCGGCTTCGAGTCGCTGAAGATCAAGGTCGGCAAGGACATCGGCCTCGACATCGAACGGGTCAAGGCGATCCACGCCGCGGTCGACGGCCGCGCCCTGCTCCGCCTGGACGCCAACCAGGGCTGGACGCCGAAGCAGGCGGTGTTCGCCATCCACGCCCTGGAGGACGCCGGCATCCACCTGGAACTGCTGGAGCAGCCGGTGCCGGCGAGCGACATCGAAGGGCTCAAGTACGTCACCGAGCGCGTGCATACGCCGGTGATGGCCGACGAGAGCGTGTTCGGCCCGTCCCAGGTCATCGACCTGATCCAGCGGCGCGCCGCCGACATCATCAACATCAAGCTGATGAAGACCGGCGGCATCTCGAATGCGGTCCGCATCGCCGACATCGCCGCGGTGCACGGCGTGGACTGCATGATCGGCTGCATGATCGAGTCCGCCATCAGCGTCGCGGCCGCGGTGCACCTGGCCGTGGCCAAGGCGGGCGCGATCACCAAGGTCGACCTCGACGGACCCTCGCTGTGCACCTTCGACCCGGTCGAAGGCGGCGTCGAGTTCAACGAGGCCGAGATCGCCATCAGCGACGCGCCGGGCCTGGGCATCCGCTCGGTGCGCGGGCTCGAGCCGATCACCACCGGCTGAGGCGCCGATGCCCCCGCTCGCGAGGATCCGCGGCGAACGCGACCGGATGTCGGCGATCGAGCGCCGCATCGCCGACTTCATGCTCGACAACGCCCACCTGCTGCGCGACTACTCCTCGCAGCAGCTGGCCAACGCGCTCGGCATCAGCCAGTCGAGCGTGGTGAAGTTCAGCCAGAAGCTCGGCTTCAAGGGCTACCCGGACCTCAAGTTCTCCATCGGCGAATCGCTGGCGAGGCTCGACTCCGACAACGGCGACGCCGGCACGGCACTGGCCGCGCGCGACGATGATCCGGGGGCGCAGCTTGCCGAATCGCTGTGGCGCGCCAAGGCCGAGGCCGTGACCGTCACCCGCGCGCTCAACGCGCACACCGACGTCGCCAGGGTGGCCGAGGCCATCCGCGCGGCCGGCAAGGTCTACGCCATCGGCGTCGGCAACGACGGCCTGCACGCGCGCTCGATCGCGATCAAGCTGGCGATGATCGGGCGCACCGCCATCCACCTGTTCGACCCGGCGCTGATGGCGGTCGGCAGCTCCTCGGCCGGCACCGGCGACGTCCTGCTGGTGCTCTGCGAACACGGCCAGGAAGCCGCGCTGTGCCACACCGCGCGCCTGTTCCGACAGCGCGGCGGCAAGGTCGTCACGATCACCCG
Organism: Luteimonas colneyensis; assembly: GCF_014836665.1. GTDB lineage: Bacteria > Pseudomonadota > Gammaproteobacteria > Xanthomonadales > Xanthomonadaceae > Luteimonas > Luteimonas colneyensis. The sequence continues at coordinate 32,497 of NZ_JACSQJ010000005.1, forward strand.
GCACACCGCGAACGCGCTGCGGGCGCATGCCGACATCGCCCTGCTGGTCAGCGCGCACGACCCGCGCCCGCAGGTGGAGCTGCTGCTGTACCACGCGGCCCTCCAGCACCTGCTGGACCTGGTGTTCCTGCTGCTGTGCGAGGACGAGGCCCACCTGCGTATGCTGGTCGAGAACGCCGCACCCATCGAATGAGACGCCCATGGCAGCACCTCGCAACGCCTTTGCAGGAGCGGCTGTAGCCGCGACAACCGCCGGTCGAAGCCGCAACCCTGCATCGGGGAGGCGTTGAGGATGCCGCGGCTTTCAAACGCGGCCCGCGTGCTGCTGGCACTGGCCCTGGGCGCCATCGCCGGCCTGCTGCTGGCCTGGAACGATCCCGCGCTCGGCGCGCGCGCGGCAGACCTGGTGCAGCCCGTCGGGCGCCTCTGGCTCAACGCCCTGCAGATGACCGTGGTGCCGCTGGTGGCGGCGCTGGTGGTGCTGGGCGTCAACTCCGCCACCGACGCCGCCGCCTCGGGCCGCACCGCGCGGCGGGCGATGGCCGTGTTCGCCGTGCTGCTGATCGCCTCCGGCGGCTTCACCGCCTTCATGGCCCCGGGCCTGCTGTCGCTGGTACCGCGCGACCAGGCCCTGGTCGACGCGTTCCGGCTCGCCATCGGCGCCGACGAAACCGTGATCGGCCGCGCGCCCTCCTTCGGCGAATGGATCACCACGGTCATCCCCAGCAACGCGCTCGCGGCCGCGGCCGCCAACGCCATGCTGCCGCTGGTGGTGTTCTCGCTGTTCTTCGGCTTCGCCGCCACCCGCATCGACCCCGAGCGCCGCGCGCGCCTGCTCGAGCTGGTGCAGGCCATCGCCGACACCATGATCCAGGTCGTGCGCTGGGTGCTGCTGGCGGCACCGCTGGGCGTGTTCGCCCTGGTGCTGGCGGTATGTGCGCGCGTGGGCCTGGCGGTGCTGGGCGCGCTCGGCTGGTACGTGCTGCTGCTGTGCACGCTGTACGTCATGGTGACCGTGCTGCTGTACGGCGTCGCGCGCCTCGTGGCGAAGGAGCCGGTGCGCCGCTTCATGGTCGGCATCTTCCCTGCCCAGGTGATCGCGGCCAGCACCCAGTCCTCGCTGGCGTCGCTGCCGGCGATGATCGACTGCGCGCGCAGCCGCCTCGGCTACCCGCTGCACGTCACCGCGCTGGTGCTGCCGATGGCGGTCTCGCTGTTCCGCATCACCAGCCCGGTCCAGTACATCGGCGTGGTGAGCTTCATCGCCTGGATGTACGGCCTCGACCTTGGCGGGCTGCAGGTCGGCACCGCCATCGTGCTGTCGGCGCTGATCAGCATGGGTTCGGTCGGCCTGCCCGGCCAGGTCAGCTTCATGACCAACAACCTGCCGGTGACGCAGGCGATGGGCCTGCCGGTGGAGCCGCTGGGGCTGCTGCTGGCGGTGGACAACATCCCCGACGTGTTCTCGACCACCGGCAACGTCACCGGCGACCTGACCGCGACCGCCATCGTGAACCGGCTGGAGGGCGGCGCGTAGCCGCCACCGCAGGCGCGGTCAGCGGCTCTTGGAGGCGCGCATCTCGAGCACGCGCGGCGGCGGGGCGAAGGTGTCGGCGCGGGCGTCGGCCCAGAACGAGCGGAACACGGCGTGGCGCTCGGGCACGTCGCCCAGCAGTTCGCCCGGCTGCAGGAACTGGTAGATGTTGGCCAGCGAGCTCACGTGGTTGCCGGACACCCGGCGCACGATGTGCTCAGGCCCCAGCTCCGCCGGCGACGACAGCCCCGCCGCGCACAGCAGGTCGCGGAAGCCCAGCATGGTGTTGCGGTGGTAGTGCTCCACCCGCTCGGCCTTGCCCGCGACGTCGAGGTGGGTCCAGCGCCGCGGATCCTGGGTGGCGATGCCGGTCGGGCAGCGGTCGTTGTGGCAGCTGCGCGCCTGGATGCAGCCCAGCGAGAACATAAAGGCGCGCCCCGCGTTGCAGAAGTCCGCGCCCATCGCCAGCGTGCGCGCGATATCGAAGCCCGAGGTGATCTTTCCCGCCGCGCCCACCCGGATCCGGTCGCGCAGGTCCACGCCCACCAGGGTGTTGTGCACCAGCATCAGCGCTTCCTGCAGCGGCACGCCGATGTGGTTGACGAACTCCACCGGCGCCGCGCCGGTGCCACCCTCGGCACCGTCGACCACGATGAAGTCGGGCAGGATCCCGGTCTCGCGCATGGCCTTGGCCACGCCGAACCATTCCCAGGGATGCCCGATCGCCAGCTTGAAGCCCACCGGCTTGCCGCCCGCCAGCTCGCGCAGCCCGGCCACGAACTCCAGCAGCCCGATCGGCGACCCGAAGGCCGAATGCTGCGCCGGCGAGATGCAGTCCACGCCCGCCGCCACCCCGCGCGCCAGCGCGATCTCCGGCGTCACCTTGGCCGCCGGCAGCATGCCGCCGTGTCCGGGCTTGGCGCCCTGCGACAGCTTGATCTCGACCATCTTCACCTGCGGGTCGGCGGCGTTGTCGGCGAAGCGCGCCGGATCGAAGCGCCCCTCCGCGTCGCGGCAGCCGAAGTAGCCCGAGCCGATCTCCCACACCAGGTCGCCGCCGTGCTCGCGGTGGTAGCTCGAGATCGAGCCCTCGCCGGTGTCGTGGTAGAACCCGCCGCGCTTCGCGCCCAGGTTCAGCGCGCGGATCGCGTTCGCCGACAGCGAGCCGAAACTCATCGCCGAGATGTTGAACAGGCTGGCCTCGTAGGGCGCGTTTCCGCCCTCACCCACCGTGACCCGGAAGTCGTGGTCGGACAGGTGCGTGGGCACCAGCGAATGGTTGATCCACTCGTACTCGTTGCCGTAGACGTCGTGGATCGTCCCGAACGGCACCGTGTCCTGCATCCGCTTCGCCCGCTGGTACACCAGCGCACGCTGCTCGCGCGAGAACGGCACCTCCTCGGTATCGCGCTCGATGAAGTACTGCCGGATCTCCGGCCCCACCGACTCCAGCCCGAAGCGGAAGTGCGCCAGCACCGGATACAGCTGGCGCAGCGTGCTGGTCCGCTGGCTTACGTCGGCCAGGCCCAGCACCGACAGCGCGCCGGCCACGCCCGCCACCCACCACCACCCCGGTGACCATGCCAGCGCCAGCGCGATACTGGCCAGCGTGACGGCGATGCAGGCGATCCAGGCGGCGTGGCGATAGGTCATCGGCGGTACCGGAGTCGCGCCGGGCTGGCGCCGGGGCATGATCCCACAGCGTGCGTGGCCGCCCGACAGTCTGGTGCCCGGGGTGGGATTCGAACCCACAAGGCCTTGCGGCCGGAAGATTTTAAGTCCCCTGCGTCTACCTGGTTTCGCCACCCGGGCCGATGGCGCGGCCCGGTGTCCCGGATGCGCACCCGGGTTCAACGCATAAAGGCAGGCGATGCGGCCGCGGCTGAATGCGCGAGGCGCTCGAAATGGTGCCCGGAGCGGGACTCGAACCCGCAATGGCCGCAAGGCCCAGGGAGTTTAAGTCCCCTGCGTCTACCGATTCCGCCATCCGGGCGGGCTGGACAGTCCGCCATGATGGCGGATTCCGGCCTCAGGCGCTGCGGCGTAAACGCTGGTCGTCGGAATCCTGGCCGCCTTTGCCCTCGGCCTCGGCCCCGGTCGCGGACGGACCGGCCGGATGCGTACCGTCGCGGGACGGCATGGTGCGTCCCGCGATGCTCGCGGCGGCGACGCCCAAGGCCGCCCGCGGCGGCTCGCCGCCTCCGTCCTGGCGGCCACGGATGCGCTCGGGCAGCGGCCCGAACACCGGCAGCGCGCGCAGCGCGCCAAAGAAGCGCAGCGTCGCCGCGCGGTTGCAGCTCAGCGCATACCAGCCCACGCACAGGGCGACGAAGGCGGCCAGGATCGCCATGTTCGGCACGTCCAGGCGCATCATCTGTCCGGCCACCGCGCCGGTCGCGAAGCTGAAGACCATCAGCGTCAATGCCGCCTGGGTCGGGCCGAAGCCGGCGTCCTGCATGAAGTGGTGGATGTGGTCGCGCCCGGCGGAGAACGGCGAGCGGCCTTCGCGCGTGCGGCGCACGGTCAGCACCAGGCAGTCCATCACCGGGATCGGGATCAGCCACAGCGCGAGCACGGGGTTCACGGGATGGCCGGAGTTCTGGGTCAGGCGGAACACCACCCACGCCACCAGCAGGCCCAGCCAGGCGCTGCCGGCGTTGCCCATGAAGGTCTTCGCGCGCGGCTGCCAGGGGAAGCGCATGTTGTAGAGCAGGAAGGCGCAGACGGCGCCGGCGATCACCAGCGAGATCCGCGCCAGCGAGGGGTTGCCGGCGTAGACGGCGGCGGCGGCCAGCATCACCAGGCAGGCCGCCACCAGCGAACCCGCGAGGCCGTCGGCACCGTCGACCATGTTGATCGCGTTGATGATGCCGACGGTGGCGAACACGGTGAACGGCACCGAGATCCAGCCCAGCTCGCCCATGCCGAACACGCCGCCGAGATTGGCCACGCGCACGCCGGCGCCGTAGATCATGATCAGCGCGGCGACCACCTGGGCGAGCACGCGCCAGTACCAGCGCAGGTCATGGCGGTCGTCGTACAGGCCCACGCCCACCAGCAGCAGCGAGGCGGCCAGGAACGCGAGCATGGTCGAGGTGGCGTGCGCGGGCAGCAGCGGCAGCACCACCAGGCAGCCCACGACCATCGCCAGGCCGCCAATGATCGGGGTCGGATGGGCGTGGTCCTTCCGGCCCTGCGGGAAATCGAGGAGGTTCAGGCGCGGCGCCAGCGGGTGCAGCAGCTTCAGCATGCCCCAGGCGATCACGGCGGCCAGCAGTGCGTAACCCAGCCCGATTTCCAGCACCCAATCCATCACGACTCCATTCGCTGGTCTGCGCTGCCACGGGAGCGCCCGTCCGACCTTGTGCATGCAAGAACCAGGCCAACTCGACGGTGGCCCGGCGCGAAAGGGCATACGACGCGGCGGTCGCACGTCCAGCATGCCAGCCCGACGTGGACGACCCGTGACAGGATCGGCGGCAAGGCCTTCATACTACGGCATTGTTGCGCCGCAGCATAGCCGTCCGGCACCCTGCGCCCGCGGGCGCCACCAAGTGCCCCCCAGCGGCGCTTCAGTAGTAGTCGCGGTACCAGCGCACGAAGTTGGCCACGCCCTCTTCCACCCCCACCACCGGCCGATAGCCGACGTCCGCGACCAGCGCCGAGACGTCGGCCTCTGTGTCGGGCACGTCGCCGGCCTGCAGCGGCAGCAGCTCCATCACCGCCTTGCGGCCCAGGCACTGTTCCAGCACCTCGATGTAGCGCAGCAGCTCGACCGGCTGCTCGTTGCCGATGTTGTAGATCCGGTACGGCGCCACGCCGCTCGAACCCGGATCCGGTGATTCGCCGTTCCACGCCGGATCGGCGGTGGCCGGCCGGTCCAGCGCGCGCACGATGCCTTCGACGATGTCGTCGACGTAGGTGAAGCTGCGGCGGTGGTGGCCATGGTTGAAGACCTTGATCGGCTCGCCGGCCAGGATCGCCTTCGTGAACAGGAACAGCGCCATGTCCGGGCGACCCCAGGGCCCGTACACGGTGAAGAAGCGCAGCCCCGTCGACGGCACGCCGTAGAGGTGCGCATACGAGTGCGCCATCATCTCGTTGGCCTTCTTGGTCGCCGCGTACAGCGTCAGCGGATGCTCGGTGGCCTGGTGCTCGTTGAAGGGCATGGCGCGGTTGGCGCCGTAGACGGAACTGGTGGAGGCGAACACCAGGTGCTCGACGCCGTGGTGGCGGCAGCCTTCCAGCACGTGCAGCGTGCCGGTGACGTTGCTCGACACGTAGACGTGCGGATTCTCCGCCGCGTAGCGCACGCCCGCCTGCGCCGCCAGGTGCACGACGCGGTCCGGCCGGTGCGTCGCGAACACCGCCTCCACCGCCGCGCGGTCGGCCAGGTCGGCCTGCACGTGGGTGTAGCCGGGATGGTCCATGAAGCGCGCCAGCCGCGCCTTCTTCAGGTTGACGTCGTAGTAGTCGTTGAGGCTGTCGAAGCCGATGACCTCGTCCCCGCGCGCCAGCAGCTTGAGGGCGACATGGCTGCCGATGAAGCCGGCGGTGCCGGTGACGAGGACTTTCATTGCGTGACTCCCGGAGACAGGGCGGCATGATACCGCCCCTGCCCCGGCGTCACGGCGTCACGGCGTCACGGCCTCACGGCGTCAGCACCACCTTGCGGCAGTCGTCCTCGGCGCCGTTGAAGATCTCGTAGCCCTTGGCCGCGTCGTCGAGCTTCATGCGGTGCGAGATGATCACCTCCGGCGCCAGCCGCCCCTCGCCGATCGCCTCCAGCAGCTCCGGCATGAAACGCTGCACGTGCGTCTGGCCCATCTTGAACGTCAGGCCCTTGTCGAAGGCGTCGCCGAACAGGAAGCCGTGGATGAAGCCCGCGTACACGCCCGGCACGCTCACCGTGCCGCCGCGGCGCGTGGCCGCGATCGCCTGGCGGATGGCCTTGCCGCTGGAGCCCTCCAGCTTGAGGTTGGTCAGCACGGTTTCGGTCGCGCTGCCCTTGGCCTCGAAGCCCACGGCCTCGATCGTGGCGTCCACGCCGCGACCCGCGGTGGCCTCGACGATCGCCTCGGCCGGGTCGTCGACCTCGTCGAAGTTGATCGGGATGATCCCGTACGTCGCGCGCGCGAACTCCAGCCGGTAGGCGTGCTCGTCGACCATGAAGATGGTTTCCGCGCCGAGCATGCGCGCGCAGGCCGCCGCCATCAGGCCCACCGGGCCCGCGCCGAAGATCGCCAGCGTCGACCCGGGCTCCACGCCGGCATTGACCACGGCCTGGTAGCCGGTCGGGAGGATGTCGGACAGGAACAGCACCTGCTCGTCGGACAGCACGTCCGGGATGACCAGCGGGCCGACGTTGGCCTGCGGCACGCGCACCAGTTCGGCCTGTCCGCCGGGCACGCCGCCGTACAGGTGGCTGTAGCCGAACAGCGCCGCCGGCGGCTTGATCTGCTTGGCGTTGAGGATCGCGCCGCGGCCGGTGTTGGTGGTCTCGCAGGCCGCGTACTCGCTGAGCAGGCAGTGGAAGCACTGGCCGCAGGCGATCACGAAGGGGATCACCACCCGGTCGCCGCGCTTCACCCGCGTCACCGCCGGGCCGGCGTCCTCGACGATGCCCATGAACTCGTGGCCGAGGATGTCGCCGTCCTCCATCTTCGGGATCTTGCCGCGGTAGATGTGCAGGTCGGAGCCGCAGATCGCGGTGGCGGTGACGCGCAGGATGATGTCGTCGGCGGCGACCAGCGCCGGATCCGGAACCGTCTCGACGCGCACGTCCTTCGCGCCCTGGTAGGTCAATGCCCGCATGGGGAGTCTCCTCGCTGCGCCGCGTGCGGCGTGGACGGACGATCCTGCGGACCACCCCGTGAGTCCGGCGTGGCGTGCTGGTCAGGCAGCGCGACGGGCGTGCGAGACGTGGCGGGCGAAGACCTGCGGATCCGTCACCGCGCGCACCCGAGGCAGCGCCAGGGCCTCGCCGAGATAGCGCGCATTGGCGCCGCCCAGCCACACCGGGATGCCCGGATCGAGCGCGGCGTCGAGCTCGCGCAGCGCGTCCAGCGCCGCGCGCGCCTGGCCCGGATCCACCGAGCTGACAGCGACCGACGCCGCGCCCAGCCGGTTGGCCACGCGCGCCAGCTCCGGCGCCGGCAGCTCGGTGCCGAGGTACAGCACCGGCTGTCCGAGCTCGTGCAGGTGCAGCGCCGCGCCGAGCAGGCCGAGTTCATGCGGCTCGCCGCTGAGCGTCGCGAACAGCACGCGCGGGCGTCGCTCGCGCGGATGCTGGTTGAGGATCGACAGCAGCCGCGCGCGCAGCATGCTGCTGACCAGCCGCTCCTGCGCGATCGCCAGGCGTCCGTCGGCCCAGCGCTGGCCGACTTCGCCCAGCAGCGGCATCACCACGCGCGCGAGCAGCACCGGCAGCGGCAGCGTGGCGATGGCCACGGAGAGCTCCCGATCGAAGACGTCGACGCGGTAGTCGGCGACCGCGTCCAGCAGCTGCCCGGGCAGTCCGTCGAGTCCGCCGTAGCCGGCGTTGCGGCGCTCCTCGAGCAGGGCATCGAGCGCGGCGTCGTCAAGCCGTGCGAGGTCGCGGATCGGGTGTCCGCGATCGGTCAGGCGATGCAGCTTCGCCAGGCGCTCGACCATCGCGGCGTCGTACAGCCGGCGTCCCTGCGCGTCGCGGATCGGCACCACGGCGCCGTGCCGGCGCTCCCACGCGCGCAGCGTCTCGGGCGTGAGCCCGCTGAGTTCGGCGGCGGCCTTGACCGGGTACATGCCGAGGACTGTACAACCAAAATACAATCATCGCCTGTACACACATCTAACCGCCGTGGCGGGAGACTGGCGCCGTCACCCACACCCCAAGGACATCGCCATGCACGCCCCGTCCCGCCTCCGCCTCCTCGCCGCCGCGCTGGCCATCGGCCTCGCCGCGCCCCTGGCCCACGCCGCCCCGTCCGGCGACGCCGCCGCCAGCAAGCCTGCACAGGCCAAGGCCGACATCGTCGACACCGCCGTGGCCGCCGGCCAGTTCGGAACCCTCGCCGCCGCCCTGAAGGCCGCCGGCCTGGTCGACACCCTGAAGGGCCCCGGTCCGTTCACCGTGTTCGCACCCACCGACGCCGCCTTCGCCGCGCTGCCGGCCGGCACCGTCGAGTCGCTGCTGAAGCCGGAAAACCGCGAGCAGCTCACCGCGATCCTCACCTACCACGTCGTCCCCGGCCGCTACCCTGCCGCCCGCGTCGCCGGCATCGACAGCGCCGCCACCGTCAACGGCGGCACGATCGACATCAAGGCCGACGGCGGCACCGTGATGGTCGACGAGGCCCGCGTCATCCAGGCCGACGTCACCGCCACCAACGGCGTCATCCACGTCATCGACAAGGTGCTCATGCCATGAAAGCCATCAACCTCATCACCCTGGTCCTCGTGATCGTGGGCGGCATCAACTGGGGCCTGGTCGGCCTCGCCCAGTTCGACCTGGTGGCGGCGATCTTCGGCGGCCAGGACGCCCTGCTCGCCCGCGTGGTCTACGTGCTGGTCGGCCTGTCCGCACTCTGGCAGATCGTGCCGCTGCTGCAGGCCGGCAGTGCCGGACAGGTGCGGGCGGAGGCTCGTCGCTGATCCACATGCCGCCACGCGACCTGCCTACCGCGGTCATCTGGTTCCGCGACGACCTGCGCCTGCGTGACCACCCTGCGCTGCAGGCCGCAGCCAGGGCCGGCTTCGCCCCGCTCCCGGTGTACATCCATGCCCCCCACGAAGACGGTGGATGGGCGCCGGGAGCGACTTCCAATGCCTGGCGGCACCGTTCGCTGGCCGCGCTGGACGCCTCGCTGCGCCAGCGTGGCTCGCGTTTGCACGTCTTCGCCGGCGACAGCCTGGCCACGCTGCAGGCGATCGCCGCGGTTACCGGCGCCGGCGCCGTGTACTGGAGCCGCCGGCACGAGCCCGCCGCCGCGCGGCGCGACGAGGCGGTGCGCCGCGCCCTGCGCGCGCAGCGACTGCGCGCCGATGCCTGGAACGCCAGCCTGCTGTTCGAGCCCTGGCAGCTGGAGACCCGCGCCGGCGATCCCTTCCGCGTCTTCACCCCGTTCTGGAACGCCGCCCGCCGCGCGTGGTCGCCGCAGGCGCCATACCCGGCGCCGGACGCCCTGCCTGAATTCGACCGTCTGCCGGGCGAAACCGCTCTCGACGCCCTCGGCCTCGCGCCCGACATCCCCTGGGACGCCAGCTTCTGGGCGCACTGGACGCCGGGCGAAGCCGGTGCCGACGCCGCGCTCCAGGCCTTCATCGAACACGGCCTGCACGACTACCGCGACGGCCGCGACCGGCCCGACCGCCCCCTGACCTCGCGGCTGTCGCCGCACCTGCACTTCGGCGAGATCGCGCCCTGGCGCATCGTCGACGCCGTCGCGCACGCGGGTCCGGTGGAGGAGCGCGCCGCCTTCGTGCGCGAGCTGGCCTGGCGCGAGTTCGGCGTGCACGTGCTGCACCACTTCCCGCAGACGCCCGACGCCAACTTCAACCCGCGCTTCGACGACTTCCCCTGGGCCGCGCCCGATCCGGCCCTGCTCGCGGCCTGGCAGCGCGGCCGCACCGGCGTGCCGATCGTCGACGCCGGCCTGCGCGAGATGCGCGCCACCGGCTGGATGCACAACCGCGTGCGCATGGTCGTCGCCAGCTTCCTCACCAAGCACCTGCGCCTCCACTGGCTCCACGGCGCGCGCTGGTTCTGGGACCACCTGGTCGACGCCGACCTCGCCAACAACACGCTCGGCTGGCAGTGGGTGGCCGGCACCGGCGTCGACGCCGCGCCGTACTTCCGCATCTTCAACCCGGTGCTGCAGGCGCGGAAGTTCGATCCCGCGGGCGAGTACATCGCGCGCTGGGTCCCCGAGCTGCGCGGGCTGCCTGCGAAGGCGCGGCACGCGCCCTGGGAGGTCCCGAGCGGCTCGCGCCCGACCGGCCTGTATCCCGCGCGCCCCATCGTCGACCTCGCCGAAGGCCGCGCCTCCGCGCTGGAGGCCCTGAAGCGCATCCGCGTGCCGGTCGCCGACCCGCTGGGCTGACCGGCCGTTCACGGCGGCGGCGGGAAGGTGGGTGGCCCGCCCGCACGCAGGTGCCGCCGCATGAGCCTGGTCGAATACCGCCGCAAGCGCAGCTTCGACAAGACGCGCGAACCCGAGCCGGGCAAGCCGCTGCCGCGCGGCCAGCGCGCCATCTTCGTCGTCCAGCTGCACCACGCCAGCCGTCGCCACTATGACTTCCGGCTGCAGGTGGGCGACGCCCTCAAGAGCTGGGCGGTGCCCAAGGGCCCGAGCTACGACCCCGACGTCAAGCGCATGGCGGTGGAGGTCGAGGACCACCCCGTCGACTACGCCGGCTTCGAGGGCGAGATCCCCAAGGGCGAGTACGGCGGCGGCCACGTCGCGCGCTTCGACCACGGCGTATGGTCCACCGAGGGCGATCCCGAGGCGCAGCTCGCGAAGGGGCATCTCCGCTTCGAACTCTTCGGCGACAAGCTCAAGGGCGGCTGGCACCTGGTGCGCTCGGGCAAGCCGGCGAAGCAGCCCCAGTGGCTGCTGTTCAAGGACAAGGATGCGTGGGCGGGCACGCTCGAGGCCGACGACCTGCTGGCCGACGTCACCGCGCCGCCCGCCGCCGACCTCAAGCGCGCCGGCGCGGGCAAGGCCGTCAAGAAGAAGCTCGCCGCGGTGCCCGTGCGCAAGGGTCGCCGCAAGGACTGGGCGAAGCAGGCGCTGAAGCTCGCCGGCGCGCGCAAGGGCAAGGCGCCCGACGGCCCGTTCGAGCCGCAGCTGGCGAAGCTGCACGAGCGCGCGCCCGAAGGCGACCAGTGGCTGCACGAGATCAAGTGGGACGGCTACCGCATCCTCGCCACCATTGCGAAGGGCGAAGTGCGGCTGTGGTCGCGCAACGCGCTGGAATGGACCGCGAAGCTGCCCGAGATCCGCGCCGCCATCGAAGCCCTGCGCCTGGACGCCGGCGCGCTCGACGGCGAGCTGATCGCCGGCGGCGGCACGAAGGACGACTTCAACCTGCTGCAGGCCACGCTCTCGGGCGAGCGCCAGGGCAGCCTCGCCTACGCGCTGTTCGACCTGCTGCACATCGACGGCGTCGACGTCTCCGGCGCCCCGCTGGTCGCGCGCAAGGCGCTGCTGCAGTCGCTACTGGCCGGGGCCACCGGGCACCTCGCCTACAGCTCGCACACCGTGGGCGACGGCGAGGCCGCGTTCGAGCTGGCCGGCGAGAACGACTTCGAGGGCATCATCTCCAAGCGCGCCGACCGCCCCTACCATCCCGGCCGCAGCGACGACTGGCGCAAGACCAAGCAGCTGGCCAGCGACGAGTTCGCCGTGGTCGGCTACACCGCGCCCAAGGGCAGCCGCACCGGCTTCGGCTCGCTGCTGCTGGCGAAGCCCGATGCCGAACATGGCTGGCGCTACGTCGGGCGCGTGGGCAGCGGCTTCAACGACAGGCTGATGGCCGAGGTCACCGCCAGGCTGCCGAAGCGCGGCGCCAGGCAGCCCACCGCCCACGTCGGCACCACCGACACCGACCTGCGCACGGCGACCTGGTTCGCGCCGCGCTTCGTGGTCGAGGTGTTCTTCCGCGGCATCGGCCGGCAGCAGCTGCTGCGGCAGCCATCGCTGAAGGGATTGCGCCGGGACAAGGACGTGGCGGACCTGGCGGACAGCGACCACGGAACGACGGAGGAGAGGCCGATGGCCGCGAAGAAGGCTGCGAAGAAGGCGAAGAAGACATCGGCGGCAGCGGCGACGAAGAAGGCGACGAAAAAGGCCACGAAAACGGCCTCCGCGAAGAATGCTTCGAAGGTGGCTGCGAAGAAGGTCACGCCGCGTGGAGCGAAAGCGCGCCCGGACCGCCAGCCCCCCGCCCTTTCCAGCCCCACCAAGATCCTCTACGCCGATATCCGCGCCACCAAGCAGGACGTCTGGAACTACTACACCGCGGTCATGGACCACCTGCTGCCCGAGGTGCAGGGCCGTCCCGTCTCGATCATCCGTTGCCCGTCCGGCACCGACAAACCCTGCTTCTTCCAGAAGCACCTCACCGCGGGACTTGGACTCGTGTCCACGCAGCGCCTGAAGGAGGAAAGCGGCATCAACGCCGACTACCTGGTGATCGAGGACGCCGCCGGCCTGCTGGAACTGGTGCAGTTCAACGCGCTGGAGTTCCACCCCTGGGGCGCCCACGCCGACACGCCCGACACCGCCGACCGCGTCATCTTCGACCTCGACCCCGGCCCGGGCGTGCCGTTCTCCGAAGTGAAGCGCGCCGCCACCCACATCCGCCGCCTGCTCGACCAGGCCGAACTCGAATCCTTCCTGCGCGTCTCCGGCGGCAAGGGCCTGCACGTGGTGGTGCCGCTCAATCCGGGCTGCGACTGGGACCTGACCAAGCGCTTCGCACAGGGCTTCGCCCAGGCGCTGGCGCAGAGCGAGCCCGACCGCTTCGTCGCCACCGCCACCAAGGCCAAGCGCAACAAGCGCATCTTCGTCGACTACCTGCGCAACGGTCGCGGCGCCACCGCGGTGGCCTCGTATTCGCTGCGCGCCCGCCCGCGCGCGCCGGTGGCGATGCCGATCGCCTGGAGCGCGCTGTCGAAGCTGGAGCGCCCGGATCCGTACACGATCAAGGACGTGCCGGCGATGCTGAAGCGCCGCCGCAAGGACCCCTGGGCCGACATCGACAAGCTCAAGCAGAACCTCGCCGCCTGGTCCAACGGGGACTGACGCCTCTCCACACCCCTTCCCTGTAGGAGCAGCTACAGCTGCGACCCCAACCCACCCCACCGCTATCATGGTCCGCCCCTCCCGCCGCCCGACCACCCATGGCCAAACTCAACCCCCTCCAGGAACAACTCCTGAAAGCCGGCCTGGCCAAGAAGTCCAAGGTCGCCGAAGTCGCCCGCCAGCAAACCAAGGCCCGCCAGGGCAAGGCCCCGCCGACCGACGCCGAGATCCAGCGCGACGCCGAACGCGCCCGCCTCGAGAAGATCGAACGCGACCGTGCCCTTGAAGCCGAGCGCAAGGCCAGGGCCCGCGACGCCGAACTCCAGGCCCAGGCGCGACAGATCATCCAGGACAAGAAGGTGCCGCGCAGCGGCGAGAGCGAGTACCGCTTCACCGCCGACGGCGCGATCCGGACGCTGCTGGTGAACGACGAGCTGCGGAAGAAGCTGTCGTCAGGCGCGCTGGTGATCGCGCGCCTCGGCGACCGGTACGAACTGCTGCCGCGCGGCGCTGGCGATAAGGTGCGCGAGCGCGTGCCGGATTGGATCGTGCTGGATCATGGGCAGCCGGGCGACGAGGCCCTCGCCGCCACGTCCGAAGACGACGCCTATTACGCGCAGTTCAAGGTTCCCGACGATCTGGTCTGGTAACCACTCGGGTCGCAGCCGCTTTACTGCGCAGCGGCCTTCCTGGTGCGCTCGATGAACGCTTCCACCGGGGGACTCGACTCGTCAGCCGATTGGGCCTGGTCCATGCGGTTGCTCAGGTCTGCCTGGATCTGCTGGAACTCCGAGCGTGCGAACCGCATCAGCAGGTCGCGGATCATCGGCTGGTAAGCGATGCCGTGATGGCTCGCAATCGCTTTCAGCGCGTCGATCAACGGGATGGGCAGCCGGATCGAGACCAGCTTCATCGCCAGGTTGGTATCGAGCTGCAGAGACTCGTCCTCAGGCACCACCGCGACGTGCGCATCGCTACGCCCATACTCGCCGCTTTCCCACTTGGCGGTTACTTCTGCATCAAGGGCACGTGTCGTCATGGCGGGTTCCTCAGAAGTCATGGGGCTTTCCGTGCCGCCGGTAGATGGCCAGCTCGGCTTCATTGGGCTCGTAGCAGGTACGGATGAAGTAATCCCCGCGCGGGACATAACAGACCTTCAGAAGCCGACCCTTGTTGGTCGGCGCTATGAACCAGCGTGTCGGAGGATCAGTGGCATGTTCCTCCCGGGTGTCTATCAGCAGATGACCGGTGCGATTGGCAAAGCACTGCTCAACCTCCGGCACTCCAACATCATGTTCGGCAGCCAGCTTGGCGCGAATCTGATCCGAGATCCGGATGGCCATGCAGCATCCTTTGCCTTGGCGGCTGTCGATTGTATATAAACCACGATGTATATACAAGTCTCGCGAGGGCCCAGCCCGATCAATTCCGTCCGGCCGCGTCGATCGTGAATTGCTTCCCGCGATGGCGCAGGTGTTCCCAATGCAGGCAACCGAAACGGACGCAGAAAAAGGCCGGGCATGAGCCCGGCCTTTCGCATCACGACAATCCGCAATCGATCAGAAATCGAACCGCACCTGCACCTGCGCCAGATCCACGTCCACGTCATCCAGCTCGAAGCGGCTGTACTCGCCGCGGAGCGCGAAGGTGTCGGTGAAGCGGTACTGCAGGCCCAGGCCGTAGGTCGGGTCGGTGCCGTCGTCGGAGGCGCTGCCGATGCCGGCGGCGCGGGCGTCGGCGTCCCAGCTGTGCACGCCGGCCTTGGCGTAGCCCGAGAACTTGTCGGTGAACGGCAGCGTGCCGACCGCGACCAGCGAGACCGTGTCGGCTTCCAGCGAAGCCACGTCGCCGTACTCGATCTTGCCGAAGTCGGTGTAGCCCAGCTCGAAGCCCCAGTTCGGGTGCAGCTGGTAGCCGCCGTAGACCTGGAAGCCGGTCTCTTCTTCGTCGAGGATGCCCTCGTCGATCATCGACTGGCCGACGCCGGCGCCGGCGTAGAAGCCGACGGGCTCGGCCGCCTGGGCGCCGAACGACAGCGCGCCGAGGGCGGCGGCAAGGACGGTACCGGCAAGGAAAGGGGTCTTGTTCATGACGTGTCGCTCCTGGAGGTTGTAAGTCACACCTCCAACGTGGAGCCGCACCCTGCAGAACGAAGTGGCACAAACGCCACTCATCGTTCCACCCTTCCGCTTTGAATCACGCCTGCGCCGTGATCAGACGGCCTCCAGCACCCGCTGCCCTTCCACCTCCGCCACGCCCAGCAGCCGCTCCAGCTCCGCCACGATCCGCACCGCCGTGCGCCCGTCCCACTTTTCCGGGATCGCGCCGCGCTTCCACTGTCCCGCGAACAGCCGGTCCAGCGCCGGCTTCAGCGCCGCCGGATCGGTGCCCAGCAGTTCGTTGGTGCCTGTGGTGATGGTTTCCGGCCGCTCGGTGGTGGTGCGCAGCGTCATGCAGGGCACGCCCATGACCGTGGTCTCCTCGGTGATGCCGCCCGAGTCGGTGATCACCGCCTTCGCGTGCTTCACCAGCCAGTTGAACTCCAGGTAGGGCTGCGGATCCACCAGCCGGATCGACGGCGGGAAGCCCGGCAACTCGCGCAGCGTCTTCGCGGTGCGCGGGTGGACCGGGAACACCACTGGCATGCCGCGCGTGCCCTCGGCGATCGCCGCCAGCAGCGCCGCGAAGGTGCCAGTCGCGTCCACGTTCGAGGGCCGGTGCAGGGTCAGCACGAAATAGCCGCCCGGCTCCAGGCCCTGCGCGGCCGCGAAGCCCGGCGCGCGCAGCCGGTCCATGTTGGCCAGCAGCGTGTCGATCATGGTGTTGCCGACGAAGAAGATGCGCTCCGCGCCCACCCCGGCCGCGCGCAGGTTGGCGTTGGCCACCTCGCTGGTGGTGAAGAACCAGTTGGTGATGGCGTCGGTCACCATGCGGTTGATCTCCTCGGGCATGCCCCAGTCGCCCGAGCGGATGCCCGCCTCCACGTGCGCCACCGGCACGTGCAGCTTCTGGGCGGCGATCGCGCAGGCCATGGTCGAGGTCACGTCGCCGACCACCAGGCACAGCGCGCTGCGCTCGGCCAGCAGCAGCCGCTCGTAGCCGACCATGATCCCCGCGGCCTGCTCGGCCTGGCTGCCGGAGCCGACCTCCAGGTTGACCTGCGGCGCCGGGATCCCGAGCTGCTCGAAGAAGTCCCCCGACATCCGCGGATCGTAGTGCTGGCCGGTGTGCACCAGCCGGTGGCGGAGCCGCCCCCCCTGGGCCCGGCGGGCATCGAGCGCCTGGATGATCGGCGCGATCTTCATGAAGTTCGGGCGCGCGCCCGCGATGATGTCGATGAGCATTGCGTAGGCCGGAAGGCATCGGACGATGCGGGGGTTCCAGCTACACCAACGTCAACCGGCCCCACGGCCGGACGCCATCAGATGTCCCGCGCTTCCATGGTCAGGCCGCCTCGCGATGTTCGTAATACGGCCGCTCCCGGTCATCGAGGATCGCGTACAGCGCGGCCAGGTTGCCGGGGTCCGGCGTCAGCCACGCCTCCAGGTGCTCCGCCTTGATCGGCACGATGCAGCGGTCATGCCCCGCCGCCGCCACCTCGGCCGGCGGCGCGTCGGTGATGGCGGCGAACGAGTACAGCTCCGAGCCGTCCGCCTCCGCGGTCCGCGTCCACAGGCAGGCCGCGATCATGTCGCGGCCGTCGCTGGGCCGGAACTCGAGGACCTGGTCGTGGCCGCCGCGGTCGACGTGTTCGTAGAAGGCGCTGGCCACCATCACCCCGTGGCCGTGGCCGAAGACCTTGCCCCAGGACTTCTCCAGGTTGTCGCGGCGGGCGTTGTAGGTGCCGGGGTATCGGCGCTCGATGGCCTCGGTCCAGTCGGGCAGCCGGCACTGGTAGCGCATCAGGCGCGCCACGTAGCGGCCGCGCTCGCGGATGACCACCGGGCACCAGTAACCGGGATAGATGCGGCCGGGACCGGCGTCGGCGGTCGGCGCGCGGAGTTCGTCCAGGCGACGCATCGCGGCCTCGACCTTGCCGGTGCCGATGCGAATGTCGTCACGGGCCTTCTTTGTCTCGCGCGCCTGCAGCGAGCGCTCTGCGTCGGCGACGCGCTTGCGCTGGGCGAAGACCAGCTGGGTGAGCTGGTCGATCTCGGCCTGGTCGGCAGCGGCGATGGCGGCGGCGATGCTGGCGGGGGCGAGCGCCATGGCTTCGCGCTCGACGACGCGGGGCATCCTGGGGCGCTTGCCGGGGTCCTTGCCCTTGCGGATCCAGAATTCCTCGACGTACCAGTCGGGGTCGATCTTGACGCCGAGCGTGCGTTCGAGTTTGCGGATTTCGGCGTGGACGAGGGCGGAGTAGCACATGGCGGATTGCGATAGGCGATCGAGGTCACATTCGCCTCGATACTGCACCTGTGCGGGTGAACGCTAGCGCTTGGGTTTCCTCGATCATGAGTCCACCCCCGCAAGCAGGCGCAGGCCGAGCACGGCGAGCATATCCAGCACCTTGTCCAGCTCGGCGCTGACCTTGCCACGCTCCAGCTCGCTAATGAAGCGGGGGCCGGTGCCGGGAAGACCGGCCAGATCGGGCTGAGCCAGGCCGTAGGCCTTGCGGGCCTGGCGCGCGGCACCGCCCAGAGGGCCGGCATCGGCCAGCACCACAGATGAACCCGTACGGGACAATGGGTCCGTCATCAGACCGGGGCAGCCTTGCTGTTCCCGATCGGGATAATCCAGCAAGCGGTGCGCTTGCCTCAAGGCAATCATCCCGATCGAAAATGCGGCCAGCACCCGGATCGTCTCGCGCGTCAGGAGGCCACGAGGGTATCCGAGTCCACCTCAACACCCGCATCTGGATCAAATGCACAGAACGTCATGGACCGCGCATGAAGGCTACGGAAAGCCGCGGCGGCGCCCAAAGGCTCGATACCATGGCGCCGCAAGGTCGCCAACAGATCCTCCACGACATCAGCGCGGTGCAGGACGAAGTTGGAAGCGAAGCAACGCCAGAACGTCCACCCGGCCCGCTCAAGCACGCGCTGGCGACGGATGTCGTGTTCCCACTGGTCGGGGCCGTGATACCGGTCGCCGTCGCACTCGACCGCCAGGCGGGCGTCGTTCTCGCCTTCGATCACCATGTCGATCCGATAGCTGCCGACCCGCACCTGCGGAATCACCCTGTAGCCACGCTGCACCAGCTCGTCGAACACTTCCCGCTCGAACGGGGATTCGCAGCGCGACCGCAGATCGACTGCCTCCTCCTCGTTCTGGGCGAAGGGAGCGCGGAAGTGCTCGATAAGCCGCCGTCGCAACACATCGTTCGGGCTTAGATCCTCCAGGGCGACGCTGCGCACCAGATACATCCGGTCCCGCGCGCGTGACGCCGCGACGTTGTACCGCTGCGCGAACAAATGCTCGGACGCAACCGCGGGACGGTCCGAGACCACCATCGACAGGAACATGATGTCGCGCTCCTTGCCCTGGAACGTCCGCGCGTCGCCGAATGCCAGCTGGTGGCGCTCCACCACCGCCTCGCCGAGCTCGCTGTTCACCAGGTCCCAAACGAGCTTGGCCTGCTCGCTGCCCAGCAGCGAAACCACGCCGATCGTCTTGGTCGCCATCGCCGGGTCGGCCACGATCTGGCCGATCTCGCGCACGATGAACTGCGCTTCCGCCCGGTTCGTCTTGCCGGTTCCACGCGCTCCATCCAGCACGTGGACGTCGACCAGGGGAGGATCCAGCCGCTCGGATTGCCTGGGAACACGCAGCGGCCTCAGTTCATGGTCGTAGAACTCCCGTTTCGAGTACTCGATGATCGGCTCCACGCAGCGGAAATGCTCGCGCAGCATCACGGCGCCCTGGGCGAACACCACCTTGAACAGGTCGTAGATGGAACGGTCCGGCGACATCTGCGCCCGGTAGATGTCGACCTGGTTCTGGAGATGCTGGGTCATCAGCGCGCCCACGCGTGCCGCATCGATCCCGACGCCGTCCGGCGAAACCTGCTTGTCGTCGCCGACGATCAACACCTTCTTTGCACGCAGGATCGCCGGGAGGGCGGTCAGGTCCGACTGCGACGCCTCGTCGATGATGACCAGATCGAAGCCGCCCAGCTCCACCGGAAGGGATTCGCAGATCCTGTAGTGCGGCATGATCCAGCAGGGCACGGCTGGACTGGCCTTGTCGGCAGCCTCGCGAGCGTCTTTTCTGAAACGCGGGGCGCGGATGCCGGTCCCCTTGCCGATCCTCTTGATGGCCGTGCGATACGCTTCCAGCGCAGAACGCACCGCGGGACTGGCCTTCCGGGCCATCTCCAGCCACGTGCGGCGCGCCACCGCCTCCTCGTACAGCCTGGCGAGCGCTGATTCGAAATCCGCGCGCTCCCGGCTCAGCCGCTCGAGCTCCTGCCGCCCGTCCATGTCCTGCACCGCGCTCAACAGGCGGCGCAGCCTCCAGCACTGCCGCCAGTTGTCGGGCAGGAGCGGGTCATGCTGCGGATGCGGAGGATCGTGCCTCAGCTGCTCCGCCCACCGCACGGCACCGCTGGCCGCGATCAGCTGCGTCGTCGCGGACACCGTCCCCACGGCGGGCAGCAGCCTATGGCAGCGTCGCAGCTCCTCCAGGATCGCGAGCCATTCCGACCTGAGCGTGCTCTCGTCCACGCTCCCAGCACCGACGCGTTCCTCGAGGAACTGCCTGATCCGCCCCACCAGTCGACCGTGCGCGCCATCGAGCGCACCCAGGAATGCGTCTTTGACCTGCCAGATGCTGGCCAGGCGATTCCGCGTCAGGTTGTGCTCGAGGACCTGGCGGACACCGGCGATCCCGTCCTGGTCGAGCGGTACCCGCGGCCGGTCTGCCCACGCCGGGAAAAGGTCGACAAGCAGCCCGAGCAGCTCGGCTTCGCCGTGCACGACGCGGAGCATCTTCCGCCACCCCTTGATGACGTCTTCCGCACGCGTGGGGAACGCGTGGACCGTTGCGATCGCCGGAATCCCCAGGTCCGGCACCAGCGCGTTCCACCGTGCCAGCAGACGCGTCAGGTCCTGCAGCAGGGCCACGTGGCGCGCCACGTGCGCCCAGTCCGAGGGGGTTGCCGGCGCCATGCCCTCCAGGCGGATGCTGCCGAGCCGCTGTTTCCCGGCCGACTTGCCGAACAGCCCGGCGACACCGAAGGGACGCTGCCCCTTGGCAAGATTCCCGATGCCGGCGACGACCTCGGCATCGGCCAGGGCCTCGTCCGGGATCTCCACCGGTCTGGCGAGAAGCCGCGCCCTCTCTTCCAGCGCAATGACGACCTCACCGCCCAGTGCATCGAAGACCGGCAGGAGCCCTTCCGTCATGCCGACCTGTCGGACGCGCGCTTCCAGGCGGGACAGCCAGTCATCCCCTACAGCGTCGACCGCGGCGCGCTCCACAAGCAGCGCTTCGGCCTTCGCGGCAGCCACGAGCGCCGCCTCGATCGTCTGCTGCTCGGCATCACGCAGCGCTGGCACCTCCTCCGACGCCACCTGCGCGTTCAACTCGGCCAGGCGGCACAGATCAGCGTGCGCCTGGATCAGCCTGTCCGTGGACGGGAAGGCCTCGACCTTCGGAAGCGATTCCCGCACCAGCGCCATGTCATCGGCCAGCCGCCTGCGGGCGTCCCTCAGGGCCACGATGTCCTCATCGTCGAACCCGGGCCGGTGCATGTCCTGGGGGGTGAGCGGATCAGGAATCAGCGTGGCAGCCGCCATGTCCGTCGCGACCTCGCGGGCAAGGTCCACGGGACGGATCTCCTCGCCGTCCATCACCACGGGCTCCAGGTTCTTGCGCGCCCATTTCGCAATGGCCCCATCCACGGCCGCAATCCTGGCGTGGGTCTGGTCGACCTCCGCGTCCAGGCGCTGGACCGCCTTCATCTCTGCCGGACGGTTGATCCTCGCCACCTCGGCGGAGATCCTTGCGATCGCGTGCTCGAACTGCTTCATCCCGTCGGCTTCGCTGCTCAGGAGGCTGATTGCGAGGGCACGGATATCGTCCGGAAGCTTGTCCCGCAGCACCGCGAGCGCCGGGTCCTTCATCGACGTCACCAGCACCCGCTTTCCGTTGGCGAGGTAGTGGCAGATGACGTTGGCGATCGTATGGGTCTTGCCAGTGCCCGGAGGCCCCTGCACCACCACGCCATCGTAGGCGTCGAGCATCTGGACGATCTGGACCTGCTCGTCGTTGTACGGCATCGGAAAGTAGAGATCCCGCGCCCGCTCCGACTTCCCGGCGTTCCAGTCGATATTGGAAAGGCCACGATAGGCCTGGAGGGGCAGGTCCGAGACCTCGGTTCCAGGATCCGACACGATGGAAGCGATCGCCGGCGGCAGCAGGTGCACGTCCTGCTGCAGCAGGGTCTCGAACCGCTCCAGGTCATGCACGAAGAGGCTTCTGCTTCGCGGCCGCGCGAACAGCGCCCAGGTGTTCGTCACCACGAGCTGATCCGTGGGCGGCGGGAGCTTCGCGCCGGAACCGGCCAAGTCCAATTGGACGAACGTACCCCGTCCGTCCAGCAGTCCGCTCGCGGTCTTGAGAACCGGCTCGAACGTGCTGGCCTCGAACGGATTGACGCTGGCCTCCAGCGAGGCGAGGAACTCCTTGCCGCTCCGGGCTACATCGGCCACCCGCGGCAACTCCATCACCCGGTAGAGATCGAGCTCCACCCGGGCCTCGAGCAGGCGAGGCCGAACACTGATCGCGTGGTCGTCCCCATCCACCGAAAGCTCGGCCAGCTTGGTGATCAGCGGATAGCGAATGGGCCCGCCAGGGCAGTCCCAGACCGCCACGCCGATGCCCATCACCAGCTCCAGCTCGGATTCGACAATGTTGCCTTGCAGCTTCTGGTGCAACGCGAACAGGTCCGCGTACAGAGCAATGCTCCGGCGCCGGGTCTTCTCCTCCGCCGCCCACGGCTGCCAGGTGCCGCGGAGATAGGCCGCCAACTGGATGTCCGCCTCTTCCCTGATTCCAAGCGCGTCCAGCGTGAAGAAGTCGGTTGGCGCGTCTTGTCCCGGCTCCGGCAGTGTCAGGCCCAGCTCGACAGCGCGTTCCTTCGACAGGCGCTTCTGCAGTACCGGAACTGCTGCCGGATTGGTCGACTGCGCGATGACTGCCCGCAACAACCGGTCGCTTGGCGGTGGGGGTTCGGTCTCCCGGAGGCGCTCGACGCGGATCCACACCTCGTCGTGGTCGCCGTCTCGCGCAGGAAAGCTGATGCCCGGGAGACCCGACAGTTCGCCCGCATAGCGCCGGAAATCGTCGTGCTGCTCGATGGTGCGTGGAGGCTGTCCACGCAGCAAAGCCGTCTGCTTGACGAAGTCCAGCAGCTCGCGCAACCGCGTCACGATCATGGGGTCCCCCTGTTCAGCCGACGCTTCCGCCGGTTCGATCACGTCTTCCATTCCGGTCGCCGGTATCCCCGGGGCCGGCTCCAATGCTGCATCCGGCGGGGTGTTTGCCACGAGGGTGCCGCCCTTGGCCCGCTTCTGCAGGCGCTCGACCTTGCGTGCGAGCGTCTGGGCTCTCGGCACCCGCCGGTACCGCAGTTCGGCGGCAATCTGGTCGAGGGACCACGGATGGGTCCCTTCGTCGACGTTCCGCACCATGTCTTCAAGCTGTTCGATGCGCTTGTTGAGAAGCGGGCGCCTGGTCATTGAAAGCCGTGCATCATCCGTGGGTCCGACGCAGCCATCTTAAGCAATTCTCGCGCCAGCTTTCCCCCTTACCCGCCCTTCCCCTCACTCGCGCGGCGCGCCCTCGCCGCAACCACGCAGCACACCGACCCGAGCAAGACGCCCACCAGCCCGCCCAGCACATTCAGCGCCGCGTCCTCGACCTTGGGCTGGCGCCCGTCGGTCAGCCATTGCGACAGCTCCGCGGCGACGCCGAGCGCGGCGACCAGCGCCACCCCGCGCCAGTTGCGGATGTCCCGGCGGGCCAGCCACAGCAGGAACCCGAGCCAGCCGAAAACGATCAGATGGACCCACTCCGGCGGATCGAGCGGCGTCGCGCGCGTGAGGTCGTACCACCCGTGGACGCGCTCCATGCCGACCAGGCCCGCGAGCATGGCCGTCGGCAGGAACAGCACCGCGGAGACCGCCAGCGCGGATGCCACCAGCAGGGCCGCGACCAGCGGGTGGCTGCCACGTCCCAGGAGGATCGCGACGCCGAGCGCCAGCACGGCCAGCAGCAGGTCGGCCCCGGTCATGACGCGGGCAGCAGCTCGCGGTACACGGCAAGGGTGCGTTCGATCACAATCTTCTCGTCGAATTCCGCCAGCGCCTTGGCGCGCGCGGCCTTGCCGAGGCGGGTCGCAAGCTCCGGATCGTCCTGCAGGCGCGCGATCGCCCGCGCCAGCGCATCCGCATCGCGCGCGGGCACCAGCAGCCCGTCGACGCCGTCGGTCACGACGTGGCGGCACCCGGGCACGTCGGTGGTGACCAGCGGCAGCGCGCAGGCCGCGGCCTCGATGAGGCCCTTGGGCAGGCCCTCGCGGTAGCTCGGCAGCACCACCATGTCGACGGACGCGAACAGCGCGGGCATGTCGTCCACGTGCCCGAGCCACTCGACGGTGCCATCGGCCACCCACTCGCGCACCGTGGTCTCGGGCACGGCGGCGGGGTTGCCGGGATCCGGATCGCCGGCCAGCAGGAACTCAATCGTCCTGCCCTCGTCCCGCAGGCGGCGGGCGGCGGCGATGTACTCGGCCAGTCCCTTGTCCCACAGCAGGCGCGCGGCGAGCAGGACGCGCAGCGGCCGGCCGGCCGGCGCCGACGGACGCACCAGGAAGCGCCCGCAATCCACCCCGGAACCCGCGATCAGGCGCACCTGTGCAGGATCCACCAGACCCGCCTGCGCGAACAGTGCAACGTCGTCCGGGTTCTGCAGGACGAGCCGCGCACCTTGTCCGCCGAGGGCCAGCCGCAGCAGCGCGCGCACGACGGGGCGCAGCAGCCGGGCCTTGGGCGAATCGCTGATGAAGACGTACCCCATGCCGGCCACCGCGTTGACGCGGCCCGCCACACCCGCCAGCCGCGCGGCAAGCGCGCCGTATACGGCGCACTTGATGGTGAAGCCGTGGACCAGCGCTGGGCGCTCTTTGCGGAACAGCGACACCAGCCACGCCAAGAGCCTGACTTCGCGCAGGGGGTTGAGGCTGCGACGGTTCATCGGAACCGGTTCCCAGCGCAAGCCGAGCGCGCGCAGCTTCTCGCCATAGGGGCCGGGGGGTGAGATCAGCAGCAGGTCGTGTCCACGCTGCTGCAGCGCCAGGGCGAGTGAGCGGCGGAAGTTGTAGAGGTACCAGTCGGTGTTGGCGAAGAGGACGAGCTTCATGCGGGCAGGTCGTCGTAGCTTCCGATACGAAAACCGAGTGACCGCGCAAGCTCACCCAGTTCCCCACGGCGAAGCCACCGATACTCCGCCTCACCGACCGCCCCGACCCTCGTATACCCCTCCATTGCTGCAGCGCTCGTGACCGGGTGGACCATAAGCTCAAAAACACCAGGCGGCGCGTTCTTCAGGATCTCTCTGTAATTCGCGATGGAAAGATGGCCGCCTGCGCCTCCGAGATCGAACACACTCCCTAACCCGTCATTCCAGCGTACTCGACCGCGCCAACGCCGCACGGATGTCCCTAAGGCAGCGCCAAGCACGGCACGGCGTGCCCGTCTTGCCAAGCTGCCAGCTTGGCCAGATGCAACCCATGGCACGCGCATCGGGATCCGCTCGCGTGCGCAAAGCTTAGCCACGGCCGAGAAGACCGGGCTAAACGCGTGCACGTGTTGATGGCTATCCACATGAGTGACGCGCAAGCCGTGTGAACGGAGACGCTGAAACTGTGCCTCCAACTCCTGCTCAACGGCGTCCTGCGGCAACCGCCCGGCCAATGCCTGTCGTCCAAGTCGACCGCGGTCGCGAAAGTTCCCGGCCGAGTCGACGAGCGTGAGAACGGCAGGGAGGCCGAGGAGCGGCTTGCCCCATGTGAGGTTGAAATGCAGGCCGACGCCCAACCCTGGATTGGCCTTTGCGAGCGTTACCGCCTCCGCGAACCCGGGCGTGTTGGCCATCAGGGTCGTGCTGGAAACGCTACCGGCTCGGAAACACTCGATGATGCCGGCATTGGCCGCCGCGTTTAGCCCGAAGTCGTCAGCATTGACGATCAAAAGTCTCATGCCCAGCGCTCCAGAGCCTTGCGCACGAACCCGAATGGTTCCACCAGTGCAGGAACGGGATCCCGGGCCTGGAACACCGGCCAGCTACGCTTTCCCGCCGCGCCTGCACTCGAGATGTCCGGCGAAGGGAAGATGAAATTCCGGGTCCGCCGATAGAACCCCGATGACGCAACATCCTTGAAGAGATAGCGCCAAAGAACGTCTTGGCTGGGTTCTGACTCGTTCAGAACGGGCTGGTCGGTCATATCCCGCAAGGCAGCCTCGATGATCCTGCAGCCGGCATCATGCGTGATCTGGAACCACAGGGTTGGCCGCGGATTGATCTCGATCATCTTGAGGCGCCCATCGCGCGGGTCGCGCTTGTACTCAGCACCGCAGATGCCATGGAACCCAATCCTGTCCAGAAACCGCAGGGTGAGATCTAAGGTTTCACGACAAGGCTGGCTAGTCACGAGCGAGGCAGAGCCAAAGCCCGAAGGGTACTGCCGCAGCTTCCTCCCAGTGAAAACCTGCCGCGGCTCCCCGTCACGCGCGATGTATCCTCCGAACAACGTGATCTCAGATTCCGCACCGGGGATGATCTCCTGCACCAACCATCCGCCTAACTCCTCCGGCATAGCATCAACGTGAGAGAAAAACTCCCCGCGAGTTCTCGCCAGCAGTACCTTCTTGCCTTGCAAGTAATGGCGCGCCCGGTGGATAAGCGCCGGTTTGAGAATGCAGGGAAAGGGAATCGCATCACCCAAAGCGCGAAGGGATTCTCGACCGTCCGCCTGCCAAACACCAGGTGTATCGACGCCGTGCTGGTGGCACAACGCATTGAAACGCTGCTTGTCAAGAAGCGACTCAGCCAGTCCGGTGTAGGCAGAGAAGAACTGCGCATGTTCAGCGATATGGGGAGCGGCTAGCATCACCCTCTCGATCCACTGATCACTGGTGGGAATAAGCAATGGTCGACGGCCATCTCTCGCATTCGCGCGCAACCAGTCAACGAGCCCATCGGTTCCAAGCACATGTCGAATGGACACGAACCTAGAGCTGAAAGCACATCCAGGGGCAGTATCCAGCACCCCAACCCGAAGTCCTGCCCGCGACGCTTCGCGCACCGCGTAGAGCCCTGTCGGAGAACTGCCAAGCACTACAACATCGATCGATACGCTCATTGCAGCAACCAGCTCTGATAGGGGATATAGCAACTCGTCCCGTGGCGCGACATCGTGAACCAGGACACGATATAGAGCCCATACATCGCAAAGGGGATCCCCCACGCAAGCCGCCGACTGGTGGGCGCGAACGCGCACTCCACCACGCACAGCAGGGCCAATAGGCTTACCGGAAGCACGTAGAAAGTCAGGCGGTGCAAGGCGACACTCGAGACGCCACCAACCAAGACCAGTGCCATCGTGATCAGCATGAAAATCCACAAGAGCGGATAAAGCGTGGGGAACGCCGCTTGCACCTTCCCTCGCTTCCACCAGCACAGAAAAAGGGGAGTTGCCGCGATCGCGTAGCGAATCCATGCGCCACCAGCGGAGTTCTCTCCATAGATCTGGTCCACGTAACGGGCGCTGTAGACATCGAGCCGCTCGCCCAACAGCATGCCAGCCAGCGGCGCAAGCAGGATCACGCCCACTACCAAGTACTTAGCCGAGATTTGTCGACGTGCAAGAAGAGCCATGGGCAGGAACGCGATGGCGGATTCATGGAACAGGAACGCCAGCCCAATCCAGCCAGCGGTGAGCCACTGCCGACGCTGGGTGAATGCAACGTAGGCGAGCATCAATAGGGCCGTTGCAGTGGCCTGCCGCATGCCCGACATACCCAGCTGCACCACGAGGATGGGGATGGCGATCGCCACAAATGCCATCGGCCTCGGGGCCAATCGCGAAAAACGGACCAGCCCCCACGCGTACAGGATCGCACAAAGCATCACCACGCCACGGAACCCCCAGCCCAAGTCCCGCGACAGGATATTGATGATGTGAAAGCCGCCCTCCCCCATCTGCAAACCCTGAAGCCAGCCAACAGTAGCGGGATACAGAGACTCGTAGCGCGCGGCGTAGGCAGTAAAGTCGCAGCCGACCTCATGCCGAGTACCGATAAATAGCGCAAGGAAAACACCGGTCAGGATCGCCAGGTGCCAACTCCGCCGAGGTGATCGGACGAGGAAGGCAGATCCGGCGGCCAGTAGGTAGACCAACAAGTAGACGTGCATCAGGCGCTTCCCTTACCGAACCGCCCATCCGTGACGACCGTCCTCAGCAATGTGGACATCTGACCAGCGATGACACGGGGCGCGAACCGCTCCTGCACCACGCGGCGTGCCGCGACTGCCATAGCGGCGCGTTCCGCGGGCTGATCGACGAGCAGCGCCAAGGCAGAGGCCCAGTCATCGGGTGTCCGGCACAACAGTCCGGTCGCCCCGTGGTGGATGAGCTCCAAGTTGTAGCCGATGCCTGTGCATACCGGAACCACGCCGGCCGCCATGTAGGTACGCGCCTTACCGCCGGATTTACCCTTCGCCCAGTCCTCCTCTGGAAGAGGCATGAGTCCGATGTCCCAACGATCGAGCGCCTCGACCTCGCCGCCCAACGACCAGGGCAGGAGGGTCCAGGGCACGCCTTTCATTGCGAAGTCCCCACCGCCCATCAACTCGAATCTTACGTGCGGGTAGCGACGGGCGACGTCCTGCAGCACCGGCTCAATGAGCCGCAGGTATTTAACGGTGGAAGTAGAGCCCAGCCAGCCAATCACAATCTGCTCGCCCGGTGCTTTGGTTGTCGGCCCACTGAAGCGGCTGGCATCCTCGGCCACCTCCAGCGTGACTGCTGTCGCGCCATGCGCGACCGCTTGGTCCCGCAACCAGTTGTTGCCGGCAACCACCAGGTCAACCAACTGGAACAGATCGCGAACTTTACCCGGCGCCCTAAAGAGGCTTGCCAGCGGGTTGTAGCGGCTGGGTTTGGCGATGAACAGCGCGTCGTCGTAGTCGAAGACTAGCCGTGCGCCAGAACGTTTCAGCCAGCGTTCGAGCCAAGGGGGACCGAACGGAAGCAACTCACGCTGCATATAGATCGCATCGTATCGTCGGTGCCGGCGCAGCACCCACAATCGGCGGAGCACGGCGACGAAGGTCCGCACGAGCTTGTTCCCTGTTCGACCGGGGGAGAAGCTCAACGCATACAACGCATCATCCATGAACGACTGCACCTCGCACTGGACCCCGAACTCCTCGAGATACGCCAGGTACTGATGCACCCGGTAACGACTGGAAGCTCCGGCGATCGGGTATCGGGTGAGGAACAGTACGCGGAGGGATGCCGGATCAACCACTTGCCATCGCCTCGTAGATCGTTCGATAGCGCTTCACGCCCTCGTCCAGGGAAAAATGCCGGCGCGCACTGGCGACGCACCGCTCGGCCACGTCTTGCTCGCCGCACAGATCCAGCAACGCCGATACGCCGGACTCCAGTCCTGCGGGGTCCATAGCATCCACGGCGACTCCGACCCGGTCACCTACGAGAACCTGAGCCATGTCTCCGACCCCCGTATTCGAGAGGCAGGGGATCCCGCAGCCGAGGAACTCGGCAAGCTTGGTGGGCGCGGACGCCTGCTTGGAGAACACCGGTTTGATGAAGAACACCCCGGCATGCATCCGCCGCATCTGTGCAGGCACTTCCGTGTGGGATGCCTGCATCAGCTCGACAGCGTCCTCCGGAACTCTGGCAGCGTCGAGCCGCTCCCGGATATAGGCGTGCGCATCCCGATTGATGATAAGGAACCGTGCATCCGGACGAAGCCGCCGCACCACCCCGAAAGCAGCAACGGCCGCGTCGAACAGATACCAAGTGCCGGCGGATCCCACGTAGCCGAGGGTGAACGGCTCGTCCTTGCTGTCTGCTACCGGACTGAAGCGCGCTAGGTCCGCACAGGTGGGAATGACGGACATGGGCGGTGCGCGGTCCTGCAGGTAATCGAACCCGGCCATCTCAGTCACCCCAGCATGTGTCAGGGACACAACGTGGTCGGCGTCGATAAGCAGCTTGCGCTCGAACCACTTCGCAACGCGATACATCCGGCCATTCCGAGGCCACAACCCACCGTCAACTCGCTCATCGACCCAGAAGCCACGCATATCGAACAGAAAACGAACACCAACCGCCTTTTTGACAAGCAACGCCATGATCCCAGCGACGTAGCTGCGCGCATGCACGATGCCGAGGCCGTGACGCCTGGCTAACCGAATGCCCAATGCCGCGCCCCAGCCGATGTCCCAAAGCGTGGCCAGCGTCGACGGCCGCTTGTGGTAGCGGAGGCAATGCCAGTGGATGCCAGCTGCACGTATACGGCGCCGAACGGCCTCTACCTTCGCTCGATCGGCAAGGTCGATGGGGCGTTCGAAACTGAGGATATGCACCGGTCTTTCGGAGGCTAGGTTCTCCTGGTAAGCAAGTACCTGCGACTGACCAAGCGGCTCCAGCAGGCCGGTATATGAAATGAGAAGAACGCCAACGCTCATGACAGCATCACCCGGCCCGGCCCGTAATCCAGCGACCGATTCTACGCCTGAGGGGAAGATCGAACTTCCTCTCGGCAACCACGCATGCGACTGGAAGAACTAAAACAAGAGCGACGCCGCAAACAAAAGTAGCTTCCGGACCAAGCTTCTCTACTATGCCACGCATCAACCAGTATCCCGACTCAACAAGTTGGCGGCCAAAGAGCATATCCCCATGAAAGACGACGACAGCGATTGCCGCGATACCACGCATGAAGTTCATGCCGTGGAAGGTTCGGACCAGGGACGTTGCCGACGGGGGAAACGGCGTCGCGGTTCCAGCTTGAGCTATCAAGAATCTTCCCCAGCAAGCTGCAAGTTGGTGTTGATCATTGCCGAAACGTAATGCATGGACACCGCGTCCGGTGCAAACGTTCGGGCCCACTCCCTTCCCGGCCCTGGGTCCGGCGGCGCTTCCAGTACCTCCTCGATGGCGTTCGCGAGCGCTCCTGCATCGTCGATTGGGACTAGTCGCCCGTAGCGCCCACCGGCTAAGACTTCCCGCGGCCCGACGGGGCAATCCGTACTGACGATCGCGAGGCCGTGAGCCATAGCCTCGACAAGGACATTCCCGAACCCTTCGTAGCTCGAAGCCAGAACGAAGACGTCGGCATGCGCGTACCACGGCGCCGGGTCGGAAACGTGGCCCGGAAACACCACGCGTCCTCCCAGGCCAGCGGAGGCGGCTTGTGAAACCAGGCGATTCCGTTCGGGGCCATCACCCACGATGCACAACGTGGCGTTGAATGACGGCTTGATGCGAGCGAAGGCACTGATGATCAGATCCTGACGCTTGACCTTCTTAAGCGTCCCGACGGTCAGGATGACCGGCCCGCATCTTGGCCTGAGAAGCGCCGGCAGCTCCAGGTTGCGCGACCCTGCCCCCTCCCCAGCTACAGGGTTGTGGATCACCCGGAACAGACGCCTGTCCAGGCCGGAAAGGGTTGCCAGATCGTCGGCGACGCCGGAGGTCACGGCGATGCGCACATCGGCTCTTGCGTACGCAAGGCGGATGCTGCTCCTGAGGAACAGACGATGCCACCAGCCTCGCCCCGCGTACGCCAGTGAGAGCGGCGAATGATCGCTGACGACAAGGCGTCCTCGATATCGCGCCAGCCATCCAGCGAGGACCGCCGCCGTCGTGAGCGGCCACATTGCGACCAGGAGCACGTCTGGCGGGTTACTTCGCAAATAGCTCGCCAGCGCCGGAACTGCGTTCCTTACGCGACGCGCCCTCAGGTCCACAACGCCAGCCCCTTGTGGCAGTTGGTCCAGAAGCGCGCCCCGCCTCTGCCGCAGTACGAAATTGACCGAGAAACCCAACCGCAACCACTCGGCAGCCAGGAGCACATGCAACTTTTCCGCCCCCCCGGGCCGGAGATCGGGGAGGACCACTGCGATTCGCAGAGGCCGCGTCGTTCCTCCTCCCGCGATCACGTCACCGCTCCTTGGTGGTTGAGCCCACAGCACGCATCGAAGCCAGTTCACCGAGGGACAGGAAATGGGCTCCGTGCGACTGAAGGTCCTGGAGCGTTCGAACCGCGGACGGCACGTCCATGTCCCAATCATGGCTGTACAGTGTCACCACTCGTCCCGCCCCTCGCACGCCCCCCCCGAATGCTGCCAAAGTTCTGCGGGGCACGGCAGAAATCCGTGGGGATCCACAGATTCCAGACACCGCCCAGGCACCGTGCAACCCAGGAGCCATCTCGAACAACGCGGGGTTCGGGCTACCACGTCTATGAAAACGTGCCGTTGGACTGTCGTTGTACCTTCCTACCGACGGAGTGAAGTCGAATTCGAACCCGTTCGCTACGAGCGCAGCGACGACGGATCTGTTCAGATGCCACCACCCACCTGAGTAAACCCGTGTCCGCATCAGTCCGTGTGTCTCGAGCCAGCTGCTTTCTTCGCGCATCTGCTTTGCGACAAGCCCGGAATCGCTCCAGTAGTTGTGCACCGGGCGCCGCGACTCGACGGGACATCTGAGAAAGTGGCCATGGAGGCCAATGTCCGAGTGTTCTGCGACGGCCGCGATGCGGCCCATATACGCCTGATGGGAGAACCCAACGCTCAGGAGCTCATTGGCCAGGATTGGCGCAAGCGGCGTAATGACAGTCGAGATCGCCCTGCGCGACGTCATCACCTCGTAGGTGCGGCAGAATTCCAGAACGCGGGCAAAGCTGTCGTCATCCTGTAGACGTTCGACATGCAACACCGGCACGAACCCGACGCCGAGAAGCGGCTGGATACCGGCGCCGGCTGCGGCCAAAAGAACAGAATCGACGACATGGGACAGCATCAATAAACATCCTTCATGCCGGTATGGGCGTCAAAGTCCAGCCCGTCAATTTCGCTGTCAACCGGGAAGAAGATGAACGGTTCTGTCCTGTCGCCATGGCGCGTCCAACGGGATGCTTCATCGACTAGGCTTCCGCTGGCAGACACAAAGCGGACAATGGAAACTCCAGACGCCTTCCTCACCTCTTGCATCAGCCGTCCAAAAAGCTGGGGCTTGTTCAGTTCAACTCCTCCTGCAAGGAGAACCTTGAACTTTACGCCCGCGATGCGGCGCACGCCCACTCTGCCCCAGATGAAGTTCGTATTGTGCTCCACCGCGACGTGACCTCCGCCCTCGGCAAGCTTCCAGTCCGAGATTGCATACTGGTCAAACCTAATGAGGTTGTCGTTCTCCAGACCAGCGAACCAGCGACCGATGTCGATCTGTGCCTGCAGCGCCTGTTCCGTGCCGCGAACCCAGATCAAGTTGCGGACCATGGGCACTGAGTGAAATCCGAGTTTCCCGCTGAAGATTGGCCCAGAAACCGCATTCGGGAACCCACAGAGGAATGCGCATCGCCCAGCGAGCAGCAACTTGGCTTCGTTTATGATCCTGGTGAACAGGCCTTTCCCGCGATAATCGGGCTTTGTCGCGCTCCAGCATGACTGGAAGGCGAAAGAAGGCGTGCCCTTGATCATGATGGGATGGGCAAGGAAGCCATTCACGGCAGCGAGCTTTCCATCATGAAAGGCTCCCAGGAAAGTCGAACCGGGATGGCTTCTCAACCAGTTAGAACGCAGCTTATCCAAGGAAACATTGGTGAAGGCCCCAGAGCAGATCGCGAACACTGCTTCGATGACGTCGTCGCTGCGGTCAAGCTCCCGAATCACGAAATCTTCTGCCACCTTCTGAGATTGCACCTGGCTCATAGCGTCACTTCCTTGCGATCCTGATCCCCCGTTGCAATCAAGTTTCTGCAGCTGGCGATCACCAGCCCATGCGGTCGGTCCTCGGGACGCGCCACGCTCCGCGCGATCAGCCTCTCGCCCTTGAATGCCCTTCGGATGCCCCGCAGAAGCTTGCTGGCGAGTTGAGGGCGATCCCGTTCAATCACGTAGAAGTGCCCAAACCCGTGCTCCTTCAGGAAACGAACCACTTCGTCGCTCCCCGTCGCACCGGTAGCCCCGTGGGATTCGAACAGTACGATTGGATGATGCTCGCGAAGGACCCCGGACAACCCCTTGAGCACGGAGATCTCGTGTCCTTCGACGTCGATCTTCAGGAGCCTGACCGGGAGGCTCCCCAAGACGTCCTGGTTCAGAGCGACGTCGCCGACCACCAGATCAACCTCAAACTTTGTGCTGGCATTCTTTACGAGATCGGCGTTAACGCCGGAATTCCCGATGTTCCCTTCGCCGTTCATGTAGAAACTGGCGCGCGCATTCTGATCACTTAACCCCGACCGCACCAACACGACGGTCGAGATGTCATTTAGCAACAGGTTCGCTTCCAGGATCCGCCAGCAGATCGGGTTCGGCTCGAAAGCGACGACCCGGGCGAACAGCTTTGAGAACCAGATCGAGTGGTTCCCGATGTTTGCGCCAACGTCGAGGGCCACACCGGCGAGGAATTGGTCGCGCTCGTTCCTCAAGAGACCATCGAAGATGGCGCGCAGCAACATGTCCTCGTACCAGCCATGCGCGATCAGATTATCTCCGATGTCATCCCCTGGGATACAGGCGATTTTGTGACTGTTCAACGAGTTACGCCTGCGCGTAAGTGCCTTGGTCACCCACTTCCGAAAGAATCTCGACAAGAATTCCCTACCGCCCACCCTGAATACAACAAGGGAATCAATGGGATCATTCACCATGGCGCGCTCCAGGAAGAACCGAGGACGAGATGCCGACACGGCTCTTCAGCCGCCTTAACAGCAGTCCTTGCATGACGAACTGCCCGATAACGATTGCCAACGCCGCACCAACCGCGCCAAATTCCGTCGTCAAGGGAAATGCACTGGCGATGGCGATGACCATCGCGATCACGCAACAAGCGAGGGTATCGCGCTCGAATCCCGCCATGTTCAGCGTCAAGCCGACGAGACCAAGGGTTGAAAGGAGTACCTGACCGACTGTAGTCACCAGCAGTGTCGTGCCGCCCTTAGCAAAATCCTCGCCGAACAGGAAGGAGAGCACTTCACCGCCCCAGATCATGAGGACCACGGCAGGGACCAAGGTTCCAATGAACATGATCCTGGCGAATCGGCGAAGCAGGCGCGCCAGCTCCTGGAGCTCACCCAGACGAAGCAAACTCGCGACATGAGGCGCTGCCGCAGAGTTGACAGCTAGAACCACCAAGCCGGACAACATGGCTAGCTGCTGGCTCGCCTTGAGCAGCCCGACATCCTGTGTCGAAGCACTCGCCGCGAGTATGACGGTTACCAGACTCTGCAGGATGCTGCCAAACCCGGACACAAGTGCGAATGCCAGCATTGGCTTCAACCACTTCCAAGCATGATAGGCAGGCGTCGCCCCCCTGATTTCGGAAGGTGTCGCCCTGAGAAGGAGCGCCACTCCGACGACGAACGTTGTCACGGCTGCAATGAAATGGGCCCTTAGTGCGGTTTCCGGATCCAGCCCTTTATCAAGGAAGGAAACGATGAAGATGATCACGGCAAGCTGCATCGCTGGCCTCAGCACCTGCTCGGGGGCCAGCCCTTCGGTGACTCGCCCCAGACCGCGCAAAACTGCTGACCGCAACGCGGACAGGCAGTAGACCGGAACCAACAGGGCAATCCAGATCAGGATCTCGCTACTGAGGCCCGACTGTGAGACCTCAACTTGCGTCCAGTACAGAGCGAAGACTGACGCAGACGACACCGACACAATGAAGCAGGTGACATTGCCTAGCAGCAACAGACCTTTTGCGGATGACCAGTCGCCCACCGCCTTGTAGCCGGCAGTTTCCCTCACCACGACACCGACGAGGCCGGCTTGCACCGGAACCGCGAACAACAACACCCAGCTGATAGCCAACGAGTACGCACCAAAGCCCGTAACACCAAGAGCGCGGGTCAGAACCAGTGTCAGGGCAAAGCTGATACCAAGGCCTGCGCACT
The DNA here is from genome assembly GCF_014836665.1 of Luteimonas colneyensis. Lineage (GTDB taxonomy): Bacteria > Pseudomonadota > Gammaproteobacteria > Xanthomonadales > Xanthomonadaceae > Luteimonas > Luteimonas colneyensis. Next base: position 67,977 of record NZ_JACSQJ010000005.1, read on the forward strand.
TCACCACCAGTGCGGCAGCGCTCGCCTTGAACACCTTCCTGGAAGCACCCGATCCTGACAAGCGCGCCAAAAACTTGCCGCAGATCGACATCGACGGACGCGACGTGAGGCGCCGCTGGTCTGGCAGATCATGCACGATCGAAATGTCCCTACAACCGCCCGTCCACCGCTTCCCGCGGCAACACATACTTCACGTCATACAGCACCGCCCCCGGCTTGCCATGCGCGCGGATCCCCGCCGCGCCCAGCTTCCGGAACTCCTCGTGCCCCACCGCCACGATGATGGCGTCGTACTCGCCCTCGCCCGGCGCGCACAGGCTCAGCCCGTACTCGTGCTTCGCCTCGCCCGCATCCACCCACGGGTCGCACACATCCACGCGCGCGTTGTAACCCTGCAGCGCGCCAATGATGTCCACCACGCGAGTATTCCGCAGGTCCGGGCAGTTCTCCTTGAACGCCAGCCCCAAGATCAGGATGCGCGCACGCACGGGGTTGATACCGTTGCGCACCATCAGCCGGATGACCTCGTTGGCCACGTACTGGCCCATGCCGTCGTTGGTGCGGCGGCCGGCCAGGATCACGTCCGGGTGGTGCCCCACTTCCTGCGCCTTGTGGGTCAGGTAGTACGGATCCACGCTGATGCAGTGCCCGCCCACCAGGCCCGGGCGGAACGGCAGGAAGTTCCACTTGGTGCCGGCGGCTTCCAGCACTTCCAGCGTGTCGATGCCGAGCTTGTTGAACAGCATCGCCAGGTCGTTCACCAGCGCGATATTGAGGTCGCGCTGGGTGTTCTCGATCACCTTGGCGGCCTCGGCCACCTTGATGCTGCTGGCTTTGTGGGTCCCGGCGGTGATGATGCTGGCGTACAGCGCGTCTACGAAGTTCGCGGCCGCAGGCGTGCTGCCGCTGGTCACCTTGAGGATGGTGGTGACGCGGTGCTCCTTGTCGCCCGGGTTGATGCGCTCCGGGCTGTAGCCGACGAAGAAGTCCTGGTTGAACTTCAGCCCGCTCACGCGCTCCAGGATCGGCACGCACACTTCCTCGGTGCAGCCGGGGTAGACGGTACTCTCGTAGACCACGGTGTCACCTTTGGCCAGCACCTGGCCGAGGGATTCGCTGGCCTTGCGCAGCGGCGTCAGGTCCGGGCGGCGGGCGCTGTCAATGGGCGTGGGCACGGTGACGATGTAGACGTTGCAGCCGCGGATGTCGTCCAGGCTGTCGGCGAACGACAGCCGCGCGGACTCGGCCAGCAGCTCCGGCTCCACTTCCAGCGTGCTGTCGCGCCCTTCGCGCAGTTCGGCGACGCGGGCGGTGTTGATGTCGAAGCCGACGGTGTCGTACTGCTTGCCGAACTCGACCGCCAGCGGCAGGCCGACATAGCCCAGGCCCACGACGGCGATGCGGGTGTCTTCTTTGGACGGGAACGTCTGCGTCACGGTGTCATACCCCTTTGTGATCTGTCGATGGCGGCCGCGCCTGCGTGGCGCCTCCCGCCATTATGTGTGCCGTCGTCGCGGATGGCCTGCCCCACCGCGATGCCCGCAAGCGCGGCCGCCACGGCCAGCATGGCCGGGGTGCGCAGCGGGTAGTCCACCCACGAGTGCGCCAGGATCGCGCCCAGCGCCACTAGGGCGGTCACGCCGAGTCCGCGCAGCTGTGCAGGCTGGCGCAGCAGCATACGCAAGGTCAGTGCCAAGGCGATGCTGCCCAGCACCATCGCCAGCAGGGCGGGCGCGCCGGCGGCAAACCACCACTGTGCGTACTCGTTGTGCGCATGGTTGACGTAGTTCGCCATCAGCAGCTCGCGCGGCGCCTCCTGCTCGAACAGGGGCACGTAGCTGCCCATGCCGGCGCCCATGGGCGCGTAGCGCGCGGCGATCTCGCCGGTGAGCGCGCGCAGCGGGCCGCGCAGCTCGTCGATGGCTTCGACCTGCATCCAGCGGAGCGCGAGGAACAGCGCGATGGCGGCGATGGCCATGCTCGCCACCAGCACCGCGCGGCTGCGCACGCCGCCGCGCCAGGCCGGCCAGTGCGCCGCGACCACCAGCGCACAGGACAGGATCAGCAGCACCACGCCCGCGCGCGAGCCGGTGAGCGGAAGCGCCACCGCCGCCAGCAGCATCACCAGGGCCGCGACCACGCCGTGCGTCACGCGGTGCGGACGGCCGGGACGCCAGGCACCCACCACCATCGCCAGGCGGGCGCAGGCCAGCGTGGCCGCCACCACCAACAGGGTGGCCTGGTGGTTGGGATTGGCGAAGAAGCCGTTCATCGCCGCCGCCCACTGCGGATAGGGATTGAGCGCGCTTTCCTGCGGTGCGCCGAGCTGGGCGACGCCCAGCACCAGGCTGGCAACGGCCAGCGCGACGACCAGCTGCGCCAGGCGGCGCTGCGCGGCAGCAGGCAGCGACAAGGCCATGGCGAAGATGGCAAGCGCGGGCAGCAGGTGGAAGGCCGCGGCCAGGCTGGCCGCGGGCGCCAGCGACCAGCGCGACGGCGCTTCGACGCCGAACCGGCCCAGGTCGGCGGCAAGCGCCGTCCGGCCCTCGCCTCCCGCCATCCCGGCCGGCAGGACGGACTGGAGGACGGGAATGGCGAACAGCAGGCCGGCGAATGCGAGCCATGCATATCGATGTGGATTCGCGGCGCGGGGAGTGGCGTGCAGCAGGCGCCAGCCTGCCCAGCCCAGCAACGGCAGCGCCAGCAGCTGGGCGGCGAATACGCCCGCGCCCGATTCCTGCGAACTGCCCCCCGACACCACGCACAGCACCAGCAGCGCGCACGCCGCCATCAGTCCGGCGCGGGACTGGAGGTCATGGGTGTGCCCGCCGTGGTGGTGGTCGGCATCCGCGCCGCGCATCGGGTGTCCTTGCCTCAACAAAAAACGGGACGGGGTGGCCCCGTCCCGTCGATCCTGCTGTCAATCCGCCAGTGGTCAGCGGCTGACCGGAGGCGGCTCCACGTATTCGACATCGTCCATCGAGGCCAGGCCCGCGGCACCGGCCGCGGCAATGCCCGCGACGATGGCGATTCCGCCGCCGTCGACGCCAGTGGCCGCGGTGGCGGCGCCGGCACCGGAGCTGCCGGCAGCGGCGACGCAGGTCGCCGGCACGCCGTACACGCCGGCGCTGGAGAGCGGCTGGGTGCAGCCGTTCGGGTAGACGAGGGTGGCGCGGCTGCCTTCGGCCAGCATCACGCGGCTGCCCGCCGTGACCTGGGTGCCCGAGGATGCCGAGACGAACTCACCGCCGTTGCTGACCATGGCGCTGCCGATGTCGACTCGAAGCGTGGCGGCGCCACCGTCCTGGGCGAACGCGGGCGCGGTGCAAAGCGCACCGGCCAGGGCGAGGACAAACAGATGGGGCTTCTTCATGGCTTTCTTCCCTGACGACGTGAGGATCCAGCGGATGCTGCAGTGCGACAAACATTACGGGACCGATGGGTCCGATGCAAGCTGCGACACGCCGGATGTGCCTGTTTTAACAGACGAATGTGCTAATTGCGTGACGGTACCCCGTTCAGCCTTCAGCGACTGACCGGCCTGGGATCGTCGCTGCCGCCGCCGCCCGCGACGGCGGCGATCACGGCCACGCCGCCCACCACGCCCGCGACCACGGTACCGGTGCTGACATTGCGCCCGGTGGTGGCCACGCTGCAATCGGGGCTGACGGTGTAGACGCCCGGCTCGGACAGCGCCTTGCTGCAGCCGTTGCCGTAGGCCAGCGAGGCCTTGCCGCCCTCCGCCACCATCACGCGGTGGCCCGGCGCGACGACCTGGCCGGGCACGGCCTGGACGAACTCGCCGCCGGTGCTGACGAGGACCGATCCGCCATCGACCTGCAGCCCGATGGGGGCCGCGGCGGGCTCCTGGGCCTGTACGGCCAGGGGCGCGATGGCGAGGGTCAGGCCGAAGCCGATCAGGGTCTGGCGCAGTGGCATGGGGGTGAGCGTCCTTGTTCGCCGGTCAACGGCGTGAATTCTACCGCAATAACCGTGCCAGCTCACGTCCCGACGTGGATATCGGCGTAGTGCACTTCGCCGCGCAGGGTCTGGGCGACGCCACGCGGCGCAGGGTTCACCAGCCGGAGCCACTGGCCTTCGCAACCCTCGCCTTCCGGCACGGTGAAGGCGAGTTCAAGCGCGACCCAGTCGCGCGCCTCCCGCACTCGGGCGCCGCTGGCGATGGCGGTGCGGCCGTCGCTGCAGGTCAGCCGCCATTCCAGGCCCTGGTCCGAGCGCAGGCCTTCGGTGCGCGCGCGCAGGCGCAGCACGTGTTCGCCCGGCGCCAGCAGCAGCGGGACTTCGAGGCCGGTGTTGGCCACCGGGCGGCCGAGGAAACGCAGGCGCGCGGCGTGGCGGCCCTCGCCGGTTTCGATGCGGTCGAACAGCACGCCGGGCACGCGGCGCACGCGCCAGTCGAACCCGGCCGAGGACGGTGCGCGTCCGAAGTCGCCGTTCCACGGCACCGGCAGGCGCGCGGGGGCGCCGTCGAGGCCGCTGGCCCAGCGGGCATAGGCGCTGCCCCAGCGGCCGTCGCGGAGCATGCCGTCGATCCAGCGCGCGGTGTCCTGGGCGTCCAGGGCGCCGTGCGCGCGCAGGGCGCCGTGCAGGTTGTCGGCGGCGTCGGGCAGCTTGCTGGCGGTCGTGGCGCGCAGGATCGCGCTGCGCCACTGCGGGCGCTGCACGAGGTGGGTGGCCAGGGCGTCGGCGAACGCGGGGTCCTGGGCCAGCTGGGCGATCAGCTCCAGCAGCGGCTTGCGCTGCGCGGGCGCGACGGTGAGCAGCGCATCGAGCTGGTCGGCGGCGGCGGCGAAGTCGCCCCGCTGCAGCGCGTCGGTGGCGAGCCAGCCCCGCACCTGGGGATCGCGCGGGGCGCGGCGCACGGCGGTTTCGTAGCGGGCACGCGTCGCGTCCGGGCCGCCCTGCCCGTCTTCGGCGCGGGCGATGAGGCCGAAGGCGCGACCCAGGGCGGGTTCGCGCGCCAGCACGTCGCGGGCGATGGCGGCGGCGCGCGGGCCGTCGCCCGCCTCGAGCGCGGCGCGGGCGGCGGCGAGGTCGTCCTGCAGGCGCTGCTGGTCGTGGCGGGTGGTGACGAGGGCCACGCCCGTGGCGATGAGGGCGGCGACCAGGGCGGCGAAGGCGATCCAGCGGACGGCGCTCATCGCGCGGGCTCCAGGTGCAGGTGGGCGATGCGCCAGTGTTCGCCGCGGCGGGCGAGCTGGACGCTGAGCACGCCGGTTTCGACGGTGCCGCGGCGGCCGCCGAGGCGGTAGGCGCCGGATACCGAGGCGGTGCCGCTGCCGAGGGTCCAGTTGGGCTGGACGACGGTCATGCGGCTGCGCGCGGCAGGCGGGTGGCGGGCCTGGAGGTTCTGGCGGAGGGCGGCGGCTTCGATGCTGACGGGGAGGTCGAGCCAGAAGGGCTCGGCGCCGCCCGCGGAGGCGAACCAGGTGGTGACGCTATCGAGCGCCGTCTCGGCGTCGCGGAAGAGGCGGACCGGGTCCGCCGTGCCCGCCCCTGTAGGAGCAGCTATAGCTGCGACCTGTTCCCCAACGCCGTCCTCTTCCACCTGGGCGGTGGTCTTGGGGCGGGTCGCAGCTATAGCTGCTCCTACAGGGGTGGGGTTGGGATCGACTGTGGCTGCGCCGCTGCGATCACTCCATTCGATGGCGACGGGGGCCGGCTGGAGCCGACCGTGCTCGGCCTCCGGCAGCTGCATCAGCGTCTGCTCCTCGGCCTCGCGCAGCTGCATCAGCGTCTGCTCTTCGGCTTCCGGCAGCTGCACCAGCTGCGGTTCCTCCGCCGCCACTGCCGCCACTGCCGCCTGCAAGGCCTCCCGCGGCGCAGGCGCACGCACGTCCACCTCCGCCAGCACGCGCGGCAGGGGCGCGGCCATGCGGGCGCTCACGTCGATGCCCTGCGCGGGGACGTGGCTGGCGTCGCGCAGGGCGTCCAGGCGGTCTTCGCGGGTCAGGGCCAGCCAGGCCAGGGCGAGGCAGGCGATGGTGAGGAAGGCGACGGCGATGGGGCCGGTGGGGATGGGGGTCGGGGGTGGGAGGTGGGTGTAGGGGATGGGGGGGACAGTCGCAGCTGTAGCTGCTCCTACAGGGGGAGCGGATGGCGGGGTTGGAGGAGGGGTGGTGGCGTCGTAGGTGGCGCGGGCGTGGGGGGTGCGGAGGTGGTTCCAGGCCTGGTTGACGCGGGTCGACAGCGCGGAGTCCCACTGGGCGCCTTCGCTGCGGTCGGGGTGCAGCCAGCGCATCAGCAGGTGGTGGTGCTGGCGCAGCACGGCCTGCGGGGCGTCGGGCGCGGCGCCGAGGTTGCGGTAGGCGTCGGCGCCTTCGGCCAGCAGCACCTGCTGGATGTAGAAGCGCGAGGCTTCCACCAGTTCGGCTTCGGGGTGGCCGGTGCGGGCGGATGCCTCACGGGCCGCTTCGGAAGACCCCGATGCGACCGCCAGCACTTCGCCGATGCCCTCGGGCAGGGCCCGCGTGCGCAGGGACGTGCGCAAGGCGGGCGCGCGCAGCAGGCCCAGCGCCAGCTCCAGCGCCTCCCCGCCCTGCCCCGCCATCCCCGTGCGCGCCCCCACGCCGCCCTTACTTCCCGGCCAGCCTTGGCTGGGTGCCGTAGGAGTAGTACGAGGAATAGTCGTAGCCGTAGCCGGCGACCTTGGCGTCGTAGTGGGTCAGGATCGCGCCCAGCACGTGGGCGCGCGCGGCGGCCAGGCGCTTGAGCGCGGCCTGCGCGGTCTTGATTCGCGTTTCGCCGGCCTGCACCACCATCAGCGTGCCACCGGCCACGTTCGACAGGATCGGCGCGTCGGCGATGCCCAGCACCGGCGGGCCGTCGATGATCACCTGGTCGTACTTCTCGGCGGCCACGGTCAGCATCGACAGCAGGCGGCTGCCCGACAGCAGCTCGGCCGGATTGGGCGGCAGCGGGCCGGCCAGCACCACTTTCAGGCGCTCGTCGTCGGTGTCCATGATCACCTGGCTGGCGCTGGCGGCGCCGGCCAGCAGGCTGGACAGGCCGGTCTCCGAGCGCACGCCCATCACGCGGTGCAGCGACGGGTTGCGCAGGTCGGCCTCGATCAGCAGCACGCGCTTGCCCAGCTGCGCGAAGTTGCGCGCCAGCGTGGTCGCGGTGGTGGACTTGCCCTCCGAGGCGCTGGCGCTGGTGACCAGCAGCACCTTGGGCACGCCGTGATCGGTGGAGAACTGCAGCGCGGTGCGCACCGAGCGGTAGGCCTCGGCGAAGGCCGAGCGCGGGTCGCCCATGGCATCGGCCACGCTCTGCTTCTTCAGGTGCGGGATGATGCCCAGCACGGCCATGCGCAGGTGCTGCTCGATGTCCTCCGGCCCCTTCAGGGTGTCGTCGAGGAACTCGAGCACGAAGGCCACCAGCACGCCCAGCATCAGGCCCAGCATCAGGCCGATGGCAAGGTTGAGCGGAAGGTTGGGCTTGAAGCGCCCGGTCGGGACCATGGCGCGGTCGACGATCGAGATGTTGTTGGTGCCGACGCCGGCGCCCGCCGCCACGCCGACCTCCTTGTAGCGCTGCAGCAGGCTGTCGTAGAGCTGTCGGTTGGTGTCGACCTCGCGGCGCAGGATGTTGTAGTCGATCGATCGGTTGTCGACGTCGAGGGTGCGGCCGCGGAGCGCGTCGATCTGCGCCACCAGCATGTTCTCGCGCGCCTGCGCGGCGTCGTACTCGGCCTTGATCGAGGCGCGCACGGCGTTGCGCTCCTGCGCAATCTGGCGGTCGACCTCGTCGATCTGGCCCTTCAGCGCGAGCATGCTCGGATACTCGGGCTTGTAGGTCTTGAGCTGCTGCTGGTACTCGGCGTTGAGGGTCGCGCGCTGCTGCTGAAGCGAGTTGAGGATCGAGTTGCTGATCGCGCCCGCCGGCAGCTGGCCGCCGCCGGAAACCTGGCTCCATGCCGCCTGGGCTCGGATGCGCTCGTCCTGCGCCGCGGCCAGCGAGGCGTTGAGCGCGCCGAGGTTCTGGCTTTCCAGGCTCTGGCTGCCCTCGCCGCTGGTGACGATGTTCTCCTTGGTGGCGAAGGCGACCAGGGCGCGCTCGGATTCCTCGAGGCGGCCCTTGGCCAGCGCCAGCTGCTCCTCGATGTACTTGCTGGCGTAGGACGAGGCGTCGAACTTGCGCTCGATCGCATGGGCGATGAAGCCGTCGGCCACCGCGTTGACCACGCGCGCCGAGAACGCCGGCAGGGTGGAGTCGAAATGGATCCGCACCAGGCGCGAATTGCGCACCGGCTCCACGGTCAGGCCGCTGCGCACGATGCCGACGGCTTGGCCAAGGTCGGCCATGGCATCGGCCTCGCTTTCCGCCTCTCCGGCGTCGGCGGCGTTGGCCGGTTGCGGCCGCAGCGCGCCGGTGGCGCGCTGCCACCAGGTGGTGGAGTCCAGGCGCTCGACGGTGGCGGCGTCGATCGCCAGCTCGTTGGCGACGCGCTCGGCCAGCGCGCGGCTCTTGAGCAGCTCGTACTGGGTGGTCAGGAAGTCCGGGGCCGCGGCTTCGGCATTGCCCACGCCTTCCACCTGCAGGATCTGCACCGACTCGCGATCGATCTGCAGCGTGGCGGTGGCGCGATACACCGGCGGCATCATCAGCGTGGCGATCAGCGCCAGCGCGACCACGGTGCCGAGCACGCCCAGCACCAGCCACTTGCGCTTGACCAGGATGCGCCAGTACGCGAGCAGGTCGATCTCGTCCTCGTCGCCGCCGCGCTTGTCCTCGAACACGTCGAGGGAGATCCCGCGCTGGCCACCGCCGACGGCGAGCTGCCCGGGACGCTGGACCGGCAGCCGGTCCTGGGGATCGCCCTCGGGGCGCGCGGGAAGATTGTCGTCTTGCATCGGTTTGCGTCGTCCGTAACGGTGTGGCTCAGAGGGCCAGGAACAGGCCCAGCGCGGGCACGGAGCGGATGAACTCGCGGAACGCGGACTTGCTGCCCGAACGCTCGATCACGATGATGTCGTCGCCGTAGACCTGCGGATCCTCCAGTTCGCCGCGGCGTACCTTGGTCAGGTCGTAGGCGGCGGCCATCCGCTTGCCGTCAATGTGGCGGAACAGCACCACGCCTTCGAGATCGGCGAATTCGTCCGTACCGCCGGCCATCGCCACCGCCTGCAGCAGCGAGGTCTTGCCGGTGAGCGGGTAGATGCCGGGCTTCTCCAGCGCACCTTCCAGCGTCACGCGCTGGCTGGTGTATTCCTTGACGAACACGGTGACCTGCGGGTTCTGCAGGTAGCCGTCGGCGTACTTCTCGCCCAGCTCCTTCTCGAGCTCGGGCACGGTCCGGCCTCCGGCCATGACGCCGCCGATCAGCGGCAGGTTGATCATGCCGTTGGAGTTGACGCGCGCCTGGTGGGTGAGCTCCGACACACCGAAGACGCTGATCTCGAGCAGGTCCTGCGAGCCGACGCGGTAGTCGGTGGCGCCCTCGTAGGCGCCCGAGGCCGCGGTGGTGTCCGGGGGCGGCAGCGTGATGCCGTGGGCCGCGCTGCGGTTGCCCGACGAGGCACAGGCCGCAAGCAGCAAAGCGAACACGGCCGCGATCAGGAGTCGGCTGACTTGTTTCATCGGGGGACCTCGGTGGAGCGGCTGGACTTCAGGCGGAACGCAGGAATCGGGCCAGCAGGCCGCGATGGCGGGCGCGCGGAACCGGCGCGCCCAGGGGGGGCAGTGTATCCGGTGCGGCATTGGCCACGATGCCGGCAGGCCGCGTCTTCACCATGTGATCAGCTTCTTCGGCGCCCACGAGGGCGGCCGCGGCCTCGCGCGCTTCGGCCAGGAACGGCGGACGGCGCTCGGGATGATGGGCGTCGGTGGCCAGGATGTGGCAGTGGCCCTCGCCCACGAATTTCTCGCCCCAGTGCTTCGCCCGGCGCCCGTAGCGGCCGGTCAGCGCGCCGGCGGTGACCTGGATCCAGCAGCCGCGCTGCGAAAGCGCGACGAAGGTCTCGTAATGCTGCTCGACCCAGGTGAGTCGCTCGGGATGTGTGATCACCGGCACATATCCGGCCGCGAGCAGCTCGAACAGCGTCTCTTCCAGGCGCGGCGGGGCGACGTGGTGCGGCGGCTCGAACAGCAGGTAGCGCGATCCGGCGAGCGTGGGCACGCGGCCGTCGCGGATGCCCGCCACGAGGTGCTGGTCGAGGTGCACGTCGGCGCCCTCCACCAGCTTCAGCGCGATGCCTTCACCGTCGAGTTCGGCCTGCAGCGCGGCGATGGCGGCGCGGATGCCCGGACCGGTGTTCTCGTACAGGCCGGGATAGATGTGCGGGGTGCAGGCGGTGACGGTGATGCCGTCGGCCACGGCCATGCGCGCCATCTCCAGCGACATCGCCAGGTCGGTGGCGCCGTCGTCGATGGCCGGCAGCAGGTGGCAGTGGAGGTCGTACACGGGGCGCTTCCATGTCAGCCCGGAGAGGTGCGGACTCTACCAGCTTGAAGTCGCGGCACCATGTCGACGAGCGGTTCCGGCAGGTTCTGGCGCGCTCCTTGCTTGTCCCACCCTGGCATTCACGGCATTGCCGATAGAGTGCCGGCCCGCGTCCCGAGAGTCCCATGCCCCGCCCCCCCACGCCTCCACGTCGCTGCTGGGCCGATGCGCCCCTGCTGGCCATCCTGGTCGCGGGCAGCGCGTGGCTGTCGCTCACCCTGGCGCGCGGGCCGGGCGAGCTGTCGGGCATCTGGATCGGCAGCGGCCTGCTCGCCGGCTGGCTGCTGTCGCGGCCCACGCGCCGCTGGCCTGGCTACGTGGCGGCGACGCTGGCGGCCGACGCGGGCGCGCGCCTGCTGGTGGGGGACGCGCCGGGCTATGCCCTGGTGATCGCGTCCTGCAACGCCACGGAAGCGCTGCTGCTTGCGGGCATCGTCCGACGCCACGTCCCCGACGTACGCGCGCCGAAGGACTGGATGGCGATGGGCGGCCTGGCCACCGCGGCCACCCTGCTGGCCTGCGCGGTGTCCGGCACCGCCGCCGCGGCGGTGGCGCACCTGCTGCACGGGCAGGATTTCCGGATGGCGCTACTGGGCTGGTACGCCGCCCATGTGGTGGGCATGGTGATCGTGGCCACCACGACCCTGGTGATGCAGCGCGGCGGCCTCGGACTGTTCCTGGAGAAGGGGCGCCGGGGCAGCCTGGTCGCCACCATGGCGCTGCTGGTGGCGGTGGCGGTGACCGTGTTCCTGACCTCGTTGCCGCTGCTCTTCCTCGCCTACCCACCGCTGCTGCTGGTGGCCACACGCCATGATTTCGCCGGCGTGGCCCTGGGCGTGATCGTGCTGGGGCTGGTCGGCGGCATCGCCACCCACCTGGGCCACGGCCCGCTGTGGCTGCAGGAGGGACTGGACGACCACGGGCGGATCGCGCTGCTGCAGATCTTCCTGGCCGGCGGCTGCCTGATGACCATCCCGATGTGCCTGGCCACCGCCGAGCGCAACCGGCTGACCCGGCACCTGGCCGACAGCGAGCGCCGCTACCGGATGCTGGCCGACCACTCCCACGACGTCATCGCCCGCATCCGCGCCGACGGCGAGCGGCTGTACGTCTCGCCGTCGGTGGCCGAACTGCTGGGCTGGCAGCCCGCGCAGATGCTCGGCTCGCGCTGGGACCTGATGCATCCCGACGACCGCCCGCGGCAGCAGCAGGCCATGGCCGAGGTGCTGGACACCGGCCATCCGCGCACCGACGTCTACCGGCTGCGCCACCGCGACGGCCACTACGTCTGGGTGGAGGCGGTGGCGCGCTGCCTGCCGGCGGACGACGACGCCAACGCGCTGGACGTGATGCTGAGCGTGCGCGACATCACCCGCCGCAAGGAGGCCGAGGAGGCGCTGGCCGAAAGCCGCCGCGAACTCGAGCGCATGTCGCGCACCGATCCGCTGACCGGCCTGGCCAACCGCCGCCAGCTGGACGAACGCCTGGCGCAGGCGCTGGCGCGGCTGGGACGCGGCGGCCCGCCGGTGGCGCTGCTGTACCTGGACGTCGATCATTTCAAGCAGGTCAACGACAGCCTCGGCCACGCGGCCGGCGATGCCCTGCTGCGCGAGCTCGCGCGCCGCCTGCGCGAGAGCGTGCGCGTGACCGACCTGGTGGCGCGCCCGGGCGGCGACGAGTTCGTCCTGATGCTGGAGGATCCGGGCCCCGCTGGCGCGGAAACGGTGGCGCGCAAGGTGCTGGAGGCGACGCAGGTGCCGATCGAGGCCGAGGGCACCACGCTGGTGGTCGGCACCAGCATCGGCATCGCCTGCGCGCGCCGGCCGGTCGAATCCGCGAGCCTGATGGCCCGCGCCGACGCCGCGCTGTACGTGGCCAAGCGCGCCGGACGCAACCGCTACCACGTCGACGCAGGCGGCTGAGGCGCCGCGCCGTCAGCCGTGCAGAGGCAGTGATGCGCCCGTCTGTGTGCGGGGGTGCCGGCTCCCGCAACAGCCAGCACGCAACGAAAAAAGCCGCCCCCGGAGGGGCGGCTTTCGTCTGGAGGCCTGAGTCGGAATCGAACCGGCGTACGAGGATTTGCAGTCCTCTGCATGACCACTCTGCCATCAGGCCGATGGGCTGATACGACAAGACCCCGTTTCCGGGGCCTTGTCAAAATCTGGAGCGGGAAACGAGACTCGAACTCGCGACCCCGACCTTGGCAAGGTCGTGCTCTACCAACTGAGCTATTCCCGCGTTGAGCCCGCCATTGTACGGTTAACTGGGTGTCTGTCAACACTTTGTTACCGTGGTCTGTCGCCGGAGGCCGGCGTCGGGCACGGGGAAATTATGCATCGCCCGCGCGCAGGCGGCAACAGGTTTTGTTCCTGGTCAGTGGCGCTCGCCGGCCTTCAGTGCGGGCCAGGCGGCGCGCAGGTAGAGGAACGCCGACCAGAGCGTCAGCAGCGCAGCCACGGCCAGCATCCAGTCGCCGACGTGGAAGATCGGCTCACCGAGCCACGGCTCGGGCCGGGGCGGGTTCTTGTCCGGGGTCACGGCGTAGAGCAGGCACAGCAGGGCCACCATCTGCACCACGGTCTTGAACTTGCCGATCGCGGCCACCTTCACCGTGGCGCGCTGGCCGAGCTCGGCCATCCATTCGCGCAGCGCGGACACGGCGATCTCGCGGCCCACGATCACCGCCGCCCAGAAGGCCATCCACGGCGTGGGGTGCCCCTGCACGATCAGGAACAGCGCGGTGGCCACCATCAGCTTGTCGGCCACCGGATCGAGGAAGGCGCCGAAGGCCGAGCTCATGCCGTAGCGGCGCGCGATCCAGCCGTCGAGCCAGTCGGTGACGGCGGCCAGCGCGAACACGCCGGCGGACGCGAAGTTGCTCCACTGCCAGGGCAGGTAGAACGTGAGCACCAGCACCGGGATCAGGACGATGCGCAGCAGGGTCAGCCAGGTGGGGAGCGTCAGTTTCATGCGGTTCCGGGGGCGTCCAACCCGTGCAGTGTGGCGTAAATCCGTCCGGCGAGGGCGAGGTTGACGCCCTCCACGCGGGCGATCTCCTCGACGCCGGCGGCGCGCAGGCCGCCCAGTCCGCCGAAATGCTTGAGCAGCGCCGCGCGCCGCCGGGGGCCGATGCCGGGGATGTCCTCCAGCCGGCTGGTGCTGCGCGCCTTCTGCCTGCGGCCGCGGTGGCCGGTGATCGCGAAGCGGTGCGCCTCGTCGCGCACCTGCTGCACCAGCTGCAGGCCCGGCGAGGCGGCGCCGGGCTTCAGTTCGCGCCCGTCGGGCAGCAGCAGGGTTTCGTCGCCGGGCTTGCGCGCCTCGCCCTTGGCCACGCCGACGATCGTGATCCCCCCGTCGATGCCGAGCTCGGCCAGCACCGCGTTGGCCTGGGCCACCTGCCCTGCCCCGCCGTCGATCAGCAGCAGGTCCGGCAGCACGGCGTCGGGATTGCCGGCGGCGCGCTTGAAGCGGCGCGTCAGCGCCTGGTGCATGGCGGCGTAGTCGTCGCCGGGTTCGATGCCGGCGATGTTGTAGCGGCGGTACTGGCCGCGCACCGGGCCTTCGGCGTCGAACACCACCTGCGAGGCGACGGTGGCCTCGCCCATGGTGTGGCTGATGTCGAAGCACTCGATGCGCTTCGCCGGCTCGGGCAGGCCCAGCAGTTCGCGCAGCGATTCCGCACGCGCGGCCTGCGCCGCCTGGCTGCCGAGCTGCGCGGCCAGCGAGCTTTCGGCGTTGCGGCGCGCGAGGTCGAGGTAGCCGGCGCGCTCGCCGCGCACGCTGGTCTTGACCACGACCCTGTGGCCGGCGTTGAGCGCGAAAGCCTCCTCCAGCACGGCCACGTCGGCGATCGCGCGGTCGAGCACGATCTCGCGCGGCGGCGAGTGCGCGGTGTAGTACTGGGCGACGAAGGCCTCCAGCACCTCGGCCGGATCCTCTTCGCCGTTGGTCTTCGGGAAGAAGGCGCGCGTGCCGAAGTTGCGGCCGTCGCGGAAGGCCAGCAGCAGCACGCAGGCGTGCGGCCCCTGGGTGGCGATCGCGAGGACGTCGAGGTCGGCGGCGCGGCCATCGACGTACTGGCGGGCCTGCATGCTGCGCAGGCTGGCCAGGATGTCGCGCAGGCGCGCGGCCTCCTCGAAGTCGAGGCGGGTGGCGGCGGCCTCCATCGCGGCGCCGAGTTCGGTCAGCAGGTCGTCGCTGTGGCCTTCGAGGAACAGGCGCACGCGGCGCACCGCGGCGGCATAGTCGTCGGCGTCGACCAGGCCGACGCAGGGCGCGCTGCAGCGGCCGATCTGGTACTGCAGGCAGGGCCGCGTGCGGTTCCTGAAGACGCTGTCCTCGCAGCTGCGCAGCTTGAACAGCTTGTGCAGCAGGTTGAGGGTGTCGCGCACGGCGAGCACGCCCGGGTACGGGCCGTAGTAGCGCCCCGGCACCGACTGCGGGCCGCGGTGCAGGGCCACGCGCGGCCAGTCCTCGCGCGTCAGCAGCAGGTAGGGGTAGCTCTTGTCGTCGCGCAGCAGCACGTTGTAGCGCGGCTTCAGCGACTTGATCAGCTGGTTCTCGAGCAGCAGCGCCTCGGCCTCGGTGCGGGTGACCGTGACCTCCATGCGCGCGACCTGCGACAGCATCGCCGCGGTGCGCGCGTTCTTGGGGCTGGCGTTGAAGTAGCTGGCGACGCGCTTCTTCAGCGCGCCGGCCTTGCCGACGTAGAGCACGCCGTCGTCGGCGCCGTACATGCGGTACACGCCGGGCGCGGTGCTCAGGCCGCGCACGAAGGCCTTGCCGTCGAAGGCAGGCGGGGCCGGAGCGGTGGGCCCGGTGGGCCCGGCGGGGCCGCCCGCGCCGGTCATTCGCCGATCGGAACGTGCTTCAGGCTGCCGTCCCGGGTGTCGTAGCGCAGCACCGCATGGGCATCGGTGTCGGCGATCCAGACCGCGCCGTCCGCGGCCGCGAGGCCACAGGGCCCATGCAGGCGCTGCGGCAGCTGCACGGTGCTGAGCTCGCCGCCGCCCAGGCGCAGGGCGCGCAGGCAGTCGTTGCCGCTGTCGGCGACCCACAGCACCGGCGAGCCCGGATCGAGGGCGATGGCCTGCGGCTGCTGCAGGCGCGCCTCCCTGCGGACGCCATCGGCATTGCCGTGGCTCCAGGCGTCGGCGCCCACGAGGGTCGCGACCTGGCCGCTGCGCGCGTTGGCCGAGCGGATGGCCGACCCCGCGGCGTCGCAGACGTAGACCACCTGCTGCACCGGTGCCAGCGAGACCGGCTCGGCGAAGGCCGCCGCGGCGCCGGTGCCGTCGACCACCGCGAGCTCGCCCGAGCCCGCGACCAGCGAGATCCCCGGCGCGCCGAGGTCGAAGCGCCAGACGCGGTTGTCGCCGGCGGTGGCGATGTACAGGCTGCCCGTGGCCAGCGACGCCGCCACCGCGCGGGGCTGGTCGAGCGCGACCATGCGCGGGTCGGTCACCGGGCCCTCGGCGGGCGTGCCCGGGCGGCCGGCGCCGACCACGGTGTCGATGTCGCCGCTGCGCAGCTGGATGCGGCGCACGGCGTGGTTGCCCGCGTCGGCGATGTAGAGGGTGTCGCGCTCGATCGACAGGCCCTGCGGGCGGTTGAACGCCGCCAGCTCCGCCGGGCCGTCGATGAAACCGGAGCCGCCGCTGCCGAACTGGCGCAGCACGCGTCCGCTGAGGTCGCACTCCAGCACGCGGTGGTGGCCGCTGTCGGCGACGTAGAGGTAGCCGCCCGACAGCGCCAGTCCGGTGGGGAAGCGCAGCGGCAGCATCGGCTCGCCGCCGCGGCGCATCTCGATGCGCTCGGCGTTGAGCGAGCGCGGCGTGCCCTCGGCCTGGATCCGGCTGACCGCGGCGTCGATCGCGCGCAGCTGGCCGTCGCCGACGAAGCGCTCGCGCACGTGGCCCTCGGCGTCGACCAGGACCACGGTCGGCCAGGCCTCGATCCCGTAGTGCTGCCACAGCACCCAGTCGGCGTCATGGGCGATCGGGAAGTCGAAGCGGTGGCGCGCCAGGCGCTTGCCCGCGCGCCGCGGCTCGCGCTCGTGGTCGAAGCGCGGCACGTTCACCGCGACCACGTTCAGCCGGTCGGGATGGCGGTTGCGCAGGTGGTCGAGGTCGACCAGGGTCTGGTTGCACCAGGCCGAGCCCGCGTTGACGAAGGCGAACGCGGTCACCCGGCCAAGCAGCTGCGACATGCGCAGCGGCGCGGTGGTGTTCAACCATTCCAGGCCGGGTGGGAATTCCGGGGCAAGCGCGGCAGCATCCATGCTCCCGATTATGCCTGTCCCCGCGCGCCGGGCGCGGCCATGCGCCGCTCCGCGCGTTCCAGGTCGGCGGGCGTATCGACGCCGGGCGGGAACGGCTCCGGCGACAGCGCCACGGCGATGCGGTAGCCGTGCTCGAGCGCGCGCAGCTGCTCCAGCGACTCGGTGCGCTCCAGCGGCGTCGGTGGCAGCGCGGCGAAGCGCTTCAGGAAGCCGGCGCGGTAGGCGTAGATGCCGATGTGGCGCAGCCACTGGTGGCCGTCCGGCAGCCGGGCACGGCCTTCGGCGGTGGACCAGGCGTCGCGCGGCCACGGGACCGGCGCACGGCTGAAGTACAGGGCGTCGCCGCTGGCGGCCCGCACCAGCTTCACCGCGTTGGGGTCGGCGAGCGTGGCGGCGTCCTCGACCGGCGTGGCCAGGGTCGCCATGTCGGCGCCGGACTCGACCAGGGCCGCGGCCACGGCGCGGATGCCGGCGGCCGGCGCGAAGGGCTCGTCGCCCTGCAGGTTCACGACCACGGTGTCGTCCGGCCAGCCGGCGATGGCGGCGCATTCGGCGAGACGGTCGCTGCCCGAGGCGTGGTCGGGCGAGGTCATGGCGATGCGGACGCCGCTGCCGGCCAGGGCGTCGGCGATGCGCGCGTCGTCGGCAGCGACCCAGACCGCGTCGGCGCCGGCGGCGAGCGCGCGGCGGGCGACGTGGAGGACGAGCGGCTCGCCGGCGAGCAGGCGCAGCGGCTTGCCGGGCAGGCGCGAAGCGGCATGGCGCGCGGGAATGGCGACGACGAAGGGATGGCTCATCCCGGGATTGTGCCCGCGCTCGTGCAGGAGCGGCTACAGGGGCGTGGCCGGGCGTGGAAGCCTGGCGAGCAGGGCGACCCAGAAGGCTTCGGGCAGCTCGGCCTGCACCGGCACGGCGTAGTGCCGGTCGGTAACGAAGGCGGCGCACTTCACCGCGTCCTTGGCGGTCATCAGCACCGGCAGGTCGCTGCCGAAGCGCAGGTCGTCGGCGACGTAGGCGTGGTGGTCCGGGAACGCGTGCGGCACCACCGCGATGTCCAGCGCGCGCAGCATCCCGAAGAAGCGCTCGGGGTCGCCGATGCCGGCCACGGCGTGCACGCGGCGGCCGGCGAAGGCCGACAGCGGCAGGTGGCGGCCGCCGACCAGGGGCACGGCATCGCCGGGCGCCAGCCACATCGGCCATTCGCCGAAGCCGGCGGCGAGGTCGGGGTCGTTGCCGACGTTGAGCACGCGGAAGTCGCAGCCTTCGCCGCGCGCGGCCGGTTCGCGCATCGGGCCGGCGGGGATCGGACGGCCGTTGCCGTGGCGGCGGCGGCCGTCGATGACTTCGATCTCGATGTCGCGCGCCAGCGCGTAGTGCTGCAGGCCGTCGTCGCAGACCACGACGTCGCAGCCGGCCCTGGCCAGCGCGCGCGCGGCGGCGACGCGGTCGCGGTCGACGCGCACGCGGGCCTCCGACTGGCGTGCGATCAGCACCGGTTCGTCGCCGGCCTGCGCCGGAGGCGTGCCGGGCTCCACCCACAGCGCCTTCGAGGCGTCGGCGCGGCCGTAGCCGCGGCTGGCGACGCCGGGCGTCCAGCCTTCGGCGCGCAGGCGCTCGACGATGGCGATGGTCAGCGGCGTCTTGCCGCTGCCGCCGGCCACCAGGTTGCCGACCACCAGCACCGGCACCTTCAGCGACTGCCGGCGCAGCAGGCCGATGCGGTACAGGCGCCGGCGCAGCGCGACCGCCGAGGCGTACAGCGGCGCGACCGCGGCCGCCCACAGCGGCACCCGCGCGCCGGGCTGGTACCACCACTTCGGCGCCTGGCGACTCACAGTGCGGCGCCCGCGCTTGAGGGCTTCGGCAGCCGCTGTGGCGTCATGGCGCTCCGCCCTCGCGGAACTGCATCGCGTGCAGGTGCGCGTACAGGCCGCCGCGCGCGAGCAGTTCGGCATGCGTGCCTTGCTCCACCATCCGGCCCTGGTCGAACACCAGCACCTGGTCGGCGTGCTCGATGGTCGACAGCCGGTGCGCGACGACCAGCGTGGTGCGGTCGGGCATCAGCCGCTGCAGCGCGTCCTGCACCAGGCGCTCGGACTCGGTGTCGAGCGCGGCGGTGGCCTCGTCGAGGATCAGGATCGGCGCGTCGCGCAGGATCGCGCGCGCGATCGCCAGGCGCTGGCGCTGGCCGCCCGAGAGCAGCGAGCCGTTCTCGCCGATCGGCGTATCCAGGCCCTGCGGCAGGCGTTCGATGAACTCCCAGGCGTTGGCGGCTTCGGCAGCGGCGCGGATGGACTCGCGCGGCGCCTCGATGCCGTAGGCGATGTTCGCGGCCACGGTGTCGTCGAACAGCGCCACGCGCTGCCCCACGAGCGCGATCTGCCGGCGCAGGTCGGCCAGCGGGTAGTCGGCCAGCGGCACGCCGTCGAGGGTGATGCGGCCCGAGGTCGGCTCGTAGAAGCGCGGCACCAGGCGCACCAGGCTGGTCTTGCCGCTGCCCGAGCGGCCGACGATGGCGGTCACCGTGCCGGGCGCGGCGCGGAAGCTCACTCCATCCAGCGCGCTGCCGTCGCCGCGGGCGTAGCGCAGGCCGACGTCGTCGAACACCAGCTCGCCACGCGCGCGCTCGACGCGATTGCGGCCGCGGTCGTCCTCCTCCTCGTCGTCGAGGATCGCGAACAGGCGCTCGGCGGCGGCCACGCCGCGGCCAAGCACGCTCTGCACGTTGGTGATCCGGCGCAGCGACGGGATGATGCCCATCATCGCGGTCATCAGCTTGATGAACTCGCCGGGATTCAGGCGCCCGGCCAGCGACTCGTGGATCGCGACCCAGACGATCGCCGCCAGCGCGGTCGCGGCCAGGATCTGCACCAGCGCGGACGAGGTCGCGCGCGTGGCCTCGACCTTCATGTTCAGGCCCAGCACGCGGTTGGCCAGCGCGGAATAGCGCGACTGCTCGAAGCCCTGCGCGCCGTGCACCTTGACGTCCTGCTGCGCGGCCAGCGACTGCTCGGCGCTGTGCGCCAGGTCGCCCATGCCGGTCTGGATGCCGCGGCTGATGCGCCGGTAGCGGCCGCCCACGTACCAGACCACGACGCCGATCAGCGGCGCGATCAGGATCATCGCCAGCGTGACCTTGACGCTGGTCCACAGCATCAGGCCGAACAGGAACAGGATGGTCAGGCCGTCGGCGATGATCATCTTCAGCGCGTCGGCGCTGGCCTGGGTGACCTGCTCGGTGTCGAAGTTCAGCCGGCTGACCATCTGCGGCACGGCTTCGGTGTCGAAGCGGCTGCTGGGCAGGCGCAGGTACTTGCAGAGCACCAGTTCGCGCAGGTCGCGCACCACGCTGCGGCCCACGCGCGCGATGCCGTAGTCGGTGCAGAAGGTGGCGGCGCCGCGGAGCAGGAACAGGCCGATGATCGCGGCCGGCAGGATCAGCGCCATGCGCGGCTGCGGATCGACGAAGCCCTCGTTGGTGAGCGGCTCCATCAGCCAGACGAAGGCCGCGCCGGCGGCGGCCTCGACCACCATGCCGATCATCGCCACGACCAGCAGGGCGCGGTAGTTGACGGTGTGGCCGAGGAGGCGGCGGTAGGTCTGCCAGGCGGAGGGCGGCGACGCTTCGGCCGCGGGCGGGGCGGCGCCGGCCGGGCCAGCGCTGGCGTCGGCCGTCGTCCCGGCCGGACCGGCGGCGGGCCCCGTGGCGGGACGCTGCGGCGGCGTGCGCTCGCCCGCGCTGCTCACTGCGCGGCGCCCTGCACCGCCGCGGCGCCGGCCTCGGGCGCGGTGGCGATCGAGACGCGGCGGAAGCCGAGCTGGCCGAGCGCATCCATGGCGGTCACCACGGCCTGGTGCGGGGTGCGGGCATCGGCGCGCAGCAGCACCGGGCGCTCGCGGTCCTCGCCGGCGACTTCCAGGATGGTGGCCTTGATCGACTCGACGTCGGTGCGCAGCGCCTCGCGGTCATCGATGAAATAGCGGCCTTCGGCATTGACCAGCACGCTCAGCGCGGGCTGCTCGCTGTCGACCGGGCGGGCGTCGGCGCGCGGCAGCTCGAGCTTCAGCATCGAACGCGTGTCGAAGGTGGTGGTGACCACGAAGAAGATGATCAGCACCAGGATCACGTCGATCAGCGGCACGAGGTTGATCTCGGGGATGTCCTCGGCGCGGCGGTCGCGGATGCGCATGCGCGGCTCAGGCCTCGGCGGGGCGTGCGGCGCCGTGGCCGGCGGGCGCGGCGTTCGCGCCGCCCTGCACCGGGGCGCCGGCGGCGGCCGTGGCCGCGGAACGGCGGTTGCGCGGATCCAGCGCGTCCATCAGCGCGATCGCCTCGTGCTCCATCTCGACGATGTAGCCGTCGATGCGGCCGCGGAAGTAGCGATGGAACATCAGTGCCGGCACCGCCACCACCATGCCCGCGGCGGCGCAGACCAGGGCCTTGCCGATGCCGCCGGCAAGCTCGTTCACGTCGCCCACGCCGACGTCCATGATCCCGAGGAACATCTGGATCATGCCGACCACGGTGCCGAACAGCCCCAGCAGCGGGCCGATGCCGGCGATCGTGCCGAGCGCGTTGAGATAGCGCTCCATGCGGTGCGCGAGGTGGCGGCCGACGTCCTCGACGCGCTCGCGCATCTCCTCGCGCGGGTGGTGGCGCATGTCGAGCACGCTGGCCAGCAGCGTGCCCAGCGGCGAGTTGCCGCGCAGGGATTCGATGTGCGCCGGGTCGAGCTGGCCGCCGCGGCCGACCCAGTCGCGCACCTCGCGGCCGAGGCCGGGAGGCAGCACCTGGCTACGGCGGAGCGTCCAGAACCGTTCGACGATGATCGCCAGCGCCACCGCCGACAGCAGCAGCAGGGGCAGCATCGGCCACCCGCCTGCCTTGACCAGTTCCAGCACGTATCGACTCCTGGGGCCGGGGGGCCCGCGGGGGAAACAAGGGCGCATAGGATACCGCCAGCGACGCCGCCCGCGATCCGCCCTCGCGAGCCACCGCATCCCACGGCCGGCGCCTGCGCCGACGCTCCGCCTCGACCTCCAGCCCATCCGCCCCCAGCCGCACCCGCAGCGCGCCGCCCTCCGGCGTGCCGAGCACGCGGGCACCGGCGCCGGTCCACCGCGCCACCGCGCCGGCGTCGGGATGCCCGAATCGGTTGGCATGCCCCGCCGACACCAGCGCCAGCCGCGCCCGGGTCGCGGACACGAAGCCGGCGCTCGACGAGTGCCGTGAACCGTGGTGCGGGACCGCCACCACGTCCGCCGGAAGATCGCCCGGGACGCGGCCGGCGAGCCGCTCCTCCACCGCCTCGCCGATGTCGCCCGGCAGCAGGATCGCGCCGTGGGCGGTCTCGATGCGCAGGACGCAGCTGGCCTCGTTGCGCAGGTAGGGGAAGTGCAGCGGCGGGTGCAGGAATCGGAAGCGGACGCCATCGCGCTGCCACCCGCTGCCGGCGAGGCAGTCGGCGGCGCCCTCGATGCCGGCGCCGGCCGGCGCGAACAGCGGCGCACCGGGAAAGCGGCGGCGCACCGCGTCGAGGCCGCCGGCATGGTCGGCGTCGGCGTGGCTGGCCACCATGGTGTCGATGCGGCGCACGCCCAGCGCCTGCAGCGCCGGGACCACGGCGCGCTCGCCGGCGTCCCAGCCGTCGCGCACGGCCGGCCCCATGTCGTAGAGCGTGGCGTGGCCGGCGGTGCGCAGCAGCAGCGACGTCCCCTGCCCCACGTCGAACATCACCAGCTCGACTTCGCCGTGGCGCGGCAGGTCGCGGTCGGGCCAGAGCAGCGGCAGCCAGAGCAGCAGGGCCAGCGGACGGCCGGGAACACCGCGCGGCAGCAGCAGCCAGAACGCGCCGCCCAGCGCCAGCGGCAGCGCGAACCAGGCCGGTTCGGGCAGCCACCACAGGGCGAACGGGCTGCGGCCCAGGCGCTCGAACAGCGGCCAGGACAGCTCGAACGCGGCCGCGGCCAGGCGCCAGGCGCCGGTGCCCCAGCCCGCGTGCAGCGCGTCGAGCGCGGTGCCCAGCAGCGACAGCGGCACCACCACCAGGCTCCACCACGGAACCGCGACCAGGTTCGCGAGCGGACCGGCCAGCGAGGCCTGGCCGAACAGGATCGCGGTCAGCGGCAGCAGCCCCAGCGTGGCCACCCACTGCGCCGAAAGGAAGTCGCGCAGCGGCCTGCGCCCCGCGTCGGGCAGGCACCACAGCAGCCAGGCCACGCCGCCGAAGCTGAGCCAGAAGCCGGCGGACAGCAGCGCCAGTGGATCAACCAGGACGATGACGATCGCGGCCAGCGCCAGCGATCCCGACAGGCGCAGCGGCCGCCGTCCGAGCCGCGCCGCGACCGCCACCGCGATCATCAGCACCGTGCGCACGGTGGGCAGGGCGAATCCGGCGACGCCCGCGTAGGCGACCGCACCGGCCAGCGCCGCCAGGGCCGCGGCCTGCGGGCGCGGCATGGCATGGCCGAGCGCGGGGAACAGCCGCCACAGCGCCCCGCCCAGCAGCGCGAACGCACCGGCGACCAGGCCGACGTGGAAGCCTGAGATAGCAATCAGGTGGGTGAGCCCGGTCGCGCGCAGCAGATGCCAGTCGTCGTCGTCCAGGGCACGGGTGTCGCCGAGCGCGAGCGCGCGCACGTAGCGCGACGCCCCGCCCGGCACCACCGTGGCGATGCGCATGGCGACGCGGTCGCGCCACGCATCGAGGCCACGCGGCGGCGACAGCTGCAGCGCCGTCGCCTGTTCGCGCACGTAACCGCTGGCCGCGATGCGCGCGGCGAGCGCGTGGCGCTCGGCATCGAAGCCACCGGGATTGCGCAGGCCGCGCGGCGCGCGCAGGCGCAGCTGCAGCCGCCACTCGGCGCCGGGCCGCAGTTCATGGCGGCGCGAGGGCTCGTCGGACCATTCGTTGTCGTACCAGGTCAGGCGCAGCTTCGCGCCGCGGAGGGCGCGCGGGAGGGCGGGATCGTCGTGGACGCGGAGCTGGAAGCGGGTGCGGCGCGCCTCGGCCTCGGGCAGGCCGACGATGCGGCCCTCGACGGTGAAGTCGCCGCGCTCGTGCTGCGCCGGCAGCTGGCCGCCCAGCGAGGCCAGCGCGTGCAGGCCGCAGAGGGCGAAGCCCGCCACCGCCGCCCCGCCCCAGCGCCAACGCCCGGGCATGCGCCACCAGCCCGCACATCCCGCGGCCAGCAGCACCAGGAGCACGGCCACGTGCGGCAGCGCCGGCAGCGCCAGGCACCCCAGCGCCCCCAGCACCAGCGCGCCCGCGGCCCCGGCCCCGAACGCCGCCACCGGGAGCGGGAGCGGGACCTGGGCCGGGACCTGGGCGGGGATCTGGCCCGGGTCCGTCCCTGTCGGAGCAGCTACCGCTGCGACCACGACAGCCCCCGTGCCCCAATGCC
Source organism: Luteimonas colneyensis (assembly GCF_014836665.1). Classification (GTDB taxonomy): domain Bacteria; phylum Pseudomonadota; class Gammaproteobacteria; order Xanthomonadales; family Xanthomonadaceae; genus Luteimonas; species Luteimonas colneyensis. Next base: position 92,126 of record NZ_JACSQJ010000005.1, read on the forward strand.
GAACCAGCCGCGCCCCGGAGCACGACCTTCGCGGACCGCATGGAAGCTGCACGGGAACATGCCCGGCAGCTTGCCGGACCGCCGGACCCGCCGGCAGCGGCGGACGCCGCGGTGGTGCGTAGGGATCCGCCGCCGGCCGGCGGGGTGCGCCCTCGCCGAGAGGGTCGCAGCTGTAGCTGCTCCTACAGGGAGGAGGAGCGGCGGAGGGCGTGGCGGTGAAAGGTCGGGCGCGGAGAGTTGGGCGCCGAGAGGGTTCGGCGGCCGGGGGCGTGGCGTGGGGTCGGTCGAGGGTGGTGCGGCGGCGGTCGGACTACGCGTCTGCGGGGGCGATCTCGCGCAGGCGGCCTTCGTGCAGTTCGAGGACGCGGTCGAGGCGGCGGGCCAGGCTGCGGTCGTGAGTGACCAGGACCAGGCTGGTGCGCTCGGCGCGGTTGAGCTCGAGCATCAGCTCGAACACGGTCGCGGCGGTCTTCTCGTCGAGGTTGCCGGTGGGCTCGTCGCCGAGGACGCAGGCGGGACGGTTCACCAGGGCGCGCGCGACCGCGGCACGCTGGCGCTCGCCGCCGGAGAGTTCGCCCGGCTTGTGCTCGAGGCGATGGCCCAGGCCGACGCCTTCGAGCAGCGCGCGCGCCCGCGTCGCGGCATCGGGCACGCCCGCTCCCGACAGCAGCACCGGCAGCATCACGTTCTCCAGCGCGGTGAACTCGGGCAGCAGGTGGTGGAACTGGTAGACGAAGCCGAGCGCGCGGTTGCGCAGGCGGCCGCGGTCGGCGTCGGAGAGCGCGCTCATGCGCTGGCCGGCGACGTAGACCTCGCCCGCGGTCGGCGTGTCGAGTCCGCCGAGCAGGTGCAGCAGGGTGCTCTTGCCCGCGCCCGACGCGCCGAGGATGGCCACGGTCTCGCCCGCGGCGACCGTCAGGTCCAGGCCGTCGAACACCGGCGTGTGCATGCGGCCTTCGGCGTAGGTCTTGCCGAGGGCGTGCGCGCCGACCACCTCGTCGGCCGGACGGGCCGCGTCCACGCCGGCGTCCGCGGCGGATCCCAGGGCCGTCCTACTCATAGCGCAGCGCCTCCGCCGGCGCCGTGCGCGCCGCGCGCCGGGCCGGGTAGATGGTGGCCAGGAAGGCCATGGCCAGCGCCACGATCGCGACGATGGTGATGTCCCGGGGGCTGAGGTCGGTCGGCAGCCCGGTGATGTAGTAGACGTCGGCCGGCATCAGCTCGGCGCCGGTGACCTTCTCGATCAGGCGCAGGATGTGTTCGAGGTTGAGCGTCAGCAGCACGCCGCCGACCACGCCCAGCACCGTGCCCAGCACGCCGATCAGGGTGCCCTGCACCATGAACACCTGCATCACGCCGCGCGGGGTGAGACCGAGCGTGCGCAGGATCGCGATGTCGGATTGCTTGTCGGTGACCAGCATCACCTGCGAGGACACCAGGTTGAACGCGCCCATCGCGATGATCAGCGACAGCAGGATCGCGATCATGGTCTTCTCGAGCTTCAGCGCGCGGAACAGGTGCGCGTTCTCCATGGTCCAGTCGCTGACCATGTAGGGGCCTTCCAGCTTCAGCGCGAGGTCGCGCGCGACCGCGTAGGCCTGGTCCATGTCGTGCATCTGCAGGCGCACGCCGGTGACGCCGTCGCCCATGCGCAGCAGGCGCTGCAGGTCCTCGATGTTGACCACGGCCAGGCCGCGGTCGAAGTCCTGGTAGCCGGCCTCGAAGATGCCGCTGACGGTGAAGCGCTTGAGCTGCGGCACCGCGCCCATCGGCGTGGCCTGGAAGTCGGTGGTGGCGACCACGCTGTCGCCCAGGCGCACGCCGAGCCACAGCGCGAGTTCGCGGCCGAGCACGATGTTGTAGCTGCGCGGCGTCAGCGTCTCGAGGCTGCCCTCGACCATGCGTTCGCCGAGGATCGACACCCTGGCCTCGTCGTCCGGGCGCACGCCGCGCAGCATCGCCGGCTCGCGGCGCTTGCCCGACAGCAGGGCCTCGGTGGAGATGTAGGGCGCGGCGGCGGCCACGCGCGGGTCGGCGTTGCCGGCGTCCACGGCCTCGCGCCAGTTGGCCATCGGCTCGCCGTGGGCGCTGACCGTCGCGTGCTGCGTCATCTGCAGCATGCGGTCGCGGATCTCGCGCTGGAAGCCGCTCATGACCGCGAGCGTGGTGATCAGCGCGGTCACGCCGATGGCGATGCCGAGGATCGAGGCCAGGGAGATGAAGGAGATGAAGCCGTTGCGGCGCTTGGCGCGCAGGTAGCGCAGGCCGATGGCGACAGGCAGTGGTTTGAACATCGGGTCTCGCCGGCTCGAAGGCCGCTATGGTGCCACCGATGGCCGTCTGCGCGCAGTGCAGGCCCGATCGGCGGCCAGTCGGAGTTCACGGCGCCAGCGCGACGGCAGGGTGTCGGGCCACCACGCCAGGCGCATGCGGCGGCCGGCCGGGTCGCGCCAGGCCATGAAGGCCAGCGGCCCGCGCCACTGCAGCCGGACATCGGCGGCCTCGACGTCCCCGACCAGCACGCGGCCGTCCGCGGTGAAGAGCACGCTGGTGGCGGGACGCCGCCATTCGCGCCAGGCCAGGTGCAGGCCGTGCATCAGGGCCGCGGCCGCGAGCAGCCAGGACGCCGGGCGCGCGAGTTCGCTGGCCAGCACCGCGAGCGGGGCCAGCACGGCCAGCACCAGCAGCGCGGCCAGCAGCCAGCGCGAGGGCCGCCAGTCAATGCGGCAGGGCGGCGATCCTGCGGACGAGGGCTTCGAGTGCGGCGTCATCCGGACGTTCGTGGCCGAGGAACCATTTCCACAGCCTATCGTCCTCGCTGTCGAGCAGCCGCAGGAAGGTTTCGCGCTCGTGCGTCGGGGAATCCCGCCAGCCCTGCTCCAGCCAGCGCTCGAGCAGCCGGTCGAGCTCGCGCATGCCGCGGCGGCAGCGCCAGCGCAGGCGGCGGAGCTCGGCCTCGTCGTCGTGCATGGTCATCGCGTGCCCGGAACGATCGCGCCGGCGGTGGCCGGCGCGTCGTGGATCAGACCTGGCGCTCCAGCATCAGCTGCTTGATCGAGCCGATCGCCTTGGCGGGGTTCAGCCCCTTCGGGCAGGTCCGGGTGCAGTTCATGATGGTGTGGCAGCGGTAGAGCTTGAACGGATCCTCGAGGTCGTCCAGGCGCTTGCCGGTGTCCTCGTCGCGGGAATCGACAATCCAGCGGTAGGCCTGGAGCAGGATCGCCGGGCCGAGGTAGCGGTCGCCGTTCCACCAGTAGCTGGGGCACGAGGTGCTGCAGCAGGCGCAGAGGATGCACTCGTAGAGGCCGTCGAGCTTGGCGCGGTCGGCCTTCGACTGCAGCCGCTCGCGGTCCGGCGGCGGCGAGCTCTGGGTGCGGATCCAGGGCTGGATCGAGGCGTACTGCGCATAGAAATGGGTCAGGTCCGGGACCAGGTCCTTGACCACCTCCATGTGCGGCAGCGGGTAGATCGGCACCTCGCCCTTGCCCTTGCTGCAGTCGTCGATCGCCTTGGTGCAGGCCAGCGTGTTGGTGCCGTCGATGTTCATCGCGCACGAACCGCAGATGCCTTCGCGGCAGGACCGGCGGAAGGTCAGCGTGGGGTCGATCTCGTTCTTGATCTTGATCAGCGCGTCGAGAACCATCGGGCCGCACTTGTCGAGGTCGACCTCGTAGGTGTCGGTGCGCGGGTTCTCGGTGTCGTCGGGGCTCCAGCGGTAGACCTTGAACTGGCGCACGCGCGTGGACCCCGCCGGCGCGGCGAAGTGCTTGCCCTTGTGGACCTTGGAGTTCCTGGGAAGGGAGAATTCGGCCATCTGCTTATCGATCCTAGTAGACGCGCGCAACGGGCGGGACGACTTCGACCTCGTCGTCGAGCGTGTACATGTGCACCGGGCGGTAGTCGATGCGGGTGTTGCCGGCATCGTCGACCCAGGTCAGCGTGTGTTTCTGCCACTCGGCGTCGTTGCGGTCCGGGAAGTCCTCGCGGGCATGGGCGCCGCGCGACTCCTTGCGGTTCTCCGCCGACACGATGGTCGCCAGCGACAGGCCGAGCAGGTTCTGCAGCTCCATGGTCTCGATCAGGTCCGAGTTCCAGACCAGCGAGCGGTCGCTGACCTTGACGTCGGCGAACGAGGCGTGGATCTCGCGGATCTTCGCCACGCCCTCGGCCAGGGTCTCGCCGGTGCGGAACACCGCGGCGTCGGCCTGCATGGTGCGCTGCATGTTGTCGCGGATCACCGCCGTCGGCGTGCCGCCGTTGGCGTTGCGCAGGCGGTCGAGGTTGGCCAGCGCCTTGTCGCAGGCATCGCCCGCCAGGCGCTTGTGCGGCGCGCCCGGCCTGATGGTCTCGGCGCAGCGGTTGGCGACCGCGCGGCCGAACACCACCAGGTCGAGGAGCGAGTTCGAGCCCAGGCGGTTGGCGCCGTGCACCGACACGCAGGCCGCCTCGCCGATGGCGTACAGGCCCGGCACGACCGCATCGGGATTGCCGTCCTTCAGCTGCACCACTTCGCCGTGGTAGTTGGTCGGGATGCCGCCCATGTTGTAGTGGACGGTGGGGATGACCGGGATCGGCTGCTTCTCGACGTCGACGCCGGCGAAGATCCGCGCGCTCTCGGCGATGCCGGGCAGCTTCTCGTGGATGTCCTTCGGGTCGAGGTGGGTCAGGTCGAGGTGGATGTGGTCCTTGTGCTCGCCGACGCCGCGGCCTTCGCGGATCTCGATGGTCATCGAGCGGCTGACGACGTCGCGGCTGGCGAGGTCCTTGGCGTTGGGCGCATAGCGCTCCATGAAGCGCTCGCCGTTGCTGTTGCGCAGGATGCCGCCTTCGCCTCGCACGCCCTCGGTGATCAGGCAGCCGGCGCCGTAGATGCCGGTCGGGTGGAACTGCACGAACTCCATGTCCTGCAGGCCCAGGCCGGCGCGCAGCGCCATGCCGCCGCCGTCGCCGGTGCAGGTGTGCGCGGAGGTCGCGCTGAAGTAGGCGCGGCCGTAGCCGCCGGTCGCCAGCACCGTGCCCTGGGCGCGGAACAGGTGCAGCGTGCCCTCGGCCATGTCGATGGCGAGCACGCCGCGGCAGACGCCCTCCTCGTCCATGATCAGGTCGAGCGCGAAGTACTCGATGAAGAACTCCGCCTGGTGCGCCAGCGACTGCTGGTACAGCGTGTGCAGCATGGCGTGGCCGGTGCGGTCGGCCGCGGCGCAGGTGCGCTGGGCGATGCCCTTGCCGTAGTGCGTGGTCATGCCGCCGAAGGGGCGCTGGTAGATCTTGCCTTCCTCGGTGCGCGAGAACGGCACGCCCTGGTGCTCGAGCTCGATGATCGCCGGGATGGCCTCGCGGCACATGTACTGGATGGCGTCCTGGTCGCCCAGCCAGTCGGAGCCCTTGATGGTGTCGTAGAAGTGGAAGCGCCAGTCGTCCTCGCCCATGTTGCCGAGCGCGGCGGAGATGCCGCCCTGCGCCGCCACCGTGTGCGAGCGGGTCGGGAAGACCTTGGTGATGCAGGCGGTGCGCAGGCCCTTCTGCGCCAGGCCGAAGGTGGCGCGGAGGCCGGCGCCGCCGGCGCCGACCACGATCATGTCGTACTTGTGTTCGGTGATCTTGTAGGCGTTGGTCATGTCGTCGTCCGCGTCAGGCGAGCAGCGCGATGCGGGCGATCGCGTACAGCGACGCCAGCGCGCCGAGGCTGCAAAGGAGGATGTTGAGCAGCAGCAGGGCCAGCTCGGCGGCGCGGTTGTGGACGTAGTCCTCGATCACCACCTGGATGCCGAGCTTGGCGTGCCAGAACAGCGCGGCCACGAACAGCGCCATCAGGATCGCGTTGTACGGGCGCGAGAAGACCTCGTGCACCTGGCCCAGGTCGGCGCCGACGAAGGACACCAGGGTCCCGACCAGCCACGGCACCAGCAGCGCCAGCACCACGGCGGTGGCGCGCTGCCACCAGAAATGGCCGGTGCCGGACTTCGCCGAACCCAGGCGGCGCGCGCGCTTGAGCGGCGTGCGGTAGTCCGGGATGGCCTTGGACTGGACGTCGGTCATGCCGCACCTCCCATCGCGAAGAACCAGATCAGCGCGGTCAGCACCACGGTCAGGCCGAAGACCAGGTAGCCGGAGCGGTAGACCTCGGGCAGTTCGAAGCCCCAGCCGGCATCCCAGAGCAGGTGGCGGACGCCGTTGAGCAGGTGGTAGACCAGCGCCAGCGAGAAGCCGAACAGCGCCAGCTTGCCCAGGGGCGAGGCCAGGCAGGCGGCCGCGGAGGCATAGGCTTCACCACCGGCGGCGACCGCGAGCAGCCACCAGGCCAGCCCGAACGCACCGACCACCAGGGCGATGCCCGTGGCGCGGTGCAGGATCGACATGAGCATGGTGATCTGCCAGCGGTACACCTGGAGGTGCGGCGACAGGGGGCGGTTGGGGTGTGTCATCGCGGCAGGCATCTCTCGCTGGGCGGCGCTGGCGCCGCGTTGGCTTCTACGACAAGTGGTACGTCGGCCGCGTCCTGCGGCCCGCGGCATCAGAAATCGATGCAGCGTCCGTTCTTTTCCCAGTCCCCGTAGCGCGTCGGATCCAGACCTTCGCGTCCACCGTGCTCGGGCGCCGCGGGCGGCGTCGCAGGGGTGGCCTTCGTCCCGCCCGATGCTGTGTCCGGGGCGGCCTCAGGCGGCGTTTCGCCTATGATTGCGGGGTCTGGCACGAGCCGAAGTTTACGTCCCGGAGCACAGTTTGGACAAGCCAGCCGCCGCCAAGGCGCCATTTTTCGCCCTTTCCGACCACGCCCTGCTCGCCCTCGAGGGGCGCGACGCGATCGCGTTCGCGCAGGCGCAGTGCATGAGCGACGTCGCATCCCTCGCCGACGGCCAGTGGCAGTGGAGCGGCTGGCTGTCGCCCAAGGGCCGCGTGCAGGCGCTGTTCGCACTGCTGCGCACGGGCCCGGAGAGCATCTGGCTGCTGCTGCCCGACGGCGATGCCGGCGCGCTGAAGGCGGCGATGGAGCGCTTCGTGTTCCGCAGCAAGGTGAAGCTGCGGGTGCCTGGGGAGCTGTCGCTGTGCGGCTCGTTCACCGCCCCCGGCGCGGCGTCCGGCGCGATGGCGGCGACCGATGCCGGGGGACGCGTCGAACTCGACCTCGGCGACGGCACGAGCCCGCGGACGCTGCGCATCTGCCCCGGCTGCTCCGCGCCGGCGGACAGCGCCGCCCTCGCCCGCTGGCGCGCCTTCGACCTGGTGCATGGCCTGCCGCGCCCGGGACCCGATGGCCTGGAGGCCTGGACACCGCAGCAGCTGTCGCTCGACCGCCTGCATGCCTACAGCGTGCGCAAGGGTTGCTACCCGGGCCAGGAGATCGTCGCGCGCACGCACTTCCTCGGGCAGGCGAAGCGCGGGCTCGGGCTGTTCGCCGCCGACTCCGCGCCCGCCGTCGAGGCCCAGGTGATGGAAGGCGAGCGCGCGATCGGCACCGTGGCCTCCGCGGCAGCCGCCGCCGGGGAGGCGGACGGGCATGCGGCGCTGGTGCTGGCCGTGCTGCCGCTGCAACGGCCCGCGGACGCCCCGGGGCTTGCCGTTGACGGGATGCCGCTGGTGCCACTGCCGCTGCGGGACGGCCTCGCCCGCTGATCCCGCAGTTCCTGGAAACGCGACCCAGGTTGCAGAAGCGTCACGCGTGCGGGCTATGCTCGGGCACAGGGGATCCGGAGGGACGCCAGGCATGGTGCCTGGCGCAGCTGCACACCAAGGGGACCATCCATGCATCGATGCACGAAGCCGCTGCTGGCGGCATTCGCCACCGCCTGCCTCGCCACCGCCTGCTCCACCACGCCGGCGCCCGCACCCGCACCTGATCCCGCGCCGCCCGCGCCGGCCTCGTTCGAGCACACGCTCTCGGGCGATGCGCTGTTCGCGTTCGGCAAGGCCAGCGTGGCGAACCTGAGCGACGCCGGTCGCGCCGAACTGGACGCGCTGGCCGCGCGCGTGCTGGCGACACCGGGGATCGACATGGTCCACGTGATCGGCCACAGCGACCGCATCGGCCGGGACGCGGCCAACGTCGAGCTGTCGCGCAAGCGCGCGGCCGCGGTGCGTGACCACCTGGTCGCCGCCGGCGTGCCGGAGGACAAGGTCACCGCCGTGGGCCGCGGCAGCGTCGAGCCGGTCGCTACCTGCGAAGGCGAGCGCGGCCAGGCGCTGATCGACTGCCTGGCGCCCAACCGTCGCGTGGAGGTACGGGTCGTCGCCCCCTGACACTCGCCCCCTGATACGCCCCTCCCTGTAGGCAGCTATAGCTGCGACCGGCGGCCACGGTCAGCCGACGGCGTGGAGACACTGACGCCGTCGAGACACAGGTCGCAGCTGTAGCTGCTCCTACGGGTTGCCAGCCCGCGCCGGCCTGCGCGTGGCCGGCGCGAGGCAGGGGATCGCGATGAACCTCGCGGTCAGCCCGCCAGCCGGTCCGCGGCGGCGACGATCTGCTCTTCGGACGGGATCACCAGGAAGGCGGCACCCGCGAGCGGGGTGAAGGTGTCCGCGCCCACCACGCGCTGCAGCGGGATGTCGGCCAGGCCGCCCTCCACCAGCGCGGTGATGATGCCCTCGCCCACGCCGGCGCTGCGACGTCCTTCGTCGACGACGAGGATGCGCTTCGCACCCGCCGCCTGTTCGCGGATGAAGCCTTCGTTGAGCGGGGCCAGCCAGCGCAGGTCAACCACGCGTACCTTCCAGCCGTGCTTCGCCTCGATCGCGCGCGCCGCGCGCAGGCTCATCGGCACGCCGTTGCCGAAGGTGAAGACCACCAGGTCGTCGGCGCCGTCGCCGTAGACCCGGCCCTCGCCCAGCGGCATCGCCTCGCCCGGCGCCGGGAACTCCGTCAGCCAGCCGCCGTCGCCGGCCTCGTGCAGGTCCTTGGCCATGTACAGCGCGATCGGCTCGAGGAAGGCGCAGACGCGGCCGTCGACCTTCGCCAGCGCCATCAGCGTGCGCAGCATGGTGACCGCGTCGTCGCCGCGGCTCGGGCAGCCGACCACCAGGCCCGGGATGTCGCGCAGCGCGGTGATCGAGTTGTCGTTGTGGAAATGCCCACCGAAGCCGCGCTGGTAGCCCAGCGAGGCAATGCGCATCACCATCGGGTTGCGGTACTGGCCGTTGCTGAAGAACTGCAGGGACGCCGCTTCGCCGCGGATCTGGTCGCAGGCGTTGTGGAAGTACGCCAGGTACTGGATCTCGGGCATGGGCAGCAGGCCCATGTTCGCGTAGCCCTGCGCCAGCCCGAGGATCACGGTCTCGTCGAGCAGGGTGTTGAACACGCGACGCGGGCCGAAGGCCTTCTGCAGGCCCTTGGTGACGGTGTAGACGCCGCCCTTCTGCGCCACGTCCTCGCCGAACAGCAGGGTCTCGGGGTACTTCGCGAACAGGTCGTGCAGCGCCTGGTTGATCTGGATGGCGAGGTGCTTGGGCGGCTGGTGCTCGGGCAGCTTCGCTTCGCCGCCGAAGACCTCGAGGCGGCGGTCGCCATAGTCGGCGCGCGCGGCTTCGGCGGCCACCGCGTCCGGCGTGTACGGCGCCAGCGGTGCCATCACGTCCTCCAGCGAGTCCAGGCGCGGCCGGCGGTCGGCGTCCTCGGCGGCGGCGAAGCACTTCGCGCGCGTGGCTTCGTACAGGTCGAGGACATCGTCCTTCGACATCAGCCCCGATTCCAGCGCGATCGCGGCCGAGCGCAGCAGCGGGTCGGTGGCCTCGACCGCGCACAGCTCCTCGATCGAACGCCATTCGATCTCGAAGTCGGTGCCGGCGTGACCCATGATCCGGGTGGTGCGCAGGTGCAGGAAGGTCGGGCGACGGGTGCGGCGGCAGTGCTCGACCGCCTTCTGCACGTCACCGTAGCCCGAGGCGAGGTCGAGGCCGTCGGCTGCGAAGTAGTCCAGGTCCGGGCGCTGGCTGAAGTTGCGCGCGATCCAGCCGTCGGGCGTCTTCACCGAGATGCCGATGCCGTTGTCTTCGCACACGAACAGCACCGGCGCCGGCAGCTTCTGGTACGCGGTCCACGCCGCGACGTTGAACGCGGTCTGCGCGGTGGCGTGGTTGCTGGACGCATCGCCGAAGGAGCAGATGGCGATGCTGTCGGCCGGGATCGGCAGCGCATGGCCGATGCGTCGCGCCTGCTCGATCGCCACCGCCGTGCCGAAGGCCTTGGGCAGGTGCGAGGCGATGGTGGAGGTCTGCGGCAGCACCCACAGCGGCTTGCTGCCCCACACCTTGTGGCGGCCGCCGGACGCGGGATCCTCCTTCGAGGCCGCGAACGACAGCGCTGAATCCATCACCGGATCCATGCCCGGCAGCTTGCGGAAGCGCTCGGCCATGAAGCCGCCGGAGCGGTAGTGCAGGAACGCCGGATCGGTGTGGCGCGTCGCGCGCGCGACCATGGCATTGCCTTCGTGGCCGCTGGAACCGATGGTGTAGAAAACCTTGTTCTGCACCCGCAGCACGCGCGCCATCAGGTCGAGGTGGCGGCTGATCAGCTGCGATTCGAACAGCTCGCGGAAACCGCGGGCGTCGAGCGCGCTGCCGGAGAGGACGGCTTCGTCATCACCGGGCGCCTGCCCGGCGCGGCCTTCCCAGCCGCGCACGAACTCGCTGAAGTTGACGTCGCAGATCTCGGCGCGGTTGAGGCCGCGCATGCGGGCGGGGATGGGGTTGGAAACGGCCTGCGGCATGGCGATACGGGTTCCGTGGTCAGGGCGTCGCCGGCAGCGCGGCGACTTCGGGGGTCTGGGAATGCTCGGGCACGAAGCCTGATGTCTCTGCAGCGGTCATGCGGGCAAGCCTTGTCGGCGCGCGAGCCACTGCCTGCGGGTCTGGCCCCACATCTCGCAGGCGGCGTCCTCGTGCGGCGGCGGCAGCTTGCCGGGCCCGAGCAGGGTCGAGCCAAGGCGCCGCGCCACCTGCTTCGAGGCCTCGTTCTCCGGTGCGATGCAGTGGATGAAGTCGTCCCAGCCGAGGTTGGCCAGCGCCCAGTCGATGGTCGCCGGCAGTGCTTCGGTGGCGTAGCCCTTGCCCCAGGCATCGCGGTGGAGCATGTAGCCGATCTCGTTGCCCGGCCACCCGTCCGGCTTCCAGGGCCCGCCTTGCCCCAGCCAGAGGCCGCTGTCACGGTCGATGATCGAGAACATGCCGAAGCCCTGGATCATCCAGGCGCCCGGCTGCTGCAGGAACTTGCGCCAGGCCGCGGCGCGCGGCAGGTGGCCGCCGATCCAGCGCGCCGCCTCTTCGTCGGCCTGCAGTTCGGCGTAGCGCTCGAAGTCCCCGGCCTGCGGCAGGCGCAGGACCAGGCGTTCGGTTTCGATCCTGAGGTCGGCCAGGGACATGTGGCGCTCCGGCAGCAATACGGGCCGCGCCGGTGCGCGGCCGGATGGGCGCTCAGCCGCCGAAGGCGTTGATGCCGGTCAGTTCGCGGCCCACCACCAGCTGGTGCACGGTCTCGGTGCCCTCGTAGGTGATCACCGATTCGAGGTTGAGCGCGTGGCGGATCGGCGAATGCTCGGTGGTGATGCCGGCGCCGCCCAGCAGGTCGCGCGCCTCGCGCGCGATGTCGATGGCCATGCGGCAGTTGTTCCACTTCGCCAGCGACACCTGGGTCGGCTGCATCCTGCCGGCGTCCTTCAAGCGGCCGAGCTGCAGGCTCAGCAGCTGCGCGGACGTGATGCGGCGCGCCCAGTCGGCCATCTTGATCTGCGCGCTCTGGGTCGCGGCCACCGGGCGGTTGAACAGGATGCGCTCCTTGGAATACTCCAGCGCCTCGTCCAGGCAGGCGATCGCCGCGCCGATCGGGCCCCAGGTGATGCCGTAGCGGGCCTGCGTCAGGCAGCCCAGCGGGCCCTTCAGCCCCTTCACGTTCGGCAGGCGGTTGGCCTCCGGCACGCGCACGCCGTCGAAGAATAGCGCGCTGGTCACCGAGGCCCGCAGGCTCATCTTGTGCTTGACCAGCTGGGCCTTGAAGCCGGCGAAGTCCTTCTCCACCACGAAGCCCTGGATGCCGTCGTCGGTCTGCGCCCAGACGATGGCGATGTCGGCCAGGTTGCCGTTGGTGATCCACATCTTGGAACCGTTGAGGATCCAGTCGTCGCCGTCGCGCTTGGCATGGGTCTTCATGTTGGCCGGGTCGGAACCGCCGTGCGGCTCGGTCAGGCCGAAGCAGCCGATCACCTTGCCCGCGGCCATGTCCGGCAGCCAGCGCTTCTTCTGCTCCTCGCTGCCGTAGGCGAAGATCGGGTACATGCACAGCGAGGACTGCACGCTGGCGAAGCTGCGCAGGCCGGAGTCGCCGCGCTCGAGCTCCTGGCAGATCAGGCCGTAGCTGACGTAGTTGAGCTCCGAGCCACCGTACTCGGCCGGAAGCGTCGCGCCGAGCAGGCCGAGGCCGGCGATCTCCGGGATCAGCTCGGTCGGGAAGCGGCCTTCGTCGAAGCACTCGCCGATGATCGGCAGCACGCGCTCGTCAGTGAACCGGGCCACGGTGTCCTGGACGGCGCGCTCCTCCTCGCTGAGCAGGGAGCGGACGTCGTAGAGGTCGTAGGGGTTCAGGGCCATGGAAGCGTTACCGGTGGGCGGAAACCTCGCATTGTAGCCGCGCGGCACGCCAATGAAATGGCCGCGCCCCGGAGGAGCGCGGCCATGCCGGAGGTACGGCTGGCGGCGGGACTCAGCCCCGCGTGGCGCCGCCCTCCACGGCGGCGACCTGGGTCACCACTTGGCCGTCGATCACCGGCAGCCGGTCGCCGGGGCGCTCGTCCATGCGGATGATGCGCTCGACGCCGTCGTACTCGTAGGTCACGTCGTAGCCGACGGTGACCTCGGTGTCGCCAAGGGCGATGCGGTTGGCCGGCTTGCTGTCGGTGCGCATGCTGCCGGTGGTGCCGTCAGGGTTGCGGTAGGTCACGTTGTACGCGACCACGCGCGAGGACTGGGAACTGTCGTGCACGGTGCGGCACTGGCGGTCGACGCGTTCGACCACGCGGCCGCCGACGTGGCGCCGGTCGACCTCGCGGCCCGCAAAGCCGCCACCAACGGCGCCGGCCACGGTGGCCAGCTTGCGGCCGTTGCCGCTGCCGACCTGGTTGCCGACCAGGCCGCCGATCACGGCGCCGGCGACGGTGCCGCCGGTCAGCCCGTCACGCTCGGGCAGGCGCTCCTGCACCACGACGTCCTCGCAGACCTCGCGCGGCGAGCTGGTGGTGCTGGTTTCGCGGATGGCCTCGGAACCGATGACCGTGGCGTACTGCGGCTCGCGCTCGGTAACGGGCTCGATGGCGAGCACCCGGGCGTACTCCAGGCGGCCCTCGGCGGGAAGGGCACTGGCGTCGCCGAAGGCGTCGCCCACGCGGGCATCATCGGCGGCAAGCGAGGCGACGTCGGCGCGCGGGCCGTCGTCGCGATTGCCCTGGAAGGCGGCGACCGCGACGCCGCCGACGAGCAGCGAGGCAAGGGCGATGGCGAGCGTGTTGTTTTTCATGGAAGGCTCCTCGGGGGCGAAACCGGCGCTTGCACGGTCCACGGGTGGGGGACGGGTGGATTCGAACACTTCCCGGCTGAACGGGTGCCGATTGGAGGGCCCCGGACTGCACGGACCGTGAACCCTGCCGCCATCGGGCCCGTGCTAGCGTGCGGATGAACGCGCTCTGCCGGAGAACCACCGTGGCCAATCCCATCCTCGCCCCCTTGCTGGTCTGGCTGGGCCGGCTCAGCTACCCGAAGCTGTTCACGCTGGCCGTCGTGCTGTTCGCCATCAGCGTGGTCCTGCCCGATCCCCTGCCCTTCGTCGACGAACTGCTGCTGGGCATGGGCGCCCTGCTCATCTCGCGTCGCAAGCGCAAGCCGGCGCCGCCGGCCGGCGGCCGCGTCATCGACGGCGAGGCGCGCCGCGGCTGAACGCCATGCTGGTCGATACGCACTGCCACCTCGACGCCGACGAATTCGCCCCCGACCGCGCCGACGTGGTCGCCCGGGCACGCGCCGCGGGCGTCGCGATGCAGGTGCTTCCCGCCACCCACGCCGACGAATGGCCGGCACTGCGCGAGGCCGCTGCGCTCGACCCCGGGCTGCATCCCGCCTACGGCCTGCATCCCACCTTCCTGCGCCACCACCGCGAGTCGCACCTGGCCCTGCTCGAGGAGTGGATCGAACGCGAGCGCCCGGTCGCCGTGGGGGAATGCGGACTCGACTTCTTCGTCGAGGACCTGGACGCGGATGCGCAATCGCGCTTCTTCGAGGGCCAGCTCGCCATCGCGCGCGACGCCGGGCTGCCGGTGATCGTGCACGCGCGCCGCGCGGTCGACCAGGTCACCGCCGCCATCCGCCGCATCGGTGGCCTGCGCGGCGTCGTGCACAGCTTTTCGGGCAGCCGGCAGCAGGCGGAGAAGCTCTGGGAACTCGGCTTCATGCTCGGGCTGGGCGGACCGGTGACCTACGCGCGCGCGAACCGGCTGCGCACGCTGGCCGCGGACATGCCGCTGGAGTTCCTCCTGCTCGAGACCGACGCCCCCGACCAGCCCGACGCCGGCCATCGCGGCCAGCGCAACGAGCCGGCGAGATTGCGCATGGTCTGCGACACCATCGCCGGCCTGCGGGACGTGGCGCCGGAGGACGTGGCGGCGGCGACCACGGCCAACGCGCGCCGCCTGTTCGACCTGCCAGGCTGAGGTCTATGCGTCCGCGTCAACGCGGGTGCCGGTCGGCGCGGCGTCCCGCGGCTGCGCGCGTGCCAGCAGCATCTCCAGTGCCTTGCCCGCCGCCGCGAACGCGAATGCGCCGGTGATATGGGTGGCCGCCCCCAGGCCGCCGCCGCAGTCGAGCTTGAAACCGTCCTCGCCGCCGACCTGTGGCCGCAGGCCGCACACGCTGCCGTCCGCCTGCGGGTAGCGCACATTCTCCAGCGAATACACCGCCGGGATGCCGAAGTAGCGCTTCGGGCCCTTGGGGAAGTTGAACTCCGCGCGCAGCTTCTTGCGCACCAGCGCGAGCATCGCGTCGTGCTCGGTCCTCGACAGGTCGCGGATACGCACGAGGGTCGGATCGACCCGGCCGCCGGCCGAGCCCACCGCCACCAGCGGCAGCTTGCGGCGCCGGCACCACGCGATCATCTCGACCTTGCTGCGAAAGCTGTCGCAGGCGTCGACCACGAGGTCATGGCCCCGGTCGAGCAGCTCCGCGAGGTTGGAGGGCGTCAGGAAGCTCGGCACTTCATGGACCACCATCGACGGATTGATCGCGCGGCAGCGCTCGGCCATGGCGCTGACCTTGGCGCGGCCGTACTGGCCCGCCAGCGCCGGCAGCTGCCGGTTGGTGTTGGAGACGCAGAGATCGTCGGCGTCGATCAGCGTCAGCGTGCCCACGCCGCTGCGCGCAAGCGCTTCCGCCACCCAGGAGCCGACGCCGCCGAGGCCGACCACGGCGACATGGCAGGCGGCGAAGCGCTCGACCGCGCCGCGGCCATAGAGGCGGTCGATGCCGGCGAACCGCTCGTTCCAGTCTGCGTCCATCGGCGCATTTTACCGGTGCGCCCGCATACAATCCCGCTTCCGTCATCTGCACCACAGGAAGCAGCGCATGTCGACGCCCCAGCCGCAAGCCACGCCGGTCGATCCCACCAGGCCCCGCCCGCCGCGCAAGGCGCCGTCGGCGGCCGGACGCTACCTGTTCCTGTTCCTCCTCGGCCTGGTGCTCGGCATCATCGCGGTGGTCATGCTGCTGCGCGCCCTCGAGGGCCGGAAGACCTGGCAGGACCACTACCCCACCGCGGCGATGCAGCTGATGTCGGCGCATTCCGCGCAGCTGCGCCAGAAGCTCGAGGCCAACCGCTGCGCGGCCACCGACGTGCTGCCGCACCTGCAGGCGCTGCGCACCCTGGGCAACGACCTCGACCCGGCCTTCCCCGACCTGCGCGACAACACCCGCTTCGCCGGCCACACCGGCAGCTTCCGCGCGACGCTGGACGACGCGCTGGCATCACCGCCGATGAACTGCGCCGGCCTCAAGAGCACGCTCGAAGCCATCGGCAGCGACTGCAAGGCCTGCCACACCGACTTCCGCGGCTGACCCGCGGACCCTCCGCGCGCCGGCCCGGCGCGCGCAGGATGAACGACGCCTGCACGCGGACGCCGGCCGGCCGCGACGGCCGCCCCGATTGATTGGCCGTTCACGGCCGCCTGACTAACGTCGGCTGCGAGGCATCTCCCCGGATGCCATGCAGGAGTCTCCCCCGATGAAGGCCAGACTGATCAGCGCCAGCGCGATCATCGCCGCAGCCACCCTGGTGGGCTGCGCAAGCACGTCCCCCGGGTATTCCAGCGGCGGCTACGGCGCCGGTAGCTATGGCACGTCCGCCCGCTGCGACACCTGCGGCGTGGTCACCCGCATCGACCACCGCGCACGTGCGTCCAATACGCCCAACGCCACCGGCGCCGTGCTCGGCGGCATCGTCGGTGCCGTGGCCGCGCGCGAGATCGCGGAACGCAATACGGACAGCGATGGCCGCACCAACACCGCCACCGTGGCGGGTGCGGTCGGCGGCGCCGTCGCCGGCAACGCCATCCAGAACCGCGTGCAGGGCCAGTCGGTCTACGACATCCACGTCCGGCTGGACAACGGCCGTATGACGGTGGTCACCCAGAACGATCTGGGCGGCATCCGCGAAGGTTCGTACGTCAACGTCGCAAACGGGCGCGCCTTCGTCCGCTAATCCCCAACGATCCATTCTCTCTCCCTTTGACGGCCCGCCACGCGGGCCGTCCTTCTTTGGCAGACTGCGCCCATGGACCTGCAGACCCTCTACTACGCCATCGCGGTGATCCTGGTGCTGGTCGGCATCGCCGGCACTATCCTGCCGGCGCTGCCCGGCCTGCCGCTGGTGTTTGCCGGCATGCTGCTGGGCGCATGGGCCGGCGACTTCGCCTATATCGGCGTTCCCACGCTGGTGGTGCTGGGTGTCCTGACGGCGTTTTCGCTGGTGGTGGATTTCTGGGCCACGGCGCTGGGCGCAAAGCGGGTAGGCGCCAGCGGCAAGGCGGTCGCGGGCGCGGTCATCGGCACGTTCGTGGGCATCTTTTTCGGCCCCATCGGCCTGTTCGCGGGGCCATTCATCGGCGCCCTCGCGGGCGAACTGCTGCATGGGCGCGACGTCGGCCAGGCCACGCGGGTCGGCTTCGGCACCTGGCTCGGGGTGGTGTTCGGCACCGTCCTCAAGCTGGCGCTCGCGTTCACGATGGTGGGCCTGTTCGTGCTGGCCTGGGTGTTCTGATCCGCCGCGGCGATCGCCGGGCCGCGGCCGGGCGGGCGGGACGATACACTTCCGCGCCGACGCCTCCGGAACCCGACGCCATGGAACGACGCCACTCCGCACCCCTGCTGCTGGCCTGCGTGCTCCCGGTCACGGCCCCCGCGCAAACGCCCGCGGCCACAGCGCCCACGGCGCTCGAGGCCTGCGTCGCCATCGAAACCGCCGCCGAGCGCCTGGCCTGCTACGACGCCGTCGCGCGGCGCGTGGCTCCGAGCCCGCAGGAAGCCGACGCGGCGGCAGCCGCGGCCGCCGCGGTGGTCCCCGACGCACCGGTGCGGGCAGCGGACACCAGCAGCGACATGTTCCCGCACGACGCCGACCCGCGGCGCGCGCTCGCCAACGCCGGCCGCGGTTCGCTGCTCGACAGCCGCTGGGAACTGGCGGCCGATTCCAAGCTGGGCACCTTCAACATGCGGGCCTACAAGCCGGTGTACCTGCTGCCGGCGTTCTGGAGCAGCGATCCCAACCGCCGCCCGACCTCGTCCCTCGACGGGCAACCGCTGGAGATGGACGGCACCGACAGCATCGAGACCAAGTTCCAGATCAGCTTCAAGACCAAGGCGGTGGAGAACCTGTTCGGCGACAACGGCGACATCTGGATGGGCTACACCCAGAGCTCGCGCTGGCAGGTCTACAACACCGACAACTCGCGGCCGTTCCGGGAAACCAACTACGAGCCGGAAGTCCTGCTGGTCTTCCGCAACAACTATTCGATCGGCGGCTGGAAGGGCCGCATGGCCGCGGTGGGCATCAACCACCAGTCCAACGGCCGCGGCGACCCGATGTCGCGCAGCTGGAACCGGATCATGTTCAACGTCGGCCTCGACCGCGAGGACTGGGCGGTGACCTTCCGGCCATGGATCCGCATCGGCGACGGCAGCGACGACGACAATCCCGGCATCGAGGACTACATGGGCCGCGGCGACGTGACCGTCGTGCACACGCGCGGCGACCAGGTCTTCTCGCTGATGGCGCGGCACTCGCTGCGCGGCGGCGACCGCTCCCGCGGCGCGCTGCAGTTCGACTGGGGTTTCCCGATCAGCAGCCACCTGCACGGCCATCTGCAGCTCTTCAGCGGCTACGGCGAGAGCATGCTCGACTACGACCACAGGGCCACCTACGTCGGCCTGGGCATTTCGGTGCTGGACTGGTTCTGAGCCGCGGCAACGGGGGTTTCACGCGCCGCTGAATGCGGCCGGGGCACAGTGCGGCTCCGGCGTCCATCGCCGAGGAAGCCGATGAGCCTCAGAACCTGGAGCCGCAAGCACATGGCCTGGACGATCGTCCTGACCGCCGCGATCACGGTGCTCGCCGTGGTGCTGGCGATGAACTTCTCCACGCCGGAGAAGAAGATCGAACGCAAGATCGAGCATCGGCACGCGATCGCCGACCCGCAGTTCCGGCGCGAGATGTCGGTGCTGCTGGGCCCGGCCATCCTGCCCGGGAACCATGTCATCGATTACGAGAACGGCGACGAGATCTTCCCCGCGATGCTGGGCGCCATCGCTTCGGCGCAGAAGACCATCACCTTCGAGACCTACATCTACTGGTCCGGCGACATCGGCAGGAAGTTCGAGCTCGCGCTGTCCGAGCGCGCGCGCGCCGGGGTCAGGGTGCACCTGCTGGTGGACTGGGTGGGCAGCATCAAGATGGACGAGGAGATGCTGCAGTCGATGCAGGACGCGGGCGTCGAGGTCGAGCGCTACCGTCCGCTGCACTGGTACAACCTCGGCCGCATGAACAACCGCACCCACCGCAAGCTGCTGGTCATCGACGGCAAGGTCGGTTTCACCGGAGGCGTCGGCATCGCCGACCAGTGGACCGGGCACGCCCAGGATCCCGACCACTGGCGCGAGGCGCACTTCCGCATCGAGGGGCCGGCCGTGGCGCAGATGCAGTCGGCGTTCAACGACAACTGGATCAAGACCACCGGGACCCTGCTCAACGGACCGGACTATTTCCCGCCGCTCGAGCGCGTCGGCGACATGGATGCCCATCTCTTCATCGCCTCGCCCGCCGGCGGCAGCGAGAGCATGCACCTGATGTATCTGTCGGCGATCGCCGCGGCCGAGCACACGATCGACCTCACCGCGTCCTACTTCGTCCCGGACGAGCTGATCATGACCGCCCTGGTGGCGGCGCGGAAGCGCGGCGTGCGCGTGCGCGTGCTCCTGCCCGGCAAGCACATCGACTCGGAGACGGTGCGGCTGTCGTCCAAGGCCAGCTGGGGCGAACTGCTCGAGGCCGGCATCGAGATCCACGAATACCAGCCGACGATGCTGCACGTGAAGCTGCTGGTCGTGGACGGCGAGCTGGTGTCGCTGGGCTCCACCAACTTCGACATCCGCTCGTTCCGCCTCAACGACGAGGCCAGCCTCAATGTCTACGACCGCGGCTTCGCGGCGCGCATGACCGAAGTGTTCGAGCGCGACCTGCAACACGCGGTCCAGTACTCCCACGAGATGTGGGAGAACCGGCCTCTACGCGAGAAGCTTGCGGAGAAGTTCGTCAGGCCGATCCGGTCGCAGCTGTAGCTGCTCCTACGGAGGCGGCTGTGATCAGGCGGTTTCGATCACCTGCAGCGGAATCTTCCCGATCCGGGACTGCCACTCGCGCGGCCCGGTCTCGTGCACGGAGACGCCCGTCGAATCGACCGCCACCGTCACCGGCATGTCCTGCACGGTGAACTCGTAGATCGCCTCCATGCCGAGGTCCTCGAACGCGACCACCTTCGCCGCCCTGATCGCCTTCGACACCAGGTAGGCCGAGCCGCCCACCGCCATCAGGTAGGCCGAACCGTGCTTCCGGATCGCCTCGATCGCCGCCGGGCCGCGCTCGGCCTTGCCGACCATGCCCAGCAGGCCGGTCTGGGACAGGATCTGGTCGGTGAACTTGTCCATGCGCGTGGCCGTGGTCGGGCCGGCCGGGCCCACCACCTCGCCGGCCACCGGATCGACCGGGCCGACGTAGTAGATGAAGCGGCCCGCCAGGTCGACCGGCAGCGCCTCGCCCTTGTTCAACATGTCGACCATGCGCTTGTGCGCGGCGTCGCGGCCGGTCAGGAGGCGGCCGTTGAGCAGAAGGGTCTCACCCGGCTGCCAGGTCGCGACGTCCTCGCGCGTCACCGTGTCGAGGTCGACGCGGCGGCCCTTCGAGGCGTCGTACGTGATCTGCGGCCAGTCCTCCAGCGAAGGCGGATCCAGCATCACCGGGCCGCTGCCGTCGAGGGTGAAGTGCGCGTGGCGGGTGGCCGCGCAGTTGGGGATCATCGCCACCGGCAGGTTCGCCGCGTGCGTCGGGTAGTCCTTGATCTTGATGTCGAGCACGGTGGTCAGGCCGCCCAGGCCCTGGGCGCCGATGCCCAGCGCGTTGACGCCGTCGAAGATCTCCAGGCGCATCTCCTCCAGGCGGTTGGCCGGGCCTCGCGCCTTGAGGTCGACGATGTCGATCGGCTCCATCAGCGCTTCCTTGGCCAGCAGCATCGCCTTCTCGGCGGTGCCGCCGATGCCGATGCCGAGCATGCCCGGCGGGCACCAGCCGGCACCCATGGTCGGCACGGTCCTCAGCACCCAGTCGACGATCGAATCCGACGGGTTGAGCATGGCGAACTTCGATTTCGCCTCTGAACCACCGCCCTTGGCGGCCACGATCACGTCGACCTTGCCGCCCGGGACCACCTTGAAGTTGACGATGGCGGGCGTGTTGTCGCCGGTGTTGCGGCGCTTGCCGGCCGGATCGGCCAGCACGCTGGCGCGCAGCTTGTTCTCGGGCAGGTTGTAGGCGCGGCGCACGCCCTCGTTGGCCATGTCCTCGACGCCCATGGTGGCGTCGGGCCAGCGCACGTCCATGCCGATCTCGAGGAAGACGGTGACGATGCCGGTGTCCTGGCAGATCGGGCGGTGGCCCTCGGCGCACATGCGCGAATTGATCAGGATCTGCGCCATCGCGTCCTTGGCCGCCGGGGACTCCTCGCGCTCGTACGCCGCCGCCAGGTTCCGGATGTAGTCCACCGGGTGGTAGTAGCTGATGTACTGGAGGGCGTCGGCGACGCTCTGGATGAAGTCTTCCTGGCGGATCTCGGTCACGGCGGGCTCGGATGGCGGGCTTGGAACGCCCATTTTAAGCCCGTCCGCACGCGCGGCTTGAACCCTTCGCCGCGACGGTGCATCCGACCCGATATGCTCGATGCCGCCATGACCGACAGCCCGCAAGCCCAGGCCGCCGACGCCGGGGACGGCGACCACGCCCTGGCGCTGGCCGCGGCGGCCGGCGACACGGAGGCCTTCGAGGCGCTGTACCGCCGCCACAGCGCGCGCGTCCACGGCGTGGTGCTGCGCCTGGCCGGCTGGCAGCGCGCCCGGGCCGAGGACCTGGTGCAGGAGGCCTTCCTGCGGGCCTGGGAGGCCCTGCCGGGCTGGCGCGGCGAGGCCGCCTTCGGCACCTGGTTGCACCGGCTGGCGGTGAACGTCGCGCTGATGGACCTGCGCGCCCGCCGCGTCCGGCCGGTCCTCGACGGCGACGACGATGACGCGCTCGACGCCCTGCCGACCCTGGACTCCCCGGGACACGCCGCCGCGCTGGCCATCGACCTCGAGCGCGCCGTCGCCACCCTGCCGCCGCGCGCCCGCGCGGTGCTGGTGCTGCACGACGTCGAAGGCTGGACCCACGGCGAGATCGGCGCGGCCCTCGACATGGCCACCGGCAGTTCCAAGTCCCAGCTGCACCGCGCGCGCGGCCTGCTCCGCGCGCGCCTAGGAGAGACGCCATGAACATCGGCCCGGACCGGCCCGACGACCACCCCGCTCCCCTGCCCGACACGCTCGCGTCCGGACTGCGCGCGCTGCGGGTCGACACTCCCCCGCGCAGCGACCTGTGGCCGGCGATCGCGGGCCGGCTGGAGCCGCGCGCTACCGCTGCAGGCATGGCCACGACCGTGTCGCCACCCCCCCGCGCCTCACGGCGCGCCGTCCGGCACCCGGGCGTCCGGCGCCGCAACGCCGGCTATGCCGCGGCGGCCGCCGTGGTGCTCGCCGCGGGCATCGGCTGGCAGCTGTGGCCGCCGGCGGACGCACCCGGGACCCTTCCGCCCCCCGGCACCATCGTCGCCACCGGCGCGGTCGCCGAAGCCGACGCCCCGCTGCTGCGCGCCGCCGATGCGCTGGCGCGCGAGTACCAGGGCGCGCTGCGCGAGGTCGACGCCGGTGCCGCGAACCCGCTGGCCGGCGCCAGCCACGCCGGGGTCGTCACCACCCTCGACGCCGAGCTCGAACGCAGCGCAACCGAAGTCCGCGCCGCTCTCGCCCGTGATCCCGACGCGCTGCACCTGTTCCATCGGCTGCAGCGCATCTACGCCCACCGCCTGGCGCTCAGCCTGCGCCAGGCCTGACCAAGGAGCCTTCCCATGTCCCGATCCTTTTCCGGCCTCGCCCTCGCGGGCCTCGTCCTCGGCGGCCTTGCCCTGCCCGCCTTCGCGGCCACCCCCATCAACGAGACCCGCCCGCTGGATGCCCGCGGCGAGATCGAAGTGTCCAACCTCAAGGGCAGCATCGAAGTGCGCACCTGGGACCGCAACGAGGTCCGCATCACCGGCAGCCTGGGCGAGGGCGTCGAGCGCCTCGAGATCGACGGCAGCGGACGCAAGCTGGCAGTGCGCGTGCGCTACCCGCGCAACAGCCACAACACCGAGGAGACCGTCCTGGTGCTCGAAGTCCCGCGCCAAGCCAGCCTCGACGTCGATTCGGTCGCGGCCAGCGTCGACGTGCAGGGCATCGCCGGCGAGGAGCTCGACATCGACAGCGTCAGCGGCACGGTGGTGGCCGTGGGGGCGCCGCGCAAGGCCGGGATCGAGAGCGTGAGCGGCGACCTGAGGCTCAACCTCAACAGCCGCGACGTCGAGGTCGACAGCGTGAGCGGCAAGGTCTCGCTGCGCGGCCGCATCGCCGGCGCGGTGGAGGTGGAAACGGTGTCGGGCAACATCGACGTGGACACCCGCGGCGAACGCCCGTCGCGGCTGGAGCTGAGCACGGTGTCGGGCGACGCCAGCGTGCGCAGCGGCATCGCCGACGCCGGCCGCTTCAGCTTCGAATCGGTCAGCGGCGACCTCCGCCTTTCGCTTCCGGCCAGCGCCTCGGCGCGGGTCGAGGCCTCGACCTTCAGCGGCGACATCGACGCCCCCGGCGCCAACGTGGTGCGCAAGCGCTACGGGCCGGGTGCAAGCCTCGAGCACCGTTACGGCAAGGGCGATGCGTCGATCGCGATCGAGACGTTCTCGGGCGACGTGCGCGTGGTCCTGGAGTAATCGTCCGTACGGTCGGCGGGAGCAGGTCCCGCCGACCGCGGTGGCGGCCGCTGCCCGCGACGCCCGGTCGCGGCGGCCAGGTGGCCTTCCGCCTCACTCCCACGCTCACGCCGCTCGCGGCATGATGCCCCGATGTCGACCCCAGCCCCCGGCGCCGCCGCCCGCACCGCTCCCCCACCCGATCCGCAGGCCGGACGCCCCTCGTTCCGCGAGCGCGTCAACGCCCTGCGCAACCTGCCGCCCTTCCTGCGCGAGATCTGGCGCACCAGCCGGCCGCTGACCCTCGCCACCATGACGCTGCGCCTGCTGCGGGCGCTGCTGCCGGTGGCGATGCTCTACCTGGGCAAGCTGATCATCGACGAGGCCATCGGCCTGGTGGGGGCCGGCGCCATCGGCGGCGGCATCGCCGAGGCCTGGCGCAGCGGCGTCCTCGACCACCTGGCCCTGCTGCTGGCCGCCGAGTTCGGGCTGGCGATCCTGTCCGACCTGCTCGGCCGCCTGGTGTCCTACTGCGACCAGGTGCTGTCGGAGATGTTCACCAACGCCGCCAGCGTGCGCCTGATGGAGCACGCGGCCACGCTCGACCTCGAGGACTTCGAGGACCCCGAGCTGCAGGACCGGCTGGACCGCGCGCGGCGGCAGACCATGGGCCGCATGAGCCTGATGGGCCAGCTGTTCGGCCAGGTGCAGGACATCGTCACCATCATCAGCTTCGCCGCCGGCCTCCTGGTCTACGCGCCCTGGCTGATCCTGCTGCTGGCGGTGGCCCTGATCCCGGCGTTCATCGGCGAATCGCACTTCAACGCGCTGAACTATTCGCTCAACTTCCAGTGGACAGCCGAGCGCCGGCAGCTGGAATACCTCCGCCAGACCGGTGCCAGCGTCGACACCGCCAAGGAAGTGAAGATCTTCGGGCTGCACCGCTTCCTGGTGGAGCGCTTCCGCACGCTGTCGCAGGCCTTCCTGGTCGCCAACCGCAGGCTCGCGCGGCGGCGTGCGTTCTGGGGCACGCTGCTGGCCGCGCTGGGCACGCTGGGCTACTACGTGGCCTATGCCTACATCGCCTGGCGCACGGTGCGCGGCGACTTCACCATCGGCGACCTGACCTTCCTCGCCGGCAGCTTCCGGCGCCTGCGCCAGCTGCTGGAGGGCCTGCTGGTGGGCTTCTCGCAGGTGGCCGGCCAGGCCATGTACCTCGACGACCTGTACTCCTTCTTCGAGATCCAGCCGGAAATCGTCTCGAAGCCCGGCGCCTCCGCCATCCCGCGCCCGATCACCGCCGGCTTCGTGTTCGAGAACGTCGGCTTCCGCTATCCCGACGCCGCCCGCTGGGCGCTGCGCCACGTCGACCTGGAGCTGCGCGCGGGCGAGGTGCTGGCCCTGGTCGGCGAGAACGGCGCCGGCAAGACGACGCTTGTGAAGCTGCTGGCGCGCCTGTACGACCCCGACGAGGGCCGGATCCTGCTCGACGGCCGCGACCTGCGCGACTACGACCTCGACGACCTGCGCGCCAACATCGGCGTGATCTTCCAGGACTTCGTGCGCTTCCACATGACCGCGGCCGAGAACATCGGCGTCGGCCAGATCGACGCCATGGGCGACCGCGACCGGATCGAGGCCGCCGCCCGCCGCGCCATGGCCGACGAGGTCGTCGCCGGCCTGCCGCTCGGCTACGACCAGGTCATCGGCCGCCGCTTCAAGACCGGCGTGGACCTGTCCGGCGGCCAGTGGCAGAAGATCGCCATCGCCCGGGCCTACATGCGCGACGCCCAGGTCATGATCCTCGACGAGCCCACCGCCGCGCTCGACGCGCGCAGCGAGTACGAGGTGTTCCAGCGCTTTCGCGAGCTGTCCGACAACCGCACCGCGATCCTGATCTCGCACCGCTTCTCCAGCGTGCGCATGGCCGACCGCATCCTGGTGATGGCCGACGGCCGGATCGAGGCCAGCGGCACCCACGACGAGCTGATGGCCGCCGGCGGCCGCTACGCCGAGCTGTTCGAGCTCCAGGCCGCCGGATACCGCTGAGCCAGCCCCTCCCTCCTGCCCGCCCCCGCCCTGTAGGAGCAGCTACAGCTGCGACCCGTATCGCTGTCGCCAGATCGGGGTCGCAGCTGTAGCTGCTCCTACAGGGCGGAGGCGGGGGCGGCGTACAATGGGCGGGCTTCCTCCCCTTCAGATGGTCCCGCATGTCCTCCGCGTTTGGCACCGAGACGGTGCTGGACGTCCGTCACTGGACGGACGACTACTTCAGCTTCACCACCACCCGCGACGACGGCTTCCGTTTCGACAACGGCCAGTTCGTGATGATCGGCCTGCCGGTCGAGCAGCCCGGCGGCGGCACGAAGCCGCTGATGCGCGCCTACTCGATCGCCAGCGCGAACTGGGAAGAGCAGCTCGAGTTCTTCAGCATCAAGGTGCAGGACGGCCCGCTGACCTCGCGCCTGCAGCACATCAGGCCCGGCGACGAGATCCTGATCGGCCGCAAGCCCACCGGGACGCTCCTGATCACCGACCTGCACCCCGGCCGCAACCTCTACCTCCTGGGCACCGGCACCGGCCTGGCGCCGTGGATGTCGGTGATCAAGGATCCCGAGACCTACGAGCGTTTCGAGCGCGTGGTGCTGTGCCATGGCGTGCGCCACGAGGCCGACCTCTGCTACCGCGACTACATCACCCGCGAGCTGCCCCAGCACGAGCTGCTGGGCGACATCCTGCGCGAGCGCCTGGTGTACTACCCGGCCGTGACCCGCGAGGACTTCGTGTTCGAGGGCCGGCCGCAGCGTGGGCGCCTGACCGACCTGATGGCCACCGGGCAGATGATGGCCGACCTGGGCCTGGATCCGCTCGATCCCGCGCGCGACCGCGCGATGATCTGCGGCAGCCCGGCCATGCTCGCCGACTTCCGCGCCCTGCTCGATGGCCGCGGCTTCAAGCCTTCGATGCGCATCGGCGCGATCGGCGACTACGTGTTCGAGCGCGCCTTCGTCGAGAAGTGAGCCGGCAGGCGCCGTGCCCAGGCGCCCGCCACCGCGTAGAATCCCGCCCATCACGCACGAGCCGAGGAAACCCCGCATGAAGATCCTGGTCGCCGTCGACGGCAGCGATATCAGCGTCCGCGCCGCGAAGCACGCCAATGCGCTTGCGAAAAGCCTGGCCAAGCCCGCGAAGATCTTCCTGGTGGCCGTGGACGCGGCTCCCTTCCCGGGCGTGGTCAGCAAGATCGGCAAGGATGCGATGGACAGGATCCATGCCGAAAACCACGAGCGCATGCTGGCCCCCGCACGCAAGGCGCTGGCCCGCAGCAAGGCCGACGTGCGCGAGCTGGCCGTGGTCGGCGAGCCGGCCGAGGCCATCCTCGCCGCCGCCGGCAGCAACAGGGTCGACATCGTGGTGATGGGCTCCCACGGCCGCGGCTCGGTCAAGGGCATCCTGCTCGGCTCGGTGTCGAGCAAGGTGATCGCCCAGACGGACATCCCGGTCACGATCGTCCGCTGACCACGGCGGCAGCGGCACCGTGCCATTCGTCACGGGAGCCGCCGCGGCCGCCCGGGGTACCCTAGGGGACTCAGCCCCGCAAGGAATTCCCTGATGAAGCATCCGCTGTCCCTCGCCCTGGCCGTCGCCCTCGCCGGCGCGGCCATGTCGCCCGCCTTCGCCCAGACCAGCAGCGCGGAGTCCGCCATGTCCGCCAGCGCCGAGGCCCTCAAGGGCAATCCCTTCGCGGCCGAAAGCACCCTGCCGCTGCAGTACCCGCACTTCGACCGCATCAGGGACGAGCACTTCGCCCCGGCCTTCGACGCCGGCATGGCCGAGCAGCTGGCCGAGGTCCGCGCGATCGCCGACAACCCCGAAGCGCCGACGTTCGAGAACACCATCCTCGCCCTGGAGACCAACGGCGAGACCCTGGGCCGCGCGATGCGCGTGTTCTTCAACCTGGTCGGCACCGACACCAACGACACCCGCAAGAAGCTGCAGGCCGACTACTCGGCGAAGTTCGCGGCCCACCGCGACGCGATCGCGCTGGACCCGAAGCTGTTCGCGCGCATCAAGACCCTGCATGACAAGCGCGACAGCCTGGGCCTGGACGCCGAGGGCGTGCGCCTGGTCGAGGAGTACTACAAGGACCTGGTCCGCGCCGGCGCCGCGCTCGACGAGGGCCAGAAGGCGCGCCTGAAGGAGATCAACTCCGAGCTGGCGACGCTCGGCACCACCTTCAGCCAGAACGTGCTGGCCGAGGTCAACGATTCCGCCGTGGTGGTCGACACCGCCGCCGAGCTCGAAGGCCTGACCCCGGAGCAGATCCAGACCGCCGCCAACGCCGCCAAGGCTCGCGGCCACGAGGGCAAGTACGTCATCACCCTGCTCAACACCACCGGCCAGCCGCCGCTGTCGCAGCTCGCCAACCGCGAACTGCGCGAGCGCATCCACAAGGCCTCGGTGGTCCGCGGCGCGCGCGGCAACCAGTGGGACAACACCGCGCTGGTGTCGCGCGTGCTCGAGCTGCGCGCCGAGCGCGCGAAGATGCTGGGCTTCGACACCTACGCCGACTACGTGCTCGACGGCGAAACCGCCAAGACCACCGAAGCCGTGAACGCCATGCTCGGCCAGCTGGCCCCGGCCGCCGTCGCCAACGCCCGCCGCGAGGCCGGCAAGCTGCAGGCCATGATCGACGCCGAGCAGAAGGCCAAGGGCGAGCCGACCTTCCAGCTCGAGCCTTGGGACTGGGCCTACTACACCGAGAAGGTGCGCAAGGCCGAGTACGACTTCGACGAGTCGCAGCTGAAGCCCTACCTGGAAATGAAGAACGTGCTGGAGAACGGCGTGTTCTTCGCCGCCACCCAGCTCTACGGCATCACCTTCAAGCCGCGCAACGACCTGCCGAAGTACCACGAGGACACCTGGGTGTACGAGGTGTCCAACGCCGACGGCAGCCAGCTCGCCTTCTTCATCTTCGACCCCTACGCGCGCGACTCCAAGCGCGGCGGCGCCTGGATGAACTCCTACGTCTCGCAGTCGGAGCTCGAGGGTACGAAGCCGGTGGTGGCCAACCACCAGAACATCCCCAAGCCCGAGGCCGGCAAGCCGACGCTGCTGACCTGGGACGAGGTCACCACGATGTTCCACGAGTTCGGCCATGCCCTGCACGGCATGTTCTCGGACGTGAAGTACCCCTACTTCTCCGGCACCAGCGTGCCGCGCGACTTCGTCGAGTTCCCCTCGCAGGTCAACGAGATGTGGGCCGACTGGCCGTCGATCCTGGCGAATTACGCGAAGCACCACGAAACCGGCGAGCCGATGCCGCAGGCGCTGCTGGACAAGGTGGTCGCGACCGCCAAGTTCAACCAGGGTTTCGCGACCACCGAGTACCTGGGCGCGGCCATGCTCGACCAGTACCTGCACCAGCTGCCGGCCGACCAGCTGCCGGAAGCCGGCGAGATCCTCGCCACCGAGGCCGCCGCGCTCAAGGCCGCGGGCGTGGACTTCGCCGCGGTGCCGCCGCGCTACCGCACCACCTACTTCAGCCACATCATGGGCGGCTACGCGGCCGGCTACTACGCCTACATCTGGTCCGAGGTGCTGGACGCCAACACCGTGGCCTGGATCGAGGAGAACGGCGGCCTGACGCGTGCCAACGGCGACCGCTTCCGCGCCACGCTGCTGTCGCAGGGCGGCAGCAAGGACGCGCTGCAGCTGTTCAAGGACTTCTCGGGCAAGGAGCCGGACATCCGCCCGCTGCTGGTCAAGCGCGGCCTGGACGGCGCGGTCGAGGACGGCGCCCCGCCGGCCCAAGCCACCCAGCAGGACTGACGCGACCCCCACTTCCCCCGCTCCGGCGGGGGAAGTGCTTTCCACACGCGCCACCCTTCCGCGCGCCACCCTTCCGCGCCACCCTCCTGTAGGAGCAGCTACAGCTGCGACCCGACGTGCCGGCAACAACCGGTCGCAGCTGTAGCTGCTCCTGCAGGGACCGGAGCGGCATCGACCGGAGCGGCATCGATGGAAGCGGCATCGATGGAAGCGGCATCGATCGGATCGCCAGCGGCCGGGCAACAGCGGCCGGAGCGACATCGATCCTTGCCATCGCCCGGGCTCCGCCGACCGGCACCCCTTCAGCGCGGCACGACGATGCCGCCGGGCACGCCCTCCGGCGACAGCAGCAGCTGCCACAGCTGGATCCGCCGGGTCCGGAAGCTGGCCATCGAACCGGCGAGGTAGTAGCGCCACATGCGCCGGAAGCGCTCGTCGTAGCGGGCCGGCAGCCGCTCCCAGGCCGCCTCGACGTTGTCACGCCAGGCCTGCAGCGTCAGGTCGTAGTCGGCCCCGAAGTTGTGCCAGTCCTCGATCACGAACAGGCCCTCGCTGGCCTGCGCCACCTGGCGCGCCGACGGCAGCATCGAGTTCGGGAAGATGTGCCGCGCGATCCACGGGTCGGTGCGCCGGCGCGAAAGGTTGCTCCCGATGGTATGCAGCAGGAACAGTCCGTCCGGCGGCAGCAGCGAGCGCACCAGGTCGAAATAGCCGCGATAGTTGCGTACGCCGACATGCTCGAACATGCCGATCGACAGCACCCGGTCGAAGCGTTCGCCGCGCAGTCCGCGGTAGTCCTGCAGCCGGAATTCCACCGGCAGGCCTTCGCAGAGGGCGGCGGCAAAGGCCTGCTGCTCGCGCGAGATGGTCACGCCGACGCCCTCGATGCCATAGCGCTCGGCGGCGAACTTCAGCATTTCGCCCCAGCCGCAGCCAATGTCGAGCAGGCGCATGCCCGGGCGCAGGCCCAGCTTGCGGCAGGCCAGGTCGAGCTTGGCTTCCTGGGCGACGTCGAGCGAGGCCGCACGCCGGCCGTCGCGGTCGTGCCAGTAGCCGCAGCTGTACACGAGGCGGCGGCCGAGCATGGCCTGGTAGAGGTCGTTGCCGAGATCGTAGTGGCGCTCGCCGACGGCGAAGGCGCGCCGCCCAAGCTGCAGGTTCCGCAGCCGCGCGGCCAGCGCGTCGCGCAGGTCGGCCGCGCCGCGCACGCGGCGGTCGACGCGCGTGGCCAGCAGGCGCGCCAGCAACCCGTCGAGCGAGCGCGCGTCCCACCAGCCATCCATGTAGGCATCGCCCAGCGCGAGCGATCCCCCCGCCAGCAGTCGCGCCGGCAGCCTGGCATCGTGGACCAGCATGTCCCAGGGCCTGTCGCCGTCGATCCGCACGTCGGCCGCCGCCAGCAGGCCGTGGACGCGATCCCTGAACGGGTGCATCGCACGCTCCCGAAGGGCCCGCTGCGGATCCTAGCCCCCACCGCGGGCGCAGGCCAGCGGCGGCGGGCGGAGGGTGCGGCTCAGCCGGCGACGAAGAGGTCGCGGTACTCCGGGGCGAGGTGCGGCAGGAGCACGGACGCCGGCACTTCCACCGTCTGCATGCCGTCCGAGTACGGGCCGACCTGGTAGGGCGGGAACACGAAGCGCAGCGCGCGCAGGCGCCCACCTTCGCCCGGCACCGGTTCGAACTGCGCGAAGTTGCCGGGTTCAGGGGTGGTGCCGTCATCGATCATCCGGCTGCCGCTGCCCATGAGCTTCGCGCGGTCGGCCGGCTCCACGGCGTCGGCGTCCAGGCGCTGCGACAGCGCCGCATGCAGGGAGTCGCGCACGAAGGCGGAGATTTCGTCCCAGCCGCCCGGGTCGGCGAGCAGCGCCTCGGCGCGCAGCATCTCGTCGCGCTGCGGCAGCCACACGAAGCGCGCGACCAGGGGATTGCCGTGGGCCCCGCCGGTGTAGAGCGTGCCCCAGGCCTGCACGGCCACCACGGTGGGCGTGTCCATCAGCACTTCGTAGGCAAGGGTCAGGTCATAGGGAATGCCTGCGCTGCCGGCGGCGGGGTCGTGGGCCTCGACGGCCTCCATCAGGTCGCCGCGCGCGGCATCGGCGTAGCGCTTGAGCTCCGCGGCCAGCCCCGGGTAGCGCTCCATGCCCGGCGGATAGCTGATCCCGAGGATGTAGCGCGGATCGCTCTCCATCACGTCCTCCAGCCGGACCGGGCCTTCCGCCGCGGCCGTGCCCCCGACCGCCGCCTCCGGAGCCGCAGGGCTGTCTGCGGTGCCGGCGTCCGCGACGTCGGCCTCCCGGCGGCAGCCTGCAAGCGCAAGCGCCAGCAGCAGCGTCAGCGCCACGACCCTGTGTGTGCGATGCATCCCGTATCCCCCCGTGCCAGTCAGCTGTGTGAAAAGGCTAGCCCGGCGCGCGTGATGCCTGCGATCACAAGCCCTCGCGCACACGAAAAAGCCCCGGGCGTCGCCGCCCGGGGCCTGGTCTTTCGCGAGGAACGCGGGCCTTAGATGGCCTGCACCTCGTCAGCCTGCAGGCCCTTCTGGCCCTGCACGACCTTGAACGAGACCTTCTGGCCTTCCTGCAGCGACTTGAAGCCGGTGCCCTGGATGGAACGGAAGTGCACGAACAGGTCCTGGCCGCTCTCGGGGGTGATGAAGCCGAAGCCCTTGGCGTCGTTGAACCACTTGACGGTGCCGGTCTGACGATCGGACATGGTGTTACTCCTTGGAACAGTTTTTGGATTGGCACGGTCCGCGATGCGGATCCGAGACTGCGAAGCAAGGGGTAACACAGGAACGATGGAGCGGATCGTCAGGACCCGGCCGTGACCGGCCTTGAAACCTTGGATCTACCGCACCGGAGCCACGATGTACCGTGATCCCGCTTTGAACAGTGGACGCACCATACCGCACTTTCGATTGCAAATGTGAATGCCGGATGCCGGCCGTCGGCGCGCCGGCCACCGAGGCACCGCTACCAGGCCTCGCGGCTGGGGAGCAGCGCCGCCAGCTCCGCGTCGCTGAGGTTCCGCCAGCGCCCGGGCTTCAGGTGCCCGAGCTGGACCGGGCCGATCCGCACCCGCACCAGGCGCTTCACCCGGTAGCCGAAGTGCGCGGCCATCAGGCGGATCTGGCGGTTCAGGCCCTGCACCAGGGTCACCCTGAAGCCGTAGCGGCCGAGCTTGCCGGTCCGGCACGGCAGGGTGACCTCGCCGTGCACCGGGACGCCGCGGGCCATCCCGCGCAGGAACTCGTCGGTCACCGGGTTGTTCACCCCGACGAGGTACTCCTTCTCCAGCCTGTTCTCCGCGCGCAGCACGGCGTTGACGATGTCGCCGTTGCTGGTGAGCAGGATCAGGCCCTCGGAGTCCTTGTCCAGGCGGCCGATCGGGAAGATCCGCTCCTGGTGGCCGACGAAGTCGACGATGTTGCCGGCCACGCCGGTTTCGGTGGTGCAGGTGATCCCCACCGGCTTGTAGAGCGCGATGTAGACGTGGCGCCGCTTGCCGGGCGCCGTGCTGCGGGCGCGCAGGGGCTGGCCGTCGACCAGCACCTGGTCGCCCTCGCCCACCTCGGCGCCGACCCGGGCGCGGATCCCGTTGACGGTGACCCGGCCCTCGCCGATCAGCCGGTCGGCCTCGCGGCGCGAGCAGGCCCCGGTCTCGCTGATGTGCTTGTTCAGGCGGATCGACACGGGGCAGCCTTGCGAAAAGGGGGCGCAAGTCTGCCAGATCGCGGACGCCCGCGCCCGCAGTGCCGTTCAGCGCACCAGGTCGGCGTACTCCGGGTGCCGGCCCACCCAGGTGTTGGCGTAGTCGCACAGGGGCCGCACCTTCCAGCCTTCGGCCCGGGCGTGGTGGAAGGCGGCCTCCACCAGCTTGCCGGCGATCCCGCGGCCACCGATGGCCGACGGCACGCGGGTGTGGGTGATGTGCATGATGCCGTCGGCCATTTCGTAATCGAGGTTGGCGACGTGGCCGTCGACCTCGGTGACGAAGCGGCCCGGGATGCCGTGGTGGGTGATGTCGATGGCGGACATGGCCGGCTCCTATTCGGTGTCGCCGCGATGGTCGCGCTTGCCCTGATTGTAGCGGTCGCGCGTCGAACTGCTGCCGTGGATCGAGGCCATCCGCGACTCGCCGGCATGGAGGTCCCGGGCCTTGCCGGCGGCCTGCGGCGACTGGAATCCGGGCTGGGGAACGTGGTCGGCGACGGGATCCAGCGACTGCCAGGGCTGGGGGCTGCGGGCGCGGGCCTGCTTTTCCTCGAGCAGGCGGCGGGTGTTTTCCAACGCCCGCTCCGGCGACACGCGCCGGGCCGCCTTGCGGGTGGCGGGCTTCCTCGCCGGGGCTTTCCCGACCGGGGCTTTCTTCGCGGAGGCCTTCCTGGCCGCGACCTTCTTCGCAGCCGTCTTTGTGGCAGCGACCTTTTTCGCACTGGCCTTCTTCGCGGCGACCTTCTTCGCGGCTACCTTCTTCGCGGCTACCTTCTTCGCAGCGACCTTCTTCGCACTGGCCTTCTTCGCAGCGGCCTTCCTGGCGGGGGCCTTCTTCGCGACCCGCGCGGCCGCCCTGCCCAGCGGCGCCTCCCGGCGCGCGTCGCTGAAGCGCTGCAGCAGCTCCACCAGCAGGGCTTCCTTGCGGGCGGTGCGGTCGGCGACGCCATCCCGGGCGTCGCCACGCTTCCGGGCCGCCAGGCGCTGGCGCTTGAGCAGGTCGCGGGCGCGGTCGCGTGCCGCCCGCGTCCGCTCGACCCGGCTGGCCAGGGCCACGCGGTCGAAGCCACGGAGGGCATTGGCGCGGCTGTCGTCGAACAGCCGCATCTCGGACGTGTTGAGCAGCGCGCTCGCCTGGGCTCGGGTAAACGCCATGGGCAACCTCCATCGGGTGGGATGCCAAGAGGCTTAGCACGCGGATGATTCAGGCCCGGTGAGCGGGTCCCGGCACGTCACAGCCCGCCGGAGCGGATCCAGGTGTGACCTGCAGCGTCACCCGGCAGCGGGCACAGCGCCGCGCGGACGCGGTTGGCACGCTTGATGCATCGCCAAGGGGACGCACACCACGGGGAGTTCCCGCCATGCACGCCAACCTCGATACCAGCGCCGAGCACGAAGCCGTCACCCGCCTGTTCGAACTCGCCCGCACCGGCGCCGTCGACAACATCGAGTTCAACCAGCTGGACTCGCTGGTCTATTCCCGCCTGCTCGAGGCCTACGACTTCGACCAGGCCGGCACCGGCGGCGAGTCGATTTCCTGATTCAGAACGACGGCGACGCCAGCCGCGCGAGGAACACCTCGACCACCCGCGGCTCCATCATCACCGTGAACAGCACCCCGTAGCCCGCGCCCCAGAGATGGGCGCTGTGGTTGACGTTGTCGCCACCGCGCCGGTCCATCCAGATCGAATAGCCGACGTAGAGCACGGCGTAGACGATCGCCGGCACCGGGATGAAGAACACGAAGATCAGCGTCCACGGCTGTACCAGGATGAACGCGAACAGCACCGCCGACACCGCGCCGGAAGCGCCGAGACTGCGGTAGGACGGATCGCGCCGGTGCCGCAGGTAGGTCGGCAGGATCGCGACCAGGATCGCCGAAAGATAGAACAGCGCGAAGCCCAGCGCCCCGATGTAGGGCGTGAACAGCGCTTCGACGTGGCGCCCGAAGAAGTACAGCGTGATCATGTTGAACAGCAGGTGCTGCCAGTCGGCGTGCACGAAGCCGTGGGTGACCAGCCTGTCGTACTGGCGCTGCCGCTCGACCGCCGGCGGCCACAGCAGCAGCCGCTCCAGCAGGCGCCGGTTGCCGAAGGCCTGCCAGGACACCAGCACCGTCAGTGCGAGGATCGCAAGCGTCACCATCCCCTCGCCCATCAGCCGGCTCCCGACACGCGGTAGTTGTCCTGCATCGGATAGCGTCGCGCGTACGCCGCGAACGCCGCCGCCGCCACGAAGGCGAAGCCGGCGAAGAAGAACATCAGGAACGCGTTCTCGCTGAGCCCCGTGTTGGCGATGGCCGCGGTCACCGCGTCGTTGCGCACGCCGGCGTTGGTGAGCAGCACCCAAAGGCTGCCGAAGGTGCTGGTGAGGTACCAGAAGGCCATGATCACGCCCTTCATCGCCATCGGCGCCTGGCTGTAGGCGAATTCGAGTGCCGTTGCCGACACCAGCACTTCGCCGAAGGTCAGCAGCAGGTAGGGCAGCGCCTGCCAGGTGATCGAGACCTGCTCGCCGCCGTCGATCCACAGCTGCAGCACGCCGGCCACGATCCAGGAGACGCCGGAGATCGCGATGCCCCAGCCCATGCGCCGCAGCGCGGTGACCTGGAAGCCCATGCGCCGCAGCGCCGGGTACAGCACCAGGTTGTTGAACGGGATGAGCAGCATCACCAGCAGCGGATTGAGCGCCTGCATCTGCGCCGCGTCCTGGATGAGCCAGCTCGGCCACCACCAGGCGCCGTGCGGGATCACCATCTCGCGTCCCTGGATGATCCAGGTCGACGCCTTCTGGTCGAACAGCGACCAGAACGGCGTCACCAGCGCGAACACGATCAGGATGCGCAGCACCGCGCGCACGCCGTCGACGGCGGCGTCGGGATGCGCCCCGCGCGCGCGCTCGAGCTGCATCGAGGCGCCGATGCCGCCGCCGGCGATGATCACGCCCAGCGCGAGGCAGGCGGTGATGACGAAGCCGAAGGACTCCGGCCACCACGTCGGCCAGCCCGCCGTCGCATGCCCCGCCCAGCCGAGCAGCATGGCCACCGCCAGCACCAGCGCGCCGCGGGCCACGATGCCGCCCGCGTTGCCACCGTCCGCGCGCCAGGCCAGCGCGCTGCGCACCACCTTCATGAAGCCGTGCGGGTCGTTCGTCGACGGCGGCACGTTGACGTACTGCCTGCGCCCCATCCAGAACACGAAGGTGGCGATGAACATCAGCACGCCGGGGATGCCGAACGCGACCGCCGGGCCATAGTGGCGCAGGAACAGCGGCGCCAGCAGCGAGGCGAAGAACGAGCCGAAGTTGATGATCCAGTAAAACGCGTCGAAGACCAGCTTCGCCTTGTCCTTGTTGCTCTGGTCGAACTGGTCGCCGCAGAAGCTCACCACCAGCGGCTTGATGCCGCCCGAGCCCAGCGCGATCAGGAACAGGCCGGTGTAGAAGCCGGTGGCGTTGTTCTCGAACAGCGCCAGGCAGGCATGGCCGGCGCAGTACACCAGCGAGAACCACAGCACGGTGTTGTACTTGCCGAAGTAGCGGTCCGACAGCCAGCCGCCCAGCAGCGGGAAGAAGTACACGCCGATGACGAAGCTGTGGAAGATGTCCTTGGCGGCGCCTTCGCGGTCCGGGCCGGCGGGCAGGTAGCCGAGCAGCACCGAGCTGATGAGGAACGGCACCAGGATGTTGCGCATCCCGTAGAAGCTGAAGCGCTCGCAGGCCTCGTTGCCGATGATGTAGCGGATCTGGCGCGGCATCCTGCCGGAGTCGGTGGCAACCTGGGCTGTGCTCATGCGATACGGGCGCTTTTCGGGGCGGAAGCGTGAAGGCTAGCGCATCGGGAACCGCGGCGCTTTGGCCGAAAGGTCATGTGCGGTCATCATGGGCGGGTCCTTTCCAGCCCGGCTGTCCGTCCGATGATCCGTCCCCGCCCCGCTGCGCCCGCCGCACTTGCACTCGCCCTGCTTCTGGCCATCATGCCCGCCACGCCGGGGCACGCGGCCCCGGCGCCGGCCGGCTCCGCCGCGACGGACGCCACGCTCGTGACCGAAGCCGAGCGCTCCGGCTTCCTCCGCACCGGGCGCTATGCCGAGGTCATCGCCCTCTGCGACGCCTTCGCGGCCCGCCATCCCGATGCCGTGCGCTGCATCGACTTCGGCACCACGCCGGAAGGCCGGCCGATGAAGGCGCTGGTGGCCTCGCGCAGCGGCGCGCTCACGCCGGAAGCCGCACGTGCGCGCGGCCTGCCGGTGCTGCTGGTCCAGGGCGGCATCCACGCCGGCGAGGTCGACGGCAAGGACGCCGGCTTCCTGGCGCTGCGCGAGGTGCTCGGGGGCGAGGCCGCGCCCGGCGCCCTGGAGGACGTGGTGCTGGTCTTCGTGCCGGTGTTCAACGCCGACGGCCACGAGCGCTTCGGCCGCTGGAACCGGCCCAACCAGCGCGGGCCCGAGGAAATGGGCTGGCGCACCACGGCGCAGAACTACAACCTCAACCGCGACTACGTGAAGGCCGATGCGCCGGAGATGCAGGCGATGCTCGGCCTGGTCGAGGCCTGGGACCCGATCGCCTACGTCGACCTGCACGCCACCAACGGCGCGCAGTTCGAACACGACATCTCGGTCCAGATCGAGCCGCTGCATTCCGGCGACCCCGCGCTCGCGCAGGCCGGACGTGCGCTTCGCGACGCGCTGCTGGCCGACCTGGAGGCCAAGGGCTCGCTGCCGCTGCCGTTCTACCCCTCGTTCGAGACCCACGACGACCCGTCCTCGGGCATCGTCGACGGGGTCGCACCACCGCGCTTCTCGCACGGCTACTTTGCGCTGCGCAACCGCTTCGGCATCCTCGTCGAGACCCACTCCTGGAAGGAATACCCGGTGCGGGTACGCGTGACCCGCAACCTGGTGGTGGGCATGCTGGAACAGACCGCGCGCCACGGCCGCGACTGGCTGCGCGCGGCGGCCGACGCCGACGCGCGTGCCGCGGCGCTGGGCGGACGCGACGTGCCGCTCGACTGGGTGGCCACCGACCGCGTGCGCACCGTCGATTTCCGCGGCTACGCCTGGACGCGCACGCCCTCCGACGTCTCCGGCGCGCTGGCCACCCGCTACGACGAGAACACGCCGCAGATCTGGAAGATGCCACTGCGCGACGAGGTCGTGCCCGGCCGCAGCGTGGACGCGCCCGCCGGCGGCTATCTGGTGCCGGCCGCACACGCGGCGTCCGTGTCGCGCTCGCTCGACCTGCACGGGATCGGCTATCGCCGCCTCGACACCCCACTGCCCGACGCCGCGCTCGAGGTCTTCAGGGCCAGCGCATGGCGGCCGTCCGCGACGTCCACCGAAGGCCACCAGCGGCTGGAGGTCGACGGCGCCTGGGCCCCGGAGACGCGGACGCTGGGCGCGGGCGCGCTGTTCGTGCCGATCGCGCAGCCGCGCGCGCGCCTCGCGATGGCCGTCCTGGAGCCGCAGGCGCCCGACTCGATGCTGGCCTGGGGCGCGTTCAACAACGCCTTCGAGCGCAAGGAATACATGGAGGCCTACGTCGCCGAAGACGTCGCGCTCGACATGCTTCGCGATCCGGAAGTGCGCGCGGCCTTCGATCGCAGGCTGGCCGAAGATCCGGAGTTTGCCGCCAGCCCGGCCGCGCGCCTGGAGTGGTTCCACCGCCGGCACTCCAGCTGGGACGAGCGCCTCGGCCTCTATCCGGTCTTCCGCACCGCCACCGTGCCGCGCTGAGCGGCCGGCCAGGCGCTCAGCGCAGCTGGCGGACCAGGGTCGCGTCCGGCTCGACCCGGTTCCGCCCGCCGGCCTTGGCGCGATACATGGCGGTGTCGGCGCGCTTGAGCCATTCGTCGGCGTTGACCACGGAGAGGTCGGCCTGCGCGAGTCCGATGCTCAGCGTGCAGTCCTCGGCGGCCGCCTGCGCAGGGCGCCCCGCGATGAAGGCCGTCCTCACCCGTTCCGCCACCCGCATCGCATCGACCAGGTTGGCTTCCGCCAGCAGCACGCCGAACTCGTCGCCGCCGTAGCGCGCCGGCGTGTCGATCTCGCGCGTGCAGGCGCGCAGCACCGACGAGACGCTGCGCAGCACGGCATCGCCCACCGCGTGGCCGTGGGTGTCGTTGACGGCCTTCAGGTTGTCGACGTCGACCAGCATCAGCACCGCCGGCCTGCGCGTACGCGCATGGCGCGCGAGTTCGGCGCCCAGCGTCTCGTTCCAGCCGCGGCGGTTCTGCAGGCCGGTGAGCACGTCGATGCGGTTCAGGCGCTCGAGCTGCCGGTTCTTGAGCGCCACGCTGCGGCCGAGGCCGTAGGTGATCGTGGCCAGTGCCACCGGATAGACGAACAGGAACGGCAGCGTGGCCAGCACGTTGGACATGCTGCTGTCGAGCCGGACCGGGAAGCCCAGCACCGCCGACGTCAGCACGCAGGCCGCGAGCAGCGCCGGCGTCGTCCGCGCCAGGAAGCGCCAGCCGCCGACGGCGATCTTGTCCGTCGACACCATGGCCAGCAGCACCGCGCTCGGCACCAGGTTGAACTGCATGACCGCGATCCACATGCCCGCGGCCGCGGAGTCGACCACGAGGTAGCGGTGCGCCGCCTGCGACGGCTCGGGCGCGCGCAGGGTCAGCCAGTTGGCGAGCAGCGGCCACGCGAAGCCGTTGAACGCCCACAGCGCCCAGGCCCAGGCCGGGGCACCGTTGCCCGCCAGCACCGAGGCCACCAGCAGCGCGGAGAGCGCGCCGCCCAGCGTCCGCACGTGGTGCACGCGCCCCGCGAAACGGAGTTCGCGCTGGCGCAGGTGGCTATCTTCGGTCAGTTGCATCCGCGCAGAGTGGGCGTGAACGCAGGGGCCGGCAAGTCGGGGGGGAACTGCGTCACGATTGTTCCGTGCGCCCCCCTTCCGGGTTTACCATCCGGCCGTCCGCCCGCTCCGGGCGGCCTCCAGGGGGAAACCAGCATGACCAGTCCAGTCCGGGCGCGCCTCGCGTCCGCGATCGCGTTCGCGATCCTGCCCTTCGGCGCGCTCGCTGCCGAGAGCTACGATTCGCCCGCCATCGAGACCGTCGTGGTGATGGACGACATCGATGCCATCGCGATCGTCGGCCGCAACCTGCCCGCCAACCGCCGCGACCTGTCGGTGCATCTCGGCGCGGCCGGCGAACCCGGCGACATCAGCGCCTCCTGCCAGCCGGTCTCGCCGCTGATGCGGGCGGTCACCTGCCGCTTCGCCGGCGGGCTGCCGCCGACGGGCGATTACCTGCTGCGCGTCGCCAATACCCGCTCCGGCAGCGGCGCGGAGTACGCGCTGACCATCGGCGCGGTCGGCCCGCAGGGGCCGCGCGGCGAAACCGGACCGACGGGGCCGGCCGGTCCCTCGGGTGCGGCCGGACCCGTCGGCCCTGCCGGCGCCGCCGGACCGGTTGGCCCCGCAGGTCCCGAGGGACCCGTCGGCCCCGAAGGTCCCGTCGGCCCCGCAGGCATCGCAGGCCCCGTCGGTCCAGTCGGTCCAGTCGGCCCAGCCGGCATCGAGGGTCCCATGGGTCCCGTGGGTCCAGTCGGCGCCACCGGCCTTGCCGGCCCCATCGGGCCCGCGGGCGCGACGGGTGAACGCGGTCCCCAGGGCGTCCAGGGCGCTCCCGGTGCGATCGGCCCTGCCGGCCCGGAGGGTGCCGCGGGTCCCGCGGGCGCCACGGGACCGGCCGGCCCGTCCGGCGAACCGGGCACCCAGGGGCCCACGGGTCCGGCCGGCGCCACGGGACCCGCCGGACCGCAGGGCCCGACGGGACCCATGGGGCCGCAGGGCCTCCCGGGCAACTCGCAGCTCTCGGGCCA
Source organism: Luteimonas colneyensis (assembly GCF_014836665.1). Classification (GTDB taxonomy): domain Bacteria; phylum Pseudomonadota; class Gammaproteobacteria; order Xanthomonadales; family Xanthomonadaceae; genus Luteimonas; species Luteimonas colneyensis. The sequence continues at coordinate 133,100 of NZ_JACSQJ010000005.1, forward strand.
CTTCGGTGCCAATACCGGCCAGGGCGGCGCCGGCAACGGCAGTGGCATGTGCGTGATGGGCACGATCATGCTGAGTGCGGCCCGGGTCGGCGAGGGCATCCCCGCCAACGGGCAGGTCCTCTCCATCTCCCAGAACACTGCGCTGTTCGCACTGCTGGGCACCACTTACGGCGGTGATGGCATGACCACCTTCCGGCTACCGGACCTGCGCCCGGTCGCGCCCAACAACATGACGTATTACATCTGCGACCAGGGCATCTTCCCGTCCTACCGCTGAGTGCCGGCCTCAGCCCGACGCCGCGTCCAGCGCCTCCCAGCGCGCGTACGCGGCGTCCAGCTCGGTCTGGGCTTCCGCCATCGCCGCGTTGTGCGCGGCGATGGCTGCGGTGTCGGCCCGGAAGAAGTCGGGGTCGGACATCGTGGCCGCCATCTCCGCCAGGCGCGTCTCGAGGACTTCGATGCGTTCGGGCAGGGCCTCGAGCTCACGCGTTTCCTTGAACGAGAGCTTGCGGCGGGCTTCACCCGGCGCGCTGCCGGCCGTGGCCGGGGTCACGGACGCGGCCGGACGTGTCGCCGCCGATGCACCCGGGCCCGCGGCCGGTGCCGCGGAGCGCTCCGCGGGCTGCGGGCGCGCGGCGACCGGCGGTCGCTCCGTGCCGCGCTGCCGCAGCCAGTCGCTGTAGCCACCCACGTACTCGCCCACGCGCCCGTCGCCCTCCATCACCAGGGTCGACGTCACCACGTTGTCGAGGAAGTCGCGGTCGTGGCTGACCAGCAGCAGCGTGCCCGGGTAGTCGGCGAGCAGCTCTTCCAGCAGCTCCAGCGTCTCCACGTCGAGGTCGTTGGTGGGCTCGTCCATCACCAGCAGGTTCGAGGGCTGCGCGAACAGCTTCGCCAGGAGCAGGCGGTTGCGCTCGCCGCCCGACAGCCGCGTGATCGGCGCGCGCGCGCGTTCCGGCGTGAACAGGAAGTCCTGCAGGTACCCGATCACGTGCTTGCGCTTGCCGCCGACCTCGACGAAATCCTGGCCCTCGGCGACGTTCTCCAGCGCGTTCCAGTCCTCGCGGAGCGTGGCCCGGTACTGGTCGAAGTACGCGACCTGGAGCTGGGTGCCCACGCGGATCTCGCCCGCCTGCGGCTCCAGTTCACCGAGCATCAGCTTCAGCAGGGTGGTCTTGCCGCTGCCGTTGGCGCCGATCAGCCCGATGCGGTCGCCGCGCAGGATGGTGGTGGAGAAGTCGCGCACCATGACGCGGTCCCCGAACGCGAAGGACACGTCCTTGGCCTCGATCACCTTCTTGCCCGAGGCACCGGCCTGCGCGGTGTCCATGCGAACGGTGCCGACCTGCTCGCGGCGCGCGGCGCGCTCGACGCGCATCGCCTTCAGCCGACGCACGCGGCCTTCGTCGCGGGTGCGGCGGGCCTTGATGCCCTGGCGGATCCAGACTTCCTCCTGCGCCAGCAGCTTGTCGAAGCGCGCGTTCTCCTGCGCCTCGGCGTTGAGCCGCTCCTCCTTGCGGCGCAGGTAGTTGTCCCAGTCGCCGGGCCAGCTGGTGACCTGGCCGCGGTCGATCTCGACGATGCGGGTGGCCAGCGCGCGCAGGAAGCGGCGGTCATGGGTCACGAACACCAGCGCGCCCGACCAGCCCTTGAGGAACCCTTCCAGCCAGTCGATGGCCTCGATGTCGAGGTGGTTGGTGGGCTCGTCGAGCAGCAGCAGGTCGGGGGCCGAGACCAGCGCGCGCGCCAGCAGCACCCGGCGCTTCATGCCGCCGGACAGGCGCGAGAACGCCAGCTCGCCGTCGAGGTCGAGCTTCTGCAGGGTCTCCTCGACCCGCTGGTCGGCGGCCCAGCCATCGGCGGCATCGATCTTCGCCTGCACCGCCGCCATGGCATCGGCGTCGTAGTGGTCCCCGTGGCTCAGGTGGTGGAACTCCGCCAGCCAGGCGCCGAGCTCGCCCATGCCTTCGGCGACCACGTCGAACACCGTGCCCGAGGCGCCCGCGGGCACCTCCTGCTCCAGGCGCGAGACGCGGACGCTGCCGTCGCGACGGATGTCGCCGTCGTCGGGACGGATCTCGCCGGACAGTAGGCGCATGAGGGTGGACTTGCCGGCGCCGTTGCGGCCGATCAGCGCGATCCGCTCGCCGGAGTCGATGGACAGCTCGACCTTCTCGAGCAGGAGCGGGCCGCCGACGCTGTAGTCGACGGCATTCAGGGTGATGAGAGGCATCCGCGCATTCTACCGGGCGGCGCCCGGAGGCCGGCGGCTCAGGAGCTGCAGGAGAGCATCGAGCAGCCGGCCCGGTCGAGCGCCCAGTCGGGACGCAGCGCGGCGAACGCCTCGCGCCCGGGCTGTTCGCCGTAGGGATCGCGCAGCACATCGAGCAGCTCGTGGATGCCGCCCTCGTCGCCCGCGGCCGCACGGTCGATGGCCTGCTGCGCCAGGTAGTTGCGCGGCACGTAGCGCGGGCTGGCCGCGTGCATCCGGGCCACCCGCGCCTCGCGCGGCAGGCCGTCGGCGCGGCAGCGCGCGGCGTAGCGCGCCAGCCAGGCTTCGAGCGCGGCCGCCTCCGCTGCGAGCCGTTCCGGAGCATAGAAGGCCGCACGCAGCGGCTCCAGCGACGGGGCATCGGCCTCGACGTCGACATCCGACAGCGCGCGGAAGAGGTTCGTCATGTCGGCGCCGGCCCGGTGCATCAGCGCCTGCAGCTCGCGCATCAGCGCAAGGCCGTCATCGTCGCCGGCCTGCAGCCCGAGCCTGGCGCAGGCGTTGTCGCGTTCGCACTCCGCCCAGGTGGCCGCGTAGGCGTCGAGCCCGGCCTGCAGCGGCGCCGCGTCGGCGAACAGCGGCGACAGCGCCTGCGCCAGCCGCCCGAGGTTCCAGTGCGCGACCCGCGGCTGCCAGCCGAAGCGGTAGCGGCGGTGCTGCACGTCGGTGGTGTTGGGCGTCCAGTCCGGGTCGTAGTCGTCGATCCAGCCGTAAGGGCCGTAGTCGATGGTGAGCCCGAGGATCGACATGTTGTCGGTGTTGAGCACGCCGTGGACGAAGCCCACTCGCATCCAGTGGCCGACGAGCCTGGCCGTGCGCTCGCAGACTTCGCGGAACCAGGCGGCCAACAGTGTCTCGTCGAACAGCTGCTCCAGCCGCAGGTGCCCCAGCGGCCGCCCCGCGTGCTCGCCCAGCAGCCACGGGAAGTCCCGCCAGACGCAGAATTCCGCCAGCGCGCGCAGCAGGGCCACGTCGCCGCGCGAGGCGGGCAGCTCGAACGTGCCGAAGCGGATGAACGACGGCGCCACCCGGCACACGACCGCGCCCGGCTCGGGCCGCGGGTGGCCGTCGTAGAACATGTCGCGCACCACCGCCTCGCCGGTCGCCACCAGCGACAGCGCGCGCGTGGTCGGCACGCCGAGGTGGTGCATGGCCTCGCTGCAGATGAACTCGCGGATCGACGAGCGCATCACCGCGCGGCCGTCGGCGCTGCGCGAGTACGGCGTCGGCCCCGCGCCCTTCAGCTGCAATTCGTGGCGGGCACCGTCCGCCGCCAGCGCTTCGCCGAGGCTGATCGCACGGCCGTCGCCGAGCTGGCCGGCCCAATGGCCGAACTGGTGGCCGCCGTAGTTCGCGGCCCACGGGTCCATGCCGGGAAGCAGCGCGTTGCCGCCGAACACCGCCGCGAAGTCCGGGGACTCCACGTCGCCCGCGGCGAGCCCCAGCATGCCGGCGACCTCGGCCGCATGCGCGACCAGGCGCGGCGCCGCGACCGGGGTCGGTTCGACGCGCGACCAGGCGGCGCCGTGGACCTGGCGCAGCCCCGGCCCGGTGGCGGGATCCCCCGGCAGCTCGCGCAGGAAGGCGTTGTCGAAGCGCAGGCGCATACGCACAGCCTGACGCGCGGCGCGCGAACGCGCCGTGCGCGTCAGCCGCCGCAGCCCTCCAGCTGCAGCCGCTGGCCGACGCGGATCGCGTAGGACGGGGCTTTCAGGCGGTTGGCCTGGGCCAGTTCCCGGGCCTCGCAGCCGTACCTGCGGGCGATGCCGACCAGGGTTTCGCCGCGCACCACGCGATGCTCGCGCGGCGCCGCGGTCGGCGTCGGCACGCCGGTGGCGACGGTGGTGCCGGCGGGCCGCACCACTTCGACCGGGCCCGTGCGCACCAGGGCCGCATCGACCCGGCTGCCCATCAGCTGCTGCGCCAGGTCCGCGCGCCGGCCCTGGGCACACCAGCGCTTGTACAGCGCCGCCATGCGCGTGGTGCCGGCGAGTACGGCGCCGGCCGGGATCACCTGGTCGGCCTCGAAGCGCGGATTGAGGTTGCGCAGCTGGCGCATGTAGCCGTGGCGGCTGCCGCTGTCGCCCATGCAGATGGTCAACTCGTAGATCGACGCCGGCCGCGACAGCGCGAAGTTCGCGGGCCGCACGTCGATCTTCGGGAAGTTCAGCCCGTACTCCTTCGGATGCAGGTACAGCCAGGCGGCGGCGATCACCATCGGCACGTAGTCGCGGGTCTCGGCCGGGAACTGGCTGTAGACGTCGGCGTCCCAGAACTGGCGGCCGCCGCTGGCCTCGTGGATGCGCCTGGCCCGGCCCTCGCCGCCGTTGTAGGCCGCCAGCCACTTCTCGACCTCGTTGCCGAACTCGGCGAAGCGTTCACTGAGGTAGCTGGCGGCGGCGTCGGCCGACTGCGCCGGGTCGTAGCGGGTGTCGAAGCCGCTGCCGTCCGGGCCCAGGCCGAAGCGGCGGCCGGTGGCGGGCATGAACTGCAGCGGTCCCACGGCGCCGGCGCGCGAGCCCACGTGCACCCGGCCCGTGGATTCCTTGGCCATGATCCCGAACAGCAGCGCCTCGGGCAGTCCGCGCTTCTCGAAGGCCGGCGCCATCAGGTGGCGCATGTACTGGTAGTTCTCGTGGCTGGTGATGAGCGACACGCGCATGTCGGTCAGCCAGCGGCGGATGCCCTCCTGCACCGCCGGGTTGAACTGCACCATGCGCACGAAGCGCTGGCCGTCCTCGCTCAGGAGCGCGGCGGCACTTGCCGCCTCCGGCACCTCGCCCGTGGGCATGCCATCCGCGGCCAGGACGTCCTCGTCCTCGCCATCCGCGCCATCGAGGCCGGCGGCGTCGTCCGCCTGGGCCTTGAGCAGCCGCTTCACACCCGGCAGCAGCGAGGCCAGCTGGCAGCCACGCTGCTTCTCGCAGTCCAGCAGCACGTCCTCCATGTCCTCGAGCGCGGCGTCGCCCTGGGCGAGCGCGTCGGGATCGGCGTTGGCGGCCTTGACCAGGGACTCGCGGTAGCGCGCCTCGGCGGCGGACATGCGCTCGGCCAGGCCGGCGGCCGCGGCGCGGTCGCGGCGGGACTGCGCGGCGGCATCGGGGGTGTGGGACAGGGAAAGCACGACGGCCGTGGCGAGCACGAGCCGGCGGAGGGCAGCGGAATGTGGGGACATGCGACGACCGGGACTGCAAGAACGCGAACAGCAGGGTATCGAGGCCCCGCGCCCAGCGCAAAGACCGCGACTGGCCGGGGAGTCGCCACGGCTTGTGGCTAGAATCGCCCCATCACGCCAGGAGCTCACATGCACCCGATCCTCGTCGGCAAGGCCGTCACCACCCCCGATTCCCTGCCCGACACCGGCGGTCGCGTCTTCCTGCAGCCGAAGCTTGCCAACCGCCACGGCCTGGTCGCCGGCGCCACCGGCACCGGCAAGACGGTGACCCTGATGACCCTGGCCGAAGGCTTCTCGCGGATCGGGGTGCCGGTGTTCATGGCCGACGTGAAGGGCGACGTGGCCGGCCTGGCGGTGCCCGGCGACATCGGCGACAAGCTGCGCGAGCGCGCCGCGATGATCGGCGTCGACAGCTACGGCCCCGAGGCCAGCCCGGTCGTCTTCTGGGACATCTACGGCAAGCTCGGCCACCCGGTGCGGACCACGGTCAGCGAAATCGGCCCGACCCTGCTGGCGCGCATGCTGGAGCTCAACGACACCCAGTCGGGCGTGCTCGACATCGTGTTCAGGCTCGCCGACGACCGCGGCCTGCTGCTGCTCGACCTCGCCGACCTGCGCGCGCTGCTGGCGCTGGTGGCCGAGGAGCGTAAGGCGGTCTCGGCGCAGTACGGCCTGGTCAGCACGCCCTCGATCGGCGCCATCCAGCGCGCCCTGCTGCGCCTGGAGTCCGACGGCGGCGAAGCCTTCTTCGGCGAGCCGGCACTGGAGCTGGCCGACATCATGCGCACCACGCCCGACGGCCGCGGCGTGATCGGCATCATGGCCGCAGACAAGCTGATCCTGAAGCCGCGGCTGTACTCGAGCTTCCTGCTCTGGATGCTGTCGGAGCTGTTCGAGACGCTGCCCGAGGTCGGCGACCTCGACAAGCCGAAGCTCGCCTTCATCTTCGACGAGGCCCACCTGCTGTTCGACGATGCACCGCCGGCCCTGCTGCAGCGCATCGAGCAGGTGGTGCGCCTGATCCGCTCCAAGGGCGTGGGCGTGTACTTCTGCTCGCAGTTCCCCGACGACGTGCCCGACGACGTGCTCGGCCAGCTCGGCAACCGCGTGCAGCACGCGCTGCGCGCCTACACACCGCGCGACCAGAAGGCGGTGCGCACTGCGGCCGAGACCTTCGTGTCCAATCCGGGCCTGGACGTGGCCAAGGCCATCGGCCAGCTCGGCACCGGCGAAGCGCTGGTGTCGACGCTGCAGGGCAAGGGCGCGCCGATGCCGGTGGAGCAGACGCTGGTCGCGCCGCCGCGCTGCCGCATGGGTGCGATCACCGACGCCGAGCGCGCCCAGGTGCGCGCGGGCAGCCCGGTGGGCGCGAAGTACGACACGCCGGTAGACCGCGAGTCGGCGTTCGAGATCCTGGCGAAGAAGGCCGGGGGCCTGGCCGAACAGGCCGACGCGCCGCAGGCCCGCACCGCGAAGCAGGACGAGGACGAGGCCGGCGGCGGCTTCGCGCAGGCGGTGAAGGACGCCGTGTTCGGCACGAAGCGGCGCCAGGGCATGGTCGAGACCATGGCCAAGCAGACCGCGCGCACCGTCGGCAACCAGATCGGCCGACAGATCCTGCGCGGGATCTTCGGCGGGATCACCGGCAGGAAGTGACGTGCCTGAGGTGACCGTGCCCGGGAACCACCCCACCGCCGTGCCCGCGGGGCGCTGAGCGCGATGTCGCGCTGGCGTCCGCCCGCCGAGAAGTCCACGGCGCTGGTCACGCCTGAGGGCCACGCGCGCCTGAAGGCCGAGCTCGACGAGCTCTGGCGCGTGCGCCGGCCGGAGGTGGTGCGCGCGCTGTCGGCCGCGGCCGCCGAAGGTGACCGCTCGGAGAACGCCGAATACACCTACCGCAAGAAACAGCTCGGCGAGATCGACCGCCGGGTGCGCTACCTGTCGAAGCGGCTGCAGGAACTGCGCGCGGTCGACACCGTCCCGTCCGACCCCGGGGCCGTCTACTTCGGCGCCGTGGTCGAGGTCGAGGACGCCGACAGCGGCGAATGCGCCACCTACCGCATCGTCGGGCCGGACGAGACCGATGCCGCGCGCGGCTGGATCAGCATCGACTCGCCGCTGGCGCGCGCGCTGCTGAAGAAGCGCGTGGACGACGAGCTGGAGGCGGCGCTGCCCGGCGGCGTGCGTCGCTTCGCGGTGGTCTCGGTCAACTACCCTGCCGCCGGATCGGCGACTCCGTAGCGGCAGCCGTATCGGCCATCGCGGCAGGCCACCGCGCGCGGCGACGTCCGCAGGCCGGGACCCTTTGCAGATCGACCCGTCGGCGCCGCGGACCTCAGTACTCGACCTCGCCGTACAGGTCGTGCTCGTCGCTGCCCATGATGCGCACGTCGACGAACTCGCCCGGTACCAGCCCGGCGTCGCGGCCGTCCTGCACCTGGACCAGACCGTCGATCTCGGGCGCGTCCGCCATCGAGCGCGCGATCGCCAGCTCACCGTCGATCGCGTCGACGATGCAGCGCTGGACGGTGCCGACCTTCGCTTCGAGACGCTGCGCGGAGATTTCAGCCTGGCGCTCCATGAAGCGCGCCAGGCGCTCCTGCTTGACCTCGTCGGGCACCGGGTCGGGCAGCGCGTTGGCGGCGGCACCCTCCACCGGCGAGTAGGCGAAGGCGCCGACGCGGTCGAGCTGCGCCTCGTCGAGGAAGTCCAGCAGCGCCTCGAACTCGGCATCGGTCTCGCCCGGGAAGCCGACGATGAAGGTCGAGCGCACGGTCAGCTCCGGGCAGGCGGCGCGCCAGGACTGCACGCGCTCCAGCGTGCGCTCGACGGCGCCGGGGCGCTTCATCAGCTTGAGGATGCGCGGGCTGGCGTGCTGGAACGGGATGTCGAGGTAGGGCAGCAGGCGCGGCGTGCCGTCGGGCTTGCGCTGCGTCATCAGCTCGATGACGTCGTCGACGTGCGGATACGGATAGACGTAGTGCAGGCGCACCCAGGCGTCCAGCTCCGACAGGCCTTCGCACAGCGCCTTCATGCGCGTGGCGTACTCGCGGCCGCGCCAGGTGCGCGGCGCATAGCGCAGGTCGACGCCATAGGCCGAAGTGTCCTGCGACACCACCAGCAGCTCGCGCACGCCGCCGTGCACCAGACGCTCGGCCTCGCGCAGCACCTCGTCCACCGGGCGCGAGACCAGGTCGCCGCGCATCGACGGGATGATGCAGAAGCTGCAGCGGTGGTTGCAGCCTTCGGAGATCTTCAGGTATGCGTAGTGCTTCGGCGTGAGCTTGATGCCGGCGGCGTAGTCCTCGCCGGACAGGCGCGGCGCGGGCACCAGGTCCACGAAGGGATCGTGCCGCGGCGGCAGCGCCGCGTGCACGGCGTCCATCACGCTGGCGTAGTCCTGCGGGCCGCTGATCGAGAGCACCCCGGGATGCGCCTCGCGGATCACGTCCGCGCGCTTGCCCAGGCAGCCGGTCACGATCACCTTGCCGTTCTCGGCCATAGCCTCGCCGATCGCGTCCAGCGACTCGGCCACGGCGGAGTCGATGAAGCCGCAGGTGTTGACCACCACCACGTCGGCGTCGTCGTAGCTGGGCGACAGGTCGTAGCCCTCGACCCGGAGCTGGGTGAGGATGCGCTCGGAGTCGACCAGGGCCTTGGGGCAGCCGAGGCTGACGAAGCCCACGCGGGGCGGGTTGGAGGTGGCGGTATCGGTCATGCGCTGGCGACGGCTCGGCGGTGCGGTCCGCCGGGGGGCGGAGCGCGGTGTGGGAACGGCGGGAGACGGACCCGGGGTCCGGGCGGCGATTATACCGGCGGGCTAGAATCCGCCCGAGGGCCGGCCTCGCCCGGCCGGCCACCCGGAGGCGACGATGGGAGCGCGCGTGCAGCTCGATGTGCCGGGGATCGGCGGGGTCGGCGGCTGGCTGGCACGGCCCGACGGTCCGCCCCGGGGCGCACTGGTCGTGGTCCAGGAGATCTTCGGCGTCAACGCGCACATGCGCGCGGTCACCGAGCGCTACGCCCGCGAAGGCCTCCTGGCCCTCGCCCCCGCCCTGTTCGATCCGGTCGAGCGCGACGCCGAACTGGCCTATGACGAGGCCGGGTTCGAGCGCGGGCGGGCGCTGGCCGCCGCGCTGGGCTTCGACCGCGCGGTGGCGATCGTCGATGCCGCGGCGGTCCGGCTGCGGACCCTGCTGGCCGCAGCCCCCATCGGCACCGCCGCGGCCGCCGCCGGGCCAGGTCCTGCGGAGGCCGGCGCGGGCGTCGCCGTGGTCGGCTTCTGCTGGGGCGGCAGCGTCGCCTACCTGGCCAACACCCGCCTCGGCCTGCCGGCCGCGAGCTACTACGGCGCGCGTACCGTGCCCTTCCTCGGCGAGCCGCTGCGGGCGCCGATGCTGTTCCATTTCGGCGCCCGCGACCACAGCATCCCGCCCGCCGACGTCGAGGCCCACCGCCGCGCCCATTCCGGCGCCGAGCTGCACGTCTACGATGCCGGCCACGGCTTCAACCGCGACGTCGACCCCCGCCACCACGATGCCGCCGCCGCCCGCCTCGCCCACGCCCGCACCCTCGACTTCCTGCGGCGCGCGTCCGCACCCGCCGCAAGCCCCTGACCGGGAGACCGCCATGACCAGGCGCAAGCCACAGCCGCCCGAGCCCCATGCGATGCATCCGCAGCTGGCCGCCGACAGCCATCCGGTCGCGGCGCTGGCGCTGTGCGACCTGCAGCTGATGGACGACGACAACTACCCGTGGCTGGTGCTGGTGCCGCGCGTGCCGGGCGCCCGCGAACTCACCGACCTGGACGCCGGCCAGCGCAGCCTGCTGATGGAGGAGATCGCCCGCTGCGAGCAGCTGCTGCTCGATGTCTTCCAACCGCACAAGCTCAACGTCGCCGCGCTGGGCAACCTGGTGCCGCAGCTGCACGTGCACGTGATCGCGCGCTTCGAGCACGATCCGGCCTGGCCGGCACCGGTCTGGGGCCGCGTGGCGGCCCGGCCCTACCCGCCCGAAGCCCTGGTCGCCCGCGTGCGCGAGCTGCAGTCCGCCCTGCTGACCTGAGGCCTCAGGTGCGCGGGAGGGTGACCCCGGTCTGGCCCTGGTACTTGCCGCCGCGGTCCCTGTACGAGGTCTCGCAGACGTCGTCGGCATCGGACTGGAAGAACAGCATCTGCGCCACGCCCTCGTTGGCGTAGATGCGCGCAGGCAGCGGCGTGGTGTTGCTGAACTCCAGCGTCACGTGGCCCTCCCACTCGGGCTCGAGCGGGGTCACGTTGACGATGATCCCGCAGCGCGCATAGGTGCTCTTGCCCAGGCACACCACCAGGGTGTCGCGCGGGATGCGGAAGTACTCGACGGTGCGCGCCAGCGCGAACGAGTTCGGCGGGATGATGCACTCGTCGGCCTCGATGTCGACGAAGCTCTTCGGGTCGAAGTGCTTGGGGTCGACGATGGTCGAGTTGATGTTGGTGAAGACCTTGAACTCGCGCGAGCAGCGCACGTCGTAGCCGTAGCTCGAGGTGCCGTAGCTGACGATGCGCTGGCCGCCGGCCTGCTTGACCTGGTCGGGCTCGAACGGCTCGATCATGCCCTGCGGCCGTTCGGACATGCGGCGGATCCAGCGGTCGGACTTGATGCTCATGCGATTCCCGTGCGGCGTGCGACGCTCCGGCGACGGGGCGCCGCGGAGCAGGACCGGCGATTGTAGGGAATGGCGGCCGCCCCGGCACCCCGGCCGCGGCCGCCCTCCTCGACTACAGCAGCGAAGCGGAGATCCCCGCCGGCGCGCGCGGGCGTTTGGCCAGCTCGGCGGCCAGGTTCGCGGCCAGCTGCCGGTAGGCCGCGGCCGCGGGCGAATCCGGCGCCGCCAGCACCACCGGGGTGCCCGCGTCGCCGTGCTCGCGGATGCCGCGCTCCAGCGGCAGCGAGCCCAGCAGCGGCACGTCGTACTGTTCGGCCATGCGCGCGCCGCCGCCCTCGCCGAACACATGCTCGGCATGCCCGCACTGCGTGCACACGTGCACGGCCATGTTCTCGACCAGGCCGAGCACCGCCACCTCGACCTTCTCGAACATCTTCAGGCCCTTGCGGGCGTCGAGCGTGGCCACGTCCTGCGGCGTGGTGACGATCACCGCCCCGGCCACCGGGATCTTCTGCGCCAGCGTCAGCTGGATGTCACCGGTGCCCGGCGGCAGGTCGACGATCAGGTAGTCCAGGCCGTCGTCGCCGCCCCAGCGGGTGTCATTGAGCAGCTGGGTCAGCGCCGAGGTGGCCATGGGGCCGCGCCAGATCATCGGCGTGTCCTGCTCGACCAGCAGACCGATCGACATCGCTTCGATGCCGTGCGCGCGCAGCGGCAGGATCGTCTTGTTGTCGGGGCTCTCCGGGCGGCCGGACAGGCCGAGCATCGTCGGGATGCTGGGCCCGTAGACGTCGGCGTCGAGGATGCCGACCCGGGCGCCGTCGGCGGCCAGGGCCAGCGCCAGGTTCACCGCGGTGGTGGACTTGCCGACGCCGCCCTTGCCGGAGCCGACGGCGATGATGTTGCGGACCTGCGGCAGGGGCTTGAGGCTGCCCTGGACGGCATGGGCGGGAATGCGGGCCCCGGAACGCAGGGGGTTGTTCGAGGACGGCACAACGTCTCCTTGGGAACGTGATGCCCATAGCTTGCGCCAATGCACGCGTGGGGGCGAATACGGCAGGGCGCCGGCACGTGGATCCGCTCTTGCGCTTCGCGTGGAAATGCGGTTAAGGCCATGTTAACGTTCGGTGACATGGCTTGGAATGCACCATTCCAGCCATGAAATGCCTTTCGGGATCAACCAGTTGGATCTACCAGGGGATATCGAATGACTGAACGACGTCGTAGCAGCCTCAAGCCCAGCTCCCTCAGCGTCGCGCTGGTCGCGGCACTCGCCATGGGTGCCAGCAGCCTGGCACTGGCGCAGGACACGCCGCAGCCCGCCGACGAGGCGACGCAGGCGGACGCGACCACCCTCGACCGCGTGATGGTCACCGGCTCGCTGATTCCCCAGACGCAGATCGAGACCGCGACGCCGGTCATGGTGATCTCGGCCGAGGACATCCAGATGCGCGGCTTCCAGAGCGTCGCCGACGTCCTCCAGCAGTCCAGCTTCTCCACCGGCGGCGTCCAGGGCGGCCAGACCAGCGCCTCGTTCACACAGGGCGCCGAAGCCGCCAGCATGTTCGGCCTCGATCCCGGCTACACCAAATACCTCATCAACGGCCGCCCGATGGCGAACTATCCCGCGCTCTACAACGGCGCGGACGTGTTCAACAACATCAGCGGCATCCCGGTGGCGCTGATCGAGCGCATCGAAGTGCTGCCCGGCGGCCAGTCGTCGCTGTACGGTTCGGACGCCATCGCCGGCGTGGTCAACGTGATCCTGAAGAAGTCGGTGGACCAGGCCGAGCTCTCGGTGCGCGGCGGTTTCTTCAGCGAAGGCGGCGGCGACAGCGTGCGCCTGACCTTCGCCAACAGCTTCGGCAGTGATGACGGCCGCTTCAACTCCCTGCTGGGCATCCAGCTCGACACGCGAGACCCGGTCTGGGGCTACCAGCGCGACCTGTCCGACAGCTACAACGCCGAGGGCTACAACTTCTCGCCGGCCAGCCGCGACTTCGTGGTGCTGGACGCCTTCACCGGCGGCTACTACTTCATGGACCCGAACAACTGCGAGAACGCGGCGGGCAACTTCGGCGGCACCACCGAGCTGTGGACGCGGCCGGGCCTGGGCTCGTACTGCGGCTCCTACATTTCCCCGGGCTACCGCACCATCCGCAACGGCAAGGACGCCGGGCAGATCTACTCCTACAGCACGTTCGACGTGAGCGACACCACCCAGCTCTACGCCGAGGTGATGGGCCTGTACGAGGACGTCGAGTACGCCACCGGCTCCAACTACACCTGGTGGGGCACCGGCACGAGCTTCGGCGCGTTCTACGATCCGCGCCTGCCGGACACCCTGGTGAACCTGCAGCGCGCCTTCGGCCCCGAGGACATCGGTGGCGGCGGGTACCGCGACATCATGAACACGGACACCAACAAGGCGTACACCGTCACGCTCGGTGCCCGCGGCGGACTCGGCAACTGGGACTACGACGCCTACGTGTCGCGCGCGGAATACCGCCTGACCGAAAACAACTGGGTCCGTTTCCGCGGCCCGATCGACAACTATTTCCTCGAGAACGTGCTCGGGCCGCAGCAGGGCGTGGATCCCTTCTTCGGCGTCTACCCGGTCTTCACTCCCGACTACGCGGCGTTCTACAGCCCGATCAGCCCGGAAGACTTCAGTTCGTTCACCGGCTTCGTCGACAACAAGTCGCGCACCTGGGACAACCTCGCCCACGTCCAGTTCACCAACACCGCGCTGTTCACGCTGCCGGGTGGCGACGCCGGTTTCGCGGTGGTCGGCGAAGTAGGCAACGAGGGCTGGGACTACACGCCCGACTCGCGCATGGTCGCCGACCCCGACACGCTGCTCTCCGACATCTGGGGCCAGACCTCGGTCAGCGGCAACGGACGTCGCAGCCGCTACGCCCTCACCACGGAACTGCGCATGCCGCTGTTCGATCCGCTGACCGTGACCGCATCGGCCCGTTACGACTCGTTCGACATCGCCGGCGAGACGATCGACAAGCCGACCTGGAGCGTTGGCATCGAGTACCGGCCCGTGGAAAGCCTGCTGCTGCGCGGCAAGATCGGCACGGCCTTCCGTGCACCGTCCCTGGCCGACACCTTCCAGGGCGTAAGCGGCTTCTACAGTTTCGCGACCGACTACTACCGCTGCTCCGGCGAGGGCTATACGCCCGAGGACACCGAAGGGTGCACCTACGACTCCGTGCAGTACTTCGGCCAGCAGGCGGGCAACGAAGAACTCGAACCGATCGAGGCCGACGTGTGGAACGCCGGCGTGGTCTGGGCGCCGACGCACAACTTCTCGATCTCGATGGACTACTACAGCTGGCAGATCGAGAACGAGGTGTCCGCGATCAGCGGCGACCAGCTCCTGCTCGGCGAGTACTACTGCCGCACCGGTGCCGCGGGCACGCCGATCACTTCGTGCGCCAACATCGCCGAATGGGTGAACCGCGGCCCGTCCGGCGACCTGATCTCGCTGTTCACGCCGAAGGTCAACATCGCCAAGCAGAGCCTGGAGCTGGTCACGGCCGAACTGAACTACATGCTGGACATCGGCAGGTTCGGCAGCCTCGCATTCGCGGGCAACTACACCAACAAGATCCGCCACCGCCTGCAGACCGATCCGGAGAGCCCGGCCGTCGACCTGCTTCGCGATCCCTACTCCATGTGGATCTACGATTCCTATGCCAAGACGCGTCTCGACGCATCGATGGCGTGGGCGACCGGTGACTGGACGACGACGCTCTACGCCAACCGCATCGGTTCGACGCCGAACTACCTGGCCTACGCCGGCGGCAGCTACGACTACGAGCACCCGTCGGGCCAGCGCGCGGGCAAGTGGGGTTCCTACACCACCTACAACGCCAGCCTGAACTACCGCGCCACGGACGACCTGACGCTCTCGCTGATGGTCAACAACCTGCTGAACAAGATGCCGGACGACCAGGCGGCCAACTTCCCGGGCACCTCCAGCACGCCCTGGAACAATTACTACTACGACATCCTGGGCCGCTCGATCTACCTGGAAGCCAAGCTGAAGTTCGGCGGGAAGTAAGCCCTCCGCAGCCTGCCGTTGCACCGGGCCCCCGCAGCGATGCGGGGGC
Organism: Luteimonas colneyensis; assembly: GCF_014836665.1. GTDB lineage: Bacteria > Pseudomonadota > Gammaproteobacteria > Xanthomonadales > Xanthomonadaceae > Luteimonas > Luteimonas colneyensis. The sequence continues at coordinate 148,315 of NZ_JACSQJ010000005.1, forward strand.
CTTTCCGTCTGCCCGCTTGCCGGGCGCGCGGGTTGCGGTATAACGGGCACCATCGTGGCCCGTCGGCCGTCACCGGATCCCCACCATGCGCATCACCAGTCTCGCCCTGCCGCTGCTGCTCGCCCTGCCCACCCTCGCCTTCGCCCAGGCCTCGCCGACGGGGCGCTGGAAGACCATCGACGACGAGACCGGCCAGGCCAAGTCGATCGTCGAGATCACCCGCGCCGGGAACGGCACCCTGACCGGCCGCATCGTCGAGCTGCTCGACCCCAGCCGGCCCAACCCGACCTGCGACAAGTGCCGGGACGACCGCAAGGACAAGCCGATCACCGGCATGGAGATCATCCGCGGCATGAAGCCCGACGGCGGATCCTGGTCGGGTGGCACCATCCTCAAGCCCGACGAGGGCAAGGTCTACAAGTCCAAGATGGAGCTGGTGGAGAACGGGGCGAAGCTCAAGGTGTCGGGCTGCATCGCCTTCATCTGCAAGTCGCAGCTCTGGGAACGCATCTGATCCCGGAGGCACCCCAGCGTCCACGCACGGGCCCGGCGGATGCCGGGCCTCGTCGTTCCAGGGTCCGGGGCACCGCCCGGCCGGCGGTGGTTGGCATGCGATAATCGGCGCCTTTCCGCACGCAGTCCCGCCATGCCCCGCCCCGCGCTCGTCACCAATGCCCTGCCCTACGCCAACGGTCCCCTGCACATCGGCCACCTGGTCGGCTACGTGCAGGCCGACATCTGGGTGCGCGCGCGGCGGATGGCGGGCGGCACCGTGCACTACGTCTGCGCCGACGACACCCACGGCACGCCGATCATGCTCGCCGCGGAAAAGGCCGGGACCACGCCCGAGGCCTTCGTCGCCGGCATCCAGGCCGGGCACGAGCGCGACTTCGCCGAGTTCGGCGTCGCCTTCGACAACTACGACTCGACGAACTCGGAGCGCAACCGCGCGTTGACCGAGGACATCTACCGCCGCCTGGAGGCGGCGGGGCACGTCAGCCGACGCTCGGTGGCGCAGCTCTACGACCCGGCCAAGGGCATGTTCCTGCCTGACCGCTACGTCAAGGGCACCTGCCCGCGCTGCGGCACCGCCGACCAGTACGGCGACAACTGCGAGCACTGCGGCGCCACCTACTCGCCGACCGAGCTGCTGCAGCCGTACTCGGTGGTCAGCGGTGCCACCCCCGAGCTGCGCGAGAGCGAGCACTTCTTCTTCGAGCTCGGCCACTTCGAGGCCTTCCTGCGCGAGTGGCTGGCCGGCGACGTCGCCGTGCCGGGCGTCAAGGCCAAGCTCATGGAGTGGGTCGACGGCGAGGGCGGCCTGCGCGCCTGGGACATCTCGCGCGACGCGCCCTACTTCGGCTTCGAGATCCCCGGCCATCCCGGCAAGTACCTCTACGTCTGGATCGACGCCCCGATCGGTTACCTGGCCAGCTTCCAGTCGCTGTGCGAGCGCGAGGGCCTGGACTACGCCGCGTTCACCGCGCCGGACAGCGCCGCCGAGCTGCACCACTTCATCGGCAAGGACATCGTCAACTTCCACGGCCTGTTCTGGCCGGCGGTGCTGCACGGCAGCGGCCACCGCGCGCCCACGCGCCTGCACGTCAACGGCTACCTGACCGTCGACGGCGCCAAGATGTCGAAGTCGCGCGGCACCTTCGTGATGGCGCGGACCTACCTCGACGCCGGACTGCCGGCCGAGGCGCTGCGCTACTACTTCGCGGCCAAGTCCGGCGGCGGCGTGGAGGACATCGACCTCAACCTCGCCGACTTCGTGGCGCGGGTGAACTCGGACATCGTCGGCAAGTTCGTCAACCTCGCCAGCCGCTGCGCCGGCTTCATCGGCAAGCGGTTCGATGGCCTGCTGGCGCCCGCGCTGCCGGAGCCGGAGATGTACGCGCGCTTCACCGCCGCGCTGACGCCGATCCGCGAGGCCTACGAGGCCAACGAGCCCGCCAGCGTGCTGCGCCAGGTGATGGCGCTGGCCGACGAGGCCAACCGCTACATCGACGAGCGCAAGCCTTGGGTGATCGCGAAGCAGGACGGCGCCGACGCCGAACTGCAGGCCGTGTGCACCCAGGGCCTGAACCTGTTCCGCGTGCTCGCCGGCGCCCTGCGCCCGGTGCTGCCCGCGATGGCAGCGGACGTGGAGGCTTTCCTCGCCGCGCCGATGGCGCGCTGGGAGGACCTCGAAGCCCCGCTCCTGGGCCACCGCATCGCGGACTACAAGCCGCTGTTCACCCGCATCGACCCGAAGCGCATCGACGCCATGACCGAAGCCAGCCGCGACGACCTGAAGCCCGCCGACGCAGCGCCTGCGAAGACGGGAGCCCCGGCGAAGGCGACGGGAACCGCAGCCTCGGCGGGGGCAGGAGCAGCCCCCGCCGCGACCGCCGCGGCCTCGACCCCGGCCACGGCAGCCGAAACGGCCACGCCCACCATCGCCATCGACGATTTCTCGAAACTCGACCTGCGCATCGGTCGCGTCACCGCCTGCGAGTTCGTCGAAGGCTCGGACAAGCTGCTCCGGTTCGAGCTCGACGCCGGTCCGCTCGGCACCCGCCAGATCTTCTCGGGCATCCGGGCGAGCTATGGCGATCCGGCCGCGCTGGTCGGGCGCCACGTGGTGTTCATCGCCAACCTCGCGCCGCGCAAGATGCGCTTCGGCCTGAGCGAGGGGATGATCCTGTCGGCCGGTTTCGACGGCGGCGCGCTGGCGCTCCTGGACGCCGACGACGGTGCGGCGCCCGGGATGCCGGTGCGCTGAGATCCCGATGGGCGCGCTCGACGCCGACGCCCTGGTCGAACGCCTCGACCGGCTGCTGCCGCAGACCCAGTGCGGTCAATGTGGCTATCCCGGCTGCCGGCCCTATGCCGAAGCGATGGCCCAGGGCTCCGCGGGCATCGACCGCTGCCCGCCGGGCGGTGACGCCGGTGCACGCGCCCTCGCGCGCCTGCTAGGCGTCACGCCCCTGCCCTACGACCGCGCGCTGGGCGAGCACCGGCCGCCCGAGGTCGCGCTGGTGGTCGAGGCCGACTGCATCGGCTGCACCAAGTGCATCCAGGCCTGCCCGGTCGACGCCATCGTCGGGGGCAACAAGCGCATGCACGTAGTGCTGGAACCGCTGTGCACCGGCTGCCGGCTGTGCGTGCCGGCCTGCCCGGTGGACTGCATCGTGATGCTGCCGGTTCAGGCGATCGCGATGCCGGCCGACTCCAGCAGCTCGCGCACCGGCTGGAGCTCGCGCTCGTAACGCTTCCAGCGTCCGATCGCGCGGCGATGCACCGGCTCCCGCACCTGCATCGCGCTGGCGGTGGCCACCGGCATGGGATTGTCCTCGAAGCGCAGGCAGGCCTCTTCCCACGGCAGGCCGCAGAAGTCGAGCATCCGGCGGGCGCCGCCTTCGAAGTCGTCCACGAGCGCCTCGTAGGACACCTCGAGGATCCGCCCCGGCAGGCGCTCCTGCCACTGCCGCATGATCCGGTCGAAGAGCAGGTAGTAGCGCGCGGTGTCCATCAGGTCGAAGGAGTACGCGTACATCGGCGAGCCGGGCGCGAAGAGCTGCCTGAAATTCCCCAGCACGCTGTCCATCGGATTGCGCCGCAGGCAGATGATCCGCGCGTTGGGTAGCGCCGCGGCGATGTAGCCGGCATAGAGGAAGTTGTGCGGCAGCTTGTCCACGAAGTGCGGGGTGGCACCCGTGCCGGGACGGGTGCTGGCGAGGTAGTCCTCGCCCAGCCGGGTCCAGTCCAGCCCGCCGCGCGTCCGCTCGACCACGTCCAGGTCGAGCACTGACGGGCTGGTGCTCCCACTGGCGCGCTTCAGCGCCACGCTGAAGTTCCGCAGTTCGCCGGCGCCCTGCACCCGCGAATGGCTGGTGAGGACCCGTTCGACCAGCGTCGTGCCCGACCGCGGAAGGCCGATGACGAACACGGGTTCGTCGGTGGCCGCGCCGGTGCCGGGCGCAGGAGATGGGCAGGCCTGCACCAGCGCGTCCATCAGGGCTTCGTCGGTGGCGCCGGCATGCGGTGGCGATGGCCTGCGCCAGGCCTGTTTTCCGGCCAGCAGGCGCGCGAAGGCCTCCGCGTGCTGGTCGCAGTCCTCGAGTTCCCTGGACAGCGCCAGGTCGACGTACAGCGCGCCGAGCGCATCGTCGCCTGCCTGCTCGCGCGCCACCCGCAGCTCCGCGACATGATTGTCCCCGGGTCCCCAGCGACGCAGCTGCGCCCGCGAGAGGTAGGCCTTCCAGTACCGGGGATCGAGGCGCAGGCATGCGTCGAACGCCTGCGCGGCGGCTCCGGACTCTCCGGCATGCACCAGCGCCACGCCATGGTTGTACTGCGCCCGCGCCGAGCCGGGCGCGAGTGCGGCGACCCGCTCGAACATCCGGGCGGCGTCGGCGTAGGCGTGCATCGTGGTGTAGACCAGGCCCAGCGCGTCGAAGGTGGCGGCATCCCCGCCCGGCAGCGTCGCCGCGCGCTCCGCCATCGCGCGCGCCTTGGCCGGCTCTCCCGCCTGGGCCAGGGCGCGCGCCAGCTGCGCGGCACAGTCCGGCCGCACCGGATCGAGCCGCACCGCGTGCTCCAGCAGCTCGATCGCGAGCGGAAGCTGCTGCAACTCGCGCGACGCCACGCCGGCGACGAAGCACACGCCCGCGTGCGGCGGCACCTCGCGCAACAACGCCATCGCCAGTGACTGCGCCGTCCTCCAGTCGGAGCGGTTCAGTGCATCGAAGGCCTGGTGATAGCGCGTGCGCGGATCCGCGCTCACGGCCGCGCACAGGCCGAGCACACGCGCTCGACCGTGTAGCCCTTCGCGCGCAGCTTCTCGACCACGCCATCCTCGCCCAGCAGGTGCATGGCGCCGACCACGACCAGGGTGTCGTCGTCGCCGTCCTCGCGCAGGCGCGCCTCGAGCTTCGGCAGCCAGGCGTCATTGCGTTCGACGTTGATCGCGCGATAGAGCGCGGGGAAATCGCGGCGCAGCTCGGCCACCGTGCCGGCGAGGAGGGCGTCGACGTCGCCGGCGCGCCACGCGGCGTGCAGCGCCAGCGTCTGCTCCGCGCCCGCCCCGGCCTGGTCAAGGGCCTGCTCCAGCATCTGCAGCTGCTCGCCGGCTTCCATGCCGTCGAGGAAGGCGATCTGCTGCGCGCCGGTCTCCAGGCCGGTGGCCGGCTTCTGCGCCTGGTAGGCGAGCCCGCCCATGTGCGCGTCGAGGCCGAGCGCCGGGTCGAAGCCGATGCCCATCATCTGGGTGATGGTCACCATCATGCCGACGAACCAGGGTTCGAAGCGCTGCAGCACCTCGACCGTCATCCCGGTGGCGGCGAGCTGAGCGGCGTTGGCCTGGCCCCAGCTGGCCAGCTTGGCGGCCAGCTCCGGGCCGAGCTGCTGGTCGAGCGTGCTGCCGTCGGTGCGCATCGCCGCCTGCGCCATCTGGATCGCCAGCTGCGGCGAGGCCAGCTCGTCGGGCGACATCTCGAACACCAGCTTCTCGGCGTCGGCGAAGGCCATGTCCACGTCGCGCGACAGCGGGTAGTCGCCGGGCAGCAGCAGGTGGAAGGAGCCGAGCAGGTACAGCGAGTTGTCGTCGTCGGAGACCTTCCACAGCAGCGGCACCGGGGGCGCCGTGGCGGCGGAGGGGGCGGCGGCAGTGGCGGGCGGAGCGGCCTGCGGCGCGGCCAGCGCGGCGGTCGCGGTGACGACGGCGATCGAGGCGGTCAGCGCCGCCGCGAGGACGGGAGACGGGGTGCGCGTGCGGAACATGGTCATGTGCTTCCTTTCGGTTCGGTGGTCGGCGGGCCGCGGGGTGACCCGCCAGGCGGGATCAGCTCGCCGGCTTCGCGTAGGCGCGCTCTCCGGCGGTCACCGCCAGGTCCAGCCGGTTGTCCGGCGGCGGCAGCGGGCAGGTGGCGAAGGCGGTGAAGGCGCAGGGCGGGTTGTAGGCGCGGTTGAAGTTCAGCATGACGCGGCCCTGGGCATCCGGGGCCACGGTGTCGAGGTAGCGGCCCGCGCCGTAGCTGCCCTGTCCGCTGGTGCGATCGGCCAGCACCAGGAACAGGCCGCCGTCGGTGCCTCCCAGGGCTTCGAGCCGGTACTCCACGCCGTCGCGGGTGAAGGCCACGGTGCCCGGATTGGGCATCGCATCCACCCCGCCGACGATGTTGGCGATCTCGAGCGTGCGACCCGGCGGGTGCGGCGTGAACCGGCCTTCGAGCACCCAGCCGGCATCGACCGGCCAGTGCTCGATCGTGCCGAAGCCGGTGCGCGCCGGCGCATCGGCATGCTTGACGCGCAGTGCGCGGCGTTCGCCGCGGCGGATCAGCGACATGCGTCCGCGGCCTTCGTCGAACAGGAGCTCGGTGGGTTCGGCGTCACGATCGTCGCACAGCTCGATGCGGCCCTTCACCGCCTCGCCGTCGACGCTGACGGCGACATCGCGCTCCGGTGTGAACCAGACCCGGCCACCGTCCTGCTGCACCAGGCCGAGCTTCTCCGGCCCCTGCGCCAGACGGATGCCGCTGGTCGCGCTGCTGCCGACGTAGTGCGCGCGCAGTTCCAGCCAGTGCAGGCCGACCAGGCTGGCCCAGCCGTCCTCGGCCAGCAGCTTCGCGCGACGTTCCTCCCGCCATTCGGCCTCGGAGGCGGCGAAGGCCGCGCTGACCTGGGGCTCGGGCACGGTGGCGTCAGCGGATGCGCCACCCGGAGAACCGGCACCGCACGCGGCAAGTCCTGCGGCGACGAGGAGGCATGCGACGGCGGAGGCCGTGCGCGGGATGGATCGGGTCATCAGCGTCCCCTCAGGAACCAGCGGTCGATATCGGCGAGCGGAATGCGCGTCCAGGTCGGACGGCCGTGGTTGCACTGCCCGGAGCGCTCGGTCGCCTCCATGTCGCGCAGCAGTGCGTTCATCTCGGCGATGGTCAGGCGGCGGTTGGCGCGCACCGCGCCATGGCAGGCCATCGTGGAGAGCAGTTCGTCGCGGGCGGCGCGCACGCGGCGGCTTTCGCCGTGCTCGCGCAGGTCGGCCAGCACGTCGCGCAGCAGGGCTTCGGTGTCGCCCTGCGCAAGCAGCGCCGGCACGCCGCGCAGCAGCAGCGACTGCGGGCCGGTGCGCGTGACCTCGAAGCCGAGCTCGGCAAGCGTCGCCGCCTCGCGCTCGGCGATGTCGGCCTCGCGCTCGCTCACCGCCACCGCCTGTGGCACCAGCAACGGCTGCACGCGCAAGCCGCTGCCGTCGTGCGCGGCCTTCAGCTTCTCGTAGCCGATGCGCTCGTGGGCGGCGTGCATGTCGACCACGACCATGCCGTCGGCGGCTTCGGCGAGGATGAAGATGCCGTGCAGCTGGGCGATCGCGAACCCCAGCGGCGGGATGCCGTCGTCACCGGTGTCCGGCATCGACCCCGCTGCCGCGCCCGCCTGCGGCCAGGCGCGGCCGGCGGCCCCGGCGGCGTCGGATGCAGTGCCCGCGGTCTGGCTCCACCCGTCCGTGGAGGCGTCGCCCGCGCCGCTGGCGGCGGCCGCGCCCATCCCGGCACCCGCCCCGTAGAGCATGGCCATCGCATCGCGCGTGGCCTCGTCGCGCAGCGCGAGGCTGGACTGGCCTGCGCCCACGCGCGCGGCCAGCTCGCGCGAGACCTGCGCCTGCGTGCTCACCGCCGCCACCAGCGGCGCGTTGCCCGCGCGCGTGGCCGAGAGCGCGTCGTGCAGGGCGCGATAGACGAAGTCGTGGACCATGCGCGCGTCGCGGAAGCGCACCTCGTGCTTGGCGGGATGCACGTTGACGTCCACGCGCGCCGGGTCCAGCTCCAGGAACAGCACGTAGGCCGGCTGCCGGCCGTGGAACAGCACGTCGGCGTAGGCCTGCTTCACCGCATGCGCGACGCTGCGGTCGCGCACCGCGCGGCCGTTGACGTAGAGGTACTGCTGGTCGGCGCTGGCGCGCGAATAGGTCGGCTGCGCGATCCAGCCGTGCAGGCGCAGCGCCGGGGCGGCCTCGCGTCCATCCTCCGCCGGCCGCGGCGATGTCGCATGCTCGACCCGCAGCGCCGCCTGCGCGAACGCCTCGCCCAGGGTCTCGACCAGGCGCGCGGCCCCGTCGTCGAAGTCCAGGCGCTCCTCGCCGCCGCCGCGGTAGCGACGCGAGGGCTTGCCGTTGTGCGACACCCGCAGCTCGACCTCGGGCCGCGCCAGCGCCAGCGAACGCAGCCACTCCTCGATGTGCCCGAGCTCGGTGCGCTCGGCGCGCAGGAACTTGCGCCGCGCAGGCACGTTGTAGAACAGGTCGCGGACCTCGACCGTGGTGCCCTGCGGATGTGCGCGCGGCGCGACCTGGCCCACGCGCCCGCCGTCGACCTGCAGCGACGCGCCGTGCTCCGCGCCGACGCGGCGCGAGCTGAGCACGAAGCGGCTGACCGAGGCGATCGACGGCAGCGCCTCGCCGCGGAAGCCGAGCGTGGCCACCACCTCCAGGTCATCGAGCGAAGCGATCTTGCTGGTGGCGTGACGCGACACCGCCAGCGGCAGCTCGTCGGGCGGGATGCCGAGCCCGTCGTCGCGCACCCGCACCAGGCGCACGCCGCCCTCTTCGAGGTCGATGTCGACGCGGCGCGCACCGGCGTCGAGCGCGTTCTCCACCAGTTCCTTCACCACGGACGCGGGGCGTTCGATGACTTCGCCGGCAGCGATCTGGTTGACGAGGGTGTCGGGAAGCTGGCGGATGCTCAAGGAAAGCGGTCACCCGGCATGTGCGCCGGGCCGGTGTGGGCCAGCCCCGATGATAAGCGAGGTGGCTGCCCTCAGCGGCTGCCGCCGCTGACGCCGGCGGACGATCCGCCCCGCTCGGCGGCCTGGGTCGCGAACAGCGTGCCCGGCGGCGGCTGGCTGGTGAAGTAGGTCTTGACCCCGTCCAGCACCGCGCGCGCGACGTTGGCCTGGAAGGCCGGGTCGATCAGGCGGCGCTCTTCCTCGGGATTGGACAGGAAGGCGGTCTCCACCAGCATCGCAGGCATGTCGGAGGTGCGCAGCACGGCGAAGTTGGCGCGCTCGATGTGCGGCTTGTGGTTGTTCCCGATGCGCTTGAGGCCGGCCAGGATGTGGTTGCCTGCATCCTCGGACGCCTTCATCTGCCCGCTCTGGGTCAGGTCGAGCAGGACGTTGGTCAGCGTGCTGTCCGAAGTGGCCACCTTGCCGCCGCCGATCAGGTCGGCCGCGTTCTCCTTGTCGGCCAGCCAGCGCGCGCGCTGCGAGGACGCGCCCTTCAGCGACAGCACGTACACCGACGAGCCCTTGGCGTTGCGGTTCTCGGCGGCGTCGGCGTGGATCGAGATGAACATGTCCGCGCCGGCCGCGCGCGCGAGCTGGGCACGGCGGTTGAGCGGGATGAAGACGTCGGTGTCGCGCACCAGGTGGGCCTTGAGGCCCGGCGTGGCGTTCACCTGGCGCGCGAGTTCGCGGGCGATGGCCAGGGTGATGTCCTTCTCGCGCTTGCCGGTGGGGCCGACGGCGCCGGGATCCTGGCCGCCGTGGCCGGCGTCGATGGCGATGACCAGCGGCCGGGTGGCGCCCGCCGCGGCGGCCTCCGCGGCATTGCCACGCGGCGGCGGCGCAGCCTGGGCGGCGGGCTCGCGCTGCACCGTGGTCGGCACACCGGTCGCGACGGTGGTCGGCACCGCCGGCCGCGGCGACGGATCGCTCGATGGCTGCGGCCGCTGCGGCGATGCCGTGGACGTAGCCGACGGCGCGCCGGCGCCGGCGGCGGGAAGGCTTGCAATCAGGCGCGAGGTGGCATCCGCGGAGGCGCGCGCGGTGTCCGCGGGTGTCGGTGCCGGAGCGGCCGAAGCCGTGCCGGACTGGGTCGCCGCGGCGATGCGCGCGATCGGATCGGCGGCCGCCGGCGTTGCGGTGGCCACAGGCGCGGCTGCGGCCGGGCCGGGGCCGTGGTCGCCCGGCCATTCCAGCACCAGGCGGACGCCGTCGGCGCCCGTCTCGAAACGCGGCTTCAGCGCGACCACCGGCATGGCCAGGTCGAAGACGATGCGGGTGGTGCCCGGCGTGGGCTGGCCGGTGCGCACCGCCTTGACCACTCCGGTGCCGGCGGGCGGCGACACGCGCGGCGCCAGGCGGCTGCCGGGGAAGTCGACCACGAGGCGGTCGGGCGCGGACAGCGGAATCAGCCTGTACTCCGCCTCGGCATCGAGCTTCAGTTCGGCGCGGGTGCCGGTTGGACCAGCGCTCACGCGCAGGTCATTGATTTCGGACGCTTTTGCAAGATTCCAGGCCAGCGCGGCAATGAGGGCCGCACCAAGCAGGACTTGCTGGAGATGGATTCCCCGGACGCGCATGGCCGCAAGTGAAGCACCATGCCGCGATCTTTGCAACCACTTTTCCCTTAGGAATCCGTCACCTGCCCACCCTTCCTGCGGCTACGGTTCAGGAACCCCCCGCAAACGACACTCGGAGTCGAACGCGGACAGCCATGCGGCTCCGGCAGGCCCCCGGAACGCCAACCGGCAGCCGCGGCCGCTCCCGCTGACCTCCAGCGCCACCTCCAGGTCGGCCGCCGGCAGCGCCGCCGCGCCGCGCTCGGGCCATTCCACCAGCCACAGGCGGGCGTCGGCATCGTCGAGCCCGAGGAATTCGAGCTCTCCGGCGTCGCCGATCCGGTACAGGTCGAGATGCAGCGCCTCGCCCCCTTCGGCCAGCGGGTAGCGCTCCACCAGGGTGTAGGTGGGGCTGCGCACGGGTCCAGTGATGCCCAGCGCGCGCAGCCAGGCACGCGCCAGCGTCGATTTCCCCGCGCCCAGGTCGCCATGCAGGTACACCACGGCCGAAGCGGGCCGGCTGGCGGCGAGCGCGGCCGCGAGCGCGTCGGTGGCCTCCGGATCGGGGAGGAACAGGCTGCGCGTCAGGCTCATGGCGTGCCACCCGGCTGGCGCAGGGCCGCGATCAGGTCGCTGGGCAGAAGGCCCCGCATGCCGCCCGTCTCCGCGGCGCGGTCGCCGGCCACGGCGTGCTGCAGCGCGCCCGCCACCGCCGCCTCCGCGGCCGGGAGCCCCTGCGCGCGCAGGGCCGCGATGATGCCCGTCAGCGCGTCGCCCATGCCGCCGACCGCCATGCCGGGATTGCCGGCATCGACGATCCAGGCCTGCCCGTCCGGCGCGGCGACCACGCTGCCCGCGCCTTTCAGCACCACCACGCAGCCGAAGCGCAGGCACAGCGCATGCGCCGCGGCGAGGCGGTCGTGCTGCACCTCCGCCGTCGAACGGCCGAGCAGGCGCGCGGCCTCCCCCGGATGCGGGGTCAGGACGGTGTCCGCGGGAAGCCCGCGCGGACTGGTCGCCAGCAGGTTGAGCGCGTCGGCGTCCACCACCAGCGCATGCGCGCGGTTGATCGCCGCGCGCAGCATGCCCGCGGCCCAGGCGTCGCGGCCCAGGCCGGGGCCGATCGCGCAGACGTCGGCGGGCGCGGACAGGCGCACCAGGTCTTCCGGATCCTCGATCGCGTGCGCCATCGCTTCGGGCGTGCGCGCCAGCAGCGGCGCCACGTGGGCGGCGCGCGTGGCCACGCTGACCAGTCCCGCTCCCGCGCGCAGGGCCGCTTCGGCCGCCAGCAGCGCGGCCCCGCCCATGCCGTGGTTGCCGCCCGCCACCAGCACGTGGCCTGCGCCGCCCTTGTGCGCCGTACGTGCGCGCCGCGGCAGCAGCGCGTCCAGGGCCGCGGCGCGCACCCGCCAGGCGACCGGCCGGACGCCTTCGAAGCTGCCCCCAGGCAGTTCGAGCGGCGCCATCGCCAGCGCGCCGACGTGGTCGAGCGCGGCACCGGTGGCGAGGCCGGCGTGGTCGGCGATGAATTGCAGGGTGCGCGTGGCGCGCACCGCGATGCCCGGGACGCTGCCGTTCGATGCATCCACGCCGGAAGGCACGTCCAGCGCCAGCACGTCGACCCCGCAGCCGGCCAGGGCCGCGAGCATCGCGCTGGCCGCGTCGTCGGCGCGTCCGTCGAAGCCGATGCCGAACATCGCATCCACGACCAGGTCGCAGTCGGGCAGCGCCGCGTCCGCCGCGAGGGCCACGCCGCCGGCGTCGACGAAGGCCGCGCAGGCGCGCCGCGCCAGCACGCTGCGCGGCGGGTGCCCTTCGGCGTGCAGCGCGCGGACCTCGCGCCCCGCCTGCAGCGCATGCAGGGCCAGGACGTATCCGTCGCCGCCGTTGTTGCCGGGCCCGCAGGCGACGACGATGCGCCGCGCCTGCGGCCAGTGCTCGAGCAGCACGCGCCAGCCGGCCGCACCGGCGCGCCGCATCAGCTCGAATCCGTCACCGCCCAGCGCCGCGATCGCCTGCGCCTCCGCGCGGCGCACGCCGGCGATGTCGTACAGCGGCGTCGTGGCGTCAGCGCGGGGAGCGTGCATCGCGTGGATTCTATACTTGCCGCATGCTCCCGCCCTCCTCCGACGACGGCGCCGCACCCGCCACCGCGGGTGCCGCGGGCCGGCCCGACCCGTCCGCGCTCGCCGCGCGGATCCGGACGCTGGTGCGCGAGGCGGGCTTCCAGCGCTGCGGCATCACCGGCATCCACCTCGGCGACGACGAAGCCCACCTGCGCGACTGGCTCGCGCGCGGCTTCCACGGCTCGATGGACTGGATGGCGCGCCACGGCGACAAGCGTTCGCGCCCGCAGGAACTGGTGCCGGGCACGATCAGCGTGCTCTCGGTCGGCCTCGACTACGGCCGCCGCGACGACGTCGAGGCCTGGGAGACGCTGGCCGACGGCGAGCGCGCCTACGTCGCCCGCTACGCGCTGGGCCGCGACTACCACAAGCTCATGCGCAACCGCCTGCAGAAGCTGGCCGAACGCATCGCCGCCGAGATCGGCCCGTTCGGCCACCGCGTGTTCGTCGACTCGGCGCCGGTGCTCGAGCGCGCGCTGGCGCGCAACGCCGGCCTGGGCTGGATCGGCAAGCACACCTGCCTGATCGACCGCGACGGCGGCTCCTGGTTCTTCCTCGGCGAGATCTATCTCGACGTGCCACTGCCGCCGGACCCGCCGGCCACGGCGCACTGCGGCAGCTGCACGCGCTGCATCGACGTCTGCCCGACGCGGGCGATCCTCGGGCCGAACGTGCTGGATGCGCGGCGCTGCATCAGCTACCTGACCATCGAGCACGAAGGATCGATCGACGAGGAGCTGCGGCCGCTGATGGGCAACCGCATCTTCGGCTGCGACGACTGCCAGCTGGCGTGCCCCTGGAACAAGTTCGCGCGCCGCAGCGACGAGCCCGACTTCCGCGCCCGCAACGACCTCGACACCGCCAGCCTGGCCAGCCTGTTCGCCTGGGAGGAGGACGAGTTCCTGCGCCGCACCGAAGGCACCGCGCTGCGCCGCAGCGGCCATGCGCGCTGGCTGCGCAACATCGCGGTGGCGCTGGGCAACGCACCGACCACGCCGGACGTGCTGGCTGCCCTGGAGACGCGCCGGGACCATCCGGACCCGGTGATCCGCGAACACGTGGCTTGGGCGCTTGCACGGCACTCCACCGCCCCTCCCCTGTAGGAGCAGCTACAGCTGCGAGCGACGCATCGGGCGCCAGCCGGGTTTCGCGCGGGCCGGGTCGCAGCTGTAGCTGCTCCTACAGGAGGCGGGTTGCGATCAGCGGCGGGCGCGGATCTCGCCGATCAGCGCGCGCGTCACCGCGTCGCCGGCGTCGCCCTCGCCGCGCAGCGCGGGCAGCAGCTCGCCGGCGATGCGCTTGCCCAGCTCCACGCCCCACTGGTCGAAGGCGTTGATGCCCCAGAGCACCGACTGCGCGTAGACGCTGTGCTCGTACATCGCCAGCAGCGCGCCGAGCGAACGCGGCGTCAGTTCGTCGAGCAGGAACAGCGTGGACGGACGGTTGCCCGGGTACGCCTTCTGCGGATCCTCGGCGGCGTGGCCATTGCCCAGCGCCTCGGCCTGCGCCAGCAGGTTGGCCAGCAGCGCCTCGTGGTTGCCGCGGTAACCGTGCGCGGGACGCACCACGCCGATGAAATCGGCCGGCACCACGTCGGTGCCCTGGTGCAGGGCCTGGAAGAAGCTGTGCTGCGCGCCGGTGCCGGCGCCACCCCAGACCACGGGCACGGTGGCCACGCCCGGCGAACGGCCGTCGCTGCGCACTGACTTGCCCAGGCTCTCCATCACCAGCTGCTGCAGGTAGTCGGGCAGCCGCGCCAGGCGCTGGTCGTAGGGCAGCACCGCCTGCGTCGGCAGGCGCAGCGCGTTGCGGTTCCACACCGCCACCAGCGCGTGCAGGATCGGCAGGTTCGCCTCCAGCGGCGCCTCGACCGCATGCGCATCCATCTCCGCCGCGCCGGCCAGCAGCGCCTCGAAGCCGTCCATGCCGATCGCCAGCGCGATCGCGAAACCGACCGACGACCACAGCGAGTAGCGGCCGCCGACCCAGTCCCACATCGGCAGCACGCGCGCCGGGTCGACGCCGAAGGCCTCCGCCGCCGGCACGTTGGCGCTGACCGCAAACAGGCGCTCGCTGCCGCCGAGCCAGTCGCGCACCAGGGCGCCGTTGAGCAGCGTCTCCTGGGTGCCGAAGCTCTTCGACACCAGGATCGCCGCGGTGCGCGCCGGGTCCAGCCCGCGCAGCACGTGTTGCACCTCGCTGCCGTCGACGTTACTGACGAAGTGCAGGCGGAAGCGCCCGTCGCCGAAATCCTTCAGCGCATCGACGGCCAGTCGCGGGCCCAGGTCGGAACCGCCGATGCCGATGTTGATGACGTCGGTGACGCCGGATGCGCGCAGCCCGTCCACCAGGCCGGCCATGCGTCCGCGCGCGGCCAGCGCCTCGGCGTGCGCGGCGCGCGCGACGTCGCCGCGGCCGAGGTCGGAGCGCAGCGCGGTATGCAGGGCGGCGCGGCCCTCGGACGCATTGACCTCGGCGCCGTCGACCAGCGCGCGCAGCGCCAGCGACAGGCGCACGTGGCCCGCGAGGCCGCCCAGGGTGGCGAGGGTCGCGGCATCGATGCGCTGGCGCGCGAAGTTCGCGTACACCGGCCCCACGCGCAGCGACAGCGCGCCCGCGCGTGCCGGATCGGCCGCGACGAGATCGGGGATGCGGGCGCCTGCAAGGCGCTCCGCGTGGTCGAGGAATTGCCGGACGAGCGCTTCGCCGGCCACGCCTCAGGCGGCCTGTGCCGGGATGGCGTCGTTGGTATGCGTCATCCGGTTCTGGCGGTCGACGTAGACCAGGCTGGGCTTGAACGCCGCCGCCTCGGCCTCGTCGCAGGCGCCGTAGGCGCAGATGATCACCAGGTCGCCGGGCTCGGCCTGGTGCGCCGCCGCACCGTTGACCGAGATGATGCCGCTGCCCTCTTCGGCGCGGATCGCATAGGTCGCGAAACGCTTGCCATTGTTGATGTTGTAGATCTCGATGCGCTCGTACTCGCGGATGCCCGACAGGTCGAGCAGCAGGCCGTCGATCGCACAGGAGCCTTCGTAGTGCAGCTCGGCGTGGGTGACGGTGGCGCGGTGGATCTTGGCTTTGAGGAGGGTCAGGAGCATCGTGGGGAACCGCTGGGGGCCGGGACTCCGGCGTCGACCGTCGATTCTACAAGATGGCGGCGGGCGCCCAGTGACGCGCGGGGCGCCGCGGCTCCGCGCTCGCGGCAACGATTCAGCTGTTGGAGCTGAACTCGAGGTTGTCGATCAGGCGCGTGCGGCCCAGGCGCGCGGCGACCAGGGCCACGCGCTGGCCGTCGTCGCCGGGTGCCCCGGCGCCCGGCGGCTCGGCCAGCAGCGGCGTGCGCAGCACGGCGTAGTCGACCTCGAAGCCCTCGGCCTGCAGCTGCGAAGCCGCTGCGGACTCCGCCTCGCGCCAACCCTGCCCGCCCTGCACCGCGTTGCGCATCGCCAGCAGCGCGCGGTGGATCGCCGGGGCCTTCGCGCGCTCTTCCTCCGACAGGTACTGGTTGCGCGAGCTGCGCGCCAGGCCGTCGTCCTCGCGCACGATGTCGGCACCCAGCACTTCGATCGGGAACGCGAGGTCGCGGACCATGTGCCGGATCACCGCCAGCTGCTGGTAGTCCTTGCGGCCGAACACGGCCACGTCGGGCCGCACCTGGTTGAACAGGCGCGCGACCACCGTGCACACGCCGTCGAAGTGGCCCGGACGATGCGCACCGTCGAGCACGCCGGTGATGCCCGGCACGTGCACGCGCACCGCGCACTCGAGCCCGAGCGGGTACATCGCGTCCACCGCCGGCATCCACGCCAGGTCGCAGCCCGCGGCGGCGAGTCCGGCGACATCGGCATCGGGCGTGCGCGGATAGCGCTCGTAATCCTCGCCCGGACCGAACTGGGTGGGATTGACGAACACGCTCGCGACCACGCGATCGGCATGGGCCCGCGCCAGCCGCACCAGGCTGTAGTGGCCTTCGTGCAGGTTGCCCATGGTCGGCACGAAGCCGATGCGCATGCCCTCGCGCTTCCAGCCGTCGATACGCGCGCGAAGCGCGTCCAGCCGGCTTACCGCTTCGACCGCGCCCGTCATGCGTAGGCGTGCTCGGCACCGGGAAAGCTGCCGTCGCGCACGGCGGCGACGAAGGCGCGCGCCGCGCCGGCGACCGAACCGCCCTCGGCCAGGAAGTCCTTCACGAACTTGGGGCGCCGGTGGCCCGAATCCAGGCCGAGCATGTCGTGCATCACCAGCACCTGCCCGTCGCAGTCCGCGCCGGCGCCGATGCCGATGGTCGGCACCGCGCTGTCGCGGGTGATCGCCGCGGCCAGCGGTGCCGGCACGCCCTCGAGGACGATCAGCGCGGCGCCGGCCTCGGCCACCGCGCGCGCCTCCGCGAGCAGTCGCTCGGCCGCCGCCTGCTCGCGCCCCTGGACCTTGAAGCCGCCGAAGCGCAGCACCGACTGCGGGGTCAGGCCGAGGTGCGCGCAGACCGGGATCTCGCGCTCGACCAGGAAGCGGATGACCTCGAGCTTCGGCCCCGCGCCTTCCAGCTTCACCATCTGCGCGCCGGCGCGCAGGAAGCGCGTCGACGCATCCAGCGCGCGCTCCGGCGTGGCGTCGGCCTGGAACGGCAGGTCGGCGACGAGCAGCGCATGCGTCAGTCCGCGGGCAACGCATGCGGTGTGGTACTCGATGTCGTCCACGGTCACCGGCAGGGTCGACGTGCGTCCCTGCACCACCATCCCGAGCGAGTCGCCGACCAGGATCAGTTCGACGCCCGCGGCATCGAACACCCTGGCGAAGCCGGCGTCATAGGCGGTCAGCATCGAAAGCCTGTGCCCGGCGGCGCGCGCCTCGGCCAGGCCGGGCACGGTCATCGGGCGGCGGACGTCCTGCCCTGCGGCAGCGCGTTTGCTCATGGCGACGTGCATCCATGGTGTGGTCGGGTCGACGCCATCTTACGCCCGCGACATGGCGCTGAGACCGCTCAGGCCGGAACGATGCCGTCCGTTTCCAGCCCTGCCAGCAGGGTCGATACGCCTCCCCACCCCGGCACCATCGCATCCGGCGCGACCTCCGCCAGCGGCACCAGCACGAAGGCGCGCGCATGCAGCTGCGGGTGCGGCAAGACCAGTCCGGGTTCGTCGATCACCGACTCGCCGTACAGCAGCAGGTCGAGGTCGAGCGGGCGCGGCCCCCAGCGGCTGCCGTCGGCCGCGCGCTCGCGGCCGTGCGCGCGCTCGATGTCCAGCAGGGCGTCGAGCAGCGAGCGTGCGGGCAGCGTGGTGTCCAGCACGGCGACGGCGTTGGTGAAGTCCGGCTGCGCCTCCACGCCCCAGGCCGGCGTGCGGTAGAAGCGCGAGGCGCGCAGCAGGCGCGTGCCGGGCAGCGCGTCGAGCGCCGCCAGCGCGGCCCGCAGCGCCGCGTCGACATCGCCGATGTTGCCGCCGAGGCCGATGCAGGCGCGGACGGGCGCGCTCATCCCGCGGACGCGGAGGCCGGACGACGCCGGCGCCGGCGCGGTGCGCGCGGGGCCTCGCCGTCCTCGGCCGGCGGCGTGTGGGCGATCGCCATGTCGGGATCGAGCTGGGCCTCGCGCCAGAAGGCGATGTCGGCGGCGTGCTCGCTGGAACCGGCCTGGCGCACCTGCAGGAAGTCGAAGGCGGCGCGGAAGCGCGGGTGCGCGAGCATGCGCATCACGCGCTTGCGCTGGCGCAGGCCGAATCGCGACTGCAGCAGCCAGATCTCCTGCATCGGCACCGAAAACCGGCGCGGCAACGCCACCGCCTGCAGCTCGTGCACGGTCACCCGGTCCGCGGCGCGGCGCTGGGCATCGGCCGGCGGCACGTCCTGCGCCTGCAGCGACATCAGCGTGCGGCAGTAGGCCGGCCACAGCAGCAGCGCGAACAGGAAGGCCGGCGATACCGGCTCGTCGGCGGCCACGCGCGCGTCGGTGCCGCGCAGGCCTTCCAGCACCACCGCGCGCAGCGCGCCGCTGCGGTTGGCCTTCATCGCCGCAGCGGCCTCGGGCAGCAGCGCCGGCAGCAGGCCGTGGCGCTCCAGGCCCTCGAAGCTGGCCACGCCGTGGCCGGACAGGAACAGCTTCAGGCACTCCTCGAACAGCCGCGCCGGGGCGGCCTCGGACAGCAGCGGGGCCAGCGCGCGGATCGGCGCGGCGGTGGCCGGATCGATGCTGAAGTCGAGCTTGGCGGCCAGGCGCACCGCGCGCAGCATCCGCACCGGGTCCTCGCGGTAGCGCGTCTCCGGGTCGCCGATCAGCTTGAGCACGCGGTTCTGCACGTCCTCGAAGCCGCCGACGTAGTCGCGGACCGAGAAGTCCTCGATCGTGTAGTACAGGGCGTTGGCGGTGAAGTCGCGGCGCACCGCGTCGTCCTCCACCGTGCCGTAGACGTTGTCGCGCAGCAGGCGGCCGTCCTCGTGGGTCTCGCGGTCGCCGCTGCCGTCGTCGCTGTTGGCACGGAAGGTCGCGACCTCGATGATCTCGCGGCCGAAGACCACGTGCGCCAGGCGGAACCGGCGGCCGATCAGCCGGCAGTTGCGGAACAGCGCCTTCACCTCTTCCGGGGTGGCGCCGGTGGCGATGTCGAAGTCCTTGGGCCGCCCGCCCGCCAGCAGGTCGCGCACGGCGCCGCCGACCAGGTAGGCCTCGTGGCCGCCCTCGCGCAGGCGGTACAGCACCCGCAGCGCGTTGGGGCTGATGTCCTTGCGGGAGATGGTGTGCTGTTCGCGCGGGATCGCCCGCAGGACGGGGGTGTCGTATGGAGTGTCGTTGGGCATCTGGAAAAAAGTACCTGCTCGGGTTGCCCAGCGGCAGCCTGTCGTTGCTATACTAGCAAGCTCGCAAGGCCAGCACGGCTTCGCGGGTCGGCCGTCCAGCCGGCGCCACGGCTCCGGGAAGTTCCCGGCATCGCGGCAAGCACCACCCGCTCCCTTCGTCTAGAGGCCCAGGACGTGGCCCTCTCAAGGCTAAAACACGGGTTCGAATCCCGTAGGGAGCGCCATCTTCCCAGGGCCCGCGCCGGCAACGTCGCGGGCCCTGTCCGTTTCAGGACCAGGATGCGCCGGTCCGGCACGTGCTGGTCCGGCACCCGTCGCGCGCCGTTCATCGCCGGCGGCCCGGCGCTACAATGCGCATCCCGCCCTCTTCATCGCAGCGAGCCCAGCGAACCATGCCCTTCGTCGTCACCGAGAACTGCATCAAGTGCAAGTACACCGACTGCGTCGAGGTGTGCCCGGTGGACTGCTTCCACGAAGGCCCGAACTTCCTGGTGATCGACCCCGACGAGTGCATCGACTGCACCCTGTGCGAGCCGGAGTGCCCGATCAACGCCATCTACGCCGAGGACGACGTCCCCGCCGGGCAGGAGGGCTTCGTGGCCCTGAACGCCGAACTGTCGAAGGAATGGCCGGTGATCACCACCCGCAAGGAGCCGCTGCCCGGCGCCGAGGACTGGGACGGCAAACCCGGGAAGCTTCCGCTGCTGGAGCGCTGATCCGGGAGGCCGGAATCGGTCCGGACACGGAAAAGGCGCGGCCATGGCCGCGCCTTTCGCGTTCCGGGGCGGAATCCCGCCCGGGATTACTGCGCCAGCGCCGCGCGCAGGGCTTCGATCACCCGCACCGCGTCCGCGCCGGTCGCCGCCACGCCGCGCGGATCGACCGCCGAGACGTAGCTGCCCGAATCGGTCTGGCTGACGCGCACCAGGAACTTGCTGTCCCCGGCATCGACGTCGTAGGTGCCCAGCAGCTGCGCCTTGCTGACCACCGTCACGCCCTCGATGCCGGCCAGGACCGGCTCGATGCGGCCGAAGACCTCGTCGCGCGGCGCGGCCAGGCTGAAGCCGTTCGAAGCCTGCGGCGCCGCGGCGGGCGACGCCATGTCCGAGCGCGACACGCTGGTGGTGCCGGTGGACGGCACCGCCATCGCCGAGCTGGTGTCGGGACGGTCGAGGTCCGGCGGCACTTCCAGCGGGCGGTCCTGCGGGGCGGCGGCATACAGCGCGTTGTCCTTGCGGAACCAGCTGCAGCCGGCGGTGGCGACCAGGGTCGCGGCGATGGCCACGGCGAGCGCCGGACGGATCATGGAACGGGAAGGCTGCATGGCTGTCTCCTGCTGGATCGGTCAGGCCGCGAGCGCGTCGCGGCAGGTCTGTTCGAGTGCGGTGATGTCGCCGGCGATGCAGTCGGCGGCGGCCGCGTGTGCCGCCGGGAGCGGCAGCAGCGGCAGGCGGATGCCGTCGGAGTGGCCGAAGCCGAGCCGCGCCAGCAGCGCCTTCACCGGGATGGGATTGGATTCTACGCCGCAGAAGTCCACCAGCGCGGCAAGCGCGGCGGCATGCGCGGCGCAGCCGGCGGCGTCACCGCCGCGGGCGAGGTCGCACAGGCGGCGGAACGCGGCCGGCGCGGCGTTCGACGCCACCGAGACCAGGCCATCGGCCCCGGCCAGCATCGCGCGCGCCGCGGTGGCATCGTCGCCGCCCAGGATCGTGAAGCCCTGGCCGGCAAGCGCCAGCAGCGCCTGCATCCGCGCTTCGTCGGCCACCGCCTCCTTGATGCCGATGATCGCCTCGTGGCCGGCCAGCGCTGCGACCGTGCCGGGCTGCATGTCGCAGCCGGTGCGCGGCGGCACGTTGTACAGCACCACCGGCAGCGCGCCGTCGTCGGCGACCGCGCGGTAATGCGCCAGCAGGCCGGCCTGCGTCGGGCGCACGTAGGGTGGCGTGACCACCAGCGCGGCGTCGGCGCCGCAGGCCGCGGCCAGGCGCGTGCGCTCGATGGTGTGTGCGGTCGCGGACTGGCCGGTGCCCGCGACCACGGGCACGCGCCCGGCGACGCGCTCGACCGCGGCGCGCAGCAGCGCCTCGTATTCCGCCGTCGTGAGCGCGGCGGCTTCGCCCGTGGATCCGGCCACCACCAGCGCCTGGGTGCCGCCCGCGAGCTGCGCGTCGACCAGACGCAGCCAGGCGTCGGTATCGAGGTCGCCGGCGGCCGTGAACGGCGTCGCCAGCGCGGTGATGCTGCCGGAAAGATGCAAGCTGGACCTGCGTTTGGGAAGCCGTGCGGAGCGCCGCGCGGCTGCCGCGCGGCTCCGGGGATCTTACTTGCGGCCTCGAAGCACGGGCAAGTATGCTGGCCGCAGCCTCAGGGCGGCGACAGCGCCCGCGTCCAGGGCCGCACGGCAGCCGGCAACCGGCGCCCCCACCGCACTCCGTGGACTCCGCTTTGACCGACACCGAGACATCCCGGCCCGCGCCGACCGAGAACCACCTCCTGATCAACGCCTACACGACGCATCCGCGCTCGCCCCTGCTGGCGGTGTCGCGGCGCATCGCCGACAGCGGCTGCAACCTGGTCGACACCCGCCTGTCGACGGTCGGGCGCGACGTTTCGGTCACCGCGCTGGCCACGGGTTCGTGGGACGCGGTCGCCAAGCTCGAGGCCATGCTCACCCGTCTCGAGCGCGAGGAAGGCCTGAAGCTGGTCTGGTACCGCACCGGGCCGAAGCCGATCCAGTCCAACCTGCTGCCCTACATCGTCGAGGTGGTGGCGTCCGACAAGCCCGGCATCCTCTACCAGCTGGCGGACTTCTTCGACCGCCAGGGCATCACCATCGAGAGCCTGCACTGCTCGCGCTACCGCGCCATGCAGACCGGGGCCGACATGTTCTCGGCCCAGGTCACCATCGGCGTGCCGGCGGACATGCACATCGCCGCGCTGCGCGACGATTTCCTCGAGTTCTGCGACCACCTCAATCTCGACGCGATCATGGACCCGATGAAGTTCTGATCGCGCAGGCGAAGGAACCAATGAACGAAGGCGACACGCTCGACCCCGGCACCCTGGCGCTCCCGCTGCAGCTGTCGGGTGGCGCGCAGGCGACCCTCGCCGACCACGCCGGCCGCTGGCTGGTGCTGTACTTCTATCCGAAGGACTCCACGCCGGGCTGCACCACCGAGGGCCTGGACTTCAACGCCCTGCTACCGGAATTCGAGGCGCTCGACGCCGGCGTGATGGGCGTTTCGCGCGACTCGGTGAAGTCGCACGACAACTTCTGCACGAAGCAGGGCTTCCGCTTCCCCCTGGTCAGCGACGCCGACGAGGCGCTGTGCCGCGCCTTCGACGTGATCCGCGAGAAGAACATGTACGGCCGCAAGGTGATGGGCATCGAGCGCAGCACCTTCCTGATCGACCCGGAGGGCCGCGTCGCGCGCGCCTGGCGCAAGCTGCGCGTCCCCGGGCATGCCGATGCCGTGCTCGAGGCGCTGAAGCAAGCCCGCGCCCGGTGACCCACCGCCCCGCCCGCCCGTTGCGCCGCCCCGCCCCGCGGGCCGCGGCGGCCTTCGCGTGGGCCACACGCGTTCCAGCGCCACCCTTCGCAACGCACACCCGCACGGACTGAGGCCTTGATGAACCACGGCAAGCGGATCTACGTACTCGACACCAACGTGCTGATGCACGACCCCACCGCGCTGTTCAAGTTCGAGGAGCACGACGTCTACCTGCCGATGCAGGTGATCGAGGAACTCGACAACGGCAAGAAGGGCACCTCGGAGGCCAGCCGCAACGCGCGCCAGGTCAGCCGCTTCATCAACGAGCTGATCGAGGAACAGGGCGCCGACCGCATCGCCCCGGGCCTCCGGCTCGAGCGCCCGGGCGGCCTGCAGCTGCGCGGCGCCGGCTCCAGCGGCGTGCTGCGCTTCCAGACCACGGTGCCGAAGGAGGACAAGACCTCGTTCGGCGCGGTGGCCCCGGACAACCGCATCCTCGGCGCGATCCTCGCCCTGCGCGCCGAAGCGGGCGCCGACCTGCCGGTGGTGTTCGTGTCCAAGGACATCAACCTGCGCATCAAGGCCGCGATCGCCGGCATCGCCAGCGAGGACTACGAGAACGACCGCGCGCTGGACGACTTCAGCCTGCTCTACACCGGCGCCACCGCGCTGCCGGACGACTTCTGGCAGCGCCACGGCAAGGACCTGCGCTCGTGGACCGACAAGGGCCGCACGTTCTACGAAGTGCGCCACGGTGACGACGACGGCTGGCATCCCAACCAGTACCTGTACCTGCCCGGCGACGAGGAGTCCGAATTCCGCGTGGCCTCGGTGGACGGCGAGCGCGCGGTGCTGCAGATCGTCGACGACTACCGCAGCCAGCAGCACGCGGTCTGGGGCATCACCGCGCGCAACCGCGAGCAGAACTTCGCGCTCAATGCGCTGATGGACCCCGAGATCGACTTCGTCACCCTGCTCGGCACCGCCGGCACCGGCAAGACGCTGCTGGCGCTGGCGGCAGGCCTTGCGCAGACCATGGACGCGCAGCGCTACCGCGAGATCATCATGACCCGCGCCACCATCAGCGTCGGAGAGGACATCGGCTTCCTGCCCGGCACCGAGGAGGAGAAGATGACGCCCTGGATGGGCGCGCTGACCGACAACCTCGAGGTGCTGCTGCCGAACAACAAGGACGGTGGCAGCTGGGGCCGCGCGGCGACCAACGACCTGCTGGCCTCGCGCATCAAGATCCGCTCGCTGAACTTCATGCGCGGGCGCACCCTGCTCGACCGCTGGCTGATCCTGGACGAGGCGCAGAACCTGACGCCCAAGCAGATGAAGACGCTGATCACCCGCGCCGGCCCTGGCACGAAGATCGTGTGCCTGGGCAACGTCGAGCAGATCGATACGCCGTATCTCACCGAGACCACCTCGGGCCTGACCTATGCGGTCGACCGCTTCAAGCACTGGGCGCACAGCGCGCACGTCACCCTGCGCCGGGGCGAGCGCTCGCGGCTGGCCGATTACGCGTCCGAGGTGTTGTAGGGCGGGTGTCGGGAAGCGGAGGGTGTGCAGGCACCTGGCCGGCGTCGCGGTGGAGCTGCTCCTGATTGCCGGCCAGGAACCCGCACACCCTCCGCCTGCCACCCGTCCCGTGGGGTGGGAGGAGGGGCAGGAGCAGGAGCGCGCTTGAACCGGGACTGCGAAAGCGTCCCGATGGCGGGTCGATGGGGATGGAGTGGGCAATTGGGAGCGGCTTCATCGCGACGCCCACGGAATCCCCATCGATCCGCCACGCCGCGGTGTTGCCAACGCATACAGGCTACGCCAACCGGGTCAGGGCACCTTTGAAGCCGCAGCCTCGTCGTCATTCGAAACCCGCTGCGCCTCGGCATACAGGAGCGCTTCGGACAGGTCCTTGAAGTAGCTGCCGGGAATGTCCCGGCTCACCACCTCCGCGCGCACCAGCTTGCGCAGCACCGCCATGTTCGCGCCGTTGAGCAGCACCTGCACGCCGCGCGCACGCAGGCTGCCGATGGTGGACTCCAGCCGCTTCAATCCGGTCGCATCGATGAAGGGCACCCGCTCCATGCGCAGGGCCACGAAGCGCGGCGGCTGCCGCGACCACGACAGGGCACGCTCCAGCGAATCCACCGAACCGAAGAAGAACGGCCCGTCGATCGAGTAGACCAGCACGTCCTTCGGGAGCGAGTCCATGCCCGCATCCGCCAGCTCGTGGCGCAGGCTCGACTGCGTGTGCTCGACCACTTCGACCGACGCGCTCATCCGGCGCATGAACTGCAGCATCGCCAGGATCACGCCGATGTTCACCGCCACCACCAGGTCGGTGAGGATGGTGAGCGCGAAGGTGATCAGCAGGATCACCGCATCCGCCGTCGGCGCCCTGCGCACCATGCGGATGAAGCGCGGCGCCTCGCTCATGTTCCAGGCCACCACGAACAGGATCGCGGCCAGCGACGCCAGCGGCACCTTGCCCGCCCAGGGCGCGAACACCAGCAGGACCAGCACCAGCACCAGGGCGTGCACCACGCCGGCGATCGGGGCATTGCCGCCGTTGCGGATGTTGGTGGCCGTGCGCGCGATCGCGCCGGTGGCCGCGATGCCGCCGAACAGCGGCGAGACGATGTTGGCGATGCCCTGCCCCACCAGCTCCTGGTTGGCGTCGTGCCGGGTTCCGGCCATGCCGTCGGCGACCACGGCCGACAGCAGGGACTCGATCGCGCCCAGCATGGCGATGGTGAAGGCCGATGGGAGCAGCAGCATCACGTCGTCGAAGCCGATCGACGGCACCGCGAACGTGGGCAGGGAGCGCGGGATGGCGCCGAAGGTGGACTCGATCGTGGCGACGCCGGGAAGCTCGAAGACCACCGTCACCACGGTTGCCGCGACCATCGCCAGCAGCGGTCCCGGCACCTTCGCCAGCCCTGGAACCCGCGGTCCGTACAGCGCGAGCGCGAGGCTGCCCAGCCCGAGCAGCGTGGTGGGCCAGTGCAGCTGCGCGAAGGACCCCAGCAGGCGCCAGGTCTCGAGGTAGAACGGGCCGGCATCGGGCGCCGGCAGGCCGAAGAAGGATTGCCACTGCCCGACCCAGATGATGACCGCGATGCCCGCGGTGAAGCCCACGATGACCGGGTCGGGGATGTAGCGGATCACGCCGCCCAGGCGCGCCAGGCCCATCGCCACCAGGATCACGCCCGCCATCAGCGTCGCCACCAGCAGGCCGCCGATGCCGAACTGCGCGACCACGCCGGCGAGGATCACGATGAAGGCACCGGTGGGCCCCGCGATCTGCACGCGCGATCCGCCGAACAGCGACACCGCGATGCCGGCGATGATCGCGGTGTACAGCCCCTGCTCCGGCTTCACCCCCGAGGCGATGGCGAAGGCCATCGCCAGCGGCAGCGCGACCACGCCGACGACCACGCCGGCGGAGATGTTCCGCGCCCAGTTGGCCGGCCCGAGCAGGCCTGCGCGGCCGGCCTCCACGATGGCGATCATGTGCGCGTCCTCCCCGGAGGAATCCCGTGCGAATTCCGTGGCCCACCATTCTGACGCACCGGGCGCCGGATGCCACCAGGCTCAGGGCCGATACCTGGAACGCAGCGCCATCAGCGGCTTCTCGACGAGATGGAAGCTGGCCGCGGCCGCGCCCAGCACCAGCAGCAGACGCGTCGCGAGCGTCGCACTGAACGTGTCCGGATCGAGGAACAGCTGCTGCCAGAGGTACAGCGAGTAGCTCATCACCCCGATCACCACCGCGACCCGGGAGTTCAGCGCGCGTCCCACCCGCGCCGAGGGGTTGGCCACCACCCACAGGATGCACGCCGCGATCGCCACGTGGATCATCGTGACCCCCAGCGGCAGGTAGAACGAGGGCCGGTCCTTCCACGCCGCCGCCGCCAGCGCCACCACGGGGGCCAGGACCACCAGTCGCCCGGGCACCATCGCGCCCAGGCGCTGCAGGCCGACCTGGCGCGCCACCAGGGCCAGCACGCAGCCGGTCGCCAGCGCATCGCACACGAACTGGAACTGCCGGTCCAGGCCTTCGTGCGGGAAGGGAAGGACCACCCAGCCGACCACGCGCAGGAGCGGCGCGGCGCAGAGCACGAGCAGTGCCACCACCAGCGCCCGCCTCCCGGCCCACACGAAGGCCAGTGGCCAGAGCAGGTAGAACTGCTCCTCGACCGCGAGCGACCACAGGTGCCCGAGCGTCCATGCGGCCTCATGGTGGTAGTTCATGGTGTAGGTGAGCGCATGCAGCATGTCGCCCGGCGCCAGGACCACCAGTCCCGCGTGCGCGGCCAGGGCCACGACGGCCATATAGGCATAGGCGGCAGGGAAGATCCGGATCGTCCTGCGCGCGTAGAAGTCGCGCAGCGACACGCGCCCGGTCCGCTCGCGCTCGTCGATCAGGAGGGTCGTGATCAGGAAGCCCGACAGCACGAAGAAGACGGTGACGCCCAGTTCGTCGATGTCCACCACCAGCAGGGCCTTCATTGCCTCGGGGAATCCCGGCAGCCGCGACGCATGCCCTGCGATGACCATCAGGACCGCCACGGCGCGCACGCCATCCAGCCCGGGAAGATGGCGCGGCATGTGGATCCTCCATTGCCGGCTGCCGACGTGGCGCCGCTCCCCCGCAAACGCGGGAACGCGGCGCGTCCGGCAAGCCCGCCCGCTCCGGACCCGGCCGTGCGGGCGGGCCGGCCCTGCCCATCGGGCATAATCGGGGGATGCCAAGCACCGACATCGTCTCCGCGCTGACCATCGCCGGCTCCGACTCCGGCGGCGGCGCCGGCATCCAGGCCGACCTCAAGGCCTTCGCCGCGCATGGCGTGCACGGCCTGTCGGCGATCACCGCGCTCACCGCCCAGCACACCCGCGGCGTCACCGCCGTGCACGTGCCGCCGCCGGACTTCCTGCGCGCCCAGATCGACGCCTGCTTCGACGATTTCCGGATCGGCGCGGTCAAGCTCGGTATGCTGGCGTCGGCGGAGGTGATCCATGCCGTCGCCGATGCCCTCGAGGCGCATCGCCCGTCCCACCTGGTCGTCGACCCGGTGATGGTGGCGACCTCGGGCGCGCGCCTGCTCGAAGCGGATGCGCTGGACGCGATGCGGACCCGCCTGTTGCCGATGGCCAGCCTGCTGACGCCCAACGTCCCCGAGGCCGAACTGCTGCTGGGCCGCCGCATCGCGGACGCCGCCGACGCCGAGCGCGCGCTCGACGCCTTGCTGGCCGCCGGCAGCGCCGCGGTGCTGCTCAAGGGCGGCCATCTCGACGAGGGCGCGGACGTGGTCGACCGCTATGCCGACGCGGGATTCCGCAGGTCGTTCCGCGGCCCGCGCCTGCGCGTGGACGGCCACGGCACCGGCTGCACCCTGGCGTCCGCGATCGCGGCCAACCTCTGCCTCGGCCAGACCCTGCCCGAGGCCTGCGCGGGCGCGGTCGACTACATCCGCGACGCGCTGCGCCTGGGCATCCGCCCCGGCCGCAGCGAGGTGCTGGTCCTCGGCCACTTCGCGGCGCGCCCGTCGGCATGACGCCAGCCGGCGGAGACGCGGCGCCGGCTGCCATCCCGCTGCAGGCCGGCGACGGCCACCGCTTCGAACTCATCGCGATCATTCCCGCGGACGCCCGGCGCAGCCTGCTCTGGCTGCCGGCCCTGGGCGTGGCCGCGCGCCACTACCTGCCGCTGGCGCAGGCCCTCGCCCGGCGCGGTACGGCGGTGTTCCTGCACGAGTGGCGTGGCCACGGCAGCAGCAGCCTGCGCGCCGGCCGCGACTGCGACTGGGGCTATCGCGAACTGCTGCAGCTCGACCTGGCGGCCAGCGAGGCCGCGGTGGCCGCCGCGCTCCCGGCGCTGCCGCGCGTGGCCGGCGGCCACAGCCTGGGCGGGCAGCTCGCCGCCTGCCGCGCCGGCCTGGCGCCCGACGCCTGCGGCGAACTCTGGCTGGCCGGCTGCGGCGCCCCGTACTGGCGCGCCTTCCCCGCACGCGAGCGGCTGTGGCTGCCACTGGCCTACCGCGTGCTGCCGTGGCTCGCGGACCGCGCCGGGAGCCTGCCCGGACGCCGCATCGGCTTCGGCGGCAACGAGGCCCGCGGCGTGATGCGCGACTGGGCCGGCACCGCCCTCAGCGGCCGCTATGCCGCGGCCGGGCTGGGCGACCTGGAACCGGGCATGGCCGCGGCGCGCGTGCAGCTGCGCGCCGTGCTCTTCGATCGCGACTGGCTGGCGCCGGCCTCGTCGCTGCGCCACCTGCTCTCCAGGCTGCCGCAGGCGAAGGCCGAGGTCGCCACCCTCGACACGGCGGCGCTGGGCGTGCCGG
Organism: Luteimonas colneyensis; assembly: GCF_014836665.1. Taxonomy (GTDB): domain Bacteria; phylum Pseudomonadota; class Gammaproteobacteria; order Xanthomonadales; family Xanthomonadaceae; genus Luteimonas; species Luteimonas colneyensis. The sequence goes on from NZ_JACSQJ010000005.1 coordinate 177,396, forward strand.
CCGACCACTTCCAGTGGATGAAGTCGCCCGGCGCGGTCGCGGACTTCTTCGACCGCTGAGCCCGGGCGCGGAGCGCGGCCCGACGCGGCGAGGCCTCAGTCGCCGCCGGCCCCGTCCTCGTAGCCGCGCGGATTGCGCGACTGCCAGCGCCAGGCGTCCCGGCACATGGCGTCGATGTCGTGCCCGGCGCGCCAGCCGAGCAGCTCGTGCGCAAGCGAAGGATCGGCGTAGACCTCGGCGACATCGCCGGGCCGGCGCGCGACGACCTCGAACGGCACCTCGCGCCCCGACGCGCTCTCGAAGGCCCGCACCAGCTCCAGCACGCTGGAGCCGCGCCCGGTGCCGAGGTTGATGTTGGCGCTGCGCCTCTCCCGCACCAGAAAATCGAGCGCATCGGCGTGCGCGCGGGCCAGGTCGACGACATGGATGTAGTCGCGCACGCCGGTGCCGTCCACGGTCGGCCAGTCGCCGCCAAAGACCGACAGCCGCTCGCGCTGGCCCACGGCGACCTGGCAGACATAGGGCATCAGGTTGTTCGGCACGCCGCCCGGCGCCTCGCCGATCAGGCCGGACGCATGCGCCCCCACCGGGTTGAAGTAGCGCAGGTTCACGGCGTGGAAGCCCGGGTCGCTGGCGCACAGGTCGCCGATCAGCTGCTCCATCACCAGCTTGGTCCGGCCGTATGGATTGGTCACGCGCAGCGGCGCATCCTCGCGCACCGGGACCGAGTCCGGGTCCCCGTAGACCGTCGCCGACGAGCTGAACACCAGGCGCCCGACGCCATGCGCCCGCATCGCCTGCAGCAGGTGGATGGTGCCGGCGATGTTGTTGTCGAAGTAGTCCAGCGGGCGCTCGCAGGATTCGCCCACCGCCTTCAGCGCCGCGAAGTGGATGACCGCGTCGAAGCCGGCGCCGGCGAACAGCGCGTCCACCGCCGCGCGGTCGCGCAGGTCCACGCGGCGCAGGTCCGGACGCCGGCCGGCGATCGCCTCCAGGCGCCCGAGCACCCGCGGCGAGCTGTTGCAGAAGTTGTCGGCGATGGTGGCCTCGAAGCCGCGCTCGGCGAGGACCGTCCATGTGTGGCTGCCGATGTAGCCGGCGCCGCCGGTGACCAGGATTCGCATCGGCACCTTCCCCCTTGGATCAGCTTCGGGAGGATACGGCAAATGCCGCCGCACGCTCTCGATGACGGCCGGCGCGACGTGCGCGCCGCTGGCCGCATCCGTGCGCGAACAACGTATTCCATGGCTGGGAATCACTCGATTGGAAATCCGCCATGCGCCTGATCCGGCACGCGTCCGCCCTGCTGCTCCTGCTGGTCCTCGCCGCCTGTGCCTCCGGCGGCGGAAGCAGCAGCGTGCCGCAGCCGCCCGACAGCGACGCCTCCGTCGCCGACTACCTGATCGGCGTGGACGACATCGTCCAGGTCACCGTCTGGCGCAACCCCGAGCTCGGGGTCACCGTCCCGGTCCGGCCCGACGGGCGGATCTCGGTCCCGCTGGTCGGCGACGTGGTCGCCGGCGGCCTGGTGCCCGAGGCCGTGGCGCGCGACATCGAAAGCAAGCTCGCCGCCTATGTCCGCGATCCCCAGGTCGCGGTGATCCTGACCGACCTGCGCAGCCACGAGTACCTGTCGCGGGTCCGCGTCACCGGTGCGGTGCGCCAACCCGTCTCCCTGCCCTACCGCCAGGGGATGACGGTGCTCGACGCCGTGCTGGCGGCGGGCGGGTTGAACGAGTTCGCCGCGCCCGACCGCGCGTCGCTGTTCCGGCGCAACAGCAGCAGCGGCGCGACCACGCCCTATGCGATCCGCCTGGACCGCATCCTCAACCGCGGCGACCTGTCCACTAATCACCGGGTCGCGCCGGGCGACGTCATCACCATCCCGGAGCGCGTCCTGTGATCAAGGCCGCCATGCTCCCGTCGCTGCGCGTCGGCTCCGTCGCGCGGCCGCGCAACCCGGAGCTGTCCCCGCACGACCTGGTGCTGGTGCTGTTGAAGGAGTTCCGCATCCGCGCCTTCGGCATGGCGGCGATCTTCACCACGATCGCACTGCTGACCCTGGTCATCGGCCTCTTCGTCATCCCACGCTACTACACCACCTCCGTCACCGTGCTGGCCCAGGAAAGCGACATCATCCAGCCGCTCCTGGAGGGGCGCGCGGTGCCCACCGGCGTGACCGACCGCGCCGGCATGGCGCGCCAGATCATCTACGGCCAGAAGGTCATGTCCGAGGCGCTGAAGATCGGTGGCTGGGCCGCCGAGGATCTCAGCCCGATCCAGGAAGACATGGCCATGGAGGAGATCCGCAAGCGCACGGTCATCGTCAGCCCGCGTCCGGACCTGGTCGAGATCAGCTACCGCGATGTCGACCCGGAACGCAGCTTCGAGCTCGCCCAGGCCTTCGGGTCGCTCTTCATCTCGGAGGCCCTGGCCACGAAGGAGCGCGAAAGCCGCGAAGCCTACGAGTTCATCGATGCCCAGGTGCAGGAGTACCACCGCAAGCTGACGGATGCCGAAAGCAACCTGCAGGACTACCAGTCCCGCAACGCCGATGCCCAGCCCGGCAGCGCCGACGACGTCAGCGCGCGCATCAGCGCGCTGAGGACCCAGCTCGAGCAGACCCGCATGTCGCTGCTCGAGCAGGAGTCGCGCCAGTCCTCGATCGAGGCGCAGCTCAGCGGCGAGGCCGCGGTCACCGCCGTGCAGAGCCGCGAGACCCTGTACCGCACGCGGATGATCGAGCTGCAGGCCGAACGCGACCGGCTGCTGCTGCAGTTCACCGAGCAGCATCCCGACGTGCGCCGGATCAACCACCAGCTCGAGGACATCCAGCGGACCCTGGTGGCCGAACGCGAGCGACGCGAGACCTCGGGGCGGCCGAACGCCATCTCGGAGGACGCACAGCTCAACCCGATGTACCAGGAGCTGCGCAGCCAGCTGTCGCTGATCCGCCGCGAGATCGCGGCGACGCGGACGCGGATGGGCATCGCCGAGTCCATGCTCAACGACGAGCTGGACCGCAGCCGCCGCATCGCCTCGTCGGAAAGCGCGCTGGCCGAGCTGACGCGGGACTACGAGGTGAACCGCGAGATCTACCAGGACCTGCTGCGTCGCCGCGAGAATGCGCGCGTGTCCATGGGGCTGGACCAGGAGAACCGCGGCCTGACGCTGCGCATCCAGGACCCGGCGGTCATGCCGCTCCGCCCGTCCGGCCTGCGCTTCATGCATATCGCCGCGGCCGGCATGCTCGTGGCGGTGCTGCTGCCGCTGGCACTGGTGTTCGCGCTCGTCCGCTTCGACCCGCGGATCCGCTCGCCCCAGCTGATCGCCGACCGACACCGGCTGCTGACCACCATCCCCTCCTTCCCGACGCCGCGGGAACGCCGGCGGACGTTCATGCGGCTGGCCAGCGCGATGGCCATGGTGGCCGGCGTCTTCGTCACCTACGGCCTGGTCTATGCCTACAAGATCGCCTCCGCCTGACCACCACGCGGTCCGCGGCGATCGCCCGTCCCAGGAAGCAAGCATGCACGCACAGCACGACTCCCTCGCCGTCGCCCTGCCCCGCGCCACCGGCACGGCGACGCACATGGCCATGCCCGCGCTGCCGAGCCCCAGGACGCTGGAGGATCGCCGACTCATCCATCGCAACGACTCCGTCCGCGCCCAGGCCGACGCGTTCCGCGACCTGCGCACGCAGCTGCTGGCGCTGTCGGACCAGCGCAACTTCGTCACCCTGGTGGTGCCGGTGACCGCCGGCTGCGGCGGCAGCTTCGTGGCCAGGAACCTGGCGCTGGCGTTCGCGTTCGACGAGAGCAAGATGGCGGTGCTCCTCGACTGCGACGTGCTCTACCCGAGCCAGCGCGCCGCCTTCGGCGTCGACGCCGCGCACTGCGGCCTGGTCGATTACCTCGAGGACGAGGGCCGCCAGCTCTCCGAGATCCAGTACGACACCGGCATCCCGAGGCTGCGGGTGGTCCCGAGCGGCACGCGCCGCGAATCGACCGGCGAGCACTTCAGCTCGGTGCGGGCACGGACCATGATCGATTCGCTGCGCAGCACGTCGCCCGGCGTCTATCCGATCCTGGACAGCCCGCCGGCGCTCACCAGCCCCGACGCGCGGATCCTGGCCGACCTGTCCGATTTCGTCGTGCTGGTCGCCGGCTACGGCCGCACGACCCAGGAGCAGATCGACAAGGCCATGGCGAACTTCAGCGCCGAGAAGGTCGCCGGCATCGTGTTCAACAACCGGGTCTAGCCGTCGCAGACGCACTCTCCGAGGAAGCGACATGTCGAAAAAGAACTGCGTACTGGCCGTGGGCACGGTCCTGCTGGCGCTCCCGCCGGGCAGCGCCGAGGCCGTCCGGATCGACTACACGATCGACGCCGGCGTGGAGCACAACGACAACGTGACCCTGGTGGACGGCGCACCCGTCAGCCAGAACATCCTCCGCACCGGGCTCGGCTTCCTCGCGACCGAGGACACCTCGGCGCTGCAGCTGCGGGTGGAGGGTCGCGCCGAGTACCGGAACCACGAGGACGACCTGTACTCCGACGGCGTCGAAGGCGAGCTCGGCGCGCTCGCGAACTGGTTCGCGATCCCCGACCGGCTGAGCATCACCGCCGAGAACCGGCTCGAGCTGCAGGCGATCAATCCCTTCGCGGAGGACACGCCGGACAACCGGCAGCAGGTCAACGTGTTCTCGATCGGTCCCAACCTGTACTTCATGCGCGGCTCCACGTTCCAGGGCCAGCTCGAGATGCGCTATATCGACAGCCGCGCCGAGGAGACCGAGGAGTTCAACTCGCAGCGCATCGGGCTCGCCGCCAGGGCGTTCAAGGAATTCGATGAATCCCGCCGCGCCTCCATCAACGTCCAGTCCCAGGACGTGGACTTCGATGACGACGCCTTCGCGCGCGACCACCGGCGCGACGACCTGTTCGCGCGCTACGAGCACGGCTTCAACATCCTCTCGCTCAGCCTGGATGCCGGCTGGTCGCGCGTGTCGTTCGACGACGGCGACCACCACTCCGCGCCCCTGCTGCGCGCCGGGCTCACCTGGCGCCCGAGCGAGCGCAGCCGCTTCTCGCTGGACGTCGTCGACCAGTACTCGGACGCGGCCACCACCTTCCTCGGCGGCGTGCAGGCACCCGGCGGCATCCCCACCAGCGTCCTGATCGGCACCGACATCATCACCGCCGCCGTCTACGAGGAGCGCAGCGCCACCGCCGGCTATACCTACCTGGGTGACGCCACGACCTTCGGCGCAAGTGCATACGCGCGCCGGCTCGACTACATCGACGCCGTCGACCCCGACGAGGACCGCGAGGGCGTGGCCCTGGACCTGGGCCGCACGCTGCGCCCGACGCTGTCGCTGGGCCTGCATTATTCGAGTGAGCGGATCCGCTACGACCTCGTCGACGGACGCTTCCACACCACCCGCTACGGACTCGCGCTGAGCAAGCAGTGGTCGCGACGCTGGAGTTCCAGCCTGGCCGTGGAGCACAACCGCTGGAAAAACCCCGTGCTCGGCAGCGACGTCGACCAGACCCTGATCTACCTGAGCATCGCGTACAGCAACCATTGACCACGGGCGCGCCCATGACCGGCGCGCCGGAGCCTGGAACACCCGTGAAAGTGCTGATCCTGACCAACCTGTTCCCGAGTCCGTGGCTGCCGCACCGGGCCCCGTTCAACCGGCAGCAGTTCACGCGGCTGGCGGCGCTGCACGAGGTCGAGGTCATCGCCGGCGTCGGCTTCCGCGACTGGCTGCGCGGGCGCAGGGGCGAACCGGCGCTCGAGGGCATCAAGGTCGACTACGTCGTGTCGTGGTACCTCCCGGTGCTGCTGCGCCGCCTGCATCCGGCCTTCTGGCTGGCGTCGCTGCTGCTCCAGCGCGGGCTGCGGCTGCGCACCTCGTCCTACGACTGCATCCTGGCGAGCTGGGCCCATCCCGACGGCGTCGGCGCCGCCTGGGTGTCGCGCTGGCTGGGCATCCCGCTGGTGGTCAAGGTCCACGGCAACGACATCAACGTCGCGGCCGCCGACCCGGCGCGGGGGCGGCAGGTGTCGAAGGCCTTCGGGCAGTGCCGCAGGGTGGTCGCGGTGAGCCGGGCGCTGGCCGCCAAGTGCCGCGCGCTGGGCGCCGAGCGCGTGGACGTCATCTACAACGGCGTCGACACCAGCCTGTTCGCCCCGTCTCCCGCGGACGGGCGCGGCCAGGAGCGCGACCCGCGCGCCCCGGTCATCCTCTTCGTCGGCAACCTGCTGGCCTCGAAGGGCTGCTTCGACCTGCTCGAGGCGATGCCGATGCTCCTGGAGCGCCATCCCGGCGCGCGGCTGGTCTTCGCCGGCTCCGGCTCGGACCGGCCGCGCCTGGGCCGGCGCGCTGCTTCGCTGGCGATCGCGTCCAGCGTCAGCTTCGCGGGCACCATCGAGCACGCCGGGCTGGCGCCGCTGATGCGCGCGGCCAGCGTGGTCTGCCTGCCCAGCCACAGCGAAGGCGTGCCGAACGTGCTGCTGGAGGCGATGGCCTGCGGCACGCCGGTGGTCGCGACCAGCGTCGGCGGCATCCCCGAGGTGGTGCCTCCGCATGCAGGAATCCTCGTCGAACCGCGCCAACCGGCCGCGCTCGCCGATGCGCTCGGCGAGACGATCGCGCGACGCTGGGACCGCGACGCGATCGCGGCACACGGCGCCGGCTTCAGGTGGTCGACGAACGTCGAGCAGCTCTCCGCCACCCTGCTTGCCGCCGTCGTGGAGCACGCCTCCGCACGCGCAACCGGACGCCGCGCCTGATGGACATGCCGGCCCTGCCATCGCCACTGCCACTGCCACTGCCACGGAACACCATGAACGACCCATTGCCAGGCACGTCCCCGCACGCGCGCATGGCGGGCGAGAACATCGTCTGCTTCGCCAAGGACTGGACCGAGGATCCCACGTCCAACAACCACGTCATGCGGATGCTCGCCCGGCGCAACCGCGTCCTCTGGCTGAATTCCATCTCCATGCGGGCGCCGGCGCTGGGCAACCGCGGCGACCTCGGCAAGATCCGCCGCAAGATCGCGCAGTACGCGGGCGGCCCGAAGCGGGTGAAGGACGACCTGCACGTCTTCACCCCGCTGGTCCTGCCCTTCCCGCACAACCGCATGGCGATCGCCGCCAACCGCCGGATCCTCAAGGCCGACATCAATCGCCATCGTCGCAGGTTCGACATGGAGGACTTCCAGCTCTGGGCGTTCCTGCCGAACTCGGTCGAGTACTTCGGCATGCTCGGCGAGCAGCTTCGCGTCTACTACTGCACCGACGAGTTCTCGCAGTTCTCGTACATGGACGGCAAGGCGATGGTCGAGAAGGAGCGGCGCCTGATGGAGCAGGCCGACATCGTGTTCACGACCTCGCGCTCGCTCCTCGAAGCCAAGCGCCCGTTCAACCGGGAAACGCACCTGGCATCGCACGGCGTCGACCACGCGCACTTCGCCACGGCGCTGGAGGGTGATGCCCCCGTCGCGCCCGATCTCGCCGGACTGAGGGGGCCGATCATCGGCTTCTTCGGCTTCATCCACGACTGGATCGACATCGACCTCGTGGCGCACGTCGCCCGCCGCCGTCCGGACTGGAACATCGTGATGATCGGCCGGGTCGAGACCGACATCGCGCGCGCGACGGGACTGCCCAACGTCCACTGGATCGGCCGCCGCACCTACGAGTCACTGCCGGCGTATTGCCGTGGCTTCTCGGTGGGCATCATCCCGTTCCGGATCAACGAGCTCACCCGGCACGTCAATCCAATCAAGCTGCGCGAATACCTCAGCGCGGGCCTGCCTGTGGTGTCCACGGCGCTGCCCGAAGTCGAGCTCTGCGGCGACTGGTGCAGCGTGGCCCACGACCCGGAGGAATTCATCGCGCTGTGCGAGCAGGCGATCCTCGCCGATTCGCCGGAGGCCAGGCGCGCCCGCTCGGCGGCCATGCAGGACGAGGACTGGGAACACCAGATCGCGCGCATCGAGGCCAACGTCATGCGGGTCAAGCGCGCCCGCCACGCCACGACGCACGAAGCCGCAGCCGTACCGGCACCCGAACCCACCCATCCGTGACAGGGGACGCAGATGACTTTCAAAGAGACGATCAAGCCCTTCGTGCTGAAGAACTACCTCTTCTCCGACGACGACAGCCTGCTGGCCGACGACAGTCCGCTGATCAGCGGCGGGATCATCGATTCCACCGGCATCCTGGAGCTCATCGAATTCATCGAGGAGTCGTACCGGATCCGGGTCGCCGCCGAAGAGATGGTCCCGGCCAACTTCGAGTCCATCGACGCGATCAGCACCTTCCTCGGCCGGCGCGTCGGCGGCTGAGGATGCCCGCGTTGGACACGCTCGTGCATCACCTCCTCGATCGCGCGGCGGACACGCCCGACGCGGTCGCGCTCGTCGACGGCCGGCGCGAGCTCGGCTACGGCGGGCTTGCCCGCGACGCGATGGCGTTCGCACGCCACCTGCAGGCACGGGGTATCCGCGCCGGCGACCGCGTCGCCGTGCACCTGCCCAACGGCCTCGAGGCGGTGGTCGCCTGCTATGGCACCTGGCTGGCGGGCTGCGCCTTCGTGCCGCTGAACGCACAGGCGAAGTCGCGCGACCTGGCGCCGCAGCTCGCCAACTGCGGCGCGCGCGTGCTCGTCCACGAGGCCGGCAACCCGGAGGCGATGACCGCCCTGCTGGAGAATGGCCAGCGCAGCCTCGCCATCACCCTGGGCGCCGATGCCGACGCCGCGCCGCGGGTCCGCCTGGGCCTGCCGCAGGGCGACGCGCCGCTGGAAGCCCCTGACGTGGATCCCGATGCGCCGGCGGCGATCCTCTACACCTCGGGCACCACCGGCAGCCCCAAGGGCGTGACGCTGACCCACCGCAACCTCTCCAGCAACGTCGAGTCCATCGTCGGATACCTGGGCCTGACCGCGGCGGACGTCATCGTGTCGGTCCTTCCGTTCTACTACTCGTATGGCGCGTCCGTGCTGCACACCCACCTGCGGGTGGGCGGGCGCGTGGTGATCCACCCGAACTTCGTGTTCCCGCACGCGGTGATGGACGCGATGGCGCGCCACCGCGCGTCCGGCTTCTCCGGCGTGCCCTCCACGTTCGCGCTGCTGCTCGACCGGGTGGCGATCGGCGACTACGACCTGTCCTCGCTGCGCTACCTGACCCAGGCCGGGGGCGCCATGGCGCCGGCGCTGGCGCAGCGCGTGTGCGAGGCCTTCCCGCAGGCGCGCCTGTTCGTGATGTACGGGCAGACGGAGGCCACCGCGCGCCTCGCCTGGCTGCCCCCGGAGGAGCGCGCCGCCAGGCCGCGTTCGGCCGGCAAGGCGATCGACGGGGTGGTGCTCGATGTCCGCGACGAGGCCGGGCGCCCCCTGCCTCCCGGCACGCACGGCGAGGTCTGGGCCAGGGGCGCGAACATCATGGCCGGCTACTGGAACGCTCCCGGGCCGAGCCGCGAGGTGCTCGTCGATGGCTGGCTGCGGACCGGCGACATGGGCCATCTCGACGCCGACGGCTACCTGTATCTCTCCGGCCGCCGCAGCGACATGATCAAGAGTGGCGCCCACCGGATCCATCCCGTGGATATCGAAGAGGCGATCTGCGAGCTTCCCGAAGTGAGCGAAGCCGCGGTGGTCGGGGTCGACGACGACGCCCTCGGCCAGTCGATCCGGGCGTTCGTGGTGCCCGCCGCCGGCGCGGTGCTCGATGCCGACCGCGTGAAGCGCCACTGCCGGTCGCGGCTTGCCGGATACAAGGTGCCGGCCGACGTCCGGTTCGTCGAAGACCTCCCCAGGACCGCGTCCGGAAAGATCCGGCGTTTCGCACTGGCCGACCCCATCCCCGAGGAGCACACGTGAGCAGGCTCGATTTCGACGTCCTGGACCTGGACTATGCCAAGGAGGCCGACCGCATCGCGGCCTGGCTGCGCGAGACGACGGCGCGGACGCTGCGCCGCCGCGGCCTGGTGGTCGCGATCTCGGGCGGCATCGACTCGTCCTGCTGCCTGGCCCTCGCGGTGCGCGCGGTCGGACCCGAACGGGTCCATGCGCTGATCCTTCCCGAGCGCGACTCCTCGGACGACAGCGCTGCGCGCGCGCGGATCCTTGCGGCGCACCTCGGCGTGGCCACCGGGACCGTGGACATCGCCCCGACCCTCGCGGCCATCGGCTGCTACGCCGCGCGCGACGAGGCGGTGCGCCGGGCGCTGCCGGCCTACGGCGAAGGCTGGCGCTTCAAGATCGTCATCGACGGCGGCCTCGAGGGCCGCATCAACCAGTTCCGGCTGGTTGCCGAAGACCCGCAGGGCGCCGTGCACGGGTGCCGGCTCGCCCTGCCCGAGTACCTGCAGATCGTCGCGGCCACCAACTTCAAGCAGCGCATCCGCAAGACGCTCGAGTACTACCACGCCGACCGCCTCAACTACGCCGTCGTGGGCACGCCCAACCGGCTGGAATACGACCAGGGCTTCTTCGTCAAGAACGGCGACGGTTCGGCCGACGTCAAGCCCATCGCCCACCTCTACAAGAGCCAGGTCTACGGCATGGCGCGCCACCTCGGGCTGCCGGCGCGCGTCTGCGACGCCGTGCCCACCACCGACACCTACAGCCTTGCGCAGGGACAGGACGAGTTCTACTTCGCGCTGCCGTACCGGGAGATGGACCTCGCGCTGTGGGCGCTCGAGCACGGACGTCCCCCGGAGGAGCTGGCCGCGGCGCTGTCCATCACCGTGGCGCAGGCGGAGGCGGTGTACGTGGACATCGGCAACAAGCGCCGGACCACCCGCTACCTGCACCTGGCTCCGGTGCTGATCGAAGACGGCATGGCGCCGTGAACGCCCTGGCCTACGAGGTCACGCGCGGCGTGGTCGAGCGCGACCGCGACGCCGTGCTGGCCGTGTGGAGCGGCAACCTCGGCCACGACGAGCGGATGCGGCGGAAGTACGGCTGGTTCTACCTCGGCTCGCCGGGCGGGCCGCCGATGCTCGGCCTGCTGCGCCTGGTTCCCGGCGGCCGCGTCGTCGGCGCCGCCAGCGCCGGGCCACGGAGGATGCTGCTGGACGGACGCGAGGTGCGAGGAGGCCTGCTCGTCGACCTCGCGGTCGCCCCCAGCCACCGCGCCTTCGGACCCGCACTGATGCTCCAGGGGCACTTCGTCGAACACGGCGATGAACGCTTCGACATGCTCTACGGATTCCCCAACGGGAAGGCCGAGCCGGTGTTCCGCCGCGCAGGCCACGTGCGCCTGGGCGAGATGGTCCGGTACGTGCGCGTGCTGCGCCACGCCCGCTACCTCGCGCGACACGTCCCCGCAGCGCTCGCCGGCGCGGCCGGCGTGCTGGTCGACCGGGCCCGCCACCTCGTGCTGGCCTCCCGGGTGCTGGCACGCGACGCGCTGCGCGTGCAGTGGGCGGACTCCGCCGATCCCCGCTTCGACGATCTCTGGTCGGACTCGGCCCCGCGGCAGGGCATGTGCGGCATCCACGACGCAGCCTTCGCCCGCTGGCGCTTCGACCAGTCCCCGCTCGGGAAGACGCGCTACCTGCTGCTGTCCAGCCCCGGCGACGACCGGCTGCTGGCATGGTTCGCCTGCCAGGACGGGGCCAACGGCAGCCTGGACGTCATCGACTTCTGGTCGGTGGACGCCGCGCACGGCATCGGTCGACGGTTCGTCGACGCGCTGCTGCTGGCGGCCTGGCGGGCGGGTGCCGCTTCGGTGGCGGTGGAGTATGCGGCGCCTCCGCCGATGCTGGCCGGCTGGACCGGCGCCGGCTTCGTGGAGCGCGGCAGGCGCCCGCTGTACGGGCGCGCCCTCGCGGGCTCCCTGCCCGCGGACGGGCCGCTGCACATCACCGCGGCCGATGAAGATGAGTAGCCCTCCCCACCACGCGGAAGGACCCGCATGACGACCGCACACCCGCACCGTGCGCCCGTTGGCCACGGCCCGGTCCGTGGCGAACTGATCCCCGCACACGCCTACCCCACGCTGGCCGGCGACTGGACCGCGCTCCAGGAGCGTGCCGCAGGCGCTCCCTTCACCTCGTGGCACTGGGTGTCGACCTGGCTGGAGCTGCTGCCCGAGGCGATCCGGCCGACGGTATTCCGCGCCACCGACGACACCGGTCTCCTGGCGCTCGGCCTGGTCGTGGAGCGCAGGCAGCGTGGCCCCGGCAGGCTGGTCTGGCGCAGGTCCCTGCACATGCAGGGCACCGGCGACGTGGACATGGACGAGATCACCGTCGAGTACACCGGTCTCCTGGCCCGGCGCGGCGGCGAATCCGCCGCCTATGCGTCCTTCCTCGCATGCCTGGCTGACGGACCCCGGGACTGGCGGCGCCTGCGCATCGCCGCGACCGCGGATGCAGCCGTGATCGACGCGGTGATTCCCGCGACGCTGCAGGCGAGCTCCGTGAGCCGCCAGCCGTCCTACTTCGTCGACCTGGCCGGGCTGCGGATGCGGGGAACGCCCTACGCCGCCACCCTGCCGCGGAAGACCCGGGGCAACCTCGGCAGGATCCGTCGCGCCTACGAGCGCCATGGGCCGCTGCGCGTCGAGGTGGCCACGGACCCGGCGCAGGCGCTCGACTGGCTGCACAGGCTGCGCGAGCTGCACCAGCGCCGCTGGACCGCGCGCAGCGGGGCGGGAGCGTTCAGCAGCCGCTTCTTCGAGGCCTTCCACCAGCGCCTGGTCGCGCAGGGGGCCCCATCCGGCTTCACCCGGATCACCCGCATCTCCGCCGGAGAACTGGTGGTCGGCTATCTCTACAACCTCGAGTGGCGCGGAACCCTGTATTTCTACAACGCAGGCCTCGACTACGGCCTGCTGGACCGCTACGACAACCCGGGCACCGTGTCCCTGCTGGCGCTGATCGAGGCCGGGATCGGCCAGGGATACGACGCGATCGACTTCCTCGCCGGCAGCCAGGACTACAAGCGGCGCCTGGCCACGTCGTCGAGGACGCTGCACTGGATCGACATCCGCCCGCGCGGGCCGCGCATGGTCGCCGAGCGGCTCGCCGCCACCGTGCTCGGCAGGACCGCCGCCCTGGGCCGGGCCATCACCCCCGCGGACGAAGAGTTCCCATGCTCCCCTACGTCCTGATCGTCATCTACCTGGCGCTGGTCCTGCTGCGCCCGCAGGACTACCCGGGCTGGTCGGGCCCGCCGGTGCTGACCATCGCGCTGGTGGCCGCCTTCGTCACCTGGCTGTTTTCCAGGGACAAGCGCTTCGACGCGCCGCAATACGTGCTGCTGCTGCTGTTCACCCTCGCCACCTGCATGTCGCTGGTGGTCAGCGGCTGGCCGGGCGGCGCCTATGCGCAGCTGATCGCCTTCTATCCGACGCTGGTGGGCTTCACGGTGCTCGCCAATGTCGCGACCACGCAGGCGCGCACCCTCTTCGTGATGAAGGTCTTCGCGCTGAGCGCGGCGGTCCTGGCCATGCACGGCATCCAGATCTCCCTGACCGGGACCGGCTGGACGGGCATGACGGGCATCCTCGGCACGTCCCGCATCCAGTACGTCGGCATCTTCTCCGACCCCAACGACCTCGGGCTGCTGTTCGTGGCCTGCGTGCCGATGTCGGTGTTCCTCGCCCTGCGCGGCGGCTTCGGCTTCCGGACCCTGTTCTGGGGCGCGGTGCTGGTGCTGCTCCTCTACGGGATCCTGCTGACCGACTCCCGCGGCTCGATGCTCGCGATCATCGCCATGGTCGGGGCCTACATCCTCCTCAGGCGCGGCCCGATGACCGCGGGCCTGCTGGCGGGAGGCGCCTTCCTGGTCCTGCAGCTGCTGCCGTCGCGCCTGAGCGAGCTGGAGGTGCAGGAGGCGTCGGCGATGGACCGCGTCTATGCCTGGTACCACGGCATCGAGATGTTCCTGTCCAGCCCGCTGTTCGGCGTCGGCACCGGGCGGTTCATCGAATACCACCACCTCACCGCGCACAACTCGCTGATCCTGGTGCTGTCGGAGAACGGCTTCATCGGCCTGGTGCTGTGGCTCGCCTTCATCGGCTACTGCTTCTGGATGATGATGCGCATCCTTGCCACGGTCCCGGACATCGAGGACGAGGAGTCGCTGGAGGTCTTCGTCCTGGACCGCTCGATCGCGCTGACGCTGCTGATCTCGCTGGTGGGATTCTTCTCCTGCGCCTTCTTCCTCAGCCGCAGCTACAACATCCTGCTGTACCTGATCGCGGCCTTCGTCGTCGCGCATTTTTCCGGCGTCCGCGACCGCTTCCCCGGGATCCAGGGCTTCCCGGTTCGACAGGGCATCCTGCTCTGGCCCACGGTCGGCGCCCTGGCCGTGGTCGGCTTCTACATCGTGGTCAAGGTGCTGCTCGCGATGGCGTGAGAGCAGACCTAGGCGCGGGCCAGCCGGCGCCGCGCCTGCACCGCCTGCCGCGCGAGCGTGCGCAGCAGCGGCGAGCGCAGCGCGGGCTTCGGCACCGCGTGCGGCGGCGGAAGCCGCAGGTCGTTGAAGCCGCAGGTCCTGAACCTGTCCGGGTTCCGCTGCAGGAACTCGCACAGCCTCTCCAGCCGCGACACGGCGACGGGGTCGGCGACCGGGCGCGCGGGATTCCGGCGGCGGGCGCGCAGCAGCTCGAAGCTGTGGCTGACGATCGTGAAGGCCGCCCAGCCCTCGCGGTGCGCGTGCAGCAGCGAAGCCTTCATTTCCGCGAACGACGCGCTGGTCAGCTGCGCGGGCCGGCTGCCCATGGGCGGCGTATGCCAGTAGCTGACCGGCAGCTCGGTGAGCCCGCGCACGGCGAAGGGCTGCGTCTCCCGCCGGCGCGCGCCGAGTTCGGGCAGCGAGGCGGGGTAATGATGGTTCAGGCTGGTATCGAAGCGCAGGCCATTGCGGACGAGCGCATCGAGCGTGTCGCTGCCGGCCGCGAAGTCCCCTGCGCGGAACGCGCAGACATCCACGGCACCGGCGGCGCGCAGGTTGTGCAGCGCGGCGCCGACCAGCCGCGACTGCTCGTCGGCCGAATACTCGCGGATCGTCTCCCGGCCCTCGAACGCCATGATCGGATCATCGACCCACTGCAGCCATTCCGGATGCAGGTGCAGCTGGACTTCGTGGCCGGCACCCTGGATCAGCCCGACCATCTCCCGGAGCGGGCCCGGCCCCGCGAAGTATGCGAACAGGCTTTCGACGAAGAACACGGCCTTGATGCCGTGCCTGGCGAAGGTCTCGACCTGGTGGCGCAGGCCCACCTCGCCCTCCGGGGTGAGCCCGTAGATGTCCCGGTCGATGTCGCGCCGCAGGCCGTCGTCGCGCCATCCCGGCAGCAGCGGATAGACCTCGGTGTCGATCGTGATCAGGACCTGCAGCACGCCATCCTCCAGTTCACTCATCGGCGCGCCAGGGGAAGCCGTCGGCATGGCCGTGGTCGACGAGCACCGCGAGGTCCTCTTCGGTGTGCAGCAGGCGAAAGGCCGGCGAGGCGGTCCAGAGATCCAGGTGCAGCGGATTCGCGTACAGCACCACCACCGGCCCGCCGCCGCCCTCGACCCGGCGCTCGATGTTCTCGATGCAGCGCGACATGATCTCGCTGGTGAACGGGTTGTACATGTAGATCACCAGCGGTGCCGCAGGCAACGCCGTGGTGGTGGCGTCGCCACGGCGCACCTCGATGTCGCGGCAGCCCTGCGCGGGGTGCGCATAGACCTCGAGGTTCTTCCGCGCGACCTCGACGAGCTCCGGCGACCATTCCACGCCCACCACCCGGGCGAAGGGAAAGTCCGACGCGACCAGCACCGGCCGCGCCTTCCCGCAGCCCAGGTCGAAGAAGTGGTAGTCAGCGTGACGGATGCCCAGCCTGCCGATCACCTCGCGCAGCCATTCGGCCGACGCCGCCTGGTAGCCGTGGCCGAACACCCAGTCGCTCGACTCGATGTCGAGCTTGGAGGTGCTGATCCGACCGGCGGTATCGGTGCCGAACTGCTCGTCGAAGGCCTCGTCCGCACGCCGCGCGGCGCGCGGGGCCGCGCGCCGCGCCGGCATCATCTGCGAGACGCCGTCCTTCGCGACCCCGCCCGCGAACACGAGCGTCCCCCATGCGCCGCGCATCCGCAGCGACTTCCCGATGACCTTCAACGTTGAATCCAGGCTCATGACGATGTTCCATTGCGATCAGAGTGGATGGGAGCGCGGCCCAGGCGCCGCAGCAGCCGCTTGGCCAGTGGCTTGACCGCGAGCGCGTCCAGCGCCGCGGCCGCCAGCCTGGAACCCGCTGCCGCCGCGCGCTGGGCGGTGACCGGCACGCAGGTGCGGAGGTTCCGGCGGAGGAAGTAGATGTCGGCACACTCCACGCAGCCGGTGGAGAAGAACTCCTTGTGCTCTCCCTCGCCCTCCGTGAAATCGAACACGGCGAGTCCCGGGAGGGCGAACAGCGTCGCGATGGCGTGCTGGAACAGCACCGTGCCCGGCGACAGGTGGCGCAGTTCCGGGGCGTAGCCCACGCGCTCGTACGCCACCACGCCGTCGTCGACTGGACAGTACATGTAGGCCGCCGGGCGTCCCTGCATCATCAGCACGAAGCCACGCGCCCGCCCCGCGGCGGCACGCGCCACGAGCTCTTCCCGGAAGGCATCGCCTTCAGGCATCCCCGCGTCCATCAGCCGGTGCTGGTAGGTCTGCTCGGACAGCGAGCGCGCCAGCGCATGGAACTCCGGCATCGCTTCGGGCGTGGCGTACTCGCGCACGTCGAGCTCGCCGCCGCCGGCGTCGCGGAACCTGCGGACCTTCCGCTTCAGCGTCGACCGCGACTTGCCGGAAAACGTCGCCATGTAGGCATCGAAGCCCATCCCCAGGTCGATGTAGTAGCGCCGATAGCGCGCGGGCACGTAGCGCCACAGCCCCGGCACGTCCGGCACGGCCTCGCCGGCGGCGAGCGGCCACGACGGCAGGAAGGCCGCGTCGACGTCGCCGGGCAGGTCCCGCAGCTGCCGCAGTGGCCAGGCCGGGCGCTCCCTGGCGAAGGGATCGCAGTCCAGCACCATCGCGCGCAGGGCGGGGCTGGCCAGCACCATCTCGCCCAGCCTGATCTTCAGGCGGATGTCGGCGCGCCGCGGCGTACCGGACGACGGCGACGGCACGGGCGAAGCGCCCCGGGCCGCGCGGAGCGCGATGGCGGTACGGACGTTCATGGTTCACGGCAGAACACGCGCGGCACCTGCAGCATCGAGCGGAAAAGATTCCTGTGCACGTCCGATTCGACTGCGACCCGCTGCATGTCGTACCGGCGCGACGACGGCGACACGATGCCGCCGTAGTAGGAGAACGCATAACGCACGCCGAGCCTGCCAAGGCATTCCTCGGTGGCGTCGTCGAAGGCGTCCCTGCTCCCCACGGGATAGGCGAAGTACTCCATCGGCCGCCCGATCTCCCCGGCGATGCGCGCCGCGCATCCCTCGATCTCCTCGGCCTGGCGCCCAGGCGCGAGGCGGGCCAGCACCGGGTGGTTCACGGTGTGGCCGCCGATCGTCATTCCCGCCCGGCTCATCTCGCGCAGCATGTCCCAGTCCATCCAGTGCCCGTCGACGCGCCCGGGGACATCCACTGCGGTCTCTTCCGCGAGGCGCGCGAGCAACCGCCGCGCCTCGTCCTCCGGCAGCGATTTGTAGGCGGTGAGGATCCGCTTGACCGGCTGCGCGCGGCTGTCGTCGGACAGGACCAGCGGCTCGGCGATCCAGGGCCGCAGGTCCAGCCGCGCGGCGTGCGTACGCCGTACCCGGCAGGCGATCGCGTCCCACCAGGGCAGCGAAGGCCGGTCGATGAAGCCGGTCGCCACGAAGAACACCGCCGGCACCCCGTGGCGCCGCAGGACCGGGAAGGCGAGCTCGTAGTTGTCGAGGTAGCCGTCGTCGAACGTGATCAGGACGTGGCGCCCGCGGCGCGAGCCGAGCGCGGCCTCGATGTCGCCGGGCCCGATCACGTCGCAGTGCCTGGCCAGGAACGCGACCTGCTCGTCGAAGACCTCCTCCGTCGCGCTCCACAGCTCGCGGTCGTACTCGGACCGGCTGCCATCCCCGATGCGGTGGTAGTTCAGCACCACCACGCGCTGGTCGCGCCAGGTCGAGGCAAGCGCGCGGCCGAGGCCGGTGACGCCGAAGAAGTTGGCCGCGAGGTCCCGCTTCATGCCCCGGCCCGAAAGCGCGTCGCCCCGCGCGGTGGCCGCACAGGCGCCGGTGCATCCACGCTCACGCCGCACCCCGCATCGACTCGCGGCAGGCCGGGCGCGGGATCACGAAGTCGCGGTATTCGCCGGGCTCGCCGGCCACGCCCGCCTCGGCGGCCCGCGCGATGTTGTAGGCCTCGCGCGCGCTGACGTAGTGCAGCTTCCAGTCGCGCCCATCGTTGTAGCGCGACTCCAGGTAGCTGAAGGCCTCGTCCATCGCCGGCCCCAGCAGCACGTCCATGTCGTGCTCCTCGGCCCCGTGCGTGTGGATCTTCACGAAGGTCCACTCCGGCCGGCCCTCGACGTGGATGCCGGTCCGGACCCAGGCATCGATGCGGTCGCGCGTCGGCGGGTGGCTGGTGCGCACGTCGGAGTTCTCGATGCGGGGAAAGATGCCGAACTTGCGGCTCCGCCAGCGCAGCCCCAGCGGCCCCTGGATGATCATCAGGTCGCCTTCCGGCGCGCCGCCCACGCGCACCCGCGGCCCACGGTCGTGCGACTTGGGACGCGACGGATCGTCCTTGGCGTAGTAGATCCGGTTGATGGTGCTGGTCTGGCAGGGGTTCGGCGCGCACGGCAGGGTGAAGTCCGCGTAGCAGCCCTCTTCGCGCAGCAGCGTGAGTTCGTTGTCCAGCCCGCAGTGCCGGCCCGAGGGATCGCTGTTGTCCAGCGCCCAGTTGCCGTGGATGAAGGCCCAGCGTGGCTGCCCCGTCACCGGATCGACCGGCAGGGCGCCATGGCGGTTGGCGAGGACCCGGGTGAAGCGCGACAGCTTTTCCCGGAACCCGGCTTCGGTGTCGTGGTCGTGGTGCAGGTGGATCTCGATCTCGCCCAGGCCTGCCCGGCAGAGGTCGACGAGCCGGTCGATGTGTTCGGGCCGGTACTCCTCCTCCGGATAGAAGAAGGTGTGCACAGGCGGCGAACCATCGGCATCGACGTGGCCCGCGCATACCCGCGGCAGATCCTGGTGCCAACGCGCCACGCGGGCGACTTCGCGCTCGTACGGGGGCTTGCGCCACGCCGGCTCGTAGTGGTCGACGAAGCAGAACATGAGGTGCCGAGTCGTGCCGGGCGCGACCTTCCCGCGCCAGTCCTGCTTCAGGTAGGCCGGCAGCCAGCCGGCGACGTTGCGCCGGCGCACCAGCTGGACGGCAAGCAGGCCCAGTGAGAGCAGTACGAGTCCGAGCGCGACCAGCAGCCATTCCAGCGGACCCGCCCCGGCCAGCAGCATCGCGGGCGCCTCCGCGGCCAGGGCCGGGTCCGGCGCCGCCGCAGGCAGGGTGGTCGCGGCCGCGGGCGCCACGACGCCGGCCGCCGCGGCCCCTGAGGCCAGGAAGGCTCCCAGGCCAGGAATGCCGGGGCGCGGGCGCCCGTCGAAATCGTCCACGACCTCGTCGACCGCCACGCCCACGCCCGCCGCCGCGCTGCCCGCCGCCGGACGCCCCTCGGCGTCGAGCCGGAAGTCGCCGACGACCGCATGCGCATCCGCGGCCAGGCGCATCCGCCATTGCTCGAGCGTGCCCTCCCACGGCATCGCGTCGCCCTTGCGCTGGTCGACGAAGCGGCAGCCCCCCGCTGCCTGGTAGCCGTTCCAGTCCATGCCGGTCGCACCGGCCAGTGCGGAGAGCCCGCCATGTTCGTCGGACCAGGCGATCGCCACGCAGTCGCCGCCGGAGCGCTGGCTGATGATGTTGTTGACGATCTTCGGATCGACCGTGGCCGGCCGGCCGGCCTCTTCGGCGCCGTCCTGGAACGTCAGCCCGAAAAAGATCGCCGCCTGCCCGTCCCTGGCGGTGTCGACCAGCGTGTTGTTGGCGATGACGGGCTCCTTGGCGGCATGCATGGCGATGCCCGCGTAGCGCGTGTTGCGCACCACGTTGTTGCGAACGATCCCGCGGACCGCCTCGTAATAGTCGGGATTGGCCCGCAGGTCGAAGAACTCGGGACTGGTGTCGAAGCCCACGCGGATGCCGGCGGCCCCGATGTCCTCCACCCGGTTGCGCTGCACGACCACGTCGCTGGCCCCGCCCTTGAAGTAGAGGCCGTTGCTGGGGACGTCATGGATATGGCAGTCCTCCACGACCATGCGCGCGCCGTTGACGTTGTCGATGCCGTCGGCGTTGCGATCGGCCGCCGGCGTGCCCGCGGGATAGCGCGCACCGGTGTGGTGGATGCGCGTGCGCCGGATCGTCACGCGGTCGGCCCGCGGGGCGATCTTGATGCCGTCGCGCCCGGTGTGGTGGATCAGCAGGTCGTCGATGAGGACGTCCGACGCTCCGGTCCACTCCTCGCCGCCGCCGGCATACCAGTCGGTGTGCATCATCACGCCGTACTCGTGGCCGCCGCTGATCTCGAGCCCGATCAGGCGGGAGCCGGACGCAGCGGCGTCGATGCGGATGGTCGACGTGTCGGGAGTGTCGAGCGGACAGTGGATGTGCGGGCGCTCGCCCTGGCGTGCGCGGATCGTCAGCGGGATCCGCATGCGGATGCATTCCTCGTAGCGGCCGTTCCCGGGCGCGGCGTGGACGATGACCGTGTCGCCCGCGGCCACCACGCCGTTGCCCGCATCGACGGCGTGGTCCAGCGTCCGGAACGGGCGCTGCAGGCTGCCGTCGCCGTCGCCGTCGTCGCCCGAGGTGGACACGTGCCACTCCGCGGCGGCGGCATCCGTGGCGACCGCGCACACGACCAGCGCGCAGGCGCAGGCGAACGAAGCAAAGCGGACTGGCGGGGGCGTCTTCCGGTGCATGTGATCCATTCCATGGGCGGCCACGCCTTGCCTGGCAGGCGGTCGACGCGGCCGTGGCCCCACCAGGACAACGCGGCGCGGCCCGCGATCCGGCCAGTGCACGTGCTACCAGAGGTGGAGCCGCCGACGCGACGCGAACGCGAACAGGGCGCGCGCGGCGTAGGCGTTCATGTGCCAGTACGCGGTCAGCAGCCTCACCGGAAGCAGGCGGGCGACGGCGGGCGAGCACTTGCCGGCCAGCACCGCGCCAAGGCAGCCAAGAAGCGCCGCCAGGCAGGCAGCGTAGAAGCCGTCGCGGGGCGCCAGCGCCAGCGCCGAGACGCCGACGGCGAGCGTCAGCCAGGGCGCGGCCAGGCGCAGCAGCTTGTGGCTCACGAAGCGGAACCACAGCGGATTGGTCCCGGGCAGCAGCAGCCACGGCGCGATCCGCACCAGCTGGTAGTTGCCGGCCAGGGTCCGGACCTTGCGCGCGCGCTCGGCGCGCGCGTCCTGCGAGGGCCGGTCCCAGGCGATGGCGGCCGGCTCGATGACCACGCGGTGCCCGGACTTCGCCACCGCCATCGGCACCAGCACGTCGTCCAGCACCGTGCCGTCCGACAGGCGCGGGAACAGCCGCCGTCGTACCGCATAGAGCGCACCCGTCACGCCGACGACGGATCCGCTCCTGCCTTCGGCGGCGCGCACCAGGGACTCGTAGCGCCAGTAGGCGTCGACGCTGGCCGCGAAGCCTCCGTCCACGTCCCTGAAGGCCAGCCGGCCACTGACCGCACCGACCCCGGGATCGCCGAGGTTGCGGACCAGCAGCCGCAGGGTGGCGGGATCGAGCACCTGGCGGACGTCCACCATCAGCAGCACCTCGCCGCGCGCGCGGGCGACGGCATCGTTGAGGCAGGCGCTCTTGCCCCGTCGCGTGTCGAACTCGAGGACCGTGATCCGGTCGGAGCCGATGGAACGGCAGGCGTCCGCGGTGCCGTCCGTGCAGCCGTCGCAGGCGACGACGATATCGAACAGGCACTCCGGATAGTCCAGCGCGAGCAGGTTCAGCAGCTTGTCGCGGACCGCGTCGCCGGCGTCGTGGACGGCCAGGATCGCGGTCACGGCAGGCGTGACATCGGCCAGCGCCACCGGACGCGGGCGCAGCCTGGCCTGGGCGAGCACCCATGCCGGATACCCCGCGAACGCGAACAGCAGCAGCCCCGCACCCAGCCAGAAGACCACGCTCATGCGTGCGGCCCCGTCATGGCAGCCGCCCCGCCAGCCAGGCCAGGCGCGCGCCGAACATCGCGGACAGCCTCGGGTGGCGCTGCAGCAGCCCCTCGAGCCGGAGGACGTCCTCGGCGTACCAGGCCTTGAGCAGCAGCGTGGTGGACACGAAGATGCCCGCGAACAGCGCACAGCACGCGATGTCCGCCCAGTAGCCGTCCCAGGCCGCCGCCACCGCCAGCGCCGACGCCGCGGCCAGCAGCGCCGACAGGTAGAGCAGCGCCAGTTCCTTCCATGGAATGTCCAGGTCGGTGGCGCGACGCGTCCACGCGACCAGGCCCGCGAACACGAAGACGCGCGTGGCCGCATAGGCGCAGACCGCGCCGGCCAGGCCGAAGCGCGGGATCAGCACCAGCGACAGCAGGAGCGTCACCAGCACCGACGCCATCGTCAGCACGACGCGCTCGCGCTGCAGGTCCATGGTCGCGAACAGCGCGTAGAAGGCGCCATCGGCGATGGTCGCGCCCGCGACCACGAACAGTGCCTGCAGCGCCGGAACCGCGGGCGCATAGCGCGTCCCGTACATGAGTTCCACCACGGGCGCGGAGAGGAAGGCGCCCATGCCGGCCGCAAGCAGCCCCAGGAAGGTGAAGTAGCGCAGCGACGCCGCCATGATCTGGTTGACCCGACCCGGGCCGCCAGCACCGAGCCCGTGGGACATCATGGGCATCAGGATCGTGGTCAGCCCCGAGGCCAGCAGGGAGATGCCCGCCCCGCTGAGCGCGTGCGCGATGGAGAAATGGCCGACCGCGGCCGGGCCGGCGAAGCGGTTGAGCATGTAGGTCTCGATCGCGCGGTTGCTGAGTCCGTAGACGATCGTGACCACGGCGGTCCAGAAGAGGTGGCGCCGCACCCGGTCCGAAGGCACGGCCGCGGTCCTCGCGGCCACGATGCCCCCGCGCCGCAGCATCGCCGCCGACAGCAGCAGGTGGACCAGGCACATCGCCGCGAACAGCGCCATGAACGCCAGCAGCGGCGCGCGCAGCGCCATCAGCACGCCCACCGCGACCACGTTGAGGGCACTCGCGGCGACGGTCGTCCAGGCCTCGACGTCGAAGCGACCGTAGCCCTTCGCGACCGACACCTTGAAGATGTAGCCCGCCTTGGTGACGACCGAGAACACCGCGATCGCCATGAACACCCACCGGGCCTTTTCCCATCCCGTCGGAAGGAAGAACGGCACCAGCGCGAAGAAGGCGAGCGACAGGATGCCGAGGAACAGCCAGCTCCTGCGCTCCAGGAGGCCGTGCACCTCGCGCGCGGAGCCGATGGCATCGCGGCCCAGCGCCTCGGACACGAACTTGATCGCCGTGGTCGGCAGGCCGTTGTTGCCCAGCACCACCAGCAGTCCGACCAGCCAGACCAGGTACGAATAGCGTCCGAAGTCCTCGGGGCCGAGGCTTCGCGCCACCAGCGCGCTGGTCACCAGGCCGAGGGCGAAGGCGACATAGGTGGACACCATCACCACCACCGCCGAGCGCATCGCGGAATCCGCGTTGAACAGCGGCTTCATCGAGACCGGCGCCCCGCGCTTGCCGCGACCGCAGGTTGTCCGCCCGTCGCGGCCATTCCCGTTTTTTCCCGCGTGGATCGGCGTATCGCGATGGGGAACGCCGCATGTCGAAGCATCTTCTTCCAACCCTCTTCGTAACTGGACCCGGACCATGACCGATTTCGGAAGGCTCTATCGCGTGCTCGGGATCGATCCCGGCTGCACCCTGGACGCCTTCAAGCAGGCCTACCGGCGACAGGTGGCGGCGCTGCATCCTGACCGCACGCACGCCGCGGCGCAGACCACGGACCGGCTCAAGGAACTCAACCTCGCCTACGCCGCCGCACTCGACTTCCACCGGCTGCACGGGCGCCTGCCCGGGCTGCCGCCGCGGACCGCCGCGCCGGTGCATGCGGCCAGTCCTTCCATCCCCGATCCGCGCGACGTGCCCGCCTCCGCCTCCCCACGTTGGAGCAAACGGCTTCTGGCGGCGCTGGCGGTCATCTCCGGGGCGTGGATGCTGGGAGCGGACTCCGGCGACGGACGGGACGACGGCCCGGCGGCGGATGCATCCGGTCCACAGGCCGGTCCGCCACATGCCACGCGGCCATGGCCTCCGGACGCGGAGCACGCGGACCCCATCCGCCTGAAGCGCGGCATGGAGGCCGACGCGGTGATGGACCTGCAGGGTGCACCGATCAGCCGCGAATCGGACGGACGCTGGATCTATGGTCCCTCCTGGATCCGCTTCGAATGCGGCGTGGTCGTGGACTGGTACAGCTCACGGCTGAAGCCGCTGCGCACCACGTCCATGCGACCGCAGGCGGATGCCTCGCCGCAGCCGCGGTCGCCCCTTCCCTGTCCCGCCGCCGTGCCGGGGGCCTGAGGCATGTGCGGCCTGGCGGGCTACCTGGGCGGTCCCACGTCTTCCGACGAGGGCCACGCCCTCCTCGAGCGGATGATCCACACCCTCGCCCACCGCGGGCCCGACGGCTACGGCTTCCACGTGCAGCCGGGCGTCGGCCTGGCGCACGCACGACTGTCGATCATCGACCTCGCGACCGGCGACCAGCCGATCCACAATCCGGACCGGAGCGTCTGGACGGTGTTCAACGGCGAGATCTTCAACTACGTCGAACTGCGCGCGGAGCTCGAAGCCGAAGGCCGCCGGTTCTACACCCGCTCGGACACCGAGGTCATCGTCCACCTCTACGATCGCGACGGCGACGCCTTCGTCGAACGCCTCAACGGCCAGTTCTCGATCGCGTTGTGGGATGCGCGGCGCGGCCGCCTGGTGCTGGCGCGCGACCGTGCCGGCATCCGGCCCATGTTCCACACGCGTGCGCGCGGCAGCCTGTGGTTCGCCTCGGAGATGAAGGCCCTGTTCGCCGTCGTGCCCGAACGCAGGCAGCTCGACCCGCGGGGGCTGCTGCAGACGTTCTCCTACTGGGCTCCGTCCGACCCCGACACCGTCTACACCGGTGTCCACAGCCTTCCACCCGGCCACCTGCTCGCGATTGAGGCCGACGGCAGCGAACGCCTGGTCCGCTACTGGGACTGGACCTTCCCGGACGAGGCATCCACCCGCGCGCGGGGGTTCGCCAGCCTCGAGGACGCCGCCGGTGAGCTGCGCGAGCGCCTGGTCGACGCCGTGCGCCTGCAGCTGCGCGCCGACGTCCCGGTCGGCGCCTACCTGAGCGGGGGCCTGGACTCGTCCGGCATCGTGGCGCTGGCGCGCGGCTTCACCCGCACCCCGGTGCGGACGTTCTCGGTGGCGTTCGACGCCGCGGAGTTCGACGAGAGCGCACACCAGCAGGCGATGGTGCGGCACCTGGGCACCGAGCACACCACGCTGAGGATCGGCACCGCTGCGATCGGCGACGCGTTCCCGCGGCTGGTCAGGCACGCCGAAACCCCTGTCCTGCGCACCGCGGCGGTCCCGCTGATGCTGCTGGCGGACAGCGTCCGCCGGCACGGCTTCAAGGTGGTGCTCACCGGCGAGGGCGCGGACGAGGTCTTCGGCGGGTACGACCTGTTCAAGGAGGCGAAGGTGCGGCGCTTCTGGGCACGCCAGCCCGGTTCGACCCTGCGCCCGAAGCTGCTGGGCCGGCTTTACGGCTATCTCGACAGGTCGCCCGCCAGCCATCCGGCCTTCGCGTCGGCGTTCTTCGGCCAGGGCATGGAGCACCTCGACCGCCCGGTCTTCGCGCACGTGCCGCGATGGACCACCTCGCAGCGCGCGCTGGCGTTCCTGTCACCGGAGCTGCGGGCCGCAGCGGGCCCCTGGGACGCGCTGGCCTTCGCCGAGTCGCGGCTGCCCGACGGCATCATGCGCTGGTCGCCACTGGCCCGGGACCAGTACGTGGAGGCGAAGTCGCTGCTGGCCGGCTACCTGCTCGCGTCGCAGGGCGACCGCGCCGCCATGGCCGGCTCGATCGAGGCCCGCTTCCCCTACCTCGACCACACCCTGGTCGAGTTCGCCAACCGCCTCCCGCCCTCGTACAAGATCCGGGGTCTCACCGAGAAATACCTCCTGCGGCGGGCGCTGGCCGACCTGCTGCCCGCGGAGATCCTGCATCGCACCAAGCAGCCCTATCGCGCCCCCGACAGCCTGAGCTTCTTCGTCGACGGCCGGCCGCTGGACTACGTGGCGGCGCTGTTCGACGCCTCCCACCTGCGCGCCTCGGGCCTGTTCGACGTCGCCGCGACGACCCGCCTTTACGAGAAGGCGCGCGCGGGCCGGGTCACCGGCTTCGCCGAGAACCAGGCGTTCGTGGGCATCCTCTCGACGCTGCTGCTGGCCGGGGAGCCGCAGGCTGCCGCGCGCGCGCCTGGCGATGGCGTGGCGGTGGTGCGGCGCTAGCGCGCGCCGCGCCGGAACAGGACCACCTCGACCGTCTGCAGCAGGATCATCATGTCGAATATCAGGCCCTGGTTCTTGACGTAGAAGAGGTCGAAGGTGAGCTTCTCCCTCGCATCCTCCACCGAGGCGCCATAGGGATAGCGCAGCTGCGCCCATCCCGTCAGGCCAGGCTTGACCGAGTGGCGGACCGGGTAATAGCGGATCGCGTCGTTGAGCTGGTCGACGAACTGGGGGCGTTCGGGGCGCGGCCCGACGAAGCTCATGTCGCCGATGAGCACGTTGAACAGCTGCGGCAGCTCGTCGAGCCGCGTCTGCCGGATGAAGCGGCCCACGCGCGTGGTGCGGTCGTCGTTGGTCGTGGCCCACTGCGCCACGCCATTCTTCTCGGCGTCGGTGCGCATGCTGCGGAACTTGGTCAGCCGGAAGCTGCGCCCGCCCTCGCCCACCCGGACCTGGTGGTAGAGCACCGGCCCGGGGGACTCGAGCCGGACGGCCAGCGCGACCAGCAGCATCGCCGGCCACGCCAGCAGCAGCAGCGCCGAGGCCGCGGCCAGGTCGAAGAAGCGCTTGTTCAGGCGTCGGACCAGCGAGTGGTCGAACCCGCCGGAGAAGATCAGCGAGGACGGATCGACCACCTCCAGCTTGATCAGGCCGGCCTCGCGCTCGAAGAAGCCCGGCAGGTCGATCACGGAGATGCCGTTCTGCGCGCAGCCGAGGATCTCGTCCATCGGCAGGCTCCCGCGGCGCTCGTCCGGCGCGATCACGATCTCGTTGACGCCGAGGTCGCGGGCCAGTTCGCGCAGGTCGCGGCCGGCCGGCACCAGCTGGTCGCTGCCGACCGTGACCTTCTGGTCGCCGATCGGCAGGTAGCCGACGATGGTGAACGACTTGCGGTCGCTGCGCCGGCGCAGGCGACGGTTGATCCAGTCGGCGTTGTCGCCCGCCCCCACCACCAGGATCCGTCGCTTGAGCGCCTCGATGTTGAGCAGGCCGAACAGCGCCAGCCGGAGCCCGGCCACCAGCAGGAAGCCCAGCACCAGCGAGATCGCGACCACGCCGCGGCCGATGTAGGTCTGCGGCACCAGGTAGTACACGACCGACAGCGCCGCGCCACCGAGCGCGAACGCCAGCCCCAGGCGCAGGAACAGGTCGATCCAGCCATGGCGGACATGCGGCTGGTACAGCCCGAAGGCGGCCATCGCCGCGGTGATGGACAGCGCAAGCAGGGGCGCGCGCAGCGGCAGCGTCTGCATGAACACCGCGAGGTTGTCGGGCTCGTCCAGGTAGCGCAGCCAGACCGCGACCAGGACCGCCAGGTACAGCAGGGACAGCTCGGCGAACCACACCAGGCGCATGATGCGGTTGATCCGCCCAGGAAACGCAGTGATCACGGCCATCCCCCCCACTGGTCGCCAGGAACCGGGACGCCGGCCCTGGGGCCACGCTGGTGGCCTGTTACCGGTCAGAACGCACCTGCCCGCGACAAGCGGACAGGCGGGCTGGCGGCCCGGGCTGTCATGTCCCGGGCCCGGTTTGCGTTTGTTCCTGCAAGCACTGGAGCGAGCACCATGACGACCCCCCAACCGATCCTGCACCTGGAGTTCAACGAGCTGTCGCCGCGGCTGCTCGAACGCTTCATGGGCCAGGGCCTGCTTCCCAACTTCAAGCGGCTGCACGACGAAGCCCTGGTCTGCGTCACCGACGCCGGCGAGCCCCAGGACCGGCTGGAGCCCTGGATCCAGTGGGTGACGGTGCACAGCGGCCTGCCGTTCGCCGAGCACAAGGTGTTCTTCCTGGGCGACGGCCCGCAGTGCACGCGGCCGCGGGTCTGGGACATCCTCTCCGCGCATGGCCGCGCCAACTGGATCTGCGGCTCGATGAACACCGGCTACGCCCAGGGGTTCAATGGCCACCTGCTGCCCGACCCGTGGACGGTCGGTGCCGACGCCCACCCGCAGGACGAGTTCGGCCCCTACGTCCGCTTCGTGCGCAGCAACGTCCAGGAGCACACCAATGCCAGCGCCCGGATCGGCCTGCGCGAACAGCTGGGCTTCCTGGCCTGGATGCTGCGCCACGGCCTCTCGGCCGGCACCCTGGCCGCGATCGCCAGGCAGCTCGCGCGTGAACGCGTGTCCGGTCGCTTCCGCTGGCAGCGCGCGGTGCTGCTCGACCGCCTGCAGTGGGACGTGTTCCGCCACTACTTCAGGCGCGGTCGCCCCGACTTCAGCACGTTCTTCCTCAACAGCACGGCGCACTTCCAGCACGTCTACTGGCGGAACATGGAGCCGGGCGAGTTCGAGGTCAGGCCGTCGGAGGCCGAGCAGGACGAGTACGCGGACGCGGTGCTGTTCGGTTACCGGCAGATGGACCGCATCGTCGGCCAGGCGCTGGCGCTGGCGGGCGACAGGCACGCCGTGGTGCTGTCATCCGCCCTGGGCCAGCAGCCCTGCCTGAAGTACGAGGGACAGGGCGGCAAGGTCGCCTACCGGCCGCATGATTGCGACGCGTTCCGGCAGTGGGCCGGCGTGGCCGGACCCTGCGAGGTGCAGCCGGTGATGTCGGAGGAGTTCCGCCTCCTGTTCCCGTCCGCCGCCGAGGCGTCCGCCGCGGAAGCGCAGTTGGCCACGGTGGCGATCGACGGCGTCCGCGCGCTGACCGTCCGCCGCGAAGAGGCGGCGCTCACCGTGGGCTGCGGGATCTTCTCGAAGGTCGCGCCCGATGCCCGCCTGACCGCGGCGGGAAGCCCGGTCCGCGCCATGTCCGACCTCTTCTATGCGATCGACGGCCTCAAGAGCGGCATTCACCACGGCGAAGGCTGCCTCTGGATCCGCAACGCCGGCAGCCGCCGGCACCGGCGCGCCGGGAACGTCGTGCCGCTGACCTCGGTGGCGCCGACGCTGCTGGCGCTGCAGGGCATCGACGCCAGCCAGTGGATGAGCGGCACGGTGATCCGGGAGGCGATGGCCTGATGGCGGTGCGTCGCCGGGGTGGCGCATCCGCGCTCAGGCGGGTGCCGCGGCCCCGTCCAGCGCATCGAGGTAGAGCGCGTGGTAGCGCTGCTGCATCGCCTCCACCGAACCATGCGCCTCGACCCATCGACGCGCGGAGTCGCCGAGGCGATGGCGCATGCCGGCGTCGGTCGCCAGCTGGAGCAGCGCGTCGTGCAGCGCGCCGGCGTCACCGGGCTCGACCAGGCGGCCGGTCACGCCGTCCGTGACGATCTCGGGATTGCCGCCGACGGCCGTGGCGACGACGGGAAGCCCCGCGGCGCAGGCCTCGAGCAGCGCGATCGAAAGGCCTTCGGTCAGCGACGGCAGCACAAAGACGTCCATTGCCGACAGCAGTTCGGCCGTGTCGGTGCGGGCGCCGAGGATCCGCACCCGGTCCCCCAGCCCGAGCGCATCGGCGTGGGCCCGCAGCTCGTCCTCCAGCGGCCCTCCGCCCACGAGCACGAGGGCGATGCCCGGGTGGACCCGGCACAGCGCCGGCATCCGCTCGAGCAGGAAGCGATGGTTCTTGAGTTCGACCAGCCGCCCCACGCAGCCGAGCAGCACGGTGTCGGGTGACACGCCGAGGGCCGTTCGCGCGAGGGCGCGACGCAGTGGATCCGGGCCGAACCGCGCGGTGGGAATGCCGTTGAACACGGCGGTGGCGCGCGCGGCGGGCACGATGCCGGTCGCGACCAGATGGTCGCGGACCATGTCGCCGACGAGGGCGACGCGCGCGGTCGCGCGCAGCGAGATCCGGTACAGCCAGCGCAGCTTGCGGCCGGCCAGCCGCGATCCCATGTTGTGGCAGGTGTTGACGAGCACGTGCCGCCCACCCGCGAATCGCGTCGCGGCGGCCGCGTAGTAGTTCGGCACGAAGTTGTGGGTGTGCACCACGTCGACATGGCGCGCGCGCACGACGTCGCGGATGCGACGCAGCACGCCCAGGTCCATGGCCGATTGCTTGCCGGCGACGTCCACGGGAATGCCCGCGGCTTCGAGCACGTCACGGAAGCCCCTCGTATCGAGGATGCTGAGTACGCCCACATCGTGGCCGCGCGCCTGCTGCGCGATCGCGAGGTCGGTCACGACGCGTTCGAGACCGCCGAATTCCAGTGAGTCGACGACATGCAGGATGCGCAGCGGCCGCGGGTCGGCCGCCACGGGTCGTGGGAACGGCCTGCCGCCGCACGTGGCGGCGGGTCGTGCTGCGTCATGCATCGGGATCGTTCCCCTCGCCACCGGTCCTCCCCCAGCGGGGGAACGCTGGGGACAACGAAAGGAACGGCGGCTCGAGGACAGCCTCGGCGGGCGCCGGTGGCACTCGCCCCGGAACCCGCCAGGCTGGCTGCGGGATCAGCGCAGCTGTTCGTCCCACAGTCCCTGGATCCGCTGCCACAGCAGCAGGATCGGCGGGGTGATCCTCAGGGACTTCGCGGCCGGCGCCACCGCGGCATCCGCCTGCGGCTGCGTCACCACCGGCGCGGCAGCCGACGGACCCGCCGCCGGAGCCGCGACATCCTTCGAGCGCATGAAGCCGGGGGCCGGACTGTTGCCGGGGATGAGCGGCTTGGAACCGCGCAGCGACCTCGGCACCTGGCTGACCGGCGCCTGGCCCGAGGCCACCGCACCGATGTCGATCTGCCCGGCGGCCGGACGCGCCGTCTGGGCACCGATCGCGAGCTTCGCCCTCGCCGGCGCGTTGAACAGCGGCCGCGCCAGCGGAGACGGGAACGGGAAGGCACTCGCCGTCTGCGGCGACGGATTGCCCGCGAGCACCAGCGCGCTGCCTTCGGCCGGCTTCAGCTGGAGCTGCCCGACGTTGGCGAACTGGGGATTGGAGCCGTACACCGTTCCCGTCCACTCGCCCGGGACGTTGGTGGCGCCCGACTGCACCCAGTTGTTGCTGCCCGCCACCTTGCGGCCCGCCGCCCACGGCTCGCGGGAGTAAGGCGCGCAATAGGGATCTTCCATGCCGGACGCGGGATTCTCGCGGAGGATGCTCGGAGCACCGCCGGTGGTCTGGTACACGACGTTGTTGTGCATCTCCACCGAGCCCACGCCGAGCTGCGCGAGGAACGCCGTGGCGCTGCCCGACCGGTTGAACAGGATCGTGTTGTTGACCATGCGCACGCGGCCGTTGCTGCGGCCGTTGAGGTCGCCGCCGGCACGGATCGCATTGCCCCAGTCGGAGGTGTGCACGATGACGTTGCCGACCAGTTCGGCGTCCTCGCGCTTGAGTTCCGGGGACCAGCCATCCTGCTGCGTGAAGCAGTCGGGGCCGATCAGTTCGATTTCCTGGTAGGCGGCGCCCTCGAACCAGTTGTAGTGGACCAGGCTGCGCTGGTGGCGCGTCTTCAGCAGGTTGCCGCCGTTGCCGTCATGCACGTAGTTGAAGCGCATGGTGAAGACGGCGTTCGGGAACGCCACTTCGTCGGACTGCATGTAGATCGCGTGCTTCGTGGAGCCGGCGCCCGCGTTGAAGATCTCGCTGTGCTCGAGCGTGAACGAGCCGGAAAGCTGGTCGGCAGCGAGGATGCCGTGGCCCGGGCAGTCGCGGATGATGGAATCGCGCACCACCACGTCGTTGGCCTCGTTGAAAAGGCAGGTGCTGCTGCCGCCACGGACGTCGAAGCCCTGGAAGACCACATGGTTCGACTGCTGGAACTTGACGGTATGCGTGCCACCCTGGATCCGCGGCCGCGAGGAGCCGGTGCCGCTCCAGCGGAAGGTCACGGGATTCTGCGCGCTGCCGCCGTCATTGCTGCGGATGACGACGCCGCCGGTGTAGGTGGCGCCTCCGTCGACCAGCACGACATCGCCGGGCTCGAGGTTGACGTTGTCGACGAGGGTGGTCAGCTGGGTGTAGTCGCGGCCGCTGGGACCGACGGTGTACGTGGCGGCGAGCGCCAGTGAGGGTAAGAAGAGGCCGGCGCATGCCAGCGTGACGCAGGTGGATAATCGATGCATCGATGGTGGCTCCAGGATAGACAGGTTCCCCCCTGTTCCCCCAGCAGCAGTCCGTGCCTGGCCCTGTCGGACCAGGCCGGATCCAGTGGCCGGGAGCCCGGAGACTATGACATGGCCGGACTTAACGCCAAACGACGTTTTAGCAGCCACGCCCGGGAAATTCGTGCGTTCGGGCGCACGGTCACCGGCCATGGGTGACCGGGTTCACAAAATGAGGAGATGGCTTCGACCTGCTGGTCGAGCATCCGCATCGGTCACGTCCACGATGCGGTCTGCACTTGGCGCGCCCGGAAGGATTCGAACCTCCGACCCCCAAGTTCGTAGCCTGGTGCTCTATCCAGCTGAGCTACGGGCGCGTTGTGCAGAAGCGGAATTATGAAGAGGCGAATGACGTTCGTCAATCATCTCGGTGGAACCCATCTCGTTGGAGATGGCGGAGACTGAGGGATTCGAACCCTCGATGGAGCTTTTGACCCCATACTCCCTTAGCAGGGGAGCCCCTTCGGCCTCTCGGGCAAGTCTCCGGGTGATGCTCTCTTGGCTTGCGCCGTCGAGGGGCGCAAGGATACCGGCTTGATGCGAAACCGGCAAACCTCAGTTGGCGCCTTCCTCCTGGTCGACCGCCGGAACGTCGTCGTCGCGGTGGATGCGCTGGTAGATCTCCTCGCGGTGGACCGAGACATCCTTCGGCGCGGTAATGCCGACGCGCACCTGGTTGCCCTTGACGCCCAGCACGGTCACGGTGACCGAGTCACCGATCATGAGCGTCTCGCCAACCCGCCTGGTCAAAATCAACATGTGGGGTACTCCTGCGCCGGGTCTGCGCCCGGTCCTGGAAGAACGGCGCCGGGCGGCGCCGTCCGTGATGCTTCAGCTGAACATGATAGCGAGCGACGAGCCCGCCGTGCTGTATGCAAAAAGTAACGGGGAGCGTGAGGGTTCAGGCCAGTCGCGCCGCCACCCAGCCGGGCACGGCGGCGAGCGCCGCCTGCAGCGCGGGCCCGTCCTCGCCACCGCCCTGGGCCATGTCCGGGCGGCCGCCGCCCTTGCCCCCGACCTGGGCCGCCACGTGTGACAGCAGCTCGCCGGCCTTGACGCGTCCCAGCGCAGCTCCGCTGACACCCGCCACCAGCGCGGCGCGGCCGTCGCTGGCGCCGGCCAGCAGCACCACGGCGTCGCCGAGCTGCTGCTTGAAGCGGTCCAGCGCGTCGCGCAGCGCGCGCGCGTCGAGGCCTTCGATGCGGACGGCCAGGACCTTGATCCCGCCGACGTCCACGGCGCCCGCGGACAGGTCGGCGGTGGCGCTGCTGGCCGCGCGCGCCTTCAGCGTCTCGAGCTCGCGCTCCAGCTTCTTCTGGCGGTCGAGCAGCGTGCGCAGCTTGTCCCCGACTTCGGCCGCGGTGCCGCCCAGCAGGCGCGCGGCCTCGTCCAGGCGCGCTTCGCCGCGCGCGACATGCTCGAGCGCGGCGCGGCCGGTCAGGGCCTCGATGCGGCGCACGCCGGCGGACACGCCGCCTTCGGACACCAGTTTGAACAGGCCGATCTCGCCGGTGCGGCCGACGTGGGTGCCGCCGCAGAGCTCGACCGAGTCGCCCATCGTCACCACGCGCACCCGCTCGCCGTACTTCTCGCCGAACAGCGCGATGGCGCCGGCGTCGATCGCCTCCTGCATGCCCATCTCGCGGATTTCGACGCCATGGTCGGCCCGGACCTCGTCGTTGACGCGCCGTTCGACGTCGCGCAGCTCGTCGGCGCTGATCGGCTCGAAGTGCGAGAAGTCGAAGCGCAGGCGGTCGGGCGCGACCAGCGAACCCTTCTGTGCGACGTGGGTGCCCAGGCGCTCGCGCAGCGCGCCGTGCAGCAGGTGGGTGGCGCTGTGGTTGAGCACCGTGGTGGCGCGGCGGGCCGCGTCGACGCTGGCCAGCACGTGGTCGCCCACCGCCAGCGCGCCACTGCGCAGGCGGCCGACGTGGCCATGGAACTGGCCGGCGAACTTGCGGGTGTCCTCGACGGCGAAGGCCACGCCCTGCCCGTCCAGCTCGCCGGTGTCGCCGACCTGGCCGCCGGACTCGGCGTAGAACGGGGTGCGGTCGAGGAAGACGATGGCCTCGTCGCCGGCGTCGATCCGCTCGACCGGAACGCCATCGCGCAGGAGGGCCACGACTTCGAGGCCCCCGGCCTGCACCTGGTCATAGCCCAGGAAGCCGGTGGGCTGCATGCGCGCCACCAGCTCGGCGGGCAGCGTGGTGCCGCCGCCGAACTTGCCGGCGGCGCGCGCGGTCTCGCGCTGCTGCGCCATCGCGGCGTCGAAGCCCGCGGTGTCGACTTCCATCCCGCGCTCGCGCGCCATGTCGGCGGTAAGATCGAGCGGGAAGCCGTAGGTGTCGTACAGGCGGAAGGCATCGGCGCCCGGGATCACGCCGCTGGAGGCGGCATCGCTGCGGGACGCGACCTCGTCGAAGATGCGCATGCCGCTGTCGAGGGTCTCGGCGAAGCGCTCCTCCTCGGCCAGCAGGGCGCGCTCGACCAGCGCGCGCTGGTCGCGCAGCACCGGGTAGGCTTCGCCCATCTGCGCGTCCAGGGTGGCGACCAGCCGGTGGAAGAACGGCTGGCGGACGCCCAGCATCCAGCCGTGGCGCAGCGCGCGGCGGATGATCCGGCGGAGCACGTAGCCGCGGCCTTCGTTCGAGGGCAGCACGCCATCGGCGACGAGGAAGCTGCAGGCGCGGATGTGGTCGGCGATCACGCGCAGCGACTTGTTGCCGAGGTCGGCGGTGCCGGTGAGGCGCGCGGCCTCGGCGATCAGGGCCTGGAACAGGTCGATCTCGTAGTTGCCGTGCACGCCCTGGAGCACGGCGGCCAGGCGCTCGAGGCCCATGCCGGTATCGACGCAGGGCGCGGGCAGCGGCTCGAGGCGGCCGTCGGGCTGGCGGTCGAACTGCATGAACACCAGATTCCAGATTTCGATGAAGCGGTCACCGTCCTCGTCCGGCGAGCCCGGCGGGCCACCGAAGTGGTGCGCGCCGTGGTCGTAGAAGATCTCGGTGCACGGGCCGCAGGGGCCGGTGTCGGCCATCTGCCAGAAATTGTCCGAGGCAAACGGCGCGCCCTTGTTGTCGCCGATGCGGATGATGCGGTCCTCCGGCACCCCGATCACGTCGCGCCAGATGCCGTAGGCCTCGTCGTCGGTGTGGTAGACGGTGACCACCAGCCTCTCGGCCGGGATCTTCCACACGCCGGTCAGCAGCTCCCAGGCCCAGGCGATGGCATCGCGCTTGAAGTAGTCGCCGAACGACCAGTTGCCGAGCATCTCGAAGAAGGTGTGGTGGCGCGCGGTGTAACCGACCTGGTCGAGGTCGTTGTGCTTGCCGCCGGCGCGCAGGCAGCGCTGGACGTCGGCCGCGCGCACGTAGCTGCGCTTCTCCGCACCCAGGAACACGTCCTTGAACTGCACCATGCCGGAGTTGGTGAACAGCAGGGTCGGATCGTTGCCGGGCACCAGCGGCGCCGAGGGCACGATAGTGTGGCCACGGGTGCTGAAGAACTCGAGGAAGTCACGGCGGATATCGGCCGTGGTGGGACGCGCGGGGGTCTGTTCGGAAGGCATGTGCGGCTGCGGACAAGGTGGGGGCGCGGAAATCCCGGCGCCCTTGCCGGCCGTGGCCCGCGGGGGTGCCGGGCGCTGGCGCTCGGGTCCCCGTTAGGTTAGCAGGACCGTCACGCCCCGAGGCGCCGGGACCCGCCGCCCTCAGGCGTCGTCGAGGTCGAAGGCGGTGGCGGCGCGCACGGTGTCGCCGTCGAAGCCCCGGCGGAACAGGAAGTCGGCGGCCTTGCGGCGGAGCACCGGATCATCGGCGACGCCCGGACCGTGCCGGCGCTGCACCAGGCCGCGGGCCATGGCCCGCCAGTCGTCGTCACCGGATTCGGCCAGGGCCTCGAATGCGGCCCGGACCTGGTCCTCGCCCAGTCCGTGGGTGCCCAGCTCGGCGCGGATGCGCAGCGGACCGTATCCGGCCAGCGCGCGTGAACGCGCCAGCCCCGCCGCGAAGCGTGCGTCGTCCTGCCAGCCTGCCTCCGCCATGCGCGCGACCGTGGCCTCGGCTTCGTCGCCGTCCACCCCCCGGGCCTCGAGCTTGCGTGCCAGCTCCTTGCGCGAATGCTCCCGCCGGACCAGGAGGCCCATCGCCCGCTGCGCGGGCGTCGGCTCGGGCCGGCGCCTGCGTCCGGGACCGGCCGCGCCCTCCCCTCCCCCGTCGCTGGAACCGGGGCCGCGGCGACGGCCACCAAAGGCGCCGGCACCGCCCATGCTCAGGCCTTGGCGCCCCGGCCGCGCTTCGCGGTCGGCTCGCCCGCGCCTTCGTCGCCGGCGGCTTCATCCTCGTCGTCGACGTCGGCCACCGCGCCCGCCAGCGGCGCCATCTTCGCCCGGAGTTCGGATTCCAGGCGCTCGGCCACCGCCAGGTTCTCCTTGAGGTACTGGCGGGCGTTCTCCTTGCCCTGGCCGATGCGCTCGCTGCCGTAGCTGTACCAGGCGCCGGCCTTCTCCACGAGCCCGGCATCCACGCCCATGTCGATCAGTTCGCCCTGGCGGCTGATGCCCTCGCCGTAGAGGATCTCGGTGATGATCTGCTTGAACGGCGGCGCCATCTTGTTCTTGACCACCTTGATGCGGGTCTGGTTGCCGATGATCTCGTCGCCCTTCTTGATCGCGCCGATGCGGCGGATGTCCAGGCGCACCGAGGCGTAGAACTTCAGCGCGTTGCCGCCGGTGGTGGTCTCCGGGCTCTGGCCCGGCATCATGATGCCGATCTTGTGGCGCAGCTGGTTGATGAAGATCACCAGGCAGTTGGAGCGCTTGATGTTGCCGGTGAGCTTGCGCAGGGCCTGGCTCATCAGGCGCGCCTGCAGGCCGGGGAGCTGGTCGCCCATCTCGCCCTCGATCTCGGCCTTGGGCGTGAGCGCGGCGACCGAGTCGACCACGACCATGTCGACCGCGTTCGAGCGCACCAGCATGTCGGCGATCTCCAGCGCCTGCTCGCCGGTGTCGGGCTGCGAGACCAGCAGGTCGTCGACGTTGACGCCAAGCTTCTGCGCATAGGTGGGATCGAGCGCATGCTCGGCGTCGATGAAGGCCGCGGTGCCACCCTGCTTCTGGCACTCGGCGATGGCCTGCAGGGTCAGCGTGGTCTTGCCCGAGGACTCGGGGCCGTAGATCTCGACCACGCGGCCCTTGGGCAGGCCACCGATGCCGAGCGCGACGTCGAGCAGCAGCGAGCCGGTGGGGATCACCGGGATGGTCTCGGCGACGCGGTCACCCATGCGCATCACCGAGCCCTTGCCGTACTGCTTCTCGATCTGGCCCAGTGCGGCGGCCAGCGCGCGCTTCTTGTTCTCGTCCATCGTGGTGTCCTCAGTTCATGTCTCGGGGAATGTGGTCAGTGTGCCGGCGGGTGGTCGCAGGAGCTGCGACGTGGAGTGCCGGTTTCAAACTAGGGCGTGGCAATGGCGCCGGACAGCAGTCGATCGCCCGCGGTTGCGTGGGGGAACGGCGGTCGCGCCTGTCGCCGCTTGCGTCGCAGGGCCCGGCCACTCACCGGTTCGGCCTCACCAGGCCGCAGTACAGGCCCTCGATGGCGAAGTCCTGGCCCGGCGCGACCTCGATCGGCGCGTAGTCCGGGTTGCGCGGCAGCAGCCGGATGCGGTCCTTGCCGACCTTCAGCAGCTTGACGGTGATCTCGTCGTCGATGCGCGCGATCACGATCTGGCCCGAGCGCGCGTTGGCGGTGCGGTGCACGCCGATCAGGTCGCCGTCGAAGATGCCCTCGTCGCGCATCGAGTCGCCGCGCACGCGCAGCAGGTAGTCCGGCGCGGGGGAGAAGAAGGCACGGTCCATCAGCACCATCTGGTCGCTGCCGATGTCGGCGCCGATGGGGACGCCGGCGGCGACCTGGCCGAGGACGGGGAGTTCGAGCACGTCGTCTCCGGCAGTGGCTCCGGCGACGGCTTCGGGGAAATCGAGGGCCGTCTGCGGCAGCGCCGGGGCGCGCAGGATCCGGATGCCCCGCGCGCGACCCGGCACGCGCTCGATGGCGCCGGCGGCTTCCAGCGCCTCGAGGTGGTACTGCGCCGCGCGCACGCTGCTGAACCCGAAGGCACGGGCGATCTCGGCCTGCGAGGGCGGCATGCCCTCCTCCGCGATGCGCTCGGCGATCAGGGCGAGGACCGCCTGCTGGGTCTCGGTGATGTCCATGGTTAGTAGTAATACTACTAACCGACCACGGAATCAACGCCGGTGCGCGCCCTTCCAGATCGAATAGACGATCCACACGCCCAGCGCCGCCGCGCCCACGAAGCCGGCCACGCCCAGCGCCATCAGCCACTGGTTGCGCGCGCCGCCGCCGACGCTGTTCATCACGATCGAGGAGCCGATGATCAGCGCCGCGGTGATCACGCCCATCGTCAGCCGGCTGGCCGCCCGGTCGATGCGGTCGCCGAAAGCGTCGAGCGTGGGAATGTCGATGCGTGCACCCAGGCGCCCACCGCGGGCGGCGCGCAGCAGCCGGCGCAGGTCGCGCGGCAGCTCGGCGCCGAACTCTAGCATCCCGGCCAGGCCGCGGCGGCCGCGCCGCGCCAGCACCGAGGGCGCGAACCGCCGCATCAGCACCCGCTCCAGCCAGGGCTTCGCCTCCGTCGCCATGTCGAAGCCGGGATCGAGCTGGCGCCCGAATCCTTCCAGCGTCAGGAAGGCCTTGATCACCAGTGCCAGGTCTGGCGGCAGCACCAGGCCATGGGCGCGCAGCAGGCCGGCGGCGTCGGACAGCATCGTGCCCATGCGCAGGTCCTTCAGCGGCACGCCGCGGTAGCGGTCGACCAGGGTCGCGGTGTCGGACTCCAGCCGCTCCTCGTCGACCTCGCCGCCCATGCTCCAGTCCAGCAGGATGTCGGCGGCGGATTCGGCGTCCTGCACCACCATGCCGTGCAGCAGGCGCGCGATCTCCAGCCGGCGGCGCTCGCCGAGGTGGCCGACCATGCCGAAATCGATGAGCGCGATGCGCCCGTCGCGCAGGAAGAAGATGTTCCCGGGATGCGGATCGGCATGGAACAGCCCGTCCTCGAGCAGCATTTCCAGCACCATGCCGGTGCCCGCGCGCGCCAGCGCCGTGCGGTCCAGCCCGGCGGCATCGACGGCGGCCAGGTCGCCTGCCGGGATGCCGTCGATGAAGTCCTGGACGTTGAGCCGCTCCGAGGTCCACTGCCAGTGCACCCGCGGCACCACCAGGCCGGGGTCGTCGGCGAAGTTGGCGGCGATGCGCTCGGCGTTGCGGCATTCGGCGGCGAAGTCGAGCTCGCGGCGCAGCGAGTCGCGGAACTGCCGCACCACCTCCACCGGGCGATAGCGGCGCAGGTCGGGGAGCTGCGACTCGATCACCTCGGCCAGCCGCGCCATCAGTCGCAGGTCGGCCTCGACCGTGGCGGTGATTCCAGGCCGCCGCACCTTCAGGATCACCGGGCTGCCGTCGTGCAGCCACGCGCGGTGCGCCTGCGCCAGCGATGCCGCGGCCACCGGCACCGTCTCCACGCGGGCGAAGGCCACCTCGGGCGCCATGCCCAGGTCCTCCACCAGCTGCGGATACACCGTCTCCCAGGGCAGCGCCGGGACCGCGTTCTGCAGCAGCCCCAGCTCGGCGATCCACTCCGGCGGCAGCAGGTCCACGCGCGTGGCCAGCACCTGGCCCAGCTTGACGAAGGTCGGCCCCAGCTCCTGCAGCGCGCGGCGCAGGCGCGCCGGCGGCAGCAATGCAGGGCGCTCCTCCGCGTGCTCCCAGTGCAGCAGGCGCCCGGCCCGCTCGAGCACCCCGGCCATGCCGCTTCGCCGGACCAGGTCGCCGAAGCCGTGGCGCACGAAGACGCTGGCGATCTCCTGCAGCCGGCCGAGGTCGCGGACGCCGGCGAGCGCGTCGAGCATGGTCACGGCGCGCGCCCGCTCACAGCAGCCGGTCCAGGCCGTGCAGGGCCTCGGCGACCGTGCGCCGGCGCACCGCATCGCGGTCGCCATCGAAGTGGAAGACTTCCGCCTGTGGATAGCCACCGCGACGCTTCCATGCAATCCACACCGTGCCCACGGGCTTGTCCCCGGTGCCGCCGCCCGGGCCGGCGATGCCTGTCACGGCCACCGCGACGGTGGCGCCCGAATGCACCAGCGCGCCCGAGACCATTTCGATCGCGGTCTCGCGGCTGACCGCGCCGTGTTCCTCCAGCGTCTGCGGGCGCACGCCCAGCAGCGCCTGCTTGGCCTCGTAGCTGTACACCGCCATGCCGCAATCGAACCAGGCCGATGAGCCCGCGATGTCGGTGACCACCTTGGCGATCCAGCCGCCGGTGCAGCTCTCGGCCGTGACCAGCATGTCGCGGCTGGCCTGGAGTCGACGGCCGGTGTCGTGCGCGAGCTGTGCGAGGGCCTCGTCGCCGGGAGCGTGCATGGCGTGAATCCGTGAAGAAAGCGCGCAGTATCCGCGCTCGGGACGGGGTTTGTCGCCTCGCCGGAAAAAGGACGGCCCGCATGGGCGGGCCGTCCGGTGTCGCGATGGGTCGGGACGGGATCAGAAATAGTTGACCCGGAACGTCACGCCATAGGTGCGCGGCGCGCCGAGGAAGGCGTTCCACGAGCCGGCCTGGATCGGCGCGTCGATGCCCACCTGCTTGTAGGTGTCGTCGGTCAGGTTCTGGCCCCAGAACTCGACCATCCAGCGCTTGTCCTGGCGACCGAAGCCGATGCGCGCATTGAGCAGGGTGTAGGCCTCCTGCGCCTTCTGCGGATCGAGGTCGGATCCGGTGTTGTAGTCGGACATGTACTTGGCGCCGATGTTGAAGCGCCCCTGGTAGT
This sequence comes from Luteimonas colneyensis, assembly GCF_014836665.1. Taxonomy (GTDB): domain Bacteria; phylum Pseudomonadota; class Gammaproteobacteria; order Xanthomonadales; family Xanthomonadaceae; genus Luteimonas; species Luteimonas colneyensis. The sequence continues at coordinate 218,829 of NZ_JACSQJ010000005.1, forward strand.
CGGCGCCGAAATCCCACTCGTAGGTGGCCGAGGCATTGCCCGACCACTTCGGCGCGAAGCTCATCTGGCTGCCCGGCAGCAGCGCCAGGTCGGCATCGGGCAGCAGGTCGTCGCCGTACTCCGTCTCGGCGTAGGTGAGGCCACCCTGCAGCATCAGGCCCTGCACCGGCGTCTGCCACATCAGGTCGGCCTCGAAGCCCTGCGACACCACCTCGGGGATCGATCGCACCACGAAGCTCGTGCCCAGGAAGCTGTTGAGCTGGAAGTCCTCGTAGTCCTGGTAGAACAGCGCGGCGTTGAACAGCAGGTTGCCCCCGGCCCAGATCGTCTTCATGCCGAGTTCGAAGCTGTTGACGAACTCGCCCGGGAACGAGGTGTCGTCCACCGGGGTGATGCCCTGGACGCCGCTCGACAGGCCGTTGGACGACTGCACGCGGTCGAGGTTGAAGCCGCCGGCCTTGTAGCCGCGCGCGACCGACGCGTAGGTCATGACCTCGTCGGACCAGTCGTAGGCCGCCTTGAAGGTCCCCGACCACTCCTTCTCGGTACGCGACTGCCCGACGTCGCGGCCGTGGTGGGCGATGTTGGCCCACGGCAGGCACATGAAGCCGGCGACCTGCGGCGCGACCGCGGGCACCAGCGCGCCGAGCAGCTGCTGCTGCAGGGCAGGCGGCAGGAAGGCGAAGTTGTCGATGCGCTGCGCCAGCGCCCCGCCCACGCGCGCGGCCGGGTTGGCCAGCGTGGAGCCGCAGCCGATGCTGCCGTTGGGGTTGCTGTAGACCGAATGCAGCTCCTTCTTCTCGTGCGTGTAGCGCAGGCCGAGGGTGAAATCGAGCGCATCGGTGGCGTGGAAGGTGTTGTTGGTGAAGATCGCCGTGCTGCGCGCGTTCTGGTCGTGGCGGTCGAGCGCGGCCAGGCCCTGGTAGTTGGTCCCGAACGGCTGCCCCGACACCTGCGACAGGAAGGTCGCCGGGTTCGCCTGGTTGACCGTGAGGCCCAGCGGCGCCAGTTGCGCGGCGACGCCGGCCAGCACCTGGCTGCCCACCAGGGTCGACAGGTAGGGCTCGTAGGCCGCGCCGAACCGGTACGAATCGTTGCGGTCCAGGTCCTCGTCCGAATAGAACACGCCGACCATCCAGTCGAGGCGATCGGTGGAGCCGGTCAGCCGGAACTCCTGGCTGAAGGTCTCGAAGCGCGTCAGAGACTCGTCGGCATCGGGCGCGCGGTAGAGGATGTCGGCGCCGCTGTAGTCGAAGTCCAGGCCATTGATGGCCTGCCAGTCGCGGAAGGCCGTGATCGAGGTCAGGGTCGCGTCGCCGAACCAGGACGAGTCCCAGTCGACCTGCACCGACGCGCCCTTGTCCTTCAGGTCCTGCTCGGTGGAGCGGTTGGCATAGGCCAGGCGCCGGTCGGGATCGGCGACCGGGATGATGCCCTCGCCGCCCGGCGTCAGCGCGTTGATGATCGCCGCCGTCGGCCCGCGATGGGTGGTGACGGTGACGCAGCAGTTTTCCTCGCGGCTGGTGTAGTCGGCGCTGAAGTTGATGTCGAGGGTATCGGTCGGCTCCAGCAGCAGCTGGGCGCGCACGGTGTGGTAGTTCTGGTCGCCGTCGTCGGTTTCCCGGCGCGGGCCGCCGCCGGTCCCGACCTCGTCGACGCCGTCGCGCTCGCGCTTGGCCGCGAACACCCGGAACGCGGCCGACTCGCCGATCGCGTCGCTGTACGCGCCCGATACGCCGAGCAGCCCGTAGTTGCCGACGGTGACCTCGGCCTCGGCGCTCTGCGAGTAGCTCGGGCGGCGGGTGACCACGTTGATCACGCCGGCCGAGGTGTTCTTGCCGAACACCGTGCCCTGTGGACCCTTCAGCACCTCGATCCGCTCGACCTCGCCGAGGTCGCCGAAGCCGACGCTGTTGCGCGCGCGGTACACGCCGTCGATGACCACGCCCACCGAGGATTCGAGGCCGGCGTTGTCGCCCACGGTGCCGATGCCGCGGATGCGCGCGGTGGTCTGCGCCGCGGACTGCGTGCTGGTCACCGTCAGGCCGGGCACCAGTACCTGCATGTCCTTGATGTCGCGCACCCCGGTGTCCTGCAGCAGCTGGCCGTCGAGCACGTTCACCACGATCGGCACGTCCTGCAGCGCCTCCTCGCGCTTCTGCGCGGTGACGGTGATGCCGGCAAGCGTGGTGGGTCGCTCGTCTTCGGCCGCGGGCGCGGCGTCCTGGGCGTGCGCCGTGGACAGCAGGACGGGACTTGCGAGGATGGCGAGGAGCGCGGTTGCGAGCGCGTGGCGTTGCGGATGGCCTGAGACCATGGTGTCCCCCTACGGATTGATGTCATCGACGTCGGTGCGGGCGCCACCATGCGATCCATGGTGGATGCGCCGGGCCTGCGTGGGGGACTGGCCTGGCGCTGCGGTACCGCGACCTTGCGGGCGACGCTAGCACAATTCCGGACGCACGCGTATGTGCGTTCCAGCGCCGGGCCTGGCACGTTCACCAACCGGGCGCGCGGGCGGTGGACAATATGCCGATGTCCTTCAGAAACGCCCACGCCGACCCCGCGTCCGACGCCTCCGACGACGCCGGTCCCGCGCCGGAATCCCCGCCCGATCCAAGGCTGGCCGCCGACTGGGCGCGCCGGGTCGGAGCGCTGTCGGACGGGATCCGCGACCTGCTGGCCGCGGTGGTCGCCGAGGGCGGCCCCACCGTGGCCGACCACTTCTATGGCGAGATGCTCGAAGACCCGCGGGCGTCGCGCTATCTCGACGTCGTCCAGGTGCGCGAGCGCCTCAAGCCGTCGCTCCAGCGCTGGCTCTCGGCGCTGCTGTCGGCCCGCCCGGACGACATCGACGCGCTGCAGGCCACGCAGGAACACGTCGGCAAGGTCCACGCCCGCATCGGCATCCCGGTCGACCTCGTCGCCCGCGGTGGCCGCAGGCTCAAGGACGACCTCCACGCCGGCATCCGCCGGCACGCCGCCAACGCTCCGCAGGCCCTGGACGCCATCGTCTGCGCCGACGGCCTGGTCGACCTGGCGCTGGAGTCCATGACCCGCGCCTACAGCCGTTCGCGCGAGGCCTCGGGCCAGATCGACGGCGCGTTCCGGCTGTTCTCCCTGATCCAGAACATCGGCACCGAACGCGAACGCCAGCGCGCCCTGCTGCTGACCTGGGAAAACGCGCTGATCTATGCCCTGACCTCCGAGCACCCCGGCCCGCCGGCGCCGCTGCAGATCTCGCGCTCCGAGTTCGGGCTGTGGTTCCTGCACAAGGGCATGGCGAGCTTCGGCGACACGGCGGAGACCCGCGAAGTCAACCTCATCGCCGCGCGCCTGGACAGCATCCTGCGCGCGCGCCTGCCCGACGCCACCGGCATGGCCGAACGCCGCGAGTTACTGGACGAACTGCGCTCCGGCCGACGCCATCCGCAGCCTCGTGTCGATCATGTTCGATGGCATCGGCGACCTCGAGTCCGGCCGGGACGCACTGACGCGCCTGCTCAACCGCCGCTTCCTGCCGACCATCCTGCGCCGCGAGATCGCGCTGCAGGCCAACACCGGGCGCCAGTTCGCCGTGCTGATGCTCGACCTCGACCACTTCAAGGCGATCAACGACACCCACGGCCACGAGGCCGGCGACCGTGCGCTCAAGCACGTCGCGGCGCTGCTGGTGCAGAACACCCGCGGCAGCGACTACCTCTTCCGCTACGGCGGGGAGGAATTCGTGGTGGTGCTGGGCTCGGTCTCCCGCGACGACGCACTGGCGATCGCCGAAGGGCTGCGCAACGCGATCGCCTCGTCCCCGGTGACGCTGGCCGACGGCAGCACGCTGCGGCTCACCGGCAGCATCGGCGCCGCGATCCAGGACGGGCACCCGGACTACGAGCGCGTCCTGGCGCGCGCCGACGCCGCGATGTACGCCGCCAAGCGGGCCGGACGCGACCGCGTCGTCGTGGACGATGGCGGCCTGCCGGACCCGCCCGGCGTCCGCGCCCTGCAGCGCTGAAGCCCCGACCCTGCCCGGCTACAATCCGGTGTCCCGCGCGCGACCGCCGCGCGCCCCGCACGCCGGACGCATGACGCTGGACAAGACGCCCGAACACACCCCGCTGATGAAGCAGTTCTTCGCCGCCAAGGCGGAGCACGCCGACGTGCTGCTGTTCTTCCGCATGGGCGACTTCTACGAGCTGTTCTACGACGACGCGCGCAAGGCCGCGCGCCTGCTCGACATCACCCTGACCCAGCGCGGCAGCTCCGGCGGGCAGCCGATCCCGATGGCCGGCGTGCCGCACCACGCCGCCGAAGGCTACCTCGCGCGCCTGGTCGCGCTGGGCGAGTCGGTCGCCATCTGCGAGCAGGTGGGCGACCCCGCCACCAGCAAGGGCCTGGTCGAACGCAAGGTGGTGCGGATCGTCACGCCCGGCACGGTGACCGACGAGGCCCTGCTGTCCGAGCGCCGCGACACGCTGCTGCTTGCGCTCAGCCGCGGCCGCGACGGCTACGGACTGGCCTGGGCCGACCTGTCGGCGGGGCGCTTCCTCGCCAACGAGGTCGTCGGCGACGACGCGCTGGAGGCCGAGCTCGCGCGGCTGGACCCCGCCGAGCTGCTGCTGCCCGACGAGGAAGGCTGGCCGGCCTGCGCCACCGCGCGCAGCGGCGTGCGTCGCCGCGCGCCCTGGCTGTTCGACGCCGACAGCGGCCGCCGCCAGCTGCTGCGCTTCTTCGAGCTGCATGACCTGACCGCCTTCGGCATCGACGACCGGCCGCAGGCGATCGCCGCGGCGGCCGCCCTGCTCGGCTACGTCGAGGAGACGCAGAAGCAGCGCCTTCCCCACCTCACCTCGATCGCGCTCGAGTCCAGCGACGGCGCGATCGCGATGAACGCCGCCACCCGCCGCCACCTCGAGCTCGACACGCGCATCGACGGCGAGCAGAAGCACACCCTGCTCGGCGTGCTCGACAGCACCGTGACGCCGATGGGCGGGCGCCTGCTGCGACGCTGGCTGCACCGCCCGCTGCGCGACCGCGGCACCGTGGGCCAGCGCCAGCAGGCGGTGGCCGCGCTGATCGACGCCGGCGCCGAAGGCGACCTGCGCGAGCTGTTCCGGGGCCTGGGCGACGTCGAGCGCATCCTGTCGCGCATCGCGGTGCGTTCGGCGCGGCCGCGCGACCTGTCCACGCTGCGCGACGCGCTGGGCATGCTGCCGGGCGTGCGCGCGCAGCTCGCGCGGGTCGATTCGCCGCGGCTGCAGGCGCTCATCGACAGCCTGGGCGAGCACGCCGCGCAGGCTGCGCTGCTGGCCGATGCCCTGGTCGCTCAGCCGCCGGTGCTGGCGCGCGACGGCGGCGTCTTCGCCGACGGCTTCGACGCCGAGTTGGCCGAGCTGCGCCGGCTGTCCACCAATGCCGACCGGTTCCTGGTCGACCTCGAGGCCCGCGAGCGCGAAGCCAGCGGCATCGCCAGCCTCAAGGTCGGCTACAACCGCGTCCACGGCTACTACATCGAGATCGGCAAGGCGCACTCGGCGAAGGCGCCGACGCACTACACCCGACGGCAGACGCTGGCCAACGCCGAGCGCTACATCACCGAGGAGCTCAAGGGCTTCGAGGACAAGGTGCTGTCCGCCCGCGAGCGCGCGCTGGCCCGCGAACGCCTGCTGTACGAGCAGCTGCTGGACGAACTCAACCTGCACCTGGAGTCGCTGAAGCGCTGCGCCGGCGCGCTCTCCGAGCTCGACGTGCTCGCCGGCCTGGCCGAGCGTGCGCAGGCCCTGGACTGGGCGCGGCCCGAGCTGGTGGACGCCCCCTGCCTCGAGATCGAGCGCGGCCGCCATCCGGTGGTGGAGGCCGTGCGAGACGAGCCCTTCGAACCCAACGACCTGGTGTTGGGCGACGAGCGCCGCATGCTGGTCATCACCGGCCCGAACATGGGCGGCAAGAGCACCTACATGCGCCAGAACGCGCTGATCGTGCTGCTGGCCTACATCGGCAGCTTCGTGCCGGCGAGCGCCGCGCGCATCGGCCCGATCGACCGCATCCTCACCCGCATCGGGGCCGGCGACGACCTCGCGCGCGGCCAGTCGACCTTCATGGTCGAGATGAGCGAGACCAGCCACATCCTGCACCACGCCACCGCGCAGTCGCTGGTGCTGATGGACGAGATCGGCCGCGGCACCTCGACCTACGACGGCCTGGCCCTGGCCGAGGCCTGCGCGCGCCACCTGGCCGGGCACAACCGCTGCTACACGCTGTTCGCGACCCACTATTTCGAACTCACCGCGCTGGCCGCGCCCGGCAGCGGCATCGCCAACGTGCACCTGGACGCGGTCGAGCACGGCGATGCGCTGGTGTTCATGCACGCGGTCAAGGACGGCCCGGCCAACCGCAGCTTCGGCCTGCAGGTGGCGGCGCTGGCGGGGCTGCCGAAGCCGGTGCTGCGGCAGGCGCGCGCACGGCTGGCCGAGCTTGAGCAGCAGGGGCCGCCGGCCTCGCCGCCGCTGTCGCCGGAAGTCCTGGATGCTCCGCAGCAGTTCGGGCTGTTCGCACCCTCGTCCGCGGCGCTGGAAGCCCTGGCCGGCATCGACCCGGACGACCTGACGCCGAAGCAGGCCCTCGAGGCGCTGTACCGGCTCAAGGCGCTGACGTGAACACGCCGCACAGCGGCGATGCCGCCGGCGCCGGCCATCCGCTGGATGCGGGAGCCGGCGTGCGCATCGATGCCCTGCTCACCGGCGTCGCCGTGCCATACACGCGCCCGGGCAGCCGCAGCGGCATCGCCAAGGCCCCGCGCAGCGGCCCGGTGCGCATCGGCAGGCTTGGCCTGGAAGGCGACGAGCAGGGTGACACCCGCGTACACGGCGGCGTCGACAAGGCGGTGCACCACTACCCCTTCGAGCATTACGTCGCCTGGCGCGCCGAACTGGGCGAGCTGCCGGTGCTGGCCGCGCCCGGCGCCTTCGGCGAGAACATGAGCAGCCACGGCCTCGACGAGGGCACGGTCTGCATCGGCGACCGGTACGCGCTGGGCAGCGCCGTGCTGGAAGTGAGCCAGGGCCGGCAGCCCTGCTGGAAGCTCAACGACCGCTTCGGCGTGCGCGACATGGCCAGGCGCGTGCAGGACACCGGGCGCACCGGCTGGTACTACCGCGTCGTGCAGCCCGGCGCCGCGCAGGCGGGCGACATGCTGGCGCTGATCGAGCGCCCCTGGCCGTCATGGCCGCTGCGCCGGCTGATGCGCCTGCTGGCCGATCGCGTGCTCGACCACGGGCCGCTGCGCGAAGCGCTGGAACTGCCGCTGGTGCCCTCGTGGCGGACGCTGGTGGAGCGCCGCCTGGAGTCCCGCCAGGTCGAGGACTGGGCGCGACGCATCGACGGTCCACCGAAGGACTGACGGTCGCCGCAGCGCAGGGCACGGCGCGTACCATCGGACGTTCCACTGACAGGAGCCCCGCCGATGGCCACCCTTACCGATGACCTTGCCGCCCAGTTGCAGGGCGTGCCCGCCAGCCAGTTCGCCCAGCAGCTGGGCATCAGCCAGGAGCAGTCGTCCGCGGCGATCGGCGCCGCGCTGCCGCTGCTCATGGGAGCACTCGGAAAGAGCGCCAGCCAGCCGCAGGGTGCGCAGGCCCTGCTGGGTGCGCTGCAGAAGGACCACGCCGGCATGGACATCGGCAGCGTGCTTGGCGCGGTGCTGGGAGGCGCCGGCAGCCGGCAGACCGACGGCGCCGGCATCCTCGGCCATATCTTCGGCGGCAGCCAGCCGCGCGCCGAAGCCGGCATCGCCCAGGCCACCGGCCTGGGCCAGGGCCAGGCAAGCCAGCTGCTGAAGATGCTGGCGCCGATCGTGATGGCCTACCTGGCCAGGCGGGTGATGTCCGGCGGATCCACGCAGCAGGCCGGCAGCGCCCAGGCCCTGGGCGGTCTTCTCGGCCAGGAGCAGCAGCAGATCCGGCAGGAAGGCGGCCTCGGCGGCGGCCTGCTCGGCGCCGTGCTCGACCAGGACGGCGATGGCGAACTCGGCATCGGCGACCTGATGAAGCTCGGCGGACTGTTCGGCAGGAAGTGACCCATCCTTCGATAGAGAACATCTATCAATCGAGTTCCATCATTCGATTTCAACTTTCTATCGCATCGCCGTAGAGTCGATTGCAGATCCTCGTCCGCCACCCAACTCCAAGGGGAGCCAGCAGCATGAGCAACCACGACCGCGACAAGAAGTGTCCCGTCACCTATCTGACCACCGACTTCGGCGCCCCGGTGCCGGACAACCAGAACAGCCTGACCGCCGGCCCGCGCGGGCCACTGCTCTCGCAGGACGTGTGGCTGCACGAGAAGCTCGGCAACTTCGTGCGCGAGGTGATTCCGGAGCGCCGCATGCACGCCAAGGGCTCGGGCGCCTTCGGCACCTTCACCGTCACCAATGACATCACCCGATACACCCGCGCGGCGATCTTCTCCAAGGTCGGCAAGCAGACCGAGATGTTCGCCCGCTTCACCACCGTGGCCGGCGAGCGCGGCGCGGCGGATGCCGAGCGCGACATCCGCGGCTTCGCGCTGAAGTTCTACACCGAGGAAGGCAACTGGGACATGGTGGGCAACAACACCCCCGTGTTCTTCATCCGCGACCCGCGCAAGTTCCCCGACCTCAACAAGGTGGTGAAGCGCGACCCGCGTACCAACCTGCGTTCGGCCACCAACAACTGGGACTGGTGGACCCTGCTGCCCGAGGCCCTGCACCAGGTCACCATCGTGATGAGCGACCGCGGCATCCCGAAGTCCTACCGCCACATGCACGGCTTCGGCTCGCACACCTACAGCTTCTGGAACGAGGCCGGCGAGCGCTACTGGGTGAAGTTCCACTTCCGCACCCAGCAGGGCATCGAGAACCTCAGCGACGCCGAGGCCGCCGAGGCCATCGGCAACGACCGCGAGACCCACCAGCGCGACCTGTACGAGGCGATCGAGCGCGGCGACTTCCCGAAGTGGAAGATGTACGTGCAGATCATGCCGGAGGAGGACGCCGGGAAGGTGCCCTACCACCCCTTCGACCTGACCAAGGTGTGGCCGAAGGGCGACTACCCGCTGATCGAGGTCGGCGAGTTCGAGCTCAACAGGAACCCGGAGAACTTCTTCGCCGACGTCGAGCAGAGCGCCTTCGCACCGTCGAACCTGGTGCCGGGCATCGGCGCCTCGCCGGACAAGATGCTGCAGTCGCGCCTGTTCAACTACGCCGATGCGCAGCGCTACCGCCTGGGCACCAACTACCAGCAGATCCCGGTCAACAAGGCGCGCTGCCCGGTCAACAGCAACCACCGCGACGGCATCGGCCGGGTGGACGGCAACTACGGCAGCCTGCCCCACTACGAGCCCAACAGCTTCAACCAGTGGCAGGAGCAGCCGCAGTTCCGCGAGCCGCCGCTGAAGATCACCGGCGACGCCGACTGGTGGAACTTCCGCGACGACGATTCCAACTACTACAAGCAGCCCGGCGACCTGTTCCGGTTGATGACCCCGGAGAAGCAGCAGCTGCTGTTCGACAACACCGCCCGCGCCATGGGCGATGCGCCGGACTTCATCAAGCGCCGGCACGTGGAGAACTGCACGAAGGCCGACCCGGCCTATGGCGCGGGCGTCGAGGCCGCGCTGCGCAAGCTGGGTGCGTTCGCGGGCGAGGACTCTCCAAACAGCCTCGACTGAGGCCCGCCGACTTCCCGCGAGGGGATCAGGCAAGCACGAAGCCGCGGCTCCCCGGGGGGCCGCGGCTTTTTCTTGGTTCTTCGCCCAATCGTGGGGAATGTTCGCGTTGGTGTTTTTCGGGCTGCGGCGGCCCGACGCGGACGCAGGGGGGATGCCCAGCCGGAATCTGCGCTGTCCTGCTCCCACTTCCGGCCGCCGGCCATCCATGGCCG
>NZ_JACSQJ010000006.1 GCF_014836665.1 Luteimonas colneyensis
CCCCCTGTGTGCGCGACGGGCCGCGTACACCACCACGGAGCCGACTTGCATCACGACCCAGCTCCGCAAGCATCACTCATCCGTAGCAGAAGCCGATCCAGCATCACGACAGCCAGCTCGACTGCGAGCCTCTTCCCCTCACTTGGGAGAAGAATCTTTTTCAGGTCGTGACGGGCGCGTATCGCCCGGGGCGGGGCGCGGTGCGACAATCCGTCGCTCAACGCACGCTGAGATGGAACCCACATGGCCGGCGCCTCCCTGCTCACCCTCCTCGACGACATCGCGACCCTGCTCGACGACGTCTCGGTCCTGACCAAGGTCGCCGCCAAGAAGACCGCCGGCGTGATCGGCGACGACCTCGCGCTGAACGCGCAGCAGGTCGCCGGGGTCAAGGCGCATCGCGAGCTGCCGGTGATCTGGGGCGTGTTCAAGGGCTCGCTGGTGAACAAGCTGATCCTGGTGCCGGCGGCGCTGCTGATCAGCTGGCTGGCGCCGGTGCTGGTGGTGCCGCTGATGATGGTCGGCGGCGCCTACCTCTGCTACGAGGGCTTCGAGAAGGTGGTGGAGAAGCTCTTCCACGCCAAGGACAAGCCCGATCCCGAGGCGCGTGCCCAGGCCGTGCTGGCCTCGGGCGAAACGCCGGCGGAGATGGAGAAGAAGAAGATCAGGGGCGCGGTGCGCACCGACTTCATCCTGTCGGCGGAGATCATCGTGCTCTCGCTGGCCGTGGTCGCCGACCAGCCGCTGTTGACGCGGGCGACGTCGCTGGCGGTGATCGCGCTGGGCGTGACCGTCCTCATCTACGGCCTGGTGGCGGCGATCGTGAAGATGGACGACGCCGGGCTGTGGCTGGACAAGCGGCCGGGCACGGTCCTGCCCGCGATCGGGCGCGCGCTGCTGTACGCGGCGCCGTGGCTGATGAAGGCGCTGGGCGTCATCGGCACGATCGCGATGTTCCTGGTCGGCGGCGGCATCTTCGTGCACAACATCGACGCGCTGCACCACCTGCTGGAGGTGATGGAGGGCTGGGGGCTGCCGGCCTTCGTCGCCGACACGCTCGCCAGCCTGGTGGTGGGTGTGATCGTCGGCGCGCTCGTGGCGGGCGGGGTGACGCTGTTCAACCGCGTGCGCGGCAAGTCGCCCGCCGCGGCGCACTGAGGGCCGGGCATGCAGGGCGAGGCAGGGCGCGCGGGCCGCGCCACGATCGGGCTGGCCGCGGGTGGCACCGGGGGGCATCTGTTCCCCGCCGAAGCGCTGGCGCGCGAGCTGCAGGCGCGTGGCCACGACGTGGTGCTCTACACGGAGGCGCGCGGCGCGCGCTTCACGGGGGCGCTGGAAGGCATCCCGCACCGCGTGCTGCCGGCGCGCAGCCTGGCCGGCGGGCCCGTGGGCAAGCTCGCGGCCGCGGTGGTGATCGCGCGTGCGGTGCTGGCCGCGCGGGCCGACATGAAGCGTCGCGGCGTGGCGCTGGTCGCGGGCTTCGGTGGCTATCCCAGCTTCGCGCCGGCGCTCGCCGGCCGCAGCCTCGGGCTGCCGCTGCTGCTGCACGAGCAGGGTTCGCGGCTGAGCATGGCCAACCGCCAGCTGCTGCGCTTCGCCGACCGGGTGGCGACCTCGTTCGCCGGCACCGGCGGGGTGGATGCCGCTGCGCAAGGCCGCTTCGTCGAAACCGGCAATCCCGTCCGCGCCACTATCCTCGAAGCCGCCAGCGCGCCGTACCCGGCGCTCGACGCCGCTGCGCCGCTGCGCCTGCTCGTGGTCGGCGGCAGCCAGGGCGCCGCGGTGTTCGGACGCGTCGTGCCGCCGGCGCTCGAAGCCCTGCCGGCCGACCTGCGCGCCCGGATCCGGCTGTCGCTGCAGTACCGCGGCGACGATGCCGACGCCGTCGCCACCGGACTCCGCGCGGCGGGCATCGAGGTCGAGCTGCGGCCCTTCTTCGACGACATGGCCGCGCGCCTGCGCGATGCGCACCTGGTCATCACCCGGGCCGGCGCGACGACGATCGCCGACCTGCTGGTGGTGGGCCGTCCGGCGATCGTGGTGCCGATCCCGCAGGGCGGCTCGCGCGACGAGCAGCGCGGCAATGCCGAGGCGCTGGAGCGGCTCGGTGCCGGCTGGTGCATGCGCGAGGACGATGGCGGTTTCACCGCCCCCGCGCTGGCGGACCGGCTGCAGATGCTGGCGTCGGACGCGTCGATCCTGCCGGCCGCGGCGGCCGCGGCCGCCCGGCTCGGACGCCCCGACGCGGCCGCGCGCCTGGCCGACGAGGTCGAGGCGATGCTCGCGGCCCGCGCCGGCGCGACCGGCTGAGCGCCATGGCCGTGGTCGACGACGTCATCATCATCGGCGGCGGCCACAACGGCCTCGTCTGCGCCGCCTACCTGGCCGGCGCCGGGCTGAAGGTCAGGGTGCTGGAGCGTCGCGGCATCGTGGGCGGCGCCGCGGTGACCGAGGAGTTCCATCCCGGCTTCCGCAACTCGGTGGCCAGCTACACGGTGAGCCTGCTCAACCCGCGCGTGATCGCCGACCTGCGGCTGGCGGAGCACGGGCTGCGCGTGGTCGAACGGCCGTACTCGAACTTCCTGCCGCTGCCCGACGGCCGCGCCTTCCGCCTGGGCGGCGAGCACGGCCAGGCCGAAGTGGCGACGTGGTCCGCGCGCGACGCGGAGCGGCTGCCGCTCTACTACGCCATGCTCGAGCGCGTGGTCGCGGTGCTGCGCGAGCTGATGCTGCTGACGCCGCCGAACGTGTCCGACGGCTTCGTGCTCGCCGACTGGCTGGCCTCGGCGGCGGTCGCGCGGCGCCTGGGCCGGCTCGACATGCGCGGCCGGCGCGACCTGCTCGACCTGTTCACCAAGTCGGCGGGCGACCTCCTCGACGCCTGGTTCGAAAGCGAGCCGCTGAAGGCGGCGCTGGGCTGGGACTCGGTGGTCGGCAACTTCGCCAGTCCGTACACGCCAGGCAGCGCCTATGTGCTGCTGCACCACGTCTTCGGCGAGGTCAACGGCCGCCAGGGTGCCTGGGGCCACGCCATCGGCGGCATGGGCGCGATCACGCAGACGATGGCCGCCGAATGCGCCGCGCGCGGCGTCGTGGTCGAAACCGGCGCCGAGGTCGCGCAGGTGCTGGTCGAAGGTGGCCGCGCGGTGGGCGTGGCGCTGGCCGACGGCCGCACGCTGCGCGCGAGGGCCGTGGCCGGCAACGTCAATCCGAAGCTGCTGTACACGGCGCTGGTGCCGCGCGAACACCTGGACGAGGACACCGCGCAGCGCTTCGAGCGCTACCGCTGCGGCTCCGGGACCTTCCGCATGAACGTGGCGCTGTCGGAGCTGCCCGACTTCATCGCCGCCCCCGGCACCTCGCTGCAGCCGCACCACCAGAGCGGCATCCTGGTGGGGCACTCGCTGCGCTATTTCGAGCAGGCCTACTTCGACGCGAAGTCGAAGCAGCACAACCCCGGCTGGGCACGCGCGCCGATCGTCGAGCTGGTGATTTCGTCCACCCTCGACGACACCCTGGCCCCGCCCGGCGCCCATGTCGCCAGCCTGTTCTGCCAGCACGTGCATCCGCAGGTGGACGGCGGCTGGGACGCGCACCGGGACACGGTGGCGCGGCTGATGATCGAGACGGTGGATGCGGTGGCACCGAACTTCCGCGCCAGCGTGCTCGGCTACGAAGCGCTGTCGCCGCTCGACCTCGAGCGGCGGTTCGGGCTGCTGGGCGGGGACATCTTCCACGGCGCCCTCGGGCTGGACCAGCTGTTCTCGGCGCGGCCGGTGCTGGGCCAGGGCAACTACCGCGGCGCGCTTCCGGGGCTGTACCTGTGCGGTTCGGGCACGCATCCCGGCGGCGGCGTCACCGGGCTGCCGGGCCGGAACGCCGCGCGCGAGATCGCCCGCGACCTCGGGCGGAAGCTGTCCGCCGGCACTTGACACATCCTGTACCCGCAAGTCCTGTTTTGCGGTGCAGCGTGCAAGTTGCATAACGCTTCCTTCACGATCGACCCGCACCCGACGTGGGGGAGGGAGCAAAGCCCGGAACGGTCCGCCGTTTCGGGCTTTTTTTTACCCCGGAGTTTTCCGCCCCGCCTGCCACAATCCCGGCATGACGACTTCCCTGGACCAGCCCGGCGCAGGCGACGTGCCTGCCGCGCTCGATGCCCACGTGGCCCGCCAGCTCGCGCGCCTGCCGGACGCCGCCGTCGCCGCCGGCGGCGACACGCTGCGGCGCGTGGCGGTGGCCAGCGACTTTGCGATCGAGGTGTTTGCGCGCCAGCCGGACGTCCTGGCCGCGCTGCTCGACGATGCCGATGCGCCCCTGCCGCCGCCGCGACTCGATCCCGCGGCGCCGGACGCCTGGCCCGGGCTGCTGCGGCGCTGGCGCAGCGCCTGCTCCGCGCGCCTGGTCTGGCGCGACCTCGCCGGCCTGGACGACGTGGCCGCGACGCTGGAGGGCAGTACCCGGCTGGCGGAGGACTGCCTCGGGCTCGCGCTGGACGCGCTGGAAGCGGAGTTTTCCGGCCGCCACGGCGTCGTCCGCGACTCGGCCGGGGCGCCGGTGCGGCTGGTGGTGTTCGCGCTCGGCAAGCTCGGCGGCGGCGAGCTGAACTTCAGCTCCGACATCGACCTCGTCTATGCCTACGATTCCGCCGGCGAAAGCGACGGCGCGCGCCCGCTGGCGGCAGAGGAGTACTTCGCCCGCCTGGGCCGCGCGCTGGCGAAGCTGCTCGACGAACCCACGGCCGACGGCTTCTGCCATCGCGTCGACCTGCGCCTGCGTCCGTTCGGCAACGCCGGGCGCGTGGCGCTGAGCTTCGCGGCGATGGAGCAGTACTTCCAGCGCGAGGGTCGCGACTGGGAGCGCTACGCCTGGCAGAAGGCGCGCCCGGTGGCCGGCGACCGCGAGGCCGGCGAGCGCTTCCTCGCGTCGCTGCGGCCCTTCGTCTATCGCCGCTACCTCGACTACGGCGCGCTCGCCGGGCTGCGCGAAATGAAGGCCGCGATCGCCGCCGAAGTCGCGCGCAAGGAGCTGGCCGACGACATCAAGCGCGGGCCGGGCGGCATCCGCGAGATCGAATTCCTGGTGCAGGCGCTGCAGCTGGTGCGCGCCGGACGCGAGCCCGCCCTGCGTGGACGACGGTTGCTGCCGATGCTCGAAGCGCTGCGCGAGGCGCGGCAGGTGACGCAGGAAGCGGCCGCCGGACTGGCCGACGCCTATCGGGTCCTGCGCCGGCTCGAGAACCGCCTGCAGATGCTGCGCGACGCGCAGACCCACGTGCTGCCCGACGCGCCGCTCGATCGCCTGCGCATCGCCCGCGGCCTGGGGCATGCCGACTGGGACGCGCTGGCGTCGGAGCTGGCGCCGGTACGCGCCCGCGTGGCGACGGAGTTCGGGGCACTGCTGTCCCAGCGCGACGAGGCACGCGCCGATGTCGACGGCGACATCGCGGGCTACTGGCGCGCGCTGCCCGAAGGCGGAGATGCCGCCGTGCTGGCCGCGGCCGGCTTCGGCGATCCCGGCGACGTCGATGCCGCACTGCGCGACTTCGCGCGCTCGCCCAGCGTGCGCGACCTGTCCGACGCCGCGCGCGCGCGCCTGGACCGGGTGATGCCGGTGATGCTGCAGGCCAGCGCGCCGGCCGACCGCCCGCTGCAGGCCATGCGAAGGCTGCTGGCGCTGCTGCACAACATCCTGCGCCGGGCCAGCTACCTGGCGCTCCTCGACGAGCAGCCGGCGGCCCTCGCGCGGCTGACCGGCCTGGTCACCCGCAGCGCCTTCCTCGCCGAGCGCGTGGCGGCGCATCCGCTGCTGCTGGACGAGCTGCTCGACCTGCGCGTGGAGGGCCCGATGCCCGGCCGCGGCCAGATCCACGCGGCCTGCAGCGCGGCGCTGCAGCGCGACGACATCGAGGGCGCACTGTTCGCCCTCAACGAGACCCGCCAGGCGCTGAGCTTCCGGATCGCCCTGGCCACGCTCGACGGCCGCCTCGCCGCCGTCGACAGCGCGCGCCAGCTGGCCTGGCTGGCCGACGGCGTGGTCGGCGTGGTGGTGGAGCTGGCGCGGCGGGAGATGCAGGCCGCGCACGGCGTGGTGCCGGACGCGCCGTTCGCGGTGATCGGCTACGGCAGCCTGGGTGGCGAGGAGCTCGGCATCGGCTCCGACCTCGACCTGGTGTTCCTGTACGACGCGGCGACCGACGCGCAGTCCGATGGCCCACGGCCGCTGGAGGCGCAGCGCTGGTTCGCGCGCCTGGCGCAGAAGATCGTGCTCCTGCTCGGGACCACGACCGGCGCCGGCCGCCTGTATGAGGTCGACGTGCGCCTGCGCCCGGACGGCGGCAGCGGACTGCTGGTGTCGTCGCTGTCGGCCTACGGCGAGTACCAGCGCGAGCGCGCCTGGACCTGGGAGCACCAGGCGCTGGTGCGCGCGCGCTGCGTCGCCGGCGACGACGGCCTGCATGCCGCCTTCGAAGGGGTGCGTGCCGCCGCACTGGGGCGCCCGCGCGATCCGGCCGCGCTTGCGGCCGACGTGGCGGGCATGCGCGCGCGCATGCGCTCGAGCCTCGACCGCGGCAGCGAGGGCATGTTCGACCTCAAGCAGGGGGAAGGCGGGCTGGTGGACCTGGAGTTCCTGCTGCAGGCGCTGGTGTTGGGACATGCCGCGACGCACCCGGCCCTGCTGGAGCCGCGTGACACGCGCGGGCTGATCGCCGCCGGCCGCGGGACCGGCCTGCTCGACGCCGGCACCGCCTCCGCGCTGCAGGACGCGCACGCCGCGCTGGTGGCGCTGGGCCTGGCGCATACCCTCGACCGCCGCGCACGGATCGTGCCGCACGGCGAGGCGCTGGACGCCGCCCGTGCAGCCATCACCACCGCGCTGCGCGCCGCCGGGCTGGACGCCACCATTCCCGACCCCGCACCCCTGTAGGAGCAGCTACAGCTGCGACCGGTTCCTGCGAGGACTGCGCCGCACTATGCACCGTGCGCTGCAGAGCGGTCGCAGCTGTAGCTGCTCCTACAGGACGGGGGCGAGGGCGGCGCCTGGGTGTCAGTCGGCCTTGTCGCCGGCGTCGATGGCGATGCCGGCCAGGCGCTGCAGCGCTTCGGCGTACTTGGCGCGCGTGCGTTCGATCACGTCGGGCGGCAGGCGCGGGCCGGGCGCGGTCTTGTCCCAGTCCTGCGTCTCCAGCCAGTCGCGGACGAACTGCTTGTCGTAGCTCGGCGGGCTGGTGCCGACTTCGTAGGCGTCGGCCGGCCAGTAGCGCGAGGAGTCCGGCGTCAGCATCTCGTCCATCACGTACAGGCGGCCGTCGGCATCGGTGCCGAACTCGAACTTGGTGTCGGCGAGGATGATGCCGCGTTCGGCCGCATACCCGGCGGCGAACGCGTACAGGCGCAGGGTGGCGTCGCGCACCTGCTCGGCCAGCTCGGCGCCGATGGTGCGCACCATGGTGTCGAAGTCGATGTTCTCGTCGTGGTCGCCGACGGCGGCCTTGGTCGAGGGCGTGAAGATCGGCTGCGGCAGCTGCTCCGCCTGGCGCAGGCCGTCGGGCAGCGCGATGCCGCTGACCCGCCCGGTGCGCTGGTAGTCCTTCCAGCCGCTGCCGATGAGGTAGCCGCGGGCGATGGCCTCCACCGGAACCGGCTTCAGCCGGCGGGTCACCACCGAGCGCAGCCGGTAGGGCGCGGGATCCACGCCGGCCGGCAGCACCGAGGCCACGTCGATGCCGGTGAGGTGGTTGCGCACCAGGTGTTCCGTGCGGTCGAACCAGAAGTTGGAGACCTGGCAGAGCATCTCGCCCTTGCCGGGGATCGGGTCGGGCAGCACGACGTCGAAGGCGCTGAGGCGGTCGGTCGCCACCATCAGCAGCAGCGGGCCGAACTCCCCGGGGCCGGAGCCGGGCGGAAGCGCGTAGACGTCGCGGACCTTGCCGCGGTGGAGCAGTTCGAGCCCGGGAAGATGGGCTTCGAGCAGGGTCGTTGCCATGGGTCGTCTTGGAGCCGTCGGGGGGGCATTGTAGCGATGCACGGCCGCGCGTGCGGGCGGCCACGGTAGAATCGCGCGCATGAAGCGCTGGTATGGAAAGGTCCTGGGATTCATCGCCGGCTGGCTGCTGATGCGGCATCCGGCGGGCGGCCTGATCGGGCTGCTGATCGGGCATGCCTTCGACAGCGACTGGTTCCGGGTCGCGGCCAACGACGCCTACGCCGTGCTGGGCGTGGAGCGCGACGCCAGCGACACCGAGATCGACCTTGCCTACCGGCGGCTGATCGCGCAGGTCCACCCGGACCGCATGGCCGGTGCCGCGCCCGAACTGCTCGAACAGGCGCAGAAGCGCGCCGCCGACATCAACCGCGCCTACGACCGCATCCGCAAGAAGCGCGGCCGCCGCTAGCGCCGCGCGCCTGTCCGGCCGATGGCCACGGGCGCCCCGCGCCCGGGCGGTGCCGGTGCCACCCTCCACCGTTTCCCAACGCGAGCCCCCGCCATGCAGCCCACCGTCATCGCCCCCTCCATCCTCTCGGCGGACTTCGCCCGGCTCGGCGAGGAGGTCGACCACGTGCTGGCCGCCGGCGCCGACTGGGTGCACTTCGACGTGATGGACAACCACTACGTGCCCAACCTCACCATCGGCCCGCTGGTGTGCAGCGCGCTGAGGAAGCACGGCGTGACCGCGCCGATCGACGTGCACCTGATGGTGTCGCCGGTGGACCGCATCGTCGGCGACTTCGCCGAGGCCGGCGCGACGCTGATCAGCTTCCACCCCGAAGCGAGCGGCCACGTCCACCGCACGATCCAGCTGATCCGCTCCGCCGGCTGCCAGCCGGGCCTGGTGCTCAACCCGGCGACGCCGGTCGAGGTGCTGGACTACGTGCTCGACGAGCTCGACCTGGTGCTGCTGATGTCGGTCAACCCGGGCTTCGGCGGCCAGGCCTTCATCCCCTCGGCGCTGGACAAGCTGCGGAAGGTGCGCGAGCGCATCGACGCCAGCGGGCGCGCCGTACGGCTGGAGATCGACGGCGGGGTGAAGCCGGACAACATCGGCGCGATCGCGGCCGCTGGCGCCGATACCTTCGTCGCGGGCTCGGCGATCTTCGGCCAGCCGGACTATGCCGACGTGGTGTCGCGGATGCGTCGTGAAGTGGCCCGCGCCTGCGGCGGCGCGCCGTGAGGCCCGGCGGAGACCGCGGCCGCGGCGACGGGGCGGCATGAGCGCGCCCCGCTGGCTGCTGGTGATCAACGGCAAGGCCGCGGGCGACGACGCCCTGCGCGGGGCCGTGGTCGCGATGCGCGACCGCGGCGTGCATGTCGACGTGCGCGTGACCTGGGAACCCGGCGACGGCGCGCGCGAAGTGGACGAGGCGATCGCGGCGGGCGTCGACGCCGTGATCGCCGCCGGTGGCGACGGCACCCTGAGCGAGGTCGCGACCGCGCTCGCCGGCCGCGACGCCGGCCCCGGCGAGCTGCCCACGCTCGGGCTGGTGCCGATGGGCACCGCCAATGATTTCGCCTCGGCCGCCGGTCTCCCGGACGCGCCGCTGGCCGCGCTCGAACTGGTGCTGTCGCAGCCGGCGCGCGCCATCGACCTGCTGCGGCTTCAGAGCGAGGACGGCACGCACTGGGCCGCCAACCTCGCCAGCGGCGGCTTCGGCACCCAGGTCACGCTGGACACCGACGAAGGCCTGAAGAAGCTGCTCGGCGGGCTGGCCTACCTCGTCACCGGCCTCGCGCGGCTGGGACGCATCGACCCGATCGAGGCGCGGATCAGCGGGCCGGACTTCGGCTGGCGCGGCGGGTTCATCGCGCTGGGCATCGGCAACGGTCGCCAGGCCGGCGGTGGCCAGGCGCTGTGCCCGGACGCCCGGATCGACGACGGGCTGCTCGACCTCACCATCGTTCCCGGCCTCGAGGGCGAGGTCGGCGCCACCCTCGGCACGGTGCTGGCGGAGGGTCGCCACGCCGCGTTGGACCGCGTCGCCGTGCGCGCGCGCCTGCCGTGGATCGAGATCGAAGCCGACGCGCCGATGGTGCTCAACCTCGACGGCGAGCCGGTGGAAGGCCGCCGCTTCCGCGCCGAAGCGGTCGCCGGCCGCCTGCGCATGCACCTGCCGGACGACTGCGCGCTGCTGTCCCCCGGCGACGCCGATCCATCGCACACGGAGCCACGATGACCCCCGAACAGTTCCAGCAGCATGCCGACGCCGGTCACACCCGCATCCCGGTGGTGCGCGAAGTGCTGTCCGACCTCGACACGCCGCTGTCGGTCTACCTGAAGCTGGCCGACGGCCCGCACAGCTGCCTGTTCGAGTCGGTCGAGGGCGGCGAGCGCTTCGGCCGCTACTCGATCATCGGCCTGCCGGCCACGCGCGTGCACGAGTTCCGCGGCCACCGCTACGCGCTGCGCGAGCACGGCGAAGTGGTGGCCGAGCGCGACATCGCCGATCCCTTCGCCGAGGTCGAGCGCCTGCGCGCCGAGCAGTCGGTGCCCGAGGTCGAAGGCCTGCCCGGCTTCAGCGGCGGCCTGGTCGGCTGGTTCGGCTTCGAGACCATCGGCTACATCGAGCCGCGCCTGGCCGCGGATGCCGGCCTGCGCGACGAGCTGGGCACGCCCGACATCCTGCTGATGCAGTGCGACGAGCTGGCGGTATTCGACAACCTCAAGGGCCGGCTGTACCTGGTGGTGCACGCCGACCCGCGCGAACCGCAGGCGCTGGCGCGCGCTCAGCGCCGGCTCGATGCGCTGGTGCACCGCCTGCGCCAGGCCGGCACCGGCTACCCGGAAACCCTGCATCCGGCGGCGCTGCGCGAGGAGGATTTCGTCTCCGGCTTCACCCGCGAGGGCTTCATCGACGCGGTGGCGAAGGTGAAGGAGTACATCGCCGGCGGCGATGTGTTCCAGGTGGTGCTGTCGCAGCGGCTGAGCGTGCCCTTCCAGGCGCGGCCGGTGGACGTGTACCGCGCGCTGCGGGCGCTCAATCCTTCGCCCTACATGTATTTCCTCGACGTCGGCGGCACCCAGGTGGTGGGCAGTTCGCCGGAGATCCTGGTGCGCATGCAGGGCGGCGAAGTCACCGTGCGCCCGATCGCCGGCACCCGTCCGCGCGGCGCGACGCTGGCCGACGACATGGCGCTGGAAGCGGAGCTGCTGGCCGACCCCAAGGAGCGCGCAGAGCACCTGATGCTGATCGACCTCGGCCGCAACGACGTCGGCCACGTCTCGGCGCCGGGCACGGTCGAAGTAGGCGAACAGTTCGTGGTCGAGCGCTACAGCCACGTCATGCACATCGTCAGCGAGGTCACCGGCAAGGTGCGCGAGGGCCTGTCGTATGCCGACGTGCTGCGCGCGACGTTTCCCGCGGGTACGGTCAGCGGCGCACCGAAGATCCGCGCGCTGGAAGTGATCCGCGAGCTGGAGCCGACCAAGCGCAATGTCTACGCCGGCAGCATCGGCTACATCGCCTGGAACGGCGACGCCGACATGGCGATCGCCATCCGTACCGCGGTGATCCAGGACGGCCGCCTGCACGTGCAGGCGGGTGCCGGCATCGTCTACGACTCCGATCCGGTGAAGGAGTGGGAGGAGACGATGAACAAGGGTCGCGCGCTGTTCCGCGCGGTGGCGCAGGCGGCCGGGGGGTTGTGAGGAACGCGAGGATGCGACGTGGCGCGCCGGCCATGACGGGCCTGCAGCTGTTCTTCTGCGCGGCGATGGCGATTGCCGGCGAGCCCGGGCAGGCCGCGTCCGGCGAGGCACCGCCCGTCGAGGTGCGCACGCGCGGGCCGGAACTGATCTACACCGGCTCGATCACCCCGAAGGGCGTGGCGCGGGCCCGGGCATTGCTGGATGCCTCGCCGCAGGTGCGCGAGGTGGTCGTGAATTCCGGCGGCGGCGATGTCGCCGCCGGTATGGACTTCGGCGACATGATCCACGCGCGCGGACTCGACGTGAAGGTGTCCGGCGGGCTGTGCATGTCCTCCTGCGCCAACTACGTGTTCACCGCGGGCCGGCGCAAGACCATCGAGCCGGGCAGCCTGGTGATCTGGCACGGCTCCATGCTCCAGGAGGGCCTGTTCGAGCAGTTCGACCCCAGGACGCTCGTGCATCCGCAGGGCCGGCCGCTGCGCTGGTGGGAGCGGCGCATGGCGGCGCGCGCGGTGCGCCTCGACTTCGAACGCTTGTTGCGCCGGCAGAACGCCTTCTACGCCCGGCTCGGCGTGGATGGCGCGATCACCGTGATCGGGCAGCGCATGGGCTGTGACTGCCAGTGGACGCTTCGGGTGAAGGACATGGCCGCGTTCGGCGTGCGCGACGTGGCGGCGCCCGACGGGTATGGGCAGCCCGGATACGGAACGCACGACTTTCCCTGGGAGCTGCTGCGGCCCGAGGGCGATGCAACGCGCGGCTGAGCCTCAGCCGCGCACGATGAAGTCGATCACGATCACGATCACGATCGCGCCGGCCTTGCGCTGCAGGTAGCGGATCTCCACGCGCTGATCAAGGTCAGGGTACGGGTGATCCGCGCTCCCGGCGCGACAGCCGCGCGAAGCCGTGCCACAGCAGCCACATCGCGCCGGCCAGGTAGGGGATGCAGCTCGGCACCCACATCAGCACGCCGGCCAGCTGCTGGTCGGCCATGACGTCGAGGCCGAGCTGCGGCGCGCGCTCGGCGTAGATGGGATAGAGCGGCCGCGGCGAGAAGGTGAGCAGCGCGCCGAGGAAGCCCATCTGCATCATCACCGCGACCATCGCCACCACGCCGGCCCCGGCGCCGACGTGCGGGTCGCGGATGCGCGTCCACATGGCGGCCCACAGCCACAGCCCCGAGGCCAGGAAGGTGCCGTGCATGGTCCAGTGCACAGGGTCGCTGTGCAGCGCGGCGGTCGTGGCCACCGGCAGGTGCCAGGCGCACAGCACGACGCCGTGTGCGACCGAGGCCGCGGTGAGCGAACGGGCCGCGCGCGCCGAGGCCGCGCCCAGCGCGCGGTGCAGGCGGCGCGCGACCGCCGCCGGCAGCGCGTGCGCGGCCACCGCCAGCGGCTGCCCGGCCAGCAGCAGCGGCGGCACGAAGGCGATCAGCAGCATGTGCTGGGCGATGTGCGCGGCCAGCGACCATTCGCCGTAGGCGTCGAGCGGCCAGGTCGTGGACAGCAGCAGGACCACGACGCCGATGACGGCGCCGGCGAAGCCGACACGGGACACCCCGCCGCCGATGCCGGCCCGTCCCCAGAGCCGGCGCAGTCCGGCGGCGTACAGCACCATCCAGGCCGCGAGCGGCACCAGCAGCCACGGCGAGGGTGAAAAGGCGGTGCCCAGCGTCGGCGGGTGCTCGTGGCCAGCGTGGGCGAAGGCGGGACCGGTGGAGAGGACCAGCGCGGCTGCGATCAGCCGGGCGGCAGCGGACAGGGCGTACACGTGCGGATGGCGTTCGGACGTGGCAGGCACCGCGCGTCCGGCTTGCGCATGCGTCCGGTCGCGCGCCGGTCGCGTCCACCACGGCCGCTTCGCACGGGCGCGGGCAGACTGCTGTGGATTCCCCGGGGGCGCCCCATGTACTTCTGGCTGAAGATCCTGCATATCTCGGCGATGGTCCTGTGGTTCGCGGGGCTGTTCTTCCTGCCGCGGCTGTTCGTGGCCCGGCATCGCGGCGAGCGCGACGCCGCCGCGGCCTATTTCAACGCCACCGCCAACACGCTCTACTTCCGCATGGCCACGCCCGCGGCGCTGGTGGCGGTGGCCAGCGGCATGGCGCTGATCGCCTACGGCCCCGGGGGCGCGTGGCTGGTGATGAAGCTGGTGATCGTTGCCGGCGCGGTGTGCGTGCATCTCTACATGGGCATGGTGCTGTACGAGCTCGGCCAGGGGCGCGACCGGCACGGTGCATGGTTCTATCGCCTGCTGGGATGGGCGCCGCTGCTGTTGCTGCTCGCGATTGCCGCGCTCACCGGCGCCAAGCCGCCGACCGTCGGCGACCTCCCGCCACCGCCAGGAGCCGCCGGCCGGCCCTGAATCGTGCCGCCACGGACAAGGCGCGCGGCGCACGGCTCAGGCCCCCGGCGGGGCATCCGGCCCCCGGTCCTCGGTGCCAAGATGCCCGGCCACGCCGATGCCATGGTGGAAGCTCAGCCCGCCGCCCAGCCAGCCGGCCACGCCCACCAGCAGCGCCATCACCGACGACAGCAGCAGGCCCCAGGGCCAGACCGCGGCCACCGGATCCTCCCAGCGCAGCCAGGTGTTGGCCGCGGCGATCGCCAGCAGCATCACCGCCGCCAGCGCGTGGCTCCATGCGGAGACGTGGCGACGCACCACCGGGATCAGCAGCAGGTCGACCGTGCCCACCGCCGCGGCCACCAGTCCAAGTGCCAGGCCGGCGGCGCTGAGCACCATCGCCATTTGCGCCCAGAAAGCGAGCCCGCTCCAGAGGTGCAGCAGGTCCAGCGGTGCCACCACCATCAGGAAGGCGATCGGGAACACCACCAGCATCGGATGCACCGGATGCTTGCGGATCGCGACCCGGCTTTCGACCGTGCGGCTGAGCTGCGGCGGCTTCGGCGGCTTGAGCGATTCGGGCATCAGGCGCACCCCGGGAGCAGCAGCACGGGAATCGTGGTGAACAGCACGGCGACCACGGACAGCGCGCTGAGCAGCGCGGTGAGGGTGGCGGCGAAGCGGCGGCGCGAGGCGAGCAGCGGACTGGAGCGGTCGTCTTCCGACACGCGCCGGGCGCGCAGGGCGCGGACGCCCATCCACGCCAGCGCGGCGAACGCGGCTGCGGTCAGCGCAAGCACCCACCACGTCAGCGTGTGCAGGCCCGCAAGGCGCGGATTGGCGAGGTCTTCTCCGCACGTCACACCCTGCAGCGAATACACCACCACCAAGTGCAGCGCCCAGACCACCATCGGCGCGGCGATGCCGGTCAGGCGATACGGCGACAGGGGGCCGTGCGTGCGCGGTGGTGGCAGTGGATCGCGTGGCGTGTCCGTGCTCATGCCAGCCTCGGGAAGAGATGGATCACGCCCCAGGCGAGCACGCCCTGGGCCACGGTGTAGCGCCACAGCCCGGCGGTGACGCGTGCTTCGAGCGGGCGCGCCGCGGTGACCAGGTTCCGGCGCAGCCGCGCGGCCACGAACGCGGCGAACAGCATCCCCAGCAGCACGTGCACGATATGGAATCCGGCCAGCGTCCAGGCCACAGAGGCATAGGCGTGCGTGCCCGGCGCGCCAGTGGGCGCCATCGCCCAGCCCTGGGCGGCGAGGAAGCCCGCGCCCAGCAGCCCTGTCGCCAGCCAGCCCGCCGCCGCCCGGCCGCGCGCGTCGCTGCGCAGTGCGCGGGTGGCGAACTGCGCGGCTCCGGCGCAGGCGAGCAGCAGCGCAAGCGACGTGAGCATCGCCGGCCAGCCAGCGATGGCGATCCCCGCCGGCGGCCAGGCCTCCGTGCCCAGCCACAGGTAGAAGTAGCTGAACACCAGCGACGCGAACAGCGAACCGTCCACCAGCAGCGACATCACCAGCGCCCACCAGCCCGGCGCGTTGCGGGCGGCGCCCTGGGTCGGCAGCACCAGGCCCGGCTCGGCCTCGACGGCGTCCGGACCGCCGGGATCGCCCGTGGTCCAGGCCCAGCGCCAGAAGACCGCGAACAGCGGCAACGCCATCGCCAGTGCCAGCCAGTAGAGCTTGGCGATGAAGCAGGCCAGCAGCATCGCCAGCACCAGCGCCGCGACCAGCGGCAGCCAGGTCGGGCCGGAGACGCGGATCACCTGCTCGGCGCGCGCGTCCAGCAGGCTCGAACCGATCAGCTCGCGTACGCCGTGGCGCGCATCGCCCAGCAGGCCATCGGGGCGCGAGGTGGTCTCGGCCAGCATCGGATCGGCCCACAGCGCGTCGCGGCCCTGCACGCGCGGCACCGAGGCGAAGTTGAAGTTCGGCACCGGGTGCTGCATCGCCCACTCCAGCGTGCCCGCGCGCCAGGGATTGCGGCGCGCGCTGGGCCCGTGGCGGAAACTCAGCGCGACGTCGACCAGCACCGCCACCATGCCCACCGCCAGCACGAAGCCGGCGGCGGTCGACACCAGGTTGAGCCAGTGGAAGCCCAGCTCCGGCAGGTAGGTGTACGCGCGCCGCGGCATGCCCAGCAGGCCGGTGAGGTACATCGGCAGGAAGGTCAGGTTGAAGCCGATGAAGACCAGCCAGAACGCGGTGCGGCTGAGGCTTTCCGACGGTTCGCGCCCGCTGGCCAGCGGCAGCCAGTAGTACAGGCCCGCGAACAGCGGGAACATCAGCCCGCCGATCAGCACGTGGTGCAGGTGGGCGACGACGAAGTGGCTGTCGTGCGCCTGCCAGTCGAAGGGCACCATCGCCACCATCACGCCCGTCAGGCCGCCCGGCACGAACACGAAGAAGAAGCCGAACAGGTACAGCGTCGGCACCCGCAGCCACGGCCGGCCCGCCCACAGCGTCGCGATCCACGCGAACACCTGGATGCCCATCGGGATCGCCACCGCCATGCTCGCCGCGCTGAAGAAGGCCAGCGCCAGCAGCGGGATGCCGACGGTGAACATGTGGTGCACCCACAGTCCGAAGCTGAGGAAGCCTGTGCCCACCAGGGCCAGCACGATCCAGGTGTAGCCGACCATCGGCCGCCGCGCGAAGGTCGAGACCACCATCGACACCACGCCCGCCGCCGGCAGGAAGATGATGTAGACCTCCGGATGGCCGAACAGCCAGAACAGGTGCTGCCACAGCAGCGGGTCGCCGCCCAGCGCCGGATCGAAGAACACGAAGCCGAAGGCGCGCTGGATCTCGAGCAGGATGCTCGCGAGGATCAGCGGCGGGAAGCCGAAGACGATCATGAACGACGTCACCAGCATCGCCCAGGCGAACAGCGGGATCCGCCGCAGGTCCATGCCCGGCGCGCGGCCGATCAGGATGGCGACGATCATCTCCACCGCAGCCGCCACCGCGGCGATCTCGGAGAAGGTCACGCCGATCAGCCAGAAGTCGGCGTTGAGTCCCGGCGACCAGGTGGCGTCGGTCAGCGGCACGTACATGAACCAGCCCGAGTCCGGCACCGCGTCGAACAGGAAACTGGAATACAGGAACAGGCCGCCGAACAGGTAGCACCAGTAGCCGAACGCGGACAGCCGCGGGAAGGGCAGGTCGCGCGCACCAAGCATCTTCGGCACCAGGTACAGCGCGAAGCCCTCCATGATCGGCACCGCGAACAGGAACATCATCGTGGTGCCGTGCATGGTCACGAACTCGGCGTAGCGCTGCGGATCCAGCACCTCGTTGCCGAACCAGGCCAGCTGCAGCCGGATGAACATCGACAGCATTCCGCCCACCAGGAAGAACGCGAGGCCGGTGACGATGAAGCGCAGGCCGATGGTGGAGTGGTTGACCGCGGTCAGGCGGCCGCGCCAGCCGGGCGGCGTGGCCCAGGTGTCGTGGAGCGCCTGCAGGCGCGCGTCTTCGGGCGTGGCCGGCGTCGTGGTGGCGGCGCTCATGGTGGGGCTTCCACGGCCGGATCCGGTTCGGGCGATCCGGCCTCGCTGCTGTCGCGTACGGCATCCACGCTGATCGCATGTCCGGGTTCCAGCGCGTCGAGCGCAGCGATCGCGACCGCATCCGCCCTCGCCACCGCATCCGGAATGCCCGCTGCCACCTGGCGAGAGAGCCAGGCGGCATGTGCCGCGTCGTCCTGCACCAGCACCTCGAAGGCCATGTGCGTGTGGCCGGTGCCGCAGTATTCGGCGCACTGCCCGCGGATCCGCCCGTCGCCATCGGCGCGCAGCCGCAGCCGGTTCACGCGGCCGGGCACGGCGTCGACCTTGCCGCCGAGGCGCGGGATCCAGAACGAATGGATGACGTCGGCGCTGGTGATGCGGAACTCGACCAGCTGCCCGCGCGGCATCGACAGCACGTCCAGCGATTCGCCCACGACGCGGCCGTCGGCATCGCGGTAGCGGAAATGCCAGCGCCAGCGCCCGGCGATCACGTCCACGCGCGCATCCACGGCCTGGCCCAAGCCGGTGATGCGCGCGCTCGACACCGAGCCATACACCAGCAGTCCCGCCAGCAGCACCGGCGGCAGCACCAGTCCGCCGCCCACGATCAGGTGCTGCGGCTTCGCCAGCGCACGCGTGTTGCGGCCGCGGTAGAGCGCCCAGCCCACCAGCGCCATCACCAGCAGCCACACCGTGAGCGCGCCCCAGAACATCGCCCACCAGATGCCGGCGATGCCGGCTGCGGCGGGGCCGGCCGGATCCAGCGCGGACTGCGGCCCGGTGCAGCCCGCGGCGGCGAGTGGCCACAGCGCGCCGGCTGGCAGCCGCATGCGGGATGCGATGGTCGCGATGGTGTCTCCTCCCTGCTGGCCCTGCGTCCGCGGCGCAGGCGGCCCCGGCGTCAACCGGAGAGGCTAGCCAGCAGCGTGGACAGCGAATGTGAACGCGCACCGCCGCGGGGCTTTCGGCGAGAATGGACGGCTTCCGGTGGCGCTGCCGCCACGCGCCTGCAGGGGCCTTCCGTGCTGCTGATGATCGACAACTACGACAGTTTCACCTTCAACCTCGTGCAGTACCTGCAGGTGCTGGGCGCCGAGGTGGAGGTGGTGCGCAACGACGCGCTGACGGTGGAGGAGATCGCGCGCCGCGCGCCGAGCCACATCGTGATCTCGCCGGGGCCGTGCACGCCGAACGAGGCGGGGGTTTCGCTGGAGGTGATCGAGCGCCTGGGCGCGACGACGCCCATCCTCGGCGTCTGCCTCGGCCACCAGGCCATCGGCCAGGCCTATGGCGGGCGCGTCGTGCGCGCCGGCCGGATCATGCACGGCAAGACCTCGCCGATCCGGCACGCGGGGAACGGTGTGTTCGCGGGCCTGCCGGACGGGTATGAAGCCACGCGCTACCATTCCCTGGTGGTGGAGCAGGACAGCCTGCCCGACTGCCTCGAAGTCACGGCCTGGACCGACAACGACGACGGCAGCCGCGAGGCGATCATGGGCCTGCGCCATCGCGAGCACCCCGTGCAGGGCGTGCAGTTCCACCCGGAGTCGATCCTCAGCCAGCACGGCCACGCGCTGCTGAAGAATTTCCTCGACGCCTGAGGGCCACCAGGCGGCCCGTCCGCCGCGCCGCGCCGGCGGCACCCCGTTCCTTGACAGAAGCCAGTCCCGACCATGCCCATCACCCCCCAGGAAGCCCTCCAGCGCACCATCGAACACCGCGAGATCTTCGAGGACGAGATGTTCGACCTCATGCGCCAGGTGATGCGCGGCGAGGTCTCGCCGCAGATGACCGCGGCGATCATGATCGGCCTGCGGGTGAAGAAGGAGACGGTGGGCGAGATCACCGGCGCGGCGCGCGCGATGCGCGAGCTGGCACGCAAGGTCGAGGTCGCCGATCGCACGCACCTGGTCGACATCGTCGGCACCGGCGGCGACGGCGCCAACACCTTCAACATCTCCACCGCGTCGAGCTTCGTGATCGCGGCCGCCGGCGGGCGCGTGGCCAAGCATGGCGGGCGCAGCGTGTCGTCCACCTCGGGCAGCGCGGACGCGTACGAGGCGTTGGGTGCCACGATCGAGCTGCCGCCGGAGGCCGTGGCGGAGTCCATCGCGCGCACCGGCATCGGCTTCATGTATGCACCGGCGTACCACCCGGCGATGAAGGTGGTCGCACCGGTGCGCCGCGAGATGGGCGTGCGCACGCTGTTCAACATCCTCGGGCCACTGACCAATCCCGCGGGCGCGCCCTCGATCCTGATGGGCGTGTTCCATCCCGATCTCGTCGGCATCCAGGTGCGCGTGCTGCAGGAGCTGGGCGCCGAGCGCGCGCTGGTGGTCTGGGGCCGCGACGGCATGGACGAGATCTCGCTGGGCGCGGGCACCCTGGTGGGCGAACTGCGCGACGGCCAGGTGCGCGAGTACGAGATCCACCCCGAGGACTTCGGCATCCCGATGGCGGCCAGCCGCAACCTGCGCGTCGAGGGCGCCGCGGAGTCGAAGGCCATGGTGCTGGAGGCGATCACCGATGCCGAAGGCCTGCCGGGCCGGATCGTCTCGCTCAACGCGGGTGCGGCGCTGTACGTCGCGGGCGTGGCGGATTCGATCGCCAGCGGCGTGGAGCTGGCGCGCGCGACCATCGCCTCGGGCGCGGCGCGGGCGAAGCTGGACGCGTTCGTGGCGGTGACGCGGGAGCTGGCTGGCGATGTGGTCGCGGACGTGCGGCGCGCGGCGACCGCCTCCGCCGGATGGACCGGAGGTGGCCGATGAGTGCCACCACGCCGTCAGACATCCTGGCGCGCATCCTCGCGCGCAAGGCCGGGGAAGTCGCCGAGCGCAAGCAGCGCGTGTCGCGCGCCGAAATCTTCGCCCGCCTCGCCGACGCCCCGGCGCCGCGCGGCTTCGCCGCCGCCATCGAGGCGAAGGTCGCCGCAGGGCACGCCGCGGTGATCGCCGAGGTCAAGAAGGCCAGCCCGTCGAAGGGCGTGATCCGCGCCGACTTCGACCCCGCCGCGATCGCGCGCAGCTACGAGGCCGGCGGCGCGGCCTGCCTGTCGGTGCTCACCGACGTCGACTTCTTCCAGGGCGCGGACGACTACCTGCGGCAGGCGCGCGAGGCGTGCTCGCTGCCGGTGCTGCGCAAGGACTTCATCGTCGACGGCTACCAGGTGGACGAGGCGCGCGTGCTCGGCGCCGACTGCGTGCTGCTGATCCTGGCCGGCCTGGACGACCTGCTCGCGAGCGACCTCTGCGTGCAGGCGCTGGAGCTGGGCATGGACGTGCTGGCCGAAGTGCACGACGCCAACGAGTTCGAGCGCGCGCTGCGCCTGCCGGCGGTCGCCGGACGCAGGCCGCTGCTGGGCGTGAACAACCGTGACCTGCGCACCTTCGACGTGACCCTCGATACGACGCTGGCGCTGAAGGCGATGGCGCCCGCAGGCCGCCGCCTGGTGACCGAGAGCGGCGTGATGACGGCGGACGACGTCGCGCGGCTGCGCGGCGCCGGCGTCGATGCCTTCCTTGTGGGCGAGGCCTTCATGCGCGCCGCGGATCCGGGTGCGGCGCTGCGCGGGATGTTCGGCACATGACGGGGCGTGAGGTCGCAGCTGTAGCTGCTCCTACAGGCCCGGCTGCCGCTTCCCCTGTAGGAGCAGCTACAGCTGCGACCCTGGCCAAAGCGCACCGCTACACCTCCCCCCGCGCCGACGCGCCGCTGGTCGTCTTCGACTTCGACCACACCCTCTACGACGGCGACTCCGGCAGCCACCTCTTCGCCTGGTTGATCAAGCGCAGCTGGTGGCGGTGCATCCTGGCCCTGCTGCTGGCGCCGGTGTTCGGGCCGATGGTCGCGTTCCTGCCCACGCGGCGCGCGGGCATCTCCGGCTTCGTCTGGGCCGGCACGGTGGGCGTCCACCGCGTGCGCGACCTCGACGCGCTGACCGATGCCTATGTCGCGCAGCACGTCGACCAGATCCGCGATCGCCTGCTGCCGCTGGCGCTGGAGGTGTTCCACGCCCACCGTGAGCGCGGCGACCGCGTCGTCGTGGCCACCGGCGCGCCGCCCGAGCTTGCGCGCGCGATCCTCGCCTTCGCCGCCCACGAGGACGTGCCCGTGGTCGGCACGCTCGCCGGCCCGCGATTCGGCGCCGTGGTCGCCGCGCGCCACTGCCACAACGAGGAAAAGATGCGCATGCTGCGCGAACGCGGCTGGGGCGACATCGACGCCGCGTACTCCGATTCCAGCGCCGACCTCCCGCTCCTGCGCGCCGCGCGCAGGCCGGTGGTGGTGAATCCGAAACCGGGTTCGATCGAGCGCTTCCGCCGCGAGCTGCCCGCCGGCACGCCGATCCTCAACTGGGGCTGCCCCGGTCGCGGCGGCGTCCCGGTGGCGGTCGCCGTTGGCGTCGACGGCCGCCTGCCGGCGGACCCGGCTCAGCCGGCCAGCGCGCGGTAGATCTGGTAGACCGAGATCCCCAGCACCAGCAGGCCCACGGCCAGCAGCACGGCGCGCTCGCGCACGTGGCGCACCAGCAGCGCCGCCAGCGGCGCCGCGATCATGCCTCCGAGCAGCAGGCCGACGATGATCCGCCAGTGGTCCAGGCCGACCGAGAACAGGAAGGTGATCGAGATCGCCAGCGTCACCGCGAACTCGGACGCGCTGACGGTGCCGATGCTGGTCCGCGCGTCGCCGCCGTTGGCGAGCAGGGTCGACGTGGCCATCGGCCCCCAGCCGCCGCCGCCGATCGCATCGAGCAGGCCGGAGACGAAGCCGAGCACGCCCACGCGCCGGACCTCGCGCCGCGGCACGCGCCGGCCGAGCGCGCGCACCAGGATCAGCAGCGCCAGCACGAGCAGGTAGGCGTGGATCCAGGGCTTGATCGCGGCGCCGTCGATGCGGCTGAGCGCATAGGCGCCGATGACGCCGCCCGCCACGCCGGGTACCGCCAGCCGCAGCATGAGCCTGCGGTCGACGTTGCCCAGCATGCCGTGCGCCGCGCCGGACACCCCGGTGGTGAACACCTCCGCGGTGTGCACGCTGGCGCTGACCGCGGCCGGCGGCATGCCCATCGCCAGCAGGATCGAGGACGAGACCAGGCCGAAGGCCATCCCCAACGCGCCGTCGACGAGCTGTGCGCCCAGGCCGATCGCGACGAACATCAGGAAATGGCTGTCGATCAGGTCCATGCGCGGCGTCCAGGCACCACCAGGCACCTCCGGAGCGGCAGATTAGCCGGCCCGCGTTGAGGCCGCGTTGTCGCCGGTCAAGCGTCGCCCAGGCGCTTGATGAAGCGCAGGGTGCCGTCGCTGAAGCCGCAGGCCTTGTAGAACGAGTGGGCCTCGCTGCGCTGCGAGCCGCTGGTCAGCTCGATGCGGGCGGCCCCCGCGGCACGCGCCCGGCGCTCGGCCTCGCGCAGCAGCTGCCGCCCCAGGCCGCGGCCCTGCGCGCCTGGCGAGACCACCAGCGCGGTGATCCTGCAGGTGGTGGTGTCCAGCGGCAGGTAGTACATGAAGTCCAGCGCGACCAGGCCGGTGACCATGCCGCCGCAGCGTGCGACGACGAGGGCCTGGCGGTCGTTGGCGGTGATGGTGGCGATGCGGCGCGCCGCGTCCGCGGTCCCGCAGGGATAGCCGAGTGCGCTGAGCAGGGCGGCGACATCGTCGGCGTCGATCGCCGACGCGCTGCGCAGGTCCGCGTCCGGCAGGGCGCCCCTGGCTTCGAACGCGGCGGCCATCGGCGTCAGCGCGTCCCGTACAGGACGATGGTCTTGCCGCGCGCGTGCAGCTTGCCGTCGGCCTGCAGCTTCTTCAGCACCCGGCCGGCCATCTCGCGCGAGCAGCCGACCAGGCGCGCCAGCTCCTGGCGCGACACCCGCAGCTGGGTGCCGTCGGGATGGGTCATCGCCTCCGGCTCCCGGGTCAGGTCGTGCAGGGTGCGGGTGATGCGGTCGGTCACGTCGAGGAACGCCAGGCGCCCGGCCTTGCGGCTGGTGTCGAGCAGGCGCCGCGACAGCTGCGCCCCGATCGCATACATGATCTGGGTGGCGTCGCCGGACAGGGATCCGTCGAACAGCTGGTAGAGGCGCTCGTAGCTGATTTCGGCCAGTTCGGTCTGCACACGCGTGCGGAGCACCACCTCGCGCACGTCGGATTCGATGAAGAGGCCCATCTCGCCCACGAACTCGCCGGGACCGAAGTAGCCGAGGATCAGCTCGCGACCGTCGTCCTCTTCGGTAATGATCGTCACCGAACCGCTGACCACGTAGTACATGGTCCCGGCCTGGTCGCCGGGTCGGAACACCTCGGTGCGGGGCGGGTACCGACGGCGATGGCAGTGTGCGAGGAAGCGTTCGATCGTCGCCGGCGATGGCATCAGGGGATGCTGGGGACGTCTCAGGGTTGTAATGATGGCCACAGGGCTGATAGTCATGGAAAGGTTGAACGGGGGATGAAGCAAGAGTAGGCCGTCAGGACCCATCCGGCAAACGCGCCTGGCACCTTCGGCGCGCGCCCGGGGCCGGGCTTCACTCGCGACCGGCCCCCCTTTGCCTCATAATCGCGCACTTTCCGCCCGAACCGGGGTCCGCACGACGTGGTCAAGCCGCTGCCTCGCCTGAAGCTGCAGGGATTCAACAACCTCACCAAGGCCCTCAGCTTCAACATCTACGACGTGTGCTACGCCGTCTCCAAGGACGAGCGCCAGCGCTACATCGAATACATCGACGAGGAATACAACGCCGATCGCCTCACGCAGATCCTCACGGACGTGGCGGAGATCATCGGCGCGAACATCCTCAACATCGCGCGCCAGGACTACGATCCGCAGGGCGCGTCGGTCACGATCCTGATCTCCGAGGAGCCGGTGATCGACAAGGCCGACGCCAAGGGCGTGATCTCGGATGCCGTGGTCGCGCACCTGGACAAGAGCCACATCACCGTCCACACCTACCCGGAAACGCACCCGCAGGCGGGCATCGCGACCTTCCGCGCGGACATCGACGTGGCCACCTGCGGCGTCATCTCGCCGCTGAAGGCGCTGAACTACCTGATCGAGAGCTTCGAGTCGGACATCGTCATCGCCGACTACCGGGTGCGCGGCTTCACCCGCGACATCAAGGGCAAGAAGCACTACATCGACCACAAGATCAATTCGATCCAGGACTTCCTGGCCAAGAACATCAAGACTCGCTACGAGATGTTCGACGTCAACGTCTACCAGGAGAACATCTTCCACACGAAGATGCACCTGAAGGACTTCGACCTGGACCAGTACCTGTTCGAGGAGAAGGCGCGCAACCTGTCGTTCAAGGAGCGCATGAAGATCGAGGCGCTGCTCAAGCGCGAGATCGAGGAGCTGTTCCACGGGCGCAACCTGGTGGAGTGAGCGCCGGTCCGCGCGAAGACCCACCGCGGGACGGCCCGCGGGGCGGGAGGGATCCCGCACACGAAGACCGACGGCGGTCCGGAGCGAAGGCTCCGGGCCGCTTTTTTTCATCTGCGGCGCCGCACGGGTGGACCGGCGCGGCGCGGAGGAGGCACGCGATGGCATGGATCTACCTGGTGGTCGCCGGCCTGTTCGAGATCGTCTGGGCCCTGGGCCTGAAGCACACCGCAGGCTGGACCCGGCTGTGGCCGAGCCTGGGCACGCTGGCGGCGATGGTGGTCAGCTTCTGGTGCCTGTCCCAGGCGCTGAAGGCGATCCCGATCGGCACCGGCTACGCGATCTGGACCGGCATCGGCGCCGTCGGCGTCGCGGCCTTCGGCATCCTGGTGTTCGGCGAGAGCGCATCGCCGGCGCGGCTGGCCTGCATCGCGATGATCGTGGGCGGCGTGGTCGGCCTGAAACTCGTGTCGGGCTGAATCCTACAGACGGTAGGCGACGGTCTTCATGGCCTTCGACGCGAGCGCCATCAGGGTCGGGATCGGCTGGGGCAGCACGCGTGCGCCGGCGGCCTCGGCGTTGTCGGCATGGCGGGCCTCGTCGGCCTTCATGGTTTCGAGGATGGCGCGGCTGCGCAGGTCGGCCGGCGGCAGGGTCTGCAGGTGCTCCTCGAGGTGGGCCTCGACCTGGCGCTCGGTCTCGACCACGAAGCCGAGGTTCCAGCCGTCGCCGCGCAGGCCGGCCAGCAGGCCGATGGCGTAGGCCCCGCCGTACCAGAGCGGGTTGAAGAGGCTGGGCCGGCTGTCGAGCTCGCGCAGGCGGTCGTCGCACCAGGCGAGGTGGTCGGTTTCCTCCTGCGCGGCCTCGAGCAGGTGGGCGCGCGTGGCGGGATCGCGGGCGACGGTGGCCTGGCCGACGTAGAGGGCCTGGGCACACACCTCGCCGACGTGGTTGATGCGCATCAGGCCTGCCGCATGGCGGCGCTCGGCGGCATCGAGCTCCACCTCGGGTTCCCCGGCGCCGGGATTGGGCCGCTCCGCCCGCGGCCGGCCGGCCACGGTCTCGAGCGCGTTCTGGGCATCCGCCAGCAGGCGGTCGAGCGGGGACAGGATTCGCGAGGTCATGGATCCATTGTGCGCCGGCACACCGGCCGCGGCCAGATCGCGCCGGGCCCCGGGGCTGCCGGGCCGCCCGGAGCCCGGCCCGCGGCAGCTTGCGCGTAACGGGGGCGGTCGGTACAATTCCGCCTCTTGCGTTCCCCGAACGTGAAAACGCGAGGCGAAGTTCCGCAGGGCGATGGCCCGCGCAACCAGCCCGACCAGTCACCCCTCAAGAGTTTCCCGATGAAGACCTTTACCGCCAAGAACGAAACCGTCCAGCGCGACTGGTTCGTTGTCGACGCCACGGGCAAGACCCTCGGTCGCCTGAGCACCGAGATCGCGCGTCGCCTGCGTGGCAAGCACAAGCCCGTCTACACCCCCCACGTCGACACCGGCGATTACATCATCGTGATCAACGCCGAGAAGATCCACGTCACCGGCAACAAGCTCGCCGACAAGATGTACTACCGCTTCACCGGGTACATCGGCAACCTGAAGTCCGAGACCCTGGGGCAGGCGCTGGAGCGCCACCCGGAGCGCGTCATCGAGCATTCGGTCAAGGGCATGCTCCCGAAGAACACCCTGGGCCGCGCGATGTACCGCAAGCTCAAGGTCTACAAGGGTTCCGAGCACCCGCACGCCGCCCAGCAGCCGCAAGTCCTGGATATCTAAGTCATGGCAATCACCCAGAATTACGGCACCGGCCGTCGCAAGTCCTCCACCGCCCGCGTGTTCCTGCGCCGCGGTACCGGCAACATCAACGTCAACGGCCGTCCGCTGGACGAGTTCTTCGGCCGCGAGACCGCGCGCATGATCGTGCGCCAGCCGCTCGAGCTGACGAAGAACACCGAAAGCTTCGACATCATGGTCACCACCTCGGGCGGCGGCACCACCGGCCAGGCCGGCGCCATCCGCCTGGGCATCGCCCGCGCGCTGGTGGAGTACGACGAGAGCCTGAAGTCCGAGCTGCGCAAGGCCGGCTTCATGACCCGCGACGCCCGCGAAGTCGAGCGCAAGAAGGTCGGCCTGCACAAGGCCCGTCGCGCCACGCAGTTCTCGAAGCGTTAATTGCGGTATTCAGGATTCCGTTCGCGGAATCCTGCGCTACAATTGCTCCATAGCCCCGTCGCCAAGCGGTAAGGCACCTGACTCTGACTCAGGCATTCGGTGGTTCGAATCCATCCGGGGCTGCCACATTGCAACAAGGTCCGAAGCCCGCCGCGTGCGGGCTTCGTCCTTTCCGGGCCCGGCGCCAGGCGGCGGCGGCCACGCCCGGGCCCTCCGCGACCGCCGGGGCATCGCCATGGCCATCGTCTTCCCGCCACCGTACACGCCCGAGGGTGCCGGGCAGGCCGCGCTTCGCGACGAGGGCTACGCGGTGATCTCGCCGTCCGGGGTCGCGACCGCGACCGGGCTTGCCTTCGCGGACATCGCCGCTCTCGGCACCGGCTGGGACGATCTTCCTCCCGATGCCTACCTGCGCGATGGCGGCCGCTACCGGCGCCGGCGGCATTCCTGCTTCGTGGTCGCCGGCGACGACGTGCGGATGGCGGCGCACCGCGCCCACTGGCAGTCCCTGGACTACAACGCGCTGCACGGCGGCATGGCGCGGATGTACCAGCCGCTGTCGGATGCGCTGGTGTCGCAGCCGGCCTGGCCGCGCCTGCTGGCCGCGCTCGGCGTCCTGTGCAGCGGCGTGCGCGATGCCGGCCCCTGGCACGTCGAGGCCCACCAGTTCCGCATCGACACCAGCGACGGCATCGGCCGCCCGACGCCGGAGGGCGCGCACCGCGACGGCGTCGATTTCGTGGCCGTCTTCATGGTGGCCCGCGAAGGCATCAAGGGAGGCGAAACCCGCGTCTTCGACGCCGCCGGCCCCGACGGCCACCGCTTCACCCTCGACGAACCGTGGTCGCTGCTGCTGATGGACGACACCCGCGTCATCCATGAATCCACGCCCATCCAGCCGCTCGAACCGGACGGCCACGGCCACCGCGACACCCTGGTCCTGACCTACCGTTCCGGCGCGTTCCAGGGAGAGGGTTGAAAAGCCTGGCCACGGATTTACGCGGATCACGCGGATTTTCACGGATAGAGCAAATGCCCAATGGGGTACGGCGAGGCCTCGTTCCGGGCGCTGCCCATGAGTGGACTGCTTCTGCTTTATCCGCGTGAATCCGCGTGATCCGCGTAAATCCGTGGCAAAAGCTCTTCCTCCCAGTCCCGCATCCTTGCCGCACCGCTACAATCCCGGGATTGCAACGTTTCGCGGAGTGGCGATGAAGCTGGGTTCCCTGAAGGAAGGCGGGCGCGATGGCACGCTGGTGGTGGTGTCGCGGGATCTTGCGCGCGCGGTGCGCGCCACCGGAATCGCGGCCACGCTGCAGCAGGCGCTCGAGGACTGGTCGAACATCGCGCCCCGCCTGGTCGCGCTTTCCGACGCGCTGGAGGGCGGCGGCGCCGATGGCGTCTTCGACCTGGAGCCGGCGCAGCTGGCCGCGCCGCTGCCGCGGGCCTACGAGTTCGTCGACGGCTCCGCCTACCTGCCGCACGTGGAGCGCGTCCGCCGCGCCCGCGGCGCCGAGGTCCCGGAGTCCTTCTACACCGATCCGCTGATGTACCAGGCCACCAGCGCCGGCTTCCTCGGCCCGCGCGATCCGGTGCGGGTGACCAGCGAGGACTACGGCATCGATCTCGAGGCCGAGATCGTGGTCATCACCGACGACGTGCCGATGGCGGTGACGCCGGAGCAGGCCGCCGGCCACATCCAGCTCATCGGCCTGGTCAACGACGTGTCGTTGCGCAACCTGATCCCGGGCGAGCTGGCCAAGGGCTTCGGCTTCCTGCAGTCCAAGCCGCGTTCGGCGCTGTCGCCGGTGTTCGTGACCCCGGATGAGCTGGGCGATGCCTGGCGCGGCTGCAAGCTGCACCGGCCGCTGGTGACCCACATCAATGGCGAATGGTTCGGTGCTCCCGAGGCCGGCGTCGACATGCAGTTCGACTTCTCGCAGCTGGTGGCACACGCGGCGAAGACGCGTCCGCTGTCGGCCGGGACCATCGTCGGCTCGGGAACGATCGCCAACCAGGACACGTCGCTGGGGGCCTCGTGCTTCGCCGAAAAGCGCACGGTCGAGGCGCTCGAGCACGGCAAGCCGCGGACGCCCTTCATGTCCTTCGGCGACCGCGTGCGCATCGAGATGTTCGATGCCGGCGGTGCGTCGATCTTCGGTGCCATCGAGCAGCTGGTGGAGCACCAAGCCGCGCCCTGAACGCGGTGACGCGATGGTGCGGCCATGGGGAGGCCGCGGCGGAACGGGCGGCGTGCCCGGCGGACTCGGATCACGGGGAGGGGACATGGTGGGCGAAGGCGAAGCGGCGGCGGGCGACAGCGGCAACGGCAACGGCAACGGCAACGGCGCGCTGTGCCTTCACTCCTATTGGCGCTCGAGCGCGGCCTACCGCGTTCGCATCGGGCTCAACCTCAAGGGCCTGAAGTACGACATCGCGCCGGTGCACCTGGTGCGCGGTGGCGGCGAGCAGCACGCGCCGGGCTTCGCGGCGATCAACCCGCAGGAGCTGGTGCCCGTGCTGCAGCACGGCCACCGCAACCTGCGCCAGTCGCTGGCGATCCTCGAATACCTCGACGAGATGTGGCCCGAGCCCGCGCTGCTGCCCGCCAACGCCCGCGACCGCGCGCGCGTCCGCGCGCTGGCGCAGGTCGTGGCCTGCGACATCCATCCGCTCAACAACCTGCGCGTGCTGCAGTACCTCGAACGCGACTGGGGCGTGCCCCAGCCCGAGCGCGAGGTCTGGGTGAAGCACTGGATCGAGGCCGGCTTCCGCGCCTTCGAGGCGCTGCTGGCCGACAATCCGTCCACCGGCGATTTCTGCGACGGCAACCTGCCCACCATCGCCGACTGCTGCCTGGTGCCGCAGGTCTACAACGCGCGCCGCTTCGGCGTCGACATGGCGGCCTATCCGGTGATCGAGCGCATCGATCGGCGCTGCCTCGAGCTTCCGGCCTTCGACGCCGCCCGGCCCGAGCGCCAGCCGGACGCCCCCGCGACCTGAGAGAGCGCCCCTGTAGGAGCGGCTATAGCCGCGACCAGGGTTGCAGTAGTGGCGTTGCGACTGTCGCGGCTATAGCCGCTCCTACAGGGGAGGGACGGCCGGCGGTCAAGGGCGGCCGACAGTCAGGCGTGGCCGGCAGTCAGGGGCAGCTGGCGGTCAGGCGTGGCCGGTGTCGAACACGTCCGCGTAGGGGTCGTGCTCGCCGTCGCCGCCCTCGGACAGGCGGAACTTGAGGTCCAGGCCCTCGCGCGAGTCGGCGGCGCGCAGCGCGGTCTCGCGCTCGATGCGGCCTTCCTTGTACAGCCGGAACAGGCACTGGTCGAAGCTCTCGATGCCTTCCTCCAGCGACTCCTCCATCGCCTGCTTGATCTCGTGCACCTGGCCGCGGCGCAGCAGGTCGCGGATCATCGGCGTGTTGATCAGCACTTCGGTCGCCGGCATGCGGCGACCATCGGTGCCCACCACCAGGCGCTGGCTGATCACCGCGCGCAGGTTCAGCGCCAGGTTCATCAGCACGTTCTTGTGCGCGGCCTCGGGGAAGAAGTTGAGGATGCGCTCGATGGTCTGGTCGGCGTTGTTGGAGTGCAGCGTCGCCAGGCACAGGTGGCCGGTCTCGGCGAAGGCGATCGCGGCTTCCATCGTGGTGGCGTCCAGGATCTCGCCGATCAGGATGACGTCGGGCGCCTCGCGCATCGCGTTCTTCAGCGCGTTGTGGAAGGCGTGCGTGTCCAGGCCGACCTCGCGCTGGTTGACGATCGACTTCTTGTGCCGGTGCAGGTACTCGATCGGGTCCTCGATGGTGAGGATATGGCCCGAGGTGGTGCTGTTGCGGTGGTCGATCATCGACGCCAGCGTCGTCGACTTGCCGGAGCCCGTGGAGCCGACGATCAGCACCAGGCCGCGCGGCGCCATGATGATCTCCTTCAGCACCTGCGGCAGCTGCAGCTCCTCGATCGACGGAATGGTGCTGCGGATGGCGCGGATCACCATGCCGACCTCGCCGCGCTGCTTGAACACGTTGACGCGGAAGCGCCCCGAGTCCTGCAGCGACAGCGCCATGTTCAGCTCCAGGTCGCGCTCGAACTGCGGCACCTGGCCCTCGTCCATCAGCGAGTAGGCGATCTTCTTGACCATGCCCGTGGGCAGGCCGGTGTTGCCAAGCGGATAGAGCCTGCCTTCGACCTTGATGTACACCGGCGCGCCGGTGGTCAGGAACATGTCGGAGGCGTTCTTCTCCGTCATCAGCTTCAGGAAGTAGCCGATGTCCATTCGCGGGATTCCCCAGTAGCGCAGCCCCGGCGTTGCGATCCGGACGGATGCTG
Source organism: Luteimonas colneyensis (assembly GCF_014836665.1). GTDB lineage: Bacteria > Pseudomonadota > Gammaproteobacteria > Xanthomonadales > Xanthomonadaceae > Luteimonas > Luteimonas colneyensis. Next base: position 31,372 of record NZ_JACSQJ010000006.1, read on the forward strand.
TTGACAATGGCCACGCGTTCCCCAATCCGCGGCGGCCCCCTATGCGCACAAGCTTCGCACAATTCCGTTGGCGCCTGCATGGCGCATGTCTCGTTCCGGTGCTGGCGCTGGCGGGCTGTGCCAGCCTGCCGCCGCCGACCGCCGAACTTTCGGCGGCCCAGCAGGCAGTGGCCCGGGCCGATGCCGCGGACGCCCAGCAGTACGCGGTCGACGACCTCGAGCGGGCCCGCACCGCGCTCAGTCGCGCCCAGGCCGCGATGGCGGCCGGCAAGGAGCGCGATGCGCGCGCGCTGGCCGCGCTGTCGGAGGCCTCGGCCGACCTCGCCAGTGCCCGCAGCGAGCAGGCGCAGGCCGACGCCACGCTGTTGCAGCGCCGCAGCGAGGTGGCCGCCCTGCGCCAGCGCCTGGGCATGGAGGATCCGCGATGAGCCGCATCGTCCACGCCGTGATGGTCGCGGCCCTGCTGGTCCCCGGCGCCGCCCTGGCGCAGTCGCGGAATGCAGACGACGGCAGTGCGCCGCTGCAGGCCCGCCTGCAGGCGCTCGATGCGGATCCCGAGCGCGCCACGCTGGCCGCCTACGAGCGCTTGCGTGCGCGCCAGGCGCTCGAGGCCCTGGCCGGGGCCCGCGGCGCACAGGCGAAGGCCGATGCCCGCCAGGTCGCCGAATGGCGCATCGAGACCGCCGAGATCGCCGCCGCCACCGGGCTCGCCCGCCGCCAGATCGACCGGCTGGACCGCGAGCGCAGCGAGTTGCTGGTCGAGGCCAGCCGCCAGGACGCCGCGCGCGCGCGCGCCGAAGCCGAGCGGCTGCGCATCCAGGCCCAGATCCAGGCCGAGGAGGCCGAGCGCCTGCGCCTGGAGGCCGAAATGGAGTCCGGGGCGCGCCAGCGCGCCGAGGGCGTGCTCGACGACGTGGCGAAGACCCAGGCCGACCGCCTGCGCGCCGCCCGCGAGCGCGAAGCCGAGCTCAAGCGCCAGGAGGCCGAGCTGCTGAAGGCCCTGGAAGACTAGCCTCCGGAGGCCTGGAGGCCGTGCACGGCCGCTCCCATCACGGTGTTCAGGCAGGGGCCGGCTGGAGCCTTGCCCACCCTGCCGGGGAGGAGTAGGGTCGATCACGGAGGCGGCTTCCGCTGCTCGCGGAGCCGCCCCTAGAAGGGAGGTCACGTGACGGAATGCAGCGACTCCAGCGGGACGGTCGCCGCGGGCAAGCCCCCGCGGACGCTCCCGAGGGAGGGTGTCTGGAGCCCGTCGCACGCCATCCCCCACGATGCGCCCCGTGCCGCAAGGCCCGGGGCGTTTTTGCATGCCCGCGCGGCACGCATGCGCGGGCCCAGTTCGAAGGAGGTCTCCATGTTCGAAGGGCAACCCCAGGCGGAACTCGACGCGCTGTTCAAGGCCAACCCCGAGTTCAGGCAGCTCTACCACCACCACAAGGAGCTCGACAAGAAGGTGCTCGACGCCGAGCTCGGCGTGCTGCCGATCGACGACACGACGCTTGCGCGGATGAAGCGCGAGAAACTTGCCGCCAAGGACCGCCTGTCGGTGATGTACCAGGCGCTGGCCCACTGATTCCCGTTTCCCCCACCCCCACGTGACAGCACCGGCTGTCGCGGGCGGCGGCGCCATCCTCGTCGGTCGCCGCCGCCCGCGCCACCACCCGGGCAGTCGGGCCGGGTTGCTGCGGCGATGCGATAATCGCAGCCTCTCCCCGCCCGACAGGCAGTGCCGCATGCCCATCCACGACTCCGTCCTCGGACTCATCGCCAACACGCCCATCGTCCGGGCCCGCCACCTCGACGCCGGCGTCTGCGAGCTGTACTTCAAGCTCGAGAGCCAGAACCCGGGCGGGTCGATCAAGGACCGCATCGGCATGAGCATGATCGAGGCGGCCGAGCGGCGCGGCGACATCAAGCCGGGTGACACCCTGGTCGAGGGCACCGCCGGCAACACCGGCATCGGCCTGGCCCTGGTCGCGCAGCAGAAGGGCTACAGGCTGATCCTCGTGGTCCCGGACAAGATGAGCCGGGAGAAGATCTTCAACCTCAAGGCCATGGGCGCCGAGGTGGTGCTGACCCGGTCCGACGTCGCCAAGGGCCATCCCGACTACTACCAGGACCTCGCCGCGCGCATCGCCAGCGAGACGCCCGGTGCCTACTTCATCAACCAGTTCGGCAACCCGGACAACCCGGCCGCGCACGAGTCCGGCACCGGGCCGGAGATCCTGCGCCAGATGGCCGAGGTCGGCGGCGTGGACGCGGTGGTGTTCGGCTGCGGCAGCTCCGGCACCATGTCCGGCCTGTCGCGATGCTTCGCCGTGAGCGCCCCGGACGTGGAAATGGTGCTGGCCGATCCGGTCGGCTCGATCCTCGCCGAGTACATCAACGAGGGCACGCTGAGCGAGAAGTCCGGCAGCTGGATGGTCGAGGGCATCGGCGAGGATTTCCTGCCGTCGATCTCGGACTTCAGCCGGGTGAAGAAGGCCTACGCCATCAGCGACCGCGAGAGCTTCCTCGCGGCGCGCGAGCTGCTGGCGAAGGAGGGCATCCTCGGCGGCTCGTCCACCGGCACCCTGCTGGCCGCCGCGCTGAAGTACTGCCGCGAGCAGGCCACGCCGAAGAAGGTGCTGGTGTTCGTCTGCGACACGGGCAACAAGTACCTGTCGAAGATGTACAACGACTACTGGATGCTCGACAACGGCTTCATCGAGCGCGAGCAGCACGGCGACCTGCGCGACCTGATCCTGCGGCCCTACAGCCAGAAGGACACCGTGGTGGTGGGCCCGGACGACCTGCTGGTCACCGCCTACCAGCGCATGAAGCTGTACGAGATCTCGCAGCTGCCGGTGATGGATGGCGAGCGCCTGGCCGGCATCCTCGACGAGTCCGACGTGCTGATGCACGTGTACGGCAACGAGGAGCGCTTCCGCGACCCGGTGTCGACGGCGATGGTCAGCAAGCTCGAGGTCCTCGACGTGAAGTCGACGGTGGAATCGCTGCTGCCGGTGTTCGATGCCGGCAAGGTGGCGATCATCATGGACGGCGACCGTTTCCTCGGCCTGATCACCCGCATCGACCTGCTGAACTGGCTGCGGAGGCGGGTGCAGTGAAAGGCGACGGCGAGCGCGACACTCGCAGGCTCCGCATCCTGTTGATCGCCTACGAGTTTCCGCCGAGTCCGTCGCCACAGTCGCTGCGCTGGGCCTATCTCGCCAATCGATTGGCCGCGGCGGGGCACGACGTCCACGTCCTTGCGCCGGATATCGGTGACGAAGGGGCGGGGGGGCTGCCGGCGCCGGAGGCCGGGCTGCAGGTGCACAGGATCCACCCGGGATGGGTGCGCGGACTGCTGGCGAAGCTGGAGCGCCGAAGGCCGGTGGATACGGTGGGCGGAATGGCCTCGGCCGACGACGGCGCCGTCGTGGGCGATGCATTCGCGGACCTCGGGCCAGTGGAGCCGCCGCGGCTGAACTGGAAGGGGAAGCTGATGGAGGGCTTCCAGGACGCGGTGTCGTGGCTGCTTTTCCCCGACCTTCGCGGCGAATGGGCGCGACCGGCCAGGCGCGCCTTGCCGGGACTCCTGGACCGGTTGCATCCGGATGTCGTGCTCACCTCGCACGAGCCGGCGACCACGCTCCTGCTGGGCTTGCGGGCGAAGTCGCGGGGGCTGAGCTGGGTAGCCGACCTGGGAGATCCCGTGCTGGCGCCCTATACGCCGACGCGCTGGCGCAGGAAGGCGCTCGCCCTGGAGCGCAAGGCCCTGCGCGGGGCCGACCATGTCCTGGTCACGACCGTCGAGACCCGCGAGCTCATGCGCCAGCGCCACGGTGATGCGGTCCCGGTGAGCGTCGTGCCGCAGGGCTTCGACGACCGCCTCGGCGCCGTGCCAATGGCGCAGCGCGCGCAGCGGAACGAGGGGCCGGTCGAGTTGCTGTATGCCGGCAGCTTCTATGTCTTCCGCGATCCGGGTCCGCTGGTGGAGGGCGTGCTGCAGACCCGCGGCGTCCGGCTGAACATCGCGTCCGGCAACGTGCCTGGATGGCTGGTGCATCTCGCTGCCGCGCATCCGGGCCAGCTGCGCCTGCTCGGGCGGGTGCCGCATCGTCGCCTGCTCGACCTGCAGCGCGACGCCGACGTGCTGGTGAACATCGCCAATGCCGACCCTGCCCAGATACCGGGCAAGGTCTACGAGTATTTCGGCGCGTGCCGGCCGATCCTGCATCTGCAGGCGAGCGAGGGGGACGCCGTGGGTGAATTGCTGGGGCAGCTGCGGCGGGGCGTGGCCTGCGCAGGCGAGCGCGATGCGGTCACCGCGGCCGTCAACGGGCTCGCGGGCCTGGTCCGTGCCGGGCGGCTGGGGCAGGAATTCGACCTGGCTCCGGGGCCGGTGGCGGCATGGGGCTGGACGGCGCTGGCCCGGCGGGTGGAGCGTGTCCTCATGGAGGTATGCGGGCGACCCGCCGGGGACGCCCGGGCAGAGTGGTAGAATGACGGGTTCGGTTCACTGGATCGCAGGCAGACGCATGGGCAACTCCGGCAAGGCGACGAGACAAGGATTGGGCACGCTGGCGATCCACGCCGGCCAGGCCCCGGATCCGGCCACTGGCGCGGTGATGACGCCGATCTACGCGACCTCTACCTATGTGCAATCCAGTCCCGGGGAGCACCAGGGCTTCGAGTATTCGCGCAGCCACAACCCGACCCGCTTCGCCTACGAACGCTGCGTGGCCGAGCTCGAGGGAGGCAGCCGCGGCTTCGCGTTCGCCTCGGGGCTGGCGGCGAGCTCGACCATCCTCGAGCTACTGGACGCCGGCAGCCATGTGATCGCCACCGACGATGTCTACGGCGGTACCTACCGCCTGTTCGAGCGCGTGCGTCGCCGCAGCGCCGGACTGGATGCCAGCTGGGTGGACATGGCCGATCCGGCGGCGTTCGAGGCCGCGATCCGGCCCGAAACGAAGATGGTCTGGATCGAGACCCCGACCAATCCGCTGCTCAAGCTGGTGGACATCGCACAGATCGCGGCGATTGCCCGCCGGCACGGCCTGCTGGTGGTGGTCGACAATACGTTCTGCTCACCCGTCATCCAGCGTCCGCTCGAGCTGGGCGCGGACATCGTGGTGCATTCGGCCACCAAGTATCTCAACGGCCATTCCGACATCGTGGGTGGAATCGCCGTGGTCGGCGACAACCCGGAGCTGGCCGAGAAGGTGGCGTTCCTGCAGAACTCCATCGGCGGGGTCCAGGGGCCCTTCGATTCGTTCCTCGCCCTGCGCGGCCTGAAGACCCTGCATCTCCGGATGAAGGCGCACTGCGAGAACGCCATGGCGCTGGCGGAGTGGCTGGAGGCGCATCCGGCGATCGAGAAAGTGGTGTACCCGGGCCTGGCCTCGCATCCGCAGCATGCGCTGGCGGCCCGTCAGATGGACGGCTTCGGCGGCATGGTCTCGATCTACCTCAAGGGCGGGCCGGAAGCGGCGAAGCGCTTCTGTGAGCGCACTGCGCTGTTCGCGCTGGCGGAGTCCCTGGGCGGCGTCGAGAGCCTGGTGAACCATCCCGCGATCATGACGCACGCCTCGGTGCCTGCGGACATCCGCGCCCGCCTCGGGATCACGGACAACCTGGTGAGGTTGAGCGTGGGAGTCGAAACGCTCGCGGATCTGCAGGACGACCTCGACGTGGCCCTGCGAACGCCGTGAACCATGGGCCGGATGATGGCAAAGACGTCGAGCGACAGCTCGCTGCGCACTGACTCGTTCTATCGCGATGCGCGCGAGAGCCTGAAGAACCATGAGTTCTGGCTGCTGGCGGCATGGCTCGAGATCGTCTCCAAGTACCGCCGGTCGGCGGTCGGGATCTTCTGGGTGCTGCTGCCGCCGGTCGCGACGTTCTGCGTGCTGGGCTACTTCTACGCGGGGATCATCGGGCGCCCGCCACTGTCCTTCATGCCCTACATGGGAATGGGGTACACGCTCTGGAGGTTCGTCACCCAGGTGATGAACGAGGCGTCCACGGTGATGCTGTCGAGCAGGGCGTTCATCATGGACGGGCGGGTCCGCCTCACGGATTACGTGCTGAAGTCGATCTCGAAGGCGGCGTTCCACCTGGTGGCCGCCTGCATCGTCCTGGGCATCGTGCTGGCCTGCTCTCCCGACTTCGTCGTACAGGGCCTCCCGGTGACGATCGCCGGGCTGGCGCTGTTCATGTGGAACCTGTTCTGCCTCGCCATCGTGCTCGCCCTGGTGGGGGCGCGTTTTCCGGACTTCCACGAGCTCACGACCAGCGTTTTCATTTTCGGCTTCCTGCTGACGCCCATCCTCTGGTATCCCGACAGCCTTCCGGCCGGCAGCGCGAGAAGCGCGCTGGTGATGGCCAACCCGGTCTACCATTTCCTGGAGATCGTCCGGGGCCCGGTCCTCGGGCGGCAGGTGGCGGGCACCAGTGTCGCGTTCGTGGCGCTGTTCACGGCGTTCACCACCGCGGCTGCGGCGCTGGTCTACCGGCGATACGCACGCTTCGTGCCGATCTGGATCTGACCATGGCACACATCCGCTTGGAGAACGTCGGGCTCGACGTCCCGCTTTACGTGCAGCGCCATTCGGACGTGTCCGGATGGGGGCAGGTGCTCAGGAGGGCCGCGTTTTCGCGTCCGGAAAGGCGCCTGGCGACCCTGCTGGACGACATCAGCTTCGAGGCCGCGGATGGCGACCGCATCGCGGTGCTGGGCCAGAACGGGGCGGGGAAGTCGACGCTGCTGCAGATCCTGACGGGGGCGTATCGCCCCACGCGTGGCCGCGTCCAGGTCACCGGCAGCCGGCAGGCCCTGATGAACATCAACCTGGGATTCAACGGCGAGGCAACCGTCGTCGAGAACGTGCTGCTGAGATGCTCTTCGATGGGGATCCGGCTCGCGGAGATCAGGCGGAACGTGCCGGAGATCCTCGACTTCGCCGGCCTGGAGAGCAAAGCCTCGCACCGGTTGAAGACGCTGTCGTCCGGCCAGCGGATGCGCCTCGGATTCTCCATCTCCACCGCGTTCCAGAACGACGTGATGATCATGGACGAGTGGTTGAGCACGGGAGACGCGGCGTTCCTCGAGCGTGCCGGGGAACGGTTGACCAGCCGGGTCGGCGGCGCCGAAATCGTCGTGATCGCGACCCACAGCATCAGGATGGCGCGGGCGGTGTGCAATCGCGCGATCCTGCTGGAGGGCGGGCAGGTGAAGGCGGCGGGCTCCCTTTCGCGCGTGATCGGTGTCTACCGCGAGCGGACGCGTCGCCAGAACACGCAGATCGCCCTCGCGAAGGCGTCTTGATGGAATGGTTCCGCGCGTTCCCGGGTGGCCGTGCTGGCGGAGACGCCACGGATCTCCTGGCGGCGCGCATGCGTGCGCTGGCGACACATCGCGTCAGGCGCTATCAGTTGGAAGAAGAGCTTTCGGACGTGTATGCGAGCAGCTCCTGGCGACTGACCGGGCCGCTGCGGACGCTCGGTGCCCGCCTGCGTGGCGTTTCGAAGCCGCGGGATGCCGGCCGGCGCTGGACGGCGGGGCCTGTTCCTCCTGCACTCCTCCGCGAGCACGGTGGCAGCGGGTTCGACTGCGCCCCCTTCTGTTACGGGGTGGAGGCGTTGGCTCTCTGGGACGAGCCGTATCGGCGGGCGGCCGCCGAGGGTCCGATCGCCTTCTTCGGCCCGGAGCGGATCGGGCGTGGGCTTGAAAGCCAGCTCGGGAGACTGTTCGGGCGCGCTGGCGGCGACCTGCCGGTCGAGCATGTGATCGCACACCGGAGCCGCGTGGAGATTGCGGCGGCATGCGCACGCCGATGCGGTGCGCAGCTGCTGGTGCTTGACGAGGAGTTCGAGCGCGGGTTCCTCCCGACGCGGCTGTACCATCCGGTGGCACCCCAGCTGCTTCGCGAAACCGCTGCGCCGCTGCGCCGCGCACGCGTCGTGTTCCCCGCTGCAGCGGACGCGGCGTCCCTCTCCGATCTGCCTGGCTCCTGCCTGGTCGGGCAGGACGGACGCCAGCTGGAGCTGGAGGTGCCGGTCCTGGATTCGAAGATCCTGCCCCGGCTTCTCAGCATCGAAGCGCCGGGGCAGGACATCGCCGGCCTGCTCCAGGCCCCGGGAAACGGCGACGCGACCCTGGGCGGGATCGTCGACGGCTGGGCGTCATCCCGGCAGGTGAGGCGACGTCTGCAGGACACCTTCTTCGACTGGACTTCGGTGGTGGCCGGCGAGCGCCGCGAGCTGCCGCTGGTGACCTGCATCCTTGCGAGCAAGCGGCCGGACTTCGTGCCCAGGGCGGTGGAAATGCTCTGCCAGCAGGGCTATCCCGATATCGAGATCGTCCTCGTATGCCACGGGTTTTCCTTGGGGGACGCGGTTCCGGCGCGGCCCGGGCTCAGGGTCGAGGTCATCGAAGCCCCGGCCCGTGCGAGCCTGGGAGAGTGCCTGAACCTGGGCATCGCCGCGTCTTCCGGCGCCGTCTGGATGAAGATCGACGACGATGATGTCTACGGGCCGGACTACGTCGAGGATGGCGTCAGGCTGCTGTTCGACACGGATGCGGACGTCCTTGCGCGCCCCCTGCTGCTCACCAGGAAAGGGGCGCGATGGTTCTTCGACGAGGAGCGCGCCGCGCGGTCGAACGTCTACATCGAGGACCTGGACCCGACCGGACACATGTGCGGTGCGACGCTGGTGGCCCGGAACATCCCCGGCCGGATACCCGGCTTCGATCCGGACCTTCCCCGGGGCGTCGATTCCGAATTCCTGCTCAGGGCGCGGCGGGACGGATTGCGGCTGGTGTCGGTGAACGTGCCGGGTTACGCATGCATCCGCTATTCCGCTCCGGACCATCATACGTGGAGCATGGACGTCGCCTCCGGCGTGGAGGTGTCCCCAACGGCGGCCGATGCGTGGATTGGCTGTCGAACAACGAATCTGTCTGGAGATGGACGTGGCCTCGTCGAAAACCATTGATGACCAGCTGGAAGCCGTCACGCTGGGGCTGGAGCACCTCCGCCAGCTGCTGGGGCGGCTTGAGCCGGACGTTGCAGGCGAAGCGCTGGCGGCACTCGATGCCGTCCTGGTGACACAGGCGGAAGCGCGTGCGTCCGTCGGCGGCGTCGACCTGCCTGTCGGCGGGCCAGCGGACGCGATGCCGGGAACGGATGACGGCGACCTCGAGGTCCTGCGGGCCGAGCTCCTGCGACTGGATGACCGTTGCAGGAAGCTGATCGCGGCGCAGGAGAAGACGGTCAGGCAGCTGGCGGTCGAAATGCGATCACGCGTGACCGTCGTTGAGCAGCGCCACGAGGCCCTGCTCAACGGAACGATATTCAGCTTTCTCCGGCGCATCGCCGGGATCGGGCAGGCCGTGGGTCTGTTGAGGGGCGGCCTGCGGGGCCGGCAGGTGTCCGGGCATGCCCCCTCCACGGCGGTGGCGGGTCCGGTGCCGGCAGGGCGGCCGCCGGCCCCGAACCCCGTCGACCAGAACGGTTTGCCGCCGCACAAGTCGGTCCGCATCGCCGGCGTTCCATACATGTCGAGGCCCAAGGAGCCGCTCGGCGCACCGGCGGTGACCTACGAGGGCGAGCCGCTCATCAGCGTGGTGATGACGTGCTACAACACCGGCGCGTACGTCGAGCAGGCCGCGAGGTCGATCCTCGGACAGACGTGGCGCAACCTCGAGCTGATCGCCGTCGACGATTGCAGCACCGACGATACGCGCGCGGTGCTCGAACGGATCGCGAACGAGGATCCGCGCCTCCAGGTGTTCTGCCTCGGCGTCAATCGCGGCACCTACTGGAGCAAGAATTTCGGGATCACCCGGTCGCGCGGCGAGGTCGTCACCTTCATGGACAGCGACGACATTTCGGAGCCCGGGCGCCTGGCGGCGCAGTTTGCCGCGCTCAACCACGTGGGGCGGGTCGTCAGCACCTGCAACCACGTCCGCAAGGACGAGAGCGGGACGATCATCGAGATCAACGGGGTCGTGGAGCGGGTGGCGTACATCAGCCAGATGGTCAAGCGCCCGGTCTTCGACGAGATCGGTTACTTCGACAGCGTCCGCACGTCCGCGGACGACGAGTTCCTCAGGCGCATCCGGCGCAGCTACGGGCGGGAAGCCGAGGTGAACGTCAAGAAGCCGCTTTACGTCGCGCTCCTGCGCGACGGGTCGCTGACGTCGGACCCGGACAACGCCATCAACTTCAAGCAGGAGCGTACGGAAGTACAGTCGTTCCTCTCGCCGCAGCGCAGGCATTACGCCGCAATGTGCGAGCGCTGGCATTCCTTCCTGGACGAAAAGGGCCTGCGGCCCTACGTGCCTTTCCCGGTGGTGCGCAGGCCGTTCCCCGCGTTCGGGAAGCTGCGGATCGGAACGGGCGAGTACGACGGAAATTTCATCACGGCCTGTCTGGCTTCGTATCCCCCGCGGAGGGACAAGCTGAAGGTGGTCGTCGAGAGCATCCTGCCGCAGGTCGACCACCTCTATGTCTATCTCAACGAATACTCGAAGGATGACGTCCCCGAATTCCTGAAGCATTCCCGCATCACCGTCGAGGTGGGGGGCACGGATCTCCGGGACAACGGAAAGTTCTTCTTCATGGACCGGGTCCGGGATGGCTACGTCATCACAGTCGACGATGATCTCGTCTATCCACACGACTACGTACAGACCCTGATCCGCAAGATCGAGTTCTACGACCGCAAGGTCGTGGTGGGCTTGCACGGCACGATCTACGCGAAGCCGATCAAGTCCTTCTTCGCGGGCCGCACGCTCATCCATTTCGAAGAGGAAATGAAGCAGGACACCGTGGTGAACCAGTTGGGCACGGGCACCACGGCATTCCATACCAGTGCGATCAGGCCGGAGCTGGCCTGGTTCAGGCAGTCAGGCATGGCCGACGTCTGGTTCGCGGTGGAAGCCCGGAAGCGGCGGGTCACCCTGGTCGCGATCGAGAGGCCGGTCGAGTGGCTGACGGTGCAGGGCGTGGAGGAAACCACGCTGTTCAGGGAATTCCGCAGGAACGACAGCGTCCAGACCGACGCCATCCGGAGCGTTGCGCCCTGGAAGGAAGTCCTGTGGGCCCCGCTGGACGGAATCGTGGCGGATCGATCGGCCCGCTTCGGCAGGCCGTATTCCAGGTTGGCGCCACGGCTTGGCGTCACCGAAGAAGAGCGGGCCGAGATCGAGGCCCACCGTGCCGCGCTGCGCGGGTCTGCAGGCGGACACGCATGAACGCGTGGCGCGTATGCGCGCTCGGGCTGCTGGCAATCGGGGCCGTCGCCCTGCTGGCAGGAGCAGTCCTCGCGCTCCCGCTGCTGGCGGCGGCCGCCATCGTCTTCCTGGTCGCAGGCCTTGCGCTCGTCGGCTACATGCTTTCCCGCCAGATGCGGCATGTGATCGGACAGCAGGAGCGGAGCCTGGAGGCACTGGCCAGGGCCGAAGCCGCGCTGCAGGGCATGGCGGCGCTCAGGCAGTCCTCCGGACGCCTGGAGACCGCGGTTTCGCGCCTGGCGGGCATCGAAGGGGCGCTCGCCGGGCGGATCCAGGACGTGGTCCGCAGCGCCGCCGCTGCGAGGGCGGAAGACAGTGCGGCGAGGCGCGTCGACCAGCGCGACATCAGCCGGCAGCTCGCGGATCTCCAGGGCCTGGTGGCTGAGCATGGCGAATTGCTGGGTGCCCAGGGCCTGGATGTGCAGACCTCGCTCCGGGTCGGGCGCAACGTGCTCAGGATCAGCAAGGAGATCGCGGAACATCAGCCGGTGGAGAGCCGGCTGCGGCGCAACCTCGAGAAGGCGGTCAACGATGCATCCGGCGGAGTGACGCGATCCGTGGAGGCGCTCATGCAGCTCCATGCGCTTCCGGGCGCCGGGCTTTCCCCTCTGCTTGGGGGGTGGGCGATGGAGCCGGTGGCGGTCCACGCGCTCCTGGACGTCATCTCGCAGTGGTCCGGTCCGCGCGTCGTCGAACTGGGAAGTGGAACGTCCACGGTGTGGATCGCGCGCATGCTGAAAAGCATGGGAGCGGGCCGCGTGGATTCGCTGGACCACGAATGGCAGTACGCCGAAGCCACGCGGCGTGCCCTGGAGCGCGAAGGACTGCAGGCATGGGCGCAGGTCCACCATGCTCCGATCGTCGACGTCGAAGTGGCGGACGAAGTCTACCCATGGTATTCGCTGGCCGATGCGGCGCTGCCGGAGACGATCGATGTCCTCATCGTGGACGGTCCGCCCGCCGCCCTGGGCGAGCGGGCGCGCTTCCCCGCGCTTCCAGCGCTTGCCGGACGTCTCCGGCAAGGCAGCGTGCTGGTGATCGACGATGCAGGGCGCCCGGATGAAGCGGAGATCATCGGATGCTGGCGCGATCTGGCATGCGTCCAACTTGCCGAGCCGGTATCCCTGGGACCACGGACGGTTGCGCTCACCGTGCTTTCGAACGCACCGGATTGACTCCGGTCCGTCCCGGCTGTCCTGACCGCGGCAAGGTGGTTCCAGCGCGCGGATGCCACTGGCGACCGGTTCCGCCGCCGCATGCGACCGGGCGCGGAGTTCGGGGCGGCCACATATTCAGAGATCAGAGATGAGCGTGGGAAAGCAGGGTTTTCGAGCGGATATCCAGGGGATGCGCGCCATTGCCGTCGGCCTGGTGCTCCTCTATCACGTCTGGCCCGCGTTCGTTCCTGGCGGGTACGTGGGGGTCGATGTCTTCTTCGTGATCTCCGGGTTCCTGATCACCTCCCTGCTGCTCAGGGAGGTCGAGCGGACGGGCACGATCCAGCTGCTGGATTTCTACGTGCGTCGCGCACGGCGCCTGCTGCCCGCTGCGCTGTCGGTGCTGGTGGTCTCGTTCCTGGCGTTCTCGCTGCTGCTGCCCGAGCTGATCTGGAAGCCGCTGCGGATCGAGTTCGCCGCGGCGGCGGTCTACCTCGAGAACTGGGTCCTCGCGTCGAAGTCGGTGGACTACCTGGCTGCCGACGGCGTGGCCAGCCCGGTGCAGCACTACTGGTCCCTGTCGATCGAGGAACAGTTCTACATCGCCTGGCCGTTCCTGATCCTGCTGGCGGTCCGGTGGCGGAAGGCCGGCAGCATCCGGAGAACGCTCTCGGTCGCTTTCGGCCTTGTCGTGGCCGTTTCGCTGGGGTGCGCGCTCCAAGCCGGATACGCGGGTGATCCGTCCGCGTACTTCACGACCCATACCCGGGTGTGGCAGCTGGCCGCGGGTGGAATGATCGCGCTGTGGCCCGGCCTCCGCCTCGGGGCGGCGGAGTTGCTGCTGGGCCTGCTCCTGATTCTCTTCGCGGCCTTGTCCTTCTCGGGCGACACGGTCTATCCCGGCGCGGCCGCCCTGGCGCCGACGCTGGGCGCCGCGCTGGCGATCATGGGTGGCAGGGCGTTCCCGGAGTCGTTCACGACCCGATGGCTGGGGTCGCGACCGGCCACCTGGCTGGGGGACATCTCCTATTCGCTGTACCTGTGGCACTGGCCGGTGATCATGTTGGCCAGGCACCTCGGGGGGGAGGATGCCGTCGGGCCGATGGCCGGTATCGCGGTTGTCCTGGTCTCGCTGCTCCTCGCCGAACTCTCCAGGCGCTTCATCGAAGACAGGTTCCGGCATGCGGCAACGGGGCGACGGCCGCTCGTCCTGGGCAGGTATGCACTGGCCTCGCTGGCGTTCGCGACGGCAGCCGTCCTGGTTGGCGGCCCCACGGCTCCCCAGGGGCCGGCTGGCCTGGCATCCGAAGCGACGCACCCGGGAGCGCTTGCCTGGTACGGGGAAGGGCGGCAGCCCGTTCCGGACGTTCCATTCGTGCCGGCACTGGCGGCCGTACCGCGGGATGTTGCCGCTGCCTACGGACAGGGCTGCATCCAGAATGGGGGAGGCAGCGAGGTCAAGGTCTGCTCCTATGGGAATCGGACTGCAGGCACCCGGGTCGCAGTCGTCGGAGATTCGCATGCGGTGCATTGGCTGCCGGCCTTCGAGGCTCTTGCGGAGACCCACGATCTCTACATCGAAGGATTGACCAAGACCTCGTGCTCGCCATCGGGCCTGGAAGTGTCGGCCATGACATCCGAGCGCCCGTACACCTCCTGTGTGCGCTGGACCGACAACGTGGTCGACTACGTCCGCAAGGGGGATTTCGACTATGTGATCCTGAGCCAGTCTCCCAAGCACCGCCTGTACGAGCTTCGTGACCAGCCGCCGGAGCGTAGCGCGGGGGCGCTTGCCAGGGGGCTGTTCGATACCTGGCATCCCGTCGCCAGGGACGGCACGCCCATCCGCATCATCCGGCCCACGCCGTGGCAGCCCACCGTGGTTCCGAACTGCGCATCCACGGCCGCTGCACCTTTCCGCGAATGCACGGACGATGCCGATGCAGCGCTCGGAGAGGACGCCATGGTGCGGTTGGCCTCGATGTCGGGCTTCCCTTTGCTGGACTTCACCGACCTGCTGTGTCGCGATGGGGCGTGCCCCGCGGTCGTCGGAAACGTGTTTGTCTATCGTGATGCACACCACCTGACGGGCACGTTCGCGCAAACGCTCGCACAGCCGCTGTACGACCGACTGGGGCTGGACGTGGCCCGTGTGTCTGTTGCCGCGCCCAGCTTCGGGTTTTCCCCGGACCCCTTCAATGCAGCGGCGGACAGGCCGCGGTTCCTGTCCGAGGGCTGCGTGCGCTCCTCAAGGGTGGAGTCCGTCAAGACGTGCGAGTTCGGTCCCGAAGACGGAACGCATGTCGCGGTCGTCGGGGATGCGACGGGCGCCAACTACATGCCCGCCTTCGAGTTGCTGGCCGAGAGGCTTGGATTGCGGGTGGTGACGTACTTCAAGGACAGCTGCCTGTTCGGTGCGGAAGACATCCATCACCGGGTATTGAAGGCGACGTATTCCGGCTGTTCGCGATGGTCGCGGGAGGTCAAGGCGATCCTGGAGGAGAAGCCGCCGGCCGCGATCTTCATCACGCAGTCACCGATGTACCGTCGTCGGGCGGGCGAGCTTCCCGGTGATGCCGGGCAGGCGCTTGGTCGTGGCGTCGCCGCCTATACGGACGGCCTGCACGCGCGGGGCGTGAAGATACTTGGCATCACCGGGGCACCCTGGTTCGAGGTGGATGTTCCCCGCTGCGTCCGGGATCATGGCATCGAGGATTGCGGCAGGCCGGTGGACCAGGTCGTGCCGCTGGGCCCCGTGGACCATCTGGTCAGGGCCGGGCGGGCCCGGGGGATCAGCGTCAGCGACGTCTTCTGTCCCGAGGGGTGGTGCGCGCCCGTCCAGGACAAGGTGCTCGTGTACCGGGACAGCAACCAGCCGACCGCGACGTTCATGGACCTGGTGGGCGAGAAGCTGTCCCGGTCGCTCGAGCAGGCCTTGAACTCCGATGATTCTGTCAGCAGGGAAGAGCATGGTTAAGTTGGTGATCTGGGATCTGGACGATACGCTCTGGGCGGGAACGCTTGCGGAAGGCGACGCCGTGGAACCGCATGGCGACCGCGTCGCTGCGATCCGCGAGCTGAACCGCCGCGGCGTCGTGAATGCGATCTGCTCCAAGAACGATCCCGAAGTGGCGAAGGCCAAGCTGGTCGAGCTCGGGCTGTGGGACGACTTCGTGTTTCCGGTCATCAGGTTCCTCCCCAAGGGGGAGCTGGTCAGGCAGCTCCTGCAGGACATGCAGCTGAGGGCACCGGATGTCGCCTTCATCGACGACAACCCGGTGAATCTCGGCGAAGTCGCGCACTTCAACCCGGGAATCCGCGTCATCGATGCCAGGGAGGACGCGTGCGACGCGTTCCTTCGCGAACTGGTCGAATCCCTGCAGGGCGTGAACAAGTCGCGCGTCGAGCAGTACCGGATGCTGGAGCGCAAGATCGGCGACCGGGAGGCGAGTGCGGGCAGCAACGAGGAGTTCCTCGCGTCGTGCGGGATCCGGATGGCGCTCGTGCGAAGGACCGACAACCTTGCGTTCGCCTCCCGGATCGAGGAGCTGGTCAATCGCACGAACCAGCTGAACTTCACCAGGTCGCGGGTCGCGGCCGGGAGCATCCCCGAGTACGTGATCGACGTTGCAAGCAATGAAACGTACTCGGTGTTCGTCTGGGACCGGTACGGCGACTATGGCCTGGTGGGATTCGCGGCGGTGGAGAGGAAGGTGCTTCTGAAGCATTTCCTCTTCTCCTGCAGGACCATGAACATGGGCGTTGAAAATGCCGTCGCCTTCGTGCTCAGCAAGACCTTCCGCGGGATGAAGCTGCCGGTGGACGCGAAGATGCCGCCCTGGATCACGCTGGTGCAGCCGGAGGACGAGGAATTCAAGAGCGTCCTGGCACGGCTCGGAGTGGAGGATGGCGAACCGCGGGTGCGGGTCATGGCCAACTGCCAGTCCGGGGCGATCGCGCACTACATGGCGACGCCCGGCACCCGGTTCGACAACTGGCCGAGGGTGTTCAAGCTCGAAGACGTGCTGGCGGGCAACCTGCCCTGCGAAGCCAGGATGCTCGTGTACGGTGCATTCAACGACTACGACCACCGCTACTGGACCGCCCCGCCAAGCCAGCAGACGTTCGAGGATGCATGCCTCGCGCTTGCCAGGCACGTCGAGAGCCGGGACGGCATGCTGGCGGTGATCCTGCCGCCGGAAGTATTCGAGGACGAGCGGCCCAAGCAGGGGGTCACGCAGGCCCGGTTCGCGGCCTTGAACCGGATCTGGAGGCGGGTTGCGGATCGCCATGCGTCCGTCAGGCTGGTGGACCTGAGTGATGCGCGGTACGGATGCGCGACCGCCGATCCACGCCATTTCGATCGCGACTGCCTGATGCGGATAGGCATGGAGTGCAGGGCGCTGGTCGACGCGGCGGACAGCCCGGCCGGCCCCTGACCGGGGCGATCCTCAGAAGTCCGCGACCAGGGCAGCGATGCGACGCGCCGCGGTCCCGTCGCCATATGGCGATGATTGGAGGCCGCCTGCCGGGAAGCCGCGGTCGAGGACCTCATTGGCGCTCCCGACGATCCGTTCGACCTCCGTCCCGACCAGCTTGACCGTCCCCTGCTCCAGGGCTTCGGTGCGCTCGGTGGTATCCCGGGTGACCAGCACCGGCTTGCCCAGTGCCGGTGCCTCCTCCTGGATGCCTCCCGAATCCGTGATGACCAGGGACGCGCGCCGCATGAGCTCGATGAAGGGGAGGTATTCCTGGGGTGGCAGCAGGTGGATGCGTGGGTGCGTGCCCAGGAGTGCGGTCACGGGCCCGCGGACTGCAGGGTTCAGGTGGACGGGGTAGACGATCTGCACATCCTGGCGCTCCGCCAGCGCCAGCAGCGCCTTGCAGACCTGCCGGAGTCCGTGCCCGAAACTCTCGCGCCTGTGGCCCGTCACAAGCACCAGCCGCGAAGACGGGGCGAGCCAGTCGAATTGCCTGGCCAGCGCGGCCTGGAGGGCAGGGCTCGCCGCGATGCGGGCGTTGGCGTCGAGTACGGCGTCGATCACCGTGTTGCCGGTCACGTGGATGCGGCCGGGATCGATGCCTTCCGCAAGGAGGTTTCCGGCGGCACGGCTGGTAGGGCAGAAGTGGATGTCCGCGAATGGCGCGACCAGGCGTCTGTTGCCTTCCTCGGGCCAGGGGGCGCGGAGATCGCCCGTCCTCAACCCGGCCTCGACGTGGCCGACGGGGATCCGGTTGTGGAATCCCGCAAGTGCGGATGCGGCGGTCGTGGTGGTATCGCCGTGTACCAGCAGCATCGCCGGAGCTTCCTGCTGCAGGATCCCGCCTATGCGGCAAAGGACCGTTGCGAACAGCGAATCGAGCGACTGCCCCGGACGCATCACGTCCAGGTCGTGGTCGGGGCGGATCTCGAAGAGGGACAGCACCTGGTCGAGCATTTCGCGATGCTGTGCGGTCACCGCGACGATCGGGTGGATGGCGTCGTGCTGCTGGAGGGCACGGACCACCGGGGCCATCTTGATGGCTTCGGGGCGCGTGCCGAACACCAGGAGTACTTTTTTCCTGGTCAAGGCTGGAGTCTGGCCATGGGCACTGGAGTGGGGCGGCGGAAAGCGATGATTCTAGCGGGCGCGGAGTCG
The DNA here is from genome assembly GCF_014836665.1 of Luteimonas colneyensis. Taxonomy (GTDB): domain Bacteria; phylum Pseudomonadota; class Gammaproteobacteria; order Xanthomonadales; family Xanthomonadaceae; genus Luteimonas; species Luteimonas colneyensis. Next base: position 49,452 of record NZ_JACSQJ010000006.1, read on the forward strand.
CCCTGCGAATCGCCCGGGCCGCTGGCCGCCGGTTGGCCGCTGCTACACTTCGCCGGATCACGACGACTTCTGGAGGCCTGAACATGGTGGACCGCGGGCCGCTGTTGGCCTCCAGCGCGCCGGGGCAGCTGATGCGTTCGCGCAATCCGTTCGCGGCCTTCGGCCGACACCGGAACCTGACCCGGGAGCTGGTCCGCAACGAGATCCTCGGACGCTACCGCGGCGCGAGCTTCGGCATGCTGTGGTCGTTGCTGAGCCCGTTCCTGATGCTGGTGGTCTACACGGTCGCCTTCGGCAGCATCCTGAAGGGACGTTGGCCGCAGGCTGGCGACACGCACGCGGAGTTCGGCCTGGTGATCTTCGTGGGCATCTTCGTGCACGGCTTCTTCGCTGAATGCTTCACGCGTTCGCCGAGGCTGATGCTGGAGAACGCCAACTACGTCAAACGCGTGGTGTTCCCGCTCGACATCCTGCCTTGGACCATGGCGCTGTCGGCACTGTTCCACCTGGCGATGAACGTGCTGGTGTTCTGCCTGCTCAGCTTCTTCGTATACCGCCAGCTGTCGCCCTTGGTGCTGCTGCTGCCGTTGGTGCTGGCGCCCCTTGCAATGCTCACCGTGGCCGTGTGCTGGGTCACGTCGTCGCTGGGCGTCTACCTGCGCGACATCGCCCAGGTGACGCCGGTGGTGGCGACGGCGATGTTCTTCCTGTCGTCCGCCATCGTGCCCGTGCAGGCGGTGCCTGAACGCTACCAGCTGCTGTTCCAGCTCAACCCGCTCACCTTCTTCATCGACCAGGCGCGCAACGTCGCGCTGTGGGGGCGGCAGCCGGACTGGTCGGCGCTGGGCCTGTTCGCTCTCGCAGGCCTTGTCGCGATGTTCGCGGCGCATGCGTGGTTCCAGCGCACCAGTCGGGGATTCGCCGATGTCCTCTGAGCCCGCGATCCGCGTCAGTGGAGTGTCCAAGTCCTATCCCGTGTTCGACCGTCCGCACGAACGGCTGCTGCAGCTGGTGGTCCCGGGGACGCGCAGGGCCGCGGACTTCCAGGCGCTCAGCAACATCAGCTTCGACGTACGCCGGGGCGAGGCCGTCGGCATCGTCGGGCGCAACGGGTCCGGGAAATCGACGCTGCTGCAGGTCGTCTGCGGCACGCTGCAACCCAGCGCCGGCACGGTCGAGGTGCGTGGACGCGTGGCAGCCCTCCTGGAGCTTGGCGCCGGGTTCAACGTGGAGTTCACCGGCCGCGAGAACGTCTTCCTCAACGGCAGCATCCTCGGCCTCACCCGGAGCGAGATCGAGGCCCGGCTGGATGACATCCTGGCGTTCGCGGAAATCGGCGAGCACATCGACCAGCCGGTCAAGACCTATTCCAGCGGCATGTTCGTGCGCCTCGCGTTCGCGGTCGCGGCGCATTCCGATCCGGAGGTGCTGATCGTCGACGAGGCCCTCGCGGTGGGCGACGTCTATTTCCAGCGCAAGTGCTACCGACGCATCGAGCAATTGCGCGAGCGCGGCTGCACCCTGCTGCTGGTGACCCATTCCACCGGGCTGCTCGTCCAGCTCTGCGACCGCGCGATCCTGCTGGAAGAGGGCCGGATGCTGTTCGATGGCGATTGCGGCCAGGCGGTGCGCGAGTACATGAAGTGCCTGTTCGGCACGCACGGGCCGGACGGTATGGATGCCGCGGCAGCGGTGGACGCCCGCCTGGTCGCGGGCCAACCCGCGGATTCCGGCCACGATGCGCCCGGTGCCGCGAAGGACGACCTGCTCCCCGCCGGGGACCCGAGGGCCCAGCTGCTGGCGGGGGGCAGCCGCGACCTGTTCGCGACGCGCGCCGGCTACAACCGCGCCGAAACGCGCCTGGGCGACGGCCGCGCACTGCTGGCCGATTTCATGATCGTCTCCGGGTCCGAGACCGGCCCGGTGCTCGCGCCGGGTGCGCCGTTCACTGTCCATGCGCGCTATGTGTTCCGGGCCGCGGTCGACCGCCTGGTGTTCGGCATGCACGTGCGCACCGTCGACGGCCTGCAGGTCTACAGCAGCAACACGATCATGGCGGCGCAGGGGCTGTACGCCTGCGACGCGGGCCAGGTCCTGGTCGTGGCCTTCGACATGCGGTGCGTCCTGCTCCCGGGGCAGTACTTCCTCGGGATGGGCGTTTCGCGTTACGTGGAAGGTGGGGGCGAGATCGTCGCCCTCGACCGCCGCGTCGACGGCGTGATCCTGACCGTGCTCGGCGACCAGGCCCGCGCCAGCGGCTATGTCGACCTGGCCTGTGATATCCGCGTCGATCCCGGTGCCAGGATGGAGCAGGCATGAGCGACACCGGCATGCAGCTCCTCGTATCAGCGCCCAACGGTGGCGGGCTCTTCCTGCGCGGGCAGGGTGAGAAGGCCGCGCGCTGCATCAGCGTGGTGGATACGGTTGGCATCACGGCCATGCCGGGCGGGTTCGCATGGGCGCGCCAGGCATCCGACGCCAGCCTCATCCGCATCGCGGCTCGCGAGGGACTGCGCGTGCACGACCTGGGCGGCGGGCCCGGGGATCTGCACGACCTGCGCTGGATCGGGGGCGCATTGCACGTGGTGCGGACGATGGACAACAGCGTCGTCCGGCTCGATGCCGCGCTGGGCGAGGAGCGCCATTGGCGCTTGCCGGGTGAGCCGGATTCGGTCCACGTGAACTCGATCGTCATGCACCGGGGCCGCCTGCTGGCTTCGATCTTCGGCGCGTTCGAAACCCATCGTGGTTACAAGGGGCGCACGCGCGGGGCGGGACGGGTGATCGACCTGGAAACTCAGGACGTCGTGGTGGATGGACTTTCGCAGCCGCATTCGCTCGTCAGCCATGACGGCCTGCTGTGGCTCTGCGATTCCGAGTCCAGCGCGGTACGTGCGTTCGACGGCGGTCGCGAAGTGCACAGGCATGCGTTCGAGGGCTACACGCGTGGCCTGCTGTTCGGCGCCGGGCTGGTCTGCGTGGGTCTCAGTGCGAGCCGGAACGTCGCGACCGCTTCGGCGGTTGCCACCGGCACCGTGCTGCTGCTCGACGCGGTGACCTGGCGCGAGGTGGACCGGTTCACGATTGACGCGCCGGAGGTCTACGACATCATCGGCGTGCCGGCCGACGCGACCGGCACGGTCCTGTCCGCCGCCCTTGCCGAGGGGACGGCCGAGGGGCGGGCGCTCCGGCATCGCCAGTCGGCGCTCGAAGCGGAGCGCGACGAACGTTCGGAATGGAGCCGGCGGCTGGACGCCGAGCTGGACGCGGCCCGTGCCACGATCGTCCGGAGCCAGGCCGATCTCGAGGAGAAGACGGCGTGGGCGCTCGCGCTCGACGGCCAGCTTGCGGACGCGCGGGCACGCATCGTGCAGGGGCAGGCCGATCTCGAGGAGAAGACGGCGTGGGCGCTCGCGCTCGACGGCGAGCTTGCGGACGCGCGGGCACGCATCGCGCAGGGCCAGGCCGATCTCGAAGAGAAGACGGCGTGGGCGCTCGCGCTCGACGGCGAGCTTGCGGACGCGCGGGCACGCATCGCGCAGAGCCAGGCCGAGCTCGAGGAGAAGACGGCGTGGGCGCTGAGGCTTGATCACGAGCTCGGGCAGGCCAACGCGCAGATCGCCCGACAGCAGGCCGAACTGGTTGATGCGCATCTCGAGCGCGACAGTGCCCGCGATGCGGCATCCGCCCAGGCGGCGCGATCGAACGCCCTTGCCAGCGAACTGGCGCAGCTCATCGGGTCCCGCTCCTGGACGCTCACGCGACCGCTCCGGTTCGCGGCCCGTCTGTTGCGGGGGGACTGGCAAGGCGTGCGCGAGTCGCTGCGCAACGCGCGGGCCAGGATGACCTCGCGCAGGCCCCCGCGCGTGGCCGCGCCGGACACCGTGCCGGACACCGTGCCGTCCGGCGACCGCCGTGCCCTCGCGCCCGCTGCCCTGGTGGAAGGACTGGCGTTTCCCGCCTTCAACCATCCCCGGGTCTCGATCGTCATCCCGACCTACGGCAACCTCGCATGCACGGTGACGTGCCTCCGTTCGATCATGCGGCATCCGCCGGGTTGTGCGTTCGAGATCATCGTGGCCGAGGATGCCTCGGGCGACGAGGACATGGCGCTGCTGGCCGGCGTGCCGGGGCTGCGATACCACGTCAACGCGCACAACCTCGGGTTCCTGCGGTCCTGCAATCACGCCGCCTCGCTGGCGCGCGGCGAGTTCGTCCACTTCCTCAACAACGATACCGAGGTCACTCCGGACTGGATGGACCGGCTGCTGGACGTCTTCGACGCGCGACCCGATGCCGGCATGGTGGGGTCGAAGCTGGTGTATCCCGACGGACGCCTGCAGGAAGCCGGCGGCATCGTGTGGTCGGACGGAAGCGCCTGGAACTACGGCCGGCTGGATGATCCGGAGCGCCCGGAATACAACTACCTCAAGGAGGCCGACTATGTGTCCGGCGCATCGATCCTCCTGCGCAAGGCGGTGTTCGACGGGCTCGGTGGCTTCGATGAGCTCTATGTGCCGGCGTATTACGAAGACACCGACCTGGCGTTTCGCATCCGCGCCGCGGGCCTGAAGACCTACCTGCAGCCGGAGTCGGTGGTTGTGCACTACGAGGGTGTTTCCAGCGGTACCGACACCGGCTCGGGGGTGAAGGCCTTCCAGGTTGTGAATGCCGGCAAGTTCCGCGAGCGCTGGCGGACGGCGCTCGAGCGCGAGCACTTCCCGAATGCGGTGAACGTGTTCGCGGCGCGCGACCGCAGCGCCGGGCGGCGCACCGTCCTCGTGGTCGACCACTACGTTCCCGAGCCCGACCGCGACGCGGGATCGAAGGCGATGTTCCAGTTCCTGCAGGTGCTGGTGTCGCTGGGCTGCAATGTGAAGTTCTGGCCGGAGAACCTGCACCGGCATCCGGCCTACACGCCGGTGCTGCAGCGCATGGGTATCGAGGTGCTCTATGGCAACGAGTGGAGTGGACGCTTCGAGGACTGGATCTCCGCCCACGGAGACCAGCTGGACGCCGTGGTGCTGAGCCGGCCGCACGTGTCGGTGCAGGTGATCGACGCCGTCCGCGCGCATGCCGCCCGCGCACGACTGGTGTATTACGGCCACGACGTCCACCACCTGCGCATGCTGGAACAGGCGAAGGTCGATCCGGAAGGCGTCACCGCGCAGGACGTCGACCACGTGCGCGCGATGGAGCACCGCATGTGGAGGGCGGCCGACGTCATCGTCTATCCCTCCGTGGACGAGACGCGGCATGTCACGGGCTGGCTGGCCGATGAGGGCGCCCATGGCCGCGCCATGACCGCGCCGCTGTATGGCTACGAGAACCTGCCGGCGCCGGGCAGCGTGTCAATGCAGGGCCGCGAAGGCGTCCTGTTCGTCGCGGGCTTCCGCCATCCGCCGAACGTCGACGCCGCGGTCTGGTTCGTGGGCGAGGTGATGCCGCTGCTGCGCGCCCGCCGCCCCGGCGTCCGCCTCGCCCTGGTCGGATCCAGTCCGACCGACGAGGTCCTGGCGCTGGCCGGGGACGACGTCGCGGTGACCGGCTTCGTCACCGACGACGAGCTCGAGCGCTGGTACGCGCGTTCGCGGGTCGCGATCGCGCCCTTGAGGTTCGGAGGCGGCATGAAGGGCAAGGTGCTCGAAGCGCTCAGGCACGGGGTGCCCTGCGTAACCACCTCCACTGGCGTCCAGGGGCTGGGAGCCGCGGGTGCGTTCATGGCGGGCATCGACGACGCACGCCAGATGGCCGACCGCATCGACCTGCTGCTGGGCGATGACGTGGAGTGGCGGCGCGTTTCCGCCGCAGGGCTCGAGTTTCTGGAGCAGGGCTATTCGCGCGCGGCGCTGGTGCGGCTGGCGGTGGACATCCTGGGGCGCTGACCGCCACGGGCGACGGCAAGGGGGAGGGCGTGGAGGAAACGCGACGCGGAGGGCGCGACTGGATGGGCGCTGCGGCCACCTGGCTGCTGGCGACCGTCTTGCTGTGCGCCGTGCTCGCCGCCTACAAGCTGCTTCCGGGGCAGTTGCCGCACGCGCAGTCGATGATCGGCGACGCCGCCTACGCGCAGTGTCTGCACGACACGCGGACCGCCGGGGGCGAGGGCTGCCTGAGTTTCGGCTACCCGCAGGGAGCGCCCAAGCCATTCGGCCTTCCAGTCACCCTGGTCGCCGAGGCGCTGTTCGCCGGGGACGGGCGCGTCACTCCCGGGGAGGTGCGGACGGTCTATGCCGGCGTCGTGGCGCTCGCGTTCCTGCTCGCCACCCTGCTGTTCCGCCGGGTGGCGGGCGGCTGGTCGCTGGGGGTGCTTGGCGCCGGCCTGTACCTGCTGGCACCGGCCGTGCAGCTGCAGTCGTCCTTCGCCGCGCTGCAACTCGGCCTCGCGCTGGTGCCGGGCTATCTCCTGTTCGACATCCTGCTGCTCGACGCCCTCTGCGCCCGGCGCCACGGGCGCGCGCTCGGCCTGCTGGCGGTGGTGGCGGGACTGCGCGTCTTCGCGGTATTCCTGGACGGCTACTCGTTCCTTTTCGCCACCGTGCTGTCAGCGGTGTGCCTCGCGCTGGCGGCCGTGCTGGCCGGCCGGGGCGCGCGCATGCCCGCGATCGCGGCGCTGGCCGCGCATGTTGCCTGCACCGGGCTGGCTGCGTGGACCTACCGCCAGTACATGCCGGGTGGTCTCGGCGTCATGCCCGTCGACTTCTTCCGCGGCGCCGGCGTGGACGTGCTGACCATGCTCGTGCCGATGCAGTGGCAAGGGCTGTACGGCCTGCTCGGCCTCGGCATCGACATCCAGCCGGAGATGTCCTACGGCGGGCGCGCCAGCCTGCTGGGGATGTTCGTCGGCTACTCCAGCCTTGTGGCGGCCGGTCTGCTGGCCTGGGCCGTGGCGACGCGGCGCGCGCCGCGACCGGGGCTGCCCGCTTGCGGGATCATGCTCGCCGGCGTGCTCGCGGTCGTGCTGTCGCTCGGTCCGTCGCTCAAGTTCAACGACTTCCGCAACGACCAGACGCGGGTCAGCGCGCTCAGCTTCAAGGCCTACCTGATGCCCGAAGAGGCCGCCACCCTGACCCTGCACTCGGGCTGGATCTACGAGAACGTGCCCGGCATCCGGAATGCGCGCGTACTGGGGCGCTGGCAGGTGCTGGCGAGGCTGGCGCTGGTGGCGGTCATGCTGCTCGCGCTCGCGGCGCTATGGCGGGGAGGGCATCGCTGGCCGGCGGTGGCACTGGCGGCGTTCGCGCTGCTCGAGGCGGTCCCCGACCCGCGCGTCGTGGCGGAAGAAAGCCGGGGCGCCACGGCCCGTGCCGACCTCGTGTACCGGATCCATGGCGGCGAGTTCGCGCGGTCGGTGCGTCCTGGCGAGCGGGTGCTGATGCTGCAGATGCACGACGGTGCCAACGACAACGAGTACGCCGCCGACACGCTGTGCGCGCTGGCGCGTGCGTACTGCTACAACGCGGGGGGCGACAAGGCGTCGGGTGCCGTCGCCTCGGCCTGGCCGCCCGTAATCCGGGCTGCGCGCGCGCGTCGCGACCGAGGTGCCAACGTGCGTGAAGCCTTCTCGCAGGACCTGCTGGACGTCGTGGTCGTTCCGCACTTTGACCTGCGCCTGGTGGTGTATCCATGGTCCACAGAGCGGGTCGACGTCGCCGCGGTTTCCCGTGCGGTCCAGACGACGTTCGGCGGGCCGGACCTGCACATCGAGGAGGGCCCGGGCTTCACCATCATCCGCCCACGCGCACCGCGGCCGCCTGTGGTCAGCCACCGCAGGGGACGTCGGCGAGCTTCACGCGGGCGATGACCAGATCCTTGGCGCCGTCGACCAGGTAGATGACGCTGGAGGTGGTGAGCCATACCCCCGTTTGCTTGGCGCCTTCGCGCTGGCTAGGCGCGACCCAGAGCTTGGGTTCGCCGCCGTTGGCCGAACCCAGCCAGATCTGCGGATGCGAGCCATGCGACGGCTGCAGGGTCCAGCGGACCTCGGCGGCGTAGAGCTCGGATGCGCAATCGCTGCGCGTCACCGCGAGGGCGTTGTCGGAAAGCAGCGTGGGGTCGAGCATCCAGGGAAGGCCTTCGCCTTCCGCGGTGGCATCGCCAACTGCCGCCGGGGCTGCCGCGGACGATGCCGGGTCGCTGCCACCGCACGCGGCGAGCAATCCGAAGCAAGATGCCAGGGTGGTGATCCGGAAGAACTGCGTACGGGTCACGGGTGTAGGTCCTTGAGTTCGAGGGATTTTGCGATGAAGGCCATGGCACGATCATCCTTGGTGAAGCTGCTTTCGACCAGTGTGTCGCTGCTGATGCGGATCGTTACCTCGCGGCCGGGTTCAGGGGCGCAGGCGTCGAGCGGGATGTCGATCACGCGCAGGCCCGACGTCGTTGGCAGCCCCGGCAGCTGGCAGTCATCCACGTGGATCGACAGCGACGGAGGCCGGTCCCGGTCATACGAGGCGGGTGGAAGAACGTAAGCCTCGAGGGCCAGCGTGTCCTCGCCCCGGTACGGCGTGCGAACCGCGATGTCGCCGCTGGCCCAGCGACCATCGCCTTCGGCCTTGTGGAAGCCCAAGGCCTGGGCGTCGTCAAGCGTGCCGAGCGCGACCCGCTGCGAAAGGTCCGCCACCTCCGGCGTTCCGGCGAGCACGCGTGCGTCGAAGCGGTAGATCTGCGGAAGCGTGTTGCCCTCGATCATCGCGATCGACGGGTACATCGTCAGGATGCGCCTGGAGGCGACGGAGTGGCCGCCTTCCTGGTCGACGACCAGGAACGCCGGCGAGGCCGCGGCGAGCGCGTCGTGCGGGATGTCGTTGATGTCGAGCAGGGGCCGGCCGGCCAGCAGGGAGATCTGCGGGGCCGAGCTCCATCCCGCGGCATACACGTGCGCGTCGCGAGGGAGCGCGCGCAGCATCGAGACTGCCCGGTGCACGTGGTCGACCTCCAACGGCCCGAGCGCGCCGTGCACGCGCGTCTGGCCAAGGAATGCCGCGGCGAACGCCGCCGCGGCCAGCATCATCGCGAGGCCCAGCTGCCGGCGCCATGCCGCGACAACCGGGCCGGCCATCAGCGCCCCCGCCACGAGCACCCAGGCGATGTTGAGGAGGATCATCCCGTTGAAGATGCGCCGGTGCCAGGCCTTCGGAGTCGGCGTCAATCCCAGCCACCAGGCGAAATACGCCGCGGCCGCGCCCAGCAGGGCCAGCAGGATCCAGCGTGCGGCCCCCGCCTGGCGGGGAACGAGGACGGCCGCGGCGAACGGCAGCACCAGCCAGGCGCTCGCGAACGGCGCCGACACCTGCAGGAAATTCGCCAGCTTCCCGAAATGCGCGGCGACCTTGGCTGCGAGCGACGCCGCGACGCCGCCCTTGACCCCAGCCTCCCGGCTGATCGACGCCGTCTCCAGGGCCCACCACGCGCGATAGGAGTCGAGGCCGCCCAAGGCAAGCATGCGGTAGGCCTCCCAGGCGACGACGGGGGCGAGGAAGCCGGCCACCAGCAACACGGCACGGAGCCCGCGCGAGGCAAGCGGCAGCGGTCGGCTTACGGCATGCACGAACATCACCAGACTGAACGGGATGACGCAGACCAGCATCACCGTCTTGGTGGTGACCGCTGCGCCAAGCAACGCCGCGCCCAGCAGCGTGCGGAGGCCGATGGCGGGCCCGGTTCCGGCCCACGGATAGGCCGCCAGCCCAGCCAGCCCCAGCGCCAGGCTGGGGATCTCGCCATAGCCGCCGAAGCCGAACTTGACCAGGCCCGGCGTGGACAGGGTCAGGATGACGGCGAGCAAGCCGTCGCACAGCCGGCCGCGCATCGAACGGCCGATCCAGCAGGCGGCGCCCGCCAGCAGGAGAAGGAAGGCGATATTCGCAAGCTGGGACTGCATCACGCCCATACCGAACGCCCGGTAGGCCAGGGCGGCGGTGAGGATGAAGGGTCCGTTGGTCTGCACCTCGCGCGGAAAGACCGGCTGCTCCGCGTAGCTGCGGTGGTAGCCGCTACCCTCGGCGAGGTTCCAGGCCACCTGGAGATTCATCGACCCGTCGAAGATGGGGGGAAGTGCCAGCGCGCGGAAGATGATGATGGCCATCAAGAGGGCGGCGATCATCGCCGCGACGGCCGTGGTCGCCGGCTTCAAGATGCCGGGCCGGACGGGCTCGTGCGTCATCGGCATCTGGAGTTGCGTCCCGTGCTCAGCCGCCGTCCTGGCGTTCCCCGGAGGCGTCCGGCGTGCGCAGGGCCATGGCATGGCTGTTGATGTTGATCTTCTCCAGCAGTTTCCTGTTCGTTGCGATCAGGTCGGCGAGCAGGCCGCACAGCATCGCCAGCGCGGACAGGGTCAGCAGCAGCGAGGCGAGGATGAGCGACTGCACGTGCCCTCCGCCTTCGCCCATGCCGAGCAAGACGAGATAGCGGATGCCGATCAGCACGCCGGGGATGCCCAGCACCGCTGCGATCGTCAGGAAGGTGAAGATCGGCCGGTAGATCACGAACACGCGCAGGATCGTGACCAGCGAACGCCGGACGTAGCTGCTGATGCTGCGCACGAGCCGCGATGGGCGCAGGTCCTCGTTGGTCCGGATCGGCACCGAAAGGATCCGGAGGTTGCTCTGCCCCGCCTGGATGATGGTCTCCAGGGTGTAGGTGTAGGGGTTGAACACGTTGAGCTGCAGCGCCGTGTCGCGGGCGATCGCCCGGAAGCCGCTGGGCGCATCCTGTACGTCGGTCCCGCTGGCCTTGCGCACCGCCCAGCTGCCCAGGCGCTGCAGCTTCTTCTTGATCCAGGAGAAGTGTTCGGTCTCGTCGATCGGCCGTGCCCCGATGACCATATCCGCCTGCCCGTCGAGGATCGGCTTGGTCAGCAGCGGGATGTCGCTGGCTTCGTACTGGTTGTCGGCATCGGTATTGACGATCACGTCGGCACCCAGGCGCAGCGCTCCGTGCAGGCCGGTCATGAACGCCGCAGCCAGTCCCCGGTTCACGGGATGCCGGATCACGTGGTCCACGCCGAGTTCGCGCGCCAGCTCCGCGGTGCCATCCGTGGAACCGTCGTCGACGACCAGCCACTCGACCTTGTCGAAGCCGTCGACCTGGCGTGGAAGCGCAGCCACGGCGATGGCGAGCGTACCGGCTTCGTTGAGGCAAGGGACCTGGATGATGAGCTTCATGGGCGCGCGCGTGTCCTGACCTTGCGGGCGATTCCTGCCGCGTGGCCGCTTGGGGATGGAATTGTGCCATAGCCCCCAGTCCATCCACGGGCGCGGAGTTGCGGTCGCGCGAGGTGTCCGAAAGTCCAAGGCGCGGCCGGCCCGAGGCGACTAGAATGCCGCCATCCTCCAATTGCAGGGCGATGAAGCATGACCCAGGCAAGTTCGACGCACCGCGGGAAATTGCATCCCGACGCCGCCTCCGCCCTCGCCGACCTCGTGGCCGACAACCAGACCCTCGCCGTCGGCGGCTTCGGTCTGTGCGGCATCCCCGAAGCGCTCATCGCCGCGCTGCGCGATTCCGGCGCAAAGGGGCTCACGGTCATCTCCAACAACGCCGGCGTCGACGGCTTCGGCCTCGGCCAGCTGCTGGCTACCCGCCAGATCCGCAAGATGATTTCGTCCTACGTGGGCGAGAACAAGGAGTTCGAGCGCCAGTTCCTCGCCGGCGAGCTGGAGCTCGAGTTCAACCCGCAGGGCACCCTGGCCGAGCGCCTGCGCGCCGGTGGTGCCGGCATCCCGGCGTTCTTCACCGCCACCGGCTACGGCACCGTGGTCGCCGAGGGCAAGGAAACCCGCGAATTCGACGGCAAGCACTACGTCATGGAGACCGCGCTGGTCGCCGACGTGTCGCTGGTCAAGGCCTGGAAGGCCGACCGTGCCGGCAACCTGGTGTTCCGCAAGACCGCGCGCAACTTCAACCCCGCCTGCGCGATGGCCGGCAAGGTCTGCGTGGCCGAAGTCGAGGAGCTGGTGGAGATCGGCGACATCGATCCCGACCAGGTCCATCTGCCCGGCATCTACGTCGACCGCATCGTGGTCAACGCTTCGCCCGAGAAGCGCATCGAACAGCGCACCGTGCGCGAAGGAGGCAAGTGATGGCCTGGACCCGCGACCAGATGGCGCAGCGCGCCGCGCGCGAGCTTGCCGACGGCATGTACGTCAACCTCGGCATCGGCCTGCCGACGCTGGTGGCCAACCACATCCCCGATGGCGTGGACGTGTGGCTGCAGAGCGAGAACGGCCTGCTCGGCATCGGCCCGTTCCCGACCGAGGACGAACTCGACGCCGACCTGATCAACGCCGGCAAGCAGACGGTGACCGCGCGCCAGGGCGCCAGCTACTTCGGCAGCCATGACAGCTTCGCGATGATCCGCGGCGGCCACATCGACCTGGCCATCCTCGGCGCCATGGAGGTGACCGACAAGGGCGACCTGGCCAACTGGATGGTGCCGGGCAAGATGGTCAAGGGCATGGGCGGCGCGATGGACCTCGTGGCCGGCGTGAAGCGCGTGGTGGTGCTGATGGAGCACTGCACGAAGCACGGTGATCCGAAGATCCTGCCCGAGTGCACCCTGCCGCTGACCGGCGTGGGCGTGGTCAGCAGGATCATCACCGAGCTGGCCGTGTTCGACGTCACGCCGGATGGGCTGCTGCTGGTGGAGGCCGCCGAAGGCGTGGACGAAGCGGTGCTGCAGGAACGCACGGGCGTGCCCTTCACGGCCGCCTGAACGGGGGGCGCCGGGCGCCGCGGGCAGCTGCGCCTGCGTTCACGCGGGCCCCCCGGCACAGGCGCGCGGGGAGGCGTAGTCTCTGGGGTCCCCGTCCGCGGAGCATGCGCCATGGCCTCTCGCCCCTCTCCCCCTTTCCTGTTAGCCACCGCGTTTGCCGTGCTCCTCGCGGCATGCGCACCCGTACCGTCCCAGACCGGCACCGATGCGGTCGACCCGGCGCTCGCCGCCGCCGCGGGCGCGCCAGGGCTCCCCGTCGCCATCCACGCGGGCAGTCCCGACCACGGATCACCGGCGGCCGTGCGCGGCGCGGATGCCATCGCCGCCTTTCCCGACCGCGGCGACCTGGTGTCCTATGACAGCGTGCGGACGCCACGTCGCAACGGCGCGCACACGTTCTATCCCACCCGCGTCAGCGAGGCGCACGCGCTGGACGCGATCGCCAGCGGCACGCTGTACCTGACCGCTCCCGACGGAGGCCGCGTGGCGCTGCAGTACGAGCGCCACGTCGAGCATGGCAGCGGCGACTGGAGCTGGATCGGTCGCGACGCGAACGGCGTCGAGGCCATCCTCACCTTCGGCGAGCACGCCGTCTTCGGCGTGGTGCCGGATGGACAGGGCGGCTCCCTGCGCCTGACCACGAACGCCGGCCAGACCTGGGTGGCGACCACCGACCGCGGCATGGCCTCGTCGCTGCAGCAGCGGATCCGCGCCGGTGCCGTGGGCCCCGACTTCCTCGTTGCACCCGAACTGGACGTCGACGACGGCGTGGCCGCGGCTTCACTGGTGTCCGCGGCGCTGGATTCGGCGCCGCAGGTGGGTACTGGCGATCTGCCCGTGCAGGTGGCGGCCGACACCACCGTGGACGTGCTGCTCGGCTATACGCCGGGCTTCGTCAGCATGCTCGGCGGCACCTCTCAGGCACTGACGCGCCTCAACCACATCGTGACCGTCGGCAACCAGACGTTCGCCAACAGCAACGTCGCGGTCACCCTGCGCCTGGCCGGCACTCTGCAGGTCAACTATCCAGAGACCGGCAGCAACAGGACGGCGCTCGAGCAGCTCACCGGCAGCAACGGCCAGACGGAGGTGACGATCCCGGCATCGCTGCGTCCCCTGCGCAATGCGCGCGAAACCCACGGCGCGGACCTGGTGTCGCTGGTGCGCAGCCTTCGCGACCCCGAGCACAACGGCTGCGGCATCGCCTGGCTGATCGGCGGCAACCAGACGCAGATCACCCAGTCGCAGGAGCGGTTCGGCTATTCGGTGATCAGTGATTCCAATGGCATGCAGGCGCCGAGCAACGGGCACTTCTGCGTCGACGAAACCCTGGTCCACGAACTCGGCCACAACATGGGGTCGCAGCACGACAGGGAGTCGGCGACCGACACCGACGGCGTCGACTACGGGCGCTACCCGTACTCCTTCGGCTACAAGACGACACCGACCACTGGCAACTTCCACACCGTGATGGCCTACGGCGACGACGGCCAAACCGCCTATCGGATCTTCTCCAACCCGCAGTCGACCTATTGCGGCGGCCGCCCCTGCGGCGTGGCCAACCAGGCGGACAACGCGCGGAGCCTGCGCGAGACTGCGCCGTTGATCGCGGCGTTCAGGACGGCCGGCGGGGCCGGCGCGCGCAATGATTTCAATGGTGATGGCAGGTCGGACCTGCTGTGGCGCAAGAGCAACGATGGCAGGAACGCGATCTGGCTGGCGGGCAACTCCGCCACCCAGCAGGCGATCACCAGCGTGCCAGGCGACTGGGAAGTGGTGGGCAGCGGCGATTTCGACGGCAACGGAGTCTCCGACATCGTGTGGCGCCACGCCGTCAGCGGCCGCAACACCATCTGGCGCGGAGGCAATGGCGGTTCCACGATCAGCATGGCCACCGTCGCCAAGCTCTCCTGGCGCGTGGTCGGCACCGGCGACTTCAACGGCGACGGGCGCTCGGACGTGCTTTGGCGGGACGGTTCCGATGGCCGCAACGCCATCTGGCTCTCGGGCAACTCCGCCACCCAGCAGAGGATCATCGCGCTGCCCGACCTTGGCTGGCGGGTCGCCGGCGTGGGCGATTTCGATGGCAACGGCGTGGACGACATCGTGTGGAGGCACGCCGGCTCTGGGCGCAACGTGGTGTGGCGTGGCGGCAACGGCAACTCGTCGTACTCGCTGACCACTGTGCCAAGCGCGAGCTGGTGGGTCGCCGGGGTCGGCGACTTCAACGGCGACGGACGCGCCGACGTGTTCTGGCGTCATTCCACCACTGGCCGCAACGCCTTGTGGTTGGCCGGCAACTCCGCGACGCAGCAGTCCGTCCCGACGGTCGCGCTGTCATGGCGGGTCGAAGGCACGGGTGATTTCAACGGTGACGGCTCGGCCGACCTGGTGTGGCGCAAGAACACCGGTGACAACAACATCTGGCGTTCCGCAAACGCCAACAGCACGAGCTGGTTGGCGAAGGTGCCCGACCAGGCCTGGGACATCGTGCCCTGAGGGCCGTGGTCAGCCGCCCGCCTCCAATCCATGGCACCGGGACGGAGGCAGGCGGCCACGCAGGCGGCGCAGCAGTGCGCCGCCCGCGACGAAGTGGACGAGATCGCCGACGGTCGTCGCCGCGCGCAGCAGCGCGATCATCACCACCGCGTCGGCCGACGGCATGACGTCACCGAGCAGGGCCAGCAGCACGCCTTCGCGGATCCCCAGGCCGGCCGGCGCGCCGGGCACGAGCAGGCCGATCACCCAGGCCGCCGCGAACGCGCCGCTGAGTTCGAGGTAGGGAAACCCGGCGCCGGGCGAGACCAGGGGCGCCATGGCGGTGAATCCCAATCCAACGACGAGGAAGCTGGCCACGGCGATGCCGTAGCAGGTGAGCAGGACCCGGGGCCCCGGCGTGACGAGCGCTCCGGTGGAGTCGGCCGGGCTCCGTCGCAGTCGCAACACCCATGCCACCAGATGCCGGAGCAGAAGGAATCCCGCCGCGGCGCCCAGCGTCGCCGCGGTCAGCAGCCAGGGCCGCCAGGCGGTGGGCAGCCACTGCTCGAGCGCCGGGACGGGCCGCATCACCATGAGGATGGCCGTCAAATGTGCGGCGGCCAGCGCGGTCAGCAGGTTCTCGTAGACCAGCGATAGGGACAGGCGCGTCAGGTCGCCCCCGACGGGACGGGCGACGACCACCCGACCCACGTGGTGCGCGACGTTGCCGGGGAGGTATTTCCCGAACTGGGTGAATGCGACGATCGCGTATGACCAGGCCCGGGAGAACGCCACGTCCATCGCGCGCAGCAGCCGCCGCCAACTCATGGCGGCGAGCGGAACCGCGACCAGGTAGGCCGGAAGCATCACCGCGAACGCACCGAACAGGCGCATCGGCGACAGCTCTGCCGTGCGCACGTCCCCGAAAGCCGCCGCCGCATGGCGGAGAAAATAGATCCCGGCTGCGATCGCCAGCGCCAGCCCGAGCCAGTGGAGCACGCGCTTCATCGCGCCTCGGCCAGCACCAGGTAGCCGTTGCCGAGTTCAGTGGACAGGAACGGGCGCTGCGCAAGCTCCGCCATGCCGATCGCGGCCTTGCCCAGCGGATTGTTGATCAGCGGGAACCACTTCATCACGTGGCCGCGATCGATGCCGCTGCGGTGCGAATTGGCCTGCTTGCCCTCGACGGTGGCGTCGTCGCCGGGCTTGCTGGCGCGGGCGTAGCGTCCGGCGGTGAGCTTCTCGGAGACCGTGGCCAGCGGGAAGCCGTAGCACTCGATGGCTTCCGGCTCGAAGCCGGACTCGCGCAGCAGGGCCGCAAGCTGCGCGCGTTCATAGCGTCGGAAGTGGCCGGCCCAGACGTCGGACGGGTTCCACTTCGACATGTGCGCCGGCACCGACAGCAGCAGGGTGCCGCCGGCCGGCATCCAGGACCGCCATGCCAGCAGCGCCTCGCGGTCGTGCTCGATGTGCTCGAGCACCTCGAAGGCCATCAGCAGCGGGAAGCGCCCGGTCCAGTCGGCCCCGGGGGCCTCGGTGAAGCGGATGTCGATGCCCGCGTCGGCGGCCAGCTGCCCCGCCAGGCGGCGTGCGTCGGGGGAACTCTCGAGCGCGGTGCAGCGGAAGCCCCGGGCGGTCAGTTCGTGCAGGAGGACGCCGGCGCCGCAGCCGATCTCGAGTGCTTCCGTGGGCGCGAGCCCTTCGAGCCGGCGCAGGATCCTTGCCCGGCGCAGCAGGTAGCGGGGCGCCGGCACCCAGCCTGCTTCGGGTGCCGCGGGGCCGAGGATTCCATACGTCTTCATCGATCGCATCCAGTGATGGGCCGCCAGCGCGCCAGTCTACTTGCTTGCCCGGCGCGAACCGAGGAGGTCGATGAGGCGTGCGCCGACGGCGGCGGGCCGGATTGACGCGATGATCGCGGCGCGGCGCGGGTCGGGTCGGGGCGGGCCGGCGCTCCATGCCAGGATCGCGCGTGCGAGCGCCGCGGCGTCGCCGGCCGGCACCAGCGCGACGTCGTCGAGCCCGTCGCCCAGCAGGTCGCGCATGGCCGGCGAGTCGCGCGTCACCAGGGGTTTGCCGGCGGCCAGCACCTGGTAGACCTTGTTGGGAACCACGCTGGCGGCCTTGTCAGAGGTGCCGAAGATGCCCAGGCAGATGTCGGCCGCCGAGATCGCGTCGACCAGCCCGGCATAGGGCACCCAGTCGTCCCAGCGCAGGCGTGGCAGGGGTTGCTCGTCGACCATCGCGCGGATGCGCGGTGCCTCCTGGCCGCGGCCGACGATGTGCCAGTCCACCTTGGCGTCGCGCAGCAGGCGGGCCGCCCCGATGATCGTCCCGCTGCCATGCAGGGGGATGAACTGGCCGTAGAACAGCACGCGCGTGGGCGCATCGGCCTGGCGTCCGGGACCGGGGCGGGCGGCGCGTGGATCGAACGCGGCGCTCTCGACGCCGACCGGCACGTCGCCGCAGCGCCCGTGGGCGAGCCCGAACACCGATTCCATGCGCCGCGCATGCGCGGCGGTGTCCATGAAGGGCGCATCGGCAAGGCGCACCGCCAGCCATTCCGCCGCGTACACGAGCCAGGCCAGCGGATGGCGTCTCGGGACCAGGCACCGATCCAGCACGATCGTGTCGTAGGCGGACAGGAACCAGTCCATGGCGATGCGCGAGCCGCGCAGCCACGCCAGCAGGCGGATGACGAAGATGTCCGGGATCGCCGGATAGCCGAGCAGGACCCAGTCGTGCGCGGGGGCACGCAGGTAGGCCCATGCCAGCCTGGGATAGGCGATGGCGACCCTGGCGAGGAGGCCGAGCCAGCGTCCGATGCCCCGGACCTGGCTCTTGTCCTCGATCCCGCGCCAGGGGTCGGCGCGGATTTCCATGACCTCGACGCCCTGCGCGCGCAGGCCCTCGAGGAGGATGCGCACGCGTGGCTTGCCGGTATCGCAGGTGCCCCACAGCACGACCCGGCCGATGCCGGGCACGGCGTGCGGGGCTTCGCTCAAAGCGCCGCTTCCAGCTCCGGCAGCACCTGGAACAGGTCGCCCACCAGGCCGATGTCGGCGATCTCGAAGATCGGCGCGTCGGCGTCCTTGTTGATGGCGACGATGGTGCCGGCGTCCTTGATGCCGGTGAGGTGCTGGATGGCACCGCTGATGCCGATGGCGACATACAGCTCCGGCGCGATGATCTTGCCTGTCTGGCCCACCTGCATCTCGTTCGGGCAGTAGCCGGCGTCGACGGCGGCGCGCGAGGCGCCCACGGCGGCGCCCAGCCTGTCGGCGAACTTGTAGATCACCTCGAAGTTCTCGGCCGAGCCCACGCCGCGGCCGCCGGACACGACGCGCTTCGCGCCCTGCAGGTCGGGGCGGTCGGAGCTGCCGGCGGCCAGGCCGACGAAGCGGGTGTGCGTGGGCAGGGCGGCGTCGACGCTGGCGGCCTCGATGCTGGCGCTGCCGCCGGTCCCGGCTTCCTTCCACGACGCGGTGCGCACGGTGGCGACCACGGTCTGGCCGGCCGGCGCCTCGACGGTGACGATGGCGTTGCCGGCGTAGATCGGGCGCTTGAAGGTGTACTCGCCTTCCACGCTCATCAGGTCCGACACCTGCGGCACGCCGAGCAGCGCCGCCACGCAGGGCATCAGGTCCTTGCCGAAGGTCGAGCTGGGGCCGAAGACGTGGCTGTAGCCCGCGGCCAGCTTCGCGACCTGCGGCGCCAGCACCTGGGCGATGGCGTTGGCGTTGGCGTCGTTGGCGACGGTGAGCACGCGCGCGACGCCGGCGATCTGCGCGGCTTCGGCGGCCACGGCGGCCGGGTCGGCGGCCAACACCACCACGTCGATGGCCTCGGGCGACAGCGCCTGCGCGGCGGTGACGCACTTGGCGGTGGAGCCGTTGAGCTTGCCGTCCAGGTGTTCGGCGACGATCAGTACCTTGGCCATCAGAGCAGCCCCTTGTCCTTGAGTGCGGCCACGAGCTCGGCCGCGTCCTTCACCATCACGCCCTTGCTGCGCTTGGCCGGCGCGGCGTGGTGCGTGGTCTTGAGCCCGGCCCCGGCCTCGACGCCCAGGTCGGCCCAGGCGATGGACTCCATCGGCTTGGACTTGGCCTTCATGATGTCGGGCAGCTTGATGAAGCGCGGCTCGTTAAGGCGCAGGTCGGTGGTGACCACGGCGGGCAGGTCGACCTCGAGGGTCTCGAGGCCGGCATCGACCTCGCGGGTCACCGTGGCCTTGCCGTCGGCGACGTCCAGCTTCGAGGCGAAGGTCGCCTGCGGGCGGCCCCAGAGCGTGGCCAGCATCTGGCCGGTCTGGTTGGCGTCGTCGTCGATGGCCTGCTTGCCGAGGATCACCAGGTCCGGCGATTCCTTCTCGACCAGCTTCAGCAGCGCGCGCGCGGCGGCCAGCGGCTGAACCTCCTGGCCCGCGTCGGTGACGACGTGGATGGCGCGGTTGGCGCCCATGGCCAGGCCGTTGCGCAGGTGCGCCTGGGCGTCGGCCGGCGCGATCGTGGCGACCACGACCTCGGTGGCGATGCCCTTGTCGCGCAGGCGCAGGGCCTCTTCCAGCGCGATTTCGTCGAAGGGGTTGGCCGAGAGCTTCACGCCCTCGGTGACCACGCCGGAGCCGTCCGGCTTGACCTGGATGCGGACGTTGTAGTCCACCACTCGCTTGTAGCCGACGAGGATCTTCATCGTTGCGGTGCGTCCTTGGGGGAGATCGGAAACCCGCGATTTTAGCCGGGTGGGTGGCGGGGCGCGAATCGGGCGGCCCCGCGCCCCGGCCCCGGGCACCGCGCCCCCGGCCAGGGCGGCTACATGTTCTGGTAGTTCGGCCCTGCGCCGCCCTCCGGCGTCACCCAGGTGATGATCTCGTACGGATCCTTGATGTCGCAGGTCTTGCAGTGCACGCAGTTGGCCGAGTTGATCTGCAGCCGCTTGCCGGTGCCGGCGGGGCCGTCGGGGTCGTCCACGATCTCGTAGACGCCGGCCGGGCAGAAGCGCGTGCAGGGGTTGCCGTACTCCTCGGCGCAGCGGGTCACGCAGACCTCGGTGTCATGGACCAGCAGGTGCACGGGCTGGTCCTCGTCGTGCTCGGTGGCGGCGAAGTAGACGCCGGCCAGGCGGTCGCGCGGGGCCAGTTCGCGGCTGCCCCAGCCGCGGTCGGGCGAGTGGTATTCGCCCAGCTTTTCCAGCGAGGACCAGTCCGGCGTGACCTTCAGCGTCCATGGCGTGCGGCCGCCGAGCGCGGTTTCGAGCGCGGCGTTGGCGAGTCCGAACCACAGCCCCTTCTTGAAGCCCGGCTTGACGTTGCGCACCGCGCGCAGCTCGCGCGCCGCGTCCGAGTCGCGCAGCTTCGCGTCGAAGCCGGCGGGTGACAGCGCACTGCCCGCCAGGTGTTCGGCGGCGAGCATGCCGCTGCGGATCGCCTGGTGGGTGCCCTTGATCTTGGGCACGTTGAGCAGGCCCGCGGTGTCGCCGATCAGCAGCGCGCCGGGCATCTCCACCTTGGGCAGCGACTGCCAGCCGCCGGTGACGATGGCGCGGGCGCCGGCCGACAGGATGCTGCCGCCCTCGAGCAGCGGCTTCACCGTGGGATGGTTCTTCCACTGCTGGAAGGCTTCCCAGGGCCGGAACTCCGGATCCTTGTAATCCAGGCCGCTGACGTAGCCCAGCGCCACCTGGTCGTTCTCCAGGTGGTAGAGGAAGCTGCCGCCATAGGTGGATGGGTCGGCCGGCCAGCCCAGCGAGTGCACGATCTTCCCCGGCGTCGCGCGGCCGGAGGGCAGTTGCCAGAGCTCCTTGATGCCGATCGAGTACGCCTGCGGGTCGCTGTCGGCGTCGAGGCCGAAACGCTTCACCAGGCGCTTGGTCAGGTGGCCGCGCGCGCCTTCGGCCAGCACGGTCACCTTCGCGTGGATGTCGATGCCGGCGGTGTAGCCGGGCTTCTCCGAGCCGTCGCGGGCGATGCCCATGTCGCCGATGCGCACGCCGATGACGGTGCCGTCGTCGGCATGCAGGGTCTGCGCGGCGGCGAAGCCGGGATAGATCTCGACGCCCAGCGCTTCCGCCTGCGGCGCCAGCCAGGCGCACATCGCACCCAGGCTGACGATGAGGTTGCCGTGGTTGCGCATGCCCGGCGGCACGACCGGGAATTTCCGGCCGCCGTCCTTCGTCAGGTACCAGAGTTCGTCTTCGGTGGCGGGCACGCAGACCGGGGGCGGGTTGTCGCGCCAGCCGGGCAGCAGGGCGTCGAGCGGGCCGGGTTCGATCACCGCGCCGGACAGGATATGGGCGCCGATGGTGCTCGACTTCTCGATCACGCAGACCGAGATGTCGGGGTTGACCTGCTTCAGCCGGATGGCGAAGGCGAGGCCCGCGGGGCCGGCGCCGACGGTGACGACGTCGTATTCCATGACGTCGCGCTCGGGCTCGGGGATCTCGACGGTGGCGGTGGGGTCGGCTTGCGGATTCATGCGGGCGGGCCCATTCGGCAAACCACGGATTGTCGCGGGTGGAGCCGCGTGCGGCAAACCGCCCCGGCCGCATCCCTGTAGGAGCAGCTATAGCTGCGACCCACGCCCGCCGGAGCGGTCGCAGCGATGGCTGCTCCTGCACCGGTGGTCCCCGCGGTGGGGGTGTCAGGGCCCCTGGCGGCGGGCGTGGGCGCTGCCGGCGTCCAGGGTCCAGCCGGCGACGTCGTGGCCGAGCGTCTCCAGCGCGCGCGTGTAGGCGTCGGCCACGCTGCCGACGTCGGTGGCGGACGCGGGTTCGGTGATGGTGAAGGTGCGCGCGGCGGCGATGCCCTGTTCGCGCGCATGCAGCAGCTTGGCGTGCAGTTCGATCGTGGCCACCGGCGCGCCGGTGCCGGTGTAGTCGGCCTCGAAGCGGCGCAGGTCCAGCAGCAGCCGGTAGTCGGGCGCGATGCCGCTGCCGCGCCGGGCCACGCCCGGCACGCGACCGGAATCCTCCAGCGTGCGCAGGATCACGTCCTCGACCATGTCCGACGGCGCGCGCGCCCAGCTGGCACCGCTGTAGACCTGCAGTTCCCCCGGGACCGGACGCACCGCGATGCGGAAGGTGTCGACGGTGCGCGCGGCGGTGGGTGGGTTGATCGACAGCTGCCAGTCCACGCCCGGCCAGGCCGGGTCGGCCTGGATCCGCGGCGCGGGCGCGTACACGGTGCCGGGCTCGCGGTCGCCGGCGGCGCCGAGGATGGAGCAGGCGCCCAGCAGCAGCGGGAGCGCGAGCGTGGCGGACCGGGCGAGGGCGGTGGTCGGCTTCATTCGGGTTCGAACTCCTTCGGGGCCTCGCGGCCGAGCAGGTAGCGCGCGGGGTTGGAATCGAAGCGGTCGCTGATCCGGCGCAGGTCGCGCACCAGCGAGCGCAGTTCGGCCAGCGTCGGGCCGAGCTGGGCCAGACCGTCGTTGGCGAAGCTGTTGATGGCGTTGCGGTTCTCGCCGAGGATCGCGTCGGCGTTGCCCGCCGCCGAATCGATACGTGCCAGCGTGGATTCCAGGCGCGCCACCATGCCGGGC
Source organism: Luteimonas colneyensis (assembly GCF_014836665.1). Lineage (GTDB taxonomy): Bacteria > Pseudomonadota > Gammaproteobacteria > Xanthomonadales > Xanthomonadaceae > Luteimonas > Luteimonas colneyensis. The sequence continues at coordinate 72,180 of NZ_JACSQJ010000006.1, forward strand.
AGCTTCTGCACCAGCTCGCGGTCGATGCCTTCCATCGCGCGGTTGGAGGTGTCGGCCGCCTGCACGAGCTTCTCGCTGGCCGCGCGCGCATTGACGATCAGCGCCGCCAGGTCCTCGCGCTGGCCGGCCACGGCGCCGGTCATGCCTTCGATGTTCTCCAGCGTGGCCGCGATGCGCGCCACGTTCTCGTCGCTGAGCACCTCGTCCAGGCGCGCCACCAGGCGGTTGGCGGTGTCGGCGATGTTCTGCAGCGCCGAGGCCTCGGTCAGGATCACCGGGATGTCCTCGTCGCCGCGCACCGTCAGCCGCGGTGCCTCCGGGCTGCCGCCGGTGAGCTGGATGAAGGTGCTGCCGGTCAGCCCGGTCATCGACAGCTTGGCGCGGGTGTCGACCTTCACCGGCACGTCGGCGCTGACGCGGATGCGCGCCACCACGCGCCGCGGGTCCTGTGGCGCCAGCGACAGCGAGTCCACGGTGCCGACGGCGATGCCGTTGTACTGCACGGTGCCGCCTTCGGTGAGGCCGGTGACTGGCTCGTTGAAGACCACGTGGTAAGCCTGCCAGCTGCGGTCGCTCGAGTACTTCGCCATCCACAGCCCGAACAGCAGCATGGCCACCGCCACCACGAGGGTGAAGGCGCCGATGAGGACGTAGTTGGCCTTGGTTTCCATTCGATCAGGGCTCCACGGCGGCGCGTTCGCCCGCCTCTCGTGCCGCGCGGCCGCGCGGGCCGTTGAAGTACTCCTGCACCCAGGGATGGTCGAGGCGTTCGATTTCGTCGAGGGGGCCGGTCGCCACGATCCTGCGGTCGGCGATCACCGCGACCCGGTCGCAGATAGCGTACAGGGTGTCCAGGTCGTGGGTGATGATGAAGACCGTGAGCCCCAGCGCCTGGCGCAGGGTGAGGATGAGGGTGTCGAAGGCCGCGGCGCCGATCGGGTCCAGGCCCGCGGTGGGCTCGTCGAGGAACAGCAGCGGCGGGTCCAGCGCCAGCGCGCGCGCCAGGCCCGCGCGCTTGCGCATGCCGCCCGACAGCTGCGAGGGCAGCTTGTCGATCGCGTCCGCCGGCAGGCCGGCGAGCTTGACCTTGAGCAGGGCGAGCTCGCGGCGCAGGCCGTCGGGCAGGCCGGGGTGGTGCTCCTTCAGCGGCACCTCGACGTTCTCGCCCACGGTCAGCGACGAGAACAGCGCGCCGTCCTGGAACAGCACGCCGGTATTGCGCTCGATGTGCAGGCGGCTGGCGTCGTCGCGCGCGAGGCCGTCCACGCCCAGCACCTCGATCGTGCCTTCGTCGGGCGTGCGCAGGCCGAGGATCGAGCGCATCAGCACCGACTTGCCGCTGCCCGAGCCGCCGACGACGCCGAGGATCTCGCCCTGGCGCACGTCGAGGTCGAGCCCTTCGTGCACCACCTGGGCGCCGAAGCGGTTGGCCAGGCCGCGGACGCGGACCGCCGTCTTCGCGTCCGCGCTCACCAGCCCACCTGCATGAACCAGATCGCCGCGAAGGCGTCGAGCAGGATCACCAGCGAGATCGTCTGCACCACGCTGGAGGTGGTGCGCTCGCCCAGCGACTGCGCCGTGCCCTGGACCTGCAGGCCTTCCAGGCAGCCGATCAGCCCGATCACCAGCGCGAACACCGGCGCCTTGGACATGCCGACGAAGAAATGGCGCAGCTCCATGGTGTCGTGCAGCCGCGTGACGAAGGCCTGCGGCGGAACGTCCAGCTCGAACGCCGCCACCGCCATGCCGCCCAGCAGTCCGGCGATCATCGCGATGAAGGTCAGCAGCGGCAGCATCACCAGCAGCGCCAGCAGCCGTGGCAGCACCAGCAGCTCGATCGGGTCGAGGCCCAGGGTGCGCACCGCGTCCACCTCTTCGCGGGTGACCATGATCCCGATCTGCGCGGTGAACGCGCTGGCGGTGCGGCCTGCCAGCAGGATCGCGGTCAGCAGCACGCCGAACTCGCGCAGGAAGGCGATGCCCACCAGTTCGACCACGAAGATCGTGGCGCCGAAGTCGGCGAGGATGGTCGAGCCGAGGAAGGCGATCACCGCGCCGACCATGAAGGAGAGCAGGGCGACCAGCGGCATCGCGTCCAGGCCCACCTGCTCCATGTGGTGCACGGTGGAGGTGACCCGCAGCCGCCCCGGCGCGCGCGCGATGCGGCCGAGCTTGACCAGGTTCTCGCCGAGGAAGCTCACCAGGGCCACGATCTCGCGGCCGTTGTGGTGCATGGTCTCGCCAAGGCGCGCCAGCGCCGCGGCGACGCCGTATTCGCGGCGCTTCTTCGGGCGGTCGTCGGCCACGTCCTCGATCGCCGCCACCAGTGCCATGTGCTCGTCGCGGTAGCGGATCGCGTCGTCGGGCAGATCGTGGCGATGCGCGTAGCGCAGCAGCTGCAGCACGCCCATGGTGTCGAGGCGCGCGATGCCGGTCGCGTCCACCGCGGTCACGCCGCCGGGCGCGGTGGCGAGCGCCGACGAGACCTCGCCGGCCTGGTCCAGCGTCCAGTGGCCCGCGAGGCGCAGCGTGCCGTCGTCGAGTGCGAGCGTCGGAGTGCTGGCGGCGGCGGCGGGCATGTGCCGAGGATACCGAACACAGGGTCGATCGCGCGTGCCATCCTTTGCGCATGTCGCGACCGTTCCCCCAGGAAGCCTACGCCGCCCGCATCGCCTTCATGGTCGAGCTGGCCGAGCACCTGCATGCCTACGGCACCACGTCGCCGCGCCTGGAAGGCGCGCTGGAAGCGGTGGCCGAACGCCTGGGGCTGGAATGCGAGCCCTGGACCAACCCGACCGGCATGGTGCTGTCCTTCAGTGATCCGATGCGTCCGCCGGGCGACGGCGACGCCACGCGCGTGATCCGCATGCCGCCGGGCGAGAACGACCTCGGTCGCCTGTGCGACGTCGACCGCATCGCCGAGGACGTGCTCGCGGGGCGCATGGGGCTGGCCGAAGGGCATGCCGCGCTGCGTGCGCTGGACCGGCCGTTGACCCGGCGCCAGAACGTGATGCAGGTGCTGGGCTTCGGCCTCGCCGCCACCGGCATCGGCGGCCTGCTGCGGCTGCCGTGGCTCGACATCGGCACCGCGGCGGTGGTCGGCCTGGTCATCGGCCTGCTGCAGGTCGCGGCGCGGACGCGACCGCGGCTGCGCGAGGCGAACGATGCGGTCAGCGCGATGGTGGCGGCCGCGATCACGATCATGGTGGCGGCCTGGGTGGCGCCGCTGAACCTCAACACGGTGATCATCTCGGCGCTGGTCGTGCTGATGCCCGGCCTGGCGCTTACCAACGCGGTGAACGAACTCACCAGCCAGCACCTGATGTCGGGCACCGCGCGCTTCGCCGGCGCGGTGGCGACGATGATCATGCTGACGGTGGGCACGATGGTGGCGATGGTCGGCATGGGGATGCTGGGCATCGAGCCGCAGGTGCGGGCCTGGCGGCCACAGCCGGACTGGGTCGAATGGTGCGCGCTGGCGGTGGCGTCGATCGCCTTCGCGGTGCTGTTCCGGGCGAAGGGCCGCGACTGGCCGCTGGTGGCGCTGGCCGCGGCCACGGGCTACCTGGTGTCGCGCAAGGCCGGCCTGGCCTGGGGCGCGGAGTTCGGCATCTTCCTGGCGGCGCTGGTGGTGACGGCCGCCGGCAACGGCTACGCGCGCTGGGCCTGGCGCCCGGGCGCGGTGGTGCGCGTGCCGGGCATCATCCTGATGGTGCCCGGCAGCGCGAGCGTACGCACGCTGATCACCTCGGTGCAGCAGCAGGACGTGGCCGTGGGCCAGAGCGCGGCGATGGCGGTGATCAACATCCTGCTGTCGATCGTGGCGGGACTCATCTTCGGCAACCTGTTGCTGCCGGCGCGGCGGAATCTCTGACGTAGGGCCCGGGCCCGGGTCGGAGGGCGCTGGCGGCGATTCAGACGCAGCGGTTGGAATGGGGAGTACGGTGCCCGCCGCGGATGCAGGGGGGATGACCAGCCGGAATCTGCGCTGTCCTGCTCCCACTTCCGGCCGCCGGCCATCCATGGCCGGCTCTGGTCATCCCCCCTGCATCCACGGCGGGTCCGACCGGTTTCGCGATCCTGCGGGAGCAAACGCCAGGCAATACGCTGAGCGGTACAACGGATCGCCGGAAACTTGCTTGCTTCGGCGCGTGGCCTGCTGACGGGAAGTCAAGGAGGAGGTCGCGGCCCATCGGGCCGTGACCGGGGGACATGAGCGGCAGCAGGCCATGCGGCGAAGCGCTGCGGCGCCCACCCGCGCTCTTTTCCCCAGTCGGGAGAAAACCCGAAAAAAGTTCTTCGCCCAATTGGGGGGGGATGTTCGCGTTGGTGTTTTCGGGCTGCGGCGGCCCGGCGCGGACGCAGGGGGGGATGCCCAGCCGGAATCTGCGCTGTCCTGCTTCCACTTCCGGCCGCCGGCCATCCATGGCCGGCTCTGGGCATCCCCCCCTGCGCCCGCACCGGGCACTACCTTTCCCGCGGTCTGGAAAGACGTTGAACCCTGACTGCGCGATTCCTTCCCGACCCGGTCTCGCTACTCACTGTCGCGGCTGCCGCCGCGATCGCTGTCGCCCTGGCGCTGGGGGTGCGGTTTGCTGCTGGTGCTGCTGTCGTTGTTGTTGCCCTCGATCTTTCCCGAGGCCGGATCTCGTCACAGCCCGTCGCGCGCACAGGGGGTGTGCGGACAGCCGGCCATGGATGGCCGGCGGCCGGCAGTGGGAGCAGGACGCGGAGATGCCGGGGGAGCACACCCCCTGTGTGCGCGACGGGCCGCGTACACCACCACGAAGCCGACTTGCATCTCGACCCAGCCCGCAAGCATCCCGGGTCGTAGCAGACGCCGATCCAACATCACCACAGCCAGCTCGACCGCGAGCCTCTTCCCCTCACTTGGAAGAAGAATCAAAAAAAACCCCCGCCGGAGCGGGGGCATGGATCAGGCGATCAGGAAGTCTTCGGGCTTCTTGCCCTTGGAGACTTCCTCGGCCATCCAGCGCGGCTGCTTGCCGCGGCCGGTCCAGGTCTGCTCGGGATTGGCCGGGTTGCGGTACTTCGGCGGCACCTTGATGCCGGTGGTCTTGCGCGGGGCGCGGGGCGCCTTCGTGGCGCGCGCATCGCCCGCCGTCGCGGACGCGCCGCCGAACAGTTCGGCGATGGTGTAGCCCTCCGCCGCGGCGGCCGCCTTCAGGCGTGCGCGCACCGTGGTGATCGGCTTGCGCTTCTTGAGCACGGTCTTGCGCTTCTTCGCCTGGGTGATCAGGGTTTCGAGTTCCCTGGCCGACATCGTGTTGAGGTCGATGGACATGCGGTCTCCGGTGGTTTGCATATGGTGGCGCCGATTATCGGCGACGACACGATGTTAATCGCCCGCGCGGCGCACGGCAAAATAACCGGGCGCTGCGTCCGATAATCGCGCGGGTATTCCCGATCAGCCCGGCAGGCGCTCGAGCAGCGAGGCGCGGTCGAGGTGCTCGGCCTCGGTCGCGGTGCGGGCGCGGTATTCGAAGGTCCCGGCCTCGAGGCCGCGGCCGGACACCACCACGCGGTGCGGGATGCCGATCAGCTCCATGTCCGCGAACATCGGGCCGGGGCGCAGGCCGCGGTCGTCGAGCACCACGTCGAGGCCGCGCGCGGCGAGTTCGTCGTGCAGCGCGGTGGCGGCTTCGGCCACGGCCGGGTCGTTCTTCGGGTTGATGACGCAGACGGCCACCGTCCACGGCGCCATCGCCTCCGGCCAGACGATGCCGGCGTCGTCGTGGTTCTGCTCGATCGCGGCGGCGACGATGCGCGAGACGCCGATGCCGTAGCAGCCCATCATCGGCACCGCGGCCTTGCCGGCGGCGTCGAGCACGGTGCAGCCCATGGCCTCGGCGTACTTGCGGCCGAGCTGGAAGATGTGCCCGACCTCGATCCCGCGAATCAGGCGCAGCGTGCCGCCGTCCTCGGCGCGGTCGCCTTCGACCACGTTGCGGATGTCGGCGACGGTGTCGGGTTCGGGCAGGTCGCGGCCCCAGTTGACGCCGGCGATGTGCGCGCCGGCTCGGTTGGCGCCGACCACGAAGTCGGCCATCGCGGCGACCTCCAGGTCGGCGACCACGCGCACCGGCTTCGCCGGGGCGACCGGGCCGAGGAAGCCGGGCTCGCTGCCGAGGTGCTCGAGGATCTCGGCCTCGGTGGCCATGCGGTAGTCGGCCAGGCCCGGCACCTTGCCCAGCTTGATCTCGTTGACCTCGTGGTCGCCGCGCACCATCGCGAGCACGAGCTGCGGCTGGCCTTCGGCATCCCGGCCGACCACGGCCACCGACTTCACGGTGCGCGCCAGCGGGATGCCCATCAGTTCCGCAACCGCCTCGCAGGTCTTCTGCGTGGGCGTGTCGACGTCGCGCATGGCTTCGCTGGCCGCGGGGCGCGGCCCCGGTGCCGCGGCGCGCGCGGTCTCGACGTTGGCGGCATAGCCGTCGGCGTCGTCGCGGCCGGTGTCCGACCAGGCGATGGCGTCCTCGCCGGAGTCGGCCAGCACGTGGAACTCCTGCGAGGCGTCGCCGCCGATCGCGCCGGTGTCGGCCAGCACCGCGCGGAAGCGCAGGCCCAGCCGGCTGAAGATGCGGGTGTAGGCGGCGTGCATCTTTGCGTAGGACGCCGCCATGCCCTCGGCGTCCACGTCGAAGGAATAGGCGTCCTTCATCAGGAACTCGCGCGCACGCATCACGCCGAAGCGCGGGCGGATCTCGTCGCGGAACTTGGCCTGCACCTGGTAGAAGGTCACCGGCAACTGGCGGTAGCTCGACAGCTCCTGGCGCGCGAAATCGGTGATGACCTCTTCGTGCGTCGGACCGTAGGCATATTCGGCGTCCTTGCGGTCGCGGATCTTCAGCAGCTGGCCGCCGAACTTCTCCCAGCGCCCGGTCTCCTCCCACAGCTCGCGCGGCTGGATCGACGGCATCAGCAGTTCGACCGCGCCGGCGGCATTCATCTCCTCGCGCACCACGGCCTCGACCTTGCGCAGCACGCGCAGGCCCAGCGGCGACCAGGTGTAGATGCCGGCGGCGAGCTTGCGGATCATTCCCGCCCTGAGCATCAGCCGGTGGCTGGCGAGCTCGGCTTCGGCGGGGGTTTCCTTTTCGGTGTGGAGGTGGAACTGCGACAGGCGCATCGGCGGCATCATCGTCATGGCACGGCCGCTGATTGTGCCATGCAGCACGCGCCGTGCCGGGGCCGCGGCGCTATTCGCGGCGGCCGTCCACCTCGATGCCGTCGCGGGGCTGGATGTCGACCTTCTCGTAGCGGGTGCCGCGCGGTGGCGGGTCCTGGGTCACCTGGAGCACGCCGGCGGCGTCGGTCCAGCGATAGAGCACGGGGCGTGCGTCCTCGTAATCGGCCGCGGCGGCCTGCCCGGCGCGTTCGCGCTTCGCGGCGGCGGCTTCCGGCGTGTCGCGCGCGAACCACCAGGCCACCGCGATCCCGGCGGCGAGTCCGGCGACGATGGCCCAGCGGGTCTGCATGGCGGCGCCCCGGGTTGCCCCGGTCAGGGCGTGCAGTAGGCCTTGGCCGCGGCCTGGGCCAGTTCGAGCTGGTTGGCGCGCTGCTCGGCGTTGAGCACCTGGTCGGGCTTGCCGTCGCCGTCGCTGTCCTGCATCACGTCGCCTTCGGCCTGCAGCGCCGTGAGGTTGGCGCGCGCGGCCGTGCACTGCGGGTTGGCGGGCGCTTCGGCCGCATCCTCCACCGCCGTCGGTGCCGTGGCCCCCGACGACGTGATCAGCCGGTGCTCGAACTTGCCGCTGGCCGGCGGCGTCTGCGAGTAGTGGGTGACCCCGTTGGCGTCGGTCCACTTGTAGACCTCGCCGGCGGTCTGCTGGGCGAGGGCCGGGGCGGCGGCGAACGCCAGGACGGTGCCAAGGACGAAGCGGTGCATGGATGACTCCTGCCTGGGGGGCGATGGGCGCTGATTGCAGCACCGGGGGCGGGCGGGCGCAAGCGCCGCGGCGCCCGTCCGTGACCGCGCCCACGGACGGGCGGGCGCCACGGCGCCGGGTACACTTGCGACATGGACGAGTTGCCCCCCAAGCCACGGCGCGGCCGCGGCATCTACCTGCTGCCCAACCTGTTCACCACCGGCGGGCTGTTCGCGGGCTTCTTCGCGATCATCGCCGCCTCGCAGGGGCGCACCGAGGCCGCCTGCATCGCGATCTTCGTCGCCGCCGTGCTCGACGGCCTCGATGGGCGGGTGGCGCGGCTGACCAACACCCAGAGCGAATTCGGTGTGCAGTACGACTCGCTGGCCGACCTGGTGAGCTTCGGCATGGCGCCGGCGCTGGTGATGTACCACTGGTCGCTGGTGTCGATGAAGCTCGACGGCGCCACCCTGGGCAAGATCGGCTGGTTGGCCGCCTTCCTGTACGCCGCCTGCGCGGCGCTGCGCCTGGCGCGCTTCAACAGCCAGGTGGGCAAGGTCGACAAGCGCTGGTTCATCGGCCTGGCCAGCCCCGCGGCGGCCGGCATCATGGCCAGTTCGGTGTGGACCTTCCACAGCCTGGACCTCAGCGGCGAGGCGCTGCGCTACGCGGCGCTGGCGATCACGGTCGTGAGCGGCCTGCTGATGGTCAGCCAGTTCCGCTACACCAGCTTCAAGGGCAGCGGCAGCGGGCCGGGCTCGGACCGCGTTCCGTTCTTCGCGCTGCTGCTGGTGGTGGCGGCCCTGATCGCGCTGTGGATCGATCCGCCCAAGACGCTGCTCGCGGTACTCGGCGCGTATGCGCTGTCGGGTCCAACGCTGTGGCTGTGGCGCCTGCGCGGTCGCCGCGCGGCGGGTGCGTGATGGCCGCGCTGGCCTGGGATCCGTGGCAGCGCGAGGTGCTGGAGGCCCTGGGCCACCGCGTCTACGCGCGCGCGCCCCGGGCCGACGACGTCGTGCCCGACGATCCGCTGGCGCACGCGCTGCTGCGTGCGGCCGGGCGCGGACCGGAGTCCGCCGACGCCGCGGAGCTGCTGCGCGGCCTGCCGCCGCTGGCGACGCTGCGCGCGGACCCCGCCGCCAAGCGCGCGCTGTGGCCGCGCCTGCGCGCCCTGCGCCGCGGAGCCGCGCCGGCGTGAGCGCGGCGGTGGCCGACGCGGTGCGTCCGGTCATGCGGCCGATGCGCGTCGAGGACCTCGACGCGGTGATGGTGGTCGAGCGCCGTGCCTATCCGTACCCGTGGTCGATCGGCATCTTCCGCGACTGCCTGTTCGCAGGCTATCCGGCCTGGGTGCTGCTCGAGGGCGGCGCCTTCATTGGCCACGGCGTGCTGAGCGTGGCGGCCGACGAGGCCCACGTGCTCAACGTTTGCGTCGACCCGGCCCGCCAGGGTCGCGGCCACGGTCGCACCCTGCTGCGTGCGATGGTGCAGGCCGCCCGCGGTCGCGGCGCCTGCCGCGTGTTCCTCGAAGTGCGGCCGTCCAACCCGGCGGCGATCGCGCTGTACGAGGACGAAGGCTTCAACGAGATCGGCCGCCGCCCGCGCTACTACCCGGCCGACAACAACGGCCGCGAGGATGCGATCGTGATGGCGATGGAGCTGTTGGGGGATTAAGAGCTTTTTGCCACGGATGAACGCGGATCACGCGGATTTACGCGGATCTGTTCGAGGCACGGCCCGCGCCGACCAGTCACGGTCGAGCGGCACCTTTCGGGTCAGCCCGCCCAACCGTTGGAGTTCATTGTTCCATCCGCGTAAATCCGCGTGATCCGCGTTCATCCGTGGCAAGAGCTTTTTTCCGCCGTGGCGCCCGCAGCGCGGACCCTCCACGGACCCGCGCTTCGGTCAGAGCCGGGCGCGCTGGGCGGCGAGGGCCTCGTGCTGGGCGGTCCAGTCGGCCAGGCGGGTGCGCTCCTGTTCAACCACGGCTGCCGGCGCGTTGGCGACGAAGGTTTCGCTGGCGAGCTTGCCCTTCGACTTGGCCAGCTCGCCGGCGACGCGCTTGAGCTCCTTGTCCAGGCGCGTGCGTTCGGCGTCGAGGTCGACCAGGCCTTCCAGCGGCACGAACAGCTTCAGCTCGCCGACCAGGGCGGCGGCCGCCGGGGGCGGGTCGCCGGCGATGGCCTCGATGCCTTCGACCTTGGCCAGGAAGCCCAGCTGCGAGCGGAAGCGTTCGATGCGCGCGGCGTCCTGCGCGCCACCGCCCGACACCAGCAGGCGCACGGCCCTGGCCGGCGATACGCCGAGTTCGCTGCGGATGCGGCGCAGGGCGGAGATCATCGCCTTGAGCCACTCGACGTCGGCGGCGGCGGCGCTGAAGTCCTGTCCGGCGAAGTCCCCGCTGCGCGGATAGGCGCGCGCCATGATGCTGCCGCCCGCGATGCCCAGCCGCGGCGCGACCTGCTGCCACAGCTCCTCGGTGACGAAGGGCGTGAGCGGATGCAGCAGGCAGAGCAGGCGTTCGAGCACGAACAGCAGGGTGTGGCGGGTGCTGGCGGCGGCTTCGGCGTCGCTGCCGTTGAGCGCGGGCTTGGCCAGTTCGACGAACCAGTCGCAGAACTCGTTCCAGGCGAACTCGTACAGGCACTGCGACAGCAGGTCGAAGCGGTAGCTGGCGAAGTGCGCCTCGGCCTCGGCGGTGACGGCGGCGAGGCGGGCGAGGATCCACTGCTCCGGGGCGGTGCGCGCCGCGGGCGCGCCGACCATCGCTGCGGCGCCCTCCGTGTTCATCAGCACGAAGCGCGTGGCGTTCCACAGCTTGTTGCAGAAATTCTTGTAGCCCTCGGCGCGCGCCAGGTCGAACTTGATGTCGCGTCCCGGGCCGGCCAGCGCGGCCATGGTGAAGCGCAGCGCATCGGCGCCGAAGGCGGGGATGCCCTCCGGGAACTCCTTGCGCGTGGCTTTCGCGATCTTCTCCGCCATCTTCGGCTGCATCAGGCCGGCGGTGCGCTTGGCGACCAGGTCGTCCAGCGCGATGCCGTCGATGATGTCGAGCGGGTCGAGGATGTTGCCCTTCGACTTGGACATCTTCTGGCCGTCCTTGTCGCGGACCAGGCCGGTGACGTAGACGTCCCTGAAGGGCAGTTCGCCGGTGAAGTGGTCGCCCAGCATGATCATCCGCGCGACCCAGAAGAAGATGATGTCGAAGCCGGTGACCAGCACGCTGGAGGGCAGGAATTCCTTGTAGCCGCGTTCGGCCATGGACGCCGCGTCGGGCCAGCCCAGGGTGCTGAAGGGCCATAGCGCCGATGAGAACCAGGTCTCCAGCACGTCGGAATCCTGCGAGAGCGCGCCGGTGTAGCCGGCGGCGTCGGCCTTCGCGCGCGCCTCGGCCTCGTCGCGGCCGACGAAGATCTCGCCGCTTTCGCCGTACCAGGCCGGGATGCGGTGGCCCCACCAGAGCTGGCGGCTGATGCACCAGTCCTGGATGTTGCCCAGCCAGTGGCGGTAGGTGTTGATCCAGTTGCCGGGGACGAAGCGCACCTGGTCGTCGCCGGCATCGCTGCCGCCGGCGAGCTCCAGGCCGCGCTGGCCCAGTCCGTCCATGCGCACGAACCACTGGTCGGTGAGCCAGGGTTCGATCACCTGGCCGGTGCGGTCGCCGCGAGGCACCTGCAGCTTGTGCGGTTTCGCCTCCAGCAGCAGGCCCTGCGCGGTGAGGTCGGCCAGCACCGCCTCGCGCGCCTCGTAGCGGTCCATGCCGCGGTAATGCGCGGGAATCGTCTCGTCGCCGGACACGATCCTCGCGTCGGCGGTCAGCACGTTGATCATCGGCAGGTCGTGGCGCTGGCCCACCGCGTAGTCGTTGAAGTCGTGCGCGGGCGTGACCTTGACCACGCCGGTGCCGAAGTCGCGGTCGACGTAGTCGTCGGTGATCACCGGGATGCGGCGGCCGGTCAACGGCAGTTCGACGAAGGCGCCCGCGAGCGCAGCGTAGCGCGGGTCTTCCGGATGCACCATCGCCGCGGTGTCGCCGAGCATGGTCTCCGGGCGGGTGGTGGCGACGACGAGGTAGTCGCGGGTCTCGCGCAGGGTCTCGTTGCCCTCGGCGTCGCGCTCGACGTGCTCGTAGCTGCGGCCGTCGGCCAGCGGGTAGCGGATCGACCACAGGTGGCCGTCCTCCTCCTCGCTCACCACTTCCAGGTCGGAGATCGCGGTCTGCAGCACCGGGTCCCAGTTGACCAGGCGCTGGCCGCGGTAGACCAGGCCCTCCTCGTGCATGCGCACGAAGGCCTCGACCACCGCCTTCGAGGCGCCGGGATCCATGGTGAAGACGCTGCGCGACCAGTCGCCCGACGCACCCATGCGCCGCATCTGGCGCTCGATGGTGTCGCCCGACTGGCCCTTCCACTCCCACACCTTCTCGATGAAGCCTTCGCGACCCAGCGAGTCGCGGGTCTCGCCGAGGCCCTCGCGCTCGAGATTGCGCGCCACCACCATCTCGGTGGCGATGCCGGCGTGGTCGCTGCCGACCTGCCACAGGGTGCGGAAGCCGCGCATGCGGTGGTAGCGGATGAGCGCGTCCTGCAGCGTGTGCTGGAAGGCGTGGCCCATGTGCAGGGTGCCGGTGACGTTGGGCGGCGGAAGCAGGATCGAATAGGCCGGACCGTCGCCCGCCGGCGCGAAGGCGCCGCTGGATTCCCACTGGGCGTAGAGGCGGGATTCGAAGGACCTGGGGTCGTAGCCGGTGGCGAGGGTCATCAGGGGGACTCGGGATCTGGGCGGGGCGGGGACGGGCCCCGCGTCACATGTCGTACTTGTTGAGCGCGAAGCCGCGCGCCTTGTACTGCGTCCAGCGCGCACGCAGCGGCTCGCGCGCCGAAGGGTCCGCGGGGACGACCTCGAGCACGCGCGCGAAGTCGCCCTCGACCGGCGCGTCGCGCAGGTTCAGCACCAGCGGGCGCAGCGGCACGTCGGCCTCGGGCGGGGCGATCAGCACGTCGGCCTCGTCCTCCTCGCCGCCGCCGTCCTCGAGGTCGAGGCCGGCGATCTGGTGCGGGACATAGGCATCGGGCTCGAACTCCCAGAGCAGGTCGTCCAGGCGCTCGGCCTGCGCGGTGTCGCGCGCCAGCACCAGCATCGGCTGGCCGGCGGCCAGCGCCTTCTTCGCGAGCTCGCAGACCAGCAGCAGCGGCTCGTCGCGGAAGCGGGGTTTTGCGATCAGGTAGAAATCGGCGCGCATGCAGGAATCCCGGGTCGACGCCGGGGACCGGCCGGCCTTCGCGGACGAAGGCGGGCCGGCCCCGCGCGGTTTACTGTGCGGCCTGGTCCAGCAGCCACTGCGACAGCAGGCCGACCGGGCGGCCGGTGGCCAGTCCGTTCTTGCCGCTGTGGCTGGCACTGCCGGCGATGTCGAGGTGCGCCCAGCGCTGGCCCTCGGTGAAGCGCGCCAGGAAGCAGCCCGCGGTCACCGCGCCGGCCCAGCGGCCGCCGATGTTGTAGACGTCGGCGAAGGTGGAATCGAGCATGGTCTGGTACTCGTCCCACAGCGGCAGGCGCCAGGCGCGGTCGAAGACCTCTTCGCCGGCGGCCAGCAGTTCCTGGCCGAGGTCGTCGTGCTTGGTCATCAGGCCGGTGGCGAAGCTGCCGAGGGCGACCATGCAGGCGCCGGTGAGCGTGGCCACGTCGACCAGTGCCTTCGGCTTGAACTGCTGCGCGTAGGTCAGCGCGTCGCACAGGATCAGGCGGCCCTCGGCGTCGGTGTTGCCGACCTCGATGGTCTTGCCGGACATGCTGGTGATGATGTCGGAGGGACGGTAGGCGTTGCCGTCGATCGCGTTCTCGACCGCGGGCACCACGACCACGAGGTTGACCGGCAGGTCGAGCCCTGCGGCCGCGACGAAGGTGCCCATCACCGAACCGGCGCCGAGCATGTCGTACTTCATCTCCTCGATGCCGCCCTGGGTCTTCAGGTTGACGCCGCCGGTGTCGAAGGTGATGCCCTTGCCGACCAGCACGTAGGGCTGCGCGTCGCCGCCGTTGTTCCACTTCAGGACGATCAGGCGCGGGGTGTTGGCCGAGCCGCGGGCGACTGCCAGCAGCGAGCCCATGCCGAGTTTCTCCATGTCCTCGCGCTCGAGCACCTCGCAGGAGGCCTTGTCGAACTTCGCGGCGAATTCCTGCGCCTGCTGCGCCAGGTAGGCCGGGTTGCAGATGTTCGGCGGCAGGTGGCCGAGCTCGCGCGTGAAGGCGACGCCGGCGGCGATGGCCTGGCCCTGCGCCAGCGCGGTGGCGTCGTCGCCGGCGATCTCGAGGCGCTCCAGGCCCTTCTCCCCGCGCTTGCGGTTCTTCTCGCCCAGGGTGGCGGTGTAGCGGTAGGCGGCGTGGTCGGCGGCGATCGCGGCCTGGCGGATGGCCCAGGCGGCGTCGCGGCCGGGGACTTCCAGCCCGGACAGGGTCAGCAGGGCCGAGCGCACCGGTCCGGTCTTCAGGGCGCGCACGGCGTCGGCGACGGCCTTCAGGTACTGCGGCACCGAGAACTTGCCCGGCTCGCCCAGGCCGACCACGAGCACGCGCGGCGCCTCGACGCCGGGGACGTCGTGCAGCATCGCGACCTTGCCGGTGGCGCCGTCGACGTCGCCGCGTGCCGCCAGGGCCGTCAGGCGTCCATCGCTGGCCTCGTCGAGGGCGCGGGCGGCGGGCGTGAGGGTCTTGTCGGCCCAGGCACCGACCACCACGCAATCGACGGGGGCGGTGGCGGGGGCGGCGTTGTTCAGGGCGAATTCGAGGGTCATGGGGTCCTGTACTGGGGTTTGGCGTGAAGTGTTCCTTACAATCCGCGGTCCAGAATGCGGCATTGCGCCGCAGCGCCCGTGTCCCGGCGCGGCCCTGGCGGTGTATGGACGAACCCCCGATTCTAATGCAAGGCCGCCCCAGGATGCCGAAGCTCGACCGCTACCTCTTCCGCGAATTCGCCCAGTCCACCTTCGCGGCGCTGGTGGTCCTGATGATCGTGAGCCTCGGCGGCGTGTTCGCCGACGTCCTCGGCGACATCGCGCGGGGGCGGGTCCCGGCCGGCCTGATGCTGTCCCAGCTCGGCCTGATGGTGCTGAACTACCTGCCGCTGATCCTGCCGCTGGGCCTGATGCTGGGCCTGCTGCTGGCGGTGGGCCGGCTGTACCGCGACTCCGAGATGCCGGTGCTGGTGGCCACGGGCGTGGGTCCGCGGCGGCTGCTGCGCCCGGTGATGATGCTGGTGCTGCCGGTGGTGGGCTTCATCGCGGCCTGCTCGCTGTGGCTGGGGCCCTGGGCGAACGACTATTCGCAGCGGATGGTGGCCGAGGGCAACCGCAACCTGCTGCTGGCCGGCCTGGAGGCCGGGCGGTTCGTCGAGCTGCCGGGCGGTGGCGGGGTGGTCTACGTGGGCGCGATGTCCGGCGAGGGCTCGGCCCTGGGCCGGGTCTTCGTCTATCGCCACGACGAGGACCGCATGGACGTGACCACGGCGCGGACCGGCCTGCTGAGCGTGGACGGCGCCGAGCGCTACCTGGACCTCGGCGAGGGCTTCCGCGTCGAAGGTCCGCTGGGCGAAGGGCTCGACTTCCGGATGATGCGCTACCAGCGCAATGAACTGCGCCTGCCCGATGCCGAGACCCGGGCCGCCGAGGACAACCCGGAGTACGCGACCACGCTCGCCCTGCTGTCCGACCCGCGGGTGGAAGCCCGCGCCCAGCTGCATGCGCGCATCGCGCCGCCCCTGCTGGCGCTGGCCTTCGCCCTGCTCGCGGTGCCGCTGGCCCGCAGCCCGCCGCGCCAGGCGCGCTACGGCCGGATCGCCCTGGGCTTCCTGGGCTACGTGGTGGCGATGAACTTCATGTCCCTGGGCACCCGCTGGCTCGAGGACGGCAAGCTGCCGTCGGCGCTGGGGCTGTGGTGGCTGGTGCTGCCGCTGCTGGCCTTCGGGGCCTGGATGTACTTCCGCGACGGCCGGGTCGGCGTGACGCGTCGCCGCCGCGCAACGGAGGCGGCGCGATGATGCCGTTTCCGAAGATCCACGACCTCCATGTCGCGCGCGTGGTGGTGGCCACCGTGCTCCTGGTCTGGACGGTGCTGGTGGGCCTCGATGCCGTGCTCGCGGCGGCCGACGAGGTCAAGAACATGGGCCAGGGCAACTACGGCTTCGTCAGCGGCCTGACCTACGTGGCCTACACGCTGCCGCGCCGCGCCTACACCATGTTTCCGACCGCGGCCGTGATCGGCGCGCTGATGGGCCTGGGCCAGCTGGCGGCCACCTCCGAGCTGACCGCGCTGCGCGCGCTGGGCATCTCGCGGCGCCGGCTGAGCGTCTCGGTCGCGGCGCCACTGGCGCTGCTGACCGCCCTGATGATGCTCAGCGGCGAGACCCTGGGCCCGGGCGCGCAGCGCAGCGCCGATGCCATGCGCGCGGCCGCGCGCTCCAACGACGTGATCGTCGCCCAGTACTCGGGCCTCTGGGCACGCGAGGGCAACACCTTCCTCAACGCCCGCGACGGCCAGGAGCGCGCCGAAGGCGGCGAGGCCTGGCTCGAACTCAACGACGTGCGCATGTTCGAGTTCGATGCCGACGGGCGCCTGGAATCGATCGCCAACGTCGGCCTGGCCGAGCACCGCAGTGGCGGCTGGCTGCTGCGCGACGTGCGCCGGGTGAGCTTCGAGGAACGGGCGGTGACCGAGGTGCGGGTGGACGAGGAGCGCTGGGAATCGCGCCTGGACGCCGCGGCGCTGGCCGCGAGCGCCGGCGGCGCGTTCCGCCCGCGCTACATGTCGGCGCGTGACCTGGCCCAGGGCATCGAGTACCGCAAGCGCAACGCGCTCGACGCCAGCGAGTACGAGGAACACTACTGGGCGCGCTGGTTCTATCCGGTCAACGTGCTGGCGCTGTGCCTGGCGGCGATCCCGTTCGCGTTCGGCTCCCTGCGCAGCGGCGGCCTCGGACGGCGGCTCTTCATCGGCGTGGTGTTCGCGCTGGGCTTCTGGATGCTGCAGAACCAGGTGGCCAAGCTCGCCGCGGTGTACGGATTCGACTACCGGCTCGCCTACGCGCTGCCGCCGCTGCTGATGCTCACCATCTCCTGGCTGCTGTTCCGCCGCCGCAGCGGCTGAGCGCGCCGCGGTTGCGCCATCCGTCCGTGGCGTTGGAGAATCCGGCACGTCGCGGGGTGGCAGCTCCAGGGTCCGCGGCAGGGGAGATCCGCGGCGATGCCGCGGGCGCTGGGGCGAAACCACAGGGAGAAACTGCAATGCACAGCACCATGCGAGTGGTCGCCGCCGCGGCGGTGATCGTCGGCGCCGGCCTGTTCGTGGCCGGGGATGCCGATGCGCGCCGCGGGGCGCAGGCCAAGGACGCGCCGGCCTGGATGAACGCCGAGGGCGAAGTGACCGATTCGGCCGCGGTCGAGGCGGGCTACGGGGAGACGGTGAAGGGCCTCAACGACTGGGAGGGCGAGATCACCGGCAAGCCGGCGCCCGGGAGCAAGTTCACGCAGCTGCAGATCGGCATGCCGATGAAGCAGGTGACCGACATCATCGGCGAGCCCACCGACCAGGGCGTCTACGTCACCGGCAAGGCCTTCATCCCGTTCTACTTCGGCTCCGACCGCCACCGCTACGAAATGGCCTACAAGGGCCAGGGCCGGCTGGTCTTCGCCGGCAAGGGCTGGGACAGCGGCGGCAACCTCATCTGGATCATCCACAACAAGGACGATTCCGGGTATCGCGAATAAGCGAGCTTGAGCCGTGACACTCGGGGCCCCGCTTGATGCGGGGCCTTTTTCCTGTCCGGCCGATTTCCTGGCGAATGCATGCGTGACGCGAAGCCTTTCTTCGGTCGGGCGCGCGCCGCGGGAGGTGGCTGGCGAGGGGAGTGCTCCGCGCCGCCGCCAGCCATCCATGGCTGGAAGCGGGGGCGTGGGCCATCCCTGGCCCACTCTCCGCACTCCCCTCGCCAGCCACCTCCCGCACGACCGATATCGGCGTCGGCATGAGTCGCACCCCCAGCGTCGTCGGTACCCGTCGCGCAGGCCGGGCGGATAGCGGACACGTCAGGCGTTCAGCGCGCGGCCGCGCCGCCCGTCGAAGCCGCGATCTCCAGGCTTGCGAAGCGGGGCGCTGCAAGGGGGATATGGACAGCGCACAAGGACGTGCGCGGTAGGCGCTTCAGCCATGGATGGCTGATGCGCCGGTCCATATCCCCCTTGCAGCGACACGCCTCTTTCCCGAAGCCGAACGGCATCCCCCGAAGCCCAACCCCGAACAGCCGCGCACCCTTGCCAGAGCCACGCATGGACCCGCCGCGGCAGGCGCGTCGCGCACGTTTGAATCCAACCCCGCCCGCGCCGACAATGGCGCCCCCTGACTCCCGGCGGCCTGAACCCATGTCCATCCTCCGCATGACCGACCTCGACCTCGCCGGCAAGCGCGTGCTGGTCCGCCAGGACCTCAACGTCCCGGTGGCCGACGGTCGCGTGACCTCGGACCAGCGCATCCTGGCCTCGCTGCCCACGCTCCGGACGCTGCTCGAGGCCGGCGCGGCGGTGATGGTGATGTCGCACCTGGGTCGCCCCAAGGAGGGCGAGTGGAGCGAAGCCGACTCGCTGGCACCCGTGGCGGCGCGGCTCTCGGAACTGCTCGGTCGCGACGTGCCGCTGGTGCGCGACTACCTCGACGGCGTGGACGTGTCCCCGGGCCAGCTGGTGCTGCTCGAGAACTGCCGCATGAACCCCGGCGAGAAGGCCGACGACGAGACGCTGTCTAAGCGCTACGCCGCGCTGTGCGACGTCTTCGTCATGGACGCTTTCGGCACCGCGCACCGCGCCCAGGCCTCGACCCACGGCGTGATCCGCCACGCCGCCCGGACCGCCGGCGGGCCGCTGCTGATGGCCGAGCTGGACGCGCTGGGCAAGGCGCTGCAGGACCCGGCGCGCCCGATGCTGGCGATCGTCGCCGGCTCCAAGGTCTCGACCAAGCTCGAGCTGCTGTCCTCGCTGGTGGGCAAGGTCGACCAGCTGATCGTCGGCGGCGGCATTGCCAACACCTTCATCGCCGCCGCCGGCCACGGCGTCGGCAAGTCGCTGTACGAGGCCGACCTGGTCGAGACCGCGAAGAAGATCATGGCCGAGGCCCGCGCCCGCGGCGCCGACATCCCGGTGCCCACCGACGTGGTCGTGGCCACCGCCTTCGCCGCCGACGCGCCGGCCACGGTCAAGCCGGTCGATGCCATCGGCGACGACGACCTGGTGCTCGACATCGGCCCCGACACCGCGAAGCGCTACGCGGCGATGATCGCCGACGCCGGCACCGTGGTCTGGAACGGGCCGGTGGGCGTGTTCGAGTTCGACGCCTTCGGCCACGGCACCGAGGTGCTGGCGCGCGCGATCGCGGCGTCGAAGGCGTTCTCGATCGCCGGCGGCGGCGACACCCTGGCCGCGGTCGACAAGTACGGCATCGCCGACGGCGTGTCCTATATCTCCACCGGCGGCGGCGCCTTCCTCGAGTTCCTCGAGGGCAAGGAGCTGCCGGCGGTCGTGGCGCTGGAACAGCGCGCGGGCTGAGTGCGCGAAGCGTGCCGCGGCGCCTGCCGCGGCGCGGCGCGCTCGGCTAGCATGGGCCATTCCCAGCCCCCGAGCGTGAGCCTTCCGATGTCCGAATACCGCCGCGGTACCCGCATCCTCGCCACCCTCGGACCGGCGACGGACGCGCCCGGCGTGCTCGACGAGCTGGTGCGCGCGGGCGTCAACGCGGTGCGCCTGAACCTGTCCCACGGCGTCCCGGACGACCACGCCCGCCGCGCGCGCGAGGTTCGCGAGGCCGCGGCGCGCGCCGGCGCCGAGGTCGGCATCCTGGCCGACCTGCCCGGCCCCAAGATCCGCATCGAGCGCTTCGCCGACGGCCGCGTGCAGCTGCGCGCCGGCGCGCGCTTCGACCTGCACGCGCGCACCGGCGCCGCGCCGGGCGACGCCACCGGCGTCGGCGTGAGCTACCTCGGGCTGCCCGGCGACGTGGCCCCCGGCGACGTGCTGCTGCTCGACGACGGGATGGTGCAGCTGCGGGTGCAGGCCGTGGACGGTGCGACCATCCGGACCACCGTGCTCAACGACGGCGTGCTGTCCGACCGCAAGGGCCTCAACAAGCAGGGCGGCGGCCTGTCGCTGGGCGCGATCACCGACCACGACCGCGACCTGATCAGGGTCGCCGCGGACATCGGCGTCGACTTCATTGCGGTCTCGTTCTGCCGCAACGCGGCCGACATGGAGGAGGCGCGGCGCGTGGCGCGCGCGCACGGCAGCGATGCGGCGCTGGTCTCGAAGATCGAGCGCGCCGAGGCCATCGCCAACCTCGGCGAGATCATCGACGCCAGCGACGTGGTCATGGTCGCCCGCGGCGACCTCGGCGTGGAGATCGGCGACGCCGAGCTGCCGGGCCTGCAGAAGAAGATCATCCGCGAGGCCCTGGCGCGCAACCGCGTGGTCATCACCGCCACGCAGATGCTGCAGTCGATGGTCGAAAGCCCGATGCCCACGCGCGCCGAGGTGCTGGACGTGGCCAACGCGGTGATCGACGGCACCGACGCGGTCATGCTGTCGGCCGAGACCGCGGCCGGGGCGTACCCGGTGGCCGCGGTGCAGGCGATGAGCCGGATCTGCGTCGGCGCCGAGCGCCAGTTCGAGCACGACACCGACTTCGAACGGGCGCAGCGCGGCCTGCAGCGCGCCGACCAGGCGATCGCGATGGCGGCGATGTTCCTCAGCGAGCACATCGGCGTGGCCGCGATCGTGGCCATGACCGAATCCGGCGGCACCGCGCGCTTCCTGTCGCGCTTCCGCTCCAGCGCGCCGATCTATGCGTTCTCGCGCCATGCCGGCGCGCGGCGCAGGATGAGCCTGATGCGCGACGTGTTCCCGATGGCGCACGACAGCCGCGGCCAGGGCGCGCGCGAGGCCGCGCGCGACGCCGTGGGCCTGCTGGTGGCCGCCGGCCTGCTGTCGTCCGGCGACCGCGTGGTGTTCACCAGCGGCGAGACCATGGAGACCCACGGCGCCACCAATACCCTGCGCCTGCTGCAGGTCGGCGAAGATGGCGCCGCCCAGGGCCTCGGTACCCTCTGACCGCCGCTTCCCCTGTAGCTGTTCCTGCAGGCAGGCCGGGAGGGCGGGGCGGGCGGGCCAGGGCCCGGCAAGCGCCCGGCAAGCGCGGCTATAATGAGCGGCCCTGCCGCCTGCCCGAGAATCAGACGAATGAGCATCGAACAGCTTGCCGAAACCGCCCTCGCCATGGTCGCCCCGGGCAAGGGCATCATCGCGATCGACGAGTCCACCGGCACCATCGCCAAGCGCTTTGCCGGCGTCGGCATCGAGAACACCGAGGAGAACCGCCGCGCCTACCGCGAGCTGCTCCTGTCCACGCCGAAGCTCAACGAGTACATCAGCGGCGCGATCCTGTTCGACGAGACCATCCGCCAGTCGACGAAGGACGGCGTGCCCTTCGCGAAGTTCATGTCCGACAACGGCATGATCCCGGGCATCAAGGTCGACAAGGGCACCCACGCCCTGGCCGGCTTCCCCGGCGAGGTGGTGACCGAGGGCCTGGACGGCCTGCGCGCGCGCCTGGAGGAGTACTACAAGCTCGGCGCCCGCTTCGCCAAGTGGCGCGCGGTGATCAACATTGGCGACGATGTGCCCTCGGGCACCTGCATCGAGGCCAATGCCCACGCGCTGGCGCGCTACGCCGCGCTCTGCCAGGAGCAGGGCCTGGTGCCGATGGTCGAGCCGGAAGTGATCATGGACGGCAACCACGACATCGAGACCTGCTACGAGGTCAGCGAGGTCACCCTGCGCGCGCTGTTCGATGCCCTGTACAACCAGAACGTCGCCCTCGAGGGCACGATCCTGAAGGCCTCGATGGTGCTGCCGGGCAAGGACTGCGACGAGCAGGCCAGCGTCGACGAAGTGGCCGAAGCCACCCTGATGTGCCTGAAGTCGGCGGTGCCGGCGATCCTGCCGGGCATCGTGTTCCTGTCCGGCGGCCAGTCCGACGACGACGCCACCGCGCACCTGGACGCGATGAACCGCATGGGCCCGAATCCGTGGCCGCTGTCGTTCTCCTACGGCCGTGCGATGCAGTCGGCGGCGCTGAAGCTGTGGTCGCAGGACCTCACCGGCAACTACGCCTCGGCCCAGGCCACGGTGTACGAGCGCGCCAAGGCCAACGGCCTGGCGGCGCTGGGGCAGTGGACCCGCGGCTGACCGCGTCCCCGCAGGACACAGGAAGGGGCGGCCTCGGCCGCCCCTTTTCTGTTCCGGCCGGCCCCGCGATGACCGGCGCCCCTGTAGGAGCAGCTACAGCTGCGACCCGCACCGCGGCAATCGCTGCACTCCGTGGTCGCAGCTGTAGCTGCTCCTACAGGAGGCCCCCGGAAGGCAAGCCGTCCGCGGTGGTCAGGGCAGCCCGGCCAGCCAGTCGTCGTCACTGCCTTCGGCCACGCCCTCGAACAGCGGCGTCGAGAAGTAGCGCTCGCCGGTGTCGGGCAGCATCGCCAGGATGACCGCGCCCTCGGCGGCGCCCTTTGCCACCTGCAGCGCCGCGGCCACGGTGGCGCCTGCCGAAATGCCGGTGAAGATGCCTTCTTCGGCCGCCAGGCGGCGCGCGGTCGCGATGGCCTCGTCGTCGCTGACCGACAGCACGCGGTTGGCCACCTCGCGGTTGAGCACCTCGGGCACGAAGTCCGGGGTCCAGCCCTGGATCTTGTGGGGGGTGAAGTCCCCGCCCTGGAGCAGGGCCGCCACCGCCGGCTCGGCGGCCACGACCTCGACCTCGGGGCGCGCCAGCTTCAGCATCTCGCCCACGCCGGTCAGGGTGCCGCCGGTGCCCCAGCCGCTGACGAAGTGGTCCAGGCGGCGGCCGGCGAAGTCCTGCAGGATCTCGGCGGCGGTGGTGTTGCGGTGCCAGGCCGGGTTGGCCGGATTGGCGAACTGGCTGGCCAGGAACCAGCCGTGCTCGTCGGCCAGTTCCTTCGCGCGCTTCACCATGCCGGTGCCGCGCTCGGCGGCCGGGGTCAGGATCACGCGGGCGCCGTAGGCGCGCATCAGCTTGCGGCGCTCGACCGAGAAGCTCTCGGCCATGGTGGCCACGAAGGGATAGCCGCGCGCGGCGCAGACCATCGCCAGCGCCACGCCGGTGTTGCCCGAGGTGGCCTCGACGACGGTGTCGCCGGGCTTGAGCAGGCCGCGCTGCTCGGCGTCGAGGATGATGGCCAGGGCCAGGCGGTCCTTGACCGATCCGCCGGGATTGAAGGATTCGACCTTCGCGTAGACGGACACGCCGTCGGGCGCGATGCGGTTCAGGCGCACCACCGGGGTCCGGCCGATGGTGTCGAGGATGCTGTCGTGGATCATGGGCGTCGTCCTGGTGTGGGGAGGGACGCATTCCAGAGTGCGCCGTAACGCACGGGCGCGCCAGCGGTTGACCGGAACGCGGCATCCCGCGTCCGGGCCTCATGGCACACGAGGCCGACACGGGCGGCCGATAGAATCACCGGCTTCACTTGCCGACTCCGCCGACTCCCAGATGCCCCACGCCGTGCCCACCCCCCGGTTCGCCCGCAAGGCCTGCTGCGCCGTCCTGCTCACCCTGGCCCTCGCCGCCTGCTCGGCCGGGGAGGGCGGCCCGGGCGGCGGCGGGGCGCCGGCGGCGGTGGTGACGACCACGACGGTCGCCATGCGCCCGTTCAACGACCGCATCCGCGCCCTGGGCACGGTGCAGGCCCGCGAGTCGGTCGAGGTCACGGCCAAGGTCAGCGAGGTCGTCGAGCGCGTGCACTTCGAGAGCGGCGACGTGGTCGCGGCCGGGGCGCCGCTGGTCACGCTCAGCGGGCAGCAGCAGCAGGCGGCGCTCGCCGCCGCGCGCGCGACCGCCGACGAGGCCGACCGCATGCTCAAGCGCCAGCAGGAGCTCGCCGCGCAGCAGCTGATCGCCAGCGCCACGCTCGACACCCAGCGCGCCACCCGCGACAGCGCGCTGGCCCAGGTGCGCCAGATCCAGGCCAACCTGGCCGACCGCACCATCCGCGCGCCGTTCGGCGGCGTGCTCGGCGTACGCCAGGTCAGCCCGGGCGCGCTGATCACGCCCGGCACCGTCATCGCCACCCTCGACGACCTGTCGTCGGTGTACGTCGACTTCCCGGTGCCCGAGGCGCAGCTGGCCAACGTCGCGGTGGGCCAGCGCATCACCGGCACCAGCACGGCGTGGCGGGGGCGCGGCTTCGAGGGCGTGGTCAGCAACGTTGGCTCGCGCGTCGATCCGGCCAGCCGCGCCTTCAGCGTGCGCGCCGACTTCGCCAATCCCGAGCGCCTGCTGCGCCCGGGGATGCTGCTGGAGGTCGAGCTCGAGCGCGCCGAGCGCCAGGCGCTGCTGGTGCCCGAGATCGCCGTGGTCCAGGTCGGCCGCGACACCTTCGTCTACCGCGTCCGCCCCGACGACACCGTGGAGCAGGTGACGGTGGCGATCGGGTCGCGCGTGGCCGGCCAGGCCGAAGTCACCGCGGGCCTGGCGGAGGGCGACCGCATCGTGGTCGACGGCACCGGCAAGCTGCGCCCCGGCGGCAGCATCGTCGAGGCCGGCAGCAGCGGCGCCGACGACGACAGCGGCGAGACCACCGACGAAGCATCCGGAGGCTGAGCCATGGTGCTGTCGGACCTCTCGATCAAGCGCCCCGTCTTCGCGACGGTGATGAGCCTGCTGCTGATGGTGATCGGCGTGATGGCGTTCTCCCGCCTGACCCTGCGCGAGCTGCCGGCCATCGATCCGCCGATCGTGTCGGTGGACGTGAACTACCCGGGCGCCTCGGCCGCGGTGGTCGAGACCCGCATCACCCAGGTGCTCGAGGACGCGCTGTCGGGCATCGAGGGCATCGAGACCATCCAGTCGCGCAGCCGCAACGGCAACGGCTCGGTCACGCTCGAGTTCACGCTCCAGCGCGACATCGAGGCCGCGGCCAACGACGTCCGCGACGCGATCAGCGGCGTCGCCGACCGCCTGCCCGACGAGGCCGATGCGCCCGAGGTCGAGAAGGCCGACAGCGACTCGGACACCATCATCTGGCTCAACATGAGTTCGACGGCGATGGACACGCTGCAGCTGTCGGACTACGCCGACCGCTACATCGTCGACCGCCTGTCGAGCCTGGACGGCGTGGCGCAGGTGCGCATCGGCGGCCGCCAGCGCTACGCCATGCGCGTGTGGCTCGACAGCGCGGCGATGGCCGCGCGCGGCATCACCGCCAACGACATCGAATCCGCGCTGCGCGCCGAGAACGTCGAGCTGCCGGCGGGCCGCCTGGAATCGGGCAGCCGCGACTTCACCCTGCGGGTGGAGCGCAGCTACGTCGAGCCGCAGGATTTCGCCGCGATGCCGCTGCGCAAGGGCGACGACGGCTACGTGGTGCGCCTGGGCGACGTCGCGGAGATCGAGCTGGCCTCGGCCGAGCGCCGCGCGTACTACCACAGCAACGGCCAGCCCAACATCGGCCTGGGCATCGTCAAGACCTCGACCGCGAACGCGCTGGACGTGACCCGTGCGGCGCGCGCCGCCGCCGACGAGATCCAGAAGTCGCTGCCGGAAGGCACCGACATCTTCGTGGCCTTCGACGACACCGTGTTCATCGAGGCCTCGATCAACCGCGTGTACTGGACGCTGGGCGAGGCGGTGGCCCTGGTGCTGGTGGTGATCTGGCTGTTCCTGGGCAGCTTCCGCGCCGCGCTGATCCCGGCGGTGACGGTCCCGGTCTGCCTGCTGGCGGCCTTCATCCCGCTGCTGCTGTTCGGCTATTCGATCAACCTGCTGACGCTGCTGGCGCTGGTGCTGGCCATCGGCCTGGTGGTGGACGATGCGATCGTGGTGCTGGAGAACATCCAGCGCCGCGTCGACCTGGGCGAGCCGCGGCTGGTGGCGTCGGTGCGCGGCACGCGCCAGGTGGCGTTCGCGGTGATCGCGACCACCACGGTGCTGGTGGCGGTGTTCCTGCCGGTGGGCTTCATGGAGGGCAACACCGGGCGCCTGTTCCGCGAGCTGTCGGTGGCGCTGGCCGGCGCGGTCGCGCTGTCGGCCTTCGTCGCGCTGACGCTGACGCCGATGATGGCTTCGAAGATGGTGCGCCCCCACAGCGAGGAGAAGTCGAACCCGGTCAACCGCTGGTTCAACGCGCGCCTGGAATCGGTGACCGCGGCCTATGGCCGCCGCCTCGAGGCGATGTCGGGCGCGCGCCCGGGCAAGGTGGCCGGCGGCGTGCTGCTGGTGATGCTCGCCTGCCTTGCGGCCGCGTGGGGGCTGATGCGCTTCGTGCCGTCGGAGCTCGCGCCGGCCGAGGACCGCGGCTCGTTCTTCGTGTCGATCATCGGGCCCGAGGGCGCCGGCTTCGACTACACCGTGCAGCAGGTGCAGGAGGTCGAGAAGGTCTTCGCCCGCCGCGTGGCCGAGGAGGGCAGCGCGATCCGCCGCTACAACACCCGCGCCCCCGGCGGCTGGGGCGCGAGCGAGGAGATGCACTCGGGCAACGTCATCGTCTTCCTGGAGGACTGGGACAAGCGCGAACAGAGCACGGCCGAGGTGGCGGACTCGCTGCGCTCGGAGCTGGGCACGCTCAGCGGCGTGCAGGCGCAGCCGCGCGTCGGCGGTGGCCTGGTCGGCAGTCGCGGCCAGCCGATCCAGATGGTGCTGGGCGGGCCCGAGTACGCCGAGATCGCGCAGTGGCGCGACGTCGTCATGCAGCGCATGGAGGAGCACCCCGGCTTCTTCTCGGTCGACTCCGACTACAAGGAGACCCGCCCGCAGATGCGCGTGAACATCGACCGCGCGCGCGCCTCCGACCTCGGCGTCAGTGTCACCGACATCGGCCGCGCGCTGGAGACGATGATGGGCGGCCGCCGCGTCACCACCTTCGTCCAGGAAGGCGAGGAGTACGACGTGGTGGTGCAGGCCGGCCGCGACGGCCGCGCCGAGCCAGCCGACCTGGCCGCGATCGAGGTGCGTTCGCGCAGCGGCGAGCTGGTGCCGCTGTCGAACCTGGTCACCCTGTCCGAACTGGCCGAGGCCGGCAGCCTCAACCGCTTCGACCGCATGCGCGCGATCACCATCAGCGCCGGCCTCGCGCCGGGCTACCCGATGGGCGAGGCGCTGGCCTTCCTCGACGAGGTGGTGCGGACCGAGCTGCCTGACTATGCGCAGGTCGCGTGGAAGGGCGAGAGCCGCGAGTTCACCAAGGCCGGCGGCGCGGTGCTGCTGACCTTCGCGATGGCGCTGCTGGTGGTCTACCTGGTGATGGCCGCGCAGTTCGAGAGCTTCGTGCATCCCTTCGTGATCATGCTGACGGTGCCACTGGCGGTGCTGGGCGCGCTGATCGGCCTGGCGCTGACCGGCGGCACGCTCAACCTCTTCAGCCAGATCGGCGTGGTGATGCTGATCGGGCTGGCGGCGAAGAACGGCATCCTGATCGTCGAGTTCGCCAACCAGCTGCGCGACGAAGGGCGCAGCGTGGCGCAGGCCATCGTCGAGTCGTCGACGGTGCGCCTGCGCCCGATCCTGATGACCTCGATTGCGACCGCGGCGGGCGCGCTGCCGCTGGTGCTCGCCGGCGGACCCGGCTCGGCCAGCCGCGCGACCATCGGCGTGGTGATCATCGCCGGCGTCGCCTTCTCGACCCTGCTGTCGCTGTTCGTGGTGCCCGCGTTCTACACCCTGTTCGCGCCGTTCACGCGCTCGCCGCAGGCGGTCGCGCAGGAACTGGAGCGGCAGGAGCGGGACGTGCCGCCGGTGGGCGGGCACGCCTGACCGGAAGGGCCGCCGCGGGCGGCCGGTTCTCTGCAAGGCCCCGATCGTGGAGAATCGGGCGGGTTCCGGTCGGGGGAGGTCCTGGTGCCGGTGCACTGAAACCCATCACCGGAGCCAGCCTTTGGACGCGTTCCTCGCAACCCTCAACGGCCTCATCTGGAGCAAGGCGCTGATCGCGCTCTGCCTCGGCGCGGGCCTCTATTTCTCGATCCGCACCCGCTTCATGCAGCTGCGCCACGTGCCGGAAATGATCCGGCTGCTGCTGTCGGGCAAGTCCTCGCAGGCCGGCGTATCGTCCTTCCAGGCGCTGGCTATTTCGCTGTCGGGCCGGGTGGGCATCGGCAACATCGCAGGCGTCGCCACCGCCATCGCGTTCGGCGGCCCGGGCGCCGTGTTCTGGATGTGGGTGATGGCCTTCCTCGGCGCGTCCACGTCCTACATCGAGTCGACCCTGGCGCAGATCTACAAGGAGAAGGACGACGACGGCCGCTACCGCGGCGGCCCGGCGTACTTCATCGACAAGGCGATGGGCCAGAAGTGGTACGCATGGCTGTTCGCGGTCGTCACCATCGTCGCCACCGGCTTCTTCCTGCCCGGCGTGCAGGCCAACGGCATCGCCGCGGGCCTGGACAACGCCTGGAGCGTACCGCCCACCGTCACCGCCGCCGGCGTCGTGCTGGCGCTGGGCTTCATCATCTTCGGCGGCGTCAAGCGCATCGCCCGCTTCGCCGAGTTCGTGGTGCCGTTCATGGCACTGGCCTACATGCTGGTCGCCTTCGTCATCATGGTGCTCAATGCCGAACAGGTGCCGGCGATGGTCTCGCTGATCTTCAGCAGCGCCTTCGGCATGGAGGCCGGCTTCGGCGCGATGCTGGGCCTCGCGGTGGAATGGGGCGTCAAGCGCGGCATCTATTCCAACGAGGCCGGACAGGGCACCGGTCCGCATGCCGCCGCCGCCGCCGAGGTCTCGCACCCGGCCAAGCAGGGCTACGTGCAGGCGTTCTCGATCTACGTCGACACGCTGCTGGTGTGCTCGGCGACGGCGTTCATGATCCTGTCCACGGGCATGTACAACGTGGCCTCGCCCGAGGGCGCCATGCTGGTCGAGGCGCTGCCCGGCATCGAAGCGGGGCCGGGCTTCGCCCAGGCCGCGGTGGAATCGGTCATGCCCGGATACGGAGCGGGCTTCGTGGCGCTGGCCCTGCTGTTCTTCGCCTTCACCACGATCATCGCCTACTACTACATGGCGGAAACCAACATCGCCTACATCAACCGCAAGGTGCATCGTCCCTGGATGACGCTGGCGCTGCGCGTGTTCATCCTGCTCGCCGTGGTCCTGGGCTCGGTGCGCTCGGCCGGCGCGGCGTGGACGCTGGGCGACATCGGCGTTGGGCTGATGGCCTGGCTCAACATCGTCGCCATCCTGATCCTGCAGAAGCCGGCCCTGCTGGCCCTGCGTGATTACGAGCGACAGAAGAAGGAAGGCAAGGATCCGGAGTTCGATCCCGTAGCGCTCGGGATCCGCAATGCGGCCTTCTGGGAACGCAGGAAGGACTGACATGGCGAAGGCCGGCTCCACCGACGAGATCCGCTTGCACGGCTTCAATGCCGTGCAGGCCGTGTTCGCGCGCCGCCCGGAGACGATCCGCAAGGTCTACCTCGCCGAGGCGCTGATCCCGCGGCTGCAGCCGCTGCTGAAGTGGTGCGTGGCCAACCGCGTCGGTTATCGGGTGGTGGAGGAGGACGACCTGCGCCGCCTCGCGGCCAGCAGCCACCACGAGGGCGTGGTCGCCGACGTGCTGCGCGAGGCGCCTCTTCCGCTCACCGCCTGGCTGCGCGACCTGGCCGAAGGCCCGGCCTGCGCGCTGTGGCTCGACGGCGTGGGCAATCCGCACAACCTCGGCGCGATCCTGCGCTCGGCGGCGAACTTCGGCGCCGCCGTGCTGCTGCCCAAGCATTCGCCGCTGCAGCTCTCCGGCGCCGCGGCCCGCGTGGCCGAGGGCGGCGCCGAGGCGGTGCCGATGGTGCGCCTGGGGCGCGAGGACAACGCCATCGCGCAGCTGCGCGGGGCCGGCTTCGGCCTGGCGGCCACGGTGGTGGACGGGGGCGACGACGCCTTTGCCGCCGCGCTGCCGTCGCGGCTGGTCTACATCCTGGGCAACGAGGGCGAGGGCATGTCGCCGGCGCTGGCCGAGGCCTGCGACCTTCGTCTTTCCATCCCCGGCACCGGCGCGGTGGAGAGCCTCAACGTCGCGGCGGCGACGGCGGTGCTGCTGGCGCAGTGGTACCGCGCGCAGTGACCGCGCCCGCCTGGCCGGGACCGGCTGGCCGACTGCTGCCCACGACGACCTGGATCCTGGCCGCGCTGTATGCGGCCACGGGCGTCCTCGCCATGTGGCTGCTGTCGCCGCGCGTTCCCTATGCGGACGGATGGCGCCACCTCGCGCGCTACCTGGAGCTGTCGTTCCCGGCCGACGTCCTCACCCCCGACAACGGCCACCACGAACTCCTTCCCAACCTGGTGCGCGTGCTCGACCTGCGCCTGTTCGACGCCGGCCAGGGGTTCCAGGTGCTGGTCGGCATCGCGCTGGCACTGGCCACGCTGCTGGTCTACTGGCGTGGAATCCGCGGACAGCCGGACGCGGCGCGGCGCGCGGGCGGGCTGCTCGCGATCGCGCTGGGGCTGTTCTGGCTGGGCAACATCCGCGCGCTGGCCCATGGCAACGAGTCGGTGCATGCGTACTGCGTGACCCTGTTCCTGGCGATCGGGCTGCACGCGCTGGTACGCGCGCGGGGAGCGGCCGAAGGCGCGGTGGCCGCGGCCGCCTGCGGCCTGGCGGCGAGCTTCTCGTTCGGCAGCGGGTTCGCGTGCTTCGCCGCCTTCGCCCTGGTGCTGCTGCTGCGGCGTTCGGGGGCGCGTGCGTGGATCGCGCTCGCCGCCGGAGCGGTGCTCTCGCTGTTGCTGCTGCACTTCGCCGGTGGCACCGGCGGTGGCGCGCGCCTCGCGCCGCTGCAGCAGTTGCCGATGCTGCTGGCCTGGCTGTCCGGCCCGTCGCTGTACGCGGCCTGGCCGCTGCTCGATCCGCAGCTGGCTTCGGCCCTGCCGCTGGCGGCGGTGGGCGTGCCTGCGCAGGCGGTGGCGACGGAGTACGAGGCGGCCTTCGGACCGGCGATCGCCGGGCCCTGGCCGCAGCAGCTCGTCGGCCTCCTGGGCCTGGCATGGATGGCATGGCTGGCCTGGCGTGCCTGGTCCACGCGCAGCGCGGCGATGCTGGCGGGGCTTGGCACCGCGGGCTTCGCCGTCGCGGTGGGAATGATGATCGTGCTGGTCCGGCTGGACTACTTCCATGCCCACCCCGACCAGCTGCTGGCGCCGCGCTACGTGGTCTGGTCGAGCCTGTTCTGGGCCGGCCTGCTGCTGGCGGCCGTCGCCGGAAACACGCGGCGGACGCGTGCTCCGATGGCGACCGCGCTGGTGGCCCTGCTGCTGCTGCCCAGCCATGTGTGGATGGGCATGCTCGGCCAGCGCATGGGCGATGTCGCGGCCGAGGCCGCACTGGCGGCGACAGTGGGCGTGGTCGAGCCCGGATTCGACCTCGGCGAAACGCCGATCGGCGAGCTGGCGGCGGCGCTGCCGGTGGTCCGTGCAGCGGGCGTGGCCGTCTTCGCGTGGCCCGAGTCGGCCTGGCTGGAGCGGGAGTGGCCGGCCGGAGAGCCCAGGCTGTCGGCGATGGAGGGGGTGGAGGTCGAGCCGGTGGACAACCTCCTCGGCGATGAAGGCCGGCGCCTGCGCTTCGCGACGGAGGCTCCGTGCGGACGTCTCCTGCTGCTGGACGCCGGCAATCGGGTGGCCGGCCTGGCCACCCGCAGGCGCGATGGATCCTGGATCGGCTGGATGACCGGCCGCGGGCCGCTGCCCGCGGAGGTCGCCGCCTGCGCGCCCCCGCTGCGCTGAGCGGCGACGCCAGGGACTATTCCGCGGCGGGCGCAGCCGGCGTACTGCCGAAATCTCCTTCCGCGTCCGCGGCGAGATAGGCGAACACCGCGTACGCCGCGGCGTTCTGGGCCAGCGCTTCCGGGTCGATCTTGTCGAGCGTGTCGTCCGGCGTGTGGTGCAGGTCGAAGTAGTCGGTGCCGTCCTGGCCCAGCCAGGCCCAGGTGGCGCCGGCGCGGGAGATGCCGATCACGTCCGGGCCGGGGCCGCCTTCGTCGGAGCGTTCGATGCCCAGCGGCGCCAGCGCCTCTGCGATGCGTGCCTCGGCGGCCTCGGCATGGGCCGGGGCCCCGGTGTTGAAGGCATAGATGCGGCCGGCGCCGAAGTCGCTTTCGGCCACCAGCTGGTGGCGCGCCACGTCGGCGCCGTGCTGCTTCGCGTAGGCGGATCCGCCGTGCAGGCCCTGCTCCTCGTTGGCAAAGGCCACCACGCGGATGCTGCGCGCCGGGCGCTGCGGGAGCCGCGCGATGTGCACGGCGGCGGCCATGGTGATGCCGATGCCGGCGGCATCGTCGACGGCACCGGTGCCGAGATCCCAGGAGTCGAGGTGGCCGCCGATCAGCACGACCTCGTCGGGGCGGCTGGCGCCGGTCATCTCGCCGATCACGTTCTGCGAGGTGTATTCGCCGTCCCAGCCGCAGTCGAGCGCCAGGCGCAGGCGCACCGTGCCGCGCGCGAGCAGGCGGGCCAGCTGGTCGGCGTCGGGCACCGAGAGCGCCGCGGACGGCACCGGTTCCAGGCCCTCGTCGAAGCGGGTGATGCCGGTGTGCGGATTGCGATGCGAATCGGTGCCCGCCGAGCGCATCACGAAGCCGATGGCACCGGCGCGGATCGCCGCCGACGGGCCGCGGCTGCGCACGCGCGAGCCGGGGCCGTAGCCGCTGCCGTCGCGGGCGCGCTCCATGCGGTAGTCGACGAAGGCGATCCTGCCGGCCAGCGAGCCCGCGGGTGCGGCCTCGAGCGCGGCGAGGTCGGCGAAGCGCACCACCTCGGCCTCGATCGTGCCGGCGGGGCTGCCGCCCAGCGCGGTCAGCGCCAGCGGCTGCGCGTTCGCGCCCAGCACCTCGGCGCGCTCGCCGCGGCGGATCCACTTCGGGAAGGTGACCGGCTCGGTCCAGACGCGGTCGAAGCCGAGTTCGGCGAACTTCGCCTTCGCCCACTCGACCGCGCGTGCGTCGGCCTCGCTGCCGGCCAGGCGCGGGCCGACCTCGGTGGTCAGGGATTCGGTGATGTCCCAGGCCAGGCGGCTGGCCAGCGCGGTCTCGCGCAGCTGCGCCGCCACCGCCATCGAGGTATCGGTGATGCGGGTCTGCGCGTTGCCGTGGACGGTCGCGCCGTGCGCGATGGCGGCGGACGGAAGGGCCGCGGCGATCGCGGTGGCGAGCAGGATCGGGACCAGGCGCATGGATTCAGCCGCAGGAAAGCAAAGGGGCCGCGAGCTTAGCAAGCCGCGGCCCCGTGCCGATGTGCAACAGGTCCTGCCCCGCGGGGCAGGACCGCATGCCTCAGCGCTTCAGCGAATCCCGGATCTCGCGCAGCAGCAGCACGTCCTCGCTGGGCTCGGCGGGTGCTTCCGGCGCGGCTTCTTCCTTGCGGTTGAGGCGGTTGATCGCCTTGACCACCATGAAGATCGCGAACGCCACGATGATGAACTGGATCAACGCGTTGAGGAACGTGCCGTAGCCGATCTGCACCGCGGGCACCACCTCGCCGGCGGCGTCGACGCTCGCCTGCTTCAGCGTGATCGCCAGGTCGGAGAAATCCACCCCGCCGATGAGCAGGCCGATCGGCGGCATGATCACGTTGTCGACCAGCGCGGTGACGATCTTGCCGAAGGCCGCGCCGATGACCACGCCCACGGCGAGGTCGATGACGTTGCCGCGCATCGCGAACTCCTTGAACTCACCCATCATGCCCATCGCGGTCTCCTTGTCGTGGAAGTGGCGCGGCTAGCCTACACGCGCCGGGGCGATCCGGCATCGCAGCACGATGGCGTCGTCCAGGCGCGCCTCGCAGGCGTCGCCCGGCGACAGCGCGGCGACGCCGGCGGGCGTGCCCATGAAGACCAGGTCGCCGGCGCGCAGCGCGTAGAGCTTCGAAAGCTCGTGCAGGATGTCCGGCACGTCCCAGATGAGGTCGGACAGCGGGGCGGCCTGGCGCTCGGCACCGTTGACGCGGAG
The DNA here is from genome assembly GCF_014836665.1 of Luteimonas colneyensis. GTDB lineage: Bacteria > Pseudomonadota > Gammaproteobacteria > Xanthomonadales > Xanthomonadaceae > Luteimonas > Luteimonas colneyensis. The sequence goes on from NZ_JACSQJ010000006.1 coordinate 106,103, forward strand.
CGACAGCCGCCGCGGGGCCAGCTCGCCGATGTCCGCGGCCGGGACCAGCTCGCTCACCGGCGCCGATTCGTCGAAGCCCTTGCCGGTGTCCCAGGGCAGGCCGGCCTTCTTGGCCGCCGCCTGCAGGTCGCGGCGGGTCAGGTCGAGGCCCACGCCATAGCCGAACACCAGGGCCTGTGCGTCGGCCGGGTCGAGCACGCCGTCGGGCGCGTCGCGGCCCAGCGCCACCACCATTTCGACCTCGTGGTGCAGGTCGGCGGTGGCCGGCGGATAGCGCACCTCGCCGCCGGTCACGATGGCGTCGGCGGGCTTGGTGAAGAACACGGGGCTGCCGCGCTCGGCCTTCGATGCCGGCGCCTGCGCGCCCATCTCGCGGGCGTGGTCGGCAAAGTTGCGGCCCACGCAGTACACGCGGCGCACGGGAAAGTGGCCGCCACCGCGCACGGGCACGCGGATCGGCTCCGGCGCGGGGATCACGTCGGTCATCGGGGTCTCCGGAAGGCGCGGGGCGCTCAGTAGGGCAGGGTGTGCGCCGGCTTGTCGACCACGCGGTACTCGGCGTCGACGATGCGGCCCGGGCGGGCCTGCGCTGCGGGACGGCGGCTCAGCAGGCGGCGCGCGAGGCCAAGCGCGAGCATCGCCGTGCCGACCACGACGCCGACCACGAGCAGCACGGCCAGCAGGGCCAGGCCGAGCAGGCCCACGGCCAGGCGCGCCAGCGGATGCCGGGGCTTGCGCGGCGCGAACAGGGCGCCGAACTGGCTGGCATCGAAGCGGGCGTGGGCGCTGCGGAAGGTGCGGTTGATCATGCGGTAGTGCCAGAATGTGAAGCAATGGTGATGAGCGAGTATCGGGCCGATGCCAGCGAAAGATGTAAGTGAAGCGTTAACCGGCGACCCCGCGGCGCCGCTGCTGGCGCTCGACGCACTGCCTGCCGGCGGCTTCGCCGAGGCCGAGGGGCCGGTCGACGGCGTCATGGAATCGCTGGTGCTGCACCGCGATGCCGGCGGTGCCGTTCGCGCCTGGCTCAACGTCTGTCCGCACGCGGGCCGCCGCCTGGACTGGGCGCCGGGGAAGTTCCTGGTGTCGAAGGAGGGGCTGCTGGTGTGCGCGGTGCACGGCGCCAGCTTCGAGACCACCGGCGGCGTGTGCGAGGCGGGGCCCTGCCGCGGCGAGTCGCTGCGCGCGGTGGCCGTCGACGTGCGCGACGGCGCGGTCTGGCTGGCCTGATCAGAAGATCAGGTTGACCATCGACACCACGACGACCAGGTAGGTGATCGACAGCGCGCTGCCCACGCGCCACAGGTCGCGCGCCGAGTAGTCGGCGGGGCCGGTCACCATCGACACCACCGGGTTCGACGCGGTCACGAGGTTGTTCGAGGCGGCCAGCGCCACGACCAGCGCGAAGGCGGTCGGGTCGCCGCCGGCAGCCAGCGCCAGGTTGATCGCCAGCGGCACCATCACGATGGTCGCGCCGACGTGGCTGATCACCAGCGAGAACGCCGAGGTGAGCGCCGCCACGGTGAACTGGATCACCCAGACCGGCAGTCCATCCGGCAGCTCCTCGATCGTGTGCCCCGCGATCCAGGCCGCGGCGCCGCTGGTGTCCATGGCCCAGCCCAGCGGGATCAGGCAGGCCATCAGGAACACCGTCTTCCAGCTGATCGCCGAATAGGCCTCGTCCATCTTCAGCACGCCGCAGACCAGCATGCCGGCCACGCCGGTCATCAGCGCGATCGAGGTCGGCAGGTCCGAACCCAGCGCCACCAGGATGGTGACGGCGAAGATCGCCATCGCCACCTTGAACTTGTGCGGACGCTGCTCGCCCTTGGGAAAGTCGGTGACCACGACGAAGTCGCGGTTCGCGGCGGTCTGCGCCAGGTCCTGCCAGATGCTGTGCAGCACCAGCATGTCGCCGGCGCGCAGCGGCAGGTTGCGGACGTCGTCGCGCAGCACTTCCTTGTCGCGGTTCACCGCCAGCAGGCTGATGCCGTAGTTCTTGCGCATCGCGAGCTCGGCGGCGCTCTTGCCGATGAACTTCGACGTCGGCGGCACCACGGCTTCGGAGATGCCGGCGCGGCTGGGGTTGAACAGGTCGCCGAACTCGCGCAGGCGCGTGGACATGCGCAGCATGTTGTTCTGCGCGAAGTCGGCCACCTGCTGCCGCGGGCCCATCGCGCCGATCACGCTGCCGACCCAGATCCGGGCGTCACCGGGGGGCGCCAGGCGGGAGTCGTTGCCGGTCTTCAGCGCCAGCAGCAGCGGGGCGCCATGCAGGGTTTCCGCCTCGCCCAGGGCCATGCCCACCAGCGGGCTGTCGGCGCTGACGGTGAGTTCGAACACGTCACCCTCGATGCCGTAGGCGCGCGCGAAGTAGCTCTGGGTGCGCGCGGGCGTGACGCTGCCGTCGCTTTCGCCGCCGCCGCCCAGCAGGCGGTCGCCGAAGAAGTGGAAGTAGGCCAGTGCGATCACCAGCAGGGTCAGGCCGATCGGCAGCGGCGCGAACATCGGCAGCGGCTCGAGCGTGGCCACGCCGGAGGGCAGGTTGGCGTTGGCCGCCACCATCAGGTCGTTGAGCAGGATCAGCGGCGAGTTGCCGACCATGGTCAGCGAGCCGCCCATGATGATCGCGGCGCAGATCGGCAGCAGGAAGCGCGACAGCCGCAGGCCGGTGCGCGAGGCCAGGCGCGAGGCCACCGGCAGGTACAGTGCCATCACCGCCGGGTTCTGCATGAACGAGGAGTTGAGGCCGGCGATCGCCGAGGTGTAGAGCAGCAGCCGCTTCTCCGCGCCCTTCGAGCGCCGCAGCAGCCAGGCCGCCAGCCGGTTCAGTGCGCCGGTGCGGTCCAGGCCGGTGCCCAGGATCATGGTCGCGATGATGCTGATCACCGCGTTGGACGAGAAGCCGCTGAAGATGTCCTCGGCCGCGACCAGGCCGGTCAGGCCCAGCACCACCAGCACCACCAGGGCCACGAGGTCGGCGCGCACGCGCTCGAACAGGAACAGCACCATCACCAGCGCGACCAGCCCGAGCACGAGCTTCATGTCGGTGGTGAGGGCCAGCGTCTCCATGTCCTGCGTCTAGTCCCCGGTGTTGGCGTCGGGCCTGCCGTCGTCGGGCACCCTGTCGTAGAGCAGGTCCCACACCCCGTGGCCGAGGCGCTGGCCGCGGCTTTCGAAGTGCGTCTGCGGACGCCATCCGGGCCTCGGCACGTGCCCGCGCGGGCCGGCGCGGTTGGCGAGCCCCGGCGTGGCCTCGAGCACGTCCCACATCTGCTCCGCATAGTCCTGCCAATCGGTGGCGAGGTGCAAGCGGCCATCGGGTGCGAGCTTGCGCACCAGCAGCGCGGCGAACGCGGGGTTCACCAGGCGCCGCTTGTTGTGGCGCTTCTTGTGCCAGGGATCGGGGAAGTAGATGCGGACTTCGTCCAGGCTGCCGTCGGCGACTTCGTTCTCCAGCACTTCGACGGCGTCATGGTGGTAGAGGCGGACGTGGTCGCTGCCGTCCTCGGCCAGTGCGTTGAGCAGGCGGCCGACGCCGGGCGCGTGCACTTCGATGCCGATGTGGTCGCGGCCGGGATCGTTCGCCGCCGAGAAACGCAGCGCCTCGCCGTTGCCGAAGCCGATCTCAAGGATGCGCGGCGCGGCGCGCCCGAAGGCGGCGTCGAAGTCGCGCGGGGTGCCGGCATAGTCGAGGCCGAAGCGCGGCCACAGCGCGTCGAAAGCGCGCTGCTGCGCCGGCGTGAACCGCCCCTGGCGCAGCACGAAGCTGCGCACCCGGCGCACGCCGTCCTCGACGGTGAAGGGCTTCGGCGGTGCCTTCGAGCCCGGGCTGGAGAACGGATCGGTCATCCGGCGGCCGTGGCCATCAGCCGACCAGGCCGTCGATCGGCGAGGAGGCGCTGGCGAAGCGCTTGCGCGGGATGCGGCCGGCGCGGAAGGCGGCACGGCCGGCCTCGACCGCGAGCTTCATCGCGTGGGCCATCAGCACCGGCTCGCGCGCGCCGGCGATGGCGGTGTTCATCAGCACGCCGTCGCAGCCCAGCTCCATCGCGACCGCGGCGTCGGACGCCGTGCCCACGCCGGCATCGACGATGATCGGCACCTTCGCGTTGTCGACGATCTCCAGCAGGCTCCACTTGTTCTGGATGCCGAGGCCCGAGCCGATCGGCGCGGCCAGCGGCATCACCGCCACGCAGCCGATCTCCTCCAGCTGCTTCGCCAGGATCGGGTCGTCGGAGGTGTAGACCATGACGTCGAAGCCGTCGGCGACCAGCAGCTCGGCGGCCTTCAGGGTCTGCACCACGTCGGGGTAAAGCGTTTTCTGGTCGCCCAGCACTTCCAGCTTCACCAGCTTGCGGCCGTCGAGCAGCTCGCGGGCCAGGCGCAGGGTGCGCACGGCCTCGTCGGCGGTGTAGCAGCCGGCGGTGTTGGGCAGGATGGTGTAGCGGTCTGGCGGCAGCACGTCGAGCAGGTTGGGCTCGCCCGGGTCCTGGCCGATGTTGGTGCGGCGGATCGCGACGGTCACGATCTCCGCCGCCGCGGCCTCGGTGGCGCGGCGGGTCTCGTCGAGGTCTTTGAACTTGCCCGTGCCCGTGAGCAGGCGGGACCGGTAGCGCGTGCCGGCGATGACAAGGGTGTCGTCGCCGAAGATGTCTTGGCTGGTCATTGCGCCATTATTGCGCAAGTTCGGCGTTCAGCCGCCCCCGAGCGCGTGCACGATCTCGATGCGGTCGCCGTCCTTCAGCGCGTGTTCGGCGTGCAGGCTGCGCGGCACGATGGCGCCGTTCACCTCCACCGCGACCTTGCGCCCGCCCAGGCCGCTGGATTCAAGCAGTGCGAGCACGGTGCAGGGGCCGGGCAGGGCCTGCGGCTCGCCGTTGAGGATGATGTCCATGGCGGACATTGTCGCCCGCCCCCGCCGGGAATGCATGTCCGCGCGCGGGCATGCCGCAGTGCACATTGAGCGCGGCGGCCGCGGCGTGGAACGATGTCCGGTCGCTGTCCGGCGCCCCGCGCCCGGATGGTCCATCGCAGAGGAGCCTCCATGTCGAAGTCCCGCACCGTCCGCACCGCGCTCGCCGCCGCCCTGGCGCTCGCGGTCCTGCCCGCCGCCGCCCACGACCAGCCGTTCTCCGGCACGGTGTTCTTCGGCGACAGCCTGACCGACGCCGGCTACTTCCGGCCCCTGCTGCCGCCGAACGTGCAGGCGGTCACCGGCCAGTTCACCACCAACCCGGGCCTGGTCTGGTCGCAGTGGCTGGCCGAGCACTACGGCACCCAGGCGCGCCCCAACGGCAACGGCCAGACCGGCGACAACCATGCAGCGGGCGGCGCCCGCAACGGCGTCGACGTCACCGGCGCGCTGGGCTTCACGCCCTCGCTGGCCACCCAGGCCGCGGGCTATCTCGCCGCCAACGGCGGCCGGGCCGATCCCGATGCGCTGTACACGGTCTGGGGCGGCAACAACGACCTGTTCGCGGTCGTCGCCGATCCCGGCAACGCCCAGGCGATCATCGGCGGCGCGGTGGGCGCGCAGGTCGGGATCATCGGCGGCCTGCAGGCGGCCGGCGCGCGCTACGTGCTGGTGCCGAACATCCCGGACCTTGGCCTGACGCCGTCGTTCCGCGCCCAGGGTCCGGCCGCCGCCGCCCAGGGCACCGCGCTGGCCACCGGCTACAACCAGGCCCTGTTCTCCACGCTGGCCAGCAACGGCCTGGCCGTGATCCCGGTCGACACCTTCGCCTTCCTGCGCGAGGTGGCCGCCGATCCGGCGCAGTTCGGGATCGCCAACGTCACCGGCACCGCCTGCATGCCGCAGATCACCGCGCAGTCGCTCACCTGCAATCCCACCAGTCTGGTCAGCCCGGACGCGCCGCAGACCTATCTGTTCGCCGACGGCGTGCACCCGGCCAGCGGCGCGCACGTGGCGCTGGCCGACCTGGCCATCGCCGCCATCGAGGGCCCGCGCCAGATGGCGGTGCTGCCGCATTCCGCGGCGGCCACGGGACGCAATCGCGCCCAGCGCGTCGGCGCCCACGTCTCGAACCGCGGCGACGCGGAGGGATCGCGCTGGTGGGCCGACCTGCGTGGCGACTTCCAGCGCTACGCCCACGGCGACCACTACGACGGCACCGGCCCGGCGCTGCTGGTCGGCATGGACTGGGGCGGCGACGGCCTGGCCTATGGCGGTTTCATCGGCTATGGCGTGCAGGGCAACGACTGGGGCAGCCGCCGCGGCAACTGGGACCAGTCCGAGGCCTCGATCGGCGGCTACATCGGCTGGTCCGCGGAGTCGGGCGGCTGGATCAACGCCCAGCTCAGCTATACCAGCCTCGACTTCGACATCGAGCGCCAGGTGCCGCTGGGCCCGGCGCTGCGCACGCACGGCGGCTCCACCGACGGCAGCAGCGTGGCGCTGGCGGTGCAGGGCGGGTGGCAGTTCGGCGACGGCGCGCTGCGCCACGGGCCGGTGCTGGGCGTGGTCGCGCAGCGGGTCGAGGTCGACGGCTTCGCCGAAAGCGATCCCGGCCTGTCGACGTCGCTGGCCTATCTCGACCAGGAGTTCGATTCGACGGTCGGCAGCGCCGGCTGGCAGCTGTCCTACGCCATCCACGACACCCTGGCGCCGTACGCGCGCGTGACCATCGACCGCGAATTCGAGGACGAGGCCGCGCAGGCCTTCGCGCGCTCGCAGTCGATCGCCGGCTCGCTGCCGTACGCGGTGCCCGGGGTGGAGTACGACCAGTCCTGGACCACGCTGACCTTCGGCGCGCGCACGAAGCTGTTCGGCCTGGACGCCGACATCGGCGCCAGCGTCAACAGCGGGCAGAAGGGCGGCAAGCATTCCATGGTGTTCGCCAGCGTCGGCGCCGGCTTCTGAGCCATGGCCGCCGCGCGGCCATCGTGGCCGCGCGGCGTTTGCCAAACCCGGCGGCCGCGCCCTAGACTGGCTGCCTCGCGCGGGCGTAGTTCAATGGTAGAACTGCAGCTTCCCAAGCTGCTAGCGTGGGTTCGATTCCCATCGCCCGCTCCATCTCCCGAAGGTCTTCCATGGGATCGGCATGAGTGCGGCCTTCCATGGGCTTCCCTATCATTCCCGGCTCAACCGTCCGAGGAATGACCATGAAGCACCTGACCGTCCTGCTCGTCGCCCCCGTGCTCGCACTGGGGCTGTCCGGCGCCGCCCACGCGGATGAGCGTCCCGACCACTTCGAAGGCGAGCGGGCCGCCACGCTGGACGAGGCGCTGGCGCACCTGTCCACGTACAACGCGCAGCTGCAGGCCATCCTGGCCAAGGACGAGCTGGGTCCCGAGGACACCGCGAAGATCCACGAGCTGACCTATACGCTCGAGAACGCGCTGCAGAAGATCGACTCCGAGGTGGACGCGATGGCGGAGGCGCTGGAAGAGGTGCACGTGGCGTCCGAGCGCTTCGAGGTCGACACCGTGCGGGCGCAGGGCCGCAGGTACCTGGACGCGTCCTCGAAGCTGGCTCCGTAACCACCCGGCGAATCCCCGATGAAGTTCGCGATCCTGTCGCGCAACACCCGGCTGTACTCCACGCGACGCCTGGTCGAGGCGGCGCGCCGGCGCGGGCACAGCGTCCGCGTGCTCGATCCGCTGCGCTGCTACATGCGCATCGGCAAGGACGGCTTCGCGCTCCATTACAAGGGACAGTCGCTGGCCGGCTTCGGCGCGGTGATCCCGCGCATCGGGGCTTCGATCAACCGCTACGGCAACGCCGTGCTGCACCAGTTCGAGCTGATGGGCTGCCACACGCCCAACCCCTCGTCGGCGATCGCGGCGGCACGCGACAAGCTGCGCTGCCACCAGCTGCTGGCGGCGCAGGGCATCGACATGCCGGTCACCGTGTTCGGCGACAACCCCGACGACACCGACGACCTGCTGGCGATGCTGGGTCCGCCGCCGCACGTGATCAAGCTCACCGAGGGCAGCCAGGGGCGCGGGGTGATGCTGACCGAGAAACCGTCGGCCTCGCGCGGCGTAGTCGACGCGCTGCGCGGGCTGTACGCGACCTTCCTGCTGCAGGAGTTCATCGCGGAGGCCGGCGGCGCCGACATCCGCTGCCTGGTGGTCGGCGACCGGGTGGTGGCGGCCATGCGCAGGCAGGCGCCGGACGGGGATTTTCGCGCCAACCTGCACCGGGGCGGGGTGGCCGAGGCCTTCGACCTGGATCCGGAGGCGGCCGAGGTCGCCGTACGGGCGGCCAGGGTGCTGGGGCTGGGGGTGGCCGGGGTCGACCTGATCCTGTCCGCGCGCGGGCCGCTGGTCCTCGAGGTGAACGCCTCGCCGGGGCTGGAGGGCATCGAGCGTTCCACAGGTGTCGATGTGGCCGGCCTGATCGTCGAGTTCGTTGCAGCGGGCGCCGCAGGGGGCGGCATGAAATCCCGGACCCGCGTGAGGCGGCGTGCGCGAACGAAAGATTAACGCCTGGGTTAACGGCTGTTTAATCAAGGCGCGGTTAGCGTGGCCCGACCGAAATTCCTCGCGGACTTCCGGATCTCTCCAGTCGTCGGTCTTGGATTGCGGTCATCGGGGCAATACTCTTCGGCCCGGGCGAAGTCCTCGCCCGGGCCATTTTGTATCCGTGCGTCTCCGGCGTTTGTGCAGGGAGTCATGCGCAGGCAGAATCGGACGACATGCCCCCCACGGCATTGTTCGCCCGCATGCAACGTCCACACTGTCCTGCGAGGGTTTAAATGTACAAGCTCATGGTTCTGGCACTTTTTGCACTGCTGCTCCCGGCCACGGCGATGGCCACCATTGATTCCGGCGGCCAGGCCTTCAAGCCCGACAAGGGTCTCGACCTCACCGCCTCCTTCGGCGAACAGCGCACGGCCATCAACAAGGCCCTGTCGGACGGCGAGACCTACAGCGAGCTCCAGCCCGCCGACCTGCGCGTCGTGCAGGATTCGCTTGGCCGCATCTCGACCCTGCTCGGCGATGCTCAGACCATCGACCAGATGTCGCCGGACGCAAAGGTCGAGCTGTTCAACGAACAGGAAAAGGTCAACACGCTCCTGGTCCAGGCGCACAAGGACAGCCGCATGATCTGCAGGCGCGAGAAGCCTACGGGTTCACACCGCCCCACCACGCTGTGCCTGACCGTGGCCGAGCGCCGCCGCCAGCGCGAGGCGGCCAATGATTTCTTCCGCTACAACCCCAGGGCTGAAGGCCCGAACAATCAGTCCTTCTGACCAGGAGCCTGCATGCGCATACTCGTCATCGAAGACAACCAGGACATCGCCGCCAACCTCGGCGACTACCTGGAGGACCGTGGCCACACCGTCGACTTCGCCGCCGACGGGGTGACCGGCCTGCACCTGGCCGTGGTCCATGACTTCGACGCCGTGGTGCTGGACCTGAACCTCCCGGGCATGGACGGCATCGAGGTCTGCCGCAAGCTTCGCAACGAGGCCCGCAAGCAGACCCCGGTGCTCATGCTCACCGCCCGCGACAGCCTGGACAGCAAGCTGGCGGGCTTCGACTCGGGCGCCGACGACTACCTGATCAAGCCGTTCGCGCTGCAGGAGGTCGAAGTCCGGCTCAACGCCCTGGCGCGCCGCGGCAAGGGCGTGCAGACGCGCGTGCTCGAGGTCGCCGACCTCGAGTACAACCTCGACACCCTCGAGGTGCGGCGCGCCGGCAAGCTGGTGCAGCTCAATCCCACGGCGCTGAAGATCCTGCAGTCGCTGATGGAGGCGTCGCCGGCGGTGGTCACCCGCCAGGAGCTCGAGACCCGGGTCTGGGGCGAGGAGCTGCCCGATTCGGACAGCCTGCGCGTGCACATCCACGGACTGCGGGCGGTGATCGACAAGCCGTTCCCGACCCAGCTCGTGCAGACCCGCCATGGCATCGGATACCGCATCGCCGCGCCAGATGCCTCAAGCTGAAGCCGCGCCGTCCGCGCCCAAGGGGCTCGGGCGGCGTCGGTACCGCCGCAGGCTGCGCAGCCGCATCATCCTCTCGTTCGCCCTGCTGGGCCTCGGCCTGACGGCGATGTTCGCCATCGCCGCGGCCTACGTCGGCGCGGTGGTCGAGGACCAGGCCGTCGGCACGGTGCTGAAGGAGAACCTCGACGACTACGCCGAGCGCTTCTACCAGGACCAGACCGCGCAGCTGTCGCCGCTGGGCAGCGTGCGCGCCTATGTGTTCGGTCCCGACAAGTGGCACAACGCGCAGGCGGACTGGATCCCGCTGGAATCCGGCGTCTACAACATGAACGGCATCGAGGACGGCGAGCCCTTCGTCTACCGGCTGGTGGTCAAGAAGGACCCGGACTACTGGTTCTTCGTCGCCCAGGACATGACCAGCACCGCCGAGGTGCGCGCGCGCATCAAGCTGATCCTGATCGCCGCCGTCGTGCTGTTCACCGTGCTTGCCGGGATCATCGGCTGGTGGTCGGCCTCGCGAGTGATGCGGCCGGTCTCGGAGCTGGCCAACCTGCTGGGCGCGTCCGACGACAGCGCGCGGCCGGTGGCGCTGGCGCCGCACTTTCCCGACGACGAGGTCGGTGAGCTGGCGACCGCGCTCGACGACTACGCCGCGCGCCTGACCGAGGTCGTGCAGCGCGATCGCGAGTTCAACGCCGACGTCAGCCACGAGCTGCGCACGCCGCTGGCGGTGATCAAGGGCGCGGTCGAGCTGCTGCTGTCGCGGCCGGGGCTGGACGACAAGACGCTCGCGCGCCTGCAGCGCATCCAGCGTGCCGAGGCGCAGTGCACCGACCTGATCAGCGCCCTGCTGCTGCTGTCGCGGGCCGAGCGCGGCCACGGCAATACCGATGTCTACCGCGTCGCCGAGCAGTTGCTCGAGGCGCATCGTCCCCAGCTGGGCGCCAAGGCGCTGGAGCTGTGCCTGGAAGGCGAGCCCGGTCGCCTGGTGGTGGACGCGCCGGAGGCGGCGGTCTCGGTGGCGCTGGGCAACCTGATCGGCAACGCCGTGAAGTACACCACCGCCGGCACGGTGGTCGTCCGCCTGCACGAGCGCGCGGTCGACGTCATCGATTCGGGCCCGGGCCTCAGCGCCGAGGACGCCGCGCACCTGTTCGAGCGCGGCTATCGCGGCAGCCACGCCGAGCACACGCACGGCGGCGGCATCGGCCTGTCGATCGTGCGCCGGCTGTGCCGCCTCTACCAGTGGCGGGTGCGCGTGGTGCCGGGCGCGGAGCGCGGCGTGGTGGCCACGCTGCGCTTCGATGTCGAGGGCGACGAGGCCGGGACGGGCTGAGCGCCCCGGCCAGGGGCTCAGCCGCGCAGCGGCTCCAGCCAGCCGTGGCGGTCGGGCGTGCGGCCGTCGAACAGTCCGAAGAAGAGCTCCTGCAGGCGCAGGGTCACCGGTCCGGCGCGGCCGGCGCCGACCTGGCGACCGTCGACCGAGCGGATCGGAGTGATCTCGGCGGCGGTGCCGCACATGAACAGCTCGTCGCAGAGATACAGGTACTCGCGCGGCAGGTCGCGTTCGACCACGGCGATGCCGGCATCGCGGGCGAGGCGGATGATCGAGTCGCGGGTGATGCCGTTGAGCAGCGCCGCGCTCACCGGCGTGGTGTGCAGGGCGCCGTCGAAGACCAGGAACAGGTTTTCGCCCGCGCCCTCGCTGAGCAGGCCCGTCGACGCCAGCGCGATGCCTTCGCCGAAGCCCAGGCGGCGCGCCTCGCGCGCGACCAGCTGGCCGGACAGGTAGTTGCCGCCGGCCTTGGCGCCGGCGGGGATGGTGTTGGGCGCGAAGCGCTGCCAGCTCGAGACGCAGGCGTCGATGCCTTCGGTCAGCGCGCCCTCGCCCAGATAGGGACCCATGTGCCAGGACGCCACGGCGACGTCGATCGGCGTTTCCGCGCTCAGTCCAAAGCCGCCGAGGCCGCGCCACGCCACCGGGCGCAGGTAGGCCTGCCGCAGCTCGTTGCGGCGCACCACCTCGTGGCAGGCGGCGTCGAGCTCCTCGGGCGTGTACGGGATCGCCATGTCGTAGATGCGCGCGGAGGCGAACAGGCGGCGGGTGTGGTCCTGCAGGCGGAAGATCGCGCTGCCGCCGGGAGTGGCGTAGGCGCGGATGCCCTCGAACACCGACGAGCCGTAGTGGAGACCGTGCGACATGACATGCGTGGTGGCTTCGGCCCAGGGCTTGATGCCGCCGTTGTGCCAGATCCATTCGGGGTACTGCATGGCGCCGCTCCGTTCCGGTGGAGGGCCATTGTGCCGCACCGGCTCAGAGCGAGATCCACCAGCAGTCCATGTGCCGGCGCAGGCTGAAGGTGGTGGTGGACGGCGTGATGCCGTCGGACAGCACCTGGTCGATGCGCAGCGCGACCGGCCGCCGCGGCGCCGGCGGGGCAGGGGGCGGTGGCAGGGTGCTGCTGGTCGTACCGGTGACGAGCGCCGGCAGCGTTGCCGGCCCGGCGGGGGCGGCGGCTGCAGTGGGTGCCATGTCCGGCGAAGGGACGACGATGGTCCGCGCCGGCCGCAGCGCGGTGACGTTGAGCAGGGGACGGCGCGCGATCGCGTCCAGCCGCTCCAGTACCGCATAGCCGTTGCGATGACCCATTCCCGCCCAGTGGTAGCTGCGTGCCAGCCAGTTGGTGTCGCGGGCGTCGATCGCCGAGGTCACCTCGAAGATCAGGTCCTGCAGGCGACGCGAGCAGCCGCCGCGGTAGCGCGGCCCGATGCCCTGGGAAAGGCCGTCGCCGGCGTGGGGCCGGGTCTCGACCGCGCCCAGCGTGGCGCAGCTGCGGTCGGTGTACACGGTGCCGCCGTCGGGCGTCGTGCAGCGGCGGACCTGGGCTCCGGCGGGAGCGGGCAGCAGGAGGGCGATCGCCACCGCCGCCAGCAGCGAGGCGGCCAGGACGGGGTGGCGCGGGTACGGCATCCGCCAAGGGTACCGCGACGGCTGCCCCTGCGGCGCGCCGGGCGCGGCCTCAGCCCAGCCGTTCGAGCACGGCGGCCGTCGGCCGGGCGAGGTTGAGGGTGTAGAAATGCAGGCCCGGGGCACCGCCTTCGACCAGCCGCCGGCACAGGCCGGCGACGAAATCCGCGGCGAGTTCGCGGACGCTGTCCGCGTCGTCGCCGTAGGCCGCCATGCGCTTGCGCAGCCAGCGCGGGATTTCCGCGCCGCAGGCGTCCGAGAAGCGCTTCAGCTGGCTGAAGTTCGAGATCGGCATGATGCCGGGGACGATCGGCACCTCGACCCCGAGCGCGCGGGCCTCGTCGACGAAGCGGAAATAGGCGTCGGCGTTGTAGAAGTACTGCGTGATCGCCCCGTCCGCGCCGGCGTCGACCTTGGCCTTGAAGTGGCGCAGGTCGGCCAGCGCGTCCTCGGCCTGCGGATGTGTTTCCGGATAGCAGGCGACCTCGATGTGGAAGCAGTCGCCGTGCTCGGCGCGGATGAAGGCGACCAGGTCGGCGGCGTGGCGGAATTCGCCGGGATGGCCCATGCCGGAAGGCAGGTCGCCGCGGAGCGCGACGATGCGGCCGCAGCCCTGCGCGCGATAGCGCTGCAGCAGGGCCGCGATTTCCTCGCGCGTGCCGCCCACGCAGGACAGGTGCGGGGCCGCGGCCAGCCCGTGGTCGTCGATCAGCGCGCGCACGGTGTCGCCGGTGTAGCTGAGCGTCGAGCCGCCGGCGCCGAAGGTGCAGGACACGTACTCGGGCGACCAGGCCTTGAGCCGGGTGGCGGTGCGGCCCAGCTGCGCGCGCTGCTCATCGTTCTTCGGCGGGTAGAACTCGAAGCTGATCGGGATCATGGCGGCCGTGGTGTCGGGAACGGGGTGATGATATCTCTTTATCGCGATGGATATATACGGATTCTCCGGCGGCGACCGGACGGGGCAGCGGAGGCGTCGTCGTCGCGAGGCGGTGGCGAGTCCGCGAAACGCAGGAAGGGCGCCCCGAGGGACGCCCTTCCTGCATCGCGGCAGCCTTGGCCGCTGCCACACCGGCCGCTTCCGCGGGAGCGGCTGAACGGCTCAGTAGCGGTAGTGCTCGGGCTTGAACGGCCCGTCCACCGACACGCCGATGTAGTCGGCCTGCTCCTTCGTCAGCTTCGTCAGCCTCACGCCGATCTTCTCCAGGTGCAGGCGCGCGACTTCCTCGTCGAGCAGCTTGGGCAGGATGTAGACCTTGTTGGCGTACTCGTCCTTCTTCGCCCACAGGTCGATCTGCGCCAGCGTCTGGTTGGCGAACGAGTTCGACATCACGAAGCTCGGGTGGCCGGTAGCGCAGCCCAGGTTCACCAGGCGGCCCTCGGCGAGCAGGAACATCGCGTTGCCGTTGGGCAGGATGAACTTGTCCACCTGCGGCTTGATGTTGACGATCTCCACGCCCGCCAGCGCCTTCAGCGCATCGACCTGGATCTCGTTGTCGAAGTGGCCGATGTTGCAGACGATGGCCTGGTCCTTCATCGCGGTCATGTGCTCGACGCGGATGATGTCCTTGTTGCCGGTGGTGGTGACATAGATGTCGGCCTCGCCCAGGGTGTCCTCGACGGTGGCGACCTCGTAGCCTTCCATCGCCGCCTGCAGGGCGCAGATCGGGTCGATCTCGGTGACGATCACGCGCGCGCCGTAGGCACGCAGCGAGGCCGCGCAGCCCTTACCGACGTCGCCGTAGCCGCAGACCACGGCCACCTTGCCGGCCAGCATCACGTCCAGCGCGCGCTTCAGGCCGTCGGCCAGCGACTCGCGGCAGCCGTAGAGGTTGTCGAACTTGGACTTGGTGACCGAGTCGTTGACGTTGATCGCCGGCACCAGCAGCTTGCCGTCCTGGGCCAGCTGGTAGAGGCGGTGCACGCCGGTGGTGGTTTCTTCGGACACGCCCTTCCACTCGGCGACGACCTTCGTCCAGTAGCCCGGGCGCTCCTTCGCCACGCGCTTGAGCAGGTTCTTGATCACCTGCTCCTCGTGGCTGCCCGAGGGGCTGTTGACGAAGCTCTCGTCGCCCTGCTCGAGCTCGTAGCCCTTGTGGATCAGCAGCGTCACGTCGCCGCCGTCGTCGACCACCAGCTGCGGACCGAGGAAGCCGCCCTGGCCGTCGGGGAAGCTGAGCGCGTCGAGCGTGCAGTCCCAGTACTCCTCGAGCGTCTCGCCCTTCCAGGCGAACACCGGGGTGCCGGTGGCGGCGATGGCCGCGGCGGCGTGGTCCTGGGTGCTGAAGATGTTGCACGAGGCCCAGCGCACGTCGGCGCCGATGTCCTTGAGCGTTTCGATCAGGACCGCGGTCTGGATCGTCATGTGCAGCGAGCCGGTCACGCGCACGCCCTCGAGCGGTGCGGTGGCAGCGTGCTTGCGGCGGATGGACATCAGGCCGGGCATCTCGTGCTCGGCGATGTCGATCTCCTTGCGGCCCCAGTCGGCCAGGGAGATGTCGGCGATCTTGTAGTCGCCTTCGGTGGAAAATGCCCGTTCAGGGCTGGTCTTGGCAACGGCGTTCATCGGGAAGCTCCGGTTTCTGCGCCCGCTCCCGCTCGGGGAGGGGTCGGGGTGGGGAACCGGGCGCCGTTGGGGTGTTCGTCGCCGAGCCTGGCGGGAAGGCTTCATCGAAGCCGGCCCATCGCAGCGCCCCTCGGCGGACCGCGAATTATATAACGCGGCGGCGGGCGATCGCCGTTCATGCGCCGGGGCCCGGACGACCTAGGGTTGGACCGGGTGTAGGGCGCCGGCGACAGTGCCTAGGCTGGCGCAATCCCCGACAGCACCGGAACCCCCCATGACCGTCAATGCCATTGGATACCAGCAGCCCGTCCAGCCGCCTCCACCGCCGCCGCCACCGAAGCAGCATGAAGTCGTGCGCGGCGAGACCATCGACAGCATCGCCAGGGCCAACGGCACCACGCCGCAGGCGCTGATCGGTGCCAATCCGCAGCTGGTCAACCCGGACAACCTCTATCCCGGCGACATGCTGAACCTGCCGGCGGCCGCGACCGCCGATGGCGATGCGGGCGGCGGCTCGGCCAAGGTCACCGGCGAGGAGGAGAACAGGACCGGAACCGACGCGAACGGCACGAGCTCCAAGTCCGAGACCAGCGTCGGCGTGTCCGAAGACGGCGTCACGGTGGGCGGCAAGCAGACCGACAAGACCACCACCACCGACGCGGACGGCACCAGGACCACCAGCGGCACCACCGCGGGAGGCAGCGTCACGGTCGATCCCGACGAGGGCACGGTGTCGCTGACCGCCAACGGCGGCTTCAGCGAGAGCGTCAAGAACTCGAAGGGCGTCGGCATCAGCTTCGGCATGGATGGCAGCAGCACCGTCGTCACCGGCGAGAAGACCGAGAACGGCGTGACCACCTACAGCGTGTCCAGCGACATTTCGGTGTCGCTGAACGCGGGCGTGGACGTCAAGCAGGCCGGCCTGGAGTACGGCCACACCGAGGGCATCAAGGCGTCCTACGAGGTGTCGATGCCGGAGCAGGCGGCGAAGACCACCGACCTCGCCAGCGTCAATCCGTTCGACCCGTCGACGATGCCGACCGGCACGGTCATCAAGATCGATGGCTCGAACTACGCGAGCAACGAATTCAAGGCCACCTTCCGCAACGTCGCCGCCGAGACCAAGGTGACCACCGAGGAAGGCACCAGCCTGCTGGTCGAGAAGACCGGTGCCGACACCGTGCGCGTGACCGCCGGCCCGACCGAGGCCATCAGCGCCTACAACGGCGTGGGCCTGGATTTCGAGCAGGTCAAGGTGATGCTCGGCAACGACACCAGCCTGAGCGGCGCCACGCTCAAGACCGCCGAGTTCGACCTGTCCACGCCGGAAGGCCTGGCCGCGTACAACGACTTCGTCGCCAACGGCAACATGCCGGCCGACAACGGCCCGGGCGTGTCGGAGGTGAAGACCATCGAGAAGCTCGACTATTCGTCGCAGGCCAAGGTCGACGTGAAGCTCGGCCCGCTGGAGCTGGGCATCGACGGTGCGCAGAACACCGGCGATTCGGTGGTCACCACCTATCCCGACGGCACCGCCGAGCGCACGGTCAACCTGCAGTACAGCGGCAACGTGCCGATGACCCTCACCCAGTCGTTCGACGCCGAGGGCAACGAGATCATGGGCGATCGCGAGTACGCGTACACGATCAAGGTCGACGAGAGCAATTCGCAGCTGATCAACGCCGCCCAGACCGGCGACGTCAACCAGGCCCACAGCGGACCGGTGAAGCCCGGCGACACCATCACCATCACCTACACCGAAGCGGAGATGGCGGAACTGCAGGACCATGCCGAGAAGGCGCTGGAGGCCACGGACGGGATGGACTTCGACCTGCGCGTCCTCACCCAGGACTACGACGGCAATCCGGTGAAAACGTTCGACTTCGCGATCGCGCTCGCGCGCAACCTGGGCGGCTCCGACTATGGCAGTGCCGAGCGCCTGTTCAACATCTCGAGCTCGGCCGACGGCAACTACGCCGACGGCAACTACGTGCAGCTGCCCGGCACGGTGACCGTGCACGGCAGCTGAGCCCAAGGACGCTGCAGACCGTGGCGACCATGACCGTCGCCACGGTCCCCGCGCGGTGCGGGCGGGCTAGGCTCGGGGTTTGTCCCGAGCAGGAACCACGCCTTGTCCACGCACACTTTCCGACATCTCGCAGCGCCGCTGCTGCTGGCCTGCCTCGCGCTTCCGCCGGCCGCCTCCCAGGCCCGTGACCAGCCGCCAGCGACGGACGCTGCAGCCGCGGCCAGCGCCGGCGGCTACCGCCTGCCCGCGCCCGCGCTGCGCGCCATCGTCGATGCGCCTTCGGTGCCGAGGTTGTCGCTGTCGCCGCATCGCAACCTGCTCGCCTACATGCGGGTGCCGGCGCTGCCCGGCATCGAGGTGGTCGCCCAGCCGGAGCTCAAGCTCGCCGGCCTGCGCATCCACCCGCGCACGCATTCGGCCAGCGCCTTCAGCTTCATCGACGATCTCTGGCTGCAGGAGGTCGATGGTGGCGCCGAGCGCCGCATCCAGGGCCTGCCGCAGCCGCTGGCGCTGGCATCGCTGCAGTGGTCGCCCGACCAGCGCCACATCGCCTTCAGCCACGTCGATCCGCGCGCCGGCCGCGTGGAGCTGTGGCTGGTGGACGTGGCCGAGGGCCGGGCCCGCCGCCTGGTCGAGCGCCCGCTGGGCAGCGTGACCGGCAGCGGCTTCGACTGGCTGCCCGACAGCAGCGGCCTGATCGCGCTGGTGCGGCCGGAGGGGCATGGCGCACCGCCCGCCGACGATGGCGTGCCGACCGGGCCGAACATCCAGGAGACCCGCGGAAGCGGCCAGGTGCAGAGCCTGCGCACCTACCAGGATCTGCTGGCCAATCCGCACGACGAGGCGCTGTTCGCGTACTACATGACCAGCCAGCTGGTGCGCGTGGGCCTGGACGGCGCGGTGCGCGCCATCGGCACGCCGGAGCTGTACGTCGGCGCCTCGGTGTCGCCCGATGGCCGCCACCTGCTGCGCCAGCGCCTGGAGCGGCCGTTCTCCTATGCCGTGCCGTACTCGCGCTTCCCGCGCCGCATCGACGTCATCGACCTCGATGGCCGCCTGCTGCACACCGTGGCGACGCTGCCGCTGGTCGAAGGCCTGCCGACCGGCAACGATGCCGTCGCCACCGGCGTGCGCCGAATCGCCTGGCGTTCGGACGCGCCGGCCACCCTGGTCTGGGCGGAAGCGCAGGATGGTGGCGATCCCGCGCGTGACGTGGAGGTGCGCGACCGTGTGTTCGCGCACGCGGCGCCCTTCACCGGCGAACCGCGCGTGCTGGTGGATCTTTCCACCCGCTTCGGCAGCGTGCGCTGGGGCGATGGCGGCCTGGCCCTGCTCACCGAATCCTGGTGGAAGACGCGGCGGCTGCGCGAGTGGCGCCTGGCGCCCGACGCCGGCACCGAGCCGGTGCTGCTGCGCGAAGCGTCCTACGAGGACCGCTACGCCGATCCCGGCACGCCGGTGATGCGGCTGGACGAACGTGGCTTCGCGCGCCTGCTCACCACCGGTGATGGCGACACCATCTACCGCATCGGCGACGGCGCATCGGCCGAAGGCGACCGCCCCTTCCTCGATCGCCATGACCTGGCGACCGGGACGACCGAGCGCCTGTTCCACTCGCAGGCGCCCAGGTACGAAGCACCGTTCGCGCTGCTCGACGCCGAAGCCACGCGCATCCTCACCACCCGCGAATCGCCGACCGAGCCGGCCCAGGTGCTGCTGCGCCAGCACGGCGGCGAGGCCGCGCCGGTGGCGCTGACCGACTTCCCGCATCCGACCCCGGAGCTGCGCGGCGTCAGCAAGGAGCAGATCCGCTACGCGCGCGCCGATGGCGTCGAGCTCACCGCCGACCTCTACCTGCCGGCCGGCTACGACGCGGAGCGCGACGGCCCGCTGCCGATGCTGATGTGGGCCTACCCGCGCGAGTTCAAATCCGCCGATGCGGCAAGCCAGGTGCGCGGTTCGCCGTACCGCTTCAACCGCATCAGCTACTGGGGCCCGCTGGCCTTCCTGGCGCGCGGCTACGCGGTGCTCGATGGCCCGACCATGCCGATCGTGGGCGAGGGCGATGCCGAGCCCAACGACAGCTACGTGAAGCAGCTGGTCGCCAGCGCGCGGGCGGCGGTCGACGAGGTGGTGCGGCGTGGCGTGGCCGACCGCGACCGCATCGCCATCGGCGGCCATTCCTACGGCGCGTTCATGACCGCGAACCTGCTGGCACGTTCGGACCTGTTCCGCGCCGGCATCGCGCGCAGCGGCGCCTACAACCGCTCGCTGACGCCCTTCGGCTTCCAGGCCGAGGAGCGCAACTACTGGCAGGCCACCGACACCTACCACGCGATGTCGCCCTTCAACCACGCCGACGGCATCGACGAGCCGCTGCTGATCATCCACGGCGAGGAGGACAACAACTCCGGCACCTTCCCGATGCAGAGCGAGCGCCTGTTCGCGGCGATGAAGGGCCTGGGCGGCACCGCGCGCCTGGTGATGCTGCCGCGGGAGTCGCACGGCTACCGCGCGCGCGAGTCGATCCTGCACATGCTGGCGGAGACGGACGCGTGGCTTGAGAAGCATGTCAGGGACGCGGAACCCAGGTAGGCCCGCAACGAAAAACCCCGCGGATCCGCGGGGTTTTTTTTTCATGCCTGCAAGGCTTACAGCTTGGCGGCCTTGCGCAGCTCCTCGGCCTTGTCGGTCTTCTCCCAGGAGAAGGCGGTGGCCGTGTGGGTCTTGCCGGCGGCGTCGATGTAGCTGACTTCCTGCGGCTTGCGGCCGAAGTGGCCGTAGCTGGCGGTGCGCTGGTAGATCGGGTGCACCAGGTCGAGCATCCTGATGATGCCGTAGGGACGCAGGTCGAAGTGGCGGCGGATCAGCTTCTCGATCACCTCGTCGGACACCTTGCCGGTGCCGAAGGTGGTGACTGAGATCGAGGTCGGCTCGGCCACGCCGATGGCGTAGCTCACCTGCACTTCGCAGCGGTCGGCCAGGCCGGCGGCCACGACGTTCTTGGCGACGTAGCGCGCGGCATAGGCGGCCGAGCGGTCGACCTTCGACGGATCCTTGCCCGAGAACGCGCCGCCGCCGTGGCGGGCCCAGCCGCCGTAGGTGTCGACGATGATCTTGCGGCCGGTCAGGCCGCAGTCGCCCACCGGGCCGCCGATCTCGAACTTGCCGGTCGGGTTGATATGGAACTTGGTGCCCTTGTGCAGCCACTTGGCCGGAAGCACCGGGGCCAGGATCTCCTCGCGCACGGCTTCGATCAGGTCCTTCTGCTTCACGCCGGGCGCGTGCTGGGTGGACAGGACCACGGCGTCGATGGCGGTCGCGACGCCGTCCTCGTAGCGCAGCGTGACCTGGCTCTTGGCGTCCGGGCGCAGCCACGGCAGCGGCGACTTCTTCTTCTTGCGCACCTTGGCCTGCTGCTCGACCAGGCGATGCGACAGGTGGATCGCCGCCGGCATGTAGCTCGAGGTCTCGTTGGTGGCGTAGCCGAACATCAGGCCCTGGTCGCCGGCGCCCATTTCCTCGGGCTTCTTGCGGTCCACGCCCTGGGCGATGTGCGGGCTCTGCTTGCCGATGAGGTTCAGCACGCCGCAGGTGGCGCCGTCGAAGCCGACGTCGCTGGAGTCATAGCCGATGTCGAGGATCACCTTGCGGGTCAGCGCCTCGAGGTCGATCCACGCCGAGGTGGTGATCTCGCCGGCGACGATCGCCACGCCGGTCTTCACCATGGTCTCGCAGGCCACGCGGGCGCCCTTGTCCTGCGTGAGGATGGCGTCGAGCACGGCATCGGAAATCTGGTCGGCGATCTTGTCCGGATGGCCTTCGGAAACCGATTCGGAGGTGAACAGGGTGCTGGACATCGGCCTTATATCCCTTGATTCGGATGGAAAGATGGGCGCGCATGATACACGGGGGCGGCCACCGGCGCATTGTGCCGCGTTCGCGGGCCTTCCTGTCATTCAGGCGTCGGCGAGGGATCGCGCGCTGCCGCCGGCCGGTAGCATTGCGCGATGGATTCCCTGACCCAGATCGTCCTCGGCGGCGCCATCGCCGCCGCCATCGCACCGCCCCGGCATCGGCGCGCCGCGCTGCTCGCCGGTGCCGCGCTCGGCACGCTGCCCGACCTCGACTCGCTGCCGATCGCGCTGTTCACCGACGACCCGGTCGCGCTGATGACCCTGCACCGCGGCTTCAGCCACTCGCTGTTCGTGCTGCCGCTGCTGGGCTGGTTGCTGTGGGCCTTCTTCCGGCGTCGCGGCGGTCGCGTGTCCGAGTCGCCGACGCGCTGGTTCTGGGCGATCCAGCTGGCGCTGCTCACCCATCCGCTGCTCGATGCCTTCACCGTCTACGGCACCCAGCTGCTGTGGCCGCTGCCGTTGCCCCCGGTGATGTGGTCGAGCGTCTTCATCATCGATCCGCTGTACACGGTGTGGCTGCTCGCCGCCTGCATCGCCGCCCTGGTGCTGCACGAGCGTCCGGCCGCCGGCCGCGCGCTGGTCGCGGGGCTGGTACTGAGCACGGCCTACCTGGGCTGGTCGCTGCTGGCCAAGGGCCTGGTCGAACGCGAGGCGGGGCGCTCGCTGGCCGCGATCGGCCTGGCCGATGCGCCGCGGTTCGCGACGCCGATGCCGTTCAACACCCTGCTCTGGCGCGTGGTGGCGATGACGCCGGACGGCTACGTCGAAGGCTTCCGCTCGCTGGCGGGCGACGAGGGATTGATGCGCTTCGAGCACCATGCGTCCGACGTCGGCGCCCTGGCCGACGCCGCCGACATCCCCGCGGTCGAACGCCTGGCCTGGTTCAACCATGGCTTCATGCGCGCCGCGGAGATCGACGGTGGACTGGTGCTGACCGACCTGCGGATGGGCAGCGAGCCCGACTACAGCTTCAGCTTCGTCGTGGCCGAGCGCGACGGCGGACAGTGGCGGGGAGTCGCGCCCAGGCAGCTGGCCATGTCCTGGGACGATATCGGCCGCCGCCTGCCGCTGGTCTGGGCCCGCATCTTCGACCCCGGGGTCGAGCTGGCCGCGGACGCCTGCCATTCGATGTCCTGCTGATCACGGGCCATCGGGGGGGTGTGGGGGTCGCGGTGCGATTGTTCTTCTGTTGGAACAATCAGTGGTTTCAATCCTGCTTTTGCGCTGATTTGAATTCAATACCATGTGGCCATCCGTTCCAGACCCCTCCGGGAGAGCCCACATGAACAACCCCGTCATCCAGTCCCTGCGCAAGCGCCGCAGTCAGTACAGCCTCGGCCGGCAGGTCACGCAGTCGCACGCCGAGATCGAAGCCCTGATCAAGGAGGCGATCCGCCTCAGCCCCTCGTCCTTCAACTCGCAGTCCTCGCGCGCGGTGATCCTGTTCGGCGCCCAGAGCGAGCGCTTCTGGGAGCTGGTCGGCGACGCGCTGCGCCCGCTGGTGCCGGCCGATGCCTTCGCCGCCACCGAACAGAAGCTGGGCTCCTTCGCCGCCGGCATCGGCACCGTGCTGTTCTTCGAGGACCAGGACGTGGTGAAGGGCCTGCAGGAGAAGTTCGCGCTGTATGCCGACAACTTCCCGGTGTGGTCCGAGCAGTCCAGCGGCATCGCCCAGATGGCGACCTGGACCGCGCTGTCCGAGGCCGGCATCGGCGCCAGCCTGCAGCACTACAACCCGGTCGTGGACGAGGCCGCGCACCGCGAATGGAACCTCCCGCCGAGCTGGAAGCTGCGCGCGCAGATGCCCTTCGGCTCCAACGAGGCGCCGTTCGCCGACAAGACCTACATCGACGACGCCGAGCGCTTCAGGGTCGTCGCCTGAGTCGCCGCTGCGCCGGCCTTCGGGGCCGGCCGCTGCATGCGCACGCATGATCCGGACCCCGGGTCCTGGCCCGGGGTTCCTGTTTTCGGGGCGCGCTCAGGCCGCCGAGGACAGCGGCGGGGCGACGCCGGCGGAGAGCGCGTCGAAGTAGTCGCGGGTCAGGTCGAGCTGGGCGCGGGCGCTGTCGGCGCGGTTGACCACGGCGCGGAAGGCGGCGTTCTCGGGCCGGTCCTTCGCGTACCAGCCCAGGTGCTTGCGCGCGATGCGCACGCCCGAAGCTTCGCCGTAGAACGCGTGCAGCGCCTCGAGATGGCCGAGCAGGATGTCGCGCACCTCCTGCAGCGACGGCGGCGGCAGCTGCTCGCTGGTGGCGAGGAAATGCGCGACCTCGCGGAAGATCCACGGCCGCCCCTGCGCGGCGCGGCCGACCATCACCGCGTCGGCGCCGGTGTGGCGCAGCACCGCCGCGGCCCTGGCCGGCGAATCGATGTCGCCGTTGGCGATCACCGGGATGCGCAGCCGCGACTTCACCTCGGCGATGGTGTCGTACTCGGCGACCCCGGTGTAATGCTGGTCGCGCGTGCGCCCGTGCACGGCCAGCGCCTGGATGCCGGAGTCCTCGGCGATGCGCGCGATCGCCACCGCGTTGCGCTGGCCGGCGGCCCAGCCGGTGCGGATCTTCAGCGTGACCGGCACGTCCACCGCGGCCACCACCGCCGACAGGATGCGCGCCACCAGCGCCTCGTCGCGCATCAGCGCCGAGCCGGCCCAGGCGTTGCAGACCTTCTTCGCAGGGCAGCCCATGTTGATGTCGATGATGCGGGCGCCCTGGTCGGCGTTGTAGCGCGCGGCCTCGGCCAGCTGCGCGGGCTCGGTGCCGGCGATCTGCACGCCGACCGGGTCGGGCTCGCCGGCGTGGTCCATCCGGCGCAGCGATTTCTCCGTGCCCCAGAACCTGGGGTCGGAGATGGTCATCTCGGACATCGCCAGGCCCGCGCCCAGGCGCTTGCACAGCAGCCGGAACGGCTTGTCGGTCACGCCCGCCATGGGCGCGAGGACGACGTGCGGGGCGATGTCGTAGGGGCCGATGCGCATGACGCCATTGTCGCCCATGCGGCCGCAGAGGCGTGGCCTCGCGGCTCAGCGCCGGAGGTGGTAGAGCTCGAAGCGGTCGCCTTCCGCGTCCAGCACCATCAGCAGTTCGCGCGGGCCGATCCTGAGCAGCCGGCCGGCGCTGTCGTGTTCGCCGGGGGTGGCGGCGTCCGGCGCGGCGACGCGGCTGTAGGTGCGCGGCGGCTCCTCGTTCACCGTGCGCGCGCCCAGGAACACGAATCCGGCCCCGTCCATCGGATACAGCCGCCCGCTGCGCCGCTGCGAGCCGCTGGTCTTGGCGAACCTGTAGCTGGCGTCGCCGGTGCCGTCGGCGTCGATGGTCGCCGCGAAGTAGGGATAGACGAAGCCCTGTCCGCCGTCGACCTGGATCGAGCGCACGCGCCAGGCACCGCCGATGTCGCCGGGCTGGAGCGGCTCGCGCGCGCGCTCGAGCAGCAGGCGGGCGTGCCGCGAGCCTTCGTCGTCGCCGGTGGTCGCGGCCGTGGCCCGCGCCACGGCGTCGTCGACCATGGCGCGATGCGCGGGCAGCACGACGGCATGCCAGCCGCGGAGGGGCGGGGACTCCGCGGCGGGCGCGGGTGACGGTGCCGGTGTCGTCGTGGCGGGCGGGTCGGGAGGCACGTGTTCCCCACGGGCATCCGGGCGCGCATTGGCATCGGGTCCATGCATCCGTTCCGGCGAGCAGGCGGCGAGCAGGACCAGCGAGGTGGCGGCAATCAGGGCAGGCTTCACCATCGTCTCCGCAGTCATCGCCCGGGCACGGTGGCGCGCGGGCGATGAGTCGGCGGTGAACCCGGGCGCCGCCGGCCCCCGGGTGCGTTCAGGCCCCGGGGAAGCGCGAGGCGACTTCGTCGCCCCCGGGCATCGCGGCGGCGGCGCCTGGGCGTTCGGTCGACAGCGCGGCGTAGCGCGTCGCGAAGCGCACGTGGGTCGCGAAGGGGCGCGTGGGCCCGCCGGCCAGCGACGCCGCCAGTGCGCCGTTGAAGGCATCCCCGGCGCCGGTGGTGTCCACCACCCTGGCCGCGGCCGCCGGGCAGCGGTAGTGCGCCTGTCCGTCGCCGCGCAGGCTGTCCTCGCGGTGCGAGACGAAACACCCCATCGCGCCCAGCGTCAGCACCACGGTGCCGCGCGGGAGCAGGGTGCGGCAGAGCCGGTGCAGGTGTTCGTCGTCCAGGCCCGCCAGCGCGGCCGGATCGACGTCGGCGCCGCAGTGCCGCGCGAGCAGGCCGCTGAATTCGGTCTCGTTGGGGGTCAGTACTTCGGCGACCGCCAGCAGTTCGCGGCTGCAGCCGGCATTCGCGGGCGCGGGGTTGAGCAGGGTATGCGCGCCGCTGGCGCGGGCCAGGCGCAGGGCCTCGACGATGGCGTGGAGCGGCGATTCGAGCTGCGCCAGCACCACGTCGGCGGCGGCGATGGCCTCGCCCTGCGCGGCCACGAACTCCGGCGTCAGCGCCGCGTTCGCGCCCGGGCCGATGACAATGCTGTTGGTGCCGTCGTCGCCGACGTAGATGCCCGCGGTGCCGGTGGCGGCCTCGCTGGCCGCGGCGCGCAGGTCGATGCCGTGCGCGGCGGCCAGGCGTCGGGCCAGGCGCCCGCCATCGTCGTCACCGAGCGCGCAGACGAAGGTGGTGTCGGCGCCGGCCAGCGCCGAGGCGACGGCCTGGTTGAACCCCTTTCCGCCGGGGCCGGTGGAGTACCCGCCGGCCAGCGTCTCGCCCGGGCGCGGCAGCGTGGCGCAGTGCCAGACGTGGTCGACGTTGAACGAGCCGGCGACGACGACGCGCGACATCGTGCGTGCTCAGGCGCCGATGTGGGTCAGCACGCCGGCGATCGTGGCGGTCATCAGGGTGGCGATGGTGCCGCCGAGCACCGCGCGCAGGCCGAAGCGCGCCAGGTCCTGGCGGCGGTCGGGCGCGAGTCCGCCGATGCCGCCGATCTGGATCGCGATGGAGCTGAAGTTGGCGAAGCCGCACAGCGCGTAGGTCGCGATCAGGCGGCCCTCGTCGCTGAGGCCGACGCCTTCGACGCGGCCGTTCACGATCTCGGCTAGCTGCAGGTAGGCCACGAACTCGTTGATCACCACCTTCTGCCCGATCAGCGAGCCGATGGTGCCGGCGTCCGCCCAGGGCACGCCGATCAGCCAGGCCAGCGGCGCCAGCACGTAGCCGAAGATCGCCGCCAGGTCGGTGGGCTTGCCGATCGCCGCGGCGACGCCGGTGACGTCGCCCAGCCAGGTCAGCGGCGCGTTGATCATCGCGATCAGCGCGATGAAGGCCAGCAGCATGGCGCCGATGTTGAGCGCAAGCTTCAGGCCGTCGCCGGCACCCGCCGCGGCAGCGTCGATGACGTTGCTGGTGGTGTTCTCGACCTCCATCCTGACCGTGCCGCGGGTCAGCGGTTCACCGGTCTCGGGGATCAGGATCTTGGCGATCACCAGCGTCGCCGGCGCGGCCATGATCGAGGCGGCGAGCAGGTGCTTGGCGTAGTAGGCCTGCTGCGCCGGATCGCCGGCGCCGAGCATGCCCACGTAGGCCGCCAGCACGCCGCCGGCGATGTGCGCCATGCCGCCGATCATCATCGTGATCAGCTCGGACTCGGTCATGCGCGAGATGTAGGGGCGCACGGTCAGCGGCGCCTCGGTCTGGCCGATGAAGACGCTGGCGCAGACGCTGGTGGTCTCGGCGCCGGAGACGCGCATGACCTTGGTGATCGCCCAGGCCATGGCCCGCACCACCATCTGCATCACGCCGAAGTGGTACAGCACCGCCATCAGCGAGGCGAAGAAGATGATCGTGGGCAGCACCTGGAAGGCGAAGATGAAGCCATAGGTGTCGACGTCCATCAGGTTGCCGAAGATGAACTCGGAGCCCGCGTTGACGAAGCCGAGCACGCGCACGAACAGTTGGCCGAGCCAGTCGAACACGTCGCGCCCGCCGGGCACCAGCAGCACCAGCGCGGCGAACGCGATCTGCAGGACGATGCCGGTGCCGACCAGCTTCCAGTCGACCCGGCCCTTGTTGTTGGAGAACAGCCAGGTGATCCCGATGAGCACGGCCAGGCCGAAGAGGCCGAAGCCGATCCGTGTCAAGACTTCCATCGTGAAACCGTTCCCCGGGAACTGCCGCGGGTGCGCGGCGACGGGGCAGCGTAGTGCAGGGCGCCGGGGCGGGCAACCGCGCTCAGGCGTCGCGGGCCACGATCCGGTTGCCGCCGGCGGCCTTGGCGCACTTGAGACGGCGGTCGGCGCAGCCCAGCAGGCTCGAGGTGCTGCCGCCGTCCTGGGGCCAGGCCGCGAGACCGGCGCTGAAGGTGAAGGCGAACGCGTCCTGGCCGCGCTCGGGCAGGAACGGGCGCTCGACCAGGGTCCGGCGCAGGCGGTCCAGGCGCTCCCAGGCGCTCCCGGCCGGGCCGTGCAGCAGCATCACGAACTCCTGGCCGCCGATCCGCGCCAGGGATTCGTTTTCGGCGAGGATTTCGCCCATAGTCGAGGCGATGTGGCGCAGGGCGCGGTCGCCCGCCTGCGGCCCGGCCTCGTCGTTGACGCGCTTGAAGCGGTCGATGTCGAGCAGGACCAGGGTCAGCGACGCGCCCGAATTGCGGGCGTTGGCGAAGACGTGCGGCATGCGCTGCAGCAGCCAGGAACGGTTGGGCAGGCCGGTGAGCGCATCGTGGCCGGAGGTTTCCACCAGGGCCTGCATGTGCCGGACGGCGACCGCGGCCAACCCGGTGGCCAGGAGCAGCAGGAGCAGGTGCAGAAGGCGCACGCCGATGCCGGTCGCTTCGGACCGTGATGCGAGCGTGGCTTCCGGCAGCCCGTCACCCATGTGCACCGCCAGCGCGAACAGCCCGTACTGCAGCAGCGCGAGGCCCCCTGCATAGAGCGTGAGCCGGCCGTCGGCGCGCAGCGCGGCCGAGCAGACCACCACCAGGTAGAACGGCCATGCCGCCATGCCGTCGACCGCCAGCGCGGGGTCGCGCAGCGCGCAGGCGACGAGTGCGGTGGTCACCACGCTGATGTCCCAGCTGCAGGTGGCGTAGGGCAGCCACGGCCGCGGGTTGCGGGCGAGCACCAGCCAGGCCAGCGCCATCGCGTTGGCAAGCACCACGGCGCCGAGCAGGACGAGGATGCCGCCGATCGCGGCGCCGCCCGCGGCTGCGAGCAGGGGCAGCGGCAGCGCCAGTACCGACAGCAGCACGCGCACGCGCGCGACCAGGCGCTCGCCGCCGGCGCCCAGCCTGCGCATGACCTGGTCAGGCGGCGCCAGCAGGCGCCGCAGCGTGTCGCGGATTCCGCCGTCGCTGGCGTGCATCGTCCGTGCTCCCGTCCCTGCGGGGGAGGATAGCGCGGCCGCTTGCGTAAACTGCGGGTCCCGCAGTGCGATGGAGGCGTCGACGATGGAATACCGCAGGCTTGGCAGCTCCGGCCTCGCGCTGTCCGCGCTCTCGTTCGGCACCTGGACCACGTTCGGCGGCGCGATCCCGCGCGCCGAGGCCCGCAACCTCGTGGCGGCCGCCTGGGACCACGGCGTCAACTTCTTCGACAGCGCCGAGAACTACGCGCACGGCGAGGCCGAACGCATGCTCGGCGACGTCATCGCCGACCTGCGGCTGCCGCGCGACGGCTACGCGGTGTCGAGCAAGGCGATGTTCGGCTCGGCCGCCGAGCCCCTGCCGCTGCAGCGCGGGCTGTCGCGCAAGCACCTGCACGATGCCTGCCACGCCGCGCTGAAGCGGCTGCGCGTGGACTACCTGGACCTGTTCTTCTGCCACCGTCCGGATCCCGAGGTGCCGCTGGTGGAAACCGTCGCCGCGATGGACGCGCTGGTGCGCCAGGGCAAGGTCATGTACTGGGGCAGCTCGGAGTGGCCGGCCGCGCTGGTGCGCGAGGCGCATGCGGTGGCGCGCGCGCACCAGCTGCAGCCGCCGACCATGGAGCAGCCGCAGTACAACCTCCTCCATCGCCGGCGCGTGGAGCTCGAATACGCGCCGCTGTACGCCGAACTCGGCCTGGGCCTGACCGTGTGGTCGCCGCTGGCCTCGGGCGTGCTGTCGGGCCGCTACAGCGACGGCGTTCCCGCCGGTTCGCGGGCGGCTCGCGAGGCGTGGATGCGCGAACGCCTCGCCGGCGACGAAGGCGCCGAGCGACTGCAGCGCGCCCGACGCTTCGCCGCGCTCGCCACCGAGCTCGGCGTGGAGCCCGCCGCGCTGGCCATCGCCTGGTGCCTGCGCAATCCGCACGTATCCAGCGTGATCCTCGGCGCCAGCCGGGTGGAGCAGCTGCGCGCCAACTTCGGCGCGCTGGAACTGGCGGGGCGGCTCGACGAGGGCGCGTGGAGCCGGGCGGAGGCGATCGCGGAGGGCTGCGCACGCGACGGTTGACAGGCAAATGAGAATCATTAGCATCGACATCTCCTATCGACGAGGTGCCTGCCATGCTTGCCTCCCATGCCCATCCGTCCAGCTTCGAAACCGCCGCCGACCTGGCGTCGCCGTTGGGCCACGCCACATCCTTCGAGTCCACCGGTGAAGTGGACAGCGCCCGTCTCCTGCACGGGCAGCGCGAAGTGCTGATCCGCCATGGCAACGAGGTCTACCGCCTGCGGCACACGCGCAACGACAAGTTGATCCTCACCAAGTAGGCCGCGACGCCGCGATGCCGCGGCACCCGACCACCGGATTTCCGGCTGCAAGCACCCGGCCCCGCCGGTCGCCAGCTCGCCGCGCCACCAGCGAGTTCCCATGCGACCCACCCGGCTTTTCCTGGCCCTCGGCCTGCTGCTGCCCGCGTTCGCGCAGGCGCAATCCTCCCTCCCTGCCACCGACGCGCCCGCCGGCGCCGCCCCCCCCGCCGCCGTGTCCGCCCAGGCCGCGGTCGAGTTGACCCCGTCGTCGTGACCGCCACGCGCACCGAGCGTGTGGCCGCCGACGTGCCCAACACGGTGGACGTCATCGAGCGTGAGCGCATGGACGAGCTGCTGGTGCGCGACCTCGCCGACCTCTTCCGCTACGAACCCGGCATCACCGTCGGCATCGGCTTTGGCCGCTACGGCATCGGCGACATCCGCATCCGCGGCCTGGGCGGCAACCGCGTGCGCATCCAGACCGACGGCATCGCGGTGCCGGATGCGTTCCTGATCGGCAGCTTCTCCAACGCCAACCGCAACTTCGTCGACATGGACACGCTAAAGCGCGCCGAAGTCGTGCGCGGTCCGGGCAGTTCGCTGTACGGCTCGGACGCGCTGGGCGGCGTGGTGTCGTTCATCACCAGGGATCCGGCGGACTACCTGGGCGAGGGCAGGGACGCGTACTTCGGCGTCCGCATGGGCTACGGGAGCGACTGGAACGGCCTGTCCGGCGGCGCCACCGCGGCGTTCGGCGGCGAGCGCTGGTCGGGCCTGGTCGCGGTCGGCCATCGCCAGGGCCGGGAGCCGGAGAACATGGGCACCAACGACGACGTCGAGCCCACCTTCCTCGACGGCCGCTGGGTGCACCTGCGTACGAAGCCCAATCCGCAGCAGCGCGACGGCCGCAGCCTGCTGGCGAAGCTGCTGTTCGCGCCTGCCGCCGACCAGCGCTTCAGGCTGACCGTCGAGGGCAACGAGGACAGCGCGGACACCGACATGTACACCTCGCGCGGATTCCAGCAGCTGACCATGGCTGTCAACGACCGCGTGCTTGCGAGTGACCACCAGACCCGGGCAAGGGTGTCGCTGGGCCACGAGATGGACGCCGTGGGCGTCCACGAGATGGACGCCGTGGGCGCCGGCTTCGCCGACGCCCTCGACTGGCAGGTCTACCGCCAGGACAGCGAGACCACCCAGCACACGGTCGAGGAGCGCACGTTGCCCGCGCCGACCCTCGCCGACATCCGCCGGCGCGAGTTCAACTTCGACCAGCGTGCGGACGGGCTGCAGCTCAATCTCCGCAAGGGCATCGACGCCGGCGGCGTGCGCCATGACCTCGCCTACGGCCTGGACGTGTCGCGCACGCGCACCCGGCAGAAGCGCGACGGCCTGCGGATCTTCCCGCTGACCGGGGTCGAAACGCCGGCGATGCTGCCCGACGTCTTCCCGGTGCGCGACTTCCCCAACAGCACCACGACCACCGCGGCGCTGTACGTGCAGGACGAAATCATCTTCGGCGACGGTGGCTTCCGCCTGGTTCCCGCGGTGCGCGTGGACCATTACCGGCTGGAGCCCGAGGTCGACGCCATCTTCGCCGGCGACAACCCGGACTTCGTCGCCGTGGACCTGACGGAAACCCAGGTGTCGCCGAAGCTGGGCGCGGTCTGGCACTTCTCCGGCGACTGGTCGCTGTTCGGCGGCTACGCCCGCGGTTTCCGGGCGCCGCCCTACAGCGACGTCAACATCGGGTTCACCAACGCGATGTTCGGCTACACCGCGGTCGCCAATCCCGACCTGCGCCCCGAGACCAGCGACGGCTTCGAGGCCGGGCTGCGCTTCAATGGCGACGCGGTCCACGCCAGCCTCTCGGGCTATTCCAACCGCTACGACGACTTCATCGAGTCCATGGCCTTCGTCGGTTTCAACGAGGAGGGGCTGATGGTGTACCAGTCGCGCAACGTCGCCCAGGCGAAGATCCGCGGCGTGGAATTCAAGGCCGGGGTCGACCTGGGCGCGCTGGCCAACGGCTGGGACGGCTGGTCGCTGCGCGCGGCCGCGGCCTGGTCACGCGGCGAGGACGAGGCCAGCGGCGAACCGCTGGAAAGCGTGGATCCGCTCACCGGCAGCCTGGGCATCGCCTGGCGCGGAGAGGCCTGGGGCGTGGAGCTGGCCGGCCGCTTCGTCGGCCGCCGCGATCGCTGCCGACCCCGCCCGACGGCACGACCTACTACGAAAGCCCGGGGCACGCCGTGCTCGACCTGTACACGCACTGGGATTTCGCCCCGGGCGCGCGCCTGGACGTGGGTGTGTCCAACCTCGCCGACCGCACGTACTGGGGCGCGGGTGCGCTGCCGCTGGTGTCCGGGCAGAGCCTGACGCTCGACCGCTATACCGCCGCCGGGCGCAACGTCGCCGTCAAGCTGTCGGTGGAGTGGTAGCCAGGGCCCTCCCGCTGCCGTCCGGACTGGCGATGCCGGGCACGGTCGTGCGCCTGTACCGCCCGCAGCGGGGCGCCGATGCCGACGCCATCGCCGCGAACAACGTCATCCCACCTTTTTCCAGGTCCTTTCCCGGAGCGCACGCATGAAGTCGCACGCCACCATCCTCCTCCTCGCCGGCCTGGCGACCTCCGCCTCCGCCTCCGCCCGGGAACCGGAGCGCGCCGCCGACCCGGTCGCGGATCGCAGCGCGATCCTCGCCATGCTCGGCGAGTACGACGTCGATTTCGCCTTCGACGAGACCGTGCTGCTGGCGCCCGGCTACGAGCGCGCGCCGGCGCAGCGCAGCGGCGGCAGCGAAGTGGTGATCCTGGTCGAGGACGCGGCGCGCGCCGACGGCACGCCGCATCGAATCGTGCTGCAGCACATCCTGGTCGACCCGAAAAGCGGGCATGTCACCAAGCACTGGCGCCAGGACTGGACCTGGGAGGCCAAGCAGCGCTTCGAGTTCAGCGCCGACCAGACCTGGCGCGTGCGCCCGCTGGCGCCGGAGAAGACCCGCGGTGCCTGGACGCAGTGCGTCTACGAGGTCAGCGACGCGCCGCGCTACTGCGGCACCGGCCGCTGGAACCATCGCTACGGCGTCGCCACCTGGACCTCCGACCGCACCTGGCGCCCGCTGCCGCGCCGCGAGTACACGAAGCGCGAGGACTACAACGCCATGAACGTGGAGAACCGCCACACCATCGTCCCCGGCGGCTGGACCCACGAGCAGGACAACACCAAGGCCGTGCGCGCCGCCGATGGCTCCACCGTGCGCACCATCGCCCGCGAGTACGGCTTCAACGACTACCGCAGCGACACCGACGTCGACTTCACCCCCGCGCTCGACTACTGGAAGGCGACCGCCGGCTACTGGGAGCGCGTGCGCGCCCGCTGGGACGCCTTCCTGGAGGACGGCCGCGGCCTGCGCCTGAAGACGAAGATCGACGGCATGGCGCTGATCATCCCGCTGTTCACACAGGCGGCCGGAGTCGAAGAGGGCAGGCCCGTGCCCGACGCCGACATCGACGCCGCGTTCGCGGAGTGGGTCGAGGCGCCGCCGGCCGGGGACTGACGCCGGCAGTCGCCGGCCGGCCGCGCGCTGCGGCGGATCCCGGACACCCGCGACCGCGGTCGGCGATAATGGCCCTCCGTTCACCGCAGGAGCGCCGGCATGACCCGCAAGACCATCCTCAACGATTCCCACCGCGCCCTCGGCGCGAAGATGGTCGACTTCGGCGGCTGGGACATGCCGATCAACTACGGCTCGCAGATCGAGGAGCACCACGCGGTGCGCCGCGACGCCGGGATGTTCGACGTCTCGCACATGACCGTGGTGGACCTGCACGGCGCGCGCGTGCGCGAGTTCCTGCGCAGGCTGCTGGCCAACTCGATCGACAAGCTCAAGGTCCAGGGCAAGGCCCTGTATACCTGCATGCTGGACGGCCAGGGCGGCGTGATCGATGACCTGATCGTCTACCACCTGGGCGACGACTTCCAGCGCCTGGTGGTCAATGCCGGCACGCGCGACAAGGACCTGGCGTGGATCAACGCCCAGGCCGAGGGCTTCGACCTCGACGTCCGCGTGCGCGACGACCTGGCGATGATCGCCGTGCAGGGGCCCGAGGCGCGCGAGCGGGTGATCGGCCTGCTGCATGCGGACGACCGCGCGGCGATCGCGAAGCTGGGTCGGTTCGCCAGCCGCGACGTGCGCTCGGCCGATGGCGCGCCGCTGTTCATCGCGCGCACCGGCTACACCGGCGAGGACGGCTTCGAAGTCGCGCTGCCGGAGGAGCATGCGGTGGCGTTCTGGGATGCGCTGGTCGCGGCGGGCGTGAAGCCGGCGGGCCTGGGCGCGCGCGACACGCTGCGCCTGGAGGCGGGACTGCCGCTGTACGGCCAGGACATGGACGAGTCGGTGACGCCGTACGAGGCCGGGCTCGGCTGGACGGTCTCGCTGGACGAAGGCCGCGACTTCAACGGCCGCGCCGCGCTCGAAGCCCAGCAGGCGCGCGGCGATGCCCGCCAGGTCGTCGGCCTGGTGATGGACGAGAAGGGCGTGCTGCGCCACGGCCAGAAGGTGCTTGCCGGCAGCGGCGAGGGCGAGATCCTGTCGGGCACCTTCGCGCCGACGATCGGCAAGTCGATCGCGCTGGCCCGGATCCCGGCCGGCGAGCCCGGCGAGGTGCGCGTCGACATCCGCGGCCGCGAGGTCCCGGTGCGCGTGGTGGCCTGGCCCTTCGTCCGCGACGGCCAGCCGCGCGAGGGGATCTGATCCACCGGCACGGCGCTTGGCTACACTAGTCCCCCACCTCCCAACCACGGCGATCCCGGAGCAGCAGACATGAGTGACATCCCTGGCGACCTGAAGTTCATGAAGTCCCACGAGTGGGCCCGAGTCGAAGGCGACGGCAAGGTCACCGTCGGCATCTCCGACCATGCCCAGGGCCTGCTCGGCGACCTGGTCTACGTCGACCTGCCCGGCGTCGGCGACAGCGTGGAAGCCGGGAACGCCTGCGCGGTGGTGGAGTCGGTCAAGGCCGCCTCCGACATCTACGCGCCGATGTCGGGCACGATCGTCGCGGTCAATTCCGCGCTGGCCGACAAGCCGGAGACGATCAACGAGGACGCGTTCGGCGAAGGTTGGCTGTTCGTGATCGAGGCGAGCGAACCGGAGCAGGCGAACGACCTGCTCGATCCCGACGCCTATGCGGCGCTGGTCGAAGACGAAGGCTGATCGCACCGTTCGCCGCGCACTGCGCGGCATGGTCGAAACGGACGCCGGGCACTGCCCGGCGTTCGCGTTCCGGGAACGGGGAACGTCGAAAAGCTTCGCGCACTTTCGCGCAAATCGAGCCTGGGGCACGCATGCGATGCATCGCGTCGCGCATCCCCCGCACGTTTTTTTCCGGCACTCGGATCCTTCGTGCGCACCGGCACGGACGATGCGGGAACGATCGGGCGCATGCCGAGCTCATGCCGCGCGTTGGAGCGCAAAGTGCTTAAAACAAGACGTTTGGCGACGGCGTTCCGTTGCGCGCGAATTGCATCGGCCGTCGGTCGCGCATGCGGACGTGCGCGATCGCCGTCGTCGCGGCTGCTCGCCGCGCGACGCGGCGTGACGGTCACGCGACGATGGGTGTTGACAGCGAAAAAAACCGTGATTAGGTTTCGCCCAACAACACGCGGCCACAGAAGCGAGTGAGTGCGACCCGGACAACAACGCGCGATACAACTCAGTCCTCCGCCCGGATGGTCGACATGGTGGACTCAGGCGTTGTCTTCCCCGCGAAAACTCCAGGCCAGTGGATGCAGGCAACCCGCGGCGCCATGCGCAGCGGGTTTTTTAGTGCCGAAGGACCGGCACGCCGGGGGCGCCCGCGCTCCTGGATGACGACGGGCACGGATGGCCCGGACACAGGATCCGGTGCGACGCGCCCTGCGCGTCGTCGGTTGATCGCGGGTCCGATACCCGCGATGTGTTTCGTACTGGGCAGTAGCACCTGCAAGTCCAACTGACGAGGAGAGCCATCCCATGGCCACGAAGAAAGTCGCGAAGAAGAAGGTCGCCAAGAAGGCGGTGAAGAAGGCCGCCAAGAAGACCGCACGCAAGGCGGCACCGCGCAAGGTCGCCAAGAAGGTCGCGAAGAAGAAGGTCGCCAAGAAGGCCGTGAAGAAGACGGCGAAGAAGGCCGCCACCAGGAAGACCGCCAAGAAGGCGGCGAAGAAGGCCACCCGCAAGACCGCCAAGAAGGCCACCCGCAAGACCGCCAAGAAGGCCGTGAAGAAGACGGCGAAGAAGACGGCAAAGAAGGCGGTCAAGAAGACCGCGAAGAAGGCCGTGAAGAAGACGGCGAAGAAGGCCGCGAAGAAGGCCGTCAGGAAGAGCCCGGCCAAGAAGGCCGCCAAGAAGGCCGCCAAGAAGACCGCCAAGAAGGCGGCGAAGAAGGCGCCTGCGAAGAAGGCCGCCAAGAAGACCGCCAAGAAGGCGGCGAAGAAGCGCGCGCCCCGCAAGGCCAAGGCTCCGGTCGTCTCCATTCCGGCCGCGCCCGCGCCGCTGATGTAAGCAACCCCGATAGCCGTCGATCAGGCCCCTCTCCCGCAGCCCAGGCGGGGGAGGGGTTTTTCATTGGAGGCGGGGAAGCGGTGATCCGGGCGAGCGCCCGGTGCGGAGCTACTCCGGCCTGGCGTTGGACGCTGCGCTGCCGCCGCTGCCGCTGCCGGCCGGGGCCGCTGCAGCCGCCCCGGCGGCATGCCCCGGACGACCGTCTCCGGCCGCGTTCGCGAGCATCAGGTCCTCGACGTCATCGAAGTCGACGTCGAGCCAGGGCTGCGGGGCCAGTCCGATGGCGCTGTCGAGGATGGTCGGCAGCAGGCCGGTGGGCAGGCTGCTCTCGCCGTTCCACAGCACCACGACGCCGAGGTCGCGTTCCGGCATCATCGCCATCAGGCCGCGGTAGCCCTGGACGGCGCCGGCGTGGAACACCACGCGATGCCCGGAATAGTCATAGACGCGCCAGCCGAGCGCGTAGCCGGCATCGCCCAGCCGCTGGCGGCGCCAGCCGGAGCTGCGCATCTCGCCGGGCGTGGACACCAGCGGTTGCTGCAGCGTCGCCAGCAGCGGCGCCGGCAGTACGTCCGGGCGGCGCCCCGACTGCGCGATCAGCCACTGCGCCATGTCGCTGATGCTGGCGTTGACGCCGGCGGCCGGCGCCACGCGGTAATAGGTCGGCTTGGGCATCAGCGAACGCCAGCCGCCGCCGGCACGCACATGCGGCTTCGCCCAGCGCGGGCTCGCCTGGATGCCTTCAAGACCGTAGCTCGCGTCGTCCATGCCCAGCGGCTTGAAGATGCGCCCCGTCACCGCCTCGCTGAAGAACTGTCCCGATGCCGCCGACACCACGTCGCCGACGAGGCTGAAGGCCACGTTCTGGTAGCTGTAGCAGTCGCCGACATCGCAGGTCATGGGAGCGTTCGCCAGCCGCTGCACCAGACTGCGGTAGTCGGCGTTGCGCTCGATGTCGCGGTCGTAGGTGTTGCGGCCCAGGCCCACGCGGTGGCTGAGTACGTCGGCGACGGTCAGCCTGG
Source organism: Luteimonas colneyensis (assembly GCF_014836665.1). Classification (GTDB taxonomy): domain Bacteria; phylum Pseudomonadota; class Gammaproteobacteria; order Xanthomonadales; family Xanthomonadaceae; genus Luteimonas; species Luteimonas colneyensis. The sequence goes on from NZ_JACSQJ010000006.1 coordinate 143,684, forward strand.
CGGCGGCGTCCGGGCGGGACAGCCGCAGCGCCGGCATGAAGTCGGCCACGTGGCTGTCCCAGCGCAGCGAACCCTCGGCCACCAGCAGCCCGGTGACGGTGCCGGCGAAGGGCTTGGACAGCGAGGCCAGGCGGAAGACGGTATGCGCGTCGACAGGCTCAGCGTTGCTGACGTCGGTGATGCCGTAGCCGCGCGCGCTCAGCACCTCGCCCTTGTGCACGATGGCCATCGCCAGTCCCGGCACGCGCTGGTTGGCGACCACCGCCTGCGCCATTGCTTCGAAGCGCGCCACGTCGAAGCCGTCGGCCAGCGGCATCGGCTTCGTGCCGGGCGCCAGGAGCGGCGAGGCGCCGGTTGTCGCGGCGGAGGCGGTTGCCGGCGGTGCCTGCACGTCGGTGGACGGTTGCCAGCGAAGTTCCGACTGGGCCGCGGTGCCCACCGCCATCGGCGTCAGGCATGCGAACAGGCCGGCACCCAGGAGGAGGCGGCGAGGCGTGCGCGCTGCGTCTTTCATCGGGCGTATCCCCTGCGTATGCTGCGACTGCGGGGTGATCATATGCCTCTGCCTCCGCAATTGCATGAACAAGGGGAGCTTTGATGTCCAGCTTGCTGATCCTGCTCGTGTTTGTGGGTGTGATCGTCGTCGCGATCGGATGGGGCGTCGGCATCTACAACGGCCTCGTCACCGCCCGCAACGCCTTCAGGAACGCCTTCGCCCAGATCGACGTGCAGCTGCAGCGCCGCTTCGACCTGATCCCGAACCTGGTGGAAACCGCCAAGGGCTACCTCAAGCACGAGCGCGAGACGCTGGAGGCGGTGATCGCCGCCCGCGGCGCCGCCGTGTCCGGCCTGGCCGCGGCCAAGGCCAGCCCCGGCGATCCGGCGGCGATGGCCGAGCTGGCGCAGTCGCAGGGCATGCTCAACGGCGCGCTCGGCCGGCTGCTGGCGGTGGCCGAGGCCTATCCGGACCTCAAGGCCAACCAGAACATGATGCAGCTCACCGAGGAACTGACCTCGACCGAGAACCGCGTCGCCTTCGCCCGCCAGGCCTTCAACGATTCGGTGATGGCCTACAACAACAAGCGCGAAGTGTTCCCGTCCAGCATCGTGGCCGGCATGTTCAACTTCGACGCCGCGGCGCTGCTGGAGATCCCGGCCGACCGTGCCGAGGTCCGCGAGGCGCCCAAGGTCCAGTTCTGACGCTCGATGAACTTCTTCGAGCAGCAGGCCAGGGCGCGCCGCAGCAGCACCCGCCTCGTGGTGCTGTTCGCGCTGGCGGTGGCCGGCATGGTGCTGGCGATCGACCTCGCGGTGCTGCTGGTGGCGGGCACGAACTGGCCATTGCTGGCCTTCACCACGCTGGCCACGCTGGCGGTGATCGGACTCGGCTCGCTGTACCGGCTGGCGTCGCTGCGCGGGGGCGGTGACGCCGTCGCCCTGCAGTTCGGCGGCACGCCGGTGCCGCACGACACCACCGACGCCTCGCTGCGCCGCCTGCGCAACGTGGTCGAGGAGATCTCGATCGCGTCGGGCGTTCCGGTGCCCGGGCTCTACGTGATGGAGAACGAGGCGGCGATCAACGCCTTCGCCGCCGGCTACTCGTCCAGCGACGCCGCGATCGCGGTGACCCGCGGCGCGCTCGACCGCCTCAACCGCGACGAGCTGCAGGGCGTCATCGCCCACGAGTTCAGCCACGTCGCCAACGGCGACATGCGCCTCAACATCCGGCTGATGGGCGTGCTGTTCGGCATCCTCATGATCAGCCTGATCGGGCGCAAGGTGCTGTATCTCGGCGGCAGCCGCGACCGCAACGCCGCCGCGGTGATGATGGCCGCGCTGGTCGCGCTGGTGGTCGGCAGCATCGGCATGTTCTTCGGCCGCATGATCAAGGCCAGCGTCAGCCGCTCGCGCGAGCGCCTGGCCGACGCCTCGGCCGTGCAGTTCACGCGCCAGACCTCGGGCCTGGCCGGGGCGCTGAAGAAGATCGCAGGGCTTCCGGACGGCGCCCGCCTGAGCGACCGGGCCGACGCCGAGGAGGCCAGCCACATGCTGTTCGGCGATGGCGTCGGCTTCAGCGGGCTGTTCGCCACCCATCCGCCGATCCTGGAGCGCATCCAGGCGCTGGAGCCCGGCTTCCGCGGCGAGCAGCTCGAGGGCCTGCGCCGGCAGTGGACGCTGTCGCCGCCGTCGGGGCTGCAGGAGGACCGGATGATGGGCCTGGACGGGCACGCGGCGCCGCTGCCTTCCCGCGACGCACGGCTCGACGTCACCCCGCCGATGGTCGCCGCCCAGGTCGGCAGTCCCGAGGCCGACGACTACCGGCGGGCCGATGCGATCGTGCACGCGATGCCGCCCCCGCTGCGCGCGCTGGCGCAGTCGCGCGGGGCGGTGGTCCAGGTCGTGCTCGGGCTGCTGCTCGACGACGATGCGGCCCTGCGCGCGCGCCAGCTGCCGGAGATCACCGCGCGCATGGGCGACGAGGTCGCCCGCGAGGCGCTGGCGCTGCACGGCGGCGACCTGCAGCTGCTGCACCCGATGCAGCGCCTGCCGCTGGCCGCGCTCGCCTTCCCCGTGCTGCGCCGCCGCCCGCGCCCCGAGCTGGAGACGCTGCTCGACACCGTGCACGCGATCGTCCACTGCGACGGACGGGTCTCGCTGTTCGAGTACTGCCTGGGGCGCCTGCTCGAGGTGCAGCTGCGCGAATCGCTCGACCCGGCACGCCACGCGCGCTTCGGCCGGCGCAAGCCCGGCAACGTGCGCGGGGAGTTCGCGACCCTGCTCGCGGTCGTCGCCCACGCCGGCAACCCGGGCGACCCCGCGGCCGCGCAGCGCGCCTACCTCGCCGGCCTGCAGCGCGTGCTGCCGCGCGACCACCTGCCCTACGCGCCGCCGGCCAATGGCGTACTCGCGCTCGACGCGGTCTGGCCGGCGCTCGATGCGCTCGAGCCGCTGGCCAAGCAGCTGATGGTGGAGGCGGTTACCGCCGCCGCCAGCCACGACGGCCGCATCTCGGTGGCGGAATCCGAGCTGCTGCGCACCATCTGCGGCGTGCTGCACTGCCCGCTGCCGCCGGGGCTGGAAGCCGCCTGAGCGCCCGGGCCACGCTGTGTTCCCGACGGCGAGGTGGCGGCGGCGGCCTTCGATCGGATAACGTGCCGCCAGCGATGGGCGGCAACCGGAAGGCATCGGTTTGATGATCAGCGAGCAGGCGGGCGCCGACCGGCGCCTGGGGCGCTTCCGGGCCGCGTTGTCCGCGTCGCCGCCGCTGTGGTGGGCGATGCTGTATTTCTTCAGCCTGCTCTGCGGCTACTACGTGCTGCGCCCCGTGCGCGACGCCATGGGCGCGTCGTCGGATGCCGCCGCGGTGTTCCCGCGCGGCCTGATCGCGCTGGGCGAGCGCTTCGGCGTCGAGCTCGGCGAGTTCACCCTGCAGCTGCTGTTCACCGCCACCTTCATCGCCATGGTCGTGCTGCAGCCGCTGTACGGCGCGCTGGTGTCGCGCTTCCCGCGGCGGGTGTTCCTGCCGGCGGTGTACCTGGCCTTCATCGCCTGCCTGTTCGGCTTCTGGTGGGCCTTCGACAGCGCGATCCCCGGCCGCGGCGCGGCGTTCTTCGTCTGGGTGGCGGTGTTCAACCTGTTCGCGGTGACCGTGTTCTGGAGCTTCATGGCCGACGTGTTCGACAACGCGAACGCTAAGCAGCTCTATGGCTACATCGGCGCCGCCGGCACGGTCGGCGCCCTGGTCGGCCCGGCGATCACCCGCTTCCTGGTCGAGCCGGTGGGCGTGGCCAACCTGCTGCTGGTGTCGGCCGGCTTCCTCGGCATCTGCCTGCTCTGCATCATGAAGCTGCGGCCCTGGGCGCTGTCGCGCGAGCGCAGCCAGGGCGGTGGCGCCGACGGCCGGGCCATGGGCGGCTCGATGCTGGCCGGCCTGCGCCTGGTGTGGCAGCGGCCGCTGCTGCGCGCGCTGGCGCTGCTGATGTTCTTCGGCGTCGGCGTGGGCACCCTGCTGTACAACGAGCAGGCGCGGATCGTACGCGCCGCCTTCGCCACCGCCGAGGAGCGGGCCGCCTTCTATTCCATGCTCGACTGGGCGATCAATGGCCTCACCATCGCCATCCAGCTGCTGCTCACGCGTTTCCTGCTGCAGCGCTACGGCATCGCGCCGCTGCTGCTGCTGCCGGCGTTCGCGATCATGCTGGGTTTCGCGGCCCTGTCGGCCTCGCCGCTGCCGATGCTGGTGGCGATCGTGCAGATCGTGACCCGCGCCAGCGAGTTCTCCCTGGCCAAGCCCGCGCGCGAGACGCTGTACACGCGCGTCGACCGCGAGGAGCGCTACAAGGCCAAGGCGGTGATTGACACCGCCGTGTACCGCGGCGGCGACCTCACCTTCGTCTGGGTGCACAAGGCGCTGGCCACGCTGGGGTCGAGCATGGTGTTCCTGGCCGGCTTGGGCATCGCCCTGGGCATGGCGTTCGGCGCATGGCGCGTGGTGCGCGCCGAGCGCACGCTCCCGCACGACCCGCGTGCGGAGCCTGCGCATGCGCCCCCCAGGCCGACGTGAGTCGCTGAAAGCCGGCTTCGGCGCCGCGCCACAGTGGTTCCGTCCGCGTCGCGCCGCGCGGGCGGCCCTATCCGGCAGATGCCGCGAGCGCGAACACGATCGCACCGAGCGCGAAGGCGAGGCTGAGCGCATGCACCAGCGGATGGTGGACGCGCAGCCACACGAATTGGGTGGCCAGGCGCAATGCCCAGAACCCCGACATGCCGAGCAGGAAGGCGCGGCCCAGCGGCGTGCCGGCCAGTTCGCGTGGATACAGCAGGCAGAGCACGGCGACCAGGAGGAACACCCAGACCAGCTGCACGTTCGCGATCTGCACGATCGCGCGGTTGGGCAACGTGGTGGTGGCCAGCGTCCGCGGCCATTTGAACAGGGTCCAGAACGCCAGGTGGAACAGGGAGAAGCCGAGGCTGTGGATGGCGCACAGGAGGAGCAGCGCCTGTGCGGTCATGGCCTTGAGCGCTTCGGCGAGACCCACATGGAGATGCGCGCGCGGAACACGGCCTCACCCGCCGGGTCGGTGATGGTGACCGCCACCGGCAGCGCATAGCCCTCGGTCGACTCGACCACCGGCGCGGCCGGCATCGCGACCGCGCGCATCGTGCCCATGGCCTTCTTCAGGTACTCGACCTCCATGCCCTTCGGGATCCAGCGCATGGATGGCGGGAGGCTGGCGTCGGTTGCGAGCCCTCCGGCAAGCTCGGCGAGGTTGCACAGCGCGATCGCGTGCACACTGCCGATGTGGTTGGTGACGCGGCGGCGGTGGCGCAGGCTCGCCTCGCAGCGCCGGGGTTCCAGGCGCTCGATCCGCGGCGAGATGCTGGCGAAGTAGGGCGCCTTCAGACAGACCAGCTTCGAGAACAGCCAGCCGCCGCAGGGCCAGCGGGTGACGCGGCGGTGGATGTCGAGGATGGATGCGGCCATGGCGTTCTCCTGACATGACGAGGGCGCCGGTCGGGCGCCCTCGGGGTGTGTTCCGGATCAGGCCGCCTCGCGGGTTCCGTCGGAGCGGTAGCGCTCGTAGTATGTCGCCGCGCGCAGCTCGTGGGCGTCGAAGTCGTCGACGGAGATGGTGTCGAGCGTCATCGCGCGCAGCTCCTCCAGCTGGGTCCGCTCCTCGGCGGTGATCCAGCCCTCGCGCACGCCCTCGTCGAGCTGGCTGGCGAAATCGAGCGCCTCGATGCCCTTGTTCTTCAGCGCCTTGAGGAACTTGCGCTCCACCGGCTCTGCGGCCACCGCCGCGGCGAGATAGCTGTTGATGCGGCCGGCGGGGTTGTTCGCGCCGGGCGTGGTGAACACGCCGCGCGCCAGGCGGTCGCGCGCCTCGTTGGGCGACATCAGCAGCGCGGCGACGCGGTGGCCCAGGCGGTCGCCCGGGGCCACCGCACGGCGGCCCAGCGGGAAGATCAGCGCCCACATCAGCCAGCCCACCGGACGGATCGGGAAGTTGCGCAGCGCCGCGGAGAGCGCGGTTTCGATCCTGTGGATGCTGTCGTGGTAGGCCCAGGCCAGCAGCGGCTGGTCGGCGGCCGGGGCGCCTTCGTCGTGATAGCGCTTGAGCATCGCGCTGGCCATGTACAGGTGGCTGAGCACGTCGCCCAGGCGGCCCGACAGCGACTCCTTGAACTTCAGCTTGCCGCCGAGCATCAGCATCGACACGTCGGCCATCAGCGCCAGGTTGGCGGAGTGGCGGTTGAGGCGGCGGAAGTAGCGCTTCGTGTAGTCGTCGCCGGGGGCGACACCGAAGCGCGAACCGGTGATCGCGAACCATACCGAACGCACGGCGTTGGAGATCGCGTAGCCGATGTGGCCGAACAGCGCGCGGTCGAACGCGTCCACGCCGGCGCGCTCGTCCGGGTCCTGCGCGGCCTTCATTTCCTTCATCACCCAGGGATGGCAGAGGATCGCGCCCTGGCCGAAGATCAGCAGGCTGCGGGTCATGATGTTGGCGCCCTCGACCGTGATCGCGATCGGCGAGGCCTGCCAGGCGCGCCCGGCGAAGTTGCGCGGCCCGAGGATGATGCCCTTGCCGCCGATCACGTCCATGACGTCCTTGGCAACCTCGCGGCCCATCTCGGTGCAGTGGTACTTGGCGATCGCCGACGGCACCGCCGGCACGTCGCCGCGGTCAACCGCCGCGGCGGTGGCCTGCGACAGCGCGCTGATCGCATAGGCCTTGCCGCCGATGCGCGCCAGCGCCTCCTCCACGCCTTCGAAGCGGCCGACCGACAGGCCGAACTGCTTGCGGATGCGCGCGTAGGCGCCGGTGGTGACCGCGCCGGACTTGGCGCCGCCGCTGGCGGTGGAGGGCAGGGTGATCGAGCGGCCGATCGACAGGCACTCGCTGAGCATGCGCCAGCCCTCGCCGAAGCCGTTCTCCTCGCCGATGATCTGGCTCAGCGGCACGAACACCTCATGCCCGCGCACCGGGCCGTTCTGGAACGGCGAGTTGAGCGGGAAGTGGCGGCGGCCGACGTCCATGCCCTCCACACCGCGCGGCACCAGCGCCAGCGTGATGCCGATGTCGCGCACATCGCCCAGCAGGCCGTCGGGGTCGTACATGCGGAAGGCCAGGCCGATCAGCGAGGCCACCGGGGCGAGGGTGATGTAGCGCTTGTCGAAGGTGAGCTTCACGCCCAGCACCTGGGCGCCGTCCCATTCGCCCTTGCAGACGATGCCGAAGTCCGGGATGGAGGTCGCGTCGGAGCCGGCGAAGGGGCCGGTGAGCGCGAAGCAGGGCACGTCGGTGCCGTTGGCGAGGCGCGGCAGGTAATGGTCCTTCTGCGCCTTGGTGCCGTAGTGCATCAGCAGTTCGCCGGGACCCAGCGAGTTCGGCACGCCGACCGTCGAGCTGACCACGCTCGAGATCGAGGCCAGCTTCTGGATCACCTTGTGGTGCGCCAGCGCGCTGAAGCCGAGCCCGCCGTACTCCTTCGGGATGATCATCCCGAAGAAGCGATTGTCCTTCATGAACTGCCACAGCTCCGGCGGCAGGTCGGCGCGGACGTGGGTGATGTCCCAGTCGTCGGTCATGCGGCAGAGCTCTTCCACCGGGCCGTCGAGGAAGGCCTGTTCCTCGGCGGTCAGCTCCGGCTTCGGCTGCGACATCAGCACGTTCCAGTCCGGCGCGCCCGAGAACAGCTCGCCCTCGAAGCCGACCGAGCCGGCTTCCAGTGCGATGCGTTCGGTCTGCGACAGCGGCGGCAGGATCTTCCGGTAGAAGGTCAGCAGCGGCGCGGTGACGAGCGGCTTGCGGATGAAGGGCAGCAGCAGCGGCACGGCGACCAGCGCCGCGAGCACGATTGCGGTGATGGTCGCCGCGCGGCTCGCGCCCAGCAGCCAGCAGGCGGCCAGCGCCGCGGCGGTGATCGCGGCCCACGTGGCGAGGCGCATCCGGTGGTAGGCGGCGAAGGCGCCGACCAGCAGCAGGACGAGGAAGGGGACGACGATACTCATGGCATGTCTCCGCGGGCATTGCGCCCGCTTGGCTGGTGGAGGCCAGTGTGTACCCGCCTTGCGGCACGGGTCCCCTCGACTGGCCCATACGGAGCAGTATGGACACGCGGGCCGCGGCCTGTCAACGCGGGCGCCGAGGCTGTCCCGCACCCATGCGTATGGATACACTCGCCTGCATGAAGACCACCGCCGCCAAGGGCGAACGCAGCCGGCTCAGCGCCGGGGACTGGGCCGAGGCCGCGCTCGACCTCATCGCCGAACAGGGCGTCGCCGCGCTCGCGGTGGAACCGCTGGCACGGCGGCTCGGGGTGACCAAGGGCAGCTTCTACTGGCACTTTCCCTCGCGCGACGCGCTGCTGCAGGCGGCGCTGGAGCGCTGGGAGGCGTTCGAGGAGCAGGAGCTGTTCGGCAAGCTGGAGACGGTGGCCGATCCCGCCGAGCGCCTGCGCTCGCTGTTCCAGATGGTCGCGCGCGAGTTCAAGTCGCACGTGGTCTACAGCGCGTTGCTGAAGGCGCCCGACCACCCGGCGGTCCTGCCCGTGATCGGCCGCGTCTCGCAGCGCCGGCTCGACTACCTCACGGCCTCGTTCCGCCAGGCCGGGCTGGGGCGCACCGACGCCCGACACCGCGCCCGCCTGACCTATGCGGCCTACGTCGGCTTCCTGCAGCTCAACCTGCAGCTGCACCAGGCGCGCATGCCGCAGGAGGAGTTCGACGAGTATGTCGAGCACCTGATGGACACCCTGGTTCCTCGCTGACGGCATTCCCGGGCCGCTGGATGACGCGGTGCAGCACGGCGGCAGGGGGCCCGCTGGCTAGAATTGCCGATCCAGCCTGAAAACAGCGCACTCCGGAGGCGCGAGACATGAATGCAGTTCCCCAGCGGGGCGCAAATGCGACGCCCGGCACCCGGCTTGCGTCCCTGCAGCAGTGGGTGGACGAGGTCGCCGCGCTGACCCGTCCCGACCGCGTGGTCTGGTGCGACGGCAGCGACGCCGAGGCGGACACCCTGCAGGAGGCCATGATGGCCGACGGCACCCTGCTGCCGCTCAACCAGGACACCCATCCCGGCTGCGTGCTGCATCGCTCGCACCCAGACGACGTGGCCCGCGTCGAGCACCTGACCTTCGTCTGCCACGAGCGACGGGAGGACTCCGGCCCGAACAACCACTGGATGGCCCCGGCCGAGGCGCATGCGAAGATCGACGCCCTGTTCGAGGGCTGCATGGAAGGGCGCACCCTGTACGTCGTGCCCTATTGCATGGGCCCGATCGACTCGCCGCTGGCGCGCTGCGGCGTCGAGATCACCGACTCGCCCTACGTCGTCGCCAACATGCGCCTGATGACCCGCATGGGCGCGGCGGCGCTGGCGCGGATCGAGCGCGAAGGCGACGAGGGCAAGCCGCTGGTGCGCGGCCTGCACTCCACCGGCGAGCTCGACCCCGATCGCCGCTTCATCATGCATTTCCCCGAAGAGCTGGTGATCAAGTCCTACGGCTCCGGCTACGGCGGCAACGCGCTGCTGGGCAAGAAGTGCCACGCCCTGCGCATCGCCTCGCACCAGGCGCGCCAGGAGGGCTGGCTGGCCGAGCACATGCTGATCGTCGGCATCGAGAACCCGCAGGGCGAGGTGCACTACGTCGCCGCGGCCTTCCCGAGCGCCTGCGGCAAGACCAACCTGGCCATGCTGATCCCGCCGGAGTCCTACCGCGAGCAGGGCTGGAAGGTGTGGACGGTCGGCGACGACATCTGCTGGATGCACCCCGGCGAGGACGGCCGGCTGTGGGCGATCAACCCGGAGGCCGGATTCTTCGGCGTCGCTCCGGGCACCTCCGAAAAGTCCAACCCCAACGCGCTGCACACCATCGGGCGCGACACCATCTTCACCAACGTCGCCACCACCGACGACGGCCAGCCCTGGTGGGAAGGCCTGGACAAGCGCGTGCCGGCGAAGGACTGGCAGGGGCGCGACTTCGATCCCGCCCGCGGCCCCGCCGCCCACCCGAACTCGCGCTTCACCGTGAGCGCGAAGCAGTGCCCGACCTTCTCGGCGCATGCCGAGGATCCGCAGGGCGTGCCGATCAGCGCGATCGTGTTCGGAGGCCGCCGCTCGAACCTGGTGCCGCTGGTGTTCGAGGCGCGCGACTGGGCGCACGGCGTGCTCGTCGGCGCGGCGATGGGGTCGGAAACCACCGCGGCCGCCACCGGCGCCGTGGGCGTGATGCGCCGCGATCCGATGGCGATGAAGCCCTTCTGCGGCTACGGCTTCGCCGACTATTTCGCGCACTGGCTGTCCTTCGACCGTCCCGGGGCGAAGCTGCCGAAGGTCTTCCACGTCAACTGGTTCCGCAAGGATGCCGATGGCCGCTTCATGTGGCCCGGCTTCGGCGACAACCTGCGCGTGCTGGAGTGGATCATCGGGCGCGTCAGCGGGGAAGCCGCGGCAACGGAGTCGCGCATCGGCCACCTGCCGACGTTCGAGGCGATCCGCCGCGATGGCCTCGACATCGAGGACGGCACCATGCGCGAACTGCTGCGCGTGGACGAGCCTGGCTGGCAGGCGGAGGCCGTCGAAGTGGCCGCCTACCTCGACGAGCTCGGCGTTCCCGCGGAGTCGCCGCTGCGCGCCAGCCTCGGCGCCATGGCCTGAGGCACCGGCTCCCGGCGACCGCGAGGGCCGCCGGGAGCCTCCATCAGTCGCAGTCGATGCCGGCCTCTTCGAGCATCGACCTGAGCGGGGCGAGCTGCGCCTCGTAGCGCTTCCAGCGCGCCAGTGCGCTGGTGTACATGCCGGACCTGACCTGCACCGCGCTGGCCGTGGTGACCGGTGCGGCATTCTTCTCGAATGCCAGGCAGGCGTCGTCCCAGTCCAGCCCGCAGTGCGCGATCAGCGCCCGGCTGCTGGCCTCCTGCGAGGTCACCAGGGTCTCGTAGCGGACTTCGTGGATGCGGCCGGGGAACGCGGCCTTCCAGTGCGCCATCAGCCGGTCGAAGAGGATGTAATAGTGGCCGATGTCGAGCAGGTCGTAGGAATAGTCGAAGTAGGGCGACTCCGGCGCGAACAGCTGGCGGAAGTTGCTCAGGCAGGTGTCGAGCGGATGCCTGCGCACGCACACCAGCGGCGCGTGGGGCAGGGCGCAGGCGATGTAGCCGAGGTAGAGGAAGTTGTGCGGCAGCTTGTCGGTGAAGAAGGGCCGTGAGCCGGTGAACGCGCGGGTGCTCGCCACGTAATCGTCACCCAGCGAACGCCAGTCGATCCCCGTTTCGAGGGCCCGGGTGACGTGCGCAGGGTTGAACATCTCGAACGACGGACCGCCCATTGCGCGCTTCCACACCGACGCGAAGTTGTGCAGTTCCCCGGCGGACTGCACTCCCGGGTGACTGGATACGATGCGATCCACCAGGGTCGTGCCTGTGCGGGGCAGGCCCACGATGAAGATGGGCGCGCGCGCATCGCTGCCCGTGGTCGTGGCTTCCGACCACGGCTGGGGGAAGCCCGCCGCGAGGGCGTCGAAGAGTTCCTGCTGCCGGGCCCTGGAATAGCCCAGCAGCTCCCTGGGTGCGCCCTTGCCCGCCACCATGCGATCGAACGCGGCGTCGTGCTCGCCGATGTCCTCCAGTTCCTTGGCCAGCGCCATGTTGAGGAAGGTGGTGGCGGTCACCTTGCCGGCGGCCTGCTCCGCCAGCGCGGCGAGGCGTTCGATGTGGTTCGACTCCCTGGTCTGCCGGCGCAGCTGGGACAGCGAATGGTGCGCGCGCCAGTGATGGGGATCGAGGCTGATACAGGCTTCAAGTTCGCGTTCGGCGGCGTCGATGTCGCCGAAGAAGGTCAGCGCGGTGCCCAGGTTGAAGCGCACCCCCGGATTCGAGGGTGCCAGCCCGGCCGCATGGCGGAAGGCGGCCGTGGCGCGCTCATAGGCGCGGCACTGCACCAGCACCACGCCAAGGGTGTCGAAGCCGACGGCGCTGTCCCGCGCCAGCAGTCGCTCGGCGGCGGCGGCGGCGGCGAGCGCCCCGTCGTAGTCCTGGGAGAACGCGCAGGCACGCGCGAGGCTGAGCTGGAAGTCGGCGCGCCCGGGCGCCAGGTCGATGGCGCGCCTGATCGCCCGCTGCGCTTCGATGGCACGGCCCTGTTCGAGCATGGCCATGCCGGCGATGAAGTGTACTTCAGGGTCGTTCGATCCCGACTCGATCAGGCGGGAGGCAAGTGTGTGTGCCTGGTCCCACTGTTGACGCTGCAGGGCGGCGATCGCCCCCTGCTTGAGGACGTCTGTGTCCATGGATGGAGTGATCCTGTACTGGCTCGGAGCGCGCGCGCCCGATGTCGAGCGATGGCGGCTTTCCTGCGGTCGGCCATTATGCGGCATGCGTCCGGCCGACCCGCGTCGTGTTCCGCGGTCCGCAAAAAACTACAGCCCCTTTCGGGGCTGTAGCGTCAAGCGATCGAAGTCCGGTGGATCAGAACTTCTGGGTGTAGCGGGCGTACACGAAGCGACCGATGTCGTGGCCGCCGTAGAACGCGAAGCCCGAGTTCGGCTGGGTGTAGTAGATCGGCGGATCGCGGTCGAACACGTTGTTCGCACCAACCGCGATGCGCGCGTTCCACGGCGCGTTCCAGCTGAACTGCAGGTCGCTGAACGTGACCGAGCCGACCTCGTTCTGCGGCACCACCTTGCCCAGCGTATCCGGGGCCTGGTAGTTCGGCAGCGAGCAGTGGGCGCCGTCGCCGAAGCCCATGCACTCTTCCTTGGTGCCGGAGTTGTAGCGCATGCCGTAGGTGATGCCGAAGTCGTTGTAGTTCCAGCTCAGGTTCAGGTTGGAGCGGACGCGGAAGTTGCTGCCGAATCCGTTCGCCTGGCCCGGGATGGTCTCCGGATCGTTCGTGGACTTGATCTCGTACAGGCTGACGTACGTGGTGGCCCAGCGGACGCCGAAGCGGCCGTAGTCCGTGTCCAGCTTGTAGTTCACGTCGAGGTCGAAGCCTTCGGTCTCGGCGTAACCGGCGTTGCGGCTGCCGTACTGCAGCTGGGACACGATGTAGCCCTGGCTCGGGTCACGCGAGAACATGTCGCAGCGGGACTCGATCAGCGAGATGTAGCAGTCGCTCAGGATGTCGTTCGGGCTGTCGGACACCACGGTGTTTTCGATCCGGATGTTCCACCAGTCCAGCGCCACGCTCAGGCCCTCGACGTAGCTCGGGCTGTACACGAAGCCGATGGTCTTGGACTCGGAGGTCTCCGGCTCCAGGAACGGGTTGGAACCCGACACGAACGGAACCGGGGTCTGCGAGGCCGCGGTGCGGGTCGGGATGAAGCCCTGCTCCAGCTGGCGGTAGCCCACCGGCACGTCCTGCAGGCAGCGCGCCGAGCCGGCGGCCGGGCCGAAGACCGTGTCGCAGGGATCGCTGAAGCCGCGGAAGAACGTCTGCGAGGTGCCGCCGTACAGGTCGCCGATGGTCGGGGCGCGGAAGCCCTCGGCCCAGGTCGCGCGGACCAGCAGGTCGTCGATCGGACGCCACTTCAGGCCGAACTTGTTGTTGGTGGTGTCACCGAAGGTGTCGAAGTCCGAGTAGCGGCTCGCGATGCTGAGCGAGAGCTCCTTGGCGCCGGCGATGTCGGCCAGGATCGGCACGTTGAGCTCGGCGTAGACCTCGTCCAGCGAGTACGAACCATAGGTCGGACCCGAGGCCAGGTTGGTGGAGTCACCCGACTGCGCGATGGCGTCCGGAGTGAAGCCGCCCTCTTCCTTGCGGTGCTCGTAGCCCACCGCGAAGCCGAGGTCGCCGGCCGGCAGCGTGGCGATCGAACCCGCCAGGTTGGCGAAGTAGTTGTTGGTCTCGGTGCGGCCCAGGGCGTGTTCCTGCTTGAACAGGTACGCCTGCACCGCCGGGTCGGCGAGCGAGTTCTCGACCGCGCCGGTACCGAAGCCCGCGAAGGGGTTCCACGGCACGCAGCCCGCGATGACTTCGTCGGCGCCGTTCGGGCCGGTGCCCTGGGTGCCGCAGACCAGCTGGCCCTGGCCGTTGACGAACGACGGACCCACCGCGCGGCGCACGTTCGGGATGAAGAAGTTGCCGTTGTTGACGATCTGCAGGTCGTTCTCGTTGAACATGTACCCGACATCCCAGTCGAAGTACCGCTCGCCGATGTCGAAGGAGCCCTGCAGCGCGGCGGTGAAGCGCCACGTGGTCTGGGTGGTATCGGTGGTGCGCGGCACTTCCCAGCCGCGGCGGCGCCAGTCAACCGCCGACGTGCCGCCGGTGGGGTTGAAGTAGCTGTCCGCGGACATCGGCGCGCCGATCGCGCCCGACTGGGTCGGGTAGCCGGCGATCTGGCGGCTCGATTCGCGCTTGGTGTAGCTGAGGTCGCTGACGAAGCGGATGCTGTCGGTCAGGTCATAGTTGACGTTGGCGAACAGCGAGCGACGCTCAAGCGGCGTCAGCGCGTGCATCTGGTCTGAGGGGATGCTGCGGTCCTCGGGGTTCATCTGCTCGTGCCAGCCATCGGTGCCCAGGGCATCGCTGCCACGGTCGGCGACGAACCACGGGTCGGACGGAGCCGAGCCGGGCAGACGCCAGTTGCCCCACTGGCCGACCGGCGTGGTGCTGTACTCCGGATAGCCCGGGTACGAGTCCCTGGAGAACCAGCGGTTGCGGGCCCAGACGCCGTCTTCGTTGTGGTATTCGGCGCCGATGGTGACCGAGCCGCGGTCGCCGGTCATGCCGACCACGAAGTCGTAGCTCTGCTTCTGGCCGTCGCCCTGGCCGAACTGGCCGAGGTAGGCGTTGACTTCGGCACCTTCGAAGTTCGAGCGGGTGATGATGTTGATCACGCCGGCCATGGCGTCGGAACCGTAGATGGACGAGGCGCCGTCCTTCAGGACGTCGATGCGCTCGACCATGGAAGCCGGGATCGTCGAGACGTCCTGGAAGCCGTCGGGGCTGATGCCCAGGCGCTTGCCGTTGACCAGCACCAGGGTGCGCTGCGCGCCGAGGTTGCGCAGGTCGATGTACTGGCCGCCAGCTTCCGCGTTGGCGGTCAGCGGCGAGGTGCGGCTGAACGTCGGCGAACCGGCCGACGGGATGTTCTGCAGGATGTCGGCAACGGTGTTGAAGCCGCCGGCCTGGATGTCTTCGCGGCTGATCATCACGACCGGCTGCGCGGTCTCCACGTCAACCTGGCGAATGCGCGAGCCGGTCACCTCGATGCGGTCGAGGGTGGTGGCCTGCTGTTCCGAGCTGTCCTGCGCGAACGCGACGCCGGTACCGGCAATCACGGTCGCACCGGACACGAGCGCGAAGGAAATCGCGTCGCGGAGCTTGGTGGTCTTAAGGGTCATCTCTTCTCTCTCCAAGTGAGTCTTGGGTAATTCCCATGGGAGCCCACCGGTGGAGTCAAGATCGACACCAAGCCCGGCAGGGCCGTTGCCGATAGTAGCCCTGCCGGAGCAAAAATTAAAGTGTTGTTAATAATCAGGGATTCCCGAGTGGAACCCCACGAAAAACAAGGACTTAGAGGTCCTGTTCGTACCGGATGTAGGGCACGGTGCCTTCGTCGTCGCGGCCGCTGGTGGCCGGGGCGAAGGGGTTGCGGCCCTTGGTGACGAGGTTGTCGGCGCCCACGGTGAGCTGTCCGCTCCAGGGCGTGCGCCAGGTCAGGCCGAGCCCCAGGCCTTCCCAGTTGGGCTGCCCGGGGGTCTCGACGACGTGGCCGACGATGTTGGCGCTGAAGCGGCCGTAGCCGCCGCCGATGCTCAGGCTGCGCGAGGTCCAGGCGTCACCGATGCCCAGGTGGGTGGCCTCGGCGGGCGTGACCAGGGTGGCCTTGGCCATGGTGCCGGCGATCGACACCATGCCCTCGCGCCCGATGTTGTGCCGGGCGAACACGGTCAGGTCGTTGACGTCGACCGTGGCGGCGGCGCCTCCGCGCTGGCCCGGCGCGAGCCAGGCCGGAAGGGTGCTGCTGCCGCTGCCGGCATTGACGCCGACGCGGGTGTTGTGGCCGGCCCTGAACGCCGCGGTCCCGCCAGTACGCTTTCCGGCGCCGTCCTGGAAGCTGGCGAGCATGCAGTTGTTGGCCAGGTTGCCCAGCGCGCTTGCCAGTCCGGTCTTGCGGTCGCAGAAGACGCCCAAGGAGTTGCCGGCATCGATGCCGAAGGCGGCGTCGAGGGCATTGCCGTCGAACCCGGTCGTCGAGCCAGGGCCCGTCGGTTCCAGCAGCAGCAGGGCCTCGACCTTGCCGCTGGACTGGTTCCACACCGGCAGCACGGCCTGGTCGCGCTTGCCCGCCGGTGTCTGCGCATGCGCACCCGCGACCACGCCGAAGGCGAGGAGCAGGGACAGCGAGAGCTTGGCGAGACGCGGCTTCATGGCCTGCTGGTAGACCCCTTGGACAGGCGGAAGTTCCGCCCGATCGTAGGCGTGACTCTAGTGCGTTTATGTTTCTTTAACAATCCCCGGCCGCCGTCACTGCAGGCCCGGCGGGGCAGCCATTGGACGCCTGGCGTCGGTGAAGAGCGCGTCGAGGTCGGCGCCGTCGAATCGGTAGGCCTGTCCGCAGAACTCGCAGCGGACGGTGGCCGTCCCTTCCACCAACGCTGCTTCCGCCTCGGCGCGGCCGAGTGATTCCAGCATCGCCTCGACGCGCTGGCGCGAACAGGAGCAGCCGAAGGCCAGGGAGCGTCCGCCCATCTCCTCCGGCGATTCCTCGTGGAACAGGCGGTGCAGGAGCTCGGCGGCGGGCGTTTCCGCCAGTTCCCGGGTCCCCAGGGTGGAGAACAGCGCTCCGGCGCGTTCCCAGCCATCGTCGTCGCCGTGGTCGGCGGGCAGCTTCTGCAGCATCAGGCCGACCGCGGCGTCGTTGCCGGCCGCGAGCAGGATCCGCGTCGGAAGCTGTTCGGAGCGGGTGAAGTAGTCCTCGAACGCGCCCGCGAGATCGGGCGCGTCCAGCGGCACCAGGCCCTGGTAGCGCGTGGCCTCGCGGTTGCCGATGCCGGCGCCCTCGATGGTGATCGCGAGCACCGCGTCGTCGCCGAGCGACGCGAGGCCGTCGACGTCGTCGCCGTCCCCGGCCATCCGAGCGATGCCGCGCAGCGTGCCTTCGGACGTGCATTCGGCGAACAGCGTGCGCAGCGCGTGTTCACCGCGCAGCTGCACCGACAGGCGTCCGTCGACCTTGACGTGGCCGGTGAACAGCGCCGACGCCGCGGCCGCCTGGCCGAGCAGCGCACGGACGCCGGGCGGATAGTCGTTGCTGGCGGCGATCGCCTGCCAGGTCTCGCCCAGGTGCACGTGCACCCCGCGCACGCCGGCGCGCGGCAGCAGGAAGCGGGTGAGGTGGTCGCGGGCGTCGGCGTCGTGGCTCATTCGGGATCCGTGTGCGTTGTGATGGTGCGCCGGGGCTGGATAATCGCGCTTCGGCCGGTCGGCGAATGCTGGAGATGGGGATGGCGGGCGCCGTGGACAAGCATGCAGGGGCACCGGTGGCTGCCGCGTCTAAGCGTGGGCGCCGCCGCTGGCACTGGCTGTGGAAGCTGCCGCTGCTGCTGGCGCTGCTGAGCGTCGTGCAGGTGCTGGCGCTGCGCTTCGTCGATCCACCCTTCAGCGCGTTCATGGCGATCCGCCAGTTCGAGGCGCTGCGGGCCGGCGACACCGGCTTCCGCGTCGCCTACGACTGGCGCGACCTCGAGGACATCGCGCCGTCGCTGCCGCTGGCGGCGGTGGCGGCCGAGGACCAGAACTTCGCCCGCCACCGCGGCTTCGACCTGGAGGCCATCGAGCGCGCGCTGGAGCACAACGCCCGCGGCGGCCGCGTCCGCGGCGGCAGCACGATCAGCCAGCAACTGGCGAAGAACCTGTTCCTGTGGAGCGGGCGCAGCTGGGTGCGCAAGGGCCTCGAAGCCTGGTACACGCTGCTGCTCGAGGCCCTGTGGCCGAAGCAGCGCATCCTCGAGGTCTACGTCAACGTGGCCGAGTTCGGCGACGGGATCTACGGCGCCCAGGCCGCCGCGCGCAGCTACTGGGGCAAGGACGCCGCGGCGCTGACGGCCGGCGAAAGCGCGCGCCTGGCCGCGGTGCTGCCCAGTCCGCGCCGCTACAGCGCCCACCAGCCCGGCCCCTGGGTGCAGCGCCGCGCGCAGTGGATCCAGCGCAACATGCGCAACCTCGGCGGGGAGGCCTGGCTGCGGCAGCTGGAGTGACCCCGGCCACGATAGGATTGCAGGATGACCCGCGATCGTCTCACCGTGGTGGTGGCCGCCTTCAACGAGGCGCAGTCGCTGCCTGAACTGCATCGTCGCCTAGCGACCGTCCTCGATGCGATGGCCGCGGGCGATCGCGTCGATGGCGGCGTGCTCTACGTCGATGACGGCAGCACGGACGACACCTGGGCCGTGCTGCGGTCGCTCGCCGCGGCCGACCGGCGCGTTTCGCTGCTGCGGCTGTCGCGCAACTTCGGCAAGGAGGCGGCGCTGACCGCCGGCCTCGACCGCGTCGTCGATGGCGCGGCCCTGATCCTCGACGCGGACGGCCAGGATCCCCCCGAGCTGATCCCGCGGTTCGTGGCGCGCTGGCGCGAGGGTTACGACGACGTCCACGGCACGCGCCTGGCGCGCGAGGGTGAAGGCTGGTTCAAGCGCGCCTCCGCGCATGGCTTCTACCGCGTGATGCACCGGCTGTCGAAGACGCCCGTGCCCACCGACACCGGCGATTTCCGGCTGCTGTCGCCGCGCGCGCTGGCGGCGCTGCGCGAGCTGCGCGAGCGCCATCGCTTCATGAAGGGCCTGTTCGGCTGGATCGGCTTCAACCGCATCGCCGTTCCCTACCGCCGCGAGCCGCGACTGGCCGGCCGCAGCAAGTTCAACGCCTGGCGGCTGTGGAACTTCGCCCTGGAAGGCATCACCAGCTTCTCGACCGCGCCCCTGCGGATGGCCACCTACGCCGGCGTGGCGACCGCGCTGGTGGCCTTCGGCTACGGCCTGTGGATCATCGTCAAGGCGCTGTTCTGGGGAGACCCGGTGGCGGGCTGGCCGACGATGATGGCGGTGATCCTGTTCCTGGGCGGCGTGCAGCTGGTGGGGCTGGGGATGATCGGCGAGTACCTGGGGCGCCTGTACGAGGAGTCGAAGCAGCGTCCGCTCTATCTCGTCGACAGCTGGCGCCCGGCCGAAGGGGTATGCTCGGGCACGCCACCCACGAGCGAGCGAGGCTGCGATGCGTACGGTGAGGCAACTGCTGGAGTCCAAGGGCCCTGAGGTCTTCGCGATCGGGCCGGATGCGGCGGTGATCGACGCGATCCGGTTGATGGCGGAGAAGGGGGTCGGTGCGCTGGTGGTGCTGGAGCCCGGCGGGCGGCTGGCCGGGATGGTGTCCGAGCGCGACTACGCCAGGAAGATCGTCCTCGAAGGGCGTTCCTCGAAGGACACGCCGGTGCGCGACATCATGACCGCCGAGGTCGCCACGGTGCGCATGGACGACGTGGCCGAGGCCTGCATGCAGCTGGTCACCGAGCGCCGCGTGCGGCACCTGCCGGTGGTCGCCGGCGACGAGGTCGTCGGGCTGGTCTCGATCGGCGACCTGGTCAAGGCGGTGATCGAGGAGCAGCAGCGCGAACTCGAGCACCTGCAGCGCTACATCACCTCCTGACCGCGCCGCGGCGCTACTGCGCGTATTCGCCGCCGCAGTTGCTGTCCTCGCCCGGGCCCAGCTCCAGCGTCGCCAGCAGGGCCGCCGGCGGGGTGATGCTGGCCAGCGTCAGCGCGATCGCGCCGCGCAGGCCGAGCCGCCCCATGTCGGGACGGAAGCCCGGATCGCGGAAGCTGCCGTCGATCACCAGGGGCGAGCGCAGCGCCAGGATGCTGCGGTCCTTGGGCCGGGGCTTCAGCACCAGGTCCAGCTGCTCCTCGCCCAAATCCACCGTGCCCTCGCCGACGATGATGGTGTCCTCGGTGTCGAAGGCCAGGGCGCGGGTGGTCATGACCCCGTCCTGCACCGAGAAATCGCCGAAGGCGCAGCGGATCGCCACCTTGCGGTCCTTGCCGAGCAGGAACTTGATCGCCTCGAAGATGTCCAGGCCCGCCAGCTCCAGCAGCAGGTTGCTGACCTCGCCGCGGCCCATGCCGAGGCTGGCGTCGCCGTCGGCGGTGGCGAGCATGCGCGCCACGGAATTTCCGGTGCCGCCCAGGTCGATGTCGCCGCTGATGCGGCCGATGGCGTCCTGCGCCAGTTCGGCGTCGGGGAACAGGCGGCCAAGCTCCAGGCCGCGCGCTCGGATCGCGGCATTGGTCCGGATCGTGTCCTGCCTGGCGTCCATGCGTACGGTCGAACGGATGCGGCCGCCCGACACGCCGAAGTCCAGCGGATCGAGCCTGAGCAGGCCGGCTTCGAGCACGATGTGGACGTCCATGTCGTCCAGCGGCCACCCCGGCGCCTCGATGCGCCCGGCCTTCCAACGGACGTCGGCGTCCATGGTGCGGAGCTTGGCCAGGTCGTAGGGCGTGTCCGGAATCAGCTTGCCCTCGGCCGCGCGTTCGACCGCGTCGGCCTCGAGTTCGGCGTTGCCGGTTTCGTCGCCGCCGCTGTCCGGGGCGCCGCCGACGAAGCCGGCGAGGTCGTCGAGGTCGAGCAGCTTCGAACGCAGGTCGCCCTCGAACAGCAGGCGCTCGCGCCCGGTGGTGATCTTCGCGGTGCCGGCGAGGTCGCTGTCGCCGACCTTGCCGTTGAAGCCCTCGTAGCGCCAGACCGCGTCGTCGCGGACCAGGCGGCCGTCGAGCTCGTAGGCCGGCGTGTGCGGCAGCGCGATGCCGAGCAGCGGGTAGAGGTCTTCCAGGTCCTTGCCCGACAGCGCCATCTGGACGTCGAAGGCGGACAGGCCGAGGAGGCGCGTGATCGCGCCGCGCGCGTGGGCGCGGGTGGCGCCGGCGGAGGCGCGCAGGTCGATGGCGTAGGGCGTCTCCGTCTCGCGCAGCGCAAGCGGAGACGCGACCGCGCCCGTGAGTTCGAACGGCTCGCCCTTCCAGTGGCCGTCGCCGTGCAGCGACAGCGGACGCAACGACGGGTCCTCGCTGTCCTCGCTGGCGACCGCGAGATCCACGTCGGTCTGCTGGCCGGCGTCGATGAAGCGCAGCCTGCCGGCGTCGATCTGCAGGTGGTCGATGCGCGGCCCTTCGCCGTCGCCGGACATGCCTTCGAAGGTCCAGTTGCCGCCCTCGTCGCCGGTTTCCAGCAGCAGGTCGGGCCTGGCCAGGCGCAGTTCCGGAATGTGCACGCGGCCGGCCAGGAGCGGGAATACGCGGACGTGCAACTCCAGACGGTCGGTGGTCGCCATCTCCGGGCTGTCGGACCAGTCCGCGTTGCCGAGCGCGAGGCGGTCGGCGCGGACGATGGTGGTGCGGCCCAGGTCGACGTCGAGGTCGCCGCCGATGTCGAAGCTGCGGCCGGTGCGCGCCGAGACGATGCGTTCGATCGGGCCCTTGAACCAGTTCCAGTCCCACAGCAGCACCAGCACCAGCAGCGCGACCGCCGCAACGGCCGCGGCCGTCCGCCATGGATGGATCTGCATGGCCCGCAGCGCCTTGCCGCGCGGGCCGGCTGGGGACGTGGGCTCCGTCGGCATGCGCCGGCTCCGGTGGAATGCGGAGGCCAGCCTCCCGCGAACGCGGTAAAACAGCAGTGAACGTGATGGCCGCCGTTCAGGCCGGCAGCGTGACCTGCGCCATCACCGCGACGTAGTGGCAGACGCTTCCGGCGATGCAGAACAGGTGCCAGATCGCATGCGAGTAGGGGATCGACTCGCGGTGGTAGAAGACCGTGCCCAGCGTGTAGAACACGCCGCCGGCGATCAGCCAGCCGAAGGTCCAGGCATCGAGCGCGGCCAGCACCGGCTTGATCGCCACCAGCACCAGCCAGCCCATCGCCACGTAGACCAGGGTCGACAGGCGCTTGAACCGCCCGGTGTAGAACAGCTTGAACACCACGCCGGCCAGCGCCAGCGTCCAGATGGCGGCGAACAGTCCCCAGCCCCAGGGGCCACGCAGTCCGATCAGGGTGAACGGCGTGTAGGTGCCCGCGATCAGCAGGTAGATCGCGCAGTGGTCGAAGACCTTCAGCCGGCCCTTGAGCACCGGATGCTGGAAGGCGTGGTACAGCGTCGATGCGAGGTAGAGCATGAGCAGGGTGATGCCGAACACGATCGCCGCGCCCAGCTGCCAGCCATTGCCGAAGATCGCCGCCAGCGTCACCAGCACCGCCCCGCCGGCCAGTGCGGCCGTCGCGCCCAGCCCGTGCGTCAAGGCACTGGCCAGCTCCTCACGCTTCTCGCGCAGGCTCATCGCGGTCACGGTGGAATCCCGGGGGGAGGACGCCCCGATCATGCCATACGCGGGCGTTCCCGCGGCCGAAGCGTCATCATCCCGCCGGGCGGGTGTGCGCGGCCTCGCGGGTGGCGTCGAAGCGGACGTCGGGCCAGCGCTCCTGCGCGAGCTGCAGGTTGACGCGGCTCGGCGCGAGGTAGACGAGTTCGCCGGCGGCGTCGAGGCCGAGGTTCATCGCGTTCTTCTCGCGGAACTCCTCGAGCTTCTTCTCGCTGTCGCAGCGGATCCAGCGCGTGGTGGAGACGCCGACCGGTTCGAAGATCGCGTCCACGCCGTACTCGGCCTTGAGGCGGTAGGCGGCGACGTCGAACTGCAGCACGCCGACCGCGCCCAGGATCAGGTCGTTGGACATCAGCGGGCGGAAGAACTGGGTGGCGCCTTCCTCGCTCAGCTGTTCCAGGCCCTTCTGCAGCTGCTTGAGCTTCAGCGGGTCGCGCAGGCGCGCGCGGCGGAACAGTTCGGGCGCGAAGTTCGGGATGCCGGTGAAGGTGAACTGCTCGCCCTCGGTGAAGGTGTCGCCGATCGAGATCGTGCCGTGGTTGTGGATGCCGATCACGTCGCCCGGATACGCCTCGGCGGCGATCTCGCGGTCGCTGGCCATGAAGGTCAGCGCGTTGGCGAGCTTCATCTCCTTGCCCGTGCGCACGTGGAAGGCCTTCATGCCGGCCTCGAAGCGACCCGAGCACACGCGCATGAAGGCGACGCGGTCGCGGTGCTGCGGGTCCATGTTGGCCTGGATCTTGAACACGAAGCCGCTGAGCCTGGGTTCGTCGGCGGCGACCACGCGCCCGGTGGTCTCGCGCGACTGCGGCGAGGGCGCGTGCCTGACGAAGAAGTCGAGCAGCGGCTGCACGCCGAAGTTGTTCACCGCCGAGCCGAAGAACACCGGCGTCTGCCGCCCCGCGCGGTACTCGTCGAGGTCGAAGGAATGGCTCGCGCCCTGCACCAGCTCCAGCTCGTCGCGCAGCTCGGACAGCATCTGCGCGCCGATGCGGGCCTCGAGCTGCGGATCGTCGATCGAGGCGAAGATCGTCGAATCCTGGCGGGTGAAGTTGCGGCCTTGCTCGTACAGGTGCACTTCGCCGCTGACCAGGTGCACCACGCCCTTCAGGCGCTTGCCCATGCCGATCGGCCAGGTGACCGGCGCGCACTGGATGCCGAGCACCGTCTCGACTTCGTCCAGCAGCTCGATCGGGTCCTTGCCCTCGCGATCGAGCTTGTTGATGAAGGTCATGATCGGCGTGTCGCGCATGCGGCACACCTCCATGAGCTTGATCGTGCGTTCCTCGACGCCCTTGGCCACGTCGATCACCATCAGCGCGCTGTCCACCGCGGTCAGCACGCGGTAGGTGTCCTCGCCGAAGTCGGCGTGGCCGGGGGTGTCGAGCAGGTTGACGATGTGGTCGCCGTAGGGGAACTGCATCACCGAGCTGGTGACCGAGATGCCGCGCTCCTGCTCGAGCTTCATCCAGTCGGACGTGGCATGGCGTGCGGCCTTGCGGCCCTTGACCGAGCCGGCCATCTGGATCGCGCCGCCGAACAGCAGCAGCTTCTCGGTGAGCGTGGTCTTGCCGGCGTCGGGGTGCGAAATGATCGCGAAGGTACGGCGGCGGCGGGCTTCGGCGGCAACGTCGGGCATGGGGGTACCCGCCGCTTCTGGCGCCGGGACTGTACGGGGAAGCCTGGGATTATACGGGGGGCTGTGGGGCTGCGCTGGGCGTGGGGGCGGGCGTTTTACCACGGATGACGCGGATCACGCGGATTTGCGCGGATCAAGCCAAGGCGAAGGTTGCCTCACGCTACGTCCCCCTCCAGTCCCGCGACCCTGCGGCAAAGAGACCTCGTCCGGATCCGCGCAGATCCGCGTCGATCCGCGGCCAGGAAAGCTTTTCCTCTCTTCTGCTTTATCCGTGTAAATCCGCGTCATCCGCGTAAATCCGTGGCAAAGCGCCTGCTCTTACTCCACGCCCGCCCCAGCCTCGCTGAAACGCAGGATCCCGCCGGGGCCGAACATGCGGAAGGGGATCGAGGCCAGGCGCAGGCCGCGGTTGGCCTGGATGGCGAAGTGCAGGTGCGGGCCGCCGCTGTAGCCGGTGTTGCCCGAGGTGCCGATGCGCTGGCCGCGGCGCACGCGCTCGCCCGCGGCGACGCCGGTGCCGCCCGGGGCGAGGTGGGCGTAGAGGGCCATGGTGCCGTCGTCGTGGAGGATGCGGATGAAGTTGGCGCGGGCGGTGTCGTCGGTGGAGTGCAGTCCGCCGCCGGCGAAGCGGGCCTCGGCCTGCATCACCACGCCGTCGCGCGCCGCCAGCACGGGCGTGCCCTCTGGCACGGCGAAGTCGACGGCATGGCGGTTCTCGTCGTCGCGGTGGCTGAAGGCGCCGCCCCAGCCCTGGCCGATGCGCAGCACGTGCGTTCCCAGCGGCCAGGCGTACTCCACGTCGAGCGGACGCGCGCCGGGATGTCCCGGGACGACCTCGAGCACGAGTTGCGCATCGGCGCGCTGGATGCGGCTGACCAGCACCCGCCCGCGGGCCGACACGGTGGCGCGCGCGGGCAGCGCCGGCTGCGCCGGGGGCGCGGAGCCGATGGAACGCAGCACCACTTCGATCGGACCCGACAGCAGGTTTTCCGCCCAGGCTTCAGGGCCCTGCCCGCGGTCGATGATGTCCAGCCGCGCCAGCGGTGCCGGGCCGTCGTCCGCTGCGAGGGCGGGCGACGCGACCGCCAGCGCCGCGACGGTGATCGCCACCGCCAGGGCGAAACCGGCTGACCGCACCCTGAGGAGAGGACGGGCACGCATGGATCAGTCCGCGCAGGCGGGATCCAGGTCCAACTGCCTGGCGATGTCGCGCAGATCGAAGGCGGACACCGCGCGGTCGTCGTGCACTGCGTACAGCACGCCGCCGGGGAAGCGCGGCGTGGCCGCGGCATGCAGGGCGATGCCGTCGGTGTTCGCGGTCACCGCGCCATGGAAGCTGCCGGCGGGGGCGAGCGTTTCACGGTCGAAGAGGTGGAACCAGGTCAGCGGCGCCTGCTGGTCCACCGCCAGCCAGTAGCCGCTGCGCGCGCCGCAGGCCCAGAGCACCACGCCCTCGGCCTCGCCGGCGAAGGTGCCCTCGGGCAGGCTGCGGCCGCTCCAGCCGCCGTCGAAGCCGTAGACATGCAGGTTGGAGGGGCTGGTACGGTCCTCCTCGGCCACGAGCAGGCGGTCGTGGACCGGGTCGCCGGCGATCGATTCGACCATGTTCAGCCGCGCCGGGCCGTCGGTCTCGCCGAAGGAGCCGGCGTAGGCGGCGTCGAGATGGCCCTGGTCGTCGAAGCGCAGGCGGTAGCGGCGAACGCGCTGGGCGAGCTCCTCCGCCGGCGGGACCACGTCATGGCGTTCGCCGTACATGAAGCTGTCGGTGACGAAGGCCTCGAGTTCGCGCGGCGCGGATTCGCGCAGCCAGATGCCGTAGGGCGCGCGCAGCTCGTCGCCGCCGAAGGACGCCTGGGGCCTGAGGTCGGGCAGCGACAGCAGCTGCACGCGCGGCGTGTCGCGCTCGACCACGAACAGCACGTCGCCGGACACGGCCAGGCCGTTGGGCCGGGTGAACTCGCCCGGCGCCTTGCCGCGCGCGCCGACCGTGCGCAGCGGCGCGCCGCTGTCGCCATCGAACAGCGCCAGGCGGTGGGTCGACTTGCCCGTGGCCAGCAGGAGGGTGCCGCCGTCGCCGTCTGCCCAGGTGGCGATCGAATCGAGTTCTTCGTCCGGAAGCTCGGGGGAGACCCAGGCCTCGGCCACCAGGTTCGAAGCCGGGACGGTGGTGGAAGGAGGGGAGGACGCGGGCAGGAAGGTGCTGGCGCAGCCGGCGACGGCCAGGGCGAGCGCCGCTGCAAGGATGGATTTCGACATGCGCCGATTATGCGGCCGCGGGCGCGTCCGCGGGAGGTCGGCGGGCGCCCGTGGCGCCGGGAACTGATCAATCGCTTCATCCGGATAAAGCGATTGACAATTGCTGCGGGCGCTGCCAACCTGCACGCCATCCATCGAGACCGGCCGAGGGACAGGCCCGACGACGCCGGGGCAACTGGATGGGGCGCAAGCCCCGTTCGCTGTGCCAAGTCCTGCGGGGACCTGTGTGTCCACCGGAAGATGGCCGAGGACCGCCACGTGGCGGTTCCCGTCGCGTCGCCGCCGTCGGGCGACGCCCATCGCACCGGCATGCCCCGCGGCATCGATGGCCTTGTCCTCCTCCGGATATCGCCATGAGCCTCGAAGACCGCGCCCTCTCCGCCACCGTGTTCCCGTCCGCATGCGACCCGCAGGCCGGCGCCGCGGTGCCGCCTTCCATCGCCGTGCCCGCCAGCGGCGGCCATCCCGCCGTGCGCGGTCACGTCGACGTGGTGCTGCCCATGCACCATGCCGGCCGCCGCCCGCTGCGCCTGGCCTACGAGCTCGCAGGCCCCGAAGGCGCACCGGTCGTGCTGGTGTCCGGCGGCATCTCCGCCAGTCGCCACCTGGCAGCCAGCGCGACGTTCCCGGAGCGTGGCTGGGCCGGGGCCGTGGTCGGGAAAGGCCGCGCGCTGGACCCGGCACGCCTGCGCCTGCTGGCCTTCGACCACGTCGGCGCCGACGGCGGTCTCGACGCGGTGATCGACACCACCGACCAGGCTGATGCCGCGGCGGTGCTGCTCGATGCCCTGGGCATCGCGCGGCTGCGCGCGTTCGTCGGCTATTCCTACGGCGCCGCGGTCGCGCTGCAGTTCGCGGCGCGGCACGGCACGCGGCTGGAGCGGCTGGTGGCGGTGAGCGGCGCGCATCGTGCCCATCCCTGGGCGGCGGCGTGGCGTGCCCTGCAGCGCCGCGCGGTGGCGCTGGGCGAACTGCAGTGCGCGGACGGCCAGGGCCTGGCGTTGGCGCGGCAGTTCGCGATGCTCGGTTACCGCAGCGGCGATGGCTTCGCCGAGCGCTTCGACGCGCCGCCCGAGGTGGTGAACGGCCGCGTCCGCGTGGCCGCCGAGGACTATCTCGACGCCGCCGGCGCGCGCTTCGTGGCGAAGACGCCGGTGGTGGCATGGCAGCGGCTGTCGGAGTCGCTGGACGTCCACCGCGTCGATCCGGCCGCCATCGACGTGCCGGCCACCGTGGTCGCGGTGGAAGGCGATCCGCTGGTGCCGCTGTCCGAGGCGGTGGCCCTGGTCGAAGGCCTGGCCGGACCCGCCAGGCTGCGCGTCCTGCGCTCGCCGCACGGCCACGATGCCTTCCTCAAGGACGACGGCCGCTTCGACACAATCCTGCGCGATGCCCTGGCGACGGAGGTGTCGGCATGAGCGCCGTCGATCGCGGGCCCGCGCCCGCCACCCGCGCCGTGCGCGCCGGCATCGACCGCGACGCGGCCTTCGGCGCCGTGGTCCCGCCGCTGGTGCTGTCGTCGAACTTCAGCTTCGACGGCATCGGCGGCAAGCGCGAGTACGACTACACGCGCAGCGGCAACCCGACCCGCGACCTGCTGGGCGAGGCGCTGGCCGAACTCGAGGGCGGTGCCGGCGGCGTGGTGACCTCCAGCGGCATGGCCGCGATCACCCTGTTGCTGCACGCGCTGCTCGAGCCGGGCGACCGCGTGCTGGTGCCGCACGACGCCTACGGCGGCAGCTGGCGCCTGTTCGACGCGCTGGCGCGCAAGGGCCACTTCGAACTGGCCACCGTCGACCTCACCGATCCGCGCGCGCTGGCCGCGGCGCTGGCGCAGCCGCCGAAGCTGGTGCTGGTGGAGACGCCCTCCAACCCGCTGCTGCGGATCACCGACCTGCGCTTCGTGGTCGAGGCCGCGCATCGCGCCGGTGCCCTGGTCGCGGTCGACAACACCTTCCTGTCGCCGGCGCTGCAGACCCCGATCGCGTTCGGCGCCGACGCGGTGCTGCATTCGACCACCAAGTACATCAATGGCCACAGCGACGTGGTCGGCGGCGCGCTGGTCGCGGCCACGCCGGAGCTGCACCAGCGCTTCACCTGGTGGGCGAACGCCCTCGGCATCACCGGCGCGCCCTTCGACAGCTTCATGACGCTGCGCGGCCTGCGCACCCTCGATGCGCGGATGCGCGTGCACCAGGAGAACGCGGAGGCGATCGCGCGCGAGCTCGACGCGCACCCGGCGGTCGCGCGGGTCTGCTGGCCGGGCCTGGAATCGCATCCGGGCCACGCGGTGGCGGCGCGCCAGCAGCGGGGCTTCGGCGCGATGCTGGGCCTGGAGCTGCGCGGTGGCACCGAGGCTGTGCGCGCCTTCGTCGACGGGCTGCGCTTCTTCACCCTGGCCGAGTCGCTGGGCGGCGTCGAAAGCCTGGTCGCGCATCCGGCGAGCATGACCCATGCCGCCATGACCCCGGAGGCCCGCGTGCGCGCCGGCATCTCCGATGGCCTGCTGCGGCTGTCGGTGGGCATCGAGTCCTGCGACGACCTGCGGGCCGATCTCGCCGCCGCGCTGGAGCGTGCGGCGGCGGTGACCGGCGAGGTCCCGCTCGCGGCCGCGGGCGGGTCCACCGGAGGCGAGGCATGAGCGCCGTGGTGCAGCTGCCGCGCGGACGGCGCGCTGCGTTCGTCCAGGCGGAGCGGCGCATCGCCCTGCTCGGGACCGGCGTGGTCGGCAGCGCCTTCGTCGCGCGCTGCGAACGGCTGCGCCTGGCCGGCGTGCCGGTGCCCGGCTTCGCGTGGCTGGCCAATTCGCGCGCGGTGGTGGAGGGCGGTGCCGATCCGTTGCGCGCGCTGGCCGGGCTGGGCGACGCGCCGCGGCGCGGCGGCGCCTGGGCCGCATGGGTCGAGGCCACCGGCCTGCGCCGCGGGGACGTCCTCGTCGACGCCACCGCCAGCGACGTCGTCGCCGGCTGGCACTCCGAATGGCTGGCGCGCGGCGTGCACGTGGTGACCGCGAACAAGCTCGGCGCCGGCGCTGCGCTCGCGCGGGCGCAGGCCATCCGTGAGGCCGCGGAGGCGTCCGGCGCGCGCTATGGCGATGCCGCCACCGTGGGGGCGGGGCTGCCGCTGCTGCGGTCGATCCGGGCGCTGGTGGCCGGCGGCGACCGGGTGCTTGCGATCGAGGGCCTGCTGTCGGGTTCGCTGGCCTGGCTATTCGATGGTGATCCCGGTAACCGGCCGTTCTCGGCCCGGGTGCGCGAGGCGCGCGCGCTCGGCTACACCGAGCCCGACCCGCGCATCGACCTGTCCGGCGAGGACGTGCGCCGCAAGCTGCTGATCCTGGCGCGCGCCGCGGGCATCGCGCTCGAAGAGGAGGCGGTCCAGGTCGAGTCGCTGGTGCCGGCCGCACTGGCCGGCGCCGCCGCGGATGCGGTGGAACCGCTGCTCGGCACGCTCGATGCGCCGATGGCGGCGCGGTTCGCCGCAGCGCGGAGCGCCGGCACGCGCCTGCGCTTCGTCGGGCGGCTGGAGGGTGGGCGCGCGACGGTCGGCCTGCGCGCGCTGTCTGCGGCGCACCCGCTGTGCGCCGGCGGCGGCACCGACAACATCGTCGCGATCACCAGCTGCCGCTACGACCGCCAGCCGCTGCTGATCCGCGGGCCGGGCGCCGGCGCCGGCGTGACCGCCGCGGCGCTGCTGGACGATGTCCTGTCGATCCCGCGGGGCCCGCTCAGCACTCGATGACGTTGACCGCCAGGCCTCCGCGCGAGGTTTCCTTGTACTTGTCCTGCATGTCGCGGCCGGTGTCGCGCATGGTCTTGATGACCTCGTCGAGCGTCACCTTGTGCTTGCCGTCGCCGCGCAGCGCCATGCGCGAGGCGTTGATCGCCTTCACCGCGCCCATCGCGTTGCGCTCGATGCAGGGGATCTGCACCAGGCCGCCGATCGGGTCGCAGGTCAGGCCGAGGTTGTGCTCCATGCCGATCTCGGCGGCGTTCTCGATCTGGCTCGGCGTGCCGCCCAGCGCCGCGGTCAAACCGGCGGCGGCCATCGAGCAGGCCACGCCCACTTCGCCCTGGCAGCCGACCTCGGCGCCGGAGATCGAGGCGTTCTCCTTGTAGAGGATGCCGACGGCGGCGGCGGTGAGCAGGTAGTCGAACACGCCTTGCTCGTTCGCGCCGGGGCAGAAGCGTTCGTAGTAGCGCATCACCGCGGGCAGGATGCCGGCGGCGCCGTTGGTGGGCGCGGTGACCACGCGGCCGCCGGCCGCGTTCTCCTCGTTCACGGCGAGTGCGTAAAGATTGACCCAGTCGAGCGTGGTCAGCGGGTCGCGCATGCCGGCTTCGGGGCGCTCGGAGAGTTCGGCATACAGCGCCGGCGCGCGGCGCGAGACGCGCAGGCCGCCGGGCAGGGTGCCGCCGTTGGCGATGCCGCGCTGGATGCAGCCCTGCATGGCGTCGTGGATCTCGCGCAGGCCGGCGCGGACCTCCTCCTCGCTGCGCCAGGAGCGCTCGTTGGCCATCATCAGCTGCGCGATCGAAAGCCCGTGCTCGGCGCACTGCGCCAGCAGCTCGCGGCCGCTGTTGAACGGATACGGCACCGGCGTGGTGTCGGCGACGATGCGGTCCTCCGCGGCTTCGTCCTGGTTGACCACGAAGCCGCCGCCGACCGAGTAGTAGTCGCGCGTGGCGATGACCTCGTCGTTGGCGTCGTAGGCGGTGAAGCGCATGCCGTTGGTGTGGTGCGGCAGCTTCTGGCGCTTGTTCATCACCAGGTCGCGCTTCTCGTCGAAGGCCACCGGGTGGCGGCCGAGCAGCTGGAGGCGCTTTTCCCCGCGGATGCGCTCGAGCGCGGCGGGGATGATGTCGGGGTCGATGCTGTTGGGATGTTGCCCTTCCAGGCCCATCAGCAACGCCTTGTCGGTGCCGTGGCCGCGGCCGGTCAGCGCGAGCGAACCGAAGACCTCGGCGCGGATGCGGACCACGTCGCCCAGCCGGCCGGACTCGTCGAGCCAGTGTTCGGCGAAGCGCGCCGCGGCCCGCATCGGTCCCACCGTGTGCGAGGAACTCGGCCCGATGCCGATCTTGTAGAGGTCGAACGTGCTGACGGCCATGGCGTTCCAGGGGGAGGCTGGTGGATGTGCCTATGATAGCCGCCGCCCCACGCGCGCCCGCGCCGAGCGCCGCCCACGGAGAGTTCCACCCGCATGCCCCTGGTCCTGTTCCAGCGCGACGACTGCCACCTCTGCGACCTGGCGCTGGAGGTGCTGGCCGCGGCGCGCGCGCCCGAGTTCGAGAGCGTGTTCATCGACGGCGACGCGGTGCTCGAGGCGCGCTACGGCGAGCGGGTGCCAGTGCTGCGCGACAGCGCCGGGCGCGAGCTGGGCTGGCCCTTCGACGTCGCGGCCCTGGCACGCTTCCTCGGCTGATCCCTCAGCGGCTGGCTTCCAGTTCGATCCGCACCTCCACCGCATCCCCGATCACCGATCCCCAGGCGGTGCTGCCGAAATCCGCGCGGCTGAGCGTGGCCGTGGCCGAGAAGCCAGCGGTCTGGCGGAACGGCGGCAGCGGATGCCGACGCTGGCCGTTGCGCACGGCCTCGAGCACGACCTCGCGGGTGGTGCCACGCAGGGTCAGCTCGCCGTGGATGCGCGCGCGCGTGGCATCGAGCGGTTCCACGCGGACCGAGCGGAAGCGGGCGGTCGGGTGGCGATCGCTGTCGAGCAGGCCGGTCGCCGCCACCGCGCGGTTCCAGTCGTCGTCCCCGAAGTCGAGGCGCGACAGCGGGACGTCCGCCACCACCTGCGCGCCCTCCCACGAGCCGGGCACCAGGTGCAGGGTGCCGGTGGTCCCGGACACGGTGCCGATGGCGCTGGAGAATCCGGCGTGGTCGATGGCGATGGCGATGCGCGTGTGCACCGGGTCCAGCGTGTAGACCCCGACTCCTGGAGCAGGCGCGGGCAGGACCGGCGCAGGCGCGTCGGCCGCGGGCGGGGAGCGCGGCGGCGCACTGCCGCAGGCGGCGAGGGCCGCGCACAGCACGCTGATGGGGAGCACGCCGATGGGGAGCAGGCCGATGGAGGGAAGGCCGAGGCGGGGTCCGTGGGCTCGCATGGTGTTGCCCTGCAGCGCCCGGCAGGGCGTCCGGCCGATTCTAGTCCCGCGGCTCCGGTGGCGCAGCTTGCGCCGGCCCGGCGGCGTTGCGACGATGCCGGCGGGGCGCGGGATGCCATCGGCAACGCGGGCGAGAGGGGAGTTCGATGCGGGGCTGGTGGACCTGTTTGCTGCTGTGCCTGCTGTGGCTGCCGGCGGGCGTGGCCGCTGCCTCCATGCCGCAGCTGCCGCAGCCGCGGCAGATCAGCGTCTTCGACGGCCTGCCTTCCAACCGCGTCAACGCGCTGGCGGAGGACCGCCGCGGCTACCTGTGGATCGCCACCCGCGACGGCCTCGCCCGCTACGACGGCGTCGGCTTCCGCATCTGGCGGGTAGGGGAGGGGCTGCGCGACAACTTCGTCTGGTCGGTGCACGTCGACGCCGCAGACCGCGTCTGGATCGGCACCTCCACCTCCGGCCTGGCCATGCTCGACGTCGACCGCGAGCACTTCACCTGGTACGACCGTGCGACGCGGCCGGAGATGGCGAGCAACGACATCTGGTCGGTCAACGGCACGCCCGACGGCGATATCTGGTTCGGGAGTTCCGACGGGGGCCTGCACCGGCTGTCGCCCGACGGCCGCATCCGGCGCTACGGGTACGATCCCGACGACCCCGGCAGCCTGCCGTCAGACGGCGTCTCGCACCTGGTCGTGGACCGCCGCGACGGCAGCCTCTGGGTGGGAACGAAGGGCGGTGTCGCGCGCTGGACCGGGGACGGCTTCGCGCGGCTGCCGGCGGAGCTGCTCGGCACGCTGATGGTCGACGGCCTGGCCATGGACGACGCCGGCAGCCTGTGGATGGGCATCCACGGCGAGGGCCGGGTGCGCCATGCCGATGGCCGCATCGAATCCCTGCCGTGGAACGATCCGGTGCTGGGCGGGCCGGCGCTCAATATGCTGCTGCAGGATGCGCAGGGCGCGCGCTGGCTGGACACGCGCAGCGGCCTGGCCTGGGTGCACGGCGAGCGCGTCGCGAATGTCCCCCTGTACAGCACCACCAGCCGAGGGCTGGTGCGTCCGGCCTGGTCGAGCGCCTACGAGGACCGTGAGGGAGGGCTCTGGTTCGCGAGCACGGACGCGGGCCTGTGGCACCTGCCCGCGAACTGGCGGGATTTCACCGTGTTGCAGCGGCGCCTGGGGGATTCGGCGTCGCTGGCCAACGCGTTCGTGTACAGCGCCGCGCCCTCGACCGCCGGGCAGGGGCGCGGCCTCTGGCTGGTCGGCAGCGGCGGCGTGCTCGATCACCTGGATCCCGAGACCGGGCAGGTCGAACACCGGCTGGCCTCGGCCTGCGGCACGCTCTTCATCACCGGCGTGATCGAGACCCGCGATGGCAGGGTCTGGCTGGGCTGCCAGGACCAGCTGGTGCGTTTCGATCCGCGGACCGGCGGACTGCAGCGCTGGCTCGCCGACGGCAGCGGCGACGCCGCACCCGCTGGACGCATTGCCCAGTTCGTGGAACAGCGCGACGGCACGCTGTGGTTGGCAAGCCACCAGAGCATCCAGCTGCGGTCCGCCGACGGGCGCGTGCTCGACACCATCGACCGCGGGACCGGGCGGGGCATGGACGGCACGACAGGCATCGAACAGCTGCTGCTGGCGCCCGATGGCGGGATCTGGGCGGCGACGTCCGCCGGACTGCTGGCCTGGGACGACGGTGCGCGCACCTTCGCGCCGGTGCCCGGCGCGCCCGGCGACGCTGCGTACAGCGTGGCGATTGCCGGCGACGGGACGGTCTGGCTGGCGGGCCATGGCGAGCTCACGTCCTGGCATTGGGACGGCGCCTCGCTGCAGGCGCGGCGCAGGATCGGCCCGTCGGAGGGCCTGCCGATGGTCGCGCCGGGAGGCGTGGTCGTCGACACCGCCGGCATCGTCTGGCTGACCACCGTTCGCGGGCTGGTGCGATTCGATCCCGAGGCGGGGCGGCTGCGTGTCTACGGCGTGCGCGACGGACTGCCGAGCCACGAATTCAGCGAATTCCCGGTGGCGGTGTCCGTGCAGGGCTACATCGCCGCGGGCACCGCTGACGGCCTGCTGCTGTTCCATCCGCGGCAGGTGGAGTGGAGCCAGCGCATGCCGACGCTGGCGATCGAATCGATCGACCTGCGCCGCGGCGACGAGCGCGTCGCGCTGTCGCCCCAGTCCAGCCTGCTGCTGCGCCATGACGATCGCGACCTGCGCGTGGTGGCGCGCCTGCTCTCGTTCACCGACGCGCACGCGCACCGCTATCGCTTCCGGCTGGAAGGTTACGACCCCGGCTGGGTGGACACAGGCGCCGCCGGCGAGCGCGTGTTCGCGCGCCTGGAGCCGGGACCGTACCGGCTGCACGTGCAGGCGCGAACCGCCGACGACGAGTGGACCCCGGTGCAGGTCCTGCAGCTCCACGTGCAGTCGCCCTGGTGGACCTCGCCGCTGGCGATGGTGGTGTACGCGGTGTCCGGCGCGCTGCTGTTGCTGTGGGGCGCCTACGCCTACCGCCTGCGGCTCAAGCGCCGCCATGCCTGGCAGCTCAACGAGGAGAAGCGCGAGCTCGCCGAGCAGGCCTCGCTGGCGAAGACGCGCTTCCTCGCCACCCTGGGGCACGAGGTGCGCACGCCGATGACCGGCGTGCTCGGCATGAGCGAACTGCTGCTGGCCACGAAGCTGGATCCGCGCCAGCGCGGCTATGCCGACGCCATCCGCCACGCCGGCGAGCACCTGATGCGGCTGGTCAACGATGCGCTCGACCTCGCGCGCATCGAGGCCGGCAAGCTGGAGCTGGTCGCGCAGCCGTTCGACCTGGTCGAGCTGCTGGACGAAGTCGCCGGCCTGGTCGAACCGCTGGCGCGCCGGCGCGGCCTGACGTTCCGCCGCCATGTCGACGCGCATACGCCGCGCTGGCTGCTCGGCGATCCGGGCCGCGTGCGCCAGGTGCTGCTGAACCTGCTCGGCAACGCCGTGAAGTTCACCGAATCGGGAAGCGTGTCGCTGCAGGCCGCGCCGATCGCCAGCGGCGGCGTGCGCCTGGTGGTCTCGGACACCGGGCCGGGCCTCAACGCGGAGCAGCAGGCGCACCTGTTCCGGCGCTTCGAACAGGCCGACGGCGCGCGCACCGCGGCGCGCTACGGCGGCAGCGGGCTGGGGCTGGCGATCTGCCAGGAGCTCGCGCTGGCCATGGGGGGACGCATCGAACTCGACAGCACGCCCGGGCAGGGCACCGACTTCACCCTCGACCTGCCGCTGCCGGAGTCGACTCCGCCGGCTGCCCCGAAGGAACCTGCCGGCGCCGTGGCGCGGGCCGCCGAGGGCGGGCTGTCACTGCTGCTGGTCGAGGACGACCCCACCGTCGCCGACGTCGTCGCCGGCCTGCTGCGCGCGCTCGGCCACGACGTGGCCCACGTGCCCCATGGGCTGGCGGCGCTCTCCGAAGTGGCGAACACGCGCTTCGACATGGCGCTGCTCGACCTCGACCTGCCCGGGATCACCGGGATGGCGCTGGCCAGCCAGCTGCGCGCGGGCGGCTTTTCGGCGCCGCTGGTCGCGGTCACCGCGCGCGCCGATGCCGAAGCCGAGCCGCTGGCCCGCGAGGCCGGCTTCGACGCCTTCCTGCGCAAGCCGGTGACCGCGGCGATGCTGGGCGCGGCGATCGATGCCCTGCGCACGCAGGTGGATGACGGCCGATAGGCGCGGCGTGCGCGGGCCTGCGCCGTCGCGGTCCGGCCTGGTCCGGGCGTCGGTCCCGGCTGTGCCGGGGGCCGGTCAGCGCCGGCTGTACGCGTGCACCTCGTCCACCAGCACGCGCACGTGCTCCGGATCCATGCCCGGCGACATGCCGTGGCCGAGGTTGAAGACGTGGCCTTCGCGCGAGCCGCCGTTGCCGTCGCGGTAGCTGTCGAGCGCGCGGCGCACTTCGCGGCGGATGGCGTCGGGCGAGCCGTAGAGCGTGGTCGGGTCGAGGTTGCCCTGCAGCGCGACCTTGCCGCCGGTGACGCGGGCGGCGTCGCCCAGGTCGATCAGCCAGTCCACGCCCACGCCCTCGGCGCCGATGCCGGCCAGCTCGCCGAGGTAGGCGGCGTTGCCCTTGCCGAACACGATCAGCGGCGTGCGCTCAGTGCCTTCGCCGCGTTCGAGCTCGTGCGCGATGCGCTCGAGGTAGGGCAGCGAGAACTCGCGGTACATCGCCGGCGACAGCACGCCGCCCCAGGTGTCGAACACCTGCAGCGCCTGGGCGCCGGCCGCGCGCTGCGCGGCGAGGTAGGCGATGACGGACCTGGTGTTGACCTCGAGCAGCGCGTGCAGCGCCTCCGGGTCGTTGTGCGCCATCGCCTTGATGCGCGCGAAGTCCTTGCTGCCGCCGCCCTCGACCATGTAGCAGGCCAGCGTCCAGGGGCTGCCGGAGAAGCCGATCAGCGGCACGCGGCCGTCGAGCTCGCGGCGGATCACGCGCACCGCGTCCATCACGTAGCGCAGCTCCGTTTCCATGTCGGGCACGCCGAGCTTCGCGATCGCCGCCGCGTCGCGCACCGGGCGCTCGAACTTCGGGCCCTCGCCGTCGACGAAGTGCAGGCCCAGGCCCATGGCGTCGGGGATGGTGAGGATGTCGGAGAACAGGATCGCGGCGTCGAGCTCGAAGCGCTCCAGCGGCTGCAGGGTGACCTCGCAGGCCAGCTCCGGGTTCGTCGCCATCGCCATGAAGCTGCCGGCCTTCGCGCGGGTGGCGCGGTACTCCGGCAGGTAGCGCCCGGCCTGGCGCATCAGCCACACCGGCGTGCAGTCAACGGGTTCGCGGCGGAGGGCGCGGAGGAAGCGGTCGTTGCGGAGGGTCTGCGACAAGTCTCTGGTCCTGTATCGAAGTGTGTGGCGCCGCGCGCTCAGCGGCGCGTGGCGTCGGCGCCCTGCGCGAACATCAGCTGGAAGCCGCGCTTGAGCTGCTGGTCGCGCGCCTGTTCCAGCGCGGCGATGGCCGAAGCCTGATCGAGGTACTGCTCGCGGCGCACGCTGCTGCGGCCGCCGATCTGCCCGGTCTCGCGCAGCAGGGTCCAGCCCCCGAGCAGGTCGGGCTGCAGCATCAGCTGCACGAAGCGCGGGGCTTCGTGGCCATCGGGGCGTTGTTGCAGGAGCAGGCGCATGGACCGCTGATTCTACGCCACCGGCCCGTCCGGAGCCTCAGGCGCCGCGCAGGACCGCCAGCACCGCGTCCGCGGGCACGCCGGCGACCACGCGCGCGCGGCCGATGCCGTCCCACAGCACGAAGCGCAGGCCGCTGGCCTGGGCCTTCTTGTCCAGGCGCATGTGCGCGAGCAGGGCGTCCGGGTCGAGGCCCCCGGGCAGGGCCACCGGCAGGCCGAAGCGTTCCAGGACCGCCTGCAGGCGGTCCGCATCGGCTTCGCTGGCATGGCCGAGGCGCGCCGACAGCCGCGCGGCCAGCACCATGCCCACCGCCACGGCCTCGCCGTGGTTGAGGCCGTCGTAGGCCTGTGCGGTTTCGATGGCGTGGCCGAAGGTGTGGCCGAAGTTGAGCAGGGCGCGCTCGCCGTGTTCGAAGGGGTCGCGCTCGACGATCGCGGCCTTGTGCGCGCAGCTGCGCGCGATGGCCCCGGCCAGCGCCGCGTCCTCGCGCTCCAGCAGGGCGCCGGCGCGTCCGGACAGCCAGTCCAGGAAGCCGGCGTCGGCGATGGCGCCGTACTTCAGCACCTCGGCCAGCCCGGCCCGCAGCTCGCGGTCGGGCAGGCTGTGCAGCACCGCGGTGTCGGCGAACACCGCGCGTGGCGGGTGGAAGGCGCCGACCAGGTTCTTCCCCTGCGGCAGGTCGACCGCGGTCTTGCCGCCGACCGAGGAATCCACCATCGCCAGCAGGCTGGTCGGCAGCTGCACGCAGTCGATGCCGCGCATCCAGCAGGCCGCGGCGAAGCCGGCCAGGTCGCCGACCACGCCGCCGCCGAGCGCGTAGACGCAGGCGTCGCGGGTGGCGCCGAGCGCGGCCAGGGCGGCGATGGCGTCGCCGAACCCGGCCAGGGTCTTGGCGGCCTCCCCGGCCGGCAGCACGAAGGTGTCGATGCGCGCGTCCGGACGCGCGGCGAGGAGTGCGCCGCGCACGGCGTCGGCATGGAGCGGCGCGACGTGGCTGTCGCTGACCAGCAGCGCCTGGCGGCCGCGGAGCGGTGCGGCGAGCGCTTCGCCGTCGGCCAGCAGGCCCGGGCCGATGTGGATGGCGTAGGGCGCGGCGCCGCCGACGTCGATGCGCTGGTGTGCGCTCATGCCGCGGGCTCCGTCGCCACCGGGCGGCCGTGCGCGGGCTGCCAGCATCGGTCCAGCTCGCTCGCGAGCTGGCGTGCCGCCTCGGCCGGAGCGAGATGGGCGGTGTCGAAGACCAGGTCGGCGACCTCGGCGTACAGCGGGTCGCGTTCGGACGCCAGGCGGCGCAGCGTCGCCTCGCGGTCGCCGTCGGCGAGCAGCGGACGGCCGCGGTCGCGGGCGAGGCGCTCGAGCCGGGTCGGCACGTCCGCGTGCAGGTGCACCACGAAGCCCTCCGTACCCAGCAGCCGGCGGGTACCGGCATCGAGCACGGCGCCGCCGCCGGTGGCCAGCACGGACGCCGGGCCGGCGACCAGCGCCGCCAGCGTCTCGCGCTCGCGCAGGCGGAAGCCGGCCTCGCCCTCGCATTCGAAGATCGTCGGGATCGTGGCCCCCGTGCGCTGTTCGACCTCGTGGTCGCTGTCGACGAAGGGCAGCCCGAAGTGCTTCGCCAGGCAGCGTCCGATCGAGGTCTTGCCGGCGCCCATGGGGCCGACGAGCACGAGGTGGCGGGCTGGAGTCATGGCGCGGAGGTTTCGATCGGGGGAGCGCGACGATGCTAGCAGCCCGGCGCGGCGGTGATGCGCCACCTTCACGGCGCGTCGCCCAGCATGCGCGTTCCTGCCGCCCGGGCGGGCGGCGCCAGCAAACAAGGAGCACGTCATGTCGGTTGCCAAGGTCATCGAAATCAACGCCTCCTCGCCCACCAGCGTCGAGGACGCGGTGCGCAAGGGACTCGCGAAGTGCGCCGAGAGCGTGAAGAACATCAAGGGCGCGTGGATCAACGAAACCAAGGTCGTCACTGACGGCGGCGGCAACATCACCGAGTGGCGGGTGAACCTGCGGATCAGCTTCGTGGTCGACTGAGGCCGCCGGGCGGGACCGGCCGCCGCCGCGCATCCAGCGCGACGACGCGGTCGGCGATGCCCGGCAGGGTGCGCAGCGCCTGGCGGCTGGTGCGCTCATAGTGCTGGACGAAGCGCTCGAGCGCGGCATCGTCCATTGCCGGCATGCCCGGACGCCCGGCCGCCAGCGTGCGCTCCGCCTCGCGGCGCCAGCCCGGCACCACCTCGAACGACGGCGCCTGCAGCAGGAGCAGGCGGTCGATGCGGCGCCACAGCGGCGGATACGCGTCGGCCAGCGCGCGGTTGCACCAGCGCCGCCAGCGGCCGTCGCCGTCCTCGTTGCGCTCCAGCGCGTTGACCGGAGCCTCCAGCGCCGCGGCCTCCTCGGCGGGCGTGCCCAGGAACCAGCCTTCGAACAGCACCAGGTCGGCGCCGTCCACGCGCGGCCAGCCCGCGCGCGGCAGGCGCTCGTCGGCCAGCTTGTCGAAGCGCGGCAGCGCGGCGCCATCGCCGGTGCGCAGGGCGTCCAGCACTTCGATCGCCAGCGCCACCTCGTGCGTGCCCGGCGGGCCGCGCGTGGCCAGCAGCGGGTGCACTTCGCGCGCCAGGCGCATGCGCCCGGCACGCGGCAGGTAGACGTCGTCGATCGAGAGCACCGGGCAGCGCAGTCCGCGGCGGCTTGCCTCGGCCGCCACCTGCGCGGCCAGGGTGGATTTCCCGCTGCCCTGCAGGCCGCTGATGCCGTAGACGCGGGCGCCGGCCGCGAGCGCGTCGTCCAGCACCGACGAGACCAGTCGCGCGTCGAAGCCCGATGTGTGCAAGCGCGTCGCCATCCGGGCACGATAGCCCAGGCGCGGCCCCGGCCTGCGCACCGGAACCCAGCGGAGCACCCCTGCCGATGCACGACCTGTACGCCGAAGCCCTGCAGACCTTCGACACCCTGTTCGACGAGGCCCTCGCCGCGGGCGAACCCGACCGCACGGCGATGCAGCTCGCCACCGCCACGCCGGATGGCCGGCCCTCGCTGCGCACGGTGCTGCTGAAGGCGTGCGACGCGCGCGGCTTCGTCTTCTATACCCACCTCGACGGCCGCAAGGGCCGCGAGCTCAAGGCCAATCCGCGCGCGGCGCTGCTGTTCCACTGGCCGCGCGTGCGCCTGGGCGTGCAGGTGCGCGTCGAGGGTGGCGTCGCGATCGTCGACGAGGCCGAGGCCGACGCCTATTTCGCCAGCCGCCCGCGCGGCAGCCAGCTCGGCGCCTGGGCTTCGCTGCAGTCGGAGGTGCTGGAGTCGCGCGACGAGTTCGACCGGCGCCTGGCCGATGCCGAGCGCCAATTCGAGGGTCGCGAGGTGCCGCGTCCACCGCGCTGGACCGGCCTGCGCGTGGACCCCGAGCGCATCGAGTTCTGGTACGCCGCCGAGTTCCGCTGGCACGAGCGCTGGCTGTACGAGCGCGACCTCGCCGGCGACTGCAGCAAGCGGATGCTGTATCCGTGAGCGCGGCGGCGCTCACGCCCCTGCGCGGCCCGCGCCGCATCGTCTGCCTGACCGAGGAACCCACCGAGACGCTGTACGCGCTCGGCGAGGACCACCGCATCGTCGGCATCAGCGGCTTCACCGTGCGCCCGCCGCGGGCGCGGAAGGAGAAGCCCAAGGTCAGCGCCTTCACCAGCGCGAAGATCGACGAGATCATGAAGCTCGCGCCGGACCTCGCGATCGGCTTCTCCGACATCCAGGCCGACATCGCCGCCGAGCTGGTGCGCCGCGGCGTCGAGGTGTGGATCAGCAACCACCGCAGCGTCGAGGGCATCCTCGACTACGTGCGCCGGCTGGGCGCCTTGGTCGGTGCCGCGGCGCGCGCGGAGGCGTACGCGGACGAACTGCAGCGCGGGCTCGACGCGGTCGCGGCACGGGCTGCCACGCTGTCGCGTCGCCCGCGCGTCTACTTCGAGGAGTGGGACGAGCCGCCGATCACCGGCATCCGCTGGGTGTCGGAGCTGGTCGGCATCGCCGGCGGCGACGATGTCTTCCCCGAGCGTGCCGCCGAGCCGTTGGCGAAGCAGCGCATCCTGGCCGACGCCGGCGAGGTCGTGCGGCGCGCGCCCGACATCATCATCGGCTCCTGGTGCGGCAAGAAGTTCCGCCCCGACCGGGTCGCGGCGCGGCCGGGCTGGGACGCGATCCCCGCGGTGCGCGACGGCGAGCTGCACGAAGTGAAGTCTCCGCTGATCCTGCAGCCGGGGCCCGCGGCGCTGGGCGATGGCGTGCGCGCGCTCGCGGAGATCGTGCATGGCTGGGCGGCGCGGCGGGACGGGGGCGCAGCGGAGCCGGGGCGGCTGCTTCCGTAGGAGCCGCTACGGCTGCGAGCGCCTCCTCTGTCATCATCTCCGCCTCGACCACGGGCGCGGGAGCGCGAGATGAACCAGGCTGCGATGCACGACCTCGGCAAGCTGCTGCTGCGCCTCACGCTCGGCGTGCTGGTCCTGCTCCACGGCGTCGCCAAGCTGCGCGGCGGCATGTCGGGCATCGAGGGCATGGTCGAGGACGCGGGCCTGCCCGGCGTGCTGGCCTATGGCGTGCTGGTCGGCGAGGTACTGGCGCCGCTGATGCTGGTGTTCGGCTTCCATGCGCGCATCGGCGCGGTGCTGGTGGCCATCAACATGGTCGTCGCCATCGTGCTGGCGCACATGGGCCAGCTCGACCAGCTCAACGGCCAGGGCGGCTGGGCGCTGGAGCTGCAGGGCATGTTCCTCGGCACCGCGGTGGCGATCGCCCTGCTCGGCCCGGGGCGCTACGGCATCAACCAGAGCTGAGGCGCGGCCTCAGTCGTTGGCGGCGGACAGTTCGCGGCCGCGCAGCGTCGCGGCCGCGATCGCGTCGGCGACCAGTGCGCGCAGGCCGCCGGCCTCGAAGGCCTCGATCGCGGCCTGGGTGGTGCCACCCGGGGATGTCACGCGCCGGCGCAGACCGGCCGGCGGCTCGCCGGCCTCGGTGAGCATGCGCGCGGCGCCCAGCAGCGTCTGAGTCACGAGCGTGCGCGCGGCGTCGGCGGGCAGGCCCTGGGCGCGGGCCGCGTCCTCCATGGCCTCGGCGAGCAGGAACACGTAGGCCGGCCCGCTGCCGGAGACGGCGGTGACCGCGTCCATCAGCGCCTCGTCGGCGATCCAGACGGTCTCGCCGGTCGCCGACAGCAGCGACGCGGCGCGTTCGCGCCCGGCCGCGTCGACGGCGGCGTTGGCGTAGAGGCCGGTGACGCCGGCGCCGAGCAGGGCCGGGGTGTTGGGCATCGCCCGGACCACCGCTGCGTCGCCGCCCAGCCACGCCGACAGCTGCGCGGTGGTGATGCCGGCGGCGATCGACAGCGCCAGCGGACGGGCGTCGCCCGCGCGCGTGGCCAGGTCTTCGCAGACCGCGCGCATCACCTGCGGCTTGACCGCGAACACCCAGGTGCCCGCGCCCGCCACCGCCGCGGCAGCGTCGGCATGCACCCGGACGCCGAAGTCGCGCGCCAGCGCCTCGCGCAGCGCATCCACGGGTTCGGCCACGTGGATGGCGGCGGGATCGGTGCCGCGCGCGACCATGCCGCCGACGAGGCTGCGCGCCATGTTGCCGCCGCCGATGAAGGCGGTGGTGTCTTCCAACGTGGATGCGGGACGTGGCATGGCGCGGCCTCTCTGGATGGACAGGGCGGCATTGTCGCCCGGGTGGGCCGAGCCCGCGAACGCCTGCCGCCCTTGCGTCGCCGCCGGCGACGTCCCGGCTGGCTCAGGCCTTCGGGCGTGGCCCGAACAGCGCGGTGCCGATGCGCACCATGGTCGCGCCCTCGGCGATCGCTTCCGCGTAGTCGCCGCTCATGCCCATCGACAGCGTGTCGGCGCCGGGATGGTCGGCGCGGAGCGCCTCGTGCAGCGCGCGCATGGCGGCAAAGGCCTCGCGGCGTCGCGAGAGGTCCGGATGCGGTTCGGGGATCGCCATCAGCCCGCGCAGCGCCAGCCGCGGCTGCGCCGCGATCGCCGCCGCCAGCGCGGGGACGTCGCCGGGCGCGCAGCCATGCTTGCCGGCCTCGCCG
Source organism: Luteimonas colneyensis (assembly GCF_014836665.1). GTDB lineage: Bacteria > Pseudomonadota > Gammaproteobacteria > Xanthomonadales > Xanthomonadaceae > Luteimonas > Luteimonas colneyensis. The sequence goes on from NZ_JACSQJ010000006.1 coordinate 187,299, forward strand.
TCGACGTTGACCTGGACCAGCACGTTCAGCGGCGGCCGCGACTCCGGGCGCGCCGCGGCCAGGGCGGTGACCAGCTTCGGCCGGTCGACCGACTGCACCCAGTCGAACAGCGCCGCGGCCTGCGCCGCCTTGTTCGACTGCAGGTGTCCGATCAGGTGCCATTCGATGCCGCTGCCGTCCAGCGCGGCGACCTTGGCCGCCGCCTCCTGCACGTAGTTCTCGCCGAAGGCGAGGGTGGCGCCCGGGCGCAGCCGCGCCCAGTCCGCGGCCAGCGCGGCGATCTCGTCGACCCCGCGGGTCTTGCCCACGGCGACCAGGCGCGGCGCTGGCCGCGCTGCGTCGGCGGCCGCGTTTTCCATCGAGTCGAGGATGCGCGCGAGGGGTCCTGTCGGCATCTGCCAGCTCCTCCTGCCGCGCTGGTTCTGTGACGCGGATACGGGGCTATACTGCCCCCGGGGAGTACTCTGGCGCCAGCCGCGACGAGGCCGGGCGCTTCGCCATCAACTTGTGCACTGCCGCTGGGGAGCATGCATGGATATCGCCGAACTTCTGGCGTTTTCAGTCAAGAACAAGGCGTCGGACCTGCATCTGTCCGCAGGCCTGCCGCCGATGATCCGCGTCGACGGCGACGTCCGCCGGATCAACATCCCGGCGCTCGACCACAAGCAGGTGCACGCGCTGGTCTACGACATCATGTCGGACAAGCAGCGCCGCGACTACGAGGAGTTCCTCGAGGTCGACTTCTCGTTCGAGATCGCCGGCCTGGCGCGCTTCCGCGTCAACGCCTTCAACCAGAACCGCGGCGCGGGCGCGGTGTTCCGCACCATTCCGTCCGAGGTGCTGACGCTCGAGGACCTCGGCACGCCGCGGATCTTCAAGGAGCTGATCGACCAGCCGCAGGGCCTGATCCTGGTCACCGGCCCCACGGGCTCGGGCAAGTCGACCACGCTCGCGGCGATGGTCGACCACATCAACAAGAACGAGTACGGGCACATCCTCACCATCGAGGACCCGATCGAGTTCGTGCACACCGCGCAGAAGTGCCTGATCAACCAGCGCGAGGTGCACCGCGACACCCACGGCTTCAACGAGGCCCTGCGAAGCGCGCTGCGCGAGGACCCGGACTACATCCTGGTCGGCGAGCTGCGCGACCTCGAGACCATCCGCCTGGCGCTGACCGCCGCGGAAACCGGCCACCTGGTGTTCGGCACCCTGCACACCTCGTCGGCGGCCAAGACCATCGACCGCATCATCGACGTGTTCCCCGCCGGCGAGAAGCCGATGGTGCGCTCAATGCTGTCGGAGTCGCTGCGCGCGGTGATCTCGCAGGCGCTGCTGAAGAAGGTCGGCGGCGGCCGCACCGCGGCCTGGGAAATCATGGTCGGCGTGCCCGCCATCCGCAACCTGATCCGCGAGGACAAGGTCGCGCAGATGTACTCGGCGATCCAGACCGGCCAGCAGCACGGCATGATGACGCTCGACCAGCACCTCCAGGACCTGGTGAAGCGCGCCATGATCACGCGCGCCCAGGCGAAGGACTATGCCAAGGACAAGCGGCTGTTCGAGTAACCGGAGCATTCCATGAGCGCCATCGATTTCACCTCCTACCTCAAGCTGATGGCGCACCAGAAGGCGTCGGACCTGTTCATCACCGCCGGCATGCCGCCGTCGATGAAGGTCCACGGCAAGATCTCGCCGATCACCCAGAACCCGCTGACGCCGCAGCAGGCGCGCGACCTGGTGCTGAACGTGATGACGCCGCCGCAGCGCGAGGAGTTCGAGCGCACCCACGAGTGCAACTTCGCCATCGGCGTGTCCGGCGTCGGCCGCTTCCGCGTGTCGTGCTTCTACCAGCGCAACCAGGTCGGCATGGTGCTGCGCCGGATCGAGACCCGGATCCCGTCGATCGAAGAGCTCAACCTGCCGCCGATCATCAAGACGCTGGCGATGACCAAGCGCGGCATCATCATCTTCGTCGGTGCCACCGGTACCGGCAAGTCGACGTCGCTGGCGTCGATGATTGGCTACCGCAACCAGAACTCCACCGGGCACATCATCACCATCGAGGACCCGATCGAGTTCGTGCACAAGCACGACGGCTGCATCATCACCCAGCGCGAGGTCGGCATCGACACCGACAGCTGGGAGAATGCGCTGAAGAACACGCTGCGCCAGGCGCCGGACGTGATCATGATCGGCGAGGTGCGCACCCGCGAGGGCATGGACCACGCCATCGCCTTCGCCGAAACCGGCCACCTGGTGCTGTGCACGCTGCACGCCAACAACGCCAACCAGGCGATGGACCGCATCATCAACTTCTTCCCCGAGGACCGCCGCGGCCAGCTGCTGATGGACCTCTCGCTCAACCTCAAGGGCGTGGTCGCGCAGCAGCTGATCCCGACGCCGGACGGCAAGGGCCGCCGGGTGGCGATGGAGATCATGCTCGGCACGCCGCTGGTGCAGGACTACATCCGCGACGGCGAGATCCACAAGCTGAAGGAGGTCATGAAGGAGTCGACCAACCTCGGCATGAAGACCTTCGACCAGAGCCTGTTCGAGCTGTACCAGGCCGGCGAGATCTCCTACGAGGACGCGCTGCGCTACGCCGACTCCGCCAACGAGGTGCGCCTGCGCATCAAGCTGGCGCAGGGCGGCGACGCCCGCACGCTGTCGCAGGGCCTGGATGGCGTCGAGGTGGCCGAGGTCACCTGAGACGCAGCGTTTCGCGTGTCCAGCACAGGGCGCCCGCGTGGCGCCCTGTGCTTTTGCGCACTTTTTACCTGCCGCGGGAGACAATGGCGGGCCGACACATCCACCACCGGAGACCCGCCATGGCGTTCACCCTGCCCAAGCTGCCCTACGCGTACGACGCGCTCGAGCCGCACATCGACGCGCAGACGATGGAAATCCACCACACGAAGCACCACCAGACCTACATCAACAATGCCAACGCCGCGCTGGAAGGCACGGAGTGGGCCGACAAGTCCGCCGAGGAGATCATCGCCAACCTCGACGCGCTGCCGGAAGACAAGCGCGGTCCGCTGCGCAACAACGCCGGTGGCCATGCCAACCATTCGCTGTTCTGGACGGTGATGTCGCCCCAGGGCGGCGGCCAGCCGGTGGGCAAGGTGGCCGAGCGCATCGAGAGCGACCTGGGTGGCTTCGAGGCCTTCAAGGAAGCCTTCACCAAGGCCGCGCTGACCCGCTTCGGCAGCGGCTGGGCCTGGCTGTCGGTCGACAGGGCCGGCAAGCTGGCCGTGGAGTCGAGCGCCAACCAGGACAACCCGCTCATGAAGGGCATCGGTTCTGGCAACACCCCGATCCTCGGCCTGGACGTGTGGGAGCACGCCTACTACCTGAAGTACCAGAACCGCCGCCCGGACTACATCGGCGCGTTCTACAACGTCATCGACTGGAACGAGGTCGAGCGCCGCTACCAGGCCGCCGTCGCCGGCTGATCGCGCCCGCACGTCCGGTCCACGCACGAAGCCCCGCGCACGCGGGGCTTCTTGTTTCCGGCGGGCAGGCCGTCTGCCGCGACGGGGCCGGGCCAGCGCCGCGGCTGCGAATCCGGTCACGCCGCCGCGTCCCCGGGCTTGCACCGGCGTCCCGCGCTGGCGAGGATGCGGCGATACTTCCGAGGATCCCGCCGACGATGGACATCGCAGACCGCCGCATCGCCACCGTGCACTTCACGCTGACCGACGCCGACAGCGGCGCGCCCATCACCAGCACCCGCGGCCACGAGCCGCTGACCTACATGCACGGCACCGGTGGCATCGCGCGCGGCCTGGAGCAGGCGCTGGAGGGGCGCAGCGCCGGCGAGCGTTTCGAAGTGGTGGTGCAGCCGGAGGACGGCTTCGGCCCGCGGCACGACGCGCTGGTGCAGGTCCTGCCGCGCAGCATGTGGCGCGCGCCCACGGAGCCGAAGGTGGGTGACCGCCTCGAGACCACGACCGCGAAGGGGCCGCTCGACGTGGTGGTGACGGCGGTCGCGGCCCACACGATCACCGTCGATGGCAACCATCCCCTGGCCGGACGTCGCGTGCGTGCCGACCTCGAGGTGCTGGCGGTGCGGGTGCCGACGGCGGACGAGGTCCAGTTCGGCCTGGGCTGAGCCGGGCGCCGCCGGAGCGGCGGCACGCGAGCGGTCCGCAGGGGCACGGACGGCTATCTGGTCCCGGGCGCGTCCGCGTCGTCTTCGATGATCTCCAGCCGGCGCCGGCTGCCGTCGCCGATCCGCAGGTCGGGCCAGCTGCGTGGCATGGGCTCGACGCGTCCGGCCAGCAGGTCCCGGCGCAGCGCGCGGCGCCAGGCCTGTTCCGACCTGCCTTCGGGCCAGAGTTCGAACCATGCGGCGGGCGCCCAGGTGCCGTCCTTGCCACGCGCATGGATCACGCAGTAGGCGCCGGGCCCGTTGCCGAGCGTGCACAGCATCGGATCGGGCGCGCCGTCGCCGTCGAGCTCGGGCATCAGCAGGATGCAGTCGTCGGAGGCCGCGGCGCAGTTGCGTTCGCCCATGCCAGCGGCCAGCGCGTTCCACCAGTCATCCCCGGGTGCGACGGCGCCCTCGGCCAGGCGCACCTGTGCGCGCAGCGAGGCCGCGTCGCGCGCTGGCGCGTCCGCGGGCGCGTCGGCTCGCCAGTCGCCCCAGCGGTTCTGGCGGGCGAGCAGGCGCTCGAGTTCCGCCAGCCGTTCCGGATCCGTCGCCCAGGCCGGATGCGTGCGCAGCGCCAGCGTCGCCTCCCAGCCGCGCCGGCCGCTGTCGTAGCGCAGCCACTCGAGGTCGAAGTCGTCGGGTGCGGTGCGCCCGTCGGCCAGGCGCTGCAGCTGGCTCGACACGCCGATCCGGTGCGGATCCAGCAGCGGCGTATTGGCCAGCACCGCCAGCGCCACGACCACCAGCGACATCACCCGGTTCACCGGACGGATCGCCGCCAGCCAGCCATCGCGGTTGCGCAGCACCGCCCAGGCATAGCCGAAGGCGTAGCCGGCGACGACCAGCGCCAGCAGCACCGCCCACACCCGGTCGGCGGTCCAGCCGTGCTGGGCGATCCGCAGCCACAGCGCGTACAGCGCCAGCAGCGCATACACCGGCAGCAGCGCCAGGCCGGCGTCGACCAAACGGCGCAGCCAGGCGGGATAGGGGCGCGGGCCTTCGCCGTCCTGGAGCACCGAGTTGGTGAAGGCCACCAGCAGCGCGACCACGGTCACCAGGGTCGCGGCCGCCGAGCGCATCTCCCACAGCGGCTCCAGGCCGGTGAACGGCAGGCTGGCCACGAACAGCACGGCGATGAAGGCCAGCAGCGGCAGCAGGCCGGTGAAGACCGCGAACAGCACCTGGCGCGCGACCATCACGGCGCGGTGCTGGGTGCGGCCGATCAGCACGCCCAGACCCGCCATCGCGCCCGTGGCGAGGTGGACGAAGGCATCCTCGCGGAACAGCTCGCGGAAGAACTCGACCTTCACCAGCGCGAACAGCGCACCCCACAGGTAGAGCACCAGCCAGCAGATGCCGGTGAACAGCGCGGCCAGCGCCAGGGTCAGCGTGTTCTGCCAGGCGTGCTCGAACAGGCAGGCATAGGGCGCGCGCCAGTGGCCGTGCGCGAGGCGGCACTGCAGCCAGGGCAGGGAGACGAACAGGCCGATCGCGATCGAGGCGCCGAAGGGTCCGAGCACGCTGCCGGCCTGCACGCCCGGCCCGCCGGTGGCGTTCCACGCGGCCCAGGCCGCCAGGCCACCGACCACCAGGGTCGTGCCCGCCGCGTGCTGCCAGAAGCGCGCATCGCGCAGGCGCACGACGCCCAGCGCCATCATCGTCGGCACCGCCAGCACCAGGGTGTACCAGCAGACCCGCCCGCCGAGCGCCGCGAACGGCCACCAGCCCGCCGCCTGCCCCTTCTGCGCCAGGTACATCAGCCCGCCCTGGAGCACGGCGAGAAGCACGATGAAGGCACGTTCGTTACGCGGGAGCCCGGCGGCTGTCGACATGGCGGATTCGCGGTTGTGGCGTTGCGGCCATGGTAGCCGCGGCCGGGCGCGATGCCGCGGCACTGGCTAGAATGGCGCCATGTCCGCCCAGCCCACCCCGCTCGCCAACCAGCTGCTGGTCGCGCTGCCGTCGCTGGCCGACCCGAACTTCGAGCGCACCGTGTCGCTGCTTTGCCAACACGACGCCGGCGGCGCCATGGGCGTGGTCGTGAACCGCCGCTCCGACTACACCTTGGGCGAGATCTTTTCCCAGATGGGCATCGCCTGCGACGACGCGGCGCTATGCGCCACCCCGGTGCTCGCGGGCGGCCCGGTGCATCCCGAGCGCGGCTTCGTGATCCACGATGGCGCGCGCGGCTGGGAGTCGAGTCTCAGCGTCGCCGAGGACCTGCGCGTGACCACCTCGCGCGACGTGCTCGAAGCGATGGCGCGCGGCGAAGGCCCGGCCCGGGTCGTGGTGGCCCTGGGCTGCGCCGGATGGAGCGCCGGGCAGCTCGAGGCCGAGCTGGGCGAGAACAGCTGGCTGACGGTGCCGTCCGACGGCGAGATCCTGTTCGCGCTGCCGCTGGAATCGCGCTGGCAGGCTGCCGCCGGCCGCATCGGCGTCGACATGGCGCACATGCCGGGCTACGCCGGGCACGCCTGATGGCCACGATCCGCGCCGACGGCACCGTGCTCGGCTTCGACGTCGGCGCGCGCCGCATCGGCGTGGCCGTGGGCAGCGCCTTCGGCCACGGCGCGCGCGCGCTGGCCGTGGTCGACGTGCATGCCGACCACGTCGACTGGGCGGCGGTGGAGCGCCTGCTGAAGGAGTGGCGCCCGGACGGCTGCGTGGTCGGCGACCCGATGACGCTCGACGGCGGCGACCAGCCGATCCGCGAGCGTGCCCGCGCCTTCGCGCGCGAACTCGGGCGCCGCTTCCGGCTGCCGGTGGTGATGGTCGACGAGCGCTCCAGTTCCATCGAGGCGGCGCAGCGCTTCGCCGTCGACCGCGCCGAAGGCCGCAAGCGCCGCCGCGACGCCGCCGTGCTGGACGCGGTGGCCGCGGCGATCATCGTCGAACGCTGGCTGGCGTCCCCCGCCGACGCCGTCGCCATCGACCCCGACTCCGACTCCCCTTCGCCCGACGCTTCCGCATGAGCCTGCAGATCACCGAAGACGGCCGCCTGCGCCACCTGCTCACCCTCGAGGGCCTGCCGCGCGCGACGCTGGTGGCGCTGCTCGACCGCGCCCAGGCCTTCATCGACGGGGAGGGCGCCGCCGATCCGCGCACGGCGCTGGCCGGCGTCGCCGCCTGCACCCTGTTCTTCGAGCCGTCGACGCGCACGCGGCTGTCGTTCCAGCGCGCCGCCCAGCGGCTGGGCGCGGACGTGCTGGCCTTCGACGCCTCGACCTCGTCGACCAGCAAGGGGGAGACCGCGCTCGACACCCTGCGCAATATCGAGGCCATGGGCGTGCGCGGCTTCATCGTGCGCCACCGCGAGGACGGCGCCGCGGCGATGCTGGCCGCCTCCGCGCAGCCGGGCACCGCGGTGGTCAACGCCGGCGACGGCCGCAGCGCGCATCCGACCCAGGGCCTGCTCGACGTGCTGAGCCTGCGCCAGGCCAAGGGCGCGGACTTCGGCGCGCTGAAGGTCGCGGTGGTCGGTGACATCCGCCATTCGCGCGTGGCGCGCTCGGAGCTGCACGCGCTGCGCGCGCTGGGCATCGGCGGGATCCGCGCCTGCGGACCGGCCAGCCTGCTGCCCGACGACGCCACCCTGGCCGGCTGCAGCGTCAGCGACGACCTGGATGCCGCGCTCGATGGCGTCGATGCGGTGTTCATGCTGCGCCTGCAGCGCGAGCGCATGGAGGAGGGCCTGGTGCCTTCGCTCGAGGCCTACCATCGCGATTACGGCCTCACCGCCGCGCGCCTGCGCCGCGCCGCGCCGGACGCGGTGGTGCTGCACCCGGGGCCGATGAACCGCGGCGTGGAGATCAGCGACGAGGTCGCCGACGGCCCGCAGTCGCTGGTGCTGAGGCAGGTGGCCAACGGCGTGGCCGTGCGCATGGCGGTGCTCGAAGCCCTGCTGGCGTGATCCGCGATCCCGCGCCCCTCCCCGTTTCCCGCGTCCTGATTTTCTGTAGGAGCAGCTACAGCTGCGACCCCGGCATGCGGCGGCCCGTGATCGCAGCCGGGGTCCGTGGCCGGTCGCAGCTGTAGCTGCTCCTACAGAAGCACGGGGAACGCAGGAGGCGCAGGAACCAGGAACGAGGCGTGGCCCCGCGCTCAGCGCAGCAGGATGACGGTCGCCAGGCCGAGGAAGCTGAAGAAGCCGACCACGTCGGTCACTGCGGTCACCACCACGCCACCGGCCACCGCCGGGTCGACGTCGGCGCGCTTCATCGCCAGCGGCACCAGCACGCCGGCAAGCGCCGCGCAGGAGAAGTTGATCACCAGCGCCGCGGTGATGACCACGCCGAGCAGCCAGTCCTGGAACCACGCGAACGCCACCAGGCCGACGAAGCCACCGATCAGCAGCCCGTTGATCAGCGCCACCCGCACTTCCTTCCACAGCAGCACGCCGGAGTTGCTCGCGCCCACCTGGCCCAGCGCCAGGCCGCGCACCATCAGGGTCAGCACCTGCATGCCGGCGTTGCCGCCGATGCCGGCGACGATCGGCATCAGCACCGCGAGCGCCACGATCTTCTCGATCGTGGCCTCGAAGCGCCCGATCACCGCCGCCGCCAGGAACGCGGTGGCCAGGTTCACGCCCAGCCACACGATGCGGCCGCGCACCGCGCGCTTCACCGGCGAGAACAGGTCCTCGTCCTCGTCCAGGCCGGCGGCGCCCAGCGCCTGGTGCTCGGCCTGCTCGCGGATGATGTCGACGACGTCGTCGATGGTGATGCGGCCCAGCAGCACGTTGCCCTCGTCGACCACGGGCGCGGACACCCAGTCATGGTCGGAGAACTGCCGGGCCACGGATTCGGCCGACTCGGCGGCGTGGATCGCGGTCAGCTCGTCGTCGATCAGCTTGTTGATCGGCACCCCGGGCTCGCTGGTCACCAGCTTCTGCAGCGCCACCCAGCCCAGCAGCTGGTGGCGGCGGTTGACCACGTACAGGTGGTCGGTGTTCTCGGGCAGCTCGCCCCTCAGGCGCAGGAAGCGCAGCACCACGTCGACCGTGGTGTCAGCGCGCACCGTCACCACGTCGGGGTTCATCAGGCGGCCGGCGGTGTCCTCCTCGTAGGACAGCGCCTGCTCCAGGCGCTCGCGGTTCTCGCGGTCCATCGACTGCAGGATCTGCCCGGTGACGGCCTCGGGCAGGTCCTCGACCAGGTCGGCGAGGTCGTCGATGTCGAGGTCCTCGACCGCCGCGACCAGCTCGTCGGGATCCATGTCCGCGATCAGGCTTTCGCGCACCTCGTCGCCGACGTGGACCAGCACCTCGCCGTCGTCCTCGGCATCGACCAGGCCCCAGACCACCATGCGGCGGTCGGGCGGCAGCGATTCCAGCAGGTTGCCGATCTCGGCCGGCGCGAGCGTGTTGATCAGCCGGCGGACGGGCCCGAGGCGGCCGCTGTCGAGCGCATCGGAGAGCAGGCGCAGCTGGCGCGCGGTCTTGTCGTGGCGGACGGCTTCGGCCATGGAATGCTTCCGAGGAGCGCGTCGCGCGACATCAGCGCGACAGGGTCAGGCGTTCATGCGCGGATTATCGCCCGCGCCGACGCTGCTGCACACCCCGCGCACGACGATCAGGCCGCCGCCACCGCCGCGAGCCAGCGTTCGATGCCGGCCTGGTCGCGCGCGCGCAGCAGCGCCGGTGCGGCCGTGCGCAACGCAGCAAGCTCCTGCGCGCGGATCGCACGGCGCACTTCGAGCAGGTTGCCGGGATGCAGGCTGAACTCCTCCAGCCCCAGCGCCAGCAGCAGCGGCGTGAACAGCGCATCGCCGGCCATTTCGCCGCAGACCGCGGCGGGCCGGCCGTGCGTGCGTGCCGTCGTGATCACCTGGTGCAGCAGCTGCAGCACGGCCGGGTGCAGCGGGCTGTGCAGATCGGCCAGGGCGTCGTTGCCGCGGTCGGCGGCGAGCAGGTACTGCACCAGGTCGTTGGTGCCGATGGAGACGAAGTCGACCAGGTCGATGATCGCAGGCAATGCGATCGCCGCGGCCGGGACCTCGATCATCGCGCCCAGCGGGATGCCGTCGGCGACCGCGTGGCCTTCGCGGCGCAGGCGGGTGGCGACGGTGCGCACCAGGCGCCGCGCCGCCAGCAGCTCCTCGCGGCGCGCCACCATCGGCAGCAGGATGCGGATCGGCCCGTAGCCCGAGGCCCGCAGGATCGCGCGCAGCTGGGTGGTGAACACCTCGCGCCGGCGCAGCGCCAGGCGCACGCCGCGCACGCCGAGCGCCGGATTGGGCTCGAAGGGCAGGGCCAGGCCGCTGCCGTCGGCCTTGTCGGCGCCGATGTCCAGGGTGCGGATGGTCGCGATGCGGCCGGTCATGCCGAGCACGAGGTCGCGGTAGGCGACGAACTGTTCCTCCTCCGATGGCAGCGCGTCGCGCTGCAGGAACAGGAACTCGGTGCGGTACAGGCCCACGCCGGCGGCACCCAGCGCGTGCGCCTCGGCGACGTCCTCGCGGGTCTCGGCGTTGGCGTAGAGCCGGATGTCGACGCCGTCGACGGTGCGCGACGGTTCGCGGCGCAGCCGGTGCAGCTGGCGGCGCTCGCGCTTGCCCTCGCGCACGCGCTCGCGGTGGGCGCGCAGGTCGTCGGCGTCCGGGTCGACGATCACCAGCCCGGTGGCGCCGTCGATCATCAGCACGTCGCCGTCGTTGACCTGCGTCAGCGCCTGCGGCGAACCCACCACCAGCGGCAGGTGCAGGCTGCGCGCCAGGATCGCGGTGTGCGAGAGCATGCTGCCGCCCGCGGTGACGATGCCGAGCACGCCGCGGGCATGCAGGCGCGCGACCTCGGACGGCGCAAGGCTGTCGGAAACGAGGATCTCGCCGGCCACGCCGGTGACCTGGGCGTCGTGGCGGTGCAGCGCGGCGTGGATGCGGCCGATGACGTGGTCGATGTCCTCGACGCGGCTGCGGAAATAGGCGTCGTCCATGCTCTCGAACACCGCCGCCAGGCGGTTGCGCTGCACGCGCAGGGCGAAGTCGGCGCCGTGCAGTTCGTCCGCGATCAGGGCGTCCAGGCCCTGCAGCAGCTCCGGGTCGTCGAGCAGCAGCGCGTGCAGGTCGAGGAACTCGCCAACCTCGTGCGCCAGCGCGCCGTGCAGGCGCGAACGCAGGTCGCGCAGCTCGGCCCGCACCGTGTCGATGGCCTCGTGCAGGCGCGCGACCTCGGCCGCGGCCTGGTGCGGCGCGATGCGCTCCTCGGCGACTTCCAGCGCATGCGGCTGGCGCACGCGCGCCCGGCCCAGGGCGTTGCCCCGCGATGCGCCGTGGCCGGGGAACAGCCGGCGCATCAGCTGTCCTCGTCGAATCGCCGCTCGAACAGGGCGCAGACGGCGTCGGCGGCAGCGGCCTCGTCGCCGCCTTCGACCCGTAGGGTCACCGCGGTGCCGTGCCCGGCCGCGAGCAGCATCACCCCCATGATGCTCTTGGCGTTGATCTCGCGGCCCTTGGCGGTCAGGGTCGCGTTGACGTCATAGCCCGACAGCAGCTGCACCAGCTTCGCGGTGGCGCGCGCGTGCAGGCCGAGCCGGTTGGACACGAGCAGTTCGCGTTCGATCATGGCCGGCCCACCTCATGCGTCATCGTGCAGCACTCCGTTCCGCGCGCCGGCCGCCGCCACCGCGGGCAGCGCGTCGAGCGGAAGCTCGGGATAGTTCAGGACCCGCAGCAGCATCGGCAGGCTGAGCGCGGACACGCGCCGGACCGGCGTGCCCAGCTGCGCCAGTCGCGCGGCGAGGTTGGCCGGCGTGGCCCCGTAGAGGTCGGTCAGCACCAGCACGCCGTCGCCGCCATCGGCACGGCGCAGCGCGGCGCTGGCGGCGGGCAGGGCCGCGCCGGGGTCGGCGTCGTAGGACATCTCGAACACTTCCACCTTCAACGGCAGCGTGCCCAGCAGCCGGCCGGCCACCGCGGCGAGCGCGGTGCCGATTCCGAGATGCGTGACGAGCAGGATTCCGACGGCCATCGGCACAAATTAGCAGAGCGGCATGACGGTCCGGAAGCGCCGCGCGTGCGCGGCGACGGATGCGGCCGGATTCAGTCGAGTTCGCGGTGGTGCGTGGCGACTTCGCTCCAGCCGCGGCTGCGGGCGTGTTCCGCGGCGGCCTCGGCCAGGTAGACCGAGCGGTGACGGCCACCGGTGCAGCCGAAGGCGACGGTGACGTAGCTGCGCGTGGACGAGTCCATGCGCGGCAGCCAGGCGTCGAGGAAGGCGTTGACCTGGCCCAGGAACGCGGCGACGTCGGCCTGTTCCGGCGCCTCGAAGTACTCGCGCACCGGCCCGTCGCGGCCCGAGAGCGGGCGCAGGCGCGGATCCCAGTGCGGATTGGGCAGGGCGCGGGCATCGAACACGAAGTCGGCGTCCGGGGGCAGCCCGCGGCGGTAGGCGAAGGACTCGAACAGCAGCGACAGCGACGAGTCCATCGCCAGCCCCAGCTCGGTCAGCACGCGGTGGCGCAGCTGGTGGACGTTGAGGTCGCTGGTGTCGATGGTGACGTCGGCCAGCTGGCGCAGCGGGCGCAGCACCTGCCGTTCCAGCGCGATGGCGTCCGAGAGCGCCAGGCCCAGCCGCGTCAGCGGGTGCCGGCGCCGGGTGTCGGCATAGCGCTTGAGCAGGACGTTGTCGGCGGTGTCGAAGAACACCAGCTTCGGGTCGAAGCCCAGCGCACCCACAGCGGACAGCCATTCCGGCAGGTTCGCGAGGTCGCCGCGGCTGCGCACGTCGATCCCGACGGCGAGCTTCTGCGAGGCGCGTTCGGGATGGGTGGCGCTGCGCACGAATTCGGGCAGCAGCTCCGCCGGCAGGTTGTCGACGCAGTAGAAGTCGAGGTCTTCGAAGGTGTTGAGCGCGACGGTCTTGCCGCTGCCCGACATGCCGCTGACGATGACCAGCGCGTTGCCGCTGCCGCCGTTGCCGGTCGTGTTCATGGCGTGCCCCGTTCGAGGAAGTGCGAGTGGCGGGCGAGGAAGGCCGCGGCCGGGTCGACGCCCTTGGCGCGCAGCATGTGCACGCGGGTCGCGGCTTCGGTCAGCACCGCGAGGTTGCGGCCGGGCATCACCGGCAGGGTGATCATCGGCACGTCCAGATCGAGCACGCGGCGCGAGCCGAGGTCGCCGGTGAGCCGCACCATGCCGCTGGCGTCGCGCGACTCGCGGCTGTCCTCGGGGCGCGCCAGGTGCACGATCAGGCGCAGGTACTTGTTCCGTTTCACCGCGGTGTCGCCGAACATCTCGCGGATGTTGAGCACGCCCAGCCCGCGCAGCTCGAGCAGGTCCTGCAGCAGCTCCGGGCAGGTGCCGTCGAGCACGTCGGGTGCGATCTGCGCGAACTCGGGCGCGTCGTCGGCGACCAGGCGGTGGCCGCGGGTGACCAGCTCCAGCGCGAGCTCGCTCTTGCCGGTGCCGGATTCGCCGGTGATCAGCACGCCGATCGAGTAGATCTCCATGAACACGCCGTGCAGCGTGGTCCGCCGCGCCAGCGCGCCGGCGAGGTGGTACTGCAGCACGTTGTAGAGCTCGTGGCCGCGTCTTGGCGACGACCACAGCGCGATGCCGGATTCCTCCGCCATCTCGATCAGGTCCTCGGGACAGGGCTGGCCCTTGCTGACCACCAGCGCCAGCGGCCCGAACTGCAGGATCTTCTCCAGTGTCTCCCAGCGCTGCCGCGGCTCCAGGCCGTCGAGCCAGGCCAGTTCCTCGGTGCCGAGGATCTGCACCTTGTTGGGATAGATGATGTTGAGGTAGCCGGCCAGCGAGGGGCGGCGGGCGACGGTGTCGACGGCTTCGAGCTGGCGCGACGCGCCCGCCTGCCCGGCGATCCAGCGCAGCCCGAGGCGTTCGCGCAGCTGCTCGAAGAGCTCCCGGGCGGTGATCGCCGCGTTCATGCGCTGCGCGCCTGGGCCGGCCCGAGGCGCAGCAGGAGCGTGCGCAGCGCGGTGATGTCGCCCGCGGCGCGGACGGCGTCGCGGAACCCGGCGTCGGCGAACTGGCCGGCGAGCTCGGAAAGGGTGTCGAGGTGCTGCTGTGCCTGCCCCTGCGGCACCACCATCGCGAACACCAGGTCGACGGGGCAGCCGTCATGGGCGCGGAAGTCGACCGGCGTGGCCAGCCTCAGGAAGGCCGCCACCGGCGCGCTGCAGGCAGCGCTGTGGCAGTGCGGGATGGCGACGCCGCGGCCGATGGCGGTGCTGCCGATCGCCTCGCGAGCGCGCAGGCCGTCGCCGATGGCCTGGGTCCAGTCCGGGGAGCCGCCGCCGAGCAGGCGGGCGGCCGCGTCCAGCACCTGGTCACGACCGCCCGGCTCCACGACCTGCACGATGCGACCGGCCGTGAGCAGGTCGGTGTACGGCATGTTGCTCCCCCCTGCGGTGCGTCAGCCGAACTCGCCGTCGCGCACGGGGTTCCCGCCGCGGCGATGCTGGTCGATCATCTTCTTCTTCTCCTTCACCAGCATGCGGTCGAGCTTGTCGGCGAGGAGATCGATGGCCGCGTACATGTCGACCGCGCGGGCATCGGCGTGCAGGGTCTTGCCGCCGACGCTGACCGTCGCCTCGGCGACGTGGTCGGGCTTGTCGAGGCTGAGCTGGGTGCGCAGCTGCAGCGGCGGATCGTAGAGGCGTGACAGCCGGCCCAGCTTGGTTTCGACGTAGTCGCGCAGCGCGGGCGTGACGTCCATCTGCTGGCCGTGGGTCTCGATGAGCATCGCAACCTCCTTTCTCCGTGGGGTCCACAGCATCGCGCATGGCGCTGCGATGGATGTCAGGAACAGGTTAACCCAGCCCCCGGAAGGCGGGAAGCGGCCAGCCGACAGTCAGGCGATGCGCACGCGCTCGTGCGAGGAAGGGATGTTCAGGGCCTCGCGATACTTGGCCACGGTGCGCCGGGCCACCGGCACGCCGCCCTCCTTGAGGCGCTCGGCCAGGCGCGCGTCGGACAGCGGCTTGCGCGGATCCTCGGCCTCGACCAGCCGCCGGATCATGTCCTGGATGGCGGTGCTCGAAGCTTCGCCGCCGCC
This sequence comes from Luteimonas colneyensis, assembly GCF_014836665.1. Classification (GTDB taxonomy): domain Bacteria; phylum Pseudomonadota; class Gammaproteobacteria; order Xanthomonadales; family Xanthomonadaceae; genus Luteimonas; species Luteimonas colneyensis. The sequence goes on from NZ_JACSQJ010000006.1 coordinate 202,472, forward strand.
ACCGGTATCGATGCCCGAGGCGAAGAACGCGCGCAGCGGCATGGTGCCGCGCGGGGTGTGCACGTACTTGCGCGCCACCGCCCGCGACACGGTGGATTCGTGCATGCCGATCTGCGCGGCGACTTCGCGCAGCGTGAGCGGGCGCAGCGCCTTGGCGCCGAACTCGAGGAAGCCGGACTGCTCGCGCACCAGGCAGTGCACCACCTTGAGCAGGGTCTCGCCGCGGGCCTCGATGTTCTTCAGCAGCCAGCGCGCTTCCTGCAGGCGGCCGCGCAGGTAGCCGGCGTCGGCGCCGGCGGCGTGCTGCAGCATCTGTTCGTAGCCGCGGTGGATGGTGAGGCTGGAATGGCGGCCGCCGGCCAGCGACACCTTCCAGATGCCGCCCTGGCGGGTGATGACGCAGTCGGGCACCACGTAGGTGTCCTGGGGCATGCCGCCGATGCGCGCGCCCGGCCGCGGATCCAGCCCGCGGATCAGCTGCAGCGCGGCGGCGGCCTCTTCGTGGCTGCAGCCCAGGGCGTCGGCCACGCCCGCCTCGCCCAGCCGCGCCAGACGTTCGATCAGGGTCGAGACCGCGCGCCGCGCGATGTCGCGGGCCGGTGTTTCCGGCGGCAGCGCGTCGAGCTGCAGCAGCAGGCATTCGCCGAGGTCGCGCGCGCCGACGCCGGTCGGGTCCAGGCCCTGCACGTGGCGCAGCACCAGGCTGATCTCGGTCTCGCTGCATTCCAGCTCGGGCGCCAGCGCCTCGGCGATGGCCGACGGCGGCTCGCGCAGGTAGCCGTCGTCGTCGATGGCATCGACCAGCGCTTCGCCGATGGCCAGCTCGCGCGGCGAGAGGTGGCTGAGGTTGAGCTGCCAGGACAAATGGTCGCGCAGCGTCTCGGACTGGGCGATGCGTTCGGATGCGTCGCCGTCGGGATCCTCGCCGCTGCCGCGCCCGCCTTCGGTCCAGGCCGCGTCGCGGTGGTCGTCCCAGTGGTCGTCGTGCGCTTCGGCGCGCTCGTCGCGGTGCGCCTCGGCGGCGTCGCCGTCCGCGTCCCGGGTTTCGCCGGGCGTCGACAGCGTCGGCGAATCCTCCCACTCCAGCAGCGGGTTGCTCTCGACCGCGTCGTTGATCTCGGCTTCGAGCTCGGGCATCGACAGCTGCAGCATGTGCAGGGCCTGGCGCAGCTGCGGCGTCAGTACCAGTTGCTGTCCCAGCGATGTCTGAAGGCGAGGCTTCACGACGTTCCCCTGTCGGCGGGGACGCGCCCCCGGCTTACAGTCGGAAGGAGTCCCCGAGGTACACCCGGCGCACGTCCGGGTCGGCCAGCAGCGCGTCCGGAGCCCCCTGCGCGAGCACGCCGCCGTCGTTGAGGATATACGCGCGGTCGCAAATGCCCAAGGTCTCGCGCACGTTGTGGTCGGTGATCAGCACGCCGATGCCCCGGTTCTTCAGGTGGCGGACGATGCGCTGGATCTCGCCGACCGAGATCGGGTCGACGCCGGCGAAGGGCTCGTCGAGCAGGATCAGGCGCGGGCGCGCGGCCAGCGCGCGGGCGATCTCGACGCGGCGGCGCTCGCCGCCCGACAGGCTGGCGCCGGCCTGGCCGGCGACGTGCGTGACCTGCAGTTCGTCCATCAGCGAGGCCAGCTCCGCCTCGCGGCCCTTGCGGTCGAGGTCCTCACGCAGCTCCAGCACCAGCATGATGTTGTCGGCGACGCTGAGCTTGCGGAACACCGAGGGCTCCTGGGGCAGGTAACCCACGCCCAGGCGCGCGCGCCGGTACATCGGCTCGCCGGTGATGTCGCGGCCGTCGAGCACGATGCGCCCGGCGTCCGCCGGCACCAGGCCGACGATCATGTAGAAGCAGGTGGTCTTGCCGGCGCCGTTGGGGCCGAGCAGGCCCACGACCTCGCCGGCGTCGAGCGTGAGCCCGAACTCGCGCACCACCTCGCGCTGGCGGTAGCTCTTGCGGAGTCCTTCGGCGACCAGCATCAGTTGCCGCCCTGGTCGGCCTTCGCGCCCTTGGGAAGGATGCGGGTGCGGATCTGGCCGCCGTCCTGGCCGCCGCCCTGCACGCGGCCGGTGGCCATGTTGTAGACGATGCGGCCGCCGGACATGGTGCCGCGGCCGGGCTGGTTGATCTCCGCGTTGCCGGTGAAGACCACGGTCTCGGTCTGCAGGTCGTAGTCGACGTTGGCGGCGCTGGCGTCGATCGTGCCGCCGTCGTCGAGCTGCTGCTTCAGGCGCACCGGCGAGCCGGTGAGGATCACGCGCTGGATGTCGCCGCCGCCGCGGCGGACGTCCGCCTTGGCCGCGCGCACGTCGAGCGTGCCCTGGACGATGCGGACGTTGCCGGCGAACACGCAGGGACCGCCGTCGTCGGCGAGCATGCAGTCCTGGCTGTTGGACGTGAGGTCCATGGGCTGGTTGCGGTCGCTCGACTTCGCCCATGCGGGCGCGGCGGCCAGGGCCGCGGCCAAGGCAAGGAGCGTGGTGAGGCTAGCGGCGCGTGGGGACATAGCGGGTCTGGACCTTGGAGGTGAGCTGGAAGCGCTTGCCGGCCAGGTCGGCTTCCATGCCCGTGCCCCGCATTGTAGTGCCGGGCTGGGTGATGGTCACGGCGGCGTCGGTGCGTGCCCGGCGCTGCTCCGGAAACACCTGGAGGGCGTCGGTCTCCATGCGCATCGCACGGTCGCCGGCGGGGTCGGACACCGCCACCACGTCGCCGTCCAGCCGCATCTCGCTGCTGTCGGCGCTGATCCAGCCGGTGGCGGCGCGGAGGTCCCAGTAGTACCCGCCGTCCTCTTCCGGCAGCAGGAAGACCGGCTCGCGCAGCGCGAGGGTCTCGTCGGCGGGGTTGCGCTGCAGCCAGGGCGCGCGCAGCGTGAAGGCCTCGCGGCCGTCGTCGTCCAGCGACACCAGCTCGAAATCCTCGAGCACGTAGTCGGAGCGGTCGCTGGTGACCGTCGTCTCCTCCAGCTCGGCCCCCTGCCGCCAGGCCGACCAGCCGCTGGCGATCGCGGCCGCGAGCAGCACGAGGATCAGCACGCCGCGCCAGCTCACTGTCGGGTTCCCGCGGCGTCGACGTCGGTGCCGCCGCGTGCGGCCAGCAGCATCTCGCAGAATTCACGCGCCGCGCCCTCGCCGCCACGATGGGCGGACTGCCAGTGGACATGCGCGAGAACCGCGGGTTGCGCGTCGGCGGGCGCCGCGGCGAGTCCCGCGGCGGCCAGCACGGCGAGATCGGTGAGGTCGTCGCCCATGAACGACACCTCGTCCGCGGCCAGACCGAGGCGCGTGCGCATGGCCTCGACGCAGGCAAGCTTGTCGCGGATGCCGGTGTGCGCCTCGACCCCGAGGTCGCGCGCCCGGATCTCGGCCGCGGGGCTGGTGCGCGCGGTGACGAAGGCCACGGTGATGCCCGCGCGGCGCAGCAGCGACAGGCCGAGGCCGTCGTGGACGTGGAAGGCCTTGGTCTCGGTGCCGTCGGCGGCGATGTACAGGCGGCCGTCGGTCAGGGTGCCGTCGACGTCGAAGCAGGCCAGGCGGATGCGCGCGGCGCGCGCGAGCACTTCGGGGGACGGGGCGGGGCGGTCGGTGGGGCGCATGGACGCGGGATCACACCACGCGTGCGCGCAACAGGTCGTGAATGTTGAGGGCGCCGACCACGCGGCCCGCCTCGTCCACGACCACGAGGCCGCCGATCTTGTGCGCCTCCATCAGCTGGGCCGCTTCCGCCGCCAGCGCGTCCGCGCCGATGGTGCGCGGGCTGCGCGTCATCACCCGGGCGATGGGCGTCGCGCGCACGTCGATGCCGGCGTCGAGGCTGCGGCGCAGGTCGCCGTCGGTGTACAGGCCGAGCAGGCGGCCGTCGCCGTCGACCACCGCGGTCATGCCCAGCATCTTGCGGCTGATCTCGGCCAGCGCCTCGCTGACGGTCGCGTCCGCGGACACGCGGGGCACGGCGTCGCCGGTGTGCATGACGTCGGCGATGTGCAGCAGCAGGCGGCGGCCGAGCGCGCCCGCAGGGTGCGAGCGGGCGAAGTCGTCGGCGGTGAAGCCGCGGGCTTCCAGCAGGGCCACGGCCAGGGCATCGCCCATGGCCAGCGAGGCGGTGGTGCTCGAGGTCGGCGCCAGGTGCAGCGGGCAGGCTTCCGCGGGCACGCTGACGTCGAGGTGCACGGCGGCGGCGGTGGCCAGGGTCGAGCCGGCTCGCCCGGTCATCGAGACCAGGGCGTTGCCCTGGCGCTTGAGCACCGGGAGCAGCTGCAGCACTTCGTCGGATTCGCCGGAATACGAGAGCGCCAGCACCACGTCGGCGTCGGTCACCATGCCGAGGTCGCCGTGGCCGGCCTCGCCGGGGTGGACGTAGAAGGCCGGCGTGCCGGTGGAGGCGAGGGTGGCCGCGATCTTGCGCGCCACGTGGCCGGACTTGCCCATGCCGGTGCAGACCACGCGGCCGCGGCAGGCCAGCAGCAGGGCGCAGGCGCGGGAGAAGTCGCCATCGATGCGGGCTTCGACGGCGGCGAGGCCCTGGCGTTCGATCTCGAAGACCCGCCGGCCGCTGGCCGCGAAGTCGTGCGCGCCGGGGGCGCTGCTGGGGTGCTCGTTGCTTCCGGGCATTTCCGGGCCGGACCCTTTTCCGTTAGGCTAACCGGTTCATCTTACGCGGAATCGCTCCCGTTCCCGCGCCTTCGCGCGACGGCGGGGCCGCCGCCTCATGTCCCCTTCATCAGCTGGAAGACCGCCCTTGGACGCAGACACCATCCGCAAACTCATCGAACAGGGCCTGCCCGGCGCCGCGGTGGAGGTGCAGGGCGACGACGGCGTGCACTTCGAGGCCGTGGTGGTGCACCCGGACTTCGCCGGCAAGCTTCCGCTGGCCCGCCACCGCATGGTGTACGCCACCCTGGGCACGTTGATGGGCAACGAGATCCACGCCCTCGCGCTGCGCACCCTGACCCCCGACGAGCACCGGCCCGGCTGATGCAGAAGATCGCGGTGACTGGTGGCGTCGCCCTCGAGGGCGACGTCCGCGTGTCCGGCGCCAAGAACGCCGTGCTTCCCATCCTGTGCGCGACCCTGCTGGCCGACGAGCCCGTCGAGATCGGCAACGTGCCGCACCTGCACGACGTGGTGACCACGGCGAAGGTGCTCGGCGGCCTCGGCGCGGGCGTCACCCACGATGCCGACGGCAGCCACGTCGTGGTCGACCCCCGCGGCGTCGACAGCCACGTCGCGCCCTACGAGCTGGTGCGCACGATGCGCGCCTCGGTGCTGGTGCTGGGGCCGCTGGTGGCCCGCCACGGCGCCGCCGAGGTCGCGCTGCCGGGGGGCTGCGCGATCGGCTCGCGGCCGGTCGACCTGCACATCCGCGCGCTGGAGGCGCTGGGCGCGCGCATCACCGTCGAGCACGGCTTCATCAACGCCCGCGCCGGCCGCCTGCGCGGCGGCGAGGTCGCCTTCGACATGGTGAGCGTGGGCGCGACCGAGAACGTGCTGATGGCGGCCACCCTGGCCCAGGGCACCACGGTGATCGACAACGCGGCGCGCGAGCCGGAAATCGTCGACCTCGCGGACTGCCTGCTGGCGATGGGCGCCGACATCGAGGGCGCCGGCAGCTCGCGAATCGTGGTGCGCGGCGTCGACCGCCTGCACGGCGCGCGCCATGAGGTGGTCGCCGACCGCATCGAGGCCGGCACCTTCCTGGTCGCCGGCGCGATCACCGGCGGCCGCGTGACCATCACCCACGCGCGCCCGGACACCATGGACGCGGTGCTCGAGCGCCTGTCCGCCGCCGGCGCCGACATCGGCATCGATGGCGACCGCATCACCGTCGACATGCGCGGCCGCCGCCCGCGCGCGGTGGATATCACCACGGCGCCGCACCCGGCGTTCCCCACCGACATGCAGGCGCAGTTCATGGCCCTGGACTGCATCGCCGAGGGCGTGGCGACGATCGACGAGACGATCTTCGAGAACCGCTTCATGCACGTGAACGAGCTGATGCGGCTGGGCGCAGACATCCACATCGAAGGCCATCGCGCGACCGTGACCGGCGTCGAGCGCCTGAGCGGCGCGCCGGTCATGGCCACCGACCTGCGCGCCTCGGCGTCGCTGGTGCTGGCCGGCCTGGTGGCCGAGGGCGAAACGGTCATCGACCGCATCTACCACCTCGACCGCGGCTACGAGCACATCGAGCGCAAGCTGTCCGGGCTGGGCGCCCGGATCACGCGGATCGACTGACCGTGGTCAGTCGACCGCCTTCAGGGTCAGGTCGATGTGGTCCTTGCCATCCCGGCGCTGCAGCACGCGCGCCGGCACCGGCAGCCCGTCCACCACCCAGGCGATGATCTCGCGCTTGCCGTCGCGGCGCACCACGCGGGTGGCCTCGTGCGACTTGCCGCCGACCCGGACCTGTTCGGTGCCCTCGACCTGGAAACGCTGGCGCTTGACGCGACCGTCCTCCACCAGACGGTAGTCCAGCGGCTTGCCGGCGGCGACGTCGCGCACCAGCACCAGGTTCATCAGCATGCCGTCGAGGTCGCCTGCCTGCAGCTTCACCGGGCCGGCCCGGTCTTCCTTCACGTCGCCGGACCAGCGCGCCTCGCCGCGCTCCCAGTCGTAGTCGGCCTTCACGGTCTTGCGCTTGACCAGCATCGCCGCCAGGCCGCTGGTGCCGCGCTGGCTGTCGGTGCTCTCCAGCGGTCGCCACTGGTCGCCGTCGACCTCGAACACCGTGCTTTGCACGAGCTCCGCGCCCATGCCGCCGATGTCGATGCGGTATTCCCAGCGGTCCGGCCCGGTGCTGGCCAGGCTCATCTTCGCCGTTGCCTCCATGCCCATGTAGTTGGCCTGGTAGTCGGCGCTGAAGGGCTCGACCGCGAACGCGGGCGCCGGGCCGAGCGCCATGGCGGCGACGGCGATGGTGGCCGCGGCGCGGCGGCGGAACGACTTCATGTTCGACATCTAGCGAGCTCCTTCATATGCGACCAGGCGCAGGTCGATGGCGTCTTCGCCATTCTCGCGCTGCAGGATCCGGACGGGCGTGGGCACGCCGCGCGCCACCCAGAAGATGGTTTCATCATTGCCGCCGTTGGTGCGTGAAACACGCATGGCGTCGTACGAGAGGCCGTCGACCTCGACGTACTCGGTGGTTTCGGCCACCGCGTACTGGTGGTCGCGCACTCGGCCGCCATCGACGAAACGGTAGCGCAGGCGGCGACCCGGCGCGGCGTCGCGCACGATGGCCAGGTTGATCAGCAGGCCGCTCTTGTCGCCCTCGAGCAGGGGCACGGGTTGCCTGCGCGCCTCCTTGATGTCGCCGCTCCAGCGCGCGACGCCGGCGTTCCAGTCGTATACGCCCTCGACGTGGCGGCCCATGAACAGCGCCTTGCGGCGCGTGTCCTGCCGCAGCGGGCGGTAGTCGCCGCCGGCCTCGTCGAACAAGGTGCCCTGGTCGATGTCCAGTCGCACCCAGCGGGCGAGCCCGCGGGTGCCGGTGATGTCGAGGTCGATGCGCCAGAGCCCGCTTTCGCGCGCCAGGCGCATGCTGGCGGTGCCCGCGGGCTTGCCGCCGTTCCAGGCGTCGTAGGTGGCGAGGAAGGGTTCGAGCGCGACGGCTGGGGCGGCATCTTCGCCGGCCTGCGCGGGCGCAGGATCCGGCGCTGCCGTGGACGGCAGCGGGGCGTCCGCGGCCAGCGCCGGCAGGATGGCCAGTGCGGCGGCGAGCATCGTCGACAGGAGGCGGGGGGCGGTCTTCATGCCGCCGGGATCATGCCGGCAGGCGGTTGGATGCCAGCTGAAGCGGCGCCGCGAGTAGCTTGCCGTCGAGCTCCACCACCTCGTCGCGGAGGACGATGCGGCCCGCGCAGAGCAGCTGCAGGCTCGCGACCAGCAGCGGATGCTCGGTGTCGAGCACGCGCGCGGCCAGCGCGTCGGCATCGTCGCCGTCGAGGACCGGCACGCGCGCCTGGGCGATGACCGGGCCGCCATCGAGGTCGGCGGTCACGAAGTGCACGCTGGCGCCGTGCTCGGGTACACCCGCGGCGAGGGCGCGCGCGTGCGTGTCCAGGCCCTTGAAGTCCGGCAGCAGCGACGGGTGGATGTTGATGATGCGCCCGGCCCAGGGCGCCAGCGCCGCGGCGCCCAGCAGGCGCATGTAGCCGGCGCAGACGACGACGTCGGGCCGCACCGACGCGACCTCCGCGAACAGCGCGGCGTCGAATTCGTCGCGGCCGGCGAAGTCGCGCGGACGCAGGGCGCGGGCGGGGATGCCCGCCGCGCGCGCGCGCGCGAGTGCGAACGCCGCGGGCTTGTCGCCGAAGACGCCGGCCACCTGCGCGTGCAGCCGCCCGTCATCGATGGCATCCAGGATCGCCTGGAGGTTGCTGCCGCGGCCCGAGGCCAGCACGGCCAGGCGCGGCGTCGCGTCGGCCACGGCGTTCAGCCGATGCGCACGCGCGCGGCGTCGCCGCTGGCGGGCACCACCGAGCCGATGGTCCAGTGCGCCAGCGACAGCGCGTCCAGCGCCGCGCCCACGGCACCCACGCGCGACGGGTCGACTGCCAGCACGAAGCCGATGCCGCAGTTGAAGGTGCGCCACATTTCCTCGCGCGCCACCGCGCCCTCGCGCTGCAGCCAGTCGAAGACCGGCGGCATCACCCAGGCAGACGCGTCGATGTCCAGGCCCAGGCCTTCGGGCACCACGCGGATGATGTTTTCGGTCAGGCCGCCGCCGGTGATGTGGGCCATGGCGTGGATCGACGCGCCCTCGGCGCCGCGCAGCAGCTCCAGCACCGGCTTCACGTACAGCGCGGTGGGCGCCATCAGCGCGTCTTCCAGGCGCACGCCGCCGAGGTCGGTGTCGCCGGGGCGGCCGGCGCGGTCGTAGATGCGGCGGACCAGCGAATAGCCGTTGGAATGTGGGCCGCTGGAGGCGATGCCGATGAGCACGTCGCCGGCGGCGACGCGGCCGCCGTCGCGCAGCTCGGACTTCTCCACCGCGCCGACGGTGAAGCCGGCCAGGTCGTATTCGCCCGGGCCGTACATGTCCGGCATTTCGGCGGTCTCGCCGCCGATCAGCGCGCAGCCGGCCAGCTCGCAGCCCTTCGCGATGCCGCCGACCACGGCCACGGTGGTGTCGATGTCGAGCCTGCCGGTGGCGAAGTAGTCGAGGAAGAACAGCGGCTCGGCGCCCTGCACCAGCACGTCGTTCACGCACATGCCGACCAGATCGATGCCGATCGTGTCGTGGCGGCCGAGCTGCTGCGCCAGCTTCAGCTTGGTGCCGACGCCGTCGGTGCCCGAGACCAGCACCGGCTCGCGGTACTTGCCCGACAGGTCGAACAGGGCGCCGAAGCCGCCCAGTCCGCCCATCACCTCGGGCCGGAAGGTGCGCTTCACCAGCGGCTTGATGCGCTCGACGACTTCATTGCCCGCGTCGATGTCGACGCCGGCGTCCCGGTAGGTCAGGGGAGTGGGGCTGGTCACGGTGGCTCGCAGGCGCGGGGAAGCCGCCATTTTAGCAGTCCCGGGGGCGCCTTCATGGACGCGGCGCGGCCCGTGCGGCACCATTCCCCGCTGATACGGTCCCGGGAACGATGATGCCCAAGGCGTTGCTGCTCACGCTGCTCCTCGCACTCCTGCCCGCCGGCTGGGCCCAGGCCCAGCGGGTCGAGGGTGATCGCGCGGGCGCCAGCGGCCTGTACGAGGCCGAGGTGGCGGTCGGGAGCCAGGCCGAATCCGCGCGCCAGTCCGGCTTCCAGCGCGCGCTGGCCCAGGTGCTGGGCAAGCTCTCCGGCGATGCCGGGGTCGCCCGGCGCCCGGGCGTGGCCCGCGAGCTCCGCCGCGCCGGCGATTTCGTCGAGCACTACGACTACCGCCAGGACGAGGGACGCTCGGCCGCCGGCTCGCCGACCTACACCACGACGCTGGTGGTGCGCTTCCGCAGGGACGACGTGGATGCCATCGCCGGTGCGCTGGGCCTGCCGGTCTGGCCCGAGCCGCGCCCGAAGCCGGTGCTGTGGCTGGCGATCGATGACGATACCGGGCCGCGGCTGGTGGCCGTGGGCCAGAACAACGTCGCCCGGCCGGTGCTGGACCGGGCGCAGGAGCGCGGCTTCCGCCTTGGCCTGCCGGGCGGCAGTGCCGCCGAGCGCGCGGCGGTGGGCGCGATCTGGCGCGGCGACTCCGCCGCGGTGGCGCGCCTGTCGGCCCGCTACAGCCCGCCGATGCAGCTGATCGGCAAGCTCTACCGGTCTGGCGGTGGCTGGAAGGCCGACTGGACCTTCGTCGACAACGGCCGCGTGCTCAAGACCTGGTCGGAAGAGGGTGCGCAGGCGCGCCGGGTCATCGCCTCGGGCGCCGACGGCGCCGCCGACGCCCTGGTGCGCCGCTACGCGAAGGCGAGCAGCGTCGGCGAACCAGCGATCGAGCGCGTGGTGGTCACCGGCATCCACAGTGCGAACGACTACGTGCGCCTGGCGTCGTGGCTGCAGTCGACCTCGGTGGTGCGCGGGCTGCGTCCGCTGCGGGCCACGCCCGACAGCCTCGAGCTCGAGCTCGACCTGCTGACCGGCCTGGCGGGGTTCCGCCGGGTCCTCGACGACTCCGTGCTGGTCGAATCCGGCGCCAACATCGAGGGCCTGCCGCCCGAGTTCCAGCTGCGCTGAGGCCCGGGATGGAGTGTCCACCGGGGGCGGCGTACCGCCGCGGCGGCGCATGAGCCGGCAGCTGCCGCTGGCGCTGCGCTACCCGCCCGACCAGCGCTTCGACACCTTCGTCGGCGCCCCGCCTGGCGCCCTGGCGCAGCTGCGGGCGCTGGCCGCGGGCGATGGCGACTGGCTCTACCTCGACGGCGCCGCGGGCACCGGCAAGACCCATCTCGCGCTGGCGGCCTGTGCCGAGGCCGAGGCGCAGGGGCGCAGCGCCGCCTACCTGCCGATGGCCGCCGCCGCCGGGCGCATGGGCCAGGCCCTGGAATCACTGGACGGCATGGGGCTGGTGGCGCTGGATGGCCTCGAGGCGATCGCCGGCGATCGCGGGGACGAAGTGGCCCTGTTTGACTTCCACAACCGCGCGCGCGCGGCCGGCATCGGCGTGCTCTATGCCGCGGTCGCCGCGCCGGCCTTGCTGGCCCTCGGACTGCCGGACCTGCGCTCGCGCCTGGCGCAGTGCGCCCGGGTGGCGCTGCTGCCGCTGGACGACGATGGACGGGCGGACGTGCTGCGGCTGCGCGCGCGCCGGCGCGGCCTGCAGTTCGACGAGGCCGCGATCGCGTGGCTGCTGAAGCGGGCCGGGCGCGACCTGGCCGGGCTCACCGCCCAGCTCGACGCCCTGGACCGGGCCTCGCTGGCGGCCCAGCGCCGGGTGACGGTGCCGTTCCTGCGCGAGGTCCTGCGACACGCGGGCGGCTGACGCGGCCCGCGCGGATGCCGCGGTGGCTCAGCGGTGGAGTTCGCCGGCGCGTTCGGGCTGGTAGGTGACTTCCTCGATCAGCACCTTGACGGCGCCGCCGCCCGGCTTCGGCCATTCCATCTCGTCGCCCTGCGACAGGCCCAGCAGCGCGCTGCCCACCGGCGCGAGCACGGAGATGCGGTCGGGGCTGCCGTCGGCGTCGCGCGGATAGACCAGGGTGAGCTTGAAGGTCTCGTCCGGACCGACGCGGAAGCGCACGGTCGAATTCATGGTCACCGTGGTCGGCGGGATGTCCTTGGGCGCGACCACGTCGGCCCGCAGCAGCTCGGCCTCGAGCGCCTCGCGGCCGGGGAAGGTGCCGTCGGGGAGGGACTCGAGCAGGCTCTCCAGCCGCTCGGCATCCAGCGTCGAGATGGTGATCTTGGGTCGGGTGTTCACGCGTGCGTCTCCTGCAATGCGCTTGCCGCCAGCAACGCGCCCCGGCGACGTTTCGCGGCGGCCGGGGCGCGGGTGGGCTGGCGGCGATGGTGTTCGTTGCCGTCAATGTAGCGGCAGCGGGCCGCGATCTCAATCGGTTCGCGCGCTCCCGTCGTGGCGCCAGTGCCAGGGCTCGTGGACGATGCCGTGCGGATTGCCGCGCGGGTAGCTCATGGTGAAGCCGAGGCCGCCCGCGTTGGCCTGGAGCCAGGCGAAGGCGGCCGTGTCCTCGAAGGATTCCTCGGCGGCCGGCTCGCCCGGAGCGCTGATGTCGATGGCGCGGCCGGAATGGTGTTCCGACCAGCCCGGGGCGGCGTTGACCGCCAGGATCTCGTCGATGGACTGGCCGCGGGCCAGCTTCCGCTGGACGATCCCGGCCTGGTGGTCATGGCTGCGATAGCCGGAGACCGCTTCCAGCACGACGCCGTCGCGGGCCGCCGACTCGACCAGGTGGCGCCAGCCGCGCGCGGCGTCGGCGCGCAGCCACAGCGCGCGCCCGTAGCGGTCGCGCCCGGCCCAGGCCAGCCAGGCCGGTTCCGCCTCCAGGGCCAGTCCCGTGCGCCCGGCGTAGGCGTCGCCGTCGATGCCGAGCACCTCCAGCCATCCGGCCAGCCGGGTGGTGGGCAGGGTGGGTACGGCGTCGATGCCGGCGCGCAGGGCCGGATGCCGCGGGCGGGCGAGGACGCGCAGGGCCGCGTCCAGGCCGGGTTCGCGCGCCAGCCGCGGCACCAGCGGCCGCAGTCCCTCGGGCAGGTCGGCGGCGAGCAGGACGCCGTCGCGCTTGCGCCTCAGCACGGCGCGCGCGCGCGCCAGCATGCGGGCGTCGCGGTTGCCGCGCGCGCGCAGCACGCCGCCCGGCCACAGCTCGATGTCCGGGGTGTTGGCGAGGATGGGGTCGCGGCCGCGCATGGCGACAGGCTAGCCGCTGATGGTGCGACGCGCCATCGCGCGGAGGCGCGCGGCTGTTGCGACCGGTCGGCTCATTCCCCGCCCTGCGCCCGGCCGCCGCCGCGTCCGGGCAGGCGGCCGGCCTTGCGCAGGGCCTCGCGCAGGACGTACTCGATCTGCGCGTTGGCGCTGCGCAGCTCGTCCTCCGCCCAGGCCTGCACCGCGGCCAGGATCTCGGCGTTGATGCGCAGGGGATAGGCCTTCTTTTCAGGCATGGCGGCTACCACGGCGGCGTCCGGGCGTGGCCGCCATCAGTACAGCGAGCCGGAATTGACCACCGGCTGCGCGCCGCGGTCGCTGCACAGCACCACCAGCAGGTTGCTGACCATCGCCGCCTTGCGCTCCTCGTCGAGCTGGACCACGCCACTCTTCTCGAGTTCGGCCAGCGCCATCTCGACCATGCCGCAGGCGCCGGCGACGATCCGCGCGCGCGCCGCCACCACCGCATTGGCCTGCTGCCGCTGCAGCATCGCGTGGGCGATCTCGGGTGCGTAGGCGAGGTGGCTGATGCGCGCTTCCAGCACGTCAACGCCGGCCGAGGCCAGGCGCTCGTCGAGGTGTCGCTTCAGCTCGCCGGAGATCTCGACCGGATGGCTGCGCAGCGACATCTGGCCCTCCTCGTGCTGGTCATAGGGATAGCTGGTGGCCATGCCGCGCAGCGCCGCTTCCGACTGGATGTGCACGAAGCTCTCGTAGTCATCGACGTTGAACACCGCCTCGGCCGAGTCGACCACCTTCCAGACGATCACCGCGGCGATCTCGATCGGGCTGCCGTCGAGTTCGTTGACCTTGAGTTTGCCGCTTTCGAAGTTGCGGATGCGCAGCGACACCTTTCGCTTCGCATAGAACGGGTTGCTCCAGCGCAGGCCGTTGTCGCGCACGGTGCCGACGTACTTGCCGAACAGGCTCAGCACCGCCGACTGGTTGGGCTCGACCATGTACAGGCCGAGCAGGCAGAAGAGCGCGATGGCGCCTACGACGATCGGGGCGGCCAGCGGGACGCCGGCGCCGTCGCCCGCGATGGACCGGAAGAGCGCCCAGCCGCTGGCCAGCACGACGGCGAACAGGACCAGCAGCACCGGGATGCCGGGCAGGGAACGGACGGGGTTTTCCTTCATCGGTCTCTCCGTTAGCAGGAAGGGTGCACGGATAAAGTGATATCTGAATGATATCAATCAGTCAAGTGCGGGACGCTCGCCCGCGCGTCTCTGCCAAGATGTGCGCCCGCCCCTCTGGAGCCGCCCACCGATGACAGGCCGCGACGGCTATGCCGTGTTCCTCTTCCCGCAGGCGCTGGAAGCGCTGGGCGATGCCATCAAGCCGTACATCCAGGACAACCCGGCGGTCGGGCCGCACGTCGCCTGCGACGAGATCGATACCGCCGGGGCGCTGATCGAGATGACCCTGAAGGGGCGGATGCCCACGGGCGAATACGTGGACCTCGAGCTGATGGTGCCGTCATCGATGGTGCGCATGATCGTGTCGCGGCAGAGCGGCGGCGTGTTCGGCTTCGGTCCGCGCAGCTACGAGGCCTCCGCGCCGCCGCCGGTGCTGCCCACCGTCGGAGCGTCGGCGCGGCCCGCCGAGGCCCCCGCAGAGGCCGTGCCCGACAGCGCCGCCGCGGGATCGCCGGCGGTGGAGGACGAGCCCCCCGGGGACGCCGCCGGCAAACCGGCGCCCTGACGCCGCGCCATGGAGGTCGCGCCCGTCGCCGGATGCCCTCCGGTGCGTCTGGACGGCGCCCTCAGTCGGCCAGGTCCACCCAGACCAGGCGATGGTCGGTGCCGTCGACGATGTCGGCACCGTCCGCGCCGGGCGCCGGCCAGTACACGCCGGCATCGAGCAGCCGGAACCCGGTCGACGGCAGCGCGTAGTCCAGTCGCAGCGGCCCCACGCGCGGCCCGAAGTCGCCGGTGGCGTGCGCCACGTCGCCGCGACGGCCGGGCCTGTGCGCGCCTTCCGCGTGCGCCGCGCCTTCGCTGCGCGGCGTGGCCGAGCGCAGCACGCGCGGGTGCTCGAGCAGGTCGACGATGGCCTGGTGGCGGCCGTCGCCGTCGGCGGGATCGTTGTTGAGGTCGCCGAGGACGACGAAGCGCGCGTCGGCGCCGAGTCCACCGCAGCGGCCGGCGTCATCGCAGAGCCAGGAGAGGTCGCCGGCGCCCACGTACTCGGTCCACAGCCGGATCTCGTCGTGGTTGCGCGCGCCGTTGCGGTCCTCGGGGCCGTCGAACACCGGCGGCGTCGGGTGCGAGGCCAGCACGTGCACCGTGCCCAGCGGCGTGCGCACCGGCACGTCCCAGTGCGACTTCGACGACAGCCGCAGCTTCGACCAGGTCGCGTCGTCGTGCCAGGGCGCACCGGTGGCCGGATCGACCGGGCGCGCGGCGCCCGGCATCGCAGCCCACGGCAGCCGCTGGAAGGTGCGCGCCGCCGCGGCATCGATCGGGTGCATCGACAGCAGCAGCATGCCGTACTGGCCGGGATGCAGCCCGTAGCCCCAGGCGTCGTTGCCGCGCGCGCGCGCGCCGGCGGCGTCTTCGCCTTCGACCGGTCCCGATGCGGCGACATGGCCGCTGCGGTCGAGGTCCAGGCCGCTGGGGACGCCGGTGTTGACCGGCGCGAAGTAGCGGTACGGATAGCGCAGCGCGGCGCCGCCGCCGGCCTGCGGCACTTCCAGGTAGTCGCGCTGGAAGGCGTCCGCGGCGCGGCCGGTGGGGTCGTGGTCGAACTCGTTGACCAGCACCACGTCGGGGCGGACGCGCTGCAGCACCGCGGCCACCTTGCGCGCGTTGGTGTCGCCGGATTCCAGGCGTCGCAGCAGGCCGCCGGCTTCGTCGGAGTAGAGCGAGGCGTTGTAGGTGGCGACGCGGAGGGTGTGGTCTGGGGTCATGGCCTGGCCGGGATCGCCGTGGACGTTGACGCGCACGCAGCCGGCGAGCAGCGCGCAGCAGAGCAGCGCGAGGAGGCGGCGGCTCATGCGCTGGCGTCCGGGGGCAGCGGCCGCCACGTGCGGCCGTCGAACTGTTCGAGGGGCTGGTATCTGCGCTTGTAGTCCATCTTCCGGTGTCCAGGGATCCAGTAGCCGAGGTAGAGGTGGCGGCGGCCGTCGCGGCGCGCCCAGTCGATCTGGTGGAGGATCGCGAGCGTGCCCAGCCCGCGTGCGGACTGCTCGGGGTCGTAGAAGGTGTAGACCGCCGACAGCGCATCGTCCACCAGGTCCGTGACCGCCACCGCCAGCAGCTGTCCGCCGGCGCGCAGTTCGAGGAAGCGCCCCTGCGACCAGCTGCCGACCAGGAACTGGGCGAACTCGGCCTTGCCGTGGTCGTCCATGCCGCCGCCGGGATGCCGGCCGGTGAGATAGCGGCGGTAGAGTTCGAAGCGCTCGCTGCTCTCGCCGGCGGGCAGGATCCGCGCCTGCACGTCCGCGTTGCGGGCCAGGCAGCGGCGCTGGCTGCGGTCGGGCACGAAGGCCTGCACCGGGATCCGCACCGGGACGCAGGCGCGGCAACCGTGGCAATGCGGGCGGTAGACGAGGTCGCCGGAGCGGCGGAAGCCCCAGGACAGCGCGCGGGCGTAGGCCTCGGCCAGGCGCGGATCGCCGGGGTCGAGCACGAGGTCGCGCGCGGCACGTTCGGGCCAGTAGCCACACGGGTGTTCCGCGGTGTGGAACAGGCGCAGCGGCGCCGGCTCAGCCATGGCCCTGTCCGTGCGCGGGTGCGGAAGCGACGCGATGCATGCCGTCAGGATACTGCGACCGGTCGCAGCCGCTGCGAACCGGCTGGCGGCTGAACGCCGCCGCCGCCGGGTCAACCGCGCCGCGGTGCCGTGCGTTGACCGGGGCACTGCAGCAATGCCGCTGCCGCCAAAGGAGTCACGCATGAAGCGTCATGCCCTGTTCTTCGCCACCGCACTGGCCGTGGCGTCCGTCGGTACCGCCGGCCTTGCGGTCGCACAGTCGACCTCCGTCGTGCCGGCCAAGGCCGCCACCGACGCCACCGGCGTGGACGCACAGCGCCCGATGCGCGATCGCAGCCACCGCTCCGGCCACCATGGCGGCCGCGGGCACGCCATGCGCGGCGGCATCGAAAGCATGGATGCCGACGGCGACGGTCGCGTCAGCCGCGCTGAGTTCGACGCCGCGCAGGTCGCGCGCCAGGAAGCCCGCGAGGCCCGTGCCACCCGCATGGCCGAGCGGCGTGCGGCGCGCGGCGAAGCCGCGGGTGAAGGTCCGCGCCGCGTCCGTGAAGGCCGTGCGGACGGTCCGCGCGCGGGCCGGCACGCCGCGTTCGACTTCGATGCGATCGACGCCAACCGCGACGGCTACGTCGTCCGGACCGAGGTGGCCGCGCACCGCGAGCGCATGCGCGAGCAGATGCGAGTCGAAGGCGCGAAGCGCTTCGACGAGGCCTTCGTCGCCGCCGACCTCAACCGCGACGGCAAGCTGAGCCGCGTCGAGGTCGACGAGAAGATGCCGCGCCTGTCGAAGCGCTTCGCGTGGATGGACGACAACCGCGACGGCTTCCTGGGCCGCGCCGAACTGGACGCCGGCAAGCGCCGCTGACCGCGGCGGGCACGTCGATGGGGTGGCGCCGGGATGACCGGTGCCGGGCCCGCGCCGCACGTCGGCGCGGGCTTTTTTTCGATTCTTCTCGGCCATCCATGGCCGGCTGTCCGCACACCCCCCGTGCGCGCGACGGGCTGTGGCGAGGTCCGGCCTCGGAAAGATCGAGGGCAACAGCAACAGCAACGCACCAGCACCAGCACCAGCACCAGCAAACCGCACCCGCAGCGCCAGGGCGACAGCGATCACGGCGGCAGCCGCGACAGGGAGTGGCGAGACCGAGTCGGGAAGGAATCGCGCAGTCAGGGTTCAATGTCTTTCCAGACCGCGGGAAAGGTGGTGCCCGGCGCGGGCGCAGGGGGGATGCCCAGAGCCGGCCATGGATGGCCGGCGGCCGGAAGTGGGAGCAGGACAGCGCAGATT
>NZ_JACSQJ010000007.1 GCF_014836665.1 Luteimonas colneyensis
GCGGAGATGCCGGGGGAGCACACCCCCTGTGTGCGCGACGGGCCGCGTACACCACCACGGAGCCGACTTGCATCACGCCCCAACCCCGCAAGCATCTCCGGCCGTAACAGACGCCGATCCAACATCACCCCAGTCAGTTCGACCGCGAGAGCCTCTTCCCCTCACTTGGGAAGAAGAACCCCTTTTTTCCGGTTCTGCGACCGGAATGTGTCAACTGAAACCCGGCTGTCACGAAACCTTCGCATGCTGTCGCGGCGGCGCACCTCCCGCGCCTGGACGACCTGCCCGTGCCCATGCTCGACGCCTTCCGCGATCCCCGCTTGCTGCTGGCCAGGCCCGGCGGCGTGGACGGGCTGCGGCGCGCCGCCGAGCTGGCCATCGTGCTGCTGCTCGGCGTCCAGGCGGCGCGCCTGGCCTGGCTGCTGCTGCCGCCCGCGAGCCTGGGCACCCTGCCCTTCGATGCGCCGCCGGACCTGCCGGTGCAGCCCGCGCGCCTTGCCATCGACGCCTTCCATCCGCAGCGCGGCCCTATCGCCAGCGCCGACGCATCGGGCCTGCACCTGTTCGCGGTCCGTCCCGCCACGGGCGGTGGCAGCGCCATCCTCGCCACCGCCGATGGCCCGCAGCGCTCCGTCGCCGCCGGCACGGAGGTGACGCCGGGCATGGTGCTGGCGGAGGTGTTGGGGGACCACGTCGTACTCGACAGCGGCGGGCGTCGCAGCGAGCTGCGCTTCAGCCGACCCGACGCGGCACCGGTGGCGAGGACCGCCACGCGCGCACCGGCCGCGGCAGCCGCACCGGCGGCGGCACCTTCCGCAGCGGCCCCCAGCGCGGAGGTCCCGGTGGTCGACCCCGCCAGGCTCCTCGCCGGCATGGGCCTCGCGCCCGAAGAGGCCAATGGCCGCATCACCGGCTACACCGTCATTCCCCGCGGCAACGACGTCGTCCTGCGCCAGGCCGGGCTGCAGGCCGGCGACGTGCTGCTGTCGGTCAACAACGAAGCGCTGGATCCCGAGCTCCACGCCGCCCTCGCCGAGACCCTCGCCGGGGCCGACACCATCACCTTCACCTTCCGCCGCGACGGCCAGATCCGCAGCGCGACCCTGCAGACCAAGAATCCGTGAACCACCGACTCCTCGCCGCCGCCCTCGTCCTCGCGCTCACGGCCCAGCCCGCGCCCTTCGCCTTCGCCCAGGCCGGTGCCGGAGTGACCGCGCAGGACGCCGACATCCGCGCCTTCATCCAGGACGTGGCGCGCGCCACCGGCACCACCTTCATCATCGACCCGGCCGTGCAGGGGAGCGTCAGCATCACCCGCGACGTCGCCATGGACGAGTCCGAGCTGCTGGGCGTGCTGCTGGCGGTGCTGCGCGCCAACGGCCTGGTGGCGGTGAGCGCCGGGCCCGGCGCCTACCGCGTGGTGCCCGACGCCCAGGCCGTGCAGTCGCCCGGCGGCGGCCATGGCGCTTCGGCCTTCACCACCCAGGTGCTGCCGCTGTCGACGGTCGACGCGCGCATCGCCGCGGAGACGCTCAAGCCGCTGGTCGGCCGCGGCGGCGTGGTGATCCCGACGCCGCAGGGCAACGCGCTGCTGGTCGCCGACTACGCCGACAACATCCGCCGCATCCGCGGCCTGGTGGCGCAGATCGACAGCGACACCGCCGGCATCGACACGGTGACGCTGCGCAACAGCTCGGCGCGCGAGGTCGCGGCGACCGTCAACCAGCTGTTCGGGGGCGGCGATGGCCGCGGCGGGCAGCTCTCGATCCAGGCCGTCGAAGGCAGCAATTCGATCGTCGTGCGCGGCGCGCCCAGCGCGGTGCAGCGCGTGGTGCAGACCATCCTCGAGCTCGACCGCCGCGCCGAGCGCACCGGCGGCGTGCGCGTGGTGCGCCTGCAGCACGCCAGCGCCGAGCAGCTGCTGCCGGTGCTGCAGCAGCTGGTCGGGCAGACGCCCGATGGCGAGGACGCTGGCGGCACCGTGGCCGCCAGCGCGGCCGGTGCCGCCGAGGCCACCACCGCGCAGGTGATCAGCGCGGTGCCGGGCAAGCGGCCCACGATCGTGCGCTACCCCGGCGCCAACTCGCTGATCATCAACGCCGATCCCGAGACCCAGCGCCTGCTGGTCGACGTCATCACCCAGCTCGACACCCGCCGCGAGCAGGTGCTGGTGGAGGCGATCGTGGTCGAGATCTCCGACAACGCCGCCAAGCGCCTGGGCGCGCAGCTGCTGGTGGCCGGGAAGGAAGGCAGCAACGTGCCCTTCCTCGCCACCCAGCATCCCGGCGCGGGCACCGGGATCATGCCGATCGCCGGCGGCTGGTATGCCGAGCAGCAGCGCCGCGACGGCAACGACGACGACGGCGTACTCGACCTCGCGCGCCAGGCCGCGGTGCAGTCGCTGCTAGGCATCAACGGCGCGCTCGGCGGCATCGCCGGCAGCAACGACAACGCCACCTTCGGCCTGATCATCGACGCGGTGAACAGCGACACCGCGTCCAACCTGCTGTCCACGCCCTCGATCCTGACGCTGGACAACGAGGAGGCGCGGATCCTGGTCGGCCAGGAAGTGCCGACCACCAGCGGCGAGGTGCTGGGCGACAACAACAGCAATCCTTTCCGCACCATCGAGCGCCAGGACGTCGGCATCCAGCTCGAGGTCACGCCGCAGATCAACGCCGGCGGCGGCATCACCCTCACCCTGCGCCAGGAGGTGTCGTCGATCGCCGGGCCGGTGAGCGAGGACTTCTCGGAGCTGGTGCTGAACAAGCGCGAGGTGGAGACGCGGGTGCTGGTGGACGACGGCGAGATCGTCGCGCTCGGCGGCCTGCTCGACCAGAACGACCGTAACACCGTGTCCAAGGTGCCGCTGCTGGGCGACATCCCGATCGTCGGCCAGCTGTTCAAGCACCGCTCGCGCTCGCGCGACAAGACCAACCTGATGGTGTTCATCCGCCCGACCATCGTGCGCAGCACGGCGGACGCGCAGGCGATGAGCGCCGGGCGCTGGGACTACATGCGCGGCCAGCTGCCGGTGATGGGCGAGCGCGAGAACGCACTCGACGAGCTGGTGCGCGACTACCTGCGCACGAATCCGCCGGCGATGCCGGTGCCGGGCGCCGGAACGACATCAGCCCCGGTGCCCGCGTCGCGCCAGACCGAACCGGCCATGCCCACCACGCCGGCCGCGGGCCCGGCCGACACCACGGCCACCCCGGCTGCGGACATGGGCGTGGACAACGCAGCCGCCACCGGCGCCGACGCCGCCCGATGAGCGGACCCCTGCCCGCTTTCGCCTACGCGTTCGCCAAGCACCAGGGCGTGGTGCTGCTGGGCGTGGACGACGCGACCGGACGCGCACGGGTCGGCCTGCGCGAGGACGCCGATCCCGCCGCGCTGCTGGAGGCGAGGCGCAGCCTCGGCATCGGACTCGACGTGGAGCTGCTGCCGCGCACGGCCTTCGACCGCCGCCTGTCCGAGCTCTACGCCGACGCCGCGCTCGCCGGCGGCGCCGACGACCTTGACCTTCCCGGCGATCTCGACGCGCTGGCCGGCGACATCCCCGCCACCGCCGACCTGCTCGATGCGCAGGACGACGCGCCGGTGATCCGCCTGATCAACGGCCTGATCGCCGAGGCCGCGCGCATCGGCGCCTCGGACGTGCACATCGAGCCCTTCGAATCCGCGCTGGTGGTGCGCATGCGCGTGGACGGCGTGATGCGCGAGGCGCTGCGCCTGCCCGGGCGCATCGCGCCGCTGCTGGTGTCGCGCGTGAAGGTGATGGCGCGCCTGGACATCGCCGAGAAGCGGCTGCCGCAGGACGGCCGCATCGGCCTCGCCATGGGCAGCAAGGCGCTGGACGTGCGCGTGTCCACACTGCCCGCGCGCGGCGGAGAGCGCGTGGTGCTGCGCATCCTCGACAAGGACCAGGGCACGCTGTCGCTCGAAGGCCTGGGCATGCAGCCGGGCGTGCTGGACGCGCTGCAGCGCGCGCTGCGCGTGCCCAACGGCATCGTGCTGGTGACCGGGCCCACCGGCGCCGGCAAGACCACCACGCTCTACGCCGCGCTCGCCGCGCTCAACGACGGCCGCCGCAACATCCTCACCGTCGAGGACCCGGTGGAGTACGCCATCGACGGCGTCGGCCAGACCCAGGTCAACGCGCGCGTGGGCATGAGCTTCGCCGCCGGCCTGCGCGCGATCCTGCGCCAGGACCCGGACGTGGTGATGGTGGGCGAGGTGCGCGACCCGGAAACCGCGCAGATCGCGGTGCAGGCCAGCCTCACCGGCCACCTGGTGCTGTCGACCGTGCACACCAACGATGCGCCGGGCGCGGTCACGCGGCTGCGCGACATGGGCATCGAACCCTTCCTGCTGGCGTCCAGCCTGCGCCTGGTGCTGGCGCAGCGGCTGCTGCGGCGGCTGTGCACGGCCTGCCGCAAGCCACTGGTCGGCGACGGCCTCCGCTCCGCGCTGGCGCTGCTGGGACAGGGCGCGAACGATGCCGCCAACCATGCCGGACCCGCGGCCGGTGGCGGCGCCACGGCCACGGGCGCAGCGACGGTCGCCACGCTGTACCGCGCCACCGGCTGCGCGCAGTGCAGCCACACCGGCTATGCCGGCCGCCTCGGCATCCACGAGGCGCTGGAAGTCGACGAGCGCCTGCGCCACCTGATCGGCGCCGGCGCCGACGAGGACGCGCTGGCCGATGCCGCCTTCGCCCGCGGCGGCCGCCTCGGCGACGCCGCGCGCGCCGCGGTGCTGCGCGGCCACACCACGCTCGAGGAAGCCATGCGCGTCACCCGCCAGGAGCTGCAGGACCATGGCGTCGTTTGAGTACTCCGCGCTCGACGTCCAGGGCCGCAGCCGCGACGGCGTGATCGATGCCGGCAGCGCCGCCGATGCGCGCCGCCTGCTGGAGGGCCGCCGCCTGCTGCCGGTGCGCGTGGAACCGGCCACCGCGCGCGCGGAACAGGCCTCGCGCAGCCGCGGCCGCTTCAGCGGCAAGGACCTCACCCTGCTGACCCGCCAGCTCGCCACCCTGGTGGCGGTGGCGCCGCTGGAGGAGGCGCTGCGCACCATCGGCAGCCAGTCCGAACGCGCGCCGGTGCGGCGCGTGGTCATGGCCACCCATGCGCGCGTGGTCGAAGGCTTCCGCCTGTCCGACGCCATGGCGCGCGAGCCCCGCGCCTTCCCGCCGCTGTACCGCGCCATGGTCGCCGCCGGCGAGGGCACCGGCGCCCTGCCCGCCATCCTCGAACGCCTGGCCGACCTGCACGAGCGCGACCAGCAGGTGCGCGGCAAGCTGGTCTCGGCGCTGGTGTACCCGGCCGCGCTGGCGGTCACCGCAGTGCTGGTGGTGATCGCGCTGATGGTGTTCGTGGTGCCGAAGGTGGTGGAGCAGTTCGAATCCATGGGTCGCGAGCTGCCGCTGCTCACGCGCATCGTCATCGGCGTCTCCGACGCGCTGGTGGCGTGGTGGCTGCCGCTGCTGGTGCTGCTGGCGGCGCTCGCCTTCGCCACCACGCGCCTGCTGCACCGCCCCGCCCTGCGCCGCCGCTTCGACGCCGTACTGCTGCGCCTGCCGCTGCTGGGCCCCCTGCTGCGCGACGTCCACGCCGCGCGCATGGCGCGCACGCTCGCGACCATGTCCGACAGCGGCCTGCCGCTGATCGAAGGCCTGGCGATCACCGCACGCACGGTCGGCAACACCGTGCTGCGCGAGGCCACGGAATCGATGGTCGAGGTCATCCGCGAGGGCGGCAGCCTGTCCAGCGCGATGAAGCGCGCGGCGGTGTTCCCGCCGACGCTGCTCTACATGGCCACCAGCGGCGAGGACAGCGGCCGGCTGGCGCCGATGCTCGACCGCGCCGCGGACTACCTCGAACGCGAATTCAACACCTTCACCACGGCGGCGATGAGCCTGCTCGAACCCCTGATCATCATCGTGCTGGGCGCGATGGTGGCGGTGATCGTGCTCGCCATCCTGCTGCCGATCCTGCAGTTCAACGCCCTCGTGGCCGGCTGATGGAGGCCCACATGCAAGACCGCACCGCTCCCCGATCCACCGCCCCGCGACACGCTGCGGCTCCCGGCGCTGCCAGGCCTCGTCCATCCGGCAGGCGGCGGCGCCATGCCCGCGGCTTCACCCTGGTCGAGCTGATGGTCGCGATCGTGATCATCGGCCTGCTGTCGACGGTGGTGATGATCAACGTCATGCCCAGCCAGGACCGCGCCATGGCCGAGAAGGCGCGCGCCGACATCTCGGTGCTGGAGCAGGCGCTGGAGACCTACCGCCTGGACAACCTGGCCTATCCGACCACGGCGCAGGGACTCGACGCGCTGCTTGAAGCGCCGTCCGGCCTCGCGCGCCCCGACCGCTACCGCAAGGGCGGCTACATCCGCCGCCTGCCCGAGGATCCGTGGGGCCAGGCCTACCAGTACCGCCAGCCGGGCCGCAGCGGCGGCTTCGACGTGTTCTCCTTCGGTGCCGACGGCGCCGAGGGCGGCGACGGCGACAACGCCGACATCGGTAACTGGCGCTGAGCCACGGCCATGCGGCGCGCGCGCGGGTTCACGCTGGTCGAGCTGATGGTGGCGCTGGCCGTCATCGGCCTGGCGGGCGCCGCCGTGGCGCTGACCCTGCCGTCCACCGACGACGCGCTGGTGAAGGAGACACAGACGTTCGCGGCGCGGCTGGCGCACGCGCGCGACGAGGCCATCCTCGGCATGCGCACGGTGGAAGTGGCGGTGACTGCGCGCGGCTACGGGTTCTCGCGCCGTCGCTTCGACGGTTGGCAGCCGCTGGACGGCCGCGCCTTCGCCGCCGTCGACTGGGCGCCCGGCACGCAGCCGCAGCTGCCGCGTCGCGATGCGCGCATGAGCTTCCGCTTCGACCCCACCGGCGCCGCCGAGCCCGGCAGCCTGGTACTGCTGCGCGAAGGCCGCCGGATGCAGGTCACGGTCGACGACGGTGGCGAAGTGACAGTCGATGGCCGCGCGCGCTGAAATCTCCGCCCAGCGTCGTGTCGAGGCATGCGTGCAGACGCTCCGCCGGGGCATCGCCGCACGCCGTGCGAAGGGCACGGGGCCACGGCACTGGAGCGATGCCGGCTTCTCGCTGATCGAGATGCTGGTCGCGCTGGCGGTATTCGCGCTGGCCGTGCTCGGGCTGCTCAACCTTTCGGGCGAAAGCACGCGCACTGCGGTCGCGATCGAGGAGCGCGTGCTGGCCGCGGTGGTCGCCGACAACGTCGCGGTCGAGGCCGCCACCCTGGACGTGCGCGAACTCGCCGACCAGGCGGCCGGCAGCGAAGAGGCCGGCGGCCGCGACTGGCGCTGGACCCGCAGCACCGCCCCGACTGCCGATCCCTCGCTGCTGCGCGTGGACATCCGCGTCTCGCCACCGGGCGAGTCGCGGGTGGCGGCGGAAGTCTCGCTGTTCCGGAGCGTCGCGCAGTGAACCAGGCCACGGCGACGCGCACGACGCTCACGAAGCGCACGACGGCACGCGCGCACACGGCCATGCACGCACGCGATGCGCTGCGTGGCTTCACCCTGCTCGAAGTGATGGCCGCACTGGCCATCTTCGGCGTAATCGCCGCCGCCGGCGTCGCGGTGATGGCCCATGCCGCCGACAGCCAGGGCGTGCTGCGCGAGCGCATGGACCGCCTGGGCGAATTCCAGCGCGCCCGCGCCCTGCTCCGCGCCGACCTTTCGCAGGCGGCTGTGCGCCTGGTGCGCAGGGCCGATGGCAGCAACACCCGCCATGCCTTCATCGGCGGCCGCCCGGGCGAGTCGGGCCCGCTGTTCGCCTTCGTCCGCCGCGGCCACGAGAATCCCGAAGGCCTGCCGCGCGCCTCGCTGGAGTACGTCGAGTACCGCATCGTCGACGGCCGCCTGGAGCGCAGCGCGCGCGCGGCCGTGGACGGCGCCGCGCCGCCGCCGGCGCGGGTGCTGATCGACGGCGTCAACGCCGCGCGCGTGGCCTACCTCGACGAAGGCCGCTGGAACGACGGCTGGCTCGGCGGTGCCGACTCGCTGCCCGAAGCGGTCGAACTGGAGCTCGAGCTCGACGCCATCGGCCATGTGCGCCAGCGCTTCCTGCTGCCCGGGGTCACGCCATGACCGGCGCGCACGAACGCGGCGCCGCGCTGCTCACCGTGCTGCTGCTGGTGGCGGTGATGACCGTGCTGCTGGTCGCGGTGATGGACGACATCCGCTTCGGCCTGCGCCGCACCGGCAACGCCCAGGCGCTGGCGCAGGCGCAGTGGTACGCGCTGGGCAGCGAGGAGCTGGCGCGCGCGCGCATCCACCAGCTCGACCGCGGCGACGGCCGCACCACCCTGGAGGGAGGCTGGAACGGCCGCCCCTTCGTGTTCCCGATCGACGGCGGCGTGATGCGCGTGCGCCTGGACGACGCCAGCGCCTGCTTCAACCTCAACAGCGTGGTCGAGGGCGCGCCCAACCAGTGGATCCGGCGCGAAGCGGGCGTGCGCCAGTACCGGGCCCTGCTGCAGGCGCTCGACTTCACCCCCGGCCAGGCCGCGGCGATGGCCGATGCGCTGGTCGACTGGATCGACCGCGACCAGGTTCCCGGCCCCTCCGGCGCCGAGGATCCCGCCTATGCCTCGCGCGGCCCGGGCTATCGCACCTCGGGCGCGCTGCTGGCCGAGGTCAGCGAGCTGCGCGCCATCGCCGCGTACGACGCCGAGGCCTACGGGCGCCTGCGTCCCCACGTCTGCGCGCAGCCCGACAACGCGCTGTCGCCGATCAACCTCAACACGCTCGAGGACGACGACGCCCTGCTGCTGAGCATGCTCAGCGACAACGCCCTGGACCCGGCGGCGGCGCGGCGCGTGATCGCCGCCCGCCCCGCGCATGGCTGGCGGCAGCTGCATGAATTCTTCAGCCTCGATGCGATCCGCGCCGCCGGCCTCGGCGACGACGCGATGCAGCAGGTCCGCCTGGCCACCCGCTATTTCTCGCTGCGCACCGAAGTCGAATACGACGGTACCGAAGTGGTGCTGAGCGCACTGCTGGACAGCGATTCCCATGGTCCCGTGCGCCTGGTCGCGCGGCGATGGACACACGACGAATGAGCAAGCGCATCCTGTTCCTCCCTGCCGACCCGGCGGCGCCGGCCACCCTGCTGGACGTGGACGACGGCGGCCGCGTGCTGTCGCGGCGGAGCCTGCGGGCCGGCGACTCCGCCGCCACCGGCGCCGGGCCCGTGCACGGCGTGCTGGTGGTGCCCGGCGACGCCGTGCGCATCGACACCATGGATCTGCCCGCGCACAGCGCGGCGCAGGCGCAGGCGGCGGCCGCTGCGCTGCTGGCCGCGCGCCTGGCCCGGCCGGCCGCGCTGCACGTGGCCCTGGATCCGGCCGGCACCTCCACCCGGCGCACCGCGGCCGCGGTCGACCCCGCCCTGCTCCGCGCCTGGCTCGAACGCGCGACGGCGTCCGGCTTCATACCCGATGCCGCCGTGCCCGAGCAGCTGTTGCTGCCCGCCCCGGACGACGACGCCCCGGCGAACCTGCTCGACGCCGGCGACCGCTGGCTGGCGCGCGGCCCGGGGCTCGCCTTCGCCGCGGAGCCGGCGCTGGCGGCGCAGGTGCTCGGCACCCGCCCGGTGTCGCGGATCGAGGGCGGACTCGATGCGCTGGCCGGGCATGCCTTGGCCCCCGAGCTCGACCTGCTGCAGGGCGAGTTCGCCCCCGCGGCCAAGCGCGCGCGCCCGGCCAACCGGCGGCGCCTCGCCTGGCTGGCGGCGGCGCTGCTCGCGTCGCCGCTGCTGCTGGTGGCGGCCCAGGCGCTGCGCCTCGAGTTGGCCGCGCGCGCGCTGGAGTCGCGCGCGGCGGCGACCCTGGACGCCGCCCTGCCCGGAAGCGGCGGCGACGCGGCCGGGCTGGACCACCGCCTCCAGGCCGCGCGCGCCCCACGCGAGTTCGCGGCGGCGAGCGGCGCGCTGTTCGCCGCCGTAGACGCGCGCCCCGGCACGCACCTGGTCGACCTCGAATACGCCCGCGGCGACCGCCTGCGCGCGCGGCTGTTCCATCGCGACGCGGCCGACCTGGAGGCCCTGCGGGGCAGCCTCGCCGCCGACGGCTGGCGGCTGGTGGAAGGCGGCAGCACGGAGGTGGCCGGCGGCCTGCACACCGGCCTGGCCCTGGAGCCCTCGGCATGAACGACATGATCACCGCACTGCGCCGCTGGTGGCAGGGACGCGAACCGCGCGAGCGCGCGATGCTGGCCACCATGGCCGCGATGCTGGCCGCGTTCGCCTGGTGGTACGGCCTGCTGTGGCCGCTGCGCGCGCTGCACGAACAGGCCCAAGCCCGGCACGCGCACGCCGTGGCGACGCTCCATGCGGCCGAGGCCGCGGCGGCCACGCTCGGCAACTCCGCCGCGGCAAACGCGCAGCCGCACGGCGGCGAGGCCCTGCAGCGTTTGCTGCTCGACAGCACGCGCGAGGCGGGGCTGGCACCCAGCCGCCAACGCACGGCGCCCGACGGCAGCATCGTGCTGGAGTTCGAGCGGGTCGCGTCGCCGGCGCTGTTCGGCTGGCTGGGCGGGCTGGTGGACACGCACGGCATCGCACCGGCATCGCTGCGCGTCGAGCGCGCCGACGGCCAGCTGCGCGTCGAGGCCGGCTTCGCCGGAGCCGCACCGTGAGCGGCCGCCGGCTGGCGCTGTGGTTCGCGGGCGCGTTCGCGCTGGGCCTGCTGCTGGCCGCGCCGCTGCAGCTGGCCACGGCGCGGCTGGCATTGCCACAGGAGCTGTCCGCGGCGGGCGTCGACGGCAGCGTGTGGCACGGGCGCCTGCGACAGGCGCGGTGGCGGGACGTCGCGATCGGCGACGTGCGCATGGGCCTCTCGCCGCTGCCGCTGCTGCTCGGGCGCCGCCAGCTGTGGTTCCACACGCCGCAAGCGGCGCTGGCGCTGCACGCCGGGCGCGTGCGCGGGCTGTCCCGCGCGGACGGCGTGCTGCCGCTGCCGTCACCGCCGGGCCTGGCCCTGCGCGCCTCGCTGAAGGACGCCCGGCTGCTGTTCGACGACGAGGGCTGCCGCGAGGCCGGCGGGCGCGTCCGGGTGGAAATGACGCTGGCGGACGGGGCGCTGCCGCCGCTGCTGCTGGCGGGAACGCCCGCCTGCGAAGGCGGCGCGGGACGGCTCGCGCTGGTGCCCGAGGACGCGACGGCTCCGCTGTGGCTGGAAGCCACGCTCACCGTCGAGGCCGATGGCCGCCGCTCGCTGCAGGCCTCCGCGCGCACCGACGACCCCGGGCTGCGCGCCGCGCTGGTCGCGCACGGCTTCCAGGACGCGCCAGGCGGGCTCAGCCGGGTGGTCGAACTCGGCGCGCGGCGCTGACCCGCCGCCATCCGTTCAGCTGTCGGGGAAACGCACTGTCCCCGGGAGCGACCGTCCCCGCGCGATAGACTTCGCGGTCCCCCCGTATGACAGCCCCGCGACGATCCCATGAAATCCCTGTTGCCGCCGATCGCCCTGCTCGCCGCCGCGTGCCTGTTCCCCGCCCGAGCCGAGGTGCCGCTGGGCACGGTGGCCGGCTCCGAGGTGTCCTTCGAGGGCATGTTCCAGGTCGACGGCTACTGGTTCGACAATGACGTCCTCGACCTGGACGCCCGCGCCGACGGCCGCGACCGCGCCACCGGCATCCGCCGCTTCGAGCTGGCGCTGAAGGGCAAGGGCCCCGGTGGCCTCGGCTGGGCGCTTGGCTACGACGTCCACAACGAGACCTACCTCGACAACAACGTGTCCTGGACCTTTGGCGGCGACGGCGCGACGAAGCACACGCTCCTGTTCGGCCAGTACAAGCAGCCCAACAGCCTCGAGGAGCTGTCCTCGTCGCGCAACAACGACTTCATCGCCAAGGCCGCCGCCACGTCGACCTTCGCCGTCGGCCGCAGGCTCGGCGCGTCCTGGGGCTACGACGCCGGCAGCCACGGCGCCAGCCTGGGCTGGTTCGGCCGCAACCTGGACGACGATGCCGGCGGCGCCGGCTACGGCGCACGCGCCTGGTGGGCCCCGCTGAAGGAGGACGGCCGCGTGCTGCACCTCGGCCTGAGCCACGTCGACCGCGACACCGACGCCAACGCGCTGCGCCTGCGCGCGCGACCCAACGCCGACATGGCGGCGGTGCGCGTGGTCGACACCGGCGCCTTCGCCGACGTCGACCGCCTGGCCACCACCGGCGTCGAGGCGATGTGGATCCAGGGCCCGCTGAAGCTGCAGGGCGAGTACTTCCTCGCCAGCGCCGACCGCATCGGCCACCCCGGCTTCGACGCGACCGGCGGCTACGCCAGCGCGCTGTGGACCCCCGGTGGCGGCACCTGGGGCTACCGCGGCGGCCTGCCGCGCACCAGCGTGGCCGAGGCCGGCCTGTGGCAGCTCGGCCTGCGCTACGATCAGCTCGACCTCGACGACGGCCCGGTGCGGGGCGGCCGCATGGAGGCCTGGACGGTGGGCGTGAACTGGTACTGGCGCAGCAACACCAAGCTGATGCTGAACTACGTCGACGTCGCCAGCAGCCGCACCGATGCCAGCGGCGCCCGCATCCACGACGACCCCTCGATCCTGGAAGCGCGCGTGCAGCTGCACTGGTAGGCGCGTCACACGGGCGTCAACAAAACGCCATACGGGCGACACCCCGCGCCGGCAGGCTTCGGTAAAACCGGAGCCGTCCATGCGCTACGCCATCGTCACCGAGACCTATCCGCCGGAAGTCAACGGCGTCGCGCTGACGGTGCGCGAACTGGAGCGCGGCCTGCGCGAGCGCGGCCACGAGGTCGAGCTGGTGCGTCCGCGCCAGCATCGCCAGGACCAGGCCGGCCCGGGCGGCATGCTCACCGCCGGCGTGCACCTGCCACTGTACGCGGGCCTGCGCTTCGGCCTGCCCGCGGCCACGCGACTGCGCCGCGCGTGGCGCCGCCAGCGCCCCGACGCCGTCTACATCGCCACCGAGGGCCCGCTGGGCTGGTCGGCGATGCGCGCCGCGCGTGCGTTCGGCATCCCCGTCGCCTCCGGCTTCCACACCCGCTTCGACCACTACATGCGCGACTACGGCCTGCCGCTGCTGGAGCCGCTGGCGCTGGCCTGGATGCGGCGCTTCCACAACCGCTCCGCCGCCACCCTGGTGCCGACCCGCGAACTGCGCACCGGGCTCGAGGGGCTCGGCTTCCGCCACGTGGTGCACCTGCCGCGCGCGGTCGACACCCGGCGCTTCGACCCGGCGCAGCGCGACGATGCGCTGCGCGCGCGCTGGGGCCTGGGTGCGGACGACCTCGCCGTCATCCACGTCGGCCGCATCGCCGCGGAGAAGAACCTCGGGCTGGCGATCCGCGCGTTCCGGGCCCTGCAGGCGCTGCGCCCCGATGCGCGCTTCGTCTGGGTCGGCGAAGGTCCGGAGCAGGCCGCGATCCGCGAGGCCAACCCGGACTTCATCTACTGCGGGCTGCAGCTCGGCGAAGCGCTTGCCCGGCACTTCGCCAGCGCCGACCTGTTCCTGTTCCCGAGCCTGTCGGAAACCTTCGGCAACGTGACCATCGAGGCCATGGCCAGCGGCGTGGCCACCGTGGCCTACCGCTATGGCGCCGCCGCCGAGCACCTGCGCCACGGCTTCCACGGCGCCGCGATCACGCTGCACGACGAGACCGGCTTCATCGACGCCGCCTGCCGCCTCTCGCTGGAGGACGCCTCGCGCCGCGGCATGGGCGCGGCGGCGCGGGCGGCGGTGCAGTCGCTGCGTCCGGCCCAGGTCGCCGCCGATTTCGACGCCGTCCTCGCCGGCATCGCCCACCGCAGGAGCCACGCCGATGTCCACGCTGCCCTCGCATAGCCGCTTCGCCGCCGACCGCCTGCTCTGCCTGCGCACCAACGCCTGGTGCGCGCGCAACGGGGTGCTGAAGGTCTTCGCCACCGTCAGCCGCCTTGGCGACGGCGTCGCCTGGTACGTGCTGATGGCGGCGATGGTGCTGGTCGACGGCATGGACGGCCTGCGCGCCTCGGCGCACATGGCTGCCACCGGCGCCATCGCGCTGCTGCTGTACAAGGCGCTCAAGCGCTGGACCCGGCGCCCGCGGCCGTTCGCCGCGGACGTGCGCATCCGCGCCTGGATCGCGCCGCTGGACGAGTTCAGCTTCCCCTCGGGCCACACCCTGCACGCGGTCTCCTTCACCATCGTCGCCCTGGCCCACTATCCGCAGCTGGCCTGGTTGCTGGTGCCGTTCACCGCGATGGTCGCGCTGTCGCGGGTGGTGCTGGGGCTGCACTGGCCCAGCGACGTGCTCGCCGCCACCGTGATCGGCACGGTGCTCGGCGGCAGCACGCTGTGGCTGGGCCAGCATCTCCCGGGCCTGTCCTGAGCCGCGCCGGCCTCAGCGCCCCATCGCCGGCAGGCCGGCGCCCACGCGGTACCAGTCGACCCGGCGGGTGATCACCATGATCGCCGCCAGCACCACGAACAGCAGGCCGGCGCCCAGCACCAGGGCATTGTCCTCGGACACCAGCAGGCCGTAGAGCGCGGCGTACAGCGTTGCCAGCATCGCCGCGAAGCCGGCGCCGCGCAGCACGCCGCCGAGCACCGCCGACAGGTAGAAGCCGATCAGGCCGATGCAGGCCACCGCCGCGGCGAGATAGGCCAGGCCGAAGGGGATGTGCTCGCCCAGGCTGACCAGCAGCAGGAAGAAGATCGCGATCGCCATCCCCACCAGCCCGTACTGGATCGGGTGGATCGGCTGCTGCCGGATCAGTTCGAACATGAAGAAGGCGATGAAGGTCAGCAGCACGAACAGCAGGCCGTACTTGGTGGCACGCTCGGTCTGCAGGTAGGCGTTGACCGGATCGACCAGGGTGACGCCGGCGGCGTCGGGATCCATTCCGCCATGGCCCGTGTGCACCGGCG
The DNA here is from genome assembly GCF_014836665.1 of Luteimonas colneyensis. Taxonomy (GTDB): domain Bacteria; phylum Pseudomonadota; class Gammaproteobacteria; order Xanthomonadales; family Xanthomonadaceae; genus Luteimonas; species Luteimonas colneyensis. The sequence goes on from NZ_JACSQJ010000007.1 coordinate 14,923, forward strand.
ATGCGTCGCGGAGATAGCGTGACTGGGCCCCGGTCGCCAGCGAGGCGACCTGCCACTGCGCGTTGAATCCGGCGGCATCGATGTCGTGCACCGGCGACAGGCCCTCGAAGCGAGGATGCTGCCACGAGGAGCGCAGGTGCAGCGCGTTGTCCCGCGCCAGCGGCAGCATCGCGAAGGACTCGCTGCCACGAAGCTCCAGGTCGAGGCGGCTGGCGAAGGCCATCCGGGCGCCCGCGACCGGCACCTTCAACCGCGCATGCACGCCGGGACCTTCGCGGTGGCCGATGCCCTGCGCGAGCTCGAGCGCCCGGCCGTCGAGCTGCATCCGTGGCAGCTCGCGCAAGCCACGCACGTCGGCGATGCCGAAGGCCAGCCAGGGCTCGCCGATGATGCGGTTGGCGCCTTCCGGCGCATCGTCGGGGATGCGCGCGTCGAACTTCGCCTGCACCGTGCCCTGCCACTGGTAGACGCGCACCTCGTGCAGGCCGCGCCTGCGCACCTCGGGCGCGAGCACGCCGTCCACCCGCAGCGTTTCGGGGAAGAACGTCCAGTGCCGGGTCCGACGCCGCACCGTGGTGCGCATGACGCCCAGGGCGTCGGCGGCCTGCTCGCGCACCTCTTCGCTGTAGGGCACCACCAGCACCGGCCCCGAGACCAGCTGGCGCCCACCGTAGCTGGCGGCGATGTTCGCCACCGCTTCGGCGCGCCGCGCCTGCCGTTCCTGGATCACCCCGCCAATCATCGACAGCGGCACCAGGATCGCGATCGTCATCGCCGCCACCATCAGGATCTTCAGCCACAGACGCATGTCCGCACTCCGTTGGGAAACCGCGGACAGGCTGCGCCGCGCGCATGTGCGCAGCGGGGGGCGACGGTGAAGCAGGGGTGAAGCCCGCGAGGCTCAGGCGGCGGGCAGTTCGATACCCGCCAGTGCGCCGCCGGCATCACGGTTGCGCAGCCAGGCGCGGCCGCCGTGCAGCTGCGCGACCTCGGCGACGAAGGTCAGGCCAATGCCGCTGCTGCGGCCGGCATCGTCCGGGCGCGGCAGCGAATAGAAGCGTTCGAAGACCCGGTCGAGCGCGTAGTCCGGCACGCCGGGCCCCTCGTCGGAGACCTCGATGCCGACCGTATCGCCGCGGTCGCGCAGCGCCACCGCCACCCTGCCGCCGCGCGCCGAGAACGCGATCGCGTTGTCGACCAGGTTCTCCAGCGCCTGGCGCAGCAGGAAGGCGTCGCCCGCCGGCGCGGGCAGCGGTTCGTCGGCCTCCAGCGCAAGCTCCACGCCGAACGCGCGCAGCCGCGGCGCGACGGCCTCGGCGACCTCGCGTGCCACCGCGGCCAGGTCCACCGGCACGGGCGCCTCGATGCGCTGGCGATGCTCGACCGCGGCCAGCGCCAGCAGCCGGTCGATCATCATCGCCATGCGCTCGCTCTGCGCCCCGATATTGGCGGCGAAGCGCCGGCGGTCGGCCTCGGGCAGCGGCGATTCCAGCAGCTCCGCGGAACCGCGGATCGCCGCCAGCGGTGACTTGAGCTCGTGCGTGAGCGTGTGCACGTAGCGCTCGACGTAGCGGCGGTCCTCCAGGCGCTCGCGCATGGTCTGCAGCGCGCGCCCCAGGTCGCCGAACTCCCCGGCCGAACGCGGCGGCAGCGCGCGCTCGCCGGCGGTGACCGCGTCGGCGTAGCGGCGCAGGCCACCAAGCTGCCGCGACAGCCACCAGGCCGCGAACAGCCCCACCACCAGCGCCGTACCCAGCAGCACCAGGCCCCAGCGCAGGATCACGCCCTCGCTGCGCGCGATGAAGGGCGCCATCGCGCGGTTGGGCTTGGACACCGTGAGCACGCCGGCGATGCGCGCGCCGTCGCGGATCGGCGCGGCGACGTACATCACCGAGCTGCTGTCGTCGGCGGGATCCTCCCGCGTGGAGCGGGCGCCGTAGCGGCCGCGCAGGGTCAGGTAGACGTCGTTCCAGCGCGAATGGTCGGCACCGACATCGCGGCCGGCGGAGTCGAAGACCACGATGCCGCGCGCGTCGGCCACCGTCACCCGGTAGCTGGACGCGCGCTTCTCGAAGCCCCAGATGCCGGCGCCGATGTCGCGGCCGGCCAGCGCCCGCACCCGGGTGGCGAAGGGGCCGTCATCCATGCGCCCGGCCAGGAAATCATCGGTGGCGAGCTCGGCCAGCACGTTGGCGGTGTCCACCAGGGTGTCCTCCATCGCCTGGCGCACGCCCGGCTTCACCTCGCGCAGGAACACCTGGCCCAGCAGCAGCGCCGCCAGCGCCACGATCAGGAAGTAGCCCAGCAGGATGCGGAGGCCGATGCGCATGGCTCAGCCGGCGTCGAGCGAATAGCCGACGCCGCGGTGGGTGCGGATCGGATCGGCGCCGGGATCGATGCCGCGCAGCTTGGCGCGCAGCGTCTTGACGTGGGTGTCCACGGTGCGCTCGCCGCTGTCCAGCGCGTCGTCCCAGGCGCGGTCGAGCAGCTGCGCGCGGCTGAGGATCGCGCCCGGCCGGCGCAGCAGCTCGGCCAGCAGCGCGTACTCGTAGCGGGTGAGATCCAGGTCGGCGCCGTCGAAGCGGATGCGGCGCGCTTCGCGGTCGTGTTCGAAGCGCCCATGCCTGGGCGACGCGTCGCCCTGCCCACCCGCGCCACCGGTCGCTCCGGCCGGATGCCGGCGCAGGCGCGCACGCACCCGCGCCACCAGCTCCCGCGGCGAGAACGGCTTGGCGACGTAGTCGTCCGCCCCCAGCTCCAGCCCCAGCACGCGGTCGATCTCGTCGTTGCGCGCGGTCAGGAACACCACCGGCACCGCGCTGAAAGCGCGCAGCTGGCGGCAGACCTCGAAGCCGCCGACGTCAGGCAGGCCGACGTCGAGCAGCACCAGGTCCACCCCGCCCTCGCGCACGCGTCCGGCGACGCCGTCGCCCAGCAGCCGGTGCTCGACCAGGAAGCCCTCGGCGCGCAGCGGATAGGCGATGGTTTCGGCGATCGCGGGGTCGTCCTCGACCAGCAGCACGGTGGGCGGGATGGAAGGGGCTTCAGGCATGCCGCGCAGGATAGCGCCGCCGGCCGCCGCGCCGGCATCTCCAGCGTGGCCACTGCCGGTATCCTTCCCCGATGAACTACCGCCACGCCTTCCACGCCGGCAACCACGCCGATGTCCTCAAGCACGTCGTGCTGCTGGCCCTGTGCGACGCGCTGGTGGCCAAGCCGGCGCCGCTGTTCGCGCTCGACACCCATGCCGGCCGCGGGCTGTACCGCCTGTCAGGCGCGAGCGCGCAGCGCACCGGCGAGGCCGACGACGGCATCGGTCGGCTGATCGCGGAGACGCCGCGCGATCCGCTGTTGCGCCGCTACCTCGACGCCGTCGCGGCCTGCCGCAAGGCGCACGGCGCCGACGCCTATCCGGGCTCGCCGTGGCTGCTCGCGCACGCGCTGCGCGAAATCGACCGCATCGCCTGCTGCGAGACCCAGCCCGAGGAGGCGAAGGCGCTGGCGGCCAGCCTCGCCGACGACCGCCGCGTGCGCGTGCACGAGGGCGACGGCTACGCCGCGGTGCGCGCGATGCTGCCGCCGCGCGACGGTGCGACGCGCATCGGCCGCGGCCTGGTGCTGGTGGATCCGCCCTACGAGACCCAGCTGGCCGAGTTCGACGACGCGCTGGGCGCCATCCGCGAGGGGCTGCGCCGCTTCCCGCAGGGCGTGTTCGCGCTCTGGTATCCGATCAAGCTCCGGCGCACGCTGATGCCGTTCCAGCGCCGCGCCGCCGACCTGCCGGGCAAATCGGTGCTGCTGGCCGAACTGATGGTGCGCCCCGACGACTCGCCGCTGCGCATGAACGGCAGCGGCATGTTGGTGGTCAATCCGCCCTGGCAGCTGGACGCCGCGCTGTCGCCGGCGCTTGCGTCACTGGCCACGGCGCTGGGCGAACGCGGCGCCGGCTCCCGCGTCCACTGGCTGCGCAATCCGTCCTGATCCGCGGCCGGCGTGTGCAGACGGGCTTCACCCGTGCCGTGCCAGCATCGGCCCCATGGTCGCCAGAAACCGTCTCCCCCCGTGGCACGAAGAGCTTCGCCTCCGCAACGGCCACGACGTGCTGATCCGCCCGATCCGGCCGGAAGACGCGCCGGTGCTGCGCGCGAGCTTCGAACTCCTCGAACCCGATGACACCCGCGGGCACCTGCTCGCCGGCGCCGGTGACATCGACGTCGAGCGCTCGCGCCAGCTGTCCCAGCCCGACACCCGCGGCGAATTCACCCTGGTCGTCACCGAGCAGCAACTGCCGCCCGGCGAGGCGATGATCCTGGGCCTGGCGCGCGCCGCCGTCGTGCCCGGCACCCGCGAGGCTGCGTTCGCGATCCTGGTCGGCCGCAACGTCGCCGGCATGGGCCTGGGCCGCCACCTGATGCGGCGCCTGGCGCGCTGGGCGCGGGGCAAGCGCCTGGACGCACTGACCGGCGAAGTGCCCGAGGCCAACGGCCCCCTGCTCGATCTCGCGCGCTCCATGGGCTTCGGCGTGGACGAGGACGGTGCAGCCGACCCCGGCTTCGTCCGCATCCGCCTGCCGCTGGCCAGGGCCACCCCGGTGGCCGGCGTGGGCAGCGGCGGCAGCGGGGGCACGGCCGTCTCCGGCGAATCGCGCTGACACCAGCACTCCGCAGACGCCCGGGCCGCAGCGTAGAGGCCTGCCACGCTAGACTGTGCGGCCCTGCGCCGGGTGCGGTGGAACGCATCCGGTGCTGCCGCTGTTTGTGCCGATGACCGACCAGACCCCACCCCGCGCTCCCCTTCCCGTCTCCTCCACGCCCCCGCTTCCCGGCCCTGGCCGCCCGCGCGCCTGGTGGCGCGCGCCGGCATCGCGCTCGGCGCTGGCCTGGTTCGTCGCGGCCGCGGCGCGCGCGCATGACGGCGTACTGCTGGCCGTCGCCCGCGACAACCACGCCGCCACCCAGCTCGAAGCCGACCTGCACACCCTCGTCGGCGACGACGCCGGCCTGCCGGTGCTGGCGTTCCCGGACTGGGAGACCCTGCCCTACGACCGCTTCAGCCCGCATCCGGAGATCGTCTCCCAGCGCCTGGCCACGCTGCGCCGGCTGCCGACGCTGGGCCGCGGCGTGCTGGTGGTGCCGGTGCAGACGCTGATGCAGCGCCTGCCGCCGCTGTCGTACGTGGTCGGCAACAGCTTCGACCTGGCCGTGGGCCAGCGCCTGGACCTGGACGCCGAAAAGCGCCGGCTGCAGGCCGCCGGCTACCGCAACGTGCCCCAGGTCTACGACCCCGGCGACTTCGCCGTGCGCGGCGCCCTGCTCGACGTCTATCCGATGGGCGAGGCGGCGCCGTTCCGCATCGAACTGCTGGACGACGAGATCGACACCATCCGCGTCTTCGACCCCGAGAGCCAGCGCTCGCTGGAGAAGGTCGATGCGCTGCGGCTGATGCCGGGCCGCGAAGTGCCGCTCGACGAAGCCTCGCGCTCGCGCGCGCTCGACGCGCTGCGCGAGCATTTCGACATCGACACCCGGCGCAGCGCGCTGTTCCAGGACCTCAGGGCCGGCGCCGCGCCGGCCGGCATCGAGTACTACCTGCCGCTGTTCTTCGACCGCGGCGCCACCGCCACGCTGTTCGACTACATGGGCGACGGCGCCCTGCCGCTGGTGGACGAGGGCGTGGGCGCGGCCGCCGACCACTTCTGGGCCCAGGCCGGCCAGCGCCACGAGCAGCGCCGGCATGATGTCGAGCATCCCGTGCTGTCGCCGGGCGCGCTGTGGCTGGCGCCTGACGAGCTGCGCGCGCGCTTCAACGACGCACCGCGGATCGAGGTCGCGGGCGAAGGCCATGCACGCCGCGACGAGGCCGCCAGGCTGGGCGAGCAGCCGGCGCCGGCACTGCCGGTGGCCGCCCGCCACGACGCGGCCGCGGCGCCGCTGAAGGACTTCCTCACCAGCTATCCCGGCCGCGTGCTGGTGTCGGCCGACACCGCCGGCCGTCGCGAAGCGCTGCTGGAGGTGCTCGACGCCGCCGCCCTGCGCCCGCACGTGCTGCCCGACTTCCGCGCCTTCGCTTCCGGTGACGCGCGCTTCGCGATCTCGGTCGCGCCGCTGGAGGACGGCTTCGCGCTGGACCCGGGCGTGGCGGGCGATGCGCCGCTGGCGGTACTCACCGAGCGCCAGCTGTTCCCCGAGCGCGCCGCGGCGCCGCGCCGGCGCAAGCGTGCCGGCCGCGAGCCCGAGGCGATCATCCGCGACCTCGGCGAGCTGTCCGAAGGCTCGCCGATCGTGCACGAGGACCACGGCGTCGGCCGCTATCGCGGACTGGTCACGCTCGAGGCCGGCGGCATGCCGTCGGAGTACCTCGAGATCGAATACGCCAAGGGCGACCGGCTGTACGTGCCGGTGGCGCAGCTGCACCTGATCAGCCGCTACTCCGGCGCCTCGCCCGAAACAGCGCCCCTGCATTCGCTGGGCGGCGAGCAGTGGACGAAGGCCAAGCGCAAGGCCGCGGAGAAGGTCCGCGACGTCGCCGCCGAGCTGCTGGAGATCCAGGCCAAGCGCCAGGCCCGCGCCGGACTCGCGATCGACGTCGACCGCGGCATGTACGAGCCGTTCGCCGCCACGTTCCCCTTCGAGGAGACGCCCGACCAGCACGCCGCGATCGAAGCGGTGCTGCGCGACCTGCAGTCCTCGCAGCCGATGGACCGGGTGGTCTGCGGCGACGTCGGCTTTGGCAAGACGGAGGTCGCGGTGCGCGCGGCATTCGCCACCGCGGCCGCGGGCAAGCAGGTCGCGGTGCTGGTGCCCACCACGCTCCTGGCCGAGCAGCACTACGCCAACTTCCGCGACCGCTTCGCCGACTGGCCGATCCGGGTCGAGGTGCTGTCGCGCTTCAAGTCGACGAAGGAGATCAAGGCCGAGCTGGAGAAGGTGGCCGAGGGCACCATCGACGTCATCGTCGGCACCCACCGCCTGCTGCAGAAGGACGTGCGCTTCAAGGACCTCGGGCTGGTGATCGTGGACGAGGAGCAGCGCTTCGGCGTGCGCCAGAAAGAGGCGCTGAAGGCGCTGCGCGCCAACGTGCACCTGCTGACCCTCACCGCGACGCCGATCCCGCGCACGCTCAACATGGCCATGGCCGGCCTGCGCGACCTCTCGATCATCGCCACGCCGCCGGCCAACCGGCTCGCGGTGCAGACCTTCGTCGTGCCCTGGGACGACGCCCAGCTGCGCGAGGCCTTCGACCGCGAGCTCGCGCGCGGCGGCCAGCTGTTCTTCCTGCACAACGACGTCGAGTCGATCGGCCGCATGCAGCGCCAGCTGCAGGAGCTGGTGCCGGAGGCGCGCATCGGCGTGGCCCACGGCCAGATGCCCGAGCGCGAGCTGGAGCGGGTGATGCTCGACTTCCAGAAGCAGCGCTTCAACGTGCTGCTGGCCTCGACCATCATCGAGTCCGGCATCGACATCCCCAACGCCAACACCATCATCATCAACCGCGCCGACCGCTTCGGCCTGGCCCAGCTGCACCAGCTGCGCGGCCGCGTCGGCCGCTCGCACCACCGCGCCTACGCCTACCTGGTGGTGCCGGACAAGCGCTCGATCACGGCGGATGCGAAGAAGCGCCTGGACGCGATCGCTTCGATGGACGAGCTCGGCGCCGGCTTCACGCTGGCGACCCACGACCTCGAGATCCGCGGCGCCGGCGAGCTGCTGGGCGAGGACCAGAGCGGGCAGATGGCCGAGGTCGGCTTCAGCCTGTACACCGAGCTGCTGGAGCGCGCGGTGCGATCGATCAAGCGCGGCGAATTGCCCGACGTCGACGGCACCGCCGCACGCGGCGCCGAGGTCGAGCTGCACGCCCCCGCGCTGATCCCCGAGGACTACCTGCCCGACGTGCACACGCGCCTGACGCTGTACAAGCGCATCAGCTCGGCGCGCGGCGCCGAAGCCCTGCGCGAGCTGCAGGTGGAGATGATCGACCGTTTCGGCCTGCTGCCGGAGCCGGCGAAGCTGCTGTTCGCCACCGCGGAGCTCAAGCTCCAGGCCACCGCGCTGGGCATCGCCAAGATCGACATCGGCGCCGGCGGCGGGCGGGTGAAGTTCGTCGAGAAGCCGTCGGTCGATCCGATGGCGATCATCCGCCTGGTGCAGGGCCAGCCGAAGCAGTACCGCATGGACGGGCCGGACACGCTGCGCCTGGCGCTCGAGCTGCCCGAACCGGGCGAGCGGCTGCAGGCCGCGCGCGGCCTGCTGGCGCTGCTGGCGCCGGCTGGCCGCTGAGGCGGACGCCCGTTGACAGCACCGGCCAGCCTCCGCATCCTGCGCGCCCCCGGGGAGGGGACCCTCTTTTCCAAGGAACAAGGAACACGATGAACAAGATGCTCATCCTCGCCGCCGCGCTCGCGGCCTGCGCGTCGACCCCTGCCCTCGCCGCCGACGGCCGCGGTGGCTACATCCGCGCCGAGATCGGCCAGAGCGACATCGACCTGGACTACGCCGGCGTCTCCGCGAGCGAGGACGACACCTCGTTCGTCTTCTCCGGCGGCTACTGGTTCAACCGCAACTTCGCGCTCGAAGGCCACGTCGGCACGCTGTACACCGAGTACCTGGGCGACGACCTCGACCTCGACCTGGTCAGCTTCGGCGTGGGCGTGGCGGCCAAGCACAGCTTCGGCTCCGATGGCACCGGCTTCTTCATCGGCGGCCGTGCCGGCATCGCGCGCATCACGGCGCAGCTGCGCGAGGACGACTGGGACGTGATCGACGACGAGCACTCCACCAAGCCGTACTTCGGCGCCAGCGTCGGCTACGACTTCAACCCGCGCTTCGGCCTGTCGCTGAACTGGGACCGCCGCCAGGCCGATTTCGACGGCGTCGACCTCGACATCGACACCCTCGGCATCGGCGGCGAACTGCGCTTCTGATCCATCCGGCGCGGGGCGGCCCGCCCCGCGCCTATTCCTGCGAGCGCTTCACGGGGGGGGGCGGGGGCGGCCGAGCCGCCACAGGTAGAGCGCGGCCTGGGTCCGGAACGGGCCCCAGCGTTCGCCGCGCTCCGCCAGTCCGCGCGGGGTCGGCATCGCCTCCGCGCGGTCCAGCAGCTGCGCGCCCTTGCGCACGCCGAGGTCGTCGACCGGCAGCACGTCCGGCCGTCCGAGCCGGAACATCAGCATCATCTCCACCGTCCAGCGGCCGATGCCGCGGACCGGCACCAGCGCGGCCACGATCGCGTCCTCGTCCATCACCGACATCCGCCGCAGGTCGGGGATCTCCCCGCGCGCCTCGCGGGCAGCCAGGTCGCGCAGGGCGAGCGCCTTGTTGCCCGACACCCCGCAGGCGCGCAGCGCGGCGTCGTCGATCCGGCCCAGGGTGTCGGCGTGCAGGCGCGTGCTGCCGATGGCCGCCTCGACCCGCCCGACGATGGTGGACGCGGCCTTGCCGCTCAGCTGCTGGAACAGGATCGCGCGGGCCAGCGCGTCCACGGGATCGAAGCCGCGGCGCCAGCGCGGGTCCGCGTCGATCGGCCCCAGCCGGCGGATCCAGGTGGCCAGGCGGCGATCGCGCCTGGACAGCCAGGCATCGGCCTCGGCGGTGTCGTAGCCGCGGCGATAGCGCGGCACGGCCTCAGCGCTCCCGCACCGCGGCGGCGGCGTGGAGCAGCCAGCCGAGGATCATCAGGCTCCCGCCCAGTGGCGCCAGGCGCGTCGGCAGCCCGAAGGCATGGGCCGCGACCAGCGAGCCGGCGAACAGCAGCACCCCGAGCAGCAGCGCGCCCACCGCCATCAGGCCGGTGCGGCCGGCCACGCGCGGGGCCAGGGCCGCCAGCGCCAGGCCGTGGCCGAAGCCGAACGCCGCCGCCAGGCCCAGGCGCGAACCGGCATCGGGTCCGGCGGCGTGCGAGGCGTAGGCGGCCAGGGCCACCGACAGCGCCGCCAGCACCGAGCCCGCCGCGGCCAGGCCGCCGGCAAGGCGCCGCGACACGGTGGCGGCCGGTGCCGCTGGATCGGGTGCCATCAGGATGCATCCTCCTGAAACGCGGAACGCCGCATCGGGATGCGGCGTTCCGAGGGTACTGCAGGCGAAGGCGTGGATCAGTCCTTCAGGTTCCAGAACACCTTGAACTGGCCGTCGGCGGTGAAGGCGGCATCGATGCCGTTCACGTAGTACTCGTACGGACGGCCGATGGCCTCTTCGCCCTGGGTCATGGCCCAGGCGCGGGTGGCGTTGCGGGCCACGTCGAGCTCGGCCATGTAGCCCTTGTAATCGGCGCGGGCGACGCGGGTCGGCTCGCTGCGCACGAAGGTCACCGGGCCCTGCAGCTTGACGGCGGCCTCGTCCAGCGGCTCGGACTCGGTCACCACGAAGACCGGCGCGGCCGGGGCCTCTTCGCCCTCCGCGGCCTCGTCGGCGTCGGCATCGGCGTCCGCCGCGGCGTCCGCGTCGGCACCGCCCTTGCGGCGCACGGCCTGGACGACATCGAAGGTGTAGGTGTCACGCGCGAACTCGGTGGTCACGATGCGCAGCGGGCCGACCGGCTCCAGGCCGCTCTCGTCCATCGTGCGCTTGATCCACTCGGCGTTGTCCTTCATCGCCTTCTTGACGACTTCGTTGTTGCGCTCGATCGCGCCGGCGTTGACCACCAGCAGGTTCTCGGCGGGGATCCGCGCCACTTCGAGGTTGGCGAGGTTGGAGCCCTCGACGCGGTAGTCGAAGTTCGGCACCGAGGCCAGCATGTTGGTCAGGCGGCCGAGGCCGAACTTCATGGTGTCGCCGACGTTGCGGCTGACGTACAGGCCGGCGTAGCGGCCCAGCAGGTCCCAGCCGTAGTCGACCTTGTAGTCCTGGGTGATCTCGACGTTGCGGCCACCGCGGCCGGTCGGGGTCAGGGTGATGGTGGACTGCTTGTTCGAGCCGCGCTTGTCGTCCTCGATGCGGTAGACCACGCGCGAATCCTGCTCGGACTCGATGATCTCCCAGCTGCCCTTGCCCACGCCGGAGACCTGGGAGTCGTAGTCGATGCGGGCGCCGACGCCCTCTTCGGGGCCCGAACGGTCCAGCTTGACCTGGCCCAGCGCGAAGGGATGCCAGTCGTCGAAGCGCTTGAAGCTGTTCACCGTGTCGAACACGATCGACATCTTGCGGTTGGTCTCCACGCTTTCGCTCAGGGAGCGGCTGGACGGCAGCACGACGCCGACGATCAGGAACAGCACGGCGACGATCGCCATGGAAATCAGGAGCTCGAGCAAACGGGTCATTCAGGGTTCTCCGGGACCAGGACCGGCCGAGGCCGGGGCGCAGACCGGCAATCCTAGCAAGATTGCCGGCGCCGCCGCGACCTTCCGGGGCGGGTTTTTCACACCAGCTGCAGCTCGAAGGCCTTGAGCACCGCGCGGGTGCGGTCGCGGACCCCGAGCTTGGACAGGATGTTGGACACGTGGTTCTTGATCGTGCCCTCGGCCACGCCCAGGGAGTTGGCGATCTCCTTGTTGGAAAAGCCCGAGGCCATCAGGCGCAGGATCTCGGTCTCGCGGTCGGTCAGCGGGTCCGGGCGGTCGAGGCTGACGAAGTCGTTGCGCATGTGCTCCAGCCCCGAGAGCAGGCGCTGCGTGACCGCCGGCTGCACCAGCGAGCCGCCGCCGGCCACGGTCCTGATGGCGCCCACCAGCTGCTCCAGCGACACGTCCTTGAGCAGGTAGCCCTTGGCGCCGGCCTTGAGCCCGGCCAGCACCAGCTGGTCGTCGTCGAAGGTCGTGAGGATGATCGTCGGCGGCAGCGTGCCGGCCGCGGACAGGGCCTGCAGGGCCTCCAGGCCCGACATGGCCGGCATGCGCATGTCCATCAGGACCACGTCGGGCGCCACCTCCGGGATCATCGCGACGGCTTGGCGCCCGTCCACGGCCTCGGCCACCACCTCGATCCCACCGTCGAGCGCCAGCAGGGAGCGGATGCCCTGCCGGACCAGGGTCTGGTCGTCGACCAGGCAAACGCGGATCGCCGGTGCGCCGGCCTCGCGGGGTCCATCGGTCGTCATGTCGCCTCCGTGGTGAGGGTTGCCGGCGGGCCGGATGGCTCCGCCGTGGATACCGCGATGTCGGCGACGTCGTCCAGCGGCAGCCGCAGGCGCAGGGTGAAACCCTGCCCCGGCCCCGTGTCCGCCTCGACCTCGCCCCCGTACGCCGCCAGCCGCTCGCGCATGCCGCGCAGGCCGTTGCCGGCGGTGAAGCCCTCGGCGCCGCGGCCGTCGTCGCGCGCGACCAGTCGCACCGCTCCCCGCTCCAGCGTGTACTGCAGCTGCAGCACGCTGGCCTGGGCGTGGCGGACGGCGTTGGTGATGATTTCCTGGGTGCAGCGCAGCAGCACGTGGGCGCGCTCCGGGTCCTCCATCGGGAACGGACGCGGCAGGCGCATGTCCACCTTGAGGCCGGGCACGTTGCCGGCCAGCGGCTCCAGGGTGGCGGCCATGTCGATGGTCTCGTTGCCGCGGATCTGGCTGACCGCCTCGCGCACGTCCGACAGCAGCAGCCGGGCCAGGGTGTGGGCCTGGCCCACGTGCTCCTGGGCCTTGCCCTCGGTGAGGTGGTTGGCCACTTCCAGGTTCAGGCTGAGCGCGGTCAGGTGGTGGCCCAGCAGGTCGTGCAGCTCGCGCGAGATCCTTGTGCGCTCGTTGACGCGCACGCTCTCGGCCAGGAGCGCCCGGGTGGCGCGCAGCTCCGCATTCAGGCGGCGCTGCTCGTCCCGGGCCTGGGCCTGCTGGCGCGCGACCAGGCCGGTGACGAAGGCGAAGCCGGTGAAGCCGACGTACAGGCTGGCCTGCAGCACCGCCTCCACCCAGGAGAAATCGTAGCCGCGCACGTACACCGGCACGATCACGAACTCGCACAGCACCAGCAACGCCACGCCCTGCCACACCGGCAGGAGCCACGGCAGCACGCTGGCCACCACCATCAGCAGGATGCTGCCCAGGCCGCTCTGGCTGTAGTAGCTGATGGCGATCGCGCCGCCGGCCAGGCCGGCCAGCAGCACCCCGTCGACCGCCCTCACCCGCTGCCGGCCGAGGCCGCGGGTGAGCCAGCCGTAGCTGGCGCCGAACACCGCCCAGGCGATCCAGGCCTGCAGCGCGCCGGGCGCCGCCACGCCCACCACGCCGTCGCGATCGGGCTGCGGCAGGGTCACCAGCAGCAGCGGCAGGCCGATCACCGCCCAGGTGAACAGTCCCGCGTAGCGCAGCAGCCGGTTGTGGTCGAAGCGCTGGAACATGCCGCCATGGTAGGCGCAAGCGGCACCGGGGCGACGGTCCGGAAGTCATGCCTCCGGTCACCCGCCGGATCGGCACCATGCGATAATCGCCGCCGTCGACCGCCGCGCGATGGCTGGCCCCGCCCCACCGCGCGCGACGTTGGCGTCATTGGCCACACCCCGGAGTCTGGAATGTCGATTGTCGTCCGCGACGTGCGCGAGCACGAGCTGGATTCCGTCCTTGCCCTGAACAACGCCGCCGGTCCGTCCATCCTGCCGCTCGATTCGGCGCGGCTCCGGCATTTCTTCGACACCGCCGACTATTTCCGCGTCGCCGAGCGCGACGGCACGCTCGCCGGCTTCCTGATCGGCTTCGGCTCGCGTCGCGGCCACGACGGCAGCAACTTCCGCTGGTTCGCCGAGCGCCATCCCGACTTCATGTACATCGACCGCGTGGTGGTCGCCAGCCGCCGCCGCGGCGGTGGCGTCGGCCGCACCCTGTACGCCGACATCCAGAGCTACGCGGAAGTCCGCTACCCGGTGCTGGCCTGCGAAGTGTTCGTCGAACACGACAGCGACACCGCGCGCATCTTCCACGGCAGCTTCGGCTTCCGCGAGGTCGGCCAGCACGTCATGCCCGACACCGGCATCCGCGCCTCGATGCTGACCAAGGACCTGTGCAGCTACGCCTGGGTCCGCGACCACTACGGCGACGACCTGCCCGACGTGCCCTGGCTGGCGCAGCAGCGCCCGCTCGGCGAGGCCCGCCTCGCGACGGGCACCCGGTGATGGCGAAGGCACAGGGCGCAGCGGCCGCCAGCTTCGAACCCGCGGGCGAACTCCGGATCGGACAGGTCGGCATCGCCAACCTGCGCGTCCGCACCCTCGACATCGACCGCCTAGCCGCCGAGATGCGTGACCGCGTCCAGCGCGCGCCGAAGCTGTTCGCGCGCGGCGCCGTGGTCGTCGATTTCGGCGGCCTGCCGGCGCTGCCCGACGTCGCCACCGCGCGCGCCCTGCTGGACGCGCTGCGCGAGGCCGGCGCCCTGCCGGTGGCCCTGGCCTGGGGGAGCAGCGAGAACGAACGGCTCGCGGTCGAACTCGGCCTGCCGCTGCTGGCCAAGTTCCGCGCCCAGTACGAACCCGCGGGCGGCAGCCCGGCGGCGGACGCAGGCCCTGCCCCGGCGCCCGCGCCGCGCGCGGCCGAGCCGGCGCCGGCCGCCACCGCCACCGCGGCACGCGCCGGCGAACCCGGCCTGATGCAGGCCAGCGCGGTGCGCTCGGGCCAGCAGGTCTATGCCGACAACCGCGACCTCACCGTGCTGGCCGCCGTGGGCGCCGGCGCCGAGGTCATCGCCGACGGCTCGATCCACATCTACGGCGCGCTGCGTGGCCGCGCCCTGGCCGGCGCGCAGGGCAACGCGAAGGCACGCATCTTCTGCCGCGAGTTCCATGCCGAACTCGTGGCGATCGCGGGACACTACAAGGTGCTGGAAGATCTTCCGGCCGACCTTCGCGGCAAGGCCGTGCAGGTCTGGCTGGACGGCGACCAGCTGAAAATAGCAGCGCTCGATTGAAGCGCGCACACAGGAGAGAGACTTTGGCCGAGATCATCGTAGTCACGTCCGGCAAGGGCGGCGTCGGCAAGACCACCACCAGCGCGAGCCTGGCCTGCGGGCTGGCGCGCCGCGGCAAGAAGGTCGCGGTCATCGACTTCGACGTCGGCCTGCGCAACCTCGACCTGATCATGGGCTGCGAGCGCCGCGTGGTGTACGACTTCGTCAACGTCGTCCAGGGCGAGGCCACGCTCAAGCAGGCCATGATCAAGGACAAGCGCTTCGACAACCTCTACGTGCTGGCCGCGTCGCAGACCCGCGACAAGGACGCGCTGACCCGCGAAGGCGTCGAGCGCGTGCTGAAGGAGCTGGCCGACGACGGCTTCGACTACATCGTCTGCGACTCGCCGGCCGGCATCGAGAAGGGCGCGTTCCTGGCGATGTACTTCGCCGACCAGGCGGTGGTGGTGGTCAACCCCGAGGTGTCCTCGGTGCGCGACTCCGACCGCATCATCGGCCTGCTCGACTCCAAGACCCGCCGCGCCGAGAACGGCGAGCCGGTGAAGTCGCACCTGCTGCTGACCCGCTACAACCCCGCCCGCGTCGAGACCGGCGAGATGCTGTCGATCTCCGACGTGGAGGAAGTGCTGGGCCTGAAGACCATCGGCGTGATCCCGGAGTCGGGCGACGTGCTCAACGCGTCCAACAAGGGCGAGCCGGTGATCCTGGACCTGGAGTCGCAGGCCGGCCAGGCCTATGACGACGCCGTCGCCCGCATCATCGGCGAAGAGCGCCCGATGCGGTTCACACAGCTGGAGAAGAAGGGTTTCTTCAGCAAGCTGTTCGGGGGTTGAGGCATGGGCATGTTCGATTTCCTCAAGGCGAAGAAGAACACCGCCTCGATCGCCAAGGAGCGCCTGCGCATCATCGTCGCCCAGGAGCGCTCGAGCCGCGGCGCGCCGGACTACCTGCCGCTGCTGCAGCGCGAGCTGCTTGAAGTGATCCGCAAGTACGTCAGCGTCGACGTCGACGCGGTGAAGGTGGACCTGACCAAGGACGGCGAGCACGACGTGCTCGACATCACCGTCGCCCTGACCGACGAGCGCGCGGCCACCGGCTGAGCGCAGCACGTGCCGCACGCCCCCACCGCTCCTGTAGGAGCAGCTACAGCTGCGACCGTCGCAACCCCGCTTCCCGGCGCAGGTCCGGAGACAGCTGCGGGGGGTGTGGTCGCAGCTGTAGCTGCTCCTACAGGGGAGGTGGACGAAGGCGTGGGGGTGCTCCGGCTGGGCGACATCGCGCCCGGCGATGCCGCCGCACTGCTCGCGCGCCACGGGCTCGAGCTCGTCGCCGTCGACGACGACGCGCCGATCCCCGGCAGCTACTGGGGCGCGCCCGAGGCCGGGATCATCGGCGCGCGCGTGTACGCCCGCGCCGACACGCCCGTGCACTCGCTGCTGCACGAGGCCTGCCACCTGATCGTGCTGCCGCCCGAGCGCCGCGAGCTCGTGCATACCGACGCCACCGATTCGGTGCCGGAGGAGGACGCGACCTGCTACCTGCAGATCGTGCTCGCGGATGAGCTACCGGGGGTTGGCAGCGCTCGGCTGATGGCCGACATGGACGCCTGGGGCTACACCTTCCGCCTTGGCTCCACCCGCGCCTGGTTCGAACACGACGCCGGGGATGCGCGCGCCTGGCTGGCCGAACGCGGCCTGCCCACCGGCTGACGCGACCTCACTTGCGGGTGCGCCACCCGCCTACTAGCCTGCGTGGGTTCGCGCCCCCGGGCGCCACCGGAGATGCACCGTGAAGCCACGCACCCGCCTTGCCCTCGCCGTCGCCGCCGGCCTGGTCCTTGCCGCCTGCTCCCGCGAGCCGTCCACCGCCCCCGGCCCCGACGGCGGCCCGTCGCAGGCCCAGCTGGAGAAGGAGACGGCGGACCAGTTCATCGCCCGCGTCAACGAGGAGTTCGCCCAGCTGATGCCGGAGTACACGGCATCGCAGTGGATCGCGTCGACATACAGCAACGGCGACAGCGAACTGGTCGCGTCCAAGGGCAACGAGCGCTTCCTGGCGCGCACCCAGCAGTGGGTGGAGCAGTCGCGCCGCTTCGAGGGCAAGGAGATGTCGCCGGCCACCGAGCGCGCGATCGCGCTGCTCAAGCTCGGCACGCCGATGCCGCCGCCGCGCGACCCCGCCAAACTGTCCGAGCTCACCGCGCTGGCCAGCAAGATGGAAGGCACCTACGGCCGCGGCGAGTACTGCACCGGCGAGGGCGAGGCCCGCAGCTGCCGCCAGCTCGGCCAGCTCGAGGACGTGCTGCGCAACGATCGCGACTACGACGCCCAGCTCGAGGCCTGGCAGGGCTGGCACACGATCTCGCAGCCGATGCGCGAGGACTACGTGCGCTTCGCCGCCCTGGTCAACGAGGGCGCGCGCGACCTCGGCTTCGCCGACGCCGGCGAGCTCTGGCGCGCCGGCTACGACATGACGCCGGCCGAGCTCGCCACCGAGACCGACCGCCTCTGGAACCAGGTCGAGCCGCTGTACGAGCAGCTGCACTGCTATACGCGCACGCGCCTGGAGGCCGAGTATCCCGGCAAGGGTTCGGTCAACGGCATGCTGCCCGCGCACCTGATGGGCAACATGTGGCAGCAGGACTGGAGCAACCTCTGGACGCTGCTCGCGCCCTACCCCAACGCCAGCCAGCTCGACGTCACCGGCGCGCTGGAGCGCCAGTACCAGGCGGGCCTCAACGAGCGCCTGACCCGCGAGAACGCACTGCTGCCCACCGACGGCCGCGTCGAGGTCGCGCGCGCGGCGCAGCTGGAGCACGCGAAGGCCATGACCCGCCAGGCCGAGGGCTTCTACACCTCGCTGGGCATGCCGGCGCTGCCGGAGTCGTACTGGGAGAAGACCCAGTTCATCAAGCCGCGCGACCGCGACGTGGTCTGCCACGCCAGCGCCTGGCAGATGAACGCCGACGCCAGCGACGTGCGCACCAAGATGTGCATCAAGCCCAACGAGGAAGACTTCACCACCATCTACCACGAGCTCGGGCACGTCTATTACTACCTGGCCTACGGCCAGCAGCCGCCGTTGTTCCAGAACGGCGCCCACGACGGCTTCCACGAGGCCATCGGCGACACCATCGTGCTGTCGATGACGCCGGAGTACCTGCAGTCGATCGGCCTCGCCGAAGGTGCCGCCCCCGGCCGGGAAGCGCTGATCAATGCGCAGATGCGCATGGCGCTGTCCAAGGTGGCCTTCCTGCCCTTCGGCCTGATGATCGACCGCTGGCGCTGGGGCGTGTTCGACGGTTCGATCACGCCGGACAACTACAACCAGGCGTGGTGGGACCTGAAGGCGCGCTACCAGGGCGTGGCGCCGGTGACGCCGCGCGGCGAGGAGTTCTTCGACCCGGGCGCGAAATACCACGTGCCGGGCAACACGCCGTACACGCGCTACTTCCTGTCGCACGTGCTGCAGTTCCAGTTCTACAAGGCGCTGTGCGATGCCGCCGGCCACCAGGGTCCGCTCAACGCCTGCAGCTTCGCCGGCAACAAGGCGGCGGGCGAGAAGTTCTGGGCGATGCTGTCCAAGGGCAACAGCCAGCCCTGGCAGCAGACGCTGAAGGAGCTCACCGGCGGCGAGACCATGGACGCCTCCGCGGTGCTCGAGTACTTCGCGCCGCTGCAGGAATGGCTGGTCGAGCAGAACGAGGGCAAGACCTGCGGCTGGCAGGCGCCCGTGGCGTCGGCAGCGCCCGCGGTCGACCGCGATGCGGTCGAAGGCGACGCGGCCGGAGACGCCACGGCGGGCTGACGGCCACGGCGGGCGGGCGCGTCCGCGGCCTGGACG
Organism: Luteimonas colneyensis; assembly: GCF_014836665.1. Taxonomy (GTDB): domain Bacteria; phylum Pseudomonadota; class Gammaproteobacteria; order Xanthomonadales; family Xanthomonadaceae; genus Luteimonas; species Luteimonas colneyensis. The sequence goes on from NZ_JACSQJ010000007.1 coordinate 33,575, forward strand.
CCCCGCGCGCCCCGGACCCTCCCGCCCGCGCGGCCTCCTTTCCCTTGGCGGCGCCGCTCAGACGTGCCCGGGCGGCTCCGGCGCCGGCGGCACGGCCTCGCCCGCCGGGAGCCGCTTCACGTGGTGGCGCTCGAGCCGCCAGACCAGCCAGCCGGCGACGGTGAACGCCGCGGCCGCGACCGCGAGCGTCGCGGTCGAGCCGCTGACCAGCGGCGACAACAGGCCCGCCACCACCGCATTCAGGGCCAGGCTGGTGAACGCCTGCAGCGACGACGCCGAGCCCCGCTGCCGCGGATACATGTCGAGGATGGCCAGCGTCAGCACCGGGAACACCATCGCCACCCCGAACGCATTGAGCGCGATCGGCAGCACCGCCCAGGGCACGGTCGGCACGTCGACCAGGAGCCCGTAGGCCACGTTCCCCAGCGCCGCCAGCCCGCAGCAGGCGAAGCCGATGTTGACCTGCGTGGCGTGCGCCACCCGCCCCGCGACCCGGCCGGAGGTGAAGGCGCCGAGCATCATCCCGCCGATCATCGGCGCGAAGAACCAGGCGAAGCTGCGCTCGTCCAGCCGCAGCAGGTCGAGCACGAAGGCCGGCGCCGACGCGATGTAGAGGAACAGCGCCGCGAAGTTGAGCGCACCGGCCGCCGCGAGGCGCTGGAAGCGCCGGTTGGCGAAGATCGACAGGTAGTCGCGCAGCATGCCGCGCGGCGCCAGCGCCCTGCGGTGCTCCGGCGCATGGGTTTCCGGCAGCCAGGCCCAGGTGGCCGCGAACAGCAGCGCGGCGAAGCCGACCAGGAACCAGAAGATGTCGTGCCAGTCGCCCCAGCCCAGGATCCAGCCGCCGATCACCGGCGCGATCGCCGGCGCGATGCCGAAGATCATCGAGACCTGGCTCATCAGTCGCTGCGCGTCGTCGCCGTGCAGCACGTCGCGGATCACCGCGCGCCCCACGATGAGGCCCACGCCCGCGGACAGGCCCTGCAGCGCGCGGAACACCAGCATCGTCGCCAGGTCGTCGGCCAGCGCGCAGCCCACCGAGGCGGCGGTGAACACGAGCAGGCCGGCCAGGATCACCCGCCGCCGGCCCAGCGCATCCGACAGCGGGCCGTGCACCAGGCTCATCGCGGCATAGGCCACGAGGTAGGCGCTGATGGTCTGCTGCATCGCCAGCTTGTCGGCGCCCAGCGAGGCGCCCATGGCCGGGAACGCCGGGAAGATGGCGTCGATCGAGAACGGGCCGAACATCGACAGGCCGGCCAGCAGCAGGGCCAGGCGGCCCATGGACTTGGGGAGGTGCGGAGGCATGGGCAAGCGCCGGCACGGAGGCCGGCGCGGACGGGGGCGGGCCGACAAGGATACCGCCCGCCCTCCTGCAGGAGGGGCCATGGCCGCGACCAGGACCCGCGGCACGGCATGTCGCGGCCATGGCCGCTCCTGCGAAGGAGCTGCGGGCTATAATCGCCGTCGCTAGACCCTCCAGCGGGAGAAGCCGCCCCCGGTCCACCGGGACGGCTGCCGAAGGCGCAACGCCCGTAATCGCTCAGGCCCACGTACCGCCGGTGGGGACAACTCTGGAGAGACCGGTCAAACCCGGCGCCGAAGGTGCATGGGACAGGCTCGCGCCCGTCCCGAACTCTCAGGCAAAAGGACAGAGGGGCGCCCCGCGTGCGTGCACGCGGCCCTCCCGCGCCCGCCAGAGTCCCGACCGCCATGTCCAAGCCCGCCTCCCTCCGCTCGCTCGAGCACCACGACGCCTTCGTCTCGCGCCACATCGGCCCCAACGACGCCGAGATCGCGCACATGCTCGGCGTGGTCGGCCACGACTCGCTCGACGCCATGACCGACGCCATCGTGCCCGGCTCGATCCGTTCGGCCGCCGCGCTCGCCCTGCCGCCGCCGATGACCGAGGTCGACGCGCTGGCGAAGATCCGCGCCGTCGCCGACCGCAACACCGTCTTCCGCAGTTTCATCGGACAGGGGTACTACGGCACCCATGTCCCCAACGTCATCCTGCGCAACATCCTCGAGAACCCGGCCTGGTACACGGCCTACACGCCCTACCAGGCGGAGATCTCGCAGGGCCGCATGGAAGCGCTGATCAACTTCCAGACCATGCTGGCCGACCTGACCGGCATGGAGATCGCCAACGCCTCGCTGCTCGACGAGGCCACCGCGGCCGCCGAGGCGATGACGCTGGCCAAGCGCTCGGCGAAGTCGAAGTCCAACGTGTTCTTCGTGTCGAAGAACGTGCATCCGCAGACGCTCGAGGTGCTGCGCACGCGCGCCGGCGGCCTGGGCATCGAGCTGCACGTGGGCGACGACGCCGACGCCGCCACCGTCGACAGCTACGGCGTGCTGCTGCAGTACCCCGACACCTTCGGCCGCATCCACGACTACCGCGCCGTGGCCGAGGCCGTGCACGCGCGCCAGGGCGTGGTGACCGTGGCCGCCGACCTGCTGGCGCTGACCGTGATCGCGGCGCCCGGCGAATGGGGCGCCGACATCGTGGTCGGCAACACCCAGCGCTTCGGCGTGCCCTTCGGCTTCGGCGGCCCGCACGCCGGCTACATGGCCTGCCGCGACGCGTTCAAGCGCTCGATGCCGGGCCGCCTGATCGGCGTGTCCGTCGACGCCGAGGGCAATCCCGCCTACCGCCTGACCCTGCAGACCCGCGAGCAGCACATCCGCCGCGAGAAGGCGACCTCCAACATCTGCACCGCGCAGGTGCTGCTGGCGGTGATGGCGTCGATGTACGCCGTCTACCACGGTCCCGAAGGCCTGACCCGCATCGCGCGCCGCGTGCACCGCTTCACCGCGATCCTGGCCGCGGCGCTGCGCCAGGCCGGCGCCACCGTCGGCGACGACTTCTTCGACACCCTGCACGTCACCGGCATCGACGCCGCGGCCGTGCACGCGAAGGCGCGCGAGGCGCGCATCAACCTGCGCGCGATCGACGCCGGCAGCGTCGGCATCAGCCTCGACGAAACCACGACCCGCGAGGACGTGGCCGCGCTGGCCGCGCTGTTCGGCGGCGCCGTGGACGACATCGACGCGCTCGACGCCGCCACTGCCGACGCCCTGCCGGCCGGCCTGCCGCGCAGCACGAAGTTCCTGACCCATCCGGTGTTCAACACCCACCACAGCGAGCACGAACTGCTGCGCTACATGCGCGCCCTGGCCGACAAGGACCTGGCCATGGACCGCACGATGATCCCGCTGGGCTCGTGCACCATGAAGCTCAACGCCACCGCCGAGATGATCCCGATCACCTGGCCGGAGTTCGGCCAGATCCATCCGCTGGCACCGGCCGACCAGGTCGAGGGCTACAGGGAACTGATCGACGGCCTGGAGGCGATGCTGGCCGAGATCACCGGCTACGACGCGGTCAGCTTCCAGCCCAACTCGGGCGCCCAGGGCGAATTCGCCGGCCTGCTGGCGATCCGCGCCTACCTGGCCTCGAAGGGCGAGGGCCACCGCGACATCTGCCTGATCCCCGAGTCCGCGCACGGCACCAACCCGGCCTCGGCGCAGATGGTCGGCATGACCGTGGTCGTGACCCGCTGCGACGCCAACGGCAACGTCGACGTCGAGGACATCCGCGCCAAGGCGGAGAAGTACTCCGACCGCCTGGCCGCGATCATGATCACCTACCCGTCCACGCACGGCGTGTTCGAGGAGGACGTGGTCGAGATCTGCGAGATCGTCCACGCCCACGGCGGCCAGGTCTATACCGACGGCGCCAACATGAACGCGCTGGTCGGCGTCGCCCGGCCCGGCAAGTGGGGCTCGGACGTCAGCCACCTCAACCTGCACAAGACCTTCTGCATCCCGCACGGCGGCGGCGGCCCCGGCGTCGGTCCCTGCGCGGTGAAGTCGCACCTGGCGCCGTTCCTGCCGCGCGCGTTCGGCGGCGAGGGCGAGGTCGGCATGGTGTCCGCGGCCACCCACGGCTCGGCCAGCATCCTGCCGATCAGCTGGATGTACATCGTGATGATGGGCGCCGAAGGCCTGCGCCGCGCCACCCAGGTGGCGCTGCTCAACGCCAACTACGTGGCGAAGCGGCTGGAGCCGCACTACCCGACCCTGTACACCGGCCGCAACGGACTGGTCGCGCACGAGTGCATCCTCGACCTGCGCCCGCTGAAGGATGCCACCGGCGTCGGCGCCGAGGACGTGGCCAAGCGCCTGATCGACTTCGGCTTCCACGCGCCCACGCTCAGCTTCCCGGTTTCGGGCACGCTGATGGTGGAGCCGACCGAGAGCGAGAGCCTGCACGAGCTCGACCGCTTCATCGACGCGATGATCCAGATCCGCGAGGAGATCCGCGCGATCGAGGACGGCCGCCTGGACCGCGAGGACAACCCGCTCAAGCACGCCCCGCACACCGCCGCCCAGGTGTCGGCCAGCGAGTGGACCCACGCCTACCCGCGCGAACTGGCCGTGTTCCCGCTGCCCTCGCTGCGCCTGCAGAAGTACTGGCCGCCGGTGGCGCGCGTGGACAACGTGCACGGCGACAAGAACGTGTTCTGCAGCTGCATCCCGATCGGCTCGGCCGAGGACCAGCCGGAGGCGTTCAGCGAGCCGGACGTGGTGTAAGCCTCCCCGCAGCTGCCGCCACGTCGGCTTTACGCCGCAGCCCACACCATGCCTGCTCCCCCGCGAAGGAGCAGCGCATGGCCAGGCCCCGTACCCCCACGACCACCCCGCCCGGCGCGCAGCCACCCACCGCGACCAAGGCTCCGAAAGCGAAACCGGCCGGCAGCGTGGGCCGGTCCGCGGGCGCGGACCCTGAATTCGATGCCCCCCGGGGCAACGGCGGCGAGTACCAGCAGCAGGCCGGCGGCAAGCGCCCGCCGCTGACCACCAACCAGGGCGTGGTCATCGCCGACAACCAGAACTCGCTGAAGCAGGGCCCCCGTGGCCCCACGCTGCTGGAGGACTTCATCCTCCGCGAGAAGATCACCCACTTCGACCACGAGCGCATCCCGGAGCGCATCGTGCATGCGCGTGGCTCCGCTGTGCACGGTTACTTCGAGCTGACGAAATCGCTGGCGCGGTACAGCCGGGCGCAGCTGTTCACCGACGTCGGCACGCGTACGCCGGTGTTCGCGCGCTTTTCCACGGTGGCGGGCGGCGCCGGTTCGGTGGATACGCCGCGCGACGTGCGTGGCTTCGCGGTGAAGTTCTACACCGCGGAAGGCAATTTCGACCTGGTCGGAAACAACATCCCGGTGTTTTTCATCCAGGACGCGATGAAGTTCCCGGACGTGGTGCACGCAGTGAAGATGGAGCCCGACCGCGCGTTTCCCCAGGCGGCCAGCGCCCACGACACGTTCTGGGACTTCATCTCGCTCACGCCCGAGTCCATGCACATGATCATGTGGGCGATGAGCGACCGCACCATCCCGCGTTCGCTGCGCATGATGGAAGGCTTCGGCGTGCACAGCTTCCGCCTGCTCGATGGCGAAGGCCGCAGCACCTTCGTCAAGTTCCACTGGCGGCCGGAGCTCGGCGTCCAGTCCACGGTCTGGGACGAGGCGGTGAAGCTGCAGGCCGCCGACAACGACTACCACCGCCGCGACCTGTTCGAATCGATCCAGGCCGGCGACTTCCCGGCCTGGACGCTGGCGGTGCAGCTGTTCACCGAAGAAGAGGCCGAGGCCTTCCCCTTCGACCACCTCGACCCGACCAAGATCATCCCCGAGTCGCTGGTGCCGCTGCAGGTGGTCGGACGCATGGTGCTCGACCGCTGGCCGGACAACTTCTTCGCCGAGACCGAACAGGTGGCGTTCTGCCCTGCCAACCTCGTGCCCGGCATCGACTTCAGCAACGACCCGCTGCTGCAGGGGCGGCTGTTCTCCTACCTCGACACCCAGCTGATCCGCCTGGGCGGCCCCAACTTCCACCAGATCCCGATCAACCAGCCGAAGTGCCCCTTTGCCAACCACCAGCGCGACGGCCACATGCAGATGCAGGTGCCGCGCGGACGGGTGAACTACGAGCCGAGCTCGCTGCAGGAGGACAGCCCGCGCGCCGACGCGCCGGCCGGGTTCCGCAGCCACGCCTCGGCCGACGATGGCGCCAAGGGTCGGCTGCGTCCGGAAAGCTTCGCCGACCACTTCAGCCAGGCGCGCATGTTCTTCCGCAGCCTGGAGGCGCCCGAACAGGCGCACCTGGCGTCGGCGCTGGTGTTCGAGCTGTCGAAGGTGGAGACGCCGAAGGTGCGCGAGCGCATGGTCGGCCAGCTGCGCCACGTCGACGAGGCGCTCGCCACCCGCGTGGCCGACGGACTGGGCATGGACGCGCTGCCGCCGGCACCCCCGGCGGCGATGCCGGCGCAGGACCTGCCCCCGGCGCCGGAGGTGCGCATCATCGGCCGCATGAAGGACACGCTGAAGGGGCGCTGCGTGGGCATCCTTTTCGACGAAGGCAGCGATGCCGCGGCGCTGAAGGCGCTGCGCAAGGCCGCGGAGGCCGCTGGCGCGACCGTCAGGCTGGTGGCGCCGAAGCTGGGCGGTGCCGTGCTGTCCGATGGGAAGAAGCAGGCCGCCGACGGCCAGCTCGCGGGCACCCCGTCGCAGGTGTTCGATGCGGTCGCGGTGCTGCTGTCCGAGGCCGCGGGAAAGAAGCTCGCGAAGGAATCCGCCGCGGTCGACTTCGTGTCCAATGCCTGGGCGCATCTCAAGGCGATCGCTTCCGATGCCGGCGCGGCGCCGCTGCTCAAGGCCGGCGGCGTCGGCCGGGACGCGGGAACCGTCGAGGCCGGCGATGCGAAGGGCTTCGTCGCCGTGGCGAAGACGCGGCAGTGGGCGCGCGAGCCGAAGCTGCGGACGCTGGCCTGAGTGGCAAGCGTGCAGGACACCATCGTGCACGCTGCCGCGCGCCCGGAAGGACCGCGCGGCAGCGCGTATGCTGCGGGCATGGCGTCCGCCCTCGCCACCCGTTACTCGCAGGTCCGTGCACGTACCCTGGCCCTGGCCGCGCCGCTCTCCCCCGAGGACGCGCAGCTGCAGTCGATGCCCGACGCCAGCCCGGCAAAGTGGCATCTCGCGCACACGACCTGGTTCTTCTCGCGCTTCGTGCTCGGCGACGCAGCCTCGGCGATGCCTGCCGGCTGGGACTACCTGTTCAACAGCTACTACGTCGGCGCCGGCGAGCGCCACGCCCGCGCCGAGCGCGGCCTGGTGTCGCGACCGACGCTGGCCGAGGTGCTCGACTGGCGCCGACGCATCGACGATCGTCTGCTCGAACGCCTGGAGCGGGACGATGTCGATGAAGCGGCGCTGGACGTGCTCCTGCTGGGCACCCACCACGAGGAGCAGCACCAGGAGCTGCTGCTGACCGACATCAAGCACGCGTTCTGGTGCAATCCGCTGCAGCCGGCCTGCTTCGATGCCGCCTCCGCGCCGGACTGCGCCCCGCCTTCCATGGACGCCCAGTCCGGCACCGGTCCGGACTGGCTGGCCCGCGACGAGGCGATCGACTGGATCGGCGCCGCGCCATGGCCGACCGCCGGCAGCGGCTTCGCCTATGACAACGAAAGCCCCCGCCACCGCGTGCTGGTGCCCGCGCACGCGATCGCCGCGCGTCCCGTGGGCAACTCGGAGTACGCCGCCTTCGTCTCCGATGGCGGCTACGGCACCCCGGCGCTGTGGCTCAGCGATGGCTGGGAGCACGCGCAGCGCGCCGGCTGGCAGCGGCCGCTGTACTGGCACGCCGACGGCACGCGCGAGTTCACCCTCGCCGGCTGGCGCGAGCGCGATCCCGACGCGCCCGTGCGCCACGTCAGCTTCTACGAAGCCGACGCCTTCGCACGCTGGGCGGGTGCGCGCCTGCCCACCGAGGCCGAATGGGAAACCGCCGCGCCCGGCCTCGCCGGCCGAGGCCGCTGCTGGGAATGGACCTCGAGCGCCTACGCGCCGTATCCCGGCTTCCGCCCCCTGCCCGGCACGCTCGGCGAGTACAACGGCAAGTTCATGAGCGGCCAGCAGGTACTGCGCGGCGGCAGCTGCGCGACGCCGCCAGGGCATGCGCGCGCGACCTACCGAAACTTCTTCGCGCCACCCTCGCGCTGGCAGTTCTCCGGCCTCAGGCTGGCAAAGGATCCCGATTGACCACGCCGCTCCGCATCACCGACCTCCATCCCAGCGACGACGACATCGCCGGCGACGTCCTGCGCGGCCTGGCCGCCACGCCGAAGCGGCTGCCGTCGAAGTACTTCTACGACCAGCGCGGCTCGGAGCTGTTCGAGGCCATCACCCGCCAGCCGGAGTACTACCCGACGCGGGTCGAGCTGGCGATGCTGGCCGAGCACGGCGCCGACATCGCGCGCGCCGCCGGCCCGCGCGTGCACGTGGTGGAGTATGGCAGCGGCAGCGGCCGCAAGACGCGCCTGCTGCTGGACGCGCTCGAAGACCCGGTCGCCTACACGCCCATCGAGATCTCGCGCTCGGCCCTGGCCGCGAGCGCGGAGCGGCTCGACCGCGAGTTCGGCGACCTCGAGGTGCTGCCGGTGCTGGCCGACTTCACCTGCCCGGTGCCGCTGCCGCCACCGGCGCGCCAGGCGGATTCGGCGCTGGTGTTCTTCCCCGGCTCGACGCTGGGCAACTTCACCCGCGAGGAGTCGGTGCGCCTGCTGTCGGCCATGCGCGACACCATGGGCACCAACGGCGCGGCATTGCTCGGGCTCGACCTCGAGAAGGATCCGGCCATCATCGAGGCCGCCTACAACGACGCCGCCGGCGTCACCGCGGAGTTCACCCTCAACCTGCTGCACCGGCTCAACCGCGATGTCGGCAGCGACTTCGACCCGGCATCGTTCGCGCACCGCGCCCGCTACCTGCGCGACGAGGGCCGCATCGTGACCACGCTCGAAAGCCTGCGCGCGCAGGTGGTCACCGTGGACGGCCGCCGCTTCGCGTTCGCGCAGGGCGAAGAGATGCACGTCGAGCAGAGCCAGAAGTACACCGACGCCCGCATCGCGGCGCTGGCCGCGGATGCCGGCCTGCGCGTGGCCGCGGCCTGGAACGATCCGCGCGACTGGTTCGGCCTGCGCCTGCTGCGTCCCGCATAGCGCGGGGACGCCTCCGGGCGCGCGGCGCGCCGGGGCCGCCAGGGTCACGGCGCGCCGCCGACATCGCCGTCAGCGCTTGCGCATCTGGTCGCGCGCGTTCTCCGCGCGCGCGGCACCGATGGCGGTTTCCACCTTCTTGACCTCCTCGGGCGGCGGCAGCACCGCCGGCAGCCCGAGCGACTTCAGCCACAGCTCCCGGCACCAGCCCTTGGTGTGGTACAGGTGATGGTCTTCCTGCTGTTCCACCTGCTCGTAGGCCTCCCTGAGCGCCTTGCCCACGTCGCCGGTGGCCTTCTTCGCGACGTAGCCGACCAGCTCCCAGTTGAGATGGTCCTTGGTTTCGGCCAGCACCACGCATTCCGCCGCGACCAGCTCGGCGGCCGCGGGGTCGCCGGCGGCCTGCGCCAGCTCCATCGCCTTCACCAGCGATTTGCCGTGGTGCGCGACCACGTCGCGCCCCGGCGTGCGGGCGGCGGGGTCGAGCCCGAGTTGCTCGAAGACCGACATCAGCACCTGCTGGTGCATGCGCGTCTCTTCGAGGTATTCGGTCCATTCCTTGCGCAGGCCGTCGTTGACCGCGCACTCGATCGCCTTCAGGTAGATCTGCTCGCCGCCGAGCTCGGTCTCGAGCCCCTGGTACAGCAGCTCGTGCAGCTGCGCCTGGTCATGGGTTCCGCGTGCCATGGTGCGTGCCCTCGTGGGTGGGAGGAGACACGATCCGACCCGGGGCGTGGCGACGCGGTGAAACGCGGGCGGCGCGGCGGCGCGCCGCCGCGTTCAGGGACCCGTCGGCCGCTGCCTCGGCACCGCGTCGGGCGCCAGCATGATCTTCGCGCCCTTGAAGTACATCATGCGCAGCTGGCGGCCGCGGGGCGACCAGCCGATGAAGTGCGCGCGCGCCTCTTCCTCGAACATGTCGCGGTAGCGCTGCGCCATCTCGTCGTTCTGCAGCTCGATCATCACCCCCACCGACTCCGGCTTCGGCAGCGAGGCGTTGTAGGCCTCGAGCGTTTCGCGGATGCAATTGAGGAAGGGCATGGTCTGCTTCAGGCCGCGCGCGCCGACGTCGAAGAACTGCCGGTACAGGTACGTCGGCTGGCCGAAGGACGGCACGATGCCCAGCACCGCGGTGCCGACGCCCCACAGCGCGCCGGTCTCCGTGTCGCGCCCGACCGCCACGGCCTGCGCCGCGCGCTCGGCCGCCTTCGTCGGATCCGGCAGCGCGCGGTTGCGCGCCCACATCGCGATCAGCTCCGAAGACAGCTCCGGCGTCACCCGCTTCCAGACCGGCACGATCTCCAGGCTCATCCGGACACCCCGTTGCACTGCATGCGATCGAACATCGGAACCCTCCTCCCAGGACTGCGCCCGATCATGGCGCAAGCGGCGACGGCGGCGCAACGCGGGCCGCGAGCGACTACATTGGCGTCCCGCGCCGCGCGGCCGTGGCGCATCGCAGGAGCCCCCATGCACGCCGTGATCTACCACAACCCCCGCTGCAGCACCTCGCGCAACGCGCTCGCGCTGATCCGCGAGGCCGGCATCGAACCGGAAGTCATCGAGTACCTGCGGACGCCGCCCACGCGTGAACGCCTGGCCGCACTCGTCGCCGCCGCCGGCATCGGCGTGCGCGACGCGATCCGCCGCAAGGAAGCGGTCTACGCCGAGCTCGGCCTCGACGATCCCATGCTCGACGACGACGCGCTGCTGGACGCGATGGTGCGCGAACCGATCCTCATCGAGCGGCCGTTCGTCGAAACCGCCCTGGGCGTGCGCCTGGCGCGTCCGCTGGAGCGCGTGCGCGAGGTCCTGCCCGCCGTGGCGGGCTGAGGCTGCGCCAGCACCCGGGAGTCGTCCCTGCGCCCACGCGCGGGACGGCGACGGCGACGCGGACACGGGCCGCGAGAGGCAGTCGTGCAGGTTGCGGAGCTCGCGCTCCAGCAGCGGCGGCAGCTCGCTGGCAGGATCGGCACGCGGCGACTCCAGCCCGCGTGCCTCCCCGCCCCGGGGCCTCACCAGCTGTAGCCCACCCGCAGCCAGGCCGTCCGGCCGGGCTCGTTGATCCGCACCGCGTCGGCCGGGTATCCGAAGTCGGCGTTGCCGGCGAGGTTGAGGTGCTCGCTGTAGGCGCGGTCGAACAGGTTGTCGACGCCGGCGGTCAGCTGCACGCCGCTGGCGAAGCGGTAGCCGGCGTTGAGCGCGAGCGTGGCGAAGCCGGCGCTGGGGCCGATGTCCTGCCCGACCACGTTGCCATAGCCCTCGGCGACGCGGTCCTGGCCGTCGACCACGCGGACCAGCGCGCCGGCCGACCAGGTGCCGTTGTCCCAGTCGGCGCTGAAGCGGCCTTCCATCGGCGGCATCTGCGGCAGCGGGCGGCCGCTGTCGCGGTCCTTGCCGCGGGCATACGCGAGGCTGCCGCCCAGCGTCCAGTCCTCGTCCGGCCGGTATTCGACGCCGAACTCGGCACCGCTGGTCTGCGCATCGATGTTGGACACCATCGACCGCTTGCCCATCATCGTGTCCATGTAGCGGAACTGGATGAAGTCGTCGACGCGCCCGGCGTAGGCCGAGATCCAGGCGTCGAAGCGCTCGCCGCGGTACTGCAGGCCGACGTCGAGCTGGGTGGTCTTCTCGGTGTCGAGGCCGGCGAAGGCGTTGGCCGCGCCCATCGGGCCCATGTTGGCCGAGAACAGCTCCCAGTAGTCGGGCATGCGCTCGGTGTGGCCGATGCCGGCGTACCAGCTCAGCGAGCTGTCGACGTCCCGCTCGAAGCGGACGAAGCCCGCCTTCAGCGTCTCCTCGCGCGACATGCCCGCGGTCGGATTCGGCATCGCCTGGCCGCCGTGCCCGCCGGCCACCGTCGTGCGTTCGTCCTCGGCGCCGGCGCGATCCACGCGCGCGCCGGCGATCCAGCGGTCGCGCTCGCCCTGGAACCAGGTGCCCTCGGCGAACACGCCGAGGTTGTCGAAGCGCGCGTCCACCGTCCACGGCACCGCCAGGTAGGCGCCGCGGCCCATCGCGCTGCGGCGGCGGTGGCGGCTGTCCATGGCGTCGATGCCGGTGACGAGTTCGAACGCGGCGCCGCGCCACGTGGCGGCGGCACGTCCACCGCTGGTGCTGCGCTCGACGTTGGAGGCCATGGGCATCGGCATCGAGCCCTGCGGGTTCGGCTCGCGCAGGCTGTAGTTGTCCATCACGTGGTCGGCGACGTTGTGGTAGACGCTGGCCTCGAGTTCCTGCAGCGCGCCCATGCCGATGTTCTCCTTCTCGAAGCGCAGGCTGTAGTTGCTGCGGTCGAACTGGCTGCCGTCCATGCCGCGCGTGGCGTAGCGCGCCTGGCCGTCGCCGATGCCGATGCCGAGCTCCAGCAGCGTGTCCTCGTCCGGGGTCCAGCCGAGCGCGAGGTCGGCGTTCCACTTCTTCCAGGCCGAGCCGACGCGGTCGCCGTTGCCGTCGTCGTAGTCGCCGGACTCGGAGCGGTTGGCGCTGATGCGTGCATAGCCCAGCGGCGCGCCGTAGGTCGCGTCGACCACCTGGTCGTTGCGGCCCCAGCTGCCGGCGAGCGCGCTGGCGGCGAGCTTCCAGGCGGGCTCGGCGTAGTACTCGCGGTCGCGCTCGAAGCGCACCGTGCCCGCCGACGCGCCCGGACCCCAGAGCACCGTCTGCGGACCCTTGGTGACCACCAGCGCGTCATAGGTTTCCGGCGCGATGTAGGACATGGCGTTGTCCATGCGCGAAGGGCAGGCACCGGGCATGGCGCCGTCGTTGGTGAGCAGGTTCAGGCGCGAGCCGAACATGCCGCGCAGCACCGGATCGCCGTTGCTGCCGCCGTTGCGCACGGTGCTGAAGCCCGGGATGGTCTTGAGGTAGTCGGCGCCGTCGCTGGCCGGGACCGGCTGGCGCGGAAGCTTCGGGCTGGTTTCCCAGGTGAGCGCGGACACCGGCGCGGCGGCGGTGACCACCATCGCATCGAAGTCGACGGTGCGCGTTGCCTCGGCCGAGGCCGCGGCATCGTCGGCGGCAAGGTCGTTGGCGGACAGGACCGGGCTGGCGAGCGCAGCCACGATGGCGAGGCAGAGGCAGGACGAGCGGATCGCGGGGCAATACGGGACCGACATGGCGGTAGCTCCATGGGACAGGGGGATTCGGGGAAGTGCGCGCGCCGTCGCCGGCGCGCGTGGCGGTCGTCAGCCGTGCAGCGGCGGACCGCGGGACCCGAGCCCGCTGGGATGCAGCCATGGAAGCCGCGGCGACGCGGGCCACGGGATCGCCGCGTGCAGCCGCGGCGGGATGTGCGCAGGGAACGGCAGCGCGACCGGCGCCAGCAGCGCCGACAGCAGCGGGCAATAGTCGCAGTCGGCGTCGCCGGGTGCCGGCCGGAGCGGTGCACGGCCGTCCGGCCGCAAGCCCTCGACGGGGAGCGCGCCGTGCGCATGGCCATGCGGGATCGTGGACGCCAGGGCGTGGACGTGGGCGGTGCCATGCGCCGCGTGCACGAAGCGCGATGCGGTCGGCACGGCCACCAGGAGCAGCAGTGCCAGCAGTGCCAGCCGTCCCGTCCAAGCCTGGAATGCACGCGCGTTCATCGTGCCCTGGATTATCCCGACAGGTGGCTCCCGGACCCCTGACGCAGGTCAAGCAGGCGGCATTTCCGTACCAGCGCGTATGCGCTTGATCCAGGTCATGGCCGCCTCTCCGGCGCGCGACTAACGTGCAGCCCATCGGCGAAGGAGCACCACCTCCGATGCCCACCAGCTCCGTTTAACCCGCTAGGAAAACACGCCATGAGAAACCTGGTACTGCTGTTCGCCCTCGCCGCCGCCGGCGGCTTCATCCCGCAGGACGTCGCCGCGCAGGGGCCGTCCTCGGTCACGCCCGTCGCCGACGTCAACTTCAGCCTCCGCACCGCCATCCAGGACGGGCAGATGGTGTTCATCGGCAACGCCGGCGCCATCAAGGACCAGGTCAACCCCGACCTGCGCGTACCCGAGGGCGCGGTGGTCGCGATCACCCTGACCAACGCCGACGGCGCCATGCATGACATCGCCGTGCCCGACTTCGGCGCCCAGTCCGACCAGGTGATCGGCGAAGGCGCCGCCACCACGATCGTGTTCCGCGCCACCAAGGGCGGCACCTTCGAGTACCTGTGCACGATCCCCGGACACAAGCTCGCGGGCATGGCCGGCAAGCTGATCGTCGGCGACGTCAAGGAAGTCGTCAGCACCGCGATCGACGTCGCCAAGGATCCGGCCCAGGTCGGCGAGCCGGTCGGCGACCGCGCGCCCAAGCACATCACCTACGACCTGCTGACCACGGAAGTGGAAGGCAAGCTCTCCGACGGCAGCACCTATCGCTACTGGACCTTCGACAACACGGTGCCTGGCCCGCTGCTGCGCATCCGCCAGGGCGACACGGTCACCATCAACCTGAAGAACGCCGAGGACAGCATCAACATCCACTCGGTCGACTTCCACTCCGTGACCGGCCCCGGCGGCGGCGCGGCGGTGACCCAGGTGCGCCCCGGCGAGACCAAGAGCTTCACCTTCAAGGCGCTGCACCCGGGCCTGTTCGTCTACCACTGCGCCACGCCGATGATCGCCCACCACATCTCCAACGGCATGTACGGGATGATCCTGGTCGAGCCCGAGGGCGGCCTGCCCAAGGTCGACAAGGAGTACTACGTCATGCAGGGCGAGCTCTACACCGCGCAGAAGCACGGCTCCAGCGGCCTGCAGGAGTTCTCGGTCGACAAGCTGCTCGACGAGAAGCCCGAGCACCTGATGTTCAACGGTTCGATGAACGCGCTGACCAAGACCTTCAACATGGAAGCCGTGGTGGGTGACGAGGTCCGCATCTTCTTCGGCGTCGGCGGCCCGAACCTGGTCTCGAGCTTCCACCTGATCGGCGAAGTGTTCGACCGGGTCTACGACCTGGCCTCGTTCACCAGCCCGCCGCTGAAGGACGTGCAGACCACGCTGGTGCCCCCGGGCGGCGCGACCATGGTGGAGTTCAAGGTCGACTACCCCGGCAAGTACATCCTGGTCGACCACGCGCTGTCGCGCGCCGAGAAGGGCCTGGCCGGGTTCCTCACCGTCACCGGCGAGGCCGACGCGACGATCTTCGACAGCAAGGAAGGCATCGACGCCTCGTCCGGCCACTGACCGGCCAGTCGATCGCGATACCGGCGGCCCCGCGAAAGCGGGGCCGTTTTTCGTGGCGCTGTCAATCGCCGTCGCACATCAGGGCGTCATGCCGCAGTCACGCCGGATGAGACGAAGACGGGGACAATAGGCGCCATGCACCAGATGATCGAACTCCATCCCGCGGCCGACGCCCTCGACGTCCTCGGCCTGCCCGCCATCCCCTATCCCGTCGCGCTGCCGGTGTTCCAGGCGGCGGTGGCCAACGACGACGGCGGGCTGCCGCTCATCGACATGCTGCGCGGCCTGCAGCTGCGGGCGGCGCAGGCGGCCGACTGGCAGCGCCTGGCGCCGGCCATGGCCCGGCTGTCCGAGCTGGTGGCGGGCGACGACGGGCGCGCGCTGGTCGCGGTGGACGGCGAAGGCTGGCGGATCGACATCGGGCCGCTCCCGGCGGCGGAAGGCGTGGTCGCGCTCGTGCGCGACGACGTGCTGCTGGCCGCGGCCGCACGCGGTGGCGACGGCGGCCTGCGCGTGGCCGCGTGGCATCCGCTCGATGCAGGCACCATCGGCCGGCTGGTGGACCTGGCCCGCACGGATCGCGATGCGGCCGGCGGCGAGGACCTGTCGCCCTGGCACGCGCAGTGGATGCAGCCGCCGCGCCGGCCGGCCTGCGTGGCCGCCGACATCGCCGCCTGGAACGCGCCGCGGGGCTGAGCCCGGGCGCGCACGAGGCCTTTCAGGGCGTGCGCGCGAGCGCGTCGCGCAGGGGCTCCAGGTCCGCATCGGCCACCGGCCGCACCACGCGCACCAGCTCCATTCCCGAGCGCACGAGCACCAGCGTCGGCCACAGCTTCACTCCGAACGAACGTCCCAGCGGGCGGCCGCGCCCGTCCTCGATCTTGAGGTGGCGGACGTTCCAGCGTCGCGACAGCAGCGCCCGCAGCGCGGGCTGCGCCGCCTGGCAGTGGCCGCACCAGGGCGCGCCGAACTCCAGCAGCAGCGTGCCCTCCATCGCGTCGAGGTCGCTGCGCACCGGCTCATCGGCGGCATAGCCGCCCTGGTAGCTGCCGGCGTCCGCGTCCGTGGCCATCAGGCCGCGGGGCCGCGCAGGGCCGCTTCGATATCGGGCAGTGGCGAGTTGGTCAGCGTCTTCGGCACCTCCAGCAGCAGGCGCTGCTGGACCTCCTTGTGCAGCAGCGGCCGCATGCGCCCGAGCGTGGTCGGATCGGCCACCAGCACCAGGTGCGCGAACGCCTGCTTCAGCGCGCCATCGTTGAGTGCCAGGGCCAGCTGCTTGGCGAAGGTGGCCTCGTCGATCTGGGCGCCGGTGGATTCGTGCGGCATGCTGCCGGCCGGACCGTCGTCGTCCATGTTCACCAGCTCGCGCAACTCCACCTGGTGCAGCGACAGCGCGCGCTCGTCGCCACGGTTGCGGAACAGGCGTGCGTTGCCGCCGTCGGCCACGACGACCAGGGCATCGTTGGGAACCATCGTCATGCAGGCGTCCTCGGAGAAATCGGGCGTCCACCTTTGCCGATGCCGGATCAATGCCGCGTGACCCGTGGCGCTGACGCCGCGCTCAGCCCGCCGGCAGCCGCGCCTGCAGCCGGCGGAGATGGGGCCAGAGCGCGACCGCGCGCGCCACGACATACGCCACGAACGCGGCCCAGAGCCCGTGGTTGCCCCAGGCCCTGGTCGCCGGCCACGCCAGCAGCAGGAACACCGTCGTCGACAGCAGCGCCGCGTTGCGCATCTCGCGCGTGCGCGTGGTGCCGATGAACACGCCGTCGAGCTGGAACGCCGCCACCGACAGCAGCACGTACAGCGCCGCCCAGGGCAGGTGCAGCGCGGCCGAATCGCGCACCGCCGGCAGGCTGGTCAGGGCGTGGACCGCCGCTCCCCCCGCCAGCAGGATGGCCAGCGAGAGCGCCAGCGCCGTCGCCAGCGCCAGTTCGCTGGTCAGTCGCATGGAGCGCCGGAATCCCGCCCGGTCGCGTGCGCCCCACGCCGCGCCCACACGCGCTTCGGCCACGAAGGCGAAGCCGTCGAGGAAGAACGCGCTGAACGACACCAGCTGCAGCAGGATGTGGTTCGCGGCCAGGGTCACGTCGCCGAAGCGCGCACCGGCGTTGGCGAACCAGCCGAAGGCCAGCAGCAGGCAGAGCGTGCGCACCAGGATGTCGCCGTTCGCGGCCATCGCCTCGCGAATGCGCTGCGGGTCGGCCACGCGCCGCCAGTCCAGCAGCGGCGCCGGATCGCGATGGCGCCAACGCAGCACGCGCAGCGCGACCACCAGCGCCACCGCGCAGGTGCCCCACTCCGCGATCGCGGTGCCCAGGCCGATGCCGCGCGCGCCCATGCCGAGCATGCCCGCGAACCAGACGTCGAGGCCCGCGTTGAGGCCGTTGAGCAGCAGCTGCACCAACAGCAACTCGCGGCTGCGTCCCAGCCCGATCAGCAGGCCGCTGACCGCGAACAGCGCCAGCGCCGCCGGAGCGCCCCAGATGCGCGCGCGGAAGTACTCGCCTGCCACCGACTCCACCGCATCGCTGCCGTCCATCAGGCCGAAATACAGCCAGGTGAGCGGCCACTGCAGCACCAGCAGGGCCGCGCCGATGCCGGCGCCGAGCAGGAGCGCGCGCGCGAACGTCGCCCGCACCTCGGCCTCGTCGCCGGCGCCGCGCGCCTGCGCCACGAAGCCGGTGGTGCCCATGCGCAGGAAGCCGAAGCTCCAGTAGACGAAGTTGAACAGCAGCGCGCCCAGCGCCAGCGCGCCCAGTCCGGTCGCGCTTCCGTAGTGGCCGATGACCGCAGTGTCGACCAGGCCAAGCGCTGGCACGGCCGCATTGGCGAGGATGATCGGCCAGGCCTGCCGGGCGACGGCGGCGCGGGTCAGCGGCTCCGTGGACCCTGCCAAGGCGGCGCTACAGGTTGGACGCGTCCGCGGACACCACGCTGGACGGCGCCGCCGCGCCGGCACCCGGCTGGTCCTGGCGCGGGCACTGCGCATCGAGCGTGTACGAGGTCATCGACAGCGAGCCGTAGGCCGGGCCTTCCACGAGCACGTCCGCGCCCTTGCCCGCCGCGGCGGCGAGGCCGGCGAGGTAGAGCAGCGGCAGGAAGTGCTCGGGCGTCGGTGCGGAGCGTGCGTAGTCGCGGTGCGAGGCCAGTGCCGCCGCGTCGCCCGGGCGCTCGGCCAGCACCCGCTTGGCCTCCGCATCGAAGCGCGCGTTCCAGTCGAAGGCCGCGTCGGGCTGGGTCCAGTCCATCGCGCGCAGGTTGTGGACCACGTTGCCGCTGCCCAGCACCAGCACGCCGCGCTCGCGCAGCGCGGCCAGGCGCGCGCCCATCGCCACGTGCCAGCCGGGCGGCTTCTGCGCGTTGATCGACAGCTGCACCACCGGGATGTCGGCGTCGGGAAAGGCGTGCACCAGCACCGACCAGGTGCCGTGGTCCAGGCCCCAGCCATCGACGTCCCGACCGACATGGTCGGGCCTGGCGAGATCGGCCACCTCCTCGGCCAGCGCGGGCAGGCCCGGCGCCGGATAGTCGACTTCGAACAGCGGCTTCGGGAAGCCGTAGAAGTCGTGGATGGTGCGTGGCCACGACATCGCCGTGACCGCCGTCGCATTGACGTACCAGTGCGCCGAGATCGCCAGGATCGCGCGCGGGCGCGGCACCGACGTGCCGAAGGCACGCCAGGCCTCGGTGTAGCGGTTGCGCTCGAGGGCGTTCATCGGGCTGCCGTGGCCAAGGAACGCGGCGGGCATCAGGGGGACGGTCGCCATCGAGCACCTCCTTGCTGCGGAGCGCCCAGTCTAGAGCCGCTCGACGGCCGTGGCCCGCACCAGCACCTCGTCCTGCCGGAAGCGCTGCTCCAGCGATTCGCGGTAGTGGCGCCACCAGGCGTGGTCGACGTGGTCGACCATGACTTCGACCAGGACCACGTCGTCGCGCTGCACGTCGCCGTCGTCGTCCTCCCACAGCCCGGTCGCCGGCGCGCGGCTGAAGGCGGTGACGCCGCCGAAGTGCCCGGTGAGCTCGGCGCGCACTCCCTCGAACAGTGCGCGGTGAACGCGCTGGCCGCTGGTGTCGTACAGCGGCAGGAACATCTGGACCAGGTGCATGCGCGACAGCGTCGGCCGCGCTGCGTCAGCGCGCGGTGAACGTGCGCTCGCGCACCCACGGCACCAGCACGCGCAGGCGCCGGGGACGGGTGGCCAGCACCATGGCGATGGCCACGGCGGCGGCCGCCAGCAACATCGTCCATACGAGCACGGCCATCGTGGCGTGGTCGGTGCGCAGGCAGCATGCCAGGGCCAACAGCAGGGCCGAGGCGCCCAGCCCGCGCAGCATCTTCAGCTGGCGCACCCGTGGCAGCCGGCCCCAGGCCTGAAGCGCATGCGTCGGCATGGCCAGCGCCAGCCAGCCCATGCCCGCGAAGGCGCAGGCGGCCGCGGCCAGCAGCCAGAGCGGGGCGCCGGGATCATGCATGGCGCGCCCCGGCGGCCGGCCCCGGCGCGTGGCGCGCGACAGCCGCGCGCCGGCCAAGCCGCTGCGCCGCGACGCCCGCGACCACGGCGACGGCCAGCAGCGCGAGATCGACGCCTGCCACCGGCCAATAGCCTTCGGACAGCGTGCGCAGCAGGTGGTCGCCGGTCGTGGCCCAGTTGAGCAGCGGCGCGGCGATGGCGAAGACGGCGATCGCCCGGACCTGCTCGCGCCAGGCCGGGTTCGGCAGGCCCCGCGCCACCGGCGCGCTGCGCCAGGCGGCATGCAGCAGCGCCAGCACCCAGGTGGCCCAGAAGGCGCGCTGCTCCCAGTCGCCGCGCGCCGGCAGGTCTTCGGGCAGCAGGCGGTTGGCGACCAGGATGCCCAGCGCGGCCAGCACCATGCCGGTGACCGAGGCCACCGCCAGCGCATCGACCACGCGCGCGCCCTGCAGGCCACGGGCGGCGTGCTGGCGCTTGCGCTTCTCGACGAAGAACACGAAACCGGTGGCGATGCAGACCGCGCCGGCCAGGCCGCCGAAGACGTACAGCCAGCGCAGCAGCCAGTGGCGGAAATGCTGCAGGTGCAGGCCGGTGAGGAATTCGGCCACTCGCCCCACCGTGGTCGGCGGCGGATCCTCCCGGATCAGCTCGCCGTTCGAGGCCGTGTAGTGGATGCCGTCGCCAACCAGGGCGATGCGGTCGGTGCCGGCGCGGTACACGCTCACGTAGCCGTTGGCGTCGCCGGGATGCATCAGCACCAGGAAGCCGACGTCGCCGGCCTTGCCGGCCTGCTCCCAGCGCGCGCGGGCGTCGGCGACCATGGCATCGACGTCGGCCAGTTCCGCCGGCACGCCGGCGCGCGCGTGCGGCAGGCCGGTCTGCTGCGCCTCGAGCGCCGCGGCGCGGTCGTGCAGCCCGTGGAGCTGGGTATGTCCCAGCGGGAAGTAGTACGTCGCCGCGAAGATCAGCAGGCCGGTGAGCGCGAAGAAGAAGTGGAACGGCAGCGCGACCACGCCGGTCAGGTTGTGCAGGTCGAGCACGCTGCGCAGGCGCTGCTTGCCCGGGCGGAAGGTGAAGAACTCGCGGAAGAGCTTCCGGTGCATCACCACGCCGCTGACCAGCGCCGCCAGCATCACCAGCGCCGAGAAGCCGACGATCCAGATGCCGAGGTTCTTCCAGTCCAGCGTCAGGCCGTAGTGCATCGGATAGAAGAAGCCGCTGCCGATCCTGAGCTGGTCGTTGGGCAGCACGCGGCCATCGCGCGGGTCAACGGTGGCCTCCGCGTAGATCTGCTCGCCGTCGTGCCTGGCGTTCGGCAGTTCCCAACCCGCGAACAGCGCCACCACCGGATCGCGGTGTGTGGTGTACGCGCTCCAGTAGGCGACGGTGTCGAAGCGCTCCGGCATGGGTCCGTCGACCTGCGGGCGCATCGCATCGATGGCCTGCGCCGTCGGCTGCATGCGCTCGAAGGCGGGACGCAGCACGGCGTCGTACGAGGGCATCGGCTGCGGCTCGATGCGCGTGGCCGGGATCGCCCAGCGGTCGAACTCGCGGTCGAACACCGACAGCGCACCGAAGAAGAACGCGGCCATCAGCACGAAGCCGAGCACCAGGCCGAACCAGGTATGGAGCCAGGCCATCGCCTGGCGGAACGTCGCGAACATCGGCTGCGTCCTCCTCAGGTCAGTGCGGCCTGCACCGCGGATCCCGCGCCGGCCAGGACCGCGCCGCCAATGACCAGCACCGTCCACACCGGCCACAGCCGCCGCGCCGAAATCGCCCACAGCAGCGCGGAGAGGCAGGCCGCCACGCCGAACAGGCTCGACAGGAACTCGGCGTCGTGGAAGCCCATGCCGCCCGCGACCATCAGGCTGGTGGCCGCGGCCACCAGTCCCCAGGCGAAGCCGTAGCCGCCGAGCACGCCGGCGGCGATGCGCGCCAGCAGTGCAAGGCGCGGTGAGCGGGCGTGCGGCATGGGCGTGGCCGACATCAGAACCGCCAGTCGACGCTGAGCGTGTAGTTGGCCGGCGCGCCGTAGTAGCCGCTGTAGCGCAGGGTGTTGATGTACTTCTCGTCGGTGATGTTGTTGGCGTTGAGGCGCAGCGTGGCGTCGGGAGCGACGTCCCAGGCCACGAACGCGTTCAGCACCGCATAGCTGTCCTGGCTGACCCGGTAGCCGCTGGCCTCGGTATTGAAGATCCCGCCCTGCCAGCGCCCACCCAGGCCCCAGGACAGCGCAGGAAGCGCCGCGACGCGTCCGCTCAGCAGCAGGTTGGCCGCGCGGCGCGGAACCCATGGATACGTGTCGCGGCCATCGAGCCCGTCGAGCCGCAGCGCCGTGTAGCCGGCCACCAGTTCGAGGTGTTCGGTCAGCCGGCCCACCGCTTCCAGCTCCACGCCCTTCGAACGCACGTCCACCGGCGCATAGATCGCCATGCCGAACTCGTTGTACCGGCCCGTCGGCGTGGCCAGGCCTTCCTGGTCGGCCTTGAACACCGCCACCGTGGTCAGCAGGCGCCCGTCGAGCCAGTCGGCCTTGATGCCGGCCTCGTAGTTCACGCCCTGGCTGGCGTCGAGGTAGCGGTCGTTCTCGTCGACCTGGTCCTGCGGCTGGTAGATGTCGGAGTAGCTGACGTAGCCCAGCACGGTGTCGCTGAAGTCGAAGGTCAGGCCGCCGTAGGGGCTGGTGTGGCGCGTGGTCTGGTCGAAGGCCAGGTCGTAGGAGCGGCCGCTGCGGCGGTAGCGCGCATGGTTGGCACCGACGATGGCCTTGAAGCGGTCGGACAGCGCGATGCGCGTGGCCGCGAAGGCGCGCGTCAGCTCCTGGTCCAGCTCGGAATACAGCGCAGGCTCGCTCCAGGCCGGCTCCGGGATCGCATCGGTGGGATAGGGGAACGGCGGCAGCGGCCCCCAGGCCGGCGACGAGAGGTCCGCCGTGCGTTCGCGGCTGTCGGTGGTGCTGCGCGCGCGGCTCAGGCCGACCATCGCCTCGTGCTCGCGGCCGAACATCCGGTAGGTGCCATTGAGCGTGGCGGTGCCGAGATGCGCCGTGGCCTCGTCGTCGCCGCCCCAGGGATAGCCGGACAGGCCCAGGCCGGTGTCCGGATCGAGCCCCGTGCCCAGACCGTCGAAGGCGTAGAACATGCGCTCGTCGCCGGTGTTGCGGCGCCAGTTGTACGAGAGCCTGAGCTGCCAGTCGTCGGCCACCTGGTGCGTGTACTCGGCGAAGGCGGCGTGCGCGGTCGTGTCCCAGTACGTCCAGTCCTGGGTGGTGCTGGCGCTGCGCGGCCATTCGCGCTGCGTGCCGTCGCTGTTGGTGAAGGGCAGCGCTCCCCACATGATCCCGTCGGACTCCGCGCGCTGGTACGAGTAACCCAGGGCCAGCGTCCCGTTCCCGCCGACCTGGCCATCGACCACGCCGTAGAAGAAGTCGCGCGAATTCGCGTTGGCGTCGAGCCATGAATCGCCGTGCTCGTGCGCCGCGACCACGCGCCCGGCCCAGGTGCCGTCGGCGGTGAACGGCGTGGAATAGTCGGCCTCCGCGCGCAGCGTGTTCCAGGAGCCGTAGGACAGGCCCACCCTGCCCTCGCGCTCGTTGGTCGGGCGCTTGCGCACGTAGTTGATCGTGCCCGAGGCGTTGCCGACGCCGGTCAGCAGGCCGTTGGCGCCGCGGATCACCTCGACCTTCTCGTAGCCGGCGGCGTCGACCGCGCCGGTGGTCACGCCCCAGCCGTTGGGCAGGCCGACGCCGTCGACCTGGGTATTGAGGATGTCGAAGCCACGCGCGCTGTAGCTGGTGCGGTTGGTTTCCCATTCGTCCACGCGCACGCCGGTGGCCAGGCGCAGCGCCTCGTTGACGCTGTCGGCGGCGAACTGGCGCATCTGCTCCGACGTGACGACCGAGATCGACTGCGGGGTCTCGCGGATGGAGAGGTCGAGGTTGGTGGCGCCGTTGCTGACGCGGTTGGCACGCTGGCCGACGACGCGGACGGCGTCGAGCTCGGTGGCGGCGAGCGCACCCGCCTCCGCCGACTGTGCAACAGCAAGGCCGGGCGCGATGCCCAGCGTGAGCGGCAGGGCCAGCGCAATGGCGCGCCGCAGAGGGACTGCGCGGAGCGCGGGAACGGCAAGGCGGACGCGCGCGGGCGGCAAGAGGACGGGACGGATCGGATGCATGGAGGTCGGCTGCAATTGGACGTAGGGGACGAGCCCTGTGTCCGCTGGCGACCTCGGCTGGCGGGACATGCGGGAAATCGGCGCCGGCGTGGGCCGGACAAGGCGTCATTAGATGCGAACGATTCCCATTTTGCAATCGACACTTGCCGCGCGCGGCTGACCGAATGGGTGATGATGGCGGCGCGTCCGCTCCCTACTTTCCGAATGCAGGCGCCATGGATCCCGACCCCACCACCACTCCACGGCGACCAGCGCCTGGCCATCACCCAGGCCGACGGCCAGCAGTGGCGGATGGCGATGAACAATCCGCCCGTGCTGGCGGTCGGCACACCGGAAGCCATCGCGCGCAGCTGCGCGCGATGGCGCCCGAACGGCCACCGGCAAGCCGGATCCGGCGCGGGTGGCCGCCTTCTTCGAAGCCCATCCCGAGTGCGCTTGCCCGCGCCAGTCACTGGGCGCTGTACGCGCTGATGCTGGCGTTGCCGCTCACCGGCTGGGCCATGCAGGGCGCCGCAGGCCTGCCGGTGCGCGTGGGCGGCGTCGTGCTCCCCGCGCTCGTGGACGCCGACCTCGCCCGCTACGGGCTGCTGCGCGAGCTGCATGCCTGGCTGGCCTATGGACTGCTGGCCCTGGTACTCGGGCACGCCGGGGCCGCGCTGCACCACGCCTGGGTGCGCCGCGATGGCGTGTTCGAACACATGACACTGGGCCGGCACAGGTGCGACTGAGCCGGGCTGCGCGGCAGCGGTCAGCCGGCGTCGTCGCAGTCCGCGCCATCGGCGGCACGGTCCGCGCTGGCCACGCAACGCGGGCTGGCGATGCGCTCGCGGACCTCGCCCTCGAGACCGGCAAGCCCCCAGCGCCGGCCCTCGGCGACCGCGGCCTCCTCGTCCGCGCCCTGCAGCCAGGCCGCGCGCAGCGCCACCAGCGCACCCACCCGGTTGCCGCTGCCGCAGTGCACCAGCGTGGGTGCATCGGCGGCCTGCAACAGGCGATCGAAGGCCAACACCGCGGCACGGTCGAGGTCGCCGGCCCCGGCGATCGGCAGGGGGTCGTAGCGCATCCCCGCCGCCTGCACCGCCGCGGCCTCGTCGAACCCGGGCGTCTCCGACGCCGGTGCCAGGTTGATGACGTGGCGGATCCCTGCAGCGCGCAGCGCGGGAAGGTCGTCGGCCGTGATGCGGCCGCCGGAACGGATGCCGGCGGCCGGAGTGGCGAAACGTTCGAGCAAGGGGGAGGTCATGGTCTTCTCCTGGTCGGCAGTGGTGGGCGGCACGTCACCGCGCGTACTGCACCCGGCGACGGCCCAGGACAGCGCAACGGCCAGCGCAGTGGCGGCGCGGGTGGGACGTCGGGTCATGGCAGGGTCCTCATGGCGGGGTGCGGGCGCCGCTGGTCAGGGTTGCGCGCAGAACGCGGCGTGCAGCGCATCGAGCACGCCCACCGCCGGCCCCTGCGCGAGCGAATAGTGGATGCACTGCGCCTCGCGCCGGGTGTGCACCAGCGCCATGTCGCGCAGCACCGCCAGGTGCTGCGACAGCGCCGAGGCCCCCAGGCCAGTGGCGGGCTGCAGCTCGCCGACGGTGCGCTCGCCCTGCACCAGCTGGCACAGCACCAGCAGGCGGGCAGGATGCGCCAGCGCCTTAAGCAGCGCCGCTGCTTCGCCGGCGTGCAGGGCCATGTCGCGGGCCAGGAGGCTGGCGTCAGGGGCTGTGGAGGCATCACCGGGCATCGTGGCGGGTCGCTTGACAGGTCGTGGGTGCGGCACTACTTTAGCAATTCCTTAAGTACATGGAAAGCCCCACGATGAAGCCCGAGGTGGAGAGCTTCCACGACGCCGCCACGGCCACGTTCTCGCACATGGTCTACGACCGCGACGGCGGCCATGCCGCCATCGTCGATCCGGTGATGGACTACGATGCCGCCACCGCACGCACCGGGTTCGCGTCCGCGCAGCGCTTGCTCGACTTCGCGCGCGAGCACCGCCTGCGCGTGGACTGGATCCTCGAGACGCATGCCCATGCCGACCACCTCTCGGCCGCCGCCTGGCTGCGCGCGCAGACCGGCGCCCGCGTGGCCATCGGCCGCGGCATCACCGCCGTGCAGTCGCACTTCAGGCAGGTCTTCGGACTCGACGATGCATTCCCGGTGGATGGTCGCCAGTTCGACCACCTGTTCGCCGACGGCGACACCTTCGCCGTCGGCGCGCTGTCCGGGCGCGTGTTGGCCACCCCCGGTCACACCGCCGACAGCCTGACCTATGTGATCGGCGATGCGGCGTTCGTGGGCGACACCGTGTTCGCGCCCGACACCGGCACCGCGCGCGCCGACTTCCCCGGCGGCGATGCGGCCACGCTGTACCGCTCGATCCGCCGCCTGTTCGAGCTGCCCGACGACACTCGCGTGTTCCTCTGCCACGACTATCCGCCCGACGGGCGCGAGCCGCAGGCGGAGACGTCAATCGGCGCCCAGCGCGCGCGCAACGTGCACCTGGCGGGTGATGCCAGCGAAGACGCGTTCGTGCGCCTGCGCACCGGGCGCGACGCCGGGCTGGCGGCGCCGAAGCTCATCCTGCCCGCGCTGCAGGTCAACATCCGCGGCGGCGACCTGCCGCCGCCCGACACCGACGGCGTGCGCTACTTGCGCCTGCCGCTCGACCGCTTCCGCACCGGCGCATGAACGCGGCGTGGGTGATGGCGCTTGCCGGCGGCGTGCTGATCGGGCTCGCGGCCACGCTGCTGCTGTGGCTTGGCGGCCGCATCGCCGGCGTCAGCGGGATCCTGGGCGGCGTGGTCCAGCCCCGTCGTGGCGACACGGCCTGGCGCCTGGCGTTCCTCGCGGGCCTGCTGCTGGCCGGCGGCGTGGCGATCCCCCTGCTTCCCGGCATCGCCACCCCGCGCGAGGGCTACCCGCCGCTGCTGCTGGTGGCGGCGGGCCTGCTGGTGGGCTTCGGCAGCAGCCTCGGCAACGGCTGCACCAGCGGTCATGGCGTCTGCGGGCTGGGCCGGCTATCGCCGCGATCGCTGGCAGCGGTGCTGACCTTCATGGCCACCGCGGTGGCGACGACGTGGATCGTGCGTCATGCCGGGGGCTGGGCATGAAGCGGGTCATCGCGGCGGCGTTCGCATCGGGCGCGCTGTTCGGCGTGGGCCTGGCTGTGTCCGGCATGACCGATGCGCGGCGCATCCTGGGCTTCCTCGACGTGGCCGGCGCCTTCGACCCCACCCTCGCCTTCGTGCTGGCCGGCGCCGTCGCCACCACGCTGCTGCTGTTCCGCCCGGTGCTCCGGCGCGGCCGCCCGCTGTTCGACGACGCGTTCCGCCTGCCGCGGTCGACGCAGGTGGACGCGCGGCTGCTGGGCGGCGCGGCGCTGTTCGGGGTCGGCTGGGGGCTGGCTGGGTACTGTCCGGGTCCGGCCCTGGCCGGGTTGGGCACGGCCGCGCGCGAAGCCCTGTGGTTCGTGCCCGCGATGCTGGTGGGCATGGCGGTCCAGCGGGTTTTCAACCGCGGATCGCGCCGCTGACCGTGGCAAACGTCAATCTTCACACCATCTCCACGTACGCCAACCCGGGCTGAAGCTGCCGACGGAGGCCGCGAAGAAACGGGGCTATATTCGGTCTCCCCCAAAACGAAGGAGCCCTGCCATGTCCCTGTCCAGGCAGCATCTTGTGATGGCGCGAACCCTTGGCGTCGCGATGGTCGCCGCCGTCGGCCTGTCCGCCTGCGCCACCTACGACGACGAGTTCGCCGGCATCAACTCCCGCCTCGACCGCCTCGACACCCAGGTGCAGGGCGCGGCCCAGAGCGCCGAATCCGCCAATCAGGGCGCCCAGCGCGCCAACCAGCGCCTCGACCAGATCGAAGGCCGCGTGCAGCAGCTGGAATCGTCGCCGCGCCGCGTGCCGCGCGGGTGAGCACGCACTCCGCTTGACCGACCGGCGCGGGGATCCGTCGCCTGCGCGGCGCGGATCCCCGCGTTGGATGGTGTTCCGCCCCCGAGGAGCTTCCCATCCGTACTTTCCCCCACTCCCTCCCCCACCCGGGCCGGCGCGCGGTTGCGCTGGCGCTGGCGCTGGCGCTGGCCAGCGTGGGCGCCACCGCCAGCGCGCGCGACGACGGCACCCCGCCGGCGACGTCACTGGACGAACTGCCCCGCGGCCAGGACGTCTCCGACACGGTGATCGAACTGGCCGGCTGGGTCGTCGCCTCCGGCGACAGCCAGGGCTATCCCTTCGCGATCATGGACAAGGCCGCCGCCCAGATCCTCGTGTTCGGCGGCGATGGCCGCCTGCGCGGCGCCGCGCCCGGCCTGTTCGGCTCCGCCGTGGGCGACCACACCGCCCCCGGCATCGCGGGCCTCGCCCTGCGCGAGATCCCCGGCCGCGACCGCACCACCCCGGCGGGCCGCTTCGTCGGCGGCTACGGTCCGTCCATCGATGCCGGCCGCGTGCTGTGGGTCGACTACGAGTCCGCGGTCTCGATCCACCCGACCGCGACCGGCGTGCCGGAGGAAAAGCGCCCCGAGCGCCTGGCCTCGCCAACGCCGGATGACAACCGGGTCACCCACGGCTGCATCAACGTGTCTCCGGCGTTCTACGAGCAGGTCGTCAGCCCCACCTTCGCGCGCGGCGGCGTGTTCTACGTGCTGCCGGACGAAGGCTCGCTGGAGGAGGCGTTTCCGGAGTTCGCGGGCGCCGGCACCCGGAAGACCGCCGGCGACTGAGCGCCGGTGCGTGGCCGCGCGGCGGATGACGCGGCGTCTCCGGTGCGTCATCCGCAGCATGAAAAAGGCGACCCGGTCGCCCGGGTCGCCTTTTCGTTACCGCACCCGCCGAAGGGTCACTTCAGGCCGCGGTTGCGCAGCAGGGCATCGGCGCTCGGCATGCGGCCGCGGAAGGCCTTGTAGCTTTCGGCCGGATCGATATTGTCGGCCAGCACATCCAGCGCGCAGACGATCTCCATACCCGCGCACAAGCCGCCCCGGCCCCGTGCTCCGTGATCGGCCCGTCAGGCGCCGTCCCGCCCCGGGGCGTAGCGCCATACCGCCAGCGCGCCATACAGCAGTGTCAAAAAAGCGAGGTTGCACAGCTCGGGAAGCGCCTCGGCGAAGCTTGCGCCCATCTGGTTGAACTTCACCATCAGGTTGATGCCGGGCGTGGAGGGAACCAGCTTCGCCAGCCACGCCAGGGGCTGTGGCATCGCCACGGCCGGCCATGACAGCCCGGACAGGAAGAAGAGTGGCAGCGCGGTGACGAGCATCAGCTGGAAGGGCCGTTCGCGGGTGCGGAAGAAACTGCCCGCGAACAGCGCGAACGCCACCACCGCGGCCACGTACAGCGCTCCGCCCACCAGGGTACCGGGCGGATTGCCCCCACGCGGATAGTCCTGGAGCCACATCACCAGACCGTTGTAGTACAGCATGCTGCACACGCCGATCAGCGCGAACGCGGCGGCGATGCCGAGCAGGCCGCTGCGCGAGAACGCCAGCCGACCCAGGCGTTCGCGACGCGTGCCGGCCATGACCAGCATGCCGATCAGCAGTGTCTGCTGCACGATCAGCTGTGCCACGCCCGGCACCACGGCGCTGCCGTAACCCTCGCGGGTGTTGAACAGCGGCCGCGCCACCACCTGCAGCGGCGCCGCGCCGGGTGCGCCGGCGAAACTTGCCTGCACCACGGCGGCCTCGCGCGCGAACGCGGCGGCGGCCTCGCCCAGGCCCTCCAGCACCACGCCGCCGCGACCGAGGAACGCACCACTGCCGTACAGCGCGAGCTCGCCCTGCCCGCCGCGCAGGATCGCGCGTTCGAACCCGGCGGGCACCACCAGCAGGCCCTGCGCCTCACCGCGGGCGATCCTGGGCCGGGCCTCCCCCAGCGAGGTCGCGTCGCCGACGATCCTCACCGCGCGCACCGCGCCCGCCTTGCGCACCAGGGCGCGGCTCATGGCGCTATGGTCGAGGTCGACCACCAGCACCGGATACTGCGAAGCCACCTGGTGCCGGTAGGCGACCGGGTAGAAGAACGAGTACAGCACCACGGCGCCGATCAGCGTCACCACCGCGTAGCGGTCCGAGAACACGGCGCGCAGGGTCTCCAGGAAGGCGGCCCTGACCTGGTTCATCGCTGCCCCCAGGAGGCCGGATCGCGCGC
The DNA here is from genome assembly GCF_014836665.1 of Luteimonas colneyensis. Classification (GTDB taxonomy): domain Bacteria; phylum Pseudomonadota; class Gammaproteobacteria; order Xanthomonadales; family Xanthomonadaceae; genus Luteimonas; species Luteimonas colneyensis. The sequence goes on from NZ_JACSQJ010000007.1 coordinate 63,612, forward strand.
GCCACGCGCATACAGGCGCAGGCCCGCGCCGCCGGCCACCAGCACGAACAGCAGCAACGTCCCCAGCAACGACAGCGAGGCCGTCCATGCCGCATCCAGGTCGAGCTGCTGAGCCTGCAGCTTGAGGTAGGCGGTGAAGGGAAGCAGCTGGCTCCAGGCCTGTGCGAACAGCGGCGCTCCCTGCACCGGGAACGTCGCGCCCGAGAACGCCAGCGACGTGCCCGCGTACAGTCCGGTCAGCGACAGCGACGTGCCCATGTTGCGGGTGGCCCCGACCAGCAGCAGCGCGATGCCGCCGTAGGCCAGGTACATCGCCGCCTGCGCGGCGACCAGCAGCACCGCGCTGCCGGCCACACCGCCGCGGATCGCGGCCAGCCAGACCAGCGACAGCGTGCCGTAGGCGGTGAACAGCAGCAGGTACGGGGCCAGCTTGCCGGCCACCGCCGGCAGCAGGCGATCGCCGCACCCGGCCAGCCATGTGCCCGCGCTGCCGTCACGCAGTTCGCGCCCGAGCGCGCCCACCATCGCCAGGCAGGCGGCGAGGTGCAGCAGTGCCGGGAACAGCAGGCCGAGCAGGAAGTGCTCGTAGCTGCGCGCGGCGTTGGCCAGCACGGTGGCCTGCACCCGCAGCGGCGGCTGGCGGACCGCCTGCGCCCCGCCGACCCGCGCCACCTCACGGCGCACGAGATGCGCACTGGTCGCCTGCGCCGCCTCTCCGATCCCCCGTAGCGCCGCCTGCCCTGCCGTCTGGTGGCTGGCGTTGTAGTAGGCGAAAACAACGGCGCTGCCGCCACGCAGGACCTGGCGCTCGGCGCCCGCAGGCACGTGCACCACCGCGAACGCCCGGACCGCGCGCACCTCCGACCAGGCCTGCGTCAGGTCCGCCGGCCGCGCGGCCACCCGCAGGCCCGGCACGGCATCGAGCCTGCGCACGAGTTCGCGGCTGACCGCGCTGTTGTCATGATCGACCACCGCCACCGGCAGCTCGCGCGGCACGCCGGCCGAGAACATCCAGGCGAGCAGCGCCAGCGCCAGCAGCGGGACCCACGTGGCCAACGCCAGATCCCAGGGATCGGCGCGCAGCCGTGCGCACTCGCGCAACGCCGAACGGACGAACGCCTCGCGTGCCGTGGGCCGCGTCAGCGTTGCGGCCATGCGAACAGCACGCTCATGCCCGGCCGGAAGCCTGCGACTTCCGCGACCGGCCTCGCGCGCACTTCGAAACTCCTCACGTCGTAGCCGGCCGACTGCCGGGTCGCGCGCCAGGTCGCGAAATCGCCGGCCGGGCTGATGTGGTAGACCTCGAACTCGACGTCCTCGCGCTCCAGCGCCGGGATCGAACCGCGCAGGCGGCGGCCCACCTCCAGGCCCGCGAACTGGTCCTCGCGCAGGTGGAACGCCACCCACATGTGGTCGAGGTCGACCAGGGTGAAGACCGGATAGCCGGCCGCCACCAGCTCGCCGGTTTCGACCAGGCGCTTGGACACCTCGCCGGCCGTCGGCGCGCGGCCGCGCACTTCGCTTTCGGCCGCCTGCACTTCGGCCACGGCGCCTTCGGCCTGCCGCACCTGCGCCTGCGCGGCGCTCCTGTCCTGTTCGCGGGCGCCGGCCTGCGCCTGTTCGTACAGTGCCTGCGCTGCGCGCGCCTGCTGCTCGGCATCGATCGCCTTCGCACGGGCCTCGTCGCGCTGCTGCCGGGTGACCACGCCCTCGGCATGCAGCCGCTCCAGGCGCTGGAAGGTGGAACGCGCCAGTTCGTGTCCGGCCTGGGCGCGCCGCCAGTTGGCCTCCGCTGCGCGGATGTCCTCCACGCGCGCGCCTTCCTCGGCCTTGTCCGCCAGCGCCTGCGCGGCCGCGAGCGCGGCTTCGGCCTGTCGCTGCTTCGCGGCGATCTCGGGGCTGTCCAGCTCGAACAGTACCTGCCCCGCCTCGACCCGCTCGCCCTCGGCCACCAGCAGCGCCGACACCCGCGCGGTCACCTTGGCCGAGACGTTGATGCTGTCGGCATCGGCCATGCCCTGCACCAGGTCCGCCGGGCTGCGGAACGCCAGCCACAGGCCGCCGATCAGGATCACGGCAATCACGCCCAGGGCGACAAGGCGCAGGCGACGGCGGCCGGACGGTGCATCCGCAGCCACGGGTGGCGGCGGCGGCGACGGAGCGGGTTCATTCATGGGGAAATACCCTGTGGTCTGCCTTGCGGATGTACTCGCCAAAGCGCGCCGACTGGCCACCCAGCTCGAGCAGGTGCGCCAATGCCACGCAATAGTCGTAGGCGGCGTGCGCGTGTTCGACCCGTGCGGCGCCAAGGCCGAGCCTGGCGTCCATGACATCGAGCGAGGTCGACTGCCCCTCGCGGAACGCCAGTTCCTGCAGGCGCAGGTTCTCACGCGCCTGCTCGATGCTGCTGTCGAGCAGCAGGAACTGCTGACGTGCCGTTTCCAGCGCATTCCAGGCCTGTGCCACGCCGATCCTGATCTGGTTCTGCGCCTCGCGCAGTGCGGCCTGCGCCTGCTCCTGCTGCGCGCGCGCAGCACTGATCTGGCGCGGGCGATCCCGCCCGGACAGGAAGGTGTACTTCAGGCCAATGCCGAAGGCCCAATCGGTGTCGGTCAGTAGCGCATCCTCACGGTACAGGTCGTACTGGCCGAACAGGTACACCTGCGGTTTCAGTGACGCCTCCTGCACACGCACGCCTGCGCCCGCCTGGTCGTCAAGCGCCCGCAGCTGCGCCAGCTGCGGGTGCCGCTCAAGCGCGGCCCGGGTGAACGCCTCCAGCGTGCCCGGCGATGTGCCGACCACGAACAGCGGCGTGATCGGCGTCACCGGCCCATCGCTGCGCAACAGCAGCGCCAGGGCCTGGGCGGCGGCGTCGCGGTCGTTGAGCGCCTTCTGGTACTCGCGCTCGCTGGCATCACGCGCGACGACCGCCTGCAACACCTGCGCGCGCGTGGCGAAGCCTTCGCGTTCAAGCGATTCGGCATGGGCCAGGTGCTGCCGCATGCCGTCGCGCACCTCGCGGCGCACACTCAGCGCCTGCTCGGCCAGGCCCTGGCCGAAGTAGGCCTGGACCAGTTGCGACGTCAGCTTCTGGGACTGCTGCGCCCGTTCCGCGTCCGCCCCACGCAGGGCGGCCGCGGCCGCCGCCTGCGCGGCCGGGATCTGCCCGCCCGTGTACAGGGGCAGCACCGTGGTCAACACCGGACGCAATCGCCGGTCGCGCTCCTGGAACCGCAACGGGCTTTCGATGCCGAACGCCTCGCCCACTGGCGCCAGCGAACCCAGCGGCAAGCTCAGCGTCTTCTGGAACTCCAGGTAGCGCGCTTCGAGCGAAATCTCCGGCAGCCGCAGGCGCGCGGTCGCATCGGACAGGTCCTGCCGGGCGCGCAGGTTGGCGTCCGCGGCAGCCAGCGCGTCGGAGACCCGTTCCATCCGCTCGCGCGCCTGATCGAAGCTCAGTGCGTCCGCATCCTGCGCGAGTGCCGAGGTGGCCGGTACAAGCAGGACCAGACCCAACGCCAGACCGAATGCCCGTCCGTGCGCGGCGCGGGATCGCCGACGGTATGCCCCACCCAGCCTGCCAGCCTTGCCTGTCGACACCTGCCACTCCATTGCACCGGCCGCCGCCATCGTGATGCCAGTCATGGTGGCGCCGCAACCTCACTGGCGTCTGCGGCCCTCCGCCGCAACCTCCCGAGCACCCGCTCCTCCACATCATCCACCAGCGTGTACGCCGCCGGCACCACCACCAGGCTCAACACCGTCGAGGTGATCAACCCACCGATCACCGCCACCGCCATCGGCATGCGGAAGCTTGAATCCGCCGTCAGACCCAGCGCGATCGGCATCATGCCCGCCCCCATCGCCAGCGTGGTCATGATCACCGGCCGCGCACGCTTGTGGCACGCGTCCATCAGCGCCTCGTGGCGGGTCATGCCCTTTTCCTCGGCCATGACCGCGTAGTCCACCAGCAGGATCGAATTCTTCACCGCGATGCCGATCAGCAGGATCAGGCCGATCAGCACCGACAGCGAGATATCCAGGCCGGTGATCAGCAGCGCGCCGAACGCGCCGCCGGCGGCCAGCGGCACCGCGACCAGGATGGTGATCGGCTGGCTGGCATGGTTGAACAGCAGCAGCAGCACGCCGTAGACGCAGAAGATGCCGGCCACCATGGCCATGGCGAAGCCGCCGAACATCTCGGCGAAGATCTCGCTGTCGCCGGCGGCCTGGCGGTCCACGCCCGGCGGGAGGTTCTGCAGCGAGGGCAGCGCGTCGATCTGGCCTTCCACCTCGCCCATCGCCATGCCGTTGAGGTCGACGGTGATCGTAACGTTGCGACGCCTGTCGAAGCGGTCGATCTGCGACGGCCCGCTGGCGGTGGTGATCGAGGCCACGGACGACAGCGGCACGCTGCCGCCGGTGGACGTCGGCACGCGCAGCTGGCCGAGCAGCGAGGGATCCGACAGCGCGCGTTCGTCCAGCTGCACGCGGATCGGTACCTGGCGTTCGGGCAGGTTGAGCTTGGCGAGGAACTGTTCGTAATCGCCGCGGGTGGCCACACGGGTGGCGGCGGCGATGTCGGCGGTGGACACGCCCAGGTCGGCCGCGCGCGCGGGGTCCGGGCGCACGATCACTTCCGGCCGCACCAGCGCCGCCGATGACCCGACGGTGCCCAGGCCGGGCAGCTGCCGGATCTCGCGCTCCACCTCGCGCGCGGCCGCGGCCAGCTTGACCGGGTCGTCGCCAGCCAGCACCAGCTGCAGCGCGCGCCCGGGCTCGCCACCCTGGAAGCTCAGGCGCACGCCGGGCAGGTCGGCCAGTCGCTCGCGGACCACCGTTTCCAGCTCGTACTGGGTCAGGTCGCGGTCGTCCTTCCAGCGGATCGTGAGCGTGGCCTTGCGCAGTTCGGCGCTGGTGAGGTCGCCCGCGGGGCCGTTGGCACCCGAGTTGCTGCCGGCGGTCACGAACACGTGTTCGATCTCGGGGATGTCGGCGATGCGCCGGCGCGCGGTCTCGGCCACCTCTTCGGTGGTGGCGAGCGCGGTGCCCGGCGGCAGCTCGATCAGCACGTTGCTCTGGATGCCGTCGGTGGGTGGGATGAAGGTGACCTTCAGCAGCGGCAGCAGCGCCAGCGAGCCGATGAAGATGCCCAGCGCGACCACCAGCGTGCGGTTGCGGTGCTGCAGCGCGCTGTCGACGAAGCGCAGGTACCACTGCATCAGCTTCGAGTCGCCCTTGTGCTCGGGCAGCGGCTTCAACATGTAGGCCGCCATCATCGGCGTGATCAGGCGCGCCACCAGCAGCGAGAACATCACCGCCGCGGCCGCGGTCCAGCCGAACTCGCGGAAGAACTTGCCGGGGATGCCAGGCATGAAGGCCACGGGGATGAACACCGCCGCCAGCGTGCACGAGGTCGCGATCACCGCCAGACCGATCTCGTCGGCGGCCTCGAGCGCGGCCTGCTTCGGCGCCTTGCCCATGCGCAGGTGGCGGTCGATGTTCTCGACCTCGACGATCGCGTCGTCCACCAGGATGCCGACCACCACCGCCAGCGCCAGCAGGGTGATCATGTTGAGGCTGAAGCCCAGCCAGTACATCACCGCGAAGGTCGGGATGATCGACAGCGGCAGCGCCACGGCGCTGATGAAGGTGGCGCGGAAGTCGCGCAGGAACAGGAACACCACCAGCACCGCCAGCGCCGCGCCCTCGTAGAGCATGTGCATCGAGGAGTCGAACGAGTCCTCGGCCACCTGGGTGGTCGACGCCACCTCGACCACGCGTACGCGCGGCTGTTCCCGCTGCAGCTCGGCGACGCTCTCGCGCACGGCGTTGCCGACGTCCACTTCGCTGGTGTTGGTGGTGCGCTGCACGGCGAAGCCGATCACCGGCCGGCCATCGAGCGTGGTGCGCTGGCTGACGGTGGCATTGCCGTCGCTCACCGTGGCCAGCGTCGACAGGCGCACGCTACGACCGTCGGGCATGGAGATGGGGAAGTCCTCGAGGTCGGCGGCGGACTCGACGGTGCCGAGCGTGCGCACCGCCTGCTCGCCGCCGCCCACGGTGGTGCGCCCGCCCGGCTGCTCCTGCTGGATGCGCGCCAGCTGCTGGCTGATCAGCGCCGGACTCACGCCGAAGCCCTGCACCGCCTCCGGCCGCAGGTCGACGCGGATCTCGCGGTCGACGCCGCCGATGCGCCGCACCGCGCCCACGCCGGGCACCGCGAACAGCCGCTTGGACACGGTGTCGTCGATGAACCAGCTGAGCTCCTCGTCGCTCCAGCCGTCGGCGGTCACGGCATAGGTGAGCATGTCGCCGCCGGTGACGTTGACCAGCGACACGATCGGCGGCTCGACGTCAGCCGGCAGGTCGATGCGCACGCGGTCCACCGCATCGCGCACCTCGTCCTTGGCGATGGTGCCGTCCTTTTCGATCTCGAAGGTGAGGATGGTGGTCGACACGCCTTCGTTGACGATGGACGCCATGTTGCGCAGGCCGGCGATGCTGGCGGTGGCGTCCTCGATCTTGCGGGTGACCTGCGTTTCCAGCGTGCTGGGGCTGGCACCGGGCAGCGTGACGGTGACGTTGACCACCGGCACGGTGAGGTCCGGGAACTGGGAGACGGCCAGCTTGTTGAAGGCCAGCAGGCCCGCGGCGGTCAGCAGGATGAAGACCAGGATCGCCGGCAGCGGGCGGTGGATCGACCAGGCGGAGAAGTTCATTCGGCGACGGCCCCGGTCGCGCGCGCGGCCTTCGCGCTGGCGGCATCCGCGGCATCCACCGCGTCCTCGCCCTCGACCACGCGCACCAGGTCGCCATCGCCCAGGAAGCCGGCGCCGCGCGCGACCACGCGATCGTCCTGCGCCAGCCCGTCGCGCACCTCGACCAGGTCACCCTGCGCCCCGCCGAGTTCGACGACGCGCTCGCGCACTCGCCCGTCGTCGTCGACGGTGAACACGAAGGCGCGGCCGTCCCGGCGCACCACGGCGTCGCCCGGCACCAGCAGCGCCTGCGCGCGACCGAGCGCCAGCCGGCCCTGCGCGAACATGCCCGCGCGCAGCGCGCCGGGATCGGGGAGGTCGACGTAGACGGTGCCGGTGCGGCTCTGCGCATCCAGCGCCGGCGACACCGTGCGCACGCGGCCTTCGACCACGCCGCCGCCGGGTGCCTCCACGCGCACCGGCGTCCCGGCGTCGACGCGCAGCAGGTCGCCTTCGGCCAGCTCCGCGCGCCACTCCAGGCGGCCGTCGCGGATCAGCCGCAGCAGCTCCGTGCCGGCGCCGACCACCTGGCCGGGCTGCACGCTGCGCGCCGACACCACGCCGTCCACCGGCGCGCGCACCACGGTGAAGTCACGCTGCACGCGTGCGGCGTCGCGGCTGGCGATGGCGGTGTTGAGGCGCGCCTCGGCGTTGGCCCGCGCGGCCTCGGCCTCCTCTGCATCCTGCAGCGCCACCATCTGCGAATCCGCCAGTTCGCGGATGCGCGCGGCCTTGCGGCGCGCGGTCTCGAGGTTGGTCTGCGCCTCACGCACCTGGGCGTCCGACTGCGCCAGCTGCGAGGCCAGGGTGCGGTCGTCGACGCGCAGCAGGACGTCGCCGGCGGCGACCACGCTGCCGACCTCGACGGCCACGCTGGCGACCCGCAGGCCGGACAGCTCCACGCCCACCGAGACCTCCTCCCACGCGGCGACGGCGCCCGAGGCCACCACGTCGCGGGTGACCTCGCGCAGCTGTGGCGCGGCCAGGCTGACAGTGAGGCTGGGCACGGCTTGGGGCACCTCGTCCTCGCCGCAGCCCGCCAGGGCGAGCGCGAGCGCCAGGACACCGGAAACCGCCAGCAGTCGGGAAGGAACGGGCATCGTCACGGACTCGTACCGGAAAGCGCGGCAAGGTATCAGCACACTGATAGTCAGTGGGTGACGACGGAGACCCGGATGGCCGGCCGCAAGACCAGCAGCCTGCAGGCATTCAGGACATCACGTGCCTACCGCACCGGCGTGCTGGCCCGCCGCCTGCATCTGGGCCTGAGCGCGGCGGTGGACCGTCGACTGCAGGAGGAAGGCCTGGACATGACCCGGCCGCAGGCGCTGGCGCTGATGGCGCTGGTCGAGCAGCCCGGTGCCTCGAATGCGGAGATGGCCCGACGCAACGGGGTCTCGCCCCAGACCATGCACCAGATCATGCTGCGCCTCGAACGCGACGGCCTGGTCCGCCGCAGCCCGCATCCCCGCCTGAAGCGGGTGCAGGCGCTGGAGGCGACCCCGGAGGCCGTGCAGCTGGTCGCGCGCGGCAGCGAGGTGGCACGCGCGGCGATCGACGCTGCGCTGCGCACGCTGAGCACGCGCGAGCAGGACCAGCTCATCGCGCTGCTCCAGCGCTGCGCGCAGGCCCTTCCGACAGCCGGCCCCCCTGCGCTGGAGGACTGAGCCTCCCGCGCGTCAGCGTGCCTTCGCGCAGGCGTTGCGGAGCGCCTCGTTCCCCGTGCCCCGGCAGCGTGCCGCATAGCCGTCGGCGACCCCCGCGTTGCCGGCCCGGCGATGGATGCGGATCCCGTAGGGCAGGAGCTCCGGCGGATCGTCCAGGCTCTGGCGGCTGGTCTCGAACATCCCCACCGCGGGCTCCGGCCGCAGCCGGCTGGACAGGTCGAGCACCAGCCGGTGCGCCGCGAACAGCGAGTCCCTGCGCGTGAGTTCCTGCTGCCAGGCGGCCGTGCCCTGGTCGCTTCCCAGCACCGGCGCCTGGTAGCGCAGCATCACGTAGCGCCCCAGCGGCGTCTGCCCCGCGGGGCTGGCGGCCACCCGGCGCAGTGCCGCCGCCTGCTCCGGCCCGGGACGCGAGAGGCGGCCATCGTTGCTGGCGATCAGCGCCTGCACCAGGTCGATCGACTCGAACAGCGAGGCGGCCTGTGCATCGCCGGCCCATGGCATCGGACGCATGTCGGGCCGCTCACGGTCGCCATGGCGCGCCTGGATGTGTTCCATCACCAGTTCGATGCGCGCATCGGAATCCCGGTGGCTGCGTCCGGCGCGGCTCACGCCCCTGCGGGTGGAATCCGCCAGCGAGGTGATCACGGCATCCACGATGCCCGTGCTGTCGCCATCGAGGCTGCGTCGTGCCGAGCGCGCCTGGTCGCTGCGCCGCGCATAGCGGACAGCCGCGTCGGCGACGCCACCCTGCGCGGCCGGCTGGCCCGCGGCGTCGGCGGCCGCCTTGCGCTGCGCCTCCCAGGCGTCGAGCCGACCGAGCATTTCGACCATGCCTACCGGGTTGTAGCCGGCTGCCACCATCAGGTCGACGCCGATGCGGTCGGCCTCGTCCTCCTGTACCCGCGCACGGCCGGGCACGATGCCCGACTGGACCGAATGCATCGCGGCCTCGCGCAGCAGCGCGCTGCGGATGAACGCGGTTTCCGGACGGGAGGCGCGCACCGACTGGTCGCCGTACTCGTAGTCCATGTACAGCGCGCTCAGGCCCGCCGCGATGTCCTTGGTCCGCTGCAGCGCCGAACGCCCGGCATGCCGGCGCAGCACGTGCGCGTACTCGTGCGCGACCAGGGCGGCAAGCTCGTCCTCGGTCTCCATGCTGCGCAACATGCCCACGGCGATGAAGATCGACCCCTCCTCTGTGGCATAGGCATGCAGGCCCGGGTCGGGCGTGACATGGATCCGGGCCGCGGGCGCGTTTCCGCCGGCAGCGCGGCGCAGGCTCTCCATCACGCGGGCGAGCGCCTGGTCCAGCGGCGGATGTTCCACCACCCCGTAGGCACGGCGCTGCCGCTCCAGCGGCGCCAGATCGGCGTCCTGGCGGAATGACTGTCGAAGGCCCTGGAGGAGCCCGAGCCCGCCCTTGATCCGCTCCTGCGTCTGCCGGTCGATCAGTGGCTGGTCCGCGGATGCGACGGGCGGGGCCAGCATCGCCATCGCCAACAGCGCGCCCGCCGCGCGCCTCCGGACCGTGCCGTTCACCTGCAGCCCTCGCCGGCGCCACGGACCGCGTTCATGGCCACGTCGTCGGCGAAGGACACGGAGCTGTCTCCCCCCAGCCGCCCGCAGTACGCATTGGGCACGGCGGTGTTGAAGCGCAGGCTGAGCTTGTCGACCCACACCCGGCCGCCGGGGAGGTCCAGCAGCGCATAGCCCTTCCTGGAGACTTCGAGCACCCGCACGCCGACCAGCTCGTTTGCATCCAGCGCCCGATCGAGGCGGACGAAGCGGTTGCTCCCTTCCTGCAGATCGAACGCCGCCGGCTTGCCGTACACCTTCTCAACCAGGACCGGGGACCCCTGCTCCTGCGCCGCCAGTTGCATCGCCGGCAGCACCAGGCCCGCCAGCATCCAGACCATCCATCGCGTGTTCATCGTCGTTCCCCCTTGCACCACACTTGCAGCCTTCCGCGCCCTTGGACGCGACCCAGAGCACCGCACCCAGCACCAGCGCGCCCAAGCCCAGCCAGTCCTGCGGAGGCTGGCGGAGCACGTCCTGGACGAACCGGACCTGCAGGTAGGCGATCAATGCCAGCACGGCGGACAGCCCCAGCAGGCGCACGGCGCCCAGCCGCCCGGGACCGGCGCGGAACAGCAGCCACCCCGCGGCCAGCGACATCAGCACTGCCGTGCCCAGTCCGATCCACGGACCCAGCGACGCGTTCACGTGCACGCGGTCGCGGCCCCACTGCATGAGGTTGTCCAGCGCCATGGCGTGCAGGTAGACGCCGGGGACCTGCTGGTTGACGGGGGTTGAGACCAGGTCGTCCAGGCCGATCAGTCGGGTTCCCACCAGAACCACCCGGTCTTCCAGCAGCGGCCTGCCGCCGGGTCCGCGCTCCATCAGTGTCTCGTCGTGCACCAGCGCATCGGCGAACACGGTCAGGGGGAACACGCAGCGTTCGCGATTGCGGTCCTCCCGCCCGGGGTCCGCGGCACCCCGGAAGCTGTCCCAGGTCAGGCGCGCCGCCGAGGTCCAGCGCTCCATCCGGGTCGGCGACGGCCGCCCGGCGGCGACGTCCTGGGGCCCTTCGCAGCGCGTGCCATCACCGTCCCGGACCGGGGGCCGCCAGCCCCACTGCACGGCGAGCGGCAAACCCATCGCAGCCGGCGGGAACGCCGACGCCGCTTCCCGGCACCCCGCCTCCGAACCCGTGGCACAGGCATGCCGGTACAACGCGAATGCCACCGAGTCGGTGCCGGCCCCGGTCACGCCCGGCCGGTCGCAGGCCATGTGCGCGGCACCCTCGTGCACCGAGTCGGCGTCGACGCGGAGCGGATAGCCGGCGCCCACGCCCTGCCACCCGGTCACCACGTCCTGGACGCCGCCGTCGCTCGAGAAGATCGAACACTGTCCGGGCGCGCCCACGCCGAAGAACACCGGGATCGCCGGGTCATGAGCGGCCACTGCCGCGTTCAGCGAGGCGTAGGCGCTCTCGAAGCTGTCGTCGTACTCGCGCTCCTCCAGCAGGAGGACATCCAGGTAGACGGCGCGCGGCCGCTGCTCCAGGACGCGCTGCAGCAGCGCGTCGTACTGGCGATAGGTGGGCGGCCAACCCATCCCCATGGCGTCCAGCGCGCGGTCGTCGATGAGCACCACCGCGATCGCGTCACGGGCGGAATCGTCGTAGAACGGCGCGGCCACGCGCGCGCTGAGGCGCATCGACTGCGCCTTGCTGGCATTGGCCAGACCGAAGGGCTCGACCAGGTTGAGCACCACGCCGAGCAGGAAGACCAGCACGAACACGAGTGCGGCCGCATCCAGGATGTACGCCGGCGTGCATGGCCGCCGCTGGCGCGGCGGCCTGGTCTCGGCCGGCGTCCGGGCCGTCAGCAGGCGGCACCTCGCAAACCAGCGGAAACGCGCGATGCGCCTGACCTTCTCGCGCAGGAACCGGCTCAGGCCGTGGCGGCACGTACAGCCGTCCACCTGCCGCTGCAGCCGGTCACTGGCCGTGAGGCGTTCGCGTCCCTGTCCACCGGATGCCTGCACCCGAGTTCCCTCGCCGGCTCCCCAAGGCCGACGCGACCACCTTAGTGCGACCCCGGTCCCACTTCAAGCACTCAGGCAAATGGATCCTGCAGCACCATCGTGTGCTCCCGGTCCGGTCCCGTGCTGACGATCGACAGCGGACAGCCCGCCAGTTCCTCCAGCGCGCGCAGGTAGGCGCGCGCCGCCGGCGGCAGCTTCTCCCACTCGGTGATGCCGTGGGTGTCTTCCGTCCAGCCCGGGAACTCCAGGTACACCGGTTCGCACTCGGCCCAGCCCTGCGCGTCCAGCGGAGCGTACTCGGTGCGCTTGCCGCGGTACTGGTAGCCGATGCACATCTTCAGTGTGTCGAAGCCGTCCAGTACGTCGAGCTTGGTGATGCACAGGCCGTTGATGCCGTTGATCGCCACCGCGCGCTTGAGCGCCACGATGTCGATCCAGCCGCAGCGGCGCGGGCGTCCGGTGGTGGCGCCGTATTCCTGGCCGCGGTCGCGCAGGCGCTGGCCGTGCTCGTCGTCGAGTTCCGTGGGGAACGGGCCGCCGCCGACGCGCGTGGCGTAGGCCTTGCAGATGCCCAGCACGTAGTCGATCGCGTCCGCGCCCACGCCGGTGCCGGCCAGCGCGCCGCCGACGGTGGTGTTGGAGCTGGTGACGTAGGGATAGGTGCCGTGGTCGATGTCGAGCAGCGAACCCTGCGCGCCCTCGAACAGCACCTTCTTCCCCTGCTTGCGCAGGTCGTGGAGGATGCCGGCCACGTCGGACTTCATCGGCTCGACGTAGTCGCCGAAGGCCAGCGCCTCGTCATAGGTCTGCTGGAAATCGACGGCATCGGCGCCCAGGTACCGGGTCAGCACGAAGTTGTGGTAGTCGAGCGCCGTGCGCAGCAGCTCTTCCAGCTGCTTCGGGTAGTGCAGGTCGGCGACGCGGATGCCGCGGCGCGCGACCTTGTCCTCGTACGCCGGGCCGATGCCGCGGCCGGTGGTGCCGATGGCCTTGCCGCCGGCGGCCTTCTCGCGGGCCTGGTCGAGCGCGATGTGGTACGGCATGATCAGCGGCGTCGCCGGGCTGATCCGCAGGCGCGAGCGCACTTCCACGCCGGCCTCTTCCAGCTCGGCCACTTCCTTCATCAGCGCGGCCGGGCTCAGCACCACGCCGTTGCCGATCAGGCACAGCGCGTCCTCGCGCAGGATGCCCGACGGAATCAGGTGCAGCACCGTCTTCTTGCCGCCGATCACCAGCGTATGGCCGGCGTTGTGGCCGCCCTGGAACCGCACCACGCCGCCGATGTCCTGCGTCAGCAGGTCGACGATCTTGCCCTTGCCCTCGTCGCCCCACTGGGCGCCCAGCACCACCACCGACTGGCCCATGGCCACATGCTCCTTGAACGGGAAAAAGCCGGAGGTCCGCGCTGTGCAGCGGGCCCTTCCGGCTTTTGTGGATTATCCCGGCTTTGGGTCCGCGGGGCCAGCCCGCGACGCGACCCCTGCGCGACTCAGCCCTGGCGCACCCACCACAGGGCCAGCACGCCGGCAGCCAGCACGATGGCGCCGACCTGGCGCAGCTGGCGTTCCGGCGTGGCCAGCATCCGCGCCATCGCCCGCTTCCAGGCGCCGGGTGCGGCGAACAGCACCAGGCCTTCGAACACGGCCACCAGGCACAGCGCGGCCCACAGGTCGTTCACGCGGCCGCGCTCCCGGTCAGCGGTCGCTGCGCATGTACTGCAGGAACGGGTCGTTGCGCTCCAGCACCACCACGGCGTCGCCCGAGGCGAAGGCGCGGCGATAGGCGTTCAGGCTGCGCTGGAAGGCGAAGAACCCGGGATCGCGGTTCGCGGCCTCGGCGTAGATGCGCGCGGCCTCGGCGTCGCCCTCGCCTCGCAGCACCTGGGCGTCGCGCTCGGCCTCGGCCAGCAGCACGGTCTGTTCGCGGTCGGCCTCGGCGCGGACGATGCGCGCCTGCTCCTCGCCCTCGGCGCGCAGCGCAGCGGCCACCTGGCGGCGCTCGGCGCGCATGCGGTCGTAGACCTGGCTGATGACGTCGCTGTCGGTGGGCAGGTCGATCTGCTTGAAGCGGATGTCGACCACCTGCATGCCCAGCGTCCGCGCGCCCTCGTTGATGCCCGGCAGCTGGCGGTCGATCAGTTCGGCACGGTTGCCCGAGACCAGCTCGGTCAGGGTCTGCGAGTTGATCTCGTTGCGCAGCGATTCCTTGATGATCGGCGCCAGGCGCGCGGTCACCAGCTCCTCGTTGCCACCAGTGGCGCGGTAGAAGTCGGCGGCGTCGACGATGAAGCCGATGGCGACGAAGTCCACGCTCACGTCCTTGCGCTCGGAGGTCAGCGAGCGCTCGGGCGGGAACTCGTTGGCGGTGAAGCGGCGGTCGAACACGCGCGCGCTTTCCACCAGCGGGATCTTGAAGTGCAGGCCCGGCGCGAGGTCGGTGCGGGCGACGCGGCCCAGGTTCAGCACCAGGCCGACCTGGCCCTCGCGGACCACGAACATCGAGCCCAGCAGGCCCAGCACCACGACCAGGATGACGGGGAAGATCAGTTGCGGCTTCATCGGCTGGCTCCGTCACGCGGCGGGCGCGGCAGGTTGCTGGGGGCGGCCGGCACGACCGCGCCGGCGTCGCGGCCATCCGCGGCGGGCGCGACCATGTCCGGGGTCAGCAGCGGCTGCTGTGACCCGGCGCCGGCGCCTTCGCCGGCCATCGGCACGTAGATCAGCTGGCGGCCATCGCCGCCGACCACGGTGCGGTTCTCGGCGAGCACCTCTTCGACCGTCTCCAGCCACAGGCGCTTGCGGGTGACCTCGGGGGCCTTCTTGTACTCGTCGACCAGCAGGCTGAAGCGCTGGGCGTCACCGCTGGCGTTGGCGACCGCGGCGGTCTTGTAGCCCTCGGCGGTGGTGCGCACGCGCTGCGCCTGGCCGCGGGCCTCGGGCACGATGCGGGCGGCGTAGGCGCGGGCCTCGTTCACCAGGCGCTCGTTCATCTGCTGGGCGCTGTTGACCTCGTCGAAGGCCGGCTTGACCTCCTCCGGCGGACGGGCGTCCTGCAGGCTCAGCTCGGTCACGATCAGGCCGGTGCGGTAGGTCTCGAGCGAGGCCTGCAGCGAGGTCGCGGCGGCCGCCGACAGCGGGCCGCGCGCGTTGAGCGCGGAGTCGAGGTTGGCGCGGCCGATCTGCTCGCGCACGGCGCTCTGCGCCACCTGCTCGAGCACGCGGTCGGCGTCGCGCGAGCCGAACAGGTACATCTGCGGGTCGCTGATGCGGTACTGCACGTTGAACGACACGGTGACGATGTTCTCGTCGCGGGTCAGCACCGGCAGCGAGTTGCTGAAGGTGCGTACGCCGGTGGTGTTGATCTTGGTGACGCTCTCGATCGGCCACGGCAGCTTGAAGTTCGGGCCCGGCTGCATGACGCGCGCGAACTTGCCGAAGCGCAGCACCACCCCGCGGTCCTGCTCGCCCACCAGCACGAAGCAGTTGAAGGCGAGGAACAGCACCAGGGCGATGCCGATCCAGCGCAGCGGATTGCCGCCACCGCCGCCGCCGAACAGGCCACGGAGCTGGTCGATGAGGCCGTCGAACGGCCCGCGCCCGCGGCCACCGCCGCTGCGGCGCGGCGGCCAGGGGTTCTGGCGGCGGTCGTTGCCACCGTCGCGGCCCGAACCGCGGTCGTCGTTGTTCTTGCCGGGGATGTTCCAGGCCATGCTGGCTCCAGTCTGGGGATCCCGCCGCCGGGGACCGGCAGCGAAGGGGCATTCTACAAGGTGCGGGCGCCGCGGTCCGGCGTCGCCCACGCTCAGTCGGCGGGCAGCAGGGCCCGCAGCGGTGCGCCGTCCCCCTGCGCCGCGAGGCGCCGGGCATCGGTGAGCGGCAGGTCGATGTCGAGCGTCCAGCCGTGCTCGTCGTGGGCTTCGGCGCGGATCGCGTCGACCTCGTGCAGGCGCGCGCGCAGCCGGCCGGCATCGGGCGGCAGGCGCAGCTCGGCCTGCAGCCGGCGAAGCCCCAGGCGCCGCGCCAGCGCCTCGCGCAGCAGGTCCAGGCCCTCGCGGTCGCGCGCCGAGATCCAGACCCGCTCGCGCACCGCGGCCTCGTCGGCGTGGTCGCCGGCGTGCGGCTGGTCGTGGCGGGCGGGCACGCCGAGGCGGTCGATCTTGTTGTAGACCAGCAGTTGCGGGATGTCGCCGGCGCCGATCTCGGCCAGCACCTCGTCGACCTGGGCGATGCGCTCGTCGCGCAGCGGGTCGGAGGCGTCGATGAGGTGCAGCAGCAGGTCGGCCTCGCGGGCCTCGCTCAGGGTCGAGCGGAACGCGGCGACCAGCTCGTGCGGCAGGTCGCGCACGAAGCCGACGGTGTCGGCCAGCACCACGTGGCCGCCGGGCAGCGTGATCCTGCGCACCGTGGGGTCGAGGGTGGCGAACAGCTGGTCGGCAGCGTAGGCGTCGGCGCCGGTCAGGGCGTTGAACAGCGTCGACTTGCCGGCGTTGGTGTAGCCCACCAGGGCGACGCGCGGCAGCTCGCTGCGCACGCGGGCGCGGCGCATCTGGGTGCGCTGCACGTCCACCTTCGCAAGCCGGGCCTGGAGCTGCTCGACGCGCTTCTGCAGCAGCCGGCGGTCGGTCTCGAGCTGGGTTTCGCCGGGACCACGCAGGCCGATCGCACCGCCACGCTGGCTGTCCAGGTGGCTCCAGCCGCGCACCAGGCGCGTGGCCATGTGCTTCAGCTGCGCCAGCTCGACCTGGAGCTTGCCTTCATGGCTGCGTGCGCGCTGGGCGAAGATGTCGAGGATCAGCCCGGTGCGGTCGACCACGCGGCGCTCGAGGAACTTCTCGAGGTTGCGCTCCTGGCCCGGCGACAGCGGATGGTTGACCAGCACCAGGTCGGCGCCGCTGGCATCGGCCGCGGCCTTGATCTCGTCGAGCTTGCCGCTGCCCAGCAGGGTGGCGGGATTCGGGCGGTCGATGCGCGCCGGCATGACGTGGGCCACGCTCGCGCCGGCCGAGCGGGCGAGTTCCGCGAACTCCTCCAGCGCACCTTCGTCCGGCGGGCCGCCGCGGTGCGGCTGGACCAGCAGCGCGTGCTCGCCCTTGCGGGAACGTTCAAACAGCTCGGTGGGCATTCGGTCGGCGGCGTCGGGTCATGCCCCCGACATGGGGGCGCCGGCGGCCGACGCAAGCGTCACTCGGCCTCGTCGTCCGCGGCCGACGGCTCGTCGGCGGCCTGCACCACGCCGCCGCCCGGGCCCACGCGCACGTTGCGCGCCGGCACCACGGTGGAGATCGCGTGCTTGTAGACCATCTGGCTGACGGTGTTGCGCAGGAGCACGACGAACTGGTCGAAGGACTCGATCGTGCCCTGCAGCTTGATGCCGTTGACGAGGTAGATCGACACCGGCACGCGTTCGCGGCGCAGCGCGTTCAGGAAAGGATCCTGCAAGGACTGTCCCTTGGACATCAAAGTTTCCCCAGCTGTTGTTGTTGTTATGGGTGGTGCGAGCCCGGACCGCCGCCATGCCACTCCCCGGCGGCGGTCCGGATGATCTTATACGACCGGCGCAGGCATGGGCCGGCGCGTGGGCGCGGCCGTGACGCGGCGCACGGCCGGAGGTGGGGGGGAGGCCCGCTCAGCCGAGGAAGTCCCGGACCGCGCGGTCAAGCTCCGCGCCCCGCGTGGCCGGGTCGAACCAGCGCGCGTCGAGTTCGCCGCGCAGCCAGGTCAGCTGGCGCTTGGCAAGCTGGCGGGTGGCGGCGATGCCGCGCTCGCGCAGGTCCGCGGCGTCGCCCCGCCCGTCCAGGAACTCCCAGGCCTGGCGGTAGCCGACGGCGCGGATCGCCGGCAGGTCGAGCGGCGCGGGATGGCGCTGCAGCCCGGGCAGCGCCCGCAGCGCGCGCACCTCGTCGAGGAAGCCGGCGGCCAGCATCGCGTCGAAGCGGCGCGCGATGCGTTCGTGCAGCACCGCGCGCCCGGCCGGCGCCACCACCAGCTTCAGCACCCGCAGCGGCAGGCGCGCGCGGCCGGCGGCCGGGTCCTGCTGCCAGGCGCTGATCGGACGGCCGCTGATCCGCCAGACCTCGAGCGCGCGCTGGATGCGCTGCGGATCGTTGCGGCCGATACGCGCGGCGGCGACGGGATCGACTTCGGCCAGCGCGGCGTGCAGCGCCGGCCAGCCGTGCTCGCGCGCTTCCGCCTCCAGCCCTGCGCGCACCGCGGGATCCGCCGCCGGCATCTCCGCGAGGCCTTCCAGCAGCGCGCGGAAATAGAGTCCGGTGCCGCCGGCGAGGATCGGCAGGCGGCCACGGGCCACCACGTCGTCGATCGCGGCGCGCGCGTCGCGGGCGAAGTCGGCGGCCGAATAGGCCTCCCACGGATCGCGCAGGTCGAGCATGTGGTGGCGGGCGCGCGCCTGCTCGGCGGCGTCGGGCTTGGCGGCGCCGATGTCGAGGCCGCGGTAGACCAGCGCCGAATCCACGCTGATGACCTCGCCGTTGAAACGCTCCGCCCAGTCCAGCGCCAGCGCCGTCTTGCCCGACGCCGTCGGGCCCATCAGCGCGATCGCCGGGGGACGGGCGTCGGCCCGGCCTTCGTCAGTGGCCATGCTGCCGGAGTTCGGCGCGGACCCCGGCGTGGGTCGCGAGCACATGGGCGGGCGGCGCGCGCCCGAGCAGGCTGACGGCCACGATCGCGACGGTGGCGGCGATGAAGCCCGGCACGATCTCGTACAGCGAGCTTCCGGTGTGTTTCCACAGCACCACGGTGGCCGCGCCCACGAGCACGCCGGCGAGCGCACCGTTGCGGGTCATGCGCGCCCATGTCAGCGACAGCACCACCACCGGACCGAAGGCGGCGCCGAAGCCGGCCCAGGCGTAGGCCACGAGGCCCAGCACGCGGCTGTCCGGGTCGCGGGCAATGAAGATCGCCACCAGCGCCACCGCCAGCACCATCGCGCGGCCGAACCAGACCAGTTCCCGCTGCCCGGCCTGCGGCCGGACGAAGCCGCGGTAGAAATCCTCGGTCAGCGCGCTCGAGCAGACCAGCAGCTGGCACGACAGCGTGCTCATGATCGCCGCCAGGATCGCCGACAGCAGCACGCCCGCCACCCAGGGATTGAACAGCTGCTGCGACAGGCTCACGAACACGCGCTCCGGATCGGCCAGCGCCTGGTCGGGATGCGCGGCATACCAGGCGATGCCGAACACGCCCACCGACACCGAGCCGAGCAGGCACAGCACCATCCAGGTCATGCCGATGCGGCGCGCCTTCGGGATCGCCGCCAGCGACTCGGCGGCCATGAAGCGCGCGAGGATATGCGGCTGCCCGAAGTAGCCCAGGCCCCAGGCCAGCGCCGACACCACTGCGATCGCGCCACCGGCGCCGACCCAGTCCAGCCGCGCCGGATCGACCTGCTCGACCAGTGCGAGGCCCTCGCCGACTCCGCCGACGCCCAGGATCACCATGACCGGCACCAGCAGCAGCGCGAAGATCATCAGCGTCGCCTGCACGGTGTCGGTCCAGCTGACCGCGAGGAAGCCGCCGATGAAGGTGTAGGCGATGGTGACCGCCGCGCCCCACCACAGCGCCTGGGCATAGGGCAGTCCGAACACCTCCTCGAACAGCTTGGCGCCGGCAACGATGCCCGAGGCGCAATACACCGCGAAGAACACCAGGATCACCAGCGCCGAGACCACGCGCAGCACCCGCGCCCGGTCGTCGAAGCGGTGGGTGAAGTAGTCCGGCAGGGTGAGCGCGTTCTTCGCGCGCTCGGTGTACACGCGCAGCGGACCGGCCACCACGTGCCAGTTGGCCCAGGCGCCCAGCACCAGGCCGACCGCGATCCAGCCCTCGGACACGCCGCCGAGGTAGGCGGCGCCTGGCAGGCCCATCAGCAGCCAGCCGCTCATGTCGGACGCCCCCGCCGACAGCGCGGTCACCACGCTGCCCAGCGATCGCCCGCCGAGGATGTAGTCGTCGAAGGTGCGGGTCCGGCGCCAGGCCCAGAGGCCGATGCCGATCATCAGCACCAGGTAGCCGGCGAAGGTGGCGATCAGCGGCAGGCTTGCGGTCATGCGGTGGTCCCCATGCCCCGTGGCGGGGCGTGCACCGCCGGGACTTTACGCGAGCGCGCGCTCAGTCGGGCCAGTCGATGGTCATGGGCGCGGCGGCCGCGGGCACGCGCGGCAACGGGACCGCGTCCACGGCCGCGAGCACCCTGAGCGCGTCGACGGTGGCCGCGACGTCGTGCACGCGCAGCAGCATCGCGCCGCGCTGGGCGGCGACCAGGTGCGCGGCCACCGAGCCGTGCACGCGCGCCTTCGCGTCGTCCCGGCCGGTGAGCTCGCCGATGCTGCGCTTGCGCGACAGCCCGGCCAGCACCGGCACGCCGAGTTCGGCGAAGCGCTCCAGCCGCGCCAGCAGGGTGACGTTGTGCTGCGTGGTCTTGCCGAAGCCGAAGCCGGGATCGGCGACGATGCGCCTGCGCGGGATGCCGGCCATCTCGGCGGCGAAGATGCGCTCGGCGAGGAAGCGGTGCACGTCGCCGACGACGTCGTCGTACTCCGGCGCCTCCTGCATCGAACGCGGCTCGCCCAGCATGTGCATCAGCACGACCGGCACGCCCAGCTCCGCGGCGGCCTCGAGCGCGCCTTCGGCGCGCAGCGCGCGGATGTCGTTGATCATCCCCGCGCCGGCCGCGACCGCGGCCTGCATCACCTCCGGGCGCCAGGTGTCGATGCTGACCGGCAGCGCGGTCTCGCGCACCAGGCGTTCTATGACCGGCACCACGCGGCGGATCTCCTCCTCCGCGCCAACGCCCTCGGAGCCGGGCCGCGTGGACTCGCCACCAACGTCGAGGATGTCGGCGCCCTCCTCCGCCAGCCGCAGTCCGTGGGCCACCGCGGCATCGACGTCGAAATGGTCACCGCCGTCGGAAAACGAATCCGGCGTGACGTTGACGATGCCCATGACCCGCGGCCGATCGAGGCGCAGCGGCCGGCCGGCGCAGTCGAGGCTCGGGACGGTGTCGAACATGGGGCGCTCCGATTGCGGGGAGAGGGGTTGTCGCGGAGGGCCGCGTGGGTCCGCGCGATCCGCGTCACCTTCCGCGAAAGAAGAAGGGGCGGTTGCCCGCCCCTCCGGTATTGCTCAGGCCTGCGGTGCCGGATCCGGCGAGATCGACAGCGGACGCTTGCCGCTGTCGTCGCCGTCGTCGTCGCCCTTGGGCAGCGGCTTGCTCCAGCCCATCGGCGGCGGCGGCTCGCGGCCTTCCATGATGGCGTCGATCTGCGGCACGTCGATGGTCTCGTATTCGAGCAGGAGCTTCGCCATCGCGTGCAGCTTGTCGATGTTCTCCTTGAGGATCGTCGACGTGCGGGCGTAAGCGCGGTCGAGGATGCCGCGCACCACTTCGTCGATGCGCCGGGCCGTGTCGTCGGAGACGTTCTTATGCTGGGTCACCGAGCGACCGAGGAACACCTCGTCCTCCTCCTCGCCATAGGCGATCGGGCCGAGCTCGTCGGACAGGCCCCACTTGGTCGCCATGTTGCGGGCGATCTTGGTCGCGCGCTCGATGTCGTTGGAGGCGCCGGTCGTGACCTTGTCCTCGCCGAAGATCAGCTCCTCGGCGACGCGGCCGCCGTACAGCGAGCACAGCTGCGACTCCAGCGCGACGCGGTTCATCGAGTACTTGTCGCCCTCGGGCAGGTACATGGTCACGCCCAGCGCGCGGCCGCGCGGGATGATCGTGACCTTGTAGACCGGGTCGTGCTCGGGCACCAGGCGGCCGACGATGGCGTGGCCGGCCTCGTGGTAGGCGGTCAGCGTCTTCTCGTCCTCGCTCATCGCCATCGAGCGGCGCTCGGCGCCCATCAGGATCTTGTCGCGCGCGCGGTCGAAGTGGTCCATGCGGACGTCCTTCGAATTCTCGCGCGCGGCGAACAGCGCCGCCTCGTTCACGAGGTTGGCCAGGTCCGCGCCGGAGAAGCCGGGCGTGCCGCGCGCGACCACCATGGCGTCGACGTCGTCGGCCAGCGGCACCTTGCGCATGTGCACCTTGAGGATCTGCTCGCGGCCCTTCACGTCGGGCAGGCCGACCACCACCTGGCGGTCGAAGCGGCCCGGGCGCAGCAGCGCCGGGTCGAGCACGTCGGGACGGTTGGTGGCCGCGATCACGATCACGCCCTCGCCGCCCTCGAAGCCGTCCATCTCGACCAGCAGCTGGTTGAGGGTCTGCTCGCGCTCGTCGTGGCCGCCGCCCAGGCCGGCGCCGCGGTGGCGGCCGACGGCGTCGATCTCGTCGATGAAGATGATGCACGGGGCGTGCTTCTTGGCCTGCTCGAACATGTCGCGCACGCGGCTGGCGCCGACGCCCACGAACATCTCGACGAAGTCGGAGCCCGAGATCGAGAAGAACGGCACCTTGGCCTCGCCGGCGATGGCCTTGGCCAGCAGCGTCTTGCCGGTGCCCGGGGGGCCGACCATCAGCACGCCGCGCGGGATCTTGCCGCCGAGCTTCTGGAAGCGCGAGGGATCGCGCAGGAACTCGACCAGCTCGGACACCTCTTCCTTGGCCTCGTCGCAGCCGGCGACGTCGGCGAAGGTCACCTTGACCTGGTCGTCGCCCAGCAGCTTGGCGCGCGAGCGGCCGAAGGACATCGCGCCCTTGCTGCCGCCCTGCTGCATCTGCCGCATCATGAAGAACCAGAAGCCGATGATCAGCAGCACCGGCAGGAAGTTGAGCAGCAGCGACCACAGCGTGACGCCCGACTCCGGCGGCGCCTGCTTGATCTCGACGTTGTGGTTCATCAGGTCGTCGACCATGCGGTCGTCGCGGCGCGGCGCCGTGGTGATGCCGGTGGTGCCGTCCTTGCGCTGGAACTGCACCGAGCGCTCGTCGCTGGCGATGTCCACGGCCTTGATGCGGTCGGTCCGCACCTCGGTCATGAACTGCGAGTACATGACCTCCTGGCTGCCGGGCACCTTGGGGCTGAAGCTGTTGAAGACCACCATCAGCACGACGGCGACCACCACCCACAGCATCAGATTCTTGACCAGGTCGTTCATTCCACTCTCCGCGGCGGTGCCGCCAATTTACTTCATCCGGGCCAGCTTGCCCTGCGCCAGCGCATAGACTTCCGGCGAACGCTGGCGGGAGGCCGCGGGCTTGCGGACCACCACCTTCGCGTAACGCCGGCGCAGCTCGCGCACGTAGTCGTCGAAGCCGGCGCCGTGGAACAGCTTGATCAGGAAGTCGCCGCCCGGACGCAGGTGCCGGTCGGCGAAGTCCATCGCAAGCTCGGCCAGGTACATGGCCCGCGGCTGGTCGACGGCGTTCACACCACTCTTGTTGGGGGCCATGTCGGACAAGACAAGGTCCACGGACGCGCCGGCAAGGCTGGATTCCAGCCGGGACAGTACCGCGTCCTCCCTGAAGTCCCCGTGGATGAACTCCACCCCGGCCAGCGGCGGCATGTCGAGGATGTCCAGCGCGATCACCCGGCCGCCGTCGCCCAGGGCCTGGCGGACCCACTGCGACCAGCCCCCCGGGGCGGCACCGAGGTCGACCACGGTCATGCCCGGCTTCAGCAGGCGGTCGCGCTCGACCAGCTCCTCCAGCTTGTAGGCGGCGCGCGAACGCAGGCCTTCGGCCTGTGCCTTCTTCACGAAGGGGTCGTTGAAGTGTTCCTGGAGCCAGCGCTGGCTGCTTTTGCTGCGGGTGGCCATCGCGTCGGCAAGGGGCGGGGGCCGGTCATGATACCCTGCGCACCCCCTCGAACCTGACCGCAGCCCCCATGACCGTCGAGCTCACCGCCGCCCAGACCCGCTTCCTCCGCGGACAGGCCCATGGGCTCAAGGCGATGCTCCAGGTCGGCGGCAAGGGTGTCACCGATGCGCTGGTGGCGGAGATCGACGGCGCGCTGGACCACCACGAGCTGATCAAGGTGAAGGTGGGCGCGGCCGACCGCGAGGAGCGCGACGCGCTGATCGGCGGCCTGGTGGAGCGCACCGGCGCGGCGCTGGTGCAGCGCATCGGCCATGTCGCCGTGCTCTACCGGCCCAACCGCGAGAAGCGCCAGATCGTGCTTCCGCGCGGCTGAGGACACGACGCGCGATGGACCTCGTCCAGGAACGCCCCGACTATGAATACGTGCTGCGCGGCGCCGATGGCCGCTCGGCACTGGTCAACGACCGCCGCCTGGGCGCGAGCTTCATCGTCTCGCCCACCCGGCTGGTCGAGGACTGGGCCGCGGCCCCGATCGCCAGCCTGGCGCCCGCGCAGCTCGAGCCGCTGCTCGCCCTCGATCCGGAAGTGATCATCCTCGGCACCGGCGACGCGCAGGCCTTCCCGCCGCCGCGCACCATGGCCGCGTGCCTGGCCCGCGGCGTCGGCCTGGAGGCGATGACCAACGCCGCGGCCGCGCGCACCTTCAACGTGCTGGCCAGCGAAGGCCGGCGCGTGGTGGCGGGCTTCATCCTGTCGGGCGGCTGAGCCGCGCACCCGCCCACCGCGGCGGCGGCGTGAACGACTCGCGCAGCGGTCAGCGCTGCGGCAGGTAGCGCAGCGGATCGACCGGCTTGCCGTTGTAGCGGATCTCGAAGTGCAGCATGTCGCGGTCGGCGCCGGTGCGTCCCATCTCGGCGATCTGCTGGCCGGCCTTGACGCGATCGCCCTCGCCCACCAGGCGCCTGCGGTTGTGGCCATAGGCCGACAGCCACTGCTCGTCGTGCTTGATGATGACCAGCTCGCCGTAGCCGACCAGGCCCGAACCCGAGTACACGATCACGCCGTCGCCGGCGGCGCGCACCGCCTGTCCGGCCGAACCGGCGACGCCGATGCCCTGCTTCGTGGGATCGCCCTCGACGTAGCGGCTGACCAGGCCACCATCGGCCGGCCAGCGCCAGGCCACCGCGCTGCGCACCGGCGCGGGGCCGGTGGGCTGCGGCGGTGACTGCGTCGGCTGGACCACGCGTCCGCGGCGGTCGGTGGGCTGGCGCGCGGTGCCGCGGCTGGCGGACGCGGGCGTCGACGTGGATGCGCGGCCGCGAGTACCCGACGAGCCGGACGGATACAGGCGCAGCGTCTGGCCCGGATAGATCGTGTAGGGCGGCTGCACGCCGTTCCACATCGCGAGGTCGAGCGCGCTGATGCCGTTGTTGACCGCGAGGCGGTAGAGCGTGTCGCCGCGGCGCACGGTGACCGTCTGCCCCGGCTTCGGCGTCGAGGTGCGCGCCGCGCCGGACCCGCCCTCGCGGACCACCTTGCTCGTGCCGCAGCCGGCGAGCGCCAGCACCAGCGCGACGAACGGAACCAGGGCGATGCGGGCGGATCGGCGGAACGGGGGCATGCGCGGGAAAACCTCCATCTGTGACGTGACGCGCTCGGGCAAGGCGGAACCGGTCACCCGGCGAAGCGCTGCCACAGGTGCGTCAGCGCCAGGCCTCCGCCACCGATCAGCACGCTGAAATAGACCACGGTGCCGATGGTGGCGAGGTGGCCAAGCAGCACGGCACCGCCATCGCGCTGGATGAAGCCCACAGCGTAAAGCAGCAGCGCGATCGCGGGGATGGTGTTGCTGAACGGAACGAATCCGAACGGCGCCATCAGCAGCAGCGCGGCGAAGATGAAGGCGAGGTTGTTGAACAACCCCATCGCGCGGCCGTCGACCAGCGACGGCATCCGGTACGGGCGGCTGATGCGTTCGAGCCGGCGCACCCACGACATGCCGCCGGCGAGCGCCGGGCGCAGGCGATCGGCCGGCAGCTGCCGCGCGGCCAGCTTCTCCGGCACCCACAGCGGGCGCCCCGAGACGCGGCTCAGGCCCACCAGCAGGATGGCGGCGCCGAACACCGTGCTCACGCCCGGGATCGACACCGGGATCAGGAACACCAGGGTCAGCAGGATCGACAGCACCAGCAGGCCTTCGTCGCCGATCACCGCGAGCAGCTCGCCCAGGCTCATCGAGCCGCTCGGCAGCCGCTCGATGATGCCCTCGAGCTGGCTGCGCAGCGACTGCTCGTCCGGTGGCGGGGACGGCGGGACCGGTCGGGCCATGGCCTCAGTCCACCAGTCCGGAGAGGAGCGGCACGAAGGCGACGGCCGCGAGCGTGTCCTGCACGACGTGGCCGTCGGCGTCCTTGCGCAGGCGCAGCAGTGACTGCGCGCCCGCCGCACCCACCGGCGCGACCAGCACGCCGCCGGGCGCGAGCTGCGCGGTCAGCGCGTCGACCAGGGCCGGGGCGCCTGCGGTGACCAGGATGCCGTCGAAGGGCGCCTCCTCCGGCCAGCCGACGCGACCGTCGTCGTGCTTGCTGCGCACGTTCAGGCCAAGCGAGCGGAAGCGCTTGCGCGCGACGCGCAGCAGGTCGCCGATGCGCTCGACGGTGTACACCTGCAGACCCAGGGCGCCGAGGATCGCGGCCTGGTAGCCGGAACCGGTGCCGACCTCGAGCACGCGCGCCGGCTGCGCGCCGTCGGCGAACAGCGCCTCGGTCATGCGCGCGACCACCCAGGGCTGCGAGATGGTCTGGCCGTGGCCGATCGGCAGCGCGGTGTCCTCGTAGGCGCGCGTGGCCAGGGCCTCGTCGATGAACAGGTGGCGCGGCACGGTGCGGATCGCGTTGAGCACGCGTTCGTCGCTGATGCCGTTGCCGCGCAGGCGCTCGATCAGGCGGTCGCGCACGCGCTGCGAGGTCATGCCCATGCCCAGCGCCTCCGGCTGCAGGCGCAACCGCGGCGTCATGCCTGGCCTCCGTTGCGCAGCGCCTCCTCGAGGCCGCCGACCCAGGCCGCGACCTGCTCCAGCGCCTGGTAGCGCGTCAGGTCGACCTGGATCGGGGTGATGGCGATGTGGCGGGTGCGGACGGCGTGGAAATCGGTGCCCGGGCCGGAGTCGGCCTCGGCGCCGGCGCCGCCGATCCACCAGAAGTGGCGGCCGCGCGGATCCTTGGCCGGGATGCAGGCCTCGGCGCGGTGGCGGTTGCCCAGCCGGGTGACCTCGAAGCCCTCGATCTCCGACCACGGCAGGTCGGGCACGTTGACGTTGAGGATGGTGTCGGCGGGCAGCGGGTCGGCCTTGAGGCGCGCGACGATCTCGACCGCGGCGCGCGCGGCGCTCTCGTAGTGCCGGCCCTGGTGGTCGCGCGTCACCAGCGACACCGCGACCGCCGGCAGGCCCAGGAAGCGGCCTTCCATCGCCGCGGCCACCGTGCCGGAATAGATCACGTCGTCGCCGAGGTTGGCGGTGTTGTTGATGCCGGAGACCACGATGTCGGGGTCGTCCTCGAGCATGCCGGTGATCGCCACGTGCACGCAGTCGGTGGGCGTGCCGTGCACCCGCCAGGTGCCGGCGTCCAGCTGCACGGCCTGCAGCGGCAGGTCGAGGGTGAGCGAATTGCTGGCGCCGGAACGGTCGCGGTCCGGCGCGACGACGACGACCTCGTGGCCCGCGGCACGCAGGCCCGCGGCGAGTGCGTGGATGCCCGGGGCGTCGACGCCGTCGTCGTTGCTAACGAGGATTTTCATTGCGTTCATGATAACGGAACGCGACGGCACCGGTCCCCCGCGCTAGGCTTGCGGGATGGCCGGACCGGGTAAAGAACGCGACGGAGACGACGACGACGCGGCGCTGTTCCGCGCCGCGGTCGGCCCGGTGCGCGCGCTGCCCGACGCGCCGGCGCCCCCCGAGCGCCCCCGGCCGCGGCCGCGCGCGCGCATGGCCGAGCGCGACGAGGCGCAGGCGCGCGAGGATTTCCGCCTGGGGCGCGGCGAAGGCTTCTCCATCGAACGCGGCGACGTGCTGTCGCACCGGCGCGACCAGGTGCCGCCGCGCACGCTCAAGCGGCTGTCACTGGGGATGTACGCCGCCCAGGACGAACTCGACCTCCACCACGTCGACGCCGCCACGGCCGAATCGCTCCTGCGGCGCTTCCTGGCCGAGGCCCGCGACGCCGGGTTCGGCTGCGTGCGCGTGGTCCACGGCAAGGGCCTCAATTCCAGCGACAGCCTGCCGGTGCTGAAGAACGTGGTCGACCGCGTCCTGCGCCAGCGCGCGGACGTGCTGGCCTTCCATTCCGCGCCGGCCGCCCAGGGCGGGACCGGCGCGGTGCTCGTGCTGCTCGCCAGGCGCTGAGGGGATCAACGCGACGCTAGAGCCGGAACGAAGCGCTTCTGCGGCGGATTGACCCACTGCACGACGACGCCGCGGTCGCGCGCGCGCCGCTCGACGTTCGAAACGTACTCCACGTCGGTCAGGATGCGCTCGCCCTGCTGCTGCGGAGCGGGAGTCGGGGCCGACGCCATGCCGCCGCTGCTGGCGCATGCCGACAGCACCATCGCCGCGGATGCCACCAGGGCTGACTGGATGAACCTGTTCATGGCCTTCTCCTGTGGGCGCGCCGCGATCTCCGGCGCGCAACTCCACATATACCCGCGCCATGCGGCCGGCCAGTGCCGCCGATCAGTTTCCGACGGACGGCCGGCGCGGCGTCCCGGGCTCGTGCACGGGGCCGAGTTCGGCCAGCACCGAGGTGGCATAGGTGCCGGCAGGCAGCGGGAAGCGCAGCTCCAGCACGTCGTCCGCCAGCCACTGCCAGGCCAGCCCTTCGGGACGCAGCCGCGTCGCCCGGCGTTCCTGGGCCAGGCCTGCGGCCTCGAGCCCCGCCCTCAACGACAGGCTTGCGGGATCGGCCAGCGCGGCGAGCTCCAGCGCCTTCGCGTCGGCCGCGCTGCGCAGCTCGCCGCGCCCCCACAGCGGCGCGCTCGGGTGGATGTCGAACGCCGCCAGGCGGGCGGCCAGCACGTCGCTCCACGGCTCGGGGCCGAACACGCTGCGGCTGCCGTCGAGCATCCAGGCTTCACCTTCCAGCGGACGGTCCCAGCGGCCACTGGCCACGCGCGCCGCGAGCACCCTGTTGAACAGCTCGGAGCGCGCCGCCGACAGCAGCAGCGCGCGCTCGTCCTTGCGCACGCGCAGGCCCGCGAACATGCGTCGCGCCTTGTCGACGTTGCCGCCGCCGTGGCCGAAGCGCTGTTCGCCGAAATAGTTGGGCACGCCGCGCGCGGCGATCGCCTCCAGTCGCGCCTCGATCGCGTCGTGGTCGCCTTCGACCTCGCGCAGCACGAGCACGAAGCGGTTGCCGGCCAGCGCCCCGCGCGGCAGCTTGCGCGCATGCCGGGCCTGGTCGAGCACGCGCAGCCGCTGACCGCTGGCCGCATCGTCGCGCTCCAGTGCCGCGACGTCCGGCGCCTCGCGTCCCGGCAGCTGCACGCTGAAGCGCTGCCGCGTCACCGCGTGGCGATCCTTGAGTCCGGCGTAGCCGACCGCGCGCTCGTCCACGCCGGCCCATTCGGCGAGCAGCCGCGCGACGAAGGCGGTGTTCATGCCGCGCTTCTCGATCGTCAGCAGCAGGTGCTCGCCGGCCCCACTGGCGGCGAAGCCGTCGAGCTCGGTGACGTCGAAGTCCTCCGGCGCGGCGCGGATGCGCGCCGCCAGGACCGGCGCGCCGTGCGCACGCGGGAGGACGTCCGTCGGCGGCCCCGCGCCGGCTTCATCGGACGCGGCGCGAGCACCACCCGCGCCGCTGCCGACGCTCACGCCGCCACGAGCAGGCAGACCGCCTGCGCGGCGATGCCTTCTTCGCGGCCGATGAAGCCCAGGCGTTCGCTGGTGGTCGCCTTCACGCTCACCGCATCGAGCGCGATGCCGAGATCGGCCGCGATCGCCTCGCGCATCGCCTGCGCGTGCGGGCCGACCTTCGGTCGCTCGCAGATCACCGTGGCGTCGACGTTGCCGGCCTTCCAGCCGCGCGCGGCGGCCAGGGCCACGCAGTGGCGCAGCAGCGCGCGGCTGTCGGCGCCCTTCCAGCGCTCGTCCGAGGGCGGAAAATGCACGCCGATGTCGCCCAGCGCCAGCGCGCCCAGGATCGCGTCGCAGAGCGCGTGCAGGATGACGTCGCCGTCGCTGTGCGCGACCAGGCCGCGGGAGTGCGGCACGCGCACCCCGCCGAGCATCACGTGGTCGCCTTCGCCGAAGGCATGGACGTCGTAACCGTGGCCGATGCGGATGGTCATCGCGCCCTCCTCTCCAGCAGGAATTCGAAATACGCCAGGTCGGCCGGCGTGGTCACCTTGAGGTTGTCCTCGGCGCCCTCGACGAGCAGGGGCCGCAGTCCGAGGCGCTCCATGGCCATGGCCTCGTCGGTCACCTCGACGCCGTCGGCGGCCGCGGCCTCCAGCGCGCGCCGCAGCTGCAGGCGGCGGAACAGCTGCGGCGTCTGCGCGCGCCACAGGCGTTCGCGCGGCTCGGTGGCATCGATGCCGCCGTCGTCGCCGGCGCGCTTGAGCGTGTCGCGCACCGGCGTGGCGAGGATGGCGCCCACCGGATCCTCGCGCCCGCGCTCGAGCAGCGCGGACAGGTCGGACAGGCGCAGGTTCGGGCGCGCGGCGTCATGCACGAGCACGAAGGCGTCGGCGCGAACCTCGTCGGGCAGCGCGGCCAGGCCGGCCAGCACCGATTCGGCACGGGTGCCGCCGCCGATGCAGGCGATCACCGGTCGGCCGCTGCCGTCGCTCCAGCCCTGCCAGTGCGCATCGCCCGCCGCCAGCGCCACTACCGCGCCCTTGACGCCCGGATGCGCGAACAGCGCGCGCAGGCTGTGCGCGATCAGCGGCTCGCCGGCGACCTGCAGGTACTGCTTGGGCAGCTCGCCGCCGAAGCGCACGCCGCGGCCGGCGGCGGGAACCACCACCCAGGTCACGGGACGACGGCCTGCGCGCGGATGGAACCGTTCGAACTCACTGCGCCTCTTCCTCCGTGTCCACCGCCGGCGCCGTCGCGGCAGGCTGCGCGCGGTCCACCACCCGGTAGAAGACTTCGCCCGGCCGGATCATGCCCAGCTCGGCGCGTGCGCGCTCCTCGATCGCCGCCTCGCCCGACTTGAGATCGGCGACCTCCGCGGCCAGCGCCGCGTTGCGGTCGCGCAGGCCCTCGTTCTGCCGCGCCTGCTGCTCGACCTGGCCCTGCAGGGCGGCGACCTCCTGGTTGCCGCCGCTGCCGAACCACAGCCGGTACTGCAGCCACGCCAGCAGCGCGACCAGCACCACCAGCACGATCCGCAGGGTGCGCATCGGCGTGGCGTCAGCGCTTCAGCGAGACGAAGGCGTCGCGGCCGGCGAAGCGGGCCCTGTCGCCCAGCGCCTCCTCGATGCGCAGCAGCTGGTTGTACTTGGCCACGCGATCGCTGCGGCACAGCGAACCGGTCTTGATCTGGGTGGCCGTGGTGGCCACCGCGATGTCGGCGATGGTGGTGTCTTCGGTCTCGCCGGAGCGGTGCGAGACCACCGCGGCGTAGCCGGCCCTGTCGGCCATCGCGATGGCTTCCAGGGTCTCGGTGAGGGTGCCGATCTGGTTGACCTTGATCAGGATGGCGTTGGCGGTGCCGCTGTCGATGCCCTCGCGGAAGATCGCCGGGTTGGTCACGAACAGGTCGTCGCCCACCAGCTGCACGCGGTCGCCCAGGCGCTGCGTCAGCAGCTTCCAGCCGTCCCAGTCGGCCTCGGCCATGCCGTCCTCGATGGTCACGATCGGGTACTGGTCGCACCAGGAGGCGAGGAAGTCGGTGAACTGCTCGGCCGACAGGCGCTTGCCCTCGCCGACCAGGTGGTACTTGCCGTTGTCGTGGAACTCGCTCGACGCCACGTCCAGGCCCAGCAGCACGTCGTCGCCGGCGCGGTAGCCGGCCTTGGAGATCGCCTCGAGGATGGTGTCGAGCGCCTCGACGTTGCTGCGCAGGTCGGGGGCGAAGCCGCCCTCGTCTCCGACCGCGGTCGACAGGCCGTGGCCCTTCAGCACCGACTTCAGCGCGTGGAAGATCTCGGTGCCCGCGCGCAGGCTCTCGGAGAACGAATCGAAGCCCACCGGCAGCACCATGAACTCCTGCAGGTCGACGTTGTTGTCGGCGTGCGCGCCGCCGTTGATGATGTTCATCATCGGCACCGGCAGCACCGGCGCGCGGTCGCCGGCCAGCAGCTGCCACAGCGGAATCCGGCGCGAGGACGCCACCGCGTGCGCGGCCGCCATCGACACGCCCAGCAGCGCGTTCGCACCCAGGCGGCCCTTGTTGTCGGTGCCGTCGAGATCGATCAGGCGCTTGTCGAGGCCGGCCTGGTCGGCGGCATCGAAGCCCTTCAGCGCATCGGCGATGGCACCGTTGACGTTGGCCACGGCCTGCGTCACGCCCTTGCCCAGGTAGCGGGTCTTGTCGCCGTCGCGCAGCTCCACCGCCTCGCGGGTGCCGGTCGAGGCGCCCGAGGGCACCATGGCCCGGCCAAACGCGCCATCGGCGAGGGTCACCTCGGCTTCGAGCGTGGGATTGCCACGGCTGTCGAGGATTTCACGGGCATGGATGCGGGTGATATTGGTCATGGTCTCGCTTGGTCGCTTCGTAGGTGGAACTGCGGGAAGAGCATTTTTGCCACGGATTTACGCGGATGGACGCGGATTTACACGGATAAAGCAAAAGCATCTCTTCTGTAGGAGCAGCTATAGCTGCGATAGCCGGATTCCCCAGACCTCTGGGTCGCAGCTATAGCTGCTCCTACAGTGGCGAGTCGCAAACACGAACTGCTTTTGCTCTATCCGTGTAAATCCGCGTTATCCGTGTGATCCGTGGCAAGGCTTTTCAGATGTCGCTCTCGAGGAAGCCACCACGCTTGGTGACCGCGTCGAGTTCGAGCATGGTTTCGAGCAGGGCGCGCATCTTCGGCAGCGGCCAGGCGTTGGGGCCGTCGCTCAGCGCCTTCGCCGGATCCGGATGGGTTTCCATGAAAACGCCGGACACGCCCACGGCGATCGCCGCGCGCGCCAGCACCGGCACGAATTCGCGCTGGCCGCCGCTGGAGGTGCCCTGCCCGCCCGGGAGCTGCACCGAGTGGGTGGCATCGAACACCACCGGGCAGCCGGTGTCGCGCATCACCGCGAGGCTGCGCATGTCGCTCACGAGGTTGTTGTAGCCGAAGCTGGCGCCGCGCTCGCAGACCATGATGTCCTGGTTGCCGGTCGACTTCGCCTTCTCCACCACGGGCTTCATGTCCCAGGGCGAGAGGAACTGGCCCTTCTTGATGTTCACCGGCTTGCCGGCCGCGCACACCTTGCGGATGAAGTCGGTCTGGCGCACCAGGAATGCCGGGGTCTGCAGCACGTCGACCACGCTCGCGACCTCGTCCATCGGCGTGTACTCGTGCACGTCGGTCAGCACCGGCACGCCGATCTGGCGCTTCACTTCGCCCAGCACGCGCAGGCCTTCCTCCATGCCCGGCCCGCGGAAGGCGGTGCCCGAGGTGCGGTTGGCCTTGTCGAAGCTCGACTTGAAGATGAAGTTGATGCCGAGCGCGCCGGTGATCTCCTTCAGCTGCCCGGCCACGTCGAGCTGCAGCTGCTCGCTCTCGACCACGCAGGGCCCGGCGATGAGGAAGAACGGCTGATCAAGCCCGACCTGGAAGCCACAAAGGTTCATTGAAAAGCCTTTTTTTGCCACGGATGAACGCGGATGACGCGGATTTTCACGGATGGAGCCAAAGCAGATGCCGTGGACGGAGCAGTAGCGCCCGCGGCCGTCCCGAACCACGCATGCTGCGCTTCATCCGCGTAAATCCGCGTCATCCGCGTTCATCCGTGGCAAGGCTCTTCTTCACGCGCTGGCTTCCTTCAGCAGCTTCCCGCCGGCCTTGCGCTCGCGCGCGGCGCGGACGAAGCCGATGAAGAGGGGGTGGCCGCTGCGCGGGGTGGAGGTGAACTCGGGGTGCGCCTGGCAGGCGATGAACCAGGGGTGCTCCGGGAGCTCGACCATCTCCACCAGCAGGTCGTCCATGGACTTGGCGCTGATCACCAGGCCCGCGTCTTCCAGCTGGGTGCGGTAGCGGTTGTTGAACTCGTAGCGGTGGCGATGGCGTTCGGCCACCACGTCGCTGCCGTAGATCGCGCGGGCCCGGGTGCCCGGCTTCAGGCGCTGCTCCTGGAGGCCCAGGCGCATGGTGCCGCCCAGGTCGCTGTCCTCGCCACGGCGCTCGACCTCGCCGGTCTTGGTGCGCCACTCGGTGATCAGGCCGATCACCGGATGCGGGGTCTGGCGGTCGTTCTCGGTGCTGTTGGCGCCCTCGAGCCCGGCCACGTGGCGGGCGAAGTCGACCACCGCCGCCTGCATGCCGTAGCAGATGCCGAAGTACGGCAGCCCGGTCTCGCGCGCGTGCCTGGCGGTCAGCACCTTGCCCTCGAAGCCGCGGTCGCCAAAGCCGCCCGGCACCAGCACGCCGTCGACGCCGGCCAGGGTGGCCTCGGCACCGTCGCGCTCGATGTCCTGGGATTCCAGCCACTTCAGGTTCACCCGGGTGTGCTGGCGGATGCCGCCGTGGCGCAGGGCCTCGGCCACCGACTTGTAGGCGTCCTTGTGGTCGACGTACTTGCCGACCACGGCGATCGTGACCTCGTCGATCGGATGCTGCGTCGCCTCGACCACCGCCTGCCATTCCGACAGGTCGGCCACCGCCGCGGCCTTGTCGGCCAGGCGCAGGCGCTCGACCACGAAGGCGTCCAGGCCCTGGGTCTGCAGCCACGCGGGGATCTTGTAGATGTTGTCGAGGTCGACGAGCGAGATCACCGCCTTCTCGGACACGTTGGTGAACAGGGCGATCTTGCGGCGTTCGCTGTCGGGCAGCGGCTGCTCGCTGCGGCACAGCAGCACGTCGGGCTGGATGCCGATCGAACGCAGTTCCTTCACCGAATGCTGGGTGGGCTTGGTCTTGAGCTCGCCGGCCGCCGCGATGTAGGGCACCAGCGTGAGGTGCATGAAGATCGCCTTGTCCGGGCCGCGCTCGGTGCGGATCTGGCGGATCGCCTCGAGGAAGGGCAGCGATTCGATGTCGCCCACGGTGCCGCCGATCTCCACCAGGCCGACGTCGAAGCCCTGGGTGGCGGTGTCGATGCAGCGCTTGATCTCGTCGGTGATGTGCGGGATCACCTGCACGGTGGCGCCGAGGTAGTCGCCGCGGCGCTCCTTGCGGATCACGTGCTCGTAGATCTTGCCGGTGGTGATCGAGTTCTTCCCCGACAGGCGCACGTTGACGTAGCGCTCGTAGTGGCCGAGGTCCAGGTCGGTCTCGGCGCCGTCGTCGGTGACGTAGACCTCGCCGTGCTGGAACGGGCTCATCGTGCCCGGGTCGACGTTGATGTAGGGGTCGAGCTTCATCATCGTCACCCGCAGGCCGCGGGCTTCGAGGATGGCCGCCAGCGATGCCGCCGAGATGCCCTTGCCAAGCGAGGACACCACGCCGCCGGTGACGAAGATCAGGGGAGTCATGGTCAGGCTGCCGCAGGAAAGCCATAGTCTACCGGCTGGCGGTGACCGGGGCGACCGCTTGACAGGCCGCCCGGCGCCCGGCAATGCGCCGGGATTCAGGCCTGCTGCGGACGCAGCCCCTGCATCACCCGCGAAAACAGGCCGCGCGCGCTGTCCTGCGCCGGCGTCTGCGGCAGCGGCAGCGGGGCCGCGTCGCGGGCCTTGAAGGTTTCCACGACCACGCCCATGGCCTCGCGCCAACGCGCCATCAGCTCCGGCGTCGCCTCCGGATCGGTCGCCTCCACCACTTCCAGCAGGCTGGCGATCCAGTCGCCGTACAGCGCCGCGGGCACCGGGCAGCGCCCGTCGCGGGCGTGGACCGCGCCCATTTCGCCGATCCCGCGATCCACCACCCGGCTGCCTCCGGCGTGGAAGATGGCCATGGTGATGCCCTTTCGCAGCGCCATCCGCTGCTTGCTGAAGTCGGTGTGGGCGAACAGCGGCGGCACGTCCGGGTTGCTGGCCAGGAACACCTCGTAGAAGCGGCCGATGAAGTCGCGGTCGCGCAGGCAGCGGCCGTAGCTCTGGTGGAGATCGGCGTAGTCGTCGGTCGAAGCGGTCATGGAGAGGGCTCCTTTGCGGTGGCTCCGCATGCTCGCCCGGGCGGCGCCCCCGGCCATTGACCGCGGTCAATACGCGCCTTGACCCCACCCTGCCCGGCCGCCATTCTGGTCGGCTTCTCCTGCCAACGCCCTGCCAGACCTGCCGATGAGCTCCCGCTACGACGCCGCCGACATCGAAGTCCTCTCCGGCCTGGACCCCGTCAAGCGCCGGCCCGGCATGTACACCGACACCGCCCGGCCCAACCACTTGGCCCAGGAGGTCATCGACAACGCGGTCGACGAGGCCCTGGCCGGTCACGCCCGCGCGATCTCGGTGACCCTCCACAAGGACGGCAGCTGCGAGGTCTCCGACGACGGCCGCGGCATGCCGGTGGACATCCACCCCGAGGAAAAGGTCCCGGGCGTCGAGCTGATCCTCACGCGCCTGCACGCGGGCGGCAAGTTCAACAACCGCAACTACGCCTTCTCCGGCGGCCTGCACGGCGTGGGCGTGAGCGTGGTGAACGCGCTCTCGACCCTGGTCGAGGTCCACATCAAGCGCGACGGCAGCGAGTACCGCATGGCCTTCCGCGACGGCGACGTCGCCAGTCCCCTGGAAGTCGTGGGCACGGTGGGCAAGCGCAACACCGGCACCCGCCTGCGCTTCTGGCCGGATCCGAAGTACTTCGACAGCCCGAAGTTCGCGATCCGCCACCTGCGCCACCTGCTGCGCGCCAAGGCCGTGCTGGCCCCGGGCCTGACGGTGACCCTGTTCGACGAGGCCAGCGGCGAGCGCGACGAATGGCACTACGCCGACGGCCTGCGCGATTACCTCGCCGGCGAGCTCAGTGGCCGCGAGCCGCTGCCGCCGGAGCTGTTCCTGGGCAGCCTGAAGAAGGACACCGAGATGGTGGACTGGGCGGCCGCGTGGATCCCCGACGGCGAGCTGGTGCAGGAGAGCTACGTCAACCTGATCCCGACCGCCCAGCACGGCACCCACGTCAACGGCCTGCGCTCCGGCTTCACCGACGCGCTGCGCAAGTTCTGCGAATTCCGCAGCCTGCTGCCGCGCGGCGTGAAGCTGGCACCCGAGGACGTCTGGGACCGGGTCAGCTTCGTGCTCAGCCTGAAGATGAGCGACCCGCAGTTCAGCGGCCAGACCAAGGAGCGCCTGAGCTCGCGCCAGGCCGCGGGCTTCATCGAGGGCGCCGCCGAGGACGCGTTCACGCTCTGGCTCAACAGCCACGTCGAACTCGGCGAGAAGATCGCCCAGCTGGCCATCGACCGCGCCAGCGCGCGGCTGAAGACCGAGAAGCAGATCGTCCGCAAGAAGGTCACCCAGGGCCCGGCCCTGCCCGGCAAGCTGGCCGACTGCATCAGCCAGGACCTCTCGCGCACCGAACTCTTCCTGGTCGAGGGCGACTCCGCGGGCGGCAGCGCCAAGCAGGCCCGCGACAAGGATTTCCAGGCGATCATGCCGCTGCGCGGCAAGATCCTGAACACCTGGGAGGTCGCCTCCACGTCGGTGCTGGCCAGCGAGGAGGTGCACAACCTCGCCATCGCCATCGGCTGCGACCCGGGCAGGGACGACATCTCCGGCCTGCGCTACGGCAAGGTGGTGATCCTCGCCGACGCCGACTCCGACGGCCTGCACATCGCCACCCTGCTGGCGGCGCTGTTCCTGCGCCATTTCCCCGCGCTGGTGCGCGCCGGCCACGTGTTCGTGGCGATGCCGCCGCTGTACCGCGTCGACGTGGGCAAGCAGGTGTTCTACGCGCTCGACGAGGAGGAGAAGCGCCTGCTGCTGGAGAAGATCGCCCGCGAGAAGCTCAAGGGCCAGGTCAACGTGACCCGCTTCAAGGGCCTGGGCGAGATGAACCCGCCGCAGCTGCGCGAGTCCACCATCCACCCAGACACCCGTCGCCTGGTGCAGCTGACCGTCGACGATGCCGACCAGACGCGCTCGCTGATGGACATGCTGCTGGCCAAGAAGCGCGCATCCGACCGCAAGGCCTGGCTGGAGGAAAAGGGCGACCTCGCGACGCTGGACGTCTGAGCCGACTGGCCACATCGCACCTCTTCCCCCCTGCACCTCTCCGCCCTGCACCTGTAGGAGCAGCTATAGCTGCGACCGTCCTGGCAGGGCACTCCCGGTGACCGAGTTTCCGGGGTCGCAGCTATAGCTGCTCCTACAGTCGGAGAGTGCTGCGGGGTCAGGCGTGCAGCGCCGCCTCCAGCAGCCCGCGCAGCACCTCCTGCAGCTGCGCCGCTTTCGCCGCGTCCCACTCGAAGCTCGCTTCGTCCATGTAACAGCGCTGCGCGATCTCGAGCTGCACCGCCTCCACGCCGAGCTCCGGCCGGCCGTAGTGCCGGGTGATGTGCCCGCCCTTGAAGCGGCCGTTGGCGACCCAGTCGTAGCCGTCCTGCCGGGCCAGCGCGCGCGCGAGGCGTTCGGCCAGTTCGGGCGAGCAGCTCGCGCCACCGGCGGTGCCGAGGTTGAGGTCAGGCAGCCGCCCGGGGAACAGCCAGGGCAGCTCGCCGCGGATCGAGTGGCCCTCCCACAGCACCACGCGACCGTGCTCCGCACGCAGGCGGTCGAGTTCGCCGGCCAGCGCGTCGTGGTAGGGCCGCCAGTACGCCTCGACCCGCGCGCGCACCTCGCCTTCCGTCGGTTCCTGCCCGTCCAGGTACACCGGGCTGCCGTCGAACTGGCGCACCGGGCACAGGCCGGTGGTGTTCTGGCCCGGATACAGCGAGGTGTCGTCCTCACCGCGGTTGAGGTCGACGACGTAGCGCGAATGCGTTGGCACCAGCACCGACGCACCGATCCCGCGCGCGAAGTCGTACAGGCGCGACACGTGCCAGTCGGTGTCCGGCACGCCGCGCGCGCTGTCGGTGAGGCGCGCGGCGATCGCGTCGGGCACGCGGGTGCCGTCGTGCGGCAGGCTGACCAGCAGCGGCCGGGGGCCGCGGTGGAGAGTGAGGATGTCCATCCCCCGATGCTAACCGCTCAGCGCAGCAGCACGATCTCTTCGGCGCTGGTGGGATGGATCGCCACGGTGGCGTGGAAGTCGGCGAGCGTCGCGCCCATCTTCACCGCGACCGCGAAGCCCTGCAGGATCTCGTCGGCGGCCTCGCCCACCAGGTGCAGGCCGACCACGCGCTGCTCTTCGCCCACGCACACTGCCTTGAACATGCTGTGTTGCTGCACGTCGGCCAGCGCATGCAGCATCGGGCGGAAGGTGGTGCGGTGGCAGCTGACCGCGTCGCCGCCGAAGCGTTCGCGCGCCTCGGCCTCGGTCAGGCCGACCTTGCCCAGCGGCGGATGCGAGAACACGACCGTCGGCACCTGGGCGTGGTCGACGCACGCGTCCGTATCGCCGCCGAAGAGGCGATCCATCAGGCGCCGGCCTTCCGCGATCGCGACCGGCGTCAGCGCGAGCCGGCCGGTGACGTCGCCGACTGCATGGATCCGCTCCGCGCTGGTAGCCTGGTAGGCGTCGACCTCGATGTGGCCGTCGTCCGCGGTGCGCACGCCGGCGGCCTCCAGGCCGAGGCCATCGGTGTTCGGCCGCCGCCCGGTGGCGAAGATCACCGCGTCGAATGGATTGCCGGCGTCGCCGCCCCGCTCGCGCAGGCGCACGCCGCCGCCCTCGCCCGGCTCCAGCGCCGCCAGCGAATAGCCGAAGTGCAGCGCGATGCCGGCCTGGTGCATGTTGCCGCGCAGGCGCTCCACCACGTCGGGATCGAAGCCCTTGAGCAGGTCGTCGCCGCGCACGAACAGCTCGACCTGGCTGCCCAGCGCCTGCAGCACGCCGGCCAGCTCCACGCCGATGTAGCCGCCGCCGATGATCGCCACGCGCGCCGGCGCCGCGGAGAGCGCGAAGAAGCCGTCGGAATCGATGCCCAGCTCCGCGCCGGGAATGTCCGGCCGCACCGGGCGGCCGCCGGTGGCGAGCAGGATGTGTTCCGCCTCGACCTGGGTGCCGTCGTCGCAGTCGACGCGGCCGTTCCCGGCCAGGCGCCCGCGCGCCGGCAGCAGCACGATGCCGGCCTCGTCAATGCGACGGCGGTAGCTGGCATGGATGTTGGCGATGTAGCCCTGGCGACTGGCGACCAGCTGCGCCCAGTCCGGGCAGGCCGGCTCCACCGGGAAGCCCAGCGCCTTTGCGTGGCCGAGGCGCGCGCCGAGGTCTGCGGCCAGCCACATCGCCTTCTTCGGCACGCAGCCGACGTTGACGCAGGTGCCGCCGAGCTCGCCCGGCTCCAGCAGCGCGACGCGCGCGCCGTGGCTGGCGGCGCGGAAGGCGGCCGCGAGGCCGCCGGACCCGCCACCCACCACGGCGAGATCGACGTGGAGGCGACGGGCGGCGCTCACCGGAAGCGCTCCGGCGAATACGGAGCGGGATCGATCCGCGGCGTGTTGCCGGTGATCATGTCGGCGACCAGCTGCCCGGTGGCCGGGCTCATGCTGACGCCCATCATGCCGTGGCCGGTCGCGACCCAGGCGCGGCGGCGGCCCGGCACGCGGCCGATGATCGGCACGTCGTCGACGCTCAGCGGGCGCCAGCCGTACCACTCCTCGCGCTTCACCGGACCGACCGGGTCGTGCAGGAACACGGCCGCGCCGCGCTCCAGCGCCTGCAGCCGGCGAGGGTTGAGGTCGGTGCTGTAGCCCGACATCTCCATCGTGCTGCCCAGGCGGTAGCCGCTGTCCCAGACGGTCACGCAGACGCTGGGCTCGTGCAGGATCACCGGCCGCTTCGGCACCAGGGCCGGGCGGTCGTAGGTGATCGAATAGCCCTTGCCCGGCTGCACCGGGACCGCGCCCAGGCCGGCCGAGCGCATCAGCGTGGTCGACCAGGCGCCGGTGGCCAGCACGACCTCGCGCGCACGCACGCTGCCGCGGCTGCCGTGGACCACGACGCCGTCGGCGTCCTCGTCGATGGCGGTGACGTCCCAGCCCTCGTCGATCACGCCGCCCAGCGCGCGCAGCGCGTCGGCCATGCCGGCGACATAGCGGTCGGGGCGCAGGTGGGCGTCGCCGGGGAAGTGCAGCGCGCCGACCAGGCCCGGCTTGAAGGCGGGGTCCTGGCGCTCGTACTCGGCGCCGTCGATCAGCTGCCCGTGGACGCCGAGTTCGGCCAGGTGCGGCAGGTCGCGCGCGGCGATCTCGAGCTCGCGCGCGTCGCGGAACACGTAGTCGGTGCCGCCTTCGCTGAACTCCGAGCCGGGCGCGTAGCGCGCCACCCAATCGGGGAAGACCTGGATCGAATCGTTGAGCAGGCCCGCCTTGGCGGTCATCGCCGTCTTCCAGTCGCGCGCGTTGCAGCGGCTGGCGAAGCCCAACAGCCACTGCCACAGGCGCGGATCCAGGCGCGGCGCGACGTAGAACGGCGCGTCGGGCGTCAACATCCAGCGCAGCGCGCGGCCGATGGTGCCCGGCGCCGCCAGCGGGAAAGCATGGCTGGGCGTCAGCGTGCCGCAGTTGCCGTGCGAGCTGCCGCTGCCGAGCGTCCTCGCCTCGAGCAGGCGGACGCTGCGCCCGGCCTCGACCAGCGAGAGCGCGGTGCACAGGCCGATGACGCCGCCGCCCACCACCACCACATCGATACGTTCATCCATCGCGGAGAGTCCGGCGCCGGTGGTCGGGATCAGCCGGCCTTGCCCGCGTCGCCGTCGCCTTCGCTGCCGGCGTCGTCGTGGCCGTGGTCATGGCCGCCGTCGCCGTGCACGTGGCCGTGGTCGATCTCGACCTGCTGGGCCTCGCGCACCTCGACGATCTCGATGTCGAAGTGCAGGTCCTTGCCGGCCATCGGGTGGTTGAGGTCGACGTCGACCACGCTCATGCCGACCTTCTCGACGGTGACCGCGCGCGGGCCGAAGTTGGTCTGCAGCACCACCTGGTCGCCGACGGCGAGCTTCTGGCCGCCGAAGTGCTTCTTCGGCACGCGCTGGACCATGCCCTCGCGGCGCTCGCCGTAGGCCTCGGCGGACGGGACGTCGGCCGAGAAGCTCTCGCCGGCCTCGCGGCCTTCCATCGCCTTTTCCAGGCCCGGGATGATGTTGCCGTGGCCCATCAGGATCGCCAGCGGCTCGCCGCGGTCCTTCGAGGTTTCCACCGGCTCGCCGCCTTCGGACACGGTGTAGTGGAAGCGGACGACGCGGTCTTTCTCGATCTTCATGGGGTGGGGATCCGGTGGCGCGGCACGCGGCCGCTTGTAAGGAAGTCGCCGGCTCGGCCAAGATGCCGGCCGATGGGCAAGACCTCGCATTATCCGGATACCGGCCTCCGCGCGCCAATCGCCGGCCTCCTCCTCGTCGTCCTCGCCGCCGGCTGCGGCCGCGACGACGTCCGGCCCGCGCCGCCGCGCGCCGAGCCCGTCGGCCAGCGCGCCTGGCCGCAGGTGGTCCCGGCCGACCCGGCCTCGGCCAATGCCGTGCTGATGCGCGCGATCAGCCTGGTCGGCACGCCCTACCGCTACGGCGGCAACACGCCCGAGGGCGGCTTCGACTGCTCGGGCCTGGTCAACTACGTCTATCGCGACATGCTCGACCTGCGCCTGCCCCGCACGTCGCGCGACCTCGCGGCCTACCAGGGCCCCAGGATCGAGCCGCAGCAGCTGGCCACGGCCGACCTCGTGTTCTTCGGCAGCGGCGGCACCGTCACCCACGTCGGCATCTATGTCGGCGAGGGCCGCTTCGTCCACGCCCCCAGCACCGGCGGCACGGTCCGGCTGGACCATCTCGACGGGTCTTACTGGCGGCGCCACTACAGCGGCTCGAAGCGCGTGCTGCGTTGAATCGGTGACGCGCATCACACTTTTCTTCACGCAACGCTGATGAAAAGTTAACAAACGGAGCCCTTCTCTACGGCACCATCACGCCTGCTGCAAAAACAGTGAAGACCGCGTGACTGATTCCGACCTGCCAGAACGTCGCCGCGCACCCTCCCGGGTCCGCGCCCTCGCCATCGCCAGCGTTCTGCTGCTTGCCGGATCCCCGGCCTTCGCCGCCCCGTTCATGGGTGCGGATTCGGCCGACCAGATGGCCGCCGGCTCCGCCAGCCAGTCCCTGGTGGGCAGCGCGCTCGCACCCGAACGCACCATGCTCAGCGCCGCCGACGTCAACCAGCTGATCGAGGCCAGCCAGGCGGTGGCCGGCGACAAGGAGCCGACGGGCCGCATCCAGGCCCTGCTGCAGCGCGCAATGGGCCTGCTCGGCACGCCCTACCGCTGGGGCGGCACCTCGCCCGACTCGGGCTTCGACTGTTCCGGCCTGGTGAACTACGTGTTCCGCACCACGCTGGGCATCGAGCTGCCGCGCGTCTCCCGCGAAATGGCCAGCAACGGCGAGAAGGTCGAGCGCGCCGCGCTGACGGCAGGGGACCTGGTGTTCTTCGGCCGCCGCGGCACCCGCGTCGACCACGTCGGCATCTACGTCGGCGATGGCCAGTTCGTGCACGCCCCGCGTAGCGGCCGCGACGTCACCGTGTCCCGCCTGGACACCGGCTACTGGGCCAACCGCTTCCTGCAGGCACG
Source organism: Luteimonas colneyensis (assembly GCF_014836665.1). Classification (GTDB taxonomy): domain Bacteria; phylum Pseudomonadota; class Gammaproteobacteria; order Xanthomonadales; family Xanthomonadaceae; genus Luteimonas; species Luteimonas colneyensis. The sequence goes on from NZ_JACSQJ010000007.1 coordinate 107,056, forward strand.
CCGCGTCGAGGGACTGGGCAGCTGAGGCCTGCGGTCCGCCGCCCGCCCGCGTGACATGAAGGCCGCCTCCGGGCGGCCTTTCCGCATCCGGCCTCCGGCGCATGCCGGTCCGGCGCGGCCACGCTGCGCCGCGGCGTGCACCGCCGCCCATTCAGGTCCAAGCTCGGCTGACCACGCCACCGGACGGGACGCCGATGCAGGCCTCGCTGCTCACCAACCTCCTGCTGCCGATGGCCCTGGGCGTGATCATGCTGGGGCTGGGGATGGGCCTCTCCCTCGCCGACTTCCGGCGGGTGGCGCGTTATCCGAAGGCGGTCCTGCTGGGCCTGGCCCTGCAGACCCTGCTGCTGCCCTGGGTCGCGTTCGCGCTTGCGCTGGGCTTCGGCCTGCAGCCGGGGCTGGCGGTGGGACTGATGCTGCTGGCGGCCTCGCCGGGTGGCGCGACGGCCAACATCTACAGCCACCTGGCGCGCGGCGACGTGGCGCTCAACATCACCCTCACCGCGATCAACAGCCTGCTCTGCCTGCTGACCCTGCCGCTGATCCTGGACCTGTCGCTCGCATACTTCCTCGGCGCCGGCCAGTACGTCCCGCCCCCGGTCGCGAAGGTGGTCGAGGTGGCGGTGATCATCCTGCTGCCGGTGGCCGCGGGCATGACGGTGCGCCATTTCGCTCCCGGCTTCGCGGCGGCCTCGGCCAGGCCGCTGCGGATCCTGTCGGTGCTGGTGCTGGCGCTGCTGGTCACGGTGGCCCTGGTGCAGTCCTGGCACGCGCTGCTGGCCTCGGTGGCGGCCGTCGGACTGGCCTGCCTGCTCTTCAACCTCGCCAGCCTGGGAACCGGCTACGCGGCCCCCCTCGCGCTTCGGCTGCCCCGGTCCCAGGCCATCGCGATCTCCATGGAGATCGGCATCCACAACGGCACGCTGGCGATCTTCATCGCGCTCAACGTCCTCGGCGATGCCACGATGGCGATCCCCGCGGCCATCTACAGCCTGCTGATGTTCTTCACGGCCGGCGCGTTCGCGGCCTGGCTCAACCGCGAACGCGCGCTGCCCGTTCCTGCCTGACGGATCGTCGGCCGCCTGACCGTCAGTCGATGGTCGTGAACTCGCCCCACTCGGCCAGCTGCCCGGACACGGCGGCGCCGTCACCGACCACGATGATGCTCTGCCGCTCCGGGGCGAAGTACTTCGCCGCCATCGCCTGGACCTGGCCGGCGTCGACGGCGCGCACCTTCGGCACGAATTCGCCGAGGTACTCGGGCGGCAGGCCCACCAGCCAGTTGCCGGCCAGGGTCGCCGCCACCGCCGCCTGCATCTGGTTGCTGATCAGGTAGCCGCCGGCGACGTAGCGCTTGGTGTCGTCGAGTTCGGCGGTCGGCACCGGCTCGGTCCCGATCCGGCGGTACTCGCTGAAGAACTCGGTGAGCGATGCCCCGGTCACCTCGTTGCGGACGTCGGCTGCGCCGCTGACGTAGCCGCCGCGGGCCGACGACGTCGCGCCGGCGCGGGCGCCGTAGGTGTAGCCCTTCTCCTCGCGCAGGTTCTGCATCACGCGGCTGGAAAAGCTGCCGCCGAGCACGGTGCCGGCCAGCTGCAGGGGGATCGCATCGGGATGGGTGGCGGCCACCGCGGGGCTGGCCAGGCGCAGCGTCGACTGCACGCTGCCGTCGCGCTGCAGCAACAGCCGCTGCGGCGCGGCCTCCGTGCGTGCGGCCGGCGTCGGCGGGACCTCGGCGCCCGATGCGGTCCAGTCGCCGAAGGCCTGTTCGGCGAAGCGGAACGCCTCGTCGGCGTCGATGCGGCCGGCCACGACCAGCAGCGCGCGGTCGGGGTGGAAGCGGCGGGCGTGCTCGCTGCGCAGGACCTCCGGCGTCACCGCCATGATCGAGGCCTCGGTCTGCTGCGTGCGCGCATAGGGATGGTCGCCGTAGACCGCCGACAGCAGGGCGCGGTTGGCGCGGAAGCCGGGCTGGGCCTCGGCGGCCTTCAGCGCCTGCAGGGCATTGGCCTGGGCGAGCTTCACTTCGCCCTCGGGGAAGGACGGCGTGCGCGCGACCTCGGCCAGCAGCGACAGCATCGGCCCGGCGTTGGCGGCCAGCGCGTTGCCGTACACCAGCGCGCCGTCGCTGCTCACCGAAGCGCCGACGCTGCCGCCCTGGGCCTGGGCGAACTCGGCGATCTGGCGCGAATCGCGCTGCGCGGTGCCCTCGGCGAGCAGCCCCGCCAGCAGCGAGGCGAAGCCGGGCGCGTCGGCGGCGTCGGCCACGTAGCCGGCATTGCGCACCGCCAGCACGTAGTCCACGCGCGGGATGCCGTCCCGCGGCACCACCCAGACCTCGAGCCCGTTGGCCAGGGTCTTCCTGGCGATATCGGGCACCGGCAGCGGCTTGTCGGCGGCGTAGGGCGGGAGGTCCTTCGGCAGGTCGGCGCCCGGGCCGGCGAGCGCGGCACCGGTGGCCAGGGCGGACACGGCCAGGGCGAGCAGCGAATGCTTGAAGAAGCGGGTCATGGTCGTCTCCTCAGTCCTGGTTCTCGGCGGGGGCGGCGGCGGCGGCCGGGGCGGCCTGCAGCATCGCCTCGGGCCTGCGGTCGATGACGGTGCGGTTGTCGCGCGTCAGGTAGGTGCGGGCGGCGCGCTGCACGTCGGCCGAGGTCACCGCGTCGATCCAGCCGGGGATCCGGTTCACCACCGCGGCGTCGTCCCACATCAGCTGCAGCTTGGCCAGCGCGTCGGCGCGGGAGATGAAGGACTCCAGGCCGTTGTACCAGTCGGCCAGCATGCGGGTCTTGACGCGCGCCAGCGTGGCGTCGTCGACGCCCTCGGCGACGACCTTCGCGATCTCCTCGTCGATCGCGGCCAGCACCGCGTCGGCGTCGGTGGTCGGCTTGTACAGCGCGAACACGGTGAACAGCGTCGGGCCGTCATACTCCCATTCGCTGGTCAGGCCGTAGAGCGAATCGACGTTGAGCGCGAGCTCGCGGCCCTTCACCAGGCCCTGGTACAGGCGCGAGGCGTCGCCGTTGGCGAGCAGCGCGCCCAGCACCGCCATTGGCGCCTGGTCGGGACTGCCGCGATCGGGCATCTTCCAGGCCGCGGCGATCGCGGGCACCTGGGCCAGCTTGTCGCCCTGGGTGATCCTCTTCTCCTGCGTGTTGAGGCCTTCGCTGAAGTCCGGCGCCGGCGGCGTCGGGCGCCGCGCGATGTCGCCGAAGTACTTCTCGGCCAGCGCGAAGCCCTCTTCCGGCGAGATGTCCCCGGCCAGCGACAGGATCGCGTTGTTCGGGCCGTAGAAGTCGCGATGGAACGCCTTCACGTCGTCCAGCGACGCCGCTTCCAGGTCCTCGAAGCTGCCGTAGCCGTCGTGGTTGTTCTCCCACTTCTGGAAGGCCTGCATGCCGATGTCGATCCACATGAAGCCGCCGTAGGGCTGGTTCTGCACGTTGTTGCGGATTTCTTCCTTCACCACGTCCTGCTGGTTCTTCAGCGTCGACTCGCTGAAGTCGAGCATGCGCATGCGGTCGGCCTCGAGCCACAGGATCGGCTCGATCGCCGAGGACGGCGCGATCTCGATGTAGTTGGTGAAGTCGGCGCGCGTGGAGCCGTTGTTGCGCCCTCCGCCGCCGGTGATCACGCGGTCGAACACGCCCTCGGGCGCATTCGCCGAGCCTTCGAACATCAGGTGCTCGAACAGGTGCGCGAAGCCGGTGCGGTTGCGCGGCTCGAGCCGCATGCCGATGCCGTAGACCACGCTGACGCCGACCACCGGCGCGCTGCGGTCCTCGGACACGACCACGGTGAGGCCGTTGTCGAGCGTTTTCGTGGCGACCGGAATGGTCCAGCGGTCGGCGTCGGCGGCGAAGGCCGGAGCCGCGATCAGCAGCGTGGACAGCCACGCCGCGGGCCTGAGCAGTTTCATGAGTCCCCCATCTCCCTTTGTGGACAGATGCCGACAGTAGCGCGGCGCGAAGCCGGCGTGGGAGGCCGGAAGTCATGCGGCGGCTGTTGGCGGCGACGGTCGCTGGCGGGCGATACTCGCACTTCCCCGCACCGGTCCCACCGCATGACGCTCCGCGCCGCCTGCCTCGCCGCTTCGCTGCTGCCTGCGACGATCACCGTCCCGGCCACCGCCGCCGAGCCGCCGCTGCCCCAGCTCGAGGCCTACACGGTGCACGAGAGCTGGCGCCAGCCGATCGCGCCGGTGCGCATCGCCGACAGCACCTGGCACATCGGCACCGCCAACCTCGGCGCGATCCTGGTGAAGACCCCGGTGGGCGCGGTGCTGATCGACGGCGGCATGCCGCAGGCGGCCGACATGCTACTGCGGAACATGGCCGCGCTGGGCGTGGCGCCGGCTGACCTGGAGCTGATCCTGTCCAGCCAGGCCCACGCCGACCACGTCGGTCCCTTCGCCGAGCTGAAGCGCAGGACCGGCGCGCGCATCGTCGCCAACGCCGAGTCCGCGGTGCTGATGGCGCGCGGCGGCAGCGACGACATCCACTTCGGCGACACCATCGTGTTCCCGCCGGTGCAGGCCGACCGCCTGCTGATGGACCACGAGGTCGTCGAACTCGGCGGCATGCGCTTCACCGCACACTTCATGCCGGGGCACACGCCGGGCAGCACGGCCTGGACCTGGACCGACCGCGTCGGCGGCCGCGAAGTCCGCATCGCCTATGCCGACAGCCTGAGCGCGCCGGGCTACCGGCTCATCGACAATCCGCGCTACCCGCGCATCGTCGAGGACTACCGCCGCAGCTTCGACGTGGTCCGCACCCTGCCCTGCGACCTGCTGCTGACGCCGCACCCGGGCGCCAGCGGCCGCGATTTCGCCAATCCGGCGGCTTCGAAGCCGATGGGCTGCGTCGAATATGCCGATGCCGCGGAGCGTGCCTTCGAAGAGCAGCTGGAAGCAGAGCGTCAGGACGTCCACCTGCCCACCGGGTCCCGCGCCCTGTAGGAGCAGCTACAGCTGCGACGGCCCGAAGCCTCCATGGTCGCAGCTGTAGCGGTTCCTGCAGGAAGGCCAAGGGCTCCTCGTTCCGCAGCAGGATCACGCCGGACCGGTGCGCTCCGGCTGCCCGGCCTCCTCGCCCTCCTCCACCCCGACGTTGCTAGAAGCCCGCTCGTACACCTCGCGGTCGAGCAGTCCGGTCTCCTTCGCCACCAGCACCGGCACCAGCACCTGGCCGGTGACGTTGGTCATGGTGCGCATCATGTCGAGGATGCGGTCGATGGCGTAGAGGATGCCGATCGCTTCCAGCGGCAGCCCGGCGGCGCTGATCACCACGGTCGCCATGATCACCGCCGTGCCCGGCACGCCGGCGGTGCCGAAGCTGCCCAGCACCGAGGCCAGCGCGATCAGGAAGTACTGCCCCGCCGACAGCTCGATGCCCATGAACTGGGCGATGAACACCGCGCCCAGCGCCGGGTAGATCGCGCCGCAGCCGTCCATCTTGATGCTTGCGCCCAGCGGCACCGCGAAGCTGGCGTAGTCCTTGTCGACGCCGAGGTTGTGCGTGGCCGAGGTCAGCGACAGCGGCAGCGCCGCGAAGCTCGACGAGGCCACGAAGCCGATCTGCATCGCCGGCGCCGCGCCGCGGAAGAACTTCAGCGGGTTCAGCCCGTGCGCCAGCAGCAGGCCGGTGTAGACCACCAGGATGTGGAAGGCGCAGGCCAGGTACAGCGCGATCACGAACTTGCCCAGCGGGATCAGCTGCTCGAAGCCGTAGGTACCCACCAGCGCCGCGATCAGGCCGAAGGTGCCCACGGGCGTGGCCTCCAGCACGAAGCGGGTGACCTGGATCATCATCTCGCGCGACTGGTCCATCAGCGAACGCAGGCCCGCCGTCTTCTCCCCCAGCCGCACCAGCGCGAAGCCGACCAGGCCCGCGAAGAAGATCACCTGCAGGATGGTGAAGTTGCTGGGCACGATCACCCGCTGCCCGTCCTCGGTGCTGCCGGCGCCCAGCGCGGCCAGGGCGCGCACCGGGTTCTCGGGCACGATGTTGATCAGCACGTCCAGTGGGCCGGGCACGTCACGCTGGCGGTAGGTCTCGGCCACCTGCAGGCTGGCCGCGTCCACGCCCACGCCCGGCTTCAGCACCAGCCCGAAGGCCAGGCCAACGGCCACCGCCAGCACCGCGGTGATGGCGAACCAGATGAAGGTCCGTGCCGCGAGCGCCGCGATCGAGCGCTGCCCGGCCAGCGAACCCACGGCGCTGACCACCGCGAAGAACACCAGCGGGATGGCGATCATCTTGATCAGGTTGACGTAGACCGTGCCCAGCGGGCCGAACCAGGTCCCCGCCGCCGGCCCGAGCAGCCAGCCGGCGATCGCGCCGAGCACGAAGCCCGCGGCCACGCGCTGCCAGAACGGGATCTTGAACCAGGCGGTGACGGCTTTCATCGGCGTCCACGGGAAACTGCGATGGAGCACCTTAGCCCATGCCCCGTGCGGCGGCGACGGCGGAGGCGGAACGCCGAGGTGTCTCCATCGCGACGCTGCGCAGGGCGCCCTGGCCGACACGGTGTCATGGCCCGGCCACTGCGGGACGCCATAATGCGCGTTTCACCGCGTCCGCATCCCCGGGAACTCCATGACCTGCACCCCTCGTCCGCTCCGGCTCGCCCTGACCATGCTGGGCGTCTGCGTCGCCACCGCCTGCGCCACCCAGCCCGCCGGCACCGCCGCACCGGATCGTCCCGTCGCCGCCGCGCCCGCGACCGCCATCCACGTCGACGTGCCGAAGATCCAGCGCCCCGGGGGCGAGACCCCGCAGTGGTGGTACCGCAGCGGCGCCGCCCACGCGGCCGCCAACGGGGCGACCGCCGGCCGCGCGAAGAACGTGATCCTGTTCGTGGGCGACGGCATGAGCCTGACGACCGTGGCCGCCGCGCGGATCTACGCAGGCCAGCAGACGGGCGGCTCCGGCGAGGAGAACCTGCTGTCCTGGGAGCACTTCCCGGCCACCGCGTTCTCGCGCACCTACAACACCAATGCGCAGACGCCGGACTCCGCGGGCACGATGACCGCGATGGCCTCTGGCGTGAAGAGCCACATCGGCGCGATCGGCGTCAGCGCCGGCGCCATGGACGACTGCGCGGAGTCGCGCGGCAAGCGCGTGCAGAGCTGGCTCGCGCTGGCCGCCGATGCCGGCATGGCCACGGGCATCGTCACCACCGCGCGCCTGACCCACGCCACCCCGGCCGCGCTGTACGCGCACGTTCCCAATCGCAACTGGGAAAGCGACGCCTCCACGCCGGATGCGGCGAAGGCGGCGGGCTGCACCGACATCGCCAGCCAGTTCATCGACTTCGTGCGCGACACCGGCGGCCCGCAGGTGGTGCTCGCCGGCGGCGCGCGCGAGTTCCTGCCCGACGAGGACGTGCTGCCGGGCGTGCGCGGCCGCCGCAGGGATGGCCGCAACCTCGTCGGGGAATGGCAGGCGCTGAATCCCGAGGGCGCCTTCGTCCACACCACCGCCCAGTTCGAGGCCGCGCGCGGCGCCTCGCCGGTACTCGGCCTGTTCGAGCTGAGCCACATGCAGTACGAGCACGACCGCGATCGCGGCGCGGAGGGCGAGCCTGACATCGAAGCCATGACCCGCTTCGCGATCGAGTCGCTGTCGAACAGCGAGGACGGCTACGTGCTGCTGGTGGAAGGCGCCCGCATCGACCATGCCAACCATGAAGGCAATGCCTACCGCGCGCTGGACGAGACCGCGGCGATGTCGCGCGCGGTTCAGGCGGCGGTGGAGATGACCTCGGCCGAGGACACGCTGATCGTGGTCACCGCCGACCATTCGCACGTCCTCAGCTTCTCCGGCTACCCGCGCCGCGGCAATCCGATCCTCGGCAAGGTGCGCGAGTACGGCGACGGCCCGGCGCGCGACGCCCTCGGCCTGCCCTACACCACGCTCAGCTATGCCAACGGCCCCGGCTATGCCGGCGCCAGCAACGACCAGCCCGCGGGTCCGAAGCGCCACGAGCACGCGCTGAAGCGCGCGCAGCCGGCCGCGGGCCGCCCGGATCTCACCGACGTCGATACCACGCACCCCGACTACCTGCAGGAGGCGCTGGTGCCGCTGGGCTCGGAAACCCATGGCGGCGACGACGTGGGGATCTGGGCGCGCGGACCGGGCAGCGCGGCCTTCCGCGGCACGCTGGAGCAGAACGTGATCTACCACGTGATCGTGCAGGCCACGCCGAAGCTGCGCGAGCGGCTGTGCGCGACGGGCGGCTGCGATGCATCGGGCGTGCCGGTGGGGCTGCCGGAAGTGCCTGCGCGGTAGGCAGCAGGTCCAGGCGCGCCGGAACGGAGCCGCCCCGGCTCAGATGCCGTGCGCGGCGCGTACCGGGTCCGCCGGCGTCGGAAGACCGCGGGCCAGCAGGCCGGGATCGTCGCGCCGTGGATCCAGCGCCTGCAGCGCACGCAGCGACTCCCGCGGCGGCACCACACCGGCCTCGTCGAGGGCCATCCAGACCCGACGCTGCGCCGGGTCGTCCAGTCGACCCTGCACGACGAGCACGCCCGGCGGCTGCCCGGCGCCGTCCCGCCCGGGGACGAGCAGCACATGGTCGGCCGAGGCCAGCCGCTGTGCCGCTGCGCGACCGGCGAGCGCCAGCGCCACCAGCTCGCCGTCCGCGTCGTGCGCCCCCGCGCCCTCCGACCCGAGGCGCCGGATGTGGCCGCGGATCTGGTCGAGCAGGCGGAAGGCGCCCGGTGGCGACGGCAGGCGCCCATCCGCGTCGAAGACCGGTGCCGGCAGCACCGGCCTGCCGAGCGCCACGTCGAGCGACGCGCGCCAGGTCCGCGGATCGATGTCGGCGGTCGGCTCCAGGCCCTGGTCCACCTGGAAGGCGAGCACCGCGCCCTGCATCGACAGCCGGTACACCCCGTCGACGATGACCGGCGCACCGCCGACCTCCCGGTAGCCTCCGGCCACCAGGGCCCGCTGCACCATGGCGATGCGCTCGCCGGACTCGCCCACCCGCAGCACCCCGTCGTCGACCACCGGTCGCGGCGCGACGCCGGCGCGGTGCGCGGCCTCGACCGGCAGGCGGCCTTCCACCAGGTCGCGCACGTAGCCGTCGAACTCGCGGTAGTAGCGCGTGTCCATTTCGATGTGGACGTGCTTGCCGGCATTGCGCGGCAGGCCGATGTTGTTCTGCGTGCCGAGCGACTGGCCGTAGGCCACGTGGTCGCCGACATCCACGGCGATCGGGCCCAGGTGCCGGATGCGGGCGATCAGGGACCGGTCACCCGGATCGAGGATGTCGACCACGCCGTTGCGCGCATCCACGCGCCCGATGACGCCCGCCGCCGGCGCGGGCACGTCGACGCGGCGACTGTCCGTCGCGGTCGGGTCGTCGAGGATGAAGTCCTTGATGAGCAGGACCTGGTGGGCCCCCAGGGAGTCATAGCGGTCGGTACGCCGCACCTGCACCTCCTGGAACTCGCCGCCGACCACGGCGTGCGAGCGCCGCAGGCTGTTTTCGGCTCCAACCGGTACGCCATCCTCCAGTCGTGCGCGATGATTCGCGCCAGGATGGTGGGTGACCAGGCTGTCCAGATCGGTCACCGGCACGTTCCACTGGTGACCATTCGCATCCGGGCCGCCAAGCTGGCGCACCAGGTATCGGGTTCCCGGCGTATCGACCATTGGACACTCCTTGTCCACGGGGGTTCACTTGCAGCGCATGTACGTCCTTGCACTCCGGCCATCAGCGACCGTCAGGACGTTGCCGTCCAGCACATAGATGAAGGGCTGCTCCAGGCCTTCGGGGCCGATGTTGGACGTCGTCAGGATCCGCCACGTCCGGGGTGAGGACGCCAGCAGCTCGGCGGACACGAGATCCTCGATCTCTTCGTAGTTCAGGCGTTGACGACCGGTGATCTCGAACCGGGCGTCGCGATCGGAGGTTTCCCCCTGATCACATGGCAGCTCGGGTTCCCAGAAGCCGAGCATGTGAACCGGGAACGCCGGCTCCGCGGCAAAGGCGCCAGCGGATGAGCAGGACGCGACCAGGAAAAACGCCAGGACCATGTACGGATTCCTTCCTGCCAGGCACATGACATCCTCCATGACATCCCACGACGAACCCCGAGCCTAGCAGCGCCGCCGGCGCCCCGGTATAGGGCTTTCCCGAGGCCCGGGGGCATCCGCCGCGCCTCCGGCTCAGAACGGCTTCGCCAGCACCAGCCAGACGATCACCAGCAGGATCAGCACCGGCAGCTCGTTGCGGATCCGCAGCGCCTTCGTCGAGGGCAGGCCGGCGCCGCGGGCGACGCCCTTCAGCGCGCGGCCGTCGACGATGTACAGCGCGAACATCACCGCCACCAGCAGCAGCTTGGCGTGCAGCCAGCCGGTACCGGCACCGACCATGGTCGGGAAGTCCGGCAGCACGCGGTAGCCCAGCCAGAGCACCAGCCCGGCCAGCACGGCCAGGCCGAACATCACGTGGCCGAAGCGGTACAGGCGGCCGCCCATCAGCAGCAGGCGCTCGCGGACCGCGGGATTGCCGCCGTCCTCGACGATGTTGATCAGGATCCGCGGCAGGTAGAAGGCGGCGGCCACCCAGGCCATCACCAGCACGATGTGCGCGGACTTGATCCACAGGTAGCTCTGCATTGCGACGGTCCTTGGATGGGGAATCGGCGCAAAGGATGACATGCCGGCCATGGCGCGCGCCTGCCGCAGGCCTCGCCGGGCCACAATGGCGGGCCCTCCAGGCCAGGCCCGCCGCATGGACAAGCGCTACGACCGCGACTATTTCGACCGCTGGTACCGCCGCGGCGGCATCGGCGGCGCGCAGCGCCTGGCGCGCAAGGTCGCGCTGGCGGTGGCCACGGCCGAATACCACCTCGAGCGCCCGCTGCGCACGGTGCTCGACGTCGGCTGCGGCGAGGGCGCCTGGCGGGCGCCGCTGCTGAAGCTGCGGCCGAAGCTGCGCTACCTCGGCTTCGACAGCAGCGAGTACGCCATCGAACGCCACGGCGCGCGCCGCAACCTGCACTTCGCGCGCTTCGCCGACTTCGAACACCTGCGCCCCTGCCCGCCGGCCGACCTGGTGGTCTGCAGCGACGTGCTGCATTACCTGAGGGCGCCCGAGATCGACCGCGGCCTGCCGGGGCTGGCGGAGCTCTGCGGCGGCGTCGCCTTCCTGGAGACCTTCGCCCGCGAGGACGCCGCCGAGGGCGACGAGGACGGTTTCATCGCGCGCCCGGGCGCGTTCTACCGGCGCCGCTTCGAGTCCGCGGGCTTCCGCGCCCTGGGCTCGCACTGCTGGCTGTCGCCGGCGCTGGCGCCGGGCGCGACGGCGCTGGAGCTGGCATGAACGGCCGGGCGGTCCCGCGGACCTGAACAGGCCTCCCACGCCGGGGGTCCTGTCGGTCACGGCAGCTGCGTTATGCTGCGCCGCACCAGGAACAGGGTCCTTCGCCGATGATCTACCAGCTCCACGAACTCAACCGCCAGCTGCTCGCGCCGTTCACCCAGCTGGCGCAGGCGAACGCGAAGATCTTCGGGGCCGACGGCACCTGGCTGTCCTCGCTGCCCGGCGCCACCCGGATCGCCGCCGGCAACGAGCTGCTGCACCGCATCGGCAAGGACTACGAGAAGCCCGAGTTCGCGATCCACCAGGTGGCGAAGGACGGCCACGACGTGCCGGTGGTGGAGAAGGTCGCGCTCGACAGGCCCTTCTGCCGGCTGCTGCGCTTCAAGCGCTACACCGACGACGCCGAGAACATCCTCGGCATGAAGGACCAGCCCACCGTGCTGGTGGTCGCGCCGCTCTCGGGCCACCACGCCACCCTGCTGCGCGACACCGTGCGCACCCTGTTGCCCGACCACAAGGTCTACATCACCGACTGGGTCGACGCGCGCATGGTGCCGAAGGAGGCCGGCGCGTTCACGCTCGACGACTACGTCGGCTACATCCAGGACTTCATCCGCCACATCGGCGCCGGGCGCCTGCACGTGGTGAGCGTCTGCCAGCCGACGGTCCCGGTGCTGGCCGCGATCTCGCTGATGGCCGCGCGCGGCGAGGACGTGCCGCGCTCGATGGTGATGATGGGCGGCCCGATCGACACGCGGAACTCCCCGACCGCGGTCAACAACCTCGCGTCCACCCGCCCGCTGTGGTGGTTCGAGCAGAACGTGATCCACACCGTGCCGCCGAACTATCCGGGCCGCGGCCGCCGCGTGTATCCCGGCTTCCTCCAGCACACCGGCTTCGTGGCGATGAACCCCGAGCGCCACTTCATGTCGCACTGGGACTTCTACCAGGACCTGGTCAAGGGCGACCTGGAGGACGCGGCCTCGCACCGAAGGTTCTACGACGAATACAACGCCGTGCTCGACATGCCCGCCGAGTACTACCTCGACACGATCCGCGTGGTGTTCCAGGAACACCTGCTGCCGCGCGGCGAATGGACCGTGGCCGGCGAGCGCGTCGATCCCGCGGCGATCACGGGCTGTGCGCTGATGACCATCGAGGGCGAGCTGGACGACATCTCCGGGCTGGGCCAGACCCGCGCCGCGCACGCCCTGTGCACGGGCGTCGCCGACGCCGACCGAGAGCACTTCACGGTCGAGGGCGCCGGCCACTACGGCATCTTCAGCGGCCGCCGCTGGCGCACGCAGGTGTATCCGAAGGTGCGGGACTTCATCGCCGGCCACGATGAGCCGGCGACGAAGCCCGGGGCCACCGGCGCGGCGAAGCGCGGCTGACCCCCGCGACCGCTCAGGAGTACTGGGCGGTCTTCACCAGCAGGTGCTTGGCCAGCAGCCCGTGGCCGCGGCCGATCAGGCGCGCCAGGTGGAGGGTGGCGAACAGCAGCAGCACGCCGGCCACCAGCATCAGCACCAGCTCCCAGCCCTGCAGCGCGACGCCGTCGATGCCGACCAGCACCATGTCGTGCATGTCGAACCATTCTTCGGCCAGGCCGGTCCAGACCGCGATCGGCGCCAGCACGAAGCTCAGGCCCACGGCCAGCAGCGTCACCGCCAGGGTGAAGTAGGCCACGCCCAGCGGCAGCATCAGCAGCATGTACAGCAGCGTGCTCCAGGTGCGCGGGTCGGTGAACATGTCGCCGATGCGCTGCCAGATGCTGCGCCCGCGCGCCGAATACAGCGGCCGCCGCGGCATGCGTTCGCCCAGCATCACCTCCACGATCCGGCCCTCGACCAGCGACAGCACGCGCACCGAGCCGAAGAACAGGATCAGCAGCGGGATGCCGACCACGGTGATCGACAGTCCGGCGGCGGTGGAGAAGCCGGCCACCACCCAGGTGAAATAGAAGACGCCCGTGGCCAGCGCCAGCACCATGTAGAACAGCGAGGCGTAGGTGCGAGGGTCGGCGACGACGCCGAAGAAGCGGCCGGCCAGCGACTTGCGTGGCCGCGGCACCGGCGAGCGCAGCGCGGTCTGCACGGTGGCCTCGGTGTCGCGGTAGATGTCGGCGACCTCGTCGGGCGCGCCGTAGCTGGACGCGACCGCGGCGATGACCTCGGCCTCGGACCTGCCCGGATTTTCGGCCAGCTCGGAGCGCAGGTATTCCTCGGCGTCGTAGAGCGCGTCCTGGATCATCGCCGGGTCGGCGCCGGCCAGCGCGCGGCGCAGCTGCTCCAGGTATTCGGGAATGGTGCGGGGCAGATGGGTGTTCATGGGGTCCCCTCCAGGACGGTGTCGACTGAGTCGCGGGTCGCGCGCCAGGCGGCGGCCCATTCGCGCAGGGCGTCGCGCCCGGCGTCGGTGATCCGGTAGTAGCGTCGCGGCGGCCCGGCATCCGACGGCCCGACGTGGCTGGCCAGGAAGGCCGCGCCCTCCAGGTTGCGCAGCACGGGATACAGCGCGCTCTGCTTGCCGCTCAGCACGCCCTCGCCGAAGCGCTCCAGGGTCTTCGCGATCTGGTAGCCGTACATCGGCTCGCCGGCGCGGGACAGCACCGCGAGCAGGGCCAGCGCCACCACGCCCGAGCTCAGCTCGCGCTGGAACTTGCGCAGGGCGGCTTCGATGTCCGGCGGTGGCGACTGTTCGACCATGCCTCGATGCTATTGCGAACTTCCATATAGTGAATGTGCCGATAGTCAGCCAGGCACCGGGATGGGCAACAATCCGGGCCTTCCCACCGGAGTTCCCGCCATGGATCGAAGCCGCCGCGTCCGCCTGCTGCCCATGCTTGCCGCCCTGCTGGCAGCCCCCGCGGCCGGTGCCGCCGAGCCTGTCGCGGTCGAGGCACCGGAGCGTCCGAAGACGACGCAGGAGCTGCTCGACGCATCGCTGCCGACGGACTGGCGCCGCCCGGACCCCGGCAACACCCTGTACATGGAGCTCGACGGCGGCCGCGTGGTGATCGAACTCGCGCCCGACTTCGCCCCGGCGCACGTGGCCAACATCCGCACGCTGGCCAGGCAGGGGTTCTGGGACGGGCTGACCATCTACCGCTCGCAGGACAACTTCGTGGTCCAGTTCGGCGATCTGGTCGACGAGGGCGGCACGCCACGGCCGCTTGGCGACGCAAAGCCGGCGCTGCCCGCCGAGTTCTCCCGCCCGTCCGACGGCCTCGCCTTCCACGCCCTGCCCGACCGCGACGGCTGGGCGCCGCAGACCGGGTTTGCCGCGGGCTTTCCCGCCGCGCGCGACCCGGCGGCGGGCCAGGCCTGGATGGCGCACTGCTACGGCACGTTGGGCGCGGGCCGCGACGCCGCGCCGGACTCCAGCACCGGCGCCGAGCTCTACGTCGTCACCGGCCAGTCGCCGCGCCAGCTCGACCGCAACATCACCCAGGTCGGCCGCGTGCTGCACGGCATGGAGCTGCTGAGCGTGGTGCCGCGCGGCACCGGCCCGCTGGGCTTCCACGAGGACGCCGCGAAGCGGGTGCCGATCAAGGCCGTGCGCCTCGCATCCGAGGTGCCCGAAGGCGAGCGCACCGACCTGCAGGTGCTGCGCACCGACACGCCGCTGTTCGACGCGGTGGTCGAATCGCGCCGCAACCGCCGCGACGGCTGGTACGTACAGCCCGCGGGGCATATCGACCTGTGCAACATCACCGTGCCGGTGCGGATCGCGGACTGAGTCGCGGTCCCGTCACGCGGCCTTGGCCGGCGGCTTCCTAGCCTGCAGAGCACGCATCGACTCCCCACGACTGCATCCCAGAGGACCCCCACGATGGCCCTGCTCCGCATCCGCCTCACCGGCAGCGACGACACCGCGCGCGCCGTCATCAACCTGCTGCAGAGCCTCGACGGCATCGAGCACGTCGAGGAGATCGACGACCTGATGCCGCAGCTCGACGACGCCGACTCCAGCTCCGCCGGGCTCAGCGACGTGGGCGGCCCGCAGGGCCACACCATCGAGATCGATGCGCCCAACGCCTCGACCGCCCGCCGCGTGCGCGAGGCGGTGGAAGCACTGGCCTTCGATCTCGATGCGCTGGTGGAGTTCGACGAGGAAGACGAGGACTGACGCCGCCGTCCCGCGCGAGGCTCAGAAGCTCGCGCCGTCCACCGGCGTCACCTTCAGCGCCGAAAGATCGACGTCGGGCACGCAGCGCAGGTTCACCGCCGCCATCTCCGCGCCGCTGCGCGGATCGGCGCCCTCGCTGAAGGGCGCGATGCCGCAGGTCGGGCAGAAGTGGTGCCGGATCGCATGCCGGTTGAAGGTGTAGGTGCGCAGCGCGGACTCTGGCGTGGACAGCGTCAGCGCCGCGCGCGGGAAGAAGGCCAGCAGGCTGCCTCGCCTGCGGCACATCGAGCAGTTGCAGTCGATCGCCTCTGTGATCGCCTCGGCTTCGAGTTCGAACGCGATGCCGCCGCAGTGGCAGCCGCCCTGGTAGTTCATGCCCCGCCCTCCGTATGGCCAGAACGGCCACGGTAAACGATCGGCCCGGGCGCGGGCACCCGGGCGCGGACTATCCTGCGCGCCTGTCCAGATCCCGAGCGCCCGCATGTCCCGACCGCTGATCACCGTCTCCCTCCTCGCGCTGGCGCTGGCCGCCTGCCAGGGCCAGTCCCCCGCGCCGGCCGCCGGCGATCCAGCCGCGGCCACCGCGACGGCCGTGGACAGCGAACAGGACCGCGCCTTCGCCGCGCTGGCGGCGCGCTACCTGGACGAAGGCCTGGCGCTGTCGCCGGTCGCGGCCACCCAGATCGGCGACCATCGCTTCGACGCCGAACTCGACGACCTCGGTGCCGCCGGCCGCAAGGCCTCGGCGGACTGGACGCGCACCATGCTGGCCGGGCTCGAGGCCATCGACGCGGCCGCGCTCTCGCGCGAGCACCAGGTCGACGCGCTCATCCTGCGCAACCAGCTCGAAGGCAGCCTGTGGGACCTCGAGACCATGCAGTCCTGGGCCTGGGACCCGCAGGTCTACAGCGGCCTGGCCGGCGGCGCGATCTACAGCCTGATGGCGCGCGAGTTCGCGCCGATGCCCGAGCGGCTGAAGTCGGCGGCCGCGCGCATGGAGAAGATCCCGGCGCTGCTGGCGCAGGCCCGCGAGAACCTCGACCCGGCACGGGTACCGAAGACGCACGCCGAGACCGTGGCGCGCCAGAACCGCGGCATCTTCACCCTGGTCGACACCTTCATCACCCCGAACGCGGACCAGCTGCAGGGCGCCGACCGCGAGCGCCTCGACGCCGCCATCGCCGCGCTGCGCACCGCGGTGGAGGAGCACCAGGCCTGGCTCGACGGCACCCTGGTGCCCAACGCCAAGGGTGACTTCCGCATCGGCGCCGAGCGCTACGACCAGAAGCTGCGCTTCTCGCTGAACTCCTCGCTCGGCCGCGAGGAGATCCGCAGCCGCGCCGAGGCCGAGCTGGCGCGCGTGCGCGACGAAATGTACGCCGTGGCGAAGATCGTGCTGAAGGATCGCGCGGGCGCGCCGGAGACGCCGGACCAGCCCAGCGAGGACCAGCGCCAGGCCGCGATCGAGGCGGCGATGGAGCTGGCCAACGAGGACCGCCCCGGTCGCGACGAGGTCGTCGACTTCGCGAAGCACACGCTCGAGGTCGCCACCGACTTCGTCCGCGCCCACGACATCGTGACCGTGCCCGACGATCCGGTGAAGATCATCCTGATGCCGGAGTTCCAGCGCGGCTTCTCGGTCGCCTACTGCGATTCGCCCGGCCCGCTCGACAAGGGCCTGGACACCTACTATGCGATCTCGCCGATCCCCGACGACTGGAACGACGGCCAGGTCACCTCGTTCCTGCGCGAATACAACAAGCGCATGATCCACGTGCTCACCATCCACGAGGCGATGCCGGGGCACTACCTGGAAGGCGCGCACTCGGCCAACCATCCCTCGACCCTGCGCGCCGCGCTGCGCTCGGGTCCCTTCGCCGAAGGCTGGGCGGTATACACCGAGCGCGTGCTGGCCGACGCCGGCTACCTCGACCACGACCCGCTGTTCCGGCTCATGCAGCTGAAGTTCTACGCGCGCTCGGTCGGCAACGCCATCCTCGACCAGGGCATCCACGTCGAGAACTGGACGAAGGAGCAGGCGATGGACCTGATGGTGCGCCGCACCTTCCAGCAGCAGAGCGAGGCCGAGGGCAAGTGGATCCGCGCGCAGCTGTCGTCGACCCAGCTGGCGACCTACTTCGTCGGCGCGCAGGAGCACTTCGACATGCGCCGCGCCGCCGAGGACAAGGCCGGCGAGGCGTTCGACATGAAGCAGTACCACGACCGCGTGCTCGCCCAGGGCGCGCCTCCGGTGCGCTTCGCACGCCAGCTGCTGCTGGACGAACCGATCAGGTAGCGGGTCTCGCGGGCGTTGCCCCCGTCCCCGCCATGAGGGGGGGCGGGGCAGTCCCCGCCTAGTCCTTCCCGACCGGCACCAGCCGCAGGTCGTGGAAGTCGAAGCTGAAATCGGTCAGCGGCGACACCGCCTCCATCCGCGCGCCCAGCACCCTGCCATCCTGGTCGAGGCTGAAGTTGACGAAGGCGTCCGCGTTCAGCGTTCGGTCGTCCCAGCGCACGATGAAGCTGTCGTGCTGCCAGTGCTCGAGCGTCCCCACCAGCTGCGGCGTGCGGCTGAAGCGCATGCGCAGGCCGCGGCCGTCCTGTTCCACGACCACGTCGCCGTACCAGGGGTCGGCATAGGTCGCTGCGTAGCCGCGCAGCGGCAGCGACGGCTTCGACTTCGCGTCGCGCGCGGCCACGTGCTTCGCCCAGTCCTCCTCGGCCCTGTCGCCGCCCTTGCCCACCGCGGCGGCGTAGGCCGCCACCCAGTCGGTGGCCGGCGCATCCATGTAGGCGTCGAGCACGTGCATGGTCACCGCGTTGAAGGCCGCGCCGGCCTCCTGGTTGGTCAGCACCACCACGCCCAGGTCGAGCTCCGGAACCAGGGTCAGGCGCGACACCATGCCCGGCCAGCCGCCGGTGTGCCAGACCAGCCGGCGGCCCCGGTAGTCGCTCAGGCTCCAGGCCTCGCCGTAGCCGGCGAAATTCGGCTTTGTGGCGGCCAGCTCAGGCACCGCCGGCGCGCGGATCGGGATCGGCGTCACCAGGGTCCACATCGCCTCGTGGCGCTTCGCGCTGAACAGCCGCTTCGCGTCCTCGCCCTCGCCTTCCAGCACGCCGCCATCAAGCTGCACGCGCATCCACTTCGCCATGTCGTTGACGCTGGAGTAGATGCCGCCGGCCGCGGTGTTGTTCGACCACGACATCGCCGGCACCGGCTCCGGATCGCCGGTGAATCCAGGCCGCGCGTGGCCCATGGCGACGTTGGTGTCGCTCGGGCGCAGCGCGTTGCTGTCGATGCGCGTGGAGGCCATGCCCACCGGCTCGAACAGGCGCGTGCGCACGAAGTCCGCGTAGCGTTCGCCCGAGACCTCCTCGATCACCAGCTGGGCGACGGCATAGAGCACATTGTCGTAGGCGTAGCGGTCGCGGAAGCCGCCTTCGATCGGCACGTTGGCCAGGCGCTCGACCACCTCGCGCGTGTCGTAGTCGCTCGGCGGCCAGAACAGCAGGTCGCCGGCGCCGAGGCCCAGGCCGCTGCGGTGCACCAGCAGGTCGCGGATGCGCATCTCGCGCGTCACGTAGGCGTCGGCCATGCGGAACCACGGCAGGTGGTCGATGACGCGGTCGTCCATGTCGAGCTTGCCCTCGTCGGCGAGGATCGACAGCGAGGCGGACGTGAAGGCCTTGGTGATCGAGGCGATCGAGAACAGGGTGTCGCCGTCGACCTTCCCCGGCTTGCCGACCTCGCGCTCGCCCCAGCCGCCGGCGAACACCAGCTCGCCGTCCTTGACCACGGCAACGGCGATGCCGGGCACCTTGAAGGCTTCGCGCACCGATTCGACCTGCGCGTCCAGGCCCGCCAGGGCGGGCGGAAGCGGTTCGTTCGCGCCCACGCGCGGCGCGGCGGAAAGCAGCAGCAGGGAAACAGCGGCCACGAGCGGCTTCGACATGTCTGAATACCCGGATGGACTGGGCGCCAGTATCGAGTGCGGGCGCCCGCGCGCCAAGCGTGCGCAGGCACGCGGCTTGCCCTAACCTGCGACGCACGCCCGTTCCCGCAGGAGCCGCGCCATGGCAGGACCCGCAGACACCACCGCGACCATCATTCCCTGCCTGCGTTACCGCGACGCGCCCGCCGCGATCGACTGGCTCTGCCGCGCCTTCGGCTTCGAACGCCACGCGGTGTACGCCGAGGGCGACACCGTCCACCACGCCCAGCTGGTCTTCGGCAACGGCATGGTGATGCTCGGCTCGGCCGACACCGCGAGCGAGTGGGGCCGGCGCATCGCCCAGCCCGGCGACATCGGCGGCCTCGAGACGCAGAGTCCCTGCGTGGTGGTGGCCGACGTCGATGCGCACTACGCGCGCGCGGTCGCCGCCGGCGCCGAGCTGGTCCAGGACATCGCCGACCAGGACTACGGCGGCCGCGGCTATTCCTGTCGCGACCCGGAGGGCCACCTGTGGTGGTTCGGCAGCTACGATCCGTGGAAGGCGGAAGGCTGACATGGGCTCGGGCGGCGGCGACGTGTCCGGGACCGGCGTGCCGCCGGTCGACGGCATCCGCACCGGCATCGGCGGCTGGGTCTACGCGCCCTGGCGCGACAACTTCTACCCGAAGGGGCTGGTGCAGCGGCGCGAGCTCGAATACGCCAGCCGCCACCTGTCGGCGATCGAGGTCAACGGCACGTACTACGGCGCGCAGAAGCCGGCGACGTACGCGAAGTGGCGCGACGAGACCCCGCCCGGATTCGTGTTCTCGGCCAAGGCGCCGAAGCGCATCACGCAGTCGCGGACGCTTGCCAGGACCGGCGCGCAAGTGGAGGACTTCGTCGGCGGCATCGTCGAACTCGGCGACCGCCTGGGCCCGCTGGTCTGGCAGTTCGACGCCGGCACCCGCATCGACCGCGACGGCTTCACCGCCTTCCTCGGGCTGCTGCCGCGCGAGGCCGGCGGGCGCCCGCTGCGCCACGTGCTCGACGTGCGCGACCGCGCTTTCGTGGATCCCGGCTACATCGCGCTGGCGCGCCGGAACGGCATGGCCACCGTCTTCACCGACTCCGACGAACACCCGTCCTTCGCCGACGTCACCGCGGGCTTCGTCTATGCGCGGCTGATGCGCGCGCGCAGCGGCGTCGCCACCGGCTACACCGACGACGAACTCGCACGCTGGGTCGCCCGTGCACGCGCCTGGGCGGCGGGCGGCGAGCCGGACGACCTGCCGAGGATCGCGCCCGCGGCCGACGCCGGCGCTGCGCCGCGCGAGGTGTTCGTGTTCTTCATTTCCGCGGCCAAGGAGCGCAATCCCGCGGCCGCCATGGCACTGCAGGCCCGGCTGGTGCAAGGCTCCATCCGCTGATCCCGCGCCTCCAACGCGGCGCCTTGCGGCGGAAAGTTCAGGGGAATTCCGGAGGGCCGATCCGCGATAATCATCGGCTCCCCCGCGACCTCCCCGCCATGACCCCGAGCACCCGCGCCCAGCTGCAGATCCACCTGTGCGTCGTGCTTTGGGGCTTCACCGCCATCCTCGGCAAGCTGATCACGCTGCCGGCGCTGCCGCTGGTGTGGTGGCGGATGCTGCTGGTGGCCGCGGCGCTGGCGCTGGTGCCGCGGGTGTGGCGCGGCGTGCGCGCGCTGCCGCGCCGGCTGCTGCTGGCGTACGCGGGCATCGGCGTGCTGGTGGCGCTGCACTGGCTGACCTTCTACGGCGCGGTGAAGCTGGCCAACGCCTCGGTGGCCGCGACCTGCATGGCGCTGGCGACGGTGTTCGTGGCGATGGTGGAGCCGAAGCTCGCCGCGCGGCGCTTCTCGCGCGCCGAGCTCGCGCTGGGCCTCGCGGTGCTGCCGGGCGTGGCGCTGGTGGTGGGCGGCATCCCCGACGGCATGCGCATCGGCGTGGCGGTGGGCGCGCTGTCGGCGCTGTTCGTGGCCCTGTTCGGTTCGCTCAACAAGCGCCTGGTGGAGCATGCCGACCCGCTGGTGGTGACCGCGGTGGAGCTGGGCGCCGGTGCGGTCGCGCTGACCCTGCTCGCACCGGTGATGCCGATGCTGTTCCCGGCCTTCGCCGGCCCGCTGTTCGTGCTGCCGGGCGCGCAGGACGCCGCCTGGCTGCTGCTGCTCGCCTTCGCCTGCACCCTGTTCCCGTTCGCGCTGTCGCTGGTGGCGCTGCGCCACATGAGCGCATTCTCGGCGCAGCTGGCGGTGAACCTGGAGCCGGTGTACGCGATCGTGCTGGCGATCGTGCTGCTGTCCGAGCAGCAGGAGCTGAGCCTGCCGTTCTACCTCGGCGTGGTGATCATCCTGGCCGCGGTGCTGGTGCACCCGATGCTGGCGCGGCCGCGCAGGATCACCCATCCCGAAGCCCTGGCCATGGGCGAATCCCGCGACGTGACAGACTGAGGCCATGTACCTGGAGCACTACGGGCTCGCCGAGCCGCCGTTCTCGATCACGCCGGATCCGCGCTTCGTCTTCCTCGGCGAGCGCCACCGCGACGCGCTCGCGCACCTGCTGTTCGGCATCACCCAGGGCGGCGGCGGTGGCTTCGTCCAGCTCACCGGCGAAGTCGGCACCGGCAAGACCACGCTCAGCCGCCTGCTGCTGGGCCAGCTGCCCGCGAACGTGCGCGTGGCCCTTGTGCTCAACCCGCGCCAGGATCCGGTGCAGCTGCTGGAGACCGTGTGCGAGGAGCTGCGCATCGACCTCGACGGCCGCCGCGGCAACGCCAAGGCCCTGGTCGACGCGCTGAACGCGCACCTGCTCGAGGCCTATGCGCAGGGCCTGCGCGTGGTGCTGCTGATCGACGAGGCGCAGGCGCTGCCGGTGGACACGCTGGAGCAGGTGCGTTTGCTGACCAACCTCGAGACCGATACGCAGAAGCTCCTGCAGATCATCCTGGTCGGTCAGCCCGAACTGCGCGACCTGCTCGCCGAGCCCGGCCTGCGCCAGCTGGCGCAGCGCATCACCGCGCGCTTCCACCTCACCCCGCTCGACGCCGCCGGCACCGCCGCCTACCTGCGCCACCGCTTCCGCATCGCCGGCGGCCAGCACTTTCCCTTCGACGACGGCGCGGTGCAGCGCGTGCACCTGCGCAGCGGCGGCATCCCGCGGCTGGTGAACGTGATTGCCGAGCGCGCGCTGCTGGCGGGCTATGCGCGCGACCGCAGCGGCATCGACGCCGCGCTGGTCGAGGAGGCCGCGCGCGAGGCGCTGCCTCCCGCGCGTGGTGCGGACGGGCCGCGCGGGCGCTGGCTGGGCGTGATGGCGGCCGCGGGCGCCGTGGCGGTCGTGGCGATCGTGTTCGCGGCGCTGTGGCCGATGCAGGGACGGCGGGTGGATTCCGCCGCGACCGCGGCGGATACGCGCGTCGCCGACGCCGCCAATGCCGCCACGTCGCAGGCCGCTCCGACCGCGGATGCGCGCGCGTCACAGGCCTCCACGGCCTCTCCGGACGGCAACGCGCACGAGGGCCGGGCGATCGACGGCGAAGTGCTGGCGGCCCGGATCGCCAGCGCATCCACTCCCGCCGCGCACGAAGCCGCGTGGCGCGCCATGCTCCAGGCCTGGTCCCTGCCGCACACCGCCGACGATGCCAGTGCCGCCATGGCCTGCGCCCCGATGCCTGCCGCCGGCACGTACTGCACGCGCGGCACGGCGCACCTCGACCGGCTGGCCGCACTCGGCCGCCCCGTGCTGCTCCAGCTCGACTCCGGACGCAACAGCGCCTGGGCGCTGCTGCAGGGCACCGACGGCACGCGAGCGCGCCTGCTGCTCGGCGGCGCCGTGGTCGATGTCGACCGCGCCGACCTGCAGCGCGCGTGGCCGGGCCGCTACGCCGCGGTGTGGCGCTCGGCGGCGACACTGGCGCCACCGCCGTCGCGCGGCACCTCCGGCGCCGCCGTCGACTGGCTGCGCGAACGCCTGGTCCGCGAAGGCGTGGCCAGCGACGCGCCGTCCGGCACCGCCTTCGACGACGCCTTGGCCGACTCGGTGCGCCGCTTCCAGCGCGCGCGCGGGCTCGCCGTCGACGGCGTGGTCGGCTCCGAAACCCTGTTCGCGCTGGCCGCCGACGATCCCGGCCCACGCCTCGAACGCCGCCTGGACTGAGGCCGCGCATGTCCCTGATCCTCGAAGCCCTGCGCAAGTCCGAAGCCGAACGCCGCCGCGGCGACGCGCCCGACCTGCGCGTCGAACTGCCGCCGCCGGCACCGCCGAAGCGGCGCCTCGCACCCCTCGCCTGGATCGTCGCCGGCACCTTGCTGGCCGCCATCGCCCTGGTGGCGCTCTGGCCGCGCGATGGCCGGCAGGACGCGGCGGAGCGCGACCGCGCTGCGATGGCCGCGACGGACACGCCCGCACCCGCATCGACGCCACGCGACTCCGCGGACGGGGACGCTGCGGGCACCGCCGTGGCCCCGCGCGCCGGCAATGTGGCACCCGGCGCGCAGGGGCAGGACCGGCTCGACGGCGGCTTTCCGACGGTCGAGCGCATCCAGGCACCGGACGCCGCCCCGGCGCCCGAGCCCGCGTCGGATCTCCCGCTCGCACCTCCACCGATGGCCACGCGTGCCGCCGAAGAAGCCGCCGCCGACATCACGGGTGCCGACGCGCCAACGGCCGTCGCGCCTCCCACAGGGGGCCAGGGCGCGCTGCGCATCGCCGGCCTCTCCTCCAGCCAGCGCGAGCGCCTGCCCGAACTGAAGCTCAGCCTGCACATGTGGAACGAGGACCCGGCGCGGCGCTTCGCGGTGATCGACGGCCAGCGCCGGGTCGAGGGCGACCGCCTCGGCGACGCCACCATCACCGCCATCGACCGCGACGGCGTCCTGCTCGACCTCGACGGCCAGGCGGTGCGCGTGCCCCTGCCCTGACCCGCGCGGTGTGACAAACCGCGCCCCGGCGCGAACCACGACTCCATCACGCACACTCGAAGGGTCGGCCACCGGGATGGACGCCATCGCCACGCACCGCCAGCGCGAGGACGCAGAAGGATTCGCCGCGCTGCTGCAGCGCCACCGCGGCATCGTGTACAAGGTCGCCGGCACCTATGCCCGCGGCGCCGACGACCGCGAGGACCTCGCGCAGGAGATCGCCGCCGAACTCTGGCGCGCCTGGCCGCGCTACGACCCCGCGCGCAGCGTCTCCACCTGGATGTACCGGGTGGCGCTGAACGTCGGCATCTCCCACCTGCGCGGCGACGGCCGCCGCCGACGGCACCTGGTGCCGTTCGACGCGGCATTGCACGAGGCCGAAGCCGTCAGCGGCGACGACCACGAGCAGGCCCAGCACCTGCGCCTGCTGCAGGGCTTCATCGCCACGCTCGACCCGCTCAACCGCGCCCTGCTCCTGCTCTACCTCGAGGACCGGCCGGCGCGCGAGATCGGCGACGTGCTCGGCCTGTCCGCGAGCAACGTCGGCACACGCGTCAACCGGCTGAAGCAGCGCATCCGCGACCACGTCGCCCCCTCCACGCCCGACTGAGGACGCCACCATGGAACTCGACGAACTCCGCACCGCCTGGCAGGCCCTCGGCCGCCAGCTCGAACACCACGATGCGCTGCAGCTGCGCATGTACCGCAGCGACCGCCTGGACGCCGCGCGCCGCGGCCTGCGCCCGCTGGTCTGGGGCCAGGCGCTGCAGATCGCGTTCGGCCTGGCCCTGCTGCTGCTGGGCCTGGCCTGCTGGACGCGCAACACCGACGTCCCGGCGCTGCTCGCCACGGGCCTGATCCTGCACGCCTTCGGCCTGCTGAATATCGTGCTCGCCGCGCTCACCATCGGGCTCGCCGCCAGCATCGACTACGGTGCGCCGGTGCTCGACATCCAGCGCCGCCTGGCGCGGCTGCTGCGCCTCTTCGGCATCAACGCCAAGGCCTGCGGGCTGCCGTGGTGGATCATGTGGGTGCTGGTGGTGGTGGCGGTCGCCGGGCTGCAGGGCCTGCCCGCCGGGGCCGGGACGCCGGGCTGGATCACGCTGTCGCTGGGCGTCGGCCTCGCCGGCCTGCTCGCCACCGGCGCTTGGGCCTGGCTGCGCCGGCCGGCCGCTCCCGACCCGGCGACACCGCGCTGCGACGGCGGCGACGGCATCCGCCGCAGCCAGCGCATCCTCGCCGACCTGGACGCCTTCGAGCGCGGCTGAGCGCGCCCGGCAGGCTCAGAACAGCGCGGCCAGCACCATCACGATGCCGGCCAGCGACACGCCCCAGACCACGCTGCGCACGTAGGGGATGCCGGCGGCATACAGCGGGATGTAGGCGACGCGGGCCCAGAAGTAGAGCTGCGCGCCCAGCGCGGTGGTGCCGTCGGTGCGTTCGGCCACCACCGCCGCCAGCACGGCCGCGGCGAAGACCGGGAAGGTCTCGAGGAAGTTCTGCCAGCTCCGGTTGACGCGGCCGGCCACCGGGCCCAGCGGCTTCGTCTCGCCATCGCGCGCACTGGCATTCCAGGCCAGGCCGCGCTCGGAGGTTTTCATCCCCGCGTCCAGCAGCAGGTGGAACAGGCCCAGCGCCATCGCCCAGGCCAGCATCTGCAGTTCGGTCCCCATCTCGTCGCTCCCTTGCCCCGGCGGGGCACGCGTGCCGAGGGTAACCCCGCCGGGCATCGCGCGGTGCGTTACGCTCGCCGTCCGGAACCAGGCAGCGAGCCCCATGCAGCACATCGATCTCGAACTCGAGGGCGACTACGTCGAGCTCAACCAGCTCCTCAAGCTCTGCGGCCTCTGCGACAGCGGCGGCGCCGGCAAGGCGCTGGTGGCGTCAGGCGCCGTGCGCGTGGACGGCGCGCTGGAGTCGCGCAAGACCGCGAAGATCCGCGCGGGCCAGGTGGTGGCGCTGGGCGACGTCGAGGTGCGCGTCCACGCGGGGCCGGCACCGTGACCGCGCTGCTGGTCGCGGCCGTGCTGGTGGCAGCGCTGGCGGCGTGGGCGATCGCGGCCTACAACCGCCTGGTGCGGCTGCGCAACCAGGTCGCGACCGCGTGGTCGGACATCGACGTGCAGCTGCAGCGCCGGCACGACCTGGTGCCGCAGCTGGTGGCCGCGGTTCAGGGCTATGCCCGCCACGAAGGCGCGGTGCTCGAAGCGGTGACCGCGCTGCGCACGCGCGCGCTCGGGCTGCGCGACCCGGCCGAACTCGGCCAGGTCGAGGCCGAGCTGGAGCAGGCGCTGGGCCGCCTGCTGCTGCTGCGCGAGGCCTATCCGGACCTCAAGGCCAGCCGGAACTTCGCCGCCCTGCAGCAGGACCTCGTCGACGTGGAGGAGCAGCTGCAGTACGCGCGGCGCTTCTACAACGGCGCCGTGCGCGACCTCAACGACGGCGTGCAGCGCGTGCCCGACGTGCTGGTGGCGCGCACCTTCGGCTTCGGCGAGGCGGCGTTCTTCCAGGCCGGCGCCGACAGCCGCGAGGCGCCCGCGGTGGACCTGTCGCGATGAGCCTGCCGCGCACGCGCCTGCCCGCGTTCCTGCTGGCCGTGGCGCTGGCGCTGCTGGCGGCGACGGCGCCGGCGCTGGCCGCCGAGCGCATCCTCGCCTACGACAGCGTGGTCGAGGTCCGCGCCGACGGCACGCTGGACGTGACCGAGCACATCCGCGTGCGCGCCGAGGGCGACGCGATCCGCCGCGGCATCTACCGCGACTTTCCCACGCGCTACAAGGACCGGCACGGCAACAACGTGGTCGTCGGCTTCGAGGTGCTGGGCGTGGAGCGCGACGGCCGGCCCGAGCCCTGGTTCACCGAGCGCAAGGCGAACGGCGTGCGCGTGAACACCGGCAACGACGACCTGCTGCCCGTTCCGGTGGACACCGCCTACACCCTGCGCTTCCGCACCACCCGCCAGCTCGGCTTCTTCGACTCGCACGACGAGCTTTACTGGAATGCCATCGGCCATGGCTGGGCGTTCCCGATCGAGGCCGGCAGCGTCGAGGTCCGGCTGCCCGTGCCGGTGCCCGCCGACGCGCTCGACGTCGATGGCTGGTCCGGTCCGCAGGGGGCCCGCGAGCAGGGCTTCGCCGCCGGCGTGGCCGGTCCGGGCGTGGCGCGCTGGACGCTCACCGGACCGCTGCGGCCGCGCGAAGGCCTGACCATCGCCCTGTCCTTCCCCAAGGGCATCGTCGCGCCGCCGTCCCGCGCCGACCGGATCGGCCTGCTGCTGCGCGACAATCTGTCGCTGCTCATCGCACTCGTGGGCCTGGTGGTGCTGCTGGCCTGGTGCCTGAAGCGATGGCACCGCGTCGGCCGCGATCCCCGGCCCGGCGTGGTGATCGTCCGCTACGAGCCGCCGCGCGGCGAGTCCCCGGCCGCGCTGCGCTACCTGGTGCGCCGCGGCCACGATGCCCGCGGCTTCTCCGCCGACCTGCTGGCCTGCGCGGTGCAGGGCGCGGTGCACATCCACCGCGACGAGGGCATGCTCGGCGACCGCTGGCGGCTGGAGCGCGGCCAGGCCGCCGCGGCGGCCCCGGACAACGCCGACGAGCGCCGCCTGCTCGACGCCCTGCTTCCCGGCCCCGGCGCCACGCTGGCACTGGAAAAGAAGAACGCCACGCGCATCCAGGGCGCCATGCAGGCGCACGCCCGGGCCTTCGATGCGCGCTTCCAGCCGGCGATGTTCACCCACAACGCCGGCAGCATCGGCATCGCGGTGGCGATCTTCCTCGTGACCTTCGCGCTGGCGGGCGTGGCGCTGGTGTTCACCGGCGGCGGCGCGCCGTGGATGCTGGTGCCGCTGGGCCTGATGCTGGCGACCACGATCGCGTTCGCGGTGCTGGTCGGCGCGCCCACCGCCGCCGGACGCGCGCTGCTCGACGAGATCGAAGGCTTCCGGCGCTACCTCGGCGTCGCCGAGCAGGACGACATCGCGCGCGTACCGGGACCGGCCGCCGCCGACGCGGAGGAGACCGAACCGGCGCTCGACGCCGGCCGCTTCGAACGGCTGCTGCCCTACGCGGTCGCGCTGGACGTCGAGGATGCCTGGACGGAGAAGTTCACCCTCGCCGTGGGCAGCGCCGCCGCGGCCGCGGCGACCGCGGCCATCACCTGGTACCACGGTGCCAGCCCCGGGAACATGGGCCAGCTCGCCAGCGCGGTCGGCGGCGCCCTGAGTTCGAAGATCGCCTCGTCCGCGACGCCGCCCGGCAGCAGCTCCAGCGGCGGTGGCGGCGGCTTCTCCGGCGGCGGTGGCGGCGGTGGAGGTGGCGGTGGACGCTGAGCGTCGGCGCCGGCGCGGCATCTTCGGCTGGTTCGAGTCGCGCCTGGATCCGTTCCCCGAAACGCCGCCGCGGCAGCCGCCGCGCGGACTGGTCGCGTTCTGCCTGCACTACACCCGCGGCGCCGGCGGCTGGCTGGCGCTGATGGCGCTGACCGGCGCGCTGATCGCCACCGCCGAGCTCGGCCTGTACGTCTACCTCGGCGCCCTGGTCGACCGGCTCGGGCAGCACACCCCGGCCAGCTTCCTCGAAGTCGAGGGCACGCGGCTGGCGTGGATGGCCCTGCTGGTCGCGGTCGGCCTGCCGCTGGTGGTGTGGCTGGACAACCTGATCCAGCTGCAGGTGCTGCTGGGCAACTTCCCGATGCGCATCCGCTGGAACGTGCACCGCTACCTGCTGCGGCAGTCGATGGGCTATTTCCAGGACGAGTTCGCCGGGCGCATCGCCACCAAGCTGATGCAGACCTCGCTGGCGGTGCGCGAGACGGTGGTGAAGCTGCTCGACGTCGGCGTCTACGTCTGCGTGTACGTGGTCGGGGCGATGGTCGCGATGGCGGCCACCGACTGGCGGCTGATGCTGCCCTTCCTCGGCTGGCTCACCGGCTACGTGCTGCTGATGGTGTACTTCGTGCCGCGCATGGAGCGCGTCTCGCGCGAGCAGGCCGACGCGCGCTCGGACATGACCGGGCGCATCGTCGACAGCTATACCAACATCGCCACGGTGAAGCTGTTCTCTCACTCGCGGCGCGAGCAGGCCTACGCGCGCGAGGCGATGGACGGCTTCCTCGGCACGGTCTACCGGCAGATGCGGCTCGGGTCCGGGGTCAGCGCCGGCAACTACGCGCTCAACATGGCGCTGGTGTTCGCGGTCTCGGGCATCGGCCTGTGGCTGTGGCTCGACGGCGCGATCAGCACCGGCGCGGTGGCGGTTGGCATCGCCCTGGCCCTGCGCCTGGTCGGCATGAGCCAGTGGATCATGTGGGAGCTGTCGGCGCTGTTCGAGAACATCGGCACCGTCCAGGACGGCATCAACTCGATCTCGCTGCCGCCGACGGTGGACGACGCGCCGGGCGCGCCGGAACTGCCGGCCGTGCGCGGCGACATCCGCTTCGAGGGCGTGGGCTTCCACTACGGCAAGGGCTCGGGCGTGATCGAGCACCTGGACCTGCACGTGCGCCCGGGCGAGCGCATCGGCGTGATCGGGCGTTCGGGCGCCGGCAAGTCGACGCTGGTGAACCTGCTGCTGCGCTTCCACGACGTCGAACAGGGTCGGATCCTGGTCGATGGCATCGACATCGCCAGCGTGCAGCAGGACAGCCTGCGCGCGCGCATCGGCGTGGTCACCCAGGACACCTCGCTGCTGCACCGCTCGGTGCGCGAGAACATCCTCTACGGCCGCCCCGATGCGACCGAGGCCGAGATGCTGGAGGCCGCCCGCCAGGCCGAGGCGCACGACTTCATCGGCGAACTGTCGGACGCGGCCGGACGCCGCGGCTACGACGCCCAGGTCGGCGAGCGCGGCGTGAAGCTGTCCGGCGGCCAGCGCCAGCGCGTCGCGATCGCGCGCGTGCTGCTGAAGGACGCGCCGATCCTGGTGCTGGACGAGGCGACGTCCGCGCTCGACTCCGAGGTCGAGGCCGCGATCCAGGGCAACCTGTACCGGCTGATGGAAGGCAAGACGGTGATCGCGATCGCGCACCGGCTGTCGACCATCGCGGCCATGGACCGGCTGGTGGTCATGGACCGCGGCGCGATCGTGGAGGAAGGCACGCACGACGAACTGGTGGCGCGCGGCGGCATCTATGCGCAGCTGTGGCGCCGGCAATCGGGTGGTTTCCTGGCCGAGGCGCCCTGACGCCGTCCACCTGCGCCCGCCCTTCTGCTGCTTCTGTAGGAGCAGCTACAGCTGCGACCGCGGTGTGTCATTCCGCGACCGGGGCGTGGCATGCGGCGAGGTGGGAGTCGCAGCTGTAGCTGCTCCTACAAAAAGGCAGCGAGGGAACCCGGCGTGTTTTTACGGCGAGCCGCTGCTGCCGGAGCGCGCGGCGGCGGCCTCCGCCGAGGCGGACTCGTGGCCGCGGCGCTCGTCCGCCGGCTCGGCCGGCACCGGCGCGCTGCGCTGGAAGAACGCGCTGCGCACGGCGTCGAACTCGCTCATCGGGCTGTCGTCGGGGCAGGTGGCGTCGGGGAAGCCGTATTCCTCGCGCAGCGCCAGGCCGCATTCGTTGAGCTCCTCGAGCTCGCGCTCGGGTGCCTTGCACTGGCGGTCGAAGTTGCGCTGGAACGAATCGCGGCGGCGCACGAAGTCCTCGCCGCACTTGCGCATCAGCTGCAGCCGGTCGAGGTCGTCCTGCGCCGGGTTGGTGCCGTCCAGGCCGTACTCCAGCAGCTCTTCGGCGGTGAGCAGGCGCAGGTTGCGGTTGGGCACCGCCATCATCATGTCGGCCACGGCCACGGCGACGCCGTTGCGCGCGAGGTATTCCTTCACCCGTCCGTAGACCGCCTGCAGCTCCTCGTTGAGCTGCGCGCGCGAGGTGGCGGTGGAGCTCATGCGGATGATGCGGTGGATGCCGACCGGGCCCGAGATCATGCGCACGTCGCCGGCGCCCAGGATCAGCACGCAGGCGCTGTGGCAGCTCGCGCCGTCGCGCACCCAGATCGTCCAGCCGGAGGCGCCGATCGCATCGCCGGCCTTGATCGCGTCCTCCACCTGGCCACCGGTGGAGTCGATGTCGAGCACGCGCTTGCCGATCTCCATGCGGTCGGCGATGGCGGCCACGCGCTCCACCAGCGCGGTGAAGCCGGCATTGATCTTGCCCTGGTAGCGCAGCCGCACCAGGCCGACCTCCTGGCAGGGCTTGAGCGCATCGGCGACGTTGAGGAAGGCCAGGCTGGTGAGCGCCTCGCCGTCGCCGGCGCTGGCGTAGTCGAGTTCGCAGCTGATCGCGGCGCTGCCGTCGGCCAGCGCGGCCTCCGGCCAGTCGGTGCCCGTGCGCACGTCGTAGGGCTTGGGCACCGTCTCGACGGGGGCGGAGATGAACTCGCCGGCGCCATTGGCTTCGGTGACCGCCTCCGCCTCGGGCTCCGGCGGCGGCTGGGGCTGCGCGCTGCAGCCGGCCACGAGGGCGCAGAGGGCGAGGGCGCGGAGGAAGGGCGGCATGGAGGGGCGCGGCAAGGACATTCGCGTCAGTCTATGGCCTGCCCGTGGCGCGGGACGCAACGCAGCATGAACCTTCCCCGCCACGGCGCGTGATGCGTCGGCGACCCGCGCGCATTCAGCGGAAGTCCCGCGACTCCGCGGGCAGGCCGCCAAGCAGGCCGGACAGGTCCTCGAGGCCGCCGGCGATCAGGTGCTCCACGCCGTCCACCCGCTCCCAGCGCCCGCGCACGCCGAGCAGGGTCGCGCCCAGCAGCGCCTTGCGCCAGCGCTCTGCGACGCGTGGCCAGACCACCACGTTCACCATGCCGGCCTCGTCCTCGAGGGTGACGAAGATGGTGCCGCTGGCGGTCTGCGGCTTCTGCCGCTGGGTGACGATGCCGGCGGTAGCGACGTGGCTGCCGTGGCGCCGCCCGTGCAGCTCGCGCGAGCCCAGCAGCCGGCGCGCGCGCAGCTGGTCGCGCAGCAGCGCCAGCGGATGCGCGCGCAGGCTCAGGCCCAGCGCGCGGTAGTCGGACAGCACGTCCTCGCCGGTGGTGGGCGCCGGCAGCATGACCGCGTCCTCGTCCGGACTGCCGGCCAGCAGCGGCCGCTGGCGCTCGATGCCGGCGACCTGCCAGCGCGCGTCGTGGCGATGGCCGGCGAGCGACTGCAGCGCGCCGGCTTCGGCCAGCGCGGTGCGCGCCTTCGCATCGAGTCCGGCGCGGCGGCAGAGGTCGGCGACGTCGCGGAAGGGGCGCCGGGCGCGGGCGGCGAGGATCGCGTCCGCGACGTCCTCGCGCAGGGCGGCGACCTGGCGGAGGCCGAGGCGGATGGCGGGATTGTGGATCCGGGACACGCCTTCTCCGTACGCGGCACCATCGTCCCTGTAGGAGCAGCTACAGCTGCGACCAGGTGCCCCTCGCGAGGACAGGTCGCAGCTGTAGCTGCTCCTACAGGGGGATTCGGCCAGGGTGTTGTCCCAGTCGCTGTGGGCGACGTCGACGGGGAGGAACTCCACGCCGGGGCGGTCGCCCTTGCCGCGGCGCGCGTCCTGCACGATCTGGCTGGCCGAGTAGAACCCCATCGGCAGCGAGTTCAGCAGCGCGCAGGCGAAGGCCGCGGGCTCATGCCGCTTCAGCCAGCAGCTGGCGTACACCAGCACCGCGAACGAGGCCGCGTGGCTCTGCGGGAAGCCGTAGGAGCCGAAGCCCTTGATCTGCTCGAAGATCTGGTCGATGAACTCCGAGGAGTAGTGCTTCTTCTCCATCAGTTCGCGGATGCGCAGCCGGTGCGGCTCCATGTCGCCGCCGTGGCGCCAGGCGGCCATCGAGCGGCGCAGTCCGTCGGCCTGCTCGGGCGAATAGCCGGCGTGGATCACCAGCTCCATCACCTGCTCCTGGAACAGCGGCACGCCAAGCGTCGGCCCGAGGATCTCCTTGATGCCGGGCGAGGGATACGTCACCGGCTCCTGCCCCATGCGGCGGCGCAGGTAGGGATGCACCATGTCGCCCTGGATCGGGCCGGGCCGCACGATCGCGACTTCCACCACCAGGTCGTAGAACTTCTCCGGCTTCAAGCGCGGCAGCATCGCCATCTGCGCGCGCGACTCGATCTGGAACACGCCCACGGTGTCGGCCCGCTGGATCATCCGGTAGGTGTCCTTGTCCTCTTTCGGGATGGTGGCGAGCTCGAGGTCGCGGCCGCGGTGGTCGCGCACCAGGTCCAGCGCCTTGCGGATGCAGGTCAGCATGCCCAGCGCCAGGCAGTCGACCTTGAGCAGGCCCAGCGCCTCCAGGTCGTCCTTCTCCCACTGGATGATGGTGCGCTCGGCCATGGCCGCGTTCTCCACCGGCACCAGGTTCCAAAGCGGCGCATCGGAGATCACGAAGCCGCCGACGTGCTGCGACAGGTGCCGCGGCCGGCCGCGCAGCATCGCGGTGACGGCGAGGATGCGCGCGATCAGCGGGTTGTCGATGTCGAAGCCGGCATCGGCCAGGCGCCGGTCCATCGGCGTCTCGCCGTTGCCCCAGCCGAAGCAGCCGGCCAGCAGCGTGACCTGGTCGGGCGGCAGCCCGAAGGCCTTGGCCACGTCGCGCACCGCGCTCCTGCCGCGGTAGCGGATCACGGTCGCGGCCAGCGCGGCGCGCTCGCGGCCGTACTTGGCGTAAACGTACTGCATCACCTCCTCGCGCCGTTCGTGCTCGAAGTCGACGTCGATGTCGGGCGGTTCATCGCGCTCCTTCGACAGGAAGCGCGCCATCAGCAGCCGGCTTTCCGCCGGATCGACCGCGGTGATGCCGAGCGCGAAGCACACCGCCGAGTTCGCCGCCGAGCCGCGGCCCTGGCAGAGGATGTTCCTGCTCCGCGCGAAACGGACGATGTCCTCGACGGTGAGGAAGAAGGCTTCGTACCGGAGCTCGGCGATCAGCGCCAGCTCGTCCTCGATCTGCGCGGCGACCTTCGGCGTGGGGCCCTCCGGCCAGCGCCGCCGCATGCCGGCTTCGGTGAGCATGCGCAGGTGGCTGGCGGGCGTCTCGCCCGGGGGCACCAGTTCGGCCGGATAGGTGTAGCTGACCTCCGCCATCGAGAAGCGGCAGCGGCGTGCCAGCGCGGCGGCGTTGTGCAGCAGCGCGCGCGGGTAAATGTTGCCCAGGGTGTAGCGGTGGCGCAGGTGGCGCTCGCCGTTGCGGAACAGGTGCGCGCCGGCTTCGGCCAGCGGCAGGCCATGGCGGATGGCCACCATCGTGTCCTGCAGCACGCGCTGCCGGCGCGTGGCCATGTGCACGTCACCGGCGGCCAGCGGTGTGATGCCGAGGTCGCCGGCCAGCGCGCCCAGCCGGGCCAGGCGCGCGGCATCGTCGTCCTCGCGGTGCAGCTCGACGGCGAGATGCGCGCGTTCGCCGAAGACGCGGCGCAGCCAGGCGCCCTCGGCCGCGTCGGGATCACGGCCGGGCAGCCAGAGCGCGAAAAGTCCGCAGGGGGTTTCGGTATCGGCCTCACCGGCCTCACCGGCCTCACCGGCTGCACCGGCCTCATCGGCATCACCGGCTGCACCTGTAGGAGCAGCTATAGCTGCGACCCGGAGTTCCGGAAGGGCCGGGTGATCGGCGTCGCAGCTATAGCTGCTCCTACAGGGGACGTTGGGGGCAGCGACGGGAGCGGCGGGGGTGGCGGCGGAAAGCGCGGCTTCGACATCGGCGCGGGAGAGACGGTATTCGCCCTTCGGGGCCGCGCGTCGGGCGATGGTGATGAGCCGGCACAGCTGCGCATAGCCGGCGGCGTCCTCGACCAGCAGCACCATGCGCAGGCCGTCGTCGAGGCGGAACTCCGCGCCGACCACCAGCCTCACCCCGGTGATCTTCGCCGCCTCGTGCGCGCGCACGATGCCGGCCAGCGAACACTCGTCGGTGATCGCCAGCGCCTCGTAGCCGCACTGCGCGGCGCGGGTGAACAGCTCCTCGGCGCTGGCCGCGCCGCGCAGGAAGCTGAAGTCGGACAGGCAGTGGAGTTCGGCGTACGGCGGTAGTTGTGTCGCGGTCGCCTGTGCCGCGGTTGCATGCGCTGCGGTTGCCTGCAGCCCTGTGGGAGCGGCTATAGCCGCGACTGTCGTGCGATCGGGGTCGCAGCTGTAGCTGCTCCTACAGGGAGGGGGGGCGGCCGTTGGGTCGTTTGCCGCTTCGAGGCGCGCCTGCATTTGTCGCTGCATGCGCACGATGCGCGGCGGCCTGGCGCCGGGCGTGTCCGGGGCGACGCCCCAGGGCAGTTCGTCGTCGTGATCGTCGCCGCGGCTCATGCGAACCAGCCGTGCAGCATCCAGTCGCCCTGCACGCCCGGCGGCGCGAAGGCCCAGGCGCGCTGGCCGCGCGAGGTTTCCAGCACGTAGTAGTCGCGGCGCGCATCCTCGCCGTCCCACCAGCCGCTTTCCAGGCGCTCGGGGCCGGACACGATGCGCAGCTGCGCATCGCGCAGCGGCACTGGGCGCGGCAGCAGCCAGGCCGGCCGCGGCGGGCGCGGCGGCGCGGGCATGGCGCAGGCCGCGTCGCCGCCCTCGCCGGCATCGACGCGTCGCCAGGCACGTTCGGGACGCGGATCGCCGGACGGCGCCACGCGATGCACCGCTTCGTCGCCCAGCCGCGCGCGCAGGCGCTCGCGCAGCTGCGGCCAGGGCACGGCCTGCGCCGGGCGGGTGTCGAACAGGTCGCGCTCGGCCGGCACGAACGGCGGCAGCTCGCGCGCCAGCAGGCGCAGGCCGATCACCGGCGCCGGCAGCGCCACCTGCTCCAGGCGGTTGCGCGTGAGCTCGAACAGCAGCCCGGCGTCGCGCTCGGCGGCAAGCAGGCCGACCGGCACCTCGGTGAAGCGCACCGCGTCCTGCTGCACCTGGTCGGCTTCGTGCGAGGGCAGCGCGTGGCGCGCTTCGTGCTCCAGGCGCAGGGTGAAGCGCTGCACCCCGCCGTCGCGCGCGGAGAGATACGTGGCGAGGTCGGCGATCAGCCGGCGCAGCGGGAACAGCAGCGCCTGGTGGCTCTCGACCTCGAAGCCGAGTTCGATGCGGCCGTCGAAATGGTCCGGCGGCGCGTACAGCTGCAGCGGATCATCGGCATCGCCATGCAGGCGGTCGAGATGCTCGAGCAGTTCGACGCCGAAGCGCCGCCGCAGGCTGTCGCGCGGCAGCGCGCGCAGGGCGCCGAGCGTGCGCACGCCCATGCGCTGCAGGCGCTCGCCGGCGTTGCCCGGAAGCGCGGCGCGGCGCACCGGCACCCGCGCCAGCGCCTCGCGCATCGCGTCCGCGCTGGTGACCGCGAAGCCGTCGCGCAGGCCGGCGAACACCCGCGCCGCGCGCGGCGTCGGCGCCAGCGCGATGCGGTGGCTGAAGCCGAGGCCGTCGAGCTCCTCGCGCAGCCGCGCCTCGAAGCGCGGCCACGGCCCGAACAGGCGGAAGCTGGCGCGCACCTCCAGCACGATCACGCCCGGCCACCGCGCGCTCACCTGCGAACTGTGGCGGTAGGCCCAAGCGGCGAGGAAGCGCTGCCAGCGCGCCTCCGACGCGGGATCGTGGTCGACCATCGCCACGTCCGACAGCAGCGCGTGCGCGGCCGACAGCCGCATGCCCGGCTTCAGCCCGGCTTCGGCGGCGGCGGCGTTGACCGCGTGCAGGTGGCGCAGCTGCGCAGGGCCGGACACCAGCGCCAGCGGCCGCGACGGATCCGGCATGCGGCGGAGGACGGCGTCCAGCGCCAGCCGCGGCAGCGCGATGCAGGCCCAGAGCATGGCGGCTCAGCCCGCAGTTGCAGAAGCAGTTGCAGGAGCAGCTGTAGGAGCAGCTACAGCTGCGACCCGGTGTCGCAAGGATGTGGTCGCAGCTATAGCTGCTCCTACAGCTGCTCCTGCAGTCGTGCCTGCGGGCAGCTTGAACGGCCGCGCCGGCGGATTGGCGCCGCGGCATTTGCGGACATGCCAGCCGCCCTCGCCCACTGCCGCGTATTCCAGCCGCAGCGCCGCCGGCGACGGGTTGGCCGCATGCTTCGCGTCGCGGAAGGCAAAGCCCAGGCAGTCGCCGCTGTCGGCCGCGACCTGCAGCCGCCGCAGTGCCGGACCGTCGGCCTGCAGCGGCCAGCCCAGCACCGCCGCGCAGGCCGCGCTGCGCAGGCACTGTTCGAAGGCCCACAGCGCGCCGCGCGCGTCGGCCTGGATGATTTCGAGCTGGCGCAGGTCCACGCCCGCCGCCTGCCACGCCGGCGCATACGGCAGGTAGGGCGGCGCCACCAGCGCCACGACGCCGCCGGCCCGGGTCAGCCGCGCGAGCGTCGGCAGCAGCAGCGACAGCTCGCCCACGCCGTCGGCCGGCAGCAGCAGCTCGGTCAGCGCCGCGCGCGGCCAGCCGCCCTGCGGCAGCAGCGCGTCGAGCGCGGCGTGTCCGGTGGCTTCGCCGTCGGCCGCGACCGCCGGCGCGCGCCCGGCGCGCCACACCGTGCGCGCCGAGAGCATCGCGCCGAGGTCCGGCGGCGCCGCGATCGCCGTTATCCCGGTGGAGGGCACGTCGGCGGACCGCGCGCCGGTGCCAGGCATTCCGATGGCCGGCAGCGCGCTCATTCCGCGCGCACCAGCCCGCAGTAGATGCCTTCGATGGCGAAGTCGCTGCCGGGCGGCACCTCGATCGGCGCGTAGTCGGGATTGCGTGGCAAGAGCCGCAGCCGCGAGCGCGTGCGTTCCAGGCGCTTGATGGTGATCTCGCCGTCGATGCGCGCCACCACCACCTGGCCGTTGCGCGCATCGCTGGCGCGCTGCACCGCCACCAGGTCGCCGTCGAAGATGCCGTCGTCGCGCATCGAATCGCCCTTCACCCGCAGCAGGTAGTCCGGGCGGCTCGAGAACAGCGCGCGGTCGAGCAGCACA
Source organism: Luteimonas colneyensis (assembly GCF_014836665.1). Classification (GTDB taxonomy): domain Bacteria; phylum Pseudomonadota; class Gammaproteobacteria; order Xanthomonadales; family Xanthomonadaceae; genus Luteimonas; species Luteimonas colneyensis. Next base: position 145,257 of record NZ_JACSQJ010000007.1, read on the forward strand.
TGGCGCTCGACGCCGGCATCGGCGCCGATCGGCGAACCCGCGGCCACCCGGCCCAGCACCGGCAGGTCCAGGCGGTCGTCGCGGACCTTCAGCCGCGTGCCGGGGATCTGGCGCCCGCGCCCTGCCCGGCCCGACGCGCCGCCCTGCGCCAGGCCGCCCACCACGCGGATCCCGCGCGCCTCGTTGGGTCGAACCTCCAGGTAGCCCGCCTGCTGCAGCCGGCGCACGTGCTTGTGCGCCGCGCAGGCCTGGCGGAAGCCGAAGGCGTCGGCGATCTGCTGCAGCGTGGGCGGCGCGCCCTCGGCCTGGGCATGGGCCTGGATGAAGCCGAGTACGTCGCGCTGTCGGTGGGTGAGGTCGTCGGTCATGGGTAAAAATCTATTTACCTTGCCGGGAAAGGGCAAGCCCGGCTGTCGGATGGATTCCGGCACCGGGCGGTCTCAGAAGGTGAGAGGTGTTTCAGATCAAAGAGTTGGACTGACAACAGAAAGCGGGATCGCACTCTTCTCCGTGCCGGGTCAAGGTGCGGGCGTGCCGACTACAGCTACGACTCGCTGGTTTCCGAACTGGATGCCGAGCGGCCGTGAGCTCCTTTGGCCTCACCAGGGCCGCCCGCGCTGATCTCAAGTCGATTGCGCGCCACACGGAAGCCCAGTGGGGTGTACGACAGCGCAATGCGTATCTGAAGGAAGTCGACCGGATCTTCCATGCCCTGGCCAGGAATCCCGCGATGGGGACTGCATGCGATGAGATTCTGCAGGGCTACAGAAGACTCCCCCACGGGGCGCACGTCATCTACTACAGGCAGATCGCTGGGCAGGATGTCCTCATCGTCCGCATCCTGCACGGCGCGCTTTGACGGCGCGTTCCTTCACCACGACCGATAGTGGCCGCCCACCCGGGAGTCCACGCATGCCCCGCTCCACCAAACCCCGCGACTCCGCCCCCACCAGCGCCTTCGTGCAGGTCCGCGGCGCGCGGGAGCACAACCTGCGCGACGTCGACGTCGACATCCCGCGCGACGCGCTGGTCGTGTTCACCGGCATCTCCGGCTCCGGCAAGTCGTCGCTGGCCTTCGGCACGCTGTTCGCCGAGGCGCAACGGCGCTATCTCGACTCGATCTCGCCCTATGCGCGGCGCCTGATCGACCAGGCCGGCGTTCCCGAAGTCGATTCCATCGAGGGCCTGCCGCCTGCCGTCGCCCTGCAGCAGCAGCGGGGATCGCCCAGCACGCGCTCCTCGGTCGGCAGCGTCACCACCATCTCCAATTCGCTGCGCATGCTGTACTCGCGCGCCGGCCTGTATCCGCCGGGCCAGGACATCATCCATGCCGACGGGTTCTCGCCGAACACGCCGGCGGGCGCATGTCCGGAATGCCATGGCCTGGGCCGGGTCTACGACGCGACCGAAGCCTCGATGGTGCCCGACCGCAGCCTCAGCATCCGCGAGCGTGCCGTGGCCGCGTGGCCGCTGGCCTGGCACGGGCAGAACCTGCGCGACATCCTGACCACGCTCGGCCACGACGTGGACCTGCCCTGGCACCGGCTGCCGAAGAAGACCCGAGACTGGATCCTGTTCACCGACGAGCAGCCGGTGGTGCCGGTGTACGCGGGGTTCACCCTGGCCGAGACCCAGCGCGCGCTGAAGCGGAAGATGGAGCCCAGCTACATGGGCACGTTCACCAGCGCGCGCCGCTACCTGCTGCACACCTTCGCCAACACGCAGAGCCCGCTGATCAAGCGACGCGTGTCGCAGTACCTGCTGAGCACCGTTTGTCCCACCTGCGACGGCAAGCGCCTGCGCCGCGAGGCGCTGTCGGTCACGTTCGCCGGCCTCGACATCGGCGCCCTGTCGCAGCGGCCGCTGACCGAGGTGGCCGGGCTGCTCGAGCCCGCTGCCAATGGAAAGACCGGCGCCACGAAGCAGCATCCGGAGCAGGCGGTGGCGGCGCAGCGCATCGCCGCCGACCTGCTGGCGCGCATCCGCATCGTCGAACAGCTGGGCCTGGGCTACCTGACGCTGGAGCGCACCACGCCGACGCTGTCGCCGGGCGAACTGCAGCGCCTGCGCCTGGCGACGCAGATCCGCTCGCACCTGTTCGGCGTGGTGTACGTGCTCGACGAACCCTCCGCCGGCCTGCACCCCGCCGACACGGAGTCGCTGCTGCGCGCCCTGCACGCGCTGAAGGAGGCCGGCAACACCCTGTTCGTGGTCGAACACGAGATGGACGTGATCCGCGATGCCGACTGGATCGTGGACGTCGGGCCGGGTGCCGGCGAACACGGTGGGCGCGTGCTGTACAGCGGGCCGCCGGCCGGGCTCGCGCAGGTGGAGGCGTCCAGCACGCGGCGGTACCTGTTCGACGGCGCACCGCCACCGGCGCGCGCGCCGCGCACGCCCACGGGCTGGCTGCGCATGCGCGAGGTCACCCGCAACAACCTCGACCAGGTCGACGTCGACATCCCGCTGGGCGTGCTGGCCACCGTCACCGGCGTGTCCGGCTCGGGCAAGTCCTCGCTCGTCAGTCAGGCGCTGGTCGAACTGCTCGCCGCCCACCTCGGCCATGCACCGGGCGATGCCGAAGAGGAGGTCGATCCGCTGGAACGTGGTGACCCGCAGGTGTCCACGGGCCGGGTCGAGGGCCTGGAGCAGGTGCGCCGCTTGGTGCAGGTGGACCAGAAGCCCATCGGCCGCACGCCCCGCTCCAACCTCGCGACCTACATCGGCCTGTTCGACCACGTGCGCAAGCGATTCGCGGCGACGCCGGCCGCACGCAGGCGCCGCTACGACGCCGGCCGCTTCTCGTTCAACGTCGCCAAGGGGCGCTGCGCGACCTGCGAGGGCGAAGGGTCCGTGTGCGTGGAACTGCTGTTCATGCCGAGCGTGTACGCGCCCTGCCCCGACTGCCACGGCGCCCGCTACAACGAGGCCACGCTGGCGATCACGCTCGAGGGCCGCAACATCGCCGAGGTGCTGGCCATGACCGTGGCCGAGGCCGCGCGGTTCTTCGCCGACGATGCGGCGGTGCTGCGTCCCCTGCAGGTGCTGGAGGAAGTTGGCCTGGGCTACCTGCGCCTGGGCCAGCCCGCCACCGAGCTGTCGGGCGGCGAGGCGCAGCGGATCAAGCTCGCCACCGAGCTGCAGCGCGCCCAGCGCCGCGACACCGTGTACGTGCTCGACGAGCCCACCACCGGGCTGCACCCCGCCGATGTCGACCGGCTGATGCAGCAGCTGCAGTCGCTGGTCGATGCCGGCAACACGGTGCTGATGGTCGAGCACGACATGCGCGTGGCCGCCGACAGCGACTGGATCATCGACATGGGGCCGGGGGCCGGGCAGGACGGTGGCCAGGTCGTGGTGGTGGGGCCGCCGGCCAAGGTGGCGGGCCACCGGCGCAGCAGGACGGCGCGGTTTCTTGCCGCCGAGCTGGCCCAACAGGCCTGACGCGCCCGGCGGTCACGCCTGCCGCGCGGCTCACCGCCCCGCCAGCCCCACCAGTTTCAGGCCCAGCCACACCGCGGCGATCCCGAGCACCACGCTGCCGCCGGCGTACAGCGCGGCGGTGGCCAGCTCGCCGCGACGCAGCAGGTGCACCGCTTCCAGGCCGAAGGCCGAGAACGTGGTGAAGCCGCCGAGCAGCCCGGTGAACAGGAACAGCCGCGCGTCCGGCCCGAAGGCGTGGTGGCGCTCGGCGAGCCCGGCGAGGATGCCGACGACCAGGCAACCGAGCACGTTCACCGCGAAGGTGCTGTACGGAAAGCGCTCCTGCGCCGTCAGGTGCAGCACCAGCCCGCCGAGCGTGTAGCGCGCGACCGCGCCGAGGAAACCGCCGAGGCCGACCAGGAGGATGGGATGCATGTCAGCGGCCGTCCGGCGGAACCGGGTTGGCAGGCGCTGAGGCCAGCGGCCGGACATGTTCCAACAACGCCAGCAGCGTCCGTCCCGGCTCTTCCCACGGAATCATGTGCGCGGCGTGCTCGAACCACACCGCGCGCTTGTACGGCGCCTGCACCCGGTCGAGCCACTCCGCGGTCGGCGCCGAGGGCGTGGTGTAGTCGTGGCGGCCGAGGAACATCACCACCGGGATGGGGAATTCGCGCACGCCGCTGAAATCCACCTGCAGGAACTCGTCGAGCACGTGTTCGAGCGTGAACACGTTGCCGGCGAAGAAGGCGCGCCGGTCCTCGCAGTCGTAGTCCGGGGCCAGCAGCGAGGCGCCGTAGTAGTAGTCCTGCTCCGCGTCGCGGTACGCGTTCAGCCCGCCATAATGCTGCGGCCACTTGCGCGCGATGATGATCCGGTCACGCGTGATCGGCGCATCGCCGGGATAGGGCGCGATCGACTCCAGCTCGGCGACCGCCGCGGCATTGCCGTCGGCACGCGCCCGCTCCAGGCCGTACTCGAAGCTCAGCCGCTCGTTGCGCCGGACATCGATCACCTGGCCGATGCCGACGTAGGCGTGGAACAGGTCCGGTCGCTTGAGCGCCGCGTGCATCGCCACCACCGTGCCCCAGCTGTGCGCGGCCAGGACCAGCTTGTCCTTGCCGTAGCGCGCGCGCAGGTGCTCGGCCACCTCGATGGCATCGCTGACGTAGCGGTCGATGGCCATGTCGCCGGCGACCGCTTCCGGGTCGTTCGCCCGGTGGGTCTTGCCGGCGCCGCGCTGGTCGTAGTGGGCGACGGTGAAGAACTCCTCGACCGGCCGCTGCCACTGCCACGCGCTGGGCATCGCCGGCGACGACGGTCCGCCGTGCACGAACAGGATCATCGGGTTCGCGCGATCCTGGCCACGCACTTGGATCCACTGGTCGATGCCACCGATGCGCTCGGCGTAGGTGTCCTGCACGCCGGCGGGGGTGACGATGCGCTGCAGGTCGGCGACCACGGCGCGCGCCTTGTCGAAGGACTCGCCGGAAGGACAGGCCGCCTGGCCGTGGGCGAGGACGGGCAACGCGAGCAGCAGCAGCGCGGTGAACAGTCGTCTCATGATCCGGTTTCCGAGCGGTGGAGCGGGAAGCCTACTGCGCCGCCCGGCTCCCGACATGGGGCAACGGTCATCGCACGGCGGGACGCGGCGTCCACGCCATGTGCAGCGTGCCTTCGGCCTCGGACTCGACCGCGAAGCCCAGCCGCACGTACAGCGCCCGCGCCGGATTCTCCACGTAGACCCGCAGCTGCAGCCGCGCGTAGCCGCGCTGCAGGGCGATGGCCTGCGCCTGCCGCACCGCCCAGCCGCCGATGCCCTGGCGCTGGCGCGCCGGCACGATCTGCAGGTCGCGCAGGCCCAGCGCCTCGCCTTCGGGGAGCAGGCGCAGCAGGCCGATGGCCTCGTCGCCGGCGACGATCATCAGGTTCTCGAATTCCGCCCAGCTGGCGCGGAAGCGCGCCGGGTCCCAGGCGATGCCGCGCGCTGCGCGGTAGCCGGCCATGTTGCTGCGGCTGAGTTGTTCGCAGAAGGCGAAGTCGTGCGCGGTGGCGGGCCGTAGGGCGAGACTGGCGACAAGTGCTCCCGCCATCGGCTCAGAACCCGACGACCTGCTGCGCACGCGCGTGCTGGATCGATCCAACAGCGGGCTCCGGTCAACCATCGCGATCTATTCCCGGTACACCGCATGAGGGTCAGGAGGAAGTTGCAGCTCCGGCGTGGTGTCCTCGATGACCCGAATGGCAGCGTCGCTCCTGCGCCTGGCCTCGGCCGCGTCGATCTCACGTGATGCGGGCGCGGCCCGCGACCGCTCGAAGGCTGGAGCTTCCGGACGCTGCGCTGGGCGCGGGTGCTGGGCCTGCGGCGGCACGTGGCGCGGCTCAGCAGTCTGTGCCGCTGGCAATGGAGTTGGCGCGCGCCCGGTCCCGTTCCGGACGGAGCAGTGCCACAGAACCATCATCACCAGGACACCCAATGCCACGAGCGCCTGGATGCCTTGCGCATCCTTCTTGGCCTGCATCCGTCCATACCGGACACGGCCCGGAGCAGGACGCGACGGCGGACCCGACAGCGGCCAATCGAGCGGCGCTTTGACGTCGGCACCGCGAGCAGCGGGCGAGTCGACAAGCGCGTACTCGGGAAGCATCTCCCGCAGCCCTGTCGCCGTCTATGAGCTCAAGGCGAGTGTCCCTCCGCGCGCTTTCCCAGGCATAGGGTGTGAACTCGCCGGCGTTGACGACGATGGCCCGATCCGCCTTCTCGGTCAGCATGATCCCGAGGAGTTCGTGGCCGACCTTGTGCGTGACTTGAAGCGCGTTTTCCCGCTTGCACTGGACGACGGTGTACGAGCCATCGCGGTACATCTTCAGATCGATGCCGCCATCGAATCTTCTCCCGCCCCGGCCCGCCCCGCAGTGCTCCACCTGGTAGCCCAGGCGCCGGTAATAGCCCGCCACCACCCGCTCGAACTCCTGCGGATCCAGCAGCGCAAGGCGATCGTAACGGCGGTTCCGGACGTCTGGACGTCCGAAGCCACGTCCTCCGGCTCGACTCATCGCACGTCAGGCCTCCAGGAAATCGGGCCAGAGGAAATACGGCCCGTAGCGCTGACTCATCCTGAATTCGCCTCCTGCAGCCTTGCCGGCATCGGTGAGGTAATGCTTGTCGTCCTTGATCTCGAGATAGCCCTTGGCCCCAGCCGCTCCAGCAACTCTGCGGTCTTGATCCGGGTTCTGAAACTCCGGGCGCAGCCACCGGACGTGGCCGCGCGCTTCTTCGGCGGCGCGTTCAATGAAGGCCTCCGCGGCCGCGTCGGCCGTGGCCCTGGCCGTGGCATCGGCCGGTGTCTGTGCTGCGTCCTGCACGCGCCCCCCCTTGCACTGCGCGTCCTGCGGACGTTGAAGCATACCGCCTTGCCCTGCGGACGCGGCCCGCCTGGCGCTTGACCGCGGTCAAGGTGTCCGCACCACGGCAGGCGCATCGTCTGCAGCATGCTCCGGACGACCGTCCTGGCCCGGTCCGGCGCCCTTCCCGGAGGCCCCCATGCACGCCCGCGCCAACCACCCTCGCCTCACCCCCATCCGCATCCCGGACCACGCGCCGCGCGTACTACCGGTCCTGGCCACGCTGCTCGCCCTTGCCGCCGGCACCGCCCACGCCGGCGACACATGGCAGGCAAGCGGCGACGTCCGCTTCGGCTACGTCGCCTCGGAGACCCGCGCCCGCAGCGGCGCGGAGTCCGACAGCGACAGCCTGCGCGCCCGCGTCCGTGTCCGCGTGCGCGGCGACCTCGGTGGCGGCTGGCATGCCAGCGGCCGCGTCGCGGCCAGGCTCGACAGCGACCAGGACGACGACGCCTTCTGGATGCGCACCTACGCACCCGATCCGACCGGCCTGGCGAACGGCCAGGCCACGGTCGATGAGGCCTACCTGGAATACCGGCCGGCCGAGGCGCCCTGGAGCCTGCGCATCGGCCGCTTCCAGGCTGCCTGGGGCCTGGACGACGTGATGAAGAAGTCGCTCGACCAGAACGACAGCACCAACTTCGACGTCACCTGGACCGACGGCGCCTGGCTGCAGTGGCGCCCAAACGAGGACTGGACCACGCACCTCATCGTCCGCCACAACGACCGCCGCGGGCCGACGGGCACGCTGCGGCGCCCGCTGGCGTTCGGCGACGGCGACTCGCGCATCGGCGTGTTCGCGGCAGTGGAGTCGAAGACCGCGATCGGACCGCTGGTGCAGCGCATGGTCACGCTCAACTGGCTGCCTTCGGCGCTGCACCGGTACGGCGTCAACGATCCGAGGACCGTGGACTACCTCGCTGTGACCGCCAAGGCCACCGCGGAATGGCCGCTCGGCCAGGACGGGACGACGCTGCGGCTGGGCGGCGAGCTCGGCTACGCGCCGGAGACGCCGCGCCGCGAGGCGATGAACTCCGGCACCGGCCGCGCCGACGCGCTGTCCTGGCAGGCGTCAGTCAACGTCATGGACGTCCTGCCCGGCCACGACCTGGGCCTGGTCCATGGCCGGGTGGCCGATGGCTGGCTGCTGTCGAGCGACTTCCGGCCCAACGACGAACTGACCGAGGTGCGCTGGGTCTGGCAGGCGACGCCCGAATGGCAGCTGGACGCACGCCTGCGCCGTCGCCGTGAGATCGACCTGCCGGCCGCCGCCGCCCGCCCGCGGCGCGACGACGACCTGTACCTGCGGGCGACCTACCGCTTCTGACACGCGTCAGGGCGCGGGCGCGGTCGTCAGGCGGGCCAGGAGCGCGCGCGCGTCCGGGGATAGGTGAACCGGCGCGGCCGGGCGCATGCTGGACGCCCTGCCCCACCGGAGCCCCGCCATGCCCGCCAGGAACACCATCTGCCTCTGGTTCGACGGCACCGCCCTGGATGCCGCCCGGTTCTACGCCGAAACCTTCCCCGACAGTTCGGTGGACGCCGTGCACCGCGCGCCCGCCGACTATCCCTCCGGCAAGGCCGGCGACGTGCTCACCGTCGACTTCACGGTGATGGGCATTCCCTGCCTGGGCCTCAACGGCGGGCCGGCGTTCACGCACAGCGAGGCGTTCTCGTTCCAGGTCTGCACCGAGGACCAGGCCGAGACCGACCGGCTGTGGGACGCGATCGTCGGCAACGGCGGCCAGGCCAGCGAATGCGGCTGGTGCAAGGACCGCTGGGGGCTGTCGTGGCAGATCACGCCGCGCGTGCTGACCGAGGCGGTCACCGGTCCCGACCCGGCGGTCGCGAAGCGCGCGTTCGAGGCGATGATGACGATGCGGAAGATCGACGTCGCCGCGATCGAGGCCGCGGTCCGCGGCTGAGCGCTGGGGTCAGGGTTGCGCGGACGCGGCCCGGAGCAGGCGCAGGTCGGCGATGAAGTCACGCCACGCAGCGGGACGTTCCGACTCCGGCAGGCGCAGCAGCCACGAGGGATGCACGGTCGGCAGCACCCGCAGGCCGTCGTCGAGGCGGTACCAGCGTCCGCGTCCGGACAGCAGCGCGAAGCCGCGGCCCAGCAGCGCCTGCGCGGCGGTGGCGCCGAGGCACAGCACCATGCGCGGCCGCACCGCGGCGAGCTCGGCCTCGAGCCAGGGCCGGCAGGCGGCCTGCTCGGTCGCGTCCGCGCGCACGTGCATGCGGCGCTTGCCGGCGGGCCTGAACTTGAAGTGCTTCACGGCGTTGGTGAGGTAGAGCGTGGCGCGGTCGATCCCGGCCTCGGCCAGCGCGCGGTCGAACAGCTGCCCGGCCGGCCCCACGAACGGACGCCCGGCGAGATCCTCGCGGTCTCCGGGCTGCTCGCCGATCACCATGATCCGCGCGTCCGCCGGCCCCTCGCCGGGCACGGCCTGGGTGGCGGGCGCCCAGAGCGGGCAGGCGCGGCAGGCGGCGACCGATGCGTGGATCGCCGGCAGTCCGGGCGACGCCCCAACAGGCACGGCGGCACGTGCGCCGGGCGTGTCGCGCGGTGCCGGGAACGCCTTCCGCGACACGGTCGGGGCGGCGTCGACCATCGCATGCATGCGCGCGCCGGCGTCGCGCACCAGCGCCGGGATCAGCGCGGCCTCGGGCATGTTCTTCCAGTAGCGCACCGGCATCTCCTTCACCATCGCGCCGACCTTCAGGCGCGCGGGGTTGAAGATGTTGGCGTAGTACACGCGCCACAGGTCCTCGAGCGCGTCGCCGTCGGGCGCGTCGCCACGCCGGGCGCCCTCGCCCGGGTGCAGCGCCTGGCCGTCCCAGTGAGCGCTGCGCCCGGGCGTCAGGATCGACCAGCGCATGCCCGCGAAGCGGCGCACGAAGAACGGCGCGACCTGCGGCAGCACGTCGTGCTCGGGTTCGAACCAGGCCACGTAGACGCTGCCCTCACCGTCGACCACCTCGCGGAAGCGGACGAAGGCCTTCATCTTGTGCTTCTCGCGGCTGACCGCCTTCGCCGCCTGCCGCGCCCAGGCGACGTCGTCGTCGGTCGCCATCGCGAGCAGCGCGCGCTCGCCGCGGGCGATGCGCCAGAGCAGCCGGTAGAGCAGCGCGTGGCGGCGCGGATCGGCGTGGGCGATGACCAGGCCGGCCAGGTCGAGGAAGTCGCGCGGGACGCGCAGGCCGGCAGGCGAGCCGCTGCGGCGCATCGCGTCGCCCATGGCGTCCACCACCTCGCCCAGGAGGTCGCGCTGCGCCCCGACCTGCCACAACACCTGCTCGGGTGGCACGCCGTCGGCCAGCAGCGCGCGCGCCGCGTCGCGCCACTGCACGAGGTCAGCGCCATCGGCGAGTTCGACGCGTCGCATCAGTGGCCGAACAGGTCCGGCTGCTTCGGCGGCGGCGCGACCGCCGCGCGCAGCACCGCGCCGTCGACGTCGGCGCGCGGGCGATGGTCGAGCGTGGACACGAACGGCGCCACCTTCGTCACCGACACGCCCAGCTTCACCAGGTCGGCGTAGCGCAGGCGGCGATGGCGGCGCATCGCGAGCAGCCGCCGCACCGTCTTCACCCCCAGGCCCGGCACCCGCAGCAGCAGCTCGCGCGGCGCGGTGTCGAGGTCGACCGGGAACTGCTCGCGGTGGCGCAGCGCCCACGCCAGCTTCGGATCGATGTCGAGGTCGAGCATGCCGTCGTTGCCCGCGGGCGCGATCTCGCCGACGTCGAAGCCGTAGAACCGCATCAGCCAGTCGGCCTGGTAGAGGCGGTGCTCGCGCATCAGCGGCGGCGGCCGCAGCGGCAGCGCGCGCGAGGCGTCGGGAATCGGACTGAAGGCGGAGAAGTAGACGCGCTTGAGCCCGTAGCTCGCATACAGCGTGCTGCTGGTCTCGAGGACGTCGCGGTCGCTGGCGGGATCGGCGCCGATGATCATCTGCGTGCTCTGGCCGGCAGGCGCGAAGCGCGGCGCCTTCTTCTCGGCCTTCGCTTCCTCGATGCCCAGGCGCAGCCGGCCCATCGAGCGGCGGATGTCCTGCGCGTCCTTCTCCGGCGCCAGCGCCTTGAGCCCGCCCTCGGTCGGCAGTTCGACGTTGATGCTGAGCCGGTCGGCCCAGCGGCCCGCGGCCGCGAGCAGCTCGGGCGAGGCGTCGGGAATCGTCTTCAGGTGGATGTAGCCGCCGAAGCGCTCCTCCACGCGCAGCCGCCGCGCCACTTCCACCAGCATCTCCATGGTGTAGTCGCCGGAGCGGATGATCCCCGAGGACAGGAACAGGCCCTCGATGTAGTTGCGGCGGTAGAAGTCCATGGTCAGCCGCACCACTTCGTCGACGCCGAAGCGGGCGCGCTGCACGTTGGAGCTGCGCCGGTTGATGCAGTAGGCGCAGTCGTAGATGCAGAAGTTGGTGAGCAGGATCTTCAGCAGCGAGATGCAGCGGCCGTCGGGGGCGTAGGCATGGCAGATGCCGGTGCCCTCGTTGGAGCCGATGCCGCCGGTGCCCCGGGAGTCACGCTTCGCGCCGCCGCTGGACGAACAGGAGGCGTCGTACTTGGCGGCGTCGGCCAGGATCGTGAGCTTTTCCGTGAGCTGCATCGCGCGATGCTGGCAGGGGGGCGTCTCGGGATCTGAGACGGGAAACTGAATGCGAGGGCCGCTCGGCCAGGGGGAAGCTGCGGTCCACCACGGCGCGCACGCGGCCGGCCTCGACCCACGGCCAGATCACCCGCTCCACCTCCGCCGCCAGCGCGGCCTTTTCGTCGGCGCTGCGCGGGCGCAGCAGCGACCCGGTGACGACCGCGCGCTTGCGCATCCCGTCGCCAGCGGCAGCGACAGTTGGCCGCCGCCCTGGCCATGGTCGCGTCCCTCAGCCGGCCTGGTACTGCTTCTCTTCGACGAACTCGGATCCGGCCAGGCGGTTGATCGCGTTCTTGATCGCGATCCGCTCGCCGTTGCGCACGGCCACCGCGCGCGCGAGCGCGATGAACTCCTCGTCGAAGGTCCTGGCGGCCTCGCGCGCGCGCAGGCCGTCCTGCACGTCCCACATCTGCTCGTTGACCGCCTTCAGCCGGTCGTAATGCCCGGCCAACTCCGGATTGGCGGCCACCACGCGGTCCCAGATCGGGCGCAGGCCGGCCATCTCCACCTCGACGTGGGCGCGCTTGCCGGCATCGGCGATGCGCTCGTGCTTGATGTGCAGGATCGACAGCTTGTCGGCCAGCTCGCCGACGGCCACCGGTACGGAAATGGTCTGCATGGCGTGCGTACTCATGCCGCGCGGCACCGGATCGGCGCCATGCGGCCGATCTCGACCGTCAGGTCCTCGCCCTTGCCGCGGATGGTGGTCGGGCCGTTGCCGTAGATGAAGCCCGAGCCGCTGACCTGCTGCCGAAGCACGATCTCTTCATTGTTGCGCACCAGAACGGCGCGTTCGTCGGGGTGGAAGCGCACTGTGACCGACTGCCCGCCGTCGCAGGCGAACTCGACCTCGCGCACCGCGCCGGCAGCGGCCGAGGGCGCCGGGGCATCGGGGACGGCGCTGCAGGCCGAGGCCATGCAGGTGGCGAGCAAAGCGGACACAGGCGCTTTCATCGGAGTCTCCAGGACGGCTGTCGACGTCATCTTCGTTCCGTAGACTGGCACCGGCAAGCCCCAAGAAAGGATGCCCATGCCTGCAGGACACTTCGCCGCCGTGATCGCGGCCGCACTCTCCGCCACCCCGGCCACGTCGGCCGTGGTGCGCACGCCGCCCGCTCCGAACTGCCTGGATGCGCGCGACGTGCGCGAAGTGTTCCAGCCCGACGCACGCACGCTGGCGCTGGTGCAGTCCGACGGCCGCCGCTACCGGGTCGACCTGGCCGATGCCTGCCCCGACATCGACGGCGCCACACGTACCCGCATGCTGGCCGCCAACGGCTGGATGTGCGGCGCGGGCAACGAGTACGTGGCGGTGGGCGAAACGCTCTGCCCCGTGGCCGCGGTCGAACCCATCACCTCCGCCGAGTACGCAGGCCATGCGCGCGCCAGCCAGACCAGCGCCGACGGCAGCACCACGGTGGCCAACGTGGTCGTGAAGGGCGAAAAGCGCCGCGGCTTCGCGGCCTCGCACAGCTACTGCTTCAGCCCGCGGCACGTGCGTGGCTGGTCGGAGGATCCCCGCGGCGTGGTCGTCGAGGTCAATCCCAACCGCTCCGACGGCAACCGCTATTACCGCCTGGAACTGGTTCGATCCTGCCCGCACCTCTCGGGGCCGGTGGAGATCGCCTTCCATTCCGGCATGGGCATCGGTGTCATCTGCGGAAACCCGGGCGACGACATCCGGGTCACCTCCACCGGCAGGCCGTCGGACTTCGTCATGACCGGCTCCGACCGGCTGCAGGTGCTGGGCGCGAAGTCGGGCTGCCCCATCCGCGCGGTGTATCCGATCGATTGAGAGGCATCCACGCCGGCGTGACGCGGCTTGAACATCCCCGGCCGGACACTGGTGCCGCTGGGCGCGCCGCGCCCGTGAAGAGACAGGAGGCCATGCCATGACCCGATCCACTTCCGGCCAAGCCGCTGCCGATGAGTTCCGCGAGGTCGCGCGCGACGCGATGAAGCTGGGCGGACGCTGCGTGGGCGCCGCGCGCGACTGGCTGGGCGAGAAGCGCGAGGAGTTCGCCGCCGGGCGCAGCGCCGGCGCCGCCGGCGTGTCGGCCCACGGCTACCGCGGCGTCGGCCCGCGCGGCTATCGCCGCGACGATGCGCGCATCCGCGAGGACGTCTGCGACGTCCTCACCGAGAACGACGCGCTGGACGCCAGCAGCATCAGCGTCGCCGTACAGGACGGCGTGGTGAAACTTTCCGGCACCGTGCCGCACCGGCTGATGAAGCGCCTGGCGGAAGACCTTTCGGAAGGCTGTCCGGGCGTGCGCGACGTGGACAACTCGCTGCGCGTGGGTGTTTCGCAGACCGCGGGCACCGGCAACGATGTTCCCGGGATGGATCCGCTGGGCTGAGCCCCGCGCCCCGCGCAGGCACGCGCCCGGGTTCCCCGGGCGCGTCGATGCAACAGGCGTCGCGGTCAGCGACCCTCGGCGAGCTGTTCCGGAGTGCCGGCCTTCTCGCGCACGATGAAGGCCCGCATTTCCTCTTCCAGCACCGGCAACGGCACCGCGCCCAGCGCCAGGATCGCGTCGTGGAACGGACGCTGGTCGAAGCGATTGCCCAGCTCGCGCTCCGCTTCCGCGCGCAGGTCGCGGATGGTGCGATAGCCGATGTAGTACGACAGCGCCTGGCCGGGCCAGGAGATGTAGCGGTCGACCTCGTTCTCGATGTCGGCACGCGACAGCGCGGCGTGGCTGGCGAGGTACTCGATGCCCTGCTCGCGGCTCCAGCCATAGGCGTGGATGCCGGTGTCGATCACCAGGCGCGCGGCGCGCCACATCTCGAAGCTCAGGCGGCCGAACTCCTCGTAGGGCGTCTCGTAGATGCCCATGCGCGTGCCCAGCCACTCGGTGTACAGCGCCCAGCCCTCGCCATAACCGGAGAAATAGCTGTTCTGGCGGAAGTCCGGGCGCTCCGGCGCCTCGAGCGCCAGCGCCGCCTGCAGGCTGTGCCCGGGCGAGCACTCGTGCAGCACGAGTGCCGGCAGGTTGTACAGCGGCCGCGACGGCAGGTCGTAGGTGTTGAACCAGCAGGCGTCCAGCCCCCCGCGGCCGGCGGTGTAGTTGGGCGCGATGTCGTCGGCCACCGGCAGGATCGTGAAGCGGTAGCGCGGCAGGGTGCCGAGCACGTGCTTGAGCTGGCCGTCGACTTTCTTCGCCACGTACGACGCATGGGCAAGCAGCTCGCGCGGCGTCTTCGCGTAGAACCGCGGGTCGCTGCGCAGGTAGGCGAGGAACTCTTCGAAGCTGCCTTCGAAGCCGGCGCGCGCCATCACCTCGTGCATCTCGGCGGTGATGCGCGCGACCTCGGCCAGGCCGAGTTCGTGGATCTCGCGCGGCGACATGTCGAGCGTCACGTACTCGCGGATCTGCGCGCGGTAGAACGCCTCGCCGTCGGGCAACGCGCTGGCGGCGATCGTGGTGCGGGTGCGCGGCAGGTAGTCCTCGCGCATGTAGGCCAGCAGTTCGCGATAGGCCGGCACCACGTCGCCCAGCACCACCTTGCGGCCTTCCTCGCGCAGCTGCGTGCGCAGGGGCTCGGGAATCGACTGCGGAATCGCGTCGAAGGCGTCGAGCAGCGGATTGCCCGGGCCTTCGCCGGTGTAGGCCTCGATGGTGCGGTCGCGGTCATCGAGCGAGGCGCGCGGCACGCTCCAGCCGCGGGCCAGCCCGCGCTCCATGTTGGCGATCTGCTCGTCGAAATGGCGCGGGATGTCGGCCAGTCGGGAGATGAAGCGCCGCCAGTCGGCTTCCTGCTGCCAGGGCTGGCGCGGCGCGAAGCCGGCCCAGAAGAACGTGTCGCTGTTGAACGGTGCCTCCCAGGTGCGGCGCACGGCGTTGTCGAGCTCGGCGGCCCGGGTGGCGCGGAACACCGCCAGGTTGACCTGGTCCTCGCGCGAAAGCGTCGAGGGGTGGATCGCGTCGAGTTCGCGCAGGATGCGCGTGACGTGCGCGATGCGCCGCTCCCAGGCTTCGGGCAGCACCGACGGCAGGCGGCCCGACGGACGCCAGCGCCCGTCGACCTGCTCGTATCCGAATTCGCGCTGGCGCCAGGCGGCGTCCTCGGCGAAGAGCGCGTGCAGCCGCGCCCGCGGTGAATCGGCGGGCGCGGCGGTCGTGGTGGTGCTGGCGGCCGTAGTGGTGGAACCGCTCACCTCCGCCTGCGTCGCCATTGCCGGCCCGGACAGGCCCGCGGCCAGCAACAGGCCCGTCAGCAGCACCGGTCGACGTGAGGAATGGCGGGTGGTCGGCATGGGCGGATCTCCTGGCAGGTCGGTCGCGGCGCGCGGAATCCCGCGCGGGCGGTCGCGCCCGGCATGGAGTCCCCTCATCGATTCTCCGCGAAGCGTCGCGCCCCGGCCATCCGCCAAAGGTCAGCCCAGGTTGGAGTAGGACGCGTTGCCCAGGCCGGTGCCGATGGTCAGCACGCCCCAGCGCTTGGCATTGCGCATGCGCGGGCGCTCGCTCAGGCCCTGCACCACCGCGTCGTTGTGCAGCAGAACGCGCGGCGCGCGGCCGCGCACCGGCGCCAGCCAGGCGCCCAGCGCATCGGCCAGGAAGAAATCCTCCGCCGCCCAGTCGCCCGGCAGGTTCTGCGCGCCGTTGAGCAGGTGGCCGCGCGCGTCGACCTCGCCCGGACAGGCGATGCCGACGAAGGCCGCGAGGTCGATCCCGCGCGTGCGCGCATGCGCGGCCAGGCCGTTGAGCATCGCCCCCAGCCGCTGCAGCGCCTCCTCGCGCGTCGGCGCATCGTCGCCGTGGCGCCACTGCGCGTGCTCCAGGATGCGTGCTTTGCCGCCGCTGCGATCCTCGCCCAGGCGCGGCTCGACGATGCCGCAGCGGATGTTGGTGCCGCCGATGTCCACCGCCAGGAAGGCCTGCCGGCGCAGCGCGGCCGACGGCGCCAGCTGCACCCAGCCGAGCAGTCCGCCTTCGTCGCTGTCGTGGCCGAGCACGCGCAGGCGCACTCCGCTGCGTGCGAGCTTCAGCAGCCGCGCGGCGCGGCGGATCGCCAGCCGTCCGGCCTCGTGGCCGGGGAAGCCGCCACCCAGCACGATGTCGCGCACGCCGCGCCATTCCGGCTGCGCGATGAAGCTGCGCACCACCGCCACCAGCGCACGCGCGTACTCCTCGACGGCGAGGTGCACCACGTGCGCCGCGTCGGGATCGCCGCCGACGAGCACCATGTCGATCTCGCGCTTGTCGAGTTCGGCCGTGGGCGTGCGCCCGAAGGGATCGCGCGCGCAGGTGCTGTGCGCGCGGCGCGCCTGGTCCAGCAGTTCGCGGAACGCGGTCTGGCTGGCGCGGTCGCCCAGGAATCCACCTTCGGGATGGCGCAGCGGCAGGTTCCAGCTGTCGATGCGCACGCCGGTGCCGCGGGTAGCGGCATGGCCACCGCGGCGCGGGGCGGCGCGGTGGCTGGACGGTGCCTGGCGTGGCGGCATGCGGAGCTCCTGGTGCAGGACGCCCACGCTAACCGCCGCGGCGTCGTGCGCCGGTCAATGCGCTGCTGCCCGCCACGGTCCGTCGCCGTTGCCGGCAAGCTCGCCCTGCGCGCAGGCGATCCAGGCCTGTGCGTCCGACAGCAGCCAGCCCCCGGTGAACGCCGAGAACGCCGGCAGGATCGCCTGCCCCGGCGCCAGCGCCAGGGCCGGATGGCGTCCGGGCAGGCCCGGCAGTCGCGCCACCGGGTGCACGTGCCCGCACAGCACGTGGCCGAGGGCGGGATCGGGGGCTTCCAGCGGCACATGGCGGAAGCGGAACGGCCCGTCGCGCACGTCGTCGGGCAGGTGGACCACGCCGGCGGCATCGGCCACCAGCGCCCGGTCGTGGTTGCCGGCGACCACGCTCGCCACGCAGCCCGGATGCGCGGCCAGCAGGGCGCGCCACTCGGCCTCGACGCGCGGGTGGCGGCGGCCGTGCAGGAAGTCGCCCAGCACCCACACTTCGCGCGCCCCGGTCGCGTCGAGCAGGACGTGCAGCCGGTCGAGGTCGTGGCGCGTGCCGCCGGACGGCACGGCGATCCCGGCGGCACGCAGGATGTCGCCCTTGCCCAGGTGCAGGTCGGCGATGAGCAGCCGTCCGCGCGCCGGCCAGTACAGGGCGCGGTCGGCCAGCAGGCGCATCGGCTCGCCGGCCAGCAACAGGTCAAGCACGGCGGGCATGGCGCTCCTCCAGGCGTTCGGCGGCGCGCTGCACGCGCGTGCGCCAGTCCTCGGTGCTGAGCTGGCCACGCATCGATTCGGCCCACAGCGGGAAGGCCAGCGGCGTCAGGCCGCGCGGGCGGTGCAGCGCGAGGGGGCGCCGGCCACAGCGTTCGAGCGCGGCGCGCAGCCGCACCACCTCCAGCTGGGCTTCGAGGACTTCGCGCTCGGCCTGGGCCAGCAGCACGTGGCCGGGATCGTGGCGGCTGAGCACGTCGAACAGCAGGCTGCTCGAGGCCTGCAGCTGGCGCAGCGACCGGATGGCGCGCCCCGGCAGCGACGGCGGCAGCAGCCCGGCGACGCGCGCGATCTCCCGGAACTGGCGACGCGCGAGCTCGGCCAGGTTGAGGCTGGCGCGCAGGTCGTCGACCACGCCGTCCACGGCGAGCATGCGTGCGAGCAGGGCCTCGTCCGGCCAGGCTTCGGCCTGCGCGCTCAGCACCAGGCCGTAGTCGTTCACCGCCCAGGCGAAGGTGTTGGGCGCCTCGCGCGCCCAGCGCAGCGCCAGCAGCGGCGCCAGGCCTTCGTGCACCGCGCGCCCGGCGAAGGGAAACAGGAACAGGTGCCAGCCTTCGCGCGTCTTCACCGCCTCGGCCAGCAGGCTGTCTGGGGTGGGCAGGGAGGAGAGCCGCGACTGCAGCGACAGCAGCGGTGCCAGCGCGCGCATCTCGGGACTGCGCGGTGGCCGGGCCAGCACCGCCTCGACTTCCGCGGCCAGCTCGCTCGACAGCGGCATGCGCCCGCCCTGCCAGCGCGGCACGCTGCCGTCGCTGCGCCTGGCCAGGCGCACGAAGGCGGTCATGTCGCGCAGCTGCACCAGCTCCAGCGTGCGACCGGCGAACTGGAAGCGGTCGCGCGGACGCAGGCGCGAGACGAACGATTCCTCCACCGCGCCCAGCCGCGCCCCCTTGGCGAAGCGGACCTCGACGCTGCCGTCGCTGGTGATCGTGCCGATCGAGAGCCGGTGCCGGAACGCGACCCGGCGATCGAGGACGCGCCACGCACCATCGTCGTCGCGCACCACGCGCCGGTAGTCCGGATAGTGCTCCAGCGCGCTGCCGCCGCGGACGATGAAGTCGAGCACCGCCTGCCAGGCGTCGTCGGACAGCGCGGCGAAGGCGTGGGTGCCGCGCACTTCGTCCAGCAGCGCACCGGCGTGGAAGCCGCCGCCGAGCGCGAGCGTGACGCAGTGCTGCGCCAGCACGTCGAGCGACAGCCGCGGTGGCACGCGCGCCTCGATGCGCCCGGCCTCGATCGCGATGCGCGCCGCCGCGTACTCCGCCAGCTCCAGCGCATGCGTGGGCACGCAGACGACGTGACCGGCCTCGCCCGGACGGTGGCGCGCGCGGCCGCCGCGCTGCACCAGCCGCGCCATGCCCTTGGGGCTGCCCACCTGCAACACCTGGTCGACGGCGGGGAAGTCGACGCCAAGATCGAGGCTCGACGTCGCCACCACGCAGCGCACGCGGCCGTCGCGCAGGCCGGCCTCGGCCTCGGCGCGCAGCGAGGCGTCGAGCGAGCCGTGGTGCAGCGCCAGCGTCGCCGGATCGTCCAGCCACACCGCCTGCAGCGCCCGGTGCCAGAGCTCGGCCTGCGAGCGCGTGTTGGTGAACAGCAGGCTGCTGCGTGCGCGCTGCAGCACCGCGGCCACGCGCTCGAGCTGCGACAGGCCGAGGTGGCCGGCCCAGGGGAAACGCTCGCCCTCGGCCGGGATGAGGGTCTCGAGCGTCAGCCGCCTCGGTTTCGGGGCGGCGAGGATGGGCGCATCGGGCTGGCCGGGCAGCAGCACGTCGCGCGCTTCCCCGATGTTCCCCAGCGTGGCTGACAGCCCCCAGGTCCGCGCCGCGGGTGCGACCGCACGCAGCCGCGCCAGGCACAGCTGCAGCAGCACGCCGCGCTTGTTGCCCAGCAGCTCGTGCCATTCGTCGACGACCACCGCGCGCACCCCGCCCAGCAGGTCCGCGGCGTCGGGATAGGACAGGGCCAGGGCGAAGGATTCGGGCGTGGTGACCAGCACCTCCGCCTGGCCCTGGCGCGCCAGGCGTCGGTCGCGCGCGCTGGCGTCGCCCGTGCGCATGGCGACGGTCCACGGGATGCCGAGCGCCTGCACCGGTTCGCGGATCGCGCGCACGGTGTCGACCGCGAGCGCGCGCAGCGGGGTGATCCAGAGCAGGCGCAGGCGGGGTCCGGGCGATGATGCGCCGCGTCGCTTCGGCGCCGGTGCATCGCCGAGCCGGAGCGCTTCGAGCAGCGGCCCCCCGAGCGCGGCCAGCGTCTTGCCGCTGCCGGTGGGCGTGACCAGGAGGCCGGAGCCACCGGTCAGGTAATGCCGCCAGGCCTGTCGCTGGAAGGGCGCGACGCGCCACCCGCGCGCGGTGAACCAGGCCGTCAGCGGGGCGTCGAACCGCCCGCGGCTGCGCGCGGGCGGCGGCACTGCGGGCTGTCCGGCCGGCGATTGCCTGGAACCGGCGGCGGGCGCCATCACCGCGCCAGGGCCCGCAGCGCGTCGAGCGTGTCGGCCTCGCGCACCGGCTTGTCCTCGCGCCAGCGCAGGATGCGCGGGAAGCGCACCGCGACGCCGGACTTGTGCCGCCGGGACCGGTTCACGCCTTCGAAGCCGAGCTCGAACACGTGAGCGGCCTCGACCGAGCGCACCGGTCCGAAGCGCTCCAGCGTGTGCGCACGGATCCAGCGGTCCAGGCGCAGGATTTCCGCGTCGTCGAGCCCCGAGTAGGCCTTGGCCACCGGCACCAGCGCGTCGCCGTCCCAGAGGCCGAATGTGTAGTCGGTAAACAGCGTGCTGCGCCGGCCGCTCCCGGACTGGGCGTAGATCAGCACCGCATCGATGCTGAGCGGATCGACCTTCCACTTCCACCAGTCGCCGCGCCTGCGGCCGTGGCGGTAGGGGGAATCGCGGCGCTTCAGCATCAGGCCCTCGACGCCGCGATCGCGCGCCTCGTCTCGCAGCGCGGCGGCCTGCGCCCAGTCACGGGCCTCGACCCGCGGCGACAGCGCGATGCGAGCGGCGCTGCCGCCCGTGCCGGCACGGTCGTCGCCGTTCGTGGCGCTCCCGGCCTGCGCGGTTTCGCCAAGGAGATCAGCCAGCAGCGACCGCCGCTCGTCCAGCGGACGCGCGCGCAGGTCCTCGCCGTCGAGCTCCAGCAGGTCGTAGGCCAGCACGCGCGCGGGCGCGGAGGCCAGCGTCTTCGGCCCCGGCTTCAGGCGCTGGATGCGGGTCTGCAGGGCGCTGAACGGCATGGGCGCGCTGGCGGCAGGCTGCCAGGCCAGCAGCTCGCCGTCGATCACGCAGTCGCGCGGGAGCACGGCGGCCGCGGCTTCGATCTCGGGGAAGCGCCCGTCCATGCGCTCTTCGCCGCGCGACCAGAGCGCGACCTCGCCGGCGCGTCGGATCAGCTGCAGGCGGATGCCGTCCCACTTCCATTCCAGCAGCCAGTCGTCCACCGGGCCGAGGCCATCGGGATCCGACTCCAGCGGCGAGGCCAGGAAAAACGGATAGGGCAGCGCGGCATCGCCCGGCTGCGCCTCGGGCGACAACAGGGTCTCCATGAAGCCGGCGCCCGGCGTCCAGCGACCGAGCATGCGCTGCGCGATGAGGGCGATGTCGACGCCGGACAGTTCGGCCAGCGCCTGCTGCACCAGGCCCTGCGAGACGCCCACGCGCAGGGCGCCGGTCAAGAGCTTGTTGAACACCAGCCGCTCGCGGAAGACGAGGCTGCGCCAGGCGTCGACCACCACGGCACGGCGTGTCTCCGGGTCGGCGTTGGCGACCGGCGCGAGGCGACGTTCGATCCATTCCGCGAGGCCGAGGCCGGCGCTATCTTCGCCTGCCGGCAGGTACGGCAGTGCGTTGCCGGGCCCGGCGCCCTGCGTCACGGGCGGATCGTCCAGCAGCAGGGCCAGGGTTTCAGCGAGGTCGCCCACCTGGTGGTGGCAGGCTTCGACGAGCCAGTCCGGCGTGCCGGTTTCCTCGCCGATCCACGCGCGCAGCTCGCCCGTGGCCGCGATCTTCGCGCGCGCGCCGCCGATCTTCCCGCCGGCCAGCAGCCAGAGCGCCCACGCCGCATCGCGCGGCGGCGCGTCGCGGAAGTAGTCGACCAGGGCGCGGCGCTTGTCGGCGGTGCCGGTGCTGCGGTCGAGCCGCTCGTACAGGGCGGCGAAGCGGCGCATCAGTCGTCCTCGCCGTAGCCGGTCGCGAACACGCCGGTGTCGATGCCCTGCGTATTGAGCACGCGGACCAGGGCGTCGGTGTCACCGTGGGTGGCGATCACGCGGCGCGCGCCGGTCTCGTGCGCGGTGCGCAGCAGCGACGGCCAGTCCGCGTGGTCGGACACGACGAAGCCGCGGTCGTAGTTGCGGCGGCGACGGTTGCCGCGGATGCGCATCCAGCCGGAGGCGAAGCCCTGCTGCGCGCGCCGGAAGCGGCGGATCCACGGACTGCCCGCCGCGGACGGCGGCGCGATGACCAGCTCGCCGGCGAAGTCCGCCGCGCGCGCCTCGTCGGCCACGCGCCGCGTGTCGAGCAAGTGCACGCCGGCCTCCCGATAGACCTGCACGCCCGCGTCGATCGCGCCATGCACGAACACCGGGCGGTCGGTGTGGGCCGCGAGTTCGGCGAGGATCCGCTGCGCCTTGCCCAGCGCGTAGCAGTAGAGGATCGCGGCCTCGCCGTTGCCCGCGCACTCCTCGCGCCAGGCCACGATGTCCCGCGCCACCTCCGTGGCCGGCGTCCAGCGGTAGATCGGCAGCCCGAACGTCGATTCGGTGATGAACACGTCACAGGCGACGACCTCGAAGGGCGCGCAGGTGGGATCGGGGTCGCGCTTGTAGTCGCCCGAGGCCACCCACACCTCGCCGCCCGCCTCGATCCGCACCTGGCTGGATCCGAGCACATGGCCGGCCGGATGGAACGACAGCGTCGCGCCTCCGATCCGGAAACGCTCGCCGGCGGCGTGCACGCGGTAGTCCTGGTCGCCAAGGCGCCAGCGCAGGATCGGCAGGCCCTCGGCCACCACGTGGTAACAGCCCATCCCGGAACGGGCATGGTCGCCGTGGCCGTGCGTGATCACCGCACGGGGCACGGGCCGCCACGGGTCGATATGGAAGTCGCCGGCCGGACAGTACAGTCCTTCGGCCGTTGCCACCACGAGGTCACGCTGCATCGGCGGCCGTCAGCGCAGGTCGACTTCGCCGACCTTGTCCTTGTAGTCCTTCTTCGGGTCGACGCCGAGCAGCATCTTCACGCCGGCGAGCATGCTGCTGGCGTCGATCCAGACTTCGGCGTCTTCGGCGTCGAGGCGCAGCAGGCGCAGCTTCGGATCGTCCTTCCCTTCGTACCAGGCGCCGACGAAGGGGTTCCACAGGCGCTCCACCACCGCGCGGTCGGTATCGACGCGCAGTGAGCCGCGGATGCTGGCGAAGAGGTCGTGGCCCTTGGAGGCGAATCCGGCGATCGCGCGGCCACTGCCCGTGCCGAGCTGCTTGACCAGCGCATTGTCAGCGGACGTGAAGAACCAGATCGGCGAGCGCCGGTCCTCGGCAAGGCCCGTCATCGGCCGGGCGTGCCCGTCCTCCTGGCCATCGAGGCCGAGCATGACGGTGCGGTCGCTCTCCAGCGCCTTCCAGAACTTTTCTTCGAGTTCGCGGGGGTCGGTCATCGGTGTGCTCCTGTCGCACGGGGTGAGCCCCGGATGTAAGCACCCGCGCAGTGACAGCCACGTTGGCGTACGCCGGTTCACCCGGCACGGACCGGGCATGCGCGAACATCGACCGCCCATCCGGATGCACGTGGACAACATGCACGTCGACGCTCCGGATCACACGTCGAAAGGATCCGCGAACGATGAATCCCGACATCATCGGCTGGACGGCCTCGGCGATCCTGCTGGCCACCCTCTGCCGCCAGATCGTCACGCAGTGGAAGGACAAGGACGCGAAGGGCGTCTCGCGCTGGCTGTTCCTGGGCCAGATGGCGGCCTCCGTTGGCTTCATCGCCTACAGCTGGATGCTCGGCAACCGGGTGTTCATCGTCACCAACTCGCTGATCCTGCTGACCGCGGTGATCGGCCAGATCGGATTGCTGATGCGGCGACGGGAATCGGCGGGCTGAGGCCGCCGCGCGCCCAAAGAAAAACCCCGCAGCCGTGGCTGCGGGGTTTTGGGGTAAAGACCCTGGCGA
>NZ_JACSQJ010000008.1 GCF_014836665.1 Luteimonas colneyensis
ATGGATGGCCGGCGGCCGGAAGTGGGAGCAGGACAGCGCAGATTCCGGCTGGGCATCCCCCCTGCGTCCGCGCCGGGTCGCCGCAGCCCGAAAACACCAACGCGAACATTCCCCTAGGTTGGGAGAAGAACCAAAAAAAACACCGGCGCGAGGCCGGTGTTCTCGTCTCTGGCGCCGCGTGGGCGCGTGGTCGGTCGGCTACTCGGTCGCGTCGACCGACAGGCCGCTGGCGTCGACGTCGGTCACGCCCTTGATGTCGGCGGCGATGCGCTTGGCCTCGTCGACCTGCATCTGGCTGGCCACGTCGCCGCGCAGCGTCACCACGCCGTTGACGGTTTCGACATCGATTTCGAGGCCGGCGACGTCCTCGTCGGCCAGCAGGCTGGCCTTGACCTTGGTGGTGATCCAGGTGTCGTCGACGGGCTGGTCGGAGTCGCCGGCGTGGTCGGCATGGGTCTTCGGGTCGTCGTTTGCGATCGCATGGCCGCCCGCCAGCAGAAGGGAGAGGGCGGTGGCCATCAGCGTGCCGTTCTGAATGCGCTTGGTCCTGGTCATCGGTATTACTCGCCATGTTGCGTGGGGGAGCCGATTGATACTCCCGGGCGGATCGACGCGGCGTGAGCAGACGCTTGCCGCAGCGTGAACGCGACCGCGCATTTCATGCGCGGTTCGCATGGTGGTTCCAATACTCGGGCCTCCCCCCAGCAGGAGGTTCTCCCATGAAGCACGCCATCATCCAGGCGCTCGCCCTGGCCGTTTCGATGGCCGCCGCCGGCGGCGCCGCCGCACAGCAGGCCGACGACGCCATGACCGTGCCGCAGGTCCGCGCCTCGCTCGAGTCGCAGGGTTATACCAACGTCAACGACGTCGAGTTCGACGACGGCGTGTGGAAGGCGGACGCGCGCAGCGCCGACGGCCAGCGCGTCGAGCTGCGCATCGACCCGGCAACCGGCAAGGTCTATCCCGAGGACGCGGTGGCGCAGCTCGCCGAGGCCGACGTGCGTGCGAAGCTCAGCGCCGCCGGATATTCGAACATCCACGATGTGAAGTTCGACGACGGCATGTGGACCGCGGAGGCGGACGATGCGAACGGGCGCGAGCTGAAGCTCACGCTTGATCCCGACACGGGCAAGGTCGTCGGCAAGGACCGCGACTGAGCCCGCTTGCAGCCCGCTCTGGACGGATGCGGGGCGCCCGATGGCGCCCCGCGTTCATTCCGCGTCGCGGAACCAGGGTTCGACGCGGCCGTTGACCTTCATCGTCATCGGGTTGCCGCGGCGGTCGAGCGCGCGGCCGACGGCCACGCGGATCCAGCCTTCGCTCACGCAATACTCCTCGACGTTGGTGCGTTCCTCGCCGTTGAAGCGGATGCCGATGCCGCGCGCCAGCGTGGCTTCGTCGTAGTAGGGGCTGCGGGGATCGTTGCTGAGGCGGTCGGGCGGGGTCTGCGTCATGTCGGTTTCCAGGCGTTCGTGCGCGGCGCCGGGCGCGGGCGCGCGCGGCGCAAGAGGATACTTGGCTGCCGCGCCCGCTGCAGCCTCAGGCCAGCGGCTTGCCTTCGGGAGCGCCCCGGCCCAGCAGGTCGGGCAGGGGATCGCCATCGGCGACGAAGCCGAGCGCGATCGAGTTCAGGCAGTGGCGTTCGCCGGTGGGCGGCGGGCCATCGGGGAAGACGTGGCCGAGATGACTGCCGCAGCGCGCGCAGGTTTCCTCGATGCGCACCATGCCGTGGCCGAGGTCGCGCACGTAGCGGAGATGGGCGGGATCGAGCGGCGCGAAGAAGCTGGGCCAGCCGGTGCCGGAGTCAAACTTCGCGCTGGAGCGGAACAGCGGCAGCCCGCAGAGGCCGCAGGTATAGGTGCCCTCGCGCCGGTTGTCGAGGAAGGCGCCGCAGAACGGCGCCTCGGTGCCGTGGGCAAGCAGCACGCGGCGTGCGTCGTCGTCGAGCGCCTCGACGAGCTCGCGTCGCCGGGCATCGTCGGGGGGGCTGAGGTCGAAGCCGGTCATGCGGATCTCCTGCGTGGTCCGGCGCCCATTATCGCCCCGGCATCCCGGGCGCGCGTCACGGCGCTTCGCGGCGCCCCTGGCGGCGGGCGTTGGCGATCACCGCGCGCATCCGCACGCGGTCGCGGTGGCGCGAGATCGGCACCGCGCCGAGTTCGATCGCGCGCGCGCGCAGCTCCGCGGTCACGTCGTAGTGGGCGCCGCTGGTGCGGTCCTGGAAGGCGTGGCGCGGCATGCCCAGGGCGGCGGCGAACGCGTGCAGCTCGTCCAGGGTGTCGGCCATCAGGTGTGCCCAGCGGCGGCCGCGCCACAGCGTGACCGCATCGTCGACATAGACCGCCATCGGGCTCAGTGCGTCCGGCCGGCGAGCTCGTCGCGCACCCAGTCATCGACCAGGCGCTTCTCGTGGCGCAGGGGATCGCCGCTGCCCACCGTGCCCGCGTGGCGGTGCAGGAAGCCGATGTCGCGCAGGCTGCGCTCGCCCGAGCCGATCACGTCGCCAGACGCGTCGTACAACGTGTACGACAGGTCGATGCGCGGTGGGTAGATGTCGCGGACGATCCGGACCCCGTCGCTGCGGCCCGCGCCGGGCTCGAAGTCGCCGGCGCGTTCGATGTCGGTGATCACGACGTCGAGGCGCTCGCCAGGACCGAGCGCGCCTGCCGCGCGCGTGGCGAGATGGCGCGCGATGCCGCGCACCCAGTCGCCGCGTTCCGCCTCGAAGCGGTTGCGGCTGTAGCGGATTTCGGTGAACGCCTGCGGATCGGTCCACGACACCGTGACCGGCCCCTCGGCTTCGAGGCTGCGCGGGACGTCGGGATCCGTGACCCGCGCGGCGGACGCCGGTGCGGCGAAGGCCGCGGCCAGTGCGGCGGAGATCAGGACGGTGGCCAGGTGGCGCGTGCGTATCACGGGGATGTCCTCCGTTCGGGACCTGCACGAGTCTGCGCCGCCGCCTGCGCGGCTGCAATGGACGCCGCGACTATCGGCCCGGCACGTTCAGCGCGCATCGTGGAATGCCGCATGCCTTCACGTGGCATGGCCCGTGGCTCGCGCAGGATCGCGGCCACCCGAACACCCGAGGTTCCGTGCATGCGACCAGCCACTCCGCTCGCCATCGCGCTGTCCGCGATGCTGTCCATCGCCCTGCCGTCCGGTGCGCAGGAGAAGGAAGATCCCGCCAGGGCCACGCAAGCGGCCACGCCCGATGCGCCGGCAACGCCTGCCGTTGGCAGCGCGGCGCAGGCCGCGGACCATGCGGCCAACGACGCCGCGACCACCACCGGCGAACACGCGATGCTGCGCGCGCAGGTGCTGCTGGAGCGCGCGCGCTTCTCGCCCGGCGAAATCGACGGCCAGGGTGGTACGAACACGCGGCGCGCGCTTGCCGCGTTCCAGCACAGCCGCGGCCTGGAGCCGACCGGCGAACTGGACGCACCCACCTGGCAGGCGCTGGGCGAGGACGCGGCGCCGGTGCTGGTGCAGTACGCGATCACCGCTGCCGACGTGGCCGGACCGTTCCGCGAACTGCCCGACGGGATGATGGAGCGGGCGGAACTCGAGGCGCTCGGCTACGAGAGCGTGGCCGAGGCGCTGGGCGAGCGCTTCCACGCCAGCCCCGCGCTGCTGCAGCGCCTCAATCCCGGCAAGGACCTGTCCGCGGCGGGCACGACGATCGTGGTGCCCGGCGTGGCGACGGCCGCGCCGCTGCCGGAAATCGCGCGCGTGGTCGTCGACAAGTCGGATTCCGTCGTGCAGCTGCTGGCCGCCGATGACCGGGTGGTGGCGCAGTTCCCGGCCTCGACCGGCAGCGAGCACGATCCGCTGCCGATCGGCGAGTGGACCATCAAGGGCGTCGCGCGCGACCCGACCTTCCACTACAACCCCGACCTGTTCTGGGACGCCGATCCCTCGCATGCCAAGGCCACGCTCGCGCCGGGTCCGAACAATCCGGTCGGCGTGGCCTGGGTCGACCTGTCGAAGGAGCATTACGGCATCCACGGCACGCCGGAGCCGGGCAAGGTCGGCAAGACCGATTCCCACGGCTGCATCCGCCTCGCCAACTGGCACGTCGACCTGCTGGCCGACGCGGTGAAGCCGGGCATGCCGGCGGTGCTGCAGGAGTAGCCGGTGCGCTCTATCGCGGTCCTCCTCGCGGGCCTGCTGCTGGCGGCAGCCGCGTACTACCTGGCGATGCCGCGCGCCGAACGCGGCCGCATCGTGCAGGTGACGCCCACCGTGGCGGAGCCGGTGACTGATGGGGATGAGCGCGCGGCCGATGTGCCGGTGCAGGCGGAGGTTCGCGATGCCCGATCCAGCCGCGTCGACCGCACCCGCGCCAGCGGCGCGATCCGGCCGGTCGCGGTCCCCGATCCAGCGCCTGCCGCCACGCCGGCCGCCGTCGCGGCGCGGCCCTCCGCGGTCCCGCTGCCCTCGGACCTGGTGGTGCCGGTGCAGGGCGTCGCGCCCTCGTCGCTGTCGCCGACCTTCGACGACGACCGCGGCGAGGGCCGCGTGCACGAGGCGCTCGACATCATGGCGCCGGCCGGCACGCCGGTGCTGGCGGTCGCCGACGGCCACGTCGAGAAGCTGTTCGACAGCGATCGCGGCGGCCTGACGATGTACCAGTTCGAACCCACGGGTCGCTATGCGTACTACTACGCGCACCTGGAGCGCTATGCGCCGGGTCTCGAGGAAGGCGCCGCGCTGCGCCAGGGCGAGGTCATCGGCTACGTCGGCAGCACCGGCAACGCCGATCCGGCGGCGCCGCACCTGCACTTCGCGATCTTCCTGCTCGGCCCTGAAAAGCGCTGGTGGGAGGGCACGCCGATCGACCCCTGGCCGCTGCTCTCCGGCCGCGCGCCCTGAGCGCCGTGCTCAGCGCAGCAGCGGCTCCAGCGCGGGCCAGACATGGCGGGCGATGGCGGGCTGGGCCTCGGCGGTGGGGTGCAGGTTGTCCTCCATGAAGTTGCCGCGGTCGGCCGCGACCGGCTCGAGCAGGAAGGGCAGCAGCTCGACGTCGAAGAACGCGGCGAGGTCGCGATAGGTCTGCTCGAAGCCGCGGGTGTAGTCGGGGCCCAGGTTCGGCGGCATGCGCATGCCGACCAGCAGCACGCGCGCGCCGACGTGGCGCGAGGCACCGATCATCCGCGCCAGGTTGCGCCGCAGTTCGGGCAGCGGCAGGCCACGCAGGGCGTCGTTGGCGCCCAGCGCGATCACCACCACGGCGGGCCGGTGCCGGAGCACTTCGTCGACCACGCGCGCCGAGCCGCCGGCGCTGGTCTCGCCGCTGATGCTGGCGTTCACCACCTGCCAGCCGGGATGCTCGCGGGCGAGGCGCTCGCCGACCATCGCCACCCAGCCCTGGTCCGCGCGCAGGCCGTAGGCGGCCGAGAGCGAGTCGCCCATGACCAGCACGGTGCGCGGCGCCGTGGCCGGCTGCGCCGTCACCGCGGGGCGTGCAGCGGGCGCGGGCTGCGCCAGGGCGGCCGCGGCCGACAGCAGCAGGCACGCACCAATGGCACATTGCAGCCAGCGCCGTGGCGCCCGGTATCCTGACCTCATCCAGCGACTCCTCGTTCCGTCCGTCGATCGCGCCCGGCCCAGCCGGTCGCCGCGCCGGACATCATGCCCCGATGAAGGACCCCATGGCTGACTCGTCCCGAACCCCCGCCGCGCCGGCGCTCTCCGCCACCGCACTCGGCAAGCGCGTGCAGCTGCCCGGCGGCGAACTGGTGATCCTCGACGGCGTGGCCTTCGCCATCGCGCGTGGCGAAAGCGTGGCCATCGTCGGCCCTTCGGGCTCGGGCAAGAGCACGCTGCTGTCGCTGCTGGCCGGCCTGGACGCGCCGACGGCGGGTTCGGTGGAGATCGACGGCGCAGCGCTGTCGACGCTCGACGAGGACGGCCGCGCCCGCGTGCGCGCCGAGAAGGTCGGCTTCGTGTTCCAGAACTTCCAGCTGCTGCCCTCGCTGACCGCGCTGGAGAACGTGATGCTGCCGCTGGAGCTGCGCGGCGACGCCGACGTCGAAGGCCCGGCACGCGCGATCCTGGCCCGCGTCGGCCTCGGCGAGCGCCTCGGCCACTACCCGCGCCAGCTGTCCGGCGGCGAACAGCAGCGAGTGGCGGTGGCGCGCGCCTTCGTCACCGGTCCCTCGCTGATGTTCGCCGACGAGCCGACGGGCAACCTCGACACCGCGACCGGGCAGGCGATCATCGAGCTGCTGTTCGCGCTGAACCAGGACGCCGGCACGACGCTGGTGCTGGTGACGCACGACGAGCACCTGGCCGGGCGCTGCCGGCGCACGCTGCGCATCGAGGGCGGTCGGCTGGTGGCGGACTCCGGGCGCGCGGCATGAGGATCGCCGGACTCGCTTGGCGGCAGATGCGTCGCGACCTGGCGTCGGGCGACGTGCGCATCCTTCTGGCCGCGCTGGTGCTGGCGGTGGTCGCGGTGACCGCGGTCGGCTTCGTCACCGACCGCGCCGCACGCGCGCTGGCGCTTGAGGCCAACCGGCTGCTGGGCGGCGACGCGGTGCTGCGCGGCGATGCGCCGATCCGCGGACCCGCCCGCGAGGCGGCGGAGGCCGCGGGCCTGCGCATGGCCGACACGGTCGAACTCGACACCATGGTGCGCGTCGGCCGGGGCAACGACGCGCAGCTGAAGCTGGGCGAGCTGCGCGCGATCGGCGAGGGCTTCCCGCTTCGGGGCGAATACCGCATCGCCGGCGCCGATGGCGTCGAGCGCGCGGCCGCGGGCGTGCCCGCGCCGGGCACGCTGTGGATGAGCCGCGGCGGCGCCGACACGCTGGGCGCGCGCATCGGCGACACCGTCGGCATCGGCACGATGGAATTGCGCCTGGCGGCGCTGGTGGTGCAGGAGCCCGACGCCGCGCTGGACTACTTCAACGTGGCGCCGAAGGTCTTCATCCATCCCGACGACCTCGCCGCCACGGGCCTGGTGCAGGAGGGCAGCCGCATCCGCCACCGCCTGGTGGTGGCGGGCGAGGCCGGCGCGGTCGAACGCTTCACCGCAGTGGCGCGCGCCAACCTCGCGCGCGGCCAGCGCCTGGAAACCGCGGCCGATGCGCGCCCCGAGATCCGCTCGGCGCTGGACCGCGCGGGCCGCTTCCTCGGGCTCGCCGCGCTGGTCTCGGTGGTGCTGGCCGCGGTGGCGGTGGCGATGGCCGCGCGCCGGCACAGCGCGCGCCACCTGCAGGGCGCGGCGGTGATGCGCTGCCTGGGCGCCAGCCAGGCCACGCTGGCCGGGATCCACGTCGGCGAACTGCTGATGCTGGGCCTGCTCGCCTGCAGCGTGGGCGTGGGCATCGCCTGGGCGCTGCAGTGGGCGATCGGCGGCTGGCTGGCCGGCATGCTCGGCATCGCGATCCCGCCGGCGGGCGTGCTGCCGGCGATCGGTGGCTACGGCGTAGGCCTGGTGGTGCTGCTCGCCTTCGCCGCGCCGCCGGTGCTGGCGCTGCGCCGGGTGCCGGCGCTGAGCGTGCTGCGCCGCGACCTCGACCCCACCGAGCCCGCCGCGCTGCTGGTGCTCGCCGCCGGCATCGTCGGCATCGGTGCGCTGCTGTGGTGGCAGGCGGGCTCGCCGGCGCTGGCGCTGGCCATGCTGGCCGGCATCGCGCTGACCCTGGGTGCGCTGGCGCTGCTGGCCTGGCTGATGATCCTGGCCGTGCGCCGCCTGCGCACGCGCCTGCGCGGCAGCGCGCGCTACGGCCTGGCCAACGTCAGCCGTCGCGCCGGCACCAGCATCGCCCAGGTCTCCGCGCTCGGCCTCGGACTGATGGCGCTCCTGCTGCTGACCTTCGTGCGCACCGACCTGCTGGCGCGCTGGCAGCTGGCGCTGGCCGAGGAGGCGCCGAACCGCTTCATCGTCAACGTGCAGCAGGACCAGGTCGACGGGGTCGCCGAGGTGGCGGCCGGGCAGGGCCTGGCACCGCCAGTGCTGTACCCGATGGTCCGCGGGCGCCTGGCCACGCACGACGGCGTGCCGGTGAGCGGCGCCGACTACGCGTCCGACGGCGATGGCGCCGCCGACGACGACTCCCGCCGTGCGCAGCGCCGGGCCGACCGCGAGTTCAACCTCTCCACCGCGCGCGAGCTGCGCGACGACAACCGCGTGACGGCGGGCGAGTTCTGGGGCCCCGATGGCGCCGATGGCGTGGAGCTGTCGGTCGAGGAAGGCTTCGCGGAATCACTCGGCTGGGCGCTCGGCGACCGCATCGCCTTCGACATCGCCGGACGCCGCATCGAAGGTCGCGTGACCAGCCTGCGCGAGGTCGAGTGGGAAAGCTTCCGCCCGAACTTCTTCGTGCTGTTCTCGCCTGGCGCGCTGGACGGCTATCCCGCGAGCTGGATCACCGCCGTCAGCGTGCCGCAGGGCGATACCGCGTTCACGCGCGAGCTGGTCCAGCGCTATCCGAACGTCTCGGTGATCGACGTCGATGCCGTGCTCACGCAGGTGCGCAACACCGCCGACCAGGTGTCGACGGTGGTGGAGGTGGTGTTCTGGTTCGCGCTGGCGGCGGGCCTGCTGGTGCTGCTGGCGGCGATCAGCGCCAGCCAGGACGAACGCCTGCTGGAGGGCGGCGTGATGCGCGTGCTTGGTGCCAGCCGCAGGCAGCTTCGGCTTGCCCAGGCGTCGGAGTTCGCGGTGATCGGCCTGCTGTCGGGGCTGGTTGCGGCGGTGGCCGCGACGCTGCTGGCGGGCGTGGTGGCCACGCAGGTGTTCGACCTGCCGTGGACGCCCGACATCGGCATGGCCGTGGCCGGCGGGCTGGCCGGCATGGCGGCGGCGCTGGTGGCCGGGCTCTGGGCCACGCGGCGCGTGCTGGACGCGCCGCCGGCCGTGACCCTGCGCGAGCTCCAGGGCTGAGCGCAGGGCCGGACGCGCCTCAGGCGCCGACGCGCTCGGGTTCGGCGTCGAAGCGGCGCGCGTAGTCGCGCTCGTCGGCGATCGCGATCACGTCGTCGTCGGCGCTGTCGGGTGCGCCGTAGACCGCATAGACGACTTCGTCGCCGCGGCGTCCGACCTGCTGCAGCCGGTAGCGCGACTGGCCGCCGCCGGTATTGGGCGGGTAGTGGGTGGGGGGCGTGTCGGCCTCGATGTCGAGTTCGCTGTTGTCGACCGGGCCGCCGACGAAGAGTGCGCGCATATGCGTTCCTCTGTGCTGCATGGGGGAGGCCGATGCTGGCAAACCGCGCATTCGCTCGCGATGAAGCGCGCGTGCGCGCGGCGTGCAGGCTGCCGGCGGCACTACAATCGCGGCCTGTTCCCGCACCGGATCCACGATGGCCATCCATGGCGATCCCGCCCTCGACGCGCTGATGCTTCCCTTCGCCGACGGCGAGCTCGTCCGCGCGCCGGGCGCCGTGTTCCTGCGCGCGCGCGCGGGTGCGTCGCTTGCCGCGGACGAGTGGCCGGGACTGGACTGCGAAGCCCCGTTCAGGCCCGACGCCGAGGCGCTCGCGCGCGCCGGCTTCACCGTCGCCGACGAGGCGGTCGCGGCAGGCATCGGCAGTGAAGACGCCGGGCGGCCGCTGGTGCTGCTGCTTCCGCCCCGCCAGCGCGACGAGGCGCGGGCGCTGTTCGCCGAAGCGCTGGCGCGCGCGGCGCCCGGCGCGATGGTGGTGGCCAGCGTCGCCAACGACGCTGGCGCGAAATCCGCCGAAGCGGACTTCGCCCGCATCGCCGGTCCGGTGACCACGCGCAGCAAGCACAAGTGCCGCGTGTTCTGGGCGCGCGCCGGCCAGCCGGGCGGCGATCCCGCGCTCGCCGCGCAGTGGCGCGGGCTCGATGCCCCGAGGCCAGTGGCCGGCGGCCGCTTCCTGAGCCGCCCGGGCGTGTTCGCCTGGGACCGGATCGACGCCGCCTCGGCTTTGCTCGCGCAGCACCTTCCGGTCGACCTGGCCGGCCGCGCCGCCGACCTCGGCGCCGGCTACGGCTATCTCTCGGCCGAGCTGCTCGAGCGCAGCCCCGGCATCGTCGCGCTCGACGCCTACGAGGCCGACGCGCGCGCGCTGGCGATGGCGCGCCACAACCTGGCCGGCGCGGCGTCGCGCGCCGCGCTCGCGTTCCACTGGCACGACGTGACCGCCGGCGTGCCCGGCCGCTACGACGTCGTGGTCACCAATCCGCCCTTCCACGCGCCCGACGGCCGCGAGCGCCCCGACATCGGCCGCGCCTTCATCGCCGCCGCAGCCGCGGCGCTGCGGCCGGGCGGACGCCTGTGGCTGGTCGCCAACCGCCACCTGCCCTATGAGCAGGCGCTGGGTGCCGGCTTCGGCGAAGCGCGGCTGGTGGCGCAGCAGGGCGGCTTCAAGGTCGTCGAAGCGGTGAAGGCCGCGGCGGGACGCGGAGGCTCCGCGCGATGAAGCTGGTCAAGTCGCTCGCCAACCTCGGCTACGGAAGCCGCAGGCAGGTCGCGCTGATGTTCCGCGAAGGTCGCGTCACGGACGCAGCGGGCGAGGTGCTCTACGCCGACGACACGCCGCAGTGGCACGAGGTGCACGTGGACGGCGAGCCGCTGGACCCGCCACCCGGCCTGCTGCTGATGCTGCACAAGCCCGCCGGCTACACCTGCTCGACGAAGGACCGTGGCCGCCTGGTCTACGACCTGCTGCCGCCGCGCTTCGCGCACCGTTCGCCGACGCTGTCGACGGTCGGCCGCCTGGACCGCGAGACCAGCGGCCTGCTGCTGATGACCGACGACGGCCAGCTGCTGCACCGGATCATCTCGCCGAAGTCGAAGCTTCCCAAGGTCTACGAAGCGACCCTGGCCGAACCGCTGCGCGGCGACGAGGCCGCCACCTTCGCCAGCGGCACGCTGATGCTCGACTCCGAGACCACGCCGCTGCTGCCGGCGGAACTCGAGGTCCTGTCGCCCACCCGGGCGCGCCTGACCCTGCACGAGGGCCGCTACCACCAGGTCCGCCGCATGTTCGCGGCCGTCGGCAACCACGTCGACGCCCTGCACCGCAGCCACGTCGGCGGCCTGTCGCTCGGCGACCTGCCCGAGGGCGAGTGGCGGATGCTCGACGAGTCGGACCGCACGCAGCTTTTTGCCTGAGGAGAAGTAGGGCCGGACGGCGCGCCGCAGGATCCGGCTGGCGGGGGGAGTGCTCCGCCCCGCCGCCAGCCATCCATGGCTGGAAGCGGGGGCGTGGGCCATCCATGGCCCACTCTCCGCACTCCCCCCGCCATCCGGCTCCTGCACCACCGTTCTTCGCGCTTCCGTGGCGAGAAGCAACAGCCGCCGCACCGTTGCCCTTACGGCACGCCGGGGCCATGGATTCACCGTGATGATCCGTCCAGGCAAGATTCGCTCCGACTCAGGGCGGGGACAGTGCTGCAGTCGAGCTGAAGCGGGCCTGGCATTGACCACCTGCGGGAAGTGCGCCTTGGAAGGCAGCGGCCCCAACTCCGTTTTGCGACGACTCACCTGGGCTTCCTCCCAACGTGAAGCCTGGGCTGGCGGACGCGGAACTTGCCGAAGCCGCGATCAGCGGCCTTGCGGAAGCGGGACTCTCCGGGGGGAGCATGGACAGCGCACAAGGACGTGCGCGGAAGGCGAATCAGCCATGGATGGCTGCTTCGCCGGTCCATGCTCCCCCCGGAGAGGCACGCGCCCCACCCGAAGCCGACGCCCCCGAAGCCGGCGCCCCGGCGACAAACCGGCTCTCGCTGCAGGCCGGTGCCCTTACTCCGGATCCGTCCCCTGGAGCAGCTCGCGCCAGCCCGCATGTCCCAGCTTCTGCAACGTCTCGACGTTGCGCTCGACGATGGCGTCCGGATCGGGAAACGCTTCGACCGCCCGCGACACGCTGTCCTCGCGCAGCAGGTGCAGCGTCGGCCACGGCGAGCGGTTGGTGAAGTTCGCGATGTCGTCGGGACCGCTGTCGGCGAACTGGTACTGCGGATGGAAACTCGCCACCTGCAGCACGCCTTCGAGGCCGAGCTCCTCCACCAGCGCATCGGCCGTGTCGAGGAAATCGTTGTAGTCGAGGAAGTCGCCCAGCACCTGCGGATGCACGATCAGCGTCGTATCGACCTCCGCCGCCGGCGTATCGCGCAGGCGCACCAGCTCCTCGCCGAGCTCCGCGAGCAGCGCCTCCTCGTCGCGCGCCTCGCTCAGTACCATCCTCACCTGGCCCTTGTTCACCACCGCCTTGGCGAACGGACAGAGGTTCAGGCCGATGACCGCGCGCTCGAGCCAGCGCCGGGTGTCGTAGATCGGATCCATCAGTCGCGGAAGTTGTCGAACTGCAGCGGCAGCTCGAAATCGCCGGCGCGCAGCAGCGCCATCACCGCCTGCAGGTCGTCGCGCTTCTTGCCCGTCACGCGCAGCTTGTCGCCGTTGACCTGGGTGTCGACCTTCAGCTTCGCGGCCTTGATCTCGCCCTGGATCTTCTTCGCCAGCTCGCGGCCGATGCCCTGTTTGACCGTGACCTTCTGGCGCGCGCCGGCGACGTTACTCTCGACGTCGCCGAATTCCAGGCAGCGGGTATCGATCTTCCGGGCCGCCAGCCGTGCCCGCAGGATGTCGGTCATCTGCTGCAGCTGGAAGTCGCTGGGCGCGCGCTGGGTGATCACCGCGTCCTCGCGCTCGAAGGCCGCGTCGACGCCCTTGAAATCGAAGCGCGTGGACAGCTCGCGGTTGGCCTGGTCGACGGCGTTGGTGAGTTCGTGGGTGTCGACTTCCGAGACGATGTCGAAGGACGGCATGGCGCGTTTTCCGGTGCGGGGGAACAGGCGCTCAGGGTACCGCAACGCCGATCGCCGGGCCCTCGTGCATCATGTGCGCCCCGCTCCCCAACGCCCGGACTCCGCCATGCCTGATGCCGCCTCACGCGACCACCGCCTGGGCGTGGTCGCGATGCTGTTCGCGGTCGCCGTGCTGTGCGTGATGGACGCCTGCATGAAGCAGCTGGCCGGGCACTACCCGCCGATGCAGGTGGCGGCGCTGCGCGGTGCGGTGGGACTGCCGCTGGTGCTGGCCTGGGCGCTGGCGACCACGGGCCTGGGTCCGCTGTTCCGCGTGCACTGGCCGCTGCACCTGCTGCGCGGCGTGCTCGGCGTGCTGTTCCTCTCCTGCTTCGTGGCCGGGCTGCGCGACCTGCCGATGTCGACCGCCTATGCGATCAGCTTCGTCGGCCCGCTGCTGGTGACCGCGATGGCGGTGCCGCTGCTGCGCGAGCACGTGGGCCCGCGGCGCTGGACCGCGATCGTGGTCGGCATCCTTGGCGTGCTGGTGGTGCTGCGCCCCGGTGGCGAGGGCGTGCTGGCCCGCCCGGGCCTGCTGGTGCTGTTGGGCACCGTCTGCTACGCCGCTTCGGTGGTGACCGTGCGCATGCTGGCGCAGCGCGACAGCGCGCAGGCGCTGGTGTTCTGGTTCCTCGGCATGGTGGCCGTGGGTGCCGGCCTGCTGGCCTGGCCCGAGTGGGTTCCGCTGCGCGCGGCGGACGCCTGGCTGCTGGCCGGGGTCGCGGTCTCCGGCACCCTCGGCCAGGTGGCGCTGACGCATGCGTTCCGGCTCGGCGAGGCCTCGCTGATC
The DNA here is from genome assembly GCF_014836665.1 of Luteimonas colneyensis. Lineage (GTDB taxonomy): Bacteria > Pseudomonadota > Gammaproteobacteria > Xanthomonadales > Xanthomonadaceae > Luteimonas > Luteimonas colneyensis. The sequence goes on from NZ_JACSQJ010000008.1 coordinate 13,572, forward strand.
GCGCCGCTGGAATACACCGCACTGGTCTGGGTGGTGCTGCTCGACGTGGTGCTCTGGGGCGTGCTGCCGGACGGCATGACCTGGCTGGGCGCCGCGATCATCGTGGTCAGCGGGCTGTACCTGATGCGCCGCGAGCGCGTGGTGCGCGGCCAGGTCGCGCCCGTGCAGGACACGGTGCCGTAGCGCGTCGAGAGGCGTCTCGAAGCCGCCGAAAAAGGAAGCGGGCCCGCAAGGGGCCCGCTTCGGTCACGCGAAAGGACTGGCGGTCAGAAGCGCGCGCCGATGCCGACGCCCACCATCACCGGGTCGAGCTTGGCGTCGCCGGCCTTCTCGCCGCCGATGTGCACGTCGGAATCGGCCTGGAAGTAGCGCGCGTCGGCGCGGGCGAACCAGGTCGGACTGATGTTGACGTCCATGCCGACCGTCGCCACCGCGCCCTTGGCGGTTTCCACGCCCACGCGCTGGCCGGCGGCCGTCGGCGTTTCGCTGTCGTAGTTGGTCTCGTGGTAACCGAGGCCCACGAACGGGCGGACGATGCTGTCCTGGGTGCCAAAGCGGTACTGGCCGCTCAGCGAGTACGGCTGGGCATCCACGCTGCCGGCCTTGCCGGCCGCGGTGTTGACGCGCTGGCCGTAGCTGTCGGCGGCCCAGGCCTCGACCCCCCAGTTGTCGGTGATGTGGTAGGTGACGCCCAGCGTCGGCGTACCCTCGCCGTCGAACTGCGTGCGGGTACCGGCGATCTCGGGGTTGCGCGTGGGCTCGACCAGCGAATAGCCGGCGGTCACCGAGACGCGCTTGTCGGGGGCGTTGTCCTGGGCGAAGGCCGAAGGCGCGATGGCCAGGGCCAGCGCCGCGGGGACCAGGATCTTCGTGATGGGGGCAATGCGGGACATGGGGGATCTCCTCGTTACTTGCGTATGGGCCCCGGGGAGTGGGGCGCCGCCACCCTAGCGACGCGTGCATGAATCACGCTTGTCGCGGAGGCGGGTTCGAGGGGAACTTCTGCACGCGCGGTTCATGCACCGCACGCGGCGTCGACGGCCTTGAACCGGCCATGACCCGCCGGCAGCCGTGGCGCATGGGGGCTACGGCCGCCGCGGCAGGGCGTCGGGGACGAGGTTGGCGCGTGCATCGCGCGGGGCCACAATAGCGGTCCGCCCGAATGTCCGTGGAGATCCCCCGATGGCCAGCCCCCAGGAAGCGCGTGTCCCCGACATCGGAGGCTTCGACGATGTGCCGGTGATCGAGGTGCTGGTCGCCGCCGGCGACACGGTCGCGAAGGACCAGAGCCTGATCACGCTCGAATCGGACAAAGCCACGATGGAAGTGCCGGCGCCGTTCGCGGGCGTGGTGCGCGAGGTCAAGGTCAAGGTGGGCGACACGCTGTCCGAGGGCGGGCTGGTGGCCCTGATCGAGCCGGCCGGCGATGCCGCCGCGGATCCTGCGCCGGCGGCCTCCGAGGCCGCGAAGCCGGCCAAGGCCGGGGCGGGCGACGCGTCGCGCGCGCAGCCCGAGGCCGCCGCGGCGACCACCCGTGCGGCCGAGACCGGCTCCCGGGTGGAGCCGGTGGCCGTGCCGGCGCAGCCCGACAACATCGCCAGGGCCTCGATCGACCGCGAGCCTCCGGGTGGCCCGGACCGCGCGGCCCCGCCGCGGGTCCTCGACGCCGACGCGGTGATGCCCGACAAGGTGCCCTACGCCAGCCCCGCGGTGCGCCTGTTCGCGCGCGAGCTCGGCGTCGACCTGCAGCAGGTGCCGGGCAGCGCCCGCGGCGGCCGCATCACCCGCGAGGACGTGCAGCAGTTCGTGAAGTCGGCGCTGGCCGGCGGCGCCGCGGCGGGCGGCCGGGTGGCCGGCGGCGGCGGGCTCGACCTGCTGCCGTGGCCGAAGGTGGACTTCTCGAAGTTCGGCGAGGTCGAAGAGAAGCCGCTGTCGAGGATCCAGAAGATCAGCGGCGCCAACCTCGCGCGCAACTGGGCGATGATCCCGCACGTCACCCAGCACGACGACGCCGACATCACCGACCTCGAGGCGCTGCGCGTCGCCCTGAACCGGGAAAACGAAAAGGCCGGCATCAAGCTCACCATGCTCGCCTTCATCATGAAGGCCGTGGTGTCCGCGCTGCAGAAGTACCCGCAGTTCAACGCCTCGCTCGACGCCTCGGGCGAGACGCTGATCCTGAAGAAGTACTTCCACGTCGGCTTCGCGGCCGACACCCCGAACGGCCTCGTGGTCCCGGTGGTGCGCGACGTCGACCGCAAGGGCATCAACGAGATCGCGCAGGAAACCTCCGCGCTGGCGAAGAAGGCGCGCGAAGGCAAGCTCGGCCCGGCCGACATGTCCGGCGGCTGCTTCTCGATCAGTTCGCTCGGCGGCATCGGCGGCACCAGCTTCACGCCGATCGTCAATGCGCCGGAAGTGGCGATCCTGGGGGTGTCGAAGTCGGCGATGCAGCCGGTCTGGAACGGCGAGAAGTTCAAGCCGCGGCTGGTGCTGCCGCTCTCGCTGTCCTATGACCACCGGGTGATCGACGGTGCCGCGGCGGCGCGCTTCACCGCCCATCTCGTACAGCTGCTCGGCGACATGCGCCGGGCCATGCTCTGAGGACGCGGCCATGGCGAACACGATCGAAGTGAAGGTGCCCGACATCGGCGGTTTCGACGACGTCCCGGTGATCGAAGTGCTGGTGGCGGTCGGCGACACCGTCGCCGTCGACCAGGGCCTGGCGACGCTGGAGTCGGACAAGGCGACGATGGAAGTGCCCTCGTCGGCTGCCGGCACGGTGCGCGAGCTGCGCATCAAGGTCGGTGACAGGGTCGCCGAAGGCAGCGTCGTGCTGGTGCTCGAGGTCGAAGGCGAGGGCGGCGGCGACGCGCCTGTGCCGGCGAAGGATGGCGCGGCGCCGGAAGACGCGCCTGCGCCGGCGAAGGCCGACGCCCCCGCCGCTGCGTCCGCCGCGGGTGCGTCGAAGGACGCGGGCCCCGGCAAGCCGCCGGTCGCGCGCTCGCACCGCGCCCCGGCCGAGCCGGAGGCAGCGGCGGCCGCTGCATCCAGCGGCCGCAAGGCCGACGTCGAATGCCGCATCGTCGTGCTCGGTGCCGGCCCCGGCGGCTACACCGCCGCCTTCCGCGCCGCCGACCTCGGCCTCGACACCGTGCTGGTCGAGCGCTACCAGAGCCTGGGCGGCGTCTGCCTCAACGTCGGCTGCATCCCGTCGAAGGCGCTGCTGCACGCGGCCGACGTGATCGACCAGGCCGCGCACGCCAGCGCCTTCGGCGTCGACTTCGGCGCGCCGAAGATCGACCTTGGCACCCTGCGCGGCTACAAGGACAACGTGGTCGGCCAGCTCACGAAGGGCCTGGCCGGCATGGCGAAGCAGCGCAAGGTGCGCGTGCTGCAGGGCACCGGCCGCTTCGTGTCGGCCAACGAGATCGAAGTCACCGGCGACGACGGCAAGGTCCAGCTGCTGCGCTTCGAGCAGTGCATCATCGCCGCCGGCTCGCAGGCGCTGAAGCTGCCCGGTTTCCCCTGGGACGATCCGCGGGTGATGGATTCGACCGACGCGCTGCAGCTGGCCGACGTGCCGAAGAAGCTGCTGGTGGTCGGCGGCGGCATCATCGGCCTGGAAATGGCGACGGTGTACCGCGGGCTGGGCAGCGAGGTGACCGTGGTCGAACTCGCCGACCAACTGATCCCCGGCGCCGATCGCGACCTGGTCAAGCCGCTGGCCGATCGCCTGAAGAAGCAGGGCGTGGCCGTGCACCTGAAGACGAAGGTCGTGGAGGCGAAGGCCGCCAAGAAGGGCATCGACGTCGCCTTCGAAGGCGACAGCATCCCCGACGGCAAGCTCTACGACCGCGTGCTCGTGGCCGTGGGCCGCGCGCCGAACGGCGGGAAGATCGACGCGGAGAAGGCCGGCGTGCGCGTAGGCGAGCGCGGCTTCATCGAGGTCGACGCGCAGATGCGCACCAGCGCGCCGCACATCTTCGCCATCGGCGACATCGTCGGGCAGCCGATGCTGGCCCACAAGGCGACGCACGAGGGCAAGCTGGCCGCGGAAGTGGCCGCCGGCGAAAAGAAGGAATGGGTCGCGCGGGTGATCCCGTCGGTGGCCTATACCGACCCGGAGATCGCCTGGGTGGGCGTGACCGAGAACGAGGCGAAGGCCAAGGGGCTCAAGGTCGGCGTCGGCAAGTTCCCGTGGGCGGCCAGCGGCCGCGCCATCGGCCTGGCGCGCACCGAAGGCTTCACCAAGCTGGTGTTCGACGAGGCCACGCAGCGCGTGGTCGGCGCCGGCATCGTCGGTGTGCACGCGGGCGAGCTGATCTCCGAGGCCGCGCTGGCGATCGAGATGGGCGCGGAAGTTGGCGACATCGCCCACACCATCCATCCGCACCCGACGCTGGGCGAATCGGTGGCGATGGCCGCCGAGGTCTACGACGGCACGATCACCGACCTCTACATCCCGAAGCGCAAGTAGGCCGGCCGCGCGCCGGCCGCGCCTCCCCGCCCCGTCCCCGGGGTGGGGCGGCAGGCCGCATCCGGCGCGCCGGTGTGACCGCGCGCACATCGACGCCGTCACTGCGTCGCGCTTCCCGTCCCCTTAGGGCCGACCCCATCTGGCGCCTTCCCCCCGCGGCCGCGTATCCGGTAGCGGCGGGCGCGATCGCGCGCCCGCTGGTCCGGTTCCGGGAACGGGGGGAGCCAAGCGCCAGAGGCGCAACGAGGGGTCGAGATGAAGATTCGGAACAGTCATGGGGCAGTGCTGCTGTTGTCCACCGCGCTGGCCGCTGCGGGGGCGTCGGCGGGGGAATCGCGGATCGCGCAGTGGGACGCAGGGGACGACCTCGCCGCCGCGAAGCAGGAAGCGGCGATGGACGAGCGCCTGCGCAACGAGGAAGTGCGCCTGCGCGCCGAGCGCGCCGCCTATCCCGCGTACTTCAAGCGCGCCTACGCCGCGTATCCGCAGCTTCCGCGCGGCACGCTGGAGGCCATCGCCTACGTGCAGAGCCGCTGGCAGAACGTGCGCGCCGACGAGTCGGGCGCGATGGCCGATCACGGCCACATGCCCGCGGCGCACGGCGTGATGGGCCTGTATGCCGGCGATGGCTTCGCCGACCAGGTGGGCGAGGCCGCGGGGCTGCTCGGCGTGCCGGCCGAGCGCGTCAGGCTCGACCCGGCCACCAGCATCATGGCGGCCGCGGCGCTGCTGGACCGGCAGCTGCGTGGCCATGACGCCAGGGATCCCGCGGCGCTGGCCTCGGCGCTTGCGCGCTATGCGGGCTTCTCCGCGTCGCCCGCCGGCGGCGCGATCGACGACTACGCGCGCGCCAGCTTCGCCTTCGACGTGCTGCTGGCTCAGGACCGCGGCATCGACGAGAAGGGCATGGTGGTGCCGCAGAAGGCCGTGGAGTGGGAGCGCGCCTTCGACCTCGACATGCTGGTGCGCCTGCAGGCGCCGTTCGTGCGCCTCGACGTCGAGGGCGACCGCATCGAGGTCGACGGCTACGCCATCGATCCGGTCAGCGAGCAGCTGGTGCGGACGCCGTCGAAGAAGGACGGCGGCGACGGCAGCGTGCGCGCGCAGAGCACCGACTACGGCCCGGCGATCTGGAACCCGGCGCACTCGACCAACTACAACGCCTCGCGCAGCGCCGCGGTCAGCGCGGTCACCCTGCACACCGCGCAGGGCAGCTACGCCGGCACCATCAGCTGGTTCAAGAACTCGGCCGCCAACGTCAGCGCCCACTACGTGATCCGCAGCTCCGACGGCCAGGTCACGCAGATGGTGCGCAACGCCCACACCGCCTGGCACGTGCGCAACCAGAACAGCTACACCCTGGGCATCGAGCACGAGGGCTACGTCAACAACAGCAGCTGGTACACCAGCGCGATGTACAACGCATCGGCGGCGCTGGTGCGCAACTTCTGCTCGAAGTACAGCGCCATCACCTGCTCCAGCGCCTACAAGGGCGCGCCCTCGAGCGGCATCAACGTCCTGCCGACCTCGGTCAAGATCAAGGGTCACCAGCACTTCAGCGGCCAGACCCACACCGACCCGGGCATCAACTGGAACTGGGCCAGCTACTACAACCTGCTCAACCCCGGCAGCGGTGGCGGCACGAAGTACCTCGACCGCTTCGAGAGCAGCGTCGGGCACTTCAACACGTCGCCGGCCTACTCCGGCAGCACCACCGGCATCTCCACCGCGTCCACCGCGACCCGCACCTGCACCACCCGCCGCAACGGCAGCTGCTCGCTGCGGGTGCTGCTGAAGGACAACCCGAACACCAGCGCGTCCTGGGCGGTGCGCCTGCTCTCGGGCAGCGGCAATCCGGGCAGCAACGTCGCGCTGTCGCGCGCCAACGGCAGCGTCGGCTTCTGGGTGTTCGCAGGCGGCTCCGGAATGAGCGTGGGCGTGGGCATCGACGACAGCGACGGCACCGAGCGCTCGGTGAGCCGCTCGATTCCCGCCAACACCTGGACCTACGTGTCCTGGTCGCTCACCGATGCCAACCAGTGGAACGCCTGGGTGGGCGGCAACGGTGCGATCAGCGCGAGCAGCGTGAAGCTGGACGCGATCTGGCTGTACCACGCCAACACCAGCTACGACATCAACGTCTACATCGACGACGTTCAGGCCAGGAACTGACCCGGCTCCGGGCGGTGGCGGTTCGCCGCCATCGCCCATCCCACTGCGGCAGCGCGAGGGCCTGCGCCCGTCGCGGGCGGTCCGCATGCGGACAGGCCGCCCCGCGGCAGTTGCCGTTGCATTCCAGCGATCCGCCGGAAACGCCCCATGTCCACCCTGACAGACCGGAAGGCGGGTCATCCCCGCCGCCGCGCCGTGATCCTTGCGGCCGCGTTCGTCGCCTGCGTGGCGGGCCTCGCGCACGCGGGGCCTGTACCCCCGCTGCTGGCAAGTGATGGCACGCGGCCGGATCCTTCGGCGCCCCTGGTGCGCGTGCGTGACAGCGCGAGCGGTCGCAGCCTGCCGGCCCAGGCCGAGTTGCAATCACTCGCGCGCGCCGATGCCGTCCGCCAGGGCGCGCTGCCATCCTCGGGTGCGCGACTTGCGCAGGTCGCGCACGGTGCGTACCAGCTGTCCGTATCGGCGCCGGGTTACCACCCGCTGTCGATGCCCCTCCAGGTCGACGGCACGGCCGCGTTGCCGGTGACGCTCTGGCTGCAGCCACGGCGGCCCTCCGTCGAGGCCGAGCGCCGTGCCTTGCGTGCCGTTGAATGCGGTGTCTGCGCCATCGTGTCCGGTCATGTCTACGATCGCGATTCGGGGCGTCCGCTGCCGGGGCTGCGCATCCGCTCCGAACGCGGGGGCAGCGCCACCACCGATCGTGACGGCGCGTTCGAGCTGGTGCTGCATGCATCCCCGCACACCACCACCGACGCCGAAGCCCTGCCCGAAACCACCAGCCTGGTGATCGAGGGCGGCGGCTACCGGCAGGCGCTGCGCAATCTCGCGCTGTACCAGGACAGCCATGACCTGATCCTGGATCTCGCCCCTGGCGGCTCGCCGCCAGCCGACTTCGGACACGTCCAGTTGCAGGCCGGGACGGCGCCTGCGCGCGCCACGCTGGCCGGGGCTCCGATCGTGGCGGCGATCGAAGCCGAGCGCGTCGCCACCGACCGGCACCAGGCCCTGGATCCGGACGATCCGCACGCGGTGGCGATGGCGCGCGAGCTCGCCGCGCAGGCTGCCACCCTCCCGGTGCCGGGCAGCATCCGCGTCGGCACCAACTGCTCGGGGCGCAGTTGCACGGGGGTGTCGGTCTACGCGCTGGAGGATTACGTTGGCCGCGGCCTGGACGATGAATGGATCGCGTCCTGGCGGGCGGCGTCGCTGGCCGCCGGCGCGATCGCGTACCGCAGCTACGGCGCCTACCACGTGGCGAATCCGGTCAACAGCCAGTACGACATCTGCAGCAGCACGTCCTGTCAGGTGTTCCAGCCGGGTTCGGCGACGGCCACGGTCGCCGCCGCCGCGGCCACCCGCGGCGTGGTCCTGACCCGCGACGGCCAGAGCATCGCCTTCAGCGAATACTCGGCCGAAAACAACGCCTGGGACGACCCGTCCGATGGCCTGTCATGCAGCAATCCCGACCTCAGCTGCGGCAACGGCCGCAACGGATCGCCACGCAACGGCTGGCCCTGCCTGTCCGACCCGGTCGGGACCGGGCGCGGCTGTTTCGGCCACGGGCGCGGCATGAGCCAGTGGGGTACGCAGCGCTGGGCCGCCAACCACGGGCGCGACTGGCTGTGGATCACCAACCACTACTTCAACAACAGCAACCAGCCCGGCGGGATGCGCAATGCCTTCCTGGCCAACCTCGCCACCGCCACCACGATGCTCGACAACTTCGAGAACGGCGTGGGCCGGTTCGGAACCGGCCCCACCTACTCGGGCAGCACCGTGGGCATCAGCACCGCCTCGACTGCCATGCGGACCTGCAGCGTCCGCCATGGCGGCACGTGTTCCCTGCATGTCCGGCTGGTGGACGATCCCGGCAGCAGCGCCGCCTGGGCGGTGCGCCTGCTGTCGGGCGTCGGTACTCCCGCGGCCAATGCGCCGCTGTCGCGCACGGGCAGCGTCGGCTTCTGGGTCTATGCCGGCGGCAGCGGGATGAGCGTGGCGGTGGGCATCGACGACAGCGATGGCACCGAGCGTTCGGTCACTCGCGCGATCCCGGCCAACCGCTGGACCTACGTGTCCTGGCCGCTGGCCGACGCCGGCCAGTGGAGCGCCTGGGCAGGCGGCAACGGCGCGATCAGTGCGAGCAACGTGAAGCTGGACGCGATCTGGCTGTACCACGCCAACACCAGCTACGACATCAACGTCTACATCGACGACGTGCAGGTGCGGAACTGAGCGAGGGCCCGCGAGGCGGGATGGCCGCCCCGCGGGCCTGCGGTCAGAAGCGGAAGGTCACGCCCGCCATCGGGCCGTGCACCTTGAGTTCGGTGCGCGCCGCCGCCGACCAGGCGATGTCGGCGAGGCCGGCCTCCGCGGGCGGCACGATCGTTCCGGAGAAGTTGTCGCGCAGCTTGAGCCGGAACCAGTCGTAGCCGACGTGGATGCCGATGCGGTCGGTGACGAGATACTCGACGACCACGCCGGCGCGTTCGAAGTGGCCGTCCTCGTCGATGAAGTCGCCCCAGCCCGCATCCAGGTACTGGCCGTCCAGGTCGACGCGCCAGCGCTCCGACGGTCGCCAGGTGAGCCGGGTGTGGACCGCGGGGCTCCAGCCGTCGAAGCCTTCCTCCATCCGCGCGGTGCCGGCCTCGAGCTCGTCCGTGCCCGACCATGCGACGTCGGCGGTGGCCTCCAGGTCGAGATGGGTGACGCCGAGGCCGAGGCCCCACTCAAGCGCCGGCGTGTCCACGATCGCGTACTCGTAGTGGGCCGAGGCCATCGCGAACTTGATGCGGCCGTGGGCGTCGACCGCCGGCAGGCCGACCGGGCCGTCCGGCAGGCCGGGATCCACGGACCCGCCGCCGAAGCTCCAGTCCTCGTCGTTCTCGTAGTCGTAGTAGCTGGCGCCGATCGACTGGCGGTCGCTGATGCGGAAGTTGAGCGCGCCGCGCGGGCGCCACTCGTCGCCGGTGTCCAGGTTCACCGCGTCGGAGAAGACCGCGGTCTCGCCCTCGCTGGTGGCCTCGCCATCGAGGCCCAGGTTGAGGTCGGCGCCGGGATTGAAGGCGCTCAGGCGCAGGGTGAAGCGGTCGTCGCGGCTGTTGTCGTCCTGCGCGGACGCGGTCTGCGCGGCGGCCAGGGCCAGCAGCGCGAAGGCCAGTGCGTGGCGGTGGATGCGGGGACGCGGGGATGCTGCACGGGAAGCACGGGTCATGGGGGGTCCAGCGTTGGGGGGGTGCATATCTTTGTTCGTGCGCGGGTCCCCGATGCGTGAACGAGGACTATGCTGCGGTGTCGCCGCGTGGCGGAGGAGGTGCGTGATGGTGTTCCGGGTTTCGCTGTTGCTGGTGGTGCTGCTGTCGATGGTCGCCGGCGTCGCGCCGGAGCGCTTCGGTGAACTCACCGCTGCCGCGCTCGCGGCGGTGATCGCGCACGCCGGCTGGATGTACCTGCTGATCGTGTTCCTGACGCTGACGTTCCTGGCATGGCTTGCCTTCGGTCCGGCCGGACGCCTGCGCATCGGTGGCCGCGATGCCGAGCCCGAATTCTCGGGACCCACGTGGCTGGCGATGCTGTTCGCGGCGGGCATGGGCATCGGCCTGGTGTTCTGGGGCGCGGCCGAGCCGGTCTCGCACCTGGTCCGGCCGCCCGAGGGCCTGCCGCCCGGCACGCCACAGGCCGCGCGCGCGGCGATGCGCTACACCTTCTTCCACTGGGGCCTGCATCCGTGGGCGATCTATGCGCTGATGGGGCTGGCGATCGCGTGGTTCCAGTACAACCGCAGCGGCCGCGGCCTGGTCAGCGACGTGCTGCAGCCGCTGATCGGCGATCGCCATCTCGGGTGGGTGGGCAGCGTGGTCAATATCGTGGCGGTGGTCGCGACCGCGATCGGCGTCGCCACCACGCTGGGCTTCGGCACGATGCAGATAAGCGCCGGCATGAGCCGGGTGTTCGGCGTGCCCGGCGGCCTCGGCATGCAGCTGGCGGTGATCGCGGGGGGCTTCGTGCTCTACATGGCCTCGAGCGCGACGGGCGTCGACCGCGGCATCAAGTGGCTGTCGAGCTTCAACCTGGCGCTGGCCGGCCTGCTGCTGCTGGCCGTGGCCCTGCTCGGGCCGACCGGCTTCATCATCGAGACCTTCACCACCTCGCTCGGCAGCTACCTCGACCACCTGGTGGGAATGAGCCTGACGATGACGCCGTTCTCCGGCAGCACCTGGGTGGCGGACTGGACGATCTTCTACTGGGCCTGGTGGATCTCGTGGTCACCCTTCGTCGGCGCGTTCATTGCGCGGGTCTCCTACGGCCGCAGCGTGCGCGAATTCGTGCTGGGCGTGGTCGCGGTCCCGAGCCTGCTGGGCTTCGCGTGGTTCGCGACCTTCGGCGGCGCCGCGCTGTGGGGCCAGATGTTCGGCGGCGCGGACATGGCCGGCGCGCTCGCCGAGGGCTACGAGACGGTGCTGTTCGGCATGTACGACATGCTCCCGTTCCCCGGCCTGCTCTCGGGGCTGAGCGTGCTGCTGCTGGTGATCTTCTTCGTGACCTCGGCCGACTCCGCCGTGCTGGTGCTGGGCTCGATGTCGAGCGAGCACGCCGGCGACCCGCCGCTGGCGAGGAAATTCGCGTGGGGCATCGCGATCGCGCTGGTCGCCGCGGCGATGCTGATGGCCGGCGGCCTGGACGCGCTGCAGGCGCTGATCACGGTGGCGGCGCTGCCGTTCGCGCTGCTGATGCTGGGCGTGATGGTGGGGCTGCAGCGGGTGCTGGGCATGGAAGTGCTGCGCGACAAGGCCGAGGAGCGGCGCGCCCGCCGCGCCATCGAGGACTGGATCGCCCGCGAGGAGGAGCGGCGGCAGGACGGCTGAAAAGTCGAAGCCCCGGCATGCCGGGGCTTCCGCGGGGCCGTGCGGATCGACGAGGGGAGAGCGCACGGGCCGCGCAAGGGGTCTGACAGCGCCGTGGCGCCAGGGTTCCCGGGAATGCCACCGGGACCTGCCGGATGGCCCTCCCGGCCGGCGGCGGCCTGTTCAGCAAGACAGGCCGTGGGCATTGGCCCCGGGGCGCAGGTGACTGTTATACTTCCGGGGCTTTACGGGGCCGATTCAAACCGGACCGGCTCCTGCACCAGGATCACAGGACACCAATGCTCAATCCCCTTGCCGCAGGGTCGCGGCTGGTGCGGCGCACGATCGCCTTCCAGGCGGTCGCGGTCGCCGCGCTTTCGCTTGCGCTGCTGGCGAAGGGGCCTGCGTGGTCGCTGGCCGCCCTCGCGGGCGGCGGGGCCATCGCCGCGGGCGGCGCGCTGTACGGCGTGCTCGCGCTGGGCGGCGGCATCGCCCCGGCCATCGGCGCGCTTGCGCGCCTGGTGCTGGGGCTGCTGGCGAAGTGGCTGGTGGTGATCGCGACGCTGTTCATCGCGATCGCAGTGGCAAGGCTGCCGGCCCTGGCGGTGATGGGGGGCGCGGTCGTCGCCCTGGTGGCACAGGTGCTGGCCATGGCCAGCGGACATCGAAACGGGAATCCATGACATGGCGGCTGCGGCGGATCTCACCCCCACCAGCTACATCCAGCACCACCTGCAGAACCTGACCGCGTCGGTCGGCGAAGGGTCGTTCATGACCCTGCACGTCGATACGCTCGTCAGTTCGCTGGCGATGGGGCTGCTGATCACCTTCCTGTTCTGGGCCGGCACCCGCCGCGCCACCGCCGGTGTGCCCGGCAAGTGGCAGGCCTTCGTCGAGATCCTGCTCGAGTTCGTCGACCGCCAGGCCCGCGATACCTACCACGGTTCCAGCAAGCTGGTGACGCCGATCGCGATCACCCTGTTCTTCTGGATCCTGATGATGAACATGCTGAAGTTCATCCCGGCCGACTTCTTCGCCATCCCGCTGTCGTGGATCGGCATCGAGTATTGGAAGCCGGTGCCGACGGCGGACGTCAACGCCACCCTCGGCATGTCCTTCAGCGTGTTCTTCCTGATGCTGTTCTTCGCGCTGCGCTCGAAGGGCATCGGCGGGTTCTCGAAGGAGTTCCTGACCGCGCCGTTCGGCAAGTGGATGATGCCGTTCAACCTCATCCTCAACATCGTCGAGTGGCTGTCGAAGCCGATCTCGCTGGCGATGCGACTGTTCGGCAACATGTTCGGCGGCGAGATCGTCTTCCTGCTGATCTGGGTGCTTGGCGGCGCCAGCATCCTCGGCCTCATCGGCGGCGCCCTGTTCGGCTTCGGCTGGATGATCTTCCACATCCTGGTGATCCCGCTGCAGGCGTTCATCTTCATGATGCTGTCGATCGTCTACCTGAGCCTCTCGGAAGACAGCCACTAAGGTTCCAGCTTCAACAGTTCCACCCTCCACCCTTTCGTCCAACCCTCAAAGCAACACGCCCGGAGATCACCATGGAAACCATCCTCGCCACGCTTGCCCAGGTCCAGGCCTCGACCGCCCTCGGTATCGGCATCATGATCGGCCTCGCCGCGCTCGGCGCCGGCCTCGGCCTCGCCATCATGTCGGGCAAGTTCCTCGAGTCGGCCGCGCGCCAGCCCGAGCTGATCCCGGTGCTGCAGGTCCGCATGTTCATCACCGCCGGCCTGATCGACGCCGCGTTCATCATCTCGGTCGCCGTCGGCCTGCTGTTCGCCTTCGCCAGCCCGTTCATCGGTCCGTGGACCGAGGCGCTGGCACGCGTCGCCGGCTGATCAACCCTTCGCGTCCGGCAGGGGCGGCCCGCGTCGCCCCGGCCATACCGCAGGGCCGGCATGTGCACCCGCGCATGCCCCGACCACCACGACAGGCAACGCCATGAACATCAATCTCACCCTGATCGCCCAAGCGCTTTCGTTCGCTGCGCTGATCTGGCTGATCGCCACCTTCGTCTGGCCGCCGCTGCTCAAGGCCATCGAGGAGCGCCAGCAGAAGATCGCCGAGGGTCTCGCCGCCGCCGACAACAGCCAGCGCGCCCTTGCGCAGGCCCAGGACAAGGCGAACGAGGAGCTCAAGGCCGCGCGCACCAAGGCCAACGAGATCATCGACCAGGCGCACCAGCGCGCGAACCAGATCGTCGAGGCCGCGCGCGTCGAAGCGCAGACCGAGTCGATCCGGCAGAAGGCCATGTTCGACGCGGAAATCGAGGCTTCGGCCAACCGTGCCCGCGAGGACCTGCGCCGCCAGGTGTCGGCGCTTGCCGTCACCGGTGCGGAAAAGCTGCTGAAGCGTGAGATCGACGCCAGCGCCCACAAGGCGCTGCTCGACGAACTCGCCGCGGAGATCTGAGCCCGATGAGCCAGGAGATCACCCTCGCCCGTCCCTATGCCCGCGCGGCCTTCGCGATCGCGCGCGACCGCGGCGACCTCGCGGGCTGGTCGAAGGCGCTGGCGTTCTCCGCCCGCGTCGCCGCCGACCCGCGCGTCGCCCCGCTGCTGGGCCATCCCTCGCTGGCCGACGCCGACGCCGTCGAGCTGCTGGCCGTCGAGGGCGCGGACGCCGGGCAGCGCGACTTCCTCGCGCTGCTGGCGGCCAACGGCCGGCTGGCGCAGCTGCCCGAGATCGCCGGCCTCTACGAGGACCTGCGTGCGGAAGCCGAGAACATCGTGCGCGCCACGGTCACGTCGGCGGCCGAGCTGTCGGAGTCCGAGATGGCCGGCATCCGCGCCGCGCTCGAGCGCCGCTTCGGCAGCGCGGTCGAGGTCGAGGCCGCGGTCGATCCGGCCCTCATCGGCGGCGCCGTGATCAGCGCCGGCGACGTCGTCATCGACGGCTCGCTGCGCGGCAAGCTCGCGCGCCTGCAGTCGGCGCTGGGCGCGTAGGAGCAGCTACAGCTGCGATAGCTACAGCTTCGATCAAGTATCCAGGCCATCGCGGCCCCGGCCCCGCCGGACCCGACGGTCACCCCAAGATCCACTTACCGCGCACCACCACCGCTGGCGCGCACCGAGGAACCGGAAATGGCAAGCACCCAGCTCAACCCCTCTGAAATCAGCGAACTGATCAAGAGCCGCATCGAGAAGGTCAAGCTGGCCGCCGAGGCGCGCAACGAGGGCACGGTCACCTCCGTGTCCGACGGCATCGTGCGCATCTACGGCCTGGCCGACGTGATGCAGGGCGAAATGATCGAGCTGCCGAACGACACGTTCGCCCTCGCCCTGAACCTCGAGCGCGACTCGGTCGGCGCCGTGGTCCTGGGTGACTACGAGCACCTGCGCGAGGGCGACGTGGCCAAGACCACCGGCCGCATCCTCGAAGTGCCGGTCGGCCCGGAGCTGCTGGGCCGCGTGGTCAACGCGCTGGGCGAGCCGATCGACGGCAAGGGCCCGATCGCGGCCTCGCTGTCGGCGCCGGTCGAGCGCGTGGCGCCGGGCGTCATCTGGCGCAAGTCCGTCGACCAGCCGGTGCAGACCGGCTACAAGTCGGTCGACTCGATGATCCCGATCGGCCGTGGCCAGCGCGAGCTGATCATCGGCGACCGCCAGACCGGCAAGACCGCGATGGCCATCGACGCGGTGATCAACCAGAAGGGCACCGGCATCAAGTGCGTGTACGTCGCCATCGGCCAGAAGGCCTCGACGGTCGCGAACATCGTGCGCAAGCTGGAAGAGAACGGCGCGCTGGCGCACACGATCGTGGTGGCCGCCACGGCGTCCGAGTCGGCCGCGATGCAGTACATCAGCGCCTACTCCGGCTGCACCATGGGCGAGTACTTCATGGACCGCGGCCAGGACGCCCTGATCGTGTACGACGACCTGTCCAAGCAGGCCGTGGCCTACCGCCAGATCTCGCTGCTGCTGCGCCGCCCGCCGGGCCGCGAAGCCTACCCGGGCGACGTGTTCTACCTGCACAGCCGCCTGCTCGAGCGCGCCGCGCGCGTGTCCGAGGAGTACGTGGAGCAGTTCACGAAGGGCGAAGTGAAGGGCCAGACCGGTAGCTTGACCGCGCTGCCGATCATCGAGACCCAGGCCGGCGACGTGTCCGCGTTCGTGCCGACCAACGTGATCTCGATCACCGACGGCCAGATCTTCCTCGAGACCGACCTGTTCAACGCCGGCATCCGCCCGGCCGTGAACGCCGGCATCTCGGTGTCGCGCGTGGGTGGTTCGGCGCAGACCAAGATCATCAAGAAGCTGTCGGGCGGCATCCGCATCTCGCTGGCGCAGTACCGCGAGCTGGCGGCGTTCGCGCAGTTCGCCTCGGACCTCGACGACGCCACCCGCAAGCAGCTCGAACGCGGCCAGCGCGTGACCGAGCTGATGAAGCAGCGCCAGTACCAGCCGATGTCGATCGCCCATCAGGCGGTGTCGATCTACGCCGTCAACGAGGGCTACCTGGACGACGTGCCGGTGAACAAGATCGGTGCCTTCGAGGACGGCCTGCACGCGCACTTCGACAACACGGCCGGCGAGCTGGTCTCGAAGATCAACGCCTCGGGCGCCTGGAACGACGAGATCGAAGCCGCGTTCAAGAAGGGCATCGAAGACTTCAAGGCGACGGGTTCCTGGTGATCGCGGGCTGAGCCCACGACACCGAACCCAGACCCCACAGCGACCAGAGCGAGCGACCCATGGCCGGCGGCAGAGAAATCAAAACCAAGATCAAGAGCGTGCAGAACACCCGCAAGGTGACGCGCGCGCTCGAGATGGTCTCGGCTTCGAAGATCCGCAAGGCACAGGAGCGGATGAAGGCCTCGCGCCCCTACGCCCGCGCGATGAAGCAGATGATCGGCCACCTCGCCCAGGCCAACACCGACTTCCAGCACCCGTTCCTGGTGGAGCGGGCGGACGTCAAGCGCGTCGGCTACGTGATCGTGTCGTCCGACCGCGGCCTGGCCGGCGGCCTCAACAACAACCTGTTCCGCAAGCTGCTGGGCGAGATGCGCCAGTGGCAGGAGCAGGGCGTCGAGGTCGACGTGGTCACCATCGGCCAGAAGGCGACGGTGTTCTTCCGCCGCCTCAAGGTCGGCATGCTGGCCAGCGTCACCCACCTGGGCGACAACCCCGAGGTCGAGCAGCTGATCGGCATCGTCAAGGTGATGCTGGACGGCTACACCGACGGCCGCCTGGACCGCGTGTTCATGGTCTACAACGACTTCGTCAACACCATGGTCCAGCGCGCCGCGTTCGACCAGCTGCTGCCGCTGCCGCCGTCGGACGAGAAGCTGGTGACCCATGACTGGGACTACCTGTACGAGCCCGACGCGCAGACCGTGCTCGAGCACGTGCTGACCCGCTACATCGAGTCGCTGGTGTACCAGGCGGTGATGGAGAACATCGCCTCCGAACACGCCGCGCGCATGGTGGCGATGAAGGCGGCCAGCGACAACGCGACCAAGCTGATCGACACGCTGAACCTGGTCTACAACAAGGCCCGCCAGGCGGCGATCACGCAGGAAATCTCCGAGATCGTGGGCGGCGCCGCCGCGGTCTGATGCAAACGTGTGTGGGAGCGGCCGACAGCGGCCGATCCCGAAATCGCGGCCAAGGCCGCTCCCACAAAGTCAGCGAGTTTCAGAGGAACAGGCAATGAGCAACCAGGGCAAGATCGTTCAGATCATCGGCGCCGTCGTCGACGTGGAGTTCCCGCGCAGCGAAGTGCCGAAGGTGTACGACGCACTGAAGGTCGAAGGCACCGAGATCACCCTCGAGGTGCAGCAGCAGCTCGGCGACGGCATCGTGCGCGCGATCGCGCTCGGTTCGACCGACGGCCTGAAGCGCAACCTCGTGGCCACCAACACCGGCACCGCGATCTCGGTCCCGGTCGGCGCCGGCACGCTGGGCCGCATCATGGACGTGCTCGGCCGCCCGATCGACGAGGCCGGCCCGGTCGACGCTTCGGCGCACTGGGAAATCCACCGCTCGGCGCCGTCGTACGAGGACCAGTCCTCGTCGACCGAGCTGCTCGAGACCGGCATCAAGGTCATCGACCTGATGTGCCCCTTCGCCAAGGGCGGCAAGGTCGGCCTGTTCGGCGGCGCCGGCGTCGGCAAGACCGTCAACATGATGGAACTCATCAACAACATCGCCAAGGCGCACTCGGGCCTGTCGGTGTTCGCCGGCGTGGGCGAGCGCACCCGCGAGGGCAACGACTTCTACCACGAGATGAAGGACTCCAACGTCCTCGACAAGGTGGCGATGGTCTACGGCCAGATGAACGAGCCGCCGGGCAACCGCCTGCGCGTCGCCCTGACCGGCCTGACCATGGCCGAGTACTTCCGCGACGAGAAGGACGAGAGCGGCAAGGGCAAGGACGTGCTGCTGTTCGTCGACAACATCTACCGCTACACCCTCGCCGGTACCGAAGTGTCGGCGCTGCTGGGCCGCATGCCGTCGGCGGTGGGCTACCAGCCCACGCTCGCCGAGGAAATGGGCGTCCTGCAGGAGCGCATCACCTCGACCAAGTCCGGTTCGATCACCTCGATCCAGGCCGTGTACGTCCCCGCGGACGACCTGACCGACCCGTCGCCGGCGACCACCTTCGCCCACCTCGACGCCACCGTCGTGCTCTCGCGCCAGATCGCCTCGCTCGGCATCTACCCGGCGGTCGACCCGCTCGACTCCACCTCGCGCCAGCTCGACCCGAACGTGATCGGCACCGAGCACTACGAGGTCGCGCGCAAGGTCCAGTCGACGCTGCAGAAGTACAAGGAGCTCAAGGACATCATCGCGATCCTGGGCATGGACGAGCTGTCGGAAGAGGACAAGCAGGCCGTGTCGCGCGCGCGCAAGATCGAGCGCTTCTTCTCGCAGCCCTTCCACGTGGCCGAGGTGTTCACCGGTTCGCCGGGCAAGTACGTGCCGCTGAAGGAAACCATCCGCGGCTTCAAGGGCATCGTCGAAGGCGAGTACGACCACCTGCCGGAGCAGGCGTTCTACATGGTCGGCGGCATCGACGAGGCGGTCGAGAAGGCCGCGAAGATGGCCGAGAAGGCCTGAGGCAGGTAGCGACCCATGACCACCATCCGTTGCGACATCGTCAGCGCCGAGGCCGAGATCTTCCGCGGCGAGGCCACCCTGGTGGTCGTCACCGGTGAAGTGGGCGAGCTCGGCATCGCGCCGCGCCACGCGCCGCTGATCACCCGGCTCAAGCCCGGCAAGGTCGTGGTGACCCAGGCCAACGGCGAGAAGCTCGACTTCGCCATCAGCGGCGGCATCCTCGAGGTGCAGCCGCAGGTGGTGACGATCCTCGCCGACACCGCGATCCGCGCCGACGAGATCGACGAGGAGAAGGTGCGCAAGGCGAAGGAAGAGGCCGAGCGCGTACTGGCCGGCCGCGGCGAGGCGATGGACGTCGCCGAGGCGCAGAAGAAGATGGCCGAGGTCGCCGCGCAGCTGCAGGCGCTGGAGCGCCTGCGCAAGAACCTGAAGCACTGACGGGCGCCGCCCGCGGTCTCCGGAAAGCCCCGCCATCGCGCGGGGCTTTTTCGTGTTCCGCCAGCCTCAGCGCCGGTAGATCCAGTGCCGGGAGGCGATGAAGCCGAGCACGCCCAGGCCGACCTCCACCAGCGGCTTGGCCAGCCAGGCCCACTTGCGGCCAAGCACGTCGTCGATCGCCTCGATCGCGACCGTGCTGAGCAGGGTCATGGCCAGCCACATCAGCACGAAGCGTGCGAGCTGGCGGCGACCCGGCGCGCGGCCGTCGTCGGCGGCGAAGGTGATCCTCCCGTTGAGCCAGAAGCCCAGCAGCGCGCCGCAGATGCGGCCGGCCACGTTGGCCAGGCCGATGCGCAGCCCGAGGTGGCTGAGCAGCACCATCACGCCCCAGTCCAGCAGCCACTGGATGCCGCCGATCGCGAGGTAGCTCGATCCCTGGCGGCCCAGGCTCAGCGCATGTCGCCGCTGGCGATGGTCGGGTGCTTGCGGCGGCGGGATCGGCATCGCGGCGCATGCTAGCAGAGCGCCGCAATCGCTAGAATGGCCGCCTCCAGGGAACAGGACCGATCCATGACCGCCGCCAACACCGCCAGCTCCGCCCCGGACCTGCACGTCGTGGTCCTCGCCGCCGGCGAGGGCAAGCGCATGAAGTCCGCGATGCCCAAGGTGCTGCAGAAGATCGCCGGCAAGCCGATGCTGTCGCACGTGCTGGCGGCCGCGCGCGAGCTGTCGCCCGCGGCGATCCACGTGGTCCATGGTCACGGTGGCGACCAGGTGCGCGAGGCCTACCGCCACCGCTCCGACATCAACTGGGTCGAGCAGACGCGGCAGCTGGGCACCGGCCACGCCGTGCGCGAAGCCATGCCGGACGTGCCCGACGGCGCCCAGGTGCTGGTGCTGTACGGCGACGTGCCGCTGATCACCGCCGCGACCCTGCGCCGCCTGCTGGCCGCCGAAGGCCGGCTGGCGGTGCTGGTGGCGCGTCTCGAGGATCCGCGCGGCTACGGCCGCATCGTGCGCGACCCCGAGGGCAACGTCGGCGCGATCGTCGAGGAGAAGGATGCCGATGCCGAGCAGCGCCGCATCGACATCGTCAACACCGGCGTGGTGGCGGCCGAGTCCACGGCGCTGAAGACGTGGCTGCAGCGCCTGTCCAGCGAGAACGCGCAGGGCGAGTACTACCTGACCGACATCTTCGCGATGGCCGCCGAGGAATACAGCGCCGCGGAGATGGTGCTGGTCGACGACCCGGTGGAGACCGAGGGCGCGAACGATCCCTGGCAGCTGTCCCAGCTCGAGCGCGCGATGCAGCGGCGGCGCGTGCGCGCGCTCTGCGCCGAGGGCGCGCGCTTCGCCGATCCCGCGCGGGTCGACATCCGCGGCGAGGTGGTCGTCGGCCGCGACGTCGAGATCGACGTCGACGTGGTGCTGGAAGGCCGCGTGGTGCTGGGCGACGGCGTGCGCATCGGGCCGTTCTGCCGCATCCGCGACGCCGAGCTCGGCGCCGGCACGGTGGTGCGCGCGCACTGCGACATCGAGGGCGCGAGGGTCGAGGGCGCCGCGCAGCTGGGACCCTTCGCACGCCTGCGCCCGGGCACCGTGCTTGCCGACGGCGTGCACATCGGCAACTTCGTCGAAACCAAGAACTCGGTCCTGGGCGTGGGTAGCAAGGCCAACCACCTGAGCTACCTGGGCGACGCCGAGATCGGCGCCGGCGTGAACATCGGTGCGGGCACCATCACCTGCAATTACGACGGCGCCAACAAGTCGACCACGACGATCGAGGATGGCGCCTTCATCGGCTCGAACTCCTCGCTGGTGGCGCCGGTGACCATCGGCCGCGACGCCACCATCGGCGCCGGCTCCGTGATCACCAGCAATGCCCCCGACGGCAAGCTGACGATCGCGCGCGGACGCCAGCTCAGCATCGAAGGCTGGCAGCGCCCCGTGAAGAAGCCAAAGCCCGACTGAGCACCCTCCTGACCGACCACCCCTCCTGCGATCACCCCTCCTGTAGGAGCAGCTATAGCTGCGACCTGTCGGTGCCGTAGTTTCCAGTGATGCGGTCGCAGCTATAGCTGCTCCTACAGGGCAATGCCCACGGGGTTCGGAACGCCCACGGGGCTCGGAACGCCCGCGGAGCTCAGGCGGGCAGCACCAGGGTCACGCCCAGGCCGCCGCCTTCGCGGTTGGCCAGGGCGATGCGGCCGCCGTGGGCTTCGGCGATCTCGCGGCTGAGCGCCAGCCCCAGCCCGGTGCCGTGGCGCTTGGTCGAGTAGAAGGGCAGCAGCGCGTTGGCCAGCACGGGCTCGTTCATGCCGGTGCCGCGATCGAGCACGTCGATGCGCCAGCTGTCCGGCAGCCGCCGCAGCGCGAGGCGCACGTCGCCGGGCGCCGAGCCCGATTCGTGGGCGTTCTTCAGCAGGTTCAGCAGCGCCTGCTCCAGCTGCGCGGCGTCCGCCCGCACCTGGCCTTCCACGTGTCCCTCGATGCCGAAGTCGACCTGGCTGCGCAGCCGCTCGAGGAAGACGCGCCAGTCCACCGGCTCCAGCCGCGGCGCCGGCAGCTTGGCGAAGCGCGCGTAGTCGCGGATGAAGCCCTCGAGGTGGCGCGCGCGCTCCTCGATCGTGGCGAGGGCGGCCGGCAGGCGTTCGTGCTGGCCGCGGCGCAGCAGCTCGGCGCCGGAATGGGCCAGCGACGCGATCGGCGCCAGCGAGTTGTTGAGCTCGTGGCTGATCACCCGGATCACCTTCTTCCACACCTGCACTTCCTGGCGGCGCAGTTCGGCGGTGAGCTGACGCAGCAGCAGCAGCTCGTGGCGGCGGCCGTTGAGGCGGAACAGGCGGCGGGAGAGGTGGTAGATGTCCTCGTCGTCGTCGTCGCCGACGGTGAACATGCCGTCGCCGCCGCGCGCGAAGGCGTCGCGCATGGCTTCGGGCACGCGCTCGAGCAGCTCGGCGAAGGGCACGCCCTCGAGCCGGTGGCCGTCGCCGAGCAGCTTGCGCGCGGCAAGGTTGCCCAGCACCACGTGGCCGCCCGGATCGACCAGCAGCATCGCCACCGGCGTGTTCTGCACCATGGTGTCGAGAAGCAGTTCGCGCTGCACCAGGCGCAGGCGCTGCTCGCGCAGGGTATCGCCGAGCGCGCGGTGGCTGGCGACCAGATGCCCCAGCTCGCCGCCGCCTTCCCAGGACAGACCGAAGCTGTAGTCGCCGTCGCGGTAGCTGGCCACGCTGCCGGCCAGCGCCCGGAACAGCGAGTGCGCCGGCGCCAGCAGGCGCCTGACGTGGTACAGCAGCAGCGGCAGGGGCAGGGCGACCGCCACCGGCAGCGCGAGCCAGCGCGATCCCAGCCACGGCTCCAGCAGCAGCACCAGCGCGCCGGCGATCGCCATGTAGGCCAGGGCGACGGCCGTGAACGAGACGCTCAGCGGCAGGCGCGGGAGACGTGCCATCAGTCGCGCCGGATCCCGAGCCGGTCCAGTCGCCGGTAGAGCGCCTGCCGCGACAGCCCGAGCTCCTGCGCCGCCTGCGCCAACACGCCGCCGTGGCGCGCCAGCGCGGCCTCGATCGCGGCGCGGTCCGGCTCGTCCACCGTGGACGGCGGCGCGGCCATCGGCACCGGCGCACGCGGCAGGCCCAGCGCGTCGGCGCGGATGTCCCCGTCCGCCGACAGCAGCGCCGCGCGCTGCACCACGTTGCGCAGCTCGCGCACGTTGCCCGGCCAGGCGTGGCGCAGCAGGGCGCGCTCGGCGTCGGCGGCCAGGCGCCGGCCTTCGGGCAGGAAGTGGCGCGCCAGCGGCAGGATGTCGTCGGGGCGCTCGGCCAGCGGCGCCAGCTTCAGCTCGACCGCGTTGAGCCGGTAGTACAGGTCCTCGCGGAAGCGGCCGTCGCGGATCATCGCCGGCAGGTCGGCATTGGTCGCGCTCACCACGCGCACGCGCACCTGGCGCTCGCGGTTGCCGCCCAGGCGCGCGAAGCGGCCGGTCTCCAGCACGCGCAGCAGCTTCACCTGGCCGGCCGCCGGCAGGTTGCCGATCTCGTCGAGGAACAGGGTGCCGCCGTCGGCGGCCTCGAACTTGCCCTCGCGCGCCTTGCCCGCGCCGGTGTAGGCGCCTGCCTCGGCGCCGAACAGCTCGGCCTCGATCAGCTCGCCCGGCAGCGCGCCGCAGTTGAGCGCGACGAAGGGTCCGTCCTTGACCATCGAATTGGCGTGGACGATCTCGGCGATCTTTTCCTTGCCCGATCCGTTCGGGCCGGTGACCAGCACCGGCAGTTCGGAGCGCGCGACCTGGCAGGCCAGCGACAGCAGGCGCTCGCTGGCCGGATCGGCGTAGACCACGCCGCGCAGGTCGTGGCCGCGCGACAGCGCGTCGCGACGGCGGCGCTCGGCGCCGCGGTGGCGGGCCAGCTCGCGCCGCGCTTCCGACAGCTCCAGCAGGTTGTTCACCGTCGCCAGCAGCCGGCGGTCGTCCCAGGGCTTGCCGAGGTAGTCGGCGGCGCCGGCCTTGACCAGGTCGACCGCCGACTCCAAGTGCGTCCAGGCGGTGAGCAGCACCACCGGCAGGTCGGGCTCCTGGCCGCGGATGGCATGGAACAGCGCGACGCCTTCGTCGCCCGAGGTGGTGTCGGCGTGGAAGTTCATGTCCTGCACCACCAGGTCGATGTCGCCGCGCCGCAGCCGCGCCAGCCCCTCGTCCGGCGACTGCGCGGCCACGGTGTCGATGTCGTGCAGCGAGAACAGCAGGTCCAGCGCGGTGGCGACGGCGGGGTTGTCGTCGATGATCAGGACGGTCGGCATGGCTCCGGGATCATACGCTGCGCGTGGCCACGGCCGGGGGCACCGCGGCGGCGCGCCGCGCGGGTCCCAGCACCGCGACCTGGCCCAGCAGCCACAGCGCGACCGCGCCGACCGGCAGGTACACCAGCGGCAGCCGCGGCAGCTCGTAGCGGCCCATCAGCAGCTGGTTGATGCCGAACGCCAGTAGCATGCCGATCACGATCCCGATGGTGGCCAGGATGAAGTTCTCGGTCTGGAAGTAGCGCAGGATCTGGCCGCGGGTGGCGCCCAGCGCGCGCCGGATGCCGATCTGCTTGCTGCGCTGCTGCACCCAGAAGCTGGCCAGGCCGACGATGCCCAGCGCAGTGATCAGCAGCAGCGCGATGCAGACGATGCCGAGCAGCCAGACCATCGAGCGCTGCTGCTGGTAGTACTCGTCGCGCAGCTCGCGGAAGGTCTTGGTGTTCTCTTCGATGATGATCCGCTTGGGCCCGTTGGCGCGCAGCGCTTCGCTGGCGCTGGCCAGGACCTCCTGCCGGCGCTCGGGCGTGGTGCGGAGGATGTACTGGCCGCCGAGGTCGTAGTTGGCGCGCACCGGCATGACCAGGGTGTACTCGCGGCTTTCGGGGCCGCCCATGGCACCGGGGCGGACCAGGTGCGCGACGACGCCGATGATGCTGACCGGCGTGTCGCCCCAGACGTAGATCGCCTTGCCCAGCGGGTCCTGCCCCGGGAACAGCCGTTCGGCGAGCTTCCGCGTCACCACGACGCCGGGGATCGTGACCTCCTTCTCCGGGTCGCTGAAATCGTCGTTCGGGACAAGCTCGTCGCTGGTGAAGTAGCGGCCCGCCACCAGTTCGATGCCGAACGCATCGAGGAACTGCTCGTCGCCCATGTAGGTGGTCGCCACCACTGTCGGCTGCTGCTGGTCGGGAACCAGGTTGACGCCCGAGTTCCACGACGAGTTCACGAACGGCACCTGATTGGTGGTCGTGGCCGCCTTCACCCCGGGCAGGCCGCGCAGCACCTGCAGGTCCGAGCGGGTCTGCGCGGCGGCATCGGCGTCGTTGCCGACGGGGATGATCTGGATGCGCACCAGTTCGTCGACGGCGACGCCGCTGGGCTCGCGCATCTGGGTCAGGCGTTCGCCCACCATGAACAGCGCGTTGCAGATGATGGCGCAGGTCAGCGCGATCTCCAGCACGATCAGCGCGGCCGCGGTCTTGTGCCGCAGCAGGGTGGACAGGATCGGTCGGATGTCCATCAGTCGTTCCTCGGGGTCACTGCGACTTGAGCTGGATGGCGGGCGTGACGTCCATCGCGCGCCATGCGGGGAGGAGGCCGGCGGCCATGCTGGCCACCACGGCCAGTGCGAAGGTCACCAGCAGCATCGGCAGGTCCAGGTGCGCGAGTTCGGCGTAGCTGGACGGCTGCTGCCGCACCGCCCACAGGCCGAGCAGGGCCAGGCCCAGGCCGAGGATGCCGCCGGCCAGGCCGATCGCGCCGGCTTCCACCAGGCACTGCTTGAAGATCTCGGTGCGCGAGGCGCCGAGCGCGCGGCGCACGCCGATCTCGCCGCTGCGGCGCAGGAACTTGGCCAGCAGCAGGCCGACGGTGTTGAGCAGGCAGACCAGCAGGAAGCCGAAGCCCAGCCACAGCTGCATCATCACGTCGCGCGGGACCACCTTGTTGAAGTCCAGCCATTCCATGACGTTGCGCAGGCGCACGTTGGGCTCGCGCTCGAAGCGGCCGGCGGCCTTCTGCTGCGCGGAGTAGTTGACCAGGTAGGCCTCGTAGTCGGACGCCTTCGACGCGTCCTCGAGCTCGGCCCAGTACTGGATCCAGACGCAGGGCGCGTTGAGCGCGGTCTCGTCGGCGCCGGAGTCGCCCCAGCAGTCCATGCTGCCGCTGCGGCCGAAGTCGAGCGCGCGCGAGGTGGAGAACGGCAGGAACACGTCCTCGAGCTCGCCGTAGCGGTCGCTGTTCATGTCGTAGAAGCGCGGGGTGGGGCGCCATTCGTCGAGCACGCCGGCGACGCGGAACTCGTTGCCGCCGATGAGCAGCGGCCGGCCGACGCTGTTGGCGCCGCCGAAGACCTTGTCGTTGAGCGACTTCGAGATCACCGCCACGCGCGCGCTGGACGCATCGTCGCCCTCCGTCCAGCCGGTGCCGTGCAGGAACGGCGCGGCGAACATCGCGAAGAAGTCGGCGGTGGCGTAGCGCGCGTCGGAATAGAACGGCGGCAGGTCGGCCTTCTCCGGCGTGATCGAGACCGCGCCGCCGGTCATCATCGCCTGGCGCAGGGCGCGCTTCTCGCGCAGCAGGGTCTCGGCGTCGAAGCGCGTGACCTGGGCGGCGGGCTCCTCGCCGGGGACGAAGCCGCGCATCGTCGCCGGGTCGAGCTGCACGTAGAACAGCCGGTCGCTCTTCTCCGGGATCGGGTCGCCGGACAGCACCCGGAACACGGTGAGCGTGGTCATGCAGGCGCCGATGCCCAGCGCGATCGCCAGCACCATCAGCGCGGTCAGCACCTTGTTGCGGCGGAAACTGCGCAGGGCGAGCCTGGAGTAGTAGGCGAGCATGGCGGGATTCCTCAGGCTTCGGAGGCGGCGCGGGCGTCGGCCTCGACCCGCCCGGCGCGCGAGGCGCGGGTCAGGCTGGGTTCGACCGACAGGTCGGTGGCCATGCCGTCGACGATGTGCACGTTGCGGTGCGCGCGCGCGGCCAGCTCCGGGTCATGGGTGACCATCACGATGGTCGTGCCCTGCTGGTTGATGTCCTCGAGCAGCTCGAGGACGCTGCGCGCCATCTGCGTGTCGAGGTTGCCGGTGGGTTCGTCGGCGAGCAGCAGACGCGGGCTGCCGGCGATGGCGCGCGCGATCGCGGCGCGCTGCTGCTGGCCGCCGGAAAGTTCCGCCGGGAAGTGCTTCATGCGCGAGCCCAGGCCGACCATGCCCAGCGCGTCCTCGATGCGCAGCTTGCGCTCGTTCGCCGGCATCCCGCGGTAGCGCAGCGGGACGTCGACGTTGTCGAACAGGTTGAGGTCCGGGATCAGGTTGAAGCCCTGGAAGATGAAGCCGATCTTCTGGTTGCGCAGGCGGCTGCGCTGGTTGTCCGACAGCCCGCGCACGTCCTCGCCGTCGAGGTGGAATTCGCCGCCGGTGAAGGTCTCGAGCAGCCCGGCGATGTTGAGGAAGGTCGTCTTGCCCGAGCCCGAAGGCCCGGTGACCGCGACGAACTCGCCCTCATTGACCCGCAGGTCGAGCGAGCGCAGCGCGTGCGTCTCGACGAGTTCGGTGCGGTAGACCTTGGTGACCTGGCGCATGTCCAGCATGGCGTTGCTTCCCTGTGCGGTGTTGGCGGTGGTGTCCATCAGTCGACCTGGAACCGGGTGGGCAGGGACGAGGACGGGAGGTAGGGGCGGAGGGCGTGCGCGCGGCGGGGCTCGCCGTCGGCGGGGAAGGCGGTGGGGCGGGCGAGTTCGCGGGCGTCGAAGTGGTACAGCTCGCTCAGGCGGCGCGGCACCGCATCGGCCAGCTGGAACGAATCCCAGTGCACGGTGTGGGGGAAACCGGTGGTCGCTTGCATGGTCATTCTCCGGAAATGCGGACGCGGTCCGCCTGCTGGAACTGGTCGCTGCCCGACACGACGATGCGTTCGCCGGCCTGCAGCCCCGACACGATCTCGACCGCCGACAGGCTCGAGGCACCGGCCTGGATGGGCCGCCGCTGCGCACTGCCGCCGTCGACGACGTAGGCGAAATTGCCGCCTTCCTGCTCGAGGAAGGGCCCGCGCTCGACCATGAGCACGTCCTCGCGGGTGTCCAGTACGATGCGCGCCGACAGCCTCTGGTTCTGGCGCAGGCCGGGCGGCTGCTGGCCGTCGGCGAAGCGCAGGCGGGCGTTGACCTCGCCGTTGACGACTTCCGGCGACACCGCCGAGATTTCCGCCGGCCATTGCTTGCCGACGCTGGTGACCTGGGCCGGCATGCCGATGCCGAGGTCGCGGGCGAAGCTCTCGGGCACCTTGATCTCGACCTCGAACTGCGACAGGTCGACCACGCCCAGGATCGGCGCGTTGGCGGCGACGTTGGTGCCCTGGGCGATCTGCACCTGGCCGACCTGGCCGTCGAAGGGCGCGCGCAGGGTCAGCGCGTCGACCTGGCGGCGCAGCTCTTCGACCACCGCTTCCTGGCGTTCGGCCAGCAGGCGCTTGTTGCTGGCGTCGATGCCGGCGCCCTGGCCCTGCAGCGCGAAGTCCTGGCGCGCCGAGGCGACGCCGATCTCGGCCTTCTTCAGGCCGTCGAGCGCGCGGTCGTAGTCGTTGCGCGAGACCGCGCCGCCTTCGAAGGCGCGCTTGTAGCGTTCGACGTCGCGCTCGGCGGCGACTTCGTCGATCAGCGCCTGGTCGAGGAGCTTCTGCGCATCCGACCGGGTGAGGCGGGCGTCGAGCTGGGCGCGGTTGGCCTCGCCCTGCAGGCTCGCGAGGGTCGACTCTTCCTGGACCAGCTTGCTGCGCAGCTCGGGGCTGTCGATCACCGCCAGCTCCTGGCCCTTCTCCACCGCGTCGCCGGCCACCACCTTCAGCGCCACGGTGCCGCCGGCGATGGCGTACAGGGTCGGGCTGTTGGCGGCGATCACGCGGCCATCGGCGGAGAGGTCGCGGACGAGGTCGCCGCGCACGACTTCGGCGATGCGGATGCGCGAGGCGTCGTGGGAGCGGCCGCCGCTGCTCCAGCCCGCCGCCACCCAGGCCGCGAGCCCGAGCACCACGGCGCCGGCGATCCCGGCGACGATCCGCGGATCACGCAGGCGACGGCGCGCGGGCGCGGTCGTGGCCGGCGCGCGGTCCTGGCCGGAGGTGTCGCGGATGCGGGCGCGGCTTGTTTCCATGGTGTGTCCGGTGGCGTCGATTCGGGGGTCAATCCCTTCAACGCAAGCGGCGTGCCAACTTCAAGTGCTTGATATGTGGACGTTTTTGCCAAGTGTCCGGGTGTCCGCGCGGACACCTCGCGCGTCCGCGCGGACGGCGCGGACGGGTTTCGCCGTTACACTGTGCAGTCCCCAGGCAAGGCGTCCTATAGACATGTGCGGCATCGTCGGTGCGATCGCGGATCGCGATGTGGTTCCGGTCCTGATCGAAGGACTCAAGCGTCTCGAATACCGTGGCTACGACTCCGCCGGCATCGCCGTCGTGGACGGCGCCGACATCCGCCGGGTGCGCCGCACCGGCCGCGTGGCCGCGATGGAAGACGCGTCCGCGGCCGAGGGATTCGCGGCGACCCTGGGCATCGGCCACACGCGCTGGGCCACCCACGGCGGCGTCACCGAGTCGAACGCGCACCCGCACGTCAGCCACGGCGTCGCGCTGGTGCACAACGGCATCATCGAGAACCACGAGCAGCAGCGCGAACGGCTCAAGGCGCTGGGATACGAGTTCGAGTCGCAGACCGACACCGAGGTCATCGCGCACCTCATCCACCACTACCTCCAGGACGGCGCGGACCTGCTCGCCGCGCTGCAGCGCGCGGTCAAGGAGCTGCATGGCGCCTACGCGCTGGCCGTGGTCAGCCGCAAGGAGCCGGAGCGCATGGTGGTCGCCCGCATGGGCTGCCCGCTGCTGGTCGGCCTGGGCGAGGGCGAGAACTTCGTCGCCTCCGACGTGTCGGCGATCCTGCAGGCCACGCGCCGCGTGATCTTCCTCGAGGAGGGCGACACCGCCGAGATCAGCCGCGACGCGGTGCGCGTGTTCGACGGCGACGACCAGCCGGTACAGCGCGAGGAACACCTGTCCGACGTTTCGCTGTCCTCGCTGGAGCTCGGCCCCTACCGGCACTTCATGCAGAAGGAGATCCACGAGCAGCCGCGCGCGCTGGGCGACACGATGGAAGCGATCATCGACGCCGGCGGCTTCGAGCCGACCCTGTTCGGCAAGGACGCGGATGCCGTGCTGCGCGAGGTCGAGGGCGTCCAGATCCTGGCCTGCGGCACCAGCTTCTACGCGGGCTCGGTGGCGCGCTACTGGATCGAGGCGATCAGCGGCCTGCCCTGCAGCGTCGAGATCGCCAGCGAGTACCGCTACCGCACCGCGGTCGCGAACCCGAAGCACCTGGTGGTGACCATCTCCCAGTCGGGCGAAACGCTCGACACCATGGAGGCGCTGAAGTACGCGAAGTCGCTGGGCCAGGACCTGACGCTGTCGATCTGCAACGTGCCCGAGAGCGCGATCCCGCGCGCCAGCAGGCTCGTGTTCTACACCCGCGCCGGCGCCGAGATCGGCGTGGCCTCGACCAAGGCCTTCACCACCCAGCTGGTGGGCCTGTTCGCGCTGGCCGCCACGCTGGCCAAGGTCAATGGCCGCCTGCCGGAGGCGAAGGAAGCCGAGTACATCGAGGCCCTGCGCCACCTGCCCGGCGACGTCCAGCACGCGCTGAACCTGGAACCGCAGGTCGCGATGTGGTCGGAGCACTTCACGCCCAGGGAGCACGCGCTGTTCCTGGGCCGCGGCGTGCACTACCCGATCGCGCTGGAAGGCGCGCTCAAGCTCAAGGAGATCTCGTACATCCACGCCGAGGCCTACCCGGCGGGCGAGCTGAAGCACGGCCCCCTGGCGCTGGTGGACGACGACATGCCGGTGGTGGTGATCGCGCCCAACGACAGCCTGCTGGAGAAGGTGAAGTCGAACATGCAGGAAGTGCGCGCGCGCGGCGGCCAGCTGTTCGTGTTCACCGATGCGGACAGCAACTTCGCCGACAGCGAGGGCGTGCACGTGATCCGTACCGAACGCCACGTCGGCGTGCTGAGCCCGATCGTGCACACCATCCCGGTGCAGATGCTGGCCTACCACGTCGCGCTGGCGCGCGGCACCGACGTCGACAAGCCGCGGAACCTGGCGAAGAGCGTGACGGTGGAGTAACGCGGCCGGCCACATCGCCATGGCGTCGACGCGAAGGCCCGGGCAACCGGGCCTTCGCCGTGTTCCCCCGGCCCCGGCCGGCGACGCGCTAAAATGGTCGTTTTTGGCCATCCGCATGCTCCAGCACCGCTCCCGGGCGCCCGCCCGGGGCGCCACGCTTCCCAGGCTGCTGGCCCGGCTGGAGGCGCTCGAACCCGTCCAGCCGACGCAGGCGCCGGCCGACCTGCTGGGCGACTGGCTGGACTGGCAGCGCGCGGTGGCGCTGTCGCGTGCGCTGGATGACGTGCCGCAGGCGCCCGAGCCGGAGGCCGCGGAGCACGCCGGCATGACGCCCGACGGCACCGCGTCCGCCTGCGGTCCCGACGCTCCAGCGGCGCTGGCGTCCGGGGTCCTCGAGCGGCGCGCCGCCCTGGTGGACGCCATCGAGGACGACGCGCGCGACTGGACCCGGCCGCTGCGCCCGCGGCCGGGCGAGGACGGCATGGGAGCCGCCGCCGGCGCGGGCGCGGTGCAGCGGCATTGCCAGGGCCTGCAGCGCGACCTGCAGTCGGCCGTCGGGCGCCTGCGCGGCGAGCTGCGCGAGCAGCTGGCCCGACGCGGCGACGGACCGGCGCGACTGGCCGCCGTCGACGCGGTGATGGAGGGCCTGCTGGCGCCGCGCGAGCACGCGCTGCTGGTGCCCGTGGTCCCCGCGCTGGTCGCCCGCTTCGAGCGGCTGCATGCCCTCAACGCCGGCGCGGATGCCGGCGCCGACGCCGGTGCCGGTGCGGCGGCCCCGGTCGCCCCGGCCGGCTGGCGCGACCGCTTCCGCGCCGAAGCCCGCCAGGTGCTGCTGGCCGAACTCGATCTCCGCTTCCAACCCATCGAAGCCCTGCTTGCCGCGCTTCGCAGTCCAGGTCCCGACGCATGAACAGAACCCTCCCCAACGCCCTCGTGTTCGCGCTCGGCCTGCTGGCCGTGTGCTGGATCGGCGCGGGCTACGTCGGCAGCCACGCGCTGGCGCTGGCGGTCACCGTCCTGATCGGCGTGCTGTACGTACTGGGCGGATTGGAGCTGCACCGCTACCGCCGGGCCACCGCGGGCCTGGTCTCGGCGCTCGATGCGCCGCCCGGACCGGAGGGGCTGGCCGCCTGGCTGGGCGGCCTCGACCCCGGCCTGCGCGGCGCGGTGCGCCAGCGCATCGACAGCGGGCAGGGACCGTTGCCGGCGCCGGCGCTGACGCCCTACCTGGTCGGCCTGCTGGTGCTGCTGGGCATGCTCGGCACACTGCTCGGCATGCTGGTGACGCTGCGCGGGACCGGCATGGCGCTGCAGTCGGCGAACGACCTGCAGGCCGTGCGCGACTCGCTGGCGGCGCCGGTGGAGGGCCTGGGCGTGGCCTTCGGCACCTCGATCGCGGGCGTCGCCGCGTCGGCGATGCTGGGGCTGCTGGCCGCGCTGTGCCGCCGCGAGCGTGCCGGGGCCGTGCGCCTGCTCGACGCCGCCGCGACCGGCGTCGAGGGCCTGCACGTGCACACCCGCGCCTACCAGCGCGACCAGGCCCTGCGCCTGGCGCAGGCGCAGGCGGAGGCGATGCCGGCGCTGGTGGATCGCCTGGACGCGCTGGCGCTGGCGCTGGAGCGGCAGGCGCAGGCCGCGCACGCGCACCAGGCGGCGCAGCAGGAGACCTTCCACGCCGGCACGACTGCGGCCTGGCAGCAGCTGGCCGGCACGCTCGGCGCGGCCCTCGAGCGCAGCGCCGCCGACAGCGCGCGCGCCACGGCCGAGGCCGTGCAGCCCGCCGTGGCCGCGGCGATGGAGGCGCTCGCGCGCGAGGGCGAGCGCACGCACGCCGCCGTGGCGGAGTCGGTCGAGCGCCAGCTGGCCGCGCTGGACGCCGGCTTCCGGGCCAGTGCCGACGCGTCCACGACGCTGTGGCGGCAGGCCCTGGAGCAGCAGGCGGGCTCGCAGCAGGCGCTGGCGCAGTCGCTGCGCAGCGGCCTCGATGCCGCGGGCGAGCGCTTCGCCGAGCGCACCGGCGACCTGGTCGAGGCGGTGTCGTCGCGGCTCGAGGCCACGACGCTGCAGGTCGGCAGCGCCTGGGACGAGGCGCTCGCGCGCCAGCAGGCGCAGCACGAGGCCCTGGCCGAGCGCCACCGGCAGGCGTTCGACGCCGCTGGCGAGGCCTTCGACGGCCGCTCCGCCGCGCTGCTCGCCGGGCTGGAAGACACGCATGCGCGCCTGCAGTCGACGCTGGCCGGGCAGGACGCCGCGCGCCTGGCCGCGTGGCAGGGCGGGCTCGAGGCGATCGCCGCCGCGACCATCGCGGAGATCTCGACCCTGGTTGAGGCGGCGTCGGAAGCGCCGCGCGCCGCCGCCGAGGTGGTGGCCGAACTCCGCCAGAAGCTGTCCGACAGCATGGCGCGCGACACCGCGATGCTGGACGAGCGCACGCGGCTCATGGACACGCTGTCGACGCTGCTGGACGCGGTGAACCACGCCTCCAGCGAGCAGCGCGGCGCGATCGACGCCCTCGTCTCCACGACCTCGACGCTGCTGGAGCAGGCCGGCGCGCGCTTCGGCGAACGGGTGGACGCCGGCACCGGCGCGATCGAGGCCGCGGTCGCGCGCGTGGACGCCGGCGCCACCGGCGTGGCCGCGCTGGGCGAGGCGCTGGCCGGCGCCGTGCAGCAGTTCGGCGAACGCAACGCCGAGCTGGCTGAGCGCCTGGAAGGCATCGGCGCCGCGCTCGAAGCCGCCGGCACCCGCGGCGACGAGCAGCTGGCCTACTACGTGGCGCAGGCGCGCGAACTGGTCGACCTGAGCGTGCTGGCGCAGAAGCAGATCATCGGCGAGCTGCGCCAGCTGCCCGCTGCCGCCGGGACCGGGGCATGAGCCTGGAGGTCGAAGGCGATGCCGACGCGTCGGTGCCGGTCTGGGCCGCGTTCGGCGACCTGATGTCGGTGCTGCTGGGCGTGTTCGTGCTGATCCTGGTCGGGGTGATCGGCGTGCAGCTGCACCTGGAGACGAAGCTGGCCGACGAGGTCGCGCAGCGCGAGGCGGAGCAGCAGCGCCGCGAGGCCCTGGAGCAGGCGCTGGCCGCGCCGCTGGCGAGCGGCCGCATCACCCTGGTCGACGGCCGCATCGGCATCAGCGGCAGCGTGCTGTTCGCGCTCGGCTCCGACCGCCTGCAGCCCGAGGGCGAGGAGCTGCTTGAAAGCCTGGCCGCGCCGCTGGCCGGCTACCTCGTCGGGCGCGACGAGATCCTGATGGTCAGCGGCTTCACCGACGACCGGCTGGTGCGCGGGGACAGCGAGCGCTTCGCGGACAACTGGGAGCTGTCGGCGCAGCGCGCGCTGACGGTCACCCGCGCGCTGGTGGCGCAGGGCGTGCCGGCGTCGTCGGTGTTCGCCGCGGCCTTCGGCGCCGAGCAGCCGGTGGCCAGCAATGCCGATGCGGCGGGGCGCGCGCGCAACCGCCGCGTCGAGATGGCGCCGGTGCCGCGGCAGGCGCCGGCGCAGGACGGGCGGGCGGCGCGTGGTCGATAGCACCGCCACCGAAGGCGAGCGCGAGGGCGTGGCGTCGCGCGACGACGCGCCGGGCGTGTCTCCGCCGGCCACGCCGCCGACACCCGGTGCGGGGGCGGTCGCGGGACTCGTCGACGCGCTCGGGGACTGGTCGAAGGAGCGCGAGGCGCTGCTGGCGGGGCTCGATGCCGGCCTGCCGGGTGCGGCGGAATGGCCGGCGCTGCCGGGGCTGGACGACGTCCGCGGGCTCTGGGCGCAGCTGCGCGGCCGCGAACAGGTCCGCCGTGCGCTGGTGCCGCCGCCGGCCGATGCCGGCCCGCTGAACTCGCGTGCGCTGGCGAGCCGGATGCTGCGGCTGATGCAGGAGGAGTCGCCGGGCTACCTGCGGCACTTCACCGCGTACGTCGACATGCTGGCGGGGCTGCAGGTGCTGCAGCCCGGCGAGGCGTCCGCATCCGCGGGCGCGAGGCCCGGCGCCGCGGCCCCGGGCCGGACGCGCGCGAAGGCGCGTCGGAGCCGGGGGGCGTCGCGCCCCCCGGCCGTCGCCGACTAGGTTCCGGTCGCCGGAGCGTCCGGCGTCGCGGCGTCCGCGGGCGCTTCGCCGGTGGCGGACGCATCCGCATCGGCGCCGTCGACGGGCGCGTCCGGCACCACCGCCGGGCCACCCACGCGCGACACGCGCCAGATGATGTTGGCCAGGTCGTCGGCGATGATCACCGCGCCGCGCGGATCCACGGTCACGCCGACCGGGCGGCCGCGCGTGGTGCCGTCGTCGTCGCGGAAGCCGGTGGCGAAGTCGATCGGGTCACCGGCCGGGCGACCGTTGCGGAACGGCACGAACACCACCTTGTAGCCGGACGGATCCGGTCGGTTCCAGCTGCCGTGCATGCCGACGAACGCGCCGTCGGCGAACTCCGGGCCCATCACCGGGCTGGAGAAGTCGACGCCCAGCGAAGCCACGTGCGCGCCCAGGCTGTAGTCCGGGGTGATCGACTCGGCGACCTTCTCAGGGTTCTCCGGCTTCACGCGCGTATCGACGTGGTTGCCCCAGTAGGCCCAGGGCCAGCCGTAGAAGCCGCCGTCGCGCACGGACGTCAGGTAGTCGGGCACCAGGTCCGGGCCGATCTCGTCGCGCTCGTTGACCACCGCCCACAGCTGGCCGCTGCCGGGCTGGATCGCCAGCGCGGTCGGATTGCGCAGGCCGGTCGCGTACGGGCGGTGCATGCCCGTTTCGACGTCGATCTCCCAGATCATCGCGCGGTCCTGCTCGGCGGTCATGCCGCGCTCGGTGATGTTGCTGTTGGAGCCGATGCCGACGTACAGGAAGCGACCGTCGGCGCTGGCCGTCATCGCCTTGGTCCAGTGGTGGTTGATGTCCGAGGGCAGCAGGGTCAGCACTTCGGGCTCGCCTGCGGCGGCCTGGGTCTGGCCGGGCGTGTAGTCGAAGCGCACCACCGCGTCCTGGTTGGCCACGTACAGGTCGTTGCCGACCAGGGCCATGCCGTAGGGCGCGTTGAGGTTCTCGGCGAACACCGTCTGCACTTCGTACTCGCCGTTGCCGTCGGCGTCGCGCAGCAGGGTCAGGCGGTTGCCGCTCTTCACCCCGGTGGTGCCGGCGGCCTTGATCGGGCCGGCGATCACGTCCTTGGGCTTGAGCTTGGGCGCGTTGCCGCCGCGGCCTTCCGCCACCAGGATGTCGCCGTTGGGCAGCACCAGGGTCTGGCGCGGGATGCCCAGGCCGGTGGCGATGGCGCGCACCTCGAAGCCCTCGGGAACCACCGGCAGCTGGTCGCCCCACTCGGACGGGTCGGCGATCACCATCTGCGGCAGGATGCCGCGCTTGGGTTCGGGCAGGTTGACGTCGCTGCCGTACTGCATCGGACCCGGGTCGGGGTTGCAGGCCGCGAGGACCACGGCGGACGTGGCGATGGCAAGCAGGCTCGGGCGCTTCATTCGACACCTCCGATGCGCGGGGCGCGGGCCGCGAAGAACGTCGCCACCAGGCCGAGGGCGACGGTGATCACCGACAGCACGAGGCCGCCGGGCATGCTGGCCCAGGCGTCGCGCGCGTGCATCAGCGCGTTGAAGAAACCGACGATCCAGGTCGCCAGCAGCAGCACGAAGTGCGGGAGCGCGGCGGCGGTGCGGCGCCCGGGCAGCAGGGCGACCAGCGCGCAGACCAGCGCTGCGCCGTTGACCACCAGCGCGCCGGCGATCAGCCACGACGCGAAGTTCTGCCACTGGATCTCGTAGGTGCGGGCGTAGCCGATGTCGCTGAGCAGGCCGCCGAGGAAGAGGGTGAGCGCGCCGCCCAGCAGCAGCACGTGGACGGGGTGGAACGCCGGTGCGTACCGGCGAGGAGCGGTCGAGACCATGTCGGTCCTCCGGAGTGGACGCCTGCGCGGAGGCGTCGGACGAGGGGGCGGGATGCGAACGCATGCCGGGTCGGGCCATCGTAAGCCAGCGGATCCTGAAGGCCGTGTGCAGGCGCCGGACGCTGCGTTCGGGACGCTGCGGCCCGCCGGGCGGGCTTTACGGCGGAGTGGATTCCGGGGGCAGCGCGTCGCCGGCGGCCCAGCCCAGTCGCTGGAGCTGGTCGAGCAGCGTGACCACGCGCGCCCGGCTGCCGGTGCCGTGCACGGGCAGGACCAGGCTGTCGCCAGGGCGCGCATCCGCCAGGATCAGGCGCGCGGCCGCGGTTTCGTCGAGACACTCGACGATGGCGCCGGCCGGCACGCCGCTGCGCAGCAGCGCCGCGCGCAGCACCCCGGCCACCGCGCCGCTCTCGCGCCCGCGCTGGTAGCCCGCCATGTCCTTCAGCACGATGTGGTCCGGTGCGAACGCCGCGGCCGTGGCCGCCAGCTCGCCGATGGCCTCGTCGCTGCGGTTGCCGGCCTGTCCCAGCAGCAGGTGCAGGCGCCCCCGGCCATCGCGCGCGCGCTGCACCAGCTCGAGCAGGTGCTGCAGGCCGTCCGGGTTGTGCGCGTAGTCGACGTAGGCCTGCACGCCGCCGCCGAGGGTCCAGCGCTGCAGGCGCCCCGGGTTGTCGCCGTGCGCGCTGCCGAAGCGGGCCAGCACGGCGGCGATCGTGTCCGGCGCGATGCCCAGGCGACTGGCCGCCAGCGCCGCGCCGGCGCAGTTCTGCACGTTGTGCGTGGCCAGTCCGCCGAGCGTCAGTGGCATGTCGGCGACTGCACCGAGGTCGTGGGAGCGGGTGCCGTCGAACAGCAGCAGGCGGCCCTCGCGCACGCCACAGCTGCCGCGGCCATCGCCGCGGGCCTGTCGCAGCAGCGGGTGGTCGTCGTCGATGGAGAACCATGCGAGCTGCGCGGCGACCGCATCGGCATGCGCGCGCAGCAGTGCGTTGTCCGCGTTGAGCACGACGGTGCCGTCGGCGGCGATGGCGCGCGCCACGGTCAGCTTGACCTGCGCGAGGCCGTCCAGGTCGTGGATGCCGTATTCGCCGAAGTGGTCGGGGCTGACGTTGGTCACCAGGGCGACATCGGCGCGCTCGACGCCGAGGCCGCGCCGCAGCAGGCCGCCGCGCGCGGTCTCCAGGACCGCGGCCTCCGCGTCGGGGTGGCGCAGCAGCGTGCGCGCACCGCCCGGGCCGGAATAGTCGCCGTCCTCGATCAGCCTGCCATCGAGGTAGAGACCGTCGGTGCAGCTGTTGGCGGTGTGCCAGCCGTGGGCCATCGCGATCGCCGTGAGCAGCCGGACGCTGGTGGTCTTGCCGTTGGACCCGGTCACCAGGGCCACCGGGATGGCGTGCAGCGCCTGCCACGGCACCTCGTCCGGCGCGGGCAGGGCGTGGTTGTCCCAGGTGCGGCTGCCGGTGCCCATGCCGATCGACAGCCGCTCGTCGTCGAGCAGCAGCGGCAGCGCGTGCACCGCGGACGCCTCGCGCAGCGCCGGCAGCCCCGGCAGGTGCTCGGCGGCCGCCACTGCGCGCAGCAGGTGCAGGGCCGCGGCCTCGTCGCCGACCGGCGCGTGCCCGGGCTGGAGCGCCGCTTCGCCGGTGTCGATGCCGGCCTCCGCCAGCGTGTCCAGCCAGGCCCATTCGTTGACTTCGGTGGCGGCGTAGAGCACGTCGGCGGGCGCGGTGAAGGCGAGGCTGGCGCCGGTGGCGTGCGGGCGCACCAGCACGGGGCCGTCGGGCCAGCCCAGCGCGTCGCGGGCGCGCGCGATGCGCCGTGTCCAGGCCTCGAGCAGCGCGTCGGCGACCGGCGCGCCGATGCCGGTCTCCAGCACCGCGCCGGTGCCGGCGAAATACAGGTTCGGCCCGGTCAGGCGGCGAGAGTCGTCGAAGGGCGGCGCTGCGGTGCTCATCGTGGATCCCGGGCTCAGTCGCTGTCCTCGTCCGGCGCGAACACCAGCCCGCGCTCCTCGCGCACCAGGCCTTCGAGCTCGAACGCAGGCGCCGTGTCGGAGCCGGGCAGCGGCGGCGGCGCGGGCCTGGCCGGCGCCTCGGCCGCGCCTTCCGGCCGGAACTTCGTGATCTGCTTCCACGAGCGCGCCAGCGCGTCGGCGAACACCAGCAGCAGGTCGCCGGGGCGGCCCATGCGCAGCGCGGCGTCGATCGCCGCCTGCTCGTCCGGGATCACCGAGATCGCGTCGTCCGGCACGCCCGCCGCGCGCAGGGAACGGGCGATGAGGTTGGGCACCTCGTCGCCGTCGCGGCCCCGCAGGCCGTCGTCGCGGCGGCAGATGTAGTGGTCGAAGCGGCCGGCCACCGCATCGGCGATGGCGACGATGTCGTCGTCGCGTCGGTCGCCCGGTCCGGCCACCACCACGATGCGGCGGCCGTCGACGTCCAGGCGCTGCGCCAGGTCGGCCATGACCCCGACCGCATGCGCGTTGTGCGCGTAGTCGAACAGCACCTTGAACGGGTGTTCGCTGAAGACGTTCATGCGTCCCGGCGCCTGGAAGAAGGTCGTGTCGAAGGTGCGCAGGCCCTGGCGGATGTCGTCCAGCCGGATGCCCATCGCGAAGGCCATGGAGGCGGCGAACATCGCGTTCTGCACGTTGTGCAGCGCGCGCCCCTCGAGCGTCGCCGGCACCAGGTGGGTCCACAGCAGCGGGATCTGGGTGCCCTTGTCGTACAGCGTGATCATGTGGCCGTTGACGCCTTCCTCCAGCGCGCAGGCGCGGCCGCCGGCGCGCACGTGCTCGCGCACCAGCGGGTGCCCGGGGTTCATGGTCACGTAGCAGATGGTGCGCGCCTGCGTGTAGCCCGACATGCGCAGCACGTTCGGATCGTCGGCGTTGAGCACCGCGCATTCGGTGGCGACCTCGACCACGATGCGCTTGATCTCCGCCAGCTGTTCCAGGGTGTCGATGCCCTTGAGCCCGAGGTGGTCGGACTGCACGTTGATCACCGCGCCTACGTCCACCTTCGTCACGCCCATGCCCGCGCGCAGCAGGCCGCCGCGAGCGGTCTCGAGCACCGCGAAATCGATCGTGGGATCCCGCAGCACCATGCGCGCCGACACCGGACCGGTCATGTCGCCCTCGACCGTCCGGTTGCCATCGATGTACACGCCGTCGGTGGTGGTGAGGCCGGGGGTGTGGCCCGACATCTTCGCGATGTGGGCGAGCATGCGCGCGGTGGTGGTCTTGCCGTTGGTCCCGGTGACCGCGGCGATCGGCACGCGCTTGGGCGAGCCGGGCGGGAACAGCATGTCGATCACCGGGCCGGCGGCGTCGCGCGGCGTGCCCTCGCTCGGCGCGACGTGCATGCGGAAGCCGGGGGCGGCGTTGATCTCGCAGATCGCGCCGCCGATGGTGCGGTGGCTTTCCGAGATGTCGGGGGTGATGAAGTCGACGCCGCCGACGTCGAGGCCGATCGCGCGCACCGCGCGCACCGCCATCTCGCGGTTGTCGGGGTGGATCAGGTCGGTGACGTCGGTGGCGGTGCCGCCGGTGGAGAGGTTGGCGGTGGAGCGTAGGTAGACGATTTCTCCCGGCGCGGGCACCGAGTCCTCGTCGTAGCCGGCGCGCGCCATCATCAGGCCGGCCTCGCGGTCGAGCTCGATACGGGTGAGCACCTTCTCGTGCCCGACGCCGCGGCGCGGGTCCCGGTTCACCTCGTCGACCAGCGCGGCGATGCTGCGCTGGCCATCGCCCACGACGTGGCCCGGCGTGCGTCGCGTCGCGGCGACCAGCTGGCCGTCGACCACCAGCAGGCGGTGGTCGTCGCCGGGCTGGAAGGTCTCGACGATCACCGAGCGGGAATGCTCCTGGGCCGCCGCGAAGGCGGCGCGGATCTCGTCGTCCCCGCGGATGTCGATGGTGATGCCGCGGCCGTGGTTGCCGTTCCACGGCTTCAGCACCACGGAGCCACCGAGCCTGCGCGCGGCCTTGATCGCGTCGGTCTGGCTGGACACCAGCACCTGGCGCGGCACCGGCAGCCCGAGCGCGCCGAGGATGCGGTTGGTCTCTTCCTTGTCGCTCGCCAGCTCCACCGCGATGTGCGGCGTGCGCCCGGTGACGGTGGCCTGGATGCGCTGCTGGTAGCGACCGTGGCCGAACTGCACTAGGGAG
Source organism: Luteimonas colneyensis (assembly GCF_014836665.1). Classification (GTDB taxonomy): domain Bacteria; phylum Pseudomonadota; class Gammaproteobacteria; order Xanthomonadales; family Xanthomonadaceae; genus Luteimonas; species Luteimonas colneyensis. Next base: position 54,322 of record NZ_JACSQJ010000008.1, read on the forward strand.
CGGTCGTTGAGCCGCAGCCACGGGATTTCGCGCTCCTCGGCCGCGCGCACCAGCGACGCGGTCGACGGTCCCAGCGCGCGCCGCTGCGCATAGCGGATGAAACCGTCGCGCGCCTCGTCCCAGGCCCAGTCGTCGGGCACGCTGCCGGCCGGGCGCAGCGCGTCGGGCAGCAGCGAGGCGACCAGGCGCAGCGCCAGGTCGCCGGCGGCGATGCCCTCCTCGCGCTGCGCGTACTCGTAGACCACGGTGTAGACGCCGGGACGGCCGTCGACGCTGCGGGTCTTGCCGAAGGTCACGTCCTCGCCGGCGATGTTCTGCAGTTCGATCGCGACGTGCTCGAGCACGTGCCCCAGCCAGGTGCCGTCGTCCTCGCGCATGCGGCGCACGAAGCCGCCGGGCTCGCGGTAGGAGCAGCCGTGCTCGGCCAGGCCGGGCAGCGCCGCCACCAGGCCGTCGATGAAGCCGGGCCCGAGGCGCGCGGTCGGCCACTGCTCGAGCTCGCCCAGGTCGAGCAGCAGCCGGATTACCGGGAAGTGCGCATGCAGCGACGGGCCAACGTAGACGGTGCGTTCGAGGATGCGCATGTGTGGTTGCCTTGTCAGGTCTTGCGGGTGGCGAGTCGTCCGGCGGACGCGCGCCGCGTGTGCAGGTTGAACGTGGCGCCGGCGACCAGGATGTGGACGCCGAGGCCGAGCATGCAGACCGGATCGTCCTCGTCGGCGTGGGCCATCGAGGAGAACTGCAGGTCGTGGGCGTCGACCACGGTCACCGCGCCGCTGCCCTCGACCTCGAGCGTGTCGTCGGGCGAGATGAAGGCGGCGGTGTCCTCGTCCAGGCCGATGCCGATCGCGAAGGGGTTGTAGGCCAGCGCGGCGGTCAGGCGGCCGAGGCGGTCGCGCTGCCGGAAATGCTGGTCGATGATGAAGCGGTTGGTCAGTCCGAGCCCGGGCGCCAGGCGCACGCTGCTGGCGCGCGGCGACGAGCCCTCCTTGCCGAAGGCGATCATGTGCTCGCTCAGGATCCCGGCCCCGGCGCTGGTGCCGGCGACGGTGACGCCGCGGGCATTGGCCGAGCGCACCGTGCGCGCGATGTCGGTGCCGCCGAGGATGGTCGACAGCCGCAGCTGGTTGCCGCCGGTGAAGAAGATGCCGCTGGCCTCGGACAGGCGCCGGACGCGGCCGGGTTCCTGGCAGTCGCGGCGGGTGTCGAAGTCCATCACCTCGACCTCGGCCACGCCCATCTCGCGGAACAGCGCCTGGTAGTTGAGGCCGCTGTCCTTCAGCCGGCTTGCGGTCGGGATGACCACGATGTCGGCGTCATCGCCGCCGCTGAGCTCGACGAAGCGCGCGAGGATGCGCGGGTTCGTGTCCTTGTCCTCCGCACCGCCGATCGGGATGATCCAGCCGCGTTGTTCCCCGTTGACGGGCTTGCTTGGCATCAATGGCTCCGCTGTTTCAGGTGTGCTGCGTTTCGAACGTACCACGGCGCACCACGGCGCCCCCGCGCACGTGCACGCGTCCCCGCGCGATCACGTCGGTGACTCCGCCGTCGTCGTCCAGCGCCACCAGGTCGGCGTCGGCACCGACCGCGATCCGGCCCTTGCGGGGCAGGCGCAGCAGGTCGGCGACGTTGCTGGTGAAGGCCGGCAGTGCGTCCTCCAGCGCGACACCGCGCGCGAGCAGTTCGCGCAGGGTCACGGCGAGGGCGCCGGAGTGGCCGACCTCCATGCTGCAGACGCGGCCCTGCTCGTCGAAGCAGGGCAGGCAGCCGCCGGCGTCCGAGCTCACGGTTACCCGCTCGCGCGGCGCGCCGCTGGCGAAGTAGCGGACCAGGGCGTCGGCGGCGCTCCACGCGTCCTCGTCGTCGGCCACCGGGAAGGCGGTGATGTCGATGCAGCAGCCACGGCGCGCGAGCTCGATGGCTTCGTCGAACAGCGCGCGGCGGCGGTTGACGTGGGTCGGGTTGAAGACGCGCGGCGGCAGCTCGCTCTGGTCGAGCGCGCGGCGCACGAGGTCGAGGCCGCGCGGCCCGTCGCCCAGGTGCAGGTGGACGATGCCGGCCTTTCCCGTCATCAGCCCGGCGACGTGCGTCTCGGAGGCGACGCGCAGCAACTCGTCGAGCGTCGGCTGGCTCGAACGATGGTCGCTGATCGCGAGTTCGCCGACTCCGATGAGGCAGTCGATGAAGGCCAGGTCCGCGCGCACGCTGCCGGTGAGCGTGGCCGGCGGCAGGTGGTAGCCGCCGGCATGGCCCCAGGCCGACAGGCCTTCCTCGCGCAGGGCGTTGATCCCGGCGACCAGCTCGCGCGTGCCGCGGGCGACGTCGTCGGTGCCGAGCAACCCCACCACCGAGGTCACGCCGCCGCGCGTGTAGCGCGAGAGCATCGGCGCCGGCACGCGGCTGGCGAAGCCGGCCTCGCCGCCGCCGCCGGTCACGTGCACGTGGCCATCGATGAAGCCCGGTACCAGCCGCCGCCCCGCGAGGTCCACCGTCGTGGCCGCCAGGATGTCCGGCAGCGCGGGGGCCTCCGCGCCCATCCACAGCACCTGGCCGCCGCCCACCAGCAGGTCCTGCCGTCCGAGCGGCGCGGGCGCATACACGTCCGCGTTGCGGACCAGCATCATCGTCATCGCCGAAGGTTGGCCAGCGCCGCGCCCTGCGTCAAGCGAGGACCGCGGGAAGGCGGTGGTATCGTCGGGTCCCCCAAGGCCGGTCGTCCACGAATGGGTACCTACGCGCTCGGATCCGTGTTCTCGCCGGCCTCGGTGGCGCTGGTGGGCGGGAGTCCGCGCGAACGCTCGCTGGGCCGGCTGGTGCTGCGGCAGGTCATCGACGGCGGCTTCGGCGGCCGCATCGGCGTGGTCAACAGGCGCTATCCCGAACTCGAGGGCGTGGCGACCGCGCCGCGCCTGGACGCGCTCGGCTTCGTGCCCGAGCTGGTGCTGGTGGCCACGCCGCCGGCCACGGTGGCGCGGGTGGCGATGCGCGCCGCCGATGCCGGTGCGCGCGCGCTGATCGTGCTGACCCGCGACATGGGCGAAGGCCCCGGCTCGCACAACGCGGCGCTGCAGGCGGTCGCGCGCGAGCGCGGGCTGCGCGTAGTGGGGCCGAACTGCCTGGGCGTGATCACGCCGCACTCGAAGCTGTTCGCGAGCTTCGCCGCGCACCGGCCGCCGAAGGGCGACCTGGCCCTGGTGTCGCAGTCGGGCGCGATCGGCGCGGCGATGATCGAGTGGGCGAGCGCGCGCGGGCTGGGCTTTTCCGCGGTGGTCTCGCTTGGCGACGCCGTCGACGTCGATTTCGGCGACCTGCTGGACTGGTTCGCCACCGACCGCCACACCCGCGCGATCCTGCTGTATCTCGAGCGCGTGCGCGACGCGCGCAAGTTCCTGTCCGCGGCGCGCGCCGCCGCACGCGGCAAGCCGGTGGTGGTGGTGCGACCTGGCCGCCACGCGCGGCGCCCGGGTCCGTTGTCGAGCCATGCCGCCACGCTGGCCACGCCGGACGCCGTGTACGACGCCGCCTTCCGCCGCGCGGGCCTGCTGCGCGTGCACGCGCTGGACGAGCTGTTCGCCGCGGCGGAGACGCTGTCGCACCTGGGCAGCGTGCCCGGCAAGCGCCTGGCGGTCCTGACCAACGGTGCCGGCACCGGCCTGCTCGCGCTCGACCGCCTGCAGGACCTGGGCGGCCGGCCGGCGAAGCTCGCCGACGCGACGGTGGCGCGGCTGGACGGCGAACTCGTGCGCGGCTGGTCGCGCGCGAACCCGGTCGACCTGCTCGGCGACGCCGACGGCGCGCGCTATGCCGCCGGCCTGCAGGCCCTGCTCGACGATCCCGGCAACGACGCCGTGCTGGCGGTCAACGTGCCGACGGTGCTGTCGGATCCGCGCGAGACCGCGGAAGCCACGGTGCGCGTACTCCAGCAGCGTCCGCGTGGCGCCCCGAAGAAGCCGGTGCTGGCGCTATGGCTGGGCGACGATGGCGGCGCCGCCGGTCTGCTCGGGGCTGCCGGGGTGCCGACCTACGCCAGCGAGGCCGAGGCCGTGCGCGGCTTCATGTACCTGGTGCGCCACCGCGAGGCGCAGGCGGCGCTGATGGAGACGCCGCCCAGCCTGCCGGAGGATTTCGCGGTGGACCGCGCGGCCGCGCAGGCGCTGGTGGCCGCGGCGCTGGCCGAAGGCCGCGAATGGCTGGATCCCGCGGCCACCGCGCGCCTGCTGGGCGCCTACGGCATCGCCATCGCCGCGCCGGTGCTGGCTGCCGACGCCGACGCCGCGGTCGAGGCCGCCCGTCCCCTGCTGGACGAAGGGTGCAGGGTGGCGGTCAAGGTGCTGTCGCCCGACATCGCGCACAAGTCGGACGTCGACGGCGTGCGCCTGCACCTGGGCAGTGAAGCGGCGGTGCGCGAGGCCGCGGCGGGGATCATCGCGCGGGCGCAGACCCTGCGCCCCGACGCCCGCATCGACGGCGTCAGCGTGCATCCGATGGTGCTGCGCGCGAAGGCGCGCGAAGTGATCGCCGGCATCGCCGACGACCCCGTGTTCGGCCCGGTGGTGGTGTTCGGCCGCGGCGGTACCGCGGTGGAAGTGATCGACGACACGGCGCTGGCGCTGCCGCCGCTGGACCTGCGCCTCGCGCACGAGCTGATCGGCCGCACCCGCGTGTCGCGGATCCTGCGTGCCTACCGCGACGTGCCGGCCGCCGACGAGCGCGCGCTGGCCCTGGTGCTGGTGAAGCTGGCGCAGCTGGCGGCCGACATCCCGGAAATCCTCGAGGTCGACATCAACCCGCTGCTGGCCGACGCCGAGGGCGCGGTGGCGGTGGACGCGCGGATCGCGGTGGCGCCGTCGACGCGCCTGCATCGCGGCCGCGGCCATCCGCGCTTTGCGGTATTCCCGTATCCGACCGAGCTGGAGCGCACGCTGGTGCTGTCCAACGGCCGCGAGGCCTTCGTGCGCCCGGTGCGCCCCGAGGACGACGCCATGTTCCGGCGCTTCTTCGAACACGTCAGCGCCGAGGACCTGCGCCTGCGCTTCTTCCGCGCCGTGCGCGACTTCAGCCACGACTTCATCGCCCGCCTGGTGCAGCTCGACTACGCGCGCTCGATGGCGCTGGTGGCGATCGATGCCGCCAGCGGCGAGATGCTCGGCGCGGTGCGCCTGCTGGCCGACTCCGATTTCGAGCGCGGCGAATACGGAATCATGGTGCGCTCCGACCTCAAGGGCGCCGGCCTGGGCTGGCGGCTGATGCAGGAGATGATCCAAGTCGCGCGCTGGATGGGCCTGTCCACCATCGAGGGCCAGGTGCTGCGCGAGAACAGCACCATGCTCGCCATGTGCCGGCGCCTCGGCTTCCAGGTGGTTCCGGACCCGGACGACGCCACCCTGATGCTGGTCACCCTCCCCGTCGAAGCCGCCCCCCTGTAGGAGCAGCTACAGCTGCGACCCCGGCACGCCACAAGGACGGTCGCAGCTTTAGCTGCTCCTACAGGCGGGCGTCGGGAGGCGCCGGTGGGCGTCGGTGGGCGATAATCGCGCGGCCATGCGCAAGATCCTCCACATCGACATGGACGCCTTCTACGCGTCGGTGGAGCAGCGCGACGATCCCTCGCTGCGCGGTCGTCCGGTGGTGGTGGCCTGGCGCGGCGCGCGCTCGGTGGTCTGCGCGGCGTCGTACGAGGCGCGGGTGTTCGGCGTGCGCTCGGCGATGCCGGCCGCGCGCGCCGAGCGGCTGTGCCCGGAAGCCGTGTTCGTGCCGCCGGACTTCGCCCGCTACAAGGCGGTGTCGAAGCAGGTGCGCGGGCTCTTCCTCGCCCACACCGACCTGGTGCAGCCGCTGTCGCTGGACGAGGCCTATCTCGACGTCACCGAGCCGAAGATCGCCTCGCCCAGCGCCACCGAGTCCGCGCGCATGATCCGCGCCGAAATCCGCGAGGCCACGTCGCTCACCGCGTCGGCGGGAGTCGCGCCCAACAAGTTCCTGGCCAAGATCGCGTCGGACTGGAACAAGCCCGACGGCCAGTTCGTGGTCAGGCCGTCGCAGGTCGAAGCCTTCCTGACGCCGCTGCCGGTGTCGAAGATCCCCGGGGTGGGCAAGGTCATGGAGAAGAAGCTGGCCGACATCGGCGTGACCACCGTCGGCGACCTCCGCGCCTTCGCGCTGGAGGAGCTGCAGGCGCGCTTCGGCAGCTTCGGCGCCGGCCTGTACCGGCGCGCGCGCGGCATCGACGAGCGTCCGGTCGAACCGGACCAGCCGGTGCAGTCGATCTCGAGCGAGGACACCTTCGCCAGCGACCTGCGCCTGGACGAACTCGAGCCCGCGATCCGCGCGCTCGCGGCCAAGGCCTGGGCGGCGACGCGCAAGACCGACCGCGTCGGCCGCACCGTGGTGCTGAAGCTCAAGACCTCGGACTTCCGCATCCTCACCCGCAGCTTCACCCCCGACGCGCCACCGGCCTCGGAGGAGCAGGTCACCGCGATCGCGCTGGCGCTGCGCGATCGCGTGCAACTGCCGGCCTCGACCCGCTACCGGCTGGCCGGCGTCGGCCTGGCCGGCTTCCGGGATGCCGACGACGTGCCGGTCCAGGCGCCGCTGTTCGCATCCGCCTGAGCGGGCGCGGCGCGCGTCGGGCGCAGCTCCAGCCACAGGCTGTAGGCCGCGGTGAGCGCCGGCAGCAGGTTCTGCAGCACGCCGACGGCGTCCTGCTTGTCCGAGAATAGGAAGTACGACAGCGTCATCGCGCTGCCGCAGAGGCTGATGATCCAGAAGCTGCGTGGCACCACCGCGCGTCCGGCGCGGCGGGAGGCGCCGAACTGCACCAGCCAGCGCGCGCCGAACAGCAGGGCGCCGGCCACGCCGACCAGCTTCCACGGTGTCAGCGCGATGCCGGTCCATGCGAGTGCTTCGATGGTCCCGTTCATGACAGCAGCTCCCCGCTGCGGATGATGCGTTCGTCCGCGACGGCGCAGGGATTGCGCCGCAGCAGCCACAGCACGCCGCGCAGGTCGCTGATGCCGACCAGTGCGCGGCCGAGGTTGTCGTACTTGCTCTGGCCGTGGCGGCGCGGGCGGTGGTTCACCGGCACGCTGAGCGTGCGCCAGCCCGCGCGCTGCATCAGCGCCGGCAGGAAGCGGTGCATGTGGTCGAAGGCGGGCAGGTCGAGGAAGGCGTCGCGCGCGAACAGTTTGATCCCGCAGCCCGTGTCCGGGGTGGCGTCGTGCAGCAGCCGGGTGCGGATCGCGTTGGCGATGCGCGAGGCCCAGCGCTTGCTGGCGGAATCCTCGCGCCGCACGCGCCAGCCGGCGAACAGGCGCACGCTGTCGTCGGCATCCGCGCGTGCCTGCAACAGCCGCGGCAGGTCGGCGGGATCGTTCTGGCCGTCGCCGTCGAGGGTCGCGACCCACTCCGCCCGCGCGGCCTTGACCCCGGTGCGCAGCGCGGCGCTCTGGCCGCTGCGCGCGCGGTGGCGGAGCACGCGCAGCTGCGGGCGGTTCGCGGCACAGGCGGCCAGCGCCGCGGCGGTGCCGTCGTCGGAGGCGTCGTCAACGCAGACGATCTCGTAGCGGGTGACGTGGCGGAGGGCGGCGTCGATCTCGTCGAGCAGGGCGGGCAGGTTGTCGGCTTCGTTGTAGGCGGGCACGACGACGCTGAGCGCCGGCGGCAGCGGACGCCGCGCGAGGGACGGATTCATCGTCATGGCTGCGTCCCGGCAAGGGCGTCGCCACGGTGGCGGGGCGCGGTGGAGATGGTGGTGGGCATCGCAGGCGTCGGCAGCGTGGGGTGGCGGAATGATCCGGGCGCCGCTGTCGGAGAGCCGTTGGAGCGATGTTGGCGCTTCGTTAATCCCCGTCCGCGGCGAATGGCGGCACGCTGCACCCTGGATCGACCGCGGTCCCGGGCACCAGCCACCAGTCCTGCCGGCTGGCATGGCCGATCATCCGCGCGCGGCCACGGTCGATGCAGGGTCCCAGCGCGTACTCCGGCATCCAGAGCCAGCGCCGCTCCGGCGCCGCCGCCACCCAGTCCGCGGCCTCGCGCCACTGCAGGTGCAGTGGCTGTTTGAAGCCGAACTCCTGCATCGGGCGGCCGGCCTGCAGCATGTGCTGCTCGCGCCAGGCGATCGCGCCGAGTTCGCCCTGCACGCCGATGCGCGCCGAGACGTCGCGCATCAGCGCCCGCCCCGAGCTCGAATCATCCAGCGCCGGCGCCAGCACCAGCCCGTAGCTGGCCCACAGCAGGGCCGTGAACAGCAGCAGGCCGGAGCCCACGCGCGGCCCGCGGAAGGCCGCGGCCAGCGCCCAGGCCGCGGCGCCGAGTGCGCCCAGCGCCCAATGGAAAGCGCGCATGTCGGCCGGCGCGATGCCCCGGGTTCCACCCAGCCGCGTCGCCCAGTCGGCGTCGGACAGGCCGCTGCCGGCGGCGCCCAGCAGCAGCGCGCCGCACAGCAGCAGCCAGCCCGACAGCAGCCACTGCACGCCGGCGCGCCGCAGCAGCGCCGGCAGCAGCGGCGCCGCGGCCAGGCAGAGCGCGGGCAGCGCGGGAAAGATGTAGACCTCGCGCTTGCCCGGGCTCAGCGAGAAGAACAGCAGCACCAGGGCCGCCCAGCCCAGCAGCAGCGCGTGGCGCGGATCGCCGCGGCGCAGGCGCCGCCACCAGGCCGGCAGCAGCCAGGGCAGCAGCAGGGCGCCCGGCAGCCACAGGGTCGCGATCACCTGCGCGTAGTACCAGGGCGGCTGCACGTGGTGCCAGGCGTTGACGTAGCGGGTGCCGGTCTGGCGGAACAGCAGCTCGTGCGCATAGGCCTGCAGTGCGGGATCGGGATGGCGCAGCAGCGCGATGCCCAGCGGTGCCAGCCAGACCGCCGCGCCCGCGGCGAAGGCGGCCAGCCCGAGCACCGCATCGCCGGCGACGCGCGCACCGGGCCGACGTGGCCGCCGCCGTCGCAGCCCCGGCCACAGCCAGGGCAGCAGCACCAGCACCGGCAGGAAGCCCACGCCCTTGGTGACGGTGCCGAGCCCGGCCGCGAACAGGCCCAGCGCCAGCCAGCGCCGCCGGTATCCGTCCAGCAGGTAGCGCAGCAGCGCGCACAGCGACAGCGTGGTCATCAGCACCAGCACCATGTCGATCTGCGCGCGCTTGGCCTGCAGGCCGAACTGCAGGCAGACGAACAGCGCCGCCGCCGCCCACGGCCCGTGCCGCGGCGACCACAGCCGCGCGCCCGTGCGCCGCACCAGCCACAGCGTCGCCAGCGCCGCCAGCAGCGACGGCAGCAGGAACGCCACCCGCCAGTCGCGGACCAGGGTCCAGGCGGCCGCCTGCATCCACATGAAGACCGGGGGCTTTTCGGCATAGAACTCGCGGCCCCGGCGTGGCAGCAGCCAGTCGCCGCTGTCGACCATGGCGCTGGCGGCCAGGACGAAGCGCGGCTCGTCCGGCGGCGAGGGATCGCGCAGGCCGATGCCGGCGGCCAGCGCGAACAGCAGCAGTGCCAGCAGTAGCCAGCGGGGCGGGAGCGGCGTGCGGGCGGGGCGCGGCGGCGGCATCGGCGTCTGCATCGGGGGACCGGGTGTCCGGGCGATGGTGGTCGGCGGCGCGTGGGAGAATCGTCGGAGCGCGCCGCCTCCGACATCGCTCCGACGTCACGGCGCGCAGCCTGTCCCCTCCCACCGGAGCTTCCCATGCGCCTGCTGGTCGTGGAAGACAACCAGAGCCTGGTCGCCAACCTCTTCGACTATTTCGAAGCGCGCGGCCACGTGCTGGACGCGGCCCCGGACGGACCCACCGGCTACCACCTCGCCTCGACCCAGGCCTACGACGCCGTGGTGCTCGACTGGATGCTGCCGCGGCTGGACGGCCGCGAAGTGCTGCGCCGCCTGCGCGAGGCCGGCCACGACATGCCGGTGCTGATGCTGACCGCGCGCGACGAGCTGCCCGACAAGATCGCAGGCTTCCGCGCCGGTGCCGACGACTACCTGACCAAGCCCTTCCAGCTGCCGGAGCTGGAGGTCCGCATCGAGGCCCTGGTCGCGCGCGCCAGGGGCCGCGGACGCGGCCGCGTGCTGGAGGTGGCCGACCTGCGCTACGACCTCACCACCCTCGACGTCACCCGCGCCGGCCGCAGCCTGCACCTGTATCCGGCCTGCCGGAAGCTGCTCGAGGTGCTGATGCGCGCCAGCCCGGCCGCGGTCACGCGCGAGCGGCTGGAGCAGGCGCTGTGGGGCGACGATCCCCCGGACGGCGACATGCTGCGCTCGCACGTGTACGAGCTCAGGCGCAGCATCGACGGCGCCTGGCCGGTGAAGCTGCTGCACACGCTGCCGCGGATCGGCTACCGCCTGGGCGAAGCGGCCGGGGACGACGATGCCGGCTAGGACCAGCCTGCGGCGGCGGATGGTGCAGGGCCTGCTGGCGTACGCGGTGCTGGTCTCGGCGGCGGTCTACTCCTACGGCTTCCTCGTCAACGAGCATGCCGAACAGCTGGTCTGGACGTCGCTGCTCGAAGCCGAGTTCGACCACATCGAAGGCCGGCGCGCGCTTTCGCCTGACCAGCGCTGGAGCGATACCGAGACTCTATTCCTGTATGGAGACGATGCCGCGAGCCCGCTGCCGGACGCGCTGCGGGGCCTGGCGCCCGGGCTGCACGACGAGGTGGTGTTCGACGGCAAGGAATGGGTGGTGCTGGTGCGCGAGGTGGAGGGGCACCCGTGGGCGCTCGCGCTCGACATCGGCGATTTCGAGCGGCGGGAGTTCTTCGTCGCCGCCAGCGTGCTGGGCGCGATGCTGGTGATGGTGGCGCTGCTGGGGCTGGCGATCGGCTGGGGCGTCGACCGGCTGACGCGGCCGATGCGCGCGTTTGCGCAGGGCATCGCGGGACTGCGCCCGGATCGGGTTGGCCAGCGCATCGCGCTGCCGGAGGACGCCAGCACCGAGCTGGCGGTGATCGCCGAGGCGCTCAACGACTACATCGTGCGCAACGAGCAGTACGTGGAGCGCGAACGCGTCTTCATCGACAGCATGAGCCACGAGTTGCGCACGCCGGTCTCGGTGATCGCCGGTGCGGCCGAGCTGGCGGCCGCGCAGGCCGGCGTGCCGGAGGCGGCGCGGCAGCAGATCGCGCGCATCAGCCGCACGGGGCGCGAGGTCGAGCGCCTGATCGCGCTGCTGCTGGTGCTGGCCAAGGATCCGGGGCGGCTGGCGCAGTCCAGCGACTGGATCGACCTGGCGCAGCTGCTGCCCGAGATCATCGACGACCACCTGCCGATGGCGCGCGAGAAGGGCCTGGCGCTGCTGCTGCACGCGCCCGCGCGCTGCCGGATCCTGGCGCCGCTGCCGGTGGTCCAGGCCGCGATCGGCAACCTGCTGCGCAACGCCATCGAGAACAGCGACAGCGGCGAGATCGACATCCGCGTCGACGGTGGCGCCGTGGTCATCGATGATCCCGGCCACGGCATGACGCCCGAGGAGATCAGCGCGATCTATGCGCGGATGGCGCGCGGCGGAGGTGGCCGCGAGCGCGGCGGCATCGGCCTGGACCTGATCTCGCGGCTGTGCGGGCATCTCGGCTGGACGCTGGAGATCGCGTCGCGGCCGGGGCAGGGCACGACCACGCGCCTGGACCTGTCGGTGGCGCGGGTCAGCGAATAGCCCGCGCGCGCCACCGCGGCGACAATGGCTCCCCCCATGCCGAGGAGGCGCCGCGTGTCCTTTCCCTATGCACTGGTCCTGTTCGACCTCGACGGCACCCTGGTCGACAGCGCCGCCGACATCGCCGAAGCGGTGAACCGCACCCTCGACGAGCTCGGCCATCCCCGCGAGGACGAGGCCACCGTGCGCTCGTGGATCGGACTGGGCACGCGCGTGCTGCTCGACAGCGCACTGCGCCATGCCGGCAGCACCGCCGACGTGGACGCGGTGATGCCGCGGCTGATGGTCCACTACGAGGACTGCCTGCTGCTCCACGCACGCCTCTATCCCGGCACCGTCGAAGCGCTCGATGCACTGGCGGACGCCGGCGTGGCGATGTCGATGGCGACCAACAAGCCCGAGCGCATGGCGCGCGTGCTGGCGCAGGCGATGGGCATCGACCACTATTTCACGCACGTCGTCGGCGGCGACACCCTGGCCGAACGCAAGCCGCACGCGATGCCGCTGCTGCACCTGGCGGCGCTGCACGGCGTGGCGGCGGCGGACACGCTGATGGTGGGCGATTCCGAGGCCGACGCCGGCGCCGCGAAGGCCGCCGGCATGGACCTGGTGCTGCTGCGCCATGGCTATCCGCGCGACTTCGACCTCGAGCGCGCGGGTGCGGTGGCCGTGCTCGACGACCTCACCACCCTGCCGTCCCTGGCCCGCCCGCAGGAGCAGCTGTAGGAGCAGCTATAGCTGCGACCCACCGCATGCAAAGCAATTCGCAGCTATAGCTGCTCCTACAGGGGAGCGCGGGCTCAGTTGGCGGGGGCGTAGCGCAGCGTCAGGCCGTATTCGCGGCCGGGCTGGTTGTACCAGGCGATGGTCTCGTACTCGCGGTCGAACACGTTCGAAGCGCGCGCCTGCAGCGTCCAGTCGGCGTTGATGGCGTACTCCACGCGCAGGTCGAGCGTGCCGTAGCCGGGCAGGCGCACCAGGTTGGCGGCGTCGTCGTAGCGCGCGCCGCTGCCGAAGGCGCTCGCGCCCACGCGGAACGCCCCGAAGGCCCGGTCCACGTCCACGCGAGCGGTGTTGCGCGACCGCCGCGGCAGCCAGTGGTCGTGGTTGCTGCCGGCGCTTTCATTGCGTGGATCGATGTGGCTGATTTCGGCGTTGAGGTCCCAGCCGGCCAGCGACACGAAGCCGGTCAGCTCGGCGCCGCGGATGCGCGCCTCGTCGACGTTCACCAGGGCGAAGTCCAGGTCGTAGCCGATCAGCGCCTCGACGTCGGTCTGGAAGGCGTTGAAGGTCCAGTTCCAGCCTTCGCCGTACTGCGCGATGCCGAGGTTGAGCGTCTTCGACTCCTCGGGCTCGAGGTCCGGATTGCCCCAGCCGCCGGGGTAATAGAGGTCGTTGAAGGTCGGCACCTTGAAGCCGGTGCCGGCGCTGGCGGTGAAGCGGAAGCCGTCGCCGAATTCCAGGCCGTAGCCGAGGCTGCCGGTGGAGTGGCCGCCGAACTGCTCGTTGTCGTCGTGGCGCAGGCTGGCCTCGAGGCTGTGCGCGCCGAAGCCGCCCTGGTACGCGACGAACAGCCCGGTGTTGTCGCGGTCGCGGACGGTGAACTCCGTGCTGCTGGTGACCTTGTCACGCATCCAGTCGATGCCGGCGCTGAGGACCTGCTCCTCGCCCACGGTGAAGTCGCCCTGCACCGACGCGGTGTCGCGGCGGGTGTCGAAGGTGCTGGCGAAGGTGCGCGTGCCGGTGGCGTGGTCGAAGAAGTGGTTGTCGGCGTTGTCGTCGGCGCGGCCGATCCGGACGTTGACCTCGGTGCCCTGGTCCGGGCGCCAGCCCATGCGGCCACCGAAGACCTGCTGCCGGGTGTCGGCCTCGTTGCCGCCGAAGACGCTGCCGTCGTACTCGTTGAAGGCGTCGGCCACCAGCGCATGGCCCTCGAGTTCGACGGTGTCGCCGAGCTTGCCGCCGCCGCGCACGCTCACCGAGCTGTTGCGGTAGCCGTCGCGGTCGGGCTCGTCGGCGAAGCAGCCCGCGCCCCAGCCCGCGGCGGTGCCGCGGCAGGAGTCGATGCCGTCGGTGCGCTGCCAGGCGCCCTGGGCCTGGAACCAGCCGCGCTCGCCGGTATTGCCGATGCCGGCGCTGGCCTGGCGCAGGCTGTTGCTGCCCACGCCCAGGCTGAAGTTGGAGCGCAGGCCTTCGCCGGCCGCGGCGCGGCGGGTGAAGATCTGGATCACGCCGCCGATGGCCTCGGAGCCGTACAGGCTCGAGCGCGGCCCGCGCACGATCTCGATGCGTTCGACCTGGTCCAGCGGCAGGTCCTGGAAGGCGGCCATGCCCGAGGTGGCCGAGCCGATGCGCACGCCGTCCACCATCACCAGCACGTGGTCGGACTCGGTGCCGCGCAGGAACACCGAGGACAGCTTGCCGGGCCCGCCCTGGTTGGCGAGGTTGATGCCCGCGCGCCCGCGCAGCAGGTCGACCAGGGAGGTCGCCTGGCTGCGCTCGATCACCGCACGGTCGATCACCTGCACCGGGACGTTGCTGTCCTGGGCATTGATGGCGGTGCGGGTGGCGGTCACCACGATGGTGTCGAGGTCGGTGGCCTGGATCGCGCCCGAGGCCAGTGCGGCCGGGGACAGGGCAAGCGCCACGGCGGTGGTCAGGATCTGGTGCTGCAGCTTCATCGGTGTCTCCATGCGTCGCGCACGCCCGCGCGACGGTGTCGTTGGGGGCTGCGGTCACGGAGATCGACGGAAGGGGTTGACGTGCTTCGGCACGGCGCGCGCTGCCGCCGCAATGCCCTCCGCATCGCAACCAGTCGTCCTCCTGGCCGGTCTCCGGGCTTGCGGGAAGGGCATTGCGATCAGCGGACCGACCGTGACGCCCGGCCCCGGCGCCTTCCCGTGCGGATGCACAGTGGCGGTTTGCCGGGGTGTTCCACGCCTACCGTTGCGGGGGCAGCGCCGGAATGCTTTGCCAGCCGTGGCTGGGATGAAGGTCACCGGCTTCCCGTTTCAACCCTTGGAGGAATCCCCGCGGGTCACCAGAAGTGGGGCGCAGTCTAAGCGATCGCCGGCGGCGGCGCCAAAGCTTTCGCGCCCGGGTCGCGGGACACCGCGGCCGATAGAATGCGGGCCTCTTTCACTGGGGGTGTCGGATGGCCGGAGCGTGGTGGAGCGGGGATTGCGCGGTCCTCTCGCGCGAGCACGCGGAGCGCGCCGAAGCGCGACAGGCCTGCCTGACCAAGCCGCCCGGCGCGCTGGGCCGCCTGGAAACCCTGGCCGTCGAGCTGGCGGCGATGCAGGCCCGTGACCGTCCCCGCGCTGCCCGGGTGCCGGTGCTGCTGTTCGCGGCCGACCATGGCGTGGTCGCGCAGGGCGTCTCCGCGTTCCCGGCCGAGGTGACCGTGCAGATGCTCGCCAACTTCGCCGCCGGCGGCGCCGCCATCGCGGTGCTGGCGCGCGAGCTGGGGCTGCCGCTGCACCTGCGCGACGTCGGCACCCTGGCCGAGGGTCCGGTGCCCGGCGCTACCGTCGACAAGCCCTGCCGCGGCACCCGCGATCTTAGCGCGGAGGCGGCGATGGACGCGGTCGAGGTGGCGCACGTGCTCGAGGCCGGACGCCGCGCCGTTGACGAGGCCGGCCAGGATGCCGACCTGCTGCTGCTGGGCGAAATGGGCATCGGCAACACCACGCCGGCGAGCGCGCTGGCCTGTGCGCTGGCCGCGCTGCCGGCCGATGGGCTGGTGGGCGCCGGGACCGGACTCGACGACGCCCGGATCGAAGGCAAGCAGCGGGTGATCGAGCGCGCGCTGGCCCTGCATGGCGGTGCGATCGCCGCCGCGCCGACGCCCGCGCTCGAAGCGCTGCGGCGTGTCGGTGGGCTGGAGATCGCGGCCATGGCCGGTGCGATGGTGGCCGCCGCGCAGCGCGGCGTTCCGGTGCTGGTCGACGGCTTCATCGTGTCGGCCGCCGCGCTGGTGGCAGTGGGCCTCAACCCGGGCGTGCGCGACTGGCTGCTGTTCTCGCACTGCTCGGCCGAGCGCGGCCATGCGCGACTGCTCGAAGCGCTGGACGCCACGCCGCTGCTGCGGCTCGACCTGCGGCTGGGCGAAGGCTCGGGCGCGGCGCTGGCCCTGCCGCTGCTGCGCCTGGCCTGCGCCCTGCACAACGACATGGCGACCTTCGAGGAGGCCGCGGTGGCCGGGGCATCGCCGGCGTGATCCTGGACCTGGTGCGCCACGCCGACACCGGACGCCGCGGCCATATGGACGGCCGCAGCGATCCGGCGCTGGTCGTGGGCGCCACCGACGCGGCCTGCCGGCGCCATGCCGGCATCGGCTGGTCGCGGGTGCTCGCTTCGCCGCTGCGTCGTGCCCACGACACCGCGCTGGCGCTGGCGAAGCCGCTGGGCCTGCCGGTGGAGACCGAGCCGCGATGGGCCGAGTACGACTTCGGCGACTGGGACGGCCGGCGCGGCGCGGAGCTCCCGGCGGCCGCCGTGGCCGCCTTCCACGCCGATCCGCTGCGCCATCCGCCGCCCGGTGCCGAGCGCTGGGATGTGTTCGGCGAGCGCATCGCGGCGGCGCTGCGCGCACTGCTGGTCTGCGCGGCGGCTGGCGCCAGCGCCGAAGATGAGCCGGTGCTCGTGGTCAGCCATGGCGGCCCGCTGCGGATGGCCCTGGTCCAGGCCTGCGGCCTGCCGCTGGCGGCATCGTGGGCGCTGCGCATCGACTACGGCACCCGCCTGCGCCTGCGCGTGGAAACGGGCGATGACGGCCGCCCCTGGGGCGAACTGCTGGAGCTCGCCCAGCCATGAGCCTGCGCCGCATGATCCTCGCCTTCCAGTTCCTGACCCGGCTGCCGACGCCGCAGGTGCACGACTTCCGCGACGACGACCTCACGCATTCGGCGGTCTACCACCCGCTGGTCGGAATCGCGATCGGCCTGCTGCTGGCGCTGCCGCTGTGGGCCTTCGACGACCGTCCGTGGCTGGCCGCGGTGCTGGCGCTGGCGCTGTGGACCTGGGTGACCGGTGCGCTGCACCTGGACGGCATGAGCGACGTCGCCGACGCGATGGGCGCGGCGCACCGCGATCCGGCGCGCTTCCTCGCGGTGCTGAAGGATCCGCACATCGGCGTCTTCGGCGCGGTCAGCCTGGTCGTGCAGCTGCTGCTGAAGCTGGTGCTGCTGGCCGAGCTGGCCGGCGCCGCCTGGTGGTGGGGCATCGCGCTGCTGCCGGCCTGGGCGCGCTGGGGCACCCTGTGGTGGAGTCGCCGCCTGCCGCCGATCCAGCAGGCCGGCATGGCCGAGCGCTTCTCCTGGAAGCTGGGCATGCGCGCGGTGTGGCTGTGGGCGCTGGCGCTGGCGGCGCTGAGCCTCGTGGTGGTGCCGCCGCTGCTGGTGGCGCTGGCGCTGGTGCCGCTGATCGGCGCGTACTGGCGGCGCCGGCTGGGCGGGATCTCCGGCGACTGCCTGGGCGCCAGCATCGAGGCGATGGAAACCCTGCTGCTGCTGGCCCTGGTGCTGGCGGCGGGAGTGCCCGTTCATCCCCTGTAGGAGCAGCTACAGCTGCGACCGCGGTCCTCGCGTCGAGCCACGCCGGTCGCAGCTGTAGCTGCTCCTACAGGCGGGCAGATGCGATCAGGGTGGGTGCGACCGTGCGGAGCGGCCCGGCGTTCCGGCGGGCGGGCCGGCTCAGCTGGCGTCGTCGTCGTGCATCACGGTGGTGGTCACCGGCCCCGCCGGCGGGCGGTTGCGCGGCGCAGGCAGCTCGGCGATCGCCTCTTCGGCCGCGGCCACCAGTTCGGCGCGACGATCCTCCGGCACGTCCTGCCAGTGGCAGTCGCGCAGCGCGCCTTCGAGCGAGTACAGCAGGTTCAGGCTGGGCTTGAAGCCGGCGCGCTTGATGCGCATGAAGGCTTCCAGCGGCCCGGCCTCGACCAGGTCCTCGGGCGTCCTCAGCCCGACCTGGCGCAGCCATGCGGCCGATTTCGGCCCGATATTGCGCATCTTGAGCGGCGGTGCGCTCATGTCGCCAGTGAGTCCAGATACACGCGCGCGATCTCCTCGAGTCCCCGCTGGTCATCAACGTCGAACCGGCCCGGAACCGGACTGTCGAGGTCGAACACGCCGACCAGCGCGCCGTCGCGGAACAGCGGCACCACCAGTTCCGAGCGCGAGGCGGCGTCGCAGGCGATGTGGCCGGGGAAGGCCTCGACGTCCTCGACGCGCTGGGTTTCGCCCGAGCTGGCCGCGGCGCCGCAGACGCCGCGGTCGAGCGGGATGCGCACGCAGGCCGGCTGGCCCTGGAAGGGGCCGACCACCAGTTCGGTGCCGTCGAAGAAGTAGAAGCCGACCCAGTTGAGGTCGGGCAGCGCGTGGTAGACCAGCGCCGAGAGGTTGGCGGCGTTGGCGATGCGGTCGCGTTCGCCGGCGAGCAGGGCGCGTGCCTGTGCGGCAAGCCCGGCGTACTGTTGCGGCTTGTCGCCGCTTAGACTTTGCGTGGTGAACATGCAGACGAGTGTAACGCGCGGGGTCCTGGTCACCGGGACCGACACCGGCGTCGGCAAGAGCCTGGCCAGCGCGGTCCTGCTTCATGCGCTGCGGGCGCGCAGCCTGCGCGCGGTGGGGATGAAGCCGGTCGCGGCAGGCTGCGACGCAACCCCCGAAGGATGGCGCAACGAGGATGCGCTGGCGCTGCAGGCGGCCAGCGATCCCGTACCCGGTTACGACGACGTCAATCCCTGGGCGCTGCCCGAGCCGACCGCGCCGCAGCTGGCCGCGCGCGCGGCGGGCGTGGAGGTCGCGCTGGCGCCCATGCTGGCGGCGCATGCGCGCCTGGCGTCGCGCGCGGACGTGGTCGTGGTCGAAGGCGCGGGCGGCTGGCTGTCGCCGCTGGCCGACGGCATCGAGCACGCCGACCTGGCGCACGCGCTCGAGCTGCCGGTGCTGCTGGTGGTGGGCCTGCGCCTGGGCTGCCTGAGCCACGCCCGGCTCACGGTGCGCGCCATCCAGGGCGATGGCTGCCGGCTGGCTGGCTGGATCGCCAGCGCGGTCGATCCGGGCTTCGGGCGCGGCCAAGACTATCTCGCCCTGCTGCGCGACGCGCTGCCCGTCCCCTGTCTGGGCGTCCTGCCCTGGACGCCGGCGCCCGCCGACCCGGCGGCGTTGGCGTCGAACCTGGCGTCCGCGGCCTCCGTCATCGCCGAAGGCGGGTGAATGCGCGCCGATCCGCGTCCCTGACTTCCTGCACGTCCGCGGCGGCAAGGCGATGCCATACTTTCCGGTTCAGAATCTCCCCCAAGGACCCCTCATGCGCCGCATCGCCCTGATCCCGATCCTGCTCGCGGCACTGGCGGCCTGCGGTGGGGAGGACGCGCCACAGGCACCGCCGCCGCCCGAACTGGGCGTGGTGGCGGTGCAGCCCACCGATGCGCCGCTGCGCCTCGACCTCGTCGGCCGGCTGGCGCCCTATCGCAGCGCCGATGTCCGCGCGCGCGTGCCCGGCGTGGTCCAGCGCCGCGTCTACCAGGAGGGCAGCGACGTGGCCGAAGGCCAGGTGCTGTTCGAGATCGACCCGGCACCGCTGCGCGCCGCCGCCGGCGAGGCCCGGGCGGCGCTCGCCCAGGCCACGGCCAACCAGGCCAACGCCCGCGCCGCCGCGGCGCGCGCGCGCAGCCTCGCGCCGCAGAAGTACATCTCGCAGTCCGACCTCGACAACGCGCTGGCCGCGGAGCGCAGCGCCAACGCCGCCGTCCAGGCCGCGCAGTCGGCGGTGGAGAGCGCCAACATCAATCTCGGCTACGCCACCGTGCGCGCGCCGATCGCCGGCCGCGCCGGCAAGCAGCAGGTGACCGAGGGCGCGCTGGTCGGCCAGGGCACGGCGACGCTGCTGACCACGGTCGACCAGATCGACCCGCTGTACGTGAACTTCAGCATGGCCGCCGGCGACCTCGACCGGATCCGCGGCATGCAGCTGGACCGCGACGGGCCGGTGGAGGTGCAGGTGCTGCTGCCCGACGGCAGCGTCTACGCGCACCCCGGCGAGATGGACTTCTCCGGCGACATCGTGGATCCGGACACCGGCGCGGTGTCCCTGCGCGCGACCCTGCCCAACCCCGACCGGCGCCTGCTGCCAGGCACCTACGTGACCCTGGTGGCCACGCTGGGCGTGCAGCACGGCGTGTTCCAGGTGCCGCAGGCCGCGGTGCAGCGCGACGCCAACGGCCCCTACGTGCTGGTGGTCGGCGCCGATGGCAACGTGGCCCGCAAGGACGTCACCACGGCCCGCGCCGAGGCCGGCCAGTGGATCGTGACCGATGGCCTGGCCGCCGGCGACCAGGTGGTGGTGTCGGGCCTGCAGCGCGCGCGCGTGGGCGAGCCGGCGACGGCGGCGCCAGCGCAGCCGGCGGCCGCACCGGGTGGCCAGGACGCTGCCGCGGGCGTGACGCCGGGCGTAGGCGAAGGCGCAGCCGATCCGGATGCGGCGGATCCGGCGACCGACGCGGCCGACGCCGCCGACGCCGCAGAAGCAGCGTCGGCCGGTGATGCCGCCAGCGGTCGCCAGGACTGACGCCGATGCCTCGTTTCTTCATCGACCATCCGGTCTTCGCCTGGGTCATCTCGATCCTGATCGCGCTCTCGGGCGTGATCGCGCTGCTCAACATGGGCGTCGAGTCGTATCCCAACGTCGCGCCGCCGCAGGTGACCGTGGGCGCGACCTACCCCGGCGCCGACGCCGCCACCACCGAGCGCGCGGTCACCCAGGTGATCGAGCAGCAGCTCACCGGCATCGACAACCTGCTGTACTTCAGCTCGAGCTCCAGCTCGTCGGGCCGCGCCAGCATCACGCTCACCTTCCAGACCGGCACCGATCCCGACATCGCCCAGGTGCAGGTGCAGAACAAGGTCGCGCTGGCCACGCCGCGCCTGCCCAGCGAGGTCACCCAGCAGGGCGTGGTGGTGGCCAAGGCCAACGCCGGCTTCCTGATGGTGGTGGGCATGCGCTCGTCGAACCCCGCGTTCGACCGCAACGCGCTCAACAACCTGATCGGCGCCAGCGTGCTCGAGCAGATCTCGCGCGTGCCCGGCGTCGGCAGCACCCAGCAGTTCGGCTCCGAGTACGCCATGAACATCTGGCTCAACCCGGACCGGATGCAGGGCTACGGCCTGTCGGCGAGCCAGGTGCTGCAGGCGGTGCGCGGGCAGAACGTCCAGTTCGCCGCGGGCTCGATCGGTTCCGACCCCGCGCCGGAGGGCCAGGGCTTCACCGCGACGGTGTCGGCCGAGGGCCGCTTCGCCACGCCGGAGCAGTTCGGCGACATCATCCTGCGCGCGGATGCCGATGGCGGCACGGTGCGGCTGAAGGACGTGGCACGCATCGACATCGGTGCGCAGGGCTACGGCTTCGACACCAAGTTCAACGGCCAGCCCACGGGCGCCTTCGCCATCCAGCTGCTGCCCGGCGCCAACGCGCTCACCGTGGCCGAGGGCGTGACCTCGCGCATGAACGAACTGCAGGGCAGCTTCCCGCAGGGCGTGGAATGGTTCTCGCCGTTCGACAGCACCACGTTCGTGACCATCTCCATCAAGGAAGTGGTGAAGAGCCTGCTGGAAGCCGTGGTGCTGGTGTTCCTGGTGATGCTGATCTTCCTGCAGAACCTGCGCGCGACCATCATCCCGACGCTGGTGATCCCGGTGGCGCTGCTGGGCACCTTCCTGGGCCTGAGCATCCTGGGCTTCACCGTGAACCAGCTGACGCTGTTCGCGATGGTGCTGGCGATCGGCATCGTGGTCGACGACGCGATCGTGGTGATCGAGAACGTCGAGCGCATCATGACCGAGGAGGGCCTGGCACCGCGCGAGGCCACGATCAAGGCCATGGACCAGATCACCGGCGCCGTGGTCGCGATCACCGTGGTGCTGGCGGCGGTGTTCATTCCCAGCGCGCTGCAGGGCGGTGCGTCGGGCGAGATCTACAAGCAGTTCGCGATCACGATCGCGGTGGCGATGGGCTTTTCGGCCTTCCTCGCGCTGGGCTTCACGCCGGCGCTGTGCGCCAGCTTCCTCAAGGCCTCCGACGTGCACCACGGCGAGGGAACGGGCAAGCCCCGCAACGTCGTCTTCCGCACCTTCAACAGGTACTACGAGCGGGTCGCGGCGGTGTACGTGCGCCACATCGGCAGCGCGATCAGCCATGCCCCGCGCTGGATGCTGGTGTTCGCCGCGCTGGTGGTGGTGACCGGCCTGCTGTTCACGCGCCTGCCGGGCAGCTTCCTGCCCGAGGAGGACCAGGGCTACGCCATGGCCATCGTGCAGCTGCCGCCGGGCTCCACCCTGCAGCGCACGCAGGCCGTGTTCGAGGACGTGCGCGCCACGCTGGAGCAGGTCGACGGCTACGAAAGCATGATGCAGGTCGCCGGCTTCAGCTTCATCGGCCAGGGCGAGAACGTCGGCATGGCCTTCATCAAGCTCAAGGACTGGGACGACCGCGACGGCACCGTGCAGGACTTCCTGCAGGCCGCCAACGGCGCCCTGTACGGCATCCGCGACGCGCAGATCTTCGTGGTGAACCTGCCGACGGTGCAGGGCCTGGGCCAGTTCGGCGGCTTCGACATGTACCTGCAGGACCGCGCCGGACTCGGCCGCGAGGCCCTGACCGCCGCGCGCAACCAGCTGCTCGGCGCGGCGGCCCAGGATCCGGCGCTGACGGCGGTGCGCCCCAACACGCTCGAGGACGCCCCGCAGCTCAAGCTCACCGTCGACCGCGTGCAGGCGCAGGCGATGGGGCTGTCGGTCAGCGACATCTACAGCGCGATCCAGCTGATGCTGGCGCCGGTGTACGTCAACGACTACTTCGCCGACGGCCGCGTGAAGCGCGTCAACATGCGCGCCGACGCGCCCTACCGCACCGATCCCGGTTCACTGGCGCGCTACTACACGCCGGGCCCGGTGGGCGCCGACGGCGAGCGCAGCATGATTCCGCTGTCCAACGTGGTCGATGCGCAGTGGACGATGAGCACGCCGTCGCTGACCCGCTACAACGGCTACTCGGCGGTGAACATCGTCGGCTCGCAGGCGCCGGGGCACAGCTCGGGCGAGGCCATGGGCGCGATGGAACGCATCGTCACCGAGGAGCTGCCGGCGGGCTTCGGCTACGACTGGGCCGGCATGTCCTACCAGGAGATCATCGCCGGCAATACCGCGACGCTGCTGCTGGTGCTGTCGGTGGTGGTGGTGTTCCTCTGCCTGGCGGCGCTGTACGAGAGCTGGTCGATCCCGGTGGCGGTGCTGCTGATCGTGCCGCTGGGCATCCTCGGCGCGGTGGTGTTCACGATGCTGCGCCCGGGGCTGTCGAACGACATCTTCTTCAAGATCGGCATGGTCACGGTGATCGGCCTGGCGGCGAAGAACGCGATCCTGATCATCGAGTTCGCGGTGCTGGAGCGCGCGCAGGGCAAGCCGCTGCGCGAGGCGGTGATCGAGGCCGCGCGCATGCGCCTGCGTCCGATCCTGATGACGTCCTTCGCCTTCATCATGGGCGTGACGCCGATGGCGCTGTCGTCGGGCGCCGGTGCCAACGCGCGCCACGCGCTGGGCACGGGCGTGATCGGCGGCATGCTGTTCGCGACCTTCCTCGGCCTGCTGCTGATCCCGGTGTTCTTCGTGACCGTCCGCCGGGTGCTGGGCGAGCGCCTGGACGATCCGGCGCCGGCCGCGAAGCCGGGCGGCGGAGGCACGTTGCCGCCCGCTGCGGGCTGATGCACGAAGGGGCCGGATGTTCCGGCCCCTTCCTTGTTTCCGGGAAAGCTTTTGTTGCCACGGATTACGCGGATTACGCGGATCAAGCCGTCTCAAGCAGAAGCATCTCCAGCCATGCCCCGCTTCAATCCCGCCTCGGCCAGATCCGCGTAAATCCGCGTAATCCGCGTCATCCGTGGTAGACGCCTTTCGCTCTGTCGGCCCCTGGACGCAGTGTCAGCCGCCGGCGCCGTGCCCTGCCAGCGTCATCCCGGCTTCGCCGTGCCAGTAGCCGTTGCGCGCACCCACCAGCGGCAGCGCGGTGGACGCGTCGCGCGCGGCGTCGAAGCGTTCGACGATCTCCCGCGTGCCTTCGGCCTGCGGGTAGATGCGCAGCAGGTCGACGCCCAGCGCCGCCAGCGATGGCAGCTCGGGACCGAGATCGGTGGTTTCCTCGCCCTGCACCTGGATGCCGTTGATGCGCAGGAAGGGCCGGCCCTCGCGCGTGGCCAGAGGCATGCCGTCGGGGTAGTCGATGCAGCGGAAGCCGCACTGGTCCTTCGCCACGTCGAGCGCGCGCGCGGTGAAACAGCGCGCCGAGAACGACAGCGGCAGGCGGCCCCAGGCGATCACTTCCAGCTCCGGCATCGCATGGCCGTCGGCCTGCATGCCCTCGCGCAGCTCCTCGATCAGCTGCCGGCCCTGCTCGACGCCCGGCACCCAGCGGCGCAGGCCGTCCTCGACCAGCATCGCCAGCGCGCGGTGGTTGTAGACGCTGAGCGAGGGGCCGGCGACGAAGGGCAGGCCGGTGCGGCGGCAGAGCTGCACCGCGGACACGTCGTTCGCCTCCAGCCAGAAGCGGCCGTGGTCGACCTGGCGCTGCAGCACGCCCAGCTCGGATTCGGCCTCGACCAGCGCCAGGCTCGACAGCACCACGTCCTTGCCGGCGGCCGCCATCTCCTCGGCCAGTGCCAGCCAGTCGACGGTGCGCAGCTCGCGGCGCTTGCTGCACACGGTCTCGCCCAGGTAGACGACGTCGACCGGCCAGCCGGCCACGTCGCGGTAGAAGGCCAGGCTGCGCTCGCGCGGCCAGAAGTACTGCAGCGGGCCGAGGCTCAGCTTCATGCGGTGGTTCCTTTCGATGTCCGGCTCAGTGCCAGGCGCGGTGGTAGGGGCCGAGCGTGGTCTGGTGGCCTTCGGCGTGCGCGGACAATTCGGACTGCCAGCGTTCCTGCAGCGTCCACGCGGCGGGATCGGCGCGAAGGCGGTCGATGGCCGCACGCCAGGTGCGGGTGACCGAGGCCACGTAAGCGGCGCCGCGCTGGCGGCCCTCGATCTTCAGCGCGGCGACGCCGGCCTGCGCCAGCCGCGGCAGCAGTTCGAGCGTGTTGAGGCTGGTCGGTTCCTCCAGCGCGTGGAAGATCTCGCCGCCGACGTCGAAGCGGCCCTTGCACACGGTCGGATAGCCGGCCGGCTCGGCGGGCTGGAAACGGTCGATCAGCACGTTGTTGAGGCGCGCGGTGCGGCTGCCGTCGTCGAACTCGTCCCAGCGAACGAACTTCGCCGGTGAACACACGCCGTGGCGGTTGGGCGAGGCGCCGGTGACGTAGCTCGAGAGCTGGCAGCGACCCTCGACCATGATGCACAGGCTGCCGAAGGCGAAGACCTCGATCGCCACCGGCGCGCGCTCGCACAGGCGCTCCACCTGCTGGATCGAGAGCACCCGCGGCAGCACCGCGCGGCTGATGCCGAAGCGCTCGAAGGCGTATTGCAGCGCCGGCGCGGTGGTCGCCGAGCCCTGCACGGACAGGTGGCGCGGCAGCTGCGGATGCCTGCGCGCGGCGTAGTCGAGCACCGACATCTCGGCGGCGATGATCGCGTCGCAGCCGAGTCCCGCGGCGGTGTCGACCGCGGCCTCCCATTGCGCCACGCGCGCGCTGTCGGGATAGGTGTTGAGCGCGAGGTAGACCTTCACGCCCCTGGCGTGCGCGTAGCGGATGCCGGCGGCCAATTCGTCGTTGCTGAAGTTGAGCCCCGGGAAGGCGCGGGCGTTGGTCTGGTCGCGCAGGCCGGCATAGACGGCGTTCGCGCCGGCGTCGACCGCCGCCTGCAGGGACGGCAGATTGCCGGCGGGACAGACCAGTTGCATGCGGGGGCTCCAGGGCGATGAATGCGGCATCGTCGCCGCCGCGTTGCGCCAGCGTCCTTGACCTGGATCAGGTCGACGCCGACTCGGCCATCACTCCGCTCCACAGCACGTCCACCCGCCGCTCGACGTCGCGGTCCGGCACGATCGGCCGGCTCCACTCGCGGCTGGTCTCGCCGGGCAGCTTGTTGGTGGCGTCGATGCCGAGCTTCGAGCCCACGCCCGCAACGGGGCTGGCGAAGTCCAGGTAGTCGATCGGCGTGTTCTCCACCAGCATGGTGTCGCGCGCCGGATCCACGCGCGTCGACATCGCCCACACCACCTGCGCCCAGTCGCGCACGTCGATGTCGTCGTCGGTGACGATCACGAACTTGGTATAGGTGAACTGCCGCAGGTAGGACCAGACCGCCATCATGATCCGGCGCGCATGCCCCGGGTATTGCTTGCGGATCGAGACCACGGCGATGCGGTAGGAGCAGGCCTCCGGCGGCAGGTGGAAGTCGACGATCTCCGGGAAGATCTTGCGCAGGATCGGCACGAAGATGTCGTTGAGCGCCATCGCCAGCACCGAGGGTTCGTCGAAGGGCGCGCGCCCCATGTAGCTGCCCTGGTAGATCGCGTCGCGACGCAGGCGCATGCGTTCGATGCGCAGCACGGGGAAGTGCGCGGCGGCGTTGTAGTAGCCGGTGTGGTCGCCGAAGGGGCCTTCGAGCGCGGTCTCGCCGGGATGGATCACGCCTTCGATCAGGATCTCGCTGCCGGCGGGCGCGTCCAGGCCGGTGCGCTCGCTGCGCCAGGTGCGCGTGCGATGGCCGCGCAGCAGGCCGGCGAATTTGTATTCCGACAGGGTGTCGGGCACCGGTGCCACCGCGGCCAGCGTGGTCGCGGGGTCGACGCCGATCGCCACCACCACCGGGAAGGGTTCGCCCGGGCGGTCGGCGCACCAGTCGGCGAAGTCGAGCGCGCCGCCGCGGTGCGGCAGCCAGCGCATGATCACGCGGTCGCGGCCGATCACCTGCATGCGGTAGATGCCGATGTTCTGCCGCGGCTTGCGCGTGCCGCGGGTGACCACCAGGCCGAGGGTGACGAGCCGGCCGGCGTCGCCGGGCCAGCAGTGCTGGATCGGCAGGCGCGCCAGGTCGATGTCGCCGCCTTCCAGCACCTCGTCGTTGAAGTCCGCCTCGCGCACCGCCTGCGGTGCGACCAGGGCCAGCTGCGCCAGCTCGGGCCAGGTCGAGAGCGCCTGCTTCAGGCTCGAGGGCCAGCGCGGCTCCTTGATCGCGGCCAGCAGCTCGCCCAGCTCGCGAAGCGAGGCCAGCGGGCGCCCGGCCAGGGCTGCCTCGATGCGTGCGCGGTGGCCGAACAGGTTGCCGAGCAGAGGGTGCTGCGCGCCGACCGCCTGCTCCATCAGCAGCGCCGGGCCGCCTTCGCGCAGGGCGCGCAGGCACAGCGCCGTGGATTCCAGCACCGGGTCGACGGGCGCGGCGACGCGCCGCAGCTGGCCGTCGCGCTCCAGCCGCGACAGGAAGGAGCGCAGGTCGTGGAAGGCCAAGCAGGTTCCCCGGGTCATGTGTGGAGGGCGACAGGGTCGCGCCCCGGGGCCGTGGCGCGCCCTGATCCCGGTCAAGCGCGTGCGTCGACCGGGGTGCGTTGCGCCGGGTTGCCCGCGGTTGATCCAGGTCAGCGACGCCGCGCCCGCGACGGTGGTCTGCTGGCGGCCTGGAACCGGGGAGGGCGCGACGGCTTGGACATTGCGGCGGACGCTTCGCTGGCGCGCATGCGCCTGGCGATCGGCGGCATCGACCACGCGCTGGTGCTGCTGCTCGGCGCCCGCGCGCGCTTCGCCGTGCGCGCGGGGCGCTGCAAGGCCCGCGCCGGACGCCCGCTGGCCGATCCGGAGCGCGAAGTCCGCGTGCGCCGCCGCGTCGACGCGCTCGCCCACCGCATTGGCCTCCCGGCCTCGACCGCCGAAGCGCTGGTCACGCTGGCTATCGCCGATGCACGCCGCGCCCAAGGCCTCGATCGGGAACCGGCCATCGCCGCCGGTCCCACAGCCGCAACCGTCCAGCCCATCGCCGCCGTCCCGCCCGTCGCCGCACACGCACCACCCACCGGAAGCCGCCACGCCATGCACAGCACGCCCCTTCCCCCACAGGCCACCAACACCCTCCTGCGCCTGGTGCCCCCGCCGCGGCGCTGGGCGCCGCTGCTGCGTGCGCTGTCGCCGCGGCTGCAGCAGCGCCTGCTCGAGCGCGCCATGGCCGCGGTCCTGGCCGCGCCGGTGGCCGACGGCAGCCTCGCCTTCATGGAAGGCCGCCGCCTGGGTATCGACGTCACCGACCTCGACCTGCACTGGGTGGTGGAGCTGCGCGACGGCCGCCTGCAGGCCGGCGACGCGGCGCCCGAGGCCAGCGTGCGCGGCACCGCGACCGACCTGCTGCTGCTCGCAAGCCGGCTCGAGGACGCCGACACGCTGTTCTTCCAGCGCCGCCTGGTGCTGACCGGCGACGTCGAGCTCGGCCTGACCGCGCGCAACACGCTCGATCGCCTGCCCTGGGAGTCGGTACCGCTGGCGCTGCGCATCGGCCTCAACCGGGGGGCACGCCTGGCGCGCGCCGCGCGCAGCGCACGGGCATGAAAAAACCCGGCAGCCACAGGGCTGCCGGGTCTGGGAGGTGGCGCCGCGCGGGGAGAGGATCGCTTGGCGCCGGGTTCCGCTGCCGGAACCCCTTGGGGAGAGACGGTGCTTACTTGCGGGGCTTGCCGGCGGTCGCGCGGGTGGCGGTCTGCACGGCTTCCTCGGCCTTGGCCTGGGCGGCCTCGACCTGGCCCTTGGCGATGCGGGCGATGGCTTCGCCGGTGGCCACGGTCTGGCCGAAGGCTTCCTGGCCGGCGCTGACCGAGCGCTCGATGCTCTCGCGGGCGGTCTGCACGCCCTTCGGCCACACGGCCTTCAGGCCATCGATGTCGCGGACCTCGGCCAGCTCGCCCCAGAAGGCGAACGCGGCGTTGGTGTTCTGCTCGATGGTCGACAGCTGCAGGCCGAAGGCCTTCTCGGCACTCGACAGGGCCAGGCGGTTGACCTGGGCGGCGGTGTCGGCGAACTGGCGCGCGGTGGTCGCGAACTGCTCGTTGATGTTCTGGTACATGGCGGGCTCCTGCTGATGTCCGGCAGGGATTGCCGGTTTGTGCGGTGCAGCATAACCCGGCGCATGTTGCGGTGCAACAACCGCTCGTCGGTTCGTTCAGCCCGCGCTGGCCTGCGCGTATCTGCGGGAGCGCCTACGCGGACGGGCCGCGGTAGCGGCAGCCCGAGGTGCAGGTCTCGTGCACCACGACCTCGGACAGCTGCGGCAGCGCCGGCCGCAGCCGCTCCCAGATCCATGCGGCCAGCCGCTCGCTGGTCGGGTTCTCCAGCCCCGGGATGTCGTTGAGGTAATGGTGGTCGAGCTGCTCGTACAGCGGCCTGAACGCGGCCTTGATGTCGGCGAAGTCCATCACCCAGCCGGTGTCGGCCCCGGGTTCGCCGGAGACGTGCAGCTCGATGCGGAAGGAATGGCCGTGCAGGCGCGAGCATTTGTGGCCTTCCGGCACGTTCGGCAGGCGGTGCGCGGACTCGATGGTGAAGACCTTGAAGATGTCCATGGCGCTCACTCCCCGATGTCGGCAGGCACGCGGACCGCGCCTTCCATCAGTACGCGCGCGCTGCGGCTCATGATCGCCTTGGTGGCGGTCCAGCGGCCGTCGACTTCGGCCGCCTCCGCGCCCACGCGCAGCGTGCCCGAGGGATGGCCGAAGCGCACGGCATCCCGCGTCCCGCCGCCCGCGGCCAGGTTCACCAGCGTGCCCGGGATCGCCGCGGCGGTGCCGATGGCCACCGCGCAGGTGCCCATCATGGCGTGGTGCAGCTTGCCCATCGACAGCGCGCGCACGTTGAGGTCGATGTCGCCGGCGGCGATGGCCTTGCCGCTGGAGGCGACGTAGTCCTTCGGCGGGGCCACGAAGGCGACCTTGGGCGTGTGCTGGCGGCTGGCGGCTTCTTCCGGGGCCTGGATCAGGCCCATGCGCAGCGCGCCGGCCACGCGGATCGCCTCAAGCGTGGCGAGCGCCGCCCTGTCCTCGTTGATCGCCGGCTGCAGCTCGGTGCCGTCGTAGCCGATGTCGGACGCGTTGACGAACACGGTCGGGATGCCGGCCGCGATCATCGTTGCCGGCAGCGTGCCGAGGCCCGGCACTTCCAGCCCGTCGACCAGGTTCCCGGTGGGGAACATCGCGCCGCCGTCGCCATCGTCGTCGGACGGGTCCATGAACTCGAGCACGATCTCGGCGGCGGGGAAGGTCACGCCGTCGAGTTCGAAGTCGCCGGTTTCCTGCACCTCGCCGTTGGTCACCGGCACGTGCACCACGATGGTCTTGCCGATGTTGGCCTGCCAGACGCGCACCGCGAACGAGCCGCTCTCCGGCAGCCGCGCGGGGTCGATGAAGCCGCTGGCGATCGCGAACGGCCCGACCGCGGTGCTGAGGTTGCCGCAGTTGCCCGACCAGTCGACGAAGGCGCTGTCGATCGACACCTGGCCGTAGAGGTAGTCGACGTCGTGGTCCGGCCGCGTGGACTTCGAAATGATCACGCACTTGCTGGTCGACGACGTCGCGCCGCCCATGCCGTCGGTGTGCTTGCCGTAGGGATCGGGCGAGCCGATGACGCGCATCAGCAGCGCGTCGCGCGCCGGGCCGGGCGCGCGCGCGGCTTCGGGCAGGTCTTCGAGGCGGAAGAACACGCCCTTGGAGGTGCCGCCGCGCATGTAGGTGGCGGGAATGCGCAGCTGGGGAGCCGGGAGCTGCACTGCGTGGAGCGTGGTGGATTGCGTCATGGCTTCTGCTCAGGCTGTGGCGCGCGATGCGTCGCCGTCGTTGGCGTTCCGGGCCAGGAAATCCTGCGCAAACCGCTGCAGCACGCCGCCGGCCTCGTAGACCTGCACGTCCTCGTCCGAATCCAGGCGGCAGGTCACCGGGACCTCGACGCTGGAGCCGTCGCGGCGGGTGATCGACAGCGTCAGGGTCGCGCCGGGCGCGGGCGTGCCGACCACGTCGAAGGCTTCGCTGCCGTCGATGCCGAGCGTCACCCGCGTGGTGCCCGGCTGGAACTCCAGCGGCAGCACGCCCATGCCGACCAGGTTGGTGCGATGGATGCGCTCGAAACCTTCGGCCACGATCGCTTCCACGCCCGCCAGGCGCACGCCCTTGGCCGCCCAGTCGCGGCTCGAGCCCTGGCCGTAGTCGGCGCCGGCGATGATCACCAGCGGCTGCTTGCGCTCCATGTAAGTCTCGATGGCTTCCCACATGCGCGTGACCTGGCCTTCCGGCTCGATGCGCGCGAGCGAGCCCTGGCGCACGCTGCCGTCGGCGTTGCGCACCATCTCATTGAGCAGCTTCGGGTTGGCGAAGGTCGCGCGCTGTGCGGTCAGATGGTCGCCGCGATGGGTGGCATAGGAATTGAAGTCCTCCTCCGGTACGCCCATCTTCGCCAGATATTCGCCGGCGGCGCTCGAGGCCATGATCGCGTTCGACGGCGAGAGGTGGTCGGTGGTGATGTTGTCGCCCAGCACCGCCAGCGGGCGCATGCCGGTCAACGTGCGTTCGCCGGCCAGCGCGCCCTCCCAGTAGGGCGGGCGGCGGATGTAGGTCGACATCGGGCGCCAGTCGTACAGCGGGCTGACCTGCTCGCCGGTGTCCAGGTGCAGGCGGAACATCGGTTCGTACACCTTGCGGAACTGCTCCGGCTTGACGCTGGCCTTGACCACCGCGTCGATCTCCTCGTCGCTGGGCCAGATATCCTTGAGCGTGACCGGATGGCCGTCGGCGTCATGGCCCAGCACGTCCTTCTCGATGTCGAAGCGCACCGTGCCGGCGATGGCATAGGCGATCACCAGCGGTGGCGAGGCCAGGAAGGCCTGCTTCGCATAGGGGTGGATGCGGCCGTCGAAGTTGCGGTTGCCCGACAGCACGGCCACCGCGTACAGGTCGCGGTCGATGACCTCCTGCTGGATCGCAGGGTCGAGCGCGCCCGACATGCCGTTGCAGGTGGTGCAGGCGAAGCCGACGATGCCGAAGCCGAGTTGCTCCAGTTCGGGCAGCAGCTTCGCCTCTTCCAGGTACAGCTGCACCGCGCGCGAGCCCGGTGCCAGCGAGGTCTTGACCCAGGGCTTGCGCGTCAGGCCGCGCGCATTGGCGTTGCGCGCAAGGAGCGCGGCTGCGATCACGTTGCGCGGATTCGAGGTGTTGGTGCAGCTGGTGATCGCGGCGATGATCACCGCGCCGTCGGGCAGCAGGCCCTCGGCCTCCTGCGCGCGCGCGGCGGCCAGGTCGCCGGCGATGCCGCGTTCCTCGAGCGCGCTGGTCGGCAAGCGGCGATGCGGGTTGGACGGCCCGGCCATGTTGCGCACCACGCTGGACAGGTCGAAGTGCAGCGTGCGCTCGTACTGCGCGTCGACCAGGTCGGTGGCCCACAGGCCCGCGGCCTTGGCATAGGTCTCCACCAGCGCCACCTGCTCGTCGGTGCGGCCGGTGAGGCGCAGGTAGTCGAGCGTGTTGTCGTCGATGAAGAACATCGCCGCGGTGGCGCCGTATTCCGGCGCCATGTTGGAAATCGTGGCGCGGTCGCCGATGGTCAGCGCGGAGGCGCCTTCGCCGCGGAACTCGAGGTAGGCACCGACCACCTTCTGCTGGCGCAGGAACTCGGTCAGCGCCAGCACCACGTCGGTGGCGGTGATGCCGGGCTGCGGGCGGCCGGCCAGCTCCACCGCCACCATCTCCGGCGTGCGCATCCACGAGGCGCGGCCGAGCATCACGTTCTCGGCCTCCAACCCGCCGACGCCGATCGCGATCACGCCCAGCGCGTCCACGTGCGGGGTATGGCTGTCGGTGCCGACGCAGGTATCCGGAAACGCCACGCCGTCCTGCACGTACACCACCGGCGACATCTTCTCCAGGTTGATCTGATGCATGATCCCGTTGCCGGGCGGGATCACGTCGACGTTGCGGAAAGCCTGCTTCGTCCAGTCGATGAAGTGGAAGCGGTCGGCGTTGCGCCGGTCCTCGATCTCGCGGTTGCGGGTGAAGGCATCGGGATCGAAGCCGCCGCATTCCACCGCCAGCGAATGGTCGACGATCAGCTGCACCGGCACCACCGGGTTCACCTGCGCCGGGTCGCCACCGGCATCGGCGATCGCATCGCGCAGCCCGGCCAGGTCGACCAGCGCGGTCTGCCCGAGGATGTCGTGGCAGACCACGCGCGCGGGGAACCAGGGAAAGTCGAGGTCGCGGCGGCGCTCGATCAGCTGCAGAAGGTAGTCGTCGACGCGGGCCGGGTCGGCGCGGCGGACGATGTTTTCCGCGTGCACGCGCGCCGTGTAGGGCAGGCCCGCCCAGGCGCCCGGGCGCAGGACTTCCACTGGCTCGCGGGCGTCGAACCAGTCGAGCGTGGTTCCGGGAAGCGGCTTGCGGTGCGTGCTCAAGGGGAGCGTGCTGTTGGTCATGGGGATGCGGACGCTGGCGTGGGTGGCGCCATTGTATCGCCGCGGGCCGGCCTGACCTGGATCAACACCCGCACGGCGCGGATCGGCGAGTCTGGAGGCGCGGGCCGCCCCGGCCCGGTGTGAAGGAGATCACCGTGGCGGAAGTCAGCTGGTTGCTGTTGGCGGTCGTGCTGCTGCTGCCATCCCTGGTGGTGGGCATCCTGCGTTTCGGGCTGCGGCGACCGGCGTCGGCCGTGAACGGCTGGGGCGGGGTGCTCTTCGCCCTGATGACCTTCGCCGCGGCGCTGTTGATCATTCTCGAGAAGGTGTCCTGACCGGCTTTTCGTGCCGCCTCGGGCCGTACCACAGCGGCAGGGCGTCGCGGCTGCGCGCGGACCGCCGCGGCGACAGCATGAAGCGCAGACTGAAACGCAGCTTCTCGCCCAGGGAATAGGTCCGCAGTTTCCGCGCCGAGGTGACGACCGGTTCGCGCAGGATCGCCACGCGTCCCTGCCTCGCCAGCGCGCGCCCGAGCGCGACGTCCTCGGCGACGTACAGGCCTTCGTCGAAGCCGCCGGCGGCGGTGAACGCCGCGCGGGTGCAGAAGATGAAGCAGCCCGGGGTGACGCCGAAGATGCGGAACGCGACGATCGAGGCCGACTCGAGCACGCGCACGTGCAGCGGCAGCGGGCGCATGAAGCGCACCGCCGTGCCGCCGCCCACCGCGCCCGCGTCGAGCGCGCGCATCGCGGCGGCCACGACGTCCCGGCTGACCAGCGTATCGGCGTCCACGAACAGCAGCCGGTCACCGCTGGCGGCCGCGGCGCCGGCGTTGCGCGCGCCGGCGATGTGCCGCACCCCCACCCGGACCACGCGCGCCCCGCGGGCCTCTGCGATCGCCGCGGTGGCGTCGGTCGAGGCGTCGTCGACGACGATCACCTCGACGCCGGCGTGGTTCCCGCGCGTGGCGGCGATGACGGCGTCGAGGGTGGCGCCGATCACCGGCGCTTCGTCGTGGGCGGGGATGATGATCGAAAGCACGGTTGCTCCGCGGGCCATCGTGTCGGCGTGATGCCGCAGTCTGCCGCGCCGGGCAGGGGCGATCGCGTGAGGGCGGCAATCGATCGGCAAGCCCGTCCGGAGATAATCCGGGATATCCGTGTTCGACGCCGGACGTATTCAAACCCTAGACTGGGCCATTATTCCCCCGCTGCTTCATGGAGTCATCGCCGGTGGCCAATCTCGCAACCGTCCTCAAGTCCGAAATCGCCCGCCTTGCGCGCAAGGAAACCAGAACCCAGCTGGATCCGCTGCGCAAGGCCAATGCCGGTTACCGGCGTGATATCGCAGCGCTGAAGCGCGAGGTCGCGGCACTGTCGAAACAGCTGAAATCGGGTTTGCGCGCGCCACGGGCGGAGCGCGGCGGGGCCACGGCGGCCGGGGACGAAGCCCCGCGCGTGCGTTTCCAGGCCAAGGGCCTCAAGTCGCATCGCGAAAAACTGGGCATTTCGGCGGCGGAGTACGGCCGTCTGGCGGGCGTCAGCGCGCAGTCGATCTACAACTGGGAAGCCGGCAAGACCGCGCCGCGCGCGGCGCAGGTGCAGGCGCTGGCGGAGCTTCGCGGCATGGGCAAGCGTGAAGCGGCGAAGCGGCTCGAGGCCGCGGCCGGGGAATAGGACCCCCACGTAACGCTCAACGCGCAGCCAGCCCGATCACCAGCGCGTTGACCAGGTCGATCACGAACCCGCAGACCAGCGGCACGACCAGGAAGGCCTTCGGTGCCGCGCCGTATTCGCGCGCCACCGCCGTCATGTTCGCGACCGCGGTCGCGGTGGACCCCAGGGCGATGCCGCCGAAGCCCGAGGCGATCACCGCCGCCTCGTAGTCGCGGCCCATCGCGCGGAAGACCACGAACACGGTGAAGGCCACCGCCATCGCCACCTGCAGCGCCATCGACACCGCGATGAAGCCGAGCATGGGCTGCAGCATCCACAGCTGCAGGCCCATCAGCGCCATGGTCAGGAACAGGCCCAGGCACATGTCCGAGACCAGGGCGATGCCGGGCCGCATGTCCCCGAAGCGCCACATCCGTCCGCCCTCGGGCGCCAGCAGGTCGCCGGCCGCCCGCAGCACGATCCCGCCGAGCAGGCAGCCGACGAAGTCGGGCAGCATGAGGCCGGCGCTGCGGATCATTCCGCCAAGCACCTGGCCGAGCATCAACGCGACGTTGAGCCAGAACAGGGCCAGCAGCACCCCGTGATAGTCGAGCGTCGTGCGCGTCTCGTCGCCGTACAGCCGCCCGACCTCGAGGCTGGCATCGGCGGACGGCATGATCGGGTGGCGGCGGATCAGTGCGCCGGCGATCGGCCCTCCGATCACACAGGCCGCGATCATGCCCACCATGTTCGACGCCAGGCCGAGCTCTCCGGCCTCGGCGATCCCGAGGGTCGCGGTGAAATGCGGCGTCCAGGCCACCGTGGTGCCGACGCCTCCGGTCAGCGAGATGGAGCCCGCCATCAGGCCGGCGCGCGGA
Source organism: Luteimonas colneyensis (assembly GCF_014836665.1). Lineage (GTDB taxonomy): Bacteria > Pseudomonadota > Gammaproteobacteria > Xanthomonadales > Xanthomonadaceae > Luteimonas > Luteimonas colneyensis. Next base: position 89,896 of record NZ_JACSQJ010000008.1, read on the forward strand.
TCCATGCCGAACAGTGCGGCCAGCGCCATGCCCAGGCCGTTCTGGAGCAGGATGTAGGCCGTCGCCAGCACGCCGAGGATGAGCAGCGCACGGCCGCCCGAGGCAAGCGAGCGCAGGTCGGAGTTGAGGCCCAGCGCGCCGAAGAAATACAGCAGCAGGATGTCGCGCATTTCCAGCCCGAATTCGACCCGGACGCCGGCGACGTAGTAAAGGACGCAGACCACGCCCGCGCACAGGACGCCGCCGACCACCGGGTCCGGGATGCCGTAGCGGCGCAGCACGCCGATGCGCGCGGCCAGGCCCTTTCCGGTGAACAGCAGCAGGATCGCGAGGGTCAGGCTGCTGAAGGCGTCGAAGGTGAGCATGCCATCGACGTTGGCGTAGGGCATGGCGCGTCCGGGCGAGCGTGGTGGGCGAGCAGCCACGATAACGCAGGGGCGCTGCGCGACCCGCCGCCATTGTCCCGGATCGCGCTTGCCGCGACACTGTGCGGCCGCCGGCAGCAGGAACAGCGATGAGCGCAGGATCCCGGACGAACCCCGCCATCCACGGCACGGACGCGAACGGCAACGATGGCCTCGCGCGTCTGCTCGCCCATGTCCGCCAGGCCGCACTCGAGCCGGTCCGTGCGGCGATCGTCCATCCCTGCGACGCGCTGAGCATCCGCGCGGCGCTGGACGTCCGCGACGAGGGGCTGGTGCAGCCGGTGCTCGTGGCGCCGCGTGGCCGCCTCGAGGCGGCAGCCGCGGAAGCCGGCGTCGATATTTCAGGCCTGCCGGTCGAGGACGTGCCGCACAGCCACGCCGCGGCAATGCGCGCGGTGGAGCTGGCCCGCGAGGGCGAGGTCGAGATCCTGATCAAGGGCAGCCTGCATACCGACGAGCTGATGTCGGCGGTCGTCGCTTCCGCATCGGGGCTGCGCACCAAGCGGCGCGTCAGCCACTGCTTCGTGATCCAGACGCCGCACTATCCGCGCCCGTTCCTCGTCACCGACGCGGCGGTCAACCTCGCGCCCGGCCTGATGCAGAAGGCCGACATCGTGCAGAACGCGATCGATCTCGCCCATGTGCTTGGCATCGACCGGCCCAAAGTGGCGATCCTGGCGGCGGTGGAGACGGTGAACCCGTCGATGCAGGCCACCCTCGATGCCGCCGCGCTGTGCAAGATGGCCGATCGTGGCCAGATCACCGGCGGCGTGCTCGACGGACCGCTGGCGTTCGACAACGCGGTGTCGATGGAGGCGGCCGAGACCAAGGGCATCTTCTCGCCGGTTGCCGGGCGGGCGGACATCCTGGTGGTGCCCGATCTGGAGAGCGGAAACATGCTGGCCAAGCAGCTGATCTTCATGGGCCAGGCGGCCAGCGCGGGCATCGTGCTGGGCGCACGGGTGCCGGTGGTCCTGACCAGCCGCGCCGACCCGCGCGACTCGCGCATGGCCTCGTGCGCGATCGCGCTGATGCTCGCCCACCACTACCGCCTGAGTCCGCCGTGAGCATCGACACCGAAGCGGTCCCATCCCTGCCGCCGGCTCCGGCCGTGGCGTCGTCCGGCGCCGACCTGGTGGTGGTGCTCAACTGCGGCTCGTCCAGCATCAAGTTCGCGGTCTATGACAGCGGCGTTGATCCGCTGCCGCGCAAGCCGCTGTGGAACGGCAAGGTGCAGGGGATCGGCGGCCCGGCCGCCGACTTCGGCGAGAGCGGCGTGGCGCCCTTCGCCATCGCCCTCGATGCCGGCGAGCCCTACCACGCCGCCTTGGCCCTGATCCGCGACCGCATCCTCGCGCGGCTGGCCGGGCGGCGCGTGGGCGTGGTCGCGCACCGCGTGGTGCACGGCGGCAGCCGGTACTTCGAGCCCGTGCGCGTGGACGCGGGGGTGCTCGACGACCTGCGCGGCTACATTCCGCTGGCGCCGCTGCACCAGCCTTTCGCACTGGAGGCCGTGGCCATCCTGCTGCGCGAATACCCGCGCCTGCCGCAGGTGGCCTGCTTCGACACCGGCTTCCACCACACCCTGCCCAAGGTCGAGCAGATCCTGCCGCTGCCCTACGACGCCTGGGAGCGCGGCCTGCGGCGCTACGGCTTCCACGGCCTGTCCTACGCCTACATGGCCACGGTGCTGCCCGAACGGCACGGCGCCATCGCCCGCGGGCGGACCGTGGTCGCGCACCTGGGCAGCGGGGCCAGCCTGTGCGCGATGCAGGACCTGCGCAGCGTCGCCACGACCATGGGCTTCTCGGCGCTGGACGGCCTGATGATGGGCACGCGCACCGGCGCGCTCGATCCCGGCGCGCTGCTCTACCTGATGGAGATCGAGAAGCTGGCGCTGGACGAAGTCGGGCAACTGCTCTACCACCGCTCGGGCCTGCTGGGCGTGTCCGGCCTCTCGCCGGAGCCGCGGGTGATCGTCCGCCACGAAGACGACCAGGGCGAAACCGGCGAACGCGCACGCATCGCGCTGGCCCTGTACGTGCGCCGCATCGTGCGCGAGATCGGCGCGCTGGCCGCGGTGCTGGGCGGGCTGGACCTGCTGGTGTTCACCGCCGGCGTCGGCGAGCACAACGCCTTCATCCGCGAGCGCGTGTGCCGGGACCTGGCCTTCCTAGGACTGGAGCTGGACGACGACGCCAACGCCGCGCATGCCGCGGTGGTCTCGACCGCCGGCAGCCGCGTACGGGTCGGCGTCGAGCCGACCAACGAGGAGTGGGTCGCGGCCCTGCAGGCGCGATCGGCGATAATGCCGGCATGAGCAAGCTCGACCGCATCCATGCCGCGCTCGGCGCGCTGGCGCCCAGCCACCTCGAGGTGCTGGACGAAAGCCACATGCACAGCCGCGGCCTGGAGACGCACTACAAGGCCGTCATCGCAAGCGAAGCCTTCCAGGGCCGCTCGCCGGTGCGCCGGCACCAGGCGGTGTATGCCGCGATGGGTCCGCTGATGGGCGAGATCCACGCCCTGGCGCTGCACACCTACACCGCCGCCGAATGGGCCGCGCAGGGCGCCGCACCGGACTCGCCGCGCTGCCGGGGCGGCAGCAGGCACGACCCGGCCTGAACCACGGCGCGGGTGCCTGCGTTGCCGCGATGGCGGCTGCCGGGCCACCATGCGGTCTTTCCCGATGGATCGATCGATGGCCATGCGCGGCGGACGGCGGACGTGGGCACTCGCAGTGGGCCTCCTGGTGGTCCTTGCCCTGCTGGCCTGGGGCGTGGCGCGTTGGCGCGGGCCGGTGCTGCCGGGCTACGTGCTGCAGTCGGGGCCGATGGTGCAGCACGTCGTCGCCACCGGCCGCGCCGCGTCGCTGTCGCGGGTCCAGGTGGGCGCCGAGATCGCCGGCCTGGTGCTCGAACGCCGGGTGATGGAAGGCGACCGGGTCGAGGAGGGCGACGTGCTGGTGGTGCTGCGCGCACGCGACCTCGAGGCCCGCCGCGACGAGGCGCGCGCCGCCCTCGACGCGCTGCGCCAGGCCGAGCGCCCCGATGCCGAGGCGCGGCTCGCGCAGGCGCGCGCCAGCCGCGCCCAGGCCGAGCGCGAACTCGCGCGCCGACGCGACCTGGGCCGCGAGCAGCTGGTGTCGCGCGAAAGCGTGGAGCAGGCCGCCCAGGCCGACGTCGCCGCGCGCGCGGCCGAGCGCCAGGCGCGGGTGGCGCTCGATGCGCTGGCCGGTGGCGGCGCCCTTGAGGTCCAGGCGCGCGAACGCCTGCAGGCGGCGGAGGCGGAACTGGCACGCGCGGTGGTCCGCGCCACCGTCCCGGGCACCGTGCTGGTGCGCAACGTCGAGCCCGGCGACACGGTGACCCCCGGCGACGTCATGCTCGAGATCGCGCGCGATGCACCGGGCGAGATCCTGCTGCCGCTGGACGAGAAGAACCTGGCCCGGCTCGAGGTCGGCCAGTCCGCGACCTGCATCGCCGACGCCTTCCCCGACCGGCCCTTCCAGGCCACCGTGCACCACGTCGCGCCCGGCATCGATCCGGCGCGCGGCACCGTCGACGTGCGCCTGCGCATCGAACCCGGCGTCGACTTCGTGCGGGCCGACATGACCGTGACCGCCACCATCCTCACCGGGCGCCGCGAGCAGGCCGTGGTCGTCCCCGACGACGCGCTCATCGGCAGCAGCGACGGGTCCGATCGCGCGGAGGTGTTGCGGGTGCGTGGCGGCCGCGTCGAGCGCGTTCCCGTGCGCCTCGGGCTGCGCGGGCTCGGGGCCAGCGAAGTGGTCGACGGCGTGGCGGCCGGGGACCAGCTGCTGGCCGCCGGCGCGCTGGAGCCCGCCGCGATCCCCGCCGACGGCAGTCGGGCGCGCGTCGACAGCCAGCCCATGCCGGCGGCCTCCGGCAGCGACACCCGCGGCGAGCTGCCGGTCCAGTTCGACTGAGCCGTGTGGATCGAGTCCACCATCGCGATGCGATTCCTGCGCCATGGACGTGCGCAGACTCTGCTGATCCTGTTCGGGATCGCCGTGGGCGTCTCGGTGATCGTCTTCGTCACCGCGCTGATCGCCGGCCTGCAGGCCAACATCATCGACCGCACGCTGGGCACGCAGGCGCACGTCCGCGTGGAGGCGCCGCGCGAGGCCAACCGCATCGCGCCCGTACCGGTCGGAACCCTGCAGCTGGTGCTCGAGGACCCGCGTCCGCAGGCGCTGCGGCCCATCGACAACTGGCTGCAGGTGCGCGACGTGCTCGACCGCCTGCCGGGCGTGGCCGCCGTGTCGCCGGTCGTCTCGGGACCGGCCTTCGGGCGCCGCGGCAGCGCGGCGGAATCGGTCGCGCTGGTCGGCGTGGACATACCGCGCTACCTGCGCGTGATCCCGCTCGACGAGCACATCGTCGAAGGTCGGCTGGAGGTTGGCTCGAGCAACGCGGTGGTCGGCAGCAAGCTGGCCGAGGACCTCGGCCTGCGCCTGGGCGGCAAGCTGCGGCTGGACGCGGGCGAGGGACGCGAAGCGATCGTCAACGTCGCCGGCATCTTCGAGCTCGGCGTGCGCGAGCTCGACGCCCGCTATGTCTACCTCGACCTGAAGCAGGCGCAGTCGCTGCTCGCCCTGCCGGGGGGCGTGACCGTGATCGACATGACCGTGCAGGACCTGTTCGGCGCCGACCGGGTCGCCGCGCGCGTGGCCGGCCTCACCGGCCTGAAGGCCGAGAGCTGGATGGACAGCAACGCGCAGCTGATGAACGCGCTGACCTCGCAAAGCATGTCCACGCGGATGATCAGCGTGTTCGTCGCGCTGTCGGTGGCGCTGGGCATCGCCAGCGTGCTCGCGGTGAGCGTGGCGCAGCGCACGCGCGAGATCGGCATCCTGCGCGCGATGGGCACCCGGCGCCGGCAGATGCTGCTGGTCTTCCTGATCCAGGGCGCGGTGCTGGGCCTGGCCGGTGCGCTGCTGGGCGCGCTGGCCGGCTGGGGCCTGGTGTGGGCCTTCAACAACCTGGGCCCCGGGCTGTTCGAGATCCCGATGCCGCCGGCGCTGGTGCCGGCGGCGATGGCGCTGGCCACGCTGTCGGGCGTCGGTGCGGCGCTGGTGCCGGCGTCGCGCGCCTCGCGCCTCGATCCGGTGGAGGCGATCCGTGGCTGAGACGGACGAAGTCCTGCGCCTCGACGGGCTGCGCAAGTCCTACAACATCGGCCGGCCCAACGAAGTCGAGGTGCTGCATGGCATCGACCTGCGCCTGGACCGCGCCGACTTCGCGGCGCTGGTCGGACCGTCGGGGTCGGGCAAGAGCACCCTGCTCAACCTGATCGGGCTGCTGGATTCGCCCACCGCCGGCGAGCTGCACCTGCGCGGCACGCCCACCCGCGCGATGGATGACGAAGGCCGCACGGCGCTGCGTGGCCGGCACATCGGGTTCGTCTTCCAGTTCCACCACCTGATCGGCGCGTTCACCGCGCTCGAGAACGTGCTCATGCCGTGGATGGTGGCGAACGGCCGACCGACGCCGGAGATCCTCGACACCGCGCGCGGCTTGCTGGCCGAGGTCGGGCTGGAGGCGTTCACCGACCGGCGCCCGGACCAGCTGTCCGGGGGCCAGCAGCAGCGCGTGGCGATCGCGCGCGCGCTGGTCACGAAGCCGTCGCTGCTGCTGGCCGACGAGCCCACCGGCAACCTGGACACCAAGACAGCGGCCGAAGTGTTCGCCCTGCTGCGCCGGTTCAACGAACAGTTCGGCTGCGCCGTGCTGGTGGTGACCCACGATCCGCGGCTGTCGGCGAGCTGCGACCGCACCATCACCCTGGTCGACGGCGACGTGGTGTCCGACGAGCGCAACGACGCACGGGGCGGGGCGGGATCGGCAACCTGATCCAGGCCCCTGCGTGCAGAGGTCACGGTTTGCACGCGCGGAGGAGGGATGACACAGTGTTCTGGCGGCGGAACAGCCTGAAAGCCTTCCGGGGAGCATCGAATGAACGCGACAAGCCTGATGACAGCCGTACGCTGGGTGGGATCGTTCGTCCTTCTGCTGATGGCGGTCGCCGTGGTCTACGCGGCCTATACCGCGATTTCCTACTGGCCCTCGATCGCCGTCTGAGGAAGGTCACATGAACAAGCGGCAGTCCCGGATCTTCGCCATCGTCGCAACAGGCCTCGCCGCCGTGGCATTCCTCGGCCTGACCTGGTACAGCCATGCGCGCTTCGGCGAGCTGACCAACGCGCAAGACATCACGCCGGAAGTCACCCACGGCAAGGATGTCTGGCACAAGTACAACTGCATCAACTGCCACACCCTGTTCGGCGAGGGTGCCTACTACGCGCCCGACCTGACCAAGATCGCGCAGCACCGCGGCGAAGCCTACCTCAAGGCCTACATGCGCGACCCGTCGCAGTTCTACGACGAGCAGCGCCACCGTCGGCTGATGCCGACGCAGAACCTCAGCGAGGTCGAGATCGAGAACCTGGTCAAGTTCCTCGACTGGGTGTCGAAGGTCGACAACCAGGGCTGGCCGCCGCGGCCGATCCTGGTGTCCGGCGGAGCCGCGGTCGTCGCGGCGCAGGGCACCGAGGCCGGGGCCGCGGAAGCCCGTGCGGTCAGGCCCGTGCGCGCCGACAGTGATCCGCGCGCCATCGGCGAGAACCTGTTCGGCACGGCGGTGCCCGTCTGCACCGCCTGCCACTCGCTGCAACCCGGCGTGCAGCTGGCCGGCCCGTCGATGGCCGGCATGGCCGAGCGCGCGGCGCAGACGATCGCCTCCACGGACTACACCGGCAGCGCGACCGACGTCGAGGGCTACATCCGCGAGTCGATCGTCAACCCGAGCGCACACCTGGTGCCGGGCGCCATGTTCTCGGCGGAGGGCACCTCGTTCATGCCCAACACCTACGCGGAAAGCCTGACCGCGGAGCAGGTCGACCAGCTCGTGGCCTTCCTTGGATCGATGAAATAAGACTGGCGGGCGTCCTGCGCCGGCACCGGGAGATCATCCATGCGTTACAAGTCCCAATCAGTGGCCTACTGGTACTTCGCGGTGGCGATGGTGCTGTTCGGGCTGCAGATCGTGTTCGGGCTGCTGTCGGCCGCAAAGTACCTGGGCCCGGACCCGCTCCTGTACATCCTGCCGTTCGACGTCACCAAGACGATCCACACCAACCTGCTGATCGTGTGGGTGCTGACGGGCTTCATGGGCGCGACCTACTGGATGGTGCCGGACGAGTCGCGCACCGAGCTGCACAGCACGAAGCTGGCCTACTGGCAGCTGGGACTTTGGACGCTGATGGGCGTGACCGCGGTCATCGGCTACCTGTTCCGATACGGCACCGGCAACAAGCTGCTCGAGCAGCCGCTGCCGCACAAGCTCGTCATCGTCATCTGCATGCTGATGTTCCTCTACAACATCGGCATGACCATCAGGAAGTCCGGGCGGTTCACGACCACCGAGGGCGTGCTGCTGGGCGGGCTTGCGCTGTCGGCGATCCTGTACATCCCGGCGCTGCTGCACTACGAGAACTACACGGTCTCCATCTTCTACCGCTGGTGGACGATCCACCTGTGGGTCGAGGGCGTGTGGATGATGATCATGGCCGGCTTCCTCGCCTACCTGCTGATCCGCCTGTCCGGCATCGATCGCGAGGTGATGGAGAAGTGGCTGTACGTGATCGTGGGCCTGGTGTTCTTCGCCGGCATCCTCGGCACCGCGCATCACTACTACTGGGTGGGCGTGCCGCATATCTGGCTGCCGATCGGCGGCTTCTTCAGCGCGCTGGAGCCGCTGGCGCTGGCCGCGATGGCGATCTACGCCTATGCGGCGATGCGCCGCGGGGGGGTGAAACATCCCAACTCGCTGGCCCTGCACTGGACCATCGGCAGCGCGATCTTCGCGCTGTTCGGCGCCGGCCTGCTCGGCCTGGCGCACACCTGGCCCAGCGTCAACAAGTGGACGCACGGCACGCTGATCACCGCGATGCATGCGCATTCGGCGTTCTATGGCGCCTACGCGATGATCGTCATGGCGATGATCACCTATGCGCTCCCGGGCCTGACCAACAGGCCGCAGGACAGGTATTCGCCGCTGGGTTACTGGGCATTCTGGCTGCAGGTGTCGGGCATGTTCGGGATGACGCTGTCCTTCGGCACCGCGGGCATCGCACAGGTGTACCTGGAGCGGATCATGGGCATGGGCTATCTGGATGCCCAGCTCAAGGTCCAGGTGCATTTCCTGATGCTGATCCTGACCGCGACGATCTTCGCCACGGGCGTGGCCATGTTCATCTACGACTTCTTCCGCTACCGGCCGCGCTTCGACGTGGTCGCGGACGATGGCGACGCCGGGCTGCAGGTCGCACAGGAACGCTGACCGGTGCTCGAGCATGCAGGGCCGGCCGGTGCCGGCCCGTACTACCTGCCCACCGGCAACGAGGTCGGCATCGTCGAGCAGTGTCACGCCGGGGGATTGGCGGTGATGCTCAAGGGCCCGACCGGCTGCGGCAAGACCCGCTTCGTCGAGCACATGGCCTGGCGCCTCGGGCGCCCGCTGATCACCGTGTCCTGCCACGACGACCTGACCGCGAGCGACCTGATCGGCCGCTTCCTGATCCGCCACGACGACACCGTGTGGCAGGACGGCCCGCTGACCCGGGCGGTGCGCGAGGGCGCGATCTGCTACCTCGACGAAGTGGTCGAGGCGCGACAGGACACCATCGTCGTCCTGCATCCGCTCACCGACTACCGCCGCATCCTGCCGATCGATCGCACCGGCGAAACCCTGGAAGCGGCGCCGGGCTTCCAGCTGGTGATCTCGTACAACCCCGGCTACCAGCGCATGCTCAAGGACCTCAAGCCGAGTACGCGCCAGCGCTTCGTCGCCATCGAACTGGGCTTTCCGGAGGCACCTGCGGAAGCCGCGATCGTCAGCAACGAAAGCGGCGTGGAGGGCGGCACGGCGATGGCGCTGGTCGAGCTGGCTGGCCGACTGCGCTCGCTGCGCGACCGCGGACTGGCGGAAGTGCCGAGTACGCGGCTCCTCATCGCCGCCGGGCGCCTGATCGCCAGTGGCATCGGCCTGCGCGAGGCCTGCAACGCCGCCGTGGTCGCGCCGCTCAGCGACGACCCGACCCTGCTCGGCGCGATGCGCGAACTCGTCGATGCGATGTTCCCCTAGGCGGTAGTCGACGTGGCCGAAGCCGAAGACCTGGTCGTCGATGTCGCGCGGCACGCCACCGTCTTCATCCGCGACACCTGGCGGCGGCATTACGCCCGCGAGCCCGACGCTCCGGTCACGCTGGCCTCGCTGCTGCGGCGGCTCGACCTCCTGGTTTCGGCGGCCTGTGGCGGCAGCATTGCGATGCGCGTGGCGCTGCCGCCGGCGCGCCCGACCGTGCTGCACCGGCTGTTCCACCGCCGCGCCTATCCGCGCCACCGCCAGGCCGTGCCGGCAACAGATGGCGCCACGATCTGGTTGCCCGGTGACGTCGGCACCTGCGACGCAGCCGAGGCCTCCGCGCTCTATCGCGCGATGGCCCTGCAGCAGGCCTTCCGCGCGCGCCGCGGTGGCGTGCAGGCGATCCTCGAGCTCGACACGCCGCTGCTGCGCGACACCGCGCTGGTGCTCGAAGCGCAGGCCGCGGAAGCGGTCGTCGCCCGCGGATTCCCCGGCCTGCTGCCGGCGCTGCGGCGGCTGCGGCGCCTGGCGCTGGCCGCTCGCCCGGCCCTGGCCGATTTCGCCCCGGCCAGGCAACTGCTGGAGCGCCTCGCCAGGGAGATTCTCGAGGGCGAGCCCGGCGACCCGGCGCCGGTCGAAGAGGTGATCCAGCGTGCCCGGGGCCTGGTAAAGGCCTGGGCCATCGACCCCACCGACGCCCGCAGCCTCGGTCCGATGCCCCTCTACCGCGACTGGTGGACGGGCGAGTTGCGTGGCGGTGGCGGCAGCGCGCGCTCCATTGACGGCAAGCCGATGGGTCACGCGGACGATGCCGACGCGGGGCCCGTGCGCAGCGCCCGCATGGAACGGCGCCCGGAAGCGCGCGAGGCCATCGAGGACGAGGACAAGGCAAGCGAGCCGGGCGTGTGGATGATCCAGCAGGATGCGCCGCACGAAGTGGCCGAGGACCCCTTCGGACTGCAGCGGCCGGTGGACCGCGACGACGAGACCAGCGCCGACGAATACGGCGACATGCTGTCCGAGCTGTCGTCCACGCGCATGGTCGCCGCCCCCGACCCGCCGCGCGAAGTGCTGCTGTCCGACGATCCGCCCGCCAGCCGCGCGCGGATGGAGTTCGACGCCCCCGAAGCCGGCGGCACCCGCTTCCGCTATCCCGAGTGGGACCACGCCAGCGCCACCTATCTCGAGCAGGGCACCACCGTGCGCCTGATGCCGCCGGCGGCGGGAAGCGCCTCCTGGGTCGATGCCACGCTGGCCCGCCACCGCTCGCATCTCGACGGCATCCGCCGGCAGTTCGAAGCCCTGCGTCCCGAGCGCGTGCGCCTGCGCCGCCAGGGCGATGGCGACGACATCGACATCGATGCCTGCGTCCAGGGCCGCGCGGACCTGCGCGCCGGGGGTTTCCTGCGCGATGGCCTGTACGAGGCGCGCCGGCCAGGCCGGCGCAGCATCGCCGTTTCGCTGCTGGTCGATGCCAGCGGCTCGACCGATGGCTTCATCGGCGGCGGCCGCCGGGTCATCGACGTCGAGCGCGAGGCCCTGCTGCTGGTCTGCGTCGCCCTGCAGGGCCTGGGCGAGCTGTTCTCGGTCATGGCCTTCTCCGGCCAGGGCCCGCACGGCGTCACCGTGCGCATGCTGAAGGACTACGACGAAACCTACGGGCACGAGGTCGCGCTGCGCATCGCCGGCCTCGAGCCCGAGAGCTACACGCGCGCCGGCGCCGCCATCCGCCATGCCACGACACTGCTGATGCGCCAGCCCGCCGAACACCGGCTGCTGCTGGTGCTCTCCGACGGCAAGCCCAACGACGCCGACCGCTACGACGGCCGGTTCGGCGTCGAGGACATGCGCCAGTCGGTGACCGAAGCGCGGCTGCAGGGCATCTTCCCGTTCTGCCTGACGGTGGACCTGCAGGCACCGGGGTATCTGCCCAAGGTGTTCGGGCCGGACAACTATGCGGTGTTGTCGGCGCCGGAGCGGCTGCCGCTGGTGCTGCTGGACTGGACGCGGCGGTTGCTGGCGCGGTGAGGGTGCCCGGGCGGCGACAAGCCTGGCATTCGCCGCGACGCGCACGCCCGGACGGCAGCGGGTGACGCGCGGGCGCGCCGGCCGCACACTGGCCAACCCCGGACTGGAGACATCCCATGCGTGGACTGGAACTGCGGTCACTGGCCACGCGCGACGGCCAGCTGCGCCTGAGCCTGGAAGACGCTACGCCTGGCGAACCCGGCCCGGATGAGCTGGTGGTGCGGGTGGAGGCCACGCCCATCAACCCGTCCGACCTCGGCCTGCTGATCGGCCCCGCCGACCTGGCGACCGCCAGGGCCGAGGGGACGCCGGAGCGGCCGGTGGTGGTGGCCGACATTCCCACGCAGCGGCTGGGCGCGATCAGGGACCGGCTGGACCAGTCGCTCGCCGTCGGCAACGAGGGCGCCGGCACCGTGGTCGCGGCGGGCGACCACGTCCGGCAATTCCTCGGGCGCAAGGTCGGCATGCTCGGCGGCGGCATGTACGCGGAGCTGCGCAGGCTGCCGGCGCGCGACTGCATCCTGCTGCCGGAGGGCGCGGACGTGGCGGACGGGGCGTCGATGTTCGTCAACCCGCTGACCTCGCTGGGCTTCACCGAGACCATGAAGGCCGAGGGCCACAGCGCGATCGTGCACACCGCTGCGGCCTCGAACCTCGGCCAGATGCTCAACCGGATCTGCATCGGGGACGGGATCGGGCTGGTCAATATCGTGCGCAGCCAGGCGCAAGCCGAGCTGCTGCACGCGATCGGCGCGCGGCACGTCGTCGACAGCACGTCACCCGGTTTCCAGGCGGAACTCACGCAGGCGATCCGCGAGACCGGCGCCACCATCGCCTTCGACGCGATCGGCGGCGGCACGCTCGCCGGGCAGATCCTGCAGGCGATGGAGGCAGCGGCCGACCGCGGCGCGGGCTACAGCCCCTACGGCTCCAACGCGCCCAAGCAGGTCTACATCTACGGCAGCCTGGACACCGGGCCGACGGTGCTCCACCGCACCTTCGGCTTCACCTGGAACGTGGGTGGCTGGCTGCTGACGCCGTTCCTGCAGAAGGCGGGACCCGCGGTCGCGGCGCGGATGCGGCAGCGCGTGGCCGACGAACTCACCACCACATTCGCCAGCCGTTACACCCGCACCATCAGCCTGCGCGACGCGCTGCAGCTCGACACCCTGCGCGATTACGAGCGCAAGGCGACGGGCGAGAAGTACCTGATCGACCCGTCGCGCTGAGGATCGGACCGGTGGCACCGGTTCGGCAGGGTGGCGGGCGCGCGGGTGCCGGGATGCGGGGGGCGCGCCGCGCGATGGTCGAGTGGTAGCGCAGCCCGTGCAACGCCCTTGCGCACGGTGTCAGCGCGGCTGCAGCTGGTCGAGCAGCATCCCGCGATGGATGCGGCGCACCTGCTCCAGCGGGTAGGGGGAATCCTTGCCCAGGATCCGCCGGCCCACCATCCACAGCAACGCCGGGGCGACCGAAAGCGAGAACAGCTCGGTCAGAGGGCTGTCGCGCAGCACCCCGCGGCGCACGCAGGCATCGACCAGCGCCTGCTCTTCGGCGCGGTACTTCTGCACGACCTGATCGTGCCAGCGCCGGACCAGGTCGGGGGCACGCGCGCTCTCGGCCAGTACCAGCCGGTACAGCTCGGCGAACACCGGGTTCTGCACCATGCTGTATATCCGGTCGAGATAGGCGTCCACCATGTCCGGCAGTGCGACCGTGCCATCGGGTTGCCAGATCGCGTCGGCGTCCAGCCTGGCGTTGAGCAGCACTTGGCCAAGGAGCGCCTCGAATATCGCGTCCTTGCCCGGGAAGCCTGGACTTGCCACAGAACCTGTCACAGGCCATTCCGGCGCTTTTCGGGGTGGGCTGGCTCGGGCCCTTCAACAGTGAGCCCAGTCCGACTGTGACTGTCGACCTGTCACAGAAAAGCCCGCATCGAGGGCGGGCTTTCATCGGCTAATGCATTGATTTCATTCGGAAATCTGGTGGCTATGGGTGGAATCGAACCACCGACCTCGGGATTATGAGTCTCGCGCTCTAACCGTCTGAGCTACATAGCCATGGGCTCTAGCGCATCGCGCTTCGAGCCCGCAATTGTCCACCAGTCCGGCCCTCGCGTCAAACCCCCGGGCGCGGCTTGTCCCTCCCGGCGGCCCGTGGCAGAGTCGGACGCAGTGACGCTGAAAGCGTCGAAAGACTCGGGAGTCCGCATCGTGATCGATCCGGACGGCTATCGCCCCAACGTGGGCATCGTGTTGATGAACCCCGACGGCCGGGTGTTCTGGGCGCGTCGCGTGCGCCGTGACGGCTGGCAGTTCCCGCAGGGCGGGATGAACTCCGACGAGACGCCGCTCGAGGCCATGTACCGGGAGCTGCGGGAGGAGACCGGGCTGACCGCCGGCCACGTCGACGTGCTGGGCGTCACGCCGGGCTGGCTGCGCTACAGGCTGCCGCCGCGGGCCGTCCGCCGCAACGACCGCCTGGTCTGCATCGGCCAGAAACAGGTCTGGTACCTGCTGCGCTTCACCGGCAACGACGCCGACCTGCGCCTGGACCTGACCGACAAGCCGGAGTTCGACCACTGGCGTTGGGTCGACTTCTGGTACCCGCTGGAGCACGTCGTCACCTTCAAGCGCGGCGTCTACGTGCGCGCGCTGCAGCACCTGGCGCCGTTCGCGCGGCAGGTCGCGGGTTCGGCCGCGGTGCCGACCATCAGCCTCGAGACCCAGCGCAGCCGTGGTCGCGCGGGGGGCGCGGGGCCGGGGGACCGTTTCCGTGGTGCGCCCCGGGTACCGGCCGGCGCCCGGCGCTCCTCGGGCGAGCCGTCCTGAATGCGGACGAATCTCGTTCAGTATTGACAATCATTCTCATGTGCGCCGACAATGCACGCGTCCCGGATTCCGCGAGCCATGCCGTGTACGTCTGTGTCTGCAATGGGGTCACCGACCATGAGATCCGCCAGGCGGCGGCTGCCGGCTGCGGCAGCATGGCCGAACTGACCATGCGCACCGGCTGCGGCGCCAGCTGCGGCAGCTGCGTGGGCACCGCGGCGGCGCTGCTGGAAGAGGAAGCCGGCACGCGCCGGGTCCTGCACGAGCTCCCCCTGGCCCACGCGGCCTGACCCGTACGCGCGAAGCAGGCCCGGCCTGCGGTCGGGATGCGGCTGCGGATGATCACGATTCCCGTTCCGGCATGGCGCCATCGCAGGCGCTAGAGTCCCCGGCATCCATTCCAGCAGGAGGCATGCCATGAAGGGCGACCCCAAGGTCATCGAGTTCCTCAACAAGGCGCTCTACAACGAGCTCACCGCGATCAACCAGTACTTCCTGCACGCCAAGATGCTGAAGAACTGGGGCATCGAGGAGCTCGCCAAGCACGAGTACGAGGAATCGATCGACGAGATGAAGCACGCCGACCGGCTGGCGGACCGCATCCTGTTCCTCGAGGGCCTGCCGAACTTCCAGGCGCTGGGCAAGCTGCGCGTCGGCGAAACGCCGCGCGAGATCCTGGAATGCGACCTGTCGCTGGAGCTGGACGGCCTTCCGCTGCTGCGCGAGGCCATCACCTACTGCGACGGCATCAAGGACTACACCAGCGGCCGCCTGTTCAAGGACATCCTCGATTCCGAGGAAGAGCACGTCGACTGGATCGAGACTCAGCTTGACCTGATCAACCGCATCGGCGAGCAGAATTACCTGCAGTCGAAGATGGGCGGCTGAGGCCGCCCCATCCATCCCCTCGCGCGCAGGTCGCTCAGGCCTGCGCTCCGGTCGCCGCGCGCAGCGCCGCGCGGGCCCTGCTGAACTCGTTGGCCACCAGCGCCACTGCCACCGCCGGGCGCTCGAGCAGGCGCTCGCGGGCGCCGAGCTCCACGCGCTTGGCCGCGGCCGACAGCGACATCGCGCCGAGGTTCGCGCTGGACGACTTCAGCGTGTGCGCGGCGTCGCGCAGCGCCTCGTAGTCCGGGCCGGTCGCGGCCTGTTCGAGCGCTGCGACCAGGCGCGGCGTGTCCGCCAGGAAGACGTCGACCAGGTGGTCGAGATCGCCGCCGAGCATGGCGCGCAGCTCATCGAGGATCTCGTGGTCGAGCACCGGTGGCAGCGGCTGCAGCGGGGCCGCGGGGACCGCACGGGCCACTGTCGGCGAAGGCGCTGGAGCCATCGCGGCCGGTACCACGGGTGCCGCCGGCACGGATGACGGCGCTGCCGGAATGGCGGCCGGCTCCGGCATCGGCTCCGGCACCGGCGGGATTTCCTCCACCACTTCGACCGGAAGGCCCTGCGCGATCGCGCGATCGAGCATGTCGCCGGTCTCGGGATCGACGTCGTAGGACTCGCGCTGCGCGGCGGCCGCGGCGGTCTCGGCGTTCCACCAGCGAGCGAGCGTGCGCTCGAGTTCGCTGCGGGTCACCGGCTTGGCGAGGTAGTCGTCCATGCCGGCGTCCAGGCACTTCTGGCGGTCGCCAGCCATGGCGTTCGCGGTCATGGCGATGATCGGCACGTGGCGGCCGTCGTCGGCGGCGGCTTCCATCTCGCGCCAGCGACGGGTGGCGGTGTAGCCGTCCATCACCGGCATCTGGCAGTCCATCAGCACGATGTCGTAGCGCGAGGCTTCCATGCGCAGCAGGGCGGCCTCGCCGTTGCTGGCGGTGTCGCAGGTGATGCCGAGCACCGACAGCAGGCGCTGGCCCACCATCAGGTTCACGGGGTTGTCCTCGACCAGCAGCACGCGCGCGGCACGCACGGGCGCCGCGGGCGAGGAAGGCATGTGGGTATGGGCCATGGCGGTGGTGTCCCCGGAGTCCGGTGTCATCGCGAAGCTCCCTCCGAGGAGGGCGGCGCGGAGATCGGCATCGGGGGCCTGCCGGCTGAGGAGCGTGACGCTGCGTTGCAGTTCGTCGGGGACCGGGTCGTCCCCGTACAGGCAGACCAGCTTGAGGTCGCCGTAGACGGCCTGGCGGCCGAGGTTGCGGTGCAGGGCCACCGCGGTGCTGCGCATGCCGGCGAGGTCCGCCAGCACGAGGGAGTAGGCCCAGGGCGCGCCCTGGTTGGCGGCCGCGCGCAGGCGGTCGAGCGCTTCCTGGGTGGTCTCCACCGAGCTCACGCGCAGGCCCCAGTTGGGCAGCAGCATGGACAGGCGCAGGCGCAGACGCGGATCGGCGCTGAGCAGGAGCAGGCGGCCGCGCGACGCGGTGCTGTCCTCGGACGTGGTCGGCATGTCTCCGGCGGCCTTCAGCAGCGGGACCTCGAACCAGAAGGTGGCGCCGTGGCCGGGCTCGGATTCCACGCCGATGCGCCCGCCCATGAGGTCGACGATGCGCTTGGAAATCGCCAGCCCGAGGCCGGTGCCGCCGTAGAGGCGGGTGGTGGAGGCGTCGGCCTGGCTGAAGGCCTGGAACAGGCGCGGCTGCGAGCCGGCGGGGATGCCGATGCCGGTGTCGCGGACCTCGAAGCGCAGCTGGTGCTGGGCGGGGGTCTCGCCGATGCGGCGCACGGACACCGACACCGAGCCGCGCTCGGTGAACTTCACCGCGTTCGAGACCAGGTTGCCCAGCACCTGGCGCAGGCGCACCGGATCGCCGCGCACGGCCAGGCGCACCGCGGGGTCGACGGTGAGGATCATGCGCAGGCCCTTGCCCTGGGCCGGGCGCTCCATCAGCTGGAGCACGCTGTCGAGCAGCTCGCGCAGGTTGAAGCCGGTGGTTTCCAGCTCGAGCCGGTCGGCCTCGAGCTTGGAGTAGTCGAGGATGTCGTCGACGATGCGCAGCATCTGCTGCGACGAGGTGTATGCGGTGCGCACCAGCTCGGCGTGGTCGGCCGCGAGGCGCGCGTGCATCAGCAGGTCGAGCATCGGCACGATGCCGTTGAGCGGGGTACGGATCTCGTGGCTCATGGTGGCCAGGAACTCGCCCTTGGCCATCACCGCCGATTCCGCCGCCTGCTTGGCCTGGCGCAGCTGCGCCTCGAGCTGGGTGTGTTGCTCGATCTGCGCCTGCAGCTGCGCCATGACCGCTTCGTCGCGGCGCGCTCGCTCGTCGGCTTCGTCCATCTGCTGTTCGCGCTGGTGCAGGCCCACGTGCAGCGCGATCACCGAGAACAGGGCCAGCAGCACCAGCACCAGCGCCGCGTGCTGCCACGGTCCCTCCAGTCCGATCACGTCCAGCACCAGCGTCAGCGCGGCGCCGGCCGCGGCACCGAGTGCGAGCCAGCGCATCATGAGGGCCGTGGGGCGTCCGCGTGTCAGCATGTCAGAGCACCGAGTGGTGGAAGTCGAAGTCCATTTCGCCCGCGACGTGCTGCACCAGGTTGCCCTGGATGAAGTCGACGCCGCTCATCCACAGCGTGGCGGCGGCCTGCGGGTCCTCCACCTGCTGGCCGATGACGCACAGGCCCAGGCGGTGCGCCCGATCGATGGCCTGGCGCATCTCGTCGCGCACGGCCGGGTCGTCGAGCTTCTGCGAGTAGCGCGGCGACAGGCGCACGAAGCCCAGCGGGAGCTGGCCCAGCAGGGCGTCGGCCTCGCGCCCCGACTGGTATTGCCCCAGGCAGAGCTGCACGCCCGCAGGCACCATCGCGTCGCAGAACTCGCGCAGCGCCAGCGCGTGGATCAGCGCCTCGTCCTGGCGGACGTCGATCACGATTCGGCTGCCCTCCACGCCATAGGCGGAGAGCATCCCGAGCACGTGTTCGGCGTGGCCATCGCGGGCCAGGCTGCGCGCCGACTGCGAGACGAACAGCCGCACCGGCTTGCCCGCGTCGGCGCGTTCGTGCAGCACGGTGACGGCCAGCTCGAGCACGCGCAGGTCGATGTCGTGCATCAGGTCGGCGGCGTCGGCGGCAGCAAGGAAGTCACCGGCGGCCAGCAGGCTGCCGTCGGCCTGGCGCATCCGCAGCAGGGTCTGGAACTGGGCCTCCTCGCCGCCGGCCACGGCCACCACGGGCTGGAAGCTGAGCTGGAATCGGTTGTCGGCCAGGGCCTGGCGCACGGCCTCGGCCATGGCCTGGTCGTGGTCGCGCTGGCGCGGCGGCTGGTAGCCGGCGACGCCCGTCGGCTGGGTGCGCGCCTCGCGCAGCGCGCGTTCGGCCGCGCCCAGCGCGCTGCTGGCGTCGCCGTAACCGTGGGACAGCGAGGTGTAGCCGACGAAGGCGCGCAGGCGCACGGTTTCGTCGTTGATCCCGAAGCCTTCGCGGCCGAGCGCGTCGCGCAGCGAACGCGCGCTTTCCGGCAGCCGGTCGGACTCGAGTCCGGCGGCATGGACCAGGTAGATGCTGTCGCTCAGGCGCGATACCGCGTGACCGGCGGCCGCCTGGCCGACGCGCGCGGCCGCCTCGGTGAGCAGCTGCTCCAGGCCGGTGTAGCCGTAGCGGTCGCGCAGGGCACCGATCCCGGCGACCTCGACCATGAACAGCGCGCCCTTGCCGTCGCCGGGGATCATCGCGTTCAGGCGCTGCAGCATGTGCGAACGCGTGAACAGGCCGGTGACCGGGTGCACGCCGCCGCCGCTGCGCTCGCGGGCGAGTACGCGGGCTCGGCGCACGCGGCTCTGCACCGCGGCGATCAGGTGGCGCGGACGCACCGGCTTGGTCAGGAAATCGTCGGCGCCGGTCTCGAGGGCCTCGAACTGGCGCTCGGGGTCCGGGTCGCCGGTGAGGAACACGATCGGCACGTGGCCGTGGGCCTCGTGGGCGCGGATCAGGTGGGTCAGCTCGACGCCATCCATGCCCGGCATGTGCAGGTCCATCAGCACCAGGTCCGGGTGGAAGGCTTCCAGCGATGCCATGACCTCGCTGGCCACGGACACGACGGCGGCCTCCATGCCCGCACCGCACAGCACGCTTTCGGCGAACAGCGCCTGGCTCAGGTCGTCCTCGACCACCAGCACGCGGTAGGCGGCCTCGGTCGAGCCATCGGCGGCCACCGGCGGCGTGACCGCGGGCGGTGGCGGCTCGGTGGCGGGGGCATCCCTGCGCAGGGGCTCGGGCGGGCCGGCGTCGGCGCTCCAGCGCCGCCAGTAGCGGGCCGGCGGGAACTCGGCGCGCACGGGACGGCTTGGCGCCGGCGTGGCCGGGCCCATGTCCGCTGCGGTCCGTGTTCCGGGGGCTGCGCTCACTGCGGGACTTCTCCGTCGGGCCATTCCGGAAGCGCGGCACGCCCGCCGTCCCCCGAACGGACAAGCCTACAAGAAACCGCGGGGGGATCGGGCGATACCGGTGTCCGCAGGCTGCTCAACGCACCGGCTGTGCCGGCCGCTGCCGTCGGAACAGGCGTCGCCACACCCACCACAGCGCCAGGGCCAGCAGCAGGCTGAGGGCCAGCGCGATCCCCAGCGCGAGCAGCGGGTTGGCCAAGGCCAGCGCCAGCAGCCCGACGGTCGCGACGTCTTCGGTGGCCGAGGCGCCCCAATTGCTCAACGGCTCCGGCGAGGCGTTGATCAGCACCCGGCTGGCCGCCTTGAGGGCGTGGCTGCCCAGCGCCACGCCGGCCCCGGTCGCCAGCATGCCCGCCGAAAGGTCGCCGTCGGGCGACAGCGCCGCTGCGGCGAGGAAGGCGCCCGCGGGCACCCGCGCAAGGGTCTGCAGCAGGTCCCAGCCGGAATCGACGCCGGGGATCTTGTCGGTGAAGAACTCGACCAGGGCCAGCACGCCCGAAATGCCGATCACCCATGGCGACGCGGTGACCTCGAGCGCTGTCGGCAGCTCCAGCCAGCCCAGGGCGCCGGCCAGGCCGACGCCGAAGACGGTGAGGTAGACGCGGATGCCCGCCAGCCAGGCCAGCAGCACGCCCGCGGCGAAGAGGTGGGCTTCCGACATGGCCACGCTCCGGGCGACTGGACTGGCGCGGAGTATAGGCACGCGCGCGTTGTCCCGGCGCTCAGGATCCGGGGTTAACATGCCGGGATGCCCGACTCGCCGCCTCCCGAGCATCCCCACCCGCGCGCGCACCTGGCGCTGATGGCCGTGCTGGCCGGCTGCCTGCTGTTCGGCATCTGGGGGGCGTGGACGGTCGCCAGCGGTGCCGGCGGCGACGGCGACGGGCCGCTCCGCGAGGAGGTCGACGGCCTGCGCCAGGACGTCGCCACGCTGACGCGTTCCGACCAGGTCAGCCGCGAAGCCAACCGCGACCTGCAGCTGATGCTGGCCGAGCGCGACGAGGAGATTTCCGCGCTGCGCGCCGACGTCGCCTTCTACGAGCGCCTGGTCGGCAGCACCAGCCAGCGCCGCGGCCTGACCGTGCACGGCCTGCGCCTGCAGTCGCAGGGCGAAGGCGCATGGCACTTCACCGCCACGCTGACGCAGACCCTGAACCGCGCCGCGGTGAGCAGCGGCACGCTGACCGTCGAGGTCGAGGGTTCGCGCAACGACAGCCTCGAGCGCCTCGCCTGGGCCGACCTGCGGCAAAGCGGCGACGCGCCGGGCGTCGACTACTCGTTCAAGTACTTCCAGCAGGTCGAAGGCGACCTGATCCTGCCCGAAGGCTTCAAGCCGCTGCGCGTGATCGTGACGCTGACGCCGCCGCGCGGGCAGGCGGTGGAGGAGTCGTTCACCTGGGCCGAGGCCACGGCGGCGACGCCCCGTTCCGCCCCGGACGCTTGAAGCCCGCCGCGGCACCCTCCATCCTTGGTGGCATGAGCACGACCATCGATCTGTCCGCGCCGGGCTACCAGAGCCTGGATCGTCCGCTGGAGTTCACCACCGCGGCGGCCGCCAAGGTGCGCGAACTGATCGCCGACGAGGGCAACGACGCCCTCAAGCTGCGCGTCTACATCCAGGGCGGCGGCTGTTCCGGCTTCCAGTACGGCTTCGAGTTCGACGAGGAGCAGGGCGAGGACGACCTCGCCGTCGCGACCGACGGCGTCACGCTGCTGGTCGACCCGCTCAGCCTGCAGTACCTGATGGGCGCCTCGGTCGATTACGTCGAAAGCCTGCACGGCGCGCAGTTCACCATCCGCAATCCGAACGCGAAGTCGACCTGCGGCTGCGGCAGCAGCTTCACCACATGAGTCCGCGGCGCGCGGCGCCGTACGCCTTCGTCGAAGCGGCGCTGGATCGCGCCGAGAACCTGCGCGACGACGCCGCGGCGCTCGAGCGCCTGTGGGCGGCCGGCCGCGCGCTGGTACTCGACGCCGAGGGATGCGCCTGGGCGGACGGGAACGGCGCGCTCCTGGCGCCGCCGGCGGCGGGGCTGGCCGCCGGCCCGGGCGATGCACTGTTCCTGGGCCTGCGCGGGGACGAGGGCTGGTTCGCGATGCGCGAGGGCGACCTGGCCGTCGACGCGACCGCGTCCGTCGCGGATGCCGGCATCGCGCATCGCGATGTGCCCGCGCGCATCGACCTGCGCAGCGCCGCGGCGGCCTGGCCCGACTTCGAGGCCACCGCCTTCGCACAGGCGCGCGCGGTGCTGCACTGGCGTGCGCGGCACCGGTTCTGCGGCGCCTGCGGCGGCGCGCTCGCGTTCCGCCGCGCCGGCTGGCTGGGCCACTGCGCCGCCTGCGATCTCGAACACTATCCGCGCACCGATCCGGCGGTGATCGTGGCGGTCAGCGACGGCGAACGCCTGTTGCTGGGGCGCGGGCCGGGATGGGCACCGCGGCGCTATTCGGTGCTGGCCGGCTTCGTCGAGCCGGGCGAATCGCTGGAGCAGACGGTGGTGCGCGAGGTCTTCGAGGAGTCCTCGGTGCGCGTGCGCGCCTGCCGCTACCTCGGATCCCAGCCCTGGCCGTTCCCCTCGTCGCTGATGCTCGGCTTCGAGGCCGAGGCCTTCCCCGACGTGCCGCACTGCCCCAGCGACGAGCTCGAGGACGCGCGCTGGTTCGGCCGCGACGAGGTCGGGGCGGCGCTTCGCGGCGAGGGCGGTCCCGACGGCCTGCTGCTGTCGCCGTCGATCTCGATCTCGCGCTGGCTGATCGAGCGCTGGCACGCCGGCGGCTGAGCGCAGCCGTGGCCGCTGCCCGCCGGCGCTAGAATCGCCCCATGTTCTCGACCCTGTTCGCGGTGGTGGTGGCCCTGGTGCTGGGGCACGTAGCGCCCGCGCTGGCGGCCGGCCTGCGCGACTACGGCTGGTTCGCGGCGCTGCTCGGCTGGCTCGGCCGGCGCTTTCCCGACGACGGCTTCCGGAGCGGCCGCTGGGGCCTGGCGCTGGCGCTGGTGCCGGTGGTGCTGGTGGTCGGCCTGGTGCAGTGGCTGCTGGACGGCATCGCCTTCGGGCTGCCGGCGCTGGCCTTCGGCGTGGCCGCGGTGTTCTATGCCTGGGGTCCGCGCGACCTCGACCTCGACGTGCAGGCGGTGATCGATGCGCCGGACGCCGCCGCCCGCGGCGAAGCCCTGGCGCGGCTGCGCCCGGCGGCCGCGGCCGGTGCCGGCCAGGCCCGCGACGAGGTCGGCCGTGTCTTCGTCGCCGCGCTGCGGCGCTGGTTCGGCGTGCTGTTCTGGTTCGTGGTGCTGGGCGCGGTCGGCGCCCTGCTGTACCGCCTGGTGGCGTTCGCGGCTGAAGACGAACCGGCGCTGCACCTGCCCGAGGGCACGCTCGAGGGCGCGCGCCGGCTGCTGGCGGTGCTGGACTGGCCGGTGGCGCAGCTGATGGCGTTGTCGCTGGCGCTGGTGGGCAACTTCGACGTGGTGGTGTCGGCCTGGAAGGGCGCCGGTGGCGCCGCGCTGCGGTCCGGCGCCGACATGCTGGCCGCGGTCGGGCGCGCGAGCGTGCGCTGGGAGCTGGACGAGGAGGCCGGGGATTTCGGCGCCCATGCCGCCGAGGCCACAGATGCCGCCGACGCCGCGCAGCCGGCGGGCGCCGTGGGCGACGCCGCCGCTGCCGCGGCGATGGCTGGCTTCGGCAGCGTGTCCGGGGATGCCGGCGCGGTGCCGGCGGGCGCCGGACCGGCCACCGAGGCCCTCGGCGTGCCGCTGGTGCAGGCCATGCGCGACGCCATGTCGCTGGTCTGGCGCGTGCTGCTGGCGTGGCTGGCGGTGCTGGCGCTGTTCGTGGTGGCCGGCTGGGTCAACTGACCGGATCCCAAGCCGCCTCCGGCCCCTGTAGGAGCAGCTATAGCTGCGACTACGATGCGCGGTGACGCAGGGGCGGGTCGCAGCTATAGCTGCTCCTACAGGGGCGGGCGCAAGCGGGCAGGAGCGATAGTGCTCAGGCGTGATCGCCGCGCAGGGCGCGGACGCGGCTTTCCAGCATCGCGGCGGTGGCTTCGCGGCCCGGGACTGGCGCTTCCGCCATCACCGCCACGTGCGCGCGGATCCTTCGCGGCACGCGCATGCGGCCCAGCCAGCCGCTGCCCGCGGCCGCGCTGCGCCGACTCCACATGCTGCTCCACATGTTGCGCAGGGCCATCGGCACCACCGGCACCGGGCGGCGTTCGAGGATGCGCTCGACGCCCGACCTGAAGGCCTGGATGTCGCCATCGGGCGTCAGCCGCCCCTCGGGGAAGATCAGCACCAGCTCGCCGTCGGCCAGCGCCGCGTCGATGGCGTCGAAGGCGCGCTCCATCATCGCCGCGTCCTCCTTCGGGCTGGCGATCGGGATCGCGCCGGCGGCGCGGAAGATCCAGCTCATCACCGGGATCTGGAAGATCCGGTAGTACATGACGAAGCGGATCGGCCGCGGCACGCTTGCCGCCAGCACCAGCGCGTCCATGTAGCTGACGTGGTTGCAGACCAGCAGCGCCGGGCCCTCGTCGGGCACGTGGCGCTCGATGCCGTGCAGCTCCAGCCGGTACAGCGTGCGCACCAGCAGCCAGCTGGCGAAGCGCATCGCGAACTCGGGCACGATGGTGAAGATCCAGGTCGTGACCAGCAGGTTGGCGATCGCCAGCGCCAGGAAGACCTGCGGGATGCTCCAGCCCAGCAGCTGCTGCAGCGCCAGGCCGGTCACCGCCGCGGCGACGATGAAGGCCGAGTTCTGGATGTTGAGGCCGGCGAACACGCGCGCCATTTCCTGCTTCGGCGTGCGGCTCTGGATCAGCGCGAACAGCGGCACGATGAAGAGACCGCAGGAGAAACCGATGCCGGCCAGGTCGATGGCGATGCGCCAGCCGTGCTCGCCTGCGAGGAAGCCGGCGATGTCGAGCCCGGTACGCGGCGCCAGCCCGCTGCGCGCGAAGTACAGGTCGAGCATGAAGGCGCTGATGCCCAGCGCGCCCAGCGGCACCAGGCCGATCTCGACGGTGCGCGCGGACAGCTTCTCGCACAGCAGCGAGCCGGTGCCGACGCCGACGGAGAACAGCGCGAGGCCGAAGATGTACAGCGTGGTCGAGCGTTCGGGTGCACCCAGGTGCAGTTCGGCGTAGTTGGGCAGCTGCGCGGTCAGCACCGTGCCCACGAACCAGAACCAGGACACGCCCAGGATCGCGTTGCGCACCGCCGGCGTGCGCCGGGTGAGCTTCCAGATGCGGATCGACTCCGGCACCGGGTTCCAGTTGACCTGCAGCTCCGGCGCGCCGGCGTCGACGCGCGGGATCGTGCGCGCGACCAGGTTGCCGGCGACGGCGAGCGCCACCACCGAGGCCGCCGCGGCTTCCGGTCCCCAGGCGCCCGCGACCTGGAACACCAGTCCGCCGTAGATCATGCCGGCGAGGATCGACAGCGACGTGCCCATCTCGACCAGGCCGTTGCCGCCGGTGAGTTCCTCGGGCTTGAGCACCGCCGGCAGGATCGAGTACTTCACCGGCCCGAACAGCGTGGATTGCATGCCGGTCGCGAACAGCGCCACCAGCAGCAGCGGCATGCTCGCGGTGAGGAAGCCGATCGCGGCCAGCGTCATGATCCCGATCTCCATCGTCGTGGTGATCACGATCAGGCGCTGCTTTTCCAGCTTCTCCGCGAACTGCCCCGCGATCGCCGAGAACAGGAAGTAGGGCAGGATGAACAGCGCCGGCGCGAGGTTGGTATAGAGCGTGCGCTGTCCGCTGTCGACGCCCAGGTAGAACAGCAGGCCGATGATGGCTTGGCGGTAGACGTTGTCGTTGAAGGCGCCCAGCGCCTGCACGGCGAAGTAGGGCAGGAAACGCCGCTCGCGCAGCAGCTGGAACTGTGAGTACGCCATGCCGGTCCCCGTGGATGCGTGGCGAGCCTAGCAGACGACGGTGGCCAGGCCCGCGGATGACTGGCTGCCTTCATTGCGCCTTGCGGCGGCCGGTGCTGGAATGCGCCCGTCCACCCGACGGAGCCCGTCATGCGCACCCTCATCCTGCTTGTGCTGGCCGCGATGCTCAGCGGCTGCGGCTACAACCAGATCCAGCAGAAGGACGAAGCCGTCAACGCCGGCTGGTCGGAAGTGCTCAACCAGTACAAGCGCCGCGCCGACCTGGTTCCCAACCTTGTCAACACGGTCAAGGGCTACGCGGCGCACGAGCAGCAGGTGCTGACGGCGGTGACCGAAGCCCGCGCGAAGGTCGGCTCGATGGAGGTCGATGCCGGCGATCCCGCCTCGCTCGCGCAGTTCCAGCAGGCGCAGGGCGAGCTGTCGAGTGCGCTGTCGCGGCTGATGGTGGTGGTCGAGAACTACCCCGACCTCAAGGCCGATCGCGCCTTCCTCGACCTGCAGACCCAGCTCGAGGGCACCGAGAACCGGATCGCCGTCGCGCGCGGCCGCTACATCCAGCTGGTGCAGGACTACAACACCTACGTCCGCTCGTTCCCGCAGAACCTGGTGGCGAAGATGTTCGGCTACGGGCCGCGACCCAACTTCACCGTCGACAACGAACGCGCCATCCAGGAGGCGCCGGCGGTCGACTTCGGAGCGCCGGGTGCCGCCGGCACGCGGCAGCAGCAGCCGCAGCCGCAGCCGGCCGGCTGACGAGCGGCGGTGATGCCTGCCCGCGCCAGCCTCAGGGGCCGCCGATGGCGGGCGCTGCTGCTGGCGGCCGCCTTCGCCTGCCTGGCCTCCGTCCACGCGTGGGCGCAGCAGCCGCTGGTCGCGATCCCGCCGCTGGATTCGCCGGTGGTCGACACCACCGGCACGCTCGAGCCCGCGCAGCGCGCGCAGCTGGAGCGCCAGGC
This sequence comes from Luteimonas colneyensis, assembly GCF_014836665.1. Classification (GTDB taxonomy): domain Bacteria; phylum Pseudomonadota; class Gammaproteobacteria; order Xanthomonadales; family Xanthomonadaceae; genus Luteimonas; species Luteimonas colneyensis. The sequence continues at coordinate 116,519 of NZ_JACSQJ010000008.1, forward strand.
GCTGGACCTGCAGCGCCGCAAGGGCAGCCAGCTGCAGGTGCTGATGGTCGCCAGCACGCAGCCCGAATCCATCGAGCAGTACGCGCAACGGGTGTTCGACGCCTGGCGGATCGGACGCGAGGGCATCGATGACGCGGTGCTCGTGCTGGTCGCCCGCGACGACCGGCGCGTGCGCATCCAGCCCGGCTACGGACTCGAGGGCGCGATCCCGGACATCACCGCCGGACGCATCATCCAGGAGTACATGGCGCCGAAGTTCCGCGCCGGCGACTACGGCGGCGGCCTGGCCGACGCGACCGCGGTGCTGGTGCGCCTGATCGACGGCGAGCCCCTGCCCGAGCCGATCGCCAGCCATCGCCGCGCCGAGCCCGCGGGCGGCGGCGGTGACTGGCTGGGCGCGCTATTCGCCGCCTTCGTCGTGGCGACGATCGTGCGCGGCGTGTTCGGGCGCGCGCCGGGTGCACTGCGCGGCCTTGCCACCGGCGGTGCCGCGGGTGGCGCCGCGTGGCTGGTCTCGGCCGCGCTGGGACTGGGTGGCATCGCCGCGGTGCTCGGCTTCCTCTACGGCCTGGCGAAGGCGCCGGGCGGCCGCTACGTCCGCCACGGCGGCTGGGGCGGGTTCGGTGGCGGCGGCTGGGGGGGCGGCGGCTTCGGCGGCGGAGGCGGCGGCTTTGGTGGCGGCGGCTGGTCCGGCGGTGGCGGCATGAGCGGGGGCGGTGGCGCCTCGGGGAGCTGGTGATGGCGGGCGTCCTGCGGCTGCTGCGGCATCTCTTCGCACCATCGGCGAGCGGCCTGTTCCCGGCCGATCGCCTGCAGCGCATCGCCGGCGCGGTGGCCGCCGGCGAACGGCGCCATCGCGGCGAAGTCTGCTTCGCGGTGGAGCCGGCGCTGCCGGCGTGGCGCGCGCTGCGCGGCCTGGATGCGCGCCAGCGCGCGCGCGAGGTCTTCGCCGAACTGGGCGTGTGGGACACCCATGCCAACAACGGCGTGCTGGTCTACCTGCTGCTGGCCGACCACCGCATCGAGATCGTTGCCGATCGTGGCCTGGATGGGCGGGTCGGCGATCCGGAGTGGGCGGCGGTCTGCCGGCTGGTGGAGTCGCACCTGCGCGCGGGGGATCCGGAAGCGGCCGCGGTGGCCGGCGTCGAGGCGGTCTCCGACCTGCTGGCGCGTCACTTCCCGCAGGCCCCCGGGGACGAGGACGAGAACGAGCTGCCCGACCTCCCGCAGCTGCTCTGAGCGCCGCGGACGACGCCGGCGTCAGCCGCGCTCGCGCGCGATCGCGCGCCAGCCGATGTCGTGGCGGTGGAACTCGCCCGGCCAGGAAATGCCCGCGACCGCGGCATAGGCCCGCTGCTGCGCCCCGGCCACGCTGTCCCCCAGCGCGCAGACGCACAGGACGCGGCCGCCGGCGGTGACGGCGTGCTCGCCCTCGATGCGGGTGCCGGCGTGGAAGACCTTGGTGTCCGCGAGGTCGGGCACGTCCATGCTGTTGATCGCGTCGCCGATGCGCGGCGTCGCCGGATAGCCTTCCGCCGCCATCACCACGCCCAGCGCCGGGCGCGGATCCCAGTCGGCCTCGACGGCGCCCAGCGTACCGTCGATGCCGGCCTCGACCAGCGTCGCGAAGTCCGAGCGCAGGCGCATCATGATCGGCTGCGTCTCGGGATCGCCGAAGCGCACGTTGAACTCGATCACCTTCGGCGCACCGTCGGCGTCGATCATGAGCCCGGCATAGAGGAAGCCGGTGAACGGCGCGCCGTCGGCGGCCATGCCGGCCACGGTGGGCTCGATCACCTCGCGCATGATCCGCGCGTGCACCTCGGGCGTGACCACGGGCGCCGGCGAGTACGCGCCCATGCCGCCGGTGTTGGGGCCGGTGTCGCCGTCGCCGACGCGCTTGTGGTCCTGGCTGGTGGCCATCGGCAGCGCGGTGCGGCCGTCGACCATGGCGATGAAGCTGGCCTCCTCGCCGTCGAGGAATTCCTCGACCACCACCCGTGCCCCGGCCTCGCCGAAGGCGTTGCCGGCGAGCATATCCTCGAGCGCCGCCTCGGCCTCGGCGAGCGTCATCGCCACCACCACGCCCTTGCCCGCGGCCAGGCCGTCGGCCTTGACCACGATCGGCGCGCCGACCGCGCGCACGTGGGCGAGCGCGGGCTCCAGTTCGGTGAACACGGCGTAATGCGCGGTCGGGATGCCGTGCCGGGCGAGGAAGTCCTTGGCGAAGGCCTTGCTGCCCTCGAGCTGCGCGGCCGCCGCGGTGGGCCCGAAGATGCGCAGGCCCGCGGCGCGGAACCGGTCGACGATGCCGGCCACCAGCGGCGCCTCGGGCCCGACCACGGTGAAGGCGATCCCGCCGTCCCGCGCGAGGGCCAGCAGGCCCTCGATGTCGGTCGCCTTCGTGGCGACGTTGCTGCACTTCGCTTCGGTCGCGGTGCCGGCGTTGCCCGGCGCGACCAGCACTTCATCGACGCGTTCCGACTGCGCCAGCTTCCACGCCAGCGCGTGCTCGCGGCCACCCGAACCAATGACCAGGATCTTCATGGGATCAATGCCTGAAGTGGCGAATGCCGGTGAACACCATGGCGATGTCGTGCTCGTCCGCCGCTGCGATCACCTCGGCGTCGCGCAGCGAACCGCCGGGCTGGATCACCGCGCGGATGCCGGCTTCGCCGGCGGCATCCAGGCCGTCGCGGAAGGGGAAGAAGGCATCCGAGGCCATCACCGAACCCGGCACGACCAGCCCCGCGTCCGCCGCCTTGATGCCGGCGATGCGCGCGGAGTACACGCGGCTCATCTGGCCCGCGCCGACGCCGATGGTCGCGCCGTCCTTCGCGTACACGATCGCGTTCGACTTCACGTACTTGGCCACGCGCCAGGCGAACAGCAGGTCGCGCAGTTCGGCTTCGGTCGGCGCGCGCTTCGACACCTGCTTCAGCTCGCCGGCCGTCATCCCGCGGTTGTCCGACGACTGCAGCAGCAGGCCGGAACCGATGCGCTTGCTGTCGTAGTTGTTCATGCCGTCGCCGTGCGGGATGCGCAGCACGCGCACATTGGCCTTCTTGGCGCAGACCTCGAGCGCCGCGGGCTCGTAGTCCGGGGCGATCAGCACTTCGACGAACTGGCGGTCGAGGATCGCCTTCGCGGTGGCCGCGTCGAGCGTGGTGTTGAAAGCGAGGATGCCGCCGAAGGCCGAGGTCGGGTCGGTCGCGTAGGCGCGCTCGTAGGCTTCGCCGCAGCCGGCGGCGGTGGCCACGCCGCAGGGGTTGGCGTGCTTCACGATCACGCAGGCCGGGGCGTCGAACTGGCGCACGCACTCCCAGGCTGAATCGGCATCGGCCAGGTTGTTGTACGACAGCTCCTTGCCCTGCAGCTGGGCGAATGTGGCCAGCGTCCCGGGCACTGGATACAGGTCGCGGTAGAACGCACCCGACTGGTGCGGGTTCTCGCCATAGCGCAGGTCCATCACCTTCACGAAGGCGGTGCTCATCTGCGCGGGGAACTCGGCGCGCACCGGCACCTCCGCCGTCGCGTCGCCGATCGCCGACAGGTAGTTGCCGATCGCGGCGTCGTACTGCGCCACGCGGTTGAACGCGGCCACCGAGAGCGCGAAGCGGGTCGCGGCCGACAGCGTGCCGTCGTGCGCGTCCAGCTCGGCGACGATGCCGGCGTACTGCGCCGGATCGGTCGCCACCGCCACGCGTGCGAAGTTCTTGGCCGCCGAGCGCAGCATCGCCGGGCCGCCGATGTCGATGTTCTCCACCGCGTCGGCCAGGCTGCAATCCGCCTTCGCCGTCACCGATTCAAAGGGATAGAGGTTCAGCACCAGCAGGTCGATGGCGCCGATGCCGTGCTCGGCCATCACCGCCTCGTCGATGCCGGCGCGGCCAAGCAGGCCCCCGTGCACCACCGGGTGCAGGGTCTTGACCCGGCCGTCCATCATCTCCGGGAAGCCGGTCGCCTCCGACACGTCCCGCACGACCAGGCCGGCCTCGCGCAGGGCGCGGGCGGTGCCACCGGTGGAGAGGAGTTCGACGCCGCGCGCCGCGAGGGCCTGGGCGAGTTCAACCAGGCCGGTCTTGTCGGACACGGACAGCAGGGCCCGGCGCAGGGGCAGGCGATCGGTGGTCATTGCGTGGAGAGGCAGCGGGAGACCCCGCGATTATACGGCCGCGCCCCGGGCGGGACCGGCCGCGCAGGGCTCAGACGATCCCGTAGTCGCGCAGCTTGCGGCGCAGGGTCGCGCGATGGATGCCGAGCATGGCCGCCGCGCGGCTCTGGTTGCCCTCGCAGTGGTTGAGCACTTCCACGAACAGCGGGATCTCCAGCTCGCGCAGCGCGATCCCGTACAGGTTCTCGGCATCGCAGCCGTCCAGGTCGCGGATGTAGCGGCGCACGGCGGTGGCCACGTGCTCGCGCAGCGGCGCCCGTTGCGTGCCGCGCGGCTGCGGCTCGTTGGTGTCGGCGGCGTTCAATCGGACCCCTGGACCTGCTCGCGCCTCGCGCGCGACGGGTATCGAGTCTAGCGCGCCCACCGCATCGCTGCCATTGCGCGCCTCAGCGGAAGTCGAAGGCGAAGCCGACGGCGCCCGGGCCGGGCTCGAGCACGTCCATGCGGATCACCGCGCCCTCGCCGCTGGCGAGCAGCGCGGACGGCGGTTCGGCGCCCAGGTACTCGGCGGGGCGGAATGCGCGGGCGCCAAGCGGGCGGCCGTCGATGTCGGACAGCGTGAGTACCACGTCGGGCCAGGCCTGGGCCCAGGCGGCGTCGTTGCGGAAGCTCGCGGTGATGCGCAGCGCGCCCGGGGTGCCGGGATGCGGGCGCACGTCGCGCTCGAGCAGCACGAAGGCGGCGGGTTCGCGCCAGGGCGGCAGGCTGCAGCGCAGCAGGCTGCAGGCGCCGGCGACGAGCGGACGCCAGCCGGGATCGGCGGCCAGGCGCGCGCGATCGGCCAGCAGCCACTGCAGGCCCAGCAGCAGCGCGAGTCCGGCGATGGCCGTCGGCAGCAGCCAGCGTCGGCCCGCGGGGGCGTCCGGCGCCGATGCGACGCGCGTGCGCGCGAAGCTCGGCGTGGCGCGCCGGGGACGTGGTGCAGGCGTCGGTGCGGACAGCGGCGGCGCAGCCACCGCACCGGTCGTGGATGCAGGTGCAGGTGCAGGTGCAGGGGCGGATGCCGATGCCGATGCCGATGCCGATGCCGGTGCATCGTCCGGGGCGGGCCTGGCGTCGGCGCCGTCCGGCTGGGCAGGCGCGGACTGCGCGGCGTCGACCGCGGGCAGCGCGCCCCTGCCGGCCGACGGATCACGCCCTTCCGGAGCCGCCCCCGGCGCAGACGCCGGTTCCCCAGCGGTGGCCGGCGCCGTGGCGCCCTGCAGGAGGTTGGCGATGGACACGGCGGGCTGCGCCGCGCGATCCCGGGCCGGGTCCGCGGCACCGCCGCCCTCGGTCGCGTCGTCGAGGTTGCCGAAGGCCTCGGCCATGGCCGAGGCCACGCCGCTGCGGGCATCGTCGACGGGTGCCGGCGCGGCGTCCTGCAGCTCGCGCAGCGGTGCGGCGCAGCGCGGGCAGCGCTCCGGCGGCCGGTCGGTGACGGGATCGGTGGCGACCAGTCCCCGGCAGAACGGGCAGTTGACGAACATGGCGGCTATTCAAGCACGCGCCACGCCGACCCGGCAGCCGTCAGCCGCGCCGGATGCCGTCAATGCGAACCCAGTCACCTTCGACCTCGACCCGGAGCCCGTCGAACCACGCGCCGTAGCGCGCCAGCAGCGGCGCCTGCTGGCCATCGAGGATGCCCGACAGCGCCAGTCGCCCGCCGGGCGCCACGCGCGCGGCGATGGTGTCGGCCAGCATGTCGAGCGCCGACGCCAGGATGTTGGCGACCACGATCGGCCAGGTGCCGGCGGGGGCGTCGTCCGGCGCGTGCACGGACAGGCGATCGGCGACGCCGTTGCGCTCCGCGTTGTCGGCGGTGGCCTGCAGCGCCTGCGGGTCGTTGTCGATGCCGGTCGCGTGGGCGGCGCCCAGCTTCAGCGCCGCCAGCGCGAGGATGCCGCTGCCGCAGCCGAAGTCGAGCACGCGCGTGCCGTCGAGCAGGCCCGCGTCGGCCAGGCCGTCGAGCCAGCGCAGGCACAGCGCGGTGGTCGGATGGGTGCCCGAGCCGAAGGCCAGGCCCGGATCGAGGCGGACGACGGCGGCGTCGCTGCCGGCGTCGTCGGGGAGTTCGCGGTTCCAGGGCACGATCCAGGTGCGCTCGCCGAAGCGCAGCGGCACGTACTGGTCCATCCACGCCCGTTCCCAGTCCTGGTCCTCGACGTTGCGGAAGGACACGCGGCCCCAGTCCAGCCCCGGGTCGAAGCTTTCCAGCGCGGCGAGCAGCAGCAGCGCGTCGGCGTCGTGCGCGAACAGCGCGCTCAGGGTGATCGAGGCCCACAGCGGGGTCTCGCCCACGCCGGGCTCCAGGATCGCGTCCTCGTTGCGGGTGCCGGCGTCCGCGTCGAGCATGGTCACCGCCAGCGCGCCGACGTCGTCGAGCGCGTTTTCGTAGCGGGGCTGCTCGGATTCGCTGCAGTGCAGCGTCAGTTCAAGAAAGGGCATCGCGCGTATGGCCGGCCAGGAGGAGGCCTGCATGGTACCGGCCGCGCGCGGAGCCGGCTCGGGTCGCCCCGGGCCGGCCGCGTGGATCAGGAGCCCGGAACCAGCGTGGCCACCTCGTAGGTGTTGCCACGGCGGGACCCGTCGGCGCGGAGCACCGCGGTGCCTGCGACCGGCGCCTTCGTCGAGCGCACCGTGAACGAATACAGCTCGCCCCAGCCCAGCGTGCGGCCGCCGCTGCCCGCCGCGAATTCGACGCTGTCGGCACCGACCGAGAATGCCCAGTCGTTGTCGGCGTCCAGGTCGCCGTCGCGGACCCGGGTCGAGGTGATGCTGCCACCCGACGTGGTCTCGAGTTCGAAGGCGTCGAAGCCCTGCGTCGAGGTGATCCGCAGGTTCGGCGTGTTGCCCGTGGTCTCGGCGAACGCGAATTCGAAGTTCATCAGCGCGTAGTGGTATTCCCAGTCGCCGGTGGGCAGTCGCCTCGCCTTCACCGCCAGCTTGGCGCGGGCGTCGCCGGCGACCAGCTCGGTCATGAGCCGGCGCTCCTTGTCCGGGTTCATGCGCGGGTTGCGCGGGTTGAACGGCGGGGGCGCGGTGCCGAACCAGCGGTCGATGACCGAACCCAGGCGCTCGGCGCTGGAGCCGATGTTCCAGGTGCTGCCGGTCCAGGTCGGTGTCGTCACCCGGCTCGACATCGAGTTGTAGATGTTGATGTCCGAGCGCGCCACGTACCAGGACTCGAACAGGAAGGTGGCGCCCGGGTTGGCGGTCGGCGAGACCTGTGCCTCGTTCACCAGCAGGCGGTAGCTGTAGCTGTCGCCGGGCGAGGTGTTCTGCACGCCGTTGCAGTCCGGATCGAACACCGAGCCGCAGCGACCCCACAGGCCGGAGGCCGGCAGGATCTCGTCGCGCGACGTCATGCCCTGGGTGTAGTCGTTGTTGCCCACCGAGTAGGTATCGGTGCAGCCGCGACCGAGCGCATGGCCGTGGTGGTCGTTGCTGTCCAGGCAGCTGCCGTTGGTGGTCAGGTAGGCGTGCTTCACGCCGGAGCGCCCGATCTGCTCGAGGCTGCCGTCCGGATTGTTCCGGTACATGTTCCAGATCAGGTAGGGATGCTGGTCGTTGTTGTACGGCGGCGAAGGCGAGGTGAACTTCTGGTACCACGGAATGGTGGCCGTCCACCGCGCCGTGCTGGTGCCGAGCGGGTCGCCGGGCACGGTCGCGCTGATATTGCCCTCGTTGACGTTGTTCTTCAGCGTCGCCGACGGCGTGATCACCATCGTGCCGCTGCCGCTGTTGCCCGTGCAGCCCTGGCAGCGCGAGAACTGCGTGAACGTGCTGAACATGAAGATGTCGTTCTCGTAGATGCCGCCATTGGGCGCCGCGTCCCCGTGCCAGGTGATCTGGTTGGACTGCGGCTGCAGGTCGCCGCTGCCGCGCACCTGCACCGGTGCATCGAGCTGCAGCTCGGCGATCGCCATGCCGGCCGCGTGCGGCGCGCCCAGGCGGCGTGCCAGGCGTTCACTGATGCGGATGTCGGAGGAACCGATGGTCAGCGACGGCGGGTCGTCGAGCAGCTCGTGCATGACGTGGTCGACGTGGAACCACACCACGCCCTGCGCGTCGACGAGGTCGAACTCCGGCTCCATGCCGGGCTTCACCGCGCGCGGGACCATGCGGAACCCGTCGAGGTCGATGCTGCCGTCCTTGAGCTGGATCACGTAGCCGCCGCGGGCCTGCAGCGCGCCGCCGGCCATTTCGCGGGCGTAGCCGTTGGTCACCAGGAACCGCAGCTGCCGGCTGTCCTGGAGGGAGAAGCGCTCCGAGCCGTCCGCAGCGCGCTGGCCGTGGACCGAGCCGGGTGCGATGCGCATGCCGAGGTCGCCGGCGAGGTCGCGGTTCCAGCGGATGCCGATGTCGCCGCCGCCGACGCTCCATGGCCGTTCAGCGCCGGCCGTGGTCGCGCCCTTGGGCGCCGGGGCCGCGGTGCGCGGCTGTGCGAAGCTGATCCCGGCCGCAGCCGTGACGAGAAGGCCGCCCACTACGACGGTCGCGAGCCTGTTCCTGCGATAACGCATCGATCCTCTCTCCCATGGTCGTTGGTGCCGGCCCCCGTGCCCGGCGAGTCCCGAGCATATGCGAGTGCCGGGCGGCGACCATGGTGCGTTGCCGCATGGTTGCCGCCGACGGGAGCGGGCGGCAGGCCCGTCAGAGGAGCGAGAGCGACTTCTCCTTGCGCTCGGCCAGGCGCTTCTCCAGGTAGTGGATGTTGCGCCCGCCTTCCTCGAAGCCGGTATCCGCGAGGATGCGCTGCTGCAGCGGGATGTTGGTGCGGATGCCGTCGATCACCATCTCGCTCAGGGCCACCCGCATGCGGCAGATCGCCTGTTCGCGGTCGGCGCCGTGGACGATCAGCTTGCCGATCATCGAGTCGTAGTTGGCCGGCACGGTGTAGCCCTCGTAGACGTGGCTGTCCACGCGCACGCCCGGCCCGCCCGGGGCGTGGAAGTGCTGGATGCGGCCGGGGCAGGGCAGGAAGCTGTCCGGGTCCTCGGCGTTGATGCGGCATTCGATGGCGTGGCCGCGCAGCACCACGTCCTCCTGGCGGATCGACAGCGGGCGCCCGGCGGCGATCATCAGCTGCTCGCGGATCAGGTCGATGCCCGTGACCATCTCGGTGACCGGGTGCTCGACCTGGATGCGGGTGTTCATCTCGATGAAGTAGAAGCGTCCGTCCTCGAACAGGAACTCGAAGGTGCCGGCGCCGCGGTAGCCGATGCGCAGGCAGGCCTCGACGCAGACCCGGCCGATCTCCTCGCGCATTTCCGGGGTGATGCCCGGGGCCGGCGCTTCCTCGACCACCTTCTGGTGGCGGCGCTGCATCGAGCAGTCGCGCTCGCCGAGGTGGATGGCATGGCCCTGGCCGTCGGCCAGCACCTGGATCTCGATGTGGCGCGGGTTCTCGAGGAACTTCTCCATGTAGACCATGTCGTTGCCGAAGGCCGCCTTGGCCTCCTGCTTGGTGGTCGCGATGGCGTTGACCAGCGCGGCCTCGGTCTGGACCACGCGCATGCCGCGGCCGCCGCCGCCGCCCGACGCCTTCACGATCACCGGATAGCCGATCTCGCGGGCGATGCGCACGTTCTCCGCCGGGTCGTCGCCCAGCGGGCCGCCGCTGCCGGGCACGCAGGGCACGCCGGCCTCCTTCATCGCGCGGATGGCCTCGACCTTGTCGCCCATCATGCGGATGGTGTCGGCCTTGGGGCCGATGAAGACGAAGCCCGACTGCTCCACGCGCTCGGCGAAGTCCGCGTTCTCGGCCAGGAAGCCGTAGCCCGGGTGGATCGCCTGGGCGTCGGTGACCTCGGCCGCGGCGATGATGCTGGCCATGTCGAGGTAGCTCTGCGGCGACGGCGCCGGGCCAATGCAGACCGACTCGTCGGCCATGGCCACGTGCTTGAGGTTGCGGTCGACGGTGGAGTGCACCGCCACCGTGCGGATGCCCAGCGCGTGGCAGGCGCGGAGGATGCGCAGCGCGATCTCGCCGCGGTTGGCGATGACGACCTTGTCGAGCATGCCGGCCGCCTCAGCCGATCACGAACAGCGGCTGGTCGAACTCGACCGGCTGCCCGCTCTCGCCGACGATCGCCAGTACGGTGCCGCCGACGTCGGCTTCGATCGGGTTGAACATCTTCATGGCCTCGACGATCGCCAGCGTGTCGCCGGCGTTGACGGCCTGGCCCACGGTGACGAAGGGCGGCTTGTCCGGTGCCGGCGACGCGTAGAACGTGCCGACCATGGGCGAGCGCACGACGTGGCCGTCGGGCAGCGAGGGGCCGGTCGGCTCCGCGGGGCGCGCGCCACCGGTGGCGGCCTGCACCGGCGACTGCATCGGCATCACCGGCTCGGCGGCGGCCGCGTAATGCGGCGCCGCCTGGGCGGGGGCGTAGGCGCCACGCGGCGTGCGCGCGAGGCGGACGGACTCCTCGCCTTCCTTGATCTCGATCTCGGCGAGGTTGGAGTCCTCGAGCAGGTCGATCAGCTTCTTGATTTTTCTCAGGTCCATGCGGGCCTCTCGGGTCGGGCCGGGCGCGTGCGCCGGCGAAGGAAACGGGACGGGGTCAGGACGCCGGCGCGAGGCGGGCCAGCGCGGCGTCCAGGGCAAGGGAATAGCTGGCGGCGCCGAAGCCCGCGACGATGCCGGCGGCCAGGTCGCTGAAATAGCTCTGCCGGCGGAAGGGCTCGCGGGCGTGCGGGTTGGACAGGTGCACCTCGATGAAGGGAATCGCGACCGCGGCCAGGGCGTCGCGCAGGGCCACCGAGGTGTGGGTGAATGCGGCCGGGTTGAACAGGATGAAGCGGGTGCCGTCGCTGGCCGCGGCCTGGATCCGGTCGACCAGGACGTGCTCGGCGTTGGACTGCAGGCTTTCGAAGGCCAGGCCCGCGGCCCCGGTCCGCGCGCGCAGCGCGGCGTCGATCGAGGCCAGGGTGTCGCGGCCGTAGATCTCCGGCTCGCGGCTGCCGAGCAGGTTGAGGTTGGGGCCGTGGAGGACGAGGATCCGGTCCATTCGAAGCGGCATGCACGCCTGCGGAAAAACGGCGGCCAGTCTGCGCCAAGCGGCCGATGCTGTCCAGATCGCCGAAGTTTTGCGACAAAGCGCTGTTTTAAGCGATTGTTTGAATCACTCTTCGAGGTGCGCCCAGTCGTCGAGTTCGCCGTGCGCGAAGGGGCCGATCCGCTGCTTCAGCAGGCGGCCGTCGGCCGAGACCAGGGCCGTGTAGGGCAGCACGCCGCGGGGATTGCCGAGCTGGACGCCGGCATCGCGCGGTCCGGGCGCGTCGATCAGGATCGGATAGCGCACCGGGATGCGCTGCAGGAAGTCCGCGACCGCGGCCGGGTCGTCGAGCGCGATGCCCACCACCTGGATGCCGTTGTCGCCCTGTTCGGCGGCGTAGCGGTCGAGCTCCGGCATTTCCTCGATGCATGGGCCGCACCAGCTGGCCCAGAGGTTGACCACCAGCGGCCGGCCGTCGAAGTCTCCCGGCAGGGTGCGCGGTACGCCCTCGAGATCGGGCAGGGTGACCGTCGGGACCGGGCCGCCGCGCTTCGCCACCGCCAGGCCTTCCGGTGCGGGCGGCGCCACCGCCTCCATCGCCTGCTGCACCGCGCGCTGCCCCAGCTCGGTGCGCAGCAGCGGGCCCGGTCCGTTCACGGCCAGCCCCGCGACCACGCCCAGCACGCCCGCGACCAGGGCCACCAGCAGGATGCCGCGCGTGCCCATCAGCGCGCCGCCCGCTCGAGCGCGGCGACCGCGGTGTCGCGGTCGAGCACCGCCGGCAGCACCTCGCCCTCGCCGCCGCCGCGCGGGTAGACGACGTAGAGCGGCACGCCGACCGCCCGGTGGTGTTCGAGGAACGCGCTGATCTCCGGATCGACGTTGGTCCAGTCGCCGACCATGTAGGTGGCGCCGGTGCGCGCGAGCGCGGCGCGGAAGGCCTCGCTCGACAGGGTGGTGCGCTCGTTGGCCTTGCAGGTGACACACCAGTCGGCGGTCATGTTGACGAAGACCGGCGTGCCCGCGGCGCGCAGCGCCTGCAGCCCGTCGGCCGAATAGGGCACGCTGCCGCCCTCGGCGGCGATCGCGGTGGCCGCCCGCGCCGGCAGCCGGCCCACCAGCCAGGCCGAGGACAGTGCGACGGCCAGCAGCGCGACCGCCGGCAGCCGCTGCAGCCAGCCGCCGCGCATGCGCGCGCGCTCCAGCCACCACAGGGCGAGTGCCATCACCGCCGCGCCCGCGGCCACCAGGGCCATCGCGTCGACGCCGCGCTGGCGGCCCAGGACCCAGGCCAGCCAGATCGCGGTCAGGTACATCGGGAAGGCCAGCACCTGCTTCAGCGTGTCCATCCACGCACCGGGCCGCGGCAGCCGGTCGGCCAGCGCCGGCACGAAGCCGACCAGCAGGAAGGGCAGGGCCAGGCCGAGGCCCAGCGCCAGGAATACCAGCACGGCCACCGCGGCCGGCGCGGTGAAGGCGTACGCCAGCGCGCCGCCCATGAAGGGCGCGATGCAGGGGCTGGCCACGACGCAGGCCAGCACCCCGGTGAAGAAGTCGCCGACCGGGCCGGTGCGCGCGGCGAGTCCCTGGCCGAGGTTGGCGCTGCCGCCGATGCTGAACACGCCCGACAGGCTGAGCCCGACCGCGGTCATCAGCAGCGCCATCGCGGCGACGAAGCCCGGCTGCTGCAGCTGGAAGCCCCAGCCCATGGCCTGGCCGGCCGCGCGCAGCCCCAGTACCGCAAGGCCGACCACGGCGAATGCGGTGAGCACGCCCGCCGTGTACCAGAGCGCGTGGCGGCGCGCCCGGGCGCGGTCGCCGCCGCCCTGGGCCAGGCCGAGCACCTTCAGCGACAGGATCGGCAGCACGCAGGGCATGACGTTGAGCAGGACGCCGCCGGCCAGCGCCAGCAGCAGGGCGAGCGCGAGGCCGCCGCGGCCGTCGGCGGGCGGGGTGCTGCGCGCGGCGTTGTCGGCGGTGGCGTCGGCGCCGGCGTCGCCCGGGGACGTGCCGGCGTCGGGCGCGGTGGCGCCACCAGTGGCCGCGGTCTTCCGGGTGTCGTCAGTGCCGGCCGGGGCATCCGCCGGGCCCGCGGCGTCTCGCGGAGCCGCCGCGACCGACGTCGCGGCATCCCGGGCCGGATCGGGCGTCGGAGTCCCGGTGCCGGGCGCGGGCGGTGCGCCCGTCGCGGTGGCCGGGGCCGGGGCCGGCGCCGTCACCGTGCCCGCCGGCAGCGACAGGCGGACCTTGCGCGTCATCGGCGGGTAGCAGATGCCGTTGGCCTGGCAGCCCTGGAAGGTGGCGGTAAGGGTCGCCTGGCGCGGCTCGGCGTGGCTGCGCACCAGCGGCAGCGGCAGGTCGAGCTGGTCGAAGTAGACGACCGTGTCGCCGAAATACTCGTCGCGGTGCTGCACGCCGCGCGGCCAGCGTGGCGTGCCGGCGCGGATGCCGTCGGCGTCCAGCTGGAAGCGGCTCTGGTCGCGGTAGATGTAATAGCCCTTGGCCGGCGTGAGGCGCACCAGGATCGCGTCGCCACCGTCGGCGATGGCCTCGAAGGTGAAGGCCTGGTCCTCCGGCAGCGGCATCGCGCCGGTGGCGCCGGTGGCGCCGGGAAGGGCGAGCGGCCGCGGGCCGACGCCCAGCGACTGGCCGAGCGCGGAGAAGCCGGCATCGGGCTGGCTGCCGCCGGCGGTATTCCGCGCGGCCGCCGCCGGCAGCGCCACCGTGATCGTGCGGGTCTGCGGTGGATAGCAGATGCCGATGTCGGCGCAGCCCTGGTAGCGCACCTTGAGCTGCGTGCGGGGTCCCGCGGCGGCACCGGGCAGCAGCGCCCGGACGCGTCCGCGGTAGGTCTCGACCTCGCCGAAGAATTCGTCGGTGTGACGCTTGCCGGCCGGCAGCTGCAGGCCGCCGGGTGCGGCGCGGAAGCCGCCGTCCAGGGCCTCCGCGCCCATCCGGTGGCGATACAGGTAGTAGCCGTCGGCGATCGCCCAGTCGAGCTGGATGCCGTCCACCCCGGTGGCCTCGGCCCGCAGCACGAAGGCCTCGTCCACCGGCAGCAGGTCGTCCATGTCGACGGCGAAGGCCGCAGGCGATGCCAGCAGCACGGCGGCGATCGCGGACAGGCCGGCCAGGCGGATGAGGAAGGTGCCGCGACGGACGATGGACTGCAGGTTCAAGGCGATGCGATGCCGGGCAGGGGGCCACCTAGGGTAGCCGAGCGGGTCGGTGCGGCGCCGATGTGGCCGGTGGACGCATCGTTGCGCCGGAACGGAAAAGGGCGCCGGTCTCCCGGCGCCCTCCCCTGGTCACGGCCTGGCGCGGTCAGCGCAGGCGGCTGGTCCGGCTGACCGTGGTGGCCGCCGGCTTCGGCGCGGGCGCCGCCACGCGCTCGCTCAGGTCCCGCAGTCGCGGGTTGCGCGGCGGGTTGGGCTCCGGCGTCGCCAGTTCGCAGGTCGCCGGCGAGGTCGAGGTGAACAGCGCCACGCTGCCCCATTCCGGGCGGTCGATGAACGGGTTGCGGTTGCCCTGGTGGGCGAAGATCACCTCGTTGCGCGCGCGCTCGGCGTCATCCGGCGGATCGGCCAGGTGCCACTCGATCAGCGTGGACAGCAGGCCCATGTAGGCCGGCGCGGACAGCGAGCTGGTGCCGACGATCAGACTGCGGTTGTCGGTGAGCTCCAGGTCGGGTTCCCGCTGGCCCGTGGTCGGGTGCTGGCCACCCTCGTAGCGGATCGCCATGTACATCACCGCGCGGGCCATGTCGCCCTTGCGTGCGCCCCAGACCTCGAACGAGCCCAGGTTGCCGTTGCTGCCCTGCACCCAGTTCGAGTTGCCCGGGTACACGCCGGTGCCGCCGCCGCGGCCGTTGTTGGCCTCGGTCGGGCGCTCGGCGCAGCCCGCGCCGCAGTTGGCGAAGGGCATGTTGCCGCGGTTGGAGTTGTAGCCCTCGTCGCTCAGGTAGAGCATGTGGGTGTCGGTGTAGGGCGCGTTCGGCAGGCCGTCCTGGCTGTTGCTCGGGAAGCCCAGCGAGTTCGGCCAGGTGTGCTCGCGGTTGTACTTGTTGCTGCCGCCACTGCCGGCGCGGTCCTGGCCCTTGGTGTAGCTGCGGTTGCGGTAGACGTCGAGGATCTTGCCGGCGTCGTTCGGATCCTCGTCGGCGATCTCGAGGATGGTCCAGGTGTTGGTGCCGCTGCCGCTGTACGGATAGGCGACGTGGCCGCGGATGGTCTCGTGCAGCGAGCAGCGCAGCTGGCCGGCGCTCGAGGTGTTCACCCGGCCGTAGTAGCCGCCGCTGCCGGTGCCGCTGTCGGCGGACTTCACGCGGAACGCGACGGTGGTGTCGGATTCGGGCGCGGCCTCGTCGAGGTCGGCGACCAGGCTGGCATCGATGTGCAGCGAGCAGGCCTGGCCCGGAACCAGCGGACGCGACGGGGTCAGGGTGAAGCTCGTGGCCTGGCCGACGTGGTCGAGCGGCGTGGTGCGGCGGCGGCCAACGCCGTCGCAGCTGAGGCTGAAGGCGCCCGGCTGCACGACCACCGGCTCGCTGAAGGTGACGGTCAGGTCGGCCGCGTACGGGAAGTCGCTCGAGCCCTCGGCGGGGAAGGTCTCGACCACGCGCGGCGCGGCGTTGCCGGCTTCGCCGAAGGACTGGCCGTTGTTGCAGGTGCCGAAGGTCTGGGTGGCCGAGTCGGCCCACGAGAAGTCCGCGGCGACGTTGCCGGTGCCGGTGAGCTGCAGCGAGGTGCCGACCGGCGCCGTGTTGGCCTCGGCGACGCCGATGTCGACGCTGGTCATCCCGGCCGCCGGGCCGTTGCTCGCGGTGAACGTGCCCTCGTAGCTCAGGAACTGCAGCACGTTGCCCTGCGGGTCGACCAGCGCGACGCCGTCGGGCGAGCCGTTCTGCAGGCCGTCCAGCGGATAGTTGACGGTCGCGAAGCGGACCTGTCCGCCGCACGTCGCCAGGGTGCCGGCCGCCAGGGTGTCGGTGCCGTAGCTGGCGCCGCCGTTTCCGTTGTAGCGGACCAGCTGGTAGCCGGCCAGGCTTTCCCCGGCGCTGCCCACGACTTCGATCGCCTCGCCCGCGTCGGTGCCGGCGTTGTCGTAGTGGATCTCGTTGATGAAGACTTCGGCCTGGGCCGGGAACGTGGCCGCGACCGCAAGTGCGACCGCACAGAACAGAGTGGAACGCTTGCCGCGCATTCGGTGGTTCTCCCCATGGTGGACCGCGCAATCTACCCCTGCTTCATGACGGTTGTCGCGCAGGGACACACTTTTCCGCGTGCCTGCACGCCGGCGCGACGCGCGAGCCGTATTCTTGCCGATTGCCCCCTCCGTATTCATCCCAGGCCCCCCCCATGCATGTTTCCCACCGCTCCGCGCTGCGCGCAGGGATGGCGGCGCTGGTGCTGGCGTCGGCGCCGCTGGCGGCTTCGGCCGGCAGCGACATCGAGCTGGCGATCGGCGCCTCCACCACCACCGACCGTGAGTTCACCCGCACGGGTTCGATCGCCTGGGTGCCGGCGCTGCGCCAGCTCGACAACGCCGTGCTGCGCGCCCAGACCGGCCTGATCTACGTTGACGGACGCCGCCCCGTCGCCGACCGGGACCTGGAGGACGATGTCTGGGTCGGCTACGTCGGCCTGCGCTACGAGCGCACCGACAACGGCCTGGCGCTGGGTGCCGCGATCGGTGCCCAGTCGGGCGAGACCGACGCGCTCTCCGGCGATCCGCAGTTCATCACCTCGGTGGGCTGGCGCTGGGACCGGTTCTCGCTGTCCATCCGGCACATCTCCAACGCCAGCCTGCACAGCCCCAACGACGGCGAGACCGCACTGGTCGGCGCCTGGCGCTTCTGATCGGCCGCCGCCCCGCGCGCGCCGGCCCACGGGGCGGCCCGCAGGGGCGCGACATGATTTCTCCCGCGCCCCCTTGAACCGCGTCGGCGGCCCCCCATCTTGCGGGCATCCCGGCGCTGCCGGGTTTTCGCGGCGCGTCCTCTGGCACTCGGCCCTGTCGACTGCCAGAATGCGCGACCGATTGACCGTCGACCCCGTAAATTCAATCACTTGTGAGGATCGCAATGAACCTGAAGCCGCTCTACGACCGCGTGGTCGTCAAGCCGATCGAAGCCGAGCAGATGTCCGCCGGCGGCATCGTCATCCCCGACAACGCCAAGGAAAAGCCCACCCAGGGCGAGGTCGTGGCCGTGGGCGAGGGCAAGGCCCTGGACAACGGCAGCCTGCGCGCGCCGAAGGTCAAGGTTGGCGACAAGGTCATCTACGGCCAGTACTCGGGCTCGGCCTACAAGCACGAAGGCACCGAATACAAGATCGTGCGCGAGGACGACATCCTCGCCATCGTCGGCTGAGCGCACCGAAGCGCATCGCAATCCTGGCTTCAATCCAGCATTCCAACTGATCCAATTCAGAGGTAACTGACATGTCCGCGAAGGAAATCCGCTTCGGTGAGGACGCGCGCGCCAAGATGGTGCGTGGCGTCAACGTGCTCGCCAACGCCGTCAAGGCGACCCTGGGCCCGAAGGGCCGCAACGTCGTGCTCGACAAGAGCTTCGGCTCGCCCACGATCACCAAGGACGGCGTGTCCGTCGCCAAGGAGATCGAGCTGGCCGACAAGTTCGAGAACATGGGCGCGCAGATGGTGAAGGAAGTCGCCTCGCGCACCTCCGACAACGCCGGCGACGGCACCACCACCGCGACCGTGCTGGCCCAGGCCTTCATCCGCGAGGGCATGAAGGCGGTCGCCGCCGGCATGAACCCGATGGACCTCAAGCGCGGCATCGACCAGGCCGTGACCGCGGCCGTGGCCGAGCTGAAGACCATCAGCAAGCCGTCGTCGACCTCGAAGGAAATCGCCCAGGTCGGCACCATCTCCGCCAACTCCGACGCCAACATCGGCGACCTGATCGCCCAGGCGATGGACAAGGTCGGCAAGGAAGGCGTGATCACCGTCGAAGAGGGCTCGGGCCTCGAGAACGAGCTCGACGTGGTCGAAGGCATGCAGTTCGACCGCGGCTACCTGTCGCCGTATTTCATCAACAACCAGCAGTCGATGTCGGCCGAGCTGGATGATCCCTTCATCCTGCTGCACGACAAGAAGATCTCGAACGTCCGCGACCTGCTGCCCGTCCTCGAGGGCGTGGCCAAGGCCGGCAAGCCGCTGCTGATCATCGCCGAGGAAGTCGAGGGCGAGGCCCTGGCGACCCTGGTGGTGAACACCATCCGCGGCATCGTCAAGGTCTGCGCCGTCAAGGCCCCGGGCTTCGGCGACCGCCGCAAGGCGATGCTGGAGGACATGGCGATCCTCACCGGCGGCACCGTGATCTCCGAGGAAGTCGGCCTCTCGCTCGAGAAGGCGACCATCAACGACCTCGGCCGCGCCAAGAAGGTGCAGGTCTCGAAGGAGAACACCACCATCATCGACGGCGCCGGCGAGACCAGTGGCATCGAAGGCCGCATCAAGCAGATCAAGGCGCAGATCGAGGAGACCTCCTCCGACTACGACCGCGAGAAGCTGCAGGAGCGCGTGGCCAAGCTGGCCGGCGGCGTGGCCGTGATCAAGGTCGGTGCCTCGACCGAGATCGAGATGAAGGAAAAGAAGGCCCGCGTCGAAGACGCCCTGCACGCCACGCGTGCGGCGGTGGAAGAGGGCGTGGTCCCGGGCGGCGGCGTCGCCCTGCTGCGCGCCAAGGCCGCGGTCGAGAGCCTGAAGGGTGCCAACGAAGACCAGAACCACGGCATCCAGATCGCCCTGCGCGCGATGGAAGCCCCGCTGCGCGAGATCGTGACCAACGCCGGCGAAGAGCCCTCCGTGATCGTCAACAAGGTCAAGGACGGTTCGGGCAACTTCGGCTACAACGCCGCCAACGGCGAGTTCGGCGACATGATCGAGTTCGGCATCCTGGACCCGACCAAGGTGACCCGCACCGCGCTGCAGAACGCGGCGTCGATCGCCGGCCTGATGATCACCACCGAGGCGATGGTGGCGGAGCTGCCGAAGAAGGAAGAGCCGGCGATGCCGGGCGGTGGCGACATGGGCGGCATGGGTGGCATGGGCTTCTGATCCACGCCCCAAGCTGCTGTACCGCGACACCAGGAGGACCCCGCCACGGCGGGGTCCTTTTTTTTGTTCTTCTCCCAAGTGAAGGGAATGTTCGCGTTGTTGTTTTCGGGCTGCGGCGGCCCGGCGCGGACGCAGGGGGGATGCCCAGCCGGAATCTGCGCTGTCCTGCTCCCACTTCCGGCCGCC
>NZ_JACSQJ010000009.1 GCF_014836665.1 Luteimonas colneyensis
TGGCCGGCGGCCGGAAGTGGGAGCAGGACAGCGCAGATTCCGGCTGGGCATCCCCCCTGCGTCCGCGCCGGGCCGCCCGCAGCTTCCCGAAGCGCCCCTGCGTCCGCGCCGGGCCGCCCGCAGCTTCCCGAAGCGCCCCTGCGTCCGCGCCGGGTCAGCGCAGCCCGAACAGCACCAACGCGAACATTCTCCCCGGTTGGGCTAAGAACTTTTTTGTCAGCCCTTGAGGTACAGCAGCACCAGGCCGCCGATGATCGCGAGGTTGCTGATCGCGACGCCGCTCGGGCCGAAGGTCAGCCGGTACAGCAGCTGGCGCATGCGTGCGCCTTCGGGGTTGCGCATGGCGTCGCGGCGCAGCAGCGGATTCATCACGCGCGCCAGCGGGCCGAGCAACTGCCAGTTCAGCACCGCGATCGCCGCCAGCGCCAGCGCATAGGTCGGGACCAGGCTGTCGAAGCCGAAGGCCGCGGCCAGCGTCAGGCCCACCGCCAGCAGCGAGGTCCAGATGTAGGTGTGGTAGACGCGCAGGATGTCGGCGCGCTCGTCCTCGTCGTCGGCATAGGCGACGAGCATCTTCCGGCACAGCCAGGCAGTCACCAGGCCCGCGAGCAGGCCGCCGCCGAGTGCGCCGGCCGTGCCCAGCACGCCCTTGCCGAGCACGCCGCCGAGCACGCTGCCGCCGACCTTGGCGAAGCCCGCCGCCGCGGCCGGGCGGCTGAAGCCGAGCATCGCGGTGACGCCGACCGCGAACGCGGTGCCCGGGGCGGTGGCGCGCGCGAAGTCGCTGAAGCGCGACAGCAGGTCGCCGCGCAGGCTCTTGCGCGCGCGCGACAGGCGCTTGCGCACCGCGGCGTCGGACAGGCCGAGCAGCTCGGCCACCTGGCGCGAGTTCTGGCCCTCGCGGTAGTACAGCAGCAGCACTTCGCGGCTGTCCTCGGGCAGCTCGGAGATCAGCTCGGCCGCCATGCGCTCGCGCTCGGCGTCGATCAGCTGCTCCTCGGGCAGCAGCGAGGGATCGGCGGCGTGGCTGATCGCAATCTCGGCGGCCTCGCCGCCGATGGCCCGGTTGCGGTGGCGGCGCAGGTGGTCGAAGGCGAGGTTGCGGGTGATCTGGCGCAGCCAGGGCAGGAAGCTGGACGGGTTCTGCAGGCGCCGGAGGTTCTGCCAGGCCGAGAGGAAGGCCTCCTGGGCGATGTCCTCGCTGGCCGTGGGGTCGCGCGTGATCGCCAGGGCGACCGCGGTCACGGTGTTCTGGCTGGCGACGATGATGCGGGTATAGGCCTGCTCGCAGCCGCCGGCGGCGGCGGGCAGTTCGCGGTGGATCAGGGCGTCGATGGCGCAGGCGGTCATGGGCGGGTCGCGTGGCGGTGCCGGGCGGGCACCATCCTAGCCAGACGCGGCGGGGGGCGGAACGTGACCGATGGCCGGTGGCGGCGGTGCGGGGCGGCGATGGCCCATGCCGACCGGGGCGGGCCGGCTTTCGCCGGGCCCGGGGGCGTGGCTCAGGGTGCGGGCTCGCGCAGCCAGTCGCGGCCTTCGCGGCGCACCGCCAGGGTCTGTGCATCGCCGTCGCCGACGGCCACCTGCACGGTGCCGGCGCCGGAGCCGTCGGTGCTGTATCCGGAAACGGACACGGCCAGGCGGTCGCCGGTGCAGGCCGAGTCCGCCAGCACGTCGAGGCCGGCGGCGGCGAGTTCCCGCAGCGGTTCCGGCCCGGGATCGGCGCCGTCGATGGCCAGGCAGCCCCGGGTGGTGCCGGCCGCGGCCAGTTCGGCGCGCAGCAGGGTCGTCGCGAGGGCAGGCGGCGTCGCGACCGTGAAGGCCTCCTCGGGCAGGAACGCCACCTCCGGCATGCCGGGCAGGTCCTGTTGCGTGGCCGGAGCCGGCGCGACGGCCGGGCCATGGCCCGCGGCCGCGTCCGGGACGCCGGCGTCGTCGCGTCCGGCGCGCCAGGCCAGCAGCGCCAGCGCCGCGGTCACCGCCACGGCCAGCAGCAGGCCGTAGCGGAAGCGGCCGGCGCCGCGCGCGGGCTGCGCCGCCGCCTGCGTCGACGACGCGGGCGCGCCGGGCAGGAAGCTGTCGCCGCGCACCGGCGACTGCAGCAGGCCGGCTTCGCGCAGGATGCGTCGCGCCTCGGGCTGCTGGTCCGAGCGGATCACCCACACCGACGGTCGCGGCCCGCCGCCGCCTTCCTCGCGGTAGCTGAAGTTGCCGCGGATGGCGCCGCGGTAGGAGCGGCCGTTGTTGACGCGGACCTCGATGCCCGCGTCCTCGAGCATCCGGGCGACCGCTTCGACGTTCTCGATGCGGGGGCTGGAGAACACCTGGCGCACGGCGTCAGCTCCCGGTCGACGCCGGCGCGGCGGCCCCGCCAACGACGCGGATCATGCCTTCCTGGGCGGTGCTCGCGACCAGGCGGCCGTGGCGGTCGTAGATCAGGCCGCGCGCCAGTCCGCGCGAACCCTGCGCGCTCGGGCTGTCGATCGAGTACAGCAGCCAGTCGTCGGCGCGGAACGGGCGGTGGAACCACAGCGCGTGGTCGAGCGAGGCCATCTGCACGTTGGGCGTGTAGTAGCTGATGCCGTGCGGGAACGTGGCGGTGCCGAGCAGGTGGAAGTCGGAGGCGTAGGCCAGCAGCGCGCGGTGCAGCTCGGGCGCGTCGCCGACCTTCTCGGCCAGGCGGAACCACACCTGCTGGTAGGGCGGGCGCTTGGGCGGGTTGAGCTCGTCGCGCGGATAGACGTGGCGGAACTCGAAGGGGCCGCTGCGGTCGAGCCAGCGCTGCACCTTGGTCGGCAGCGTCGCCAGCACCTGTTCCGGGATCGCGTGCGCGGGCTCGATGTCCTCCGGCCGCGGCACCTCGGGCATCGACAGCTGGTGCTCGGCGCTGTCCTCGGCGTCCTGGAACGAGGCCGCGCAGAAGAAGATCACCTTGCCGTGCTGGATCGCGGTGACCCGGCGCACCGAGAAGCTGCCGCCGTCGCGGGTGCGGTCGACGTCGTAGACGATCGGATGCTCGATGTCGCCGGCGCGCAGGAAGTAGGCGTGCAGCGAGTGCGCGCCGCGCGGCTGGGTCAGCGTGGCCTGCGCGGCCGACAGCGCCTGGCCCAGCACCTGGCCGCCGAAGACGTACTTCGTGCCGATGTCGCGGCTCTGGCCGCGGAACAGGTTGTCCTCGAGGCGCTCGAGGGTGAGCAGTTCGAGGAGTTCGGAGGCCGGGGCGGGGGTGGCATTGGGCATCGGGCGATTATAGGCGCCAGGGTCCCGCCGACGCCGCTCACTGGCGCGGCAGGCGCTGCAGGGGCAGGTCGGCGGGGATGCGGTCCCAGGGGAACTGCGGGCCGGGGTCGCGCTTGCGGCGCACCCGGAGGGCAGGGTCGTCGCTCGCGGGGACGGACTCCGTGTCGAGGTCGTCGTGGCCGGCGATCCAGCGCAGCGCCGGCAGCTCCGCGCACAGCGCGCGCAGCAGGACCGCCAGCGCCTCGAGCTGCGTATCGGGATAGGACTCGTCCATCGCCTGGTGGCGCGAATCCAGCCAGTGCGGAAAGCGGCCGGTGTTCACCAGCTCGATGCCCACCGAGCGCGGATTGAAGCCGCGCACGTGGTGGGCGATGCGGGCAGGGTCGACCCAGCGCTCCACCGCGCCGTCGCGGTCGATGTACCAGTGGCCGCTGTTGCCGGTGCCGCTGGCCGGATACAGCACGCGCTCGCCGTACTCGCGCGCGGTGGCGAGATCGGGCAGTTCGGTGCAGTGGATGACCACCAGGTCCACCTGCGACGGCGGCCGCATGTCCAGCAGGCGTTCGTAGGGCAGGGGGTCGATGCGCACGTCGCGGCCCGGGCGGGAGACGGCGCGATGCTAGCATTCATGTTCCCCCGGCACCGGCGACACCATGAGCCTTCGCGGCCACTGCATCCTGTCCCATGGCTTCGAGAGCGGCCCCGACGCGACCAAGGTCACCGCGCTGGCCGAGGTGGCGCAGCGCCTCGGCTGGAGCCACGAGCGCCCCGACTACACCGCGTTCGACGCGAAGCTCGAGCTGGGCCGGCATGGCGACGTCGCCGCTCGCCTGGCGCACCTGCAGGCGCTGGCGTCCGCGCGTGCCGCGGAAGGCCCCGTGGTGCTGGCCGGATCGAGCCTCGGCGCCTGGGTGTCGGGCGCGGTCTCGCTGCAGCTGCCGGTGCGCGCGCTGTTCCTGATGGCGCCGCCGGTGAACCTCGCGGCGAAGCATCCGCTGCAGGCGGCTCCCGTTCCGACCGCCATCATCCATGGCTGGCGGGACGAGCTCATCCCGGCGACCGACGTGGTCGCCTGGGCGGCGCCGCGCGGCGACCGCCTGCTGCTGGTCGACGACGGCCACCGGCTGTCCGGCCACGTCGAAGCGTCCGCCGCGCTGTTCGCCGACCTGCTCGGGTCGCTGGCGCCGTGAAGTTCTTCGCGAGCTGCGGCAAGGGCCTCGAATACCTGCTGGCCGACGAGCTGGTCGCGCTCGGCTGCGAACGCGCCACCGCCACCGTGGCCGGCGTCAACGTCGAGGGCGAACTGCCCGACGCGCAGCGCGCGGTGATGTGGTCGCGCCTGGCCAGCCGGGTGCTGTGGCCGCTGGCCGAGTTCTACTGCGACAGCGAGGACGTGCTCTACCGCAACGTCTCTGCGCTGCCCTGGGTCGACCATCTGGCGCCCGGGCGCACGCTGGCGGTGGACGCCCGCGTGTCCGGCGATGCCATCACCCACGCGCGCTACGCAGCGCAGCGCGTCAAGGACGCGGTGGTCGACAGCCTGCGCGCCGAGACCGGCGAACGGCCGGACGTCGACCTGGAATCGCCGGACCTGCTGCTCAACCTGGTCGTGCGCAAGGGCCGCGCCGTGCTGTCGGTCGACCTCGGCGGCGGCGCGCTGCATCGCCGCGGCTGGCGCCGCTCGCAGGGCGATGCGCCGCTGAAGGAAACCCTGGCCGCGGCGGTGCTGCTGCGCGGCCACTGGCCTCAGGTGCACGCCGAGGGCGGCGCCCTGCTCGACCCGATGTGCGGCAGCGGCACCCTGCTGCTGGAAGGCGCGGCGATGGCCGCGGACGTCGCGCCGGGGCTCCTGCGCCACGGCGGCACGGTGCCCTCGCGCTGGAGCGGCTTCGACCTCGCCGCCTGGGACGCGCTGCGCGCCGAGGCGCTGCAGCGCGAGCGCGCCGGCCGCGAGGCCCTGCGCCCGGTGTTCTTCGGCAGCGACGTCGATCCCGCCGCCCTGCGCGCCGCGCGCGCGAACGCCGAAGCGGCCGGCTTCGCCGACGCCATGCAGTTCGACGAGCGCCAGGTCGCCGCGCTGCGGCCGATGCCGCAGGTGCGCGGCCTGGTGGCCAGCAACCCGCCCTACGATGCGCGCCTGGCGGCCGATGCCCAGCTCTACCGCGGCCTCGGCGACGCGCTCAGGCGCATCGCGCCGTACTGGCGCGCGAGCCTGCTGTGTGGCAGCCCCGAGCTCGCGCGCGCCACCGGCCTGCGCCCACAGAAGGTCTACCAGGTCTTCAACGGCGCGCTCGAGTGCGCGCTGCTGGTCGCCGACCCGGTGCAGCCGCCGCTGCGCGAGGACAGCGCACCGCGGCCGCTGGGTCCCGGCGCGCAGATGCTGGCCAACCGGCTGCGCAAGAACCTGCGCGCGTCGAAGGCCTGGCGGGTGCGTGAGGACGTGTCCTGCTATCGCGCCTACGACGCCGACCTGCCGGAGTACGCGGTCGCGATCGACGTCTATACCGAGGCCGACGATCCCGACGCGACCTGGCTGCACGTGCAGGAATACGCCGCGCCCGCCGACATCCCCGAGGCCGACGTGCGCCGCCGCTTCGGCGAGGTGCTGGCCGCCGCGCGCGAGGTGTTCGGCGTGCCGCGCGAGCGCATCGCCACCAAGGTCCGCGCGCGCGGCAAGGGCGGCAGCAAGTACGCAGGCGCCGGCGGCCCCGAGCGTCGCGGCGAGTACATCACCGTGCGCGAAGGCGCCGCGCGCCTGCGCGTGAACCTGTTCGACTACCTCGACACCGGCCTGTTCCTCGACCACCGCCCGCTGCGCGCGCGGCTGCAGCGCGAGGCGCGCGGCAAGCGCTTCCTCAACCTGTTCTGCTACACCGGCGCGGCCACCGTGCACGCCGCCGTGGGCGGCGCCGCCAGCACCACCAGCGTCGACCTGTCGGCGACCTACCTGCAGTGGGCCGCGGACAACCTGCGCGGCAACCGCGTCGACGGCCGCCCGCTCGGCGGCCAGGCGCACCGGATGGTGCAGGCCGACGCGGTCGCCTGGCTGGAGGCCGACGACGGCGACTACGACCTCGTGTTCTGCGATCCGCCGACGTTCTCGAACTCCGCGCGCGCCGACGACTTCGACATGCAGCGCCAGCACGTGCGCCTGCTCCAGGCCGCGGTGGCGCGGCTGTCGCCGCACGGCGTGCTGTACTTCTCCAACAATTACCGGCGCTTCCGGCTGGACGAGGAGGCGGTGGCGGCGTTCGCGGCCTGCGAGGACATCACCGCCGGGACGGTGCCGCCCGATTTCGCGCGCAACCCGCGGATCCACCGCGCCTGGCGCCTGCAGCGGCGCTGAGGGCGCCTGCGGGGGCCGCCGCCGGGCGGTCGCGACCGCCGGCACCGCAGCGTTGCAGGGGCGGGACTTCCGCGCCGGAGCCGCGGCACCATGATGGAGGGAGCCCCAGGAGGAGTCCGCCATGGCCACGACCCGCTTCGATTCCACCCGCGTGGTGCGCAAGGTGCGCGGCAGCGCCGCGTCCGACGGCGCCGGCGTCAAACTCACGCGCGTCATCGGCGGCCCCGGGCTGCCCGACCTCGACCCGTTCCTGCTGCTGGACGAGTTCGGCACCGACCGCGCCGAGGACTACATCGCCGGCTTCCCGGAGCATCCGCACCGCGGTTTCGAGACCGTGACCTACATGCTCGACGGCCGCATGCGCCATCGCGACAACCACGGCAACGAGGGCCTGCTGGTGCCCGGCAGCGTGCAGTGGATGACCGCCGGCCGCGGCCTGGTGCACTCGGAGATGCCCGAGCAGGAGGAAGGCCGCATGCGCGGCTTCCAGCTGTGGGTGAACCTGCCGGCGAAGGACAAGATGACCGAGCCGCGCTACCAGGAGTTCGCGCCCGAGCGCATCCCGCGGGCGCGTCCGGCCGCGGGCGTGGAGGTGCGCGTGGTCGCCGGCGAACTGGACGCGGGCGATGGCGGCCGCGTGCGCGGTCCGATCGAGCAGCCGGCGACGTCGCCGCTGTACCTCGACGCCACGCTGGAGGCCGGCGTCGCCTGGGAGCACCGGCTGCCCGAGGGCCACAACGCCTTCGCCTATGTCTTCGAGGGCGAGACCACGCTCGGTTCGGGTGACGAAGCCCGTGCCGTGGCCAGCCAGGAGCTGGCGATCCTCGGCGGCGGCGACCTGCTGCGCATCCAGGCCGGCACCGCGGGTGCGCGCGTGCTGCTCATCGCCGGGCGGCCGCTGCGCGAACCGGTGGCGCGTCACGGGCCGTTCGTGATGAACACGCGGCAGGAACTCATGCAGGCCTTCGTCGACTTCCAGGAAGGCCGCTTCTGATCGCTGCGGGTCAGTCCACCGCCGCCGGCTCGCGGCCCAGCCAGCCGTAGATACCGCCGCCGACCACTGCGCCCAGCAGCGGCGCCACCCAGAACAGCCACAGCTGGCCCATCGCCCCGGAGCCTGCGAACAACGCCACCGCGGTCGAGCGCGCCGGGTTCACCGAAGTGTTGGTGACCGGGATGCTGATCAGGTGGATCAGGGTGAGCGCCAGGCCAATGGCCACCGGGGCCAGCGCCGCGGGTGCGTGGCCGTGGGTCGCGCCCATGATCACGACCACGAACATCGCGGTGAGCACCACTTCGCACAGCGCGGCGGCGACCAGCGGATAGCCGCCCGGCGACAGCGCGCCGTAGCCGTTGCTCGCGAAGGCGCCCGCGGCCGCGGGGTCGATCGAGAACCCCGGGTTGCCGCTGGCGATGAGGTACAGGATCCAGCCTGCGAAGGCGCCACCGGCCACCTGGGCGATGATGTAGGGCACGAGCGCCGACACCGGGAAGCGGCCGCCGGCCCACAGGCCCACGCTGACCGCCGGATTGAAGTGCGCGCCGGAAATGTGGCCGAAGGCATAGGCGCCGGTCAGCACCGTCAGGCCGAAGGCCAGCGCGACGCCGTGGAAACCGATCCCCAGCGGATTGCCGTCGCCGCCGAAGTGCGCGGCGAGCACGGCGCTGCCGCAACCGCCAAGGACCAGCCAGAACGTGCCGATGAACTCGGCCGCGAGTTTCCTGATCATGTTGCCCCCTCGATATCGGGCGGCCGGGCTGGCCGCCCTCCCCGGGGGAAACGCTAACTCCGGGCAGGCCCGGAGATGTTCGCGCCGCGTTAAGCCGGCGCCGGCCGGATCAGTTGATCGAGAGGCGGACGTCGTCGAAGCGCAGCGTTTCAGCCAGGGACATCGCCTGCGACATGTCCTGCTCGTTGGTCGCGCGCGCCGAGATGTGGGCGACGTGCCTGGAATCGAGTTCGACCAGGGTCTCGCGCACCTCGATGCCGACGCTGCCGGAGAGCTCGCTGCGGTACCACCAGTTCGGGTCGCCGTCGATCCGGGCTTCCTGGATGCGGTTGGCGCGTCGCGGCTTGAACGGCGCGTCGTCGGTGATCATCACCGCCAGCACCTGGTGCCCGTCGCTCTCGCGGATGGCCTTGCAGAAGGTGTAGCCGTCGCCGTCGAGCCGTTCCCATGCCGTGCCGCTGTTGGCCGGCAGCGTCGGGCAACTGCTCGACGACTGGGCATGGGCAGTGCCCGCCAAAAGCAGGATGGCCGTGGCCAGCAGAGTCTTCGCTTTCATGATGTCCCCCTGGGCAGCGCCTGAACATGCGCCCCGTCTTCTGGAGAGTGTCTGGTGCGGCGCGTCAAAATCCGTGATGGAGTTCACGCTTTGCGGACCGAATGCGAGGTTTCCCGCGGATCCAGGCCCCGACGGCCGCCGGCGTGATGCCAGCGGCGGACCGTGCGCGGGTCACGCAGGGAAGTGGCTGACGGTGAGCGTGGCGCGGCCATCCGCGTCGAAGCGCACGTCGTAGCGGCCGCCGTAGACGCTTTCGTCGATCGGGTCGACCTCGCAGCCGCACAGGGCGGCGACGATGCCGGGCACGGTGTTGCTGTGGCCGACCACCAGCACGAAGCCGCTGTCGTTGGCGCGGCGCAGCTGCCTGGCGAATTCTTCTGCGGGGAGCGCGGCGTCATAGGTCCGCACGTCCAGTCCGTGAGCCTGCGCCGCAGGTGCCGCGGTCTGGCGGGTGCGCCGGAAGTCGCTGGACCAGGCCGCGACCAGCGGCTCGTCGCGCAGCGCCGCGGCCAACGCGCGGGCGCGTGCGTGGCCGGCATCGGACAGCTCCGGATCGCGCGCGGTATCGCTGGCCTTCTCGGCGTGGCGCACGACCACGATGGTCAACGGCGTAGGCGGGGGTCCGACGATGCCCACGGGCCCGGTGGCGAAGGAGGCCGGCGATGCGGCCGCGACGAAGGCCAGGGTGGCGAGGAGGGCGCTGCGCATGGGGCTACAGCATACGCCGCGATTCATGCCCCGCCGTGCCCGGTCCCGCGCAGCTCCGCGTCCAGCGCCGCCAGCCGCGCGGGCGTGCCGACGTCGGTCCAGCGGCCGCGGTGGTGTTCGCCCGTCACCCGTGACCGCGCCATGGCCGCGCGCAGCAGCGGCGCGAGCTTGAAGCGCGGCGGGGTGTCGCCGGCGCCGGTTGCGTCGCCGATCACGTCGCGCCAGCGGTCGAACAACGACGGCCGGTACACGCCGATGCCGGCGAAGGTGAGCCGTTCGGCGCCCTCGCTGGAGACGGTGCCGCCTGCGTCGAGCGCGAAGTCGCCGCCGCGGTTGTGCTCCGGGCTGTCGACCAGCACCAGGGGCGCGGCGCCGCGCGGCGACGCCGGCAGTCGCGCGAAGTCGAAGTCGGCCCAGACATCGCCGTTGACCGCGATGAAGGGGGCGTCGCCGAGCAGGCTCAGCGCCTGCCACATGCCGCCGCCGGTCTCCAGCGGCGTCGGCCCTTCGTAGGAGTAGTCGATGCGCAGGCCCCAGCGCGCGCCGTCGCCCAATGCCAGCGGGAAGCGGTCGGCCAGCCACGACGTATTGACCACGACGTCGCGCACGCCGATCGCCGCCAGCTTCTCGAGGTGCCAGGCGAGCAGCGGCTTGCCGCCCACGGCCAGCAGCGGCTTGGGCGTGGTGTCGGTCAGCGGACGCATGCGCTCGCCGAGCCCGGCCGCAAGGACCAGCGCCTTCACGTCGCCGCGCCTGGCCGCTCGCCGGCGACGGCCAGGGCCGGACGCACGTGGCGATCGAGCACTCCGGCGAGCGGCGCGAGCTCCGGGTGCCGCGGCAGCGCTTCGTCGAGATAGGCGAGGAAGCGCGGCGCATCGGCGATGTATTTCGGTTTTCCGTCGCGGTGCTTCAGCCGAGCGAAGATGCCGAGCACCTTCAGGTGGCGCTGGATGCCGATCAGGCGGGCATCGCGCAGGAAGCGTTCGGGCGCCGCCGGGACCGGCACGCCGGCGTCGCGGGCACGGGCGTGGTAGCGCAGCAGCCATGCGTCCACGCGTGCGGGCGGCCAGCTCAGGAACGCGTCCTTGAACAGGCTGGTCGCGTCGTAGGCCACCGGCCCCGCCACGGCGTCCTGGAAATCGAGCACGGCCAGCCCATCGGCCGCCGGCATCAGGTTGCGCGGCATGTAGTCGCGATGCACCAGCACCCGCGGCTGCGCAAGGGCGGCATCGACGAGCACGCGGTAGGCGAGGTCGAGCGCCTCGAGGTCGCCGCAGTCCAGCGTGGCGCCGAGATGGCGTCCCAGGAACCAGTCGTCGAACAGGCGCAGTTCGCGGCCGAGCAGGGCCTCGTCGTAGCGCGGCAGGTCGTCGGGCGCGGGGATGGCCTGGATGCGCAGGAGCTGGTCGATGGCGGCGTCGAAGTGCGCATCGGCGTTGCCGGCGTCGATCACGTGCAGAAGGGTGTCCACGCCGAGGTCCTCGAGCAGCAGGAAGCCGCGCTCGACGTCGCGCGCGAGCACCCGCGGCACCCGCACGCCGCCGCGCTCGAAGAGCTCGTGCATGCGCAGCCAGGGGCGCACGTCCTCCAGCGCCGGTGGCGAATCCATCACCACCAGGCTGTCGTGGCCCGGGGCGGTGGCGCGCCAGTAGCTGCGGAACCCGGCATCGGCCGAGGCACGCGCAAGCGCCAGCTCCGGCTGCCCGGTGGCGGCGCGGGCCCAGTCGTCGCGCTCGCCGGCGCGGGGGTCTTCGGTGGCGGTGCTCATGCGGTCTCCGGGCCGGCGGGGCGGCGTCGCGCACAGGGTAAACTGCGGGCTTCCCGTACAACACCACAGGTCCGCCGCACCATGACCCAGCTGCAACCCGTGCTCCTGTCCGGAGGCTCCGGCACGCGGCTCTGGCCGCTCTCGCGCGAGGCCTATCCGAAGCAGTTCCTGGCGCTGTCGGGCGACCGCACCATGCTGCAGGACACCTGGCTGCGGGTGGCGCCGCTGGCGACGCTGGCGCCGATCGTGGTCGCGAACGAAGAGCACCGGTTCCTGGCCGGCGAACAGCTGCGCCAGGCCGGCGTGGACGGCGCGGCGATCGTGCTCGAGCCGGTCGGCCGCAACACGGCGCCGGCGATCGCC
Organism: Luteimonas colneyensis; assembly: GCF_014836665.1. Taxonomy (GTDB): domain Bacteria; phylum Pseudomonadota; class Gammaproteobacteria; order Xanthomonadales; family Xanthomonadaceae; genus Luteimonas; species Luteimonas colneyensis. The sequence goes on from NZ_JACSQJ010000009.1 coordinate 11,712, forward strand.
GCGGCCGCGCTGCAGGCCATGGCCGGCGGCGCCGATCCGCTGCTGCTGGTGCTGCCGTCCGACCACGTCGTGCGCGACGCTCCTGCCTTCCAGGCGGCCGTGCGCGAGGCGATGCCGGCAGCGGAGTCCGGTGCGCTGGTGACCTTCGGCATCGTGCCCGAGGCGGCCGAGACCGGCTTCGGCTACATCCAGGCGGGGGCGGGCCAGGCGGGGGCGGGCCAGGCGGGCGAAGGCGTGCGCGAGGTGCTGCGCTTCGTCGAGAAGCCCGACGCCGCCACCGCGCAGGCCTATGTCGACGACGGCGGCTACTACTGGAACAGCGGCATGTTCCTGTTCCGGGCCTCGCGCTACCTCGAGGAGCTCGGCCTCTTCCGCCCGGACATGCTCGATGCGGTGCGCGCTGCGTTCGACGGCGCCGCGCGCGACGGCGACTTCGTGCGCCTGGGCAAGGACGCCTTCGCCGCCGCGCCCTCGGATTCTATCGACTACGCGGTGATGGAGAAGACCGACCGCGCGATGGTGCTGCCGGTGGACATCGGCTGGAACGACGTCGGCTCGTGGTCGGCGCTGTGGGCGGTGAGCGAGCAGGACGCCGACGGCAACGCGCACAACGGCGAGGTCATCGCCGTCGACAGCCACGGCAGCTACGTCTGGTCGCGGCGCATGGTGGCCCTGGTCGGCGTCGACGACCTGGTGGTGGTCGAGACCGACGACGCGGTGCTGGTCGCCGCCAAGGACCGCGTGCAGCAGGTCAAGGACGTGGTCGCGCGGCTGAAGGCCGACGACCGCAGCCACGCCGTGCTCCACCGCGAGGTGCATCGCCCCTGGGGCAGCTACGACTCGATCGATCAGGACGAGGGATTCCAGGTCAAGCGCATCAAGGTCAAGCCCGGCGGGCGGCTCTCCCTGCAGTCCCACAGGTGCCGCGCCGAACACTGGATCGTGGTCCGCGGCACCGCGCGCGTCACCCGCGACAACGATGTCTTCGAACTGCATGCCAACCAGTCGACCTACATCCCGCTGGGCGCGAAGCACCGGCTGGAAAACCCGGGCAGCGAAGTGCTGGAGCTGATCGAGGTGCAGTCGGGCGACTACCTGGGCGAGGACGACATCGTCCGCTACGAAGACGTCTACGGGCGCTCGTGAGCGACGCGGGCGCGATCGACCGGCAGCTCGACCGCCTCGAGGCGGAGAGCCTGCACATCCTGCGCGAGGTCGCCGGCCAGTGCCGCCGGCCGGTGATGCTGTATTCGATCGGCAAGGACAGCTCGGTGCTGCTGCACCTGCTGCTGAAGGCCTTCGCGCCGGCGAAGCCGCCGATCCCGCTGCTGCACGTCGACACCACGTGGAAGTTCCGCGAGATGATCGCCTTCCGCGACCAGCGCGCGGCGGACACCGGCGTGGACCTGCGCGTGCACATCAATCCCGACGGCGTGCGCGAGGGCATCGGCCCGCAGAGCCACGGCGCCAGCCGCCACACCGAGGTGATGAAGACGCTGGCGCTGAAGCAGGCCCTGGCCGCGGGTGCGTACGACGCCGCGATCGGCGGCGCGCGCCGCGACGAGGAGAAGTCGCGCGCCAAGGAGCGCGTGTTCTCCTTCCGCGACGGCAACCAGCGCTGGGATCCGCGCCGGCAGCGCCCGGAGCTCTGGAACCTGTACAACGCGCGGGTCAATCCCGGCGAGAGCACGCGCGTGTTCCCGCTGTCGAACTGGACCGAGCTGGACGTCTGGCGCTACATCCGCCGCGAAGGCATCCCGGTAGTGCCGCTGTATTTCGCCGCCGAGCGCCCGGTGGTGGAACGCGACGGCACCCTGGTGATGGTCGACGACGACCGCTTCCGGCTGCGCGAGGGCGAGGCGCCCGCGATGCGCCGCGTGCGCTTCCGCACCCTCGGCTGCTACCCGCTGACCGGCGCGGTGGAATCCGATGCCGCCGACCTCGACGCGATCATCGCCGAGATGGAAGCCGGGACGCAGTCCGAGCGCGCCGGCCGCCTGATCGACCACGCCGAGGGCGATTCGATGGAGAAGAAGAAGCGCGAGGGCTACTTCTGATGGCGCGCGATTTCCTGCGCATCGTCGCCTGCGGCAGCGTCGACGACGGCAAGAGCACCCTGATCGGCCGCCTGCTCGCCGAGGCCGGGCGCGTGCCCGACGACGAGCGCGCCGCGCTCGCGAAGGCCAGCGCGACCCACGGCACGCGCGGCGGCGACATCGACTACGCGCTGCTGCTCGACGGCCTGGAGGCCGAGCGCGAGCAGGGCATCACCATCGACGTCGCCTGGCGCCACCTGGACACGCCGCGCCGCCGCTTCCTGATCGCCGACTGCCCCGGGCACGTGCAGTACACGCGCAACATGGCCACCGGCGCCTCGGTCGCCGACCTCGCGATCGTGCTGGTCGACGCCACCCGCGGGCTGCTGCCGCAGACCTTCCGCCACACCGCCATCGCCTCGATGTTCGGCGTGCGCCACGTGCTGCTGGCGGTGAACAAGATGGACCGCGTCGGCCACGACCGGGCGGTGTTCGAGGCCATCGCCGATGCCTACCGCGCGCACGCCGGGAAGCTCGGCATCGCCGACGTCGCGGTGATCCCGCTGGCCGCCGCCACGGGCGCCAACGTCACCACGCCCGCGCGCGACGCCATGCCCTGGTACCCCGGCCCGACGGTGCTGGAACACCTCGAATCGGTGGTGGTCACGCCGCGCGGCGCCGGCCTCCCGGCGCGGCTGCCGGTGCAGCTGGTGCTGCGCGACGGCGACGGCGGCCGCTGGCTGGCCGGGACCCTGGCCTCCGGCACGCTGCGCCCGGGCGATGCCATGCGCATCGAGCCCGACGGCGTGGCCGCGACCGTGGCGGCGCTGCGCCGCTCGGGCGAGTCCGCCGCGGAAGCCCACGCGGGCGAAGCGGTCTCGGTGCGGCTGGCCGAGGACGTCGACGCCGCGCGCGGCGACGTGCTGGCCGCCGCGTCCGCGCCGCTGGCCGCCACCGACCAGTTCGTCGCCGACCTGCTGTGGTTCGACGAGGCCGCGCTGCTGCCCGGTCGCCGCTACCAGCTGCAGGCCGGTACCCGCGTCGTCGGCGCGCGCGTGGGCGAGATCAAGCACCTGCTGGATCCGGAGACCCTGCAGCCGCTGGCCGCCAAGCGCCTCGAGGCCAACGACATCGGCGAAGTCGCGCTGGCGCTGGATGCGCCGATTCCCTATGCGCCCCATGCCGAAGAGCCGGCGCTGGGCAGCTTCATCCTGGTCGACATGCTCACGCGCGCCACCGTCGGCGCCGGCATGGTCCGCCACGGCCTGCGCCGCGCCGACAACCTGCATTGGCAGGCGCTGGACGTCACGCCCGCGGTGCGCGCCGGGCTCAAGGGCCAGCGTCCGCGCTGCGTCTGGTTCACCGGGTTGTCGGGCGCCGGCAAGTCGACCATCGCCAACCTGGTGGAGCGCGGCCTGGTCGCGCGCGGCTGCCACACCTACCTGCTCGACGGCGACAACGTGCGCCACGGCCTCAACCGCGACCTCGGCTTCACCGAAGAAGATCGCGTGGAGAACGTGCGCCGCGTCGCCCACGTCGCGCGGCTGATGACCGATGCCGGCCTGATCGTGCTGGTGAGCTTCATCTCGCCGTTCCGCGCCGAGCGCGCCGCGGCGCGCGCGCTGTTCGACGACGGCGACTTCATCGAAGTGTTCGTGGACACGCCGCTGGCCGAAGCCGAGCGGCGCGACGTCAAGGGCCTGTACGCCAAGGCCCGCCGTGGCGACCTCCCCAACTTCACCGGCATCGACTCGCCCTACGAGGTGCCGGAGGCGGCGGAGCTGGTGCTGGACACGATGGCCGAAGGCGCGGACGCGCTGGCCGGGCGCGTCATCGACCTGCTGCTCGCCTGAGCGCGGCAGGCCGCCTGCGCCCGGACCAGGGCGACGCCATTGAAAAGGCCGGGGCATGCCCGGCCTTTCCGTCGCTCCGCCAGCGCCGTCAGCGCCTGCGCCGCCGGCCGTTCACCGTTTCCGCGATGAACAGGATCACGATCGCGCCGATCAGCGACGCGATGAAGCCGACCTTCTCGCCGTCCGCATACCAGCCCAGCAGGCGCCCGACCCAGCCGGCCAGGAGCGCGCCGACGATGCCGAGGACGACCGTGAGGATGATGCCGATGTCCTGCTTGCCGGGCTTGATCAGGCGCGCCAGCACGCCGACCACGAAGCCCACCAGGATGATCCAGAGCCAGCTGCTGCCGCCGAACACACCTTCCATTGCCGCCCCCTTCGAGTCGATGAGGTCGGGAGCTTAACAGGCCCCGGGGCGGCGCCAGTGGGCGACCGCCCCGTGTCGCGGTCAGCAGCAGCCGTGGTCGCCGTGGCGCGTGCCGCTGTCGGCCGCGACCGCGGAGCCGGTGGTTTCGCCGCGGCTGCTCGCCGCCTGGTGCGCCGCGATCACGTGGGCCACGCAGGCGGTGACCCGCTTGCCCATGTCGATGTGCAGGAATTCGTTGGGGCCGTGTGCGTTGGAGTGCGGGCCGAGCACGCCGGTGATCATGAACTGCGCGCCGGGGAACTTCTCGCCGAGCATGCCCATGAACGGGATCGAGCCGCCTTCGCCCATGTACATCGCGGGCCGGCCGTAGAAGGCCTGGCTGGCGGCGTCCACCGCGCTTTCCAGCCACGTTGCCATCGCCGGGGCGTTCCAGCCCGAGGAGGCCTTCTCGAGCTCGAGGCTGACCTTGGCGCCGTTCGGCGGATTGCGCAGCAGCGCTTCCTGCAGCAGCTCGCCGGCGCGCTTGCCGTCGAGCGTGGGCGGCAGGCGCAGCGACAGCTTCACCGCGGTATGCGGGCGCAGCACGTTGCCGGCCGACTCGAGCACAGGCATGCCGCCGATGCCGGTGACCGACAGCGCCGGGCGCCAGGTGCGGTTGAGCACGAGTTCGGTGAGCTCGTCGCTCATCGGGGTCATGCCCGGCAGGAAGGGGAACTTGTCGAACACGGCCGTGTCGAGCACCTCGGCGCACTTCTCCGCCTGCTGCAGGCGTTCGGCCGGGATCTCGACGTGCAGGCCTTCGAGCAGGATGCGGCCGGTCTTCTCGTCCTCGATGCGCGACAGCAGCTGGCGCAGCAGGCGGAAGCTCGACGGCACCACGCCCGAGGCGTCGCCCGAATGCACGCCTTCCTCCAGCACCTTCACGGTGAAGTTGCCGCCGGCCAGGCCGCGCAGCGAGGTGGTGCACCAGAGCTGGTCGTAGTTGCCGCAGCCCGAGTCCAGGCACACCACCAGCGACGGCTGGCCGATGCGGTCGGCGAGGTGGTCGACGTAGGCGGGCAGGTCGTAGCTGCCGGACTCCTCGCAGGCCTCGATCAGCACCACGCAGCGCGCGTGCGGCAGCTTCTGCTCCTGCAGCGCCATGATCGCGGCCAGCGAGCCATAGATGGCGTAGCCGTCGTCGGCGCCGCCGCGGCCGTAGAGCTTGCCGTCGCGCAGCACCGGCTTCCAGGGGCCAAGGTCCTCGTCCCAGCCGGTCATCTCCGGCTGCTTGTCGAGGTGGCCGTAGAGCAGCACGCAGTCGTCGGCGTTGCCGCCGTTGGCCGCCGGGATGTCGATGAAGATCAGCGGCGTGCGGCCTTCCAGGCGGATCACCTCGAGCTGCATGCCGGGGATGTCCTGTGCGCGCGCCCAGCCTTCCATCAGGCGCACCGCGTCCTCCATGTAGCCGTTGGCGACCCAGTCGGCGTCGAACATCGGCGACTTGTTGGGGATGCGGATGTATTCCACCAGCTGCGGCACGATCTCGTCGTCCCACTTGGCGGAGACGAAGCGTTCGGCGCGGGTCGGGTCAAGCAGGCTGGTGTCCATGGGGGATATCCGGGTTGTGCGGTGGACCCGTGATTCTACGCCGCCCGCGTCGGCCTTTCCGGACAGCCCGTGGCGCCGGCGACTGGCAGGCCGGCGGGCATTGCGGCGATGCCGCGGCCCCGGGAACGCGTCGGAGACTGGCCGCGCCGGTGCCAGGAAGGCCCCGGCGGTCAACGGAATCCACAACGCAAGGAGAGCGCCATGAAGCCCCTGAAATCCGTGCTTGCCCCCGTGCTGCTGTCGCTGCTGATGGCCGGCAGCGCCTTCGCCAGCGAGAAGGTCAACATCAACACCGCCGACGCCGCGACCATCGAGCGGGTCATGGTCAACATCGGCATGTCCAAGGCCGAGGCCATCGTCGCCTACCGCAAGGCCAACGGCGCCTTCAAGAGCGCCGACGAGCTGGTCAAGGTCAAGGGCGTGGGCCTGAAGACGGTGGAGCGCAACCGCGACCGGATCGTGGTGGGTGGCGGCGCGGCGGGCAAGCCGGCGGCCGCAGCCCGGCCCGCGGCGAAGTCCGCGGCCACGGGTGCGCCCGGCAAGTCCTGACGCCCGGGAATGCATCCGGCGCAGGGACGCGCCGGGAGGGCGGTGGCGCGGCGCGACATCGCGTGCCGTGTCCCCGGCCATGGACGAGGTCCGGGACGCATGGAGGCGTCCCGCGCCTCGTGCACGGCTACACTTCTCGGATGCGCAGCGACGTCGATTCCGTGCGGCATCTCCCCGCGTGCGGGTACCGGCGCCTGCGCTGGCGCAACGGCCTCGGCTGGACGCGGGAGATCCATGCGGCCGGGTCAGAGGGTCCGGGCGGGGATGGCTGGGACTGGCGGCTGTCGATCGCCGAGATCGAGGCCGATGCCGCGTACTCGGCCTTCCCCGGCACCGATCGCGAGCAGGTGCTGCTATCGGGCGATGGCCTGGTGCTGGACTTCGGCCACGGCGACCTGCGACCGCTGCTGCCGCCGCACGGCCGCCAGCGCTTCGGCGGCGAGGTCCCGGTCACCGCGCGCCTGCAGTCAGGCCGGGCCGAGGTGTTCAACCTGATGTGGCGTCCCGCACGCGCTGCACCGCGGCTGTGGCACCGCCCGCTGGTGGGGTCGATGCTGCTGTTCGCCGAACCCGGGGACTGCTGGGCGGTGCACGTCATGGCCGGCCAGGCGATGCTGGATGGCGGACGCGCGGCGCCGCTGCTCGAGCGCGGTGACAGCGTCCTGCTCGACGCCTCGCACGCGCGCAGCCGGCACATGCTGGAAGGCAGCGGCGAGCTGCTGCTGGTGCAGGTCGCGGCGGGCTCCGGTGCCGGCGCCGGCGTCGCTCAATAGACGTCGCTCAATAGACGTCGCTCAGTAGACGTCGCGGCGGTAGCGGCCGGCGGCCAGCAGGCCGTCGACGCATGTGTCGCCGAGGATTTCGCGCAGCGCGCCATCGACGCCCGAGGCCATGCCCTGGAGGCTGCCGCAGACCAGGATGGCCGCGCCCGCGTCGACCCAGTCGCGCAGGCGGGAGGCTTCGGCGCGGAGCGCGTCCTGCACGTAGCCGCAGTGCACCGTCGCGCGGCCGGAAGACAGCGCATCGGCGGGAACGCCGCTGCCCCCGGTACCGCGCGAGAAGGCCAGGTCCAGGCGCTCGAGTCCGCCCTCGCCGAGCCAGCGCAGGATGTCGTCGCGCTGGTGGAAGTCGCGGTCGCCGTGGCGCTCGCCGAACAGCAGCCAGCTGCGCGCCTGGCGGCTGGCCTGGCGCTCGGCCAGGTGCGCGCGCAGGCCGGCGATGCCGGTGCCGTTGCCGACCAGCAGCATTGGCGTGGTGGCCGGCGGGCCGTGGAAGCCGGGGTTGGCGCGGATGCGCAGGTCGACGTCGCCGCCTGGCTGCACGTGGTCGCACAGCCAGCCGCTGCCGACGCCGGGCGTGCCGTCGGGGCGCAGCATGCGCCGCAGCAGCAGGCGCAGGCTGCCTTCGCCGGGGATGGACGCGATCGAGTACTCGCGCGAGGGCAGGGGCTGCAGCCGGTCGGCCACCGCCTGGGCGTCCAGCCCGCGGAGATCGTCGGCAGGCGGGAGCTGCGAGCGCGAGAGCTGCGCGCCAAGCGTGCGCGTGGCCTCGCCGACGCGTACCGGCGAGGCGGCGTCGAGGCCCGCCGCGGCCAGCAGGGCGGCCACCGCGGCGGGTACCTGGCGGGGGCCGACCTCGGCGATGTCACCGGCGCGCCAGGCGCCGGCCGATCCGTCCGGCGGCAGCAGGCGCAGTTCGAACACCGGTTCGCCCTCGCTGCCCGGATTGAGCTCGCGGCGCTGCGCCAGGGTCCAGGCCTGGTAGGCCACCGGCGTCCAGTCGGGCAGGGCGGGGGCGCCGGCGGCAACGCCCAGGTGATGCTGCCAGTGGCGCAGCGCCGCCGGATCGCCATTGTCGACTTCGACCAGGTCGAACAGCGGGCTTGCCCCGGACTGGCGCAGCCACTGGTCGAGCGCGTGCCCGAAGGCGCAGTAGTTGCGGTAGCCACGGTCGCCGAGCGCCAGCACGGCGTAGCGCAGCCCGGGCAGGCGGGCGTCGTCGCGCATGCAGGCGCCGATGAAGCCGGCGGCGGCGTCGGGCGGATCGCCCTCGCCGGTGGTGCTTGCGATGAACAGCACCTGCCGCACGGCCGCCAGGGTCTTGGCGTCCAGCGATGCGATGTCGCGGGTGCGCGCCTCCAGGCCGGCGGCCTGCAGCGACGTGGCCGTGCGCTGTGCGATCTCCGCGGCCTGGCCGGTCTGGCTGGCGTGGACCACGAGCCACTCGCCGGCCGCCGGCAGGCCCGCATCGGCTGCCGCCGTCGCGGCGTCCGCGCGGGCGGCGCCGCGTGCGCGCAGCACGGTGGCGGCGCTGGCCAGCAGCCAGGCCAGTGCGACCAGGGCGGCGGCGACGCCGCGTCCGCCGGTCGGGTATCCCGGCCACCAGGTCTCTTCGTGCAGGGGCAGGAAGGCGAGCGCGGCCGCGCCCAGCGCCAGCAGCACGCCGGCCTGCGCCGCGCGTGCGGCGGTGGAGGTGCGCGCGCCGGTCACGGGGCCAGCCGCTGCAGGAAGGCGTCGGTCGCCTGCACGCGGAGGCCGTCGGCCGCGCGCATCACCCAGCGTGCGGCGAGGCCCCGCGCCTGTGCCAGCGCCAGGCCCGCGTCGGGTCCCAGCACGGTCAGCGCGGTGGCCCAGGCGTCGGCGGCCAGCGCTGTGCCGACGACCACGGTGACCGCCGCCGGCGCGTGCGCGACGGGCGCGCCGCTGCGCGGGTCGATCGTGTGCGAATACAGGCGGCCGCCGTGTTCGAAGCGGTGCCAGTGATCGCCCGAGGTGGCGACCGCGGCGTCGTCGAGCTCGATCACGCAGGCTGCGGCGGCGTCCCGCTGCGCGTCGCCGGGGGCCCCGGCATCGCCGCCGTCGCCGTCGCCGTCCCTGTCGGCGTCCGGCCAGGCCTCGGCCAGTACCTTCCACGCGCTGCCGTCCGGCTTGCGGCCGTAGCCACGCAGCTCGCCGCCGACCTCGACCAGCGCGGCGGGCACGCCCCGGGCCTGCAGCCAGTCCACCACGGCATCCACGCCATGGCCCTTGGCGATGCCGGACAGGTCGAGGGCGGTGCCGCCGGGCTGCAGCACCCGCTGGCCCACCGGATCGAGCGCGATCCGCTGCCAGCCCGTGCGCGCGCGCGCCTGCGCCAGCGCCTCTTCGTCCGGCACGCGCCCGCCGTCGCCGCCGGGGCCGAAGCCCCAGGCCTCGACCAGCGGACCCACGCTCGGGTCGAACGCGCCCTCGCTGGCGGCGGCGATCGCCAGCGCCTCGCGCAGCACGTCGAAGAACTGCTGCGGCAGCGCCTGCCAGCTGCCGGCGGGTGCACGGTTGTAGAGGCTGATGTCGGAGTCGCGCTCCCAGGTGCTCATCTGCGCGACCACGCGGTCCAGGCAGGCCTGGACGCCGTCGTGTAGCGGATGCAGGTCCGCGCCCGGCGCAGCCGCGACCGAGGCGTGCCAGCGCGTGCCCATGGTGGCGCCGCCCAGCGCGTGCACCGCGAGGGCGCGGCGCGCATCGACGGCGCCGTGCGGGCCCATTACTGCGGCAGCACTTCCAGGGTGGCGACGTAGCCGAGGCGGCGGCCGGTGGCCTGCGGCAGGCTGGCCTGGTCGTCCTGCAGGCCGGTCTCCAGCCAGTAGATGCCGGCTTCCGGCCAGGTCACGCGCAGCAGGCCCTCGGCGTCGGTGGTCGCGGCGATGTCGTCCTGGGCGTTGCGGTAGCGGGTGCCGCCGCGGACGATCTCGAACTCGAGGCCTGCCGCCGGCTTGCCGTCGACCAGGATGCGGAAGGTCGCCTCCTCGCCCGCGAACAGATCGTTGGGATGGGTCACCGGCTCCAGCTCGATGCCCTGGCCGGTCGGGGCCAGCGCGGTGGTGTTCGGCGCGCCATTGGTGACGAAGGTTTCGACGCGGCGGACGGTCTCGGTGACTTCGAGGTTGCGGGCGTCCTTCGGCACCTTGGTGGCCAGGTCCTCGGCGGTGGCACTGCGCAGGAAGCCGCCGCGCGCGGCCGGGCCGGGCGGCGTGCCGTCGGCCTCGGCCTTCGCCTTCGCGGCCAGGCTCTCGGCCGTGTCCCAACGCGCCGACATGCCGCTGCCGGCATTGGCGATGCGGTAGGTGCCCTGCTGCGCGAGCTGCACGTCGAAGGTGCTGCGGAACTTGCCGGTGGCGCCGTTGGCCAGCTCCGCGCGGCTGCCGTCGGGCGTGGTCACGGTGATGCCGTCCAGGCGCATCGGCACGTGGTCGGGGAAGAACAGCTGGTTGGACACCGCGGCGTCGAAGGTCACCCAGACGTCGCCGCCGGCGACGACGGCCTGCGAGGGGATGATCCACTGCTTGTGCGCCGAGGCGGCCATGGGCAGCGCGGCGGCCAGGGCGAGCGCGAGTGCGAGGGTCTTCTTCATCATCATGTCTCCGGAAGGGAATGCGGTGGAGTCGCCGGCGCGGCGTGCGGCCGGCGCGTCGTGCGGGCGGGCGTCAGGGCCGGATGGCGAGGCTCACCGCGCCGAGTTCGGTCTTGCCCTGGGCCTTGCCCGACTGCGCGGTCGTGGCCGGCCAGTCGAAGGGAATCTTCAGCAGCTCGCGGCCGCCGACTTCGCGCACGGCCTCGACCACCACGCTGTAGCGCCCGGGCGCGAGGCCGGACAGCCGCGGATCGCGGGCGTTGAACTTCAGCGCGTGGCGGCCCGCGGGCCGGGTCGGCCCGCTGACGCCGTCCACCGGCATCTGCTGCGTGCGCCCCGACTTGCGCCACCACTGGCGCAGGTCGGGCAGCCACTTGGTGCCGTGGCCTTCGGCGGTGTCCTTCATCATGTACCAGACCGACAGGTCGGCCGCGGCCTTGCCGTCGGCGCCTTCGACATAGACCGCGACGTAGGGCCGGTGGTACTCGGCGACGGACATCGACGGCACCTCGACCTCGACGGTCAGCTCCGCCGCGTAGGCCGGCGTGGCCAGCAGGCCGCTGAGGACGATGGTCAGGGGAATGCGCATGTGCGGGTTCCTGGGTTGATGTGGGTCAATGGATGAACAGCAGCGCCAGCAGCACGGGGACCACCAGTCCCAGGCCCACCCAGGGCCAGGTGCCGGGCCGCTGCCGGGCGTGCATCTGCAGCAGGAACAGCCCGGTCAGCGTGAACACGATGCAGGCGATGGCGAAGACGTCGATGAACCAGCCCCAGGCCGGCCCCGAATTGCGGCCCTTATGCAGGTCGTTGAGGTAGGAGATCCAGCCGCGGTCGGTGCGTTCGTACTCCACCGTGCCGCCGGCCTTGTCGATCGCCAGCCAGGCGTCGCGGCCGGGGCCGGGCATCGACAGGTAGACCTCGTCCTCCGACCACTCGGCTTCGCGGCCGCCGGTGGGTGCGCCCAGCTCGTCGCGCAGCCAGCGCTCGAGCTCGCGCGGCAGCGGTGCGTTGCCTTCGGCGTGGGCGTCGAGATGGGGCAGGAGCTCCGCGGGCAGCTCGAGCTGGCGGTTGTCGACCTCCGGGCTGCCCTCGATCTTCGCGGCGTGGTTGAGCGTGATCCCGGTGACCGCGAACAGCAGCATGCCGACCAGGCACACCGCCGAGCTGATCCAGTGCCACTGGTGCAGGGTGCGCAGCCAGAAGCCGCGGCGCTGGGCCGCGGCATTGCCGGAAGGTACGGAGGGTCGGGTCATCGAGGGCCGGCGTCGCGGGTCAGAACTGCACGTTCAGGCTGAGCCACAGGTTCCGCGACTTGTCCTTGTTGTTGTAGTCGTCGAAATAGGTGGGCGTGTAGGCGCCGTTCGCGTCCTGCGTCCACACGGTGCGGAAGCTGGTGAAGTCCTCGTCGAGCAGGTTGTTGATGCGCGCGTTGAGGCGGACATTGTCGCTGAAGCGGTACTGCGCGCCGAGGTGGAGGACGGTGTAGTCCTCGTAGTCGTGGCGGACGCCGTCGATCACGTCGCGGTAGCGCTTGGAGCGGGTCTCCGACGACAGCTGCAGGCTGAAGTCATCGGTGGCCTGCCAGTTGATGCTGGCGTTGACCATGTGCTTCGCGGTGTTGGTCAGCGGCAGGCCCTCCTGCTCGCCGCTCAGCTGCTCGCTGTCGGTGAAGGTGTAGTTGGCGCGCAGCGACCAGGCCTCGCTGATGCCCCAGCGGCCGGCGACTTCGGCGCCCTGCACGCGCACCTCGTCGATGTTGATGTTCTGCGCATAGGTCGTGTAGCCGAGCAGCGCGAAGTCGCCGAGGTTGGCGCAGGGGCGCACGCCGCCGGTCTGCTCGCAGCTCAGGCTGGTCTCGCCGCGGGCGATCTTGTCGTCGAAGTCGTTGCGGAAGACGGTGATGTTGAAGTTGTGTTCGCCGTCGGGCGCGGTCCAGTACAGCGCGACCTCGGTGTTGACGCTGGTCTCCGGCTCGAGGTCGGGGTTGCCGACGAAGGGCGAGGTGCCCTGGCCGCCGAAGCCGATGATGCCGTCGTACAGGTCGGTGGTCTTGGGCGTCTTGTAGCCCGTGCTGACGCCGCCCTTCAGGGTCCAGTCCTCGGCCAGGTCCCACACCGCGTACGCGCGCGGGCTCAGGTGGCTGCCGAACATGTTGTGGTCGTCGTGGCGCACGCCCAGGGTGATGGTGAGTGCGTCGACCGGGGTCCAGTTGTCCTCCGCGAACACCGACCACATCCGGTGCTCCTGGACGGTGCCGGCGCCGTCGCCGCCACCCTCCATGCCGAACACGCCGTCCTCCAGCTCGCCGTCGATGACCTGGCCGCCGACGATCACATGGTGGTTCGCGCCCAGCGCGAAGTCGAGCTTGCCGTCCAGCGTGTACTGGCGGCTCTCCATGGTGCGCTTTGGGCGCGGCAGGAAGGTGTGGATGGCCAGCTGCTGGCGCTCGTCGCGCCCGAGGCCGGCGTACGGGCCGGTGTCGCAGACGATGGCATTGCCACAGTAGATGTCGTCGTGCAGCAGGCGCTCGGCCACGGTGAAGGGCAGGGTGCGGCCGTGGTTGGCGGTCTCGATGTGCGACAGCGACAGGAAGCTGTTGCCGAACTCCCACTGCCCCTGGTGGGTCAGCGACCACTGGTCGCGGGTGAACTCCTGGTCGGCGGCGTAGCCCACGCGCGGTGGCGACCGCCAGATGCCCCCCAGCCCGTCCACGGTCCCCAGCGGGTAGGTCTCGGTGCCGAGGTTGTTGAGGTAGGGCGTGTTGTCGTACACCTGCTCGGAGCGGTCGTACTCGAACACCACGCTCTGGAACTCGCCGGGCGTCCAGCTCAGGGTCACGCCGGCGCTCTTATTGGTGTTGTCGACCGTCTTGCCGCCGCCGCCGAAGCCCAGCGAGCGCTCGAACTCCGTGCCGTCGGGCGCGGTGATCACTTCGTACTCGGGAGTGGACGAATTGCGGTCGTACCAGGAGCCGCGCACGGCCAGGCCCAGCGTGTCCTCGACCAGCGGCCCCATCACCGCGAAATCGAAGGTGCTGTCGCTGCCGAAGTCGTCGTTTTCCTGCAGGTTGTGCGAAGCGGTGGCCGAGCCCATCCAGCGATGGCCGACCTTGCGCGTGATGATGTTGATCACGCCGCCCAGCGCGTCCGCCCCATACAGCGTCGACGCCGGGCCGCGGATCACTTCGATGCGCTCGATCATGTCCAGCGGCGGCACGTGGTTGAACTGGTTGCCGCCGAAGTTGTTGGGATAGATGTCGCCGTGGTTGTTCTGGCGCTTGCCGTCGATGAGGATCAACGTGTAGTCAGGCCCCATGCCGCGCATGCTGACGGTCTTCTGCCCGGTCTTGTCCGAGGTCTCGCCGACGTCGATGCCCTCGAGGTCGCGCACGGCGTCGGTCAGGGTCACGTAGGGGCGCGTGGACAGGTCCTCGCGGGTGATGACGCTGATGCTGGCGGGCGCGTCGGTGATCTTCTGCTCGAACCCGGCAGCCGTGACCACGATGGTGTCGAAGTCGGTGGCATCGGCGCCACCGTCGGGCATGGCGTCCTGCGCCATGGCCTGTGACAGCGGCAGCAGCAGGGCGATCGAGGTGGACAGCAGGGTGCGCGCGGGCGCACGTCGCGCAGGGCGGGCGGCGTGGTTGGACATGGGACGGGGATGCTCCGAAGCGGGGTTCTTGGCGGGCCCGCGTCACTGGCGGCGGCTGGACGCGTGGAGGGTCGCCGGGTCTGCAGGCGGCCGGGCGGCTCCATGAATGGCCTGCATCTTAATGAGAACCATTAGCATGTGCAACGGATTCTTGATTCCATCCGGGCGCCGGGGGCGCCGCCGGACGGGTGGCGGCGGTCAGCCCCGGTCGTCGCGGGTCCAGATGCCGTCGTGTTCCCGTTTCACCGGGAACTTCGCCACCGGCTCGTAGGCCGGGGCGCAGAGCGCACGGCCGTCGCGGACGTCGAACTTCGCACCGTGCAGCACGCATTCGATGGTGCCGCTGGCGGGGTCGAAGGCGCCGGCCGACAGCTCGAAGTCCTCGTGGCTGCAGACGTCCTCGAGCGCATAGAGTTCGCCGTCGAGGTTGAGCACCAGGATCGGGGTACCGGTGACCTCGTCGAAGGCGCCGCGCATCTCGCCGGGCAGCAGCTCGGCGCTGGCGCAAACGAAGGTCCAGACGTCGCTCACAGGGTTTTCTCCAGGACCTCGAAGCGCAGGTCGCCGCGCTTCGGGATGCCGAAGCGGATGTCGCCATAGGGGAAGGGGTGGTGGACGCCGGTGCGCCGGTAGCCCAGCCGCTGGTACCACGCGATCAGCTCGTCGCGCAGGTCGATCACGGTCATCTGCATCTTCGGCAGTCGCCACTCGTCGCGGGCGATGCGCTCGCACTCGGCCAGCGTCGCACGGCCGATGCCGCCGCCCTGGCAGGCCGGCTCGACCGCGAACATGCCGAAGTAGCCGCGCTCGCCGAGGTCCGCGACGTGGGCGCAGGCCAGCAGCTCGGAACCGCGCAGGCCCAGCACCACGCGGCTGCCGGGGCGGCCGATGTCCGCGCGCAGCACGTCGGCGTCGATGCGCTCGCCGTCGAGCAGGTCGGCCTCGGTGGTCCAGCCGGCGCGGCTGGCGTCGCCGCGGTAGGCGCGGGTCACCAGCTGCACGATGGCGTCGATGTCGGCGTCGGTGGCGGCGCGGAAGTGCAGGTCGGTCATGCCGCGATTGTGCCGGCCCCCGGCGGCCTCACGCCAGCAGCCGGCGCACCTTGTGCAGGGCGGCGATGAAGGCGTCGATCTCGTCGTGGGTGTTGTAGAAGGCCAGCGACGCGCGGCAGGTCGCGGTGACCCCCAGCCACTCCAGCAGCGGATGCGCGCAGTGCTGGCCGGAGCGTACCGCCACGCCTTCCAGGTCGAGCAGGGTGGCGAGGTCGTGCGAATGCACGCCGTCGATCGCGAACGACACCACCGCCGCCTTGCCGGGCGCGGTGCCGAACACGCGCAGGCCGTCGACCTTGGCGAACTCCTCGTCCAGGTGCGCCAGGAGCGCCTGTTCGCGTGCTTCCACGTGCTCCATGCCCAGGGTCGACAGATAGTCGACCGCCGCGCCCAGGCCGACGAAGCCGGCGATGTTGGGCGTGCCGGCCTCGAACTTGCGCGGCGGGTCGTTGAACACGGTGCCGCCGTCCAGCCGCACTTCCCTGATCATCTCGCCGCCACCGATGAAGGGCGGCATGGCCTCCAGGTGCTCGCGCCGCGCCCACAGCGCGCCGGTGCCGGTCGGCGCGCACATCTTGTGGCCGGTGAGCGCATAGAAGTCGCAGCCGATGGCAGCGACGTCGACCGGACGGTGCGGCAGCGCCTGCGAGCCGTCGACCACGGTGACGATGCCGCGCTTGCGTGCCTCCCGACAGATGTCGGCGACCGGATTGACGGTGCCGAGCACGTTGCTGACGTGGCCGACCGCGAGCAGCTTCACAGCGCCGGTCATCTTCGCGCGCAGCATGTCCAGGTCGAGGCGGCCATCGGGCAGCAGCTCGACCACGTCGATGCGCGCGCCGGTGCGCTGCGCCACCAGCTGCCAGGGCACGATGTTGGCGTGGTGCTCCATGCGCGTGAGCAGGATGACGTCGCCGGCCTCCAGCCGCGGCAGCGCCCAGGAGTACGCCACCAGGTTGATCGCGAAGGTGGTGCCGCTGGTGAGCACCAGGTCGTCGGCGCGCACGTTGAGGAAGCGCGCCAGCTTCGCCCGCGCGCCCTCGTAGGCCTCGGTGGCCTCGCTGCCGAGCTGGTGCACGGCGCGGCTGACGTTGGCGTTGTGGCGGCGGTAGAAGGTGTCGACGGCCTCGATCACCGCCGCCGGCTTCTGCCCGGTGTTGGCCGAGTCGAGGTAGACCAGCGGCTTGCCGTGGACCTCGCGCGCAAGCAGCGGGAAATCCCCGCGGACCCTGTTCCAGTCCACCCCGGACCCCGACGCCCCGTTCCCCGACTGCGGGGGAAGGCCGGGATGGGGGCGCGCCTCGCCGGGCACGCTCATGCCAGCGCCTGCGCCGCGATCGCCCGGTCCAGCCAGGCCTCCAGCCGCTCGCGGATCGCCGGCGTCTCCACCACCGACACCAGCGGCTCGCGCACGAAGGCCGCGGTCAGCAGCGCCCGCGCCTCGTCCTCGGGCAGGCCGCGCGAGCGCAGGTAGAACATGGCGTTCTCATCCAGCTGGCCGACGGTCGCGCCGTGCGCGGCGGTCACCTCGTCGGCGTGGATCACCAGCACCGGCTGGGTGTCGATCTCGGCGGTGTCGGACAGCAGCAGGTTCTTGTTCGACAGCTTCGCATCGGTGCCGTCGGCGCCCTCGCGGATCTCGATGCCGCCGTGGAAGACCGCGCGGCCGCGGCCGGCGGCCATGCCGCGCCAGCCCAGCTCGCAGCGGGTGTCGCGGGCGATGTGGTCGATGCCCAGGCGGGTGTCGAGGTGGCGCCGGCCCGAGGCCAGCAGCACGCCGTTGGCGACCAGTTCGGCATTCTCGCCTTCCAGGCGCACGTTGAGCTCGTGGCGCGACAGCGCGCCGCCCAGTTCGAGATCGAGGCGGCGGTAGCTGGACTCGCGCGCGAGCACGGCGTCGGTGCGGGTGAACAGCGTCGCGCGGTCCGACTCGTCCTGCACGCGGGCGTGGCGCAGCGAGGCGTTCGCGGCCAGGTGCACGTGGGCGATGGCGTTGCCGAGGTGGGCATGCCCGCCGCCGGCGACGTGGTGCTCGATCACCGTGGCCGACGCGCCGCGGCGCAGCTCGACCAGGTGGCGCGCGTGCCAGGCGAGGTCGCCTTCGGCGGGCAGGCCGATGAAGACCAGGTGCACCGGCGCCTCCACCGCCACGCCCTCGGCGATGCGCAGCACCGCGCCGTCGTCGGCGAGCGCGGCGTTGAGGCGGGCGAAGACTTCGTCCGCGCGCTCATAGCTGCGTGCGAGCACGTTGCTTTCGCGCGGGTCGGGATCGGCAAGCGCCTGGGCCATGGTCAGCAGGCGCGCGCCCTCGGGCAGGCCGGACAGATCGGACAGCGCCGCATCATGGCGACCGTTGACGAACACCAGGCGCGGCGCCGGGATGTCGGCGATCAGCGCCGGGTCGACGCCGGCGTGGGGTAGCGGTACCGGCGAGAAGCCGCGGCGCTCGAGCTGGCGCAGCGAGGTGTACTTCCAGGCCTCGCTGCGCGCATGCGGCAGGCCGTCGCGCAGCGCGGCCTCCATCGCGGCGCGGCGTGCGCCACCACCGCTGAAGCCCGCGGCCAGCGAATCGAGCAGGGTCGCCATTACGCCACCGCCTCCGGTACCTTGCGCTCGCGCAGCCATTCGTAGCCCTGGGCTTCCAGCTGCAGGGCCAGCTCCGGGCCGCCGGACTCGACGATGCGGCCGTCGGCCAGCACATGCACGAAGTCCGGCTTGATGTACTCGAGCAGGCGCTGGTAGTGGGTGATCACCAGGAAGGCGCGCTCGGGCGAGCGCAGCGCGTTGACGCCGTCGGCGACCTGGCGCAGGGCGTCGATGTCGAGTCCGGAGTCGGTCTCGTCCAGGATCGCCAGCTTCGGCTCCAGCACCGCCATCTGGAAGATCTCGTTGCGCTTCTTCTCGCCGCCGCTGAAGCCTTCGTTGACGCCGCGGTGCAGCAGCTTGTCGTCGAGGTGCAGCACGCCGAGCTTCTCGCGCACCACCTTCAGGAACTGCATCGAGTCCAGCTCGTCCTGGCCGCGCGCCTTGCGCTGCGCGTTGAGCGCGCTGCGCAGGAAGTAGGTGTTGTTGACGCCCGGGATCTCGACCGGGTACTGGAAGGCGAGGAAGACGCCGGCGGCGGCGCGCTCCTCGGGCTCCAGCGCCAGCAGGTCGGCGCCCTCGAAGGCGACGCTGCCGTCGGTGACCTCGTAGCCGTCACGCCCGGAAATGATGTTGCCCAGCGTGGACTTGCCGGCGCCGTTGGGGCCCATGATGGCGTGCACCTCGCCGGGCTTCACCTCCAGCGAGAGGCCCTTGAGGATTTCGCGGTCGCCGCCGACGGTGGCGTGCAGGTTGTCGATCTTCAGCATTTCGTTCTCTCGTGTCTGGGACGACCGGCCAACCGACCGACCTCCCGATTCCTGTAGGAGCAGCTACAGCTGCGACCCGCCCTCGCGGCAGCCGCACCCGCGACCGCCCGGTCTCAGCCCACCGAGCCCTCGAGGCTCACTTCCAGCAGCTTCTTCGCCTCCACCGCGAACTCCATCGGCAGCTCGCGGAACACCTGCTTGCAGAAGCCGTCGACGATCAGGCTGACGGCGTCCTCCTCGCCCAGCCCGCGGCTGCGGCAATAGAACATCTGGTCGTCGCTGATCTTCGAGGTCGTGGCCTCGTGCTCGACGGTGGCCGTCGGGTGCTTCACCTCGATGTAGGGGAAGGTGTGCGCGCCGCACTCCTTGCCGATCAGCAGGGAATCGCACTGGGTGTAGTTGCGCGCGCCCTCGGCCTTGGAGCCGACCTTGACCAGGCCGCGGTAGGTGTTCTGGCCGCGCCCGGCGCTGATGCCCTTGCTGATGATCTTCGACTTGGTGCGCTTGCCCAGGTGGATCATCTTGGTGCCGGTGTCGGCCTGCTGGCGGTGGTGGGTCAGCGCCACCGAGTGGAACTCGCCCGACGAGTCGTCGCCCAGCAGCACGCAGCTCGGGTACTTCCAGGTGATCGCCGAGCCGGTCTCGACCTGGGTCCAGATCACCTTGCTGCGGTCGCCGCGGCACTCGGCGCGCTTGGTCACGAAGTTGTAGATGCCGCCGACGCCGTTCTCGTCGCCGGGGTACCAGTTCTGCACGGTGGAGTACTTGATCTCCGCGTCTTCCAGCGCCACCAGCTCGACCACCGCGGCGTGCAGCTGGTTCTCGTCGCGCATCGGCGCGGTGCAGCCTTCGAGGTAGGAGACGTGGCCCCTGTCCTCGCAGATGATCAGGGTGCGCTCGAACTGGCCGGTGTGGCCGGCGTTGATGCGGAAGTAGGTGGAAAGCTCCATCGGGCAGCGCACGCCCTTCGGGATGAACACGAACGAGCCGTCCGAGAACACCGCCGAGTTCAGCGCCGCGAAGTAGTTGTCGCCCACCGGCACTACGGTGCCCAGGTACTTCTTCACCAGCTCCGGATGGCTCCTGATGGCCTCGGACATGGAGCAGAAGATCACGCCCTTCTCCTGCAGCTCCTTCTGGAACGTGGTGCCGACCGAGACCGAGTCGAACACCGCGTCCACGGCCACGCCGGCGAGCTTCGCGCGCTCGTGCAGCGGCACGCCGAGCTTGTCGTAGGTGTCGAGCAGCTCCTGCGGGACCTCGTCGAGCGACTTGTACTTCGGACCCTTGGGCGCGGAGTAGTAGCTCAGCGCCTGGAAGTCGATCGGCGCGATCGAAAGCTTCGCCCAGTGCGGCACCGGCATGGTCAGCCAGTGGCGGTAGGCTTCGAGGCGCCATTCGGTCATCCACTCCGGCTCCTCCTTCTTGGCCGAGAGCGCGCGGATCACGTCCTCGTCCAGGCCGGGCGGCAGCGAGTCGGACTCGATGTCGGTGACGAAGCCGGCCTCGTACTTGCGGCCGAGCTGTTCGTGGATCTCCCGGTTCGCGACCGGTTCTTCGATGGGGGTGTCGATCTGGGTGGCCATTGCGGGCTGCCTGGTATTCAAACGGTGGCGAGGCGGGCGGGGATGCGGCGCGTTCCGCCGGCCTCGGGATCGGGGTGGGGCGGCGCGTCCAGCATCTGCGCCAGGCTGACGCCGCGCAGGGCGTCGGCGACGATGTCGTTGATGCGCCGCCAGTTGGCGCGGGCGCCGCACTGGCTGGCGATGCCGCAGCTGGTGTCGTCGAGGCTGCATTCGGTCATCGCCAGCGGACCTTCCATGGCCTCGACGATGGCGATCAGGCTGATGTCTTCCGGAGGGCGCGACAGGCGGTAGCCGCCGTGGGCGCCGCGGAAGGCCTCGAGCAGGCCGGCCTGCGCCAGTGGCCGGAGCACCTTGCTGACCGTCGGCGGCTCCAGGCCCGCGCGCTCGGCCAGCTCGGCCGCGCTGAGCACGCGATCGGGCTCGACCGCGAGCACGGTGAGCACGACGGTGGCGTAGTCGGTGAGGCGGGTGACGCGGAGCATGCCGGGGTGGGGTCCTTCAATCAGGACCGAAATTGTATGCTTTTGCGCCGTGCGGGTCCAAGCCCACCGCTGGACGCTGCGTTCCGGTCGCTCGCCGCCGGCAGGCGGCGCGGGCGCGGTGGCGCGTCCGGGGTGTCGCGGCCACAATGCCCCTTTCCCCTGCGAGACAACGTCGCCGATGGCCAGCAAGGACAAGTCGGACAAGAACAGGTCGGACAAGAAGAAGAGGAAGAAGATCGAGGCCCGCCGCTCGGAGATCCACGGCAACGGCGTCTTCGCCACCGACGTGATCGAGGCCGGCGAGCGCATCATCCGCTACAAGGGCCTGCTGCGCAGCCACGACGAGGTCGACGAGGCCTACGGCGACGTCGACGAGAACGGCCATACCTTCCTGTTCACGCTCAACGACGACTACGTCATCGACGGCAACATCGACGGCAACGTCGCGCGCTGGATCAACCACAGCTGCGCGCCCAACTGCGAGGCGGTGGTGGAGGAGGACGACCGCGACCGCCGGCACAAGGACAAGGTCTTCATCGAGGCCCTGCGCCGGATCGAGCCCGGCGAGGAGCTGACCTACAACTACGGCATCGTGCTCGAGGAGCGCTACACGCCCAAGCTGAAGAAGCTCTGGGGCTGCCGCTGCGGCGCGCCGGACTGCACCGGGACGATGCTCCAGCCCAAGCGCTGAGCCGGCCGGGCCGGCGCTTCGCGGTAACGCGCGATGCGCCGGCGGGCCCAAGGGTTCGCATGACTCTTGCCGCTCGCGGGCCGGTGCCGGCGGGCGTACAACGCGGTTCGCATTCCATCCGGTCGCCAGCATGACGCCGCGCCGCTTCGCCCCGCTGTCCTTCCTCCTGGCCGTGCTCGCCGTCCCCGCGGCGGCGATCGAGGTCGACGGCCGCATCGATCCGACGGAGTGGGCCGGGGCGCGCCACGTCGTCGACTTCCGCAAGGTCCAGCCGCTCTCCGGCGAGCCGGCATCGCTGCAGACCGAGGCCTGGGTGCTGGCGACCCCCGAGGGCCTGGCGGTGGCCTTCCGCAACCGGCAGCCGGCGTCGGTGCCGCGCACCCGCCAGCGCGTCCAGCGCGACTTCGACGAGCAGGTCGACCGGGTCAACCTGATGGTCGACTTCGACGGCGACGGACGCACCGGCTACAACTTCGTGGTCGCCTCGACCGGCGGGGTCGGCGACGCCGTGATCACCAGCCAGAACCAGTTCAACGACGACTGGGACGGCCACTGGCGCCACGCCGTGTCGGAGGACGGGGAAGGCTGGTCGGCGGAGATGCTGATTCCCTGGTACATCGCGCCCATGCGCGGCGGGGACGGCGGCACGCGCACGCTCCGGGTGTACCTCGACCGCGTCGTCGGCTCCACCGGCGAGCGCGTGGCCTGGCCCGCGGCCAGCTACCAGCGCGCCCGCTTCCTGTCCGACTTCGCGGCGATGGAGGTGCCGCTGTACAGCCAGTCGCTGCTGGCGGTCACGCCCTATGCCTCCGGCCTGTACGACAACGTCGGCGGGCGCGGCGATGCCAACGCCGGCGTCGACGTGTTCTGGAAGCCGAGCGGACAGTTCCAGCTGACCGCCACGATCAATCCCGACTTCGGGCAGGTGGAAAGCGACGACCTGGTGGTCAACTTCAGCGCCACCGAGACCTTCATCAGCGACAAGCGGCCGTTCTTCACCGAGAACCAGGGCCTGTTCGAATACACCACGCCGTCCGACGACAGCCAGCTGCTGTACACGCGCCGCATCGGCGGCCCCGCCGACGACGGCCTGGGCTCGGGCGACATCGACGCCGCGCTGAAGCTCAACGGCAGCGTCGGCGCCGCGAAGTACGGCCTGTTCGCGGCCGAGGAATCGGGCGAGGCCGGGCGCAGCTTCGCCGCGCTGCGCCTGGTGCGCGATTTCAGCCGGCAGGACGTGGGCATGATGCTCACCCACGTCGAGCGGGCATGGCTGGACCGCGAGGCCACGGTGTTCGGCGTCGACCACAACTGGCGGCCGGGCGCGCGCTGGAACGTGCGCAGCCGGGTGTTCGGCAGCCATGTCCGTCAGCCGGGGGAGGACGGCGACGGCCAGGACCTCGGCGCCACCGTCTGGGCCGACTACGAGATGGAGCACGGCTGGCGCCAGCAGTGGATCGCGATGCACTTCGGCGACGCGCTCGAGCTCAACGACATGGGCTACCTGGCGCGCAACAACCTGAATTACGGCCACTGGCAGGTGTCGCGGCGCTTCGCGTCGCTGCCGGAGGCGTCGCGCTACGCGTCCAAGGACTGGCGCTGGCGCGCGAGCTCCACCTTCAACGACCATGGCGAGCGCCTCAACCACCAGTTCCGGGTGAGCCGCGACAGCCAGCTGCGCGACGGCAGCTACGAGTACGCGCAGGTCAACGTCAACAGCGCGGGCGTGGACGACCGGCTGACCCGCGGCCACGGCGTGCTGCGGCTGCCGTCGAACTTCAGCGCGTACTTCGAGTACGGGCGCCCGCGCAAGGGGCGCTGGGCCTGGGACGTCGAGGCCGAGGTCTTCAGCCACGGCCTGGCCGGCAACGACCGGCTTGGCCACGCGCTGGAGATCGAGCCGGCCTGGTTCGCCAGCGATGCCCTGCGGGTGCACGCCGGCCTTTCCACCGTGCATCGGCCGGACTGGCTGCTGTGGCAGGGCGGCAACCTGGTGGGCGGGTTCGACGGGCGGGAACTGGCGTTCAATGCCGGGCTGGACTGGGCCATCGGCGAACGCCAGGAGCTGCGGGTGAAGCTGCAGGCGCTCGCGATCGACGCGCGGCTGCGCCAGGCCTGGCGCGTGGACCCGTCCGGCGCAGCCGTGGCGGTCGACGATCCGGTGGACGACTTCAGCGTGCGTACGCTTGGCTTCCAGGTCCGTTACCGATACGAGCTGGCGCCGCTGTCGTATCTGTACGTGGTCTACGCGCGCGGCGGCTACCGCGAGGACCCCTGGACGATCGAGCCGTTCGACGGACTGCGCGACAGCTTCGACCTGCGCGACGACGAGCAGCTGATGGTCAAGTTGAGCTACCGCTTCGAGCTGTAGGCCCGCTCAGGGCTGGTATTCGCGCAGCTCCGCGGACGCGATGCGCCACGCGCGCTGGTCGGCGCCGGCGCCATCGGCCATTGCGCGCCTCAGGACATAGGCACCGACGTAGCGCTGTTCGCTGCCGTCGGCGCGGGTCATGGTGACCGACACCGGGATTTCGACGTAGCGCGAACCGGCGGCGGCTTCGACGCGGCCCGCTTCCCCCGGCTGCACCGTGACCGTGCGCGTGTCGGCAAAGCCCGCCGCGAACTGCTGCGGCGTCTGGCCGCTGCTGCGGCCGCCGTCCGACCACAGCGCATAGGCCTGGGCGTGACGGCCCGCGGAGATCGCGGCGTAGTACGCGCGGATGACCGCGACGGCGTCTGCCGCGGTGGGTTCGGCAGGCGCGGCTGGCGAGGTCGCCGCTGGCCCCGGCGCCATCGGCGCGGAGGGATCGATGGCCGCGTCGGCGACGGGGAGCGGCGCTTCGCCCACCAGGATCACCGGCGGCTCGCCGCTGGCCAGGCCGGCTTCCGGTTCGTCTTCCAGCGGCGGCAGTCCGTCCGTGGAGGCGACGCCGGGAATCGGCACCACCATCGCAACGCCATCGACGCTGGCCGACGCCGGTGCCGCGCCGCCGAGCGGCACGTCGCCGGGGCCCGGGCCATCCGGCATGCCGGTGACGGATCCCGTGGCCTGGCCCGGAGCGGGCAGGGCCTCGACCTGCCCGCCGTCGGTGGCGGCGGCGGGCGCGACCTGGTCATCGCCGCCGCAGGCGACGAGCGCGAGGCACAGCAGGACGGAAACGAAGCGGCTGGCAGGAGGCATGGCGTCGATCGCGGAGCGGGTGCAGCGTCGAACCATACGCGCGCGCGATGAACGCATCGTCAGCGCCGGCTCAGGGCGGCGGCAGCAGCGCGCGGCGGTGCGGCTGCAGCCACGCCAGCAGCATCCCGAGCAGCTCCATGGCCAGCAGGTCCAGCGCCACCTGGCGCAGCATCAGCGACAGCGGCAGCGGCTGCGCGACGAAGGCCAGCATGTGCCAGGGCACGAACGAGACCAGCGCGATCGCGAGCCCGAAGCGTGCGCCGCGCGCAAGCTCGACGCCGTCGCTTGCCGGCATGCGCCGGTACAGCCAGGTCATCGCGAGGCCGAGCAGCAGGTAGGCCGGCAGGATCCACGCCGCGTGCGCGTTCGCCTGCGCCTGCGTGCGGTAGAGGGCGGCCATGGCCTGGTAGTCCGCGCGCAGCAGCACGCCGTGGACGAGCATGCCGAGGATCAGCGCGGCCGCGCCCACCACGATGCCGCAGATCCAGAAGCGCTTGTCCATCGACTCTCCCCCTGCGTGCGTTCGCGACCGTTCGCAGCCTAGCGCCAAGGGGTTGCGGCGTCGATCACCTGGCCGGCGCGTCCGATGCGGCGTCGCCGCCGCTGGCCGCGGCCCGCAGCAGCGGCAGCGGATCGATGGCGCCGTCGTCGCCGTAGATGCCGTAGTGCAGGTGCGGGGGCGTGCCGCGTGCGTTGCCGGTGTCGCCGACGCTGCCCAGCACGCGGCCTTCCTCCACCACGTCGCCTGCCGCCAGTCCCGGCGCCCAGTCGTCGAGGTGGGCGTAGTAGTGGCGTTGGCCGGCGGGCCCGAGGACCCACACCTGGCGCCCGCCCAGACCGCCCTCGCGCACCGAGGACACCACCCCGCGGGTCGCGCTCACCACGTCGGTACCACGGGTGGCGAAGATGTCCACGCCCTGGTGCGTGCGGTCGCGACCACGCGGCGTACCGAAGGTGTCGGCCACCTGCCGCGCGCGGACGCCGGCCACCGGCATCGCGACGGCGTCCGGCGGCGGCATCCGCGACAGTTCCCACAGCGTGCGCGGCCGGGCCATGAAGGGCTGGCGCCACGCCCAGTCGGCGACGACCGCGACTGCCGCCAGCACCAGCAGCCAGGCCAGCAGGCGCAGCAGCGCACGCATGCTCAGCCGCGCTGGAGTTCGCGTTCGAGGCGCTGGCGCAGGTCGTCGTCGAGCCTGAGCTGGCGCGCGAGCTCGTCGAGGTAGGCGCGCTCCATGAAGCTTTGCTCGTCGGCCGCCAGCAGGCTGGCGAGGTACATCTCCGACGCGATCTCCGGCGTGGTCGCCGCGCGTGCGACCTCGGCGGGATCCAGCGGCTTGGCGAGCTCGGCGTGCAGCCACTGCTGCACTTCGCGGTCGGGATTGAGGCGGGCGAACTCGCCCTCGATGACGCTGCGCTCGCGGTCGTCGATGTGGCCGTCGGCCTTTGCCGCACCAACCAGCGCGCGCAGGATCGCCTCGCTGTGCAGCGCCGCCTGCGGCGGTGGCAGGCGGTCGACGGTCTGCGGCTGCACGGCCTGGCCGCCCTGCTGCGCCTTGTAGTCGCCGTAGGCCTTGTAGGCCATCACGCCGATCGCGGCCAGTCCGCCGTAGGTGGCAAGCTTGCGCGTGGTCTTGTTCTTGCCCAACAGCAGGCCGAGGGCGCCGCCGGTGATCGCGCCCTTGCCGAAGTCGGCGTTGAGCAGGCCGCCGCCGGGCGATCCGCCGGTGCCCGGAGAGGCGGACTGGGACTGGGACTTGAGGAGGTGGTCGAGGAAGCCTTGCAGGTTCATGCGTGTTCCAGCTCGTGCGTGGAGGGGCCGGCGCGAGGCCGGGATCCCAGCATGCACGAGGCGGCGTCGCGGGCGCGTTGCGGGTCCTGAAACGACTCGGGACGGCAATGCCGTCCCGAGCAGGTCGAAGCGGTGGCGCGTCGCGATCAGGCGGCGGCGTCCTTGAGCTTCTTCAGCGGACGCACCTTCACCTTGACCGAAGCCGGCTTGGCGGCGAACCACTGCTCTTCCTTGGTGAAGGGGTTGATGCCCTTGCGCTTCGGCTTGGCAGGCACCTTGACCGAGGTGATCTTCAGCAGGCCGGGCAGGGTGAAGCTGCCGACGCCCTTCTTGCTGATCGAGCCGTGCACCGCGCCTTCCAGCGAGGCCAGCACCGCGCGGACGTCCTTGGCGGCGACGCCCGTGGACTCGGCGATGTGGGACACCAGGCCCGACTTGGTCAGGGCTTCCTTGATCGCCTTCGGAGCGGCGGCCGGCTTGGCAGCGGCGGCGGCCTTCTTCGGGGCGGCCTTCTTCACCGCCTTGGTTGCTTTCTTCGCCATGTGAGTGTGATTCCGTTTATCGGTAGATGGGATGTCGGCCGACCCCGTCGGCAATCGCAATGTAGGGCATGCCCGGGGCCGCGCCAAGTGGGAAAGCGCAGAAAACCTCGGGTTTCCCGGGCGGCGGTGCTGCATCGGGCGCTCAATCGTCCTCCTGGCCGGGATGCCAGGCATCCGCGAGCTTCTGCTGCAGCGGTGCCGGCACGGGTTCGTAATGGCTGAAATCCAGCGAATAACGCCCGCGGCCAGCGGTCACCGACTGCAGCTCGGCGGGGTAGCCGTCGAGCTCCGACAGCGGCACCTGGGCCTTGACCACGATGTCGCCGCCTCGTGCGGCATCGGTGCCGAGGATGCGCGCGCGACGCCCGGCCAGCCCGCCGCTGATGTCGCCCATGTGCGCCTCGGGCGCGGTCACCACCAGGTCGACGATCGGTTCGAGCACCCTGGGCGAGGCCTTCGCCACCGCGTCCAGGAAAGCCTTGCGGCCCGCGGTCGCGAACGCGACTTCCTTGCTGTCGACCGGGTGGTGCTTGCCGTCGTGCACGATCACCCGCACGTCCTGGATCGGATGGCCGGCCACCGCGCCGGTGGCCAGCGCCTGGCGCACGCCTTTCTCCACGGCGGGGATGAACTGGCCGGGGATGGTGCCGCCCTTGACCGCGTCGACGAACTCGAAGCCGGCGCCGCGCGGCAGCGGCTCGACGCGCAGCATGACCTCGCCGAACTGGCCCGCGCCTCCGGTCTGCTTCTTGTGCCGGTGGTGGCCTTCGGCCGCGGCGCCGACGGTCTCGCGGTAGGCGATGCGGGGTGGCCGCGACTGCACCTCGACGCCGTGGCGCTCGCGCAGGCGTTCGAGCTGGATGCGCAGGTGCAGCTCGGACAGGCCGCGCACGACGGTCTCGTGGGTGTCGGGGTCCTGCTCGACCACGAAGCAGGGATCCTCTTCCGACAGCTTGTGCAGCGCGGTCGCGAGCTTCTGCTCCTGGCCGCGGCTGCCGGCCTCGACCGCGAGCCCGAACATCGGCCGCGGGTATTCCATCGGCGCCAGGTGGATGTGGTCCTCGTCGTGGCTGTCGTGCAGCACCGCGTCGAAGTGCAGGTCCTCGACCTTGGCCACCGCCGCGATGTCGCCGGGCACGGCCTGGTCGACCTCGACGTGGTCGCGGCCCTGGATGCGGTACAGGTGCGCGACCTTGAACGGCTTGCGGCCGTCGTCGACGAAAAGCTGCTGGTCGCGCCGCACCGTGCCCTGGTGCACGCGGAAGATGCCCAGCTTGCCGACGAAGGGGTCGTTGACGATCTTGAAGACGTCGGCGATCACGTGCGCGGACGGGTCGGGGCGCGACGGCACCGGTTCCGCGGCGTCGCCTTCGCCGCGCCGGAACGGCGGCGGATTGGCCTCGCCCGGGTGCGGGAACAGTCCGGCGATGGCGTCGAGCAGCTCGCGCACGCCGGTGCCGCTGCGCGCCGACGCGAAGCACACCGGCACCAGGTGGCCCTCGCGCAGGCACTGCTCGAAGGCGTCATGCAGCTCCTGGCGGCCCAGCGAACCCTCGCCGGCCTCGAGGTAGTGCTCCATCACCGCCTCGTCGACCTCGACCACCTGGTCGAGGATGCGGCGGTGCCAGTCCGCCACCGGGCCGAGGTCGCTGTCGCCGCCGTCGCCGGCGAAGCAGTCCACCACCCGCGTGCCGCCGTCGGCGGGCAGGTTGACCGGCAGCACGGACGCGCCGAATTCCTCCCGCAGCTCGTCGAGCAGGCTCGCGCAGTCGGCACCGTCCGCGTCGATGCGATTGACCACGATCGCGCGGCACAGCCCGCGGCGCGCCGCGTGGTCCATGATCCGGCGCGTGCCGTGGCCGATGCCGGTGGTGGCGTCGACGACCACGGCGACGGTGTCCACCGCCGACAGCGCCGACAGCGCCGCGCCGCGGAAGTCCGGATAGCCGGGGGTGTCGACCAGGTTGACGTGGACCCGCCCGCCATCGGCCGTGCGGTGGTCGATGGCGGCGATGGCGGCGTCGATGGAATGGCCGCGGGCGCGCTCCTGGGGGTCGAAGTCGGAGGTGGTGCTGCCGCGCTCGATGCTGCCTGCCGCCTGGATCGTGCCGCCGGCATGCAGCAGGGCTTCGAAGAGCATGGTCTTGCCGGCGCCAGGGTGGCCCGCGAGGGCCACGTTGCGGATCTGTTCGGTGGCGTGGGACATGGGTCCGTTTCTCCCGTGGTGTTGGGATGGAAAGGACGTCATGGCTGTCCGTCGCATGCTGCGACCGGGCCTGCGAGCGGCGGGCGGTCATGGCGGAAAGCCACAGTAGCGCGGGCGGCTCGGGGGCGTCGCGTTGCGTCGCAGCATCCGCGCCGGCAGACATCCGCGTAACGGACGCGCCGCCAGGATGGCAGGCCCGAACGCATCCACGGAGAACAGGCACATGGGCATCTCGCGCAAGGCCACCGCGCACTGGGAAGGCGATCTGAAGTCCGGCCGCGGCACGATCAGCACGCCGGCCAGCGGGCTGATGCAGGACACCCGCTACGGCTTCAACAGCCGCTTCGGCGACGAAAAGGGCACCAACCCGGAAGAGCTGATCGCCGCCGCGCACGCGGGCTGCTTCACCATGGCGCTGGCCAACGCCCTGGCCGAAGCGGGACACCCGGCGGAATCGCTGGACTCGCGCGCGGAGGTCGACCTGTCGCTGGAAGGCGGGCCGACGATGAGCGCGATCCGCCTCTTCACGAAGGCGAAGGTGCCGGGGATCGACGAGGCGAAGTTCCGGGCCGTCGCCGACGACGCCAAGACGAACTGCCCGGTGTCGAAGGCGCTGTCGGCGGTGCCGATCACGCTGGACGCCGAACTCCTGTCCTGAGCAGGGCCCGGCGGCGCCCTGCTGAACCGCCGGCAAGGTGCGTCGCGCCCCGCCGGTCCGGTTCAGCGGCGCGTCAAGCCGTGCGCCCTAGCGTTGGGCCCGTGCGCCGATCCCGGCGCGGGGAGCCTGCCATGCGTACCGTCGTCGCCTCCGTCCTTGCCATCGCCCTGGTCGCCGCCACCGGCGCCGCCACCGCGCAGTCGATCGGCTACGACGCCGGCTATCCCGTCCACGACCGCCTCGGCCAGGAGCGCGACGCCGGCTATGACGTGGCGCGCGTGGTGCGCGTCGATCCGGTTTTCGACGGCCACGACCAGCGTGCGTCGGGCCAGCGCTGCTACACGCGCGAGGACAGCTACGTGGACGGCGGCTACGGCGGCTACGGCGGCTACGACGGTTACGAACCCTATGGGCGGGACCCCTATGGCGACGACCGCTACCGTTCCGACCGGAGTACGGAGAACGGGCGCATGGTCGCCACCGTGGTCGGCGGCGTGGTCGGCGCGGTACTCGGCAGCAAGGTCGGTGGCGGCTCGGGCCGCTACGCCACGTCCGCGATCGGCACCATGGTCGGCGGCATGGCGGGGCGCGAGATCTACGACGCCACGCGTCGCGACCGCCAGGAGCGCCGCGGCCAGGTGACCGTCTGCGATCCGCTGCCGTCCGGCTATCCCGTCTCCGACCGCCATGGCGGGGTCAGCGCCTACGACGTCACCTACGAGTACGGTGGCCGCCACTACACCACGCGCACCGGTTACCACCCCGGCGACACCATCCGCGTACGCGTGGACGTGCGTCCGGAATAGGCGGCGGCCCGGTCGGCGCGCGGGCGACGTTGCCCCGCGCCGCGTTCGTGGACATAGTCGGCGGATCGTCCAGAGAGAGTCCGCCGCATGCGCCGCATCGTTTCCGCATCCTTCGCGCCCGTGTCAGCGGGCCTCCTCCTTGCGTTGTCCGCCAGCGCGGCCGCCGGCGACGGCGAACGCCTGCTCACCGCGGCCCGCATCCACACCTCCGACGCGGGCATGCCCGTGGCCACGGCCGTGGTCTGGGATGCGGACGGCCGCATCCTGGCGGTGGGCGAGGCGGCCGAGCTTGCCGCGCGACATCCGGATGCCGAGCGCATCGATGCCGGTGACGCCACGGTGGTGCCCGGCCTGATCGATGCGCACGCGCACCTGGTCGGGCTGGGGCATGCGCTGATGCAGGCCGACCTGGTCGGCGCGCGCAGCACGGACGAGGTCGTCGAGCGGCTGCAGGCCTTCGCGCGCGACCTGCCGGCGGGCGCTTGGCTGATGGGCCGCGGCTGGGACCAGAACCTGTGGCCCGATACCGCGTTCCCGACCGCGGCCGTGCTCGACGCCGCCTTCCCCGACCGGCCCGTGGTGCTCGAGCGCATCGACGGCCATGCCACCTGGGCCAACAGCGCCGCGATGCGCGCGATCGGGCGCGACCTTGCGGGAGACTGGCAGCCCGACGGCGGCCTGGTGGTGCGCGAGGACGGCCAGCCCACGGGCGTGTTCGTCGACATGGCCTCGAGCCTGGTCTACGCGGCCGCGCCCGCGCCCGACGCCGTCTGGCAGGAACAGGCCTTCGCGCGCGCGCTGGAGCACGTGGCCAGCCTGGGCCTGACCGGCGTGCACGACATGGGCACCGATGACGGCGGCTTCGCGCTGATGCAGCGCTTCGCCGACCGCGGCGCGCTCAGCGTGCGCGTGCAGGCCTATGCCAGCCGCGGCGCGGGCGCGATCGAGGCGATGTGCCGCGACGGTGCGTACCGGCATCCGTCCGGGCGCCTGGACATGCGCGGCGTCAAGCTGATGATCGACGGTGCGCTGGGCAGCCGCGGCGCCGCGCTGATCGAGGACTACAGCGATGATCCGGGCAACCGCGGCCTGCTGGTGCAGGACGAGGCCGGCCTCGAGGCCGCCGTGCGCCGCGCCCGCGAGTGCGGCCTGCAGGTGGCGACGCACGCGATCGGCGACCGCGGCAACCGCATCGTGCTCGACACCTACGCGCGCGTGCTGGGCGATGGCGCTTCCGGCGACCATCGCTGGCGCATCGAACATGCGCAGGTGATCGCGCCGGGTGACATCGCGCGCTTTGCCGGCCTGAAGTTGGTGGCCTCGATGCAGCCCACCCACGCGACCTCCGACATGGGCTGGGCCGGCGACCGCCTCGGCGAGGCGCGGCTGGCCGGGGCCTACGCCTGGCGCAGCTTCGTCGAGGCCGGCGTGCCGCTGGCGCTGGGGTCGGACTTCCCGGTGGAGTTCCCCGATCCGCGGCTTGGCCTGCTGGCGGCGGTCACGCGCCAGGACGTGCATGGCCAGCCGCCGGGCGGCTGGCTGCCGGCACAGGTGCTGACGGCGGCCGAGGCGCTGCACGGCTTCACCGCGGGCGCGGCGTGGTCGGCATTCGACGAGGAGCGTGTCGGCCGGCTGGCGCCCGGGCTGCGCGCGGACTTCGTGGTGCTCGACCGCGATCCGCTGGCGGTGCCCGGTGGCGAGCTCGACGACATCGTCGTGCGCTCGACCTGGGTCGACGGCAAGCCTGTCTACGAAGCGAACTAGCTCCGCCTGTAGGAGCGGCTATAGCCGCGACCCGATCGTGCATGGAACCGGTCGCGGCTATAGCCGCTCCTACAGAAGAGAAGGGCGGTGTGCATGAGAGAGGGCGGCGTGCAGGAATGGCGGACGGCGTTCCGGCTACCAGTCCAGCGTGCCGGTCACCACGCTGCGGGCGCGGCCGCCGGACCAGACGTCGCCGGACCCGTCCACGCGCAGCTCGATGATCGCGTCGTGACCGACCTCGCGGCCCTGGCTGATGCGGTAGAAGCCGCCGTCGCCGGGCAGGGCGTCGCGCTCGGCCAGCCAGGCGGCCAGGGTGGCGTTGGCGGCGCCGGAGGCGACGTCCTCGAAGGTGCCGGTGGAACCGACCCAGGCGCGCACGGCCAGGTAGTAGACCGGATCCGCGCTGCGCGCGAACACGCACAGGCCCATCGTGCCGCTGGCTTCGGCCAGCGCGGCGATCGCGGCCCAGTCGGGCACGGCCGAGCGAAGCTCGGCCTCGTCGCGCAGTTCGGCCAGCCACCAGCGGCGGCCGCCGTCCATCAGCACCGGCGGCAATGCGCCGGTGGCCAGGCCCGACAGTGCGTCGCGCAGGCGCGGGTCGGCGGCATCGGCCACCTCGACCACGCTGGCCCGCGGCGTGCGCACGGCCACGGTGCGCTTGCGGCCTTCGCCCTCCACGCGCAACGGCAGCTCGCCGACGGCACAGGACTGCACCAGCACGCCGTCGCGCGGCGCCACCAGGCCGCGGTCGAGCAGCACGTGGGCGGTGCCGACGCTGGGATGCCCGGCGAAGGGCACCTCGCGGCGCGGGCTGAAGATGCGCACGGCGTAGTCGGCGGTCGCGCTGGGCGAGGGGAAGACGAAGGTGGTTTCCGGCAGCCGCGTCCAGCGCGCGATCGCCTGCATGTCGGCGTCGTTGAGGCCGCGGGCGTCTGGCACCACGGCGAGCGGATTGCCGGCGCCGGGGCGGTCGCCGAAGACGTCGAGCTGGACGTAGGGACAAGCGGGCATGTCGGGGGACCATCGCGGGGCGCGCCAGTGTAGCCGCGACCGCGCTGGCGGGCCGTGCGCACGGCGCTAGAATCGCAGGCCTTGCCCGATCCCCGGGCCACGCGGATTCCCATGCATTCCATTCCCGAACCCGACCGCTGGATCGTGCTCAAGTTCGGCGGCACCTCGGTCTCGCAGCGCGAGCGCTGGGACACCATCGGCCGGCTGGCCGGCGAGCGCGCCGCGGAAGGCCGGCGCGTGCTGGTGGTGGTGTCCGCGCTGGCGGGCGTCACCAACGCCCTCACCGCCATCAGCGAAGGCGCCACCGATGCGGCGGCGCGGGTGGAAGCCCTGGCCGACCGCCACGTGGCGCTCGCGCGCGAGCTGGGACTGGACCCGGCCGTCGTCGGCGAGCGCCTGGACGTGCTGCGCACGCTGGTGTCCGAGCCACGCGCCGCGCGCCGTCCGCTGGACTGGCAGGCCGAGGTGCTGGCACAGGGCGAGCTGCTGTCGTCGACGCTCGGCGCGGCCCACCTGCGCGCGCAGGGCCTGGACTTCGGCTGGTGCGACGCCCGCGACTGGCTGCAGGCGGTCGCGCTGCCCAACCAGAACGACTGGGCGCGCCGGCTGTCGGTGGCCTGCCGTCGCGATGTCGACGCGCGCTGGCGGGCCCGCTTCGCGGCGCAGCCGGCGGCGATGCTGCTCACCCAGGGCTTCATCGCCCGCCACGAGGACGGCGGCAGCGCGATCCTCGGCCGCGGCGGCTCGGACACCTCGGCCGCGTACTTCGGCGCGCTGCTCGGCGCCGAGTGCGTCGAGATCTGGACCGACGTCCCCGGCATGTTCAGCGCCAATCCGCGCGAGGTGCCGGACGCGCGCCTGCTGACGCGCCTGGACTACGCCGAGGCGCAGGAGATCTGCACCACCGGCGCCAGGGTGCTGCACCCGCGCGCGATCAAGCCCTGCCGCGAGGCCGGCGTGCCGATCGCGATCCTGGACACGGCGCGCCCGGAGCTGCCGGGCACGCGCATCGATGGCGGCCCGGACACCGTGCCGGGCGTCAAGGCGATCAGCCGCCGCGACGGCGTGGTGCTGGTGTCGATGGAAACCATGGGCATGTGGCAGCAGGTCGGCTTCCTGGCCGACATCTTCGAGTGCTTCCGGCGCCACGGGCTGTCCGTCGACCTGATCGGCTCCTCGGAAACCAACGTCACCGTGTCGCTGGACCCGAGCGAGAACCTGGTCAGCACCGACGTGCTCGCGCGCCTGTCCGAGGACCTCGCGCGCAGCTGCCGGCTGAAGGTGATCGCGCCCTGCAGCGCGATCACGCTCGTCGGCCGCGGCATGCGCTCGCTGCTGCACCACCTGTCCGACGTCTGGGCGACCTTCGACCGCGAGCGCGTGCACCTGATCTCGCAGTCGTCGAACGACCTCAACCTGACCTTCGTGATCGACGAGGCCGACGCCGACGGCCTGCTGCAGGAGATCCACGACGGCCTGATCGCCAGCGGCGCCATGCCGGTGCGCGACGGCGACGTCTTCGGCCCGCGCTGGCGCGAGATCGAGGGGCGCGTACGCCGCCGGCCCGCGCGCTGGTGGCAGGGCCGCCGCGACGCGCTGCTGGCGCTGGCCGCCCAGGGCACGCCGCGCTACGCCTACGACCTGGACATCGTCCGCGCCCGCGCGCGCCAGCTGAAGGCCGTGCAGGCCGTCGACCGGCGCTTCTTCGCGATCAAGGCCAATCCGCATCCGGACATCCTGCGCGTGCTGGCGGAGGAAGGCTTCGGGCTGGAGTGCGTGTCGGCCGGCGAACTGGCGCACGTGTCCTCGGTGCTGCCCGGGCTGGAGCCCTCGCGCGTGCTGTTCACGCCCAGCTTCGCGCCGATCGGCGAGTACGCCGACGCGTTCGCGCGCGGCGTCAACGTCACCCTCGACAACGTCGAGGCGCTCGAACGCTGGCCGGAGGTGTTCCGCGGCCGCGCGCTGTGGCTGCGCGTCGACCTCGGCCGCGGCGACGGCCACCACGCCAAGGTGGTCACCGGCGGCCTGGCCTCGAAGTTCGGCCTGCAGGTCGATCGGGTGGAGGCCTTCCTCGCCGCCGCGCGCGCGCTCGACGTGCGCGTCACCGGCCTGCACGCGCACCTGGGCAGCGGCGTCGACACGCCCGACCACTGGCGCGAGGTCTGCGACGAGCTGGGCGGCATCGCCGCGCGCATCGGCAGCATCGACACCATCGACATCGGCGGCGGCCTGCCGATCCCCTACCGCGAGGACGACGAGCCCTTCGACCTCGACGGCTGGGCGGCGGGCCTGGCCGAGGTCAAGGCGGCCTATCCCGGCGTCCGGCTGGCGATCGAGCCCGGCCGCTTCCTGGTGGCCGAATGCGGCGTGCTCCTGCTCACCGCCACCCAGGTGGTGGAGAAGGGCGGCATCCGCCGCGTCGGCGCCGACGGCGGCATGAACGCGCTGATGCGGCCGACGCTGTACGACGCCTGGCACGACATCCACAACCTCTCGCGCGGAGACGGCGGCGAGCCCGCGGCCTTCGACGTGGTCGGGCCGATCTGCGAATCCGGCGACGTCTTCGGCCTGCAGCGCCCGCTGCCCGCCGACACCGCCCCTGGCGACGTGCTGCTGGTCGCCGACGCCGGCGCCTACGGCATGGCCATGGCCAACACCTACAACCTGCGCGCGCTGCCGGCCGAGAGCGTGCTCGTGGAGACCAAGGAATGAACAACGCGTTCGATCGCGAGGCGGTCCGGACCTTCCGCTTCGTGGACTGCGGCTTCGACGCCGCCACCGGCGTCGCGCGCCTGGCGTATGCCTTCGACGATGGCCCGGAGCTGGTCGAGACCGTGACCCTGCCCGGGGCGCCGTTCGCGCTCGAGGGCGCGCGCGCGCAGGCGGCCGCGAAGGCGCTGCGCCTGCTGCACCTGGTCGCCGGCGTGAGTTACTACAAGGCCGCGGTGCCCGGCGACATCCGCATCGACGGCTCCGCCATCGACGACGCGACCGCGACGCTGCTGGACGACGTGTACCTGCACGGCCTCGGTGAATTCGCCTATCGCAACGGGCTGGACCTGCACGGGCGGATCCGGTTCCCGCGTGACGCCGCGGCTGCGGAGCGGGACGCGCCGGCGGACGCCCTCGGCCTCCGCCGCCACGCCCTGGTCGCCATCGGCGGCGGCAAGGATTCGCTGGTCTCGATCGAGGCCCTGCGCGCCGCCGGCATCGACCAGACCGTGGCCTGGGTCGGCGGCTCGCAGCTGATCGCGGCGTGCGCCGCGCGCACCGGCCTGCCGACGCTCAACGTGCAGCGCCAGCTGGCGCCGGAACTGTTCGAGTACAACCGCCAGGGCGCATGGAACGGCCACATCCCGGTGACCGCGATCAACTCCGCGATCCTGGCGTTCGCCGCCGTGGTGCTGGACGCCGACCAGGTGGTGTTCTCCAACGAGCGCTCGGCCAGCTACGGCAGCCTGATCGAGGGCACCGGCGAGGTGAACCACCAGTGGTCCAAGGGCTGGGCGTTCGAGCAGGCGCTGGCGGGCTACCTCCAGCGCGAGGTCGCATCCGACCTGCGCTACTACTCGCTGCTGCGGCCGCTGTCGGAGCTGGCGGTGGCGCGGCAGTTCGCGAAGATCGACCGCTACGACGCCTGGTTCTCCAGCTGCAACCGCAACTTCCACCTGATGGGCGAGCGCCCGACCAGCCGCTGGTGCGGCGTCTGCCCGAAGTGCCACTTCGTGTTCCTGGCGCTGGCGCCGTTCATGCCCAAGCCGCGCCTGGTCGGCATCTTCGGCCGCAACCTGCTCGACGACGCGGCCCAGGTGCCGGGCTACGACGCGCTGATGGAATTCCGCGACCACAAGCCCTTCGAATGCGTGGGCGAGGCGCGCGAGTCGCGCGCGGCGATGGCGGCGCTGGCCACGCGTCCGGAGTGGCGCGAGGACACGGTGGTGGCGCGCTTCCGCGACGTCGTGCTGCCGCAGCTCGCCGGCGAAGACCTGGCGATCGCGCCACTGCTGGTCCCCGATCCCGAGCACGGCATCCCCGACGCGGTCTGGAGCCGCCTGCATGCGTATTTCGCAGCTTGAGGGCCGGCGCGTCGCGCTCTGGGGCTGGGGGCGCGAGGGCCGAGCCGCCTACGCCGCGCTGCGCGCGCGCCTGCCGTCGCAGCCGCTGACGCTGTTCTGCAGCGCGGAGGAGGCCGCCGCGGCCGATGCGCTGGGTGACGGCCTGCTGGCGGTCGAGACGGAGGCCAGTGCAGCCCGGCTGGCGGCCTTCGAGGTCGTGGTGAAGTCGCCGGGCATCAGCCCGTACCGGCCCGAGGCGCTGGTCGCCGCGCGTGCCGGCACCGCTTTCGTCGGCGGCACCGCGCTGTGGTTCGGCGAGCGCGCAGGCGAGGGCGATGTCGCGCGCGGCGTGGCCTGCGTCACCGGCACCAAGGGCAAGAGCACCACCACCGCGCTGCTCGCGCACCTGCTGCGCGCCGGCGGCGTGCGCACGGCGCTGGCCGGCAACATCGGCCTGCCGCTGCTGGAAGTCCTCGACGGCCAGGCCGAGGCCTGGGCGGTGGAGCTGTCGAGCTACCAGACCGGCGATGTTGCCGCCGGCGGCGTGCGCCCGGACGTGGCCGTGGTCACCAACCTGTTCCCGGAGCACCTGGACTGGCACGGCAGCGAGGACCGCTATGTCGAGGACAAGCTGGCGCTGGTGACGCGGGCGAAGCCGCGCGTGGCAGTGCTGAACGCCGCCGACGCGCGGCTGGTCGCGCTGGGTGCGCAGCTGGATCCGGCCACGGAGGTCCGCTGGTACGGTCGCGAGGACGGCTGGCACCTGCGCGGCGATGTCCTGCACCGCGGCGACGCGGCCCTGTTCGACACCCGGGACGTGCCGCTGCCGGGCCGGCACAACCGCGGCAATCTCTGTGCCGCGCTGGCCGCGATCGAGGCGCTGGGCCACGATGCCGCGGCGCTGGCGCCGGCCGCGCGCGGCTTCCGCCCGCTGCCGCACCGCCTGCAGCGCCTGGGCGAACGCGCGGGCATCGCCTGGGTGAACGATTCGATCAGCACCACGCCGCACGCCAGCCTGGCCGCGCTCGAGGTCCATCGCGACCGGCGGGTGGCGCTGCTGGTGGGCGGGCATGACCGCGGCCTGGACTGGTCGGACTTCGCCTCGCGGATGCGCACGCAGGCGCCCGCGATCGTGGTCACGATGGGCGGCAACGGCCCGCGCATCCACGCGCTGCTGGAGGATGTGGCGGGCGAGGGCGGCTTCGACCTGCGCGCGGCGACGGACCTTGCCGGCGCGGTGGCCGCGGCGCGCGAGGCGCTAGCTGCCAGCCCGCGCCCGGCCACCGGCGACGTCATCCTGCTGTCGCCGGGCGCGCCAAGCTTCGGCC
The DNA here is from genome assembly GCF_014836665.1 of Luteimonas colneyensis. Taxonomy (GTDB): domain Bacteria; phylum Pseudomonadota; class Gammaproteobacteria; order Xanthomonadales; family Xanthomonadaceae; genus Luteimonas; species Luteimonas colneyensis. The sequence continues at coordinate 50,657 of NZ_JACSQJ010000009.1, forward strand.
CCTACCGCGACTACGTGGAGCGCGGCCGCGACTTCGCCCGGCTGGGCGGCTTCGATCCGGAGGCGATCTCGGCGATCCCGGGGCTCGGCATCGCGGCCTCGAACCACTCCGCAGCGCCACCCGCTGCGTAGGCCCCGCTACGCCGCCCCCCGCTGCGTCGCCACCCGCTGCGCTGCCACCTGTGTCGCCCGCCGCTGCGCCGCCACCCGTTTCGCTGTAGGAGCAGCTATAGCTGCGATTCGCTCTTGGGGCGAAGCACTCGGGGCCGAGGCCTCCAGGGCGAAGCCGGTCGCAGCTGTAGCTGCTCCTACAGCAGAGCGGCCTGCTGGCAGGGGGCCGGGATCAGGCGCCGCGGTCGACGGCGTGGCGCACCAGGCCGCGCAGCGCGGCCACCGACTCGCCCTCGTCCAGTCCATCGAGCGCGGCCTCGGCCAGCGCGGCGTACTCGCGGGCACGGGCGATGCTGTACTCCAGCCCGCCGCTGGCGTGGATCGCGGCGATCGCCTCGTCCAGCGCATCCACGTCGCCCTCCTCGACGATCGTGCGCAGGCGCGTGCGCAGTGCGCCGTCGGCGTGGGCCATGGCATGGATCAGCGGCAGGGTCATCTTGCCTTCGGCGAGATCGTCGCCCAGGTGCTTGCCCAGCGCGGCCTCGTCGGCGCTGTAGTCGAGCACGTCGTCGGCGATCTGGAAGGCGATGCCGAGGTTCAGGCCGTAGTCGTGCAGGCGCTGCTGCGTGGCCTCGTCGGCGCCGGCCAGCAGCGCGCCCAGGCGGGTCGCGGCGGCGAACAGGATCGCCGTCTTGCGCTCGATCACGCGCAGGTAGGCGGCCTCGTCCACGTCCGGGTTGCGCACGTGCAGCAGCTGCAGCACCTCGCCCTCGGCGATGCGGTTGGTGGTGCCGGCGAGGATCTCCTGGATCGGCATCGAGCCCAGCTCGACCATCAGCTGGAAGCTGCGCGAGTACAGGAAGTCACCGACCAGCACGCTGGCGGCGTTGCCGAAGACGGCATTGGCGGTGCTGCGGCCGCGGCGCAGGTCGGATTCGTCGACCACGTCGTCGTGGAGCAGGGTGGAGGTGTGGATGAACTCGACCACGGCCGCCAGCTGGTGCGCGTCCGGGCCCTGGTGGCCGAGCGCGCGGGCCGCGAGCAGCAGCAGCATCGGGCGCAGGCGCTTGCCGCCGCCGGCGACGATGTGCTCGGCCACCTGGTTGACCAGGACCACGTCGGAGGCCAGCCGGCGGCGGATCAGGGCGTCGACCGCGGCCATGTCGGCGGCGGCATGGGCCTGGATCTCGGGCAGCGGCAGGGCGGTTCTGGCCTGGGCGGCCTGGGAGTGGGGATGCATGCGTCGGCGGGCGTCGGGGGGCCGCCAGTATAGGTCGCCGGGCCGTCCCAGGGCCCCGGGCGGCGTTGTCCCACGCGTGCGCGGGGCACGACCGGATGGCCGGGGAGCGGCGGGTATACTCACCCTTTTACTCCTGCCAATCCCGGCGGAGAGCGCAAGGAACCCATACCCATGGCCCGTGGAATCAACAAGGTCATCCTCGTCGGCAACCTCGGCAACGACCCCGACGTGAAGTACAGCCAGGGCGGCAGCGCCATCACCACGATCAGCGTCGCCACCACCGAGGCCTGGAAGGACAAGCAGACCGGCCAGCAGCAGGAACGCACCGAGTGGCACCGGGTGAAGTTCTTCGGCCGCCTGGCGGAGATCGCCGGCGAGTACCTGAAGAAGGGTCGCCAGGTCTACATCGAGGGCTCGCTGCGCACCGACAAGTACACCGGCAAGGACGGCGTCGAGCGCTATACCACCGACATCATCGCCAGCGAGATGCAGATGCTGGGCGGTGGCGGCGAGGGTGGCCAGCGTGGCGGCGGCGACTTCCAGCGTGGCGGTGGCGGCGATTACCAGCGCGGTGGCGGCGAGCGTGGCGGCGGCGACTACCAGCGCGGTCCGCGCGAGTCTTCCGGCCAGGGCCGCGGCGCAGCGCCGCCCCCGCCGCCGATGGACGACGGTTTCAACGACGACGACATCCCGTTCTGAGCCTGCAGGCCGTTCCGAGCCTGCAGGGCCGCTCCGTTTTCAGAGGATCCATCCGCATGCCCACCTGGCTGGTCACCGGCGGAGCCGGTTTCATCGGCGGCAATTTCGTACTCGAAGCCGTTGCCGCGGGTGTGCGCGTCGTCAACCTCGACGCGCTCACCTATGCCGGCAACCTCGACACGCTGTCCTCGCTCGAGGGCAACCCGGACCACGTCTTCGTCCACGGGGATATCGGTGACCGGGCGCTGGTCGAGCGCCTGCTGGCCGAACACCGCCCCGACGCGGTGGTGAACTTCGCCGCCGAGAGCCACGTCGACCGTTCGATCGATGGCCCGGCGGCGTTCGTGCAGACGAACGTGGTCGGCACGCTGGCCCTGCTCGAAGCCGTGCGCGACTACTGGAAGGCGCTGGAAGGCGGGGCCAGGGACGCGTTCCGCTTCCTGCACGTGTCCACCGACGAGGTCTACGGGACGCTGGGCGAGACCGGGCTGTTCACCGAGACCACGCCCTATGCCCCGAACTCGCCGTACTCGGCGTCGAAGGCGGCCAGCGACCACCTCGTGCGTGCCTTCCACCACACCTACGGGCTGCCGGTGCTGACCACCAACTGCTCGAACAACTACGGCCCCTACCACTTCCCCGAGAAGCTCATCCCGCTGGTGATCGCCAAGGCCCTGGCCGGCGACCCGCTGCCGGTGTATGGCGACGGCAAGCAGGTGCGCGACTGGCTGTTCGTGACCGACCACTGCGAGGCGATCCGCACCGTGCTGGCGAAGGGCCGGGTCGGCGAGACCTACAACGTCGGCGGCAATGCCGAGAAGCAGAACATCGAGGTGGTGAAGACCATCTGCGCGCTGCTCGACCAGCGCCGTCCGCGCGAGGACGGCCAGCCGCGCGAGTCGCAGATCGCCTTCGTCGCCGACCGCCCGGGTCATGACCGGCGCTACGCGATCGACGCCTCCAAGCTGCGCGACGAACTGGGCTGGACGCCTGCGTACAGCTTCGAGCGCGGCATCGCCGAGACCGTCGACTGGTACCTCGCCAACCAGCCCTGGGTGCAGCGCGTGCTCGACGGCAGCTACCGGCTCGAGCGCATCGGAGGTGCGGCATGACCGCGCGCCGCGGCATCATCCTGGCCGGCGGTTCCGGCACCCGGCTGTATCCGATCACCCAGGCGATCAGCAAGCAGCTGCTGCCGGTGTATGACAAGCCGATGATCTACTACCCGCTGAGCACGCTGATGCTTGCCGGGATCCGCGAGGTGCTGATCATCAACACCCCGCACGAGCAGGCGCTGTTCCGGCAGCTGCTGGGCGACGGCTCGCAGTGGGGCATGGACATCCGCTACGCGGTGCAGCCAAGCCCGGACGGGCTGGCGCAGGCCTACCTGATCGGCCGCGACTTCGTCGACGGCAAGCCGAGCTGCCTGGTGCTGGGCGACAACATCTTCCACGGCCACGGCTTCACCGGGATCCTCGGGCGTGCCGGCGCGCGCGAACAGGGCGCGACCGTGTTCGGCTACTGGGTGCGCGATCCCGAGCGCTACGGCGTGGCCGAGTTCGACGCCGACGGCACGGTCGTCGGGCTCGAGGAAAAGCCGGTCAATCCGCGCTCGAACTACGCGGTCACCGGTCTGTACTTCTACGACGGTCGCGCGAGCGACTTTGCCGCCCAGCTCAAGCCCTCGCCGCGCGGCGAGCTGGAGATCACCGACCTCAACCGCTGCTATCTCGAGGAGGGCAGCCTGCACCTCGAGCAGCTCGGTCGCGGCTATGCCTGGCTCGACACCGGCACCCACCAGTCGCTGATCGAGGCCTCGAACTTCATCGAGACGGTCGAGGCGCGCCAGGGCCTGCGCGTGTGCTGCCCGGAGGAGATCGCCTGGACCAATGGCTGGATCGGCGACGAGGACCTCGAACGCCTGGCCGCGCCGCTGGCCAGGAACGGCTACGGCCAGTACCTGCTGTCGCTGGCCAAGCGCGGGGTGGTGCGGTGAAGGTGGTGGAGACCGGCCTGCCGGGCTGCGTGGTGATCGAGCCGCAGGTGTTCGGTGACGACCGCGGCTTCTTCTTCGAATCCTTCAACGCCGACAGGCTGGCGCAGCACGGGCTCACGCCGGCGTTCGTGCAGGGCAACGTGTCCTCGTCCTCGTGCGGCGTGCTGCGTGGCCTGCACTACCAGTGGCCGAAGCCGCAGGGCAAGTATGTGTCCGTGGTGGAAGGCGAGGTCTGGGACGTCGCCGTCGACATCCGCCGCGACTCGCCCACCTTCGGCAAGTGGGCCGCGGTGGTCCTGAGCGCGGAGAACAGGCGCCACTTCTGGATCCCGGAAGGCTTCGCGCACGGCTTCGTGACCCTCAGCGAGCGCGCCGTGTTCACCTACCTCTGCACCGCCACCTACGACCGCGAGGCGGATGCCGGCATCCGCTGGAACGACGCGGCGCTGGCCGTCGACTGGCCGGTGGCCGATCCGGTGCTGTCGGACAAGGACGCACGCGCGCCGTTCCTCGCCGACGTCTCCGAAGAGCGCCTGCCGGTCTACCTGCCGTGAGGCTGCTGCTGCTGGGTGCGAACGGGCAGGTCGGGCATGCGCTGCGCCCGGAGCTTGCCCGCCTTGGCGAAGTAGTCTGCACGACGCGCAGCGGCACGCTGCCCGACGGCGGGGATTGCGGGCGCGCCGACTTCGACCAGCCGGGCACCCTGGCGGCGCTGGTCGACCGCGTCGCGCCGGACGTGGTGGTCAATGCCGCCGCGTACACCGCGGTCGACCGGGCGGAGCAGGAGCGGGATGCCGCGTTCCGCGCCAACGCCGATGCGCCCGCGGCACTGGCGGAGGCCTGCGCACGCCGCGGCGCGCTGCTGGTCCACTACTCGACCGACTATGTCTTCGACGGCAACGGCAGCCGTCCGTGGCGGGAGGACGACGCCACCGCGCCGCTGGGCGTCTACGGCGCGAGCAAGCTCGCGGGCGAAGAGGCGATCCGGGCCAGCGGCGCACGCCACATGATCTTCCGCACGGCGTGGGTCTACGGGGCCCACGGCCACAACTTCATGCGCACGATGCTGCGCCTGGCGGCCGAGCGCGACGAGCTGCGCGTGGTCGACGACCAGCACGGCACGCCGACCGCGGCCAGGCTGATCGCCTCGGTCACTGCCGCCGTGCTGGCGCAGACGGACCAGCCATCGGGCCTCTGGCACCTCACTGCGTCCGGTGGCACGACGTGGCATGGCTTTGCCAGCGCGATCATCGAAGGCGCGCATGCGCGCGGCCTGCTGTCGCCGAGGCCGCGGGTGGCGCCGGTGCCCGGCAGCGAGTATCCGACGCCGGCCCGACGCCCTGCGTACTCGCGGCTTGATACGTCGGCGCTGCAGGCGCAGTGGCCAATCGCGCTCCCGCCGTGGCGGGACGACCTGGACCGCGTGCTCGACGACCTCGCAGCGCGCTGACGGCGTATCGCCATCGGCGCGTGGCCGCCATAATGACGGCGCCAGCGAGGGGCTGGCTGGAGTCAGGGGAACAACAGGATGAAGTGGGGACATGGACTCGCGCTGGCGGCGGTGCTGGCGTTCGGGCTGGGGCCTGCGCGCGCGGCGCCGGGCATCGACCTCGACGCGTACGTCAGGAAGGACAGCTTCGTCGACATCAAGCTCTCGCCGACCGGGGAGTACTACGCGGCGACGGTGCCGCTCGAAGACCAGATGGGACTGGTCATCATCCGGACGTCGGACAACCAGATCTCGACCGCGCTGAGGATGGGGAAGAACACCCACTTCGCCGATTTCGACTGGATCACCGACGAGCGCGTGATACTCAGCTTGGCGGAGAAGTTCGGCATGCTGGACGCGCCGCAGCTGACCGGCGAGCTGTACGCGCTGGATGCCGACGGCAGCGACAAGCAGCTGCTGATCGGCTGGCGCGTCACCGGATCCGGCACCGGGACGCGCATCCAGACGCAGCGCCCCGACCGCGTGGCCGCGTTCCTGATCGATCCGCTGCTGGAAGATCCGCGCCATTCGCTCGTGTCGACCGAGCGTTTCGCCCTGGATCCCTACACGCGCGCCGAACGCCTGGACATCTACACCGGCCGTCGCACCCTGGTGGCGATCGGGCCGATCCGCAACGCCAGGTTCACGACCGACAACGCCGGCACGGTGCGCTTCGCGCATGGCGCGGGCCACGACATCGTCAACAAGCTGTACTACCGCGCTGGCGAAGGCGCCGACTGGGTGCTGGTCAACGACGAGTCCGTGAGCGGGCACTCCGAATGGCCGGTGGGGTTCTCGGCCGACAACCGCATCGCCTACCTGACGGTCGAGCAGCCGGAGGGTCCCAACCACATCGTCGCCTACGACGTCGCCACCGGCGAGAGGACGAAGGTGCTGGCCGACGGGACCGGTGATCCGACGGTGCTGCACGCACCCGGCACGCGGGTGCCCGTTGGTGCGCTGTTCCTCGACGGGAAGCCGAGGACCGCGTTCTTCGACCCGCAGTCCGAGCACGCGCGCCTGTACCGCAGCCTCGAGGCCGCCTTCGAGGGCCATGCGGTGTACATCACCTCCAGCACCGCCGACGGACGCAAGGTGCTGCTGCAGACCTGGAGCGACCGGAATCCGGGTGACTTCTACATCTACGACACTGTGGAAAAGAAGGCGGCGCACGTCGTCGCCAGGCGACAGTGGTTCGATCCCGCCGACATGGCCGAGCGGCGGCCGGTGAGCTTCGCGGCGCGCGACGGCCTGGAGCTGCACGGGTTCGTCACCATCCCCGCCGGCTCCGATGGTCGCAACCTGCCGATGGTGGTGCTGCCGCACGGCGGGCCCTACGGCGTCTTCGACACCTGGGGCTTCGAGACCGAGGCGCAGATGCTGGCGGCCGCCGGCTACGCGGTGATGCAGGTGAACTTCCGCGGTTCGGGCAGCCGCGGCCGGGCGTTCGAGCAGGCGGGCGCGCGCGAATGGGGCGGCAGGATGCAGGACGACGTCACCGACGCCACCCGCTGGGCCATCGCCGAGGGCATCGCCGACGCCAGCCGGATCTGCATCTACGGCAGCAGCTACGGTGGCTACGCGGCGATGATGGGTGCGGCCAGGGAGCCTTCGCTGTACCGCTGCGCGGCGGGCAACGTCGGCGTCTACGACCTGCCGACCATGCATACGCATGGCGACATCCAGCAGCGCGGCTCGGGGCAGACCTACCTGCGTGAGTGGATCGGCGAGCGCGACGGGCTTGCCGCCGTGTCGCCCAACCGCATGGCCGACCGCATCAAGGTGCCGGTGTTCCTCGCCGCCGGCGGCAAGGACGAGCGCGCGCCGATCGAGCACAGCAGGATGATGGAGCGCGCCCTGGTCGCAGCCGGCGTCCCGGTGGAAACGGCCTGGTTCCCGACCGAAGGCCATGGCTACTACGACGACGCCAACCGCCGCGAGTACTACACCCGCCTGCTGGCGTTCCTGGGCAAGCACCTGGGCGGCAGGACCGCGGCCACGCCCTGAGCCGGAAGCGCCCGCGCCCGCCACCGGCGGCGCGCGGGTGCTGGACGCACAGGCCCCGGAGCGATAGCGTTGCCGCTTCCTCCGGGGGATGTGACGCGATGACAGACCATGTGCGCGGTGCCGTACCGCAGCTGACCTTCCGCGCAGTGCTGCTGGCCATCGTGCTGGCGGTGGTGCTGTCCGCGGCCAATGCCTACCTCGGCCTGTTCGCCGGCCTGACCATCGCCACCGCGATCCCCGCGGCGGTGGTGTCGATGGGCGTGCTGCGTCTGCTCGGCGGCGGCACCATCCTCGAGAACAACATCGTGCAGACCGGCGCCTCGGCCGGCTCCTCGATCGCGGCGGGCGTGATCTTCACGATCCCGGCGCTGGTGATCCTCGGCTACTGGGACGATTTCCGGTACTCGTGGGTGCTGGCGATCGCGGGCCTGGGCGGCCTGCTGGGCGTGCTGTTCTCGGTGCCGCTGCGGCGCACGATGATCGTCGAGGACCCGTTGCCGTTCCCGGAGGGCAAGGCCGCGGCCGAAGTGCTCAAGGCCGGCGAGAACCCCGGTCCCGGCCTGAAGATCCTGGGCCTGGCCGCCGGCGTGGGCGCGCTGGTGAAGGTCGCCGCCGAGAGCGGCATGCGCATGATCCCGGACAACGCCGTGGTGTCGGGCTTCATGGGCAAGTACCTGGGCTACATGGGCACCAACCTGTCACCGGCGCTGCTGGGCGTGGGCTACATCGTCGGGCTGAACATCGGCATCGTGGTGCTGTCGGGCGCGATCCTGTCCTGGAACATCGCCATCCCGATCTACCATGCGCTGTTCCTGGGCAGCGATCCGGTGCTGTCGGCGCAGCTGGCCGGCGCCTCCGCCGCGGACGCGGCCGGCGCGATCTGGTCGGCGAAGATCCGCTACCTCGGCGTCGGCGCGATGCTGATCGGCGGCATCTGGACCCTGTTTTCCCTGCGCAAGTCGCTGCTGTCGGGCGTCAGGAGCGGCATCGCGGCCGCGCGCAAGGGCAGCGGCGACGTGGTCGCCGAGACCGATCGCGACCTGCCGATGAAGTGGATGCTGATCGCGCTGCTGCTGTTCGTGATCCCGCTGCTGGTGCTGTACCAGGCCATCGTCGGCAACTGGTTCGTGAGCGTGCCGATGACGGTCATCATGATCGTGGCGGGCTTCCTGTTCGTGTCGGTGTCGGCCTACCTGGCGGGCCTGGTGGGCTCGTCGAACAACCCGGTCTCGGGCATCACCATTGCCACCATCCTGTTCGCGGCCGCGGTGCTGGTGCTGCTGCTGGGCCGTGATTCGCCGGTGGGCGCGGTGGCCGCGATCATGATCGGCGCGGTGGTGTGCTGCGCGGCGGCGGTCGGCGGCGACAACCTGCAGGACCTCAAGGCCGGCTACATTGTCGGCGCGACGCCGTGGAAGCAGCAGCTGATGCTCGCCATCGGCGCGTTCTCCTGCGCGCTGATCATGGCGCCGGTGCTCAACCTGCTGGCCCAGGCCTACGGCATCGGCGCGCCCACGCCGGAACAGCCGCAGTCGCTGGCCGCGCCGCAGGCGACGCTGATGGCCTCGGTGGCCCAGGGCATGTTCGGCGGCAAGCTGCCCTGGGACATGATTGCGATCGGCGCCGGCGTCGGCGCTGCGATCATCGCCCTCGACGAATGGCTCAAGTCGCGCGCCTCGACCTTCCGCGTGCCGGTGCTGGCGGCGGCGATCGGCATCTACCTGCCGATCGAGCTGATGGTGCCGATCTTCCTCGGCGGGGTGCTGGCGTGGATGGTCGAGCGCCGCCACGGCATCGACGGCCGCGACGAGGCCGCGCGCGACCGCGTGCACCGCCCGGGCACGCTGTTCGCCGCCGGCCTGATCACCGGCGAGGCGCTGATGGGCATCGCGATCGCGGTGCCGATCGTCGTCACCGAACGCTCCGACGTGCTGGCGGTGGCCGAGTCGCTGCACTTCAACCAGTGGGTGGGCCTGGCGGTGCTCGCGGTGGTGGCGTGGATGCTCTACCGCAGTTCGGCCAGGCAGGACACGGCCGCGCCGGTGGAACCGGGTCCGCGCTGACACGCGCGGACCTCGCGCGGGGCGGGACTTCCCGCCTTTGCGCGGGCGGCCCCCGCCGCCTACCATCGGGCCTTTCCGTCCGGAGTCCCGATCCATGCCGCGCACCGCCCTGTTGACCCTGTGCCTGCTCGCCGCGCTGCCCGCGGTCGCCGACGCCCGCGGCCTCGAGGGCCGCGACCTGGCCGCGATGGAGCGGGTGAGCTCGCCGACCCTCTCGCCCGACGGCCGGCACCTGGTCTTCGCCCAGCGCAGCATCGACCTCGAGGCGAATTCCGGCACCTCGGCGCTGTACGTGCGCAACCTGGTGACGCGCGACCTCGCGCCGCCGAAGCGGCTGACGCCCGAGGGCTGGAGCGTCAATTCGCCGGCGTTCTCGCCGGATGGCGCCACGGTCTACTTCCTCAGCGCGAAGCACGGCTCGCAGCAGCTCTACGCGATCCCGCTGGCCGGCGGCGAACCGCGGCAGCTGACCGGCTTCGCGACCGACGTCGGGACCTACCACGTCTCGCCCGACGGCAGCCGCATCGCGTTCAGCGCCGGCGTCTTCGGCGACTGCGGCGCGGACTTCGCCTGCACGAAGCAGCGCATGGACGCCCGCAAGGAGTCCAAGGTGTCCGGCGTGGTCTACGACCAGCTGTTCGTGCGCCATTGGGACACCTGGGCCGATGGCACCCGCAACCGGCTGTTCGTGGCCACGCTTCCGGGGAAGGGCGCGAAGCCGGTCGCGGAGGCAACCGCGGTCAGCGGCGCGCTCGACGGCGACGTGCCCGGCCGGCCGTTCGGCGGCGCCGAGGACTACACCTGGGCGCCCGACGGCCGCAGCCTCGTCGCCAGCGTCAAGGTCGCGGGGCGCGAGGAGCCGTGGTCGACCAATTTCGACCTCTATCGCCTCGACGCCGCCGGCGGCACCGCACCGGTGAACCTCACCGCCGACAACCAGGCCTGGGACGCGGGTCCGGTGTTCAGCGCCGACGGTGGCACGCTGTTCTATCGCGCCATGAAGCGCCCGGGCTTCGAGGCCGACCGCTACGCGCTGATGGCGCTGGACCTGGCCACTGGCGAGCGCCGCGAAATCGCCCCGGACTGGGACCGCTCGCCGAGCAGCCTGCAGCCCTCGGCCGACGGCCGCGCGCTGTACGTGGCCGCGCAGGACACCGGCGAGTACCCGCTGTTCCGCGTCGACGTCGCCACCGGCGAGGTCACCAAGCTGGTCGACGGCGGCAGCGTGTCCTCGTTCGAGGTCGCGGGCGAAACCCTCGTGTTCAGCCGCAACGCGATCGACACCGGCGACGTCATCCACGTCGCCTCGCCGGACGGGCAGGGCGTGCGCGCGATCACCCCGACCGCGGCCGAGCGCCTGCCGGACGTGGACTTCGGCGCCTTCGAACAGTTCAGCTTCAAGGGTGCCAAGGGCGACACGGTGCACGGCTACGTGGTCAAGCCCTGGAACTTCGAGGAGGGCCGCCAGTACCCGGTCGCCTTCCTGATCCACGGCGGCCCCCAGGGCAGCTTCGGCAACGGCTGGAGCTACCGCTGGAACCCGCAGACCTACGCCGGCCAGGGCTATGCCGTGGTGATGATCGATTTCCACGGCTCCACCGGCTACGGCCAGGCCTTCACCGACGCGATCAGCGGCGACTGGGGCGGTGCGCCGCTGGAGGACCTGCAGAAGGGCTGGGCCGCGGCGCAGCAGCAATACCCCTTCCTCGACGGCGAAAAGGCCTGCGCGCTGGGCGCGAGCTACGGCGGCTACATGGTCAACTGGATCGCCGGCAACTGGAACGGGCCGTGGAAGTGCCTGGTCAACCACAACGGCGTGTTCGACACCCGGTCGATGGGCCTGGTGACCGAGGAGCTGTGGTTCACCGAGTGGGAGAACGGCGGCACCGTCTTCGACAATCCGGAAGCCTACGAGCGCCACAACCCGGCGCGCCACATCGACAAGTGGCGCGTGCCGATGCTGGTGGTGGCCGGCCAGAACGACTTCCGCGTGCCGATCGACCAGAGCCTGTCGACCTTCACCGCGCTGCAGCGCCAGGGGATCGAGTCGAAGTTGATGTACTTCCCCGACGAGAACCACTGGGTGCTGAAGCCGCAGAACAGCGTCTTCTGGCACGACACCGTCAACGCCTGGTTGAAGCGGCACATCGGCCAGTAAGTGTCCCGGCGCGCGGCCGGCGAGCATGCCGGCCGCGCTGTCGTTTCCGCACGTCCCCTTTCCCGCCCCGCACACAGGAACACCATCGATGGCCTACGCACCCGCCGCGCCCGAAGCCCCTGCCGAAGCCGCGGCCATCGACGCCCTCGACCCCGTCGGCGCCGCCGCCGCGGTCGAGACGGCCGCCCCGCTGCTCGCCAACGACATCGTGGTCTTCGGCCTGATCGCCGCCACCCTGGGCATGATCTTCTGGCTCGCCTCGGGCCCGACGCCGTTCTGGAAGAAGTTCTTCGCCTGGGTACCGGCACTCCTGCTGTGCTACTTCGTGCCGGCGTTCTACAACACCGCGGGACTGATCGACGGCGAGGGCAGCGCGCTCTACCACCTGGCCAGCCGCGTGCTGCTGCCGGCGGCGCTGGTGCTGCTGACGCTGTCGATCGACCTGAAGGGCATCCTCAAGCTCGGGCCCAAGCTGCTGTTCGTGTTCTGCGCGGGCACGTTCGGCATCCTGCTCGGAGCAGTCGTCACCTTCCAGGTGCTGGAGTGGGTCTGGCCGGCCGCGGTCGCGGGAGATACCTGGAAAGGCATGGCCGCGCTGTCCGGAAGCTGGATGGGCGGCGGTGCCAACATGGTTGCGATCCGTGAGATCTACGAGGTCGACGCCACCCTGTTCGGGCAGTTCGCCGTGGTCGACGTGGCCATCGCCAGCCTGCTGATGGCAACGCTTCTCTTCCTCGCCAACCGTGCAGACGCCATCGATGCGCGCAGCGGGGCCGATACGAGCGCGCTCGACGAGATGAAGCACCGGATGGCGGCCTACGAGGCCGCGAACGCCCGCATTCCCACGCTGTCGGACCTGATGGTGATCATCGGCTGGGCCTTCGGCATCGTGGGCCTTTCCCATGCCATCGCGGAGCCGGCATCGGCCTGGTTCAAGGCCAATGCGCCATGGTCCTCGCAGTTCAGCCTCGACGCGCCCTTCGTGTGGGTCGTCGTGCTGTCGACCCTGGGTGGCCTGCTGCTGAGTTTCACGCGCGTGCGGCGGCTCGAGGATGCGGGCGCGTCGCGCGTCGGGACGGTGTTCCTCTACTTCCTGATCGCGTGCATCGGCATGCAGATGGACTTCATGAAGCTTGCCAACCGGCCGGAGCTGGTGGTGATCGGATTGATGTGGATGTCGATCCACGTCGCGGTGATCTGGTATGCCGCTCGTCTGGTCAAGGCACCGCTGTTCTACTTCGGCGTGGGCTCGCAGGGCAACGTCGGCGCCGCGGCCTCGGCACCGGTGGTCGCGGCGGCGTTCCATCCCAATCTCGCCCCGGTCGGTGTGCTGCTCGGGACCGTGGGCTACGCCACCGGCACAGTACTCGCCTATGGCCTGGGCCAGGTGCTGAGGATCATGGCGGGGGCTTAGCCTGCTACCGGATCAGCAGCAGCGGAACCCGCCGCGCCCGCCGTAGCGGGCCTCCTGCCGCTCCCGGAAGAAGGTCGGGTAGTCCATCGGCTCCCGGTCCGGGTGCTTCTCCAGCACGTGGCGCACGTAGTTGTCGTAGTCGGGGATCCCGCAGCAGAGGCGCGCGGTCTGGAGGACCCTCCGCCACACACGTTTGTGGGTGGCGAAATGGTCCAGCGGGACCAGCGCGCCGGCCATCAGAGCCAGACCTTCTGCTGTTCGTCGGTCAGCGCCACGTAGGCCGTCTCGCGATCGCTGCGCGCCGGGTTCGCGCGCGCCTTGCGCACCGCGCTGACCGAATAGAACAGCACTGCCAGCACCACGAACATGAAGAGCGCGGTGAGCCCGGCGTTGACGTAGTTGTTGAACATGATCTGCTGCATGCCGCCGAAGTCCTTCGAGGGTGCGATCAGTTCGCCGGCGTTGATCGCCGCGCGGTACTTGTTCGCCTGGGCCAGGAAGCCGACGCCCGGATTGCTGTCGAAGATCTTGATCCAGCCCGCGCTCAGCGTGCAGGCCAGCAGCCACACCGTCGGCACGATCGGCACCCAGGCGTAGCGGTCCTTCTTCATCTTGAACAGCACCACGGTGCACAGCATCAGCGCGATGCCGGCGAGCATCTGGTTGGCGATGCCGAACAGCGGCCACAGCATGTTGATGCCGCCCAGCGGATCGGTGACGCCCTGGTAGAGGAAGTAGCCCCACAGCGCGACGCAGCCGCCGGTGGCGATGAGGTTCGGGCCCCAGGACTCGGTCCTGCGCATCGCCGGCACGAAGTTGCCGAGCAGGTCCTGCAGCATGAAGCGCCCGGCGCGGGTGCCGGCGTCGACCGCGGTGAGGATGAACAGCGCCTCGAACAGGATCGCGAAGTGGTACCAGAAGGCCATCATGCCTTCGCCGGGGATCACGGCGTGGAAGATCTGGGCGATGCCCACCGCCAGCGTCGGCGCGCCGCCGGCGCGCGAGATGATCGAGGCCTCGCCGACGTCCTCGGCGGTCTTCAGCAGCACGTCCGGTGTGACGGTGAAGCCCCAGCTGGACACCACCTGGGCCACGGCGGCCGGGTCGGTACCGATGATCGCGGCCGGGCTGTTCATGGCGAAGTACACGCCCGGGTCGATGATCGAGGCCGCGACCATGGCCATGATCGCCACGAACGATTCCATCAGCATGCCGCCGTAGCCCAGATAGGGTGCGTGGCGCTCGTTGGCCATCAGCTTCGGCGTGGTGCCCGAGGCGATCAGCGCGTGGAAGCCCGAGACCGCGCCACAGGCGATCGTGATGAACAGGAACGGGAACATCGAGCCCTTCCACACCGGGCCGGTGCCGTCGGTGAACTGGGTCAGCGCCGGCATCTGCAGCAGCGGCATCGTGATCAGGATGCCGATGGCCAGGCCGATGATCACGCCGATCTTGAGGAAGGTGGAGAGGTAGTCGCGCGGCGCCAGCAGCAGCCACACCGGCAGCACCGCGGCCACGAAGCCGTAGCCGATCAGCATCCAGGTGATCTGGGTGCCGGTGAAGGTGAACGCCGGGCCCCAGGTCGGGTGTTCGGCGACGCTGCCGCCGAACCAGATCGCCGCCATCAGCAGCACCAGGCCGATCACCGAGATCTCGCCGATCTTCCCGGGCCGGAGGTAGCGCATGTAGATGCCCATGAAGATCGCGATCGGCATGGTCGCGATCACGGTGAACATGCCCCAGGGACTCTCGGCGAGCGCCTTCACCACGATCATCGCCAGCACCGCGAGGATGATGATCATGATCAGGAAGGCGCCGAACAGCGCGATGGTGCCCGGGATCCGGCCCATCTCCTCGCGCACGAGGTCGCCGAGCGAGCGTGCGTCGCGGCGGCTGGAGACCACCAGCACCATGAAGTCCTGCACCGCGCCGGCCAGCACCACGCCGACGATCAGCCACAGGGTCCCGGGCAGGTAGCCCATCTGCGCCGCCAGCACCGGGCCGACCAGCGGGCCTGCGCCGGCGATCGCCGCGAAGTGGTGGCCGAACAGCACGTGCTTGTTGGTGGGGACGTAGTCGAGGCCGTCGTTGTGGACCATCGCCGGCGTGGCGCGGCTGGCGTCGAGGTTGAACACCCGGTCGGCGATGAAGCGCGCATAGAAGCGGTAGGCGACCAGGTAGATCGAGACCGCGGCCACCACGATCCACAGCGCGTTGATCGATTCCCCGCGCCTGAGCGCGATGGTGCCGAGGCAGAACGCGCCCAGCACTGCCAGCGCCGCCCATGCGACCTTGCCGATTCCACCCTTCATGACACGCCCCGTCCGGTAGTTGGGATCAGGGTCGCTTCTACTCCGATCACGGTCAATCGCCAATGCTGCGCTGCGGCGAGACTCCGGCTAAGACTTTGGTCGTAGGCGTGGAACGGCGGTCAGAGCCAGCGGACCTTGCGCAGGTAGCTGTACAGCAGTGCTACCACCAGCACCACCGCGCCCACCAGCACCGGATAGCTCCAGCGGCCATGCAGTTCGGGCATGTGGACGAAGTTCATGCCGTACCAGCTGGCGATGAGCGTCGGCGCCGCGAGCAGCGCGGCCCAGCCCGCCAGGCGCTTGACCACCTCGCCCTGGGCCAGGGTCACCAGCGCCTGGTTGACGCCCAGCGCGGTGCCCAGCATGTCGCGCAGCAGGTCGACGGCATCGGCGGCGCGGACGGAATGGTCGAGCACGTCGCGCAGGTACAGGCGCACGTCGCCGGATACCAGCGCGCCGCCGGTGCGCACCAGCTGCGACAGGACGTCCTGCATCGACGTCACCGCCACGCGCATGTGGGTGAGCTCGCGCTTCAGGTCGTACAGGCGGCGGATGGTGCCGCGGCGGTAGGTCTCGCTGAAGACGTCCTGTTCCAGCGCCTGCAGGGTGGCGCTGAACTCGTCCACGATCGGCAGGTAGTTGTCGACGATGGCGTCGAGCACCGCATACAGCCCGGATGCCGGACCCAGCGCCATCAGCGTCGGATCGCGTTCGAGCCGGGTGCGGGCCGGGGCATAGGACAGCGAGTGTCCGTGGCGCACCGTGACCAGGTAGCGCGGACCCAGGAAGGCGTGGGTCTCGCCGTGGCGGATGCGTTCGCCGACCACCTGCACCGTGTGCGCGACCAGGAACAGCGAGTCGCCATAGGCCTCGAGCTTGGGCCGCTGGTGCGCCTTGTGCGCGTCCTCGATCGCGAGGTCGTGCAGGCCGAACTCCTCCTGCAGCTTCTCCAGCACGCCTTCATCGGGCTCGTACAGGCCGATCCAGACGAAGCTGCCGTCGTCGACGGCGAGGACGTCGCTGATCGCCTCGAGGTCGATGTCGCGGCGCCGACCCGCGCGGTCGTAGGCCGCGCAGTTGATCACGCTGGGAGGCAGGCGGGGCGCGCGCTCGTCGCTCATGCCATCACTCCGTCGCGCGCCGGACGCGCGGGTGGAGGGCGGCCGCCAGGGCCAGCTGCAGCGGCAGCAGCAGCGCCACCCAGTGGCCGTTGCGCTGCGACTGCAGCGGCATCCACAGCAGGAACGGCGCGACCACCGCCATCGCCGCCACGACCACGAGTACCGCCCCGAACAGCCGGCCGCCGGCGCGTCCGCGGGCGATCCGCCAGGCGCCGGGCAGCAGCAGCAGGCACAGGGGATTCAGCAGCAGCAGGTTGTGGTTGGCCCAGCCGAAGCGGTGCGCGGTGCCGAACCAGATGTAGAGCAGCAGCGCACCGGCCAGCGCGCACAGCGCCCACGCGGGCAGCGCCATCGCGGCGACGGCGCGCGGTCGCCGGCGCTGTGTCCACGCGGCGGCCGCCAGGGCCAGGCCGGCAAGCAGCCAGGGCCACCATGCGACGGGTCGCGGCTCCGGCTCGGGCCCGAGGCGATGCGGCAGCAGCACTTCTTCGCTGGCCACCAGCGGCCGGCCGTCGGCCAGCTGCATCTCGCGCAGCGACTGGGCCAGCCGCATCGGCACGAAGGCGTCGTCCCAGAGTGCGTTGGGGTGGTCCGATGCCGGTCCGAGGCCGACGTCGAAGCCCAGCGCCATCAGCGGGTCCGGACGCGCCAGGCGCACCGCCTCGCTGCGGAAGGTATTGCCCTGCGAGCGGCCCTGCAGCCGGCGCGCCAGCGCGCCGTCCAGGGCGGCGTCGATGGCGTCGCGCACGCGCGTCGAGCAGTTGTCGGTGAAGTAGTCGTAGGTGTAGGCCGCGTTTTCCGGCAGCGCGTTCCATGCCAGCCGGGCGGCGAGTGCGGTGGCGGCCCCGTCGTCGAGGTCGAGCCACTGGATCGAGACGCCGCGGCCCACGCTCTCGTAGTAGGCCAGGTCCTCCGCGAAGGGCAGCACAGCCAGGCGGTAGCGCATCTCGCCGCGCAGGAAGCGCAGGTGGAAGTCGGGCTCGGACGGGTCGAAGAAGCCGAAGTTGTAGGACAGCGGCGGGCCGGCGGCCGGGTCGTCGACGACGATCGCGTTGTGGCCGAAGCGTTCGAAGAAGATCTCGCCCGGCTGCATCGTGGCCACGCCGATGCGCGGGGCGGCCAGCGCCGGCAGGCAGGAGACCAGCAGGGCCAGCAGGGCCAGCGCGGCGAGGGGGTGCCGGAGCACCGGGCGCGGGCCGCGTCCCGGGGTCAGGGCCATCGGCGCGCGGCGGCTTCAGTCGCCATGGATCGACAGGTGCAGCGCATGCAGCCGGCGCGCGTCGGCGCTGGCGACGCGGAAGCTGAAGCGTCCGAGCGTCAGCTCCTCGCCGGCTTCGGGCAGGTGGCCGATGGCGGCCGTGACCAGGCCCCCGATGGTGTCGTACTCGTCGTCGTCGAAATCGGCGCCGAAGCGCTCGTTGAAGTCGTCGATCGGGGTCAGGGCGTCGACCACGTACTGGCCGTCGGCCTGGGCGGCGATCAGCGCCGCGGGGTCCTCCGCTTCGTCGTGCTCGTCGTCGATCTCGCCGACGATCTCCTCGAGCACGTCCTCGATGGTGATCACGCCGGCGACCCCGCCGTATTCGTCGATCACGATCGCCATGTGGTTGCGCGACTGGCGGAACTCGCGCAGCAGCACGTTGAGCTTCTTCGACTCGGGAATCAGCACCGCCGGGCGCAGCAGCTCGCGCACCGTGCCCGGGCCGTTGTCGGCGACCACGCCGCGCAGCAGGTCCTTGGCCAGCAGGATGCCGAGGATCTCGTCCTTGTCCTCGCCGTGCACCGGGAAGCGCGAGTGGCCGGACTCGACCACCTGCTTCATCAGGTCGATGAAACGCGCCTCCACGGGCAGCGAGACCATCTGCGAGCGCGGGACCATCACGTCGCCCACGGTCATGTCGGAGACCGCGATCGCGCCCTCCATCATGCGCAGGGTGTCGGCCCCGATCAGGTCATCGGCCTGGGCGTCGCGCAGCAGCTCCACCAGGTCGTCGCGGGTGCCGGGCTCGCCGGTGATCGCCGAGCTCAGGCGCTCGAACCAGCTGCGCCGCCGTTCCGGACCGTCCGGCGCGGCGCTGTGACTACTGTCGTCTTCGGGCATTGCGGTCATGTCAGCGCCCCGGGCGGGGCGACCCGGGCAGTTTACAGCGGCGCCGCCGCGCCCGCTGGCACGACGCGGGACGACCGCGTGGCGGGGGCCGACGGCGGCGCCGGACTCGGCCCACGCCGCGCCTGGCGGGTTCCCGTTGCCATGGTGGGGTGCCGGCCGGATGCGCGGTCGCGTCCGGCTCGCGAGGATGGCACCGGGCCCGCAGGATGCGGCCCCCGCGCCGCGGCGCGGACACGCCACCGGAGGACCAGACCATGCCTGCCACCCGCATCCGCTCCATCCTGCCCGCGACGCTCGCCCTGCTGTCGTGCGTCGCGCCTGCGCACTCCGGGGAACCGGCCGAGCGCGGACCCGTCTTCGTCGACGCTTCCGCCTATCTCCGGGCCGAGGCGGACATCGAAGCCTGGTTCATGCTCCGCCGCCAGCTGGCGCGGAATTTCGACGACATCTGCGGGGATACCTTCTGCGAAGGCGAGTACACCAACATCCAGGCGCTGCGCTACGTGTGTTCGGTGCAGCGCGTGACAGGCCGGATCGGCCAGTGCGCCTGGAGCTTCGCGGCCAGCGAGGAGTCCGTGGATCCACGCCGCGGCCACATCACCTCGGACGCACCCGCCTGGCTGTGCGCGTCGCCCCTGGAGCCCCGCACGACCATCGAGGCACTGCTGGATGCGCTGCAGGGCGAAGAGCCGCTGTATGCGACGCTGCCTGGGAGCGGGCGGACGCTGTTCGATGGCCTGGTCGACTGCCTGTGAGGCACCGGCGGTCGGGCCGGCCGGCAGCGGCTCAGCCTTCGCGGTAGGGATCGTCGATCCCGAGTCCGGCCAGGATCTCGCGCTCCAGCTGCTCCATGGCGTCCGCCTCCACGTCGTTGCCGTGGTCCCAGCCCAGCAGGTGCAGGGTGCCGTGGACGGTCAGGTGGGCGTAGTGGGCGGCCAGCGGCTTGCCCTGCTCGCGCGCCTCGCGGGCGACCACCGGCGCGCACAGCACCAGGTCGCCGAGCAGCGGCAGGCGCACGCCCTCCGGCAGGCCCTCGGGCAGGTCGGCGGGGAAGCTCAGGACGTTGGTGGCGTAGTCCCGGCCGCGGTAGTGGCGGTTGAGGGCGCGGCCCTCCTTCGCGTCGACCAGGCGGATGGCGAGGTCGGCTTCACGGATGCGCCCGGCCAGCGCCGCGGCCACCCATTTGCGGAAGCTCACCGCCGCCGGGACGCCGGCGCGGGGGAGGGCGTAGCCGACGGAGACGTCGAGGCGGACGGGACCCTGGGTCATGCCCGCCAGTCTACGCCGGACCGGTCGGGGCGTCCTTCGCGTCGCGGCGGTCGTAGGCGTTGACGATCTTCGCCACCAGCGGATGGCGCACGACGTCGCGCGACTCGAAGAAGGTGAAGCTGACGCCGTCGACGTCGCGCAGCACCTCCAGCGCGTCGCGCAGGCCGGACTTCGTGGATTTCGGCAGGTCGATCTGGGTGAGGTCGCCGGTGACCACGGCCGTGCTGCCGAAGCCCAGCCGGGTCAGGAACATCTTCATCTGCTCGATGGTGGTGTTCTGCGCCTCGTCCAGGATCACGTAGGCGTCGTTGAGGGTGCGCCCGCGCATGTAGGCCAGCGGCGCGATCTCGATGACGTTCTTCTCCAGCAGCTTCAGCACCTTCTCCACGCCCAGCATCTCGTACAGCGCGTCGTACAGCGGGCGCAGGTAGGGATCGACCTTCTGCGACAGGTCGCCGGGCAGGAAGCCGAGCTTCTCGCCAGCCTCCACCGCCGGACGCACCAGCACCAGGCGCTGCACGCGGGACTCGTTGAGCGCCTCGACCGCGCTGGCCACGGCCAGGAAGGTCTTGCCGGTGCCCGCCGGGCCGATGCCGAAGTTGATGTCGTGGGTCGCGATCGCGTGCAGGTACTTCTGCTGGTTCGGGCCGCGGCCGCGGATGGTGCCGCGCTTGACGCGGATGGCGACCGTCTGCGGCACGAAGTCGGGATCACCGCCGCGCCCGGGGCCGGGCGTGGCCGGTGCCGCGGCATCCGCCTGCACCGCGCGCGAGGCGTTCACGCGCAGGTTGATCGCGTGTGCGTCGAAGGTTTCGCTGGCGGATTCCTCGTACAGGTCGCGCAGCAGGCGCTCGGCTTCGTCGACGCGCCCGGCATCGTCGCCGCGCACGCGGAAAACGTTGCCGCGGTTGGCGATCTCGACGCCGAGCGCCAGTTCGATCTGGCGCAGGTGGGCATCGAAGGGGCCGCCGAGGTTGGCCAGCCGCTCGGTGTCGGCGGGCTCGAGGCTGAAGTCACGCTGGTGGGAACTGGACATAGGCGGGCAAGGGTAGCGCGGCCGGCGCGTGCTGCGTGCACGCGGCCTCCACGTTGCGGGCGGCACGCGTGCGGGTCAGGCCCCTCGGTCCGGCCGGACGCGGCGCAGGCCGCGCAGGACCAGGACCAGTCCGGCAGCGCCCAGGAGCACCGAGCCGCCGAACCAGATCCAGCCGACGGCGCCCGCGGCGCCGGCGTCACGCACGAGGTACAGCCAGGCACGGGCCAGGCCGAGCGCGGCCAGGCAGCAGAGCCAGAGACCCAGCGGATCGACGCGGCGCCTGCCGGTGGATGGTGTCGGGTGCTGGTCCGGCGCCACGTCGCGCGGACCTCAGTCCGTGGCCGGCGATTCGGCCGTGGCCATGCGGCCGCGCAGCGAATTGCTCAGCGCCCCGGTGATCACCACGTCGACGAACTGCCCCACCAGGCGCGGATGCCCGGCGAAGTTCACCGGGCGCATGTTCTCGGTCTTGCCGGTGAGTTCCTCCGGGTTCCTGCGCGAGGGCCCGGTCACCAGCACCTTCTGCACGCTGCCGACCATCGCCCGCGAGATGCCGGCCGAATATTCGTTGATGTGCGCCTGCAGCCGCGACAGGCGCGCGTGCTTCACCTCGCTGGACACGCTGTCCTCGAGGTCCGCGGCGGGCGTACCCGGGCGGCGCGAGTAGATGAAGGAGAACGACTGGTCGAAGCCCACGTCCTCGATCAGCTTCATGGTCTTCTCGAAGTCGGCATCGGTCTCGCCCGGGAAGCCGACGATGAAGTCCGAGGAGATGGAGATGTCCGGGCGCACCGCGCGCAGCTTCCTGATTTTCTGCTTGAACTCGAGCGCGGTGTAGCCGCGCTTCATCGCCGACAGGATGCGGTCCGAACCCGACTGCACCGGCAGGTGCAGGTAGTTGGCCAGCTGCGGCACGTCGCGGTAGGCCTCGACCAGCGAGTCCGAGAACTCCAGCGGGTGCGAGGTGGTGAAGCGGATGCGGTCGATGCCCTCGATCTCGGCGATGGTGCGGATCAGCAGGCCGAGGTCGGCCGTCTCCCCGCCGTCGCCCCCATTCCCTTCGGAAGCGATGGGCCCGCGGTAGGCGTTGACGTTCTGCCCCAGCAGGTTGACCTCGCGCACGCCCTGGGCCGCGAGCTGCATCACTTCCACCAGCACGTCCTCGAAAGGCCGGCTGACCTCCTCGCCGCGGGTGTAGGGCACCACGCAGAACGAGCAGTACTTGCTGCAGCCCTCCATGATCGAGACGAAGGCGCTGGGGCCCTCCGCCCGCGGCTCGGGCAGGCGGTCGAACTTCTCGATCTCGGGGAAGCTGATGTCGACCTGGGGGCGGCCCGATTCGCGCCGGCCGCGCAGCAGCTCCGGCAGCCGGTGCAGGGTCTGCGGGCCGAACACCAGGTCGACGTGGGGCGCGCGCTTCACGATCGCCTCGCCCTCCTGGCTGGCCACGCAGCCGCCCACGCCGATCAGGACCGGGCGCCCGCCCTGCTTCAGGGCCTTCCAGCGGCCCAGCTGGCTGAACACCTTTTCCTGCGCTTTTTCGCGAATCGAGCAGGTATTGACCAGGATCACGTCGGCTTCTTCGACGTTCGTGGTGAGTTCAAGCCCGTCGGAGGCCGCCAGCACGTCGGCCATCCGTGCCGAGTCGTATTCGTTCATCTGGCAGCCGTGGGTCTGGATGAAGAGCTTGCCGCGGGCGGGCGGCGCGGGAACGACGGACGCGTCGTCCGGCAGGGTCTGGTCGTGGGTCATGGCGTTCCGGGGCGCGGCGGTGAGTCCGGGCCGGATGGGGGGTGGTCGCGCAGTGTAAACCGCGGGCCGCCGGGCTGGCCGCGGCGGGGGGCGGGGGGCGTTTCCTTGGGCATGGTCACGGTTCGGGGCCTTGGCAAGGCCCCTCCAAGATAGGAGACTGCGCGCGAATGGAGGGGTGGGGATGAATCGCTACGGGACAATCCTGGGGTTCGCCTGGGCGGCGATGATCGGCCTGGCCTGCGTGGACGCGGCCGGTCCCGCCGTGGCCGGCACCATCTACCGCTGCGAGGCCGGCGACGGCGTCACCAGCTATGTCAGCCGCCGCATCAGCGGCGCGAAATGCTCGGTTGCCACCACCTACCGCCCCGGCCGGCCGTCGCGGCCGAGCCAGCCATCGACCACGCCCGGAGCCGTCGGGGCCGCGACCGCGTCCACCGCGGTGGCAGGCTCGCCGGCGTCAATCAACGCGAATGCGCCCTCGACCTTCATGGGCGGCACGACGGCGGGCTCCCCGTCGATCCAGGTGCCGTCGGCGCCCTCGGCCAGCGCCGGCTCGCGGCGTCTGGTGCAGGGCCAGGTGTACTCCTACGTGAAGGATGGCGTGCGCCACTACACCAGCCGCAGGCCCGCGCGTGGCGGCGACGCCAGCGCGGTGCGCACCATTCGCTACAGCTTCTTCGAATCCTGTTACGCCTGCGGCTCGCCGGGCCTCAACTTCTCCAACGTGCGGCTCAACACCGCCGCCTACAACGCGGAGGTCAGGGCGGCCGCGCAGGAGTTCGGCGTCGAGGAGGCGATCATCCGCGCGGTCATGCACGCCGAGTCGGCGTTCAATCCCAATGCCCTGTCCCGCGTCGGCGCGCAGGGGCTGATGCAGCTGATGCCCGCCACCGCCGACCGGTTCGGCGTGGTCAACGCCTTCGATCCGTCGCAGAACATCCGCGGCGGGGTCAAATACCTGGCGTGGCTGCTCAAGCGGTTCAACGGCGACCTGACGCTGGCCGCGGCCGGCTACAACGCCGGCGAGGGCGCCGTGGACCGCCACAAGGGCGTGCCGCCGTACAGCGAGACGCGGCGCTATGTCGAGCGCGTCGGCGTCCTGGCCGACCGCTACCGGGCCCAGCTGGCCGCGAACTGAGCGGGTCCTGGACCGCCGACGTTGTCCCTCGAATCGGCGTTCCGCTACACTTCATCGTCTTTGCGGCGCGTCTCCGGTTACGGAGGCTGCGCGCGCGGCAGCCAGTACACACACAAGCGACCGTAGGTTTTCCGGAGTGGCGATGGGCAACGAAGGGGTTATGGATCCTGTCGGGGAGGGCACGGTCGACAACGGCCGCCGCCGGTTCCTCACAGCCACGACGGCGGTGGTCGGCGCGGCAGGCGTCGGCGTTGCCGCAGTTCCGTTCATCAAGACCTGGTTCCCGAGCCAGCGCGCGCAGCTGGCCGGTGCGCCGGTGACCGCGGACATCAGCGCGCTGGCCGAGGGCGAGCGCATGATCCTCGAGTGGCGCGGCCAGCCGATCTGGATCGTCAAGCGCTCGCAGGCCGTCCTGCAGGCGCTGCCGACGCTGGACGACCAGCTGCGCGATCCGAAGTCGGAGAACGTCGAGCAGCAGCCGGACTACGTCCGCGACGCCAACCCCGAGCTGCGCTCGCTGAAGCCGGAGATCTCGGTGCTCGTCGGCCTCTGCACCCACCTCGGCTGCTCGCCGGAGATGGTCGCCAAGATCGGCCCGGCGCCGTTCGATCCGGAATGGAAGGGCGGCTACTTCTGCCCCTGCCACAAGTCGAAGTTCGACATGGCCGGCCGCGTCTACCAGGGCGTGCCGGCACCGACCAACCTCGTGGTGCCGCCGCACCATTTCGCCGACGACACCACCATCGTCGTCGGCGTCGATCCGCAGGGGGCCGCGTAAGCCATGTCGAACCTGATCGTGCGTACCGCCAACACGGTGGCGGACTGGGTCAACGAGCGCGCACCGGGCATGATGCCCGTGTACCGGAAGCACATGTCCGAGTACTACGCGCCGAAGAACTTCAACATCTGGTACATCTTCGGCGTGCTGTCGATCGTGGTGCTGGCCAACCAGATCGTCACCGGCATCTTCCTGACGATGCACTACAAGCCGTCCGCCGCCGAGGCCTTCGCCTCGGTCGAGTACATCATGCGCGACGTGGAGTGGGGCTGGCTGATCCGGTACATGCATTCCACCGGCGCCTCGCTGTTCTTCATCGTGGTCTACATCCACATGTTCCGCGGGCTCATGTACGGCAGCTACCAGAAGCCGCGCGAGCTTGTGTGGATCCTCGGCATGCTGATCTACCTGGTGCTGATGGCCGAGGCCTTCCTGGGCTACGTGCTGCCCTGGGGCCAGATGTCGTTCTGGGGCGCGAAGGTGATCATCTCGCTGTTCGGCGCCATCCCGGTGATCGGCAACGGCCTGGTCGAGTGGATCATGGGCGACTACCTGCCCAGCGACGCCACGCTGAACCGCTTCTTCGCCCTGCACGTGATCGCGCTGCCGCTGGTGCTGCTGCTGCTGGTGGTGCTGCATATCTTCGCGCTGCACGAGGTCGGTTCGAACAACCCCGACGGCGTCGAGATCAAGAAGGGCCCGAAGGGCAATCGCTGGTCGCCGACCGCGCCTGCCGATGGCGTCCCCTTCCACCCGTACTACACGGTGAAGGACACTTTCTACGTCGGCTTCTTCCTGATGATCGCGGCCTTCATCATCTTCTTCGCACCGGCCTTCGGCGGCTGGTTCCTGGAGCATGACAACTTCACCGAGGCCAACCGCCTGGTGACGCCCCAGCACATCAAGCCGGTGTGGTACTACACGCCCTATTACGCGATGCTGCGCGTGGTCCCGAACAAGCTCGGCGGCGTCCTGGTCATGTTCGGCGCGATCGCGATCCTGTTCCTGGTGCCGTGGCTGGACCGCGCGAAGGTCAAGTCCTATCGCTACCGCGGCCTGATGTCCAAGGTGCTGCTGGGCCTGTTCGCGATCACCTTCATCTGGCTGGGCAAGATCGGTGCCGGCCCGGGCACGGATCCGGTCGAGACCATCGTCGGCCGCTTCCTGACCGCGTTCTACTTCCTGTTCTTCCTGACCATGCCGTTGTGGACGGCGATCGACAAGACCAAGCCGGTTCCGGAGCGGGTGACGACGCATGACTAAGCCCATGACCCTGATCACCCGCGTCGCGGCCTTCGCGGCCTCCATGCTGCTCTCGTTCTCCGCCCTGGCCGCCTCGGGCGGCCCGCTGCAGCACGCCGGTACCGACCTGGGCGACAAGGCCTCGCTGCAGCGTGGCGCCCAGCTGTTCATGAACTACTGCTCGTCCTGCCACTCCCTCAAGTACCTGCGCTATTCGCGCATGGCCGAGGACCTGGGGCTGACCGAGGAGGAGGTCATGGAGAACCTCAACTTCACCGGCGCCAAGTTCGGCGAGCAGATCCTCACCGCCATGCCGGCCGAAGGCGCGGCGGAGTGGTTCGGCACCGTGCCGCCGGACCTCAGCCTGACCTCGCGCGTGCGTGGCGGCGACTGGATCTACAGCTACCTCAAGTCGTTCTACATCGACGAGGAGCGCCCGCTGGGCTGGAACAACACGGTGTTCCCGAACGCCTCGATGCCGAACGTGCTGTGGGAGATGCAGGGCGTGCAGCGCCCGGTCTACGGCAGCACCGACGCCGCCACCGGCGAGCCGACCATCGACCGCCTCGAAGTCGCCCAGCCGGGCAGCATGGACGGTCCGCAGTTCGACCAGGCCGCGCGTGACATCACCGCGTTCCTCGAGTACGCGGGCGAGCCGATCGCGACCAAGCGCGAGGCGCTGGGCGTGTGGGTGATGCTGTTCCTGGCGTTCTTCACCTTCCTGGCATGGCTGCTGAAGAAGGAATACTGGAAGGACGTCCACTGACGGCGACTGCAGGGAACCGGGCAGCCGTCCGCGAGGGGCGGGCGGCGCCAATGCGGCTGGCGGATTCCGGCCGCGGGAGAGTTGTTCGATGATGGCAGCGAGTCCGCGCATGCGTAATGCACTCACGCTCTTTTCCTCGGCCGACGACGTCCTCTGCCACCGGGTGCGGCTGGTGCTCGCGGCCAAGGGCGTCACCTACGACCTGATTACGGTCGACCCCAAGGACCCGCCGGAAGACCTGATCGACCTCAACCCGTACCACTCGGTGCCGACCCTGGTCGAGCGCGACCTGGTGCTGTACGCCGCGAGCGTCGTCACCGAATACCTGGACGAGCGCTACCCGCATCCGCCGCTGATGCCCGTCGACCCGCTTTCGCGCGCCCGGCTGCGGCTGGCGATGCTGCGACTGGAACACGACTGGGTGCCGGAAGTCCGCGCCATCCAGACCGGCACCAAGGCCAACGCCGATGCCGCGCGCAAGCGCCTGAAGGAGCTCGTCGCCACCTCGGTGCCTTTGTTCAAGGCCTACAAGTTCTTCCTCAATTCCGAGATGAGCCTGGCCGACTGCGCCATGGCGCCGATCATCTGGCGCCTCGAGGCCCTGGGCGTGCCGCTGCCCAAGGACGGCAAGGCGATCGAGGACTACGGCAACCGCATCTTCCGCAACCCGGGATTCACGCGCAGCCTCACTCCGCAGGAGCGCAACCTGCGGGAGCTTCCGGCCTGAAGTCGCCGTCCCGCGCTAGAATCCGGGCATGAACGATGCTTCCCGGATGACCAGCCATCGCCCCTATCTCCTGCGGGCGCTGTACGAATGGATCGTGGACAACGGGATGACGCCCCACCTTCTGGTGGACGCGACCCGTCCGGGCGTGCGCGTGCCCGCGCACACCGTCAAGGAGGGCCGCGTGGTCCTCAACGTGGCCGAGCGTGCGGTCGCGCGCCTGGCCATGGACAACGAAGCGGTGAGCTTCACCGCGCGCTTCGGCGGGGTCAGCCACCCGGTGCAGGTGCCCATTGCCGCCGTGCTCGCCATCTACGCGCGCGAGACCGGACAGGGCATGGCGCTGCCCGAAGACCAGGGGCTGGCGGCCGACACCGGCGAGGGTGACGAAGTGGCCGATTCGGAAGGCGGCAGCGGCGCGGAGTCGACGGGCGAGGTCGTGCTCGGCGTGGTGCCCGGCGGCATCAGCGACGACCAGGGCGCGGACGGAGACAGTGACGGGGACGGCGGCGACGACGACGACGGCGGGCCGGCCCCCAGGCGCGGTGCGCATCTTCGCGTCGTGAAGTAGGCCCGCTCAGTCCTCGCCGAGCAGGCCGGACGCCACCGCCGGCGCAGGGCCGGTGAACGACACCAGGCGCGTGCCATGGAACACCATGCGCCCGCGCTGCCGGTCCATGCCGTCGTGCGAATACTCGAATCGGAAGCTGCGCTCCAGGCCGAGGCGGCCGTCGTCGCGGCGTCGCAGTCGCAGGCCCACGGCGTGCACGGTCTGGTCGAGCAGCTGCACGCCCGCGGCGCGGCAGGCGGAGTGGCCGACCTGGATCGCGTGTTCGCTGGCGGCACGCGCGGCATTCCACCACGCATAAGCGAGGGCGCCGGCTATCATGAGCAGGATCAGACTGGGCATGGTCCGGCAATCTGGGGCCAACCCGTGGTTTGGGCAAGCCTTTGCGTGGGCTTCACGCAGGACGTCGCAGTTTCTATCCGCATGAACACCCAACTCCGTGCCGAGCCGGCCACCGCTTCACCCGAGCCGCAGGATGGGCGCGGCCACGTCGCCGCGACGGTGGTCAGGCCCGCGCTGCCGCGATTCGTGCTGCGCGGCGTGAGCGGCGCGGGCTTCGGGCGCACCTTTCCCCTGGTCGGGCCGACGATGCTGGGACGTGCGGCCGACTGCGGCATCCATCTCGACCACCCGGGCGTGTCGCGGGAACACCTGCGGCTGACGCCGACGGCGGAGGGCCTGCTGGTGGAAGACCTGGGCTCGACCAACGGCTGGCTGCTCAACGAGGTGCCGCAGCAGCGCGCGTGGGCACGCCATGGCGACGAGCTCGGCATCGACGTGCTGAGGTTCCGGGTGGTGGCACCAGGCGTGGCGACGGCATCGGATGCGCCAACGGCGCGGAGCGCGCCGGCCCGGAAGCGCGGCGTGTCGCGCGGGTGGTGGTTCACCGCGCTGGGCGTGCTGGGCACGGCGGCGGTCCTGCTGCTGCGCTAGGCGGCCGGAGCCGGACCCAGCTTCAGCGAGAGGTCCACCGCGCGGACGTGCTTGGTCAGCCCGCCGATCGAGATGCAGTCGACGCCGTCCTCGGCGATCGCGCGCAGCGAGGCGAGGTCGACGCCACCGGACACTTCCAGCGGGATGCGCCCGGCCGCGATGCGCACCGCTTCGCGACGCGTCGCGGCGTCGAAATCGTCGACCAGGATGCGGTCGCAACCCGCGTCGAGCGCCGCGCGCAGTTCGTCCAGGGTCTCGACCTCCACGATCAGCGGCAGGTGCGGCTGGCTGGCGCGCGCGGCGGCGATCGCGGCGCCGATCGAACCGGCGGCGCGGACATGGTTCTCCTTCAGCATCACCGCGTCGTAAAGGCCCATGCGGTGGTTGTCGCCGCCGCCGACGCGCACGGCGTACTTCTGCGCCACGCGCAGTCCAGGCAGGGTCTTGCGCGTGTCGAGGATGCGCGCGCGGGTCCCGCGCACGGCCTCGACATGGGCGGCGGTCGCGGTGGCGGTGCCGGAGAGGGTCTGCATGAAGTTCAGCGAGCTGCGTTCGGCGCTGACCAGGGCGCGGGTACGGCCCTCGAGGATGGCCAGCACGGTGCCTGCGCGGACGCGATCGCCTTCGGCCACGCGCCAATCGATCCGCACCCCGGGGTCGAGGGCGCGGTGGCAGGCGTCGAACCAGGGCCGGCCACAGGCCACCGCGTCTTCCTTGCAGAGCAGGTACGCGGACTCGGGGGCGTCGGGGAGCAGGGCGGCGGTGACGTCGCCAGCGCCCAGGTCCTCGGCCAGCGCGCGCCTGATGTCCGCGTCGACCTGGTCGGCGGGTGGCGGGGCGAATCCGGCCTCGCCCGCGCTCATGCGCCGGTGAAGCCTTCGACCTGCGCGGTCGCGATCGCCTCCTCGGCGAGCAGGACCGGGATGCCGTCGTCCACGCGGTACACGGTGCGGCGGTCGCGGGTGACCAGGGCTTCGCGCAGCGGCTCGGCCTGTGGCGCGTCGTCGCCGCGCGTCACGCCGCCGGCGGCGATGGCCCGGTTCAGCGCCTCCAGCCCGGCAGGCTCCAGCAGGGCCAGCGGCTGGCGGCTGGTGGGGCAGACGAGGATGTCGAGCAGCTTGCGGTCCATGGCGGGTACGGTCGGCGCGAGGGATCGCTAGAATACGTCTTTGCCACAGGGGACGGCCATGACCGCCACCACCAGCCCGCCCGTCGTCGGCATCGTGATGGGCTCGCGCTCCGACTGGGACACCATGCAGCACGCGGCGCAGAAGCTCGATGAGCTCGGCGTCGCGCACGAGGTCCGCGTCGTGTCGGCGCACCGCACGCCGGACGTCCTGTTCGAGTACGCCGCCACCGCGCGCGGCCGCGGCCTGAAGGCGATCATCGCCGGCGCCGGCGGCGCCGCGCACCTGCCGGGCATGCTCGCCTCGAAGACCGCGCTGCCGGTGCTGGGCGTGCCGGTGCAGTCGAAGGCGCTCAACGGCCTGGACTCGCTGCTGTCGATCGTGCAGATGCCGGCCGGCGTACCGGTGGCGACCTTCGCGATCGGCAACGCCGGTGCGGCCAACGCGGCGCTGTTCGCCGCCGCGCAGCTCGCGGCCGCGGGCGACGCGAAAGTCGCCGCCGCGCTTGATGCCTTCCGCAGGCGCCAGACCGAGGACGTCGCCGTCAACGACGACCCGCGCCTGTGACCACCGTCGGCATCCTCGGCGGCGGCCAGCTGGCGCGCATGATGGCCCTCGCGGGCGCGCCGCTGGGCCTGCGCTTCTCGGTGATGGACACCAGCGCCGAGGCCTGCGCCGGCCAGTTCGCGCCGCTGGTGGTGGGCGACTATCGCGATCACGCGGCCCTGGCGGAGTTCGCCTCCGCCATCGACATCGCCACCTTCGACTTCGAGAACGTGCCGGCCGGGTCCGCGCAGTGGCTGAGCGAGCGGGTGCCGATGTTTCCCGATCCGCGCGCGCTGGGCACCAGCCAGGACCGGCTGGCGGAGAAGACGCTGTTCGGCGAGCTCGGCATCCCGGTGCCTGGCTACGTGGCGGTGGACACGCCGGAGGACCTGGAGGCGGCGATCGCGAAGCTGGGCGTGCCCTGCATCCTCAAGACCCGCCGCCTCGGCTACGACGGCAAGGGCCAGTTCCGGATCCGCGCGGCCGGCGACGCCGGTGCGGCCTGGGAGGCGCTGGGCGGACAGGCCGCCAGCGGAGGGCTGATCCTCGAGGCCTTCGTGCCCTTCGAGCGCGAGCTGAGCGTGGTGGCCGTGCGCGGCCGCGATGGCGAATTCCGCACCTGGCCGCTGACCGAGAACTGGCACGTCGACGGCGTGCTTTCGGCCAGCCTCGCGCCGGCACGCGTGGATCCCGCGCTCGAGGCGCAGGCGGTGGGATACGCCCGCGCCCTGGCAGAGGCCCTGGACTACGTCGGCGTGTTCGCGCTGGAGCTGTTCTGCCGCGACGGCGGGCTGCTGGCCAACGAGCTGGCGCCTCGCGTGCACAACTCCGGCCACTGGACGATCGAAGGGGCCGAGACGTCCCAGTTCGCCAACCACCTGCGTGCCGTGCTGGGGTTGCCGCTGGGCGACACGCGCCCGCTCGGGCGCAGCTGCATGCTCAACTGGATCGGACGGATGCCGGACGCGGCCGCCGTGCTCGCCGAGCCCGGCGGCCACTGGCACGACTACGGCAAGACCTCGCGGGAAGGCCGCAAGGTGGGCCATGCGACCCTGCGCGCGGACAGCGACGAGGCCCTGGCCGATGCCCTGGGCCGCGTGGGTGCCGCGCTGGGCCGCGAGGCGCAGGTCGCGCCGGTCATCGCCCGGCTGGGCTGATCCGGTGCAACCGCAGAGTCCGTCTCTCCGCAGGGCGTCGCGGGACGGTTCCGATACGTGGGCGGCTCAGCGGTGGTTCGACGCGACGAATCCCCAGTCGACCACGTTCCAGACGGCTTCGACGTAGCGCCCGCGGGCTTCGCGGTAGTCGAGCAGGTAGGCGTGCTCCCAGAGGCTGAGGCCGAGCAGCGGGCGGTCGTCGCCGGTGATCGGCGAGGACGTATTGGCGGTCACCGCCAGCGACACCGACGCATCGGGCCGCTGCAGCAGCCAGATCCAGCCCGAACCCTGCAATCCCGTGGCCATGGCCGCGAAGCGCTTGCGGAAGCGCGCGATGTCACCGAAGCGGCGCACGATGGCCTCGGCCAGGGCGCCCTGCGGCTCGCCACCGCCGCCCGCGGCCGCGGGTTTCAGGCAGCGCCACTGGAACTCCAGGTTCCAGGCCTGGGCCGCGTGCGCCTGCAGGGCACCCTGGGCGCCGCGCACCAGCTCTTCCAGCGTGGCCGAGCCCATGCCGGCCGCGGGCGCCAGCGCGTTGACCGCGTCGACGTGGGCGCGGTGGTGGCGGCCGTGGTGGAGGTCGAGGGTGTCGCCGGACACGTGCGGCTCGAGCGCGGTGCGGTCCCAGGGCAGGGCGGCAAGTTCAATGGCCATGGACGCTACAATAGCGCGATCCCCCTCGCGCGCCGCGTGGCCCCCATGCCACGCCGCCAGACACGCCGGAGCCAGCATGGCCATCATTGAACGCATCCAGGCCGAGATTTCCGGCCATCCCATCGTCCTTTTCATGAAGGGGACGCCGCAGTTCCCGATGTGCGGCTTCTCCAGCCGCACCGTGGGCGCGCTGCGCGAGGCCGGCGCCGACATGGCGACCCTGCACAGCGTCAACGTGCTGGAAGATCCCGAGGTCCGCGCCAACCTTCCGCGCGTCTCGAACTGGCCGACCTTCCCCCAGCTCTTCATCAACGGCGAGCTGATCGGCGGCTGCGACATCACCATGGAGCTGTTCGAGTCGGGCGAGCTCGCGCGCATGGTCGCGGAGACGCAGCAGGCGTGAGCGCGACCGCGGCCGCCGCAGGCGCGCCGGCCGTACTGGCCGGGCGCGTGGTCCTGGTGACCGGGGCCCACGGAGGCCTGGGCGCCGCCGCCGCGCACGCCTGCGCGCGGGCGGGTGCCACCGTGGTGCTGCTGGGCCGCAAGGTCCCGAAGCTCAACCGGGTCTACGACGCGATCGCGCGCGACCCGGCCGGGTTGCCGGAGCCGGTCAACTACCCCTTCGACCTGTCCGGGGCGGACTACGGCGACCACGTCGAGCTGGCCGACCGCATCGGCGCCCAGCTGGGGCGCCTGGACGGCCTGCTGCACTGCGCCGCCGAGTTCCCCGGGCTGACGCCGCTCGAGCACACCGATCCCGGCCAGTTCGCGCGCGCGCTGCACGTCGACCTCACCGCGCGCTGGTGGCTGACCCGGGCCTGCCTGCCGCTGCTGCGTCAGGCGCCGGATGCCCCGGTCGTGTTCGTCCTCGACGACGAGGGCGCGCCCGCCTACCGCGGCGCCTACGGCATCGCCCAGCACGGCCAGCGCGCCCTGCTCGACACCCTGCACGCCGAGCACGGCACCGGGCCCGTCCGCTTCCACGGTCTCCGTCCGGGGCCGATGCGCACGCCGCTGCGCGCGCGCTCGCACGTCTCGGACGATGACCGCCGCGCCCGCGATCCGGCGGCGGCGGCCGGGGCCTGCGTCACGCTCCTGTCATCCGCCGGCGCCGCGCATCGCGGCCAGGCCTGGGCGCCCTCGCCATGACCGTCGTCTCCGCCGCCCTGCTGCTGTTCCTGATCCTGGACCCGCTGGGCAACATCCCGGTGTTCCTCAGCATCCTGCGCCACCTGCCGCCGAAGCGGCAGCGGGTCGTGCTGGCGCGCGAGCTGCTGATCGCGCTCGGCGTGCTGATGGTCTTCCTGTGGGTGGGCAAGTACGCCCTCGAGGTCATGCACCTGCGCCAGGAGTCGGTGTCGATCGCCGGCGGTATCGTGCTGTTCCTGATCGGCATCCGCATGATCTTCCCGCCCCCCGAGGGCCTGATGGGCGAGCTGCCAGGGGGCGAGCCCTTCATCGTGCCGCTGGCCGTCCCGCTGGTCGCCGGCCCGTCCGGCATGGCCGCGGTGATGCTGATGGGCAGCCGGGAGCCCGAGCGGCTCTGGGAATGGAGCCTGGCCCTGGGCGTGGCCTGGGGCGCCACCGCGGCCATCCTGTTCTGCGCCCCCTACCTCTACCGCCTCCTCGGGGCCCGCGCCCTGACCGCCGTCGAGCGCCTGATGGGCATGCTGCTGGTCGCCATTTCCGTGCAGATGCTGATGGACGGGGTGGCCGGCTACCTGGGCTCCCTGACCCCGGCGTGAAACCGTCATGCGGCTGTCATATGCGGCGGCTAATGTGTTAATCTGTTGTTAACCGCTGCCGCCAGGCGGTCGCGGCGTGAGTGGGAACCACCAAACGACATCGTCCGTCCGTGCCTGTCGGCGCGGTTTCCGTTTTTCCTTGCCAAGAGTCCAGCCATGACCCGTCGCAACGCATTCCGTGTGTCGAAACTTTCGCTCGGCCTGATCGCCGCGCTTGCCGCCGCACCCGTCTTCGCCCAGAGCGCCACGTCCGCAGGCGTGGGCGGTGTCGTCATCGGAAGCGACGGGCAGCCGGTCACCAATGCAGAAGTCACCATCGTCCACGTCGAGTCGGGTACCACCAGCCGCGTGACCACCGACGCCAGCGGCCGCTACAGCGCCCGCGGCCTGCGCGTGGGCGGTCCGTACGAGATCACCATCACCAAGGCCGGCGCCGGCACCAAGACCGAGGACAACGTGTTCCTCGGCCTGAACGCCGCCAACACCGTCAACGCCCAGCTCACCGGCGACGTCACCACGCTCGCCACCGTGACCGCGGTCGGCGTGGCCGGCGGCTCCGAGATCTTCAGTGCCACCAAGATGGGCACCGGCACCAACCTCAACAACGACACCATCGAGGCCCTGCCTTCGGCGTCGCGCAACATCCAGGACTACATCCGCCTCGACCCGCGCATCTCGCAGGTCAGCAAGGCCGACGGCTCGATCTCGGCCGGTGGCCAGAACTCGCGCTTCAACGTGATCCGCATCGACGGCGTCAGCAACTCCGACCCGTTCGGCCTCGAGGCCAACAACATGCCGACCGAGCGCCAGCCGGTCTCCATGGACGCGATCGAGGAAATCCAGATCGACCTGGCCAACTACGACACCACCATCTCCGGTGGCACCGGCGCGGTGGTCAACGCCGTGACCAAGTCGGGTACCAACGAATTCCACGGCAGCGCCTACTACACCGTCCGCGACGGTGACTGGGTGCGCGACGAGCTGCGCGGCGTCGACTTCGCCGGCTTCAACAAGGAAGAGACCTACGGCTTCACCCTGGGTGGCCCGATCATCAAGGACCGCCTGTTCTTCTTCGCCAACTACGAGCAGTTCAAGCGCGAGCGTCCGGGCACCAGCCTGTCCGGCACCCCGTACGGCGACGGTGACATCACCGATGCCGACGTGCAGCGCGTGATCGCGGCCGCCAACCGCTTCGGCTTCGATCCGGGCAGCCTGAACCCGCCCAGCATCTCCGAGACCGACATCGAGGAGTACGCGGTCAAGCTCGACTGGAACATCAACGACAACCACCGTGCGGCCCTGCGCTACAGCAAGACCGAGGAAGTGGTGCCGAAGCTGGTCGGCTTCGGCAGCAGCAGCATCTCGCTGTCGAGCTACTGGTACGACCAGAACAAGACCTTCGAGAGCACCGTCGCCGAGCTGTTCAGCGACTGGAGCGACAACTTCTCGACCGAGTTCAAGGTCTCGCAGCGCGACTACTCCTCGGTCGCCTCGACCTACGCCGACCTGCCGACGATCTTCATCAACAACGTCGGCGCCGGCCAGGACAGCATCAACCTCGGCACCGAGCGCAACCGCCACGTCAACGTCGTCGACACCAAGCAGACCACGTTCTTCGGCGCCGGCACCTGGTACGTGGGCGACCACACCCTGAAGTTCGGCTTCGACTACGAGGACAACGACATCCTCAACTTCTACGGCCGTGACCTCAACGGCGTGTGGACGTTCGACAGCCTGGAAGACTTCGAGGCAGGCAACGCGCTGCGCTACGACCTACGCGCCCCGCGTCCGGGTGGCAGCCGTTCGGACATCCCGGCCGCGTACCAGTTCGAGAACCTGGGCCTGTTCGTGCAGGACACCTGGGCGGTGAACTACAACCTGAGCCTGATGTTCGGCGTCCGCGTCGACATGCCCGAGTTCGGCGACTCGCCGATCTACAACCCGCGCATCGAGGAAATCTACGGCCTCGACAACAGCGTGACCCTCGACAAGAAGCTGTGGCAGCCGCGCTTCGGCTTCAACTACACCTTCGACAGCGAGCGCCCGACCCAGCTGCGCGGCGGCGTCGGCCTGTTCCAGGGTGGCAACCCGAACGTCTGGCTGGCCGGCCCGTTCCAGAACACCGGCCTGAACTTCGACAGCTACAGCCTCAACCGTTCCCGCGGTGATGAAATCCCGGAGTTCAACGTCACGGTGCCGCCGGCGGTTCCGACCGGTGATGCGGCCCCGGCCCGGATCATTGCCGACATCATGGAGCCGGGTCTGGCCCTGCCTTCGATCTGGAAGGCCAACCTGGCGTTCGACCATGAGCTGCCGTGGTACGGCATCGTGGCTTCGGCCGAGCTGCTGGTGACCAAGAACAAGAACGCGCTGTGGTTCGACCGTATCGACGTCGGTTCCCCGACCTTCCAGGGTCAGGATGGACGCATGCTGTACTGGAACGAGGCTGGCCTGGATCCCGCCAACTCCGGCCGCTTCGGCATGACCAACGGCAGCGGCGGCGCAGCGAACCGTGCCAACAAGCATCCCGATGTCGATCAGGCCATCGTGATCCGCAACACCGACAAGGGCTCGGCCCGCCAGCTGACTCTGGCGCTGTCCAAGCCGATGGTCGACCAGTGGGCCTGGACCGTGGGCTACACCTACACCGACGCCACGGAGTTCAGCCCGGCGACGAGCTCGCAGAACTCGTCGAACTGGAACAACACGCTCGTCTTCAATACCAATGAGCCGATCGGGCACAACTCGCGTTATGCCATCAAGGACCGCTTCACCGCGGCCCTGACCTGGCAGAAGGCGTTCTTCGGCGACAACATGACCACCGCCGGCCTGTTCTACGAAGGTCGCTCGGGTCGTCCGTTCAGCTACATCTACTACAACGACATCAACGGTGACAGCGCCACCACGAACGACCTGTTCTACGTTCCGAATGGTCCGGGTGACGTGCTGTGGACCGGTGGCGCCGCGATGGAGCAGGCCTTCTTCGAGTGGATGGAAACCAATGCTCCCGAGCTGAATGCCTTCCGCGGCCAGGTGGCCCCGGCCAACGCCTTCCGCGCCGGCTGGACCAACAGCTTCGACGTCCGCGTGAGCCAGGAAATCCCGATGTTCTTCGACGGCCACAAGGCGGAAATCGCCTTGGACATCATGAACGTGGGCAACCTGATCAATAAGGACTGGGGCCTGATCGACGACTACGGGTTCTACTCCACCCGCCGCGTGGCCAACTACGCGGGTATCGACCCGGAGACCGGCAAGTACGTCTACAACTTCACCGGTTCGACCGACAACTCCGGTATCCAGGAGAACAACGGTGACGGCATCAACACCGCCGTCTCGCGCTGGTCGGTCATGCTGAGCCTGAAGTACAAGTTCTGATCCAGTACCACACGCGTCAAACGGAACGGCCGGGCTTGCCCCGGCCGTTTCCGTTCCGGGGCCCCGTTGCGCTAGAGTCGCTGGCCCGAAAACACGACAAGAACAAGAAGAAGAGACCGCAGATGACCATCGCCACCCGGCCCGAGGCCACCCTCCCGACCGTCGACGCCCGCATCTACCCGCGCGGCGGCCTCGACATCCTGTCCCGCGAGGAGGTGGCGCGCCTGAAGGACGCCTCCTCCGGCGGTCTGCACGACCTGCTGCGCCGCTGCGCGCTGGCGGTGCTGACCAGCGGCAGCGCCAACGACGACCCGCGCGCTGCCCAGGAGATGTACCCCGACTTCGACATCCAGGTGCTGCAGCAGGACCGCGGCCTGCGCATCGAGCTCAAGGCTGCGCCGGCGATGGCCTTCGTCGACGGCGAGATCATCCGCGGCGTGGCCGAGCTGCTGTTCGCCACCGTGCGCGACCTGGCCTACATGGCCATTGAGCTCGGCCCCGAATACGCCGCCGACCTGGAATCCTCGGCCGGCATCACCAACGCCGTGTTCGGCCTGCTGCGCAACGCGCGCCTGCTGCACCCGTCCGATCCCAACCTCGTGGTGTGCTGGGGCGGCCATTCCATCAGCCGCGTCGAATACGAGTACACCAAGCTGGTGGGCTACGAGCTCGGCCTGCGCGGCCTCGACATCTGCACCGGCTGCGGCCCGGGTGCCATGAAGGGCCCGATGAAGGGCGCCAACATCGCGCACGCCAAGCAGCGCCAGCGCCGCCCGCGCTACATCGGCATCACCGAGCCCGGCATCATCGCCGCCGAAAGCCCGAACCCGATCGTCAACCAGCTGGTGATCATGCCGGACATCGAGAAGCGCCTCGAGGCCTTCGTCCGCATCGGCCACGGCATCATCGTGTTCCCGGGCGGCGTCGGCACCGCCGAGGAGATCCTGTACCTCCTCGGCCTGCTGCTGCGCGAGGAAAACGCAGCGCTGCCGTTCCCGCTGATCCTGACCGGTCCCGTCTCCTCGGCGCCGTACTTCGAGCAGATCGACCGCTTCATCCGCCTGACCCTGGGCGACGCCGCCGCCTCGCGCTACGAGATCATCGTCGGCGACCCGCAGGCCGTTGCGCGCGCCATGGCCGCGGGCGTCAAGCGCGTGCGCGAGGCGAGGATCCAGAACAAGGACTCGTTCTACTTCAACTGGGGCCTGGACATCCCGCTGCCGTTCCAGCAGCCGTTCGTGCCGACGCACGAGGCGATGGCGGGGCTGGACCTGCACCACGGGCGGAAGCCGCATGAGCTGGCCGCGGACCTGCGGCGGGCGTTCTCGGGGATCGTGGCGGGGAACGTGAAGGAGGACGGGATGCGCCGGATCGAGGCGTTCGGGCCGTTCCGGATCCGGGGCGACCAGGACATGATGGAGTCGCTGGATGCGCTGCTGCGGGCGTTCGTGGAGCAGCGGAGGATGAAGATTTCGGGCGAGTACCGGCCCTGTTATGAGGTGGTGACCTGATCTGACCGACCCGGTCGGGGTTGGACGCGCCGAGCCTTGTTGCGTCCTGCGCGTTTTCAGAATGTGCCGTCGCCCCCTCCCCAGCGCGAACACAGTCACATACCGCGCGGCGGATGCTCGCCAATGGTGACGCTCAAGGTCATGATTCGACCGCTCGTCCGGCGTGGCTTGCCGGCGAGCGGGGGAGGGGCGAGGCTGTAACGGCCTAGGGGAGGATGAAAGTGGCCAAGCGCTGCGACGGAGTTACGCTGGTCGAGCTTCTGGTGACGATTGCCATACTGGCGATCCTGGTCGCCATCGGGTTTCCCAGCTTCCAGTCGTCCATGCGATCCAATCGCATGGCGGCAACGAACAACGAGATGATCGCCAGCCTCTCGCTGGCGCGCTCCGAAGCTGTGCGCAGTACTCGTGGTGGAGGGATCTGCGGCAGCACCGACGGAGCGACCTGCTCCGGCAGATGGACGGACGGCTGGCTCGTCTGGCAGGACGTCGAGAGTGCGGGCAACAGCTATGGCGAATTCGACGAGGATGTTGACGTCATCGTCCGCCATGTCAATGGTCCAGCGAACCTGTCGCTGACGCTCACCAATACGAGCGGGACCAGGGTGGATACGCTGGGCTTCGACTCGCGTGGCCGTCCTATCGCTTCCGATATGCCCCTTGCCTGGACGCTGGTGCCGGACAACTGCCCGGCTGGCCAGGAGTTCGTTCGCGTCATTGAAATGACGCTTGTCGGACAGGCCAAGAGCCTGAGGAGGAATTGTCCATGAACCGTTTCGGCAGGATCAGGCGCGGCGGCCGGGGGCAGGGTGGCTTCTCGATGATCGAAGTGTTGATCGCGCTCGTGGTGCTCGCGGTCGGGCTGCTTGGGCTTGCTTTGCTGCAGACGATGAATCTTCGCTACACGAAGAGCGCGGAGCAGAGGACCAAGGCCATCAATCTCGCCAGCTCCATCATCGACACCATGCGAACCAATCGCAGCGAGCTGGTCGCGTATGCGGTGGAAGAAAGCCAGTTCGAGGACGTCGACCCGAGTGCCGGCTGCGAAAGAAGCGGTGCGCTCAATGCGGCGAGAAACCTGGAGCAGTGGATGTGCGAGGTCAAGGAGGCGCTCGGGCCTGAAGCGGATGGCTCGATCACGATCGCGGGCTCGAGCGTTCGCGTGCAGATCAACTGGTCGGAGGACAATCTTCCGTCCCTGGCAGGCGGCGCGAATGTCGTGCTGGAGTCGGTACTGTGAGGCGGCGTGCGGAGACCGGTGTCACCCTGATCGAGTTGCTGGTCGCGCTCGGGATCGGCGCGCTCCTGATCCTCGGGCTGGTCGAGGTGTTCTCGGCATCCCGGACTGCGTACCAGCTCTCGACGGGCCTGGCCAGGACCCAGGAGAACGGCCGTTTCGCGCTCGACGTGCTTCAGCGCGACGTGCGGATGGCCGGTCACGCGGGATGCGTCAACGACCAGGCGCGTTTCCTGCCCGAGAACATCACGCCATCAAGGCCTGCGCTCGTCTCGACGTTTCTTTCCGCTGCCGACCAGGCGGCCGGGAACTATGCTCCGACCGGACTGAGCTATGCCCTTCGCTTTGACATGCCGATCGAGGCCTACGAGGCCACCGGCACCGGTTCGGGTGCGACTTACACGCTGCCGGCAACTCCGACTGTCGCCACCACGGCGGGATCATGGGCACCGGCGATGCCGGCGGCACTGTTCGCGGCCCTGCAGCGTCCGCTGGTCGGAAGCGACATCATCGTGTTGCGCAACTTCACGCCCACTGGCGCGCAGATCACCAGCTTTACCGCAGGCGACCCTGCTGTGGTGCAGTACGAGCCTTCACACGCGCAGCGCCTGACCGAAGGCGTGTCTGAACCACGACTCTTCGGAATCGCGGACTGCATGGGCGCGGCGGTCTTCAAGGGCGACTACACCGACATCGCCTCCGGCCGCCTGGACGTGGTGACCGGGAACGGGAACGTGACGCCGCTGGGTACGCTGCCGATTGCTCCTGGCCAGGCCATGCTCTATCGCGCGGACAGCCTGGTCTATTACGTAGGCCTCAACGGGCAGGGCGTTCCGGCGCTGTTCCGCCTCAGGCATGCGATCGATGATGCCGGTGCCGTCACGAGCTTCAACGAAGAGCTTGTGGAAGGCATCGAGATGATGCAGCTCCGTTTCGGCCAGGACAGCTTCACCGGCGCAGGCAACCGTCCGTCCGGGAACATCGGGTCGGCGACGATGGCGAACGCCCTCGCAGGACCCAGTCATCCGGAAGCGTGGCGGCGGGTTGGCCTGGTCCAGATCGGCCTGGTTGCGCGCAGTGCCGAGGCGGCCGCGGCTGGCCAGCGCAACGCCGACGAAGCGCCGCCGCTTTCGACGCTCGGCCTCACGGTCAATGCTCCGGCGGACACCTTCTATCGTGCTGTTTACGAAGACTCCATCGCGCTTCGCAATCGGCTGTTCGGAAACTGATGAACGTGGACATGATCAACAAGACCAGAAGAGCGGAGTCGGGCGCGGTCCTGTACGTCGCGCTCATCATGCTGATCCTGCTTGCACTGATCGGAATCGTGGCCATGCAGGTCGCGGGTCAGCAGGAACGCATGTCGGCGAACTACCAGGCTTCGCAACTGGCTTTCCAGAGAGCTGAGGGCACTGCCCGGGCGCAGGAAACCAGCCTGAAGGACGAGGTGCTGGCGCTGCGGCTTCCGGCCACCTCGCTTCCACCGACGGATTGCACCACCGTGCATGACGCCGCGGGCTGGACCAACACGACTGCTTATGTGCGCCGGCTCGACCTCTGCTTCTCCTGGGGGGGTATGGACTACCCCAGCGACGAGTCCGAGCGGACTGATCAGATCTACCAGGTAACGGCGTTCGCGAAGGACCGTCCGTTGCTGTCGTCATCAGAGGCGGTGGTGGACACCGTGTTCATCCCGTGAGCGACGTGAGGAAGACGCGCATGAAGCGGAACAACATCATCCGGCTTGGCGCCGTGGGAGCACTGGCCGTAGTGGCGGTTTCCGTCAGCCTGGCCGTGAAATCCGACACGACCTTTTTCGCTGGCGACCAGCCGGTACCGGCGCAAGTCCCGTTGTACATGCGGGACTCGGTTCCGCCGCTGAACATGCTGGTCATGGGCAAGGACCACAAGATCTACTACGAGGCCTACAACGATGCGTCCGACCTTGACGGCGACGGTATCGTCGACGTGGGCTATCGCGGCTGGGAGCTGAAGAACCCGGCTCCGACGGACGGCAGCTCCGCCTACAAGATCGATTACTACGGTTATTTCGATTCGTATCTCTGCTACACGTGGAACGGCAACGAGTTCGCGCCCACGGGAGCTCGCACCACGGACAAGCGCTGCTCCGGCAACTGGAGCGGCGATTTCCTGAACTACGCCACGATGTCGCGCATGGACGCCTTGCGCCGGGTGTTGTACGGCGGCTTCCGTTCGACCGACAGCACGAGCAAGACCGTCCTGCAGGGGGCGTTCTTTCCCCAGGATGCGCACAGCTGGGGCAAGGAGTACCAGAGCGTCGAGCGCGATGGTTACCACATCAGCGATTACACGCCGCTTTCGCTTCCCGCCTCGGGTCGTTATCACCTGTTCGCGGTGACTACGCGTTCCGGCAACCAGGCGACGTATCCGAACTACCAGGCGCCGATGTTCCGCGTCCTGCGGAACACGACGGCCCGGGTATGGAACTGGGTTGCAATCGAGGGCCCGGTCGCGGGCGACCACTGTTTCCAGCAGGGCACGCTGTGTGCCGGTGGAGGCGCGCATCCCGGGCACCCGAACAGTCGGGCCGAGTTCAGCACCATGGAGACGTCCTGGGCGCAGCCAGGAAACCTCCTTGGAACCACGACTCCGTCGCGTATTGATTGCGACTCCAACTGCGGGGCGAACGGACAGCACGACAACTACCTCACGATCATAGAAGGTGAGTTCAGGGTTTTTGAAGAGCGCCGTTTCCAGTTCGCGGTCGATGGTGATGATGCCGTCGATTTTCAGCTCCTGAACAGCAGCGGCACTGTCTTGGCCTCAGCTGGCTGGTACGGCGGACATGGCAACTGCGGTGGTTGCGATAATTATTCTAGCGAAGAGGTCCGGCTGGCCGCTGGCACGTATCGCATCCGCTTCCGTCACGAAGAAGCTGCGGGCGGAGACAATTACGAACTCCGAATGCGGAGGACGAACAACGGCAACAACTGGCGGAGTTGGGGAGTGGCGCCGGCAGTATCGGGTGATGATCCCGGACTTCAGAACCTGACCCGCCGGGTCTACAACCTGTCCGTTGGCGGCGCGACCTTCGATGCTGACCGCTACGTCCGGGTGGAAACCTGCCCGACCAACGCTGCGCATCGTGATGCGACGTGCAAGACGTATCCAAGCGGTTCCCACAAGCCGACCGGCATCCTGCACGACTACGGTGAAGGGCAGCGGATGTACTTTGGCCTGATCACCGGCAGCCAGGCGAACAACCTGCAGGGCGGTGTGCTGCGCAGGAACATCGAAAACTTCGCCGACGAGGTCGATGCCAGCACGGGCGTGTTCACTTCCACCAATGGCATTGTCCGGAATATCGACCGCCTGCGGATGATCGGCGGCGCATACAGCGGCGGCGGTGACAACATTGGCCAGCAGAAGAACTGGAGCTGGGCCGGGTCCGAGGGCGGGCTTGGAGGCAACTGTGAATCCCAGGGCGGCCGGATGCTGAGGAACGGTGAGTGCCGCATGTGGGGCAACCCGATTGCCGAGATGATGTTCGAGGCGGTGCGCTACTTTGCCGGTGCCGGGGCGCCAACAGGCGCCTTCTCCAGCGGAGGCAGCTCGGAGGGGCAGGCAGAGGACACGCGGCTTGGGCAGGCAACTCCTGGCTGGAAGGATCCTTACATGCCGGCGTCCAGCACCGGTGGCGGGTATCCCGCCTGCTCCAGGCCGGTCATGACGGTCATCAGCGACATCAATCCGAGCTATGACGGTGATCTGCCGGGAAATCCCTGGAGCAGTGTCGCCGCGGATGGCGCGCTCCCCGGTTTCCATGCAGCAGACCAGGGGCAGGCGATCTGGAATGCCGAGGGCAGTGGCACACGCAACGTCTTCATTGGCCAGACCCCCGCGAACAATGACGGGGCGCCGACTGCGAAGGCGGCCAGCAGCTTCGGCAATATTCGCGGCTTGGCCCCGGAAGAGCCGACTAAGGGAGGG
This sequence comes from Luteimonas colneyensis, assembly GCF_014836665.1. GTDB lineage: Bacteria > Pseudomonadota > Gammaproteobacteria > Xanthomonadales > Xanthomonadaceae > Luteimonas > Luteimonas colneyensis. The sequence continues at coordinate 94,909 of NZ_JACSQJ010000009.1, forward strand.
ACCTATTACGCGGCCTCCGTGGCCCGTTATGGTGCGCTCAACCGCATCAATAGCCGTGCGGACTTTCCCTACCTGACCACGTACTCGGTCGCGCTCGCCTCTCCGCTTCCGCGGATGGAAATTCCCGTGGGCAGTGCCACGGTTGAGCTGCTTCCGTTCGCGAAGACCGTCAGCGGTACGTTCGGTGGCAATCCCCTGAAGCCGGTCAACACGATCGTCGACTTCTTCGTCGAGGAGCTCGTCAACTTCCCGGGTGGTGAAACCGATGCCGGTGTCAACGGAGGGCGCCCAAGGGCCGTGTTCCGCATCAACTACGAGGACGTCGAGCAGGGCAACGATCACGACATGGATGCGATCGTGCGCTACACGATTACGGCAAATGCCGATGAAACCGTGACGGTCCGGCTGGATTCCGAGTACGCGGCTGGTTCGGCAAACCAGAACATCGGCTACGTGATTTCAGGAACGACCCAGGACGGCGTCTATCTCGAGGTGCGTGATTCGGACAGCGCGCAGGGGAACTCCGTCTACGAGCTCAACACCCCTGCGGGTGTCTGGGCTGGCGGCTGCATCGGTCGTACAGGTTCCTCGCCCTGTAATCAGGGCCTGACTCTCTCCTCAACCAGGAGTTTCACGCCAGGCAATGCAGGCGTGGGGGAGAAACTCCGTGATCCCCTGTGGTATGCCGCGAAATACGGCACGCCGTCGACGATCAACGCGGACGAGAACGGCGATGGCGAGCCGGACAACTACTTCCTCGTGACGAACCCGCTGACGATGCGGACGCAGCTGGCGAAGGCCTTCGACAGCGCGGCTGCGCTCGACCTCGAGCTCGGCAGCCAGAGCATCAGCGGCGCTCGTGTCGGTGCCGGCGGCGCGTCCTTCACGCTGCAACCCCGCTTCTGGCGCGAGCGGAACGGCAAGGACTGGTACGGCAACCTGACGGCCATCGAAGTCCTGTCCGACGGCTCGCTGGGCGAGGCGCTCTGGAATGCCGCGGCCGGCATTCCCTCTGCCGCCACGCGCGACGTGTTCACGATCCACACCGTCAATGCGGGAACCAAGGCCACGATCGGAGCGTCCGCGTTCACCGCCGCCGCGCTTCCGGGCGACAACGATGCGCAGCTCAGGCTGCTTGGCATCAATCCTGCGCAGGTGGCTTCCCAGTACGGCGGGACCTACACGTCCGGCGATTTCATCGAGTACCTGGCCGGTGCGCGGGGCAATGAGGCCGGCAATGGCGGTACGCTCCGGGCACGCACCTCGGTGCTCGGCAGCATCGTGAACTCCGAGCCGGTCATCGCATCGTCCCGCTCCAACTTCGGATACGCGATGTACTCGGATTCGATGTTCGCCGGGTACGGCGAGTACCTCACCGAGAAGCGCGAGGCCGGCGACAACTTCGTTTACGTCGGTGCCAACGACGGCATGCTGCATGCGATCAACGCGAACACCCAGCCTTGCCCGAGCCAGGCTGGCAGGACCTGTGCCGCGACCGGGGCGGGCAGCGAGGTCTTCGCCTTTATTCCGAACGTGGTGCTGGGGGAGAATGCCAGCAGCAGGCTCGGCCAGATCGCGCTGCCCGACGACCTGTACGACCACCGCTACTACGTGGACGGACAGATCGCGGTGTCGGATGCGAAGGATGGCACCACCTGGAAGACGGTCCTCGCCGCGACCACCGGTGCCGGTGGGCGTTCGATCTTCGCGTTGGACGTGACCGATCCCGAAGGGTTCAGTGCGACCGATGTGCTGTGGGAGCGCAACGACACGGTCGATCGCGACATCGGATACCTGCAGGGCAAGCCGCTCATCGTCCCGCTGGAGGATGGGAGCTGGGGTGTGCTGTTCGGGAACGGCTATGGCGGGAACAGGAGCGACCCCTCGCTCTACATCCTGGATGCATTTACCGGCGAAGTCCTGAAGAAGATCACGGCGGACGATGGCAATCCGGCCAGTACTGTCACCAGCATCTCCGACTGGATCTGTGAAACGACCGGCCTGACCTGTGCGCTCCGCCTGGATCCGTTCAACGGCCTGGGTCAGATCACCGCCATCGACAAGAACGGTGATGGCAGGGTGGATACCGTCTATGGTGCCGACCTGCAGGGCAACCTGTGGAAGTTCGACCTGTCGGGCAACAATCGCGCCGCGTGGGGCGTGGCCTACTCCGGCGAGCCGCTGTTCACCGCGGAGGTCGACGGCGAACGACAGTCCATTACCGGTGGCATCCGGGTCGCAGCGGGTCCCGGCGCGGGCGTGATGGTGTATTTCGGCACGGGTCGCTACATGTATTCGACCGACAACACCGTTCCGGAGTCGCCGCAGATGCAGTCCCTGTATGGCATCTATGACAACTGGTCCAGTGCTGTTCCGTACACAAGCGGGTCTGGCGGCCGATCGGCCCTGGGAGGCCAGTCCATCACGGGACAGGTTTCGAACGAGGACGGGCAGGTGGTGCGGGACCTGTCGCGGAACGTGGTGGCGTACTACGGCTCCGGGGCAAAGCGCGGCTGGTACCTGGATCTTGCGGTCGACGCAGGCGGCGGCGCGGAGGCTGACAGCGATCTTCAGGCCGTGGGCGAGCGCTTCATCGCGACCCCCAGGATCCAGAGCGGACGGGTGTTCTTCACGACCTACACGCCGCTTGAGGACAGCTGCAGCCCGGGCGGCCTGAACTTCGCCTACGGACTGGATCTGTTGTCGGGTGCCGGCGCGCTGTCCGATATCCGGGTGTCCGGGAATGAGACGCCTGCGTGTACCGGTGGCAGCTGTGGTGCGGTTGCGATTGGTACGGAAGGCAGTGATGGCGAGATTTCCGCCCAGCCGCCCGTCACCGGTACGGGTGTCGTGGCGATCAACCCGATCCGGCAGGTCGATCCCACCTGTGCGGGCGGAAGTTGCGCGACCTTCGAGCAGTGCGAGGTAGTGATCTATCCTGGTGCCTTCGTCCTGCCCCGGCCCTGCGGTCGGCAGTCCTGGCGGCAGTTGAAGTAGAGAAGCAGGGGGAACGTACGATGCATTCCAGGCAGCAAACACATGGCACGCCGGTTGGAGTTCGCGATGAGCGAGGCTTTACCCTGATCGAACTGATGATCGTCGTGGCTGTGGTCGCCGTTCTTGCGGCGATCGCGGTGCCCTCGTACCAGGAGGCGGTACGCAAAGGCAGGCGGGGGCAGGCGAAGGCGGATCTGGTCGAGGTGGCGCAGCTGGCCGAACGGTACAGGACGGTCAACAACACGTACGGCGGGTTTGCCTTGACCAACACCAGTTCTCCTTCCACTGGAACGGCGTTCTACACGCTTGCCATCGATGTCGAAGAGGACGGCAGTTCATTCGAAGCCACGGCCACGCCGCTGGCCGGGACTGCCCAGGAGGATGATCGTTGTGGTGTGCTGACCATCAACCAGGCCGGTACGCGATGGCACGAAGAGGGCAACGACACCGAGTGCGGCTTCGGCACGGTCGGACCGGAGTAGGGCGGAGAGGCGTGGCCGAATGCGCCGGTGCCGGGCACGGCGCCCGGGTGTTTCAGGCGCGCGGGCTTCTCTCCTCCCTCACCCGCGGCCGCCGATCACTCACCAGCACGCTGAGCACGATCCCGAACCCCAGCGCAGACGCCAGCAGGAACATCACCATCGCCACCGCCGGATAGCCGAACAGCTTCGGCCCCGCCACGTCCCCGCGCATCAGCATCGCGCTGGCCAGGATCAACGCCGCCACGATCACGCCCGCGGCTACGCGGTTCGCGATCTTCTGCAGGTTCTCGGTCAGCCGCGACTCCTGCAACCCGCCGACGTTCACCTTCAGCCTGTTTTCCGAGAGCAGCGACAGGATCGTGGACACCTTGCGCGGCGCCTCCTGCAGCAGCGCCTGCAGCTCCATCGCGTCGCCGGCCAGGCGGGACGGCGAGAACGCCTGGCGCATGCGCTGCCGCATCAGCGACTGCAGGTGGCCGTCGACGACGCGCTTCACGTCGAGTTCCGGTTCCAGCGCGCGGCTCACGCCTTCGAGGTTGAGCAGGGTCTTGCCCAGCATCTGCATCTCGGGCGGCGAGCGCAGGCCGCAGGCGACGCCCATGCGGGCCAGTTCCATCATCAGGTGGCCTTCGGACAGGGCCTGGGAGCCGCCGTGAGCGGCGTAGCGGGCCACGAGGTGGCCGACTTCGCGCACGTAACGCACTTCGTCGAAGTCCTCGAGTTGCACCGACATGGCGATGGTTTCGCCGGCGACCTCCTCGCCGCGTGCGTCGACTGCGGCAAGCAGCAGCTTCAGCAGGTGCTCGCGCTGGCGCGGCGGCACGTGCGCGACCATGCCCAGGTCGAAGATCGCCAAGCGTTCGTCGTCGGTCACGAGCATGTTGCCGGGGTGCGGGTCGGCGTGGATCTCGCCGTGCACGAACACCTGGTCAAGGTAGCCGCGCATGAGCGCGGACGCCAGCGGCTGGTAGTCGTGTTCGGTCCTGCGCAGGCCGCCCAGCGCGGTGACCTTGGTGCCGCGCACCAGCTCCATGGTCAGCACGCGGCGGGTGCAGAGGTCGCGCAGGGGGACGGGTACCAGGAGCTCCGGATAGCCGGCCAGCCGTTCGCGGAAGCGTTCGAGGTTGTCGGCCTCCAGCCGGTAGTCGAGCTCCGCCATCAGTGATTTGCGGAATTCGTGCACCCAGTCGGAGAAGCGCAGCCGTCGTCCGATGCCCGTGGCGCTGTCCGCGCGCCGGGCGATGCCGGCCAGGGTGTCGAGGTCGGTCACCACTTCGGCGTCGATGCCAGGGCGCTGCACCTTCACTGCGACTTCGCGACCGTCGTTGAGCACAGCGCGATGGACCTGGGCCAGCGAGGCGGAGCCCAGCGGCACGTCGTCGAATTCGCGGAAGAGCTTGCCCAGTCGCACGCCCAGTTCGGCTTCGACGATGCCGCGGATGTCGTCCGCGGGCACGGGCAGCACGTCGTCCTGCATCCGTTCCAGCGCGACGAGGTAGGGCGCGGGCACCATGTCCGCGCGCGTGGACAGCGACTGGCCCAGCTTGATGAAGGTCGGACCGAGTGCTTCGAGGTCGCGCACGAAGGCCTCGGGCCCGTGCCCGTCCGCGGGCGCCTGCGCGCCGACCTCGTCTTCCAGCGCCGCCACGTCGGTCGAAGGATCGGCGAACACGCCGACGGCCCGGTGCCTGAGCACGAACCGGAGAATCTGGGCGCTGCGCGCCATGCTGCTGTTTCCGGCCATGGGCCCTCCTGTTCAGGCCAAGGTATCGGGGCTGGCGTCAAGGCGGCCTGAGGGAAGCGCATCTCCGCCGTCACGCACCTCCTACGATCCCCGCCGTACGGTCCGACGATCACCCCACGGAGCCACGGCCATGAAGCTTCCGATCCCGACGATCGCGCTCGCCTGTTCGGCGGTGCTCGTGCTGGCCGCCTGCGACCACAGCGACCGTCGCACCGACGCCGGCGAGGCGCGCAGCCAAGCCGATGCCGGCCGCGACGAGGCGCAGTCGGCGACGCTGCCATCGCAGCAGACGCCGGCGGACCCGGCGGTCATCCCGCAGGGCGGTGGCAGCGCGAACGCGTCGCTGGCGATGTCGGGCACGCCGTCGTCGCACCTGGTGGACGGGGCGGGCAGTTCCGTCTACGTGCTGGCCGGGAACGACGATGGCAGCAAGTGCGACGCGGCCTGCCAGGACGCTTGGCCGCCGGTCCTGGCGCACGACTCGCAGCCCACCGCGGGGGCGGGTGTCGAGGCCTCCAGGATCGGCACGCTCGAGCGCGACGGCCGCATCCACGTCACCTATGGCGGCCAGCCGCTTTACCGCTATGCGGGTGATGCCGGTGCCAACCGCACCGCGGGCGCGGGAGTGGAGGACCAGTGGGGCAAGTGGTCGCTGGTGGGGCTGGACGGCCAGCCGCTGCCGGATCCGCGCTGAACCGCGGGCGATCGTACTGCGCGGGGTAATGGCGGCGGGAAGCCGTCAGCGCACCGCGTGCGCTTCGCCCGCGCTTCGGCGGGTCGCACGCAAGCCGGGCGGATGAACTGGTCCCCTGCGCTCAGCCCCGGGGCGAGCCGTCCTCCGGATCCACGGGCTCGGGCAGGAACGTCACGAGTCCTGCGATGCCATGGCGCGCAGCCATGCGGCGCAGCAGGACGTCCACCCATTCGCCATCGTGCCCGCCGGGACGCTCGAGTCCCGCGGAGTGCAGTTCCCACACGCCGCGCAGCTCGTCGACCGTGATCGCATGGCGCTGGCATGTCGCCAGCGCCGCGTCAAGTGCGTGCAGTCGGTTCATGAGTTCGATGGCGTGCATGGGGATGGCGGGTCAGGCGGCCGGAGGAGCATCGCCGTCGTCGTCCTCCCAGCGGTCGCTCTTTTCGTCCGGATCGTCCTCGCGCCAGCGCGCGCGTTCGGCGTGTTCACCTTCGTCGGAGGCCTGCGGGTCGCGGCTCTCGCCACGGCCGCGTCCCGGGTGGTCGCCCCGGCCCGGCCCGCGCTCGGCGTAGCCGCCATGGTCGGATGCAGCACTGCCCGATCCTGGATCGCCGCCGGAGCGTTCGCGCGTGCGCGCAAGTTCTTCTTCGTCGCGTGGTCGCATGTCGTGCTCCTGTTCGTGCAAACGATAGTCCGCGGATGGTTAAGCGGTGGTCGCGCGGGAGCGTGATGTCCCTCGCGCGTCGAGCGCGTGCAGGAACGCGGCGGTCCACCAGTGGATGTCCTGTTCCCGGAGCGAACGCAGCGACTCGGCATGCCGCTCGCGGCGCTCGTCGGCGCCGAGCCGCAGCGCGGCGTCGATCGCGTCGGCGACGCCGCCGATATCGTAGGGATTGACCAGCATCGCGCCGCCGAGCTGGTCGGCCGCGCCAGCGAAGCGCGACAGCAGCAGCACGCCGGGATCGTCGGGGTCCTGCGCGGCCACGTATTCCTTCGCCACCAGGTTCATGCCGTCGCGCAGCGGCGTGACCAGGCCCAGGCGCGCGGCGCCGTAGTAGCCCGCGAGCGTCTGCCGGCCAAGGTTGCGGTTGACGTAGCGGATCGGCGTCCACTGGGGGTCGGCGTGCCGGCCGTTGATATGGCCGGCGATGCGCTCGAGCTCGTGGCGCAGCTCGCGGTAGCTGCGCACGCCGCCGCGCGAGACCGGCGCGACCTGCAGCAGGGTCAGTCCGCCCGTATTGCCGGAGTGGCGGCGCAGGAACTCGCCGAAAGCCTGGAACTTCTCCACCAGCCCCTTGGAATAGTCCAGGCGGTCGACGCCGATGGCGAGCGCGCTGCCGCCCAGGCTCTCGCGCAGCCCGCGCACGCCGGCCGAGCCGCGCGCGCGCCGTGCCGCCTGCGCGAACTCGTCGGCGTCGATGCTGATCGGGAACGCGCGCGTCAACGGCGGCGCGCGGTCGGCGCGCGGCGTGATCTCGCCGCTGTCGGTGGCGTCGCGCAGGTAGGCGTCGAAGTTCTCGCAGTCGCGGCGGGTCTGGAAGCCGACCAGGTCGTAGGCGGCCATCGCGCCGAAGACGCTGGCGTGGTTGGGCAGCGCGCGCGCCAGGTCGGACGGCGGAAATGGCACGTGCAGGAACAGCGCCAGCGGGTTGTCCACGCCGCGCGCGCGCAGCTCGCCGGCGAGCGGCAGCAGGTGGTAGTCCTGGATCCAGACGCGGTCGCCGGGCCTGAGCAGCGCGGCCAGGCGCTCGGCGAAGCGCGCGTTGACCTGGCGGTAGACGACGTGGGTTTCCCGGCTGTATTCGACCAGGTCGAGGCGGTAGTGCAGCGCCGGCCACAGGGTGCGGTTGGAGAAGCCGTCGTAATAGCCCGCCACGTCGGCCTCGGTGAGGTCCATGGTGACGTATTCGACGTTTCCCTCGCGCGCGTGCTGCACCGGATGCGTGCCATCGCGGGTGGCCTTGCCGCTCCAGCCGAACCAGACGCCGCCGGTGTCGCGCAGGGCCGCGTCGAGCGCGACCACGAGGCCGCCGGCGCGCGACTGCTGCGGCGCGGCGACGCGGTTGGAGACGATGACCAGGCGCGACATCGGGACTGGAGGCCTGAGTGAAAGGGGCCTGAACCGTAGCGCCGGGGCTGTTACAGGGCGTGATGGCCCGTCCCGCCAAAAAAGAAAGGCCGCGATCGCTCGCGGCCTTCCTGGTGTCTGGCGCCCGAAGTTGGACTCGAACCAACGACCCCCTGATTAACAGTCAAGTGCTCTAACCGGCTGAGCTATTCGGGCGGGGACGCACATTCTAGTGCCTGTGCCGCCGTGGTCAAGATGTGCGACCGTCCTGGCGGTTCAGGGGCAGGCCGTGTCCGCGGTCGGCCGCTCCGTGCGCACCCGGCCCAGGCGGTTCACCACGACCTTCCCGCGCAGCTGGCCGCGGGCACAGGCGTTCACGGTCAGGTTGCTGTGGGCCGCCAGTCCGCTGGGCTGGTAGCGCAGCAGCGGCCGGGTCGAGGTGAGGCGGATCTCCGCGCTGCCGGCGGCCGGCGCCTCGCTGGCGCGCAGGAGCTCGGCCTCCGCGTCGAGCTGGCGGTTGCCGTCGGGATCGCGGAAGACCAGCCAGCCCCGGCTCCAGTCGCGCCCGCCGCTGCAGCCGGTCTCCGGCAGGCCGGGACAGACCACGACGGCCTCCCGCCGCGCGATCGCCGCGCTGCGGGCCATGGCCATGTCGGCGGAGACCAGATGCATGCTGGTGGTGAGCCGGTGCTGTTCCACCACCACCCCGAGGGCGGGAAGGCCCAGCCCGAGGCCGGTCGCGAAGATGGCCACGACCACCAGGGTTTCGATCAGGGTGAAGCCGCGCTGCAGTGCAGGGGCGGTGCGGGCGTCCATGCCAGCCTCCTTCGTGGAACGGGTGGGACGACCATGTTGCGAACCCCGCATGGGGCCCGCCATCGGTGCACCTGCCGCCGCCACCTGGGAGTCGGCCCCGCGGGTGCGCCGGCCATCGACCCGTGCCTGCGTCGGCGTTCGCCGGGCGTTGCCACGGGCCCGCCTACAATGTCGCGATGAATGATCCGGGCCACCCGCGCTTCCAGCTCGTCTCCCCCTACCAGCCCGCCGGCGACCAGCCGCAGGCGATCGAGCGCCTGGTCGAAGGCTTCGAGGCCGGCCTGGCCCACCAGACCCTGCTCGGCGTCACCGGCTCCGGCAAGACCTACACCATCGCCAACGTGGTGCAGGCGGTGCAGAAGCCGACCATCGTCATGGCGCCGAACAAGACGCTCGCCGCGCAGCTCTACGGCGAGTTCAAGTCCTTCTTCCCGCACAACGCGGTCGAGTACTTCGTCAGCTACTACGACTACTACCAGCCCGAGGCCTACGTGCCTTCGTCGGACACCTTCATCGAGAAGGACAGCTCGATGAACGAGCACATCGAGCAGATGCGGCTGTCGGCGACCAAGGCGCTGCTGTCGCGTCCCGATGCGCTGATCGTGGCCACGGTGTCGGCGATCTACGGCCTGGGCGATCCCGAGGACTACCTGAAGCTGCGCCTGATCCTGGCGCGCGGCGAGCCGATCGAGCAGCGCCAGCTGATCCGCCACCTCACCGAGCTGCAGTACACCCGCAACGACACCGAACTGCGCCGCGGCACCTACCGCGTGCGCGGCGAGGTGATCGACGTGCATCCCGCGGAGTCGGAGGCCGAGGCGCTGCGCATCGAACTGTTCGACGGCGAGGTCGAGAACCTGGCGCTGTTCGACCCGCTCACCGGCGAGGTGCAGCGCAGGGTGCCGCGCTTCACCGTGTACCCGAAGACGCATTACGCCAGCACCCGCGACAGCGTGCTCAACGCGATCGACACCATCAAGGCGGAACTGAAGGACCGGCTGGAGTACCTGTACGCGAACAACAGGCTGGTGGAAGCGCAGCGGCTGCAGCAGCGCACCCAGTTCGACATCGAGATGATGGCCGAGGTCGGCTTCTGCAACGGCATCGAGAACTACTCGCGGCACATGACGCGCCGCGCGCCGGGCGAGCCGCCGCCGACGCTGTTCGACTACCTGCCGCCCGACGCGCTGCTGGTGGTGGACGAGTCGCACGTGACCGTGCCGCAGATCGGCGGCATGTACCGCGGCGACCGCGCGCGCAAGGAGACGCTGGTGGAGTTCGGCTTCCGGCTGCCATCGGCGCTGGACAACCGCCCGCTCCGCTTCGAGGAGTGGGAGGAGCGCGCGCCGCGCAAGATCTACGTCTCGGCCACGCCCGGCAAGTACGAATTCGACCACTCCGGCGACGAGGTGGTCGAGCTGGTCGTGCGCCCCACCGGCCTGATCGACCCCGAAGTCGAGATCCGCCCGGTCGCGACCCAGGTCGACGACGTGCTGGGCGAGATCAACCAGCGCGTCGCCATGGGCGATCGCGTGCTGATCACCACGCTGACCAAGCGCATGGCCGAGAACCTCACCGAATACCTCGGCGAGCACGACGTGCGCGTGCGCTACCTGCACTCCGACATCGACACCGTGGAGCGCGTGGAGATCATCCGCGACCTGCGCCTGGGCAAGTTCGACGTGCTGGTCGGCATCAACCTGCTGCGCGAGGGACTGGACATGCCCGAGGTGTCGCTGGTGGCGATCCTCGACGCCGACAAGGAGGGCTTCCTGCGTTCCACCGGTTCGCTGATCCAGACCATCGGCCGCGCCGCGCGCAACCTGCGCGGCAAGGCGATCCTGTACGCGGACAAGGTCACCGATTCGATGAAGCGCGCGCTGGAGGAGACCGACCGCCGCCGCCAGAAGCAGATCGAGCACAACCTCGAGCACGGCATCACTCCGCGCTCGGTGGCGCGCCCGATCATGGACATCATGGAGGGCGCGCGCAGCGACGGCGCCGAGGCCAGGGCCGGCCGCGGCCGTGGCGCGCGCAAGGTGGCGGAGCAGGGCGAGGACTATGCCCGCATGGACCCGGCCCGCGCCGCGGCCACGCTGAAGGAGCTGGAGCAGCAGATGTACCAGCACGCCCGCGACCTCGAGTTCGAGGAGGCCGCGGCCGTCCGCGACCGCATCCACGCGCTCAAGGAGGCGATGCTGGCCGTCCGCTAGGCTTGCCGCGCGCCGAGCCACCGGCTAGAATTCGCGTCCCTCGGGGCGGTTAGCTCAGCGGTAGAGCACTACCTTGACATGGTAGGGGTCACAGGTTCGAACCCTGTACCGCCCACCACGCCGGCAGGCGTGGACCCGAAGGACCCCGTGAACCCCTGGCCCCGGTCAGGGGTTTTTCGTTTTCCGGGGCGGCGGTACGCCCGCGCGCGTCCGCGAGACGTGCGCGTGCCCCGGCACATGCCAGCGCCAGGGCAGTTCGACGGCGTGGCGGATGCCCACCCGCGGACCGACGGCCGGCGCGTCCGGAGGCGGCATGCCGTCCGAGGCGATCCAGATGCCGCGGTCCGGCCGGACCAGGTCGGCGCCGTCCAGCTCCCGCGTCAGGTCCATGGCCTGGCCCAGGCGGCCGGGCCCGGAGGCGAGGTCACGGTCCTTCTTCGCCGGCAGCCCGCGCGCCTGGCGCATCGTGTCCAAGCCGTCGACCGGCTCCATCGCACGCAGCAGCACGCCCCAGCCCTCGCCCTCGGGGCCGCAGACGGCGTTGCCGCACCAGTGCATGCCATAGGTGAAGTAGACATACAGGTGCCCGCCGGGGCCGAACATGGTGGCATTGCGCGCGGTGCGGCCGCGGTGGGAGTGCGCGGCGGGATCCTCGCGGCCGGCGTAGGCCTCGACCTCGACGATGCGGCCGATGCGCCCGTCCGCGCGCACCAGCAGCTTGTTCAGCAGGTCCGGGGCCACCTCCACCGGGTGGCGCAGGTAGAAGTCCCGGGGCAGCGCAGGCCAGGCGGCGGTGGTCGCGGGCGCGCTCATGGCCGCGGTGGCCGCTCGCCGATGTCGCGATGCAGGATCCGCCGGATCTCGAGGATCGCCTGCGGGGTCTCCTGCACGCTGTGTCCGCCGGTGATGACCTTCTCCGACAGCGCGCCCGGCAGGTGTGCGCTGGAGTAGGGCACCAGCCCGTCGTCGGACTGCTCGAGCGGCACGTCCGGATCGGTGCGCGCGATGATGCTGTGGTAGCGCACGCGCGGCGAGATCGGCAGGTCGGCCGCGGCGCGCACGAAGGGATCGTCCTGGCCCAGGTTGTCGATGCTGTTGGGGAGCGCGACCGGCTCGCTGCCGTCGTCGTCACCCACGAACAGCTCGCCGACCTCCTCCAGCACCGTCAGCGGCAGGCGCACCAGCCTGCCGAGGAAGCGACCGAGCCCGTTCCCCGCCACCGCCGTGCCGCGATGCGGCGATGCGATGAACACCGCGCGGTCCACGCCGGGCAGCGGCTCGAAGCGCAGCATCCGGTCCAGCCTCGGGCCGGCGCGCTCCAGGCGGCCATCGTCGAGCTCGTAGTTCTCCCGCATCCAGGTCCACAGCTGGTCATCGGCGGACGAGACCAGCAGCCGCGACAGCACGCCGCCCATGCTGTGGCCGATCAGCACCGTCTCCCGCGACGCGCGCGCGCGGCCGTCGGGATCGAAGTTCTCCATCGCGGCGACGATGATGCGGCGGATCGCGGACTGGTTCAGGACCAGCGGCATGTTGGTCGGGTAGTAGACCTGCCAGATCTGGAACTCGCGGCGCAGTACCTCGTCGCCCAGCACTTCGTTGGCGACGTTCACCCAGGCCTCGGGACTGCTGGCCAGGCCGTGGATCATCAGCAGGATGCGGCGGTCGGGATCGTAGGGCTGCATCATGTACAGGTGCGGCCGGGTGATGCCCTCTTCCCGGCCGAACAGAGTCTGCAGCGACTGCCGGTTGAAGCCCGAGCGCGCCAGCCACAGGCCGTACCCGGCGCTGTAGTTGGCCGACAGCGGCACGTGCAAGCCATGCAGCTCGATGGCGTCGTCGACGTAGGGATCGTGCGCGCTGATCAGCAGTTCCCGCGTCGCCAGCACGCCGGCGAGGTCCTCGCCGGGGAAGCGGATCAGCAGCGTCAGCGTCGGCGAGGGCATCTCGCTGAAGGGACGGGAACGACCGGCACGCCGGCGGTCCTGCCGGTCGTCGCGGTCATCGTCCCGGTCTTCCACTGCCCGTGATGGCGCCGCCGCCGCGGTGGTCACCGGATCGTCGCCCATCACCGCGACCACCTCCGCGCCGAAGCCGTCGCGCCGGTAGATGCTGCGCAGGCCCGCGAAGGAGATCGAGGAGGCCGGCACCAGTTCCCGCGGCAGCACCACGCCTTCGGGCATGCGCACGCCGGACATGTCGCTGGTGATGGTCCAGCCGGCGATCGACAGGGCGTCGCCGGGCCCGGTCGTGGTTCCGGCACCGTGCCCGGCCTGGTCCTGCCAGCGCTGGAACAGGCCCGAAGCCGCCTGCTGCACGGCGTAGTTGTAGTAGTCGCGTACCTGGGTCTGCCGGTCCTCGAACGCGCGTTCGCCGGGCGCGCGCTCGCTGAAGAACAGATAGGCGTAGGCGTGGCGCGCGGCTTCCAGCCAGGCGTCGATCTGGGCGTCGGCGGCGGGCACCGAACCCTCAGGCGTCAGCGCGATCGCCTGCTGCGTCCACAGCTCGGCCAGCGCCGCCAGCCGGCGCTCGTCGCCGAAGCCCTGCGCCGCGGCCAGCGCGGCCACGCAGTCGGGCGTCGGCGGCGCCAGGCAGGCGCCCTCGTCGAGTCCGGCCACGCGCAGGGTCGCCTGGGTCGCGGGGCTGAGCTCGTCGGTGGTGAGGATGTCGCTGCGCTTGAGGGCGATGTACTCACCCGGGCCCAGCGGCTCGGCTTCCACGCGCGGCGCGAATTCCTTCAGGACCGCGCAGCCGCCGAGCGCCAGCAGGCCCGCCGCCAGTGCCAGTGCGCGCAGCATGGGCCGCAGCCACGCCACGGCGTCCCGGTCATGGACGTCGCGGGCGATGCATCCGGACTGCGGCAGGCAAATGTGCATCGGAAGTCCCGGGGCGAGTGCGTACGGTGCGACCGGGGAGGGTACATCAGCGCCCCACTGGCTGGCGCCCGCGCGTCCCTCGTGCTTGACTGCCCGGCTCCCCACCGCGGCCAGGCGCCGGAATCCCATGAAGACCCCTGGCGGCCTGCAGCCGCTGATCGACGACGGCGTGATCGACGAAGTGATGCGCCCGCTCAAGAGCGGCAAGGAAGCGGCCGTCTACGTGGTGCGTGCCGGCGGCGACATCCGCTGCGCCAAGGTCTACAAGGACATGGCGCAGCGCAGCTTCCAGCAGCGCGTGCAGTACCAGGAAGGGCGCAAGGTCCGCGGCAGCCGCGAGGCGCGCGCGATCGGCAAGGCCACCAGGTACGGCCGCAGGCAGCAGGAAGCCGAGTGGAAGAACACCGAGGTGGAAGCGCTGTACCGGCTGCGCGACGCCGGCGTCCGCGTGCCGGAGCCCTTCGGCTATTTCCACGGCGTGCTGGTGATGGAGCTGGTGGTCGATGCCGATGGCCACTCCGCGCCGCGCCTGGCCGAGGTCGAGCTGTCGCCGGAGCAGGCCGGGGGATTCCATCGCACCCTCGTGCGGCAGGTGGTGCGGATGCTGTGCGCCGGACTGATCCACGGCGACCTGTCCGCCTACAACGTGCTGGTGGCGCCGGACGGGCCGGTGGTGATCGACTTCCCCCAGGTGGTCAGCGCGGCCGGTAACAATGCCGCGCGCACCATGCTCCTGCGCGACGTCAACAACCTCACCGCCAGCCTGGGCGCCTGGGCGCCGGAGCTGCTCGACACCTGGTATGGCGAGGAGATGTGGGCGCTGTTCGAAGCCGGCGAACTGCGTCCGGACAGCGAGCTCAGCGGCAGCTTCGTGCACGACGACTCGGTGCCCGACCTCGACGGCGTGCGTGCGGCGATCAACGATGCGCGTGAGGAGGCACTGATCAGGCAGCAGGGCCGCGAGGCCGCCGAGGAGCAGGACTGAGGCGTCACCGGCAGAGCGGCGTCGCGCAGTGACCGCTAGGGTCCGTCGGCGACCCGCTGGCCCGGCGCCAGCTCCGAAGCCGCCACTTCGCGCACGAAACAGCTGCGGTAGGCGGCGAGGTCCGGCAGGCCGATGCCGTAGGGATCGCCGGCGACGTAAAGCGTGGCGTGCGGCACGCCGCAGTCCAGCGCCAGCCCGCTGGCGTGTGCCAGCTCATGGCGGAACGCGGCGAACGCCGGCGACTGGACGTGTTCGATGACCGACCAGGCCTGGAGCGTGCCTTCCCACTGCGGCTTGGTCTTGTGCAGCAGTGCGTAGCGCGCGGTGCCCTGCGGCGCCCATTCCATCGATTCGAACAGGCCGCGGATGCGCTCCTCGCCCAGGCGCCCGCGCATCGCACGCCCGGCGTCGCGTCCCAGCAGGGTCAGGTGCACTTCGTGCTTGCGCTCGAGCACGTGGCCATCCAGGCGCAGTCGAAGGGGCGAGCCAGGAGGGAGGAACCGCGCAGGATCCAGCGGCAGGACCAGGGCGTCATCATCTCGGAATCCAGGCCAGCGCATCGCCGTGCCACCTCCCCCGGGGACTCGCGCCCGAGCTTACGCTAAGCTCCGCCGGGCCGGGTACCGGCACACCACGGAAGGTGACATGGACAGGATCAGGATGACGCTGGCACTCGCGTGCCTCTGGGTGGCGCTCGCCGCCGGACTGTGGCTGTCGGGCGCGCTCGTGCCGCGACTGCTCGGCCTCGATGGCGTGGCCACGGGATGGACCACGTATCCCGACTACCTGCGCGCCCTCGCGCATCCGGACGTCGCGCCGCATGCGGCCCGCATCCGGCTGGCGGGAGCCGTCGGCATGGGAGTGCCGCTGGCCTTGGCCGCCGTGCCGGCATGCCTGCTGCTGCGGCCGCGGCGGCGTTCGCTGCACGGCCGCGCGCGCTTCGCCAACGTCTTCGAGCTGGCGCGACGCGGACTGTTCACGCGCTCCGGCCACGGCATCGTCGTCGGGCGCCGCTTCGGCCGCCTGCTGCGCTTCGACGGCCAGCAGTCGGTGCTGCTGGCCGCGCCCACGCGCTCGGGCAAGGGCGTGGGCATCGTCGTGCCCAACCTGCTCGACTACCTCGGCTCGATGGTGGTGCTCGACATCAAGCAGGAGAACTTCGCGCTCACCAGCGGCTGGCGGCGCGCGCAGGGGCAGGCGGTGCACCTGTTCAATCCCTTCGCCGAGGACCGCCGCACGCACCGCTGGAACCCGCTGTCGTACGTGTCGACCGAGCCGCTGCAGCGCGTGTCCGACCTGCAGGGGATCGCCAACCTGCTGTATCCGGACGCCGGCGCCGAGCAGAAGTTCTGGACCAGCCAGGCGCGCAACGCCTTCCTGGCGTTCGCGCTCTATCTGTACGACCACTACGAAGCCCAGTGCCGCGACGGGATGCCGGAGGAGCTGCACCTGTTCCCGACGCTGGGCCGGGTCTTCCGGCTGTCGTCGGCGGAGGGCATCCCGGCGCGGCAGCACCTGCAGGACCTGGCGTCGCGTCCCTTCCTGGGCGAGCACGCGCGGCGTGCGTTCGGCAACCTGCTGTCGCAGGCGGAGGAGACCTTGGCGTCGATACTCGGCAGCTTCCGCGAGCCGCTGAACCCGTGGATCGACCCCGTGCTCGACGCCGCCACCAGCGGCAACGACTTCCTGCTTGACGACGTGCGCCGGCGGCCGATGACCATCTACGTCGGCGTGCCCCCGCACCGGCTGGCGGAAGCGCGGCCGATGCTCAATCTGTTCTTCAGCCAGCTGATCAACCTGAACACGCGGGTGCTGCCTGGCGAGGATCCCTCGCTGCGGCTGCAATGCCTGCTGCTGATGGACGAGTTCACGGCGCTCGGCCGCATCGACATCATCGCCACCGCCATGGCCTACATGGCCGGCTACAACCTGCGCCTGCTGCCGGTGATCCAGAGCATGGCCCAGCTGGACGCGGTCTACGGCAAGGACATCGCCCGTGCGATCGCCACCAACCACGCGATGCAGGTGGTGTTCGCGCCGCGCGAGCAGCAGGACGCGAACGACTACTCGGAGATGCTGGGCTATACCTCGCTGCGCAGGCGCAACCTGACGCGGGGGCGCCGCCGCCGCGACGTGAGCCGCAGCGAGAGCGAGGAGCGGCGCGCGCTGATGCTGCCGCAGGAGCTGAAGGCGATGGATCCCGCGCGCGAGATCGTGTTCTGCGAAGGGCTGGCGCATCCCGTGCGCTGCCGGAAGATCCGCTACTACGCCGAAGCCCGCTACCGGGCGCGCCTGCTGCCGCCGGTCGTCATTCCTCCGCTGCCGGCAACCTGAGGACGCCGTGAACGCGCGCGCGCGCGTCGCCCGCGGGCCGCGATGCCCGGCGTATCGTTGGTGGCTGCCCCCCCAGCACCACGAGGTGACCCATGAAGCACGCTTGCATCATCGCGGCCCTGGCCGCGCTGGCGTTCGCCGCCGTGCCCGTCGCCGGGCACGCACAGGACGAGCCCGAGGAAGCCGCGCGCAGCCAGGCCAGGGACGCCCGCAAGGCCGACGACCGGTTCTGCATCGAGCAGACCGGCTCGCGCATCACCGCGGCGCGCAACGCACGTTCGCGCGGCGAACAGAAGGACTGCGTCGCCGCCGGCGGCCGCGTCTACACGCGCGAGGACATCGAGCGCAGCGGTTCGGCCGACCTGCGCGACGCACTGCGCCGGCTGGATCCCTCGATCCGCTGAGTAGCGCGCATCCCGTCCGGACGCCCGGCACGCCCGGGCGTCCACGCTTCGGAGGCCCAGCGTTGGCCCCCACGACGCCCGGCCATGTGCCGGGCGTCTTCTTCAGGGGCGATGCGATAATCCGGCGTCCCGTCCACCGGTGCCGCCGTCCATGTCCAACCGCCACGACCCCACCCGTACCGTCCGCGCTCCGCGCGGCAGCGCGCTGAACTGCCGCTCCTGGCTGACGGAGGCGCCGTACCGGATGCTCCAGAACAACCTGGATCCCGACGTCGCGGAGCGCCCGGAGGACCTGGTGGTGTACGGCGGCATCGGCCGCGCGGCGCGCGACTGGGCGAGCTACGACGCGATCCTCGAGTCGCTGCGCACGCTCGGCGACGACGAGACCCTGCTGGTGCAGTCGGGCAAGCCGGTCGGCATCTTCCCGACCCACGCCGACGCCCCGCGCGTGCTGATCGCCAACTCCAACCTCGTGCCGGCCTGGGCCAACTGGGAGCACTTCAACGAGCTCGATCGCAAGGGCCTGATGATGTACGGCCAGATGACCGCGGGCTCGTGGATCTACATCGGCAGCCAGGGCATCGTCCAGGGCACCTACGAGACTTTCGTCGAGATGGGCCGCCAGCACTACGGCGGCAGCCTGAAGGGCAGGTGGATCCTGACGGCGGGTCTCGGCGGGATGGGCGGTGCGCAGCCGCTGGCGGCCTCGCTGGCCGGCGCGTGCTCGCTCACCATCGAATGCCGCCAGGCCAGCATCGATTTCCGCCTGCGCACCCGCTACGTCGACGAGCAGGCCACCGACCTGGACGATGCGCTGGGGCGGATCGCGAAGTACGTCGGCGCCGGCGAGGCGAAGTCGATCGCGCTGCTCGGCAACGCGGCCGAGATCCTGCCCGAACTGGTGAAGCGCGGCGTGCGTCCGGATTGCGTCACCGACCAGACCAGCGCGCACGACCCGGTGCACGGCTACCTGCCCATCGGCTGGACCGTGGAGCAGTGGCTGGAAAGGCAGCAGGCGAACCCGGAGCAGGTGCGCGACGCCGCCAAGCAGTCGATGCGCGTCCATGTGGAGGCGATGCTGGCCTTCCACGCCCGCGGCATCCCGACCGTGGACTACGGCAACAACATCCGCCAGATGGCCATGGACGAGGGTTGCGCCAACGCCTTCGATTTCCCGGGCTTCGTGCCGGCCTACGTGCGGCCGCTGTTCTGCCGCGGCATCGGGCCCTTCCGCTGGGTCGCGCTGTCGGGTGACCCCGAGGACATCGCGAAGACCGATGCCAGGGTCAAGGAACTCATTCCCGACGACCCGCACCTGCACAACTGGCTGGACATGGCCGCCGAGCGCATCGCCTTCCAGGGCCTGCCGGCGCGCATCTGCTGGGTCGGCCTGGGCCAGCGCCACCGCCTGGGCCTGGCGTTCAACGAGATGGTGCGCAACGGCGAGCTGAAGGCGCCGGTGGTGATCGGTCGTGACCACCTCGACAGCGGCAGCGTGGCCAGCCCCAACCGCGAGACCGAGGCCATGGCCGACGGCAGCGACGCGGTCAGCGACTGGCCACTGCTCAACGCCATGCTCAACGTCGCCGGCGGCGCGACCTGGGTCAGCCTGCACCACGGCGGCGGCGTCGGCATGGGTTACAGCCAGCACAGCGGCGTGGTGATCGTCTGCGACGGCAGCGAGGACGCGGACCGCCGCATCGCGCGCGTGCTCTGGAACGACCCGGGCACGGGCGTGATGCGCCATGCCGATGCCGGCTACGACATCGCGAAGCAGTGCGCGAAGGAGCAGGGGCTCAAGCTGCCGATGGCCTGAGCGTCACATATCGGGCGTGGCGTCCGTCCTGTACATCGATGCGGACGCCTGATCCGCGACACTGATCCACAGGAGTATTGAACGATGGGTACCGGGCAAGGTTCCACCGGCAACGTCATTGCCGCCATCTG
This sequence comes from Luteimonas colneyensis, assembly GCF_014836665.1. Classification (GTDB taxonomy): domain Bacteria; phylum Pseudomonadota; class Gammaproteobacteria; order Xanthomonadales; family Xanthomonadaceae; genus Luteimonas; species Luteimonas colneyensis. The sequence continues at coordinate 114,469 of NZ_JACSQJ010000009.1, forward strand.
CAGCCTCATCGTCCCGGGTCTCGGCCAGCTGGTCCAGGGGCGCGTGATGTCGGCCATCCTCTGGTTCGCCACCGGCTGCATCGCCGGCGCCGTGACCTGGCTGCTGACGCTGACGCTGTTCCCGTTCGGCTGGTTCGTGGTCAGCCTGTTCTCGTGCATCAGCGCGGCCATGTACCGGGCGCCGGCGACGCGCTGAGGGCTGCCGGCGTGGGCCGGGACAGCCGGCGCCGGGTCAGCCTGGGCCGAGCCGCGAGGATGGCCGCTCAGCGCCTGTCGTCGCCTGCCGGATCGTCGAACAGCCGCTCGTAGTCGGCCAGCGCATCGCGCATCGGGCCCACCGGCGCCGGGTCGGCGGGAGCGTCGCGCAGCGCCTTCGATCCGGCCATCAGGCGGGCGAGGATGCCGTGCAGCGCCACGTCGGGCTCGGGTTCCAGCCTGCAGTTGGCGAACATGGATTCGACGGCGGCATCGACGTCGCCGGCCAGCGTGAGCACGTGGGCTTCGCCGAGATGGCCCATTTCGAGATGGGCGAGGGTGGCGACGGCCTTACGGACCTGGCCCATGCCGTCCACCAGCGGCGCATCGGGCGTCCAGCGCACATGGTCGGACGGAATCGCGGCCGGGGCGGCATGGTCGGCTGGCCCGGCGTGTGCGGCGTGCGTGCCGTGGTCGTGCTGCGCCAGGGCCAGGCCGGGCGCGATCGCCAGCGCCAGCGCGATGGTGGACAGGGCGGCAGGGGCGATCTTCATGGCAACTCCTTGGCTGCAGGCCGGTGGGTGTGTGCACATCGTCGATGCACTGGCGCACGCCTGCCATGACCGGGGTCAAGCACGCCTGCCTGCGTCGCCGGGCCAGTGCTCGCGGTTCCTGAATAGGCTCATGTGTTACAATATGTCCAGTAACATGCTGTTTTCATTAAATTTGTGGAGGATCAACATCACCAGTCATCTCAAGCACACCATCCTGTCCCTGTTTCCCGCCCGCACGTCCCGCGTCGCGCCCGCGCGACGTCGATCCACGCCGGCCACCAGCATCACGCGCATCCAGGCCGGCCTGCCGCATGCCCATCCCGCCGGCACCCGCGAGCCGCACGGCGGCTCCCCACGCCGGAGCGCCCGACAGTTCACCGGTTACGCGCGCAGTCGCTACCTCCCCCATCCACGCCACGACCTGCGTCGCCACCAGCCGATCTTCCGCGTCGGCTGACGCTCGGTCCCGCTGCTCCGGCATGTCAAAATAATTTGACATCGCTCCAGGCCCGGATGTAAGTTATTTTTTACATTCCCGAGTGGGGTTCCCGATGGCCACGCGTCGCCTTGCCTTGCCCATGCTGCTCGCCGCTTCCGGACTGGGGCTGTGGATGCTCCTCGCGGGCGCGGAGTCCGTGTTCGGCCTCGACCTGGGTTCCATCGGGTTCGCCGTCCTGGTGCTGTCGACCTGGAGCGCGCTGCACGGGGTCTGGCGGCTGTCATTGACCGACGCCGAACTGCAGGTGTCGCCCGCGGAATGGAAGGCGTGGATCGGCACCGTTTTCATGACCGTCGCAGTGCTCTACTTCGTCGCGCGCATGCACGTGTTCCAGACCCCGAACCTCGCCGACAGCCCGGAGGCGCGGGAGGTGGGGCGCAACCTGGTGCTGCTCCTCGTGGCGTGGACCGTGCTCTCGTCCACGGTCGGCAGGCGCTGGAAGGACCGCGTGCAGGAGGACGAGCGCGACCGCGAGATCGAGCGCGAGGCCGCAGGCTGGTCCCGCCACGCGGTCACCGCGATGATCGTCGGGCTGGCCGTGTTGCTCGGCATCTCGCCCGCGGACCGGCTGGAGTGGGCCACCCTGCCGATGATCGCGAACCTGCTGGTGCTGGTACTGATGGTCGGCTGCCTGGTCGACAACGGCGCGAGCGCCGTGCGCCACTGGCTGGATCGGCGCTGAGCCGCGTGGCGCGCACCGCGGTCACCAACCACATCCGCCAGCTGCGCCAGGAGCGCACCGGGATGACGCAGGAAGCGCTGGCCCAGGCCTGCCAGGTCACCCGCCAGACCATCATCGCGCTCGAGGCCGGCCGCTATGCGCCGTCGCTGGAACTGGCGTTCCGCATCGCGCACGCGCTGGGGACGCCGCTGGCCGAGGTCTTCGAATGGGATCCGGGCCCGGCCAGGTAAGGCGGTCGCGTCGGCTCAGTCGGCGGCCACCCGCACCATCCGCTCCATCAGGTGCTCGACGATCGCGTCCATGTCGCCGCAGCGGCCCATGTGCACGGTCGAGGTCTGGATGATCGCGCTGCGCCGCGCGGTCAGCCAGTGGAAGCGGGCGCGCTGCGGCAGCAGGCCGATCGGCCCGGCGTCGGGACCGCCGGCGCAGATTCGCTGCATCGCCTGGAGGTGGCGCCTCAGCGTGGCGAGGTCCACGCGGGGATCGAGCGCGCGAAGGCGCGCCTCGTCCAGCTCCACGGCGGCCTTGAGGTAGCCGGTCTTCTCGCAGGACACGATCACGCCCACGTTCATGAACTCGCCGCGCTCGACGCGCGGGACCACGCGGATCACCGCGTAGTCGTAGCTGTCATGCGCGCGCACGTTCGGCCTCCTCGACGAAGGCGTGCGGCAACGCCAGTCGCTGCTGCAGGTAGGTGGCGTAGGCGGCGCGCTGCTGGTCGGGCGTGCCGAAGGCATCGGGGCCGTCGAGCCAGTCGTCCGGGATCCAGGAGACGATGTCGGCGATCCGTTCGTCCGGCAGCCGCGCACTGAGCGTCCGATCGGCCTGCGCCAGCCCGGTGGCCAGCGGCAGCAGCACGTGGTCGCGGATGAGCGGGAAGGGCTTGCCGGCGCCCGAGGTGTCGCCGTTCCAGCCGTGGTGGAAGTAGAGCGACGCGCCGTGGTCGATCAGCGTCAGCTCGCCGTGCCAGACCAGCAGGTTGGGATTGCGCGCGCTGCGGTCGACGTTGCTGGTGAAGGCGTCGAGCCAGACGATCTCCGATGCGAGGCGGGCGGACGGCTGCTCCGCCACGGGATCGAAATTCGCCGCACCCGGCAGGTAGTCGAGCGCGAGGTTGAGCCCGCCGCTGGCGCGGATGAGCTCCTGGATCTCGGGGTCGCCCTCGGTGCGCGCCAGCTCCACGTCCAGCTCCAGGAACACGATCTCGGGCACGGGCAGCCCGAGCGCGCGGGCGATCTCGCCGGACACCAGTTCGGCCACCAGCGCCCGCGGGCCCTGGCCCGCGCCGCGGAACTTGAGCACGTACATGCCGTCGTCGTCGGCTTCGACGATCGCCGGCATGGAGCCGCCTTCGCGCAGCGGCGTGACGTATCGCGTGGCATGGACGGTGCGCAGGGACATCGCGCAAGGATAGCGCCCCGTGCCGGACCTTCGGCATTGTCCCGGCCTCCGCAGGCGGCGTAGTCTCGATCGCCTGCCGCGTGCGGCCGGCCCGGCCGGCGGACGCGGCGCTTCCGTCCCGACACGAGCCCAATCCGGATGAACCAGCCCCGTCGCGCCCAGGCCAGCCCGTCGCGCAGCCTGTTCCGCACCAAGTCCATCGAGCAGACCATCGCCGACGCCGCCGAGCCCGGGCGCCAGCTCAAGCGCTCGCTCAGCGCCTGGGATCTGATGATCCTCGGCGTGGCGGTGGCGGTCGGCGCCGGCATCTTCTCGGTGGGCGCGCGCGCGGCGGGCAGCTTCGCTGGCCCGGCGGTGACCGTGTCCTTCATGCTCGCCGCGCTGGCCTGCGCCCTGGCCATCATGTGCTACGCCGAGTTCGCCTCGACCATCCCGGTCGCGGGCAGCGCCTATACCTACACCTACGCCACGCTCGGCGAGTTCCTGGCGTGGATCATCGGCTGGGACCTGATCCTCGAGCTGCTCACCGCCGGCGCGGTGATCGCGAAGTACTGGGGCATCTACCTGGCCACGGTCTTCGAGCTGTTCGACGTGCACATACCCACCACCATCAGCGTGCTCGGACTGGGGATGGACTGGGGGCCGCTGTTCATCGTCGGCGTGTTCACCGCGCTGCTGATCATGGGCACCAAGATGTCGGCGCGGGTCAACAACGTGTTCACCATCATCAAGGTGGGCATCGTGGTGTTCGTGATCGTGGTCGGGCTGACGTACTTCAACGCCGACAACCTCTCGCCCTTCGTTCCGCCCGCGGTGCCGACGACGGGTGGCAGCGCGGACGTGTGGGCGCAGCCGCTGTTCTCATGGCTCACCGGCGCGGCGCCGGCGACCTACGGCGTGGCAGGCGTGCTGTCGGGTGCGGCGCTGGTGTTCTTCGCCTTCATCGGCTTCGACGTGGTCGCGACCTCCGCGGAGGAAGTGAAGGATCCGCAGCGCACGCTGCCGCTGGGCATCTTTGGTGGCCTCGCGCTGGTGACCCTGCTCTACATCGGCGTGGCGATCGCGCTGACCGGCATGGTGCCGTACACCATGCTGGCCGCGGTCGAGAATCCGTCGCTGGCCACGGCCTTCATCGCCGTCGGCGCGCCGTGGGCGGCGCAGGTGATCTCGGTCGGCATCCTCGTGGGCCTGACCACGGTGATCATGGTGCTGCTGATGGGCCTGTCGCGCGTGCTGCTGGCGATGAGCCGCGACGGCCTGCTGCCGCGCTGGCTCAGCGTCACCTCGGAAACCCGCAGGACCCCGGTGCGCCTGCAGCTGATCACTGGCGCCGCCGTGGCCCTGCTGGCCGGCTTCACCAGGGTCGAGATCCTCGAGGAGATGATCAACATCGGCACGCTGTCGGCCTTCGTGCTGGTCAGCATCGCCGTGGTGGTGCTGCGGCGGACGCGGCCGGAGCTCAAGCGTGGCTACCGCGTGCCGTTTTCGCCTGTGCTGCCGATCGTGTCGGCGCTGCTGTGCTTCTACCTGATGCTCAACCTCACCACGCTCACCTGGGTGCGCTTCGCGGTCTGGCTGGCGATCGGCACGGCGATCTACTTCGCCTGGGGCCGGAGGCATGCGCGCGTGGGCCTGGCCGGGAGCGACGGAGCGTGAATCCCGGCATGATCGAGGTCGCGATCCTCGTGCCCGATCCCGCCCATGGCGACCACGCCGAGGTCTGGCCGCCGGTGCTGGCGCGCCTGCAGTCGGCGCTGGCCGTGCAGGGCATCCGCGCGGTGCCGACGCCGTGGGCGGAGCACGTCGATGACGCGTCCGGGCTGCACGGGTTCGCGCACGTGCTGCCGCTGCTGGTGTGGAACTACCACGTCGACCACGCGCGCTGGCTGCGCGCCTGCCGCACCTGGGACGAGGCCGGCCTGCCGATGTCCAACCCGCCCGCGGTGCTGTCCTGGAACTCGGACAAGCGCTACCTGGCGCGGCTTGCCGGCGAGGGCGTGGCGATCCCGCACACGGCGTGGAGCCGGCGGCTGGCACGGGCGCAGCTGGAGCAGGTATTCGAGGCCACCGGCGCGGACGAGCTCATCGCCAAGCCGTCGGTGTCGGGTGGTGCATGGAAGACGTGGCGCTTCGGGCGCGACGGCATCGACGCGGTGCTGGCGCGCTTGGGGCAGGCCGCGGACGGTGGCGACGGCGGCGGTGACGACGCGGCGGACATCATGGTGCAGCCCTTCCTGCCCACCATCCTGGACGAAGGCGAAACCTCGCTGCTGTACTTCGGCGGCCGTCTGTCGCACGTGGTGAACAAGCGTCCGCTGCCCGGCGACTTCCGCGTGCAGGAAACCTTCGGCGGCCGCTACACCGTGCTCGCGCAGCCGCCGGCAGGCGCGCTCGCGCTGGCGGAACGGGTCCTGGCCGCGATCGGCGAGCCGCTGCTCTACGCGCGCATCGACATGGTGCCCGACGCCGACGGCCGCTGGCTGCTGATGGAGGCCGAACTGATCGAGCCCGACTTCTACCTGGGCGTCGATCCCGGCCGCGGCGCGGCCTTCGCCGCGGCGCTGGCCGAACGGCTGTAGGCGCCTAGAGCGCGGACACCCGGAAGCGGCGTCCCTTGATCTTCCCCTCGCGCAGCCGCACCAGCGCCTGCGGCGCCTGCGCGCGGGTGATCGCGACGTAGGAGCGCGTGGCCTGCACGTCGATCTTGCCGATCGCCTTCGCCGACAGCCCGGCATCGCCGGTCAGCGCGCCGAGGATGTCCCCGGGGCGCAGCTTGTCGCCCTTGCCGGCGTCGATGCGCAGCGTCGCCATCGCGGCCTTCGGCACGCCCTTGGGCCGGCCGTCCACCGGCTGCCCGCGCTCGCGCGGCAGGGTGCGGAACTGGTGGTCCTCGATCGCCTCCATCCGGCGCAGCTCGTCCGGGGTGCACAGCGTGAGCGCCAGGCCGGTGCGGCCGGCGCGTCCGGTGCGGCCGATGCGGTGCATGTAGGTGTCGGGATCCGACGGGACGTCGTAGTTCACCACCGCCGCCAGGTCGTCGATGTCGAGGCCGCGCGCCGCGACGTCGCTGGCCACCAGCACGTTGCAGCTGCGGTTGGCGAAGCGCAGCAGGGTCTCGGCGCGGTCGCGCTGCTCCATGTCGCCATGAAGCGCCAGCGCGTCGAAGCCGTAGTGCGCCAGCGAGCCCGCGACCTCGTCGACGTCGCGGCGCATGTTGCAGAACACCACGCACGATTCGGGCCGGTGCTCGAGCAGCAGCGCGGCCAGCAGCGGCGCCTTGCGCGCCGGGTCGGCGTCGACGATGCGCTGTTCGATCGCGGGGGCGTGGGCGGCGCCCTGGACGCTGACCTCGGCCGGGTCGCGCAGCATCGCCTTGCCGAGCGTGCGGATCGCGTCGGGGAAGGTCGCCGAGAACAGCAGGCGCTGGCAGTCGCGCGGCACCTGGCGCGCGATGTCGCGGATCTGGTCCTCGAAGCCCATGTCGAGCATGCGGTCGGCTTCGTCGAGCACGAAGGTGCGCACGCCGCGCAGGTCGAGCGCGCCCTGCGCGAGCAGCTCGAGGATGCGTCCGGGCGTGCCGACGACGACGTGGGGCGCATGCGACAGCGAGGCCAGCTGCGGCGCCAGCGGGATGCCGCCGCAGAGCACGCTGAGCTTCACGTTCGGCACGCCGGTGGCCAGCCTGCGCAGCTGTCCGCCCACCTGCTCGGCGAGTTCGCGCGTGGGGCACAGCACCAGGGCCTGGGTCTGCACGGCGCCGGCGTCCAGCCGGTGCAGCAGGCCGAGGCCAAAGGCGGCGGTCTTGCCGCTGCCGGTAGGCGCCTGGGCGATGAGGTCGCGGCCCTCGAGGATCGGCGGCAGCGACTGCGCCTGCACCGGGGTCATCGCGGCGTAGCCGAGCGCATCGACGCCGCGCAGCAGCGCCTCGGGCAGCGGGAGGGTGGAGAACGCGGGAGGAATCGGGGTGTCCATGCCGCTCATGATCGCAGCATCGGCCACCCGGAGGGGCGAGGCGCACGGCCGGACCGGTCTCTGCAGCGCGCCGGACTCCGTCGCTGCAGCCGCTGCCCGGGTAGCCCCGCGGGGTGAAGGGGGCGTCAGCGCCGCTCGCGCGCCTCGTCGTCGCTGATCGTGTCGCTGCGCACGTCGTCGGCGAAGGAGCGGCCGTCGGCGTCGACGTCGCCGGGCTGGTCGTCCAGCGCCACGTCCAGCAAATCGGCGCCTTGATCTACGCCGATGTTGTCGATGGCCGCGGTCGCGCGCGGGTCTTTCAGGGCCGGGCCCCGGGTCTCGGGCAGGTCGGTGCCGTCGTCGAGGCTGGATTCGTCGCTGGGGGCGTTGGGACGGGTGGGATTGGACTTGGCCATGACCGGGCTCCATCGGGCGGAGGCCCACTGTGGTCCGGGGTGCGTCAACGCGAGGGCAACGGTGCGGCCGGCAGGGCGCGTCCCGGGTCGATTCCAAGCAACCGCGGAAGCCCGGCGCCTGCGGTCAGGCGCCAGCCGGATTGGCGCCGGAGCCGGCACGAAATGCGGCGGCGGGCCCGGGTCTCAGCCGGTGAGACGCGGCCGCGGGAGCATCGCGGCCCCCGCCGCCGGAGCCTGCATTGAACGCGATCGCCACGCCTGCCCGAGGGCTCGCCTTTTCCGACCGGCACGGTGCCGCAGCCAATGACGCGCCGGGTGGCGGCACGCTGGCCGCAAGGCTCGAGGCCAAGTATCCGGGTCGCGTGACCGGCAGCCTGGTGCTGCCGGGCCAGGACGGCGAGTACGCCCCGTTTCCCGACGACCTGCCCGAAGCCCTCGCCGGTGCGTTGCGGGCACGCGGCATCGAGCGCCTGTACAGCCACCAGGCCCGGGCCTGGGACGCGACCCGGTCCGGGCGCCACCTCGTCGTGGCCACCCCCACCGCGTCGGGCAAATCGCTCTGCTACACGCTGCCGGTCGTGGCCAGCGCCCTGGCCGAGCGCGGCAAGGCGCTGTACCTGTTCCCGACCAAGGCGCTGGCCCAGGACCAGGTGAGCGAGCTGCTGGAGCTCAACGCCGCCGGCGACCTGGGGCTGCGCGCCGCCACCTTCGACGGGGATACGCCGGGCGACGCGCGCCGCGCGATCCGGGTCAGCAGCGACATCGTGGTCAGCAATCCCGACATGCTCCACCAGGGCATCCTGCCGCACCACACCAAGTGGGCACAGTTCTTCGAGAACCTGCGCTACGTGGTCATCGATGAAGTGCACACCTATCGCGGCGTGTTCGGCAGCCACGTCGCCAACGTGATCCGGCGGCTGAAGCGGGTGTGCGCGTTCTACGGCGCGTCGCCGACCTTCATCCTGTGCTCGGCGACCATCGGCAACGCCGGCGAGCACGGTCGCGCGCTGATCGAGGCGGCGGTGGAGGATGTCGAGGTGATCGAGCACAGCGGCGCGCCGCGCGGCGACCGCCACGTGCTGCTGTGGAACCCGCCGGTGGTGAACCCGGACCTGGGCATCCGCGCCTCCGCGCGCTCGCAGTCCAACCGCATCGCGCGGCTGGCGATCCGTGCGGGCCTGAAGACGCTCGTGTTCTGCCAGTCGCGCTCGATGGTCGAGGTGCTGACGAAGTACCTGAAGGAGGTCTTCGACCACGACCCGCGCAAGCCGCGGCGCATCCGTGCCTATCGTGGCGGCTACCTGCCGACCGAGCGGCGCGCGGTCGAGCAGGACATGCGCGCCGGGCGCATCGACGGCATCGTCAGCACCTCGGCGCTGGAGCTTGGCGTCGACATCGGCAGCCTGGACGTGGTGGTGCTCAACGGCTATCCGGGCAGCATCTCCGCCACCTGGCAGCGCTTTGGTCGCGCCGGGCGCCGGCAGCAGGCCTCGCTGGGCGTGCTGGTGGCGAGTTCGGAGGCGCTGGACCAGTACGTGGTGCGGCATCCGGAGTTCTTCGCCGCGGCCAGCCCGGAGCACGCGCGGATCGAGCCCGACCAGCCGCTGATCCTGCTCGACCACATCCGCTGCGCCGCCTTCGAGCTGCCCTTCCGCGACGGCGACGGGTTCGGTCCCGTGGAGCCGGGCCCGTGGCTGGAGGTGCTGGCCGAGAGCGGCGTGCTGCACCACGAGGGCGAGCGCTGGGAGTGGATCGCAGACAGCTATCCCGCGCAGGCGGTGAACCTGCGCTCGGTGGCCGACGGCAACTTCGTGGTCGTCGACCGCACCGATGGCCGCCAGGTGATCATCGCCGAGGTCGACTATTCCGCCGCGGCGCTGACGCTGTACGAAGGCGCCATCCACATGGTCCAGTCCGACCCCTTCCAGGTCGAACGCCTCGACTGGGAGGGGCGCAAGGCCTATGTGCGCCGCACGCAGGTCGACTACTACACCGACGCCATCGACTACACGAAGCTCAAGGTGCTCGACGACGCCGAACAGGCGCCGGCCGGGCAGGGCTCCGCGCACATGGGCGAGGTGCACGTGCTGCGGCGCGTGTCGGGCTACAAGAAGATCCGCTTCCACACCCACGAGAACATCGGCTACGGCCCGGTCACGCTGCCCGACCAGGAAATGCACACCAGCGCGGTGTGGTGGCAGCTGCCGCAGCGCGTGCTGGAGGATGCCTTCGCCATGCGGCACGAGGCGCTGGACGGGTTCCTGGGGGCGGCACATGCCCTGCACCTGGTGGCCCAGGTGGCGGTGATGGCGGAATCGCGCGACCTGCTGAAGGCGGTGGGCAGCGGTGACGGTGCCTGGTTCGCGGGTCGGGATGCACGCGGCCGCGGACAGCTGCGGGGGGCGCAGGGCGAGGCGCTGGCCGGCGGTGACCCTGCGGCCGACGCAGTTGAAATCCGGCTGCCCGGCGGCGAGGTCGGCGTCGACGGCGATGGCATTCCGCTGGCCGGCGACGGAGGCGGCGCCATGCTGCTGTCCGCGCCCGGCCGCTTCACGCCCACCATCTATCTCTACGACAACTATCCTGGCGGCATCGGCCTGTCTGCACCGCTGTACGAGCGTTGCGACGAACTCGTGGCGCAGGCGCGCGCGGTGGTGGTCGGCTGCGACTGCGACGCCGGTTGCCCCGCCTGCGTGGGGCCGATCCTCGAGGCCGACGAAGGCGGCGCGGACACGCCGCGCGCGCTGGCACTGCGCGTGCTCGACCTGCTGGCTGCGGCATGAGCGCGCTGGCCAGGAAGCTGGCGGGGCTGCGCAGCCAGGCGGGAGCGGCGCCGGTTGCGGAGCGCCCGCGAGCGATGGCACGCGAGGGCATTCCGACCGTCGCGCCGGTCTCCGCGCCGGCCCTGCGCGTACCGACGACCGCTGGCCTTTCCCGCGAGGCGACCATCGCCCAGCTGCGCACGCTGCTGAAGGTCCGCGCGCCTTCAGTCGCGGCCGCGGCGCGCAGCGTCGATCGCGCCCTTCCGGGCGAGGAAATCTCCCCGGGCCTGCGCTATCACGAGCAGTGGGTACCGTGGGCAGCGGGCGAAGCGATGCTGCGGCTGCACGGCATCGGCCAGGAGGCGGTGTCCCGCGACCGGGTGCTGGCCTTCGACACCGAGACGACGGGACTGGCCGGTGGTACCGGCACGCGCGCGTTCATGATCGGCGCGGCCGACTGGCGTGCCGGCGGCCTGCGTATCCGGCAGCTGTGCATCACGCGCCTCGCCGCAGAGGACGCCATGCTGGAAGCCTTCGCGCGCTGGCTGTCGCCCGGGACCGTGTTGCTCAGCTACAACGGCAAGAGCTACGACCGTCCGCTGCTTTCCACCCGCTACCGCCTGGCGCGCATGGCCGATCCGCTGCCTGCGCTGCGCCACCTCGACCTGCTGCATCCGATGCGGCGGCGCTACCGCGGCGTCTGGGCGAACTGCCGCCTGGCGACGGCCGAGCGCGAACTGCTGGGCGTGCTGCGCGAAGACGATCTGCCCGGCGCGGAGGCGCCGGGGGCCTGGCTGGCCTACCTGCGCGGGGGCAGCGCCTCGAAGCTGCGGCGGGTGGGCCTGCACAACGCACAGGACCTGCGCAGCCTGTGCGGGCTGCTGGAGGCGTTGCAGGACGCGGACGACGTCGCGCCATCGCAATGAAGTTCGAATAGAGCCTTCCCACGCCGGGCTGAAGCGTGCACAATGCGCGCCCCGCACGACGTGGCCGACACGGAACGGAGTGGGGGGCGGAGGCGGGAAGATCCTTCACAGGGTGTTGACGTTCTTCGAAACCGCGCTAATATGTGCGGCTCCCCAGCGGGAACGGCCGGATGG